>CAVQEB010000004.1:0-173975 GCA_963711435.1 uncultured Gammaproteobacteria bacterium | reverse complement strand
GAAGCTGCGGATGGCCGCCGCGCAACGCGAGATCTGGACCGGCGCGCAGCTGCGCCGGCTGCTGGCCGAGCGCGCCGGGGTTGAGATGTCGGCCGCGTCGGTCTCGGCGCTGATGCGCCACGCTCCCAAGCAGCTCAAGCTCTCGACTCTTCAGGCGTTGTGCGTGGCGCTCGACTGCCAGCCCTCGGAGCTGATCGAGATCGACACCACCCCGGTCGCCAAGCCCGCCAGCCGCTCCAAGCCTGCCGGGGAACGCGCAGCGCGCGGACAGCAACGCTCGCGCACCCCGCCGCCCTTCTGAGCTGATGGAGGGCGTGTGCGCCGACTGCGGCCACGACGGGAAGCTGCACGCGCGTGGACGCTGCACTCCTTGCTATTGGCGCGCCAAGCACGACGCCGCCAAGGAAGTCCTGCCCCGGTTGCGGCGAGCGGTGGCGGCTTCGCCCAACCCCGGAGGGGCCGCGCTGTCATCGCTGCATCCGTCGTGCCCGCCCGCGCAAGCAGCCCACACCCAGGCGCTGTCGGCGCTGCGGTCAGGTGCGCCGCCACGCCGCTCACGGCCTGTGCAACGCCTGCTATCAGCGCGATCCGCTGATCGTCGGCGTGTGGGTCCAAGGCGCCCAGGAACGGCTCGCCGAGCGCTGCCCGGCACTGGTTCGGCGCGTTCGCCGGCTGGCTGCTGGAGCGCTCAGCGCCCGCGGTCAGCGTGCGGCACCTGCGCCGCCTGGAGCAGACGCTCAACGCTGGTATCGAGCGGCCGGCCGCGCTGATCGCCGCCGTCTCAGACGGCGGCCGTTCGGGCCGCAGCCCGGGAGACACCGCCCGGCTGCTCGAAGCGTTTCTCGTCCACCGCGGGCTGGTGCTCGCCAGCGACGAGCGGGGCCGCCTCGCTCATGGCCGACGCGCGCGCCGGATCGAGCGCTGCCCGCTGCCGTTGCGCCCCGCCGCCGAGCGATACGCAGCATGGCTGCTGTCCGGTCGTGAGCGCGCCCGCCGGGTCGGCGAACAGCCACTCACAGATCACACCATTGAGCAGCGGCTCGCGGTCCTCGCCGCGCTCGCCGCGCGGCTTGACCGCGATGGCGTGTGCGACTGGGCGACCTGCTCTCGCCCGCACATCG
Source organism: uncultured Gammaproteobacteria bacterium (assembly GCA_963711435.1). GTDB lineage: Bacteria > Pseudomonadota > Gammaproteobacteria > Steroidobacterales > Steroidobacteraceae > FEN-1191. The sequence continues at coordinate 172,854 of CAVQEB010000004.1, read as the reverse complement.
AGGCTTTCCTCGCCACCGGCCGCGATCGCGGCTTCCGGCTGGCGGCACTGCGCAACTTCTTCCGCTTCGCCCGCCAGCAGCGGATCTGCCTCACCGACCCGACCGACGGGTCTCGCGCACCGACCCGCCCGCGGCTTCCGCGGCCGCACCCTCACCCGACGCGACCAGGCACGGCTGCTGCGCCGCTGGGCAGCCGGAGACTGCCACCCGCACGAAGCGCTCGTCGGACTGCTCGCGCTGCTGCACGCCGCGGCGGTCAGCGAGCTGCGACCGCTCACCGTCAACGACGTCAACACCGCGACGAGAAGGTCAGGCTCGGTCGGCGACCGCACCCGGTGCCGCTCGACCCGCTCAGCTTCGCCGCGCTCGAGCGCTGCCTCGCCCACCGAGCCGGGCTCGGCACCGAGAACCCGCATGTGATCGTCACCCGCGGCACCCGCGCGCACCGCACCCCAGCCTCCCAGCCATACCTCTCGCACGTCCTCGACCCCGCCGGCGTCACCCCCCGCCTGCTGCGCCAGACCCGACTCGCGGAGCTCACCCACCGCCTCGACCCGCGGCTCGTCGCCGCCGCGTTCGGGATGACACCCGAAGGAGCGCTGCACTACCTGATAGGCGCCGTCGAGACCGAAGCCGCCGCGTTCGCGAACCTATGAGCGTTGCAATCACAGTCCACACCTTCACGCGAACCTGTGCGCTTTGCTGAACGCCAGGTTCGTGGTGATGATCAGTGATCCGCGCTCGTGTCGCTCGGACAGGACTTGGAAGACGAGCTCGGCGGCTCCGTCGGGCAAGGCCAGATAGCCAAGCTCGTCGCACTATGCGGATATCCGCATAGTGCGACCTGTGCCGATACCGCGACTATGCCGACATCGCCGTCGCGGCCGGTCTGAACGCCTTGCGCCCGCTGGGCTTCTTCTCGCTGGCGCCGGCCAGCTTGTCGGCATAGTCACAGGCTCTCGAGGAACGCGAGGATCGCTGTCCGCGGGCTTGTATCGGCCAGGCCTGACGTCGGCCGGCGTGACGAGCGCGAGGGCTTTCTCCTTGATCGTGAGATCGGCGTGGAGGTAGGGCTGGGTCGAGCGGACATCCGCGTGGCCTAACCAGAGCGCGATGACCGTGGTGTCGACGCCGGCTTGGAGAAGTGACATCGCGCAGCTGTGACGGAGCACGTGCGGGTGCAGCTGTTTGCTCGCCAGTGATGGGCATCTCAAGGTCGCCGTGGTGGCGTGGACGGTGACGCGTTGCTCGATCGCGTCGCGGCTGAGCCGTCGGCCCGTGCGAGTCACGAACAACGGATCGGTAGGCCTTCCGGCACGCTCGGCCAGCCAACCGGTGAGGACAGCTTGGGCGGGCGTGGTCAGGGGCACCGTCCTCTGCTTTCGGCCTTTGCCTTCGCAACGGACGTGCGCGCCCGTCCCGAGCTGGATGTCGCCTGTGTTCAGCGCGATCAGCTCGGACACCCGCAGCCCGGCCTGGATCGTGAGGGTCAGCATCGCGCGGTCACGACGGCCCTCCCAGCGGGACTGGTCGGGCGCGTCAATCAACGTTCGGCTCTCCTCGGCGGTGAGGAACGAGATCAGCCGCTTCTGATGCCTCTTGGGCGGGATCGACAGAACCCGCGCGATCGCGCTCGCGTGCTCGGGGTGTCGCAAAGCCGCGTATTTGAACAGCGACCGGATCGCGGTCAGCCGCAGGTTCCGAGTTCGCGGCGTGTTGTGACGGTCGGTCTCGAGATGATCAAGGAACGCGGAGATCAGCGTCTCGTTCAGGTCGTCCCAATCGAGCTTGGCGGGCTGTTTGCCGGTCGTGTCGTGCGTGAAGCAGAGCAGCAGCCGGAGCGTGTCGCGGTAGGACGCGATCGTCCGGGGGCTGGCTTGCAACTGCCGGGTCAGTCGGTCGGTGAAGAATGCCTGCAGCGTCGGCGCGACAGCGGTCATGGCCGGACCGCCTGTGCGTCGTTGAGCAGCCGGGCGGCGTGCGCGAGCAGATCCGGCGCGGCGGATAGGTAGTGATAGGTGTAGCGCGGCTCTCGATGCCCGAGATACGTCGAGAGCCAACCGATCCGGGACGGGACGTCCAGGCCGTCCTGATACCAGCCAAGCAGCGTCTTGACAGCGAACGCATGCCTGTGGTCGTGAATTCTCGGCGTCACGGTCGAGCCTGCGCCGACACCAGCCAACTCGCAGAACCGGCGGTGCACGGGCCAGACGGTCTCGTAGATCACGCGGGTCCCGCGCAGCGACACGAACAGGCTCTCGGTGGCTGGCTCGGGCAGCAGCCGTTGGCGGGTGTGGTCGTAGCGCTCGAGCGCTTCGACGGTGCTGGCGTGGAGCGGCACGAGCCGTGATTTGCCGAACTTCGACTCGCGGATCCGCAGCACCCCTTCGGCCCGGTCCAAATCGTCGCGGTTCAGGCGCAGCGCCTCCCCGACCCGCAAGCCGGTGGTGGCGAGCAGTCCGATCAGCGTCTGGTAGGTCGCTGAACGCAACGGCTGCGGGATCACCACCCGCGCCTGCTCGATCATCGCGAGCACGTCCGCGTCTGAGTAGATGAACGGTCGTCGCCACCGGTTCGGGTGACGAATCGTCCCGGCGGGCGGGACCTCGGTCCGAGCGTCGATCCCGGACAAGTACCGAGCAAACCCGCGGACGACCATCATCCGGTGGGACGGAACGACACTGCCGACCGGCACCTCACGCTCCAACGACCACGCGAGCGCCGCCTCGACCGTCACGAACTCGATGTTGTGCACGTCGAGGTAGGTCACAAACCGGGGCAGCAGCCGGTGCGCGTCAGCGAGCTTGTGACCGAGCGTGCGGCGAAGCTGGAGATACTCGCGGAGGTGCTGCTCAAGCGCGGTCATCGTGCCGCTCCCGGCCACGGCCGCGCGACCTGTCGTAGGCGGCCGAGATCGACCTTTGCGTAGATCGCGGTCGTCGCCAGATCGCTGTGGCGCAGCACCTGACTGATGTCCGCCAACGCCGCACCCTGGGCGAGCATCCTGGTCGCGAGCGTGTGCCTGAGCCGGTGCGGACCGACGTGCGGGACGCCCGCCTGCCGGCAATGGCGCTGCACGACATCGCCGACCAGGTCAGCGCGGATCGGACGAGTCGGCGCCCGCAATGTGAGAAACACGCTCCGCGAGTCGTGCCGGCCGCGCAACGCCAAATACTCCGCGAGCGCGACGCCGACATCGTCCGGGATCGGGAGTCGATCCTCCCGGCGAGCCTTGCCTCGCACGAGCAGATCGCCAGCGCGCCAATCGAGATCATCGAGTTGGAGGCGGGCGATCTCAATCGACCGTAACCCCAGCCGGGCGAGCAGCATCAGCATCGCTCGGTCCCGCGCACCGTCGAGCGTCGAGCGATCGCAGTTGGCCAGCAGCGCCTCGATGTCGGCCTGCGGCATCGTCGGCGGGATCCCGGTTTCCCGCCACCCCGCGACACCCGGAACGGACTCGGCCAACGACCTGGGCGTAAACCCACGGACGTGCAGGAACCTGAGCAGCGACCGCAGCTCCGCGACCTTCCCTTTCGCCGACCCGAGGGACACCCGGTCGCATTCGCCCAGCAGGAACCGGGACACAACCGCGCCGTCAACGCCGACCACCCCGAGCTCGTCGGTCGATGTCACGCGCGCGGCCAGGAACCGGCGAGCGAGCGTCTCGTACCGAAGGACCGTCATCGCCGCCAACCCACGATCAGCGATCAGCCAATGCCGGTACCCGTCGACAAGCGCCTCGACCGGCAAAAGCTCAAGCGGCTCTTCCTCGCCCATCACGCCGACCTCGCCCAGATAACTCAGCAGCGCTCGCAACGCCCGGACAGTCGGGACCCGATACCCATCAGCAGCCCGCCGCGCAGCGAGCCACGACTCGACACCGCTGACGGTCAGCGCGCCGATCGCGACGTCCTCGGCGTCCATCCACCTGCCCAACCGGCTCAGATCCCTCAACATCCACCGGACGGTCTGCGGCGTGTACCCCGTCTCCAACAACCAGGCAACCTCGAGAGCGTCCGGATCGAGTCCGGGCAGCTTGCCATCCGCCACCAGTGGATCGATCTGCAGGAAATCGTGCGCGAGGCGGGCGACCTGCTGGCCCCGCTCCTCGCCCAGCGTTCACTGACGCTGCAGGTAGCGCTGCAGGCGCTGCCCGATGCGATACCGGGCGATGGCGAGCGGCTCACCCAGGTGCTGATCAATCTGCTGTCCAATGCCATCAAGTTTGCGCCGGACGGCACAGTGATTACCGTCGGCGGGCGGACCCTGGAACGCGATGTCGAGCTGTGGGTCGAGGATCAGGGTCCGGGTGTGGCTGAGTCGAACCAGAGCGTCATCTTCGAGCGCTTCCGGCGGGCCGAGGGGACTGAACCCGACGCGCCAGGGCTTGGACTTGGGTTGTGGATTGTCAAATCCATCGTCGCACGGCACGCGGGGAGCGTTCGCGTGGAGCGGACGACCGAGCAGCGAACACGGTTTACCGTGACGCTACCCAGGGGGAGCCAAACGTGAAGCTGCTGGTGGTCGACGATGACAGTGACATGCTCGCGGTTGTGAGTTTCGCGTTGCGGCAGGCCGGCTACCCGGTGGTACAGGCCAACAGCTACGGGACGGCACTTGCGGTTTATCGCGCTGAGGCTCCGGATTTGGCGATACTCGACATCAACCTGCCTGGCGGTTCCGGTTTTGAATTGTGCGCCGCGCTGCGCGGCGAGTCCGCCCTGCCCATCATGATGCTCACGGCGCGAGGCGAGGAAGCTGATCTGGTGCGGGCGCTCGAACTGGGCGCTGACGATTATCTGACCAAGCCGTTTAGTCCGCGCACACTACTGGCGCGGGTCAAGGCGTTGCTGCGACGGGCCGGAGTCGCCGGCGCCGGCCAGACGCCGCCGACTCGCGCTGGAGAGCTGACGCTCGATACGGATGCGTTAAGTCTCAAGATCGGCGCGGACCGGGAGGTGCGCATCACGCCGCTCGAGGCCCGGCTGCTACAGCTGCTGGTCGCCCACAATGGCCAGGTGGTTCACACCGATCGGCTGCTCGTGCATATCTGGGGCCATCGCGGCGGCGGGGACCGCCAATTGCTCAAACAGCTGGTGCACCGGCTACGCCAGAAAATCGACGATGATCCGGAGCAGCCGCGCTGGATCGAGACGATTCCGAGCGTAGGTTACCGCCTGCGCGCCTGACACGGCCGGCCGCGCCGGCTATTCGAATCCCCGTACGCGCTTGTTGTGCAGGCTCTGTTTGGCCCGCTGGAGCCTCGCCAGCAATTGCGGGCCCTGCCGCAACGCGACGCCGACGGCCAGCACGTCGACGATCGCGAGCTGCACCAGCCGCGTGGTCATCGGCGTGTAGATGTCAGTATCTTCATCGACGACGACTTCGATGGCCACCGTGCAGCGCGCCGCGAGCGGCGCGCCCAGAGCCGTAATGCCGATAACGTCTGCGCCGGACTCGCGGGCCAGATCGACGCTCGATAGCAGGTCGGTGGTGCGGCCACTGGCCGAGAACGCTACGACCACGTCGCCCGGACTGAGCATGGTCGCCGCCATGCCATGGACGTGCGCATCCGAGTAAGCCACCGCGGGCAAACCGAGCCGGAAGAATTTGTGCTGCGCATCGGCCGCGACAATGCCGGAGCTTCCCAGGCCGTAAAACTCGACCCGACGCGCCGCGGCCAGCAGGCCGATCGCACGCTCGAGCCGCGCCGGATCGAGCTGCCCGCGCACCTGCAGCAGCGTACTGGCCGCTTTGTTGAAGACTTTGGCCGTCATCTCCGCCACCGAGTCCTCCGGTCGTACATCGGCGTGCACGAAGGAATGACCGCTGGCGAGACTATGGGCCAGGCGCAATTTGAAATCGGTGAAGCCGCTGCAACCGAGCGAGCGGCAGCAGCGGATGACGGTCGGTTCGCTGACCTTGGCGTAGGCGGCCATGGTCGCGAGCGGCAAGCCCAGGATCTCGTGCGGGCGCGCGACGATCAGTTCGGCCACGCGCCGCTCCGCGGCCGGCAAGCGGGCGCGCGACTCATCGAGGTAACGCAGCCAGCCGTTGGCGGGGCCAGCAGACTGCAAAGGTACGGAGCTCTGACTCATGATCGGATTGCCTACGGGCTCCAGTAAACCACTACCGGAACACGCGACTGGCGCAAAACCGCCCGGATCGGCAATTCCTCCCGATCACCCGGCGCCAGCGCGCGTTGGTAAAGCGCCCATTTGGCGGCACCATTGATCTGCAGGCGCACGCTGCGCGATTGCAAAAGCGCAGGCAGATTCAAACTCAGCCGCTCATACGGGGCGAGCGGCGGATGGGTAGCAATGCAGGCCGGATCGGCCTCCTCAGTCAGTGCCGCCTGCAACCCGGCGCTACCGGGCATCAGCGAAGCGAAATGGCCATCCTCGCCCATGCCGAGCATCACGACATCGAACGGACGCGGTATCTGCGCGAGCCGCCTCCAGGCCGCTGCGGCGGCGGCCGGCGGATCCTCTGCCCCGCTCATCAAGCCGTAGAACCGCGCCGCGCCAGCTGCGTCGCGCAACAGGCTGGTGCGGATCAGATGCTCGTTACTGGCTGGATCGGAAACCGCGACGATGCGCTCATCGACCAGCGTGATCTGCACCTTAGGCCAGGGCAGCGGACGCGTCGCCAGCACCGCCAGCATCAGCTCCGGCGTGCGACCACCGGACAGCACGAGGCTCGCGGTGCCGCGTTCGGCGATACCCTGGCGCAGGGTTGCGGCCAGCTCTTCGGCGACCGCCGCTGCCTGGCTGGCGGCATCCGGGAAGCGCCGCAGGCTCAGCTGCGCGCCCGGTGAGACCCCTTTGGGGGCTTGATCAGGCATCATCGCGCCACGCAAAGCCATCGCGCCCGATCAGCGCGCTGGCGGCCGCCGGCCCGGAACTGCCGGCGGTGTAGGGCTTGGGCGGATCGTCGATCTGATCCCAGCCGGCACGAATCGGATCGATCCAGCGCCACGCGGCGTCGAGTTCGTCGCGACGCATGAACAGGGTCAGATTGCCCTTGACCACATCCATCAACAGCCGCTCGTAGGCATCGAGCCGGCGCTCTTTGAAGCTGCCGCCCAGGTCAAGTGCCAGATCCACAGGCCGCAGGCGCATCGTATCTCCAGGGGTCTTGGCCATGATCGTCAGCGTGATGCTCTCGTCCGGCTGCAGCTGGATGACCAGCTGGTTGGGCGCATTACCGGCCCGCGTATCGAAGATCGCGTGCGGCACGTCCTCAAAGGTAATGGCGATCTCCGACACCCGCTGCTGCAGCCGCTTGCCGGTGCGCAGGTAAAACGGCACGCCGGCCCAGCGCCAGGTGTCGATTTCGGCCTTGAGCGCCACGAAGGTCTCGGTCGTGCTGCCAGGTGCCACCCCAGGTTCATCGGCGTAGCCGACCACGTGCTCGCCCGCGACGGTCCCGGCCCGGTACTGTCCGCGCACGGTTTTGAGCGCCACGTTCCCGGCGTCGATCGGCCGCAGCGCTCGCAGTACTTTGAGCTTTTCATCGCGCACCGCATCGGCCGCGGCGCTGGAGGGCGGCTCCATCGCCAGAATGCACACCAGCTGCAGCAGGTGGCTTTGGACCATGTCCCGCAGCGCGCCGATTTCGTCGTAAAAACTGGCCCGGCCTTCCACGCCGAGTTCCTCGGCCACGGTGATCTGCACGTGCCGGATCCGGCCGCGCTTCCAAAGCGGCTCGAACAAGGTATTGCCAAAACGCAGCGCCAGCAGGTTCTGCACGGTCTCCTTGCCGAGGTAATGATCAATCCGGTAGATCTGCGATTCGGCAAACAGCGTGCCGATCTGCCGATTGATCGCCTCCGCCGAGCGCTGGTCGTGCCCCAGCGGCTTTTCCATCACCACCCGGGATCCGGGGGTCACGACCCCGGCGGCCGCCATGCCGGCGCTGATAGCCCCGTAGAGGCTCGGTGAGGTCGACAGGTACCACACCCGTACCCGGTCGGGATCGGCGCTGAGCTTGCCGCGCAGCTGTTCGAAATCGGTGCTGCGCGTCGCATCGACTATCTGGTAATCCAGGCAAGCGGCGAAGTCAGCCCACTGCTCAGCCGAAAATTCGGCGCTGTCCAGATAGCGCCGGCAATGTTCCTCGACCCGCGCGACGTATTGCTCACGACTCAGCGTGCTGCTGGCCACGCCCAGAATCCGCGCCTTGGTATCAAACTGTCCGGCGATGAAGCGGCGAAACAGCGCGGGCATGAGCTTTCGCATTGCCAGATCGCCGGTGCCTCCGAACAGCACCATCTCGAATGGTTCGAGCTTCTGCACCGAACACCTCGCTACGTGCGGGGCGACCCAGATGCCGCCCAAATACGATGTAGCTATACTACTTTAATGTCCTGCTTTCAGACTACTAAATTTTAAGCCTTTTAATTACAATAAGTTACAATTTCATATGAGCGGACACTCTTGGGCTTGCCAAATGTTCTGAATGGAGTTTTACTACTACCTGTGAATCCACCGGCCGCGCCACCTCAGGATCAGCTCAGCCGCGTTACCCAGCGCATACGGGAACGTAGCGCAGCTACCCGAGCCGCTTATCTGGAACGCATGCACGAGGCCGCCCAGCATCGCAGCGCGCGCGCAGGGCTGCACTGCACGAACCTGGCGCACGCCGCCGCCGCATCGGCTCCGGCGGACAAACAGGCGCTCAAGGAACTGCGCTGGCCGAATCTGGCCATCGTCACCGCCTACAACGACATGCTTTCGGCTCACCAGCCCTTTGAGCGGTTTCCAGCCGTTATCCGCGCCGCCGCCCGCGAAGCGGGCGCGACCGCACAGGTGGCTGGCGGCGTACCGGCGATGTGCGATGGGGTCACTCAGGGCCAGCCGGGGATGGAGTTGTCGCTATTCAGCCGCGACGTCATCGCGATGTCCACGGCGCTGGCGCTGTCGCACGGTATGTTCGATGGCACGCTGTGCCTCGGCGTCTGCGACAAGATCGTGCCGGGATTGCTGATCGGCGCGCTCAGTTTTGGGCAGCTGCCGACCATATTTGTGCCGGCCGGTCCGATGACAACCGGCGCGCCCAATAAAAACAAGGCGCAGGTGCGCCAGCTGTACGCCGAGGGCAAACTCGGACGCGACGCCCTGCTGGAATCCGAATCGCAGAGCTATCACGGCGCCGGCACCTGCACTTTCTACGGCACCGCCAACAGCAATCAGATGCTGATGGAGGTCATGGGCCTGCACATGCCGGGCAGCGCCTTTATCCATCCCGCACTCGGCGCTGCGGCAAGCCCTGACGGCCGCCGCGGCACAGCGGGTCGCCGCACTGACCTCACTTGGCAATGATTTCCGGCCGCTCGGCCCCATGATCGATGAGCGTTCGATCGTCAACGCCATTGTTGGCTTGCTGGCAACGGGCGGATCGACCAATCACACCATTCACCTGATTGCCATGGCGCGCGCGGCCGGCATCCAGATCGACTGGGATGACTTTGCCAGCCTCTCGCAGCGTCGTGCCGCTGATCGCCCGCGTCTATCCGAACGGGTCGGCCGACATCAATCATTTCCATGCCGCCGGCGGCATGGCTTTCGTGATCCGCGAGCTGCTCGGCGGCGGGCTGCTGCACGCCGATGCACGCACGGTCGTGGGTGATGGCCTTGCGGCTTACACGGAAGAGCCATGGCTGGATAGACGGCGCGCTGCGCTGGCGGCCCGGCGCGGCGCAGAGCGGCGATTTGGACGTGCTGCGTCCGGTGAGCAATCCGTTCAGCGCCGACGGCGGCCTGAAATTGCTGCGCGGCAATCTCGGCCGCTCGGTGATCAAGGTCTCGGCTATCAAGCCGGAGCATCGCGACGTGGAGGCGCAGGCTTTGGTATTTGATTCGCAGGAAGCGGTCCTCGCCGCGTTCAAAAGCGGGGCCCTCGACCGCGACGTGGTCGTCGTACTGCGTGGCCAGGGGCCGCGCGCCAATGGCATGCCCGAGCTGCACGGACTTACCCCGGCGCTGGCTTCGCTGCAAAGCCGCGGCTTCCATGTCGCGCTGGTGACCGACGGGCGCATGTCGGGGGCATCCGGCAACGTGCCGGCCGCCATTCATCTGACACCCGAGTACGTCGACCACGGACCGATCGGGCGGCTGCGCGACGGCGACGTTGTCCGGGTCGATTGCGGGCGCGGCACGCTCGAGGCGCAGGTAGCCCCCGAGATCTGGGAGAAGCGGCCGAGCGCGCCGCAGCCGGAATCCACGAGCCAATTTGGTTTTGGCCGCGAGCTTTTTCATCTGTTTCGCGCCAACGCGGCGGGCGCCGAGCAAGGCGGCGGCGTCGGCAGTCTGGGTCTTTAATCGTTCGCGGCCCTGCCAGCAACCGGATATCCACTCCCGATGAAAACTGTTCGTGAAATCATGGCGCTGGTGCCGGTCATCCCGGTGCTGACTATCGATCGGCTCGAGGATGCCGCGCCGCTCGCCAGAGCCCTCGCCGCCGGCGGCCTCAAGGTGCTGGAGGTCACGCTGCGCACGCCAATGGCGCTGCAGGCCATCACCGTCATGCGCACCGAAGTGCCGGAAGCCATCGTGGGCGCCGGCACGCTGACGCGCCCGGAAGATTTTCGGCGGGCCGACGAAGCTGGCGCCCAGTTCGGGGTCACACCCGGCCTGACCGCCGAACTGATCAGCGCCGCCCGCAGCGCACCGTTTCCGGTGCTGCCGGGCATCATGACCGCGAGCGAACTCATTGCGGCAAGAGCCGCCGGCTTTGATGCGCTGAAATTCTTCCCTGCCGAGCCCGCCGGTGGCATCTCGATGCTGCGCGCCTTTGCGGGGCCTTTTCCTGATGTGCTGTTCTGCCCGACCGGCGGTATTACCCGCGAGAGCGCGCCGAATTATCTTGCAGCTTGCCAACGTCGCGTGCGTCGGCGGATCGTGGGTGTGCCCGGCCGATGCCGTGAAGCGCGGCGCGTGGGCAGTCATCGAGCAGCTGGCCCGTGAGGCCATGACGCTGCAGCACCGGCACCCTTAAGCGCCCCGGCGCCGCGGCGTTCAAAGAAACTCAAAACAATTCAACTCCGGATTCTTGCGCACCCGATCGGCCGGGAAGACGCGCCCGTTCGCTGCGATGTATACGCCCTCCGGCAGCACCTGCACGGCACCGAGGGCCATGCCAAGATTGAAGGGTGCATCGCTATCTGAGAAGCGCGCGGGCTGCAGGGCCCCGGTGAGCACGATGGTCTTGCCGTCAATACCGCGCAATCCCTTCGCGGTCTCAACCATTGTGTCGGTGCCATGCGTGACTATGACCTGAGTTGCGCCGGAGGCCAGCACCGCGGCACGAATCGCCGCGCGGTCCGCATCGGTCATTTCCAGCGAATCCTTGCGAAGAAGCTCGCCGATCACCACGTCGGCCTTGACTCGGGCTTTGGCCAGGATTTCGCGCACCATGGGCGCGCCGACTTCGTAGCCGCCCTTGGCGTCGAAATACACCTTATCAATCGTGCCGCCTGTGGTCAGAATATGGATCGGCAATTTACGCCCTTCCCGTCAGGCGCAGACTGCTGCGCCACGGCGACTATACCTGTGACGATCCCGGAGTAACATGCTTTGCCAGTGGGCCAAGATTTGCTCCATCAGACCCGGCCATCAAAAGGATTGATCAATGGATCCGCACATTCATGTCCACGGCTCCGATGCCGTTTGCGAAATTGAAATTCGCCGACCGGAAACCAAAAACGCCCTCAATACGTCGATGTACGCTGCCTTGGCCGAGGCCATCGAGCAGGCGGAAGCGGACGCAACGGTCCGCGTGCTGCTGCTGACCGGCCAAAGCGGCTTTTTCACATCTGGTAACGACATTCAGGATTTTCTGAAGGGCGTGGACGTCGAGCCGAGGGCATTGCTTGCACCGGTGCGCCGTTTCATGCAGGCGCTCAGCACCGCCCGCAAGCCGGTGCTGGCCGCCGTCAGCGGCCACGCTATTGGGATCGGCACGACTATGCTGCTGCATTGCGACCTGGTTTACGCGAGCGGCTCGGCGCAATTCTCGATGCCGTTCACGCGCCTCGGTCTGTGCCCGGAATTCGGTTCAAGCCTGCTGTTGCCGAGGCTGACCGGCTATCAGCAGGCCGCAGCGTTGCTGCTGTCGGGTGACATGTTCGACGCCCAGCGGGCCCGGGACCTCGGGCTGGTAAACGAAATTACGGAGACCGAGCAGCTGCTCGCGCTGGCACGTGGCAAGGCCCGAGCCCTGGCGCTACTGCCTCCGGAGGCCATCCGCCTAAGCAAAAAGCTACTTAAACAGCACCTGGAAGCCGCTCTCGCACAGCGCATCGACGAGGAAATCACGGTCTTTGCCGAGCGCCTGCATTCAGACGAGGCGCGCGCCGCCCTGGCGGCATTCATGAGCAAGAGCCGCAGTCGCTCCTAGGCGCGCGTAGTCTGGGCGAGGATCCGTGCGGCGCTTTGATTGAAGGGCGCCGAGCCGACCAGCGACTGGCCGCCGTCGACCGCGATAATTGTGCCAGTCACGTAGCTCGCCCACGGGGACGCCAGAAAAATCGCCGTCGCCGCAATATCGTCGACCGTGCCAATGCGGCGCAGCGGTATGGAGCCGATCAGTTCGTCCATGGTGGCGGCCGAGGCCAGACGGCGCATGCCTTCGGTACCGCCGATTGGCCCTGGCACGATGCTGTTTGCCCGCACGCCATAGCCTCCCCACTCGAGGGCCAGGCACTTCATCAGTTGATCCACGCCTGCCTTGGCGGCACCCACGTGGGCCTGAAAGGCATGTGGCACGTGAGCCATGCCCGCTGAAATGAAGATGATCGAGCCGCGCGTGCGCTTGAGCTGCTCAAACGCCAGGCGCGAAGCGTTGAATGAGCCGAGCAGGTCAATCGCCACCACGCTCTTGAAGCCATTCGGGCTGAGCATCTCAGTCGGCACCAGAAAATTGCCGGCCGCCCCACATACCAGGACGTCGATCGGGCCCAGCTCCTCGCCGCAGGCATTGATCGCCGCCTCGAGCTGCTCGGGTTCACGAACATCGGCCACTCGATACTGCACGTCGCCGCCGTGCGACCGCAGTGCCGTGGCAGCCTCGGCAAGCTTCGCTTCCGTCCGGCCGCAAATGGCAATTTTCGCCCCGAGTGTCGCGTAGGCGTGGGCGATCCCCAAATTAATGCCGCTGCCGCCGCCGGTGATGAATGCCGTTTTACCTGCCAGCAGATCCCGCGGCCACAGCTTCGAGGCTTCCATCCGAGTGACGCTCCTCCAGTCGATCATGCGGGTCGTTTATTTGTACTCCCGCACGCGGCAATCGGCCCGATTGTGCCACAGCCCCTGCCGGGTCGCCCGGCCGCTTGCATGGCTGCGGCGCCGCCGTCAAAAGGTCGGATCGAGAAACAGCATCTTAAGTGAGCCGGGCACCCAGGTCGGGCGAGACGGCAATGTGGCGGTCTGCGGCGCCCCGTCAGAACTGGTGGCTACATCGGCCGCCAGCAGATACAACCGCCCGCTGCCTGGATCGATACTCATCGTGCGCGCGCCCACTGCGGTCTTGACCGTAGCCAGCGGCAGGTAGGTCTGCGCATCCTTTTCTTGAATCACCGACAACGTTCCGTCCTGGCCGTTAGAACTGAAGATCAGTTTGCGCTTCGGATCAAACGCCGCCGCATCGGTCCCGCGACCAATTGCCAAGGTTGTCACCACCTGGCCGGTGTTGGCGTCCACGACCGCGAGCATGCCGTTGCGGCAGCTGGAAAATAAGCGGTGCGCGACCGGATCGATGGCCAGGCCCGTGGCGCCCTCACAGCCTTCCAAAGGCCAATGCGCGTCGACTTCATTGGTCGCGGTATCGATGCGTACAATCTGATTCACTCGGGCTGCATTGACAAACAACTTGCCATTGCCGCCGGCCACGGCGAACTCGAGCTTCAGGCCGACCTGCACCGTCGCCAGCACCGCATCGGTCTTCGGATCAATGACCGTGATCCGCCCGGGATCGCCGTCGACGACGAACACATGATCGCTGGCCGGGTCATAGACAATGGCGTCCGCGTCTTCATCTGCCTGAACCGTCCGCCGCAATTTAAGCGTAACCAGATCGAAGGAGCTCGCCGTGCCGGCGCGCCCATCGTCGCTGTAACCTTTGCCCAATGCGGCCACGATAGCGATGCCATGGGTGCCGCCCGGAAATCCCTCCACCTGGCCGACAATCGCACCGTCGCGCCCGTCGACCACGGTAACCCGGTCGCCGTGCGCCGCGTACACCCGGTGCGATGCGGCATCGAAATACACGTAGTCCCACCGATCCGGCGCACCCAGCACCACAGTTCGGACTATCTGATATCCGACTTCGCCGGCTTGCGACACCCCAGCAGACAGCACCACTGCTAGGCAAATCAGGAGCGACGCGTGGGGTTTGAAAAATCCGGTAACGCGGCCATTCATGATCTCATCCCTACACAATCTCGGTGAGCAAGTGAATCTCACCCTTCAGCGAATTGGAGATCAGGCAGACGTGCTCGGCTTTTTCAAGCAATGTTTTAGCGCGGGCCGCATCAGTACCCGGGGCCGCAGTCAACTTGGCCCTGATATCAAAGCGGGTGAACTGGCTGACGCGCTCGATCCGATCGAGTGTGCCCTGGACACTGCACTCAAGGCGCAGCCAGCCAAATTTCGAAGCTGCCGCTACCGCGCGAAAGCTCAGAACAAAGCAATCGGCCACCGCGGCACATAAAAGTGTCTCGGGCGACCATTGATCCCCGGGTCCGTCAAATTCCGCTGGCGGCGCTGAAGTCAGCGTTGGAACGCCTGCCGTAGCTAACGTCACCGGGCCGGCGGCGGTGCAGCTGCCCGCCACGGTGTAAAGATGGGGATACGGATGCATAAGAGGCGCCTCCTATAAATATGTGCCGGGCACCTTCACATACCTGACACCTGCGATACAAGCGCGATCGCCCAGGTTGCTTTCCGCGCACTTGACAACGCAAACCAGCGTGTAGCAATCATCGCAGTTGTGGCATTGCAGTGGGTAATGAATTATGATTTTTGGCCGTATCGGGTTGCGATCTGCAGCAGCAGCTCTTGGCTTGCTGGCCCTGCTCTTAAATCTGTCGGGAACGGCACAGGCCCATGCGCAGCTGCTTCTGGCGACACCGCCTGCCGGCGCAACATTGGACGTCGCGCCGTCACAAATTGAGCTCGTGCTGAGCGAATCGCTGGATAGGCATTTCTCAGGGCTGGAGCTTTCCGACAAACACGGCCGGAACATCGAGACGGCTCCAGTCGATACTGCCAACCCGCGAGCGACTCGTTGTGTCACTGAAGTTGAAGTTGCCCCCGGGACAGTATCGCGTCTCCTGGCATGCAGTGGCCGCCGACGACGGCCATCGGACGCAGGGTAGTTACAACTTTAAGGTACGCTGATTTTTAATACATCCTGGATCGTTTGGGCGCGATGGCTGCAATTCTGCGCCGTCCTGGGCTACGCCGGACTTGCTTTGTTCTGGCTGCTGCGGTCGGCGCACGATGATGGCTCGGCTGCCTATCCCGTGTGGTTTCGCAAGCCGCTGCTGATTGGCATCGGCGCAGGTATTGCGGCAACGCCGCTGTGGCTGTGCTGCCAGACCGCCCAGATGAGCGGAGGCGGCTTGCTGGACGTCAGCCGCGGCGACCTGATCTATGTCTTGACCGCGACACGCAGCGGTACCCTGGCGCTGACTAGAATGGCATTGCTCGTTGTGGCGTTGCTGCTCGGGTTAGTCAACAAGTGGCGTCGCTCTGGTTATCGATTCGGCCACGCATTGATCGGGGTCGCGCTGCTCGGCACGTTAGCCGGCTCGGGTCACGGGATTATGGACGTGGGAGTGGCCAGGATTAGTGCATTTGTCGGGCGACATGCTGCATCTTCTGGCGGCCGCCATCTGGATTGGCGCACTGATTGCACTGCTCTCGGCGCTAGGTCTGGCCACCCGCACACGATCAGTGGCAGACGTGACGGAAGCGCACCAGGCGCTGAGTTGGTTCTCCGGCATTGGCATAGCCGTCGTAACAGTACTGGCGCTTAGCGGGCTGATTAACAGTTGGTTTCTTATCGGCCCCTCCCGCGTACTCTGGTTGTACCAGTCCAGCTACGGACGAACGCTGGGCATTAAATTATTGCTATTTGCTGCCATGATGGGTGCCGCCGCATGCAATCGCTTCTGGTTACTGCCACGCCTTGATCACGCGATTGCGGCTGCGCGCGATCCGGCCAGTGCGCTCGCGGCGCTGCGCCACAGTCTTCGCCTAGAAACGCTGCTGGCATTGCTGGTGCTGCTGGCCGTGGGCGAACTCCAATAGCTGACGCCGCCCGTTAGCGGCGGCTAATGATTGCGATCTAACCGGCAGCCTCTGGCACCTCAGTCCACACGTCGGATGGTTATACTGGCAGTACTCGGATCGAAGCTGATCCGCGCTGTTCCGTGCCGCAGTTCACCGATAACGTGCGCGACTTTCTCGTCCAAAGTGAACGGCCGCTCGCCATAGTCCGTGCCCTCACGCAGCACGAAGGATTCAATCAGTCGCTGCAGCACATCCGGCGACAGTTCGGAGTAAGGGATGAAAACGGGATCGTCGGACTCGTTATTCAAATCTGGCCACTCCAGGGGATTGCGTTCCGTCTGATCACCAGAGTCCCAATGCTCAGGCCGGCCGCACCAAATGAAAACGCCCGCGTCCGTTGCGGGCGTCTTCGGTTCGGCCGTGATCGGCGTTATCTGGCCACTGCGACCTGGGCAACTGCAACAGTGTCAGCTCCGCTCACAGAGTGTGGCGCACTAAGCTGCGTCGCCAGCTGACGAAGCTCAGCCACTTCGGATCGCAGCGAGCTTAATTCGGCGACTTGCGCTTTCAGCGCCTGCATATCCACAGATTGCTCCTTCAGATCTGCAAGCTGCTGGCCCTGCGCGGCAATTAGCGCCCGCGCCTGTTGCAAATCCCTGTGTTCCTTCTGCAGCTCGTTTAGCAGTAGCGTCGGCAGCAGGTGATACGCGACCGACTCTGGCTGCCCGTCACTGTTGTACACCACTAACTCCGGCAGTACTTCGGCAACATCTTCCGCAATCAGGCCCACCTGTATCGGTTTGCTCCCGTCCGCGTTTGGCAGCTTGTAGTGAAAGGTCACTGGCTGCAGTTGATACAACCGCTCACTTACATCGCCCATCGGCTGAATATCCTCCTTGAAACGACGCGATGAAGACACGACGCCCAATTGCCCGGTCGAGCTGACGACGACCCCCGCACCGCCACTAATATTGGTCCCGGCGACAGCGGCAATGAACGCAGCCGATTGCGTGCCCTGCGTTCCGATGCGGATGATGCCTGCCTCAGCCGCAACACCGACATTGCCAATGTCGATGTTATTGTTGCCAGTGGTCAAGTTCGAGCCTGCCTTATAGCCCACACCAATGTTCGAGCTTCCGCTCGTATTGTTTTCTAGCGAGAAATACCCTTGTCCGCTATTGTCCGAGCCGTTGATGTTATTGAGCAATGAACCATAGCCAACCGCGTTGTTGTTGTTGCCGGTGGTGTTGTATTCAAGGGCGAAGTTGCCCATAGCGTTGTTCAAAGTCCCGGTCGTGTTGTCGTGAAGCGCGTTAGTGCCCATCGCGTTGTTGTCGCTCGCGGTCGTATTGGTCTGGAGCGCGCCTTCACCCGAAGCATTGTTTCGATTGCCAGTGGTGTTGTACTCAAGGGCATTATTTCCAACCGCATTATTCTGCGTGCCATAGGTGTTGGCGTTCAACGCATTGACGCCCACCGCGTTGTTGTTGTTGGCGTTATTTGACGCAAGCGCGCCTGAGCCGACCGCATTGTTGTTGCTGCCGTTGCTGTGATACAGCGCGCCAGAACCAACGGCAGTATTGTTGTTGCCGGTATAGTTTCCCCAAAGTGCCTGATACCCGGCGGCTGTGTTGTTACTGCCCGTATTTGTGAAGTAAAGAGATTCCGCTCCGACACCCGTGTTGTTATTGCCGGAAAGATTGTTTGCAAGCGAGTCAAATCCCGTGGCGACGTTGTAGCTGCCGCTTGTATCAATATTGAGCGCATCCATTCCACTAGCGACGTTGTGGCAGCCGCCGTCCGAATCAAGATCCGGATTCGCCAGTGCACCAGTGCCCATTGCTGTGTTGTTCATGGGGTCGCTTTCTATCGGGTCCAAGATGTCGATTGGGCGAATGTCGGCGTTGTTGTCGCGGCGGCAAATATGCAAATCAATACTGCGTAAAACGTTTTGGAATAATTCATTGAGTAATCCCCACTTTACAAATTAGATGCGGTAACTGTGTCAAACGTTGGCCGGGCAACATGATTGTTACGGTTACCCAGTTCGCCATCGGAGTTCGCCGTTTATACCGCCGCTGGGCCATTAATGGCAAACGTTGCAGAAATAAGACAATTGCCGCGGCCCCGTTCCCGTTATGTAATGGATGAAATCCGGCATTCGTATGCGGCCGGCAATGCATAAATGGAGCTGCGCGCGACGCAGCGCTCTACAGTTCCTGCCGGACGAATCAGCAAACAGTGGCAGACTTCTTGGACCTTACGGGCCCTAGTTATAAAGCCCGCCGTGCTCAGGCCGATAACGCGCGACCGCCATGCAGCAAAGCAATAGCGGGCTATGAAAACAACCGGGATCGACCCGCGTTAGCGCACGGACTTTGAAAGCCGGAATCCCGTCTGTCGGGGCGCGAGTGCAAAACTGCCATGTCCCCGGTATAAAACGGCGCCTATGCCATCGGTATAGACATTGATTCGGGTGGTGGGCCCTGCGCGATTCGAACGCGCGACCAACTGGTTAAAAGCCAGCTGCTCTACCGACTGAGCTAAGGGCCCTGCAAGGTCCGCCTGAAGGGGCCGGCATGATACCTAAATCCCCGCCTGCATCCTACGGATCCGACGACCGATCCATCGGCCGTATTCACCGCAAAGCGTAATGCGTCGGATCCGGCACGCCAGCGTCCAGGAATCCCTGGCGACGCAAGCGACAGGAATCGCAGCGACCGCAGGCGCGGCAATCCGGATCCGGCTGATAACAGGACACGGTCAGGGCGTAGTCCACGCCCAGCTTGATCCCCTGGCGGATGATGTCAGCTTTGCTGAATTCCAGTAGCGGCGCATGGATCTGAATCCTTGCGCCTTCTGTGGCGGCCTTGGTAGCCAGTGCTGCCAGCCGCTCAAATGCCGCAATGAATTCCGGCCGGCAGTCTGGATACCCGGAGTAATCCACCGCATTGACTCCAATGACAATGTCCTGCGCACCGAGCACCTCGGCCCAGCCCAGTGCCAGCGCCAGAAATACGGTATTGCGCGCCGGGACGTAGGTAATGGGGATGCCACTCGTGGCCTGCTCAGGCACCGCAATGCTTGGGTCGGTCAGCGCCGAACCGCCGATGCCGGCGAAATCGACCCGCATGGTCCGATGCTCCGACGCGCCATACCGGCTCGCAATAATGCGGGCGGCTGCGAGTTCAACTTCGTGGCGCTGTCCGTAGGCGACTGACAATGCGTAGCAGCGATAACCCTGGTGATGCGCCCAGGCCAGCGCGGTGGCCGAGTCGAGGCCACCCGATACCAGCACCACCGCGCGCCGCGGCAGGGGATCGGCGCTCAGAGCATCACCCATTCAGCGGCCCGGCTCATCGCCCCAGAGGATCTTGTGCAGTTGCAGCTGGAACCGCACTGGCAGCCGGTCGGCGAGAATCCAGTCAGCGAGCTGCCGGGATTCAAGCTGGCCATAACTGGGAGAGAACAGCACGGCACACCGCTCGCCTAACCTCAGTTCTTTCACCTTGGCGACACTCCACTCGTAATCGCCCCGGTCGGTGATGACAAACTTGATCTGATCAGCTGCGTTCAGACGCTGCAGCTGGTCAAACAGATTACGCTCCATCTCTCCCGATCCCGGCGTTTTCACATCGACCACTCGCACCACGCGCGGGTCGACCTGATCGACTGACAGAGCACCACTGGTTTCCAGCGACACTGAATAGCCCGCATCGCACAACTGCTCAAGCAGCTTGAGGCAAGTACGCTGGGCGAGCGGCTCACCGCCCGTTACGCACACGTGGCGGGCATCGAAACTTTTCACTTTGGCCAATATGTCGGACAGAGCCCACCACTCGCCGCCATAAAAAGCGTACGCGGTGTCACAGTACTTGCAGCGCAGCGGGCAGCCCGTCAGTCGGACAAAAACGGTCGGATAGCCGACCGCGTCGGCCTCGCCCTGCAGCGAGTAAAAAATCTCGGTGATCTTGAGGCGTTCGGAATCGGTCAATGGGCATCCGCCGGAAGCTGCTCCAATCGCTTGGCAGCGAGCTTGGCGGCATCGCTGTCCGGAAAGCGTTCACCGACCTGAGTCAGGGCCTGGCGAGCCTCGGCGTATTTCTTCTGCTCGGCCAGGGTATAACCGAGCTTCAGCAACGCGTCGGGCGCCTTGCGAGAATTCGGATAATGCTCACCGACGGCGCGGAAGGCCTCGGCCGCCTCATCGTACTGGCGCGAGACATAGTGAGCCTCGCCGATCCAGTACTGGGCATTGTCCTGCAATGAGCTCTTCGGATAAGTGGTCATGAAATCCTGAAACTGCTTGATCGCGGCATCGTAATTGCCGTTCTTTAGCTGCTCGAAGGCGCGGTTGTACGCAGCCTGCGGATCAGTATCGCCGGCGGCCGCTGCGGAGCCACCCACCGCCGCGCCAGACTGGGCCGCGTGCAATTGAGCCTCCAGTGCACTGACGCGCTTGTCCAGATCGGCATAAAGATCCCGCTGCTGCTTGCGCAGCGCATCGCCGGTGTGCTGCTGCTCCTCGACGCTGCCGCGCAATTCACGCAGCTGGTCTTCCAGCGCGTCGATGCGTCGCGCCATGCCGGCCAGCGTGTCATTGCCCAGCACCCGCTCGATGCGCCCGAGGCGCGTATCCAGGTCATTGAGCCGTACCAGTGTCGGATCGGGCTCAGCGGGCTCGCTGGCGCAGCCGGCCAGAACGAGCAGCGCCACGACCGATAGCCATCGCGTGCTAAGCATGGGTCATCGGACCTTCAGTTCAGGTAGACAAACTCGACCCGGCGATTCTTGGCCCACGCCTCCTCGGTGTGGCCGGTGACGGCCGGGCGCTCCTCGCCGTAGCTGACAGTGCTGACCTGGGCCTCGGTCACGCCCTGGAGCAGCAGCGCGCGGCGCACCGACTGCGCGCGGCGTTCGCCGAGACCGATGTTGTATTCGCGCGAGCCGCGCTCATCGGTATTGCCTTCCAGCCGGATTTTGATGCTGGCATTGGCCGCTAGCGCCCGCGCATGTCCCGCAATCACGTCGATGAATTCGGGACGGATTTCGGCGCTGTCAAAATCAAAGTAAATGACTCGTGCCAGCGGACCTGCGGGTCCCCCGGCACCGGCACCCAGCGCCCGCGTGCCGGCGCCTGCAGAGGCGTTGCTGGCGTCGGCGCCGGCGCTGTTGGCACCGCTGTTCTCGCTGGAAGAACTCGCGGCCGGGGCCGCGCTTTTTACCGGTGGTTTGCTGGCGCAGGCTGCAAAGGCAAGCACCGACAAGCACGACAGCAGCAGAATCTTGATATGTGTACGCATCATTCCTTCCACTCCAGATAATTTGGCGACCCGCCGCGGGCCACCTGCCAAAATAAAAAATCCGCGGGCCGCCGCGCGCCCCTAGGGCGTGAACGGCCCCCACACCGGCTCACGCACCTCAGCCTGCGATGACTTGAGCCGCTGCGTCACCAGGCCGTCCACCGACACTGTGGCGAGAACTCCGAGCTCGCCCTGCCGGGCTGAATAAATCACGCTCATGCCATTGGGCGCAAAGCTGGGTGACTCATCGAGGCTGCCCCGCGACAGCACCCGCACATCGCCACTGGCCAGATCCTGCACCGCAATGCGGTAATCGGATCCCACACGCGTGACGTAGGCCAGCTGCTTGCCGTCCGGCGACAGGCGCGCGCGCGCATTATACGAGGAGCCGAAGGTCAACCGCTCCACCCGCTGCGGGTTGGCGAGGCTGCACCGGTAAATCTGCGGGCCGCCGGACCGATCCGACGTGAAATACAGCGTCGATCCGTCCGGCGACCATACCGGTTCGGTGTCGATGGCCGGGTTGTCGGTGATCCGCAGCAAAGTCTGGGTGGCCAGTTCCAGTACATAGACATCAAGATTGCCGCCGGATCCGGACAGCACGAGTGCCAGTCGCTGGCCGTCCGGCGACCAGGCCGGCGCCCCGTTGACCCCAACGCGCACCGACACCTGGCGACGCTCGCCCGTGCGCAGCCGTTGCACGAAAATCGACGAGATGCGGTTTTCAAACGACACATAGGCCAACCACTGCCCGTCGGCCGACCAGGCCGGCGACATGATGGGCTGATCCGAGTCCAGAATGACCTTGGGGTTCTCCCCGTCGGCATCGGCCACAATAAGCGAGTAACGCTGGGCCCCGATATTCCCCGTCACCGATACGTAGGCGATCCGGGTCGCGAACGCACCGCGTGCGCCAATGAGTTTTTGGTAAACGAAATCACTGACCTGATGGGCCGCGTTGCGCAGGTTGACGGCTGTGGCGGTGAGCTGCGTGCTGCCCAGGCGCTGTCCTGTGAGCGCATTGACCAGCTCGGCTACAACCGTTAGCTGCCCGTCCGCCGTCGCCGTGATCCTGCCGACTAATACATAGTCATTGCCGGCGGCCCGCCAGTCGGCGATCTGAACGTCGTCGGCCCGGGTCGGCTGGCTGAGCATCGAGGCAATGGCCATCGAGCGGAACCGTCCGCTGCCGTCCAGGTCATGACGCACGACCTCGGACACATCCAGGCCGCCATCGGCGGGCACTGCTCGTGAAAACGGCACGATTGCGATGGGTATCGGGTCGGTCACGCCCTGCGTGATATCGATTTGCAGCTCGGCGCGCGCCGCGGGCGCAAGAGCGGCCAGGCAATATAGGCCGGCAAGCAACATGGCACGTATAAATTTCATACGTCTCGGTTCAGTCGGTGGGCGCAAAGTTCACAGTAAATTCCCGCTCAAACAAATCCGGCGTCGGCGGTGCCGGCAGCGGCGAGGCCCGGTACACCGCTGCCTCGACCGATTCTCGCACTGCGGCATCACCATTGCAGGTCCCGACCGTCACGCCCGTGACCTCGCCGCCCGGCACCTGGGTCACATGGACCACGCAAACGACTCCCGGTTGCGCGCTCGGCGGCCGGATCCAGGCGTTGGTAATCCGAGCGTACAGCAGCTGCTTATATTGTGCTTCCTGCCCGCCGGTCCGAGCCGCGTTCAGGCGCTCCTCGGCTGCCAGCTGGTCACGCAGCTCGGCCTCGCGCTGAGCCTTGTCTTTCGCCGCCTGTTGCCGGGCCAGTTCCGCAGCGCGCTGTTCGGCGTCCTTGCGCGCCTGTTCGCGGGCTTCCTGCGCCGCCTTGGCTTTGGCCTGCGCATCGGCCTCGGCCTGGGCTTCAGCCTCGCGCACCGCCTTCGCGCGCGCCAAATCCTGCTCCTGCTGCTCGGCGACGCGACGTTCCTCCTCGCGATGGGCTGCCAATGCCGGATCTGGCTGCGGTGCCGGCTGGGCCACTACCGGGGCCGGCGGCGCAGCGGGCACAGGTGCCGCTGCCTGCGGGGCCGCCTGTGGGGCTGAGTCGTGTACGACAGAGCCCTCAATAGGTAGGACCATAGGCGAGCGTGTCGGGCGGATGAAGTGCCACCCGGTCAAGGCAATGGCACCGATGATTAGCCCGTGCACCATCACCGACAGAAAACTGGCCAGCCATTGATCCCGACGGGCCTGGTTCATGGATGGTCGGGCGCAACTGCGGCCGGGGGCGGATCCGTCAAGAATCCGACCTTGCTCGCACCGGCCCTTTGTAACAGCACCATGGCTTGCACAACTCGCCCGTAATTGACCGCCTGGTCACCCTTGACCAGCACCATGCGCCGCGGCGCACGCCGTAGCGCAGCCGTGGCTCGCACCAGCACCGTTTCGTCATCAATGGGCTGCGCCGGCTCAGCGCCCACATTCAGGAACAAGTGCCCAGCCGCATCGACCGACAGAATCAGCGGCTGCTGGTTTTGGACCTCGCGCGAGTCCAAGGGTTCCGCATTGGCTTTGGGCAATTCGACCTTGATGCCTTCGGTCAGCAGCGGCGCAGTGACCATAAAAATGATCAGCAGCACCAGCATCACATCGATATAGGGCACGACATTGATCTCACCCATCAATCTGCGCTTTTGCTTGCCGACCATGGCCACGGCCGCGTCAGCCTTTAATGCCGCGCGCCGCGTGGCGCTGCAAAATGGTGGAGAATTCCTCCATGAACGCGTCGTAACGCAGTTCCAGGCGGCTGACCTGATCGGCGTAGCGGTTGTAGGCCACGACCGCCGGGATCGCGGCAAACAGGCCGAACGCGGTCGCCACCAGTGCCTCGGCGATGCCCGGCGCGACGGCGGCGAGGGTCGCCTGCTGCACATTTCCGAGGGAGCTGAAGGCGCTCATAATGCCCCAGACTGTCCCGAACAGACCTACATAGGGGCTGGTGGAGCCGACGGTGGCGAGCGTCGCCAAGCTGTGCTCGAGCCGATCGATTTCCTTGATCTGCGCCACCCGCATCCCGCGCCGGGCACCCTCGAGCAGCATATCGGTGGCCACTCCGCCCTGCTGACGCAGGCGCGCGAACTCGCGAAATCCGGATTCAAAGATGCTTTCCATCCCGGTTGCGTTGCCGCGGCCTTCGATCTGCCGGTAGAGCGGCACCAGATCGCCCCCGGACCAGAAACTGTTCTCGAACCGGTCGGCGTCCTGCTGCGCCCGCCGCACCATCATGCGTTTGCGAAAAATGATGCTCCAGGACACGAGCGAGGCCGCACCGAGCAGCAGCAGCACGAACTGCACCACATAGCTCGCCTGCAGCACCAGGCGCACGATAGACAGATCGCCGCCCATCATGGCAGCACCCGGCTTACCTGCAGTGGCAACCGGCGCGGCTTGAAGGAGGTGGCGCCGAGGCACACCGCATGTACGCGCGCGTCAAACAAGATCTCGTCGGGTCGCCCTTCGACCCAGATCTGCTGCTCGAAGCGAATACCGGCGGCGCCTTCGCGGGCCGGAAGGCAGCTGATGGCCAGCAGGTCATCGAGCCTTGCCGGCCGGCGGTAATGCGCTTCAAGCGTCACCACCGCGAACAAAACACCAGGATCGGCAGCGAGGGCACGTTGCGAGAGCCCGTGCTGACGGAGCCACTCGCCGCGGGCACGCTCGATATAGCGCAGGTAGTTGGCGTAATAGACCACGCCGCCAGCATCGGTGTCCTCCCAATAGACGCGGGCCGGCCATACAAACGCCGTCACGTGCCCTCCCCGAACAGCGGCAGGTTCACCGCGGCACGCTCCGGGATTTTCAGCCCGAAGTGCTGCCAGGCCAGCCGCGTCGCGATGCGTCCGCGCGAAGTGCGGGCGAGAAATCCCTGCTGAATCAGATAAGGTTCGATAACGTCCTCGAGCGTGTCGCGCTCTTCGCCCACGGCAGCGGCCATGCTGTCAATGCCGACCGGGCCGCCGTCGAATTTCTCGAGAATGGTCAGCAGCAGCTTGCGGTCCAGGCTATCAAAGCCCTGCGGATCGACCGCCAGCAGATCGAGTGCCGCCACCGCGGTACCGGCTTCGATGCTGCCCGTGCCGCGCACCTGCACGTAGTCGCGCACCCGCCGCAGCAGCCGATTGGCGATGCGCGGTGTGCCGCGCGAGCGCTCGGCGATGCGCGCAGCCCCGGCCGCATCGATAGGCACCTGCAGGATCCCGGCCGAGCGGTGCACGATGCGCTCGAGCTCTCCGACGCTGTAAAACTCGAGCCGTTGCACGATGCCAAAGCGATCGCGCAGCGGACTGGTGAGCAATCCGGCCCGCGTCGTGGCGCCGATCAGCGTGAACGGCGGAATATTGAGCTTGATCGAGCGTGCGGCCGGCCCCTCGCCAATCATGATGTCGAGCTGGTAGTCCTCCATCGCCGGATATAGCACCTCTTCCACCACGGCACTTAAGCGGTGAATCTCATCGACGAACAGAACGTCACGCGGCTGCAGGTTGGTCAGGATCGCCGCCAGGTCGCCCGGTCGCTCCAGCACCGGCCCCGATGTCTGACGAATATTCACGCCAAGCTCCGTGGCGATGATGTTCGCGAGCGTGGTCTTGCCGAGACCCGGCGGCCCGAAGATCAGCGTGTGATCGAGCGCCTCGCCACGCTGACGCGCCGCCTGGATGAACACCGCGAGCTGGCTCTTGACCTGCTCCTGGCCGACGTAATCGGCAAGCGAACGCGGACGGATCGCCCGGTCGATCAGCTCATCATCGCCACGGCCTGCGGCACTGACCATGCGCTCGGCGTTCATCGGGTCACTCATGGGCCACACCCTGCAAGGCGCGGCGGATTAGGTCCTCGGTACTACCGGCGCCGGCGCCGGCCAGCATCCGTGTGGCCTCGGCAGGTTTGTAGCCAAGCCCGAGCAGCGCGCCCCAGGCCTCGGCCTGCGCGCCGGTCGCGCCCGCGGGCGCTTCGACCGTAGCGCCACCCTTGGCGCCATCGAGCCGGTCGCGCATCTCGACGATCAGCCGTTCGGCGGTTTTGCGACCCACCCCGGGAATCCGCGTCAGCGTCGCCACGTCGCGCTCACGCACGCAACGGCCAAAAACGTTGACGGTGACGCCCGACAGGATGGCCAGCGCCATGCGC
This sequence comes from uncultured Gammaproteobacteria bacterium, assembly GCA_963711435.1. Taxonomy (GTDB): domain Bacteria; phylum Pseudomonadota; class Gammaproteobacteria; order Steroidobacterales; family Steroidobacteraceae; genus FEN-1191. The sequence goes on along the minus strand of CAVQEB010000004.1, from coordinate 146,119 downwards.
GGGCCGACGCCCGAGACCTTAAGAAGACTTCGAAAGAGCTGTCGCTCGGGAGCCGTCGCAAATCCGTACAGAATCTGTGCATCCTCGCGCACCACCAGGTGAGTCAGCAGCCGAAGCTTGGCACCGAGCGCCGGCAGCTCGAGAAAGGTCGACAGTGGCGTTTCGATCTCATAACAGATGCCGTGAACGTCCAGTAGCAGCTGCGGCATGTCCTTGCCGGCGACGATGCCCTCGAGCGCGCCGATCACGAACGCAGTCCCGCCCGCGTGCCGGCAACTCGTCGCGTCGCCGGCAGCCGTAACAGGGCCGTCAGGCGCCGCGTCTGTGCGTGACACAATGCGACCGCCAGCGCATCGGCGGCGTCCGCCTGCGGGCGTTGCGCAAGCCCGAGCAGCGTCACGACCATCTGCGCGACCTGGGATTTTTCTGCGGCACCGAAACCGGTTACGGCCAGCTTGATCGCCCGCGGTGCATACTCGTGGACGGGCGCCGGCAGGATTAGGGCCCCACACAACGCCGCACCGCGCGCCTGGCCCAATTTGAGCGCGCTGTCCGCATTGCGGTGCATGAACACGCGCTCGATGGCGACTTCATCCGGCCGGTGCGCCTCCACCAGCGCGGCGATCGCCTCGTAAATGTGCCGCAGCCGGGTCACCAGATCGGCTCCGGAAACATTGATGCAGCCGCTCGCCACGTGCACCTGCTGACCGCCGGCGCAGTCAAGCACGCCGTAGCCTGTGCGCCGGGAGCCCGGATCCAGCCCCAGTACCCGGCACCGGCCGGTGGCGTCGGCACTGGCGACCACTACCGTCGTGGCCGCCGCCGTTGCCGATGGCGCGGGCCTAAGATTGCGCCAGGCGCGGACGGAATAGCGGGCCATAAATACACTTGCCGCAATCGCTCATAACTTGAATGATAGCCGGAAGAGCCACAGGCTACACCTTCATCTTCAGACCATTTTTCGTGGAAACCGCAACAAAATTCCTCGATGGCGTGAGTGCAGCGCTGGCCGAGGCCCGCGATGCCCTGGCCGAATGCGGTGCGCCCGAGTCAGTGCTCGCGACCGGCACTGAGCTTGCGCAGCTGGTCGGGGCGCTGACCGAAGACGGCGAATTGGCCGTCGCCGCCTGGATCGCGTACGCCCGCGCACAGGGGCAGCCGCTCAGTCCGGAGCAGATCGCGCGCCGCTTTGGCACTGCCACCGCACAGTTGAGCGCAGAACTCGGCCGCCTCGGTGATCTGACGCTGCCAGCGGGCTGGTCGCCTAGCCAGGGGTTGAGCGGCGATCAGGCCGAGACACTGCGCAAGATGCTTTTGGCCGTAGCGGCCGATCCGCGTCTGGTGGTGGCACGCATCGCCGCGCAGCTGATCCGACTGCGCCACGCCCGTTCCCTGTCTGCGGACGCGCAATGGCAGCTGGCGATGCAGACACGCGAGATCTACGCGCCGCTCGCCAACCGGCTCGGCATCTGGAACCTTAAGTGGGAGCTCGAGGACCTGGCGTTTCGGAGTCTGGAGCCAACCGAGTATCACCAGGTCGCGCAGGCACTGGCTGAGCGGCGGGTCGCCCGCGAGCGCTACATCGAGCAGGTGTGCGCGCTGCTGAAACAGGAACTGGAACGTGCCGGCATTGTGGCGCGTATTTACGGACGACCCAAACACATCTACAGCATCTGGCGCAAGATGCGGCAAAAGGACGTGCCCATTGACCAGGTCTTTGATGTCCGCGCGGTGCGAATCGTCGCTGACTCAGTGGCCGATTGTTATGCGGCGCTCGGCATCGTGCATGGCCTGTGGTCCTACATTCCGCAGGAGTTTGACGACTACATCGCTACGCCCAAGGACAACCAGTACCGCTCGATCCATACGGCGGTGCACGGACCGGACGGCAAGTCGCTGGAGATCCAGATCCGCACCGCCGAGATGCACGAATTTGCGGAGCTCGGCGTCGCCGCGCACTGGCGCTACAAGGAGGGCGGCGCACGCGATCAGGACTACGAGCGCAAGATCGAGCGCGCCCGCCGGCTGCTGGATCCTGCCAGCGAGCCGGATGGCGACGCCGATCTGATCGACAGCGTACGCCGCGGGCTGTTCACCGACCGCATCTACGTGCTGACACCGCGCGCAGAGATCATCGAGCTCTCGCGCGGCGCAACGCCGCTCGATTTTGCCTATCACCTGCACACTGAGCTCGGGCACCGCTGCCGCGGCGCCAAAGTCAATGGCCGGATCGTGCCGCTGAACCAGGTGCTTAACAATGGTGAGATTGTGGAGATCATCACCGGTCGTATCGGCGGCCCGAGTCGCGACTGGCTGAACCCTGAGGAGGGTTTTCTCGCTTCGGCACGGAGCCGCGCCAAAGTGCGAGCCTGGTTCCGGCAGCAGGACCAGATCGCTGCCGCGGCACCGGCCACGGCCGTCAACGCCGTACCGCCGGCGCCCGAGCCCGAGGCACTGACCGTGACCCGCCGGACGGTGCGCGCACGGCCCAAGCGCTCGGCCGTGGATATCGAAGGCGTCGGTGATCTACCGACGACCATGGCGCGCTGCTGCTCGCCGGTGCCGCCCGAGCCAATCGCGGGTTACGTCACGGCCGGGCGTGGCGTGACGATCCACCGGGCCAACTGCGCCAGCCTGGTGCGCATGCGCCAGACCAAAGGCGAGCGGGTGCTGCGCGTGGAATGGAATCTGAATGTCGAGAGCCTGATGCCGGTGAAAATCAGCGTCGAGGCTTTTGACCGCCGCGGTCTGCTGCGCGACGTGTCGGATATCATGGCGCTGGAGCGGCTGAGTATCGATGGGGTGCTCTCCAATACCGATCCGGCCGACCGGATCGCCACCATCGTCATGCGCACGGCCGTGCACGACACCGACCAGCTCGCCCGGGTGCTCAAGCGCCTCAAGGGCGTGCCCAATGTGCTGCGGGCCGAGCGCGCGAGCGGCGCCTGACGTTCAGCGATTAGGCGCGTCGATGGCGCGCTTGTCTGTGGCCAGCGCCGCTTCGTGCATCGCTTCGGCGAGCGTCGGATGCGCATGCATCGTGCGCTGCAGATCTTCCGCGCTGGCGCGAAACTCCATCGCCAGCACCGCTTCGGCAATCAGCTCCCCGGCCATCGGACCAATGACATGCACGCCGAGGATCGTATCGTTTTGCCGGTGCGCCAGCAGCTTGACGAAACCGGCCGTTGACTCCATGGCCTTGGCACGGCCGCTCGCAGCAAAAGGGAATACGCCCGATTTGTACGGAACGCCCCCGGCTTTGAGCTGCTCCTCAGTTTGCCCGACCCAGGCGATCTCGGGCGCGGTATAGATGACTGAAGGCACCAGAGCGTAATCGACATGCGCGTAGCGCCCGGCGATCCGGTCGGCCACCGCCACGCCCTCCTCTTTGCCCTTGTGTGCAAGCATCGGTCCGCGCACGCAGTCGCCTACCGCCCAGACGTTTTCGGCGCCGGTGCGGCACTCCTCATCGACCACGACGAAGCCGCGCTCGTCAATCTTGACGCCGGTGCCGTCGGCCAGCAGGCCGGCCGTGTTGGGCCGGCGACCGACGGCCACTACGACGCGATCGGCCATTACGCTTTGTTCGCCTTTGGCGTCGGTATAATTGACGGTTACGCCAGTCCTTCCCAACGCTCGCGCCGCTGACACGCGCGCCGAGGCGCGGCTCAAGGCCCTGCTTGCGAAACTGGCGTAAAGCCTCGCCAGCCAGTTGCTGATCGGCCATCGGCAGAAAGGTCGGCAACGCTTCGAGCAACGTCACTTCGCTCCCCAAGCGTCGCCAGACGCTGCCAAGTTCCAAACCAATCACGCCGGCGCCGATCACGCACAGCCGCCGTGGCACTTCCGCCAGCTCGAGCGCGCCCCAGGAATCGACAATGCGCTCACCGTCGAACGGTACGCTACTCAGTGCCGTCGGCACCGAGCCGCTGGCAATGATCACGTGCCGGGCCGTAATAGTCTGCTTGCTGCCGTCACGGCCGGTGACCTGCACCTGGCGTCCGGGCAACAATTGCGCCTGGCCAAAAATGGTCTTGACGCCCGCAGATTTGAACAGCCCCGCAATGCCCCCGGTCATACCCTTTACTATCCCGGCGCGGCGCTTATGCATGGCTGGCAAATCGAGCGACACGGCGCCCACGCGCACGCCATGCACCGCCAGCTCATGCTGTGCCCGATGATAGAGCTCGGAGGATTCGAGCATGGCTTTGGAGGGGATACAGCCGGCATTCAGGCAGGTGCCGCCCAGCGCGCTGCTGCCGTCACGGTTCTGCCACGCATCGACGCAGACGGCCGACAGGCCGTTTTGCGCCGCGCGGATCGCCGCCGGATACCCAGCCGGGCCGCCGCCGATAATTAGTACATCGCACGATCTCGCTCATGCCAGTCACATTCCGAGCAGCATGCGACCCGGGTCTTCCAGGCAATCCTTGACCGTCACGAGAAATTGCACTGCTTCGCGCCCGTCGATGATCCGGTGATCATAGGTAACGGCGACGTACATCATCGGCCGGGGCAGCACCTGGCCGTTGATGACCATGGCCCGCTCCTGGGTCTTGTGCATGCCAAGAATTGCGCTTTGCGGCGCATTGACAATGGGTGTGGACATGAGCGATCCGAATACGCCGCCGTTGGTGATGCTGAACGTGCCCCCGGTCAGATCTTCGAGGCTGATGGTGCCCTCGCGGGCGCGTTGGGCAAAGCCAGCGATTCCTTTCTCGATGCCTGCGAAACCCAGCAGATCGGCATCGCGCAGCACCGGCACGATCAATCCGCGTTCGGTGGAAACGGCGATGCCGATGTCATAGTACTCGTGGTAGACGATCTCTTTGCCGTCCACCGCAGCGTTGATCACCGGGAATTTCTTTAAGCCCTCGATGGCCGCCTTGACGAAAAACGACATCAGGCCAAGCTTCACGCCATTCTTTTTCTCAAAGCCGTCCTTGTAGCGGTTGCGCAATTCAAGCACGGCCGTCAGATCCACTTCGTTAAAGCTGGTGAGCAATGCCGCGTTGGATTGCGCCTGCACCAAGCGCTCGGCAATTCTCTGCCGCAGTCGCGTCATCGGCACGCGCTGCTCGGCGCGTCCGGCTCGGGGGGCGACGGGGGGAGTCGCCTTGGCCGACACGGGTGCCGGCGCGGGAGCAGCTGGCTTGTTGGCGGCCGCTGCCAACAGATCAGCCTTTGAGGCGCGCCCGTCGCGGGCCGCTGCACTGACGGTCGACGCCGCCAGATGCTGCTCCTCAGCCACGCGCCGCGCCGCGGGTCCGAGTTTAGGCTGCACGTCCGCGACCGCCGGTGCTGCCGTGGCCGCAGCACTCGCCGTCGCTTTATTCGATGCGCTCGCCACCGGGCCGTCCGCGGCCCCGGCCGATGCGTCAATCAGCGCCAGCAGATCGCCGCTTTTCACGGTGCTGCCATTGGGTGCGCGCAGCTCCCGCACGACGCCAGTGACCGGCGATGGCACTTCGAGTACGACCTTGTCGGTTTCTAAATCAGCCAGATTCTCATCGCGGGTGACTGTCTCACCCGGTTGCTTGCGCCAAGCCACCAGCGTCGCATCGGCCACGGACTCCGGCAGCTGCGGCACGCGAATTTCCACACTCATGAACTCTTCCTCAGCGGTTTGACGGCAGCAGGCGCGGCGGGAGGACTGTCTGAGTGCGGTACGGCACGCACTGCCGACGCCGGTGAGCCGGCGGTCAGCGCAGTATTGACGAGTCGCTGTTGCTCGGTCTCGTGTAGTTTGGCGATCCCGGTGGCGGGCGCCGCTGCCGCCGCGCGACCGGCATAGTAAAGCGGCAGCCGCGAGCCGGCCAATTCCTCAAGCCGGTGGCGGATCTGGTGCCACGCCCCCTGGTTCTGCGGCTCCTCCTGGCACCAGATCAGATCGACAGCATTCGGATAGCGGGCGAGAACGGCCTGGTACTCTTCAGCAGGAAACGGGTACAGCTGCTCGACGCGCACCAGCGCGACATCCTTCTGATCCGGCGCTGCGCCGGGCCCGCAGCAGATCGAAGTAGACTTTGCCGGAACAACAAACGATGCGTCTGATGGCGGCCGGATCCGGCGCTTCAATCTCATCAATGATCGGCGAAAAACTGCCGTTCACCAGATCGCTGAGCGCCGAGACTGATAGCTCGTGCCGCAGCAGGCTCTTGGGCGTCATGACTATCAGCGGCTTGCGGAGCGACCGCAGCATCTGCCGGCGCAGCATGTGAAACATCTGCGCCGGCGTCGAGGGCACGCACACCTGGATATTCTGTTCCGCGCACAGCTGCAGGAAACGCTCGGGCCTGGCAGAGGAATGCTCCGGACCCTGGCCCTCGTAGCCGTGGGGCAGGAACATCGTCAACCCGCAAAACCGCTCCCACTTGGCCTCGCCCGAGCTGATGAACTGATCGATCAGCACCTGGGCGCCGTTAACGAAATCGCCAAACTGCGCTTCCCATATCACCAGCGCCTCAGGACTAGTGGTCGAGTAGCCGTACTCAAACCCCAGGACCGCCGCCTCGGAGAGTATCGAATCGAAGATCTCGATTCGGCGCCTGCCCATCACGGATGTGCTGCAATGGAACATAGACGCGATCGCTTCCCTGGTCATGCAGGACAGCATGACGGTGGAAGAACGTGCCGCGGGCCGAGTCCTGACCAGAAATGCGGATTGGCGTGCCCTCATCGAGCAGCGCCGCGTAGGCCAGTGTCTCGGCGCAGCCCCAGTCGAGCGGCATTTCCCCCGCGATCATCTTGGCGCGGTTGGCGATAATCTGGGCCACGCGCGGGTGGAGGGTGAAGCCCTGGGGCAATTCGACCATGCGTCGCCCGAGCCTCGCCAGGCGTTCGGCATCGACGCCGGTTAGCGGCCGCTCGGTCCAATCCGCGTCGCAATACTTGCGCCAGTCCACCGTATATTGGTTGCCGATCATCCCCAAAGAGGGATGCACCTGGTGACGCCCCTCGTCGAGCGCCTGCCGATATTGCTCGCCGAGCTTCACTGCCTCTTCGGGGCTGACGACGCCCTCGGCTGCCAGCTGATCGGCGTAAAGCTTGCGCACGGTCGGATGCTGGCGGATCACCTGATACATCATCGGTTGCGTCGCGGCCGGTTCATCGGCCTCGTTGTGGCCCAGCCTGCGGTAACCCACCAGGTCGATAACCACATCTTTGTGGAACCGCAGCCGATAGCGCAGTGCGCAGACGCGTAACAAAAATGACGGCTTCGGGATCATCGGCATTGACGTGCAGGATCGGCGCCTCGATCATCTTGGCGACGTCGGAGCAGTACATGGTCGAGCGCGCATCGCGCAGCTCACTGGTCGTGAAACCGACCTGGTTGTTGATGATCAGGTGCACCGTGCCGCCGGTGCGGTAGCCTCGAGTCTGCGACAACTGCAGCGTCTCCATGACGACGCCCTGACCGGCGAACGCGGCATCACCGTGGATCAGCACCGGTATGACCTTCTCGCCCACGGTGTCGTTGCGCCGCTCCTGGCGCGCTCTTACCGACCCTTCGACTACTGGGTCGACTATTTCCAGGTGCGAGGGATTGAAGGCGAGAGCCACGTGCACATTGCCGCCCGGCGTGCGCAGATCGGCCGAGAAGCCTTTGTGATACTTCACGTCGCCGGATCCGTGCTGGACCTTGCTTTTGCCTTCAAACTCCGAGAACAGCTCGCCCGGGGACTTGCCCATCACGTTGACCAGCACGTTCAAGCGCCCGCGATGCGCCATGCCGATGATCACTTCCTGCACTCCGGCACGACCGGATTCCTGGATCAAATCATCGAGCAGCGGAATCAGCGCATCGCTCCCCTCGAGCGAAAAACGCTTCTGGCCAACATATTTGGTGTGCAGGTAGCGCTCCAGGCCCTCGGCAGCCGTCAGCTGCGTGAGGATCTCGCGCTTCTCATCGGCGCTGAAGCGGTGTGCCATGCGGCCGAGCGAGAATTCATCCTGCAGCCACAGGCGCTCTTCCGTGTCCGAGACGTGCGCGAATTCGGCGCCGATCGACCCGGCGTACACCTGCTCCAGGCGGCGCAGAATTTCGCGCAGCGTCGCACGCCGCCCGATCCAGTCATTGTGGGCGCCGGTGAAAAATTCGGTGTCCAGATCTGCGCTCGACAGACCCACGTGATCCAGATCGAGCACGCGCGGGTGCGGACGCTGCATCAGTCCGAGCGGATCGATTTGCGCAATCAAATGCCCGCGGTTGGCAAAGGCCTGCAAGAAGCGGGAGACTGCCGCTTGCTTCTCACTCGCGCCGCCGGCCGGCAATGCCATCGCAGCGGGTGGCAGCGTCGCCCGGGCAGCGATAGCCGCGACGATTTCCGCGCTGGACTGCTCAGCGCCTGTGGCAGGCGGCAGCTGATCAAACAGCGAACGCAAGTGGCGCAGCAACGCTTTGCGGATCCTTTAGGTATTGTTCGTATACCGATTCCAAATAGCCGGCGTTGCCGTCAGAAAACGGCGTGCCGGCTATCAGTTCTGGCAAGGATAGAGGCATTACGAGAAATGACCTTCGGCTGCTCACCGAGGAAGATTAAAACTTCAAATGAATCAATAAGCTAACCGCAAGCGCGGTGATTTATTTCCAGTCTAGCGGAATCCGACTTTCAATGATATCGATCGTGGCGGCCCGAAGCAGACTGCTGCGCTGGGCGGGGACCAGCCTGCGAAAACTTATAACTGCAGCCGCCACGGGCCGGTTGAGTCTCCAAATAAATGGTGGCGCCGCCTGGCATTGCAAGCCGCCCATACCGCACAAAGCTGGCAGCCCAGCCTGGGCCTCCCCTCTGTAAAAAACTTGTTACCCCATCGGCGATCGATGGCAAAACACCGGTGAGTAGCCTTGTGGCTTTAGAAGGTGCTCAAATGACGTGAGCGGTTGCGAAGTCAGTTGTCGCTTGAAATGAAATCTTAAGATTGCGACGACTGAGGCGTTACGGCGAGGATATGTAAGCCGACTCGGTATCGTGATCTTCGAGTGGTGCCACTGATCCCTCCGACGGACCGGCTATCACTCGGAAGTGGCTCAATAAGGCGTTAGGTAAAGCTGCAGCTCCGGGGTACAGGGACGACCCGTTGCCGAGTGCGGACTGAAAACGAATTGTGGCGTTGTTTGTATCGCCGACGGAGTCGTTGTCGTACCAACCGTAGATCTGCATCGCGTGGCAGATGGGCAGATCCGCACTAGGCACACCGAGCGCCAATAATTCGGCGTCCGTCAATGACGGATCCAATTGCAACAATGCGCCTTCCGGCAAATCAGCCGATGTACTGTCGCCGCCGCCATCGGTGGTGGTGGCGGGGAATACCCATCCGGAGATCGCACTCGACTGGTTGAGATCGTTCGGCCATCCACCCTGCAGCGCATGATTAATTTGGCCCGCGGCCCATTCACTAGGCCGAATCAGTCCGCCACAGTAAGAACCTCCAGCGGTCGCTCCAGACCAAGGATCAAGCGAGTTATTCCACCATCCGTCACCGTTAATCGGAAATATCGACCCGGTGCCAACCGAAAAGCTGCCGCCGCCCGTATCGTATAAGGCCCAGAAATTGAAGAACACGCCAAGGTCATCGCTATACAAGCAGACGTCTGAATCAGTGTCGCCCTTGCTTTTGAAGTAATCGACTGCGGTGAACACATCCTGAGTCACCGGAATGTCGATAATCGTCCACCTGCCTCCGGCCTGCGTGAACGTGATGCTCCGCGTTGGAGTCGATGGCGGCGCTTCAATGACGGCCGGGGTCCAGTAATCGAGACTAACCACGAAGCTAGGTCCGTTCCCGATAACATCGGAGTAAGCCGCTAGCGCCGTAGCCGAATAACTTCGCACGGCTACATTGGACGGAATCTTCGTGTTCCAAACGGAATTTGGACCAAACCACACGCCATTAAAACTTACGCTACCGGAGCTCGATCCAGAGCCGGAACTGCTGGAACCCGAGCTGCTCGAACTTGAGCTAGAGCTGCTTGAACCAGAGCTGGAGCTACTTGAACTTGAGCTGGAACTGCCTGAACTTGAACCGGAGCTACTGGAACTCGAACCAGAGCTGCTTGAACTCAAGCTTGAGCTGCTCGACGGGTCCCCTGCGGAAGTCGGACCACAGCCATACAGCGGAGCCAACCCTCCGGCTATAAGAATACCGGCTATAGGAATAGCCGCTACTTTGAGCATCTCACCATCTCCAATTCACCTCTGCTTGGTAACTTGCCGGCACCGGCAAAGCGTCGCGACTTTCAAAAGATCACGATCACGCGTTGCAGCCAATTATATGGGCGCATGCAGCTACGCCGGGATGTCGCACGCTGCCGACATTGGTCGGATCTCAGAGAATTAGTGTGATGGTCTTCATAAAAATGCGGATTTGTCTGACAAAGCATGAATTAATCGGACCGTAGCGATATCCAGATGGAGGAGGAATCATCGATATGCTTTCCGACGCGACGATACGAATTGATTTTATTGCACTAAGTCGCAATTAACGATTGCGAAACGCACCTTGAGCCATGAGCGAAGGCATTGCACCTCAACTTAAGGTGGATGGCTCCGTCACTTACGCGAACTAGGAATGGTCCGATTGAATGCGGAGGGCTTACATTTACAACATTCGTTGTATTTGTCTGAAATTAATTGGCCATTCAAATCGAAGTTGTTGGCCGGAAATCGCCACAGCGCCATCGAATCTTTCAAAACATGAGACGAGCAAAGCATGGGCCAATGAACCCTGCTGCGACATTGGACGTTTTGACCTAGTCGATGGCTATTTATCGTTCGGGGATTTGCGGCGGGTTGCGAAGGGCAAGCGTGTCACCGTTTCAGGCCTGATTATGGCGCTCGTGCCAAAGGTACGCCGCGTCGTCCGAGGCATAATCGGCTGCGTTCGATATCGTCGCCGGTCGCGGTCCTATCCGTCGGGCGTGGCTCAGTCCCGATCCAGGCCAGGACGGCGCGGCAGCTGATGGCAAGCGCTCCAATTAAGGAGCTGCTAAAACCTAATTTCCCTCCGAATCATTGGCAGCAAGACTTCAGAAACTCAGTCCGACTAAAATGTCGCAACACCGCGACGCAATTGGGTTTTTTGCGGGCCGGTATTATGTCGCACGGTGACCGTTTTGGCCGTTAGCCAAACGCAATCGCTGCCATTTTTGATTTTTCTTGCGCTAGTTCACACTTTTTTATACTTTGAAAACTGAAGCGGTTAGATTGCGTCTGCATTCGCGTCCTCGCGGCGCCACTTGTTGAGCTGATTCAGGCGAGGTGACGGCTCAACGTTTGGCCAGCGCGACGGTCCGCAGTAATGGGTTCAATTTATGCGATCAAGGTGCAATCAATCGTGAAGGGTTTATTGCGAATAACGCATGGGCGCAGTTGGCGTTTTGTCCTCGCACTACTCTTGCTTGCATCTGCAAGTCACGCGGTGCGCGCAGCGTCCCTTCCTCCGGGTTCACGGATTTACAGGTCAGTCGGCCCGACGGACGATTATGGGACAGTGCTGCCGGAGTTGCCGTTGCAACCGACGGCCGCACTATCGTTTGGGAGCGTGCTGGCAGAGTCTGGCTCGCGACCGGTGGGGATGTCAGTGCCGCACCGCTCATCGATCTTTCGGATGAGGTCAGCACGATCGGCTCCCTGGGTCTGACAGGCCTTGCGCTCGATCCTCAATTTGATCGCAACGGCTACGTCTATCTCTTTTACTCGGTCGATCCGACGTACCTTGTCAATTGCAACGCGCCAGTTACCGGGGCTGCAGTTTGCCGCAGCGGCTATCGAGCGAGTCTGCACGCGACGACCGGTGCGACGATAGGGCGTCTGGTGCGCTACCAACTCATCCTGCCGCCCGGTGCGGCCGGCTATAGCACCGCGACGGCCGTAAATTACGCAAGTCGACGCATCTTGTTGGGCGAGACGCGTACTGGCGGACCGAGCGGATGTTTGGTGACCGACACGGCGCACGGCACTGGCGGACTCGCATTTGGCAGCGACGGTACGCTCCTTGCCGGTTGTGGCGATGGCTCCAGCGCCAGCAGTGAGGACTCGGGCAGCGATCCGCACACTCAGTATCAGCAGGCCATTGCCACAGGGCTGATGACGCCGGCCGAAAACATCGGGGCGTTTCGCGCGCAGCTCGTTGACTCGCTGTCAGGCAAGATTCTGCGGCTCGATCCTGCGACCGGCGACGGCGTATATAGCAACCCCTTTTATGACCCGACGGCGCCGCGGGCGGCCCGCTCGCGCGTCTGGTTGCTCGGCTTGCGTGATCCGCAGCACTTCTCGGTGCGGCCAGGTTCCGGCAGCACACGCGAGGCAGACGGTCAGCCGGGTACGCTGTACATCGGTGACCTCGGCTTTGAAAATTGGGAATCGCTCGCTGTGGCGCGCGACGGTCGAATGAATTTCGGTTGGCCGCTATACGAAGGTATCAGTAATGAAATGACCGATTACGCGGGTCTGTCGGCCTTTAATCTGGAAGCCCCGAACCCACTGTTCCCAAGTACCTGCCAGCAGCAGTATTTTCGATTCCAAGATTTGATCAGCGCCAACTCGCGTTACCCTTCGTGGCCGAATCCATGCGATTCATCAGTCGCGGTGCCGGCGGAAGACGATGTGTTTGTTCGTGATCGTCCTGCCGTTGACTGGTGGCACTACGGAGCCGACGCGCGTTGGGCGGCTGTCGATAGCGACGGTAAACCTCTGACTTTGCGACTCGGCGCTCAGGCACCTAATGGCACAGTGGCGTCGGGGCCCCTTTTCGGCGGCACAGTCTCTGTTGGAGGCGTCTGGTACCAGGGGGGCAGTTTTCCGGCGCCGTTCCGTGATGCGTACTTCCACGCTGACTCGGGCGGCCAATGGATTAAGGCTTTCGCATTTGATGCTAACGACAATCTGGTGACCGTCCGCGATTTTCTGGCGGCAGGCGGCCCGATCGGGGCGCTGGCAAACGATACGCGGACCGGTGACCTTTTCTACGTCACCGGGCTGTACGGCTCCGAGCTGCATAAGCTGACATACTCGCCGACCGTCGTGTCGACAGCCGCCGGCAGCGCGCCATCGGTTAATGGTTCCGTCAGCTTAGCAGCGCCAGTCACTCGCGAACCGGTCACGACTTTATCGGCTATCTCGCGCTCTATCCGTGCACCGATCACTGTGTCGACTGTCACGAACATTCATAAAGAGCATCCGGCCTCGAAACTCGCGGCTGAGACACCTAAGGCTTCTGGCGCTCCGGGGTGGAGCAACGGGGACATCGGGGCGGTTACGGCGGCCGGCTCTTACTCGTATAGCGGCGGCACCTATACCGTTAATGGTTCCGGGGTCGATATCTGGGGCACGGCCGATGAGTTCCAGTTCGTCTACGAGTCGCTGAGCGGCAATGGCTCGATCACCGCGGAAGTAGTCAGCCAGACCAACTCCAACGTCTGGGCCAAGGCCGGCGTAATGTTCCGCGAGACGCTCGCCACCGGGGCCACCAACGCGTTCGTAGCGGTCACCCCAGCCCAAGGCAGCGTCTTCCAGGATCGGCCCACCACCGGAGCCAGCAGCACCAGCACCGGCGGTCCGGACGTCGCGGCTCCGTATTGGGTCCGTGTGGTTCGCAGTGGCAACACCTTCACCGGCTACGTCTCGCCCAATGGCACCACCTGGACCGAGATCACCTCGTACACGTTCACGATGGCGACCAACGCCTATGTCGGGCTGGCCGTCTCCAGCCATGACAACGGCGTCTTGAGCACCGCCGTGTTCAACAACGTGACGGTCACCGGCACCACCACGTCCACGCCCGAGGCACCGACGGTGCCCACGGGCCTGGCGGCCACGAACGTCACGGCCACTACCCTCACACTGAGCTGGACCGCCTCGATCAATGCCGGCACCAGCGGCGTCGGCGGTTACTATGTTTATCGCAACGGCAGCGCCACGCCGCTGGCCACCGTCACCAGCGGCACCTCGTACAACGACAGCGGGCTCACGGCCGGGACGGCCTACACCTACCAGGTCGCCGCCTTCGACACCTCCACCCCGCCGCTGGTCTCGGCCCTCTCCACCGCGCTGGGTGTGACGACCCAGAGTACGGGGGCGCCGACCTTCAGCAACGGGGACATCGGGGCGGTTACGGCGGCCGGCTCTTACTCCTATAGCGGCGGTACCTATACCGTCAATGGCTCCGGGGCCGACATCTGGGGCACGGCCGATGAGTTCCAGTTCGTCTACGAGTCGCTGAGCGGCAATGGCTCGATCACCGCGGAAGTAGTCAGCCAGACCAACTCCAACGTCTGGGCCAAGGCCGGCGTCATGTTCCGCGAGACGCTCGCCACCGGTGCCACCAACGCGTTCGTAGCGGTCACCCCGAGCCCAAGGCAGCGTCTTCCAGGATCGGCCCACCACCGGAGCCAGCAGCACCAGCACCAGCGGTCCGGACGTCGCGGCTCCGTATTGGGTCCGTGTCGTTCGCTGTGGGCAACACCTTCACCGGCTACGTCTCGCCCGATGGCACCACCTGGACCGAGATCACCTCGTACACGTTCACGATGGCGACCAACGCCTATGTCGGGCTGGCCGTCTCCAGCCACGACAACGGCACTCTTAAGCACCGCCGTGTTCAACAACGTGACGGTCACCGGCACCACCACGTCCACGCCCGAGGCACCGACGGTGCCCACGGGTCTGGCGGCCACGAACGTCACGGCCACTACCCTCACACTGAGCTGGACCGCTTCGACCAATGCCGGCACCAGCGGTGTCGGCGGTTACTATGTTTATCGCAACGGCAGCGCCACGCCGCTGGCCACCGTCACCAGCGGCACCTCGTACAACGACAGCGGGCTCACGGCCGGGACGGCCTACACCTACCAGGTCGCCGCCTTCGACACCTCCACCCCGCCGCTGGTCTCGGCCTTCTCCACCGCGCTGGGTGTGACGACCCTAGCGCCCAAGGCACCGACGGTGCCCACGGGCCTGGCGGCCACGAACGTCACGGCCACTACCCTCACACTGAGCTGGACCGCCTCGATCAATGCCGGCACCAGCGGCGTCGGCGGTTACTATGTTTATCGCAACGGCAGCGCCACGCCGCTGGCCACCGTCACCAGCGGCACCTCGTACAACGACAGCGGGCTCACGGCCGGGACGGCCTACACCTACCAGGTCGCCGCCTTCGACACCTCCACCCCGCCGCTGGTCTCGGCTCTGTCCACCGCTCTGGGTGTGACGACCCTAGCGCCCAAGGCACCGACGGTGCCCACGGGCCTGGCGGCCACGAACGTCACGGCCACTACCCTCACACTGAGCTGGACCGCTTCGACCAATGCCGGCAGCAGCGGTGTCGGCGGTTACTATGTCTATCGCAACGGCAGCGCCACGCCGCTGGCCACCGTCACCAGCGGCACCTCGTACAACGACAGCGGGCTCACGGCCGGGACGGCCTACACCTACCAGGTCGCCGCCTTCGACAGCTCCACCCCGCCGCTGGTCTCGGCCCTCTCCACCGCGCTGGGTGTGACGACCCAGAGTACGGGGGCGCCGACCTTCAGCAACGGGGACATCGGGGCGGTTACGGCGGCCGGCTCTTACTCGTATAGCGGCGGTACCTATACCGTCAATGGCTCCGGGGCCGACATCTGGGGCACGGCCGATGAGTTCCAGTTCGTCTACGAGTCGCTGAGCGGCAATGGCTCGATCACCGCGGAAGTAGTCAGCCAGACCAACTCCAACGTCTGGGCCAAGGCCGGCGTCATGTTCCGCGAGACGCTCGCCACCGGGGCCACCAACGCGTTCGTAGCGGTCACCCCAGCCCAAGGCAGCGTCTTCCAGGATCGGCCCACCACCGGAGCCAGCAGCACCAGCACCAGCGGTCCGGACGTCGCGGCTCCGTATTGGGTCCGTGTCGTTCGCAGTGGCAACACCTTCACCGGCTACGTCTCGCCCGATGGCACCACCTGGACCGAGATCACCTCGTACACGTTCACGATGGCGACCAACGCCTATGTCGGGCTGGCCGTCTCCAGCCACGACAACGGCGTCTTGAGCACCGCCGTGTTCAACAACGTGACGGTCGCGGGCCAGAGTTCGAATGCGGTCAGCGTGTCGCCACCTATAGCCGGCATCACCCTCTGGCAGACACAGCAATTCACGGCCACGGTGACGGGTGGCGGCGGTGCGACGTGGACAGTGGATGGCGTCGCCAGCGGCAACAGCACGGTGGGCACGATCAGCTCTACTGGTCTTTATACGCCGGGAACGGCAGTCGGCACGCACAATATTGTCGCGACCAGCATTGCAAACTCATCCGTGTCCGGCAGTGCTGTCGTGGCGGTCACCAATCTGGCTGGTGTTTACACCTACCACAACGATCTGGCTCGCGACGGTGCCAACGCGCAGGAATACGCCTTGACGACAGCAAACGTCAACACCACGAATTTTGGCAAGCTCTTTTCCTGCACAGCGGACGGTGCCATCTATGGGCAGCCACTGTGGGTCGCCAATCTGACGGTCAACGGGGCGCCCCACAACGTGGTATTCGTGGCTACAGCGCACGACAGCCTATTCGCCTTTGACGCTGATACCAGCCCCTGCGTGACCCTCTGGTCCGTAAGCCTAATTGATACCAACCACGGTGCCTTAGGCGGTGAGACCACTGTGCCCGACGGTACGTCAGGTTATCTCGTGGGCACTGGGGACGGGGATATCACTCCGGAGGTAGGGGTCATCGGTACGCCGGTCTATGACCCAGGTACCGGCACCCTATACGTTGTCTCCAAGTCGGTAAGTTCAAACCAGACGACCTTCTACCAGCGCCTGCATGCGATAAATCCGCTAAACGGGAGCGAGGATACCGGCTCGCCCGTCACGATCGCCGGGTCCTACCCTCTCAACGGAACTGGCGGCACCACGGTCGCATTTAGTTCTCGTCAGCAGAACCAGAGGCCCGGACTAGCATTCGTCAACGGTACTATCTACATCGGCTGGGGCTCCCACGAAGACAACGGTCCCTGGTACGGCTGGCTAATGGGCTACACCTATAACGGCTCGTCGTTTACGCAGACCAGCGTATTCAATGCGACGCCCAATTCCGCCGAAGGTGGCATCTGGATGTCCGGTGGCGCACCGGCCGCCGACTCGAGCAACAACCTTTATGTTGTCACGGGCAACGGCAATTTCGATGCCTCAAGCGGCAGTAAGCCGAATAACGACTATGGTGATTCGCTCCTCCAGCTCAGCAGCGCCCTGTCAGTAAGCCAGTATTTCACGCCGTCGGATCAGGAGACTGATTACACGACCGATGATGACTTCGGGGCTGGAGGTGCTGCAGTGCTGGCGGATCTGCCGGTCGGCAGTCCCGTGCTGCATTTAGTGATGGTTGGCGGCAAAGATGGAAGTGTCTATGCTCTAGACCGTGATTTATTGGGCGGCTATGGCGATTCGTTTGCCGTGCAAAAGATCGTCCTTGGTTATTCCGTCTTTTCTACGGGGGCTTACTGGAACGATTACTACTACGTTGCTGGCGCAGGCGGGCCACTGACCGCCTTTTCGCTCAACACGACCGTCCCGCAATTCAATCTGGCCGCCAAGGCTCCGACCAACATTAGTTGGCCAGGCAGTACACCGTCGGTCTCGGCGTCCGCCACGCAAAACGGCATCGTCTGGGTTATGGACAATAGCCAATATTGCACCAACCAGTCGCATGGTTGTGGCCCTACCGTTTTGCACGCCTACAATGCTAGTAATGTGGCGAGCGAGCTGTGGAACAGTTCTATGGTCAGCACCGATAAAGCGGGAAACGCTGTGAAGTTCACGGTGCCCACCGTCGCCAATGGTAAGGTTTACATTGGCGACCGCGGCAACAATACCGGCGGCGTATACATGTCCACCACTGTTTCAGGTCAACTAGATGTCTACGGCCTGAAACCGTGATTCAGGTGGCCGCTCAAGCTAATGCTATTTGGCGCCCCCGACCGGAGTTGAACCGATGACCTACCGCTTAGGAGGCGGTCGCTCTATCCACTGAGCTACGGGGGCCGCGCCGAATTCTAAGGGATTTCCACCGCTTCTTAACGAGTCGTCGCCCAGACGACGCCCTTGGTCGCGGTCGTCACCAAGTGATTTCAATGGCAGTTAAATACTCTAGATCAACTAGTTAGCGCTTTCAGGCGTTACACTTTCTCCTAATGTCGCCGGGAAAACTCCGAAGCTAACTGCCTTACATTTTTGTGAAGCTCGAATTTCTCTAAGATTCGGATTCGCCCGTTTCGACCTATTAGCTGTCGAAGGGCGCGGTCATCCATGAGCGTTTCAATTGCATTTGCAAGGCCATCGAGATCAGATGGCGCAACAAGAAAACCATCGACCCCATTGCGAATTAATTCGGGAATTCCCGTGATGTGTGTAGTTACACACGGAATTTCCATCGCCATCGCCTCCATCAGCACAATAGGGATACCCTCCGCAAAGCTCGGCAGGCAAAATATATCTGCGCTGGCGTAAAACGAACGAATGGAATCCTGATTTACCGCCCCTTCAAACTTGACGGCCGTTGGGTCTTTAAAGCGCGACGCGGATTGTTTTAGCGAATCATCGTCGGGACCGGCGCCGACTATACGAAGTTGAACGCGGCGCCCCCTCGAGATAAGTACATCCACCGCGTCAATCAATACGTGCTGACCTTTCGCGGGTGTCAAACGTCCAATACATAAAATTTCAAAGACGCCAGAATTTCTAAGCTCTGCTCTTGGTGTAAAGACAGCCGTATCCACACCAAGGTGCATCGTAATCAATTTATTCCATTGACCATACGGTGCCACTCTCATCAACTGGCTGCGCGTGTAGTTGCTGATGCAGAAAATAAACTCCGCCGCCGCAATCTTTGCCTTCAGATACTGGCCTTCGACATCGTAAAACTCGTCGGGACCGTGAACTGTAATGGAATAGCCAATTTCTCTTTCAACTTGGCGAACATATAAACCAACGGTAGCCGCCTGCGAACCAAGATGGGCGTGCACATGCCGCAACCCATTACGCTTCATCCATCGGCTGATTATTAGCGCTTCCGTAAAATAGAAAAAATTAAACGCTATCCGCTTTACATCCAGCCGCCCTAAGCGAAAGACAAGCCCAATGCCGCGAACATAACCGGGAAAATTGCTGCCGACAGTCAAAGCATGGGCCCATAGAGCTCCAACTACGCCTTTTCTTTTCACGTAAAACGTGCTGTCCGCCTCGGCCGCCTCGTCCGCCGTAAGCTTCGCCCGACTTCGATCCGGCGAATTTATCGATGCCACACGAATGTCTACCCCGATCTTCCGAAGTTCGATTACCTCACGAAGGACAAAAATCATCGAAAGCAGCGGGTATTGGCTAATGACGTAGGCAATTGAACGCCGAGGACGCTGCAGGCGGTCAGGTGTATCGGCTGAAATTGAATCTAATCCGGTCGACATTCAGGAATTCCTGATTTGCAGTGCGGCGTGCGCCCCCGGGACCAGGAGGCTACGCGGCACAATGATCAGTGGAACATAAGCCTTTGAAAGCATTAAGAATAACTGGCGCGCAATTAAGGCTCACAGACTGTAATGGGCGCTGGAAAACAGGTTGATGGTGGAGCGGAAGGGGATCGAACCCTCGACCTTCGCATTGCGAACGCGACGCTCTCCCAACTGAGCTACCGCCCCACACAAGGCGCGCGATTCTAGAGCACCACCCCCGGAGGGGCAACGAGCCAGTCGGAAGTTCGCAGCAATTTGTCATCCGTCCCGCATCTGACTATTCCCAGGTACCAGCGCGGCTAACGGTCACCGGTCTCGTGCTGTACAAACCGCGCCAGCGACGCGCGACCGTCTTCGAACAACGCGTAGGGCACGGTGCCAGAGCTTTCCACCGCGAGCGAATGGGCCGCTGCAATGAACTGCAATGTCGCAAGATCGGTGGGAGTTGCTGCTGAGACCGGTGCAATTCCTGCCGCGGCCTGCACCGGCACCGAGACGCCAAAATCGAGCAGCGTCAATTGCGTATCGTCAAACCGCATGCGCCGGTCATCGGCTATCAGTACCACCGAGTCGGCCAAACTGATCGGCCCGCTCCGGTCCGGTCGTCGACCAGACGTGAGTGACCAGCAGGTAATCGCGTTTGCCGTCGCGATTGACCGCCACCGCCGTCACGCTCACGAACTCAGTGACATTAGCGGATGCGCTCGCGCGCGGGTGCGCAAAGGCCAGCGGCTTTGCCACCACGGTGACGGATGCCGCCGTGTGTTCATCCAGAAATTCGATCGGCCGCAGGCCGCCGCTGCTCGCACAGCCGCCCGCCAATGCGCACAGCATCACGATCAAGCTTCGGGCGCGACCGCGCGTGTCCATGGACTTCAGCCCTCTCGCCGCTACCCCATCATAGCCCCACACTGCAGGCATCAGCGGCGCCGGCTCCCGGGCCCGCTTGCCATTGCCGCCGGAAGCCCACCAACCGCTTCCATAATGCCGTCCCGAACTATAAATTGAACGCGACGCTGACTGGCCAAACCTTGGATCCACACGTAGACCGCTGATCATGAGTATCCACCCGACCGCCATTGTCGAGGACGGCGCGCAGCTTGGGAGCGATTGCATCGTGCACGCCCATGCGATCATCACCCGTCATTGCGTGCTGGGCGACGGTGTCTGTGTACATCCGTTTTCGGTGCTGGGCGGCGATCCGCAGGATCTGCACTTTGATCCGCGCACGAGCACCGGCCTGCACATTGGTGCCGGCACCGTGGTGCGCGAGGGTGTCACGATCAGCCGCGCCAGCAAGGCGGGCCAGAGTACCCGCATCGGCGAGCGCTGCTTTCTGATGGCGACGAGCCATGTCGCTCACGACTGCGTGCTGGGCGATGAGGTAGTGCTGGCTAACGCCGCGTTGCTGGCCGGCCACGTGTCAATTGGTCATCGCACCGTCATCGGCGGCGCGGCGCTGTTTCACCAATTCGTCCGCGTCGGGGAGCTCGCGATGATCAGCGGCGCCTCGCGTGTGGCCCAGGATGTGCCGCCCTATGCCATGGCGGCCGAACGCAACACCGTCATCGGCCTCAATCTGATCGGGCTCAAGCGCCGCGGCATGGCCGCGACCACGATCAGCGAATTAAAGCAGGCCTTCAAGTCGGTCTATCTGCGTCGCGGCAACATCCGTCAACTGGCTGCCGAGGCGCTCGCGTCCGGTCAGTACCTAAGTACCGAGGCCCAGCGATTCCTGGAGTTCTTCAGCGGCGGTACGCGCGGCTTTGCCCGCACACGCGACAGCGACGAGACTGAAACGCCGTAACGTGGGCTGTCAGCGCGGCGCCGGCGCCCGTTGCATCATTGGCCTGCCAAGGAGCGCCGCGATGCCGACGGCCACCAGCACCGCGACAAGGTGCGCGGCCAGATCCATCACCGTGATGTCAAACGGGTGAAAAAACTGCAGCGTCACCGCCGTCAGCGCCGCCACGCCGAGCGCGCCGGTCAACAATACCGACAGCGGATAAAGCGGCAAGGCGCGACGCAGCGGCAGGTACAAGGCGAGCGACACCGGCACGCTGACGCCCAGGATAAACAGAAAGCAGCGGGCTGAGTCGCCAAGCGCAAGGCTCTGGCTGGTCCCCACGAGCAGCCAGCTGTGGTAGCAGCCGACGCCGCTCGCGCCGAGCCACAGCGCAAGTCCCGGGAGCGGCGCGAGCATCCACCAGCGGCTGCGGTCTGGCAGCGCGAGATTAAAGGCCGCGAGCACCGCCGCGACGCCCGTCAGTGCCGCACCGACCATGGCAGCCATCAGGCCCGTCTGGGCGCGGGCCGCGGGCACCGACCAGGCATGCCGCGCGCTGATCAGTACCGCGGCCAGCGCGACAAATCCGATCAGCCACAGCGCCGCGCGCAACCCTGGCGGACGCAAGCGGCGGACCGGCCGCACCGCTCCCGTCAGCTCATCAATCAGCTGCGCGGTCGAGGTCACGGCTGCTCGCCATCCTCGGCCAGCAGGCGCTTTAAGCTCCGAATGGCCCGATGCGTCGCGACCTTGAGCGACACCACGGACTGGCCGGTCTGCAAGGATGCTTCTTTCAACGATTTCTCCTCCAGTTTCAACAGCCGGATGGCCTGCTGCTGGCCGGCCGGCAACCGGGCAATGGCCGCCCGCACCGCCTCGGCATCAGGCCGGTCATCAGTTAAGTTCTCCCCAGGCTCGGAAAAGGTTTCGTGTTCAGCCACGAAAGTTACCTCCCGGGACCGGTTTCGCAGTACCACGCGCAGCCGGTCAATGATGCGCCGGCGCGCGATGGCGACCAGCCAGGGCTTGATCGGCCGGGCCGGGTCGTAGGTGTGGCGGACCGCATGGACCGTTAACAGGATGTCCTGCACCGCATCCTCGGCATCACGCGAATCGCCATGCACCCGGCCAGCCAGCCGCCGCAGATAGGGGACAATTTCAACCAGCAGCCGGTGGTAATCGGCTGCATGGCCCTCCTGGGCGCTGGCCATCAGCCGCCGCCACTGCTCCTCGGGGCGCGGGGCCTCATCTGGCCCGGCGGTGGTCGCATTGGCAGGTGTGTTCGGGCCGACAGGCATGCGCCGCTATCATCCGGTGGATAAGTCCGTGAAGCAACCCGACACCGCCGTCATAAATCGGCTGAGCGGCAGCCTCATGGTAACCTTTGCCTGCTTGACGCGAACCTGAGTGCAACCCGGGCCAGCAGGTCACGGGCATACCAAAAACCTATCAGGAGATCTGTATGAGAAAGCATGAACGCTGCCACTATTTTGGCGGGGGCTATTGGGCTCGCCATGGCCATGCCGGTTCTGGCCGATGGCACTCCCGCTACCGACGATGACCAAGGACATGAAGCCTGCGTTGGAGAAGTGTTACGGCATCAATGCCGCAGCGAAGAATGACTGCGCCGCAGGCGCGCACAGCTGTGCCGGTCAGGCCACGATGGCCCGTGACCCGAAGTCCTTCGTGCTGCTGCCGGCGGGCGCCTGCGGCAAGATCCAGGGCGGTAACCTCAAGGCGATGTAAGCGTGTCGCGGCAGTCAAGCACCGCAGACACTGCCGCATCACCGGGGCGCAGTCCGATCCCGGCCCAGGCCGGCATCGGACTGCGCTTTTCGCATCACCACGCGGTGCTCGAGACGCACCCGAAAGTGGCCTGGCTCGAAGCGCACACTGAAAATTACTTAAGCGGCGATGGCAGCACGCGCTGCCTCGAGGCCATCCGCCGCGATTATCCCCTGTCATTGCATGGCGTCGGCCTGTCGCTCGGCAGCGCACTGGCGCTCGATCCGACGCATCTCGGCCGCATCGCCGAATGCATCGCGCGGCTTGAGCCCGGCCTCGTGTCCGAGCATCTGTCCTGGAGCACGGTCGATGGCCTGTTTCTGGGCGATCTGCTGCCGCTGCCGCTGACCGAGGAAGCCCTGCAGGTGGTCAGCCGGCATGTCGATGAGCTGCAGGAGCGGCTCGGGCGGCAGGTGCTGATCGAAAACCCGTCCACCTACCTGCGTTACCGGCACTCAACCATCCCGGAATGGGAGTTCCTGGTGACGCTCACCGATCGCACGGGCTGCAAGATTCTGTGCGACGTCAACAACATTTATGTCAGCTGCTGCAATCACGGCTGGGATCCGCTTAAGTACCTGGCGGCGCTCCCGCCTGATCGGATCGGCGAGATCCATCTGGCGGGCCACAGCACCCGGGAACTCCCCGGTGGCCGCCGCATTTTAATTGATGATCATGGCTCGGCGGTGTGCGATGCCGTATGGCAATTGTATGACGCCGCCTGCGCGCGCTTTGGCGCGGTACCGACGCTGATTGAATGGGACACGAATATCCCGATCCTGCCCGTGCTGCTCGAGCAGGCCTCGCTCGCGACCGAGCACCTGAAGCGCGCGGCCAAGCCCGCCGCCGGAGCGCAACGTGCGGTTGCTTGAGACGCAGCAGCTCTTCGCGCAGGCGCTGCGGCAGAACAATGCGGCGCTGCTGACACAGCTGATCGATACCGGCCCGGTCGCACTCGATGAGCGGCTCGCCATCTACCGCGGCACGATGCTCGGCACGTGGAGCCGGGCGCTTAGCCTCTGTTATCCGATCGTGCGCCAGTTAGTGGGCGAAGAGTTCTTCGACAACGCCGCGCAGCGCTTTGCGCTCGAATCGCCACCGCCCAATCCCGACCTCGATCATTACGGCTTAGGGTTTGACCGTTTTCTGGCCGAATTCCCGCCCGCCTCCGGGCTGCCGTATCTTCCGGACGTCGCCCGTCTCGAGCAGTCCGTCAACCGCGCGCTGCATGCTCCAGGCGTGAGACCACTTAAGCCCGAGCGGCTGGCGGGACTGACCGGTCAGGCGCTCGAGCACGCCTGCTTCGTACCCCATCCGTCGGTCAGCCTCCTGGAAGTCAGGTACCCGGCTGATCTGATCTGGCGCGCGGTGATCGAGGGCGACGATGCGGCCCTAGGCGCACTCGACCTTAATTGCGAACCGCTGCATCTGCTGGTGCAGCGCCCCTTTGAGGATACTTCCGTCGTACGCCTCGGCGCAGGCGCCTGGCACCTCGCCCGCCAGATCTTCGAGGGCGAGCCGCTCGGCGAATGGCAGAGCGCCGATCCAACGGTGGATTTGACCGAGCAGCTCGCGCTGCATCTGGCCGCCGGTCGCCTGGTGTCGATCCGCTGCCCGGGCCTTACCGCCATTCAAGAACCGGAGAGTGAAGATGAATGATGCCGAGACGATGACCCCGATGCGGGCGGGCCTGACGGAAAAAGTGCTGCGCGTGCGCGGCTGGCTGGAGGCGGTTCCCTACACGCTGCTCGCCCTGCCGTTGCGTGCCGCCATCGCCACCGTGTTCTGGAATTCAGGCACGACCAAGCTCGCCGACTGGAGCGCAACGCTGAGCCTGTTTGCCGACGAATACCGCGTTCCGCTCCTGCCCACCGAAGTTGCGGCCACGCTCGCGGCCAGCATCGAGCTGTCGATGCCCGTACTGCTGGTGCTCGGGTTATTTACGCGTCCCGCCGCGCTGGTGCTGCTCGGCATGACCACGTTTATCGAAATCTTTGTCTACCCGCTCGCCTGGCCGACGCATATCCAGTGGGCGGCGATGCTGCTGGTGCTGATCTGCCGCGGCCCGGGGCGCCTGTCCCTCGATCAGCTGATCATCAACTGGATGAATAAGGCGCCAGCGCCGATCAAATAGAGCTGCGCCTGGCGGAAAAATCGCAGGCCCCGCCGCGATGTGGCCGCCATTTCGCCACAATCCAGCTCTGTGGGACCCAGTCAGTTTCAATCAATCGCAAGAATTGACGGTGCGGCGCCATCAATGGGCTGGCAATATTCGGCCATCGACGGCTAACATATCGCGACCGCACGGCTCTACTTCCACTCTTCATGCCTCGATCCGAAAACGCCAAGCACTCGCTGGCCAGGCTCCCGCTTTACCTGACGCCAAAAGCGCCGCCCGCAACTGATCGCCGCCCGGCCGCGCGCCATCGTTGGCTGACCACCTGATGGCTCAGCAACCGCCTGCCACCCGCTGGTCGCCGCTGATTCTGGCGTGTCTGGCCGCCACCTGGCTGATCTGGGGCTCGACTTACCTTGCGATAAGGTTCTCGCTCGCCGGCCTGCCGCCGTTTTTTGGCATGGGCACCCGTTTCGTGGTGGCCGGTGGCGTGTTGCTGCTCTTTGTGCACGGGCGCGGCGCGCCAGCATCGAGCCTTAAGCAATGGCGCAACGCGCTGCTGATCGGCGGGCTGATGCTCGGCGGCGGCATGGGCTGCACCGCTTTTGCCGAGCAGACCGTGCCCTCCGGCCTCACGGTCGCCTTTATTGCCGTGGTGCCGGCGCTGGTGACCGTGATCAGCCTGCCGTTTGGCCTTAGGCCCACGATTCTGGAAGTGGCAGGCCTGACGATCGGGCTCGCCGGCACCCTGCTGCTCGGCCGCGGCGCGGGCTTCGCAGCCTCGCCCATAGGACTGCTGGCCTTATGCTTCGCCTGCACCTGCTGGTCGACAGGCAGCGTGCTCAGCCAGCAGAGTTTCAGGCTCGCGCCCGGCGGCGCCGGGTACGGTGCACAGATGCTGTGCGGCGGGCTGGTGCTGCTGACCATCTCGGCATTGCGGCACGAACCGGTGCACTGGCCGGTACCCCTGCCGGCAGGCGTCGCCTGGCTGTACCTGGTGATATTCGGCTCGCTGATCGCCTTTACGGCCTACATGAAGCTGCTCGGGAGCACGAGCCCCGCGATTGCCGCGAGCTACACCTTTGTCAATCCGGTGATCGGGCTGCTGCTCGGCATCGGCTTAGGCGGCGAGTCAGTCAGCGGCTACGAGTGGCAGGCCGTTGTCGTGATCCTAGCCGGGCTCGCGCTGCTGCTGTCCGGCCGCCAGCGGCGCGGCGGCCATTGAAGCGGCGCCAAGATCGACGGCATACAGGTCGAGTTCGGCCGGATCGCCCGGCAGGCGGATCGATTCGACGCGTTCCATGCCGAGTCGCCCAAGCAGCACAATCGAGTCGCGATTGTCCGGCACCACGATGGCCACTACGCGCTGCAGGCCGAGCGATCCCCTGCCATGCGCAAGCACGGCGCGGGCGGCTTCGAGCGCATAGCCACGCGAGCGGTATTGCGCAAGGAGCGCAAACCCCAGGGAGACATCGGCAAGCACCGGGCGGCGCAGCAGTCCGCACATCCCAATAGGCGCGCCGTTGCTTTGCAACTCCACGGCAAGGAGCCCCATGCCGTGCTCGCCATACATGCGCTGCGGGCCCTGCTCGATGTAGCGCCGCGCAGCATCCAGATCCCTCGCGCCCTTGTCGCCGATGTAGCGCAGATAATCCGGGTCATTGAGCAGTGCGAGCGTAAACGGCGCATCGGCGGCTTCCAATGGGCGCAGGGTCAGCCGGGCCGTCTTAAGCCTGATCAAGAGCTGCTCCCGCAAACCCGCCCGTGCGACTGCCTGCTTGACTGCATTGCCACATCCCGCCCTGATCCGCGCTGCATCGCCACCAGGCGCCATTTTGGAGCAAATTGGAGCACAGCACCCGGCCGGCGGCAGGATTCGGCGGCAAGCTGTCAACAGGCCCCCGCCGCAGCCGTTGTGAGAGCTAGGGACCGGCAAGGATGGGTCCGGTGAAGCAGACTGCGTTGAGTCAAATTGGAGCCGAAACCGTGCCGGACCGCTTTTTTTTGCCAAGGCCAATGCTGCTGGGCGCCCTGCTGCTGCTGGGCAGCTGCGCCTCAGCGCCGCCGCCGCGGCCGCCACCGATGCCGGCCGACGCTGGCGGCAACGATCTGCTGTGGCTCGAGCGCGTCACCTACGGGCCAAACTCCGCCACGCTCGCTGAATACCGGCGCGTCGGCCGCAGCGCGTTCCTTGACGAGCAGCTCAACGCGCGGGCCGATCAGCTGCCGCCCGAGATCGCCACGCAGCTCGAGCAGCTGCAGATTGCGCACGAAGATGGGGCCGGCATGCTCGCCCGCGAGCAGGTCGAGAGCAAGCGCGTCAACGAGATGAGCGCGAGCGATGACAAGGCCGCCGCGCGCAAGGCGCTCAATGAGCGGGGCAATAAAATCGCCTACGAGGCGCAGCGGCGCGAAATACTACGCGCCATCTACTCGCCCAATCAGCTCAGAGAACAGATGGTCGGCTTCTGGCTGAATCACTTCAGCGTCTATCAGTACAAGGCCAATGTGCGCTGGCTGGTCGGCGATTACGCCGAGCAGGCCATTCGCCCGCACGCGCTCGGGCACTTCCGCGACCTGGTGATGGCAACGCTCGAGCACCCGGCCATGTTGCTGTACCTGGACAACGCCCAGAACGCGGTCGAGCACGTCAACGAGAACTACGCCCGCGAACTGATGGAGCTGCATACGCTCGGCGTCAACGGCGGCTACACCCAGCGGGACGTGCAGGAACTGGCGCGCATCCTCACCGGCGCCGGCATCTTCCGCGGCGGCAATGGCCCGCATCTTAGGCCCGAGTGGCAGCGGCTGTACCGCCGCAAGGGCGGCTTTGAATTCAATCCCTACCGCCATGATTTTGGCCCCAAGGTGTTCCTCGGCACGGCCATTGAGGGCCACGGCTTTCCCGAGATCGAGCAGGCCGTGGACCTGCTGGTGCACCAGGACGCCTGCGCGCATTTCGTCACGCGCAAAATCGCCCTGTATTTCGTCGCCGATGAGCCGCCGGCGAGCCTGACCGAGCGCATGGCGCGAAACCTTCAAGGCCACCGACGGCGATATCGCCGCGGTGCTGCGCACGCATGTTTGCCTCCAGTGAATTCACCGCCTCGCTCGGCGGCAAGTTCAAGGACCCGATGCATTACGTGGTCTCAACCGTGCGCCTGGCCTACGATGCGCGGCCGATCGTCAACGCCCATCCGCTGATCAACTGGCTCAATGGTCTGGGCGAGGCCCCGTTCGGGCACCAGACGCCGGACGGCTATCCGCTGACTGAATCGGGCTGGGCAAGCTCGAGCCAGATGACGCGGCGCTTTGAAATCGCCCGTGCCGTGGGATCCGGCAATGCGAGCCTGTTTGATGCGGAGGACGGCACGGCCGCCGCTCCCGCCGCCGGCTTCCCACAGATTGCAAAGCCGGCTTTATTACGACGCCGTTGAGCCGATTCTGTCCAAGAACACCCAGGTAGCCCTCGATCAGGCCAATTCCCAGCAGGAATGGAATACCTTCCTGCTGGCGTCCCCGGAACTCAATTACCGCTGAAGCCCACTAAAGGTACGCACCATGAAACGCCGTGACCTGCTCGCAATGGCTGCCACCCTGCCGGCGTTAGGCCTTGCCAGCCGCCTCTACGCGATCGGCGACAGCCCGGCGCGATTCCTGCTGGTGTTCCTGCGCGGCGGCTACGATTGCGCCAACTTCCTGATTCCCTACAGCAGCCAGGATTACTACGCCGCGCGCCCGACCATCGCGATCGCACGTCCCGACGACAACAATCCCTCCGGCGCGCTCGCACTCGATGCCGACTGGGCGCTGGCGCCGGCCGTGCGCGAGAGCTTGGGTCCGCTGTGGGCGCAGCGCCAGGCGGCGTTCATCCCCTATGCCGGGCACCGATGATCTGTCGCGCAGCCATTTCGAAACCCAGGACAGCATTGAGCTCGGGCAGCCGATCTCAGGGCCGCGCAATCTGCGCTCCGGGTACCTCGGCCGGCTCGCCGGCGTGGTCACCGGCGCCAATCCCATTTCGTTCACCGACGCGCTGCCGCTCGTGTTCCAGGGCGACACCGACATTCCCAACGTCTCGCTCAAATCAGTCAGCAAGCCGGTGTTTGATGATCGCCAGGCAAAAATCCTCACCAGCATGTACTCGGGCGGACACCTCGAGCCTGCCGTCGCTGAGGGTCTGGAAATGCGCCAGGAAGTCTCCAAGGCCATGCAGGATGAGATGGTGCAGGCCAATCGTGGTGCCGCCAACGCCAAGGCTTTCGATGTCGAGGCCGAGCGGGTCGGCAAGCTGATGCGCGATCAGTACCGGCTTGGCTTCATCGACGTCGGCGGCTGGGACACGCACATCAACGAAGGTGGCGCGCAGGGCGCGCTCGCCAATAACCTTGGCAACTTGAGCCGTGGCCTGAATACCTTCGCCCAGACCTTAGGCCCCGAATGGAACAAAACGGTGGTCGTGGTCATCTCGGAATTCGGCCGCACGTTCCGGGAAAATGGCAACAAGGGCACCGATCACGGCCACGGCTCGGTGTACTGGGTGCTCGGCGGCGGCATCAGCGGCGGACAGATTGCCGGCCGCCAGCAGCGCGCCGCTTTCGGCTCGCTGCTGCAAAACCGCGATTACTACGTGCTCAACGACCACCGCGCCGTCATCGGCGGGCTGTTCCAATCGATGTGGGGCCTGTCGGTCGACAATATGGAGCGGGTGTTCCCCGGCGTCACGCCGACGGATCTGCAGCTCATCTGAAGGGCGGGCGCCCTCAGTCGCGCTTCGGCGGCAACGCCGCGCGCGAGGGCAGCAGCTGAATTGAAACGTTGAAGCGGTGGAGTTCTGCCGGCTGCAGCGCACCGACACTGACGACCTGCCGCGTGATTTTATCGCCGCGGGCATTATCGACCGACAGCACCACGCAATACTCGCAGGCCTCGGTCGGGTCCCGGTGCTGAATGGTGCCGGCGATCTGCACGGCCTCGTAGCCGGCGGGCGCCGCCTGCGCATCGGCCGGGTTAAACCGCAGGTGATGCTGGCAGCCGGGACAGACGCTGGCGCTCGCCAGCACGGTCGCCTTGCAATGCGGACAGACGCGGGTCGCGCCCAGGGTGTTCGCGCGCGCCCCGCTCATATCGGCCGACCGTTCCCTCCGATCTTGCTGCCACCGGCCTCACCCCAGCCAAACTCCACGTGGCCACGCATCCGCGAGCCGGCTGCGACGGTGATCGTCTCGGCCTTGACGTCACCGACAATCACGCCGCTTTGCAGCACATCGATATGCTTGGCGGAAATAATGTTGCCGTTCAGCTCGCCACCGACGGTGACCGCGCGGGCCTTAACTTCGCCGTCGAGTTTCGCGCCGGGCTCGATCGCGACGTCGCCCTCAACGTGCACATTGCCCTTGAACTTGCCGGCCATGCGGATGTTGCCGACGCCCTCGATCTTGCCTTCGATCGTCAATTCCGAGGTGATCATCGATTCCTTGGCATCCATCCTTTGCTCCTTGGGTCGGCGGGCCACATCAGCCGCGTGGGGGTCGATAGCCGGTCGTTCAGCCATGCGCGGCATTGGCGTCGGTGGCGGCATCGCATTGCCGGGCGGCGCGGCGGTGGGCGGCGGTGTGGGCGTCGGTGAATTCGCGTCTTTCCATAAAGCCATGGGGCACTCTCCTGTCCGATCAGGCCAACTGGATCCCGACGGTAACTGCTCGGGGGCTCGCCGCGCAACCGTCGGGTGCCGCCGACACCGGCACTTTACTCGCCTGCCGGTGCAAAATTGCACCGCAACCGATACCGCTACGCACTAAGCCCGGCCCAATAACCCCAATTGACTGCCCAGTCATGATAACTACACGCCAGTCGCGTAACCTTGCCGATCAGTATTGCCACCGTGAGCTTGGGGCAACCGCACTGTCATGAGCACTTCGCTTCGGGATCAGCTGATTCAGGCCGGCCTGGTCGATCGCAAAAAGGCCAAACAGCTGCAGCAACAGCAAAAGCAGCAGACCTTCAAGGGCCAGCACGGCCAGCCGGTGGCCACTTCTCAGGCGGCGCAGCAGGCGGCGGCGGCCAAGGCGGCGCGTGACCAGGAGCTGAACCGGCGTCAGCAGGAAAACGCCCAGCTTAAGGCCCGCTGGGCCGAGATCAGGCAGCTGATCGAGCAGCACCGATTGCCAAAACTCGAAGAGGGCGAGGATTATTACTTCACCGATAACAAAAAAATCCGGCGCCTGACCGTCAATGCGGCGATGCGGCAGCAGCTGGTCCGTGGCGAACTGCGCGTTACCCGCTTAAAGGGCCGCTACGAGCTGGTGCCCGCCGCCACCGCCGAGCGCATCCGCGAGCGCGATGAACGTGCGCTCGTGCCACTGAAGGCCGATGCCGAGGGGGCGAACCCCGACGATCCGTACGCCGAGCACGCGGTGCCGGAGAATCTGCGCTGGTGATCGCGCACTGCCGCACTCACCAGGCGGCCGGGTCGATGCGGTAGAAATTGGCAAGTACCGCGTAGAGCGCGCCGTGCTCCACCGCCAGGCGCTTGGGCTCGCTGAAAAACACTTCGGATACCACGGCGAAGAATTCGGCCGGATCGGTTGCCCCGTAGGGACTGATCAATGCGGGCGATGATTCGCTCACCGTAAATCTCAGCCGCGCAAATTCCTCGGTCAATACCTGTGACCAGCGCCTGGCATCGCCACCGCTCTGTTGCAGCGGCGCGCCGTTGGCCCGCCCGCTTTCCTGATCGAGCTGGTGCGCAAATTCGTGGATGATCACGTTGCGCAGGCCGGCCGCACCCGTGGCATCCCGCAGGATATCGGCCCACGAGAGGATCACCTTGCCCTGCGACCAGGATTCGCCGGCCAGCACCTGGCGCCGCGGCTCGGCGATACCGGCGCTGTCGGTGTGCAGCCGGTCGACGATGAATGCATCCGGATAGACCAGGATCTCGCGCAATCCCGGGAAATAATCGCTCCGTCGGTTGAAAAGCATCCGGCAGGCCTGGGCCGCGATCGTCACCCGCATCTCATCGGTGATCTCAAGCCCGCCGCAGCCGGTGAACCGTTTCTCATCCAAAAAGATGCGGATGTTCTCCCGCAGCGGCCGCTGCAGCTCGGCTGGCAGGCGCCGCGCCTGCGGCACGCGTTGCTGCAAGATGGCTTCCCACTCGGCCGGAAAGGGTAGCGCCCGCAGGCGCCGGCGTCGGTGAGCGATGAGCCAGGGCTCGCTTGCCAGCCACAGCACGATGAGCAGCGCCACCCCGGCAATCAGCACGACGAACAATGCGCTCCCTCCCCGCCCAGCACGGACCTGCGCGTAGGCTGGGTGCGGCAGCGGGATAATTCAATAGCCGGCTTAGCCTTCGCCGCCTGCATCCGTCTGGCCCCGGCGGCGCCAATCGGGCTGCAGGCGGGACAATGGGTTAATCTTCCATTTTGACCGGACCACGCACCAAGTCCGCGCCGGGAAAACCTTCATGCCGACCGCTCCTGACCCCGTCCGCCCGATCCAGCTGGCCGAGATCCGCGCAGCCCGCGAGCGCATCGCGAGCACCATCGTGCGCACGCCGCTCATCCGCCTCGAGCTCGGTCCGGGGTTCCCCGACATCCGCCTCAAGCTCGAAAACCTGCAGCCGATCAACGCCTACAAACTGCGCGGCGCCGCCAACGCGGTCGCGATGCTCTCAGATGC
Source organism: uncultured Gammaproteobacteria bacterium (assembly GCA_963711435.1). Classification (GTDB taxonomy): domain Bacteria; phylum Pseudomonadota; class Gammaproteobacteria; order Steroidobacterales; family Steroidobacteraceae; genus FEN-1191. Next base: position 113,269 of record CAVQEB010000004.1, on the reverse strand, counting down.
CGAGCGGCGGCGCGGCGTATGGACGATCAGCGCCGGCAATGCCGGCCAGGGTGTCGCCTATGCTGCGCGCCAGGCCGGCGTGCCCTGCACTGTGGTTGCGATCGAGACGGCGCCCGCCGCGAAGCTCGATCGCATGAAAGCGCTCGGGGCGCGGCTGGTCACCGTGTCGTACACCCGGGCCTGGCAGGCTCTTGATGAACGCGCCTACCCAGGGGTTGAAGGCACGTTCGTGCATCCCTTTGATGATGACAACTTCATTGCCGGCCACGGCACGATGGGACTTGAGATTCTCGAAGACGCGCCCGATACCGTGGCTGTCATCGCGGCGGTGGGCGGCGGCGGACTGATCGCAGGCGTTGGCAGCGCACTCAAAGCCCTGCGCCCCAGCATCAAGGTCTGGAGTGCCGAACCGGAAACCGCCGCGCCCGTGGCCCGATCATTTGCCGCAGGTTCCGCGCAGCCGTTTCATGAGTGGCAGGCATCGTTTGTCGACGGCGCCGGCGGCCAGAGCGTTTTCCCGCGCATGTGGCAGCGGATGGAGCCGTTGCTCGATGGCTGCATCGTCGTTTCACTCGAGCAGACCAAGCGGGCGATGCGACTGCTCGCAGACAAGGCGCGCGTCATCGCTGAAGGGGCCGGGGCCTTGTCGGTGGCCGCCGCGCTGACCGGCACGGCCGGGCGATGGACCGATCGTGGCGATCGTTTCAGGCGGCAATGTCGATCTGCAGAAATTCAGCGAACTGGTCGCATCCGTCGCCAATTGACCGCCATGCCTGCCCGCCGCCGCACCGTTGCCGGCTAATGGGCCATCGCGACTACCGTTGCCCCTTCATGACTGACGGCTTCGCCGGCGCGGGCGGCCGCGAGCTGCGTTGTCAGACGTCTAAGATCGGCAACTTCGCTGCGCAATGAATCGATTTCCTTGAGCTTCCGATCCTGAATCTCGATCCGGTCACGCGCCTGCTGCAGTTGCTGGTGCTGCTTTTGCAGTTCATTTAAGAGCAGCGCCGGCAGCAAGTGATAGGCGACCGATTCGGGCTGGCCGTCGCGGTCATACACGGCCAGTTCCGGCAGCACCTGGGCGACGTCCTCGGCAATCAGGCCTACCTGGATCGGCTGCTGCCCGTCGGCCTCCGGCTTGCGGTAACGGAACGTCACCGGCTGCAGCTGATACAGCCGCTCGCTCAGCTTGCCCATCGGCTGAATATCTTGCTTGTAGCGGCGCGCCGAGGCCACGACGCCCAGTTGACCGCTCGAGTCGACGACCACGGCCGCTCCGCCGCTGACGTTCACGCCGCTGACACCGGCCACATAGAAGAACAGATGCTGGGCGGAGTTGCCGATGCGAATCGTGGCGTAATCGCCGGCCACCGCCGGATTGCCGATGAAGATATTGCTGTTGCCGGTCATTGAATTGATCCCGGCGTGGTAGCCAATGGCGATGTTACTGCTGCCGGTCGTGTTGCCTGCAAGGGCGTAGAAACCCTGCGCGCTGTTGCTCGAGCCGGTGGTGTTGTTGACCATGGCCGCGTAGCCCACGGCATTATTGTTCGCGCCCGTGGTGTTGTGCTCGAGCGCATAGTTGCCAACGGCATTGTTGAGCGACCCGGTCGTGTTGCTGAACAGCGCGCCCGTTCCCATCGCGTTATTGTTGTCGGCCGTGGTATTGGAATAAAGCGCTCCCTGACCGGCGGCGTTGTTCCAGCTGCCGGTCGTATTGCTGTACAGCGCCGTATAACCGCTCGCGGTATTGTTGCTCGCGCTGGTGGCACTATGCAGTGCCAGCGCGCCGACCGCACTGTTGCGCGTGCCACTGCTGTTGAAATACAGCGCCTCGTACCCGGCGGCCGTATTGTCGCTGCTGACGTTGGCAAATAACGCCTGCGATCCGATTGCGGTATTTTGAATGCCCGTAATTGCGCTCGCGAGCGCCATGAAGCCGGTGGCGGTATTGTCGTTGCCGGTCGTGTTGGATTGCAGTGATTCGGCCCCGCTGGCGGTGTTCTGACTGCCACTGACATTGAAATCGAGCGCCTCAAAGCCTTGAGCGGTGTTGTTGCCGCCAATCGTATTTTGCGCGAGCGCCTCCGAACCGCTGGCGGTATTCTGGCCGCCGCTGTTGAAATACAGCGCATCGAATCCGACCGCGGTGTTGTTATTGCCGGAGGTGTTGCTGAACAGCGCATCGTACCCGAAGGCACTGTTGGCAAGTCCCGTATCGCTCGCGAGCGCGCCGGTACCGTATTTGGTTTCAAAGGTCTGCGCCGCGGTAACGCCTGCGCCGAGGAGCAGCAGCAGCCCCACCACTGGCGCAAACCGGGAATGCATTTTTGATTGGCTCACGATCTTGATCTCCAGAGGCAAATGGCAGGAACGGACTCGGCGTGCGGCCGACTGAATGACTTAACTTATTGGCAGATGAGGATGAGATTCGAACCTCGGAGCCCGGTCACGGGCCCGCAATTGCCGAGCCTCAAGCCTCGCGCCTTTGGTTCATAATCGCACGTCAGCAAATGATCTGGCTAGAGCGTAAATCAACCCGCCGCGCTGAGTATCCGGGCCTTTAGCACCGGATACGGTTCAGTCGCGGCTTAGCGGGGTCAGGCGACGCGGTGCCCGCCTGCCGCATTGACTTTGCGCGGCGCTCTGGATTTCGGCTCGAGATCATTCAAGAGGTAATCACAACCGCGGTATGGTCAATGTCGCTCAAGTCATGCCGACGCTCCTCACCTCCTTCATGGCGTCGTTGGTCGAATGCGTCGAGGCGCTCACCGTGGTACTGGCGGTTGGCACAGTGCGCGGTTGGAAGTTTGCGTTGAGCGGCACTGCGGGTGCCCTGTTGACGCTGCTCTTGCTCATGCTGTTGCTGGGGCATTCACTGGCGTTAATTCCCATCTCTGCCTTGCAGGTGGGGATCGGATTGCTGCTTTTGCTGTTCGGATTGCGCTGGCTGCGCAAAGCGATCCTGCGGGCCTCCGGCGTAATTCCCTTGCATGACGAGGAACAGGCATTTGCAAAGGAATCAGCCACCCTGCAATTGAACCTGGCCGCCGACCGGCGGCGGTTTGACCTGATCGCTTTCGTGGGTGCTTATAAAATTGTGATGCTGGAAGGTATCGAGGTGGTATTCATCGTCATCGCCCTGGGTTCCGGCGTCGGCTTGCTGGTTCCAGCGGCGATCGGCGCGATCGCCGCCTTCGTTTTCATTGTGTTGCTTGGAATCGCTTTGCATCGACCCCTTGCGAGAATTCCGGAGAACACCCTTAAATTTGCCGTCGGCATCTTGCTGTCGGCGTTTGGTAATTATTGGGTGGGCGAAGGCATCGGCATCGCGTGGCCCGGCGCGGATCGATCCCTGCTGGCGCTGGTGGCGGCCTACCTCGGCGTCGGCTGCGCGACGGTGATGGTGTTTCGGCGCCGTTCGGTCCGCGCGACGACCTCGCGGCCTTCTCCCACACAGCCGCGACGGAACTTGCTGGCTCGCATATTCGCAGCACTGATGTCGATGTTCATCGACGACAGTTTGCTCGCCTTAGGCACGGTAATTTGGGTCGCATTGTGCGCGCTCGCGCTGCATTGGCTGCCGCTGTCCGCCGTGCCGCAGGCATCGGGATTGACCGGCGGGCTCATGGCGATACTAGCGTTCAGCGGCGCACGCGGAGCGCGCCTCTTTCATAGGCCGGCAATCCTCACACGATAATTTCAGCCGTTGGCCAGGACGCCCAGCAGCGCGCTGACCTAACGGCCCTGAACGTCGCGCCTTATCTGTCCCGCAAGTAATCGGTAATCCTCCGCAAACTGCGGCAACTACGTACTGCCTGCGCCCGCCGTCGCCCTTAGCATGTCAAAAATATAAATGATGAATTCCTGAGCTGCCCTGGAACCCACCGGCCATGATGGAAGGATCTATGAGCGAAACTTACAACGATAAAGTCGTTAGACAGTTTGCAGTTATGACTGTCGTTTGGGGCATTGTCGGCATGCTGGTCGGTGTGGTGATCGCGGCGCAGTTGTACTGGCCGGCACTCAATTTCGACACTCCGTGGCTGAGCTACGGCCGGCTGCGTCCGCTGCATACCAACGCGGTCATCTTTGCCTTTGGCGGTTGCGCGCTGATGGCCACCGCCTTTTACAGCGTGCAGCGCACCTGCCACGTGCGATTGTTTGGCGACAAGCTTGCCGCGTTCGTGTTTTGGGGCTGGCAGGTAATCATCGTCGCCGCCGCAATCACCTTGCCGCTCGGCATCACCGAGGGCAAGGAATACGCCGAGCTGGAATGGCCCATCGCCCTCCTGATCGCGATCGTGTGGGTCTCATTCGGAATCGTCTTTTTCGGCACCCTCGCCACCCGCAGGGTCAAGCACATCTACGTGTCCAACTGGTTCTACGGCGCCATGATCATCACGATTGCGGTGCTGCATATTTTCAACAAATTGTCCGTTCCCGTGAGCCTGTGGAAGTCCTACGGCGTCTACTCCGGGGTGGTCGATGCAATGATGGAATGGTGGTACGGCCATAACGCCGTCGGATTTTTCCTCACCGCAGGATTCCTCGGCATGATGTATTACTTCGTGCCCAAACAGGCCCAGCGACCGATTTATTCCTACCGGCTGTCGGTGGTGCATTTCTGGGCTCTGATCTCGGTGTACATGTGGGCCGGCCCGCACCACCTGCATTACACCTCGCTCCCGGACTGGGTGCAGTCGATAGGCATGGTGTTTTCGCTGCTGCTGCTCGCTCCGAGCTGGGGCGGCATGATCAATGGGATCATGACGCTCTCCGGGGCGTGGCACAAACTGCGCACTGACCCGATTCTGAAGTTCATGATCGTGTCGCTGTCGTTCTATGGCATGTCGACCTTCGAGGGTCCGATGATGTCAATCAAGACGGTCAACGCGCTGTCGCATTACACGGACTGGGGCATTGCCCACGTGCACTCGGGCTCCCTTGGCTGGGTGGCGATGATGACCATCGGTTCGATGTACTACCTGTTTCCGCGCCTGTTCAACCGCACCCAGATGTACAGCGTCAGGCTCATGGACGTGCATTTCTGGACCGCAACCATCGGCGTAGTGCTGTACATCGCGGCAATGTGGAGCGCCGGCGTCATGCAGGGCCTGATGTGGCGGGCCACCAACGCCGACGGCTCGCTCACCTACAGCTTCGTCGAGAGCGTCAAGGCAACCTATCCGTTTTATCTGGTCCGCCTGGCAGGCGGGTTACTGTTCTTCAGCGGGATGCTGATCATGGCCTATAACGTATGGATGACCGCGCGCGATGAGAAACCGGTTCCCGTGCCGGTCACGCCGGCCGCGGCAGGAGTCTGACCATGAGCCACGATACGGTCGAGCGCAAACTGGGCCTGCTCATGGTGCTGATCATCGCCGCGATCAGCGTCGGCGGCCTGATTGAAATCGTCCCGCTGATGCTGAGCGCCGCCAAAAAGCAGGGGAACGTGACCATCGTGCCGCGCACGGCGCTGCAGCAGGAGGGTTTTGATATTTACGTGCGGGAAGGCTGCTACCTGTGCCACTCGCAGATGATCCGGCCGTTTCGCAGCGAGACGGAGCGCTACGGCCCGTATTCGGTGGCGGCCGAATCCCAGTACGATCATCCGTTCGAGTTCGGCTCCAAGCGCACCGGTCCCGATCTCGCCCGGGTCGGTGGCCGCTACAGCGATGACTGGCACCGCGTGCACCTGATGAATCCGCGCAACGTCGTGCCGGAATCGAACATGCCGGACTTTCCGTGGCTCGCGACCGCCAAGATCGACGGCCAGATGACGCAAAAGAAGCTCCGGGTACTGCGCCTGCTCGGCACGCCGTACACGGACGCCGACATCCAGGCGGCGCCTGAGGCGGTGGCCGGCAAGAGCGAGATGGATGCGCTGATTGCCTACCTGCAATCGCTCGGGCTCGCCCGGCCCCGCGGCTCCTGAGCAGGAGATGCCATGGATGCCATGATTAATTTTCTGCGCGATGCGGTAACGGTCGTGCTGTTCGTGCTGTTTATCGCGCTCATCGTCTGGGCCTGGAGCCCGCGGCGCCGGCGGGACTTTACCGCCGCGGCGAACCTGCCCTTCGATGAATCCGACGCTGGGGTGCAGGCCAAGAAGGAGACGCATTGATGTTGACCCCTACCATGAGCGTTGTCATTGCCATCGTCAGCATCGCCAACGTGCTGGCCTGCGGCTGGCTGATCTGGTGGACGGCCCGCACCCGCCCCGGTGAAGTGGGTAAAGGCGAGGTCGGTCACCACGTCTGGGACGGGGACCTGCAGGAGCGCAACAATCCCATGCCGCGCTGGTGGCTGATCCTGTTCTTTGCCACCATCGCCTTCGCGTTCATTTATTTCATGCTTTACCCGGCGCTTGGCACCTTCGGCAACTCGCTCGGCTGGAGCAAAGCCGGCCAGTACGAGCAGGAAATGGCCGCCGCCAAGACCCAGTACGCGCCGATCTACGCGGCCTTTGCCGGCCGCGACATCGTCGATCTGGCCAAGGACCCCAAGGCCCTCGCGCTCGGGCGTAGCCTGTTTGCCAACAATTGCGTCAACTGCCATGGATCCGATGCGCGCGGGGCCGCAGGCTTCCCGGACCTCACCACCCATCATTGGAAGTGGGGTGGCGATCCTGACGCCATCGTGCAGACGATTACTCACGGCCGTGAGGGCATCATGCCGGGGCTCGGCACGGTCCTCGGCGCGCAGGGCGTGGATGAGGTCGCGGCCTACGTGCTGAGTCTGAGCGGCCGCCAGGAGCCGGCCGACAAGGTCGAAGCGGGCAAGGCGCGCTTTGCATTGTGCGCGGCTTGCCACGGGCCGGACGGCAAGGGCAACACGGCCCTCGGTGCCCCGAACCTGACGGACGGTGTCTGGCAGTACGGCGGCTCGGAGGCCGCAGTACACCAGACCATCACTGACGGCAGGCACGGGCAGATGCCGATTCACGAGTGGCTCGGCGCCGATAAGATCCGGCTGCTCGCGGCCTACGTCTACAGCCTCTCGCACCACGAGTGACGGCCCGTGACAGCGCCGGAGCAACGAATGAGCGAACTGGCGCGCCATGGGATCCGGCCGATGGATCTTGGCCTTATATTGTGGACATCCTTCCTGGCCGCCGGGGTTGGCAGCGTGGTGTTCTTTGCCGCGGTCGACCCACTGTTATTGCGCGACGCCGGACCGAAGATCTTTGACAACCTCGGCCGCGAAGCCGGCTACGCACTGGGATTTCTGTTTTTCTGGGCGATCAGCATCGTGGCGAGCGCCCTCAGTGTCTATCTGATCCGGACCGCCGATCCGAAAGGCCAGCCGGCCGACGCCGACCGTCCCAAGCGATGAGCACCGCCACGATCCGGCCGGCCGAACCCGAGGGGGCTGCCGCACCTTTTTATCAGGCCGCCGCCAAGATTTATCCACGGGAGGTCAAAGGCCGCTTCGCCAGCGCCCGGCGCTTAACGGTTATTGCGTTGCTCGGGCTTTTTTATGGCGTGGCCTGGATCCAGGTGGGCGGCCAGCAGGCGTTGTTGTTCGACCTGCCGGCGCGCAAATTCCATATCTTTGGCTTGACGCTGTGGCCGCAGGATTTTGTCTACATGGCGCTGCTGATGATCATCGCGGCCTTGTCGCTTTTTTTTATCACCGCGCTGGCGGGGCGGGTGTTCTGCGGCTATGCCTGTCCGCAGACGGTCTGGACGGAGCTGTTCATCTGGATTGAGCAATGGACCGAGGGTTCGCGCACGCGGCGCATGAAGCTCGATCAGGGCCCGTGGACGACCGACAAGATCCTGCGCAAGGGGACCAAGCAGATCCTCTGGCTGGCACTCGCCGGCTACACGGGATTTACCTTCGTGGGGTATTTCACCCCGATCCGCTCCATCGGCACGCAGCTGCTCGACGGCTCGCTCGGGCCGTGGGCGATGTTCTGGATCGCCCTCTATTCGCTCGCCACTTACGGTAATGCCGGGTTCCTGCGCGAACAGGTGTGCAAGTACATGTGCCCTTATGCGCGCTTCCAGAGCGCGATGTTCGACAAGGACACGCTGGTCATCTCCTATGATCCCGAGCGGGGCGAACCGCGGGGCGCGCGCCGCCGCGGCACCGAGCCGCGCGCCCAGGGGCTCGGCGACTGCATCGATTGCACGCTGTGCGTGCAGGCCTGTCCCACCGGTATCGACATCCGCAAGGGCCTGCAGTACGAGTGCATCGCCTGCGCGGCCTGCATCGACGTCTGCGACGAAGTCATGGACCACATGGGCTCCCCGCGCGGCCTGATTCGGTATACGACCGAGCACGCGTTGCACGGGCGGACGACGCACGTGGTGCGTCCGCGACTGTTCGTCTACGGCTTCCTGCTGCTTATCGCCGCCAGCGCCATCGTCGTGTCGCTGATGCTGAGGGTGCCGCTCCTGCTCGATGTGATCCGCGATCGCAATGCGCTGTACCGTGAAGTGCGTGGCGACCAGATCGAAAACAGCTACACGATCAAGGTAATCAACGAGGACGAAAGGCCGCACCGCTACCGGCTGGAGGCGGCGGGCCTGGCCGGGCTGGTGCTAGTGGATCCCGCCGGGCCGATCGAGGCCGCCGCCGGGTCGGTCAGCAATGTGCCGGTGCGGCTACAGGCGCCCGAGGACACGGCCCACGGCGTGCATGTCATCACCTTGCGCCTGACGGCGCTCGATGCGCCGAAGCTGATCAAGACCGAGAAAACCCGTTTTATAGGACCCATGTCATGAATAACGCAAAGCTGACGAATACTGCAAAGCCGTGGTACCGGGAGATCTGGCCGTGGGTGGTGATCGGGATGCTCTCGAGCGCCGTAGCCGCCAGCCTTTTGAGCGCCTACCTCGCGGTGCACACGGATGATGTCGTGCTCGAGCACGCCGACTCCGCCGACTAGCCTGTAAGCGAATGACCGAGGTCACGCCCGAAATCTGCTTCCACTGCGGCAATGCCGTGAGCCCCGGCAGTGGCCATTGGGTCACCGTCGAGGGGATTGCGCGCCCGGTTTGCTGCGGTGGCTGCGAGGCGGCGGCCCGTCTGATCCTCGGCCAGGGGCTTGGGCGGTTCTACCAGTTTCGGACGGCAGGCGCCTACGAGCCGGCGCCGCAGCGGCGCAACTGGTCGATCTACGATCGCGAGCAGGCGCTGCGCCGCTATACGCACCTTGGCAGCGACGGGCAGCGCGAGCTCAGCCTGCAGATCGATGGCCTGCACTGCGCCGCCTGCGCCTGGCTGATCGAAAACAGCCTGCGCCAGCTTGGCGGGGTCACCGAGATTCACGTCAACCCGAGCAGCGCCCGCGCCGAGCTGAGCTTCGATCCGGGCCAGGTAACTCTCAGCCGGGTGCTCGAGAGCATCCACACGCTCGGCTATCAGCCGCAACCGCTCGGCTTCACCGCCGCCAATCCGGCCTGGCAGGTGGAACGGCGCGAGGCGCTCAAACGCCTCGCCGTGGCCGGCATCGGCATGATGCAGGTGATGACCTACGCGGTCTCCCTGTATGCCGGTGCCATGAACGGCATCGCCCCTGAGCTTGAGCAGCTGCTGCGTTTTGTGAGTCTGGTCGTGGCGACGCCGGTTGTGTTGTATGCAGCGCAGCCGTTTTTCATCGCGGCTTGGCGGGGACTTAAAGCGCGCACCCTCGGCATGGATCTGCCGGTGGCGCTGTCCATCGGCGCCGCCTACGGCTGGAGTGTCTCAAGCACGTTGCGCGGGCACGGCGCCGTGTACTTTGATTCAGCGGTCATGTTCACGTTCTTCCTGCTGCTCGGGCGGTTTGTCGAAATGTCGCTGCGCCACCGCTCAGGGCTGCAGCACGATGCCATGGCCCGATTGCTGCCCGATAGCATCCTGCGCCTGCGAGGCGGCCTCGAGGAGCGCGTCATGCCGGAGGAGCTGGCCGCCGGCGATGTGGTGCGGGTATTGCCGGGCGAGCGCGTCCCGGCGGACGGGGAGATCCTCGCCGGGCGCACCGAAATCGACGAATCGCTCCTGACCGGCGAGGCGGCGCCGCGGACGCGCTCGGCCGGGCAGGCACTGATCGCCGGCACGCTGAACCTTACCAGTGCGGTCGAGCTGCGCGTCAGCCGGGTCGGGCAGGATTCAACGCTGGCCGCGGTATCGAGATTGCTCGAGCGCGCCAACGCCACCCGTCCGCGCCTCGCCGATGTGGCCGATGGGGTCGCCGCCTGGTTCGTCGGCGGCGTGCTGGTCCTGGCCCTGGTGGTCGCTCTTTACTGGCTGCACGTCGATCCGAGTCGCGTGTTTCCCACGGTGCTCGCGGTGCTCGTGGTGACCTGCCCCTGCGCGTTGTCGCTGGCAACACCCGCGGCGCTGGCGGCCGGATCGACGCGGCTCGCCCGGTTGGGTCTGCTCGTGACGCGCGGCCGCGCACTGGAAATACTCGCCCGCGCCGACACCGTGGTCTTTGACAAGACCGGCACGCTGACCCGCGGACAGCCGCGCGTGGAGGACGTGCAGCTGCTCGATGCCCGTGCCGAGCGCGGACGGTGTGCCGCCGTAGCTGCAGCGCTTGAGCGGCATTCCGAGCACCCCATTGCGCGCGCGTTTGCGGAGTTTGGCAGGGCTGAGGCGACCGAGGTGCACACGGCACCGGGCTGCGGGATCGAGGGGCGCGTGGGCGGGACGCGCTACCGCATCGGCAGTGCCGCTTATGTACTGGAAGGCTGCGCCGCGACCCCCTCGCTCATCGTGTCGCCGGCCGATGCGGCGCAAAGCACGGTGTACCTGGGTGATGGCGATGGGCCACTCGCTGCTTTTTTGCTGGCTGACGGACTACGCGAAGACGCTCGATCAACCATCGGCCGACTGCACGCGCTCGGACTCAGGCCCATGATCGCAAGTGGCGACCGCAGTGCTGTGGTCGCGGCGGTGGCCCGGCGCTTAGGCGGCCCGGAGGCCGTCGGAGAACTCAGGGCCGCAGACAAACTGGCGCTGGTGCGCTCGCTGCAGCGCGGCGGACACGTGGTCGCCATGGTCGGTGACGGGGTCAACGACGCACCGGTACTGGCCGGTGCCGATGTATCGGTCGCCATCGCAAGCGGTACGGATCTGGCCAAGGTCAGCGCGGATCTGGTGCTGCTGGGCGATGCCCTGGCACCCCTGGTCAGCGGCATTGAGGCGGCGCGCCGCACCATGCGGATCATCCGCCAGAACCTTGCCTGGGCGGTCATTTACAATCTGACCGCCGTGCCAATGGCCGCGATGGGATTGTTGCAGCCATGGATGGCGGCCCTCGGCATGTCGGGCAGCTCATTGCTGGTGGTTTTGAATGCGATGCGATTGCTTAAGGGTCGATCCTCAAGCCCGCGATCCGCAACGGCCCCGCTGACCGAACATACGGCGCAGGCATGAACATCCTATTCCTGCTCATTCCGCTCGGACTGGTGCTGGTCGGCCTGATGGTGTGGTTCTTCTTTTGGGCGGTCAAACGCGGGCAGTTCGACGATCTGGAATCGCCGGCGGTGCAGATTCTGCTCGATGATGACAGCAAACCCACGCGCAACGAGCGGGGCCGGCGCGATGTTTGAACTGACCTTTGCGACCGCCTTTGTCGCCGGGCTCCTTGGCAGCGGCCATTGCCTTGCCATGTGCGGCGGCATTACCACTGCCCTCGGCACCGCGCAGGCAGGGCGGGCGCCGTTTTGGCAACTGCTGGTGTATCAGCTTGGCCGGATCAGCAGCTACGGCATCGGTGGTGCCATCGTCGGCGCCATGGGGGCAGCGGCCGGCATGGCGTTTGAGACATCACGCTGGAGCGCAGTGCTGCGGCTGGCGGCCGCACTGATTGTGGTGCTGATTGGACTCGATATCGCCGTCGGCACGACGGCCAGAGCGCGATGGCTGCGAGCGCCCGAACGTTGGGGTGCGCTGGTGTGGCGGCGCGTCGCGCCCGCCGCGCGCACCGTGCTGCCGGTCCGGCCGGGTGCCCGCGCCCTGGCACTTGGCCTGCTTTGGGGCTGGCTGCCGTGCGGGTTGGTTTACTCGGTGCTTCTGGCCGCAGCAGTGGCCGGCAGCGCCGCGCGGGGCAGCGCCACGATGATGGCGTTTGGGCTTGGCACGCTGCCGGCAATGCTGGGCCTGAGCCTTGCCGGTGCCCGGCTGCGCTTTACTGGGGGCACGCTGTCGCGACTCGTCGGTGCCGTGATCGTCGCCTGCGGCCTTTGGGCTGCCACGATGCCAATTGCGGCGCTCAGTGGCGCCCCGGTGCACCATCATCATCTGATGCCCATGCCCGGCATGGATCATCGCGCAGGCGCGACGGTGGCCGTGTCGGAGATGAGTCCAACGCAATCCCATCCGGTGGCCGCTACGGTAAAGTCTCAGCCCGTTGACTACTCGCCCACCGCAGCCAGCGGCGGACAGCCCGAATAATTGGCGGGAGCGCGCAGCAATCAATACCCCGGCGCGTGGCCGGGGTCGTAGTCGTCATCCACCCGGGCGCTTACCGAATCGCCACCAGCTGCTCCTTAGCCTGCGGCGCGAGTGCAGCCACCAGGGTTTTCAGTTCAGCAAGCTGCTGCGTGAGGTCCCCAATCTGTTCCGCCTGCGCGGCAAGCTTTTTCTGCTGCTGTTTCACCTCGTTCACCAGCAGCGGCGTCACCTCCTCGTAGCGCACCCCTTCCACCTTGCCCTCAGCGTTGCGGTACACCAGCTCCGGCAGCACCTCGGCAACTTCCTCGGCGATCAGGCCAAATTGCACCGGTTTCTGGCCCTGCTCGTCAGGCTTGATGTAGCGGAACTTGACCGGACGCAGGTTGTACAGGCGTTCGCTCGCCGCGCCGAGCGGCTCGATGTCCTGCTTATAGCGCCGCGATGAGGAGGCAACACCCAGCTGGCCCGACGCGGTCACGACGACGTTTCCTCCGGTCTGAACGTTGCCGCTTATCCCGGCGATAAATGCCGCGCTTTGGGTCGAAACGCCCGACGATGAGCCGATCCGAATGACGTTGCTCTCGGCGGCGACGCCGGCACTGCCTATATAGATGTTCTGGCTGCCGGTTGTCTGGCTAAAACCGGCTTTGTAGCCGATCGCGATGTTGAGATTGCCGCTCGTGTTGCTGGCGAGCGCCTCATAGCCCTGCGCGCTGTTGTCCGCGCCGGTCGTATTGCGCAACATCGCACCATAACCGACCGCATTGTTGTTGTTGCCGGTCGTGTTGTATTCCATAGCGAAGTTGCCGACCGCATTGTTCAGGGTGCCAGTCGTATTGTCGTAGAGCGCGTTGGCGCCCATCGCGTTGTTGTCGCTCGCCGTTGTGTTGCTATAGAGCGCCTGGAAACCCGAAGCATTGTTGCGGTTGCCGGTTGTGCTGTATCCAAGCGCAGTCGTGCCGGAAGCAGTGTTTTCGATGCCGGTAGTATTAAAATAAAGTGCCTGAAACCCCGTGGCGGTGTTGGCGCTCGCTGTCGTGTTGGAATAAAGCGAGAACTCTCCGGTAGCGGTGTTTTGACTTCCTCCTACATTGAGATGAAGACTGTGACGCCCAGAGAGCCGGAACTCCAACACTGCGCGTGGATGCCACCGTAAGGTGGTCGGGCCGCGCAGGGCTAGCAATTTTCCAGGTGGCGCGGACGGTCAAACGGCGCCTCTGGGCTCGCTAGGCGTCACCAATGATCATCGGCTTTTTTTGCTCGCAACCAGTTCATTAATTAAAGTGGCTGCTAAGAAGGCGAGACCATCCACCGGAGATGCGCGCCATGCTTAAAAGTAAGGCAACACCCGATAATCCAGATAGCCCAAACAATTCTTTGTTGCTCATAATACCAGCGTCATACCTGCATTCTTCGCCGCGCCGCGATCGAAGGTCATGGTCTTTGCGCAACCGGCTGCCTCTGCTGAGCAGGCGATCAGAGAGTCGGCAAAGTCTCCGCCGGTGCGTCCTAGAAGGCGCAGACCCTTCCAGACGGTTTCAGCGTCCTCGACGACCAGCTCCTTGGTCCGAAGAAGTCCCTCAAACGCCTCTATCATTTGAGGTCGGCTCAATTCGTAGGCGGACGAAAGGACCCACGCGAGTTCCACGACCGCAACCAGCGGCACGAAACCGGGCGACTCCGCGCTGAGCGATTCGACCATGCGCGTCGCCAGCGGCGACTGCTTGATGTCATCTTGCATAATGTAGCGGACCAGCACGTTGGTATCGAGACCGATCACTTTGCTGCAGCTCCCCTTCGGGCTATTGCTGCGTTCATGTCGGCAATCGAGACGGCTTTGCGCGCTTTGCCAAACATTCCTTTCAAGGCGGTTACCGAACGTGTCGCGGCGATGAACTCATAGCGCCCAGGAGCAATCTCGACAAACTCCACACGATCCCCGGCATCCACGCCAAGGGAAGCACGCACCTCTACAGGGATCGTAATCTGCCCCTTGGTGGTAAGCGTTGCAGTAGCCATGAAAACACTCCTGATTGGAGATCCTTACATTATAGTAAGGCTTCTGGAAATGCAAACGCCGTAGGTTACCGGAACGCTCAAATTCAGCACAAATAAAGGTGCAAGAAGCCGCCCTGCGGGACGGGCGGCAAGGGTAAGGAGCGGATATCGAGCCTGGCGGAGAGGGTGAGATTCGAACTCACGAGCCCCGTAAAGGGCCTCCGGTTTTCAAGACCGGTGCAATCAACCGCTCTGCCACCTCTCCAATTTCTAATGCGTCGGCGAGTTGCGTGGCATTTTGCCAGATTCGGCCGGGTCCCGCAGCCGACCGAGTTCGCATTCAGTACTATCCTGCGCACTGGCGGGAAACATGCATAGTCTGTCGATGTACTTACGGCAGCGTGTATTCGAAACCCAACAGGTACAGGTCAGCGTCGTCCTTATCTGAAGTCGACAGCACGCGCGAGAGCTTGCCGGTCAACGCAATGCGACTCAGCCATTGCCAGCGAACGCCAAAATCGATGAGCCCGTCAAGCCGCACCGAGTTGGTGTCCGTCAAAGCGTATTCGATTTGCCGGGCGAGGTAGGGTCCTGCGGCAACGAACAGCTGCAGCCGGTCGCTGGCGAAATTCTGACCAGCGGCCAGCTGTGCGGCGGCGCCGCTTCGGCCTATGGATTGTGATTGCCCTTCGTCCAGCAGCACTCCCGCAACAGCCAGATGCGCACTGAAAGCATGGCTGTAGGCAATCGACCAGGCGGTGGCCCGATCGCCGAAGAAATTGTAATTGTCGGTGGTGCGCCAGCCGCCCAGTACCGCCAGCCGGTCGCGCGCTCCGGCGTTGTCGTCAGCGGAATAATCCGCCTGCGGCCCGGGATTGCCCGGCGTGTACACAAGGCCTATCAGCGTTGTGCTTGAAGTGAAACTTGCGACGCCGCCGACACGGTTTTCGCGCAGCTCAATGGCCAGCCCGCCACCTAACCGGCACTGGGCCGCGCCCGTCAGCAGCCAGCCGAGGCCGTGTTTGTCCGAGTAATCCGTGGCGCGCAGCGCCCAGTCGCTGGTCGTGGTGTTGAAAAAAATATCCGGCCCGGCAGCGGCGCCCAGGCGACATACGGTTAAGGTCGGGCTCCAGTAGCCGAGCTCCAGGCCGAATTCATCGCGACGGCCGCGCGGCAAAATGCCCTCATTCAAGTCGGTCAGACTGAGCGCGAACGGCCCGACCCGCCGCGGCAGCTCATACAGAAACTGATACGCCGGTGCCTGCAGATCATCGGCGCTGCCCCGGCCGGCGAGCAGGTGCAGGCTCGCATCATCGTCAGCGGCCATGGCTACCGGCACGATCAGGGCACAAATCGCCAGCAGCGCGATCCCGGCTGCCGCCAGCGCGCGGCGATACGCTTCAGCACTAGTTCGCAAGCGCCGCGAAGAACGCACGCGGCTCAGGCTTTGGCCGCGATCAAATCGATCCCGCCCATGTAGGGGCGCAGCACTTCGGGAACGACGATGGCGCCCTCCTCGGTCTGGTAATTCTCCATCACCGCCACCAGTGCCCGGCCGACCGCCACGCCTGAACCGTTGAGCGTATGCACGGGTTCCGGCTTGCCGGTCTGCGGATTGCGCCAGCGCGCCTCCATGCGCCGCGCCTGATAGGCCTCGCAGTTGCTGCAGGAGGAAATCTCGCGGTAAGTATTCTGCGACGGCAGCCACACCTCAAGATCGTAGGTCTTGGAACTGGCCGGGCCGACATCTCCGGCGCAGAGTGACAGCAATCGGTACGGGAGCCTGAGGCGCCTGAGCACCTCCTCGGCGTGCGCGTGAGCTGCTCGTGCGCCGCGGCCGACTCGCTCGGGCGCACGATCTGCACCAGTTCGACCTTCTCGAACTGGTGCTGGCGGATCATGCCGCGCGTATCGCGCCCGTAGGCGCCGGCCTCGGAGCGAAAACACGGCGTGTGCGCCACCAGTTTGATCGGCAGCGCCTCGGCCGGCACGATCTGCTCGCGCACCAGGTTGGTCAGCGGTACCTCGGCCGTCGGGATCAGATAAAAATTCTGCTCACCCTTGACTGCAAACAGATCCTGCTCGAAGCGCGGCAGCTGACCGGTGCCAAGGAGCGCGGCCGGATTGACCAGCAGCGGCGTGTAGACCTCCATGTAGCCGTGCTCGCCGGTGTGCAGATCCAGCATGAACTGCGCGAGCGCCCGCTGCAGCCTCGCGAGTGCGCCGCGCACGATGACAAAGCGCGCGCCGGCCATGCGTCCGGCGGCCGCAAAATCCAGGCCGCCCAGGCGCTCGCCAAGTTCCACATGGTCGCGCACCTTGAAGGCCGGCGCCGTCGGCTCGCCCCAGCGGCGCACCTCGACGTTGGCGCGCTCATCGCCCCCTTCCGGCACCGAATCCTGCAGCAGATTCGGCAGCTCAAGCTGCAACGCCTCGAGCTCGCGCTGCACCTGGCCGAGCTGCCCATCCACCACGGCAATCTGCCCGGTCAGCGCTTCGCCGCGGGCAAGGAGCGGTGCGATATCCTCGCCGCGCGCTTTAGCCTGCCCCACGCCACGGGCCTGCACATTGTGCTCGGCGCGCAGCCGGTCGGACTCAAGCTGCCAGTGACGCCGCTGCTCCTCGAGCGCCTGCAGCGCCGGCACGTCGAGCACAAAGCCGCGCCGCGCCAGGTTCTGTGCCACCTTGGCAGGATCGCTACGCAGTAATTTCGGGTCGATCATGGCTCATCACTTAAAGGCTTTGCGGCCCGCTGCTTCTCGTTTTGCTGCCTGAGGCGCTCGAGCGCCTCGCCGATGCGGATCTCAAGGCCGCGCGGCACCGGCCGATAGTAATGGCGCTGCGGCATGCCCTCCGGCAGGTAGCGCTCGCCGGCGGCAAAGGCTTCCGGTTCGCTGTGCGCGTAGCGATAACCGCTCCCATGGCCCAGCTCCTTCATCAGCTTGGTCGGCGCGTTGCGCAATTGTAGGGGCACTTCCAGGGTTCCGTAATGCTCGGCATCCGCGCGCGCCTCGCCGAGCCCCGTATAGACGGCATTGCTCTTGGCCGCCACTGCCAGATAAACCAGCGCCGTGGCGATGGCAAGCTCCCCTTCGGGGCTGCCGAGGCGCTCATAGGTCTGCCAGGCATCGAGCGCGAGGCTAAGCGCCCGCGGATCAGCAAGGCCAATGTCCTCGCTCGCCATGCGCAGCGCCCGGCGCGCGAGATAGTGCGGATCACAGCCGCCATCGAGCATGCGCGCGTACCAATAAAGCGTGGCGTCCGGGTCCGAGCCGCGCACCGCCTTATGCAGCGCCGAGATCTGATCGTAAAACTGCTCGCCGCCCTTATCGAACCGGCGCCAGCCGCCGCCGGCCACTTCTTCGGCCTGGGCCACCGAGATCGTGCCGGTACCGGCGGCAGCCGCCATGCCGGCCGCCAGCTCCAGCATGTTCAGCGCGCGCCGCGCGTCCCCGTCGGCCGCCTGGGCCAGCAGCTCAAGGGCTTGGGGCTCCATCTTCAGGTCCTCGGGCCGGATGCCGCGCTCCGGGTCGGTGAGCGCGCGCTCGAGCAGCACGCGCAGGTCCGCCGCCGTCAGGGACTTGAGCACATACACCCGTGCGCGCGACAGCAGCGCGCCGATGATCTCGAAGGACGGGTTTTCAGTGGTGGCACCGATGAAGGTCAGCGTTCCGGCCTCCACGTGCGGCAGGAAAGTATCCTGCTGGCTTTTATTGAAGCGGTGCACCTCATCGAGAAACAGCACGGTTGGATTCCCGGCGGCGGCCGCCTGCCGCGCCGCCGCCACAGCCTCGCGGATATCCTTGACCCCGGCCTCCACCGCCGAGAGCGGCATGAACTGGGCTCCGGAAGCGGCCGCGATCAGCCGCGCGAGCGTCGTCTTGCCGGTGCCGGGCGGTCCCCACAGGATCATCGAATGAAGCTGATGGTGCGCGATGGCCTCGTACAGCGGCTTGCCCGGGGCAAGCAGATGAGTCTGCCCGACGAACTGCTCGAGCCGCTGCGGGCGCATGCGGTCGGCCAGCGGCCGCCAGGCATCGGAGGTGGCGGCACTCATGTGGCAGGCGCTAGGGGCGCGGCGTGCCAATCAGGTCGACGCCCTTGGGCAGCGTGAACTGAAAGACCGAGCCATGCAGCGCGGGATTGCGTTCGCTGTTCGTAAAGCTCAGGCGTACGGTCTGCCCGAGCCTGTCGTCGACCAGCATGGTCATAAGCTGCGGGCCCTGGAAGCCAAGCTGCGCGCGGCTGAACTCCGCAGTGGCGCTGCGCGGTGTGACCACCACCCACTGCAGGCCGTCGCGGGGCGGCTCCGCAGCAATGCTGAAGGCGCTCTGCAACTCCTCGTCGGTGCCGGACAGCAGCACCACCGGGGTCGCTGACAGCGCCTCGCTCTGCGGCTTCACCGTCGCCTGCGCAAGGTCCTGATCGAGGAACCACAGGTTCTTGCCGTCGGCGACCAGCAGTTGCGTGCTGGTGGCATCGCCCGACTGCGGCGTGTAGACCCAGCGAAAGCGATCCGGCCGCTCGATCACCAGTACGCCGCTGCCGTGCTCGAGCTCCTGACCCTTGGCGTCGGTGACGGTCTGGGTAAATTCGGTGCGCAGCGAATGCAGCCCGTTCAAATACTGCTGCAGCGCGTTGGCAGTGTCGGCGCGCGCGCCGCTCCCGGCCAGCGCGGCAAACGAGAGTGAAATCAGCAGGCACGATCGCACGCTCATGCCCTTTAAGCTCCAGGAGGCGGCGGCGCGAGCACCTCGCGCGCACCGTTCGATTGCAGCGGGCCGACCAGGCCTGCGGTTTCCATGGCCTCGATGATCCGCGCGGCGCGGTTGTAGCCGATCTTCAGGCGCCGCTGCACATAGGAGATTGAGGGCTTGCGCTCGCGCACGACGATCTGCACCGCCTCGTCGTACAGCGGATCCTGCTCCGGGTCGATGACGACGCCCTCCTCGTCCTCCTCGCCGGAAATCCCCGCCAGCGCGTACGAGGGCCCGGTGAGCACCGCGTCGATGTAATTGGGCGGCGCGTCCTGACGGAGCGATTGCACCACGCGGTGCACCTCCTGGTCGGAGACAAAGGCGCCGTGGATGCGCGTCGAAATGGCTGTTCCCGGCGGCAGGTACAGCATGTCGCCGTGCCCGAGGAGCGATTCGGCGCCCATCTGATCGAGGATCGTGCGCGAATCGACCTTGGCCGATACCTGAAAGGCGATGCGGGTCGGGATGTTCGCCTTGATGAGCCCGGTGATCACATCGACCGACGGGCGCTGGGTGGCCAGGATCAGGTGGATGCCTGAGGCGCGTGCCTTCTGCGCCAGCCGCGCGATCAGCTCCTCGACCTTCTTGCCGACGATCATCATCAGGTCGGCCAGCTCATCGATAATCACGACGATAAACGGCAACGGCTCGAGCTTCGGAATCTGGCTCTGATCGATGCTCGGATCGTTGGCGGCGCGCGCCAGCTGCACCGGATCGATGATCGGCTCGCCCGACTCCTCGGCCTCCCTAACCGCGCGGTTGTAGCCGGCGATATTGCGCACCCCGAGGGCCGACATCAGCTGGTAGCGCCGCTCCATCTCGGCCACCGACCAGCGCAGCGCGTTGGCTGCCTGTTTCATGTCAGTGACGACCGGCGCGAGCAGATGCGGAATGCCCTCGTATACAGACAGCTCGAGCATCTTGGGGTCGATCATCACCAGCCTGACGTGCTCGGCGGTGCTCTTGTACAACAATGACAGCACCATCGCATTGATGGCGACCGACTTGCCCGAGCCGGTGGTGCCGGCAATCAGCAGGTGCGGCATGCGCGCAAGATCGGCTACCACCGGGTTGCCGCCGATGTCCTTGCCGAGCGCAATGGCGAGCGGCGAGGCGACATCTTCGTAGGCCTGGCTCTTGATGATCTCCCCGAGCGTCACCAGTTCGCGCTTCTCGTTCGGCAGCTCGATGCCCATCACCGATTTGCCGGGAATCACTTCGACCACCCGCACGCTCGTGGTCGATAAGGCGCGCGCCAGATCCTTGGCGAGCGCGGTGATCTGGCTCGCCTTGACGCCGGGGGCCGGGCGCATTTCAAAACGGGTGATGACCGGCCCTGGGTGCACCGCGGTCACTTCCACTTCGACCCCGAAATCCTTGAGCTTGAGCTCGAGCAGGCGCGACATCGCCTCGAGCGCCTCGGGCGAGTAGGACGGCTGACGCTCGCCCGGGTCATCGAGCAGCTCGAGCGGCGGCAATTCGTTCGACTTCGGCGCATCGAACATCGGTACCTGGCGCTCCTTCTCGGCCCGATCGCTGCGCTCCGGCGGCGGCGGCGGCGCTTCGATCCGCGGCGGCGGGCGCGCCCGCACGCGCTGGTTCTCCGGCTCGGCGGCTTCCTTGCGCGCCTGGCGGCGCTCAACGCCTTCGCTGAGCTCGCGGCGCGCGAGCCGCCGCTCGCGCAGGTACCCGGCCGCGCCCCAGACCCAGGCGCCTAAGCGATCCATCACCGTCAGCCACGACATTTGAAAGGCTACGGCGGCCGCGGCCGCCCACAACGCCAGCAGCAGGAGCGTTGCGCCCAGCAGGTTCAGCGCATCCGACAGCGGCCGCCCGACCAGATCGCCGACCATGCCTCCGGCCCCGGCGCGCAGCGATCCCGGCTGCCAGTGCAGGCTGACCAGCGCACAGCTGCTCAGCAGCAGTGTCAGCAGACCAATGACACGCAGCACCGTGTGCAGACGGGGCACCGGTTCGGCACGCCCGACCGAGCGCGCGAGCTCAATGGCGCCATAGCCCCCAAGCAGCGGCAGCAGCATGGCCGGCCGGCCGAACAGGAACAGCAGCAGGTCCGCGACCCAGGCCCCGGCGACGCCGATGAGGTTGCGCACCGGTTCACCGCTCCCGGTGGATGAAAAGCCCGGATCGCCGGCATGGAAGCTCAGCAGCGCCACGGCGAGCACCAGCGCCGCCATGCCGACCGCGATGGCCGCCCCTTCGCGCAGCACGCGCGAGAGGAGCGCGGCATGACCGGCCGCGGCTTTTTTCTGTGTCAGTGAGTCACTCATGGCTTAAGTTTGGGTCCGGGGTGTATTTCGCCTAGCGGCCCGCCGGCCTGGAAGCTCGAGTGTGACGGGCCATCGGTTTGCTAATCTCCACACTTGGCCGCCACCGCGGCCTGCCCTTACCATTCGACGGCCGCGCCTTAGGCGGCCCGAGTTAAGCAGGAAATTGTACATGAGCGATGCCCTTCACCGTCGGCTGATCGTCCTGGGTTCGGGGCCCGCTGGCTACACGGCCGCGGTCTATGCCGCGCGCGCCAACCGCAAGCCGCTGCTGATTACCGGGCTCGAGCAGGGCGGGCAGCTGACCACGACCACCGACGTCGACAACTGGCCGGGCGACGTCGAGGGGCTGCAGGGCCCGGCGCTGATGGAACGGATGCGCGAGCACGCCGAACGCTTCGCCACGGAAATCGCCGCCGATCATATTCATACGGTGGATCTCGCTGCGCGCCCGTTCAAGCTGCAGGGCGACTCGGTCGGCTACAGCTGCGATGCGCTGATCATTGCGACCGGCGCCTCGGCGCGTTATCTCGGCCTGCCTTCGGAAGAGGCGTTCCGCGGCCGGGGGGTTTCGGCCTGCGCGACCTGCGACGGCTTTTTCTTCCGTGGCCACCGCGTCGCGGTGATCGGCGGGGGCAACACTGCGGTCGAGGAAGCCCTGTACCTGTCCAATCTGGCCGCCCATGTCACGCTGGTGCACCGCCGCGACCGGCTGCGCGCTGAAAAAATCCTGCAGGATAGGCTGTTCGAGCGGGAGCGCGAGGGGCGCGTCGCGCTGCTGTGGAACCGCGAGGTCGAGCAGATCGCTCGGCGATGCCCAGGGTGTCCATGGCGTGCGGCTGCGCGCCGCCTCCGGCAACACCGAGGAGCTTTCGGTCAGCGGCGTGTTCATCGCCATCGGCCACACGCCCAACACCGCGATCTTTGCCGGCCAGCTTGCGATGCACGGCGGCTATATCATGGTGCGCGGCGGCGGTGAGGGGATGCCACCGCCACCAGCGTCGCGGGCGTTTTCGCCGCCGGCGATGTGGCCGATCACGTCTATCGCCAGGCCGTGACTTCCGCCGGCTCGGGCTGCATGGCGGCGCTCGATGCCGACCGCTACCTCGAACGCTTCGATGGCACCTGACCGTGGGTGCGGCCGTGCAGGCGCGGTTCCATGACAGCATCGATGCGATCGGCGAGGCGCGCTGGAACGGCCTCGCAGGCTCGCAGCCCTTCCTTGGCTATGCCTTCCTCGCGGCGCTTGAGCGCACCGGTTGCGTAGGTGCGGGCACCGGCTGGCAGCCGCACCACTTAACGCTTGAGGAGGATTCCCGGCTGCTCGCCGCCGTGCCGCTGTATCTGAAAGGGCACTCCTGGGGCGAGTTTGTGTTCGATTTCGCCTGGGCCCGCGCCGCGGAGCTTCGCGGCCGCGCCTATTACCCGAAGCTCGTGCTCGCGGTGCCCTTTACGCCGGCGAGCGGCCCGCGGGTGCTGTGCGCCGGCGCCGCCGACCCCGCGCGCTGCTGCGCCCTGGCCTTGCAGGCCGTTGCCGACCACGCGCGCGAGCAGGAGCTGTCCTCGGTGCATGCGCTGTTCATCGATGAGGTGCTGCGCGAAGCGGCGCACGCCGCCGGCTGGCTGCTGCGCTGTGACTGCCAATTTCAATGGCACAACCACGGCTTTGCCGATTTCGAGGACTTCCTCGCTACCTTTTCGGCCGACAAGCGCAAGAAGGTTCACCGTGAACGGCGGCGGGTCGCTGAACAGGGCATCGAATTCCAGACGCTGCAGGGCGGGCAGCTGGATGCGGCAACATTGCAGCTGCTGTATGAGCTGCACGCCTCGACCTTCATGCGCCACGGCCACCTGCCCTATCTGAATCCGGCTTTTTTTCAAGCGCTGGGTGTAGGCGCTTGGCCCCCAGCTGATCGTCAAGCTGGCCCGCCATGGCGGCAGGCCGTGGCGGCCGCGATCTTCCTGCGCTCGGACACGACCCTTTACGGGCGTTACTGGGGCGCGGTGGCTGACTACCACAGCCTGCATTTTGAGTGCTGCTACTACCAGGGGATCGATTACTGCATCGAGCACGGCCTGCAGCATTTCGAGCCCGGCACCCAGGGCGAACACAAGATCGCCCGCGGTTTCGAGCCGGCGCTGACCTGGTCGGCGCACTGGCTGGCCGACAGCGCGCTGCGCGCGGCGGTGGCCCGGCACCTGCGCCAGGAGGCGCAGGCGGTGCGCCAGTACGCGGCCGCCGGCGGCCGCGCATGTGCCGTTTCGCGCATGATTCACTGGCTCGCGCCCGAGGATCCGCCTGAGCGTTTCCCGCCAGTGGAAAGCGCGCTCGCCGATCCGCCGGGACTGCTCGCGGCCGGCGCCGACCTGCGCCCGCGCGGCTGCTCGCCGCCTACCGACGCGGAATCTTTCCGTGGTATTCGCCCGGGCAGCCGGTGCTGTGGTGGAGTCCGGATCCGCGCGAGGTGCTGTATCCGGCCGAGTTTCACTGCTCCCGAAGCCTGGCGCGGCGCCTGCGCCGCGGGGATTTTTGCTGGCACCAGGACCGCGATTTTCCCGCCGTGATTGCCGCCTGCGCCGCGCCGCGCGCGCAAAGCCCCGGCACCTGGATCACGGAGGCGATGCAGGAAGCGTATTGCCGGCTGCATGAACTTGGCTTTGCGCACAGCGCCGAGGCCTGGCGCGATGGGCAGCTCGTCGGCGGCGTCTACGGGGTACGGCTCGGCGCGGTGTTTTTCGGCGAATCGATGTTCAGCCGCGAGCCGGACGCTTCCAAGGCGGCGCTCGCCGGGCTGGTGCACCAGTGCCTGGCCGACGGCACGCAACTGATTGATTGCCAACTGCCCTCGGCGCACCTGCGCAGCTTAGGCAGCCGCGCGGTGCCGCGCCCGCAGTTCCTGCGCGAGCTCGAGCGCGCGCTGGGCAAGGCGTCACCAGCCTGAAATAAAGGGCGCCGCGAGCGTGCCTTGCATTGCAATGCCCCCGGGGTTTATGCAGAATTCGCGCCCGTTAAGGTCAGCAGTGAGCGGCATGCCCAAAGAAGATGCGATTCAGATGGAAGGCGAGGTCGTCGAGACTTTGCCCAACACGACTTTCCGCGTACAGCTGAAGAACGGCCATGTCGTCACGGCGCACATCTCGGGCAAGATGCGCAAGAATTACATCCGCATCCTCACCGGCGATCAGGTCACGGTCGAGATGACGCCCTACGACCTGAGCAAGGGCCGCATCGTCTACCGCGGCCGCTGAAGATTTTCAGGCGATCGCCTCGGGCTGGGGCGCCGGCAGGCACTCGATTTTAAGCGTATTGCCGTCCTCGGCGACGCTGACACGCGCCTGACCGCCGTCGGCGAGCCTGCCGAACAGCAGCTCCTCGGCCAGCGGCCGCTTGATGTGCTCCTGGATGACGCGGGCCATCGGCCGCGCGCCCATCTTGGCATCATAGCCGCGCACCGCGATCCAGCGGCGCGCCGGCTCATCGACCGAGAGCGCCACGCCCTTTTGCTCAAGCTGCGCTTCGGCCTCGACCAGCAGCTTGTCGACCACCCGGTCGATGGTCGCCGGGCTCAACGGCGCAAACTGGATGATGGCATCGAGCCGGTTGCGAAACTCGGGCGAGAACAGCCGCCGCACCGCTTCCATGCCGTCGCTGGCGTTGTCGGCGGCGACGAAGCCGATCGCCGGCCGGTTCATTTCCTGCGCGCCGGCGTTGGTCGTCATGACGATGATCACGTGCCTGAAATCGCTCTTGCGGCCGTTGTTGTCGGTCAGCGTGCCGTGATCCATGACCTGCAGCAGCAGGTTGAAGACATCCGGGTGGGCTTTTTCGATCTCATCGAGCAGCAGCACACAGTGCGGGTGCTTGGTGATCGCTTCGGTCAGCAATCCCCCCTGATCGAAGCCGACGTACCCCGGCGGTGCGCCGATCAGGCGCGAGACCGTGTGGCGCTCCATGTACTCGGACATGTCGAAGCGCAATAACTCGATGCCCATCGCGAGGGCAAGCTGGCGCGTCACCTCGGTCTTGCCGACGCCGGTGGGCCCGGCAAACAGGTAACTGCCGACCGGCTTGCGCTGATCGCCCAGGCCCGAGCGGGCGAGCTTGATCGCCGCCGCCAGCGTCTCGATTGCCGGATCCTGCCCGTAGATGACGAGCTTTAAGTTGCGCTCGAGGTTACGCAGCACGTCGCGGTCCGATACCGACACGTTGCGCGAGGGGATCCGCGCCATGCGCGCCACGACTTCCTCGATGTGATGGACCTGCACCACGGTCTCGCGCTCGCCGACCGGGCGGAGCCGCAAGCGGGCGCCGGCCTCATCGACCACGTCGATGGCCTTGTCGGGGAGCCGTCGCTCGTTGATGTGGCGGCTCGCCAGTTCCGCGGCGGCCTGCAGCGCTTCGGGCGTGTACTGCACGTTGTGGTGCTCTTCGAAGCGCGCCTTCAGGCCGTTTAAGATCTCAACGGTCTCGGCCACGGTCGGCTCGGTCACATCGATCTTCTGGAAGCGGCGTGCGAGCGCATGGTCTTTCTCGAAGATGCCGCGGTATTCCTGGTAGGTGGTCGAGCCGATGCAGCGCACCTCGCCGTTGCTGAGCACCGGCTTGATCAGGTTCGAGGCATCCATCACGCCGCCCGAGGCCGCGCCGGCGCCGATCACGGTGTGGATCTCATCGATGAACAGGATCGCGCCGGGCTGCTTCTTCAGTTCGGTGATCACGGCCTTGAGCCGTTTTTCAAAATCGCCGCGGTACTTGGTGCCGGCGATCAGCGCGCCCATGTCGAGCGCCCAGATGGTGCAGTCGCTCAGCACCTCGGGCACCTTGCCCTCGACGATCAGGCGCGCGAGCCCCTCGGCGATCGCGGTCTTGCCGACGCCGGCCTCGCCGACATACAGCGGATTGTTCTTGCGGCGCCGGCACAGGATCTCGATGGTGCGCTCGACCTCGAGCTGCCGGCCGATCAGCGGATCGATCTTGCCTTCCTGGGCCCGCTGGTTCAGGTTGGTGGCGTATTTATCGAGCGCGCCGCCGCCGTCGGGCTCGCGCTCGCCATCGCCCGCGGCGGTCTCCTCGCTCTCGGGCTTGTTCTCGCTGCCGCGCGCCAGGCCGTGGGAGATGAAATGCACGACATCGAGCCGGCTGATGTTCTGGGCGCTGAGCAGGAACACCGCATGGCTTTGCTTTTCGCTGAAGATCGCCACCAGCACGTTGACGACGCCCACTTCCTTGCGGCCGCTTGACTGCACGTGAAATACCGCGCGCTGCAGCACCCGCTGAAAGCCGAGGGTGGGCTGCACCTCGCGCTCTTCGCCCTGATCAAGTTGCGGCGTGTTGCTGCCGATGTGCTCGCGCAGTTCCGCGCCGAGCCGATCGAGCTGCGCCCCGCAGCCTTCCAGTACCTCGCGCACTTTGGCGGTATCGAGGAGGGCGAGCAGCAGCTGCTCGACCGTCAGAAACTCGTGCCGCTGCGTACGCGCCTGGCGGAACGCCTGGTTGAGGCAGATCTCTAATTCACTCGATAGCACCGCCTACGCTCCTGGCCGGCTTCTGGCCTTAAGCTTTGCTTCAGGCCTGTTCCAGCGTGCACATCAGCGGATGCTGATGCTCACGTGAGTAACTGGTCACCTGCGCTACTTTGGTCTCTGCGATCTCATAGGTAAAGACCCCGCAGATACCTTTGCCCCGAGTATGCACCTCCAGCATCACCCGCGTGGCTGCCGGCCGGTTCATGGCAAAAAATCGCTCCAGCACGTCCACTACGAACTCCATCGGCGTGAAATCATCGTTGATCAGCACCACCCGATACAGCGGCGGCACCTTGGTCCGCGGCGTGGTCTCCTCCACCACGATACCCAGGTCGGGCCTATCCTGCGGATGTTGCGCACTCACGTATCGTTAGCCCCGTCACAATTCCGATTACGATTCCTGCTTACGAGAATTATAGGGCGGCGCGGCAGCGGCGCGCAGTGGCCAAAGACCCTCGCCGCTGCCGAGGCAAAGAAGTCTGAAGAAACAGACAGTTGAGCGCCCAAGCAGTGGGGCCGTATGATGTGCCGGTCTGAGGCCGGGCCCGGTGGGCCGCCGGAGGGCTTCTGAACTCGTTCGCGTGGCTGGCGCAGATCAAATCGGTCGAGGACCTGCAGAAGGCATTGGTGCAGCACGGGCCGCAGCTGGCCACGGTGCTGCTGGTCTGTGCGCTGGCCGCGGAGGCCGGGATCATCGTCACCAGCCCCTCCGTTGCGGTGCCCGCCGCGCGCGCCGGCGCGATGCCCGGGAGCCTGCGCCGGGCGGGCGCTCAGCCGGTGACCAGCTTTGACCTGCCCGGCATCGTCAATGCTCACTTATTCGGCCGGCCGGCCGACAATAACCCGGACAACGCGCCGCAGACCGCCATGCAGCTGGTGCTGTCGGGCGTGCTCGCGGTCAGCAATCCCGAGCAGGGGATGGCCATCATCGGGCCAAGCTCCGCGGCGGCGAAGCTGTATATGGCCGGCAGCGCGCTGCCGGGCGGTGCCCGCCTGCACGCGATTTACAACGACCGCGTGCTGCTCGAGCGCGACGGAGCGCTGGAGGCCCTGTATCTGCCCAAGCAAAGCAGCAGCAGCGAGCCGGCGGCGCAAAATTCTCTGGCGCAGAACTCGCCCGTGCAGCGGTTGCAGAACATTGCCCGCGGCCCGAACAACCAGCTGCTGAACGGCCTGATCCGGGTGATGCCGCTGCAGGATTTGCACAACAGGGGCAAGTTGCTGGGTTTTCGGCTCTATCCGGGGCCGGGCGGTGCTGCCGGCTTTGCGAGGCTCGGATTTTTGCCCGGGGACGAGATCACCGCGGTCAACGGCACGCCGCTCAATGACATCGACCGCTCCAATGAAATCCTGCAGACGCTGTCCTCGTCGGCGACCGCGAGCGTCACCGTGGTGCGCAACGGCGTCGCCCAGGAGATGAACCTGAACCTCGATGCCGTGGCCACCGAAGCCGAGAGCGCGACGCAGGCGGCAAGCCAGGCCACCCCGTATCCGGGCCGCAATTTCGGCGGCCGTTTTGGCGCCAACCGGGCAACCGATGCCGCAGCGCCGTTGCCTTCGATAACCCAGGATGCCGACCCGGCGCGAGGCGGCCTCAACGTCCCGCCGCCCGAACCGATTCCCGCCGGCGCCGAGCCGTGAATCCGGTGTCTGAGCCAGCCGGTCCCCGGGCGAACGATCAGACCGGGCGACGGTCTGATTCCCGTACGGGTCATCGGCCCGCAGCCGGGATTAATTCAAATGCAGGAACCGACAGCCTGATGCGCAGACAGTCTTTGATGGCCGCTGGCGCGCGGCGCGCCCTGTGGCTCGCGGTCGCGCTGCTGATCAGCGGCGCCGCCCTGGCGCAGCAGGGGTCGCGCGCCGCTCCGGGCCAGCCGGGCCCGCGCGCGGCTCACGACAGCGAAGTCACGCCCAACTTCAAGGACGCGGACATCCAGGTGGTAACCGAGGCGGTGCAGGCCGCCACCGGCAAGACCTTCATCATCGATCCGCGGGTGCGCGGCAACGTGACGCTCCTGTCCTCCACGCCGATGAACGCCGACCAGTTCTACCAGGCGTACCTCGCCATCTTGCAGGTCTACGGCTTCATGGCGGTGCCTTCGGGCAATCTTATCAAGGTGATGCCCGATACCAACATGCGCCAGATTCCGGCCAATGATCTGCAGGCGCAGGTCAGCTCGAGCTCGGATGAAATCGTCACCCAGGTGATCGCGCTGCGTAATGTCAGCGCCTCGCAGCTGGTGCCGGTATTGAAGCCGCTGCAGCCAGCGAACGCGCAGCTCTCGGCGGTGACCGGCGCCAACATGCTGATCATCTCGGACCGGGCCAGCAACGTCAGCCGGTTCCTGCGCATCATCGAGCGCATCGATCAGGGCAGCACCTCGGACATCGACGTGATTGAGCTCAAAAACGCGAGCGCGGCCGACACGGTCAAGACCATCAACCAGCTGCTGACGACCACCGGCGGCGATGCGAGCGCGAATGCCAAGATCGTTGCCGACGAACGCTCCAACAACATTCTGGTCAGCGGCGATGCCAACCAGCGGCTGCGGGTACGCGCGCTGGTCGTGCACCTCGACACGCCCATCGATTCGGGCGCCGAGACCTACGTGCGCTACCTGCATTACGCGACCGCCGAGGACCTCGCGGCGCGCCTCAAAGGCCAGGCGAGCAGCAGCTCGAGCAGCCCGAGCTCCAGCTCGGGCTCAGGCGCGGGGTCCGCTTTTGGCCAGAGCAGCAATTCCGGGCTGAGCGCCTCCGGCAACTTCCAGATGCCCAATACCGTGCAGAACCGCCCGACCTCCAGCTCATCGTCGGGCTCCGCCGGCGGCACCGTGACGCTCGGCGGCTACACCGCGACGATCCTTGCCGACAAGGAAACCAATGCGCTGATCATCACCGCCAGCGCGCGCACGGTGCGCGCGCTCAACCAGATCATCGACAAGCTCGACATCCGCCGCCCGCAGGTGCTGGTCGAGGCCATCATCGCGGAAGTCGACGTCGACAAGACCGCGGATCTGGGCGTTAACTGGGTGCTGGATGGGTCCAATTCCAACGTCGGCGCCGGCGGCTTCATCGAGCCGATCGGCGGCTCATCGATCGTCGACCTGTACTCAGGCATCGTCAGCGCGCTGCCGAGCAGCTCGACTACCACGATTGGCACCGGCGGGGTCAGTTCGAGTGCCGGTACCGCGGGGCTCTCGGCGCTGACCGGCTCGACGCTCGCCATCGGGCGGCTCGCCTCCACCGGCATCAATTTCGCCGCGATCGTGCGCGCGCTGCAGGGCGATTCGCGCACCAACATCATTGGCACGCCCTCGGTGGTGACTAACAACAACCAGGAAGCGAAGATGGCGGTGGCGCAGGAAGTGCCGTTCATCACCGGCAGCTACACCGGCAGCACCGGCACCAGCAGCGCCTTTCAGACGGTGCAGCGCGAGGAAGTCGGCACGATCCTCGATGTGACGCCGCAGATCAACCAGGGCGATGCGGTGCTGCTGAAAATCGATCTGGAAAGCTCAAGCCTTGCCGCCAGTTCGGCCGGTGCGGTCGATTTGATCACCAACAAGCGCACGATTTCCACCAGTGTGCTGATCCGCGACGGCGCGACGCTGGTGCTCGGCGGCCTGATTCAGGACAGCTCCACCAACTCCGAGCAGCGCGTGCCGTTTCTCGGCAGCATTCCGATCATCGGCGAGCTGTTTCGGACCCGCGATACCGCGCGCACCAAGACTAACCTGATCGTGTTCATCCGCCCGCACATCCTGCGCAACGAGGAAGACGCGGCGGCGGCGACGCAGCAGAAATACGACTACATGCGCGAGCAGCAGAAGAGCCTCAACAAGGAATCGACCTTCCTGCCGGCGCAGCCGTTCCAGAAAGTGGTGCCGCTGTCGCCGCTTACGCAGCCGGCGCCGGCGCCGGCCGATCAGGAAGACAAGGATTCCGGCGCGCTGCCGAACCTGCCGCCGCTGGTGCGGCCGGCTCCGGCCACCGCCGCGCCGGATGCGGCCGCACCCACGACCAGCGCACCGGCTACGGCGACGCCGGCCACGCCCAATCCGCCGCCTGCAGGCGGAGGCACGCCTTGAACGCGGCAGTGCAGGCCGACGCGCGCCTGCCGTTTGCCTTTGCCCGCCGCTTCGGCCTGCTGGTGCAGGTGGCCCCCGACGGCTCGGCTGAATGCCTGTACCGGCCCCCGGTTGCGGCGACCGCCATCGCCGAGGTGCGCCGGCACCTGCGGATGCCGTTCAAGCTCACGGCCATCTCGGCCGAGGCCTTTGATGAGCTGCTGCGCCGCACTTACGAGGCCGGCAACGAGTCGATGCAGGCGGTCGAGGGCCTCGAGGGCACCACGGACCTCGCGCATCTGGCCCTGGACCTGCCCGAACAGGCCGATCTGCTCGAAAGCAACGACGATGCACCGATCATCCGGCTGATCAACGCCCTGCTGACGCAGGCGGTGCGGGAAAACGCCTCGGATATCCATATCGAGCCGTTTGAGAACCGCCTGGTGGTGCGCTTTCGGGTCGATGGCATCGCTGCGCGAGGTGCTGCAATCCAAGCGTGCGGTCGCACCGCTGGTGGTCTCGCGCATCAAGATCATGTCCAAGCTCGATATCGCCGAGAAGCGCCTGCCGCAGGACGGGCGCATCAGCCTCAAAGTGGCCGGCCGGGCGGTGGACGTGCGCGTCTCGACCATTCCCTCCGGGCACGGCGAGCGCGTGGTGCTGCGATTGCTCGACAAGCAGGCCGGGAGCCTGGAGCTTGGCGCGCTCGGCATGGACCCGGCCACGCAGCAGCTGATGGATGAGCTGATCCACAAGCCCCACGGCATCATCCTGGTCACCGGGCCCACCGGCTCGGGCAAGACCACCACGCTGTATGCGGCGCTCTAGCGGCTGAACGACAACACGCAGAACATCATGACGGTGGAAGATCCGATCGAGTACTACATCGACGGCATCGGCCAGACGCAGGTCAACACCAAGGTCGAGATGACTTTCGCGCGCGGCCTGCGCGCCATCCTGCGCCAGGATCCGGACGTGGTCCTGGTCGGTGAAATCCGCGATCTGGAAACGGCGCAGATCGCGGTGCAGGCGAGCCTCACCGGCCACCTGGTGCTCTCGACGCTGCACACCAACACCGCCGCCGGCGCCCTGACCCGCCTTCGCGACATGGGGATCGAGCCGTTCCTGCTGTCCTCGAGCCTGATCGGCGTGCTGGCCCAGCGGCTGGTGCGGGTGCTCGATCCGGACACGCGTCAGGCGTTCGTGGCCGGCGATTACGAGCGGCGGCTGATGGGCTTGAAGCCCGACGCGCCGTCACCGACGCTGTACCGCCCGGGGCCCAATACCAACGGCAACGGCTACCGCGGCCGCACCGGCATCTACGAGCTGATCGTCGTCGACGATGCGATGCGCACCATGATCCACGACGGCGTCAGCGAGCAGGACCTGGAGCACCACGCCCGCCTCGCCACCCATTCGATCCGCGAGGACGGGCTGATCCGCGTGCGCCGCGGCGAAACGACGATCGAGGAAGTCCTGCGCGTCACGCGCGAGGACTGACGCCGCTTAAGCCCTCACCAATGGGTGCCTTCGAATACAGTGCGCTCGACACCGACGGGCGCGAACGCAAGGGCGTGCTGGAGGGCGACACCGCCCGCCACGTCCGTCAGGCGCTGCGCGACCGGGGCCTGCTGCCGACGCTGATCACCGAGGTGTCGAGCAGCGAGACCAGGGCGGCCTCGAGCATGGCGCGCTTCTCCCTCGCGCGGCGCGTCTCGGCCGCGGACCTGGCGCTGATGACGCGCCAGCTCGCCACGCTGGTGCGGGCCGGGCTCCCGCTCGAGGAGGCGCTGCTCGCGGTCTCGCAGCAGACCGAGAAGCCGCGCGTGCAGAGCATTTTGCTTGGCGTGCGCGCCCGCGTCATGGAGGGTCACCCGCTCGCCGGCGGGCTTGGGGATTTTCCGCGGGTGTTCCCCGAGATCTACCGCGCCACGGTGGCGGCCGGCGAGCAGTCGGGGCATCTCGATACGGTGCTCGAGCGGCTCGCCGACTACACCGAGGGGCGCGAACAGATCCGGCAGAAAGTGCTCGGCGCGATGCTGTATCCGATCGTGTTGACGTTCTTCTGCTTTGGCATCGTCTCGATCCTGCTGACGTACGTCGTGCCCAAGGTGGTCGAGGTCTTCGAGACCAACAAGGCAAAACTGCCGCTCGCCACCCGGGTGCTGGTGGGCTTAAGCAATTTCCTGCGCGTTTACGGCGTGTGGCTGCTGATCGGCCTGGTGGTGCTGTTCTTTGCGGTGCGCTACTGGGCGAAAAATCCCGAAAATCTGCGCCGCACCCATCGCCTGCTGCTGAACCTGCCGCTGTTTGGCAAATTGCAGCGCGGCTTCAACACCGCGCGCTTTACCCGCACGCTCAGTATTCTGACGGCGAGCGCCGTGCCGGTGCTCGATTCCATGCGCATCGCCGGCCAGGTGGTGACCAACCTGCCGATGCGCGATGCGGTCACCGTGGCCACCGAGCGGGTGCGTGAGGGCGCCGCTATCGGCCGGTCCCTTGCCGCCAGCCGGCTATTCCCGCCGATGACCATCCATATGATCTCGAGCGGCGAATCCAGCGGCCAGCTCGAGGCCATGCTGGATCGGGCCGCGCTCAATCAGGAGCAGGAGCTGGAGGCCCTGGTCACGGCCCTGACCGGGCTTTTGGGCCCCCTGCTGATCGTCGCCATGGGCCTGATTGTGATGGGCATCGTATTTGCGATGCTGCTGCCTATTTTTGAGATGAATTCCCTAATTCACTAAGTTGACCGTTGCATCGGCGGGGCGTTGGCATTATTTTCCGCCCGAACCGCACCGGCTCCGGGTCCGCCAAGCCCTAAGCCGGGGCGGAGCGGCTTTTAGTTCTTAAGCGCATCAGGCACCCAAGGGTTCACGCAAGGCTATGGGCGGGAATTCGGATTCCGATGAGTTTGAAGACGACGACGTCGAGGAGATCGTCGGCGACGACGATGTGGACTTAGATCGGGTCATCAAGGACCTGGAGATTGCCAAGCGCCGCTCCGCCAAATCCGGCGAACCGGCCTGGCGGCGGCTTGAGCAGCGGATGGAACAGAAACACACCGCCGAGCTGATCAGCGATTTTGACGACTACGATATCGGCGATGCCGCGCCCGAGAAGCGCCAGCACCGCCGTTCGCGCTAGCGCGAACGGCTCCGCGCGGCGGTGGCCGATTCGGCCCCGAGGCGCAGCACGCCGACGACCACCCCTTCGATCAGCAGCTCTTTTTCGCGCAGGTCCACCCGCAGCGGCTTGAACGCGTCGTTTTCGGGCAGCAGCCAGACCACCGAGCCTTCCTGCCGGTAACGCTTGACCGTGACTTCATTCTCGAGCCGCGCCACGACGATCTGGCGGTTACGCACTTCAGCGGTCCGGTGCACCGCCACCAGATCGCCATCGACGATACCGGCATCCTTCATGCTCATGCCCACGACCTTGAGCAGATAGTGCGGCTTGGGCTGGAACAGCTCCGGATCGATCCGCAGATGATCGATGACGTGCTCCTCGGCGAGGATCGGTTGCCCGGCGGCAACGCGGCCGATGAGCGGCAGCCCGAGCTGCTCGCGGATCGTGTCCTTGAGCCGGATGCCGCGCGAGGCGCCCGACAGCAGCTGCACGCAGCCCTTGCGCTCGAGCGCCCGCAGGTGCTCCTCGGCGGCATTCGGTGAGCGAAAACCAAGCTCGCGGGCGATCTCGGCGCGGGTCGGCGGCATGCCGGTCTCGGTTATCGCGCGCCGGATCAGATCGAGCACTTCGGATTGGCGGGGCGTAAGATCGGACATGACTGTAATTATATACAGTTTATCGCCGCCTGCAAGGACGCGCTGCGGCGTTGCAGCCCAGACACAACAATGCGCGACCGCACCGACGCTCGAACTTTAAATCTTTGTAATGCGCTGTCGTTACGCGCCGACAAACGCCATGGCGCTATTGCATTATGGTCGCGTTTTTGGTCAAGTTGCTGTTCCGCCAAAGAGACGTGGCAGCGTTAAGCTCCCATGGCGCGGTTAATTGAAACATAGCTCATAGTTAAAGGGGATTCATGATGAATAAGGCAATTGTAGGAACGCTGGCCGCTGCCGCAGCCGTCTTCGCACTGGCGGGCTGCCAGGACCTCAAGCCACTGCAAGCAGAAGTGGACGGTCTGAAGACATCGCTCAGCAAGACGCAGAGTGATCTGGCTGCCCATGAGACTGCGGACATGGCGACGGCGTCGGCCGCTGCCAAGGCAGAAGCCGATGCGCAGGCCGCGATGAAGGCTGCCAACAATGCGCAGGCCACGGCCAATCAGGCACTGTCTGCGGCCCAGACGGCCCAGGCTGGCGTTGATTCGACCAATGAGAAGATCGATCGCATGTTCAAGAAGTCGGTGTCGAAGTAAGACACCGATCGCTTAAGAGCGAGTGATCAAAACGCCGCGCACTGCGCGGCGTTTTTTTTTCGGTCCGCTGCCCGCCGGCGGCCGGCACGCGGCCCTGATCAGAACCGGATCAGCGCCGAACCCCAGGTCAGTCCACCGCCAAAGGCCTCGAGCAGCAGCAGTTCGCCGCGCTTGATGCGCCCGTCGCGTACCCCGGTATCGAGTGCCAGCGGCACCGAGGCGGTCGAGGTGTTGCCGTGCTCGGCCACGGTGACGATCACGCGCTCCATCGGCAGCTCGAGCTTGCGTGAAATAGCCTGAATGATGCGGATATTGGCCTGGTGGGGCACCAGCCAGTCGATCGCTGATTTATCGAGGCCATTGGCGCGCAAGGTCTCATCGACGATCTGCCCGAGCTTGGTGACCGCCAGCTTGAACACCTCGCCGCCGGCCATGCGGATCAGCGGCCGCTCACCTTCCGGGACCGGTTTGGCAACGCCCCCGGTGCAGGTCAGCAGTGGCGCGTAGGTGCCATCGGCGTGCAGGTGCGTGGATATGATGCCGCGATGCTCGTGCGGCGTGAGCACCACGGCACCGGCGCCGTCGCCGAACAATATGGCGGTGCTGCGGTCGCTGTGATCGGTAATGCACGACAGCTTCTCGGCGCCGACCACCAGCGCGCGCTGCGACTGGCCGCCGCGCACGAACTGATCGGCGATGGCCAGTGCGTAGATAAAGCCGCTGCAGGCCGCCTCGACGCTGAAGGCCGGTGCGCCGCGGCAGCCGAGCCGCGCCTGCAGCAGCGTGCCGCAGTTCGGGAACACCAGATCCGGCGTCGTGGTGCCAAAGATGATCAGGTCGATCTGTTCGGGCTTGAGCCCCGCCGCGGCAATGGCGGCGCGCGCCGCGTGCTCGCCCATGTCGACCGTGGTTTCATTGTCGGCGGCCCGGTGGCGCCGCTCGATCCCGGTGCGCTCGCGGATCCAGGCATCGGTAGTATCGAGCTCACGCTCGAAGTCAGCGTTGGTGATCACCCTGGCCGGCAGATAGCTGCCAGTGCCCGCGATGCTCGCGTACATGTCGGATGGCGCCCGGGCCTGCTGCGCGGCCGCTTATTCCTTCTCGGTCTCGGCCGGCTTTTCAATCACGCGGCGGCCGCGGTAAAAACCATCCGGCGTGATGCAATGACGCAGATGGGTCTCGCCGCTGCGCGAATCGATCGACAGCGCGGGGCTTGCCAGCTTGTCATGCGAACGGTGCATGCCGCGCTTGGAAGGGGTCTTGCGGCTTTTTTGAACGGGCATTTTCTCAATCTCCTGACAAAATTCTTAAGGCTTCGGCTCGGGCTTGCCGCCCTTGAGCAGCGCGCGCAGATCGCTGAAGGGCCGCTGCGGCTCCTCCTCGTGACCGGCCGCCGCCGGCAGCGCCGGCACCACTTCGCCCGGCGGCTCGCAGCGCTCGCCCTCGCCATGGCGCGGCACCGCGGGCAGCGTCAGCAGCACCTCTTCGGCGACCAGCGCACTGAGCGCCAGTGCACCGTCCTCGGCCAGCACCGTCTCCCACTCCTCGGGCACGGTCTCGGCACGCGCCGGTGTATCAACCACGGCCACTTTCGATTCGGCCGCAATCGCGAGCCGTATCGGGCCGAGGCACCGCTGACAGATCAGCGCCACGGTGCCATGCACGGCCACCTCGGCAACCGGCAGTCCGCGCTCACGCCCAAAACGGAGCTTTGCGCTCAGCGGCTCCCCGGCGGCGGCCAAATCATCGGGCATTCCCGGCAGCTCGCCGACAGGAATGGCAAAATCAAACACGGCGCGCGAATCGGCAAGTTTCGCCAGATCGCGCGGCTTGGACCAGCCGTCCGGCATGGGGCGCGTATAATAGGTTTCGGTGTCCGGCAAGTCAAAAGACCCGAAAACCGCCTAAGCTGTTGTTTTTTCTTCGGTGATTGCCCCTGTGCCGAACCCACCCCGCCTGATTCTCGCCTCCGGCTCCCGCTACCGCCGCGAGTTGCTTGGCCGCCTCGGCCTGCCCTTTGAAGTGCACAGCCCCGGGACCGACGAGAGCGAGCTCGCCGACGAGCCGCCGGCAGTGCGGGCACTGCGCTTGGCGCTCGCCAAGGCGCTCGCCCTCGCCGCGGCGCACCCGGATGCGGTGCTGATCGGGGCCGATCAGGTCGGGGTGTGCGGCGGCGAGCTGCTGCACAAGCCCGGTAACGCCGAGCGCTGCGCGGCGCAGTTGCGAGCCCTGTCGGGGAACAAGGCCGTGTTTTACACCGCAGTGGCCCTCGCCGGCCCGGCGGGGGCAATGCCGCTGCAGTTTCTGGACACCACCACCGTCGAATTCCGGACGCTATCGGAATCTGAGATTTTGCGTTACGTGGCCGCCGAGCAACCCTTCGATTGCGCCGGCGGCTTTCGCTGCGAAGGCCTTGGGATCGGACTTTTCAAGCGCCTGCAAAGTGATGATCCGACCGCCCTGATCGGCCTGCCGCTGATCGGCCTTGCCGCCGCGCTTCGTAGCCGCGGCTACACGCTGCCTTAGAGCCGCGCCGGCTTCTGCTCAGGAGCGGCGCGCTGGGCGCATGCGGTTTGGCTTTCGGCCGCGCTGTGTGGCGAGCGCATCGAGCACCGCTTTGAGCGGCGGCGGGAGCGGTGCGCTCAGGTTCGTCTCGGCACCGCTCGGCCAGGTAAAGGCACAGCTGTGCGCATGCAAGAACATGCGGGTCAGACCGCGCTCGCGCAGCCACGCATTGGCCTGCGCGTCGCCGTATTTCTCATCGCCGGCGACCGGATGACCGCAGTAGGCGGCATGCACACGGATCTGGTGCGTGCGGCCCGTGTGCAGCGTCGCCTCGAGGAGCGAGGCGCGCGCGCCAAAACTTTCGACGAGCCGAAATTCCGTCAGTGCCGCCTTGCCGCCGGCCGCGACCGTGACGGTCCGTTCACCGCCCACGCGGGTGTCGGTGCGCAACGGCACATCAATCTTTTTGTGGCCGAGCTGCCAGCGCCCGCTGACCAGCACCAGGTACTTTTTTTCCACCGCGCCGTCGCGCAGCAGCGCATGGAGCGTGCGCAGCGCCGCCGGCGTGCGCGCAATCATCAGGCAGCCGCTGGTGTCACGGTCAAGCCGGTGCGCAAGCTCCAGGGTTTCATCCGGACGCGAGGCACGCAGCGCCTCGATCACGCCGAAGCTCAGACCGCTCCCGCCATGCACGGCAAGGCCGGCAGGCTTGTCGAGCGCCAGCAGACGCTCATCCTCATAAATGATCGCGTGCTCGAGCTGCTCGATCAGCGTTCGCGGCACGCGCGCACGCGTCGCGCCTAGCGGCGCGACGGCAGCATCGCGCACCGGCGGCACCCGCAGTGTCTCGCCCTCGGTGAGCCGCTGCTCGGGGCTCGCCCGCTTGCCGTTGACCCGCACTTCGCCGCGGCGGATAAGCCGAAACAGCCGGCTTCGAGGGACGCCTGGCAGGAGCCGTGCCAGCACCCGATCGAGGCGCTGGCCGCCCATCGCTGCGTCCACGGGCACGTGCGCGACCGCGGTGCGCGGGGCCGGCGCGGCCACCGTCGCCGCCTCCGGGGTCGGGCGGCCCTCACGTAAACCATTGTTTTGCATATGCACTACGGCTATACTTGGCGGGTTCCGCAGCAGGCCCGTTATAGCAAATAGAGGGTCTGGCGCGGCGACAAAACTGCGGCGATTCGCCGCATGGTAGTTGGTCCTCGGCTTCGAGGCCATCGTGTGAGTCGGCCGACCAGGTCGTAGCCCTCGCCCCGAATAGCTCCTCGAAAGGTTGAGCTTAAAGCGAGTGGCCCCGGTCAGCAGTCCTCAAGGATTTTCGGCGCGCCGCCCGCTCAAAAATCAGGCGGCGATAAACTAAAGCGATGAAAAATCGAACGCGCCGCCAGTCAATCTTCAGGTTCGCTGCTGCTGTAGACCCTACGAGTCGATGCGCCTGAAGTAAGCGCAACGCCTTGGTGTCGGCCCCTCGAATTTATCCGGTAGGGGCAAATGAAGAGAATGCTTGTCAATGCAACTCAACAGGAAGAGTTGCGCGTAGCACTGGTTGACGGTCAGAAACTTTACGATCTCAGCATCGAGTTACCGTCACGCGAACAGAAGAAAGCTAATATCTACAAGGCGCGCATCTCGCGCGTCGAACCATCCCTGGAAGCGGCCTTCGTCGATTATGGCGGTCAGCGCCACGGCTTTTTGCCGCTGAAGGAAATCTCCCGCGAATACTTCCGCAGCCAGCCGCAGGGCGGGCGCATGAATATCCGCGAGCTGGTCACCGAAGGCCAGGAAATGGTCGTGCAGGTCGAGAAGGAGGAGCGCGGCACCAAGGGTGCGGCGCTGACCACCTTTATCAGCCTGGCCGGCCGGTTCCTGGTGCTGATGCCGAACAATCCGCGCGCCGGTGGTGTCTCGCGCCGCATCGAGGGCGAGGACCGCGACCAGATGCGCGAGGTGATGAGCCAGCTGACCGTCCCGGACGGCATGGGCGCCATCATCCGTACCGCCGGTGTCGGCCGCTCGGTGCAGGAGCTGCAGTGGGACCTCGATAACCTGCGCGTGCAGTGGGAAGCGATCGCCCAGGCCGGCCAGGGCCGCAGCGCCCCGTTCCTGGTGTTCCAGGAAAGCGATGCGGTCACGCGCGCCATGCGCGATTACCTGACCGACGATATCGGCGAGATCCTGGTCGATGATCCGGCGGCCTTCCAGAAGGCGCAGGAATACATGCAGCGGTTCATGCCGGCCGACGCCCAGCGCATGCTCAAGGCCTATAACGACGATATCCCGCTGTTTACGCGCTACCAGATCGAAAACCAGATCGAATCGGCCTACGCCCACAAGGTGCAGCTGCCCTCGGGCGGGAGCCTGGTGGTCGATTACACCGAAGCGCTGGTGTCGATCGACATCAATTCGGCGCGCGCCACCCGCGGCTCCGACATCGAGACCACGGCGCTGAACACCAATCTGGAAGCGGCCGACGAAATCGCCCGGCAGCTTAGGATCCGCGACATCGGCGGCCTGATCGTCATCGATTTCATCGACATGGAATTGCAGAAAAACCAGCGCGACGTTGAAGACCGGCTGCGCGATGCGATGAAAATGGATCGCGCGCGAATCCAGATCGGGCGGCTGTCGCGCTTCGGCCTGCTCGAGATGTCCCGCCAGCGCCTGCGCCCGAGTCTTGGGGAATCGAGTCACCTCGTTTGCCCGCGCTGCAACGGCATCGGCAGCATCCGCAGCGTCGAATCGCTGGCCTTATCGATCCTGCGCTTGATTGGCGAGGACGCGCGCAAGGATCGGACCTCCCGCGTCATCCTGCAGGTGCCGGTCGACGTCGGCACTTACCTGATCAACGAGAAGCGCGACTGGCTGCGCACGGTCGAGGAGAAGACCAACGTCAGCGTGCTGATCGTGCCCAATCCGCACATCCAGACGCCGGAGTACTCCATCCGGCGATTGCGCGACGACGAATCGCAGCTGCCCGAAAACAACCAGGTCAGCTACCAAATGCCGGTCGCGCCTGAGGTCATCGACCCGGTGGCCGAAGCGGCCAAGAAGCCGCCCGAGCCCCCGGCGGTGGTCGCGCTGATCCCGGCGACTGCGGCACCGGCAGCGCCGGCGCCGGCGCCCGCACCCACCCCCACGGCACCTGCCGCGGTTCGCCGCACGGGCGGGCTGCTCGGGTGGCTCAAGCGCATGTTCTTCGGCGACGGCGATGCACCCCCGGTGGCACCCACCGGATCGGGCGATGAGCCGCCGCGGCGCCGCGACGGCCGCGATGGTCGTTACGGTCGCGACGGACAGTGGCGCGACCGCCCGCACGGGCGGGATCGGAACCGCAACCCGCGCGGCGGTGGCAATGCCGAGCGCGGTCCGCGCTCCGCCCCGCGCTCAGGCGATGGACGGCGCGATGGCTGGCGCGATGCCGAGCGCGATCAGGGACGCGACGGCGCGCAGCGCTTTGAATCGCGGCGCAACGAGCCGCGACGTGACGATAACCGCCCAGGCGAACCGCGCCGGGATGAGCCGCGTCGGGACGAGCCGCGGCGCGAGATGCCACCGCGTGAGGCCGAGCCACGCGCGGTGGGCGAGACGCCGCGCGACCGCGGCCCAGAAACTCAGGGACGACCGGAAGGGGAACGCAGCAGCCGCTCGCGCCGCGGTGGCCGTCGCCGTCGCCGTGGCGGCGGTGGCGGATCGCGCGATGCCGGGCCGCCGCCAGGTCAGATGACCGACACGGGCGGTGGGAACGGTGAGCGGCCCATGCACGCCGAAAACGGCAATGCCGGACCGGCCGCAGTTAATGCGCCGCCGGCGCAGCAGCTGAACTTCGGGCCGATGGAATCGCCGCCTGCGCCACGGGAGGAGGCACCTCCCCGGCCCGCTCAGGCTGAGCCGGCGCCGCGCGAGCCATTGCCGGTCTGGCAGCCGCCGGCGGCACCGACGCCGCCGCTGAGCAGCGCTCCGCCGGTTAATGCGCCGGCGGCGAAGCCGCATGTGGTCTGGTCTTCGGCGCCGCTCGATACCGGCTCACAAGGTCCGCAGCGCGACGAGTAACCGCTCCCGCCGCTCATCCAGCCCAAGCCGCCGCTGTGACCTATGGGCGGCCTGGCTTCAGGGTTCAAGCGGCGCGATGCACGCTCAGGCGGGCGCGGACGGCTCCAGCAGCAGCGCGACCCGCGCCGCGTCTTCGGCTGTATTGACGTCGGGACCTGGCACGACCGCACTGTCGGCCACGCGGATATCCATGCCGTGCTCGAGGGCCCGCAGCTGCTCGAGTTTTTCCAGCAGTTCAGCCGGTGTCGGCGTCAGGGCCGCAAGCCGCGTAAGCGCGCCGACGCGATAGGCATAGATGCCAATGTGGCGACGCGCGCCGCTGAAGCTGCGTTGGCTCGCATGCCCCGCCGGTGCCGCATCGCGGTGCCACGGTATCGGCGCGCGGGAAAAATACAGCGCCCGCTGCTGCTGGTCGGTCACGACCTTGACCACGTTCGGGTCAAGAAACGCCTGCAGCGAGGTCAGTGGCCCGGCGAGCGTGCCGATGTCAGCCTGCGGGTACTGCTCGAGGAGCGAAGCGACCTGGCCGAGCAGCTCGGGGGGCATCAGCGGCTCATCGCCCTGCAGATTGACCACGATCTGCCCTTCATCCCAGCCGCTGCGGCGCGCCACTTCCGCGATCCGGTCGGTCCCCGACAGGTGCGTAACGGCCGTCAGGACCACTTTTGCATCAAACTGCGCCGCGGCCGCGGCGATGCGCTCATCGTCGGTCGCGATGATCACCTCGGCGGCTCCGGCCGCCAAGGCGCGCTCGTAGACCCATTGCACGATGGGCTTGCCGGCGATGCGCAGCAGCGGCTTGCCCGGCAGGCGCGTCGAGGCAAAACGCGCCGGAATGACCACCCGGTACACGGTTCAGCGCACCAGCAGCGGGTCACTGCTCTCGAGTATCCGCGCCTCCTCCTGCAGCATGATCGGCACGCCATCGCGGATCGGAAACGCAAGTCGGTCGGCGCGGCACACCAGCAGCTGCTGGTCACGGTCGTGCACCAGCGGCCCCTTGCACAGCGGGCAGGCCAGGATATCGAGCAGGCGCTTGTCCATGAAAATCCTCCGCAGCAACGCTTGCGCGTCGGCCGGCTCAAACGCCGCAGTCACCGGCAAATACCAGTGTTGCGCTGTGGCGAACGGGCGGCATTTTACCGCATCTTTCTCCGTCATCAGGACCGGCAGCGCATCCGCGAAGCAAATATCCCGGCTTTGCAGCGCGTAGTGATCCGAAAAGGGGTGCTCTACACAGTTAAGGCCCGCGGCACGGAGCGTCGCGAAAAACCGCTCCGGGTTGCCGATCGCCGCGAGCGCATGCACGCGCGTGGCGCGCAGGCTTGCAAGTTCGAGCCGGCGCGCACTGGCATCGACGGCCAGCAGCGTCGTGCCGGCAAGGCGCATCGG
Organism: uncultured Gammaproteobacteria bacterium; assembly: GCA_963711435.1. GTDB lineage: Bacteria > Pseudomonadota > Gammaproteobacteria > Steroidobacterales > Steroidobacteraceae > FEN-1191. Next base: position 69,906 of record CAVQEB010000004.1, on the reverse strand, counting down.
CAAGGCTTCGGGCCAGTGGCGGGGGCCGGCGCCGTTTTGCACCACGGCGCTGACCTGCGAAAGCCGCGCCGGCCGCTCGCGCAGGGGGCCGGCCGGCAGCAGCCAGCCGTTGCCAAAGCCGCGCTGCCCGTCGATCACGGCCACCTCCGCCTGGCGGTCGAGCCGCAGGTGCTGCAGGCCGTCATCAGCCACGATCAGATCCGCACCGCCGGCAAGCAGCAGCCGCGCGGCCGCGACGCGATCGGCGCCGACGGCGAGCGGCGCGCCGCTGCGGTCGGCAAGCAGCGCCGCTTCATCGCCAATCTCATCGACGCGGCTGTCGCGCGTAACCACGCGGGGCCCCGCGCCACTGCCGCCGTAGCCGCGAAGCACCACCCCGGGCGTAAAGCCGCGCTCACGCAGCTGTTGCACCAGCCAGATCACCAGCGGCGTCTTGCCGGTGCCGCCGACACTGATATTGCCCACCACGATGACCGGCCGCGGAAGGCTCACGATGGCTTGCCAGCCCGCACGGTAGGCGCCCTGGCGCAGCGCGGTCGCGAGCCAGAACGCGGCGCTTAAGGGTCGCAGCCACCACGGCGGCGGCCGTGCCCGGTACCAGATGCTCTCCAGCCACTGTTGCATCGTCGGGTGCGCGCAGCTTGCCGCGCCGCTACACGTTGAACTGCAGCTGGTGGAGGCCCGCGTAGACGCCGCTACGCGCGAGCAGTTCGGCGTGCGTACCCGTCTCGATCACCGCCCCATCCTGCATGACGACAATCAGGTCGGCATGTTCGATGGTCGAGAGCCGGTGGGCGATGACCAGCGTGGTGCGGTTTTTCACCAGCTGCTCGAGCGCGCTTTGGATGTGGCGCTCCGACTCGGTATCGAGCGAGGAAGTGGCTTCATCGAGAATCAGCACCGGCGTATTGCGCAGCAGCGCGCGTGCGATCGCGACCCGCTGCCGCTGACCGCCGGAGAGCAATGTGCCACGGTCCCCGACGATGGTCTCAAGTCCCTGCGGCAGCTCGGCGGCGAATTCATCGACGTGGGCGGCGTGCACGGCCTCGGTGAGCGCCACCTCGCCTGCCTGCTCCAGGCCGAAGACAATGTTGTTGCGGATCGAGTCGTTGAACAGCACCACGTCCTGCGTGACCAGGCTGATCTGCGAGCGCAGGTCGCGCAGCGCGAACTCGCGGATGTCGATGCCATCGAGCAGCACCGCGCCGCCGGTCGGATCGTAAAGGCGCGGCAGGAGCGAGGCGAGCGTGGTTTTCCCGCTGCCGGAGCGGCCGACGACCGCAATCGTGGCGCCGGCCGGGATACTAAGGTTGATCCCACGCAGCACTTCGCCCTTCTCCGCCGCATAGGCGAAGTCGACCTGCCGGTACTCGACCGCGCCGCGCGCGCGGGTCAGACGCCGCGTGCCGCCGCCCGGCTCCGGCGGCGCATCGAGCACCGCGAACAATCCGGCGCCGGCCGAGAGGCTCTGCTGCAGCGGGCCGCTCACCGCGACCAGCCGGCGCAGCGGCTCCGGCACCATCAGCAGACCGCCGATGAAGGTAAAAAAATCGCCGATCGGCAGATGCCCGGCGGCCACCTGGCGGGCCGCAACCGCCAGCACGATCGCCAGGCCGCAGGCGGCAATCAGCTGCACTACAGGGTTGCTGCTCGCGCGCGCATTGATCAGCCGCATGTTGGAGCGCCGGTTCAGCTCATTGGCGGTCTCAAACAACCGCTCCATATGTGCCTGGGCGTTGAATACTTTGACGACGCGCTGCGCATCGATGGCCTCCTTGGCCACGCGGGTGACATCGCCCATGGAATTCTGGATACGGGTCGCGTAGCGGCGAAAGCGCAGGTTGACGCTGCGCATCAGCCCGCCAATGACCGGCGCGGCCAGCAGCGCCACCGACGCGAGCAGCGCGTTCATGTAAAACAGATAGCAAAGCAGCAGCACGATGGTCAGGCTGTCGCGCACCAGCACCGTGACGGTGTTGGTGGCCGCATCGGCCACCAGCTCGGCGTTGTAGGTCAGGCGCGAGAGCATCGGCCCGGCCGAGTCGTGCTCGTAATAGGCCGTCGGCAGGCGCAGGTACTGGGCAAACAGCTCCGTGCGCATCGTCTTGACCATCTTGCGGCTGACCCAGCCTGGGAAATAATTGCTGAGGTAATCACCGACGCCGCGCAGGATGAACATGCCGATCACGCCGAGCGGCAGCCAGCCGAGCATCTGCGCATGGCCGCCGACATAGGCCGCATTGAATATCGTGCGCACGAGCCACAGCATCGCCGTGGAAACCGTCGCATACAGCAGCATGCCAAAGATGCCGATGCTGAACATGCGCCAGTGCGGGCGCGCGTAACGCAGCAGCCGCCGGTAGACCGCGGCGGCCGACAGCGCGGGCGCGCCTGAGTTCAAGGCGTATCGGCTCCGGCCGCGTTCGTGGTCAGCACATTCAGCTGCACGAAGCCGAGTTTGGCGAGCACGTCCATCGCCGTGACCACGGACTGATGCGAGGCGCGGCCGTCGGCGCGCAGCGATACCGGGGCGCCGCGATTTTCCCCGGCGACCTTGAGGATGGCTGCGCGCAGCGTATCGGGGCCGGAATTGACAAGCTCGCGGTCATTGACCAGATAGGCGCCGCTCGCCGTGACGCTGACGATCAGCTTCTCGCTCCCGGGGCGTTCGAGCGGCACGGAGCCCGCCTGCGGCAACCGGATACGCAACCGCCCTTCGCCGACGAACGAGGACGACAGCATGAAAAACACCACCAGCATCAGCACCACGTCGATCAGCGACACGACATTGATCTCCGGCTCCTCCATCCGCCGCGGCCGAAAGTTCACGGCGCCGGTCCCGACGCTGCCGCCTCGGGCAGCAACTCGGCCACCGCCGCCGCCGCACGCTGCTGGTCGGCCTGCTCGACCGCATCGGCGAGCCGCACCGAATCCTTTTCCATTTCCACCACGATGCGCTCGACGCGACCGCGCAGGTAGCGGTAGGCGAACAGCGCCGGGATGGCCACGCACAGGCCTGCGGCGGTGGCGACCAGCGCTTCGGCGATGCCGCCGGAGAGCGCCCGCGGATCGCCGGCCCCGCCGGCCTGGATGGCGTTAAAGGATTTGATGATGCCCATGACGGTGCCGAGCAGCCCGAGGAGCGGTGAGACGCCGGCGATCGTGCCGAGCGTATTGAGGAACCGCTCAAGCTCATGCACCACGTGCCGGCCGGCATCCTCGAGCCGCTCCATCAGCATCGCCCGCGGCCGGTGCCGATTGGCCAGGCCGACGGCCAGCAGCTTGCCAAGGGGCGAATTCTGTTCGAGGGCCAGAATGATCCGGTCATTGATCTGGTCGGAGGCGATCAGCTCGCGCACGCGACGGGTCAGATCCGGCGGCAGCACGCGCCGATCCTGCAGCGTCCATAGCCGCTCGAAAATGATGGCCGCTGCGACAATGGAGCAGGTGATGATGGGCCACATCATCAGCCCGCCGGCCCGCACAATTTCCCACATCGGCTCGTCAACCCCCGCCCGCCACGGACCGCACATAATACCGTGGGCCGCGCATTGAATTAAGGCTTTCGCCCACCCGCCGCAGCGCTCGATCAGCCGGCGGCCGGGTGGCGCTGGCGTGAGGTGCAAACTTTAAGCTGTTACAGTCGCGGCGCGATGCCCCGAAAAACCATCAAGCGCCTGGTTGTGTGGAGCACCCGCAAGCCCCACAGCTGGTACATGCGCCTGTTCGGCAAGCGCATCGTCGACGCACATCTGTTCACCATGAACCGGCACGCGATCACCGCCGCGTTCGGCGTGGGGCTGGCCATCAGTTTCGTGCCGCTGCCGGTTCACACGCTGCTGGCGATCATCGTCTCGGTCAGCCGGCGGTTGAACCTGCCGGTGGCGATCGCGGCCACCTGGGTGGTCAATCCGCTGACGGCGGTGCCGATTTACTACGGTGCCTACCGGGTCGGCGCGCTGCTGATCAATCACCCGTTGCGCCACTTCGCCTTTCAGCTGAGCTGGCGCTGGATGGAGCACGGGCTCGGGCCGGTGTGGAAGCCCTTCCTGCTCGGCTGCCTCGTCAGTGCGGTCATCGTCGGGCTGCTCGGCCGCTGGGCGCTGGAGCTGCTGTGGCGCTGGTGGGCCCGCCGCCGCTACCGGCTGCGCCACCAGGGGCGCTCATGCGCCAGCCCGCGGCCCGGGCCTTAAGCGGCCATCATCGAGCTCGAGCACCCGATCCATCCGCGCCGCGAGCTGCCGATCGTGCGTGACCACGACCAGGCTGGTGGACAGTTCGCGGTTGAGCTCAAGCATCAGGCTGAATACCTGCTCGGCATTGCGCCCGTCGAGGTTGCCGGTCGGCTCATCGGCCAAAACCAGCTGCGGCTTCGTGACCAGCGCGCGGGCGACTGCCGCGCGCTGGCGCTCGCCGCCGGAGAGCTGATGGGGCCGGTGCTCGAGCCGCGCGCCGAGGCCCACGCGCTCAAGCAGCGCCCGGGCCTGCCCGAGCGCCTGCGCGGTACGGAGGCGCCTGACCAGCAACGGCATCGCGACGTTCTCCAGCGCGGAGAACTCGGGCAGCAGATGATGAAACTGGTACACGAAGCCGATGCAGCGGTTGCGCAGCTCGCCACGCTCGCGCTCGCCAAGCGCGTGGATATCGCTGCCGTTGATCCGCACTTCGCCGGCGTCGGGGCGATCGAGGCCGCCTAAGATCTGCAGCAGCGTGGTCTTGCCGGAGCCCGAGGCGCCGATGATGGCGAGCCGCTCGCCGCGCCCAACGGCAAGGTCAAGCCCGGTCAGCACTTCAAGCGTGACCGGGCCCTGCACAAAGCGGCGCGCGATTCCCTGCGCGGCGAGCACCGCTTGCCCGGCGGCAGGCGCTGGCGAATCAGTCATGGCGCAGCGCCTCGGCCGGCTGGGTGAGCGCGGCCCGCCACGCCGGATACAGGGTCGCGAGCGCGCACAGCAAAAATGCCAGCGCGCTGACATGCAGCACATCGCCCCACTCCACATAAGCCGGCAGATCGCTCATCAGATATACCTTGGCGTCCAGAAATTGCGTCCCCAGCAGATGCTCGAGGCCATGCACCAGCCGCTCCAGATTGTCCGAGATCAGCCAGCCGAGCGCCACGCCGCCTAAGGTGCCGATCAACCCGATCATCGCGCCCTGCACGGTAAAGGCCGCCAGGATATTGGCAGGTGCGGCCCCGAGCGTGCGCAAAATTGCGATGTCGGCCCGCTTGTTCTTGACCACCATCACCAGGGTCGCCACGACATTGATGGCCGCCACCGCCACCACCAGCAGCAGGATGACGAACAGCATCGACTTGGTGGTCTGGATTGAACTGAAGAACGTCGCGTTCTTTCGCGTCCAGTCGCTGTAATACTCGACCCCGGGGATGGTCGGTGCCAGCGCCCGCGTGAGCCTTGGCGCCGAGAACGGATCGGTGAGCGCAAGGCGCAAGCCGGTCACCTCATCGCCCATGCGGTACAGGAGCTGTGCGTCCTTGAGATTCAGCAGCGCGAGGCCCCGGTCGTACTCGTAGACGCCGGAATGAAACAGGCCGGCGACCCTAAGCCGCCGCATGCGCGGCGCCAGGCCCGCAGGCGTCGCATTGGCGACCGGCGTAATCAGGATCAGCGCATCGCCGACCTTAACGCCTAAGGCCTCGGCGAGCGTATCGCCGAGCACGATCTGGAAGCTCCCCGGCTTAAGATCCAGGACCGAACCGCCCTGGATCCGCTGCGCCAGCCCCACAGCCTTGAGCTCCTCAAGCGGATCGACGCCGCGGATCACGGTGCCGCTGACCACATTGCCGTGCGCCAGCATCGCCTGCGCCTCGACATAAGGGGCCGCCGCCACCACGCCCGGATAGGCGCCCGCCTGGCGCTCGGCGTCCCGCCAGTTTGGCAGCGTGCCATTCAGTCCCATCAGCGTCGCATGGCTCGTGACACTCAGGATCCGGCTCCGCAATTCGCGCTCGAAACCATTCATGACCGACAACACGATCAGCAGCACCGCCACGCCGACCGCAAGTCCCAGCACCGAGACAATCGAAGTAAGCGACAGGAAGCTGCGCCGCTGGGTCGAGCGCAGGTAGCGCGTGCCGATCATCCATTCGTAGGGAGCTGCCATCGGCGCGGCCTATTCGTAGCGCAGCGCGTCGGCGGGCGAGGTGCGCGAGGCCCGCAGCGCCGGATACAGCGTCGCCACCAGCGTCAGCAGCAGTGCTGCCACACCGACCCAAAGGATGTCGCGCCAGTGCGGGTCGGAAGGCAGCTGCGTGATGTAGTAAACATCCGAGTCCAGGAACTGAAAGCGGAACACGCGCTCGAGAAACGGCACGATGCGGGTCACGTTGGTAGCCAGCACCACGCCCAGAGCGACGCCGCTGAGCACGCCGGCCCAGCCGATCACCAGTCCCTGGATTACGAACACGGCCAGCACCCGCGGTGGCGAGGCGCCGAGCGTGCGCAGGATGGCGATATCGGTGCGCTTGTCGTTGACCACCATCACCAGCATCGCGACGATGTTGGAGGCGGCCACTCCCACGATCAGCAGCAGGATCAGCGCCATCATGGTTTTTTCAATGCGGATGGCACGAAAGTAGCTGGCATTGTCCTGGGTCCAGTCGCGGATCAGATAGCCTTTGCCTGCGAGCGCACGCACCGCGGGCATGATCTGCGGCGCGGTGAGCGGATCGCCGAAGCGCAATCGCAGGCCGCTCACGCCTTCGGCCTGCGGCGCCAGCGCACGCACGTCGGCGAGATTGGCCATGGCCAGGGTCCCGTCAAGATCCTGGATGCCGGCTTCGAAAATGCCCGCCACGACGAACTCGCGCTCCTGCGGCTCGGGAATGCCGTTGGCGTCGACCACCGGCACCATGATCGTAAGTTGCGCGCCGACCTGAGCGCCCAGCTGATCGGCGATTACCCGGCCGAGCAGCAGCGCATTGCTGCCGGGCCGCAACGCCGCCAGCGTCCCTTCCTCGACCAGCGTCGAAAGATCACTGAGCTGAGTTTCGGTCGCCGGCTCGATGCCGCGCAGCGTCAGGGGATACATTTCCGGGGCCCGCACGGCGAGCGCCTGCAGCTCGGTGTAGGGGGCGACGCCGGTGATGCCAGGCAGCGCCCGAAGCTTTGCGGCGAGCGCCGCATCGCCCGCGCCCGCAGCCGGCCCGCTTTGCACGATGCGCGCATGGTCGCCGAGTGACAGCAGCCGGGTGCGCAGCTCCCCGCCCAGCCCGTTCATCACCGACAGCACCACAATCAACGCGGCGACTCCGGTGCAGACGCCAATGAGCGACACCCAGGTGATCAGCGAGACGAAGAATTTATGCTGGCGGGAGCGCACATAGCGCAGGCCGACAAACACCGACAGGGGCTGGAACATGGGCGGGAATTTAAACACACCCGGCCGGCAGCGCGAAAAACACGAACCGGGTCACAGAAAAAGGTGCGCGGTGAGCCGCCGCCGGGACGGTGGGGTTGGCGGTGCTATAGTTGGCGCCAAGCCGCGTTGCCAGGCGGCACGGGTGGATTACTGTGCAGGAGCAGCCATGAACAAGTCCCTGTTCGCTTTGGCCGTAGCGACGGCAGTACTCGGCAGCGCCGTGGCGGGCGCCGAGACCCTGGTCGTCGACGATAAGGTCATGGTGCGCGAATCGAACATCCAGCGGCCGGCCCGCGGCATGGCGATGGGCGCCGTCGAGAAACAGTTCGGTGCGCCGCAGGATCGGCACGCCGCGGTCGGCAAGCCGCCCATCACGCGCTGGGACTACGCCGGTTTTGCGGTGTTTTTCGAGGGCGAGCGGGTCATCGACGCAGTCGCTATCGGCTCCTGAACACCCGCCTTGCGCATCGCCGCGCGGCACCGGCGCGGCCTTAAGCTGATAATTTCCCAGCCGGCTTAAAGTTTTTCGCCCGGCAGGGTAAGCTGCCGCCCTCACGAAAGCCGGCCGCTTAAGCCGGCGCGATGCTGCGCCTCATGCCGATTCTGCTTCGGCCATCCGTCCCCGGCCTGGCCCCGACCCGATTGCGTTGGACCTCGCTCCACGGCAGCGCCCGCGCGCTCGCGCTGGCCGAGGCGGTCAGCACCGATACGCGCGCCTGGGCTTTCATCACCGACGATGCCAGGGAACTTGAGCGGCTGGCGGCCGAACTGCGCTTCTTCGGTGGCCCGCAGCTTGAAATCCTGGCTCTCCCTGACTGGGAAGTGCTGCCTTACGATGTGTTCTCGCCGCACCCGGACATTGTCTCGGAGCGGCTGCGCACGCTCGCCCGCCTGCCTGAGTTAAAACGCGGCATCCTGCTGCTCACCGCCGAGAGCCTGCTCGGGCGCCTGCCGCCAGTGCAATACGTGCGCGCCCGCAGCTTTGAACTGCGCCGCGGCACGGCCCTTGACATCGCGGCGCTGCGCACGCGGCTCACCGATGCCGGGTACCTTGCCGTCAGCCAGGTGCGCGGCAATGGCGAGTTTGCGCTGCGCGGCTCGCTGTTTGACATCTGGCCCACCGGCACCGCAACGCCAGTGCGGGTGGATCTGCTCGATGAGCAGATTGACTCGATCCGCCATTTTGATCCGGACAGCCAACGGTCGCTTGCGCACATCGATGAGCTGACGCTGTTGCCGGCGCGGGAGGTGCCGCTCGACCTTGAGGCGGTGCGGGGCTTTCGCCGGCGCTTTCGCCTGCGCTTTGAAGGCGACGTGACCCGCATGAGCGTCTATCGCGGCGTCAGCGAGGGCATCGCCCCGCCGGGAATCGAGTTTTATCTGCCGCTGTTCTTTGACGGCACCGCAACGCTCACCGACTACCTGCCCACCGACATGGTGGTGGCTTCCGACATCGACTTGCCGGTAGCGCTGGCAACGGCGTGGCGCGGCATCGGCGCGCGTTACGAGGATCACCGCCACGACATCGAGCGACCGCTCCTGCCGCCCGAGGAGGCGTTCGTCGCCGCCGCGCAGATCCTGCCGCTGCTTGATCAGCACGCCACCGTCAGCATCGAGCGCTTCCGCGACGCGGACACCGCATTGCCGGCCGACGCTGCAACCGAATTGAGCCCGGCGGCGGGCGTTGCGGCGCAGGAATTTAGCTCCCGGCTCGCACCGAGCTTCAGGCTCGATGCACGCGCCAGCCGGCCGCTCGCGCCGTTGCTGACATTCCTGGCCGATTATCCGGGCCGCGTGCTGATCGTGGCCGATTCGGCCGGCCGGCGCGAAGTCATCGCCGGCATGCTCACCGCCCAGGGCCGTACGCCGCGAGCCGTGGCCGACTGGGCGCAATTTGCCAGCGGCGATGCGCAGCTTGCCGTCACCGTGGCCGAGGACATCGCGGGCCTGCAGCTGACGGGCCCGCCGCTTGCGCTGCTGAGTGAATCGCAGTTATTCGGCACGCGCGCCCCGCAGCAGCGCCGTCGCCGGCGCGCGGCCATCGACCCGGCCACGATCCTGCGCAACCTCCAGTCGCTCGAGCCCGGCTCCCCGGTGGTGCACGACAGCTACGGTGTCGGTCGCTACCAGGGCCTGCAGCTGATGGAGATCGGCGGGCAGAGCGGTGAATTTCTGGTGCTGGAATACCAGGGGGGCGATCGCGTCTACGTGCCGGTGCATGCGCTGCACCTGGTCAACCGCTACACCGGCGGGGCGCCGGAGAGCGCCCCGCTTCACCGGCTCGGCACCGATCAGTGGGCCAAGGCCCGCCGCCGCGCCACCGAAGCGGTGCGCGACGTGGCCGCGGAGCTCCTTGACCTGCACGCCAGGCGCGAGGCGCACCAGGCCCCGTCACTGCAGGCGGCGGATCTTGACTACCAGAACTTTGCCAACGCCTTTCCGTTTGAGGAAACCGCCGATCAGGCCGAAGCGATCGTGCGGGTGCTCGCCGATCTGAAGGGGAGCCGTCCGACGGATCGGATCGTGTGCGGCGATGTGGGCTTTGGCAAGACCGAGGTGGCGATGCGCGCCGCCTTCGTCGCGGTGCAGGCCGGCAAGCAGGTGGCGCTGCTGGTGCCGACGACGCTGCTGGCCGAGCAGCACCTGCAAAGCTTTCGCGACCGCTTTGCCGACTGGCCGGTGCGGATCGAAGCGCTGTCGCGCTTCCGCTCGGGCCGGGAGAGTGCCGCGGTGCTCGCGGGCCTCGAGAACGGGCAGGTCGACATCCTGGTCGCCACTCACCGTCTGCTGCATGCCGATGCGCGCTTTGCCAACCTCGGCCTGATCATCGTCGATGAGGAGCATCGCTTCGGGGTGCGCGACAAGGAGCGGCTCAAGGCGCTGCGGGCCGAAGTCCACGTGTTGACGCTGACCGCAACGCCGATCCCGCGCACACTCAACATGGCGCTCGGCGGGCTGCGCGATCTGTCGCTGATCGGTACACCGCCGGTAGGAAGGCTCGCCATCCAGACTTTTGTCACCGAATGGCATGGGCCGACGCTGCGGGAGGCGGCGCTGCGCGAATTGCGGCGCGGCGGTCAGCTGTACCTGGTGCACAACGAGGTGCAGACCATCGAGAAGATGGCCGCTGAATTTGCGGCGCTGGTGCCCGAGGCGCAGGTGCGCGTCGGCCACGGCCAGATGCGGGAGCGGGATCTGGAGCAGCTGATGGTGGATTTTTATCACCGGCGCTTCAACGTGCTGGCCTGTACGACCATCATCGAAAGCGGTATCGACGTGCCCGACGCCAATACCATCCTGATCAACCGCGCCGACCGGCTGGGCTTAGCTCAGCTGCATCAGCTGCGCGGCCGGGTCGGCCGCTCGCATCACCGCGCCTATGCCTATCTGATCGTGCCGTCGCGAAAAGCGCTGACGGCCGATGCCGCCAAGCGGCTCGAAGCGATCGAGTCGATGGAGGAGCTGGGGGCCGGGTTCGTGCTCGCCACGCACGATCTTGAGATCCGCGGCGCTGGCGAGTTTCTCGGGGAAAAGCAGACCGGCGAGCTGACCGAAGTGGGCCTGAGCCTGTACCTCGACATGCTCGAGCAGGCGGTCAAGGCGATGCGCGAGGGCCGCGAGCCGCAGCTCGACCGGCCGCTGGCCGCGCCCACGGAAATCGACCTGCACGTACCGGCACTGCTGCCAGCCGATTATGTCGCCGATGTGCACCTGCGGCTCGCGCTTTACCAGCGCATGGCCGCAGGCGATGCGCTGCAGCTGCAGGACATGGAAGGGGAACTGGTTGACCGGTTCGGGCCGCTGCCGGCGGCGGCCCGCAATCTGCTCAAGCTCGCCGAGCTGCGGGTGCGGGCCCGGGCGCTTGGGCTTCGCCGTCTCGATCTGGCCGCCGCGGGCGGGAGCGTTCAGTTCGAAGAGCAGCACCACGTCGATGCCACCGCAGTGATCAGGCTCATCCAACGCCAGGCGCGCGAGTACCGCATGGACGGCCCGTTGCGGCTGCGCATCACGCGCGCCCTGCCGCAGCCGGCCGACCGCTTTACTTTTGCGGACCGCCTGCTCGAGCAACTGGCCGGCCCTGATACAATAAAGGCATGAATCTGAGCTTAACGTGGGTCGCGCGTTCGCGGCTGCTGTTCGCTGCGCTTGGCCTGCTCGCGCTGCCCGCCGGCGCCGAGCCCGGGAAGGGCAGCGGCCTATATCAGGTCGAAGTCATCATTTTTGCCAATCGCGCCGGCAACTTTGGCGAGGATCTGAGCCGGCCCGCAGAGGGCCGCAATTTCAACGGCGTGTTCGACAGCACCGATCCGCCGCCTAAGGTGGTGCGGATCCTCGATGTCTCGCAGATGCAGCTCGGCGGCATCGCCGCACGGATGCAATCGAGCGGCAGCTTTGAAGTGCTCGCGCATGCCGGCTGGGTCCAGTCGGCCACCGGCTGGAACCGGCACGCGGGTTTGCCGCTCGATCAGGTCGGGATCGCAGTGCCGGGGTTGGCCGGGAACCTGTACCTGGAACGCGGCCAGCTGCTGCATTTTGGCGTGAACCTGACCTTCGGCACCGATCCGGTCAACGCGCTGGCGGAACTGCGGCTGATCAAGCTCAATGACAAGAACTACTTCGACCATCCGGCCTTTGGCGTGATCGCCATGGTCACGCCGGCCTCGGCGGCCGATCAGCAGTAATGTTGCAAGGCGCCGCGGCTTTAGTGGCCGGGCGGCAGATCCATCTCCGTGCCGGTGTAGCGGGTCCATAGCTCGTTGCGGCCGAGGAGCGAGAAGCCGATGTAGCCGCGCACTTTCAGCGTGCCGTCGGCATTGAGCGTCAGCAGCGCCTTGTAAGTGTGCCCGCTGTCCGGATCGTAGATCGTGCCGCCTGACCAGGTGCCCTGTCCGTCATAGCCCATGTCATGCAATATCAGCTGACCCTTCAGCAGCAGCGTGCGACGGGCCGGATCCGGGTTTTTCTCATCCAGCCGCTTGGGCGTCGTGCCGCCGACGATCCGTCCTTCGTATTTGCCGTCCGGGCGCTGCGTAATCTGGATGATGCCGGTCTTCGGCTGAGTCAGCCAGTTGCCGGGCAGCCGGCTCGCCATATCGTCGGCTGCCAGGCCCAAGCGTGCAAAGGTAAGCAGCCCGAGCGCCAGCGCCACGGTGGCGGAATTTAATTTATAGCTCATCGCCGATCCCCCGTCGGTTGCCGCAATGGCGACCTTGCGCACAAGTTAACGCCACCCCAGTGGCTCCAGGCAACAATTATCAAAGCCGCGGAGTCCCCGAAATGCCGCGCGGGCCGGGGCTGGCGCTTTAGCTGCTGAAGTCCTCGCCTTCGGCCACGACGATACTGCCCGAACCTGCCTGTCGGGCGCGGGCGAGCGCGCGGGCGGCAGCCCGCACCAGCAGCTCCGGGTTCTGGTGGGCGAGCGGCACGGCGCTGGCGACGGCGCCGCTCAGGGAGACAAACTTCTGCTTGGAGGAGCGCGGATGGTGGATATGCTGGTCAAGAATGCGCCGGCAGATGGACTCGGCGTAATGCAGCGCCGCCGCGGCCTCGGCGTGACTGAGCAGCGCGCTGAACGTGCCGCCTTCCCAGCGCGCGACAATGTCGCTGCCGCGCCGGAAGGCGGCGGCGATCAGCCCGCCGATGCGCCGGATGCACGCGTCGCCGGAGGAGCGGCCAAAGGTGTCGTTATAGCTGCCGAGCGCGTCGATATCGAACATCAGCACGGTCAGCAAGCGCCCGTCGCGCTGGCCGAGCAGCCAGTCGTGCGCCAACAGCTCTTCGAAATAGGCCCGCGAGCGCAGGCCCGACAGCCGGTCCTCGCGCATCCAGGATGGCAGGCCGCTCAGCAACCGCTCGGTCTCGCGGCCGCATTCGCCGGCGTCGCGGTAGTACGCCGCGTAATGCGTCACCGCGCCGTGCGCATCGAGCAGCGGTTCGAGGCTGATCTCGTTCCAGAAGCGCGTGCCGTCCTTGCGCTGGTTGCGCAGCACCACGCGCACGCCGGTGCCGGCAGCGAGCGCCGCGCGCAGCTGACGCCGCGGTTCCTGGTCCCGGTCGACGCCCTGCAGGCGGCGCAGGTCCGTGCCGAGCAGCTCGGCCTGGCTGTAGCCGGTCAGGCGTTCAAAGGCCGCGTTGACGCGCACCACCGGACAATCGGCACCGCGCAGTTCGCAGATCGCGATGCCCATTGGCGCCGCATCGATGACGGGGCCTGCCAGCAGATCCGGCCACGCCAGCAAGGCGCTTTCCACGGCCGCGTTCATCAGGCCTCGCCGCCCGAATCCAGCCGCAACGCGGGAGCGGCCATGCTGCTCTCGACCGTCGCGCGGCATTCCTGCCATTGCGCCGAGGCCATCAGCCGGGCGCGATCCAGGCCGTGCCGGCCACGCATCCGCACGAGCCGCATGCCAGTGGCCGCATCCGGCTGGCGGCGCAGCTTGCCGAGCAGCAGGCGCACCGCCGGGCGGTCGTTGCAGACCGGCAGCACGTCGCACCCGGCCTCGAGCGCATGCTCGGCCCGCCGCGTGATGTCACCGACGCTGGCCGCGCCCGCCATCGACAGGTCGTCGGCAAATACCGCACCCTGAAACCCAAGTTCGCCGCGCAGCACGCCGCTGACCCAGCGGCGCGAGAAACTCGCCGGCTGCGGATCGACCTGCGGAAACTGTATATGCGCGACCATGACCGCCGGCAGGCCGTTGTCGATCAGCCGCCGGTACGGCGTCAGCTCCTCGCTAAGATCGGCGAGCTCGCGCCTATCCACGGGCAGCGCCAGGTGCGAATCGGCCACGACCGCGCCGTGGCCGGGAAAATGCTTGGCGGTGGCTGCCATGCCGGCAGCGCGCATGCCGTGCATATAAGCGATCGCGAGCTGCGCGACCACCGCGGCGCGCTGGTGGAAGGCGCGGTCGCCGATGATTTCCGACAGCCCGTAATCCAGATCCACGCACGGGGCAAAGGAGAAATCGACGCCGCTGGCGAGCAGCTCGGCGGCCATCAGCCAGCCGTGACGGCGCGCGAGCTCAAGGCCGGCCTCGTGGTCCTGATCGTATAGGTGGCCGATGCGGCGCACGGCCGGCAGCAGCGTGAAGCCGTCGCGAAAGCGCTGCACGCGTCCACCCTCCTGGTCGACGGCAATCAGCAGTGGCGGGGAACGCAGCGCACGAATCTGGCTTGTCAGCTGCTGAAGCTGCTTAGGATCGGCGTAGTTGCGGGTAAATAACAGCACGCTGCCCACCAGCGGGTGGGCGAGCACTTCGCGGTCCTCAGCCCCGAGCTGCTGAGAAGCCACGTCGACCATCAAGGGCCCAAGCGTCATTCAGGCACTCCGGGGCTACCCGGCGCCCAGCGGCCAAAAGGCTCAGTGGCCAATTTGAAATTGTAGTAACGCACGTCGCCGGTCACTTCCCGCCCAAGCCAAGGGGGCCGAGCAAAGCCCTCGTCCGGCTTCTGAAGCTCGATTTCGGCCACCACGAGGCCCAAATTGTCCCCTAGAAATTCATCGACTTCCCATTCATAGTTCTCATAAATAACGAGATTTCGCCACTTCTCGATCCATGGCCGGGGGCAAAGGGTTTGCAAAAGCTGCTCGGCATCCCCGCCCGGCAGCGGCAGCTCGTACTCGGCCCGGGCGGGACCTGGGGTCTGGGACTTGACCGTGAGCCACCCGGCGGCCCCGGCCACCCGGACCCGTACCGTGCAGCGCTCGTTGACTGCCAGATACCCCTGGCGCAGCAGCGTCCGGGAACGCACCTGTTGGCGCCAGGAGTCGTCCCGGACCAGGAACTTACGTTCAATTTCAACGGCCATACGCGCCCCTTAAGCTCAGGCGCGCGTCAGCAGGGCGAGCGATTCGACGTGGGCGGTCTGCGCAAACATGTCGGCCACGCCGGCGCTTTGCAGCGTATAGCCGTGCTCGTGCACCAGGACCCCGAGATCCCGCGCCAGGGTCCCCGGGTGGCAGGAGACGTACATAATGCGCTCGGCGCCCAGCCGGCCCAGGGCCGGCAGCACCGCGGCGGCGCCGGCACGCGGCGGATCGAGCAGCACCTGGCTATAGCGGCGCTGCGGCCAGCTCGGCAGGCTGGGTGGCTCGGGGGCCAGATTCGCGCAACAGAACTCGGCATTGGCGATGCCGTTGCGTTCGGCATTGGCGCGCGCACGCGCGATCAGCCCCGCATCGACCTCCACGCCGACGACCGCGCCGGCACGCCGCGCGAGCGCCAGGGTGAAATTGCCGAGCCCACAAAAAAGATCCAGCACCTGGGAGCGGCCGTCAACTTGCAGCAGTTCAACCACGCGGCCGACCAGCGCGCGGTTCAGCATTGCATTGACCTGGATGAAATCGGCGGGCTCGAACTCAAGCACCAGACCAAACTCGGGCAGCGTGTAGGTGAGAGCCGGCGCCGGCTCGCTCAGCGGCCGGATGCTCGCATAGCCCGCCGGCTGCAGGTAAAAGCGCACGGCGTGCGCCAATTCAAAGGCGCGCAGCTGCGCTTGGTCTGCTGCCGTCGGCGGATCGAGCACCCGCAGCACCAGCGCGGTGGCCGACTCGGCCACGGCCACCTCGATCTGTGGCAGCCGCTCGCGCACCGACAAACCCATGATCAGCTCGCCGAGCGGGGTGAGCAGCGCGCCGAGCGGTTCGGCGAGCACCTCGCAGCTGTCTAACAGCGCGATCAGGCTCGAATAACGCTCGCGAAAACCGACCACGACGCGCCCCTTGCGCGGCACGAAGCGCACGCCGAGCCGCGCGCGGCGCCGGTAGTGCCATACCGGGCCGGCGAGCGGCGCCAGCCATTGCCGCGGGGTCACGCGCCCGATGCGCTCGAGCGCCTCGCGCAGCTGCTGCTCCTTGATGGCCAGCTGCGCGGCGCTGTCGAGGTGCTGCAGGGCGCAGCCACCGCACAGGCCGAAGTGTGCGCATTGCGGCCTGACCCGAAGCGGCGAGGTGGACAGCCGCTCCAGCAGCTCCGCTTTATCGTACTGGCGGTAGCGGCGCCGGCGCAGGAACGAGACCGTCTCGCCCGGCAGCGCGTCACCGACGAACGCGGTTTTGCCACCGGTGACGATGCCATCGCCTTCCTGACTGAGCGCCGTGACCACGCCGGTCTCGGCCACGGCCACGCGGGCCATCAGCGCACCGCCTCCCAGGCGGCGAGGAATTTGGCGAGGTGCGGCTCGGTCGAGGCGCGCAGCATCTGGCGCAGCCGCTCGAGTTCAGCGGCGTGACCGGTGGCATCCAGATGGCCGCGTAGCAATTCGAAGCGCAGCCAGATGAGGTAGGTGTTCAGCGCATCGATCTCGCAATACTGGCGCACCGCCAGCAACTGACCGGCCTGGTAGGCATCCCAGACCTGATCGCCCGAGAACCCGAGCTTGCCCGGCAGGCCCAGCAGTGCCGCCATGTCTGCGAGCGAGGCGCGGGCACGCGGCTGGTAGCCGGACAGCACGTCCATCAGATCGAGGTGCCGGCGGTGGTAGCGGCTCAGGTAATTGTTGAAGCGAAACGCCGGATCCTGCTCGCCGCTTTCCCAGTAGCGCGGTGCCGCGATGCCGGCCTTGAGCGCCCGGTAATTGAGCACTGGCAGATCAAAGCCGCTGCCGTTCCAGGACACAAGATCAGGCGTGTAGCGCTCGATACCATCGTAAAAGCGGCCGACCAGTTCAGCTTCGGTGGACTTAAGGTCCCCGAGGCTCCACACCCGCAGCTGATCGGCCGTGCGCAGCACGCAGGCAATGGCGACGACCCGATGCTGCTCGAGCGGCAGGAACTCGCTCCCGGTGTGCTGGCGGGCGGCCGAGAACATCGCCTTGGCGACCTGCTCATCGCTCAGATCGCCGAGATTGAATGCGCGCCGGCCGAGCTCCACGTCCGGCACCGTCTCGCAGTCAAAAACCAGGGTCGTCATGGCTTTAGCGGCGCCGGCGCACGGCGGCGCGGCGGCGGGCGGGCGGGGCCTTGCGACGCCGGGCTTTTTCCAGCACCGCCACGGCAACGATCAATCCGGCCTCATCGGTCAGCGTCACGTACGCGGCGCCGATGCCGAGCTTGCGGCGCACCCGCTCGCCGCGCGCCGAGAACACCACATCCGGCCGTCCCCAGTGGTTTTGCACGATGCCGACATCGCGGATCCAGATGCCGTGCGCGAAGCCGGTGCCCATCGCCTTGACGATCGCCTCCTTGGCGGCAAAGCGCGTCGCGAGGAACCGCTCCGGCCGGGCGGTGCGCGCCAACTGCGCCAGCTCCTGCGGCAGCAGCAAGTGATTGACCAGCCGCTCGCCGAAGCGCGCATAACTTTCGTGCATGCGCTCGGCGCTCAGCACATCGACACCGATGCCAAAGATCATCGGGCGCCCATCTGGCGCGCGCCGACCATCAACGCCTTCATGGCGCGCACGGCGGCGCTCAGGCCGTCGAAAACCGCCTGCGCGACAATCGCGTGGCCGATATTGAGTTCGACGATCTCGGCAATGGCCGCAACCGCCTCAACGTTGCGGTAATGCAGGCCGTGCCCGGCGTGCACCGCAAGGCGCAGCGCCGCAGCGTGCCGCGCCGCTTCGCGCAGCCGCTCAAGCTCCTGCACCTGGCGGGCACCCGCGGCATCGGCGTAGGCGCCGGTGTGCAGCTCAACGACCGGCACTCCGAGGGCTGCGGCCGCGTCGACCTGCTCGCGGTCCGGATCGATGAACAGCGCGACCCGGATGCCGGCCGCGGCGAGTGCCGCGCACGCATCGCGCAGGGCAGCGCCGGCGCTGCGCAGGTCCAGCCCGCCTTCGGTCGTCAGCTCCTTGCGCTTCTCCGGCACCAGGCAGCAATCGGCCGGCCGCCGGGCGCAGGCAAAACTCACCATTTCGGCGGTCGCGGCAATCTCGAGGTTCATGCGGGTGGCCAGGAGCGGTGCCAGCGCCAGCACGTCGCGCTCCTGAATGTGCCGCCGATCCTCCCTAAGGTGCAGCGTAATGTTGTCGGCCCCGGCCGCCTCGGCGGTGAGCGCCGCCTGGACCGGATCCGGATAACGGGTGCCGCGCACCTGGCGCAGCGTCGCCACGTGATCGATGTTGACTCCCAGTTCAATCGGCTCGGGCATTACTCGCGGTGCTCCATGCGCGCCAGCGACCTGGCCACCGTGCGCGTCGCCAGCGGCCGGCCGTCCAGGCAATGATCCACTGCGCCGCGCATCAGGGCCCGCGCGGCCCGCTGGTCCGCCTCATCGATGCATTCCTCGTCCACGGCCAGGCACAACAGCACGCGGCCGGACAGCGCCTCGGCGGTTCCGGGCGGCACGGCAACGACGCCGAGCGCCCGGTTCATGCCGATAATACCCGTCGGCCCGCACGGGCCGACCGCTGCCGGCCTCGCGGGTCAGCTCGAGGCCGTAGCCCAGCAGCGTCAGCAGCTGGCGCTCGAAACGGCGCAGCACCGGCTCGGGGGATGACCCGGCCCGCAGCTGCTGCAAGGCCTGCTCGTACTGATCGAAAACTTCCGGGTGCGGATCGTGCTGCCCGGTCAGCTTCATCAGCAGCTCGTTCAGATAAAAGCCGCTGAGCAGATTGTCCGGCGGGAGCGGTGGCACCGCAGCGCGCGGCTCGGCGGCGGTCAGCTGCGGCGCCTCGCCCCGCCCGGCCCAGGAAAGCCACAGCGGCAGGAACGGGCGCAATCCGAAAAAGCGCGGCTTCGCACCGCGGGCGCCACGCGCAAAGCTGGTCAGGCGACCGAAGTCGCGGGCAAACAGCTCGACGATCAGGCTGGTGTCGCGAAACGGCCGCTGATGCAGCACGTAGCCGCTCGCCTGATCCACACGGCGCGCGCTGCGGCTCATTCGAGCCCCAGCTGCTGCAGGGCGCGGGCATCATCGGCCCAGTTCTCCCGCACCTTGACCCACAGCGTGACGTGAAAGCGCCGGCCGAACAGCCGGTTCAGCTCCAGGCGCGCCGCGCGCCCCACGCGTTTGAGCCGCTCGCCGCCAGCGCCGATCACGATCGGCTTCTGGCCGGCGCGGTCCACCCAGATGACGGCCCCGACCTCGGTGCGCCCATCGTCGGTGGTATTGAAGGTTTCGATTTCAACGGCAATGCCGTAAGGCACTTCCTGGTTCAGCTCCAGCGTCAGCTTCTCGCGGATACTTTCCGCAATCCGGAAGCGCTCGCTCCGGTCGGTCAGCTGATCGGGCGGAAACATCGCCGGCGCCTCGGGCAGCTGGCCGAGGATCACCTGCTGCAGCGCCTCGAGATTGGCGGCGCGCAGCGCCGAGATCGGCACAATCTCGGAAAACTCCGGGCGCGCGGCCAGCGTCGCAATGAACGGCAGCAACATCGCGCGGTCGTGCAGCTTATCGATCTTGTTGATCGCGGCAATGGCCGGCCGGCGCGCGCCGCGCAGCCGCTTGAGCGCCTCCTCATCTTCCTCGGTGAAGCGCAGCGCCTCGACCATGAACACGACCAGGTCGGCGTCGGTGAGCGCCGCAGTCGCGGCGCGGTTCATGGCGCGGTTGAGCGCCCGCGGCTCGCCGCTGTGCAGTCCCGGGGTATCGACAAAGGCAATCTGCCCGCCGGGCAGGTTGAGAATGCCGAGCACCCGGTCGCGCGTGGTCTGTGGCCGCGGGGTCACGATGCTCAGCTTGCTGCCGAGCAACGCGTTGAGCAGCGTTGACTTGCCGACATTGGGCCGGCCCACCAGCGCCACAAAGCCGCTGCGAAAACTCATAGGCCGAGCTGCGCCAGCAGCGATTGCGCTGCGACCTGCTCGGCCCCCCGCCGGCTGTTGCCCTCACCCTGGGCACGCGCATTCATCGGCTCGACCTCGCAGGTGACGTGAAAATACTGGGCGTGGGCCTCGCCCTCGATTGCTTCGACGCTGTAGCGCGGCAATGGCAGGCCACGTGCCTGGAGCCATTCCTGCAGGCGCGTCTTCGGATCCTTGAGCTCGGCCGGCTCATCGAGCGCCGCGAGCGCCGGGCCCAGCACCCGCAGGATCACCGCGCGGGCACCGTCGAGCCCCGCCTCCAGGTACAGCGCACCGAGGATGGCCTCGAGCGCATCGGCCAGTATCGAGGCGCGCCTGAATCCCCCGCTCTTCAGTTCCCCCGCCCCGAGCGCGATCAGCTCGCCAAGTTCCAGCGTTGCGGCCAACTGCGCCAGCGCCGCGCCGCTGACCACTCGCGAACGCAGGCGGCTCAGCTCGCCCTCATCGGCGCGGGCAAAATGTTCGTACAGGTATTGGGTCACGACCAGGTTCAGCACGCTGTCGCCCAGCAGCTCGAGCCGCTCGTTGCTGGGACCAGCGGCGCTGCGGTGGGTCAGCGCCCGGGCAAACAGCGGCGCATCACGCGGCTCGTAGCCGAGCCGATCGCGCATCCAGGCGGTGAACTGCTCGGCCGAACTCATCAACCACCTGGCGCCGGTGAGCGCGCTATTGCAGCGGCACCTGCTTATCAAACGATACCAGCAGCGAGATGTTGCCCATCATCGGCACGGTCTCATCGTACTGAACCTCTTCCACCCAGCTGTCGCCATCGCGCCGGATCTCGACGTCCTTGGCGGTCGGCTGATAGATGCTCTCGATATCAAAGCGCTTCTCCAGCGCCACTTTTACGGCCTGCGGATTGACCGGTCCGCCGCGGGCATCAGCTGCCACCTGCTCGAGCGTCTGCGCGACGCGGTAGTAATTCATATAGATCGGCGCCAGGCGGATGCCTGCATATACCAGGATCGCCAGCGGTACCAGCAGTACCAGCCAGCCAATGAACGTAATCCCCTGCTGCTTGCGCATCATCGCTTATCCTCCGCACTGCCCTGTCCGATCAGTCTATCTTCTGCCCGATCCGGTGCCAGCCCAACGGTGCGCCGGCGCGTCCCCAGTCCCAGCCCTTCCAGTCCCAATTGAACCAGATTCGGGTCGCCTTGCCGACCAAATTCGCTTCCGGCACGAATCCCCACACCCGGCTGTCGGCGCTGTTGTCGCGATTATCGCCAATCATCAGGTAATGGCCCGCCGGTACGACAATATCCCCGGTATCGCCGGCATCCGCATATTCGCTCCCGGCGCGCTCATCGCACAGGTAGCTGCGGTCGATGTGGCGCTTGCAGCTTGCCACCGGCGCCACGGCCAGATACTGCGGCGACAGGCACGAGAGCGTTTGGTGACGGTGCGTGCCCAGCATTTCGGTCGACTCGCGCATATTGCTGTAACAGCCGTCCTTGTCGATAAAGCGGCCGTCGTAGTGCAACGCAATTGTCTGGCCGTTGACAGTCAGCTGATCGTCGTGGACGCGCACCGTGTCGCCCGGCAGCCCGACCAGCCGCTTGATGTAATTGATACCCGGGTCCGGCGGGTAACGGAACACCACGACGTCGCCGCGCTGCGGCTCGCCGACGGCCACCAGCTGCGTGCCGAGTACCGGCGCTCGCAGGCCATAAGCGTACTTGTTGACGATGATGAAATCCCCATCCAGGAGTGTTGGCATCATCGAATCGGAGGGAATCCGGAACGGTTCGAAGATAAAGGCGCGGATCACCAGCACCAGCGCGGCCACCGGCAGGAAGCTGCGCGCGTAATCGACCGTCACCGGCAACGGCACGGCTGCCTCGGGCTGGCCGCGCAGCGTCGCGGCGCGGGCCCGGAGCGGCGCGAACATCAGCCTGTCGAGCAGGTAAATGAGCCCTGAGGCCGCGACCACCAGCACCAGCACCAGGCTGAAATCGAGCCGCTCGGACATCAGCAGATTCAAGATGGCCGCCAGCACCAGGAGCGGTTCGGCCACATACACGGCGCTCATCAGCGGCGGATCGTGCGCGGCACCGGGGAGCGCGGCGAGCTGGCGCCGCGGGCGCAGGAACCAGTCGTCGATCACCGCCACCACCGTCACCGGCAGTGCGATCCAGGTCAGCACCGTCAGCCATTGCGCCAGCGTCATGATGCGCATCCCCGCCGCGTCAGCGTCACGGCGCTCATTTGCGCCCGACCCGCAGCACCGCCAGGAATGCCTCCTGCGGAATCTCAACCGATCCGACCTGCTTCATACGCTTTTTACCTTCTTTTTGCTTTTCCAGCAGCTTGCGCTTGCGGGAAATATCGCCACCATAACACTTGGCCAGGACGTTCTTGCGCAAGGCCTTGACCGTGGCGCGGGCAATCACGTGCGCACCGATGGCCGCCTGCACCGCGACCTCGAACATCTGCCGCGGGATCAGCTCCTGCATCTTGTCCACCAGCTCGCGGCCGCGCTGGTAGGCGCTGTCGCGGTGCACGATCAGCGCCAGCGCGTCGACCTGGTCGCCGTTGATCAGGATATCGAGCTTGACCAGCGGCGCGGGCTCAAAGCGGTTGAATTCATAGTCAAAGGAGGCGTAGCCGCGGGAAGCGGATTTGAGCCGGTCAAAGAAATCGAGCACCACTTCGGCGAGCGGCAGGTCGTACTGGATCGCCACCTGCGTGGCGACGTACTGGAGCTTGCGCTGCACGCCGCGCTTTTGCTCGCACAGCCCGAGCACGCCGCCGACGTATTCGGGCGGCACCAGAATATTGGCGGTGATGATCGGCTCGCGGATCTCGGCGATCTCCGTCACCGGCGGGAGCTTGGCGGGACTGTCGATGTGCACAATCGTGCCGTCGAGGCGCGCCACCTCATAGATCACCGTCGGCGCACTGGTAATCAGCTGCAGCTGATACTCGCGCTCCAGCCGCTCCTGCACGATGTCCATGTGCAGCAGCCCGAGAAACCCGCAGCGAAAGCCGAAGCCTAAGGCGACGGAAACTTCCGGCTCGTAGTGCAGCGCCGAATCGTTGAGCTTAAGCTTGGCGAGCGCGTCGCGAAAATTCTCGTAGTCCTCCGAGTTGATCGGAAACATCCCGGCGAAGACCCGCGGCTGCACCTGCTTGAAGCCCGGGAGCGGCGCGCTGCTGCCGCGCAGCTCGTGCGTGATCGTATCGCCGACCGGGGCACCGTCGATTTCCTTGACGCCGGCGACCACGAAGCCGACTTCGCCGGCGGAGAGCTCGGCGAGCGCCACGGCCTTGGGTGTGAAGCGGCCGAGCCGGTCCACGGTCTGGGCGCGGCCGATCGACATCATGCGGATCTTCTCGCCGGTGCGCAGCGTGCCGTTGACCACCCGCACCAGCGATATCACGCCAAGGTAATTGTCAAACCATGAATCGATGATCAGCGCCTGGAGCGGTGCCGCCGGATCGCCGCGCGGCGGCGGAATGCGGCGGATGATCGCCTCGAGCAGCTCGGGCACCCCTTCGCCGGTCTTGGCGCTGACGCGCACCGCATCCTGGGCATCGATGCCGATGATCTCCTCGATCTCGCGGATCACCTTGTCGGCATCGGCCGAAGCCAGATCGATCTTGTTGATCACCGGCAGCACTTCGAGGCCCTGCTCGGTGGCGGTGTAGCAGTTGGCGACGCTCTGCGCTTCCACGCCCTGCGAGGCGTCGACCACCAGCAGCGCGCCGTCGCAGGCGGCCAAGCTTCGCGACACTTCGTAGGAGAAGTCGACGTGGCCGGGCGTGTCGATCATATTCAGCTGGTAGGACTGGCCGTCCGCGCCCCGGTAGTTAAGCGTCACGCTCTGGGCCTTGATGGTGATGCCGCGTTCGCGCTCCAGCTCCATCGAATCGAGCACCTGAGCCTGCATCTCGCGCTCTTCGAGCCCGCCGCAAAGCTGGATCAGCCGGTCGGCGAGCGTCGACTTGCCGTGATCGATATGGGCGATGATGGAGAAGTTGCGTATGCGTTGCATCAAAGGGGGCACCCGGCTTCCCCGGCGCCGGGGCGCGCGGATTATAGCCTCAATAACCGCCGCAATTCCGCGCCGTCAAAGCGGTGCGCACAGACCAGTGTCCCATCCAGCAGCAGCACCGGAATCTTGAGTCCGAAGCGCCGCGCCAGCACCGGGTCCGAATCGACTTCCAGCACTTTCACCGGCGGCAGCTGGCAGCTTTGCCCGAATTGGTGCAGCTCGGCGAGCAGCTCCTCGCACAGGTGGCACTGCTCGCGCACCAGTACTACGAGCTCCGCGGCCGGCGGCTCGGCACTCACGGGTGGGGAAGGTTGCGGCCGGTCGCCGGGCGCGTGGCGACCGGGGACATGTCCGGCAGCCCGCGACCGACCGGTTCGGCGCCGGCACGGAGCGATGCGGCGATGGCACGCACGGTGTCAGGCGGCACCTCGCCGATGGCCGTGACCCGATGGCCCTGCACCGTCGTCGACACGGCCGAGGTCGAGCCGATACGGGTCACCGCGAGCGTCGCTGCGCTCGCGCCGCCGGCTGCAGGCTCGCCAATCGCCGATTCAACAAATACCGACACGCTCGCCAGGCCATCGCTGTAAACCAGATGTGTGACCGGACCGCTGGTCCCGGGGAGCACCTGCACCGAACGGGCGGTGAGCCGAAAGCCCGGCGGCAACTCGGCGGCGACCCAGGCCGAATCGGCCGGAATGCCCACATCAGTACCGGCGGCCACGCCGCGGCGCAGCCAGCGATAACCCTGTGCGTCGACCGCCGGCTGCAGCTCGCTGTCCGGGATCCGTGCCGGCAGTCTAAGGTCGGTGAAAATCAGCTGCTCTACAACCTCGCCGCTCGCCGACAGCAGCTGGGTCTTCAGCGGCATGCCGCTCGCTTCATCAATCCACAGTCGGTAGCCGTAGCGCATGGCATCGAGCGGCTCGACCGCAATGACCCGCGCCTGACGACCGTTGGTGCGGGTTTGTGCCAGCTCGCGCAGCCGATACTGCCCGGAATTGGCCAGATCAGGAACGTGCAGTTCGGAAAGCAGCAGGCCGGCGTCAGGCGTGGTATCGACCACCACCAGGTTCTGGTCGGGCAGGTAGGAAGTGATCTGCGAACCGCGCCGGATGTATTCGCGCCCCGAGCCATCGAGCGACACGATCCGCTCCGATACCTGGCTGCCGTCGACCCGGTGCGTGATGCGCAGCGTCTCGCTCTGACCGCCGTGCTCGTGCACAAACACGCCCTGGTAGTTGCGGTTGCGCAGCGCCTCGTCCATCCGGGCGATAAAGGACTGCGGGCTCTCGGCAGCAGCAGCCACCGCTGCGACCAGCAGAGCGGCCAGCCACAGCAGATGCCCTTCAGTTCGTGCCATTGGCCGGCGGTACGGCTCCAGCGTCGTTGAACAGCACGCTGGAGCTGGGCGGCGTGGTCTGCACTAAATCGTTGCCGATCCAGGCCGACAGCAGATGCCGGCGCACCAGCGGCGGAGAATACTCACTGTGGGCCACGACAAAACTGGCCAGCGACGCCGGCACATCGACATCGGTGCCCAGACTGCGCGGCGGCACCACGTAACTGGCCGGCTCGCGCGACGGTGCCGCCGCGAGCGCATAGCCACTGTCGGGCCGCACAGCCACCAGCGGCTGCGCTGCGATCGCGGGCGCTGCTGCGGTGGGCGGCACGGCAGCCAAAGCCGGGGCCTGCACCGGCAGGCCACTGCGCAACACGAGGATGGCGATGCCCGCGACGCCCGCGACCAGGGCGGCGCCGAACGCCGGCTTCCACCACTGCACCGCCGCGCGGCGCAGACTGAAGCGGCCCGCGTCGGCTGCAATCACGCTGCTCACACGGCGCGCGAAATCACCGCTGACGGCCGCGACCGGCTCGGAGCGCATCACGGCCCCGATCATCGCGTAGCGCGACCAGCGGGCCCGCAGCAGCTCTTCGCGGGCAAGGCGCCGCGACAGCAGCTCGCACTCGGCCACTGGTAGCTCGCCGTCATACATCGCCGACAACTGGCTTTCCAACTGCTCGTGGCTCACACCAACTCCTCGGACCGGCCCAGGCCGCCATCAAATACTTTGCGCAACTGCCGATCGATCGCCTCGCGGGCGCGGAAGATGCGCGAGCGCACGGTGCCGACCGGACAGTCCATCGACACGGCGATCTCCTCGTAGCTCATCCCTTCCAGTTCCCGCAGCACGATCGCCGTGCGCAGATCTTCGGGCAGGGCGCTGATTGCCCCGTTCACGGTGGTGCGAATCTCATCGGTGAGCGCCAAGCCCTCGGGCGTATCCGGGTCACGCAGGCGAGAGGCCATTTCCGGCCACTCATCGGGACCCTGGGCGTCCAGCTCGTAGCCGCTCGGCGTGCGCTCGCGGGCCGAGAGCGCGTTCTTGGCGGTGTTGATCGCGATGCGGTACAGCCAGGTGTAAAAGGCGCTGTCGCCGCGAAACTGCGGCAGGGCCCGATAGGCCTTGATGAACACTTCCTGCGCGACGTCCTCGGCATCGCCGACATCGCGCAGGTAGCGCATGACCAGCTTGACGACCTTGTGCTGGTACTTCAGCACCAGCAGGTCGTAGGCGCCGCGCTCGCCGGCCTGGACCCGGCGCACCAGGCTCAGATCGCCGGCATCGGCGCCGGCCGGTGGCGCATTGGCCGCGCCCGCGGCGGGTGCGGTTCGGTCCGGTCCCGACGGAATGGTGGATTTGGCCATGCTGTGCGCTGAACCGCCGCCGATGACTTTCGGAAATACGCTCCTTGCGGCCAGTCTAGCAGCGAACGGGCTCATCGCGATGTCACCCCACGGGTCCGGTACCAACAGTGCTCTACCCTAGCCTTGGAGCGCCGCTTGGCGGCGCAGGTTCCGCGCCTCAGGCAAGTATTTGCCGGCGGTCGCGACGCGCCGCACCCCCGCCGCGGGCGGGGGCGGAGATAACATAATGTAATCAGGCAGCTGCAGTGGCCGCCTTGATGTGCGCGATCAGTTCTTTGAGCTCCGGTTCCTCGGGCGCTGATCGCCCGAGCAGCCAGGAAGCGAGCTGTGGATCGGGCAATTCGAGGCAGGCGGCAAAGCGCTCGCGTTCAGCGGCATCGGCCTTAGCGAATCTCACCTGCAGATAATTGAGCAACAGCTGGTCGAGCTCCTTCATGCCGCGCCGGCAGCGCCAGCGCAGGCGCCTTAGATCCGGATCGGTGCGCATGGGCGCGCCGCTCAGTGTTGCCGCTCGGCCAGCAGCTGCTTGATGGCGGCGATGGCCCGGGCCGGATTCAGATCCTTGGGACAGGCTTCCGTGCAATTCATGATGGTGTGGCAGCGGTACAGCCGGAACGGATCATCGAGCGCATCGAGCCGCTCGCCGGTGGCCTCATCGCGCGAGTCGACGATCCAGCGGTAGGCCGCGAGCAGCGCCGCTGGACCCAGGTAGCGGTCCGAATTCCACCAGTAGCTTGGACAGGCGGTCGAGCAGCAGGCGCACAGGATACAGGCCGACGGGCGGTCGATTTTTTCCTGGTCGGTCTTCGACTGCAGCCGCTCGCGGTCCGGTGGCGCGGCCGAGCGGGTCTGCAGCCACGGTTTGACGGCCGCGTACTGCGCGTAAAAATCGGTCAGGTCGGTCACCAGATCCTTGATGACCGGCATGTGCGGCAGCGGGTAGATGCGCACATCGCCGCCGCCTAAGTCGTCGCAGTGGCGCGTGCAGGCAAGCGTATTCTCGCCATTGATATTCATCGCGCAGGAGCCGCAGATCCCTTCGCGGCACGAGCGGCGCAGCGACAGCGTCGGATCGATCTCGTTTTTGATCTTCAGCAGCGCATCGAGCACCATCGGGCCGCAGCTGGCCATGTCGAGCTCATAGGCATCGATGCGCGGCTTGCCCGCCGCTTCCGGGTCGAACCGATACACGCGAAACGTACGCACCTGCTTGGCGCCGGCCGGCGCCTCGAAGCGCTTGCCGGCCTTGGTGTCGATGCGGGAATTGGGCGGCAGCAGGAATTGGGCCATGGTCGGATGCTTCCCTTGCGACGTTGCCGTCAGTAGGTCCGGGCTTTGAGCGGCACCGACTCGGTGTCGCTGCTCAAGGTGTTGAGGTGCACGGCACGGTAATCAAAGCGCGTCGCTCCCGGGCCCGTGACCCAGCACAGCGTATGCTTGAGCCACTGCTTGTCGTCGCGCTGCGCAAAATCCTCGCGCGCGTGCGCACCGCGGCTTTCCTGGCGGTTGGCGGCCGAATGGATCGTCGCCGTGGCCTGCAGCAGCAGGTTTTCCAGCTCCAGCGTCTCGATCAGATCGGTGTTCCAGATCAGGCCGCGGTCGGCGAGCGAGATATCGGCGAGCGAATCGTGAGTGCGCGCGAGCTTGGCGATGCCGTCGCGCAGCGAGACCTCGGTGCGAAACACCGCGGCATCGGCCTGCATGATCTTTTGCATCTCGGTGCGGATCTGCGCCGTGGGGCGCGAGCCGCGCGCCTGCCGGTAGCGGTCGAGCCGCGCGATCGAAGCGTCGGCCGCATCCTTGGCGAGCGGCTTTTGCGCGGCGCCGGGCTTGAGCAGCTCGGCGCAGTGGCGCGCGGCCTCGCGGCCAAAAATCACCAGATCCAGCAGCGAATTGGAGCCCAGGCGGTTGGCGCCGTGGACCGACACGCAGGCGGCCTCGCCCACCACCATCAATCCGGGCACGACCGCCTCGCGGCCGTTTTGCACCGTGATGAATTCGCCGTGGTAATTACACGGCGCCCCGCCCATGTTGTAGTGCACGGTCGGCAGCACCGGGATCGGCTCGCGGGTCACATCCACGCCCGAAAAGATGCGCGTCGTCTCCTGGATGCCGGGCAGACGCTCGTGGATGACCTGCGCGCCCAGGTGCTCAAGGTGCAGATAGATGTGATCGCGATGCTCGCCGACCCCGCGGCCCTCGCGGATCTCGATGGTCATCGCGCGGCTGACCACGTCGCGCGAAGCCAGATCCTTGGCATTCGGCGCGTAGCGCTCCATGAAGCGCTCGCCGGCGGAGTTGGTCAGATAGCCGCCCTCGCCGCGCGCCCCTTCGGTGATCAGGCAGCCGGAGCCGTAGATGCCGGTCGGGTGAAATTGCACGAATTCCATGTCCTGCAGCGGCAAGCCGGCGCGCAGCACCATGCCACCGCCATCGCCGGTGCAGGTATGAGCCGAGGTGCAGGAAAACCAGGCCCGTCCGTAGCCGCCGGTGGCGAGGATCGTGGTCTGGGCGCGGAAGCGGTGGATCCGCCCGTCGGCCAGGTCGATCGCCACGACGCCGCGGCACTGGCCGTTTTCCATCAGCAGATCGAGCGCGAAATACTCGACGAAGAATTCGGCCTCGTGGCGGATCGATTGCTGATAAAGCGTATGCAGCATCGCGTGTCCGGTGCGGTCCGCGGCGGCGCAGGTGCGCTGCGCCACGCCCTCGCCAAAATGCGTGGTCATGCCGCCGAACGGCCGCTGGTAGATGCGCCCGTCGTCGGTGCGCGAAAACGGCACGCCGTAATGCTCCAGCTCGATGACGGCAGTGGCCGCCTGCTTGCACATGAATTCGATGGCGTCCTGATCGCCGAGCCAGTCCGAACCCTTGACGGTGTCGTACATGTGCCAGCGCCAGTCATCCTCGCCCATGTTGCCGAGCGCGGCGCTGATGCCGCCCTGCGCCGCGACCGTGTGGCTGCGGGTCGGAAAAACCTTGGTCACACAGGCGGTCGACAGGCCCGCCTCGGCGAGCCCGAGCGTGGCACGCAGGCCCGCGCCGCCGGCGCCGATGACCACGACGTCGTAGGTGTGATCGACGAATTCGTAGCTCGCCATCAGAAACCCCGCATCGCGACGCGCAGCACCGCGTAGCTGCCGCCGGCGGCCAGCAGCACGTGCCCAAACTTCGACAGCAGCAGCAACGTGCCCTTGGCGGCGACCCCATGCACGTAATCCTCAATCACGACCTGCACGCCGAGCTGCGAGTGCCAGCTCATCGTCAGCACCGCAAGGCACAGCAGCACCGGGTTCCAGCCGCTCGCCATCCAGGCAGTCACCGCCGCGTAGTCGCTAAGCGGCACGCGGATGAGCGCGAGCAGCAGCCACACGGTCAGTGGCACGAGCGCGTAGGCGGTCAGCCGCTGCACGCGCCAGTGATGGACACCGTCCTGTGTGGAGCCGAATCCCAAAACCCGTGCCAGTGGCGCGCGCAGACTCATGGCGCGCCCGCCTGCGGGCAGAACAGCAGGTAGCCGCTCAAGGCCAGCACCATGACCGTCGCCGTGATGACGAGCCACGCGCTGCGCCGCGCCGGGGCCCGCTCGAGCGCGATCCCGGCATCCCAAAACAGGTGCCGGATACCGTTCATGAAGTGATAAACGAATGCCGCCAGCCACCCCATCAGCAGCAGCCGGATCCATCCGCCTGACCAGCGCGCCACGAACAGCTCGTAGCTATCCTCGCCCTGCGCCGCGGCCATCAGCCAGGCGACCAGCAGCAGCAGCCCCGCCGCCATGTACAGGCCCGTGATCCGGTGCAGGATCGAAGTCGCCATCGTATGCGTGAAGCGGTAAACCGACAGATGCGGCGACAGCGGACGGGCGCGCATGAACGCTCCTTGCAAAGGATCCGACGGGCTCAGAAATCGATGCAGCGGCCAGCCCGTTCCCAATCGCCGAACCTGGTCGGCTCGGGACCCGGCGGCCCGCCGTGCTCGCCGGGCGGCGCGCTCGCCAGGCGCGCGCCCGGCGCCGGTGCAGCAAGCTTGGCGGATGCAGCGCTTAAGACGGGCGGAACGGTCGCGGGCGGCTCGAGCATGGCCAGTGAGTGTGCCAGAATTCACTGGCACGGACTACCCGAGGCGAAGGCTTAAGGCGAAGCGGATCGCACGATGGCGCTTGAATACACTGAGTTTACAATCTGCCCGCTCGCGACGCTCGGCGTGCTGCACTTTGACGGGCCCGACGCGGGCGCGTTCCTGCAGGGCCAGCTGTCCTGCGATACCGCTGAGCTGAGCGGCGAGCAACTGCTGCCGGCCGGCTGGCACAATCCGCAGGGTCGCGTGCTCGCGCTGCTGCGCGTTGGCCTCGCGGGGAGCGAGCGGATTGTCGCCGTGCTGGAACGCGAGCTGGCCGCTATCGCGGCCGAACAGTTGCGCCGCTTTGTGCTGCGCGCGAAAGTCACCATCACCGACGCTTCGGATCATGTCGCCGTCTATGGATTGCTGCCCGAGCTGTCCGGCGCGCTGGCGCCGACGGCGCCAGCCGGTGCGCTCATCTACCGCGACAGCACGGCCGCGCGCTGGCTGCTGCTGCAGCCGGCGAACGCTGCGCCGCCGGCCAAGCTGTCGGGGCCCGAGCGCTGGCACGCGGTGCTCATCGCCGCCGGCTTCCCGACCGTCGGGAAAGCCATCAGCGGACAGTTCGTCGCGCAGATGCTGAATCTCGACTGCCTCGGGGCCATCTCCTTTACCAAGGGCTGCTACACAGGGCAGGAGGTGATCGCGCGCGCGCACTACCGCGGTAAGGTCAAGCGGCGCATGCAGCGCTTTCTCACCCGCGCGCCCGCGCAGCTTGCGCCGGCAGAGCACTACCGGCTCACCGACGGCCGCGGCGTGCAGCTGGTGGCCGCGCAGGCGCGCCCCGACGGACGCAGCGAGCTGCTGGCCGTCGCACCATTGGCGGCTTCGGCTGCCCCCGATGCGGCGGGCCAAAGCGCACCGCTCCTTGAGTGTGAGAATTTGCCGCTGCCGTACGCGCTGCCGGCTTAAGCAGGCGGGCATTGGCGATCTCGCCGGCGCCGGCCCTCAGGTGTCAGCTGTTGACGGCCTTGAGCACGCGCGAAGGCTGGGCGATGCCGTAGCCCTGCGCAAAATCGACGCCGATGTCGGTCAGCATCTGGATGATCTCGGCGTTCTCGGCAAACTCGGCAATCGTCTGCTTGCCGGTCAGGTGGCCAATCTCGTTGATGGAGCGGACCATTTCCCGGTCGATCGGATCGTGCAGAATTTCGCGCACGAAGCTGCCGTCGATTTTCAGGTAATCGACCGGGAAGTGCTTGAGGTAGCCGAACGATGACAGGCCGGTGCCAAAGTCATCGAGCGCAAATTTGCAGCCGAGCTCCTTGAGCGCCTGGATGAAGCGGTTGGCCTGCGAGAAGCTGGCCACCGCGGCCGTTTCGGTGATCTCAAAGCAGATCTTGGTCGCATCCAGCCCGCTTTTCTGGAACTGGTCGATCACAAACGGCAGGAACTTATCATCTCCCAGGCTCTGGCCCGACAGGTTGATCGAGCACATCGCGAGGCGCTCGCGCTCATCGGCCTCGGAGACCAGCCAGCGGAATGCGTTTTCGATCACCCAGCGATCGATGTTCGGCGTGATGGCGTAGCGCTCGGCCGCGGCGATAAAGTTGTCCGGCGCCACGATGCGCCCGTTTTCATCCCGCATGCGCAGCAGCAACTCGTAGTGGGCGCCGACGATTTGCTTCTGCAACGGCTGGATCGTCATCCTAAACAGCTCGAAGCGCCCTTCCTCGAGCGCCGCGTTGATGCGCGCGGCCCACTGCATCTCGCGCCGGCGGCGCATCAGCTCGATATCGTTCTCGGCAAAACTGTGCACGCGGTTGCGACCCTGCTCCTTGGCCGCCGCGCAGGCACTGTCTGCGGCCGACAGCACCGAGGCGACATCCTCGTTGTCGGCGGTGATTGGCACCACACCGATGCTGGCGCCCAAGCGGAACACGCGCTCTTCCCAGGTGAAGCGGAAATTGCGTACCGCCTCGCGCAGCGTCTCGGCCATCCGCATCGCCTCATCGAGCGAGCAGCTCTCCAGCAATATGCCGAACTCGTCGCCGCCGAGCCGCGAGAGCGTATCGCGCCAGCGGACCTTGGATTTCAGCAGCGCTCCGACCTGGCCGAGCAGCGCATCGCCGGCGCCGTGACCACAGGTGTCGTTGACAATCTTGAACTGGTCGATGTCGAGGTAGCACAGCGCATAGGAGGATTCGCGCGCCTTGGCGCTCTTGAGCGCCCGCTCCAGGCGGTTTTCGAATTCGCGGCGGTTCACCAGTCCGGTCAGCAGATCGTGACTGGCGTGATAACTTAAGCGGCGGTTGAGCTCGCGCGACTCGCTGACGTCGTGGAATACCAGCACGCCCCCGGCGGTCTTGCCGGCCCCGTCGCGGATCGGCGCGGCGGTGCTCTCGACATACAGCTCGTTGCCGTCGCGCCTGATCAGCAGCATCGGCCGCACGGATTTGATCGCGCGGGCGCGGCGGATGGCCACCGTCAGCGGATTTTCCAGCGGCTCGCAGGTCTCTTCGTGAAAGGCACGGAAAACTTCCTCGACCGGCTTGCCCATCGTATCCTCGAGCCGCCAGCCGGTGAGCTGCTCGGCCACCGGATTGATGTAATCGATCACGGAGCTGGCGTTGGTCGTGATGACGCCATCGCCGATCGACTGCAAGGTGATCTGCGCGCTCTCCTTCTCGCGAAACAGCGCCTCCTCGTACAGCTTGCGCTCAGTGATATCGAGCTCGACGCCTACCAGGCGCAGCAGCCGGCCGTGCTCGTCGGTCATCGCCTTGGCGCGACTGATGACCCAGCGCCACTCACCGCTCCGGTGGCGCATGCGGTGCACGCTGTCAAACAGCGGCGTCTTGCCGGCCACGTGATCACGGATCGCCGCCTGCACGCGCGAGATATCCTCCGGGTGCACGAGGCTGCGCCAGTCAAAGCCGCCGGTCAGGTCCGCCTCGCTGTAGCCGAGCATCGCGCGCCAGCGCGGCGAGAAATACACCTCCTGCCCGTCCACGTCGAAGTCCCACACCCCGTCGTTGGCCGCCAGTTCCGCGAGCTTGCTGCGCTCCTCGATCCGATCCAGATAAAGGCTCGTGCGCACGCGCTCGAGCCCGGTCGCAAGACTGCTGCCGAGCAGCTTGAGCAGCAGCTGCAGATTCACGTCAAAGGCGCCGCGCGGCAGGCCGAACACCAGGCCCAGCATGCCGGCGGCCTTATCGCGGATCCGGAAGCTGACGATCAGCGCCGAGCCGATGGCAAGCTCCGCCAGCAGGCCGGCATCGACCATCTGTTCGCGCCGCGGCGTGGCGGTATCGCGAAATTCTGCCAGCCTAAGATGCTCGCCGCGCGAGGCGATCCACGGCAGCCGCTCGAGCACGACGCCGCGCAGCGCTTCGGGATGACACTGCACGAACGTGCCGCCCGAGGCCGTGACGGATTCAATATGGGTGGATGACTGATCGAAGAACGCGGCGAAGGTGGCGTCGGCGGAAGTCGACTCACGCAGGATATCGAGGCTGCGGCGGATGACTTCGTCGGCCGTATCGCGCGTCAGGTTCTGGAAATCGACGGCGATTTTGGTGCACGCCACGTCCAGGCCCGGAGCCGGTCGTTCGGTCCGCCCGGTCCAGAATTGGGGCGCCAGCACGTCGGAAGCGGTGAACTCGGCCGGGGTGGGGCTCGGCGGCTTAGACATCACCGCGAATTCTCCCATATTACCGTCAGAAGGCAAGCTAAAGCCCTGCCAGCGTTGGAGATATGCGACGGATGTCCGTTATGTTTGCGTCTGAAATATCGGCCGCTTGGCCCGGTGGCTGCGCGCCGGTTCAGGCCCGCTTGAGCGCCGCCCGCGCGCTGGCAAAGACCGCCTTCAGCTGCTGCTCCATTTCCTCCTGCACCTTCACCAGACCCGCGGCGCCGATACTGCGATCGACGGTGCGCGGCGCACCGATCGCCACCGCGATCCGGCAAAACGGCACCGGCAGCACGAACTTATCCCAGTGCACGAGCAACGCGCGCGAGGCGCAGAAAGCCATCGGCACCAGCGGTCGTCCGGACATCTGCGCCAGCAGCACGGCGCCGGGCTTGAACTTGAAGCGCGGGCCGCGCGGGCCATCCGGCGTCAGCACGGCACTGACTTTCTCGCGCATCAGCGCCTGAAAAGTCTCCTTCATCGCGAGCGCCCCGGTGTGGGTCGATGAGCCGCGGATCGGGTAACCGCCCAGCCGCTGCACCACCTGGGCGGCCAGCTCCCCGTCGAGCGACGGACTGATCAGAAAACCGATCCGCATGGGCCGCCGCGCCTGCTGCGCGAGCAGATAGCCGGTGCAGAACAGGTTGTGCTGGTGCCAGTACACCGGCAGGAACGAAGGCTGGGCGGTGAGCACCTCATCCAGATGTTCCTCGCCGACGGCAATAACGACCGGACAGCTTCGCCACCAGCTGCGCACGAGGCCCGCCAGGATCGGTGCCAGGACGCGATACGCGAAGCGGCGCGTGCGGCTCATCGTGCGGCCCGACATCGTGCGGTAGCGGTAGATCGTGTTGCGCAGGCCACCGCCCGGGCCGGATTTACTCATGCGAACTGTCCACCGACGGCGTCACTCGGCAAGGCGCGGTATTTTCCCGGATGTGGCCTGCCCCGACAAGCGGGCATGGCACACAGCGCGCGCCAGCCCATGCGCTCGCAGCTGAGCGCGAGCGTCGGCCGGTCGGTCACCAATCGGCACGTCAGCTGCGCCGGTGCCGGCGGCGCGTGCACCCACCAGCGCTCCCGGCGAAATTGCGCCTCATCGCCGCGCACGCTGACCGCACGCAGTTCAGCCAGCGTCGCGCCGGCCGCCTTGACCGTCGCTTCCTTGGCGCACCAGATGCCAAGGGCCGCGCGCGCATCGCTCGCCTGCTGTAATTCCTCTCGATCGAAACAAAAACTGAAGGCCGGCAGGATCGCCCCGTCGAGCACTTCCAGATCGAGTCCCACCCGGCCCACCGTCGCCACCGCGCACGCGACCCAGGAGCCTGCGTGCGTGATGCTGAAATCCGGCAGGCCGCGACCGCGCGGCTTGCCGCCGTACGGAAAGCGCAGCTGCCGCGCGCTGACCGGACGGTGGCAGACACGGCTCAGCAGCTGGCAGGCGAGCGCGATGCCGAGAAGCGATTGCGATTGCGCCAATCCGTGCGCGCCCAAGCGCGAGCGGCGCGCGTGCGGGAGTTCCGCGGCCAGGCGCCGACGGAGCGGCGCCGGCAACTGACCGGGCAAGGATGAGTACGCTAGAATCACGGTGGCCACATGCCCACCATTCACGAAGCGCTCGCGCCCGTCAACCTGCCGGTCCCCCACGGATGATTGCCAAAACCCTGACCGAACTGATGCAGGCCAATCGCGGCGCAGCGCGCAGCATTACCTACCTAGAATCAGAGACCGAGACGCGCCAGGTGCCGTTCGGCCTGCTGTATGAGCGCGCGCTCGGCATTTTGCACCACCTGCAGCAACTCGGCGCGCGGCCCGGCGACCGGCTGATCCTGCTGCTCGCCGCCAATGAGCCGTTCATCGATGCTTTCTGGGCGGCGGTGCTGGGCGGCATCGTGCCGGTACCGATCGCGCCGGGGATCAGCGACGAGCACCGCATGAAGCTGCTGCGCGTTGCGCGGCAGCTCGGTGCGCCGTTTTTGTACACCGAGCAGCGCCTGCTCGAGCGCATCGCGAGCGTCGCCGCCGCGCAGGGCGAACAGGAGCTGTTTGCTGCGCTCCGCCAGCGCACGTTTCTGATCGATGAGCTGCATGAGGTCGCCCGCGCCGGGCAGCCCCATGTTGCCCGGCCCGGCGATACCGCCTTCATTCAATTTTCCTCCGGCTCGACCAGCACACCCAAGGGCGTGGTGCTGACGCACGCCAATCTGCTCGCCAATATCGAGGGGGCGACGGCCGCCGGCGGCTTCAACTCGGACGACGCGAGCCTGTCGTGGATGCCGCTGACGCACGACATGGGGCTCATCGGTTTTCATCTGGTGATGTTCGCCAACCAGGTGCATGCGCATCTGATGCCGACCGACCTGTTCGTGCGCCGGCCGCTCCTGTGGCTGCAGCTCGCGTCCCGGGTTCGCGCGACAATCCTGTGTTCGCCGAATTTCGGCTACCGGCATTACCTCAAGGTGCTGGCCGACCGCTCACCCGGGCAGCTCGATCTGTCCACCGTGCGCCTGATCTTCAACGGCGCCGAGCCGATCAGCGCCGAGCTGTGCGAGGAGTTCATGCAGCGGCTCGCGCCGTGCGGCTTGAGCGCGACCGCCATGTTTCCGGTTTATGGCCTGGCCGAGGCATCGCTCGCGGTCAGCTTCCCGCCCGTGGGCGCGCCGCTTAAATCCGCCAACTTCAATCGCCACCGGCTCAACGTCGGCCAGCAGCTCGCGACGGTACCGGCCGGCGGCGCCGATGCGCTGCAGCTGGTCAGTGTCGGGCGGGCCATCCCGCTGTGTGAGCTGCGCATTGCCGGCAGCGCCGACGAGCCACTGGCCGATGAGCACGTCGGCCATATCCAGATCCGCGGCGCCAACGTCACGGCCGGTTACCTGAACGCAGCGCAGGTCAACGCCGAGTCGTTCACCGCCGACGGCTGGCTCCGTACCGGGGATCTTGGCGCCATCCACGCCGGCGACCTTTACGTGACCGGCCGGTTCAAGGAAATCCTGTTCGTCAACGGCCAGAACTACTACCCCCACGATCTGGAGCAGCTGGTCTTTGGCTTGGGGGATTTAGAGCTCGGCAAAGTGGTGGTGGCCGGCATCCGTCCGCCGCACGGCGATTCGGATCAGATCATCGTGTTCGTGCTGCACCGGGGCGAGCTTGCTGAGTTTGCGCCGCTCGCCCGCCAGGTCGCGCGCCGCATCAGCGAACACGCGGGACTTGAAGTCAGCGCCGTCGTGCCGGTCAAGCGCGTGCCCAAGACCACCAGCGGCAAAATTCAGCGCCACACGCTCGAGCAGGCCTATCTCGAGGGCGCCTATGCGAGCGAACTGGCCGAACTGAAGACTCTGAACGACCAGCACCCGGAGAGCGACACCAGTCACGGCCAGATCGAACAGGCGTTGCAGGAGCTCGTGGATACCGCGATGGACGGGCGGCGAATTGCCGCCCACGAGAGCCTGTTCGAGGCCGGGATCAGTTCGCTGAAGCTGGTGGCGATCCACGAGCAGATCGAGCAACGCTGGCCAAAGCTCCTCGACATCACCGATATCTTTGATCACCCGAGCATCGCCGAACTGGCGCAATTGATCGAGGGCCGGCTCGCGGGCCGCGCGAGCGCATGAAGCCTACAGCAGATCCGCAGGTCGCGAGCGCCGCCCAGACGCTGGTGGATGCGCGCGTGAGCGGCCGGCGCCTCGCCGCGCTTCCGGAGACACTGCGCCCGCGCGATCAGGCTGCGGCCTATGCCATTCAGGACGAGGTGCTGCGCCTGCTCGGTCAGCACATCGGCGCCTGGAAGGTGTCGATGGACGATGCCGAGCACGGCTGCTTTGCGCCGATCATGGAGCGCGACCTGCGCCACTCCCCGGCCGAGCTGCCGCCGGCGGCGGCCGCAACCGCCGGCGTGGCGCAGTTTGGCATCGAGCCGGAGATCGCCTTTCGCATCGGCCAGCCGCTGCCGACGGTCGCCGGCAACGCGACGCAACGGCGCGACACCGTCATGGCCGCCATCGAATCGGCGCACGCGGTGCTGGAGATCGTCGTCAGCCGGTACACGGCGCCCGATGAGCTGTCGCTGCTCGACCGCCTGGCCGACAACCTCATTAACGAGTCGCTGATTCTCGGGCCTGCTTGTCGCGCCTGGCGTGAGCTGCCACTGGCCGCACTGCCGCTGACGGTGCGCATCGATGGCCGAAGCGTGCACCAGGGCGTGGGCGGCCATCCACTGGGCGATCCGCTGCAGCCACTGGTGTGGTTCGCGACCACGATGAGCGCCATGGGCCGGGGCTTGCAGCCTGGGGCGATCGTGACGACCGGCAGCTGCAACGGGGTGCGCATGGTCGCCGCTGGCGGCAGCGCCAGGGCTGAATTTGCCGGCCTCGGCGAAGCCGCAGTGCAGTTTTAGCTTGGGCCGGCGGTCGCCGGCTGCGGCTCGCGCCCGAATTTCCAGCGCCGATGAGTCCAGGCCCAGTCGGCCGGAGCGCTTATCACTTCAGCTTCGATGCGCGCCGCATAGCGGGCGGTGAACTGCGTCGCATCCAGCACTTCGCCCGCCATCGCAATCGGTTCAATCCGGGATTCGTAGTAGCCGCGGCGCACGCGGCGCATGCCGACGAAATACGTCGGGTAGCCGCAGATGCGCGCGATCTCCGCCGGTCCGGGAAAGAACGCGGTCTCGCGGCCAAGAAAGGTGAGCCACACGCGCCCGGCGCTGGTGGTCGGCATCTGATCGGCCATCATGCCGACGGCGTGCGTGCACCGCCGCTGCCGCGCGAGCTCGCGCAGCAGCCGTTTGCCGGCGAGCATGTGTACGCCGAAGCGGCCGCGCAGGCGCAGCATCGACCGATCGGCAGCGGCGCTGCTTGGCGGTTTATAGGCGGCGAAGAACGGCGCCCCGGTTTCCATGGCCGTGGTTTGCAGGAGCCATTCCCAGTTGCACTGGTGCGAGGTCAGCAGCAGCACCGACTGGCCGGCGGCCAGATGCGCGTGGACCGGCGCGAAATCAAAGTAGCGGATGCGCTCGCGCAGCTTCTCGCGGCC
This sequence comes from uncultured Gammaproteobacteria bacterium, assembly GCA_963711435.1. Classification (GTDB taxonomy): domain Bacteria; phylum Pseudomonadota; class Gammaproteobacteria; order Steroidobacterales; family Steroidobacteraceae; genus FEN-1191. The sequence goes on along the minus strand of CAVQEB010000004.1, from coordinate 30,289 downwards.
GATGGCCGCCAATTTCAGAATTTCGGCGGCGAGTTCGCCCTGCCGCCGGTAATGCTCATTGAGTACGCGCTTAACTTCGGCGGCCGACCAGTGCGGAAAGCAACGGTGCAGATTGTCGCGCGCCACGCCAACGCGGTAACGCAGCCCATAGCGCACGATGAGGACAAGCAGCGCCCCGACGGCATACAGAACGGGCAGCGGGAGGGACCCGATGAGCCGCAAAACAGGACCGGCGCGAGCCGATTCGGCGGTCACGGACGCATCTATTGTTGTCGGTTGCGGCGCCATTATCCTGCGAGTTGGATCCCAATCAGACCGATGACGATGCGGCACCGGTGCCACAGCAGTTTAGCCAGCGACCGCGCGGGCCGATAGCGCCTCGCACCGCACCTGCCATAATGGGCTTATCTGCAGTCAAGCGCGGATCAAGCCATGCTTTGGGTTAAGTGCCTGCACGTGCTGGGTGTCGTCAGCTGGATGGCCGGCATTTTTTACCTGCCGCGGATTTTCGTGCATTACGCTGAAGGCCGTGCCGCCGGCGAGGACGTGCGCCGCCTGCTGATCATGGCCAACCGGCTGTACGGCTTCATGACGATTCTGGCCATCGTGGCGCTCGGGGCCGGTCTGTGGCTGTGGCTCGGTTTCGGCGACGGCGGTCGCTGGCTCGATGTGAAGTTATTGTTCGTCGCGGCGCTCATCGGCTATCACCTGGGCTGCCGGCTGCTGCTCGGACGCATGCGCGCTGACCGGGCATTGCCCAGTGCGCGGGCGCTGCGATGGCTGAACGAAACGGCGCTGCTGATCGTCGTTCCGATCCTGATCCTCGCGGTGGTCAAACCCTTCTGATCGGCCGGCCGCGGCCGGCCCCGCTCAATCGGCTCGCTGCCAAGGCGCCGGCAGGATATGCCCGCGCCGCACCGCGATGGCGAGAAACACCACCGCCACGCACAAGCAGATGATTACGGCGACCACGGATGCTTCGGCGCCGAATTCCCCGCCGGCCAGCCAGACGGGCCCCGACAGCACGCCGTTGAACAGGCCGATCGAGGCGGTGGTGCCGGATACCACGAGGCCAAAGATGCCGCCTTGCGTGAAGTTCCAGGCGATGTGCATGCCGATCGGCAGCCACAGCCGCCGGGTCACCAAATAGGCGGCCGCCAATAGTACGCCGTCCTCTAGAATGACGGCGCAGGCTCCGAGGAGCGTCGCGTGCGGACTGAGCAGGTGGAGCAGGCCAAATATGACCGCGGCAACCACCAGCGCCAGCCAGCTGCCGACCGCGCTCTCAATCAGCCGAAACAGTAAACCGCGAAACAGCAGCTCCTCGAAAATTCCGGCAGCCACCGACGCCACCAAAGGCTGAATGAGCACCACCACCGGGGCGCGGCCGGTGTAGTGGTAAACGCCGAGCAGGGCAAGTACCCCCAGGACGGCGGCGAACAGCGCGGCACCGATCAGCAATCCGAGCACCAGTTCTCGCACCGCGCCGGCAGCGGCCAGTTCGGCCACTTTGCGTTTCTCAATTCGCCTAACCAGGAACCAGTACCCGAGCAGCGACAGCAGCGCGCCGTCTATAGCTGCCAGGCCGATCGCGCGCGCCTGATGGATGTGCAGCGCCAGAATGACCCAGCGCATGACGATCACTGGCGTCACGACCAGCACGATCCCGATGAGCAGCCGGATGAACGGCGAGGCAAGCGCACGGGTCCAGAATGATTTCACGCTCATGTTCCCAGGTCAGGCAGCGGCCGCCATAGTGCCATTGGCGCCAAGTGGGCGGCGGATTTTGCCGCCCGTGCACGCCCGCTCCTGATGCGCGCCGGGCCCTTTTGCGTCGCGCCCCTGATTTTGGTACATTGGTACCTAGGTACCAACTACTGAGAGCACTGCCGTGGCAGTTCCGTCCAAAACCATCACGGTCGAGCGCGTCCAGACCGGGGTGCGGATCGAGCGACGCATCCTGAAGGTGTTAAAGGCACTGGCCGAATTCAAGAACCTGACGCTCGGTGACTTGCTCGAGGGCATCGTACTGCACGCCTTTGAAGGCAAGGCGCCGTTCTCCGCGGAAACGTTGCGCAAGATTGCGGAACTCAAAGGCATCTACGAGCTTGACCTCGATGCTCGGGCGAGCCACCGCCTGCGGGAAAAACCATGACCGACGAGCAGTTCCTTGCGGCGCTCGAGCAGTGCGTGCTGCCGGAAGCCGAATTCAGCCATCGTGGCCACGTCCGCGCCGCCTACCTGTACCTGCGGCAAGACGATTTCGCCGAAGCGCTCGCCCGCCTTCGCCGCGCGATCCGCAATTACGCCCGGCATCTGGGCCAGCCGGAGCGGTACCACGAAACCATCACGGTCGCCTACCTGGCGCTGATTCAGCAGCACATCTGCGAGCGCGGCGATGGTGGCGGCTGGCCGGCTTTTGAGCGCGACAATCCGGAGCTGTTCCGGCCCGGCCTGTTGCTTGAGTTCTACCCGCAGCAGCAGCTCGACACCGCCCTGGCGCGCAAAGTGTTCCTGCTGCCACAGGCGCCGCCGGCGCGAAACCAATCATGCGGCTGACGCTGGCGAGCGCGCGCGGTCTGCTTGGCGGCTGGTTGCTCGCGCACACGCTGCCGCTGCTCATCGATCACCGGGAAATCGGCCATTGGTCGGCGATGGGCCTCGGTGACCCTCTGCGCATCGCGCTCGCCACGATCGAGTTGCTCGGTGCCGTGCTGTTCGCCTTTGAAGCGACTGTGAGCGTGGGCCTCGCGCTGCTGCTAGCCGCGATCGTGATCGCCGCGCTGATCCACATTCACCACGGCCAGGCGCCCTGGTGGCTGGCCGGATACGCGGTCGCCGCCGGGCTGCTTTGGTATTTCAGCCGCAAAATAGCGCGCTAGCCGACCGCAAATCCGGGCCCGAGCAGAGCAATCGAGGCTGCCGCAACCAGCCCCGCGGCAATCAGCCACGCGAGCGAGAACGCCAGCGGCGCTGCGGCCTGGCTCACCGGCGCCAGCGCGGCCGCGCGTTCCGGCACAAACAGCAGGCCGACGGGTAGCAGGATCGCCTGCGGAATCGCATTTCGCAGCAGCGCGTGCGGCGTGCGGTGATCAAATACTGCGGTCGCGACGGCCAGCAGCCAGGCGCTGCCGAGCGCGATCAGCACGATGCGGGTCGCCCGCGCGCGCGGTTTGGCATAGGCGGCGAGCGGCGCCGCCACCAGGCGCCCGGTCAAAAGATAAAGTGCGATGCCAAGCACGATGGCAGCATATCTACCCGGTGCACCGACGTGAAAATTGAGCATTGCCCAGGCCCAGTCGTCGGTCCGCGTTAAGGCGCTGAACACCAGCTGCATCGCGAACCAGAACAGATTGAACGCGGCCACCAGAATCCAAAACAGCCGTGTGGCCGCCATGGCGCGCGGCGCCAGCCGCAGCACGATTAAAGCGAGAGCGCCAAGCGCGAGATTCATAAAGGGTCCGGCAAGATCGATGGCAGTGCCGCGCAGCGTGCAATCGACGAACACCGAAGACAGCGAGACGACCTGGCCGCCGAGCGCGAGGCAGGCGCCGCCGTGGCCGAAAACATGGTGGGCGATGTCGGCCGATGCATAGGCCAGCAGGCCAATGGCGGCCGTCGTCAACCCATCGTCGCTGCGATCCGCGCTCATGAATTCAACGCCCTATGGTCAGTCGCTGCCTTATGCTGCCGTCATTGATCACACGGTCCGGCTGAACAGCGCCTTGTCGGGTGAGCGGCGCGCCAGCCGGGCGTCAAAGGCCATGCAGATGCCGCGCAGAAACGCCCGTCCGGGTTCGGTGATGCGCACCTGCTGCGGGCCCAGCTCCACCAGGCCGTCGGCGGCAAATTCGCTAAGCTTCTCGGCTACACCGTCGAGGTAAGGCGTGTAATCGGACCCGTCCCAGCGGGTGGCCAGGCGGGTCATCAGACTGAGGATATGCCGCCGCAGCACCTGATCCTCCGCATCGAGCAGGTGTCCGCGCGTGAGCGGCAGTTCGCCGCGGGCGAGCCGCTCCTGGTAGGGCTGCAGCTCCTTTTCGTTCTGCGCAAAGGCGTCACCGGCGTCGCCGATCGCCGAGACGCCAAGGCCGAGCAGCGGACGCGTGCAGCTATCCGTGTAGCCCATGAAATTTCGGTACAGCCCTCCCGAGCGCACCGCGCGCCACAGGCTGTCAGTCTCCAGGGCGAAGTGATCAAAGCCCACTTCGCGGTAGCCGGCGCGCTCCAACCAGCCACGGCCGCGCTCGTACAAGGCCCGCTTCGCGTCCCCTTCCGGCAGGTCAGCCTCGGTAAAGCGCCGCTGGCCGGGCTTGATCCACGGCACATGCGCGTAGCCGTAAAAGGCAATCCGGTCCGGGCGCAGCTGGCACACCGCCTCCATCGTGACGTCAATACTCGCGGGCTGCTGCAGCGGCAATCCGTAGATCAGATCAAAATTCACACTGTCAAAGCCGCTCACCCGGGCCGCCGCGGTCACCGCCCGCACCTGCTCAACGCTCTGGGCGCGGTTGACGATCTGCTGCACCTTGGGGTCAAAGTCCTGCACACCTAAACTGATGCGGCGGAAGCCGTAACGCGCCAGCAGTTGCAGCTGCTCGGTGGTGGTGACGCGCGGATCGACCTCGACCGACAGCGCCGCGTCGGGCAATACCTCCGAGGCGCCGAGGATGCCGCTAAGCAGCGCCTCCAGTTCCTGCAGATCAAGAAAAGTCGGCGTGCCACCGCCGATATGCACCTCGCTCAAGCGCGGCCGCTCAATGCCGAGACGCTCGCGGTAGAGCCGGTACTCGGTCAGCACGGCGTTGACGTAAGGCATGACAATGGCGTGCGTGCGCGTGATGCGCGTGTTGCAGCCACAGTAGGTGCAAAGCGAGCGGCAAAACGGCACGTGAATGTACAGCGCCGCGCCACGCGGCTCGCCCGCGGCTTCACGCATCGCCGCACCCACCCGCTCAAGCCACTGCGTCTCGGTGGGCGCGCGGTCCCAGTAAGGCACGGTCGGGTAGCTGGTGTAGCGCGGTCCGGCCACATCGTACTTGGCGATCAGACTGGCCGGTACGGCACTCATTGGAACATCTCCCGCTGCACTTTCAGCACCAGACGCACGTTCGCTTCGGGCGTATCGGGCAGCACGCCATGGCCAAGTCCGCACACCCACGCCGCGCGCCGCGCGGCCGGGAGCGCCGCGACGCGCGCAAATACTGCACGCACCCGTGGCTCGAGCTCGGCTGCCGGCAGCAGGAGCCACTGCGGATCGATATTGCCCTGCACGCACCAGCGGTCGCACTGCGCATCCAGCACCGTAGCCAGGTCGGCGTGCCAGTCGATTCCCAGGCACTGCAGGCTGAGTGGCGCGAGCGCTGCCCAGTGCGCCGCGCTCGTGTCGCGCGAGTAGTAGATCAGCGGCGTCGTCGGGCAGCGGCGCCGGAAGCGCTCAATGACCGGAATGAGCGCCGCGGCGGCGCGATGTGCGAATGTGCCCGGATCCAGCGCACCTGCGGCCGTGTCGAACAGCGCCACACACTCGGCGCCCGCCTCGGCCTGCAAAATCATATTATCGGCCAGCAGCGGCGTCAGGTGCTCACAAAATCCCGCGTACAGTCCATCGTCGAGACCCGGCGGGCCCCGGCGTGTGAAGCCTTCGTGCGATCCGGCCACCGCGTAGGCATAAAGCGTGAACGGTGCGCCGACGAAGCCGATCAGGCCGCACTCCGGGGGGAGTCGGCGCCGGATGAGCTGCAGCGCCTCGCCTTGAAATTGCAATTGCTCGACCAGCTGATCGCCCGTTTGCAGCCGGGCCAGGTCGGCAATGGTCCTAAGGTGCCAGCCAAGCGCGGGCGCCGGCGCGTAGCTCAGACCCATGCCAAGCGCTTCGAGCGGAAACAGCAGATCGGAAAACAGGATCGCCGCGTCAAAGCCAAAATCCTCGATGGGACCGAGTGTCACCGCCGCGGCCAGCTCCGGGTTTTTGCACAGCTCAATGAATTCGTGCCGGGCCCGCAGCCGCTGGTAGTGCTGGTGATAGCGCCCGGCCTGGCGCATGAACCACACCGGCGGCCGACCGTCGTTGTCACGTGCCAGCGCGCGGCCGAGCGCCGTTGGGCGCTGTGACTCATTCATGAGTCAGTTCCGTGAGCAGATAGCCGACGCCGCGGATGCTGCGGATCACGCGTGGATTGGCGGCATCTTCCTCCACCAGCCGGCGCAGCCGTACGATGAAATTATCGACCGTGCGGGACGTGGGAAATTCATCCGCCGACCAGGCGCGGTCCAGGATCTCATCGCGACTGACCGCTTTGCCGACCCGGCTCGCCAGCAGCCGCAGCACTGCGCACTCCTTGTGCGTTAACGGCTGTTGCTGGCCGTCGACTTCGGCGGCAAAGCGCTCAAAATCCACGCGCGCCCGGCCGATGCTGACGCGCTTAAGCTCGCCGGGCACGACCGCCAGCTCCGCGGCGCGCTTCAGGCAGTTCTGGATCCTAAGCAGCAGTTCGCGGAAATTAAATGGCTTGGTCAGGTAATCATCGGCACCCAGTTCCAGGCCACGCACGCGATCCTCCGGATTGCCATGCGCCGTCAGGAAAATGATCGCCGCCTGGGGTGCCTGCGCGCGCAGTTCCCGCCCCAGCGCAAAGCCGTTGCCGTCAGGCAATCCGACGTCGAGCAGCACCAGCTGTGGCTTTTGTTCCGAAAACAGCGCGCGCGCCCGCGCCACCGACTCGGCCCGGCCGACCAGATAGCCGGCAGCCGCCAGCCGCTCGCACAGCGTCTCGGCGACATTGCGCTCATCTTCCACTACCAGAATTCTTGCCGTCGCGGCCATGCGCGCTCCGTTAGCCGGCGCTGGCCAGAAAGCTCAGGTGCGCCGCAAAACCCTGGCCGGGGCTCGTCGCAAACCGCACCTGACCGCCCATGCGGCGCATCAGCGCCCGCACCAGATACAGGCCGACGCCGACGCCCACTGAGCTCGCGCCACGATCAAAAAGTGTGCCCAGGCGTTGCGGATCGGCGTTGCTGCCTTGGCCGTTGTCCTGGTAAAGCACCTGCACCTGACCCCCGCTCTGGCTGACTTTAAGTTCAATCTTCACCGGATCGACGCCGGCGTGCCGCGCGGAGTTCTCGATCAGATTGCGGAAAATCATCTGTACCGCGGCAGCATCGGCCTGAATCGGTGCAATCTCGCCCTCGATCCTGACCTGCACTGAAAGCTGCGGGCCGTAAGCTTCGGCTATCGTGGCGACCGTACGCTCGATCCAGCCGCGCAGCGGGATCTCCTGCTCGGCCAGCGGCCCCCCGCCTTCGATGCGCGCCAGCTCCAGTGTCTTGTCGATCTGCGATGCGAGGCGGTGCGAGTCCTCGAGCAGCCGGCGTGCAAGCTCGACCCGCTGGTCGCCCTCGGCAATGGCCTCGGCCTGCAGCCGCATGCTGGTCAGCGGCGTGCGCAATTCATGCGTTACGCCGGCAAAAAACGCCTGCATGCTGCGGGCGCGCAGATTTTCGCGCCAGTACAGCCACACCAGCAGCGCCGAAAGTCCGAGCAGCAGCAGCACAAAGACGGAGGATTCACCGACCAGCATCAGGCGCGTGCGCGCCCACTGCTCCGCTACGCTCCCGCTTGACTGCCCGTTCTGCGCCTCAAGCTCGGCAATGCGCTGCGCCTGGCGAAAAATCAGTGTGGTCCACCAGGTCGCAAGCGCCAGCACCAGCACCAGCCAGCTGCTGGCGACCGCGACGACCAGCCGCGCGCGCCGCACCGGCACTTTGCTCAGACCACCCTGGCCCGCTTTGCGCATCATTTCGACAGCCACTCCCGCCAGTGTCCGGGCGACGGAAAAACCTGCGGTGCCCGCACGCCCGCGCGACGCAGATGCTCGGCCGTCTTGCCCGGTCCGCAGGCATGATGCACCGCTCGGCCAATGCTGTCCCGCCAGCGCTCGAACTGGGCGGTGCTGTGCCAATATATATGTGTCGCCAGCTCGGGTGATTCGCCGCTGGCGGCGCCACCGGTCCGATGCTCGTAGGTGGCAAGCACGTGCACGCCGTGCCAGTCCGCCGCGGCGGCGGCATGGGTCAGCACCAGCCACTGCGCCGCCGGTGGCAGTGCAAGCACCCCCTCGGCAAGCATCGGCGCCAGCGCCGCAAAACCCAGTCCCTCGGCACAGCCCTCGACCCAGGCACCGCGTTCGGCCAGCGCAAACCAGCTTTCAGTGCCCGGCACCCAGATGTGCGTGCAGGCGTTGACCGCTGCGGCTGACATCTCCGGCAACGCCCGCCGGTGCGCAATGAACGCGGCCGAAGCTGCCGCCAGCGCCGTCGCGCATTGCTCGGCAGCTCCAGGCAGCATCTGAATGGGTTCGCGCGGCTGCCGGCTGCCATCCCAGGGCACGATCGGTGCCCCAGCGGCCTTAAGCGGTGTCGCGCTATGCCACTCAAGGCGGGGCTCGAGCAGCTCCTCGCCTACCGCCTCGCGCCAGTACAGCATGGTGCCGAGGCCCTCGATCGTCCGTTGGGTCGCGCCCAGGCGTTGATGGCACCCGCCGCCGCGCGCGGCCAGGAGCGCTCGCTCGGCCACGACCGCGGCGCGTGTCAGCGTATCGTCGAGCGGCGCCAGCAATCCGCGCACATAAGCGTCGTCGGCACGGCATTCAATCGCCAGCGCGCCCTGGGCCGGTGCGCCCGGGCATTGCGTCAGCGGCAGAATCATGCGCGGCAGATCCGCGAGCAACTCTTCCAGCATTGCCCGTCCGCCCAGCGACTCATCGCGCCACAGGCGTGCGATGCCGGCCAGAGCGAGAATCACGCCATCCATGTGCCGCTCCGAACCGCGTGGCTCGCGCAGCCGCTTGATCCGCGAATCCACGTTGCCGCGAAGCTCCGACAGCTGCACGTCCGCGCCGCCCGGCAACGCGCGCTTAAGGAACGGCGGCACCAGCGCCGCGCGACGCGGCGAAGAACTGCCGATGCGCAGGGGTATTCCGGCCGCAAGCTGCGCGGCGACATCCGGTGCGAACAGCACGATATCGCGCGGATTTTCGCGTTGCGGTACTGCGCCGAGCCACAGGGCCGCCGGCCGTTCGAGGCTCAAATCTTTATAGGAATGCACAGTCAGATCGACCGCACCACCGAGCAGCGCCGCGTCGATTTCGGCAGTGAAGAACTCTTTGCCTTCGACCTGCGAGAGCGGTATGTGAGTGATCTGATCGCCGCGGGTGTCGATGCCGATCAGCTCGACGCGCAATCCGGGATGCAGCGTCTCGAGCCGGCGGGCAATCGCCTCGCTCTGGGCGCGGGCCAGATGCGAGCGGCGCGTGCCCAGCCGAATCGGCTTAAGCAACATGCGCGGAGACTCGATCAGGAGTGCAGTTTAGGCGCTGAGCGCAGCGAAAGCGGCCAGATCCTCCCAGCCGTGGGCCTGGTTCGCGTTGCCACCCAAGGTGCGTAGCAGCGCTTTTTCCGCACAGGCATGCCGCGCCCGCTGCACGTGACGGTGGCGTTGATCGAGCTGCGTGCGCAGCATTTCGAACAACGCGCTCAGGCTGGTCAGCCCCGGCACCGCGGCCCACTGCCCGGCCGCGGACCCGCCGGCTCCCAAATGAATAATACGGCCCGGACGCGGCTGAATCGCAAGCCACGCGGCAATGCGTTGGGAGTCGCGCTCCCGATCCGCCGGCACGCACAGCACCACGTCGCGCGCGTCCCGCCAGGCCAGCAGCTCGGCCTGCGCCGATCCATCGAGCACTTTGCAGGGCCGAGCCGGATGCCGCTCGCGCACTTCGGTGGCAAGCTCCAGCGCCCGCTTCGGCGTCCGATTCGAAATCCACAACTCGGAACATTCCACCCATGGTGCCACGGCCTGTGCCAGCTGTCCGGCGCCAATCAGCAGCGTCGGGCCCTCGAGCCCGGAATCGCCCAGGATCCGCCGCACCTGCGAGCCGTAAGAGGCGCTGCCCAGCCCGGAAAGAAACCGGGCACGGATTTCCTTGGTGTCCTGAAACAGCTGCTGAATCAGCGGGTCTAGCTGCTGGCGGAGTGCGCCGGCCGCGGCCGCATAGCCGCGCCATGCCTGCTTGATCTGGCCGAAGATCTCGGTCTCGCCTACCAGCTTGCTTTCCAGTCCGCAGGCAAAGCGCAGTAAAAATGCGTAGGCCTCGGTGCCTTCGAAACTCTGCAGTTCACCGTCGGATGGCAACCGCTCGCGCAGCGCATCGCGGTCGGCAGCGCTCGTAAGGACCGTGACGCGCCGCTGGCAGGTGTCGATTTGAAAACTTGCGACCTCGCCCGACCGCATCGAACTGGAGGGCGCAGCGACATGATCGCCGCGCCAATGCAGGATATGCAGGTCACGGAGTTCCACGGGATCGAGGCTACCGAGGCTGGCCACGATCATTGTCACCGCCATGTCATCCGCGCCGACCGCAAGTTACGGCCCCGGCAGGTACCCTCGCAGAGTGCGACGCAGGTCACATAGGCAGCTTTTCTGCCGGCCATTTGAGCCGTCATCCGGCTGGCCGCCCCAATGCTCTAAGCCAATGAATTCAAACGAGATGGTGCCGGAGATAGTACCCGCGAGGGACTATAAATCAGTGGGTTAGAAAATTTTGGTGGTAGACGCGTCGGAGTATGACCGAGTACCCCCGCCCGACCCCGCTGAGCTGAAGTAGAACGATCGAGTCCTGTGGCTGTCCGACTGCGCCCTTTCAAAGCCAATTGCGAACCCAGGCATTTTGTGCTACATTTGTAACACATTGGCAGATCGGGGTCGCATCGTGGCAGCAACAACGACCATACGTCTACCGCCTAAATTACGGGCACGGCTTGGTTCCTTGGCCAAGCAAACCGGGCGCTCGGCCCATAGCCTGATAGTGGAAGCTGTCGAACGGCACGCTGCCTATGAAGAGCAGTTGCGCAGCCTCGTCAAGGAAGCGCTAGCCGCTGATTCAGAGATCGAGCGATCCGGTGAATTTTACCGCGCTGAAGACGTGCATGCCTGGATGAACAGGCTGGCCGTTGGCGAATCGACTGCGCGACCCAAGCCGTGGCGAAGGTAGTTTATTCTGCGCGGTCTCTTGATCACATTGAACGCGCCTTTCAGTTCCTTCGAACTGAGAATCCCGGGGCTGCGCTGAGTGCCGTGACGGCAATCCAGTCAGCGGTCGACAACCTGGCCGCACACCCTTTGGTCGGTCGACGTCTTGAGGGTGAATTGCGCGAACTGGTTGTTTCGTACGGACAGACGGGTTATATCGCGCTGTATCGCTTCGTGGTTTCACGCGACGAGGTGCGCATTTTGGCGATTCGCCACCAACGCGAGTTAGGATTTCTGCCCTGACCGGTCGATTCTTACTCTAAGCTCCCGGGATCGCCAAACGCGTAAGTGGTGCCGGAGATAGGAATCGAACCTACGACCTACGCATTACGAATGCGCCGCTCTACCAACTGAGCTACTCCGGCCTTAAGGGGGCGGCATTCTAAAGTGCGGCGATGACCCAGGCAACGCGGGGCAGATCGCACACCCAGGGTCCGGATGAACTTTAGCTGCGGCGACGCAGCCGGATCACCAGATCGATGCCGTCAAACTCCATACCGGCGGGTGGTTCGGGCAGACGCGAGAACTGGACTTCCGGCAACGGCACATCGGTCAGCTCGCCGGTGGCCGCATCGTGAAAATGATAATGAGCGGCCACATTCGAATCGAACCACGCGCGCAGGCCATCGACGTTGAGCTGGCGGATCAGGCCGCGCGACGCAAACAGATTGAGCGTGTTGTAGACCGTCGCCTTGGATACGCGCCAGCCGCCGTGCAGTAATGCTTCGGCAATCTGTTCGGCCGACAGGTGCTGCGGCGCCGCCAGCAGCACCCGCGCTATCTTCAGCCGCTGCTCGGTCACCCGGATACCACAGGCCTGCAGCCGCCCCGTCACTAGGCTAGCCGGCTCGGCAGTTGGATTTAGCCGCTGCGACATGTGCCGATTATAGCCACGAACCCAGTATTGAAAACCACTGCTCGGCAGTGCCCGCTACCCGCAGGCTGGCCAGCGATATATGTGAAAGGTCGTTTAGGGCCCAGGTAAAGCCTTCAGGCGCGCAGCGCCCGCGGCAAGGCAAACACCACGCGCTCCTCGCGACCGGTCAGCTCCTGCGGCATCTGGCCGCCCCATTCGCGTAACCTCGCAATGACCTGCTGTACCAGAAGCTCCGGCGCCGAGGCACCGGCGGTCACGCCCACGGCCTGGCAGTCATCGAACCAGGCCCGCTTAAGGTCATCGGCCCCATCGACCAGATAGCCGGGAATGCCGGCGCGATCCGCCAGCTCGCGTAAACGATTGGAATTGGAACTGCTTCGCGACCCGACCACCACCAGGACACCGCACTGCTCGATAATCGCCTTGACCGCATCCTGGCGGTTTTGCGTCGCATAACAAATATCCTCGTGACGCGGCGCCTGCAGGGCGGGGAACCGGCGCTTCAGTGCTGCGAGGATCGCCGCAGTGTCGTCAACAGACAGTGTGGTCTGGGTGACAAAGGCCAGGCGCTCGGGATTTCGCACCTGCAACCGCTCGACATCCTCAACGTCCTGGACCAGCACGATGCGCCCGCCATAGGAGTCATCAAAGCGGCCCATGGTGCCTTCCACTTCCGGGTGCCCCTCGTGGCCGATCAACACGACTTCACGGGCTTCGCGCGCAAAGCGCGCCACTTCCATGTGCACCTTGGTGACCAGCGGACAGGTCGCATCGAACACCTGCAGCGCGCGCCGCTGCGCCTCGGATTCAACCGCGGTCGAAACCCCATGGGCGGAAAATATCACCGTGCCGTTGTCGGGCACCTGGTCGAGTTCCTGGACGAATACGGCGCCGAGTGCGCGCAGCCGCTCGACCACATTGCGGTTGTGGACCACCTCGTGGCGCACGTAAATGGGCGCGCCGAACAGCTGCAAGGCGCGCTCGACAATCTCGATAGCCCGATCCACACCGGCGCAGAAGCCGCGTGGGTTAGCGAGCACGATACGCATGGCCATCAGCGCGGGGCCGGATGAGCGGCACGGTGGCTGATCCAGGCATCGAGCAGCAGCAGCGCCGCGCCGAGCGTGATCGACGAATCGGCCACGTTAAAGGACGGGAAATAATGCTGCTGCCAGTGGGCCTGGATGAAATCCACCACGTAGCCGAAGCGCGCCCGATCGATCACGTTGCCGGTGGCCCCGCCCAGCACCAGCGCCAGGCCCGCGCCGAGCACGTTGGCGTCGCGGCTCAAGCGCTGCAGCCAGACAATCAACGCGATGCAGACGGTTACCGCCAGCGCAATCAGCACCCAGCGCTGCCAGCCGGATGCGCCGGCCAGAAAATTGAACGCGGCGCCCGGATTGTGCAGCCGGGTCAGGTTCAATACCGGCAGCAGCACGCGCACGCCGAACAGCGGCAGAAAGTTCTCGATGGCCGCCTTGGACCATTGATCGAGGGCGACGACCGCGACCGTGAGCCACAGCCAAACCAGGCGCCCGGATTGATTAGCGGAGTTGTTCATCAGACCATCCTGCGGTTTTCGCCGGGCAGGGAAAGATTAGTGACGCAGCGCGCACACAGCGTCGGATGCTCCGGCTGGCTGCCGACGTCGGTCGTGTGCTGCCAGCAGCGCTCGCACTTGATCGCCGCAGTTCGTTGCACGGTCAGCCAAACGCCGCCGCCGGCAACGCCGCTGGCCGCGACCGCTTCAGGCGGCGGTTGCTCAACCCGGTGCGTGCGCGCCGCCGAGGTGATCAGCAGGAAGCGCAGTTCCGCGCCCAGGGGCGCCAGTTTCGCATACGGCTCGGCGGTGCAGTAAATATCGACTTCGGCTTCCAGCGGCGCACCGATCGTGCCCGCAGCGCGCAGCCGCTCGAGTTCCCGCGCCACGTCGGCGCGCAAGCTGATCAGCCACGGCCAGTCGATGGCATCGGCCGGCAGTTCGGGCAGCGTGTACCAGGTGCTGAGAAACACTGACTCAGCCCGGGTGCCGGGAATGAAGCGCCACATTTCCTCGGCGGTGAACTCAGGATCGGCGCCAGCCACCGCACCATCGCCTCGGTGATATGCCACAGGGCGGTCTGCGCCGAGCGGCGCGCGTGGGACGCCTCCGGGAGCGTATAGAGCCGGTCCTTGAGAATGTCCAGATAGAAGCCGCCCAGATCCACCACGCAGAAATTGTGGATCTTCTGGTAGATCAGGTGAAAGGCGTAATCCTCGTAGGCAGCGGCGATTTCCTGCTGTAACTGCGCGGTGCGCGCCACTGCCCAGCGATCGAGCCCGAGCAGTTTTCGCCGGCGCTACGGCCTCGCCCGGGTCGAAGCGATCCAGATTGCCGAGCAGAAAGCGCACCGTGTTGCGGATGCGGCGATACGATTCGCTCATGCGGCTTAAGATCTCCGGCGACAGGCCATCTCGCCGGCATAATCCGTGGCCGCGATCCACAGCCGCAACATTTCCGCGCCGAGCGTGCTCGACGATGTCCTGCGGCTCGATGCCGTTGCCGAGCGACTTGGTCATCTTGCGGCCCTTCGCCATCGACCGTGAAGCCGTGCGTCAGCAGCCGCGGTAGGGCGCGCGCTCGTACAGCGCCTCGGACATCAGCAGCGAGCTGTGGAACCAGCCGCGATGCTGGTCCGAGCCTTCCAGATACAGGTCCACCGGCGAATGAAATTCATCGCGCAGCGCCGCGACGCATTCAAACGACAGGCCCGAATCGGACCACACGTCCATCACGTCGGTCACCTTCTCGTACTCGGCCGCCTCGGCACCGAGCAGCTCGGCCGGATCGAGCGCGAACCACGCATCGATCCCGCCCTGCTCCATGCGCTCGCGACCTGCTCGAGCAGCTCCAGGCTTCGCGGGTGCAGCTCGGCCGCTGTCCTGATGCATGAACAATGCGATCGGCACGCCCCATGTGCGCTGGCGGGAAATACACCAGTCCGGGCGGTTCTGCGATCATGCCGAAGATCCGCGACTCGCCCCAGGCCGGCGTCCAGTGCACGCGCGGGATATCGCGCAGCGCTCCGGCGCGCAGGCCCTTGCGATCCATGCTGATGAACCACTGCGAGGTGGCGCGGAAGATCAGCGGGCTCTTGTGCCGCCAGCAATGCGTGTAGCTATGCTGAACGGCGCACTCGTGCAGCAGCCGGCCGCGGCTGCGCAGGGCTTCGATAATGACCGGGCCCGCGGCCTTGACCGTGAGCCCGGCCACGAGCTCCGTGCCGGCCCGGAAATGCCCGGTGGCCGTGACCGGATTATCTACCGGGAGCCCATAGCGCAAACCGACCTGAAAGTCCTCCTGCCCGTGGGCCGGCGCCGTGTGCACGGCGCCGGTGCCGGCTTCGAGCGTCACATGCTCGGCGAGCACCACCGGCACTTGCTTCTCGAGCCACGGGTGATTGAGCTTAAGGCCCTCGAGCACCGCCCCGGTAAAGCGGGCCCGTTCGGTGACGGTGGCCCCGGGCGCAGCGCAACGCTTGGCGAACGCATCGGCCAGTTCCGCGGCCACCACATAGGCACCCGCTCCGGCCTCGGTATCGAGCTCGAGCAACACGTAGTCGAACTCGGAGCTAAGCGCGACTGCCTCGTTGGCCGGCAGCGTCCAGGCGGTCGTGGTCCAGATCACGATCGCCGGCGGCCGGGACCCAAGCGCCTGCAGCGGGTGGCCGAGGCGCGCGGCAAAGTCGGCCGGCTCACTGATCGGAAACGCGACGTCGATTGCGGTCGAGGTGTGGTCTTCGTACTCAACCTCGGCCTCGGCGAGCGCCGAGCGGCAGTCCAGGCACCAGTACACGGGCTTGGCGCCGCGATACAGGTGGCCGTTGCCGATGATCTTGCCGAGCGCCCGCACCTGCTGCGCCTCGTAGCGCGGATCCATGGTCAGGTACGGGTTATGCCAGTCGCCGAAAACGCCGAGGCGCTCAAAATCGGCCCGCTGCAACGCGATCTGCTTGGTCGCGTACTCGCGGCAGGCGGCGCGAAACGCGACGGCATCGAGCTTGTGCCCGGGGCGGCCATATTTTTTTTCGACCACCAGTTCAATCGGCAGTCCGTGGCAGTCCCAGCCCGGCACGTAGGGCGCATCAAAGCCGGCCAGCGTGCGCGACTTGACGATGATGTCCTTGAGAATCTTGTTGACCGCGTGCCCGAGGTGGATCGCGCCGTTGGCATAGGGCGGTCCATCGTGCAGCACAAACTCCGGCCGGCCGCGCGATTGCGCGCGGATGAGCTCGTAAATGCCCTCGTTCTGCCACCGGGCGAGCTGCTCGGGCTCGCGGCGCGCCAGCTCCGCCTTCATCGGAAAGCCGGTATTCGGCAGATTGACAGTGTGCTTGTAATCGGCCACGGCTTACGGCACTTCGCTGCGACGGCCATGAGTGCGGCGCGCGCCTGCGCGGCGTCGCGGTGCATCTGTGCGACCAGTTCGTCCAGTGATCCGAACTTAAGCTCATCCCGCAGCTTGCTCACGAATTCCACCTCGAGCTCGCGCCCATAAAGATCATCGCGCAACGTCAAACAAATGCACCTCGAGCAACGGCTCGACGCCGTTGACCGTCGGCCGCGTGCCTAAACTTGCCACCCCCGGCCAGTCGGGCCGCGGCGCGCCGTGCACGCGCACCGCAAAGACGCCTGACAGCGCCGTGCGCCGGCGCTGCACCGGAAGGTTTGCGGTCGCAAACCCAAGCTTGCGCCCGAGGCCCTGGCCGCGATGCACACGGCCGCGCATCGAATAGCGCCGTCCCAGTAGCCGCGCGGCCTGCGGCAGATCGCCGGCCGCAAGCGCGTCGCGAACCAGTCCGCTGCTCACGCGCAGCCCATCGAGCAGGACCGGCGCGACGATCTCCACCTCCATGCCGAGTGCCGGCCCCTGCGCCGCGCACCATGCGGCATTGGCCTCGCCACCGTGGCCAAACCTGAAGTCGTGGCCGACCACGATCTGCCGCGCACCGGCCGCGCATAGCAATTCCATGAACTGCGCGCCGGTGCGGCTGCGCAGCTTTGCATCGAAGGGCAGCAGCCAAAGTCGCGCGAGCCCCAGATCGCTCAGCAACCGCCAGCGCTCGCGAAAATTGGTCAGCCTGGCCGGCGGATCGCGCGCCTGCAGGAACTCCCGCGGCGTCGGCTCGAAGCTCACCATCATGGCCGGCAACGCACTGGCCGCCGCCCTGGCCAGCATTCGCTCGATGAGCGCCCGATGACCCAGGTGCAGACCGTCGAAGGTGCCGATCGTCACCACAGACTGCGGCAGCGGTCGGCGCGGATGCAAGCGGCGGATCAGTTCCATCGGCCCTCAGGCGAGTACGAAAACCTATCCGCCAAGGCTTTGAGCGAACCTTGAGATCATACCGGTCCGTTCCCCCAATCTCGATAGCAAGGCCCCGCCTGCGCCGTGACCCTCCCGGGGATGGAACGCCGCTGCCAGTTCCGCTGGGGTACTTCAATCCGCGGGCCAAGCGCCAATTTGCAGCGCCGCCGGCCCGGGCGCGCGCGGCCCAAGGCGGCGGCTTCCCGCATTGACAAAAATAGCCTCGATCCGCAGACTGCGCCGCTCGTTTTTGGCCTCCACTTCGGACAGGGTATTGCAGCGTGGCGAACACAAAATCAGCGGATAAGGCCGCCCGGCAGGCCGAGCAGCGTCGGACCGTGAACGTGGCACTGCGCTCGCGGATGCGCACCGCGATCCGCAAAGTGATCGATGCCGCCGCCAGCGGCAACAAGGAACTGGCCAAGAGCAGCTACCAGGCGGCAGTGCCGCTGATCGACACGCTGGTGAACAAGAAGATCATTCACCGCAACCAGGCCGACCGGCACAAGAGCCGGCTGTCCGCGCGCGTCAAGGCCGTGGGCTAGGCTGAGCTTTTTCCAGATCCTCGACCGCGAGCAGCAGCGACAAACGCGCGTCGCCGCGGGCAATCTGGCGCCAGTGCGTACCTTCCGGCCAGGGCTCCAGCGCGCCGGCAAGCGCCCATAACAGGTTCAGCGACGCGCCGCGCCCGGCGCGGCGCAGCTCCACGAAAACCCGCACCGCGCCCCGGCGACGCAGCTGCTCGACCCGGTAAATGCCGATCGCAGCGAGCAACTGCTCCGACTTGGCGCCAAGATTGCGCAGATCCCGGATCCTAAGGTGCAGCTTCCCGGCCGCCAGACGCTGTCTGACCTTAACGTTTCGCAACGGCCCGCCTTGCGCGCTGCTCGAGAAAACTCATCACCGCCTCGGCCAGTTCGCGCGTGCCACGCCCGGTCGCGGCCGAGATCAGAAAATGCGGCCCCTTGAAGCGCAGGCGGCGCACGATTCCGGCCGCGAGCTGCTCGGCGTCGGCATCCGGCAGCAGATCGCGCTTGTTCAGCACCAGCCAGCGCGGCTTGGCGGCCAGATCCTTACTGAATTTCTTGAGTTCCGCGACGATGGCGCGGGCATCGCGCACCGCATCGGCCTGCGGATCGGGCGGCGCGATGTCGATCAGATGCAGCAATACGCTGGTGCGCTGCAGGTGCTTGAGAAAGCGGATGCCAAGGCCCGCGCCAGCGGCGGCGCCTTCAATCAGCCCGGGGATATCGGCCATCACGAAGCTGCGATGCTCGCCGCAATCGACCACGCCCAAGTTCGGATAAAGCGTGGTAAAGGGATAGTCGGCGACTTTCGGACGTGCGGCGGACACGGCCCGAATCAGCGTGGATTTGCCGGCGTTGGGCAAGCCGAGCAGCCCGACGTCGGCGATCACCTTCAGTTCCATTGCGAGCACGCGCTTCTCGCCCGGCAGTCCCGTGCCGAACT
Organism: uncultured Gammaproteobacteria bacterium; assembly: GCA_963711435.1. GTDB lineage: Bacteria > Pseudomonadota > Gammaproteobacteria > Steroidobacterales > Steroidobacteraceae > FEN-1191. The sequence goes on along the minus strand of CAVQEB010000004.1, from coordinate 11,506 downwards.
GCCGTGGCGCGCGGTTGGTGCTCGACTTGAAGCGCGTGTTGCCCCAGCCGCCCTTGCCACCCTGAGCCACCTTAAGTTCCTGGCCCGGCCGCGTCAGATCGCCGACCAGCTCGCCGGTGGCCTCATCGCGCAGCACCGTGCCGACCGGTACGGTGACCTTAAGGTCGGCACCTCCCCGGCCGGTGCAGCCGTTGCCGGAGCCCGCCTCACCGGAGCGGGCCTTATAAGTGCGCTGAATCCGAAAATCCGCCAGCGTGTTGATGCCATCGGCCGCGTGCACGATCACGCTGCCACCCGCGCCGCCATCACCGCCGTCGGGGCCGCCGAAGGGCACAAACTTCTCGCGCCTGAAACTGACGCAGCCGCGCCCGCCGTTGCCGGCCTGGACCTTCAAGATGGCTTCATCGACGAATTTCATGGCTGGTGCCTAGCTTAGGGCAGGCGCATCGCCCCAGCCCAGAAACGAAGACCCCGGCGCCTGGCCGGGGTCGGATCAATCGGTCAGCGCCCGGCGCCGCCCGTCAATTGCTCTTGGTCTGCGGCTGCACGCTGACGAACATGCGCTGCTCGGTGCCCTTGCGGCCAAAGACGACCTGGCCGTTGGTGAGCGCAAACAGGGTATGGTCGGTGCCGACGCCGACGTTCTGTCCGGCCCGCACTTTGGTGCCGCGCTGGCGGACGATGATATTGCCGGCCACCACCTGCTCGCCGCCAAAGACTTTGACGCCCAGGCGCTTGCTGTGGGAATCCCGGCCGTTGCGGGTACTGCCGCCTGCTTTCTTGTGTGCCATGACCTTGAAGCTCCGTTAACGCGAACCGGCCTCAGCCGGCGCTGATCTCAGTCACCCGCACTTCCGTGTACGGCTGGCGGTGACCTTTCATCCGCATGTAGTGCTTGCGGCGGCGAAATTTGACGATCGAGACTTTCTGGCCCTTGCCGTGCGATTCGACCGTGGCCAGCACCTTGCTGCCCTTGAGGAGCGGTGCGCCGACATTGATCTTGTCGCCATCGGCCACCAGCAGTACCTGGTCGAACTCGACGGTGGCACCTGGCTCGGCCGACAGCATCTCGATGCGCAGGACCCCGCCCTTCTCAACCCGATACTGTTTGCCGCCTGTGGCGATGACCGCGTACATTGTCCCGACTCCAATTAGACGGCCGGTGGACCAAAACTTAAGGGGATTGGCACACGGGCGGAAAGGTCGCGCATTCTACTGAGCGCGGCCAAGTGGGTCAAACCGGGAATTTCTTCGGGGAAACAATTAGTTGAGTAGCGTACCGCAACCCCAATTCGCCGTTTCCGAAGGCTCGGCCGAGCAGCTGGAGCACATCCGGTCCCTGGTGCGCGCCGATCTACTGGCGGTGGACGAGGCCATCCGCACCGGACTTCGGAGCATCGTGCCCCTGGTCGACCAGATCGCCGAGCACATCATCGCTGGCGGCGGCAAGCGGCTGCGGCCTTTGCTGGTCGTGCTGGCAGCCCGCGGCTGTGCCGGGAGCGGTGATGCGGGGGTGCGCGCGGCGGCCTTCATTGAACTGATCCATACCGCGACTTTGTTGCACGACGATGTGGTCGACCATTCCACGCTGCGCCGCGGGCGTGACACGGCCAACAAGTTGTTTGGTAACCAGGCCACCGTACTGGTCGGCGACTTCGTTTATTCGCGCGCTTTTCAGATGATGGCGGCCGTGCAGTCGCAGCCGGTCATCAAGATCATGGCCGATGCCACCAATGTCATCGCCGAAGGTGAAGTGCTGCAGCTGATGAACGCCCGCGATCCGCAGACCACGGAACAGCGGTACCTCGAGGTGGTTTATCGCAAGACGGCACAGCTGTTTCAGGCCGGAGCTGAAGTCGCGGCGGTCGTGAGTCAGGCCGATCCCAAGGTGCAGCAGGCACTTGCAGCCTTCGGCAGGCATCTGGGGACGGCCTACCAGCTGATCGATGATGTGCTCGATTACCAGTCAGATCCGGCCACGCGGGGCAAAAACCTGGGAGATGATTTGGCCGAAGGCAAGCCGACACTGCCGCTGATCCATGCCTTAAGGCACGCGCAAGCCCCGGTCGCCGCGATGATCCGCGAGGCCATCCAAAGCGGCGGGCGTGGACAGCTCGAGGCCGTCATGACTGCAATTGAATCGACCGGGGGGCTTCAGTACACTGCGCGGCTCGCGCAAACCGAGGCCGATCAGGCGTGTGCCGTGCTGGCGGCGCTTCCCGACACGCCGTATCGTTCGGGTCTCATTGCGTTGGCGCGTTTCGCTGTCGAGCGAAAGCACTGAGGATTCCCTAGGCAGCCGCGATCGAGCGGGGTGTAGCTCAGCCTGGTAGAGCACTACGTTCGGGACGTAGGAGTCGCAGGTTCAAATCCTGTCACCCCGACCACAAAAAATAGGGATTTCAGAGCGCGCTGATGTTGGCATCTCCGACCTCAGGCTCTTTCGTGCTCCATTGGTGCTCCACACGGATAGGAACACTTCCGTCATGAGATTCTCGGAACGAGTTGCTGGCCGCCCACCACCCTCCTCTGGACTGGAGGAGGCCACTAGCGAGCTTCGCACAGCTCTATGGAACCGTACTTACGGGGCGCTCCTGCCACCTGACTCGAATTATTACCGATACGTTCGCCAGACGGCGGAACGGATATGGGATCATTTAGGGCTTGCCTCCGACCGCGTGCCGTGCACGTCCACGATATACGCGAGGCCCTGAAGCAACATTGGTACAGCGTTTCGTGGATGGAGTTTTTTGACCTATTCGAATACTGCGTAGACCTCCTCGCAAAGGGCAATCCCCAGATTTACGCGACAATGAATGCCGCTCTTGAATCTCAGGGTTGCGCGTACCGCTTTATCGGCAATAAGCTCGCGCCATTGACGAATAAGGCAGAGCACGCGGAAGTGGAACGTGCCGCAGAATCCGCGATACCAGCCGTTGCGGCGCATATTCACGAAGCAGTAAAGCTGTTGCCGCCCAGTGTTGACGCCAGCCCCCGCAATAGTATCAAGGAGTCAATATCCGCAGTGGAGGCGGCGCTTAAGCAATTGAGCGGAGATCCGAGTGCGACATTCAGCAAAGGATTGGCCGCCTTTGAAGCGAAGCATGGTGCGATGCACGGAGCGTTGCGCGCCGGTCTGAACAGCCTCTATGGCTACACGTCTGACGAGAAGGGCGTTCGTCACGCGCTGGTCGACGAAGTCGCAAACGTTTCTATTGACGATGCGCGCTTCATGCTCGTGGCTTGTTCCGCCTTTGCAAATTATCTGGTGGCGCTGTCGTCCGCTCCCAAAGGCGCCTAGGTCGCGTTCCGTCTGCCCCATGCATACACTTCTATCAGACTGCAACAAATACGACCGTTCGGCGGCCGACCAGATCACGCGACATCATGTCAAGGTCGCATGTTCCGAAGCGCTCGTTCGCGTCGTCGTCAATCCAATTGTTCGCGACCAGCTCAAGGGCAGCCCGTTCCACGAGGTGCCCGACTTCTTCCCGACAGAACTCGTAGCCGATTCGGTCGTCGTACCAGGCCTTGCAATACCTGGATTGGCGCGACCTGGAATTGGGAAAGCCTTCACTGACCACATCGGCACTTCTAAGCAGGGCGAGGACGCCGTAATTGCGGATTCAGCGAGCAATTACGCTGACATCTTCGTCTCCGATGATGCTCGATGTCGAAAGCGGCTGCAGAAACTCGGCAGCTCATGCAAGTGCTTTAGCTATCAGGAGTTTGCGCGGTGGATTGAACTCTTGGGCAAAGTACGCCCGCTCACACTTGCTGACGGCGGCGCGTGATGACGATACGTCACCTGCAGACTATCAGTTTGCTCGCTTTTCGAACGGCCACAGTTTGAATACTTGGAAGATGCAGATAGGACATGCCAGACGACCACTCGCTAGCTGCCGACCTGCCGCAACTACTTTGGCACTACACGACCTTCGCAGGCCTACAAGGCATTATTACTGGCAGCGAGCTGTTCGCTTCGAGCCTCGCCTATCTCAATGACACCACCGAGTTTCAGTACACCACCAGGCGGGTGTCCATTTTATTAGACACTTCAGGCGTCGCCCTAGGTGATCTAGTTCGAGGCCTTGGTTTCGATAACGTTAATACGCTTGTAAAAGAGATGTTCACGCGCCTTCGGGGACAGGGTATCTATGCTATGTGCCTATCTAGGGAGCCTGACGACCTAAGTCAATGGCGATCCTACACGCCTCAGCCACCTGGCTTTGCTTTAGGCTTCCATCCGCACGAGCTTGAAGCACACGCCAATGCCATTGGCTTTTCGTTGGAAAGCTGTAAGTACCCCAGTACCGATGAGCTAGACGCTGAAGTGAAAGCGGCGCTGGGTGCCGCGACAAAAGGAATGGATGAGGAAAAGGCAAAGCTGCCGATGCCAACGCCACAAAAAGAGCTTGTAGCGTTCAAAGAGAAATGGGCAGTCAGCATCATTGCAAAGATCATAGAAATAGCAGTTACCAGAAAGCATCCGAAATTTGCAGCCGAGAAGGAGGTTCGCCTCATAGGGCATGCTGGTCCAGTTAGACACCCTCTAGAGCAGACCGTTGGCAATGCGAGCTACAACGTCCATTATCGGCTCTCCGGCACACTAATCGTGCCTTACATAAAAATTCCCGCTCGACCTAAAGACCGCCCGTCTCCCATAAAGGCCATTCTTGTGGGGCCTTGTCCGCACCAGTTAGCCGTTATCGAGGCCACTAGGCAAATGTGTGTGTGCACAACGACGTGCGGCCCGATGTGCTGCCGTCTGAGGTTCCGTTCCGCAACTGGTAGCGTACTGACGCCCTGGATCACCACGAAATTACCGATCGATGCAGCCGCTGCCATCCGCTCCCTGCTGGTCGCAGCCCTTGCGATCTGGGGCGAAGGCAGCAAGGTGTACAATTCAGGACGTTGGGTGCCGAGACGGGAGGCACCGTGTCTAGGTTTACGACCAAGGGAGTCAGGCCGGTGAAGAAGCCAGCAGCGCAGCCACGGAACTCGGAGCAGAAAACTTCAAGCAACGGCGCGGCGCAAGCGAATTCCTCGGTGGAGACACCCGAGAAGCTGGGCACGCCGCCTACCGGGACGTCATCGCCAGTTACGAAGCCGCTCATTCCGATCAAGCGTATGAACGACTTGCAGGGTCAGACCAGAATCTTCCTGTCGGGGGGACCGGCGCCCAAGGCACGGTAGGGCCGCTCTCAGTCTTTTTCCGGTAGTCCGACTGGTCATTTTCCCGGCCTTTAGTGACTGCTGGATTTGCTCCTCGGTGTATTTCATCTTGCCATCTAATGAAACTCTGGATTGATGCTGTCGCAGCACTCGGCTCCCTTCTGGTCGCAGCCCTTGCGATCTGGGGCGAGGGGATAAAGGCGTGGCTAGCGCCACCCAAACTCGTGCTACAGCCACATACGCTTAAAGGGGCACCGGCGCTTCTAGCGATTCCGGGGGTGATTATTGCGGGTGGCCCCCAGCCGGCACGGTACTACCACCTCAAGGTTGTGAATCGTCGACCGTGGCTGGCCTCGAAGAACTGCAGGGTCCTTCTCACTGGGTTTCTACGGCGCGGCGCCGATGGGGAATTCCAAGACGTGCTTTGGCCAGTGCCGTTCCCTTTCATATGGTCCGGCGAGGAACCTGCGCCCGAGTTCAAGACGGTGATTGACGAGCAGGTCGTGGACTTTGGAAGGTGGGTTGAAGGAGGGGTCAGATTCGAGCCGCGCCTGCGAAGCTTCCCAGTCAACTTTGACGGAACTGTCTCCCGCGGTCAGGCCATCCGCTACGAGCTTAAGATCAGCGCCTCCAATTTCGTGTCCAGGAAACCACAAGTACTCCAGGTGGATTGGAGGGCGATACCACCCAATCGTCACGCCGGTTCCCGAGGATGCCGTCGAATCTCCGGCCGCGGGGCGGCTACTAATCGCGCTTTCGATCGCCACGTTGTGCCTCGAGATTTGGCTTCTAATCGCAAAATTGTAATTCATGCGCCCAAAGATGCGCACTTGTCGACGGACGGAAGTTTGCAAGACTGGGAGAGTGTTATGAAGAAGATTGTGGCGATCGGAGCAATGCTTGCTCTGCTTACCGGGTGCGCGAGTGGGTTCGAGAAGTATTACCACCCAGTCCCGCCGGAAAAACTCGCGCAGGCAATACCACAGTTCGCTCCGGCGCCACCGAAGCCCGCTATTTATCTCCGACTCGGCCGACTTGCAAGCAGACGCGAAACAAATGGCGGAAGAGGGATACGTCTTTATTGGCGAGTCATCATTCGACGGTCCCGCCAATAAATCCAATCAAGGGCAGGCAGTCGATCAAGGTAAAAAGGTTGGCGCAGCGGTTGTGATGTTCAAGTCACAATATATGGACACCCGCTCGGGAGTCGTTCCGTACACAGTCGCCAACCCCAACGAAGTATCCACGGTCAACACTTCAGGCACGGTCTACGGCAGCAACGGCAACAGCGCGAGCTATAGCGGATCGGGCACAGTTACAACGCCTGGTGGTTATTCAACTTACGCCATTCCGTATTCCGTGGATCGCAACACCTTCTACGCCAGCTACTGGGCGAAGCGCGATCAAACAAGATTCGATTAGGTGTCAACTACATTCCATTAAGCGACGAGCTACGCCACAAGCTGGAGCGCAATACTGGTGTACAGGCTGTGATTGTCGTCCGCGGAACGCCAGCGTTCAGGGCGAATATCCTTGAGGGAGATGTGTTGCTGAAGCTGAATGGCAAGGATGTTGTCGACGTGCCCAGTCTCTCGGCGGACATCATCAGGATGGCGGGTCAGCAAATAACCTTCGATATTTTGCGCGGTGAACAACCCCGCAAAATCACTCTGACGCTCAACCCTTAGGCTCGAATAACGAACAGCTTATCCAGATGAGTCGCATACGGGAACTTGACACGCTGATCTGGTCGTAAAAGTCACCGGGATGAACGCGTTCTTTTCCGGGATCGAGGCATCCGCATGTCGGGCGCTATAAGGTGCCCTGAAAACCGGCCCATGAACGAACCCGGCTACATATTTTCCATAGGAAGTTTGGGGCTGTAGCGGACTTGTCGTTGCGGTACACTTTGGGAATTACGCTTGGCCGGGCCAGGCGGCTGAGTATGCCGAGACTCGAGTGCTGACGATAATGGCAAGGGACTTTAAGCTGCCTTTGCGATGAGGGCGCGGTATGAGAGCACAACATCTGGCTTCACTGCCACTAATCTCGGTCTTGCTATGTGCGTGCTCAGGCGTTGGCGGAAATAAGTCTACTGAGACGCCTGCCCCGCCCAATATCAACGAGACAGGCCTTAATTTCAGTATCGCGGCGACAGCGGGCGGGTCGTCGGCAACTAATGCTTCTACAGAACCTTTCGAGTTGGCTTTCGCTAGCCAAGTGGTAAACACGACGAGCCCCGCTAGGCTTGTGATGGTCTCTAATACAGGAAATACCACGGTAACTGTGTCGTCAATCAGCCTCACTGGCTCTTCCGAGTTCAAAGAAACAAACACCTGCGGGGCACAGATCCTTGCAGGTGGCATCTGCTCGATCTTCGTGACGTTCAGGCCAACCGCCGAAGACACGGAAAACGGGATATTGACCGTGAATACCAATTCCTCAGGCTATTCACCTGTTTCCCTATCCGGCACGGGCATCGCCGGCCCGGCCGTCACAATTACCGGAACAAACGGTGGTCACACCGGCACGGTTCAGGTGGTTCTAACCGCGACATCAAATTTCGGCATAGCGCAAGTCGTCGGGAGCCTCGATGGAGTCGTGATTGGCACTCTTACTGCTCCGAATTACACGGTAATAGGACAGCCAAACATCTATTATGCGTTTTCCATAAACACGTTTGTCGCCGGATCCGGGTCACATCTTTTTTCAGTGCAAGTGACTGATGGAAACGGGGTGACGGCAGATGATTCATTGCTGCTGGAGTTCAACAATCCGCCGATACTAACGGTCACATCGGAGCCAACCGATGGCTCAATACTTTCGAGTTCTTTTTTCGTTTCTGGTCAAGCATCGACCGATAAACCCGCTCCGTTGACAACTACGGTACTTCTGGGAGCAAGTCAATGTCTCCAAACGACGGCGGCCAGCTTTTCAGTCGAGTGCAGTGTCTCAGGATTGACGCCGGGAGACTACAACTTGGAGATCACTGCGAAGGATTCGACCGGCGTTAGCACTTCACTTTCCGAAGTCATCGGCGTAGTCACGCCTGCGCAGGCCGCGAGCCTAAACGCAATCGGTCCGGCAGGAACTCTGCTTCTGGCAACCAATTCCACCGACTATCTGTATCAAAGCGCCGACGGCTCGGTGCATTTGCACGCCGCAGGCAGCGACAGCATTTTGCAGAGCGTGCCATCTGGCGCTTATGACTGGCTAATCATGAATGGCGACGTATTCGCATTAGCTGGCTCCGCATATCACGGTACGAATAGCACTGTAAATCTGTATGCCTGGCAATCAAATGGCACCGCTGTCTCGCCAATTGCGTTGACGATACCTGCGTTGGTAGACACCAGTACATGCGGCACGACTGATGTGATTGTTGTATGTTGGGCCAGTGTTTGGATGGGGGAAGGACAAGACGGTTGGCTATTGGTCGGAAATAATTATAATGAATTCCCAAACGATGGCACGTATACGCCGCTCTATGGCGACTACGCGGTAGCCAACGCGGTAAATGGACAAGTGCAATCAATCCCGATTGAAGTTGCACAATCGGTCCCAAATACGTGCAGCTTCTTTGTGGGCGTGGCTTCCAGCCCGTCGGTCTTCTGCGCCGACCCGTCTAATGGTGTTCGGCGCTGGGACTTAAGCACCGGGACTACAACCAGTATCGCCGCTTCCGGCGCGACGCCGCACACTGATGGCACTTGGGTCGCATGGACGGCTGGTACGGCGTTATGGGTGGAAAGTGTGTCGGGTGGAACCGCTACGGCACTGACGCAACATGAAGTGAATTACTTTGTCTCTGGCGGCGTCGTCGCATGGATGGATAACACGCCGTCGGGTGGCGGGATAATGGTCTACACAGCGTCAGGAAAATCTGCGTTAACCAATGAGTTCTCGTCCGTGCTTCAGGGAGCAAGTGGAGGATATGTGCTCTATCAAAATAATGGAAACGAATATTTGTGGTCCCAAACTATTGGCCCCGCATTATTTTTGTTTCCCTTGTCCAGCCCGATTCTAAGTGGCGCTGCCGTCTATTTTTCGCTCGGTCAATTGACCTATCAAGCCATCCTTAATTGAACGAATGGAGTCAATCTACCGAGGCGTTTGAATAATTCAAAAGTTAACGAAGTCGCACTTCGAATATTCTCAAATCGACTTATGTGACAAAGGACATTGGCCTTGGCATCCGATCAGGCTTCAAAACTTAAGGACACATTGCCATGCGACTAATCACTGGGTGTTTTACGTCTCTTTTGCTCGCGCTGACATTGAGTTATTCCGCCGCAGCCAGCGCGCAGACCTACGAGACAAAATACGGCGAATACGCTTTGTTCTTCGATCAGGGCACTGCTAATAGTGGGTTCGGCTACCAGGCGCTCGGCGCCAACACAACGGGAAATAGCAACACAGCCGCCGGATACCAGGCGCTGCTCTCGAATTCGACGGGTTCAAACAATTCAGCGATCGGTCTTGGCGCGTTGTCCACCAACACGACCGGTTCAGAAAACACGGCCACCGGAGCTGATGCTCTTTTTGCAAATACGACGGGTGTTTACAACACTGCCGCCGGTGCCGGTGCATTATCAAACAACACAACGGGCTCCAACAATACTGCAGCTGGCCTAAATGCGCTTGCCGCAAATACAACTGGATTCAAAAACACAGCGGTGGGTGCTTCAGTGCTTGCTTTTAACACGACCGGCATTCACAACAATGCCGTGGGCTACGGGGCGCTCTACAGCAACACAACGGCCAATGACAACAATGCCATGGGCAGTTACGCGCTATATAACAACGCCGCCGGGACTCTTAACAACGCGATAGGAAACTACGCACTCGAATTCAATACGACAGGTCTGAACAACAATGCAATGGGATACGCTGCGCTGCTTAATAACACGTCAGGATCAAGCAACAGTGTGCAAGGGTTCTACGCATTGGCGAACAACACAACGGGAAATGGGAACATCGCCATTGGTTACCAAGCCGGAATCAATTCGATAACAGGAAATAGCAACATTTTCATAGGGAGCCCCGGTGTTGCCGGCGACTACAACACTATTCGCATTGGCAATTCGGCAGCACACTCCGCGTTTTATGTTGCCGCTGTCAGCGGCGTGAACGTGTCGGGGGGTGCGGGGGTGGTTGTCGATTCCGCCGGACAGCTAGGGGTGGTTTCTTCGTCGCGGCGATACAAGGAAGACATCCGATCGATGGGTGCCGTCAGCGAGCGCCTTTACCACCTGCGACCAGTTACGTTCCAATACAAGCAGCCGAACCCTGCCGGTCAGAAACCTGTCCAAATCGGCCTGATTGCTGAGGAAGTCGCCGAAGTGCTGCCTGAACTGGTGGTTTACAACCGTGATGGCCAGCCCGAGTCGGTCGCTTATCACCTGCTGCCAACACTGCTTCTGAACGAGCTGCAGAAGGCCCACCGGGTCCAGGAGCTTCAGGCCCGACAGATAAGAGAGCTTCGGGCTCAGACCGCTGATCTGTGGGACTTCGCCGTCAATCATCTTGACCGGCCCGCCTGTCTCCATATAGATCGCATTGGGCATGGCCAGGAGCATGTTGAGGTTGGTCGCGCCGCCTCCGTGGCTGGCCACCTCTACCCCGTAACCGTCGGCGATGGCGGCAATTTCCATCCACTCGCTAACCCCGCCGGCACGGCGATTGTCCGGCTGCACGATATCGGCCCCTCGTCTTGCGATGAGGTCGGCAAAAGCATATTTGGTGTTGAGATTCTCCCCGGTGGCAATGCGCATGTCCAACGCTTGGGCCAGCATGGCGAAGCCTTCCATGTCCTGGGGCGGCAGGGGCTCTTCGTAGCCAGAAACAACCCATTTCCTGGTACACCCTCCCGCGCCGCAACGCTTCCTTACGGTCGAATACCTGGTTGGCATCCACCATCAATCGCCGGTCCTTTCCGATGGTGTCGAGCGCCAGGCGGATGCGCCGGATATCGTCGTCGAGCGAATACTTCCCAACTTTGATCTTTACCGCCTTGTAGCCCTGTTCGACGGCGTCGGCGACCTGGCGCTTGAATCGGGAAAGGTCCCCATCGTTGTCGTAGTACCAGCCGCACATCGAATAGACCGGCATGCGGTCGCGGTAAGCTCCCAGCATCTTGTACACCGGCAGCCCCGCGTTCTTGCCCAGAATATCCCACAGGGCGATGTCGGTGGCCGCCATGGCAAACTGCGCCACCCCGGTTACTCCGTGGTAGTTCATTGCCTTCCACAGTTCGGCGCGGATGCGGCGAGGGAATGCCGGATCCTTTCCCATGACCACGGGCTTTACTTCGTTCTCGATGATGGACTGG
>CAVQEB010000003.1:0-173833 GCA_963711435.1 uncultured Gammaproteobacteria bacterium | reverse complement strand
TCGGCTTCGAGCTGAGGTAGTTCGCCATACTGGATGGCGGCGGAGCGCTCCAGATTGCCACGCCGTGTTTGCTCATCCATCTCGAAACGTAGCGCTTCGATCTTCTTCTTCACTTCGGTCAAGCGAGTGATTGCCTCGCGCTCTGTCTGCCAGCGGGCGCGCAGTCCGGTGGCCTTTTCTTTCAACGCCGCAAGCTCCCGGATTACGACCTCAAGCCGCTCTTTCGAGTTGCGGTCGGTCTCCCTTTTCAGCGCCGTGCGCTCGATCTCGAGGGAAATCATTTGCCGCTCAAGCTGATCAATTTCGACTGGCACCGAGCCGATCTGAATGGCCAGCGAAGCCGCCGCCTCGTCGACAAGGTCGATCGCCTTGTCAGGCAGAAAGCGGTCCGAGATGTAGCGGTGCGAAAGAGTGGCCGCGGCTACGATGGCAGAATCCTTGATGCGCACATTGTGGTGGGCCTCGTACCGCTCTTTGAGACCGCGCAGAATGGCGATGGTGTCTTCTACTGTCGGCTCGCCCACAAAGACGATTTGAAAACGGCGCTCCAAGGCGGCATCTTTCTCGATGTACTTGCGATATTCATTGAGAGTGGTCGCACCGATGGCCCGCAACTCACCCCGCGCCAGGGGCGGCTTCAGCATGTTGGAAGCGTCAATGGCGCCTTCGGCGGCGCCCGCCCCTACCAGGGTGTGCAGTTCGTCGATGAAGAGGATGATGCGGCCATGAGACTCCTCAATATCCTTGAGCACGGCTTTGAGCCGGTCTTCGAACTCGCCGCGATACTTCGCGCCTGCCAACATGGAGCCCAGGTCAAGCGAGATGACTCGCTTGTCACGCAGCAGCTCGGGGACGTCGCCGGAGACGATACGGCGCGCCAAACCCTCAACGATGGCGGTCTTGCCAACCCCGGGCTCGCCAATCAATACGGGATTGTTCTTGGTCCGGCGAGACAGCACCTGGATCACGCGGCGAATCTCTTCATCCCGCCCGATGACCGGGTCGAGCTTCCCTCGCCGCGCAAGTTCGGTCAGGTCCTTGGCGTAACGCTCCAGTGCCTGGTATTTGCCTTCCGGGTTCTGATCGGTGACTCTTTGGTTGCCGCGCACCGAAGTAAGCGCCTTGAGGATGTCGTCTCGGGTTGCTCCGACGGACGTCAACAGCAATTGCGCCGGGTCGTTTTTAATGTGTGTCAGCGCCAGCAACAAATGCTCGGTCGATACGTACTCGTCCTTGAAATCGCTGGCCTCCTTGGAGGCCTCGTTTAATACTTTTTGCATGCTCGAAGACAGGCCCGGCTCAGAAGTAGAGCCACTGACCTTAGGCATGCCGGCGATCGCCTGCTGGGCAGTTGCCAACAACTTATCAGCGGGCACGCCGATCTTCTGCAGTAGGGGAACAATAATTCCCTCTTTGTCTTCTATCAGGGCCAACAGTAGATGCATGGGGACCACTTCGGGCTGGCCATTCTCGTTGGCCAGCGCAACGGCCCTCTGGACTGCCTCCTGTGATTTCAGCGTAAATTTATCCCAACGCATTGCCATGATTGATTGTCATCCTTCACCTACCAGATCATGCTGAATCGCCTGGATGGCGAAAGCAAGTGGGCATCGCTCCGATGCCTTGCAGCCTGGTCGTATTTTTCCTGTTTTGATCTTGAGAAACGGGTATGAGTTCACCCCGGAGAGTCTTTTTCTGCCGGGGTGAGTTTTTTACTGATTCAATTATGCGCTGACGGGCTGGCCGGCAGGTTGATTTTGGTTCAGCTGCTTGGCGGGGGCCACATTCACCTTGATTTGCTTGGGCTTGCTTTCCGGCTTCTTCTGCAACTCCAAGCGAAGAACCCCTGCGTCATACTCGGCCTTGATGCTGTCCGGGTCGACCGTGTTAGGGATCGTGAACGCACGATAGAAGCTGCCGTAGCGGCGCTCGACGCGATGGAAGTTCTCTTCCTTGCTTTCGCCCTTGAAATTGCGCTCGCCCTTTAGGGTCAAAGTGTTGTTTTCCAGCCGGACATCCAGATCCTCCAGGCGCATGCCGGGAATCTCAACAGTAAGCGCGAGCTTGTGCTCGTCCTCATAGATGTCGACCGGAGGTACAAATCCGGCGGCTACCAGTTCGTTCTCACCGTTTCGGGAGAAGTCCTGGAACAGGCTATTCATACGATTCTGCAAAGCGACAACGTCGCGGAAGGTATCCCAACGTGTAATTGCCATAATCTCCTCCAAATGCTTGCCGGGTTCTTACCCAGCTACTGCTTTGATGAAGATCATAGCATAAAGGAATCATGAAATATGAGTGTGTTCGCATCATATTTATGTTGGCAGCTCGGGCGTGGCCTCCAGCAGGGCCCTCGTGTAGGGCTCTACGGGCGAGCGGCAGATTTGCTCGGCGGATCCGGCCTCGACCACCTTCCCGGCACGCATGACCACAATGTTGGTGGAGAGATAACGGACCAGGGGCATGGAGTGGGAGATGAAAAGGTAAGTCAAATGAAGGGTTTGCTGGAGATGGCGCAGCAGGTTCATGATCTGGGCCCCGACGCTGACGTCGAGCGCGGAGACGGGCTCATCGAGCAGGAGTAGCTCGGGACGAAGGGCAAGGGCGCGGGCGATGTTGATTCGCTGGCGTTGGCCACCGGAAAACTCGTGGGGATAACGAGGCAGGGCTGATTCGTCCAGACCCACCTCAGTCAGGAGCTCGGTTGCGGTCTTGGGGCGGGCGGTGAGCTCAGGATCGTGACGATGGATGCGGAAGGGTTCTGCAATGATTTGGCGAACCGTCATGCGGGGGTTCAGGGCAGCAAAGGGGTCCTGGAAAACGGGCTGCATGCGGCGGCGCAGGGTCCGCAGCCTGGCGCTGGACGCTCCATGGATTACTTCCTGGCCGTCGAAGGAGACGGTTCCGGACGTGGGTGGGATCAGCCCCAGCACCATGCGGGCTACGGTGCTTTTCCCGGAACCTGATTCACCGACCAGACCCAGGGTTTCTCCTCGGGGTATGGAAAAGGAGATCCGGTCAACAACGCACTTTTGCTGGGTTGCGCCTAACCAACCGGAGCGGCGGGCGTAGTTCTTGGTCAGCTGGTTTACTTCGAGCAGGGCCATGGCCGGATGTTAGCAGGCGGTAGAAACCCTGGTGTAGATCTGTTCGGTCCGCAAGAGACTTGAGGGGGAGGCCTGCGGCATCCCACATCTCGCGAAAACCAGCGAGATGCCCCGAATTTCCTGCACGCAGCTCTGGAAAGGACCGCTTGTGCGGCTCTCTTTAAGGAGAGCCGCATGAAGTTCAGGGAACCCACGAAACTTCACAGGAAATCGGGGGGGTGGGGCACCCGGCAATTGGAGCGGGGATAGAGCGCGCAAGCGCGTTCAGTCCGAAACACCCACCGCGAAAACGTTAGATGTCCAGGTTCTTTACGTCTAAGGCGTTGTCTTCGATGAACTTGCGCCTCGACTCCACGTCTTCGCCCATGAGCGTGCTGAAGATGGATTCGGTTTCGGCGATGTCTTCGAGCTTAACCGAGAGCAAAGTACGCCGGTCAGGGTCCATGGTGGTCTCCCATAGCTGGGTGGAGGTCATTTCGCCCAGGCCCTTGTAACGCTGCACGTCGTAATCGCGTCGTCCGGCCTCGATGACGTACTCGAAGACTTCCCGGGCCGATTGCTTGGTTACGGGTTCGGGCACGGCGCGCTTTGCCTTTTTGGGCTTGGCGGCTGCTTCCGGAGTCGCCAGAGTCGCCGCTTCCGATTCGGGCTCTTCACTTTCGGCTGCCTTAGCGTATTCGATGACGTAGGGCCCTTCCAGCTCTTCTCGGATGAGGGAGTACTTGGCCATCATCTGGCGAAATTCCGGCGAGGACGCTAAAGTCCAGTCGATGCGGCGCTCGGCGCCCTGGCTATCGGTAAAGCTCACTGACCAGGTGCGGTGCTCCTCCTCGTACCGCGGAGCAGCGACGGCTTTGAACTGGAAGCGCTTGGTCATATTTTGCAATTCAGCGTGGACCTTGGCGAGCTTCGCCGGCACCTTACCGTCAGACTCAAAGTCGGCGCGCTTCATCAGCTCGAACTTGGGAAGCAGTTCGGTGACCTCTTCGTTGCGGAGATGCTTGTTGGCCTTCTCAAAGACGCTCAGGTAGTCGTTGAGTTGACCCATAAACCGGGTCAAGGCGCCGCCTTCGAGCTTCTTGCCTTGGGAGCCGTAACGCAGCCCCATACCATCCGAGGCCCGCTTGATCATCACCTTGACGAATTCGCGGTCGTCTTTGATGTACTGCTCGAATTTGCCCTTCTTGATGCGATAGAGCGGCGGTTGGGCAATGTATACATGCCCACGGCGGATCAAATCGACCATGTGACGGAAGAAGAACGTCAGCAGCAGTGTGCGGATGTGGGAGCCGTCGACGTCCGCGTCGGTCATGAGGATGATCTTGCCGTAGCGCAGTTTGGAAGGATCGAAGTCATCTTTGCCGATCCCGCAGCCGAGAGCCGTGATCATGGCGCGGATTTCCTCGTGGCCCAGCATCTTGTCGTAACGGGCCTTCTCGACGTTGAGGATTTTGCCCTTGAGCGGCAGTACAGCCTGGAATTTCCGATCCCGGCCCTGCTTGGCAGTGCCGCCTGCGGACTCGCCCTCGACCAGGTACAGCTCGCAGCGGTCGGGGTTGCGTTCACTACAATCAGCCAGCTTGCCGGGCAAGCCGCCGCCATCGAGCGCGCCTTTGCGGCGGGTGAGGTCGCGTGCTTTTCTGGCAGCCTCGCGCGCGCGGGCAGCTTCGATGGCTTTGTTGATGATGCGCTTGGCGATGGGAGGATTCTGCTCGAAGAACATGCCCAGGCGCTCGTTGACGAAGGCCTGCACGGTGCCGGCGATGTCCGAATTGAGCTTGCCCTTGGTCTGTCCTTCGAATTGCGGCTGGGACAGCTTGACGCTGACCACGGCCACCAATCCCTCGCGCACATCGTCTCCGGAGAGATTCTCCTTGACGTCTTTAAACAAGCCCATCTGTTGACCGGCGGTGTTGATGGTACGGGTCAAGGCGGTGCGAAAACCGGAAAGGTGGGTGCCCCCATCGACGGTGTTGATGTTGTTGGCAAAACTGAAGACTGACTCGGAATAGCTGTCGTTGTACTGCAGGGCGATGTCAAGTTCGACGCTGTCGCGGGAGGCTTCCATGACGATTGGCTTATCGTGCAGGACCTGCTTGCCGCGATTCAGGTGCTTGATGAATTCGGCGATGCCGCCGGCGTACTTAAAGTCGGAGCGCTTGGCTTCTCCGGTTTTGGGGTCGGTGGTGCGCTCGTCGACCAAGCTGATTTCCAAACCCTTGTTGAGAAAGGCGAGCTCGCGCAGCCTCTGGGCCAGGGTGTCGAAATTGTATTCAGTTACGGTGAAGATGGTGCGATCGGGAAGAAAGTGGATCTTCGTTCCCCGCTTCTTGGTGGTACCAGTCTCGCGCAGCTTGGTTACAGGAATGCCCTTGGCGTAGGTCTGCTCGTAGGTATGGAGGTCTTTCCACACTTCAACGTCAAGTTCTTCGCTGAGCGCGTTGACGCAGGAGACGCCCACACCATGCAGGCCGCCTGAGACCTTGTAATTGGAAGAATCGAATTTGCCCCCGGCATGCAGCTTGGTGAGCACCACCTGCAGGGCGGGCATGCGCTCGCCTCCGGGAACATCCATTTCGTCTACCGGGATGCCGCGGCCGTCGTCGGTCACGGTAATGGAATTGTCGATGTGGATGATTACGTCTACGTGGGTTGCGTAGCCAGCCAGGGCTTCGTCGACCGAATTATCCACAACTTCGTACACCAGGTGATGCAGACCCTGGTCCCCGGTGGAACCGATGTACATGGCGGGACGCAGGCGGACGGCTTCCAAACCCTCAAGAATCTTGATGTTGTCGCCGGTGTAGGTGCGTTCCGGAATGACGGAATCACGCACGGCTGCAGGGGGAAGAGCGGCGGAAACTGTAAGTTCTTTTGTGGACATGCAACTCCGAAGAACGATGCTCAGTAGCGGCTCCCGGTACGAAGGCACCGAGGGAAATAACGTCTTGAAAGTGCAGGGTTTGACTGCACTTTGAATACTCTCAGTTTACCACGTCTAGGGCTTCCATACCCGGGTTGCCGGTGCTCGTCATGGGGTGGAAAACGGGGCTTCATTGTGATTCCAAAGGAGCAAGTGGCAAGCGATAGCCAATGGTGCAAAGCGGTACTTCGGTGATCAATATGCCCCCTTTGAAGAATTCAAAAGTAACCATTATTTGGGGTACTCTAGATCAATCAAAGTAGGGTACTTGAGTAATGACAAGAGTTCATAGCATATATATGTGTCTAAATCAGCGCGGTTTAGCAAATGGCGAACTATACTCGCACTTGCTCCCATCTTCTACAACAAACGGAATTTAAGACCCCCGGAGGTAACCAGACTATGAAGCTCCTCGTGAACGCGTCAATTTTCTCGATCGTATTTGCTGGCTTTGTCGCAGGCGCGGTAACTATTAAGCCGACAGCACAATTCCCTACCAACCACAGTCTGGTCATCTCTCATGCAATGCCCGTACCGAGCTGCGATCCCGCCACTGGATGCGCGTTTTCGCATGCCATGCCGGTTCCCAGCTGCGATCCCGCGACGGGATGCGCCTACTAGGGGTGATTCTGGGTACTAACGCAGATCCCGCTAGTACCCAAACGTTGCACATATAGCACAAAAGTGCCAGTTTTAAAGGCTTTCTTCGGTTGAGCAGCATCCCTTTTCGAGCTATTCTCAAGACTCGGAAGGGGTGTTGTGATGACGAGCGTAGCCCTCACAATCTTGTACGCAGCCGAGCCTCTGGTGATGGTCATCGCCATTCTTGCTCTGCTTAAGTCCCGTGAACAGCGGCGCTTCCCAGCACTTTTCGCTTACCTTTCGCTTCGGCTTGGGTCCTCGGTGTTGCTCCACCTGTTGCTTCAGGTGCGCCACTTCATCGCGATCAGCGAAAAGGCGGCTTATGCGTGGTATTTCTACTCATACTGGTTAAGCTATGTTGCGGGCGCGGTCGTGGTGTTCCTGGTCATTCAGGAAATGTTCCAGTCTTCGATGGATCCGTTTCCCGGTCTGAAGTGGTTGGGCACCATATCGTTCCGCTGGGTGGCCTGCATTTCTTTTGTTGCAGCAGCGGCGGCTTTGTTGACGCCCGGTAATCACGGCGACAAGTTTCTCCTCGCCATGGTCGCCCAGGTGATGCGTTGCGAGAGCATCTTCATCCTTAGCTTGCTGCTTTTTCTTATGCTTACGGCTGGGAAACTGGGTCTGTCGTATCGCAGCCGGGTATTCGGGATCAGCTTTGGCTTCGGCATTATGGCGGCCGGGGACCTGGTTGTTTCGGCGACGTTTCTTCACTTCAAGCACAACATGATGACGTCGACCATCAGCGTCGTCACGACGACTGCCAGCCTTTTGACCCTGGTGGTCTGGTCGGCGTACTTCCTGCAGCGCGAGCCGGTTCGCCGGGCCGCCGTCCTCAACCCCTCTTCACCCCTGGCGCGCTGGAACGAGATCGCAACTTCGCTGGGACAGAGTGCTCCCCGGCCACCGGTGGTGGTGGCGGTTCCGGCAAGCGACTTCTTTCTTCAGGATGTCGAAAAGGTGGTCGATCGCATTCTGATCAAGAACTCCTTGCACGTGGCTAGTTAACCCCAGCAGCTCGAAAAGCGATAAGGCCATAACGGTTTCCGTTAATGATGTGCGTGTCGTGCTTGGCCTTGCCGAGGATCGTGCGCAGTACATTGTTGTGCAGCTGCGGCCAGTAAAAATTGCGGCGCATGGCCTGCAGATCGATGATGTCGCCGACTAAAAACAGCTGTTCGGGCTGGACCCGGTGCAGGAAATCGAGCAGCAGATCGGCGCGGCATTCGCGCGTGCCCAGATGCAGATCCGATAAGAAGACGCTGCGCACGCGGGTGGCGACCGGCTTTAAGCTGCTCATAGCTTGCGTCCCTGCAGGTGTCCCAAGATGCGAGCCATTCTTGGCTGCTGCCGTGACAGTACCGTGGCAGTATTGTTACTCTTAAATTAAGCTTTTCATCAGCTTAGCCTGCCAAGTTCGTATGACGCTTTAGCCGGTGCGGCGCCGCCGGTGCGCAGCGGACCCCGAGCTGTCGTCGCGCCTGCCGCCACCGTGGGTAATCTTGCCGGTGCCCTGGATGCTGCCGGTAACCCCTCGCAACGGCTCGCCGGTCGGCGCGGCGCTGATGATCACCGGCGCTGGGTCAGTGGGCTAAATATCCACGGGTCGTGGCGCCAGGATTAAGGTTAGAGCGAGAATACTCAGATGCCTGAACTACACAATCTGGCCTTCTGGCAGAGCCGTGCCGCGGCACTGACGCCGCGCGGCGAAGCGCTGGTGGACGGCCGCCGGCTCGCGGCGCACTTCGGTGAAACCTTCGACTGCATCAGCCCGATCGACGGGCGCAAGCTCGCGGTGGTCGCATCCTGTGACGCGGCCGATGTCGATCTGGCGGCCGGCGCCGCGCGGCGCGTGTTTGAACGCGGCGACTGGGCGCGGCAGCCGCCGGCGGCGCGCAAGCGGGTGTTGCTGCGTTTTGCGGAGCTCGTGGCACAACACATTGAAGAGCTGGCGCTGCTTGAAACGCTCGACATGGGCAAACCGATCCGCGACAGCCTGCGCACCGACGTACCATCGACGGTCAGGTGCCTGCGCTGGTATGCCGAGGCCATCGATAAAATCTACGGCGAAGTAGCGCCCACCGGTCCGGATACGCTGGCGATGATCACGCGTGAACCGGTGGGAGTCGTCGGCGCCATCGTGCCGTGGAATTTTCCGATGGTCATGGCAGCCTGGAAGATCGCGCCGGCGCTCGCCGCCGGCAACAGTCTGATTCTCAAACCGTCCGAGAAATCGCCGCTGACCGCCTTGCGCCTCGGCGATCTGGCGCTGGAGGCGGGACTCCCGCCCGGTGTTTTGAATGTGCTGCCCGGCTACGGACAGACCGCAGGCAAGGCGCTGGCGCTGCACATGGATGTCGACTGCATCGCCTTTACCGGCTCAACCACGACTGGCCGCACGATTTTGCAGTACGCCGGGCAGTCCAACATGAAACGGGTGTGGCTCGAATGCGGCGGCAAATCGCCGAACATCGTCATGGCAGATTACCCGGATCTGCCGCGCGCGGCGCAGGCGGCGGCCGAGGCCATTTTCTTCAACCAGGGTGAGATGTGTTCGGCCGGTTCGCGGCTGCTGGTGCAGGAAAGCATCCGCCAGCCGATGCTGGCCGAGATTGCGCGAGTGGCGAGGACCCTGCAGCCCGGTGATCCGCTCGATCCGCAGACGCGGCTCGGGGCGCTCGTTGATGAACCGCAGACGCGGCGGGTGCTCGAATACATCGAGACCGGCCGCACCGAAGGGGCGCAGCTGCTGCTCGGCGGCCGGCGCGTCAATGGCCGCGTGGGCGGCTGCTACGTGGAGCCGACGGTGTTCGACGCCGTGCGCCCGGCCATGCGCATTGCGCGCGAGGAAATTTTCGGCCCGGTGCTGGCCGCCATCAGTTTCACGGAGCTTGATGAGGCGATCCGCATCGGCAATGATGTGATCTACGGCCTCGCGGCGGCGATCTGGACGCGGGATCTGAGTGCGGCGCATCGCACCGCACGGGCGCTGCGCGCCGGCGTCGTGTACGTCAACTGTTATGACGCGGACGATATTACCGTGCCGTTTGGTGGCTACAAGCAATCCGGTTTCGGCCGCGACAAGTCGCTCCATGCTTTCGACAAATACACGGAGATGAAGACGACCTGGATCGAGCTGGCGTGAGCGATGCGGTCTGCCAGTTTGTAGCGCCCGCGCCGCGGGGCCTGGCGGACCTGGTGGCGGTGGAACTTCGACACCTGGGTGCCACTGAAGTCCGGGAGTACACGACCAGCGTGGCGTTTCGCGGTCCGCTCGCGTGCGGCTACAGTGCCTGCCTGTGGTCGCGGGCGGCGAGCCGGGTGCTGCTGCAACTGGCTGAATTCAACGCCGGCACTACCGATGCGTTCTACAACGAAGTGCGTTCGATTGACTGGACCGCGCACATCGATCCGGCCGGCACGATTGCCTGCGAGTTCGACGGGCGGCATCCGAGCATCGAGCATTCGCATTTCGGCGCCCAGAAGCTCAAGGACGGTATCTGCGACCGGTTGCGCGAGGCGAGCGGTGAGCGCCCAAGCGTAAGACCCCAGCGGCCCGACGTGCGCATCATCGCCTACTCCAACGGCGCGCAGGTCAAGATCATGCTGGATCTGGCCGGCGAAGGACTGCACCGCCGCGGCTACCGGCTGGAGGCTGGCGAGGCGCCGCTGCGCGAAAACCTGGCCGCCGGCATCCTGCTTCGCGTCGGCTGGCCCGAACAGGCGGCCAGCGGGGCGCCGTTTCTCGATCCGCTGTGCGGATCCGCGACGCTGGTGATCGAGGCGGCCATGATCGCCGCGGACCTCGCACCCGGCGCGCAGCGCGAGTATTGGGGATTTACCGGTTGGCGCGGCCACGACCGCGCGCTGTGGGATGATTTACTTGCAAAGGCACGGACCCGGGCGCGCCCGGCAGTGCCGAATCTGATCCAGGGGACGGACGCCGATGCGGCGGTGCTGCGCCAGGCCGCCCGTAATGCAACGCGCGCCGGTGTCGATGCGCTGGTGCAGCTGGTGCAACGCCGGCTCAGCGAGGCGCGCCCGTCCGGTACCACGCCGGGGCTGGTGTGCACCAATCCGCCCTATGGCGAGCGTCTGGGCGATGCGGCCGGCGCCGAACTGATCCATCAGGAACTCGGCGCGGTGTTGCGCGAGCATTTTGCCGGCTGGAAAGCGGCGATCTTAAGCGCAGCGCCGGAGGCTGCCAGAGCCCTGGCGCTGCGTACCTACCGCACGCACGAGCTGTGGAATGGGGCCATTAAATGCCGATTGCTGCGCGTCGATCTGGCGCGCCCCGGGGTGGCGCAGCGCGCGGCAGTGGGCCTGCGGGTCGGCGATGCGGAGCTGGCACAGAGCGCCGGCGCGCGCATGTTTGCCAACCGGCTGGCGAAAAACCGCAAGCGTCTCGGAGCAATCGCGCGGCGCGAGCAGACCAGCTGCTTCCGGCTCTACGATGCCGACATGCCCGAATATGCTTTTGCCATCGACCAGTACGTGGAAGCCTCGACCGATGCCGTCCACCTGCAGGTGCAGGAATACCAGGCGCCGACCGACATTGACCTGGTCGCGGTGGCGCGGCGGCGTGCGGAGGCCTTTGCGGTCCTTCCGGAAGTCACCGGCGCGGCGCCTGAGCGTATTCACATCCGTACCCGCAGGCGACAAGGCCGCGCCGGGCAGTACCAACGCCTCGCGGGCGAGCGCGAGTTTGTGACTGTGGCCGAAGGCGCGCATAAATTCCGGGTCAACTTCAATGACTATCTGGACACCGGGTTGTTTTTGGATCATCGGCTGGTACGCCGCCGCCTGGGTGAGGCGGCAGAGGGCAAACGATTCTTGAACCTGTTTTGCTATACGGCCAGCGCGACGGTCTACGCCGGCGCAGGCGGTGCCGCCCGTACCGTCAGTGTCGATCTGTCGGGCACTTACCTCGACTGGGCTCGGCAGAATCTGCGGCTCAACGATCTGGACGATGAGCGCCACGAGCTCATCAGCGCCGATTGCCGCGCGTGGTTGCCGGAGGCCGCGGCACGCGGCCTGCAATTTGATCTGATTTTTCTTGATCCGCCGACATTTTCCAACTCCAAGCGTATGGAAGGGGTACTCGATATCCAGCGCGATCACGAAGCGCTGATAGAGCGCTGCATGGCGCTGCTGGCGAGCGGCGGACTGCTGATTTTCTCCACCAATGCGCAGCGCTTTCGTCTGGCTGGCGCGCTGGCGGCACGCTGGGACGTGAAGGACATCTCGGCAGCGACCATCGCTTTTGATTTCAAGCGCAACGCGCGCATTCACCGCTGCTTTGAAATCCGCGCGCGCTGAGCGCGGACCGCAGGGCGCGGCTACTTGGCTGTCCTGTTCGGCCTGGTCGCGCTGGTGGGCAGCCGCCTGCTGCGCCTGATCGAGCTGCTGGCGCATCTTCGCTTCGGTTTGCTGTGCCTGGCGCGCTGCCTGTACGTCCGCGTCAGCGCCCGCTGCGCCGGTGACGGCCGTTTCTGCCAGCCCGCAGCCAGCCAAGGTGAGGGATAAGGTCAAAGTCAGCAAAGAGCGGAGCATGGAACCTCCGGCCATTTCAGGCGGCGGATCTGCCGGTGGCCTGCAACGGCCCCATCCTAGCGCCACGCGGGCGGTCGAGGTGCGGGCCGGCCCGCAAATTTAGCCTCGGTCACTGCGTGCCTGAAGCGGGGCACTCAGGCGCGCGGCGCGGCCTGCCACCCGCCCGGATGGACTTTACATAAATCCGTATGACGGGTCGTTTCAAGGGAAGCGTCGGGCCAACCGACGAGGGGTCGAGGCGTCGGGACGCATAAGATAAAAATTTATATAAAACAATGATTTAAATCCGAACTGGGGAGCCGAAAATAAAGACATTTATTGGTCATTCGGCTGGGACGATGCCCCTATGCCCTATGGTCTAATGTTAAAAATCGAATACGTCGAGGCGGGCATCAGCCGACCCCCAATCGCGGGTCTCGAAGCGCGCCCCAGTGCCGGAGTTTTGCTCGCCATGTCGCCACAGCGCCCATTAATCGGGATACCCGCGGATCGGCGCACGCTCGGACCGCAGCCTTACCATATGGTGGGCGAAAAGTACCTGACCGCGGTTCTCGACGCCGCTGACGGCATACCGGTCATCGTTCCGGCCCTGGGTCGTGAGCTTAAGCTCGATGATCTGCTCGAATCGCTCCATGGGCTGCTGTTTATGGGCAGCCCCTCGAATGTCGAGCCTCACCACTACCAGGGTGAGCCGAGCGAAGCCGGTACGCTGCACGACCCGCACCGCGACGAGACGACGCTGCAGCTGATTCCGAAGGCGGTTGCCGCTGGCGTGCCGGTGCTTGGCATCTGCCGCGGCTTCCAGGAAATGAACGTGGCCTTCGGCGGGACCTTGCACCAGCGGCTGCACGCCGTGCCGGGCCTGTTGGATCACCGTGAACCGGCCGAGCTGCCGTTTGAGGATCAGTACGGGCCCGCGCACCCGGTTCGGCTTGAGCCCGGAGGGCTGCTGCAACGCATTGCTGGCGGCGCAGAGCAGATCAGCGTGAACTCACTGCACGGGCAGGGGGTCCGCGAACTGGGCCGGGGGCTGATGGTGGAGGCGCGCGCACCGGATGGTGTCATTGAAGCCTTCAGTGTCGGGAAGGCTCCCAGCTTTGCGCTGGCGGTGCAGTGGCATCCGGAATGGCAGGTATTGAAAAACCCGGTTAACCGGGCGTTGTTTGCACAGTTTGGTGCTGCCTGCCGCGAACGAATGAACGGACTCAGGTGATTTATGGCGAATGAAATTCAGCAGTTCCTGCGCGATCACGGTATCTCCGAAGTCGAGGCGATCATTCCGGACATGGCCGGCATTGCGCGCGGCAAGGTCATGCCGGCAGAGAAGTTTGCCGAAGACGCGGGCATGCGTCTGCCGGAGAGCATCTTTTTGCAGACCGTGACGGGCGATTACCCGGTCGATACCAGCGAGGCGATGAGCCCGGCGGAGATCGACATCGTCCTCAAGGCCGATCCGAAGACCGTGCGCGTCGTGCCCTGGGCGGCCGAGCCTACGGCTCAGGTTATTCACGATTGTTTTTATTCGGACGGTCGTCGCGTGTCGATGGCGCCGCGCCAGGTGCTGCAGCACGTGCTGGAGCTTTATGCGCAGCGCGGCTGGCAGCCGGTGATCGCCCCGGAGCTGGAGTTCTACCTGGTCGAGCCGAACATTGACGCCGACTACCAGCTCAAGCCGCCGATCGGCCGCTCCGGGCGCGCCGAGCCGGGCCGGCAGTCTTACAGCATCGCCGCGGTCAATGAATTCGATCCGCTGTTTGACGATCTGTATGCCTTCTGCGAGGCGCAGGACATCGAAATCGATACGCTGATTCACGAGGATGGACCGGCGCAGATGGAGATCAATCTGATCCACGGCGACCCGCTGGATCTTGCGGATCAGGCGTTCCTGTTCAAGCGGACGGCGCGCGAGGCCGCCCTGCGTCATAAAATGTACGCGACCTTCATGGCCAAGCCGCACGCCAAGGAACCGGGCAGCGCGATGCACATCCACCAGAGCATCGTCGACAAGAAAGGCGGCAAGAATGTGTTCAGCAACGCCGACGGATCGCCGTCGCCGCTGTTTTTCTCGCACATTGCCGGCCTGCAGCGCTATCTGCCTTCGGCGATGTCGCTGTTCGCGCCCAATGTAAACTCCTACCGCCGCATCCAGCGCTACCAGGTCGCGCCGATCAACGTCCAATGGGGCTACGACAACCGCACGGCGGGGCTGCGGGTCCCGGTGTCGCCGCCGGAGGCGCGCCGGGTCGAGAACCGGCTGGGCGGAGCCGACGCCAATCCGTACCTGTCAATTGCCGCATCGCTCGCCTGTGGCTATCTCGGTATGGTCGAGGGCCTGCAGCCGACTGAACCGGTCACCGGCAGCGCCCATGACATGCCGTTCGCGTTGCCGCGCTCCCTGGATGAGGCCCTGACGCGACTGCGGGACTGCGAGCCGCTGGTGCGGCTGCTCGGCGAACCGTTCATCGCGGCCTACACGATCGTCAAGCAGGCCGAGTACGAGGTGTTCCTGCAGGTGATCAGCTCCTGGGAGCGCGAACATCTGCTGCTTAATGTTTAGGCGCCGGGCGCTTCCCGGCCGCGGATCGGGACTGGTATAAATAGGAGCAGGCGGGCATCGCTGCGGCCGGCTTCGGCCTGAGCTTGCATCGCTGGCACAAAGGAATCTGAACCGAATGCACACCAGGGCGGGTTGGCTGCTGGCAGCCGTTCTCGGCGGCCTGCTGGCCGGTTGCGGCGGCAAGCCCGCAGCGCCGGCCGCCGCTGCGCCCGGCGTGCCCGGCGCGGTGATGGACGAGGAGCGGGTACTCAATATCTACAACTGGACCGATTACATTGTCCCCGACATCCTGAGCGGCTTTGAAAATGAGTACGGCATCAAGATCAACTACGATGTCTTCGATTCCAATGAAGTAGTGGAGACCAAGTTGCTGGCCGGCAATACCGGCTACGACATCGTCGTGCCGTCGGCCTCCTTCATGCAGCGGCAGATCACGGCCGGGGCGTTTCAGAAGCTCGACAAGTCCCTGCTGAGCAATCTTGGCAACCTGGATCCGGTAATTGCCCGGCAAGTCGCGGCCAACGACCCGGGCAACCAGTACGGCGTCAACTACTTCTGGGGCACCGACGGCGTCGGCTACAACGCCACCATGATCAGGCAGGCCATGCCCGATGCCCCGGTGGACAGCTTTCGCATGTTTTACGACCCCACCGTGGTCAGAAATTTCCAGAAATGCGGCGTCACGATTCTGGATGCGCCGGATGAAGTTGTCGGCACGGTACTGATCTACCTGGGTCGCAACCCGATGAGCGAGGCAACTGAGGATCTGAAGGCCGCCGAGAAGGTACTGCTGTCGATCCGTCCCTATATCCGCTACATCAACTCGTCCAAATACATCGAGGATCTGGCCAACGGCGAGATCTGTCTGTCGCTCGGCTGGAGCGGCGATGTAAGCCAGGCCAAGGCACGGGCGCGCGAGGCCGGCAAGGAGCTGGATATCCGCTACAGCATCCCGAAGGAAGGGTCCATCACCTTTTACGACACGATGGTGATACCCATCGATGCGCCGCATCCGAAGAACGCGCACCTGTTCATCAATTACATGATGCGCCCGGAGATTGCCGCGAGAAATTCCTCGCTTATTCGTTACGCGACCGGCAATTCGGCGGCCTACAAGCTGATTGACCCGAAGGTCTACAACGATCCCACTATTTACCCACCGGCCGAACTCATGCCCCATCTTTATCCGAATGTGGCGCGCAGCCAGACCTTCACACGCGAGCTGAACCGTACCTGGACGCGGTTCAAGACCGGCCAATGAGTGCGCGGCTGAACAGGCACTCGCGGTCCGGGCCCAGGACCGGCAGCGGAGCTGGCCTGTGACCGAGCCGCCCCAGGATGTGCGCGAACCGTGGAACGATCCGCACGCGAAGCCGTATGTCACCATCCAGGGCGTCACCAAGCGCTTTGGCGATGTCGCGGCCGTCAACAACGTCTCGATTCAGATCTACCGCGGTGAGATCTTCTGTCTGCTCGGCGGCTCCGGCTGCGGCAAGACGACACTGCTGCGGATGCTGGCCGGATTTGAGCGGCCGACCTCCGGCGAGCTGTTCATCGATGGCCAGCCGATGGCCGGCATTGCCGCCTACGAACGGGCCGTCAACATGATGTTCCAGTCCTATGCGTTGTTTCCCCATATGACGGTGGAGAAAAACGTCTCCTTTGGACTGGAGCAGGAACGCCTGCCGCGCGCCGAAATCGCGCAGCGCGTGGCCGAGATTCTCGACATCGTGAAAATGGCGCCGTTCGCCAAGCGCAAGCCGCACCAGCTCTCCGGCGGGCAGCGCCAACGGGTTGCGCTCGCGCGCTCGCTGGTCAAGCGGCCCAAATTGCTGTTGCTGGATGAGCCGCTCGGCGCCCTGGACCGCAAACTTCGCGAGCAGACGCAGTTCGAGCTCATCAATATCCAGCAGCGGCTGGGAGTCACGTTCATCGTGGTCACGCACGACCAGGAAGAGGCGATGACGCTGGCCACGCGTATCGGCGTCATGAATCGCGGCGAGATCGTCCAGGTCGGTACGCCACGACAGATTTACGAGTTTCCGACCTCACGCTTTGTGGCGGATTTCATCGGCTCGGTCAATCTGTTTGAGGGCCGCCTGATTGAAGATGAGCCCGACCACGTTCGCGTCGAATGTGCGGAGCTTGCGACCCCGGTGTGGGTCGATCACGGCATGAGCGCGCCGCCCGGCGCACTGCTGTGGGTGGCGATTCGTCCGGAGAAAATCGGTCTGCAGCGCGAGCGGCCGCTGGCAGCGGATAACTGGTCCCAGGGTGTCATCCGCGAAGTCGCCTACATGGGGGATGTGTCCGTTTTTCTCATCGAGTTGCCCTCGGGCCGCGCGATCCGCGCGACCCAGGCCAATAACTCGCGCAAGCCGGAAGAGCGTTTCCACTGGAATGAATCGATTTACCTGAGCTGGGATGCGTCCAGCCCGGTCGTCGGCACCGGTTAGGGCGCCAAAGCCATGAGCAGCACCGAGCCGCCAAGCACGGGCGAAGCCGCCACCGCAAATCCGACGCCCCGGCGCGCGGCGCTGCGCGCGTATCTCGGCAGGCATCGAATCGGCCGCTTGGCGGTCGGCGGCACGCCGACGCTGTGGCTGGTGCTGTTTTTCATGGTGCCGTTCATTATTGTCCTGAAAATTTCCTTTTCCGAGTCGGTACTGGCGATGCCGCCGTACCTGCCGCTATGGCAATGGGTCGGCGAGCGGGCGCTCGCCGTGCGCCTGAATTTCAACAGCTACAATTATCTTTTCACCGACAGCCTGTACGTCAGCTCTTACCTGTACTCGCTGAAAGTGGCGGCGGTGTCGACGGTTGCCTGTCTGCTGCTCGGCTATCCGATGGCCTATGGCATCGCGCGCTCGAGTTCTACGCGCCGCAATGTGCTGCTGATGCTGGTCATCCTGCCGTTCTGGACCTCGTTCCTGCTGCGCGTCTACGCCTGGATCGGCCTGCTCAAAAGCAATGGCGTGATCAATAACGTGCTGCTGGCGTTGGGCGTCATTCACGAGCCGATCACGATGATGCAGACCGATTTTGCCGTTTATATCGGCATCGTCTATTCCTACGTGCCGTTCATGATTTTGCCGCTGTACGCCAACCTGGAGAAACACGATCACACATTGCTCGAGGCGGCCGCGGATCTGGGCGCAAGTCCCAGCAAGGCGTTTTTTCGCATCACGCTGCCGTTGTCGGTCCCGGGCATCGTCGCCGGCGCGCTGCTGGTGTTTATCCCGGCGGTCGGCGAGTACGTAATCCCCTCGCTTCTCGGTCGCTCCGATCAGCTGATGATCGGCCGGGTGCTGTCGGATGAGTTTTTTGCCAACCGCGACTGGCCGGTGGCGAGCGCGGTGGCGATCGCCATGCTGGTGCTGCTGGTCGTGCCGATCATGCTGTTTCAGCGCTACCAGAACCGCGAATTGCGGGGGCACGCGTGAACACGCGCCGGGTCTTTCTGGTGCCGACGATGCTGGCCTTTGGCTTTGCATTTTTGTACGTGCCGATCCTGTCGATGATATTTTTCTCCTTCAATAACTCCCGGCTGGTGACGGTCTGGGATGCGGCCAATTCGCCGACGCTGCGCTGGTACGGGCTGCTGCTGCACAATCACCAGATCCTCAGAGCCGCCTGGCTGTCGATTAAGATCGCGACCATGAATGCCACGGGCGCGGTGATTCTGGGTACGCTGAGCGGCTTTGCGCTCGCCCGCTATGGGCGCTTTCGCGGACGCACGCTGCTGTCGGTCATGACTACCGCGCCGCTGGTGATGCCCGAAGTGATCACCGGCCTGTCGCTGCTGCTGCTGTTCGTGGCCATGGAGCAGCTCATCGGCTGGCCCCAGGGCCGTGGCGTGACCACGATCACCATTGCCCACATCACCTTTTCGATGGCCTACGTGACGGTCATCATCCAGTCGCGCCTGTCAAATTTCGACGAGTCCCTGGAAGAGGCGGCGATGGATTTGGGCGCGCGCCCGCTCAAGGTGTTCTGGCGCATTACGTTGCCGTTGATTTCGCCCGCGGTCGCCTCCGGCTGGCTGCTGGCCTTCACGCTGTCGTGGGACGATGTGGTCATATCGCAGTTTGTCGCCGGACCGGGCTCAAGCACCCTGCCGATGGTGATTTTCTCCAAGGTGCGCCTCGGCGTCAGCCCCGATGTCAATGCGCTCGCCACCATCATGGTGCTGATCGTGGCCACCGGAGTGGTCGGCTCAGCGCTATGGATGCAAAGCCGGGAGCGGCGGCGGCAGCTTGAGATGCGGTTAGCGGCCGAATCAGCCTGATGGCACCGCCGTGGCGCGGTCAATCCAAAAACTGATGGCGCATGCAGCCACCGGATAAATTGCCGCAGGTCGGCACGACCATCTTCACGGTCATGTCGCGTCGCGCCACCGAGCTCGGCGCCGTCAACCTCGGGCAGGGCTTTCCGGATTACCCGATTGATCCGCTGCTGGCCACCCTGGTTCATGAGGCCATGCTCGAGGGCTTCAACCAATACGCACCGATGCCCGGGCTCGAGCTGCTGCGCGAGCAGATCGCGCTGAAGTTGCGGCGCAGCTATGGCCTCGGCATCGACCCCGATACCGAGGTCACGGTGACCCTCGGCGCCACCGAGGCCATTTTCTCGACGATTCAGGCTCTGGTCGGCCCCGGGGATGAAGTACTGGTCTTTGACCCGGCCTATGACTCCTATGAGCCGGCCGTGCAGCTGGCCGGTGGCCGCTGCATCCACGTGCCGCTGCTGGCACCGGAATTTAAGCCGGACTGGCAGCGCGTGGCCGGGCAGCTGTCGGCGCGCACGCGGCTGGTCATCATCAATTCGCCGCACAACCCGGCCTGCAGCTGCCTTGCGGGCGAGGACCTCGAAGCGCTCGCGCTGTTGTTGCGCTCGCGCCGTTGTTGGGTGCTGTCTGACGAGGTCTACGAGCACATCGTGTTTGACGGCCGCAAACATGCCAGCGTGCTGGCGCACCCGGAGCTGCGGGCGCGCAGTATCGCCGTGTTTTCCTTCGGCAAGACGCTGCATGCGACCGGCCTGCGGGTCGGGTATGCGGTGGCGCCGGCGCCGCTGACCGTGGAGCTGCGCAAGGTCCATCAGTTCAATACTTTCAGTATCGCCACCAGCCTGCAGCGGGCCATCGCCCGCTACCTGATCGAGCGGCCCGATTGCGGCAGCGATCTGCCGGCGTTTTTTCAGCATAAGCGCGACCAGCTGGCCCAGCTTTTGCAGTCGAGCCCGCTGCGCGTGCTGCGCTCGGCCGGCTCGTTCTTCCAACTGATGGATTACAGCGCGGTCTCGGCGCTGCCGGATGTGGCTTTCGTCGAACTGCTGGTAACGCAGGCCGGAGTCGCCGCGATTCCGCTGTCAGTGTTCTATCAGCAGCCACCGCCGATGCGACTGGTGCGGCTGTGCTTTGCCAAGCGCGATGAAACCCTGGCCGAGGGAGCGCGACGGCTCGCCGCCTGGGCGACACCGACCGAAGCTGGCGGGCAGGGCCGGGCCGAACCGGTACAATAAACCCATGAAGCCGCCGACACTCGTCAATCACCCGCCACATGTGCCGGTGCCGGCCGATAATCAGCCGGTCGTCGCGCCGGTTTACCAGACGGTCAAATTCGAATTCGAAACCGTTGCTGAGACGCTGCGCGCCCTGCGCGGCGAACGTGGCGGGTTTTACTATCAGCGCACTTCCAATCCCACGACCCGACAGCTTGAGCTGACACTGGCCGGGTTACAGGGCCGGGACGAGTGCATCGCCTGTGCCTCCGGAGTCGGGGCCATTGCGGCAACGCTCCTGTCGCTGACCAAGCAGGGCGATCATGTGCTGTGCTTTGTGGAAAGTTACGGGCCCACACGCCACCTGATCAGGCGGTTGCTGGCGAAATTCGGGCTCACGCACAGCTTAATTTCGCTCGATGACGCTGCCGGCATGGAGCGGGTGCTGGCGCACACCCCCACCAGGTTGGTGATGTTTGAAAGCCCGAGCAACCCGATCAATAAGATCGCCGATCTTGAGCGCATCACCGAGTTGGCGCATGCGCACGGCGCGCTGGCGGTGATGGACAACACCACGGCAGGCCTGCACCAGCACGGGCAGTATCCGGTCGACGTGTTCGTGCACAGCCTGACCAAGTTCGCCTCCGGTCATGGCGATGTCATGGGCGGTGCGGTCATTGCCGGCGCCGAGCTGATCAAGCGCATGCGGCCGGATTTTTCAGTGCTGGGCGGAGTGCTGGACCCGCACGCGGCGTTCCTGATCCAGCGCGGGCTGAAGACCTATTTTGTCCGCTACCAGCAGCAGTGCCAGAGCGCGTTGCGCCTGGCAGAATCTTTGCAGGCTGAAGCGGCGGTAAGCGCCGTTTACTATCCGGCACTGCCTTCCAGCCCCTACAACGCGCTGTACCGCAAACAGATGGCACAGGCCGGCGCGGTGGTCACCTTTGACCTGCGTGGAGGCACGGAGGTGGCCACCCGGTTTGCAGAGGCGCTGCGCCTATTTGCGATGGCCGCGAGTTTCGGTGCGACCGAGTCGCTGGTATTGCCACCTCAGCTACTGGCCCCGCACGATCTTGACGCCGAGCAGCTCAGGATCTCGGGTGTCGGCCCCGGCACCGTACGGCTTTGTGTAGGACTTGAGCACAGCGACGATCTGCTGGCCGACGTTGCGCAGGCGCTGCGCGCCGCGCAGCCGTGATCAATTTCTAAGGTTGCGGTCTCAGCGTCGAAACAGCCGCAGCAC
Organism: uncultured Gammaproteobacteria bacterium; assembly: GCA_963711435.1. Classification (GTDB taxonomy): domain Bacteria; phylum Pseudomonadota; class Gammaproteobacteria; order Steroidobacterales; family Steroidobacteraceae; genus FEN-1191. Next base: position 152,306 of record CAVQEB010000003.1, on the reverse strand, counting down.
GATCGCCAGAGCCGCACTCAGCAGCAGCCCGGTCGTGAGCGGAAAATAGAAATGAAAGCCGCCGCGAGCGAAAACGAAATCACCTGGCAGCCGGCCGATATGCAGCTTGATTAGCCAGGGCCACAGCAGCGCGAGCGCTAGCAGTACCAGGCCCGCGACCAACAGTGTCCGTTGCATGGGCTGCGATTGAATTTACAGGTTACGGATCAGTGCGTCGCCAAATTCGCTGCATTTGACCTCCGTCGCCGCCGGCATCAGCCGGGCGAAATCATAGGTCACGGTGCGCTGCCCGATCGCGGCATCCATCGCCCGGATGATGGCGTCGGCCGCCTCGGTCCAGCCCATGTAGCGCAGCATCATCTCGCCCGAGAGGATGACCGAGCCGGGATTGACCTTGTCCAGATCGGCGTACTTCGGGGCGGTGCCGTGCGTGGCCTCGAACACCGCGTGCCCGGTCAGGTAATTGATATTGGCCCCGGGCGCGATGCCGATGCCGCCGACCTGGGCGGCGAGCGCGTCCGATAAATAATCGCCATTGAGGTTCAGCGTCGCCACAACATCAAAATCCTCGGCGCGCGTCAGTACCTGTTGCAGCGTGATATCGGCGATAGCATCCTTGATCAGCACTTTGCCGGATTTCAGCGCGCTCGCCTGTTCCTCGTTGGCTGCCGCTTCACCACGTTCAGCTTTGGTCCGCTCCCATTGCAGCCAGGTGTAGACCTTCGTGGCATATTCACGTTCGGCCAGCGCGTAGGCCCAGGCGCGGAACGAGCCTTCGGTAAACTTCAGAATATTGCCCTTGTGCACGATGGTGACGCTCTTGCGCTTGCAGGCGAGGGCGTACTCGACGGCGGAGCGAAACAGCCGCTCCGTGCCTTCGCGCGACACGTTCTTGATGCCAATGCCGGAGCTGGCCGGAAAACGGATCTTGGCGTAGTGCTTGGGAAAATTCTGCTTCAGGAAATCCAGGAATTTGCGGTTGTCATCGGTCCCCTCCTCGAACTCGATCCCTGAGTAAAGATCCTCGGTATTTTCGCGGAAGATCACCATGTCGACCTTTTCCGGGTGCTTGACCGGCGAGGGGACACCCTTGAACCAGCGCACCGGGCGCAGGCACACGTACAAATCCAGCATCTGGCGAAGCGCGACGTTGAGGGATCGAATGCCGCCGCCGACCGGCGTGGTCAGCGGTCCTTTGATCGACACCAGGTACTCGCGGCAGGCGGCAACCGTTTCATCCGGCAGCCAGCTGCCGAAGGCCTTGAAGCTCTTCTCGCCGGCGTAGACCTCCATCCACTCGATCTTGCGCTCATCCCCGTAGGCCTTGGCCACTGCCGCGTCCATGACGCGTACGCTGGCGCGCCAGATATCCCGTCCGGTGCCGTCGCCCTCGATAAACGGCACGATCGGCCGCTTGGGCACCACGAGCTTGCCACCGCTGATGGTTATCTTCTGGCCAGCAGCCGGTGCGACCGGCTTGGCGGAACTGGGCATGGTCATGGTGATTTTTCGTCCCGGCGGCCGCGTAGTGTTGGACTGGAAATGGTAGCACAGGCTGCGATACCGACTGATCCGGGCGCGGCTCGTTGGTTACAATGAGGCTGTGAGCCAAGCGCTGCGATCGACCCCGGCCGAGGACCGGTTCTGGATGCCCGGGGAGTATGAACCCCACGCGGGTTGCTGGATGCTTTGGCCAGAACGACCTGACAACTGGCGCGCTGGCGCGCTGCCGGCCCAGCAGGCGTTTGCAATGGTGGCCGCGGCCATCCGCCGGTACGAGCCATTGACGGTGGGCGTGTCGGCCCGGCAGCTCCCGTTCGCCCGCCAGGCACTGGTGCCACAGGTGGCCGTGCAGGTTATTCCGAGCGATGACGCCTGGATGCGCGATGTCGGTCCGACTTTCGTCGTCAATGCGCGCGGGGAGCGACGCGGCGTGGACTGGCGGTTCAATGCCTGGGGTGGCGCTCACGGTGGTGTCTATGCATCGTGGCGACGCGATGACCAGGTCGCAGCTCGGGTGCTGCAGCTGCAGCGCCTGGCCCGTTACCGGGCGCCGATGATCAACGAGGGCGGCGCCGTGCATGTCGACGGGCAGGGCACGCTGCTCGTGACCGAGCAGTGCCTGCTCAATGCCAACCGCAATCCGCAACTGTCCCGCGGCGGCATTGAAGCGCTGCTCAAGGCCTATCTGGGCGTCAGTTGCGTGATCTGGCTGGGTGAGGGCGTGATCGCTGATGAGACCGGCGGGCACATTGACAATCTGGCCTGCTTCGCGCGGCCGGGCGAAGTCTGCCTGACCTGGACCGACAACCGCCGCGATCCGCAATACCGGGTCTCCCGCGACGCTTTCGAACGGCTGAGCGCCGCACGCGACGCCCGCGGCCGGCGTCTGCGCATCCACCGGCTGCCTTCTCCCGGGCCATTGACGGTGCGGCGCCGGGAAGCGGCCGGCGTGGCGCGCCGGTCCGGTATCCGCCCGATTCGGACCGGACAGCGGCTGGCAGGCAGCTACGTGAATTTCTACCTCGCCAATGGGGCCGTCATCGCGCCGCTGCTCGATCCGCGCACCGACGCCGCAGCGCTCCGTCAGTTGCGCCGGATTTTTCCGCGCCGGCGCGTGGTAGGCATCCCGGCCCGCGAGATTTTGCTGGGCGGCGGCAACATACACTGCATTACCCAGCAGGTCCCGGCCGCCGGGCGGCGCCGGCCGCCGGCGCATCTGTCGCGCTGAGCACTGCGTTGCGGGCGCTCGAGCGCGCACGGCGCACTGATACTCAGAGACTGGCGATCTCCTGTTCGGCGGTGCTGAGCCATTCGCGCTGGGCGCGGCGGTAATGGCGCGGGGCCACACGTGCGGTCTCCAGTAATTCGCTCAACACCTTTTTTGCGGCGTCGTTCTGGCCGCTCGAGCGCAGCAGCTGCGCGTACCGCACCGGTGCCTCGGCGCCGGCGTAGTACTGGCTCAGCGCCCGAAATTCCTCCAGGGCCTTGGCGGTGTTGCCTTCGGCCTGCAGGGCGCGGGCGTATAGCAGATGTCCCTGTGGCGACTTGAACCCGGGATTGAAGGCGATCAGCTGATCGAGCGTCGCGCGTGCCGCCGCCGGTTGACCCTGCGCGAACTGGGCCTCGGCCAACCCGCGCAGCAGGTTCGGATCATGCTCATAAAGACCGGTGAGCGCCGCCTTGTAGACCTCGACGGCCTGCGCCGGCTGGTTCTGGCGCAGCAGCTCCTCGGCGTAGCGCTGCCGCGTGGCGACACCACCGGTAACCCGCGCTTCGTTTTCGAGCTGCCGCAGCTGCTGGCCCGGATTGAGCGCCTGGCGCATACCGCGGACCGCGCGCCGGGTCGCCCGGTGGCCGAACAGCCCGGGGATGATTTCGACGGCAACGTATGCCAGCGGTCCGGCCAACGGCAGGAACAACAGCACCAGAATCCAGATCGTGTTACGGCCCGTGCGGATGCAGTGGACGATCAGCAGGATCTGAATCAACACGTGGACGATGTAAATCGGATTCATGGGATGCAAGCATACTGGCAGCCCCGACCCGGGCGGAAGTCGTTCCGGCGCATGCTACTATGGCGACGAGCACTTTTTTCGGTCGGCGGTCCCATGCGCTTGAGCGTGCTGGTCGGTTTTGCTCTGTTATTTTGGGCCGGCGCGGCAGGTGCGCAACCGGCGCCGGACGGCGCGCCAGAGTCGCCGCGGCCGCGCATCGGCCTGGTGCTCTCTGGCGGCGGTGCACGCGGCACGGCCCACATCGGCGTGCTCAAAGTACTCGATGATCTGCAACATCAAAGTCGATGCCATCGCCGGCACCAGTATGGGCGCCGTGATCGGCGGTCTGTATGCCAGTGGCATGTCCGGCCGGCAGATCGAGCAGCTGTTTACCTCGGTGGACTGGCAGGACGCGTTCCGTGACCGGCCGCGGCGTGGCGAGCTGGCGTTTCGCCGCAAACAGGAGGATCAGAACTTCCTGGTCAATCTGCCGCTCGGGCTGCAGGGACGGAATCTGCTGATCCCGCAGGGACTCATCCAGGGTCAGAAGCTGACGCAGATCCTGCGCCGGGCGACGCTGCCGGTCGAAAGCATTGCTGATTTTGACCATTTGCCGATCCGCTTCCGTGCGGTCGCGACCGACCTTGTCAGCGGCCAGCCGGTGGTCATGGCCAGCGGCGATCTGACCAGTGCGATGCGCGCCAGCATGTCGGCGCCCGGAGTATTCGTTCCGGTGCAGCGCGAAGGCAAACTGCTGGTGGACGGCGGGCTGGTCGACAATCTGCCGATCAATGTCGCCCGTTCGATGGGCGTGGACGTGCTGATCGTGGTCGATGCCGGATCGCGGCTGCAGGGCCGCGACAAACTCGACTCGCTCACCAGCGTCTCGAACCAGGCGCTGGCGATCCTGGTCGACCGCAACGTCGAGCAGCAGCGCGCCACATTAACGGCGCACGATATTTATCTGCAACCCGATCTGCACGATGTCAGTCCGCTGGACTTTAAGGTTGTCAATCGCGTAATTCAGGCCGGCGAGGTCGCGGCGCAGGCGGCCCAGACGCAGCTGGCGGCGTTGTCCCTGTCCGATGCTGAGCTGCGTGCATACGCGGCGGCGCATCCGCCCGGCACCGCGCCGTTGCCGACCGTGGAGTTCGTCAAAGTGGCGCCGGATTCGCAGCGCTATGCCCGCCAGATCCACGATCTGTTCGGCGACCTGGCCGGCAAGACCCTGGATCCTGACCAGCTCGAAGATCGAATCACGACCCTTTACGGTCGCGGGTACCTCGAGTCGCTCGACTATCGCCTGGATGTGAATGAGCGTCAGCAGACCGGCCTGCTGATGAGCGCGCAGCGCAAGTCCTGGGGACCCAATTACCTGAGCCTTGGCCTGTCGCTCGAGAATGACTTTAACGGCAATGCCACTTTTAATGCCGCCGGCCGGCTGACGATGACCGAATTGAACTGGCTCGGTGCGGAGCTGGTCACGGATCTGCAGATCGGTGCCGACCCGCGCCTGGCGTTCGAGTTCTACCAGCCGCTGAGCAACGTGGCGCGGTATTTCATTGCGCCGCATGCGCAGACCGAGTCCTACGATCTGCCGCAGATTGAGGGCGGCCAGCAAATCGGCTATTTCACCGTCAGCGACACGGATGTTGGACTGGATATGGGCCGGGAGCTCGGCAACTGGGGCGAGCTTCGCATTGGCGGGTTGGATTCGCGCGGCAGCATCAAGGTGCGGCTCGGGGATTTTTCTGCGGCGCCGATCGATTACAACGTGCCCGGCGCGTTTGTCCGCTTCAGCGTCGACCGGCTCGACAGCTTCAATTTTCCGCGTAGTGGCGAGGCGCTGACCGCCGAGCTGCACGTGGAGGGTAACAGCGCCACTACGAATGGCTCCGATCAGGTGACGCTGGACTGGCGCTCGGCCTGGTCGGCTGGCAAATACACGGCGGTGCTCTGGCTCTCCGGCGGCAGCACCGTCGGCGGCAGCACCACCAGCGTGCGCACCTACTTCCCGCTCGGGGGGTTCCTCGACCTTTCGGGGCTGGTCGCGCAGTCCCTCGCCGGACCGCAGTACGCCATCGGTCGTGCCATATTTCTGCGCAGTGTGGGCGCCGGCGGCGAGGGGGTGCTGAACGTCCCGGCTTATGTGGGCGTCAGTTTCGAAGGGGGTAACGTCTGGTCAAGCCGCAATCAGATGAGTGTCAGCAACCTACGCCACGACGAGTCGATTTTCCTCGGCGCCGATACGTTTATTGGCCCGGTGTACCTGGCCGCTGGCTATGACGATCGCCACTCCGAAGCGTACTACCTCTTCGTGGGTCACAGCTTCTGAGCCGCGTCGCCGCGCTTACAGGCCGCGGCTGGTCGCCAGATTCTCGACTTTAGAAAAAACCAGCGCCGGCCGGTCGCCCGGGCGCGAGTACTCGTGTTTGCGGGCCATTTCGCGCTGCGCCGCATCCCGCTCGGTCGCCGTGCGATACCAATGCGTGCGCTGCCAGTCTGCACCCATGAGTTTGCTGAACGGGTCGCCGGTACGCAGGCTGACCCGAAGGCCATAGGGGCGCGGCTCCTGGGTGGGGGTCCGCTGAAAATTGTGTACGTGGACAATGCCCATTGATGGCGGCTCTGGTGCAGCGCGAGACGTAACCTTATTGTATGCGGTGGCGTATAGCTTAGGTAGATCCTGCGAGGTGGGCCCGATGGAAAAGCACCATGTCAATGGCCGCGACCTGCGGCCGCCATACCCGGCAGGGATGGAGCGGGCAATGTTTGCGATGGGCTGCTTCTGGGGCGCCGAAAAATTATTCTGGACTCAGCCCGGGGTCTACGTGACGGCAGTCGGTTATGCCGGTGGCACGGCCGTGGATCCGACTTATAAACAGGTATGCACGGGCAGGACCGGCCATGCTGAAGTGGTGCTGGTCGTATTTGATCCCAAATTGATCAGCTACGGACAGCTGCTGAAGCTGTTCTGGGAATCGCACGATCCTACCCAGGGCATGCGCCAGGGCAACGACATTGGCACTCAGTATCGGTCAGCAATATTTTACTTCAGCGACTCACAACGGTTGTCGGCCGAGCAAAGCCGGATGGTGTATCAGCAGGCCCTGATCCGGGCGGGCCGCTCCATGATCACGACCGAGATCGCGGCGGCACCGGTCTTTTATTTTGCCGAGGACTATCACCAGCAGTACCTCGCAAAGAATCCCGACGGCTACTGCCCGGATCATTCGTGCGGAATTCCCTATAAATCCCCGGTGTTAGCGGTGGGGGAGAAGGTGTAACGACCGTGGTCACTTGGTTTGCATTAGAAAGCCAGAGGGTTACCAAAGGAAGAGGCATATTTCCGCGGAAAAACGCCGCGTGTTTTCGGCGCTGAGGTCTACCGGAAGTCTACCGTTGATCCGGCCCTAGGAAAGTGCTCGGTAAAGGCCAGTTGTGCTCGGCGGCGTGAAAGGCGGTCCTTCGAGCGCGATTCTGAATAATCGCGTAACCGCGACAGAAATCCCGATTGGAATCCAGCCTTTGAAGGCGTATTCCTGGTGCCGCGGTTGGCAGGTGGCACTTCGGCACATGATTCGGCTCCAACGCATATCGGCGAACCAACAACGGATGCCAGCGCGTACGCCAGCCATCGCAGCCGCCGCCGAACGAATCGGTCAGTTCATTCTGATTATCCGGCGCCAGCAGGTCCTTCTCGATGAGGACTTGGCCGCGCTCTATGGCGTAGAGACTCGCAGTTTGGTGCAGGGGGTCAAGCGCAATCTAGAGCGCTTTCCGCCCGATTTCATGATTGAGCTGTCGGCTGCCGAGTGGGCGGCTTTGAGATCACAATCTGTGATCTCAAAACTCAGGCGCGGGGGTCGACGATTTGCCCCGTACGCGTTTACAGAGCAGGGCGTGGCGATGCTGTCATCGGTTCTCAACAGCGACCGTGCCATCGCCGTAAACATCGAAATCATGCGGTCGTTCGTGCGGATTCGAAGGTTGCTCGAAGTGGACAAGTCCCTCGCGCGCAAGTTCGACCGTCTCGAGCGAAAGCTTTCATCCCACGACCAGTCGATCGTGGGCATTCTTGCAGCGATTCGGCAACTGATGACTCCACCGGCACTAAAGCGGCGTGGGATTGGGTTCACGGCGGATTTGAAGGAATAATTCGCGCCTCAGGCGCAGGCTGCTTGCTGTTGCAATCAGCCAAGTAGAAACAGTCGCACGCTCGAAACCCTGGCCAGAATGTCGCCGTTCAATCTGGTGGGGATCAACAGCGGCGACGGCAGTTCAAGTAAACGACCTCCTGGTGCGCCGCTCCCAAGAGACATAGAACTAGAGTCCGAGCAAATAGACAGGAGCCAAGGCGGCCAGCGCCACTCCAATTTGCAGCGCCAATATATACAGTGTTTGCCGCGGTAGGCGCGGGAGCCACCTGATCACGAAGTACGCCAATAGGGGCAACTGCCCGGCCATGAGCAGCTGGTAGATGTGGGCGGTGGCCCCTTCGTCAGCTTCGTGAACGACGCCAAACATAGCGATGTTGCCGAGAACGACAGCTAGCGCAGTGAGCGACATTGCCATCGGCACAAAGGCACTGGGTTTCCTGCTCAATGAAAGGATAGAATTGGGGTATTGGTTCATGACCACTCCAAGAGTCATCGGCGTAACGATGCGCTCGCGCAACGCCGAACACAGCACGTTCACCAGGGCGCGAAACCCACCGGGGCCGTCTTGGAGCAGCGCTTCAAACTCCTCGCCATAACGCTCTCGCCAGTCAAGCGGGTAGAGGCGTACGAGCCAACGAGCGAATCTGGGCGTCATGCCGCCCCCAACCGCCGAGAGCCGGCGTTTACAAATTGCCGCAGCGTCGTCAACTTCGCCCGCAGTACGCGCGCGCCCTGCGGCGTTATCCGATAGGGACGACGGCGCGCTTCAGCCGGCAAGGGTTCTATCCAGCCCTGTTGCTCCAGGCGCGCGATCGCCCCGTAGAGGGTTCCTGGCCCCAGCCGGGCGCCACACAGGGCGGCGATGTCCTCAATCATGGCGTGGCCGTGCTTGGGTCCGCTGGCCAGGCTCGCTAGCACCAGTAACGGCGGGTCGGAATAGTGACCCAGTCGATTATCAGGCGCATTTACTACGTGTGGCGTACTACGCATGGCGTAGTTATCGCATATTCGCTTGCTCGCTGCAAGGTATGGCAAATAGCACGATTGATTTTGATGGGCGCCGAGCCAGCCTGGCTATTCCGATGCCCGAATGCGGTCGTATTGGAGGGCCGGGGGCACGGTCACTCATGGCGTTGGAGTTGAGGGTCGGTCTACCGGCAGATCGACGGTAGCGTCTACCGAAAGTCTACTGGTCGACTGGCCATGTCGAGTTAACTCAGTGATTTCCGTGCGGGAAAATGCTCCAGCGCCGACTATCACCAGCAGTACCTCGCAAAGAATCCCGACGGCTACTGCGCGGATCATTCGTGCGGGGTCACCTTCAAATCCGCGGAGTTACAGGTGGGTGAGAAGGCGTAAGAATTGGTCAACCGAGGGTTTGCGCGTGAAACCAGAGAGTTACCAACCGGCCACGTCGAATATCCACGTATATTTGCAGAAATTGCCCGCTGACTTTGGCGTCGACGTCTACCGGAAGTCTGGCGATGATCTGGTATTAGGAATTTCCGCGGCAAAGGGCTTGCAACCCCTGGAGGGCGTTTCCCGATGCGTGTAGGACGCCGTAGTCCTTCGTAATCCAGGGGATCGCAATGACGCCCGCTGACTCGCCGTCACGATGGGCTGATTCAGGTGAAGGCGGGGAGAGAGGGACGAGAGGGAAGAGAGGTGAGTTCAGATACCAAGCGCTAGCAGTGTCAAATCAATCCGCTGAGTTTTGAATTGAAGTCCTGCGGGATGCGAACTCCACCTTTTCATCCGCGCCACAGCCGCGGATATTGGCTCCGTATATCATTTTGACCATATCGCTGGCCCACGAGTCTGGTGTGAACACAAAGTAACCGGGACCGGAAAGACGGCAGACGACAACCCGACATCCAAATTCGAGGGCACGTGCGTACTTGGTTCTGGAAAAAACGAGTCGAAGCAGTAGATGGATTGAGATGTACCTTTGCCGAGAGATAGGGTGGCCCAGGAATTATTGGCCGTGGCATGCAGAAAGAAAGAAACGCAGTCACCTCGAGTTGATGACCGCCCGTGCCCGTCAGAAGGGATCCTAGGTGTGCAGCATAGATTGAGAAATCATCGGTGACCACTATCGTTCGATCACAATTTCGCATCGACCGCCGTCTGTACCTGGGTGCCAGCTTCATATTCTTTGCAGTGGTTTTCTGGACATTCGCGCGTACCTTCTATCTGAAGTTGTTCTTCGGTACGCCTCCTTTGTCGGCGCTAGTGCACATTCACGGGGCAGTGATGACCGGGTGGGTCGTGCTACTCGTTGTTCAAACCAGCCTCATAGCGTCTCATCGTGTTCGGTGGCACCGGCGTGTTGGTATATTTGGCGCCGTATGGGCTGTGCTCGTGGCGGTACTCGGATCAGCAACAACGCTGCACGCAGCAGCGCGCGAAGTGCGGGAGCACAGCGATTTTGCCGCGGCTCAGGTCATTATCACGAGTCTGGATTTGCTTCAGATGCTGTTTTTCGCGGGGTTCGTCGCAATTGCAATCTGGCAGCGCCATCGCCCCGACTATCACAAGCGCCTGATGCTCTTGACTATCGCCTGCATGCTGCCGGACGCGCTAGCGCGGCTTCCGATCAGCGTAATGTCCGGCAGCGAAGACCTCAAAAACCAAGTAATTATGCTTGGACTAGATGGGTTCATATTCATCTGCGTCGGGCTCGACACGCTTTGGCATCGTCGACTGCATCCAGCCTTCGCGTGGGGAGCTTTGTTGTTCGTTGGCGCATTTCACATGGCGCTCTATGTCACGCAGACACCCGCGTGGATTACGTTTGGCGAGTGGCTAGTCTCTTGAAGGTTACCCTCCACACCGACCACCAGGGCTCCTTAGCATTCGTTGGAGAGCGAATCTTGTGGTCTCGTTGTGTGGCGAGAACCAGACGGAGGTCTACCGACGGACTGGAGTCAACGTCTACCGAAAATCTACCGGTCGACTGGCCACGACGACCTAACTGCGCATTGTCCGCAGTAAATCCAACTTCAGCACTGACTATCACCAGCAGTACCTCGCGAAGAATCCCGACGGCTACTGCCCGGATCACTCGTGCGGAGTCACCTTCAAATTCGCGGAGTTACAGGTGGGTGAGAGGGCGTAGCGGCTAGTTCGCTGAGGGTTCTCGCGTGAAACCAGAGGGCTACCGGCGGATGATGTCGAGCATCCACGTATTCCCGCCGAAAAACGCCAGCTGATTCCGGCGTCGACGTCTACCGGAAGTCTACCGGTGATCCGGGCCTAGGAAAGTCCTCGGCTAAGGGGCGGGCGACGCGCAGGCGGTGCGCGCTGCCCCCAGAGTCTGGACCCGCACGTTCGAAGATCCAAATTTGGCCAATCACGACGAATAATCGTATTGGATTCCAGCCTTATAGGTTGTATTCCAGAAGGGCGAACGCACGCCGCGCTACCGGTTCCGGCGGCGTGGAATCTTAGTTCTTTGAGGTGAATTGACAAGTGACAATTGTCAGTGTACAAGATCGCCCGATAGGCCAGGTCCTGGCCCAGTGATCATCAGCTTCCGTCACAAAGGTCTCGCACGCCTATGCCAGCGGGCGGAGCGCCGAGGCGTAGCCGCCGATTTACTGCCGAAGGTTGAGCGCATTCTTGCGCGACTGGACGTGGTTACAAGTGCGGGGCAGATGGATCTGCCAGGATGGAAACTGCATCCTTTGAAAAGGAAGTTGAAGGGGTTCTGGTCGGTTTGGGTGTCGGGAAACTGGCGGATCACGTTCCGCTTCACGGGCACCGATGCAGCCGATGTGGACTTGATCGACTACCACTGACGGAGAACGTGTTCATGGCAATGAAAATGCCGCCGCACCCTGGGTTGTCTGTGCGCTTTGATTGCCTTGAGGCACTGGGACTTTCCGTAACCGCCGGCGCGAAAGTTCTGGGTGTCACTCGTCAGGCGCTGAACAATCTCGTCAATGAAAAGGCCGGCATTTCACCCGAAATGGCGATCCGGCTCGATAAGGCTTTTGGGGGCACCGCCGAGGCGTGGCTGGCGTTGCAGGCCGCCTACAATTTGGCTCAGGCGCGAAGGAAGCCGCTTGCGGTTGAGGTGAAGCGCTACGTGGCAAAAGCTCGAAATGAGCGCCTGCGAGCGGCGTAGCAGGCAATGGGTGGCTACGTTGGTTTTCGGCGTGTATTGAAGAGAATACCGTGAGTGAGTTCTCAATTGCCGACACGCACCATCAATCGATAGAGCCCCATCAGCGTCGGGCAATGATTGCCGCCAATTCGCGATTCGATGCGCCGAGCGCAAACAGCGACTTTACGAGCAGATCCAGGGACACGGTCGGGTCGCCAGCCTCCATCTTGGCAACGCGCGACTGGCTGGACTTGATGGTCCGGGCGAGACCCACCTGGGTGATGCCTCGGGATTGGCGCCGCGTCCTCAGGCCCTCGGCGAGCTTTAGTCTGAGATTGACGTACGCTTCCTCCTCATCGGACATCCCGAGGAAGTCCTTTGGAGTCCCGATTCTCCAACCATTGGCCTCAAGCCTCTTGCGTTTAGTTTCCTGCATCGTCGTACTCCTTCAGACGCTTTCGGCATGTGGCAACCACGGCTTTGGGGGTCGCGCCAGTCTTTTTGGCGAAGACTTCCAAAATTACAATGGCGTCACTCTTGATTCGATAGACCAAACGCCAATTGCTGCCAGCGTCGTTGATCCGCAGCTCGTGGCATCGCGCCCCTATGCTCGGCATCGGGCGAGACTGGGGCATGGACAGCGACTCGCCACGCTGAAGACGCCTCAGCAGAAACCCAGCCTCAAGGCGCGCTGCCTTGGAAAACGGAGGGGTCTTGACCTCGCCGTGAAGCCAGGCCAGCGGCTTGTCTTTCGGCCTCACAGAGCCCAAGTATATGTCAGTACTGACATATATGCAAATTGGCCGCGGTCTACCGTTGGATTGACGTCAACGTCTACCGAATCTCTACCGCTCGACCGTCCACGACAAGGTAACTCCGCGGTTTCCGTGATGAAAAGCGCTTCAGCGCCGACTATCACCAGCAGTACCTTGCAAAGAATCCGGACGGCTACTGCCCGGATCATTCGTGCGGAATTCCCTATAAATCCCCCGTGTTAGCGGAGGGGGAGAGGGCGTAGTTGTTGCATGGATTTGGATTCCCCCAGAAAGCCAAGGGGTTACCAACTCGATACGCGTTTTTTTGGGGAAAACGCCAGCTGATTTCGAGGTCGACGTCTACCGGAAGTCTACCGATGATCTGGTCTCAGGAAAGTCAGCGGCGAAGGACTCTGAACCAGTCCCCGGAACTTCGCAGACCCGCCCGGGAGCGGACTATGGCGCGTGATTACGGTCCTCTGATAAGTTCAGAGAGGCGGTCGCGCGCGCATCCAGTGTTGCTGCAAAAAATCCACGAAGGCGCGCACCTTCGGAAGAAGTAAGCGGGTGCGCGGGGTCAGGATGCTCAATGGCGTAGTCGGCCGCTGATAGGCCTCGAGCACAATCCTGAGCCGTCCGTCAGCGAGACAATGCGCGACCTGCCAGGATGGCACTCGGACGAGCCCGGCCCCCGCCAAAGCCGCACTGACCAACGTATCGAAGTCATTGGCGCAAAGCCGGGTTGCAATGCGCAGAGATCTTCGCTCCTTCGCCGTCTTGGAAGCTCCATTCCGCCATGCCTGGTACATCGCCGAAGCCCAGGCAGTCCTGCCCGAGCCAGATCGTCCGGCGTCGCCGGCTCGCCGCGCCGGCGCAGATAATCCGGCGCGGCGCAGACAACCAGCTGGATGTCGTCGAGCTTGCGGACAATGAGGCCTGAGTCTTCCAGCGGTCCAATGCGAAGGGCCACATCGATACCTTCCTCCGCAAGACGTACCGGCTCGATCCACCAGCATCAGATCGACCGAGACGCGAGTCTGCTCCGACAGAAAACCGGGCAGCATCGGCGCCAAGCGCAACCGACCGAGCAGCGACGGAGCGCTCACATGTAACCGGCCGGACGCGACTCCCGTCTGCATCGTCAGGCCGCGTTCCATCTCGGCGACCTCCTCCAAAATCTGCTTCGCCCGTTCGTAGTAGAGCCGGCCGGACTCGGTCAGCGAGAGATGGCGCGTCGTCCTCTCGACAAGCGTGGTGCCGAGGACCTCTTCGAGCGCCATCAGCTGGCGGCTGACGGAGGTCAGGGAAAGACCCAACTGACGGCCTGCGGCCGACAGGTTCCCAGCATCCGCAATCTTAACGAACACCCGCATCGCCGCGAATTTGTCCATGGGCGCATTATCGCGAAAAACGGGAGGATGTCTTGCCAAATCTCTAGATACTCACCAAAACCGGTAGACTCTATATTTCGTCGTTGGATGACAGAACAGAGGAGCGAGCCATGAAGATCTGCGTATTCGGCGCCGGGGCGATCGGCGGTTACATGGCGGGGGAACTCGCATTGGCGGGCCATGAAGTGTGCGCGATTGCCCGCGGTGCGCATCTGGCGGCCATTCGGAGCCACGGGCTCAAGTTAATCGTGGAGGGACAGACGCGCACGGTCGACTTGCCGGCAAGCGACGACCCCGCCGCGTTTGGTCCGCAGGACGTCGTGATCTGCGCGCTGAAGGCGCATCAGGCCCACGCCAGCGCGGGCGCGTTCGCTCCGCTTCTCGGTCCGCAGCACCGCCGTTCTAACAGCGATGAATGGCATTCCCTGGTGGTATTTCTACAAGGAGCGCGGCCCGCTAGACGGCCATCATTTGGAAAGCGTCGATCCCGGCGCCGCGCAATGGAACGCGATTGGACCCGAGCGCGCCATCGGCTGCGTCGTCGATCCCGCCTGCGAGGTCGTGGCGCCCGGGGTGATCGAACATCGCCTGTACAAGCGCTTCACCATCGGCGAACCCGACGGCTCCACCTCGGACCGCATCGTGGCCCTGCGCGATGCCCTGGTTTCGGCCGGATTCGATGCGCCGATCCGCGACACGATCCGCTGGAACATCTGGCTCAAGCTCTGGGGCAACGTCTGCTTCAACCCGATCAGCGCCCTTACCCTCGCGACCCTCGATCGCGTCACCTCCGAGCCCGGCCTCCGCGCCCTATGCAACTCCATGATGGCCGAAGCCCAGGCGATAACAGCATCGCTCGGTCTCGCCATTCCGGAGCAAATGATGGCGCGGCGACTGAACGCAGCCGGTTCCGTCGTCGGTCACAAAATTTCGATGCTGCAAGATCTCGAACGAGGCCGATCCCTGGAGATCGATGCACTTGTCACCGCCGTCCAGGAACTGGGCCGCCTCGTCAAGGTCGCAACACCAACGATCGACGCGGTGCTTGCGTTGGTACAGGAACGTGGCCGGCAGGCTGGACTCTACGGCAATGACGCTCAGCGCTAAGCGCGGGCTTTCCTGCGCCAAACAGGACAGGCCTGGTGCCGCAGCAATCGCCCGCGCACTAGTAAAGAGAAGCTGGATCGACGCCGACCGAAGGTCTACCGGTCGACCAATCACGGCCAAATAATGGCGCAGTTTCCGTGCGGATAAGCGCTTCAGCGACGACTATCACCAGCAGTACCTGGCGAAGAATCCGAACGGGTACTGCGGGATCGGGGGCTGCGGAGTTCCCTTCAAACTCGCGGAGTTAGCGGTGGGGGAGAAGGCGTAGTCGCTGGTTCGCCGAGGGTTCTCACGTGAAACCAGAGGGTTACCAGTTGGCTACGTCGAGCATCCACGTTTTTCCGGGGGAAAACGCCCACTGATTTCGGCGTCAACGTCTACCGGAAGTCTACCGGTGGTCTGGTGTCAAGAAAGTCCTCGGGGAAGCGCTGTTCACGTCAGGACGACACAGCAATGTGACCCGTTCGGCACGAATCTGGATAATCGCGGCAGATATCCCGGCTGGAATCCCTCCTATGAAAGGGTAATCCTCGTGACACCGTTGGCGGGTGGCACTCTGGATCATGACTCGATTTCTTCGAATTTCGGCGAATTAACCGCGGATGCCAGCCCGCCCGCCAGCTACCGCAGTCACCGCCGAACGAGTCGGTCAATTCATTCTGATCATCCGTCGCCAGCGGGTCCTTCTCGATAAGGACTTAGCAGCACTCTACGGAGTGGAGACTCGCAGCTTGCTTCAGGCCGTCAAGCGCAACTTGGGGCGCTTTCCGCCGGATTTCATGTTTGAGCTTTCCGCTGCCGAATGGTCAGCTTTGAGATCACAATCTGTGACCTCAAAAACCGGTCGCGGCGGTCGACGCTATGCGCCATACGCGTTTTCGGAGCAGGGCGTGGCGATGCTGTCATCGGTGCTCAACAGCAACCGTGCAATCGCTGTAAACATCGAGATCATGCGATCGTTTGTGCGGATTCGCAGGTTGCTCGAAGCCGACAAGTCCCTGGCGCGCAAGTTCGAGCGCCTTCAGCGAAAGCTTGCATCCCATGACCAGGCGATCGTGGGCATCCTTGCGGTGATTCGACAACTGATGAATCCAGCGGAACCAAAGCGGCGTGGGATTGGATTTACTGCCGATTTGAGCGGCTGATCGAGTCAGCCGCGGCAAACATGGGGGCGATCAACCGTGTCCGTCCAAGCAGCCTGCCAGGTTCCCGGTGATTGATGCCTAGAGATCCCTTAGAATGCTACGAGCGATTACTCAACAACGGATGCCGGCATGTTTTGGAAGCGGAAGGACCCGGTAGAGACATGCGCCGACGTGCTGTACGCAGCGCTGAAGAGTGCTGTAACCCAGGGTGGCCGCATTCGCGTGGAAGAACTGATCTCGGCGGCTGCGGCGATTGTAGGGGAAGCCGCGATCGCGAAGGCAGGCGATTTTGACCCTCGCCGACACGAGCACCCTCCCGGTGCGCGGGTGTTTTCAACGAAAATCAACCAGCTGATCTGCGACGACACGAGTTTCCAAGAGGCGCCGGTCGATTCCATTGTCGGTGACCTCCGTGACAGATTGATTGACTGCGGTTTCGCGCAATCCGACTTTCCAACACTGGAAGACGTTTTTAAGCATTTCGCGGCAAACATAGGAAAGAAGGAGGACTGGGGGAAGGTGCCTCTATCGATCGCGCAACAACATCATCCGTTCGCGCAGCCTCTGCGCATTGCTTACGAGACGCGACCAATAGTGGATAGTTCCCTTTCAGCGCTTGGCAATGACGTCGGGATTAGACTCAGGGCCACTACGGCCGTACTGGCACGAGCCCTTTGCGAGACTCGCGACGCGCTGACGCGCATTGTTGCGACCACCCTTGCAATTGAGACCGTAAACGGCATGGCCAAAACCGCACCGATGACAGCCGCAGCCATGACCAAGATGTTGGACGCGGCAAAACCAAAAGTTGAGTGACCGGTCTACGGACGGCCCGGTCTACCGGCGGATCGGCCGCAATGTCTACCGAAAGTCGACCGGCCAGGGACTGCCGGCAACCTAACGGCGCAGTTTCTGTGGGATTTCCAACCTCCGGGGAGACTATCACCAGCAGTACATGGTAAAGAATCCGGAGGGCTATTGCCCGGATCACTCGTGCGGGATTCCCTTTAAGTCCCCGGTGCTGGCAGAGGGGGAGAAGGCGTGAGTTAAACGAGGCCATTGCGGAAGGATGACCGTCGCCAGTTCTTAATTGAGGGTGGCCCAGCGGTGCTCTGACTGAGTTCTATGCTCGCCTATTAGTAACGCTTGACAGCACTAACGGGACACGTTACTATGCGGTGGTGATCAAATCGTTTCGCCACAAAGAGACGGAACGAGTGTGGAAACGCGACTATTCCAAGCGTCTCCCAAAGGATATTCAAGAACGGGCGCTGATGAAGCTGCAGCAGTTGAACGCTGCTGGAGACCTTAAGGACCTTTCGATTCCAAGCTCCGACCAGCTCGAGGCTCTGAAGGGTGATCGAAAGGGCGAGTACAGCATTCGGATCAACAAGCAGTGGCGGATCTATTTCAGGTGGCGTGACGGTCACGCCTTTGACGTCGAGATCGTCGATTATCATTAGGCGGAATTGGTTTATGGCAGTGCAAAAGATCAAGCTTACTCACCCGGGCAAGATTCTCCGAGAGGAGTTCATGGAGCCGGTAGGCCTGAGTGCGTATGCACTGGCTAAGGCCCTGGACGTTCCCTTGCCTCGCGTAAACGACATCGTGCGTGAGAAACGCTCAATTTCGCCGGAAATGGCTGTGTTGCTCTCGGCGTATTTCGGCACGTCTGATGGTTATTGGATCAATCTGCAGGGGCATTACGACCTGGAGAAAGCCAGAGATAAGGTTGGCAAACAGGCCGCCCGGATCAGCCCTCATCCCCATAGCGCAGACGGCGGCTTGCAGCCCGTCTGACTTCTGGGCTGATCTACCGGAGGCCTACCGTTGACCGGTCGCTACGATAGTACGCGGAGAAGGACGATTCGGATCAATTACCTCAGACACCAAGTGCAGCCGGCGCCGATACGTCGACCGACCGGCCTCAAATGAATGCCGTGGGAATTACTCGCTCATGAAAAGCAGCAAGGACCTGCACATCGCAGAGCTGTCGTCGGCCGACTCGCTGCTCGTGGCGGCGGGGCGGGACCGACGGCCGGGCTCTCCGCTGAATGTGCCGCCGGTGCTCGCTTCGAACTTCGTTCGGGGCACCGAGCGCGCGTACACCCGGGACGATGGCACGCCGACGTGGGAAGCGCTGGAAGAAATTGTTGGCCTCTTAGAAGGAGGCCAATCCGTCGCGTTCGCCTCCGGGATGGCTGGCATTGCCGCGGTGTTCGATCAGCTGCATGCCGGAGCACGCATCGTGCTGCCGACCGATTGTTATCAGGGCGTTACCGGGCTTGCCGAATTCGGCGGGCAGAAAGGCTTCTGGAGCGTCAGCCGATTGGCTGTTGACGATACGGACGGCTGGATAAGGGCCGCGGTGGTCGCAGATCTGCTCTGGTTGGAATCACCGTCGAATCCGCTCTTGATCGTAGCCGATCTGCGTGCAATCTGTGCGGCTCCGCGAAAACCATCGGCGCTCCTGGCGGTCGATAATACGTTCGCGACAGCGCTGAACCAGAAACCCCTCGATCTTGGCGCAGACGTGTCCTTTCAATCCGCGACCAAGTTTATCGGTGGTCACTCCGACTTGCTTGCAGGACTGGTCACGGTGAGACGCAATGACCTTCTTACAGGTTTGCACCAATCGCGCGAATTGAACGGCGCCACACCCGGAGCGCTCGAATCCTTTCTCGCGGTGCGTGGCGCGCGAACAATGGCTCTCAGGCTTGAGCGTGCTCAGGCCAATGCAATGATTCTTGCGGATCGTCTGAGCTCGCATCCTGGTGTCGCATGCACGCGCTATCCCGGTCTGAGCAGCCACCCGACGCACTCGATCGCGCGCTCTCAATTGAAGGGCTACGGCTCGATCATCTCTTTCGATGTTCGCGGCGATGCCGCGGCGGCCGACCAAGTGTGTTCACACGTCAGACTCATCCAGCATGCCACGAGTTTGGGTGCCGTCGAGTCTACGATTGAACGCCGCGCGGGCATTCCGGGTCAGGAGCACCTGCCACCTTCACTACTGCGGCTGAGCGTCGGAATTGAGAACGTGGACGACCTGTGGGCAGACCTGGACGCGGCTCTGCGGGGGCGCGGATAGGCCTACCGGAGGATCGACGTCAAATTCGGCCGAAAGTCGACCGGCCGGCTGACGGCAGCTAAATATTTCCGTGATTTCCGTAGAGGAAATAGCTTCAGCGCCGACTATCACCAGCAGCCGTTGCGCATCAGCGGTTGACTGTAACGGGTGTTTCATGTAACGTTCGTTTCATGGATCGAAAGGATGAACTTCGCGGCAAGGCGCTTGACTACTGTCTAGCTCATGGCATCGGTGAGCTCTCCCTGCGGCCCTTAGCGCTGCAAATCGGGAGCAGCGCCCGGTTACTGATCTACCACTTCGGTTCCCGTGACGGCCTGATCGCCGCGGTGATGGATGAGGCACACCGGCGGGTGCAAAAATCATTTGGCGAATTGATGCGTGGCGCCGTCAGCAAAGACATCCTGCGTAGGTTCTGGGAGTGGACCACTGATCCACGCAACAGCCCGTACCTGCGCCTCATGTTCGAGGTACAGATGCTCGCGCTGCAGAACCCCGCCGCCTATGCGCGCTACCTGCAGGGCACGAGTTCCAGTTGGCTTGCGCTCATAGAGACGGCGCTGCCGCCATCGGCCGACCGGCGCGCTCGCGCGACGCTGTGCGCCGCCGTGATCGATGGCCTGCTGCTGGAGTTTCTCAGCACCGGAGATCTGCGCCGCACCAGTAACGCCCTGGACATTTTCGGCTCCATGCTGCGTTCCCGCGTGCAAAGCGGAAACCGCGGCCGCCCGTCGGCTCGCCAGCATAGACTCAAAGGAATTAAGCGGCATGAGTAGCATCGCTTCCAACTCGTCGGGGCC
This sequence comes from uncultured Gammaproteobacteria bacterium, assembly GCA_963711435.1. Taxonomy (GTDB): domain Bacteria; phylum Pseudomonadota; class Gammaproteobacteria; order Steroidobacterales; family Steroidobacteraceae; genus FEN-1191. Next base: position 132,255 of record CAVQEB010000003.1, on the reverse strand, counting down.
GCCGTCCACGGACGGCGTGCCGCCACGCACGCTGCTCGCCTCGCGCAAGCACACGCTCATCTTCATCGCAATATGCCTGGCCGTGACCGCAGTCAGCGCCCTCAGCGCGAAAAATGGCGCGCCGCGGAGCTCAAATCAGATGCTGCAGGTGTACCTATGGCTGATCGGTTTGGAGTGGCTGTGGGTAAGATTCGTTTACAAGGGCATGCAAGCACGCGGGCGCTCGATACTCGAATTAATCGGCCGGCCATGGTTCACGCCACGGCAACTGGCGGGAGATTTGGTGTACGCCGTCCTGGCGCTCGGATTCAGCTACGCCCTGTTCGTCGGCGCACACCACCTGCTATCTCACGGCGAGGCGGTGTCAAATCCGCTGCTGCCCGCCGTGCCAAGCGGGGTCGCGGGGACTCTCGTCTGGATAGGCCTGTCTCTCAGCGCGGGCATATGTGAAGAGATTGTATTTCGTGGCTATCTGCAGCGGCAACTGGCAGCGCTTAGCGGCAGTACCAGCATCGCGATCATAGGACAGGCCATCATGTTTGGCGTCGGCCACGGCTATCAGGGCGTGGGCGCAGTAATCAATATCGTCGTGTACGGGCTGGCAATCGGTGTCTTGGCGCAATGGCGCGGCAATATTCGCGCTGGCATTTTGGCCCACGCCGCATGGGACATCCTCGAAGGACTTGGCCTGATTTAACCTGCGCCGGAATCCTCGAAAATGCCGGCGCCGAATCAGGACGTAGAAGCACACATGCGTCCGCTGCCGGGTGCGTCAAACGCGCAGAGGTGGAACGAGTTGGCAAGTGCGCGGCGCGTGAGTCCGCTCTAGATGCGCCCCGGCAGTCGAGAGCGTACTAGGTGGACCAGGGCAGCAACACAATCTTGCCGCCAAGCTCCACCCCTATCGATGCGGGCATGGACCTCGCCCGCTGCCGCGAGCGGCAAGCGGCTCGATCACGACAGGTCGAATTTTGCCGGCACGCAACAGCTGGAACAGCGCCGCCATGTCGGCCTTGAATTCCTCCGGCTGAGTCGATCGACGGGCGGTGATGCTGTAGAAGATGGCGCTGCGCCCGCTGAAAAGGAAGCTCAATGTGCTCCAGAGCTTGAGGCGAGCCAAGCCGAGGCCTGCGGCAATCAGGCTCTCGCGGCCCACTGCCATCGTCTGCGACCCGTAACCAACGAGCAGCCCCCGCGGCGCGAGGCAGGCAAACGAACGGCCGAAGTGCGCACCACCAATCGCATCGAAGGCGATATCAACGCCGGCCCCACCCGGGGTCAATTGGCGCACGGAAGTCACGAAGTCACCTGCTCGATAGTCGATCGCTGCTGCCCCGAACCGCTCAACCACCGCCACGTTCGCCGCAGAACACGTGCCAATCGCCTTCAGGCCGAGGTGGCGCGCGAGATCGAGCAATGCAGTACCGACGGTGCCCGAAGCGCCTATGACGAGAATTGTGGCGCCGGACGGCAGATTGCGGCAGCGAGTCAGCATCTGAAAGGCGGTGAGGTAAGCAAGAGGGATGCAAACCGCCTCGGCCGGATCGATGCCGTCAGGGACAGGCACGAGAAAGCGCGCGGGCCGGATCGCATACTGCGCATAGCCACCCACGACACACAAATCAGCCACCATCTCGCCCTCTCGCGGCGCTACCACGCCGGCACCAGTCTTCTCGACGACGCCAACGATCTCGTAGCCAGGCGTGAACGGCAACGGCCCCTTGAAATCCGGGTACCGGCCGCGCCGAATCATCGTATCGGTAAAACCGGTGCCGGCGGCGAGCACCTTGATGCGAACCTCCCCGGGTCCTGGCTCAGGAATCGCCGACTCCTCCACCATTTGCAGGACTTCGGGACCGCCAAATCGCGAAATGCGCAGGTGCCGCCAAGGCATCAAGCAGCATAGGCACATGGTCATTGCGCGTCGAGCCGTGTATAAAACGTCGGCAGGTTTGGTGACATTTCATTTGCGAACGATGGCGTCCGGTCGATGATTTTGCCGCGATAATTGCTCGGTGCCGGCCGAAAGCCGCCGAAGTCAGATCTACGCGATCGTCCCGCGGGGTCAAATGCGAATTGACTCTCCCAGGGCAACCTCTGTAGCCTTTGTAGCTTCACGGGGATGGGGTTCCCCTTCGACCGCCCGATTGCGCTAGCCTGACGGCTGATGACCCCTACAGGAGCAGCACCATGCTGCGGTAGGGAACATCGGCGCACGGAGACTGGCTGTTTCCGTTGCGCGAACGGAGGCGGTTATGGCCACTGTCTGGATTCATTCAGCTCTATGGCTGGGGTTAGCGCTCCTCGCGTCGCTGATATCAATTCGTGTCGCCATATCGGTCGCTCTCATCGAGATTATCGTGGGCGCCGTTGCCGGCAACCTCGTCGGCCTGCAGATCACGGACTGGGTCAACTTTCTTGCCGGCTTCGGCGCCATCCTGCTGACCTTTCTTGCCGGCACGGAAATCGACCCGCGGATTGTGCGCAAGCACTTTTGGTCCAGCATGACGATCGGCGTCATGGGTTTCGTCGCGCCGTACCTGGGAGTCCTCGCCTATGCGCACTTCGGGATAGGGTGGCCCTGGCAACAGGCGCAGATTGCGGGCATTGCGCTGTCGACGACTTCTGTTGCGGTCGTCTATGCGGTGATGATCGAGACCGGTTTTAACAGATCAGAGCTCGGGAAAATCATACTCGCGGCGTGCTTCATTAACGATCTCGGGACCGTGTTGGCCCTCGGGGTCGTCTTTTCGCACTACGACCTGCGGCTGCTAGTATTCGGAGCCGTCACCGCAGCCGTACTGGTGGTCCTCAGCCGCCATGCGCCGTGGATGTTCAAGCGTCTGGGAGCTCGCGTCAGTGAGCCGCAGACGAAGTTCGTCGCTCTCATTCTGCTCGGGCTCGGCGGGCTTGCCGCGATTGCAGGGAGCGAGGCGGTGCTGCCTGCGTATCTCGTAGGCATGGCGCTGGCGCCGACGTTCCTTGCCGACCGTGAATTGCCGCACCGCATGCGCATCATCGCCTTTTCGATCCTGACCCCGTTCTACTTTCTGAAAGCCGGCTCGCTCGTCGTGGCACACGCCGTCGCACAGTCCATTGGGCTAATCGCGATCTTTCTGCTCATCAAAATGGCTACCAAGTTTATCGGCATCCTGCCGCTCACCCGGTACCATGAATTCGACAAACGCGAAGGTATGTACACTACGCTGCTGATGTCGACGGGACTTACCTTTGGTTCCATTTCGGCGCTGTTTGGGCTCACCAACAAAATCATTGACCAGGGCCAATATACGATTCTCGTGACGGCAGTGATCGGCAGCGCAGTAGTGCCAACGCTTATCGCGCAAAGGTGGTTCCAGCCGGAAATGAAAGAGATGGCGCCAGAGGTTCTGGAGGCCGAGGCGGTGGCCGGCGAGGAGCCCTGAGGCGCGGCGCGTGCGAACCGTCAAATGCTCAAATTCCGGGCCGCTATGCATGAGGGCGGCGACGATGAACACGATGCCGGTCGTCATGTATTTCGCTTCGTCTCCGGCGAGGAACGCGACCAGACACGCAATTTCTTCTGCCTTCGCGTTGCGTCCTGACGGGATAGCGTTGCAATGCAACCCGGACTCTCACGCGCCTACTGCAGCATCCTTCTTAGGCGCGGAGCCGCAAAATCGAGGAAGGCGCGGAGTTTGATCGGCAACAGCCGCTGTCGGGTGTAGACGAGGTTAATGGGCATCGGCGCCGATTCAAATCTCGTCAGCACAGTGCTTAGGGCGCCAGAGTCGACGGCCTTCTTGACCTGATAGGACAGTACGCGCGCAATTCCCACGCCGGCGATTGCCGCATCGATTGCAGCCTCCGCGGCATTGACAACAAAGCGGGCGTGAATTCTCATCGATATCTCCGATCTGCCTGTCTTGAAAGTCCAGACATCCGGCGACATCAACGCGGCGAAGGTGAAGTTGATACAGTCGTATTCGCCTAGCTCCTGAGGGGTCTTGGGAGCCCCGTGCTCCTTCAGATATTTGGGACTCGCGCACAAGACGTTACGGATCATGCCGACCTTCGCCGCAATCATGCTGCTGTCCGGAAGGTCTCCAATTCGGACCGCGAGATCAATGTGGTTTTCGAGCAAATTGAGCGGCCGATCTTCGAGCACCAATCGAACATCAACATCCGGGTAGGTGTTCAGAAACTCCGCAACAATCGGGACGACATGCAGGCGCCCGAAGACGATCGGTGCCGCGATTATCAAATCACCAGTCGGAGCGGTATATTCTCCCGTCGCCGTGCGCTCGGCCTCGTCCACGCTCTCCAGAATGCGTTTGCACGCCGACAGATAGGACCTGCCCGCGTCAGTCAGCGCCAGAATCCGGGTAGAGCGAATCAGGAGCCGCGTGCTTATGTGCGCCTCCAGTTCCGAAATCTTCCGGCTTACCGTTGTCACGGGCATAGCCAACTTGCGCCCAGCTGCCGAAAGACTTTTCGCTTCAACAGCCGTCACGAACACCGACATTGCGCCGAGACGATCCATAGTTCCCTCACAAAATGGCAAGGTATGTGCAAATAATAGCCTCTACTGCCGTCAGATAAAAATGGCTATGGTGTCTACGTTGTCAACAATTGAGCGATATGCAAGGAGATTTGTAATGTCACGTATTCCAACACCGCCCACCATCGAAGCTGCGCCTGCTGCGTCGCGCCCGATGCTCGAAGCTGTCAAGAAAAATCTTGGCAGCGTGCCGCCAAACATGTTTCGCCTTATCGCCAACAGTCCAGCCGCGCTCGAAGGCTATATGGCTATGTCCGGAGCACTCGACAAGGGATCGTTGCCGGCAGCAACCCGGGAGCGAATTGCTTTGGTTGTCGCCGAATTGAATGGCGCGAGCTACTGTCTATCTGCGCACAGTTATCTGGCCAAAAACCGGGTAAAGCTCGATGATGCGGAGATCGCCGCCAATCGCGAGGGCCGCTCGAACGATGCGAAGGCCGACGCAGCGGTAAGGTTCGCCGCCAAGGTCATCCGTGAGCACGGTCATATCAACGAAGCTGATCTGCGCGCTGTCAAAACCGCGGGTTACGATGACGCACAGGTGATCGAGATCGTGCAGCACGTTGCACTCAACGTCTTCACTAACTACATCAATTCGGTTGCCCACACTGAGGTCGACTTTCCCGCGGTCGTGGCACGCAAGGCTGCCTGAGTCCGGAGCGCGATAGGCTCGCCAGCGATGCCGACGGCATCGCCGGCGAGCCAGGCCGGATTGATAATTGTATCGTCGTCCTTTCTGGTCGCAGGAGTCCATTGATGCCAACACATTCTTTGTGCGAAAGTGGAAGTGCACACGCTGCGGAAGTGGTTCATGGGGGATACACACCGGAGCGACTTCCCCGGGGTATCCGCGCTTTAGGGACGAAGCACGAGGTCCCTGCGCCGCTGGACGTTGCAATAGAACTGATTGAGATGAGTTACCAGGAACATCTCGCCCGCATCGAGCTTCAGGCGTTGTTCACCGAAGGAAAAATGCCCAGCTTATGACCCACGCACTTCGCGTGTCATGGGCGGCCAAAGAGACTGGTATGGTCAACTAATTACTTCCGAAACTCGAATTCGATCACGGCGCGCTCGAGCCGCACAGCTGCGCACGAATCACCGAGCTGCATCACAGCGAGCACCACGCCCGGCACACAGATTAGTCAGTCGACGCAATGTGGTTCGCCCGGCCAGCCGCAAAAGCGTCTAGCCCGTCGCCCGCGTGCCCCGCAGCAGGCCATGCGGGCTATCTCAGGGCAATTCCTCGACATTCGAGCGCCTTACGCCAATTAAGATCTGCGGGCCGCCACCCATATTGTTCAGGTCCGTCGAGATCCAGACCGCGCCGTCGGGGCTGACCTGGCCATAGCTTAAATCGAACTGATTGCCTCGCGAATCAAGCTGGTGCGCAAGGGTATAGAAGCAGCCACCAGAGACCGCGTAACTAGCCGAATCGCCGGCGGGCTAGCTGCTTAAAGTGCCGCCATTATTAAGCGTGCCTCCGTTCAGCGTAAAGGTGTCGGCGCCGTTGCCAAAGGTCACCGTCTCGACGACGGAAGCGTTGTAAAAACATGGCAACAGACGTATCGGCCTCGCTTGCAAACCCAGGGCCATTCAACGGATTGTTTTCGCATGACGTCAAGGCCGCTGTGGTCGACGGCTGAGGGAAGCCCAGCATCAGGAAGCGCGATCCGGTCGTACCGACGTTGGTCAACACCATCAGATTGCCGCTGAATGCACCGGTAAACGTATAACCGGCATTGATGCCACCGGCCTGCCCGGTTGCGAAGGTCAGCGAGACATTGCCGTTGGCGGCCACGGTATAAGTGCCGCAGACCACTCCGGTTGCCGGGGCAACAGGGTGAAGTTACCGGACACCACACCTGATCCAACGCGTAAGTCGCTTTGGTCCGCCGCGCTTGCAGCTGGGCAGCACGTGTCGCGGTTCTCCGCCGCGTGCATAGCGTACATCTCTGGTCTTGAGGCTGGCTAAGCGGTTGCCGGTGAGTGGGCGTCATCATCCAACTATGGGTTCCGGCGATTGCGGACCGGGGTCCGGACCGACGTGGCGAGAACGGAACTTGCGCCTCGAACAAAACTCGTGTGCGCGGCGCGATGCGCCTCGCAATCGGCCAGCTAGGCTACCGCCTTATGATCGTTGCCTGCCGCGAATAGTTCGTCGTCGGGCGCGATCAGCCGGCCCATTTCAGCGATCTGCGCCCAATCCTTCTCAGCGATATGCTGCTGATCCTTGGCCAGATGCCGCACAATCTCGAGGAATGCCCGCCGGTTTTGTGAAGCGGCCGAGTAGTACAACTCGAGCAACTTCAGGCGCAAATCACTTCGATGCGGCTCACGCTCGATCGCCTGGCGCAGTACATCGACGGGATTCTTGCGTCGCTCGACGAATGCCGGCCGCTGGTGAAGTCCGCTGGCAATCATGACGTGCGTCGTATTGACAGCGCTTTCCGGATTGAAGAACGCAAAGTTATGTTCAACCGTGTCGTCCCTGACCTCGACGCGCGGGGCCAAAATCAGGGTGGCCTCGCCCTCGCTGATGTTGGCAGCTGCCAGGGTTACTGTGGGTTCGGCGTCGGCCGGATCCGGCAATTGCGTGTTGCTGAAGCGCCGGAACTCGCTGGTATCGCTGTGGGCCGCGATCGGGCCGGTCGGCATTGCTTCGCGGCCGGATTCTTCGACCAGCAACGACGTGGCGATGGCGGCAGGCGCGAACGGCATCGAGCTGTCGCTGGTTGCAGTGGCCTCACTGCTGTTCTCATCCTGGAGGGCGGACGGAACCGGCTCGGCCAGCGTTTGCGCCCGGCCCGCGTTTTCGCTGCGGCGTCGACGGAAAAACCAGGCGCCGGCGGTCAGCACCAGTCCGAGCCCGGCTGCGATTGAAGCGTACCGCAGTGCGTGCGGCCGGGCAGTGGCCGGCTGATCCTCGCTCGGTTGCGGTGGCGTTACGATCGCGGTTGGCGCAGGCGCCGCAGCGGGCACATCGGCCGCGACCAGCGCCTCCGGGGGCGGCATCGGCGGCAGTTGCTTGATCTGTTGCGTCATGGCCTCGAGCGATTTCTGCAGGGACTCCACCTGCAATCGGAGTTCCGCGACGCTCGGTTCAGTCGCGTCAGCTTGCGTATTGCCTGCATCGGCCGGAGCCGCGGCGGCCGCTACGGCCGCTGGCGAGGCCGGCCTCGTGCGGCGGCTGGCCGCGCGCCAGCCGGCCACCTGCGCGAAAAATTCGCGATCGGCATCGTCACCGGAAATGGCCGCTATTTCCGCCGCGCTCGGCAAGTGCAGTGTCGCACCGCTGCGCAGCAGGTTCAGGTTGGCCTGAAAAGCCTCAGGGTTGGCGCGGAATATCGCCAGCATCATCCGGTGGCGATCGGACCGTGAATGGGCCCCCGCAAGCCTCACAATCCGGTCCAGTGTGTCGCGGGGCGCAACCGTATATAGGTTGATCAGCGGATCCGAATCTGAAGTGGCTACAGTTCGGTCCGGGGGCATGATGATCGTTGGGGCGGCCGGCGGCGCCGTTTGGGCCAGTACCGGGGCCGGCGCCGGGGTTGGCACTGGCGCGGCGTCAGTGCGGGCAGGGGCCGGAGCCGCGGGATCGAGCAGCAAGCTGTATTCGCGGATCAGATTCCCGGTCGGCGAGCGCAGATCAACGAGAAATGTGACCAGGGGTTCGGCCAGCGGCTCGGTTGTGCGCAGGAGCAGAACCGGGTGACCCTGCTTGTCCTGACTCACCGTCAGGGCGATGGCAGATAGATAGGGGGCGCGGTCCAGGCCACGGCGCTGGAATGTCTCCGGATCGGCGATGGCCGCTTTGAGGCCCGTCAATTCATCCGACGTGGCGCCGAGCAGGTCGATTTGCGCAGCGAGCGGCTGGTTCAACGCCGATTCGACACGGATATCCCCCAGGCCGAGCGCTAACGACGCGCCCGGCAACGCCAGGCTGAGCAGCAGCAATTTGGGGTCCATCGGGCGCAATATCATTAAGCACCGAACCTACCCGATCGGCCGCACATAACCCATGGCGTACGTCACCAATGCGCAGTAATCGCATCCTAGGCGAGGAGATTCACGGTCGACTAACAACTTATGTGAAGTATTGGACGTAGTTCACATTGCTGGCGGCGGCCAGCCCGGCCAGGCGAATCAATGGCGCCGCGGCAGTCTCCCAATCTCAGGATTGTGACACTGCCCAAGTGCGGGTTTTACTTTACGGACCCTGCGCCAGCCTTGCAGGCCACCTCATCCTGCGAGCCTGTGCCGCCAGAGCAGCCTATCGCACCTATGAGTTTGCCGTTCTCCACCAGCGGAATACCGCCGCGGGAGGCGATGACTCCGTCCAGCGACAGCAGATAGATCGAGTTGTTCTGCTGGATCCCGTTTTCGAATGCTTTGGTCTCGCGACGGAACGTTGCCGCGGTGCGCGCTTTATGTTCGGCAATCTGGATCGATGCCAGCTGCGCGCCGTCCATCCGTTGGAAGGCAACGAGATTGCCTCCTGAGTCTACGACGGCAACGTTCAGCTTCCAGTCGTGTTTCTTGGCCTCGGCAACTGTCATGGCAATAACAGCGGCTGCGTGATCCAGCGAGATCGGTGTCCCGTAGGGAATGTCAAACGGCATCTTATCCGGAATGGTGTCCAGCGGATTCGCCGGCGCCGGCTGCTGTGCTTGGGCCGCTGCGGCGCAAAGCAGGACACCGCCAAGGATGGCGGATGAAAAAACGAGTCGTGCGGTCATGATGGGCTCCTCATTGCGTCGAGTGAATTTAGACTTTGTAAGGATGGTGCCGGACCATATGCTCCTACCACGTCCCACGCCGCGGGCCGACCGCGGCCCGCGGATCCCGTCACCCCGGTTCAGGCCGCTGGCCGGATGTTCGCATTAAGACGGAACAGGTTGGCCGGGTCGTATTGCTTCTTCAGTGCCACCAGGCGGGCCCGATTGGGCCCGTAATTGTCGTCAACCGCTTTTTGGTCGGCGTTGTTGAGATTGACGTAAAAGCCGCTCGTGTAGCGACTGACTTTATCCCACGCCGCATGCACCTTGGCGCGCATACGGTCATTGTCGGCCGCGTCTTTCCATCCGCCAAACAGCAGCACCTGATAAAGCTCTTTGCGGTGTGCGATCGCAGTCGCGGTCGGCGCCACATCGGCGATCGCGCCACCGCAATGGACCAGCTCCACGCCGATTTCGGCATCGGTAACCGCATCATTCATGAGCGTGTCGACGAGCGCCGGTGTGAATTCGGCGACAAAGCCGCCTTTCACGTAAGAGTTGCTTTCCGACAGTGGCGGCCCGTCGAAACGTCGCTGCAGATCCACGTAGCTCATCATGCGGACATCATCGCTGCGCGTTTTAACCGCCGTCCGCAATGGCTGCAGTAGCCGCTCGCCCTCCTTGGGGTTACCGATATAGCAAATGGCAATCGTCAGATCGCCATCGTCCCCCGGGCTGCCACCCCAGGACATCTCGACCGTCATCTCGCGTGGCGCGCGGGCGGAAAACTGGCTGTAGTACTCCAGGGCACTGCGGGTCTGTGCCGGTGCATAAATCAGGTCCCCGGCCATGACATGGGTGCCGATCTCGTGCAGCCCATATTCGAAGGAGCTAACGACACCGAAATTGCCGCCGCCACCGCGAAGGGCCCACAATAAATCCGGATTTTCCGTCGCGCTGACGCGAAGTAATTTGCCGTCAGCAGTGATCAGATCGGCCGACAGTAGATTGTCGCACGCTACGCCATAGCGGCGCGCCAGCCAGCCGTACCCACCGCCCAAAGTGAGTCCGCCTAAGCCGGTATTGGAAATCTCACCCATGGGAGTCGCCAGACCGTATTGCTGCGACTCCCAATCCAGATCGCCGACCCAGGCGCCGCCGGCGGCCTGCGCTCGCTTGGCTGCCGGATCCACGCGAACGGCGCGCATGGCAGACAGGTCAATCACCAGCCCGCCATTGCAGGTGGAATAACCGGGAAAGCTGTGCCCGCCGCCGCGGACCGCCACGAGTAGTTCGCGCTCCCGTGCGAAGCCAACGGCCCGGGCCACGTCGGCAGCGCCGGAGCAACGTGCGATGAGCGCCGGCCGGCGGTCGATCATCTTGTTCCAGATGCGCCGCGCCTGATCGTAATCCGGATCGCTCGCGGTCAGTAGCCTGCCGTGCAGACCAGCCGCAAATTCCTTGACGGCGGCCGCAGGTATCACCGTTGCGTCGCCGGATAATTTGACCGCCGCCACGTCGTTGCCGGCTGTCGGGGTGGCTTGGGCGGCCACCGCCCGCCAGTGCGCGGCTGGCAAGGCTGCGAGCGCGCCGCCAATCAGTGTCGACTTGCAGAAGTCGCGACGTTTCATGATGATGTTTCCCCCGCGTTCGAGTTTTTCTAATACTCTAAATATAGCCGGTTGGCCCGGCCGGGGCGACCGCGCCGCTGTCGACTCGAAATTGCCTGCAGTAGCGAGTCGCGGCGGGCCGGAGAAGGATTTACATATCAAAAGCTTAAATGAGAATGCGTGACGTAGGATGCGGTTCGATGGGGACCGCAACCCGCAATAGCTGCGTTTTAGTTTTGTTCGAGGTTTTGCAATGAGCCCCACCGACCGCAAGGGCGCGCCCGATCGCCCGCCCGATTCATATCTGGACAACAGCGCGCGCGCCGACCGGTTGAGCGGGGGTGTGCGGCGCATCCCGATCACGACGCCTTTCGGGCGGTACACCGTCTGGACCAAGCGCGTCGGCAACAATCCGCGCATCAAGGTGCTGCTGCTGCACGGCGGGCCCGGTTTCACGCACGAGTACCTCGAGCCCTGTGATTCCTACCTGCCGGCTGCCGGCATCGAGTATTACTACTACGATCAGCTTGGATCCTATTACAGCGATCAGCCCGATGAGCCGCGGTTGTGGGAGCTGCCGCGCATTGTCGATGAAGTCGAGCAGGTGCGGGTCGCGCTGGCATTGGATGCCGGCAATTTCTTTCTGTACGGCCAGTCCTGGGGCGGCATCCTCGCGATTGAGTATGCGTTGCGCTATCAGCAGCATCTCAAGGGCCTGATCATCTCAAATATGATGGCCAGTATCCCGGCGTATAACGACTACGCCGAACGCGTGATGATGCCCGGCATCGATCCGGCCGTGCTCGCCGAGATTAAAGCCCTGGAGGCCGCCGGCGATTTCCAGAATCCGCGCTACATGGAACTGCTGATGCAGCACCACTACTTGCACCACGTGCTGCGCATGCCGCTGGCGGAATGGCCTGACCCGGTGCTGCGGGCGTTCAAGCATCAAAACCCCGCCGTTTACATTCCGATGCAGGGACCGAGCGAACTTGGCGCCGGTGGCAAGCTTGCGCGCTGGGATCGCACTGCCGATCTGCACAAGATCCGCGTGCCGACGCTGACCATTGGCGCGCACTTCGATACGATGGATCCTGCGTTTATGCAGGCGATGGCCAAGGCCATGCCGCACGGTGAATACCTCGATTGTCCGCGCGGCAGTCATTTGGCGATGTTCGATGACCAGGAGCGCTACTTCGCGGGGCTGATCCGATTTCTTCATGCGGTCGACCAGCAGCCGAGCTGATCGGGTGGCGCCCGTCCAATACGCGCGTTGCGTGAGCGCAGGAGTTACCGCCGGTGCCTGAGCTCGAGCAATTCGGTTACCGCCAACAGCTGCACCGGAGCCTGTCGATTCGCGACCTGGTCGTTTACGGCATGATTTTCATGGTGCCGATCGCGCCGTATTCGGTGTTCGGCTTCGTCTGGAATGACTCCAAGGGCATGGTGCCGCTCGCCTATCTGGTCGGGATGGTCGGCATGATGTTTACGGCGATGAGTTACGCGGCGCTGGCGCCAGAGTTTCCGCTGGCCGGGTCGGTCTATACCTACGCGCATCGCGGCCTGCACGAGATCGCCGGCTTTTTTGCCGGGTGGCTGATCCTGCTGGATTACATTCTGATCCCGGCGCTGCTGTACCTGATCAGCGCGGTCGCGATGCAGGGGCTGCTGCCAGACATTCCGGAGTGGGCGTGGCTGATCGGCTTCGTGGTCTTCAACGCCGGCGTCAATCTGCTCGGCATCCAGTTTACCGCGCGGGTCAACTGGTACCTGCTGCTGCTGGAGCTGGCCACACTCGCGCTATTTGTCGGCTTAGGTCTGCTGGCGCTACGCCACGGCCTCGGCGCCGGCGCGCTGACGCTGCGGCCCGTTTACGATCCGGCGGTGTTTTCCCCGGCCACCGTAGTCGGCGCTACCTCGATTGCGGTGCTGTCGTTTCTCGGGTTCGATGGCATCTCAACACTGGCCGAGGAGAGCCGCGGCGGCTCCGGCAGCGTCGGCCGGGCGACGTTGCTGGCGCTGCTGCTCGTCGGTGGGTTGTTTATTGTGCAGACGTGGATCGCGACTGATCTGGCCCGCGGGTTGAAATTCCCGGACCCGGCGACCGCTTTTTATCAGGTTGCAGAACGCGCCGGCGGCAGCTGGCTGCGTCTGATCACGATACTGGCCGTGGTCGTCTCCTCGGGCGTTGCCAATGCGATTGCCGCGCAGGCCGCGGTCTCGCGCGTCCTGTTCGCCATGGCGCGTGACGGCAAGCTCCCCAGCGTGCTGGCCCGGATCCACCCGCGCTACAAAACCCCGTACGTCAGCACGCTGCTGGTCGCGGTTGTGTCGCTGGCGGTTGGCTTTGTTTTTTCGTCACGCCTGGATGACTTGACTCGCGTTGTCAATTTCGGCGCGTTGAGTGCCTTTTTGCTGTTGCACGCCGCGGTCGTGAATCATTTTCTCCTCCGCCAGCGCAGCCGGAACTGGCTGCGATACCTGGTCTGCCCGCTGCTTGGCTTTCTGGTCATCGCCTACGTGCTTTATGAAATGGATGTTAAGGCGAAAATCCTCGGTGCCTGCTGGATCGGTCTTGGGGTGCTTTATTACCTAATCCTCACTGTGGTGCTGCGGCGCTCGACCCGGCTGCAGCTCTGACAGCGACGCGCGTCCGATTTTTATTGCTTGCTGCCGGCCGCAATCACATAATTGCTGCCGGTAATTCCGCCTTAACCGGAAGCGCTGCATCTTGGACACAATAAATTACTCGCGACTTGCCCTCATCGCGCTGGGCGCGGCCTTTGCCGCGCAGTCGCTGGCGGCATTGCAGATGGCCAGTCCGATTGTCGTTGCCGTCAGGCATGGCGACTGCAAAGCAGCGGCCAACATTATTAATACTGAGGCGCGATATACCGACAGTCAGATTGACTTCGTGGCCGGGCGGATGCTCGATGAAGGCATCTGCGTTGACGAGGACCACGCCTCAGCGGCCCACTATTACCAGCATGGCGCGGAACTTGGCGACCAGAGCGCGGCGCTTGATTACGCGGAAAAATTAGGCCTCGGCGAAGGCGCCGCGCAGAATTACGAGCGGGCCGGCGAAACCTGCCGCGCGGCCGGCATGGATCCGCAGCATCAGTTTTCGAACTATTCGCTCGGCTATGCGTGCACCTTGCGCGGCCTCGCCGGCAAGCTGTTGCGGGTATCATTGCCGTCAGGCGCTTTTCTGCCCACCGCCGGAGCGGCGGTGAAGATTGAATTTACGCCTGCGGCCGAGAAAATGCATATCCGCGCCACACCGCAAGTCGGTTCCGCAAGCCCGGTGACCGGATCCATGTTTAGCCGGCCGCTGATCGACGCCAGGGCCGCGATCGAAAGCGCGTGGCATAGCGCGCAGACCTCGGCACCGCACCCCGACGCCTCGCGACTGGACAGTCAGGCAATTGAACTGTCCCTCGACGTGGACAACACGCTCGAGGCGTGGCGCGCCGCGGGGCAGCCCGCAACGCAGGAGGCGCTGCGCCCGCTGCTGCCCGGAGATATTCACCCGGCGGCCGTGCCGTAGCTAACTTACGTGGCGGCGGGACTGGTGACGCTTGCTGCGGCGCGCCGCTGACTGTGGACGGGCTGGCACAGATTCCTAAGCGGTCGCCCACGTGATCGCAATTTGCGTTGCCCGGGAGGCATCGCGGCATTGCCGGGCGGTGGCAGGCCGCCGCGGCTCGATGCCAGGGATGGCAAATCCACGCGGATTTTTCGTGACTGGCACGCCGCAGGACCGTCACCGATGATTGCGGGATTCGTCGCTCGCGCAGCCAGTGTCGCTGGCGGGCTGCTCAGTATGGCCGCGGCCACAGCGGCGCTGGCGGCCGCGCCGTTTTCCTTTGATTCCGCTCCGGGGCGATTGCCCAAAGCTGTGGTACCGCTCGATTACACGATTGCAATCGTACCGGACGCGGCGGCCAGGACCGTGAACGGCGAGGAGTCCGTGACGCTGCAATTTCGCGAGCCGGCGGTCACGATCCAGTTCAATTCCGTCGGCCAGATACTGAGTGCGGTCCGGCTTGACGGCAAGCCGGTAAAGGATGTGGTGATCGATGGCGCCAGGCAACTGGTGACCGTCACGCTCGCTGAGCCAGCCGCTGCCGGGCGGCATCAGCTCACGCTGGCTTTCCAGGGCAAAATTGACTCCAATCCACCCGGATTTTTTGCGCAGGAATTTGTCAAGCCCGGAGGCGGCAACGGCATTTTACTGTCGACGAAATTCGAACCCACCTACGCGCGGCGCATGTTTCCCTGCTGGGATGAGCCGGCCTTTCGCTCGACGTTCCAGCTGTCGGTCACGGTGCCGTCGGCTTGGGCAACCGTTGCCAATATGCCGATCGCAAAGCGCCGCGAGCACGGCACGCTGGCGACCACCACGTTTAAGCGCTCGCCGCGCATGCCTTCCTACCTGGTGGAACTGTCGGCCGGCGATCTGGCACAGATAACCGCCGTCGTCGCTGGCACCAGGCTCGGCATCTGGGCGGTGCGCGGACAAGAGCAGGACGGGGCCACGGCGCTCGCCAATGCGAAGCAGATTCTGCTTGATTACAACGATTACTTCGGCTACCGGTACCCTTTACCGAAGCTTGATTCCATCGCCGTTCCAGGCGGATTCGCCGGCGCCATGGAAAACTGGGGCGCAATTACCTATAACGACCAAAGCCTGCTGCTGACGGCCTTGAGCACCCTTGGCGATCAGCAGACGGTGTACAGCAACCAGGCCCACGAGATGGCACACCAGTGGAACGGCGATTTGGTGACCATGGGCTGGTGGGATGATCTGTGGCTCAACGAAAGCTTTGCCTCCTGGATGAGTGCCAAGGAAACGGATCTTCGTAATCCGGCCTGGAATTGGTGGGAGAAGTTGGACGCCACCAAGGAGCGCGCGATGCGCGCTGACTCGCAGCTGGCTTCCCATGCCATTGAGCAGCACGTCAGCGACGAGCTGCAGGCCCAAAGTGCCTTTGATCCGGAGATCACCTACCTCAAAGGGCAGGCGGTACTGCGTATGTTCGAGGCCTATCTGGGGCCGGGGACATTTCGCGATGGGATTCGCCGCTACATTAAGGCGCACGCGTTTTCAAACACGAGCAGCGCCGATCTGTGGAATTCCCTTAGCGCCGCCAGTGGCCGGCCGCTGGCGCCGATCACGGCGGCCTGGACCGAACAGGCGGGCTTTCCGCTTATCGAGGCTGGCGCGAGCTGCGCTGCGGACGGTCGGCGCACCGTCACGCTTACCCAAAGGCGCTTTTTGCTGCAGGGCAGTGATCCTGAGCACCGGCACTGGGAAGTCCCGTTGCAAATCCGTTCCGGCATGGCTGCACCGCAAACCGTCCTGCTGACCCAGGACGGTCAAACGATCGCGGCCGGCCGCTGCGATGAGACGCTCAGCGTCAACGCCGGCGACATCGGTTTTTATCGGACCGCCTACGACGACGCGACGCTTAAGACCAATATCAGCGGGTTCGCAGCCATGCCGGCAGCTGACCGGGTCGCGCTGCTGGATGACCAGTGGGCGCTGGCCGAGGCCGACCCCGGGCGGCTCCCGAATTACTTCGCGCTGGTAGGGGCGATGGGCTCGGATCTGAATGAACGCGCCTGGAATCAGATTACACAGACGCTTGCCGCCATTGAATATTACGAGCGCGGCAGTTCGGGACACGACGCCTTTACGGCGTTTGCGTGCTCGATCATCAGGCCTATTGCCGATCAACTCGGCTGGCAGGAAGTGCTCGGTGAATCCCCGGGCCGCCAGCAGCTGCGGCGAACCCTGCTGCGCGATCTCGGCGCCTGGGGTGACATGCAGGTAGTGGCCGAGGCCCGGCAGCGGTTTGCCCGCTTTGTCCTCGATCACAGCACGATCCGCCCGGACGACCAGAGTGCGGTGCTATTCATTGTCGCCCGCAATGCTGATGCAGCGACCTTCGAGCAACTGCACACCGTTGCCAAAAGCGCGGCGAACGAGACGGAATTGCGCCGTTACTACACGGCGCTGATGGACGTCCGCGATCCGCAGCTGGCGACGCTTGCGGCGAAGATTGCGGTTTCCGCCGAGATCCCGCCGCAGGCGGGGGCGCATCGCCTGACGCTGTTACTGGAGCTTAATCAGAATAATCCGCAGTTGGCGTGGGCGACTTTTGCCGAAAATACCGATCTGATCATCAGGCCGCTCGAACCCTACGGTGCGCTGATCATCGCGAAAAATATCCCGGGAAATTTTTGGGACTCCCTGCCACCGGACCAGCTTGAAAAATGGGTCCTGGCGCACACACCGGCGGGCATGGCCGCAACTGTCGCGCATGCCATGGACGGCGCGCGCTTCCGGCTCAGCGAAAAGACGCTGCTGGCTCAGGCGGCGGATCGGTTCCTGGCATCGCTCCAATAGCTGCAAGCGACCTTAGGCGGCCGGACACGCTCCAGCAGCCCGGGTCAGTCAGGTGTGCGCCAGTGTGCGGCGACGGTCCAGCGCCGCCAGGCCGGCTGTCGTAGTCGGCCTGGCGGCTGCCGTTTACAGCAAATTTAAGCGAAGACCCCGTACTCCACCTGCAATACCTCCCCGTTGACCGTGCTGACCAGCAGTGCGTCGTTGCCAACGCGCACCCATTCATAGCCGGCCGGAGGCACTTCCAGCGCAAACAGCCAATAGTCCGCAAGCATGTAGCGTGCGGTCCAGAAGCCGCGCGGCAAGATATCGCCAAACGCCCACTGGCGATCGACCCAGCCGCTCGGCCGGTGATAGGGCCCGATTTTGTAGCTGCGTGCCGCCTGGAAATTGTGCTGATAGGCGCCCCGATCTACGGTGGCCGGTCTGGCATTCCAACCCTTCGGCTCAGCGACGCGCTGATAGCCGCTAGGGCCTGGATGCGGCTCGCCGCGGTGCGCTGCAGCTGGCGCCGCCACGCGGGCGTGCTCTGCAGCTGGCGCGGCCACGCGGGCGTGCTCCTCCGGTTCCGCGGCCAACGATGCGCCCACCCATACCAGGGAGGCGGCCAGCAAAAGACTGATTCTCATAGCGCGCGTCATGGGCCTGCTCCATAGCTGAATTGGGGGCCGATGATAGGCGCTGATTTTGGAGCAGGTAAAGTTAAAAAGACTTTAATTTTTGCAGCAGCGCGTCGGCACTAAGCGACTGAGATTACCTGGCCAGCGACGCTGGCCGATTCTCGGGGAGGCGCTTAAAAAAAAGCGGGGCGGCCGAAGCCGCCCCGCGACAGTCACAAGGAACGATGCGCCTTAGTACCCTAAGTCCTGAAGCGCCTCGAGCAGGTTGGCAACATCGGGCACGCCAAGGCCGGTCGCCTGGTCGTAGCCATGACGCGCCGGCCAGTACCAGTTGTCGCCACGCGTGATATCGCGCAACGGCGCGTGGAAGCCACTATAGCCGCCCCAGGAGTTGGCGATCGCGTAAAGCGGCGGGTTGAGGAAACCGACCCTGTGGTGCAGCGCCTGGGCGTACAACGACATGATGCCGTCTAACTGCGGGCCCACAAAGCTGGTACCGCCGTAGGTCACTATCTCGGAGCCGTTCACATCCGAGGTGTAATAGACCACGTAGCCGGTCTGCGGGTCGGCATTGAGCGAGATGTCCGGCACGTTACGGCCCGCGTACCTGCCTGGCAACGTCACGATCAGGTCCGCTGCGTTTTCCGGCAGCTCATACAGCGTTTGGCCGACGGAGTTGGCCATGTTAGGCGTGAACCACTGATAGAAAGGCCGCTGCCATTCCACGCTGACGCCACCGCCGGTGCCTGAGGAGAAGAAGCAGTCCGGACCACCGCCAATAAGCGGACATATCGGCAGGAGGTACTCCCAGCTCCAGGCCTGCTCCTGCGGAACATTCAACACAACTGTGGTCCCGCCGATGTCGTAGGTCTGCGTGCCCGCCAGTGTCGTCCCGCCCCCGGCGGTTATGAAGGGATCCGAAGCCGGGGAATCCACCGACAAAATGGGGTTAAAGGCCGGCCCTAATTCATCGGCGGTGTCGTAGGCACCGCTGTCGCCGGAGGCTGCAAACGTGCTCTGCCCCTGCAGCGCCGCCTGAATCATCAGATCGTGAAATGCAGCGAGTTCCGAGGTCTGCGTTCCGTTGACCGGGTTGTTAATCGTCCCAGCCGTGCAGCACGGGTTAAGGCTGTCAAAGACTTCCCACTCTCCCCAGCTGGTCGAGATCGTGTCGGCCCAATTGCTGTCAATGGCAGCGGCGAACGCGTCGACAAATTGCTGACCGTTGTCCGAGTTGGGGGCTTCATAGACCAGGATATCGGCACCCGGCGCGACCCCGCCAGACTGCTCGACATCGATCGTGGTCTCCACCGACCCGGAGGCGTCGCTCGGTGGGCCTGATCCGCCGTCAATCGGAATCTCGGTGATGCGGTTGGGATTAACCTTCAGACCCACTGCGCTCCAATAGGCGTACGCGTCGCTTTGCGTGAAGCCGGCGAGCGTGACGATGGCCAGAGTCCTGCCGCGGCCGGTGATGCCGCGCTTGTAAAGCGGGTCAACATCGTAGTACTGGCCGAGGTCCACAACGGTCCACTGGCCTGGCGGATCGGTGGTATTGGGCGGCCCGCCACCGTGCATCGGCAGGGCCTTCATGGATTGGCGCATATGCGGCACCAGCCGTGCGCGCGTGCTAAGACCCAGCACCGCGTGCACCGAGCTTGCGATCGCCTCTGGCAGGTGCACCGCACCCATCGGTGCGCGGTAGCGGTAGCCCGCGCTTGTGGGCGTCGCTGCCACCTCGTAGCTGTGCAGCTGCACGCCGAAAGCATTCTCAATCGCGGCCGTCGTCCCAGTCACATGTAACTGCGCGGTGGCCGAGCGCGTGACCGTAAGTCCCAGCGCTTCAAATCCTTTCGTCACCGCCGCGACGCTGTCGGCCGTCGGGCCGAATTGGTTCCGGAACTGCTCCGTGGTGAGGAACTGCCGGAACTGCGCGGAGCCTGGCGTGTAGACCGACTTGACGAGCTCGTCAAGCTGATCCGTATTGCGCAGGTTGAGCGAGACAGTCACGGAAATCTGGGCGTTCTCTGCGAACGCGGCGGCTGGACCGACGTCGGTTCCGGCCACCATGTTGCGTGACAACGGTGCCGCACCGGCGACGCTGCTCAGCCCCAGACCAAGGGCTACGAGCCAGTAAATGCTACGATTCATTTAATTCCCCTCGTTATTTGTGTCCGCCCGTTTTACTTGCTTGGCGGCACCGGCGACGATGCCCGCGGTGACAGCCGAAAGCAAGCGGTAAGTAAGAATAATATTACATAATGGTGTCACGCTCGCAGCTGTCACGAATTGGTGCTGCATAGATAAGGTATGTGCCGCGGGAGCGGTCGCCGGTTAATGCGCTGGCGGATATTTTTAGTTGACGGCCCGCACCAGTCATTGAGAATAATAAGGAGTCCACTCATGTCGGCATATTCCGGTTTGCTTCGGCCCGGACTGCGACGGCTGCTGCTCGGCGCAGCTGCTGCGTCGCTGGTGACGTTCGCCTCCGGCGTGTTCGCGGCCGAGGCCGCGGCGCCGGATACGGCGGGCGAGGCGGCCACTGCGGCCGCGCTCATCAGCGAGCTCGGCTTGCACGCGGCCGCCGAGCCCGTGCGCGAACGCAGTGGCTGGCGGCCGGCGCGCAAAATCCTGATCTCACGTCATTTCTACGAAGATCTGCCGGCACTGCAGCGGGTCGCACCGCAAGTGCAGTTCATCGAAGTGCTGCCGACGACGCCGGCGCGCGACCTGGCTGACGCCGACGCTGCCATCGGCATCTGCGATCCGAAGATTCTGCAGGAGGCGACGCATCTGCAATGGATTCAATGGCCGGGCGCCGGAGTGGAGCGGTGCGTGCGCGAGCCGCTGATTCGCGAACGTCGCCCGCTGATCACTAATATGCAGCGCGCCGCGGGCGCCAGCATGGCCGAACACGTGCTCGGCACGATGCTGGTGCTGAGCCGTCACCTGAATTATTTCTTTGCCCTGCAGCAGCGCGGGCACTGGCCCACGGATTCCGAGGATATTCCGCAGGCGGCCGATTTGCAGGGCAAAACCGTACTGGTGGTTGGCCTGGGAGGCATCGGCACCGAAGTGGCCAAGCGGGCCTACGCCTTTGGAATGCGGGTCACAGCGACCCGCGCCAGCGGTTCAGGGGGACCGGATTACGTGAGCTATGTCGGGCCGCCTGCCGATCTCATCAAGCTGGCGGCGGATGCCGACTTCGTCGTCAATTGCACGCCGCTGACGCCGCAGACCACCGGGCTGTTTGACAAGGCGGTATTTGGCGCGATGAAACCGACCGCGTATTTTATCAATGTGGGTCGCGGCGGCAGTGTTGTGACCGCTGATCTGATCGGCGCGCTGCAGCGGCATCAGATCGCGGGTGCCGGCCTCGATGTTACCGATCCGGAGCCTTTGCCAGCCGACAACACCTTGTGGCACATGCCGAATGTGCTGATTACGCCCCACGTATCGGCCAACACGCCGATGGTTGATCAGCAGCGCGTGGCTGTTATGCAGGAGAATCTGCGGCGCTACATGGCCGGCGAGCCGATGCTGTCGGTGGTCGATATCGACCGTGGTTATTAGCCCGGCGCGGCCATCAGAACACGGTGGTCAGCAAGCCGTAGATACCGATCGATAGCGCCGCCAGCGAATCGCCGGCGATCAGACCGCCGCCGGCCAGCGACATCGTACTCATATCATCGGGCAGATCGCCGGCGCTTTGGCGTTGGCGCGCGACGGCGTTGAACAGCGAGCTGCCGATGCCACCGGCCGCCCACCACAGCACCGTGACCAGTTCGACAAAACCGCCGAACGAAGAGGCATAAGGGCTCGGCACCAGGACCGCGTCGAACAGAAAATCGGCCGCACGGCCCGTGGCCGTGGCGCGGCTGAAGCGCTGGTAGCGCACACTGCGCTTGACGAGTTTTCGAATGATCTCGATGCCAAGGCCGGCCGATATGCCGAGCCACAGTGCCTTTATGACCTGGGGCTGGCCACTGGTAATTCCGCGCAGCGCACCGACGAATTTATAGGTCATCGCGCTCTGCCAGTGCTGGGCGCCAGGCACATGGTGGCCGAACTGATCCAGCACCAGCACCGGAAAGGCGCGCAAAAAAATGCCGGCGAGGGCCACCGCCAGTACGGCGCCGAATGCGATGCCGATGATTTGGTAGCGGAATTGGATGACGCGATTGGTGCCGAGCCGCCAGCCGGTCGAGCGGTCCTGCTGCATATCGCCGCCTTCCGAGCAGGCGATCAGCAGGATCGAGGCGCACATGAGCCCGGTGCCGGCATTCGTCAGCCCGATGGCAGCAAGGATAAACACCGTCAGCACGAAAGCGCTGGAGATCGGATTCCAGTCGGAGATCCCCTGCGAAATACCGTTGACCAGCACAAACAGGAAGCTCAGGCCGACGGCAACCAATAGAAACCGCAGCGGCTCGCCCATCATCCAGTGGCCGGCAACGACCACGGCCGCGCCCCAGAAGACCACCCACAGCACCAGGCGCAGGGTATTGACCCGCTTCCAGTCTTCCTGGCGCGGCGCGACCAGGCTTTTGTCGCGAAAGCGTCGCACGGCCTGAATCATCATCAGCGTGATATCGAGCATGGCCGCGCCGAGGATCGTGCCCAAGGCAATAACGAAACCGATCTTGCGGTACGGATCGCCGGCGTTCAGCCAGCCAATCTGCACCAGGTAAGGCTGGACCAGAGCTCCCGTCGCCGACACGACCAGGGCCGGTATCGCGATACGCGCACCGACGATCATGCCGGCGCCCACGGTCGAAGCCGACAGGCCGGTGACCCCGATGGCCGCCACCTGGAGCGATGCCAAGCCGACGCCGTAGCCGATGGCCATGCCGCTGCCGAGCTTGAGTACTGAACGGCGCAGCAGCGCCGGATCGGTCAGGGCGCGCAAAATATTTGCAACCGCGAAGCCCGACGGAAAAGCCAGCTGCATGCGATCAACGAGCACCGGTGTGTAGAGCATGCCGACGCCGACGCCGAACATGCCGATGCAGCCGTAATAAATGATGAGTTGCCAGGACGCGACCTCGGCCATGCCGAGCCAGTGCCGCGCCTGAATGAGCACGCCCATCGCCGCCATGCCGGCCACCGATGCGGCCATGGTCTGCATGTAATTGGCGCCGTGCTTGCCTTCCGGACCATAAGGCAGTGTGACGACGCTGCCGAGAATTCCGGCGAGCACCTGGCCGCCAACAAAAAAGCCGATGGAAAAATTCATGAACGCCGCGGAAATGCCGCCCAGCGGGCCAAGAATAAGAATGGCCACCAGCCCCAGCATCAGATGGTAGCCGCGCGACCCGACCGGTGGCAGGTAGCGCTTGATGCCCCGCGCTCGGGGACGAGCGGCCTTGCGATCGGCGGCGACGTTCATGGGCGGCGCCGCCGACGACCGGCCGGCAGGCAAGGCGTGGCGGCCGCGCTCAGCATCGTGTTACGGCCGCTGCCAATTTCGTAAAACCAACGCTTTGACGCGCTGGCGCAGCAACAACGCACTGCCGAGTATCCATAGCGACACTGACCCCAGCGCGCCGCCGCCGGAACTGCCTGCTGCCGCCGTGACCGTCAACGCGACTGAGTTGGCAGCCTGCCCGGCCGGGCCACTGCAGGTCAGCGTGTACGTGACGCTGCCCGTTGCCGTTGGCGTCACGCTCTGCGAGCCACTTGGCGCAAGATTGCCGCTCCAGCCGCCTGATGCGACGCAGGCACTGGTGCTGATAGACGACCAGCTCAGCAAGCTTGAACCGCCGAGGGCAACGGTCGCCGGGTTCAGCGACAGCGACGGTGGCCCCGGCGGAAGCAGCGCGAGGGCCGCATTGGCCTGAATGAACCCGTAACCACTGCTGAAATTGACGCCACCGCCCATCGGCAGCGCGCTCGTCTGCAGCGCCGCGACAATCTGCGTGGCCGAGATCGCGGGATTGGCCTGCCACAGCAGCGCCGCGGCGGCCGCAGCATGCGGAGCCGCGGCCGAAGTGCCGAAAAAGCTCGGGTAGGCGCCGTTGCTCTGGCAGCCTGGCGGCGCGCCGCCCATTCCGCTTGTGCTCAGCTTGAAGCCGAGGAAGGTATTGTTGATGCCATCGGGTCCGACGAATTGCGGTTTCTGGCGCAGCTGCGGCGCGGCCAGTCGGGTGCCCGAAGCATCAAAAAAAATCGGATCGCCGCCGAGCGAAGAATAGCTTTCGAGCAAAGCCGGTGCCGTGCCGCAGGCCGGCGTATCAAAATAAAAAGCGGCGCCGACAGCGGCCGCGCCAGCGGCACTTGGATGCCCCTGGATCGTCGGGCTGTTGGTCGCGAAGGCGTCGATGCTCACCGCGGCGCCGTCGCCCGCCAGCAGCAGCTTGATGAGGCCGGGCGCCGGCGTACCGTTGGCCAGGCCAATGGCGATGGTTACTTGTTCGGCAGGCGTCGATGCGTTGGCGTCGGCCGGATTGCCTATGATGATGACCTGAACCGGATCGCCGCCGACGGCATTCGGGCCCGTGCAGGTAACCTCAGTTGGAAAATCCGCCAGGTCGGTGATCGGATCGGCTCCCGTGGCGCCGGTCACGCAAAGATCGATCGAACTGGTGGCGCCGCCGCTGGCCGGCGCGCCAGTGACGAAAGGCTGATCCCACTCGACCACCAGGAAGACAAATTCCCCCGGGAACAGCGCCGGAATGGTCAGCGGCATTGCGGTGGTGGTCGACGCGCCGGTCGGGTCAAAATTCAATAATTGCTCGCCGCTGTCAGGCGCAGTGGTGGCAGTCACCGGAAAGACCGGGGCGGCGTTTTCATAGGAGCTATGGCCATCGTTGCCGGCCGAAGAGAAATACGCAACGCCCTGGGCGGCGACCTGA
Source organism: uncultured Gammaproteobacteria bacterium (assembly GCA_963711435.1). Taxonomy (GTDB): domain Bacteria; phylum Pseudomonadota; class Gammaproteobacteria; order Steroidobacterales; family Steroidobacteraceae; genus FEN-1191. Next base: position 107,504 of record CAVQEB010000003.1, on the reverse strand, counting down.
TCCACCGCCTGCGCGATCAGGCCGTCCTGAAAGAACGGTTCATCCGCATAACCGACGTCATCGTCAATGATTTTGGCGCCGGCCGCTGCGAGGTCGATTATTCCCTGGGCAAAGTCCGCCTCGCTGTTCGCCGCCGTGTGAAAGGCCAGGGTCGCCCCGGGCGCCACCACGTGAACGATCTGCAGGATCGCACGTCCTTCGTCGGTGAACGGCAGCTGTTCCGGAGCGCCGTATTCAAGGCATGGCGCTTCCTCGAGGATGCTGATGCCGGCCGGCAGCGCGCCGGTACTCTGGTCGGTCGAGTAAGTAGCCTTAAAGCCATTCGAGGCGTAACCATTTGCGCCGGAGGCGTTCAGGCCATTATCGGCGTAGGTCTGATAGCAATCGAAGCTGTCCGACAGTACGCCGACCTTGACGCCGGCGCCGCTCAGGCTCGGATACTGGGCCCGGATAGTGCTGCTGCCTTGCACGTAGTCGCCCTGAGTGGCGATGCCGCCCGAGCGGGTCAGCGGAATCGCCGCACGAGCCTGATGCAGTGGGGCCAGCTGGGCCGCGGCCACCAGCCGTCCGACCGGCAGCCAGCCGCCAACATCATTGCCGTAGACCGCGATATCGCGCAGGCCCAGTCCCGCCAGCGCCCGCTTCAATAGTTGCGGATCGCCGGTGGTGATGGCATCGAGGAGCACCTCGGGACCGACCGCAGGCGTCGCCAGCCGGAATCGCAACGCCGGATTGATCGCGTGCAGGCTGGCCAGGGGGTGGGTTGCACTGAGCTGCGGATAGCGGGCGGCAATTTCCGCCAGTGCGCCGTCGAGTTTGGCGGTCGCCGCGCGCTGCTGCGGCGCTGATGGCCGAACGCCAAACACGCGCAGGCGCGCTGCGCCCTCGGCCGGTGACGCGCCGTAGCCGGCAGGCGCCAGTACCAGCACGGTCAGCAATGTCAGCGGCCACAGCAATCGCCAAGCCGTTCGCGACCTGCCGCGGCCGGCAAGCAAGCGCCGGTAACTTCGGTCGCCATGCCGCCCGGCCTGGACTGAAACCGGATGCGCTTCTCGATTCGCATGACTTCCCATGGCCACCAAAGCTTACACGGAGCTGATGGACACTGCCGCTACCAGTACCGGCGCAGCGGCGCGATGCGCACCGCGAGGGTGGCTTGATCGGCGCGCGCGGAGAGCAGGTGGCAATTTGCACATAATCGCCGGGCGGTGCCAAATAGCGTTAAATACGGCCAAACCAGTCTTGCTGATCAGGCCAACCCGGGACTTTCATGAATAGCTCTGACCGCGACAAATCTCTGCCGCCTTGTGCCCACGCGCAGTTCGACGTGGGTTCAACCGACGATTCACTGGCGAGGATGATCAAGGATTACGCGCAGTTCGGCGAGATCTATCGCGTGCATGCGCCCGGCCGGCAACGCGACTCGTGGATCGTGTCCGATCCGGAAGGTATCAAGCGCGTGCTGGTGTCCAACCACGCCAGTTACGGGCTCGGCGTTGGCCTCGATCGGGTCCGGCTGCTGGTCGGCGACGGCATCATTGTCAGTGAAGGGGACGTCTGGCGGCGGCAACATCGCATGATGCAGCCGTTGTTCCAGCGCGTCGCGGGTGGAGCGATTTGGCGATCTGATCGCAGCGATCAATCGCCGGCGCCTTGAGAACTGGTCGCGCCTGGCAATCAGCGGCGCCGACCTGAATGTCACCCGCGAAGTCAGCGAAAGCGCCTTGGAGGCCGTACTCAGAGCGATATTGGGCCACGATGTGGACCGACTGGTGAGCGAGCATGGGGCCAATCCATTTGCAATTCTGACCGAAGAGGCGGGCCGCGATCTGCAGTTTGCGTTCCGCTTTCGGCAGTTGCGCAAACATATCGAGCAGATCATCACCCGTCGCGAGGCAGCTTCGGAACCGGAGGATGCGGCGACGACGGACTGGTTGGGCATGATGATGGCGGCGCGCGACCGGCGCGACGGCACCGCCATGTCGCATCGTGAATTGATCGATGAGGTGATGTCGCTGATCGTCGCAGGGCACGAAACGACCGGTGCGACGCTCAATTCGGTCTGGTACCTGCTGTCGCGGCACCCCGAGGCTGAGGCGAGGCTCCATGCCGAAGTCGATGCCATTGAGCTGGCCGATTTTCGGCTCGAGTCCGTCGAATTATTGCATTACACGCATCAGGTCATCATGGAGGCGTTGCGCCTGTACCCGCCGGTGTGGACGCTGACCCGGCGCTGTCTGCACGCCGATCGTCTTGGCGGGTACGAAGTGCCGGCGGGCACCGACGTATTTATGAGTCCCTACCTGGTGCAGCGCGATGCGAAGCACTGGCCGGATCCGGAGGCCTTTCGTCCTGAGCGCTTTGCGGCCAGCGCCGACGCCGGCGCCCCGCGGTTTGCGTACATTCCCTTCTCCGCCGGCCCACGTCATTGCATCGGCGAGACTTTTGCAACACTCGAAATGGCCATTCATATCTATATGGCGGCCCGTCAGTTCCGGCTGCGGTGCTCGAGCGATCAGCCGATGGAGATGGAGGCGCGCATTAACCTTCGCACCCGCGAGGATGTGCTGATGAAAGTAGAGCGGCGCGGCTGAACCGGCCGCAGCCCGCGGGCCGGGTCCAGGAACGATGGCAATGGTTGCGCGCCGGCGCTAAGCTCTGCCAGGGTACGGTCGTAGGATGGGGATCTTATGAAAGCGATGCTGGCGTTATTGGGCTGCGCAGGCTTGGCGTTCGCCGCGGCAGCGGCCGATCTGCCGTACGATGAGCATGCCGATGCCACCGCGCAGTTGCAGCAGGCGCTCGACGCGGCGCAGACCGATCATCACGACGTGCTAGTGGTTTTTGGCGCCAACTGGTGCGAGGACTGTCGCCAGCTTGATAAGGCCCTGCATGGCAGCAGTGCCGCGCTGATCGCCGGCCGTTTCGATGTGGTAAAGGTCGACGTCGGCCGTTTCGATAAGAATCTCGAACTGGCCAATCGCTATGGCAATCCCATTGGCAAGGGTATTCCGGCGGTCGTGGTGCTGAGCGCCGATAACCGCCTGTTGTATTCGACCAGGGCAGGAGAGCTGGCCAATGCGCGGCGCATGGGCGAAGCGGGAATTTACGATTTCCTGTCGCAGCACGTCGCGGTATCGCACTGAGCGGTGCCTGCCCGCGGCGGGCCGGTTCAGCCGGCGGTTACTGCGGATCGTAGATGGCGTACAGCTTGACGCACGGCTCCAGCACTTCCCACACGCCGGCAAAGCCACTGCAGATCACAAAGGTGTCGCCGGCGCCAAAATCGTAGGCGGTCCCCTCGGCATCGCGCAGGCGGATGCGGCCGCTGAGCAGATGGCACAGTTCGTTCTCCGTGTATTGGACGCGCCAGCTGCCCGGCGTCGAGGACCAGCGCCCGACATGAAACCAGCCCTTCGGGTCCGAATACACGTTCCATAGCAGTTGTTCCGGCTGCCCGTGGACGATCCGGTCAGGCGTCGGGGTGCTGCGTTCTGGATCGCCTAAGGGGCTGAAGCGGATGATCTTGGACATGATTGACCTGCGTTCCGAATGCGGCGGAGCCGTCAGCTTAACCGGGCGTGGAGCCATTGGCAGCGCGGGAGCGGTACCAGAAGTGGCGGGAAGGATCTGACCGCCAGGGCTTCAGGCCCGGGCCTTAAGCGACCGTCATTTTGGCTCGGCGCCGGGCTTTGGATCTTCCATCGGGAAGGTTTGTACGCCGCTCGCTGCGGGTGCGGCTGGCGCGGCGGGTGCGGCGGCAGGGGCGGGCGCCGCGGTCGGTATCGGAGCCCCCGGCGTCGCCGCATTGTCCGGCCCGAGGCTCCCGACAATGGCGGCGATAAATCGACGCGCGGGTTCTGAGTCGACTTTTGCCTGACCGCTGAATATCTGGTTCGCCGTGACGTCCTGACCGTAAAAGCTGCGATTCGCGTTGCTGCTGAAGGTCAGGGCCGTGCCATCCAGCGCGACGCCCGCGAACAGGCCCCGGGCGTGCGAGTAGGAGTAGACCTCGGCCGTCATGCCGCCGGCCGCCTCCCCCTGCCGGCCAATCGGCCCGGCGGCGACCGAGGCGGTCGCTCCGAGCGTGACCTGGCCGCGCGCGAAATTCTCAAGGCTGCGCTTGCTCGCAAAGACCAGCACCACGTCGGTCGCTTCGGCACCGGCCTGGAAACCGAAGCTGCCGCCGTTCAGCGCGATAAAGACCGGGTTGCTGAAGCGGCCGGCATCGTCGCGCGCCGACAGCACGCCGGTGCCGTGGCGTCCGCCCACGATGAAAGCCCCCTTGATGACATCGGGAATAACGGCCACGCCATAGGCGCGGTTCAGCAGCCACGTGGGCACGCGCTGATCGGGCTGGGTGTGAAGGTCCTGCAGCACCTGGGCCGCCGCGATCAGCTTGGCATCCTCGCGGGACTGGGCAAATGCGGCCGCCGCCGGCAGCAGCAAGCCAACGACCAATGCCGCCGTCAGGCGCAATCGCATGTTCATCAGCATACCCCTGAAAAATTGGTTATCGCCAGCCGGAAAATATATCAGTACCAGGCGGAAAGGAAGAACTGCATGACGTTGGCGTCCAGTACGTAAAACGGCTCGCTCCCTGGGCCCTCTGCGGGGATCAGCACATCACGAAAGTCCTTATAGTGAATCGACAGCCGATCATACCGAAAGTTCATCGTGCTTCGTTGCAGCCACGAGTAGCGCGTGATCGGCAGCTGCCAGGTCACACCGCCGCCCAGCGTCACGCTGTCGAAGGCAGCCAGTTCCCGGTCGCGCGCCAAAAAATTCTGCGAATCAAAGTACGGGTACAGGTCGCTGTAAAAGCTCGCCTGGCGCTGTCTGTAGTAGCGCACCGTCCCATCGACAATCCAGCTTTGACCAATCGGCTGCGTGTAGCCCAGCGTAAAGGTGTGCGCTTGGATACTCCAGGTATCGGTATAGAAGCGGTAGGAGCCATCGATCGAGGCCCGGTACGGCAGGTAGTACTTGTACTCGAGCGACAGCGCATTGCCGGTGCGCGTGTGCGGATAGCGTTCCTCTTCATAGGAATAGCCGCTGCCACTTGAAGATACGTAGCGCGCGCTGCGGTAGGGGTTATTGAGATAGCCCTCGCTGTCGGTGGCTTCGTAATTAAAAGTAAGCAGCGAGTTTCGCGTCAGGATCTGCGACACCCCCACCTGCCAGTTACGGCGATCGACCGACTGGTGGAAGTTCTGCACCACGCCGTGATCGACCCGGCCGACCCAGTCCCAGCCGCGGGTAAAGCCCATTGAGACATTGGTCAGATCGCCGAACATGTCCTGGCTGATGCTGAAGTAGCCGGTGTTGGACAGATAATCGGGCTCAACACTGTGGATTTCGCCGCCGCTGTAGGTGGTCTTGCCGTTCAGAAACTCGAAGCCGAGGCTCCCCTGGTGCCGCTGCTCCTTGTAGGGGCTGGCCTGCGTCACCACATCGATTGAGGCGCTGGTGATCATGTCGGTGTAGTAATTGGCCGTCACGGCAAAATCATCGGTGATCTTCTTCTGGATCAGCACCGACGGACCCTCGACCTGGATGCCGCCGCCGTCATAGTCGTGCCACAGCAGATCGACCCGGTCGTCCGGCAGCACGCCGGCATGCGCCAGCGCGCCGAGACAGCCAAGGCCGGCGAGGCCGAACCGTATCCCGAGCTTGCTCACTTAGATCCCGGATTCAATTGCAGCCACAGCCCCCACCCACGCCGCCAGTGGCGCCCCGTGCCCCTTCGCGGGTCTCGAACACGTGGTCCAGGTAGGTCGATGAAATCGGGTTGGGATTCAACGACATGATCGGATCGGCGAGGTGCTCACGCTCGTAGGGTTTCACCCACGGCTGGACGGCGCCGCAGCCGGCCAGCAGCAGCGCTGCCGCGCCGAGCAGCAGCGCAAATGGCCAATGCCCGCCGCGCCTCACGGCTTACTCCCGCACCAGTGACCGGATCTGGTCCAGATACTCATTTTCCTCACCCGGGTTGTAGCCGCGATGGATGTAGCGGACATTTCCCTTGCGGTCCACGATGACTGTGCTCGGCATGCCAGCGACCTCGTAGAGCTTACTGACCTTGCTTTCCGTGTCGAACAGTATCGGAAAAGTGACCGGCGTGGACTTCAGGAACCCGGTGGCGTTGCTGGAGTCCGGCTCGACGTTGACGCCGAGGAGCGTAAAGCCGAGCGGCTTGTACTTGCTGTACAGCTGATCGAGCACCGGCATTTCCTTGCGGCACGGTCCGCACCAGGTCGCCCAGAAATTAATCAGTACCACCTGGCCCTTGAAATTGGCCAGATCGACCGGCTTGCCGGACTGGGAGCCGAGCTCAAAGGCCGGGGCCTGCGCGCCGGGTGCCAGGTTGGCCGCGCCCGCACCGGCAGCCAGACCCAGGCTCAGCGCCGCCGCGAGGCAGGTTTTTGTCAGGGTGTTCATGCGTTGATACTCCAGAGTTTTCAGAAAAATACCGTCGCACCGATGAACCCCTGCAAGTTATTTTTCAGCTGATTGACGCCAAAGATGTTGGTCCTGAAGACCAGATCCTTCATATCAATATGGATCGCGAGCCAGTCCGTGGGCAGCACCCGGTAGCCGGCGCCGAAATCGACCGAGAAGTCCTGGTCGCCCGCGAACTTGACCGCGCCAATGCCGCCGATCATGTACAGCGCACTGGTCATGGCCAGGTTTTTCCCGATAAACACCTCACCGGGCAGAAAGTTGTAGCCTAAAGACAGATCGTAATACGTGAAGCGCCTCTCAGCCTCGGTCAGCAGCTGCACATTGCCGTTGAGCAGCTCGTAGCTGGTCTCGCCGCCCTTGGCCTGGCCGTAGGTGCCTTCGAAGAAGATATCCTCGGTAACGTGGTAATCCGCCCGGTAGCCCAGCAGCCGGCTGGTGCCGAAATCCTCGATCGAGATCTCGCCGTAATAGGCGCCGAGCTCGAGGTTATGGGCCTTGATGGCCGGTACCTTGATCTTGCGCCGCTCGACTTCCGGCTCGATCACGGTGGGCGGGGTGGCGTCGGCGGTCTGCTCGGTCGTGCCGGTGCCGGCCGCAGGCGGCGGCGCCTTGTGGTGCCACGGCCAATGGAGCGAGGCGCAGCCGCCCAGCGCGACGCTGGCGCACGCTAGAAAAAGAAGGCGCAGCCGAGTTTCCATTCTTGGTCGACCTCATTGAAATCCGATTTGGTGAACACCACGTTGTCGCGGTATTCGGCCCGCAGGAAAAACCGTCGTGTCAGGTAAAAACGCAAACCAGCCCCGACGTAGCCGAGCTGATCGCGCCGGTTCACGGGCTGCACCAGCGAGACCTTGGGCTCGATGACATCAATGCCAGTGCCCATCGACAGGAATGGCGACAGCCGCCAGTTCGGCCAGATTATGTGGCTCAGGCCGAGAGTGGCGATATAGCCATTGGAGACATTTCCCAGGTACTGGCCCACCGTCAGCTCCACCTTCAGGTTATCGGTCAGGCTGCCGGCGCCGTTAACGGTGATCAGCGAGGCCCCGCCGAAGCTGCCGGCGAGCACGCCCGCTTCCCAGTTATGCGAGGTGAAGCCGGCGCGGTTGCCCATATTGGCGATGAAGGGCGAGCCGTCGGGCAGTCGGGTCAGCGCCATTTCGCGCGCGGCTGCCCAGCCTTCTTCGCCACGTTCGGTGCGTACCTTGTACCAGTCGGTCCGCCGCATCAGCACATCAAAGGCTTCGCCGCGGCCGATGACCCAGCGCACCGGGTAACCGCGGCCCGGACCGGTATGCAGTTCCAGGTACGGCGCAGTGACGAACAGCTGTAAGTGCTCGGCGGCAGCCAGGCCAGGAGTCGGAGCGAACCATGCCAGCCAAATCGCAGATGCTAGGACAGCGCTAGTTAGCGAGCGGCGCATTGAACGGATCGTTGTAATACTGCGCTCCGATATCCGCCCATTCCGACACCATCCGCAATTCCGACGGCGACAGCAAGCCCGTGTGGATCGCGTCCGACATGATCGTAAAGAAGCGCGAGTTTAACGCATCCCCGGAATTTATTTCCTGTGGCCGCACCACGGTAACCACGGGCTGACCGTTGACTTCGGTCGTCATGGTCACATCCTGAGTCAGCTGCACGTAGGCGTTGTCCTGGTTGGCGTTGTTGACCGACGGCCCGTCGCTCAGATCGAGGTTGCCGCTGGTGACCACCGTGGTGCCGGTGTGGCAGCCGGCACTGTTGCAGGTACCGGCGCCGACCACGCCGCCCATCGGCCGCGACTTATCCCACAGTGGCTGGATGTTGCGGTCGTAATCGATCTCGATGCGGCAGCCGGTGTTCCAGCCCACGCCCACGCCGTTGGCCAGTGCGCAGGACAATGAAGTCGGGAGCGGTGTCGTGAAGGTCGGATCATCGTACGAAACCGTCACCGACTCGTTGCCGGCGCCGCCGCCGAACCACGGGTCGACGTACACCAGATTGACGCTCGGCGTCGCGGCGTTGGTGGGCATTGTGCCGCAGCTCGAGCCGGCCAGCGTCTCGGCCATGGTATCGGTCACGCCGTTGACGCTGCAGACGGTGTACGGGCCGAGCGTGCCTGGGTATAAAGCCGCCGCGGTCAGCGTCGGATTCCAGGCCGAAGCAAACAGGCCGCTGCGACCGTGGGAATAGGCACTTTGCCCTGGCCCGACCTGTTGTGCGCCGGCCGGCGTATGGCAGCCATTGCACGACAGCACTTCACCCGGTTTGAGCTGCAACCAGGCCGCGTGCAGCGGCATGATGCGCTGGTCCTGGATGTTGACCACGGAAATCTGGAAAGCCACGTTGGCAGGCACCTGCACGCGCACCGAGCCGTCCGGCTCGATCGGCACGTATTCGAGGATCTCGCGCATGTAGTTGCCGGCGACGCCGAAGGCGGTGTTGCGATCGAAATTCAGCGCAAACATCGGCGGGGAGCCCTTGGCCGGCGGGATCGACACCGCCATCTCGACCCGCAGAAAGCGCGCCTGGCGGCTGTCGGCGGTGGACTGCGCCATCTGGGCAATGCCGCCGGGTGGCAGCCACTGGCTGTTGGCCGCGCCGTCCCAGTCATAAATACTGCGAATATCCAGCACGCCGACTGCGGGCGTGGCCGCGGTGTAGGAATCGGCAATGTAGGCCGGGGCATTGGGGCGGGGCTGCAGCGCCACGATGTCCGTGATCATGACGCCCTCGACCGGCAGCAGGAGCGGTGCGAACGTGTTGGCCGCCGGATCAAACATCCAGGCGCTGTACAGCGGCGTTGCCTCCGTCATCGTGCTGTTGGGCAGGGCGGCGGTGGCGAGGTTCGCGCTGGTGCAGGGCAGGATCGTCGTCACCGTAGCGACGGTGTTCTGCAGCCGGCAGTCGGTCCAGGTCACCAGGATGCGCCCGGACCCGTCCCACAGTGGAAAGGCCGATGAGAACCGGCCGCCCGGCGAGATGGCCGGCACCGGCGTCGCGCCGGCGGTATTGACCGCCGCGACGACATCGTTTTGCGTGGCCGGCTGCATCCCGGTGGTCGCGCTGAGGCAGGGCGCGGACTGGTTGTTCTGCGTGCACAGGGTGCCGGGGTAGCTGTAATTGTTCTCGATGAAGTTCTGCGTGTTGATGATCTGCAGGTTGCCGCCGAAATTCGCCGGCGTGAACGAGCGGTCGAGCGCGAGCACCTGGCCGCCCGGCATTTCCCGCGCGCGCACGAACTGCACCGTGCAATCGAGGCCGGCCGGACAGGCGGCGGCACCGCCCGGATTGGTGTTGGCGGTGACGTGGCTGCCGAAGCCGTACAGCAGCTCGACGTCGGTGCCGTCCGGATTGGCTGTATAGAGATGAATGCCGTTGTTGCCATTGGCATGGTCCCAGCGGCTATACATGATCCGACCGTTATTGAGCACCGTCGCATCGACGTCGTGGCTTTGATTGAAGGTCAGCTGGTGCAGACCGGTGCAGGTCTGGATGCCCGTGCCAGTGCCGGTCGGCGCGTCCATGACATGCAGCACGAACGCCGATTCATTGAGATCTTCGGTCTGCCCTTCGAACTCCGGTTCACCTTCGTTGATCAGCACGGAGCCTGCGTCGACCTGGCGCGTGGTGGAAAACAGGATGCGCCCATCGGCCAGATAATGCGGTGACACGTACTCGGCGCCCACGCCCGTCGGATCAGAAGTTGGCACCAGCATGTGCAGCGTGTCGGTGGCGACCACGTACTCCCAGATATTCCAGGTGGGCGTCGCGAAATCCTTCTGTTTGGTCTTAAGCGGCCCGCGCATCGCAAAGATGACGCGCGTGCCATCGCTGGAGACATCGACGTCCTTGATATCCCACGGGCCGCTGTTGGTGACTCGCGCGGTGATGTTCTGCTCCAGCCCGCCCTGGCTCGCCGGCATCAGCATGTACAGATCGGCGCTCAGCGCGTACGTGCGGCGCAGCCGCAGGTCATCCTGCGTGGCCGGCACCGTGCGCTTGATGTACACCAATCCGAAATCAACCGTCTGCGTATCGACCGGCTGGGCGCTGACGATATTCACATCGGTGCCGCTGCTGCAGGCCGCGAGCAGCGCTGCGCCAAGCCATCCGGCCGCAAGCAGGCCGAGGCGTCGCCAGGCGCGCAGCGGGTGATGCACAAAGCTAACCGGCATAGTCATTTGACAATACATGCTTCATCACTCCCGACGCCACCTGCGGCTGGCACAGCTGCCAACCACGTCACGCCGCGACCAACCAGAAACCGCCGTCGTTAACGCGGACGACTGCTGCGTAGTGACGAGGCTCACGAAAACAGCAGTTTATCCGCCGAATTTCGTTAACTTCACCACCGCCCAAGAACCAGCCGCTGCGAGATATCGCGTCCGCGCCAGCATAGCGGGCGCGCGCCCGCAAACGGACTGTCGGTCTCTGGCGACGTACGAGACGGGCGACAACGAATGATTGCTGGTGGGTCGCTTAGGATGCGACTGCCGGTCAAAAGGCAAGGGACTTTAGGGAGTCGAACGAATGGTCCAACGTAACGGCAGATACGCAGCAGGCGCGCGGCTGAGCGCGGCGCTGGCGGCATTGATGGCGCTGCAGCTGTTCAGTCCCGCGTTGGCCGGCCCGAACGAGCAGGCCGCCCGTCTGTACGGGCGCATTACCGGAGTGCCGCCGAGCGCGACCGTGCTGGCGCAGCTGTCGGCCGATATTGCCCAGGGCAATTCCGGCGCGATCGCCGCCGCGCAGCTGGCCATGCAGAATCCGAATTTCTACAACGTCACGCTGCGCAACTTCGCGGCGCCGATGAGCAACAAGGCGCAGAGCCAGTTTGTGCCGCTGAACGACTACACGGCGCTGATCATCGGCATGATCCGCGACAACGTGCCGTTCAATACGGTGTTGTCGGCTGACCTGCTTTATGTCGGTAACACGCCCGGCGCGCCGGCCTATTCGCCGGCCAACAACGATCACTATCAGTACCTGGACGATAACGGCGTGGATTTGTCCCAGGCGCTGCAGCCGGCCACGCAGTCCGGCCTGCTCGGTCTGCCGACGGCGGCGACTGCCGGCGTGATGACCACTGCCGCCGGGGCCGGTGCCTACTTCTATAAGGGCACCAACCGGGCGATGGTGCGGTTCACGATGATCAATTACATGTGCAACGACCTGCCGCAGATCATGGACATCACGCGCCCGCCGGATCGCATCCGCCAGGATCCGACCCGCTCCCCGGGCGGCGACAGCCGCATCTTTCTCAACAGCTGCATCGGCTGCCATTCCGGCATGGACGCACTGGCCGGCGCCTTCGCCTATTACGATTTCAACGTGACCACCAACGAGATGGTCTATACGCCCGGCGCGGTGCAGGGCAAGTACGCCATCAACACCGCCAACTTTCCCGACGGGTACGTGACCATTGACGACAGCTGGAAGAACTACTGGCGCACCGGATCGAACCAGGTGATGGGCTGGAGCAGCGGGCTGCCGGGTACCGGTAACGGCGCCAAGGCCTTCGGCCAGGAAATTGCCGGCAGCCAGCTGTTTGCTACCTGCCAGGTGCAGAAAGTGTTCCAGGCCATGTGCCTGAGGCCGCCGAGCACGGCCGCCGACCTGTCGCAGGTCACGCAGATCACCGCCGACTTCGTGGCGGCCAACTACAACATGAAGACCGCGTTCGCCGAGTCCGCTGTCTACTGTATGGGCCAGTAGGGAAGAAACCAACGTGAAACGCTTTAACGCCGCTCCGTATTGCCTGGCTCTGATCGCCACCGCGCTGCTCAGCGCCTGTTCGGGCGGGGCCTCGGTCACCGCCAATCCGAACCTGCAGGCCACTAATTCGGCCCAGGTCTATTCGGGTCCGGCGCCGGCCACGGCCGACGTCCAGGCCTTCGAAACCAACCTGTGGGTCAACATCTCGCCCACCAACCGCTGTGGCAACTGCCACAAGGCCGGCGGCCAGGTGCCGCAGTTCGCCCGTGCGGACGATATCAACCTGGCGTATGCCGCGGCACTGACCGTGGTCAATCTCTCGCAGCCGGAGACCTCGACCATGGTGGTCAAGGTCGGCGGCGGCCACAACTGCTGGCTCGCGAGCGCGCAGGCTTGCGCCGACATTCTGACCACCTGGATCAGCAACTGGGCCGGCGGCAGCAGCGCCAGCACCGGCGGTACGCAGATTCAGCTGGTGGCGCCGCCGCTGCAGACGGTTGGCCAGACCAAGGTCTACCCCACCGATCCGACGCTGTTCAGCCAGACCGTTTATCCGGTGGTGACGCAGTGGTGTTCGCGCTGCCATTCCGAGAGCGCTGCCAGCCCGCAGTCGCCGTATTTCGCCAGCGCCAACCTCGAGGAGGCTTACCTCGCGGCGCAGCCGAAAATGGATCTGAATACTCCGACCAACTCGCGCTTTTACCAGCGCCTGGCGATCGATTCGCATAACTGCTGGGGCTCGCCGGTCAGCTGCCCGAACAGCGCCGCGACCATGCTGGCTGCGATCCAGGCCTTCGCCAATGGCGTGCAGCCAACCGCGGTGGATCCGACCTTGATTGTCTCCGGGGCCCTCGGCCTGACCCAGGGCATCGTCGCCTCCGGCGGCGGACGGTACGACGCGCACGATATCGCCAAGTGGATGTTCAAGGAGACGCCGGGCACCAGCACGGCCTTTGACACCAGCGGCGTGGATCCGGGCATGGATCTGACCCTCTCGGGTGATGCACAGCTGATCAGTGGCTGGGGTATCACCTTCGGGCCGGCCGGCGGCCGCGCGCAGGCAAGCACCTCCACCAGCACCAAGCTGCTCAACATGATCGGCGTCAGCGGTCAGTACTCGATTGAGCTATGGATGAATCCGGCCAACGTGACCCAGACCAAGGCCGAGATCGCCAGCTACTCCGGTGGCGACACGACGCGTAATTTTACGTTGACGCAAAATGCCTTCGAGTTTGCCGCCTATGGACGCAGCAGCGGCACGGACCTGAACGGCGCACCGCCACTCAACACGGCGCTTAATCCGATGCTGATTCAGGCGGCGCTGCAGCACGTGGTCGTGACCTACGATCCGACCAACGGGCGCAAGGTTTATCTCAACGGCGTGTACACCGGGGACACCGACACGGTCACCGGCGGCGCCCTGAACAACTGGGACAGCAGCTTTGCCTTCCTGCTCGGCAACGAGACCAGCGGCGATCGCCCCTGGCAGGGCACGCTGCGGTTCGCCGCCATTCACGACGTGGCGCTGACCCAGCAGCAGGTGCAGCAGAATTTCGCGGCCGGCGTCGGCGCGGTGTACGACCTGCTGTTCGACGTTAGCGGCCTGATCAACGTGCCGCAGTCCTACATTATGTTCTCGGGCAGCCAGTACGACAGCTACAGCTACCTGTTCGCGCGGCCGACGTTCATCAACCTGAACCCGAACTATGTCCCGAGCGGCAATCTGCCGATTCAGTCCATCCGCATCGGCATCAATGGCGCCGAGGCTGCAGTCGATCAGGCTTACATTCCGCTCAACGTCAATGTAAACGCCAGCGATTACAGCGCGACGACCGGTCAGCTGCTGTCGCCGCTCGGCACCGTCATCCTGCTCGAAAACGGCGCGGCGACCGATCAGTTCTTCCTGACCTTCGGGACCATCGGTACGCTCACGCGCGCCTATCCGGACCCGGCACCGCCGACGCCGACGCCGGTGATCACCGCGGCACCGTCGGATATCGGTGTGCGCGTGTTCGATGAGGTCAATGCCACGATGGCCTCGCAGACCGGCGTGTCCCCCGGCCTGTCGGCCGTCAATACGCTCTACCAGTCGCTGCAGCAGCAGCTGCCGAGCGTCTCTGACATCTCGAGCGTCAGCGCCGCGGCCCAGATCGGCATCTCGCAGCTGGCGATGCAGTACTGCCAGGCGCTGGTCAACGATCCCGTCCTCGGTCCGTCGTTCTTCCCGGGCATGAACTTCTCGGCCGCGCCGAGCGCCGCGTTCGGCACGACGGCCGGCATGGATCAGATCATCACGCCGCTGTACAACAACCTGATCGGGCAGAACCTGGCCAGCCAGCCGCCCGATGTGGTGCCGACCAATGACCCGGTGCGACAGGAGCTGTACAACCTCATCACCGGCCTGTCGACCGGCAGCACCACGACGCCGGTTATAACCATGGCGGCCTGTACCGCGGTGCTCGGCAGCGCCACGATGCTGGTCAAATAACTTGGTGCCCAAGACTATCCTGAGGCTAATGACATGAAACGTCGACGCAACCGGCCAGAGATTCCGAACGCGCTTGCTCACCCCCACGCGCTGCGTAACCTCGACCATCGACCGCCGGTGACCCGCCGGGAGTTCCTGGGTCGCGGGTTGCTCGGCACGACCGCCACGGTGGTCGGCACCAGCACGATGCTCAACCTGTTCGGCAAGCCACGCACGGCCCGCGCGACGCTGGCGCCGGATATCGCGGCCCTGGTCAACGTGCCGTGCAATATCAAGGCCGGCGCCGGCAAGATCCCGATGATCGTGTTTGACCTCGCCGGCGGCGGCAATGTCGCCGGATCCAACGCGCTGGTGGGCGGCCCGGGCGGGCAGCTCGATTTCCTGACCACCGCGGCCTACAGCGTCCTGGGCCTGCCGGGCAACATGATCCCCAACTCTTCGATCGGCGCCGGCAGCTTTATCGACATGAGCCTAGGCCTGGCGATGCACAGCGACAGCGCGTATCTGCGCGGCATCACCTCGATTGCGGCGGCCACCACCAAGGCCAACGTCACCGGCGCCGTTATTCCGGCGATCAGCACCAACGATACGGACCTGAACGTCCACAACCCGATGTACGGCATTCACTCCGCCGGCGCGGCCGGCGACCTGCTGGTGCTCATCGGCACGGAAAGCACGGTGTCGGGCGGCAACTCGATGGCGCCCTCCTACATGATTGACCCGACCAGCATGCCGACGGTGGTCAAGCAGCCGTCGGACGTGACCGGCCTGGTCAATACCGGTGCGCTGGTCGGCCTGCTCAATCAGGCCGATGCGGTCTCGGTGCTGGAATCGGCCGAGCGCATCAGCGCCATGAAACTGGCACAGGTCAATACGCTCCTGCCGTCGGCGCAGGACACTTCGGCCAAGCAGATCGTGCAATGTAGCTACGTCAAGGCGGCCGACCTGGTGGACCGCTACGGCAACGCGACGCAGACGCTCGATCCGAGCCAGGATCCGAATATCGTCGGTCCGGGCGGCATTTTCACGGCGGCGCAGTTCCAGGACAACGAATTCCTCGCCACCGCTTCGGTCATGAAGATGGTGATGAACGGCTACGCCGGCGCCGGCACTATCGAAATGGGCGGCTTTGATTACCACACCGGCGATCGCGCGACCGGCGAAGCCCGTGATTTCAAGGCCGGGCAATGCATCGGCGCCTGCCTTGAGTACGCGGCGCGGGTGGGCGTGCCGGTGATGATCTACGTATTGATGGACGGCTCGCTTGCTTCCAACGGCATGGTCGACAACTCCGTCGGCGGGCGCGGCAAGGGTGTGTGGACGGCCGATAACTCAACCGTCGCCTCGACCCTGATGCTGGCCTTTGACCCGAAGGGCCGGCCGCCGACGCTGAAGAACCAGATCGGCTACTTCCAGAAGAACAACGGCTCGGTCGACCCGGCTTCCAGCCCCGCGGCCAACGGCGTCAACCTGCTGGCCGAAACGGTGGTGCTCAATTACATGGCACTGCATGGCCAGGCCGGAGCTTTCCAGAGCCTGACCTGGGCGAGCGGGCTCAACACGGGCCTGGGCAGCGCGGCCACCTACGATGCGCTGATCGCCTTTGGCCAGTCGCCCTCGGTCGTCAACGGCGTTATCACCTGATTGATCGCCTGGCGCGTGCCATGCCACGGTCGCAGCGATGGCGGCCGCGGCGCTGTCGCGCGCAGCCGACGCCTGCGCCTATTCCCGTTGGGCGGATATTCCCTCACACTCCCGGCTGGCGTTCAAAAATGTGAGTGACCTCATGTATTTGCGTTCACGCGGTCGCTTCGGCCTGCCCTTTAATGTTAAATCCCTACTCGGAGATTCGTGGTCGGCGCCGGCCCAAAAGGCCCGCGGAACCTGCCTCGCGGCGGTGGCCGCGGCAGTGCTGAGTTTGACCACGAACCAGGCGGTGGCGGGGCCGGAAGGGCAGCGCGCACCGGAGTTTGTACTGCCGGCAGAAAACGGGGCCAATGTGCGTTTATCCGAGCATCGCGGGGACGTCGTGCTGCTACTGTTCTGGGGCAGCAGCTGCAGCACCTGCGCGAGCGCACTGGATCGGCTCGATGCACTGAATCTCACCTATCGCACCGCCGGGCTGGTCACGCTCGGAGTCAGTGTCGATGACCGCATGGACAAGGCCGCCGAGTTCGCGCGTCACCACCCGGTGGGGTTTCCGCTGCTGCTCGATGCCAAGAAGGTGACCGCGCGCTCCTTCGAGATCGACCGGCTGCCGACGGCCGTGCTGATTGACCGCAGCGGCACCGTCCGGCACGTGTACAAGGATCTGACGGCCGACCCGAACGCGGTGGTGCGCGATGTCCGCGTGCTGCTCGACGACGCGGTTGTGATGTAAAGCGGGACGGAACACTGATCCATGGCAGGCCAAGGACGAATGAAATCCCTACTTCGAAGCGGCGTGGCGATTGCAGCGCTGTCATGGTTGCTGACACTTCCGGCCGTCGCCGCCGACTCACCCGCTGCGGCGCCGGCCGCCACCGCGCCGGCTGACGCCGGCGCGAGCGCAGCCGCTCCCGCAGCGGCGCCGGCGCCCGCGCCCGCCGATGCCGACAGCACCCGCAGTCTTGATGCTGATCTGCAGACGCTGAAGAAAAATGTCACGGATCTGAACCGGGATCTGTTCGTACTGGAAGAGGAGCTGCTGTTCCCGGCCAATACCCAGGTCGCGGTGTTTGTGTCGATGGATGTCGGCGATTTTTTTGCGCTCGATTCGGTCACGCTGCGGATCGACGATCGTGAAGTCGACAATTATCTTTATACGCCGCGCGAAGTCGCGGCGCTGATCAAGGGCGGCGTGCAGCGCCTGTATGTCGGCAATCTTAAAGCCGGCCCGCACGAGCTGGTGGCGTTTTTCAATGGCAAGGGGCCGAACGATCGGCCGTATAAGCGCGGCGCGTCGATCAAATTTGAAAAAGGCGTCGGCGCCAAGTACCTGGAGCTGAAGATCACCGATCGCGCACGGCGACAACAGCCGGAATTCGAGATCAGAGACTGGGAGTAGGGCGCGCATGCGGCTGCCACGCGCGCTGGTGATGGGTCTGGTCGGCAGCCTGGCGATGCTGCCGGCGGTGGCGCCGGCGCGCCACGCCGATCCGGACAAGCTGCCCGCCATCCGCGTCCAGGATCTGCACTACGGCGATGTGCTGTTCCATTATTTTCCAGCGACGATCTTACGGGACGCTGGCGCACCTTGAGGCCTATCAGCACTGGCAGCGCATGCCGCACCACGATCAGGATGCATCGCTGCTGGCCGGCAGCCTGTATCTGTCACTCGGCATGCACAACGAGGCCGGCGAACGCTTCGCGACGCTGCTCGGGCCCGAGGTGCCGCCGCGGGTGCGCAACCGCGCCTGGTTCTACCTCGCCAAGGTCTGGTATGCGCGCGGCTACTATGACAAGACGCTTGAGGCGCTGGGCCGCATCAGCGGCCAGCTCAGCCCCGAGCTTGAGCCCGAGCGACAGCAGCTGCAGGTGACCGCGCTGATGCGGCAGGGTCATTTCGCTGAAGCGGCCGCGCTGCTGAGCAACTGGCAGGGGCCGGCCGACTGGGCGGCCTTCGCGCGCTTCAATCTCGGCGTGGCGCTGATCCGTCAGGACCGGCTGGATGCGGCCGAGCCGGTGCTGACCGCGGTCGGCACGCTCACCAGCGAGCAGGAGGAGCTGCTGGCGCTGCGCGACAAGGCCAATCTCGCGCTGGGCTACGCCTGTCTGCAGGCCAATCAGCCCCAGCAGGCGCTGACGGCGCTGAGCCGCGTGCGCTTAAGCGGCGCGTAGCCACCAAAGCCATGCTGGTGTTGGCTATGCCGAGGCGGCGCTCGGGCACTTTCAGGAAGCGCTGGTGCCGTGGATGGAGTTGCGCTCGCGCGATCTGCTGGACGCGGCCGTACAGGAATCCTACCTGATGGTGCCGTACGCGTTTGGCAAGCTCGGCGCGCAGTCGCAGGCCGCCGAATACTATGAGATCGGCCATTAAATCCTTCCAAAGCGAGAGTGGGCGGATCGATGCGGCGATCGGCGGATCGGCAGCGGGCACATGCTCGATGACCCTGCTGGCGGCCGACAAGCAAGGCACGCAGGGCTGGTTCTGGCAGCTGAAGAATCTGCCCGACGCGCCGCAGTCGCGCTACCTGTACGCGCTGCTGGCCGACAATGATTTTCAGGAGGGACTGAAGAGTTTCCGTGATCTGCGGTTCCTGGACGGCAGATTGCAGCAATGGCAGCTGGACATGGCGGCGTTCGCCGACCATGATCGACACGCGCGAGCGTGCCTATGCCGAGCGGGTGCCGCGCACCGACGCGCTGCTGGCGACCGACCTGCCCGAAAAGCTGCGCCAGAAGCGCACGGCCATCGATGCGAAACTGACCGCTATCGAAACCGGCGGCGATGTGGCAGCGCTCGGTACCGATGAGCAGCGGGCCCAATGGGCGCGGATAAGGCGCTGGAGGAGGCCCTCGAGCCGGCCGCCGGCGACGATGCATCGCTCGATGAGGCCGCGCGCCAAATTGCGGCTGATCAAGGGCGTGCTGTTCTGGCAGCTCGACGAATCCTTCAAGGCGCGCGTCTACACCGAGCGCCATGCGCTGCGCGAGCTCGACGCGGCGCTCAGCGAGGCGCAGAACCGCTGGGTCAGGGTCGAGCGCGCGCGCCGCAACGCACCGAACAACACCGGGGAATTTGCCGCCCGGATCGCCGCGCTCGCGGCGCGGATCGACGCGCTGAAGGCGGGCCTTACGCTGGCCTCGCAGCGGCAGAAGAGCTGCTGCAGCAGCTCGCACAGGGCGAGCTGGAAGCGCAAAAGGCGCGGCTGGCCTCCTACGAAGTGCAAGCCCGCTTTGCCTTGGCCGACATTTACGATCGCAGCTCAAGCCCGCCGGATACTGCCGGCGGCCCCCGCTGACGGCGCCCGCGCCTGATGCCGCCAGCGCCGGGAGCACAGCCTTGAGTGCGCGCCTCGCAACCTGCGCTGGGCGCGGCGCTGTTGGCGGCCGGCGGCGCGCTCGCGCAGGGGCAGGTCGCCGCCCAGCCTGCCAAGACCGTGGGCGACCTGCTCGGCAATCGCGTGCCGGTGCACAAAGATAATGGCAAAGTCGGCTCGCAGGCCAAGGCCATGCAAAGCTATCAGGAATTTCTGAAGCTGCAGAACACCGACCCGCGGTTGCGGGCCGAGGCGCTGCGCCGGCTGGCGGATCTGAATCTGGAGTCCGGTGAGCTCGATCGCATGTCGAGCGAGTGACGGCCGAGGATCTGCAGGGCGCCGAGGCGATCAGGCTCTACACCACCCTGCTCAAGGCGTACCCGGACTATCCGCGCAACGATCAGGTGCTGTATCAGCTGGCGCGTGCCTACGAGACCACCGGGCAAAGCGAGCAGGCGCTCGCGACGCTCGATACGATTGCCAAGCGCTATCCCAACGCGCGCGACAACGGTGAAGTGCAGTTCCGGCGCGGTGAGTTGCTGTTCTCGGCCAAACGCTACGCCGAAGCCGAGGCCGCGTACGCGGCGGTGATCGCCCGCGGCGCGCAGGGGTCAGGCTTTTACACGCAAAGCCTTTATAAGCACGGCTGGTCGGTTTTCAAGCAGGGGCAGAACGAGGAAAGTCTCCCGTCGTTTGCCGGGGTGCTGGATAAGACGCTGCTCGATTCCAAGCATGGCGGCGCGGCGCGATCGCTGGAAGCCCTGCCGCGGGCCGACCGGGAACTGGTCGAAGACACGCTGCGCGTCATGTGCATATCGCTGTCCTATCTGGACGGCGCGCACTCGATCGACCCGCTGCTCGCGCAACATGACCGGCTGGCGTACGCGTGGCTCCTGTACGCGCGGCTCGGCGACCTGTACGTGCAAAAGCAGCGCTACCAGGATGCGGCCAGCACCTACCGGGCCTTTGTGGCCCGCGATCCGGTCGATCCGCACGCCCCGGTGCTGTCGATGCAGGCCATACAGGCCTACAGCAAGGGCGGCTTCACCGATCTGGTGCTCGAGGGCAAGACTGAATTCGTGCGCAGCTACGGGTTCGATGCGCCGTTCTGGCAGGGCCGCGAGCACAGCGCCTACCCGGAAGTGGTGTCGGAGCTGAAGGACAACCTCAAGGATCTGGCGCAGCATTATCACGCGACGGCGCAGAAGACGAAGAAGGCTGAGGATTACGCCCTGGCGGCGCGCTGGTACCGCGCCTACCTGGCTCTCTTTCCGGGTGAGGCCGAATCGGCTGAAACCAACTACCTGCTCGCCGACGCGCTCTTTGAGAGCCACCAGTACGGCGAGGCGGTCGACCGAGTACGAACACACCGCTTACGAATACCCGCCCGGCGCCCGCTCGGCGGTGGCCGGCTACGCGGCGCTGGTCAGCTACCAGAAGCAGGAAGAGTTGCTGCCGGCGGCGCAGAAGGCGGCCTGGCACGCCAAGGCGGTCGATTCGGGACTTAAATTCGCGGCGCGGTTCCCGGATCACCCGGAAACCCCCGGGGTGCTGACGCGGGCGGCGCAGGATGTGTTCGCCAGCGCCGACCTGCCGCGCGCGATCGGCATCGCCAATCTGCTGCTCGCCCATCAGCCACCGGTTGATCAGGCCAAGCAGCGCATTGCCTGGACGATTATCGGCCAGGCGCAATTCAGTCTTGGCGTGTTCGATCAGTCAGAAATCGGCTTCACCCGCGCGCTGGCGCTGACGCCACCTAACGATCCGCAGCACTCGGACCTGACCGAGCGGCTGGCGGCGGCCGTGTACAACCAGGCCGACAGCAAGCGTAAAAGCGGCGACGATGCGGGCGCGGCGGCGGATTTCCTGCGCGTCGGCGCGGTGGCGCCGGGTTCCAAGGTGGTGGTGACCGCGCAGTACAACGCGGCGGCCGAACTGATCAACGCGAAGAAGTGGGACCAGGCCGTGTCGGTGCTCGAGGCCTACCGGCGCGATTATCCCAACAGCGAATTCAAGATGGACATCGGCCACAAGCTGGCCGTGGCTTACGGAGAGCTCGGGCGCGATTCCCTCGCCGCCGCCGAGTACGAGCGCATCGCGACCAATCCGGTCGAAGATCCGGCCGTCGCGCGCGAGGCGACGGTGCGGGCGGCAGGCCTGTACGAGAAATCCGGCGATACCGCGCGCACCGTGGCTATGCTCGAGCTGCAGGTGCGCAATTACCCGACGCCCATTGCCGATGCGATCGAGGCGCGGGCACATCTGGCGGAACTCGCCCGCCAGCAGGGCAACGCCGAGCGCCTGCGCTACTGGCAGACCGAGATTGTCCGCGCCGACGGCAGTGCAGGCAGCGCCCGCACCGACCGCACGCGCTTCCTCGCCGCCGGCGCACGGCTCGCGCTCGCTACGCCAGCACGGGATGCGTTTCGGGCCATCCAGCTGACCGCGCCGCTGAAGAAAACCCTGGCGGCAAAGAAGGCGGCCCTCGAAGTGGCGCTGCTGGAATACAAGGCGGTGGCGAGCTATGAAGTGGCCGCGACCACGACGGCCGCCACCTACGAGATGGCGGAGCTCTACCGGACGCTCGCCCATGATCTGCTCGCCTCCGAGCGGCCGAAGAAGCTCAGCGCCGATGAGCAGGAGCAATATACGTCGCTGCTCGAGGAGCAGGCTTATCCGATCGAAGAGCAGGCCATTGCGATCCACGAGCTGAACGCGCAGCGCACGCACGATGGGCTGTACGATGATTCGGTGCGCAGGAGCCTGCAGGCGCTGGCCGAATTAAAGCCGGCGCGTTACGGGAAGACCGAGCGCAGCGAAGAACTGATCGGCACCGTGCCGGCCGACGCGCCGGCGGGAGCCGGTGATGGCCTGCAGCGCGCCGTGCAGCTCGCGCTGGCCGGCAAAAGCACGGATGCGCAGCTCGAGCTGCAGCAGCTTGAGCTGACTTACCCGACGCTGGCCGAACCTGCCATCGACCTTGGGCTGCTGCTGCGCGGCGCCGGTCAGCTCGAGCCGGCCAAGGCGGCCTTCAGCCAGGCCACCGAGCGGCAGCCCGCGAGCGCAGTAGCCTGGGATGAGCTCGGCGTAACCCTAAGGCAGATGGGCCAGTTCACCGAGGCGCGCGCGGCCTACGAGCACGCGATTGCAGCCGATGACAGCTACGCGCTGGCACACCGCAATATCGCCGTGCTGCTCGACCTTTTTATAGGTGAGCCGGTACTGGCGCTGGATGAAATGGAGAAATATCGGTCGCTGAGCGGCGAGGGCAAGCCGGTGACCGGCTGGATTGCCGAGCTGCGCACGCGCACCGGAATCAAGCTCGCCCCCGCTGCCGCGCCCGCCGCGCCGGAGGCCGAACCGGCCCCATCCGACCCGTCCGCAGGTAAAACCTGATGCGCACACTGCTGTTGAGTATCGGGCTGCTGGTTGCCGGGGGCGCGCTGGCGGCCGACGACATTGAACCGGCGGTCAAGACCTCCGATGCAGCCACCGAGGCGCCGCCGCCGGCCAAGGCCAGCCCAGGCCAGGCCGCGACTCGCCCCGGCGCCCGGGCGGCCGGCGCAAATCCGGCTGCCGTGAGCGGCAGCGGCAAGGCACAGGACCGGCTGGAACTGGATCCGACCCAGATCACCGGGAACAAGGAACTGCCCCGCCAGATGTTCGTGGTGCCGTGGAAACGGCCCAACCTGGGTGAATTCACGGGCCGACCGCCCAACAGCCTGCTAGATGAGGTGCTGGCACCGGTCGATCGTGACGTGTTTAGGCGACAGAACCGCTACTTTGCGGCGCTGAAGCCGGATACGCCGCCGGCCGCGGGACCGGCGCCACAATCCGCAACATCGACCAGCGGGGATGAGAAGTAGGTCGCAGTCCACATTTGCAAGGCACACTAGTTTAATCGACTGATTCAGGCACGGGAGTCTGATGATGAATTCCTTCGGCACCATAGTCCGGTTTTTCCAGGGCGGCGGCGAGATGATGTACCCCATCGCGGTGGTACTGGTCATAGGCGTCGCCATCGCCATCGAACGCTACATCGTTCTGACCTACACAGCACTGCAAAATCGCATGCTGTGGAATTCGATCGCGCCATCGTTGCAGCAGGGGGACTTTCGCAAGGCGGTGCAGCTGACCGCCAAGTCCAAAGCTGCCATCGGGCAGATCTTAAGTTACGGCCTGGCGCGCATCGCCTCAGCGAAGCGCCGCGATGACATCGAAAAGGCGATGGAAGAGAGCCTGATGGACATCGTGCCGAAGCTCGAAAAGCGCACGCATTACCTGGCCACTTTTGCCAACCTGGCGACCTTGCTCGGCCTGCTCGGCACGGTCGTTGGCCTGATCAACGCCTTTGCCGCCGTGGCGACGGTCAATCCGGCTGACAAGGCCAACCTGCTGTCGGCGAGCATCTCGGTCGCGATGAACTGCACGGCCTTCGGCCTGATGACCGCGGTGCCGCTGCTGGTCATCCACGCGGTGCTGCAGACGAAGACCACCGAGCTGATCGACAGCCTGGAGATGGCTTCGGTCAAATTCCTCAACGCCGTCACCGAGCGACGTCCCGACAGTCCGGCATCCGCGGCCTGACGGCGACCGTTCCGCTAGCGTAAGGCAAGGACAGGCATGCGCCGCTCCTACAGCGTCAGGAAGCTCATGCGCCGCCAGCGCAAGCCCGCCGAGCTGCTGCTGGTGTCGATGATCGACATTTTCACCGTGCTGGTGACGTTTTTGCTGATGACCGCCGTGTTCTCCCGCACGGTGATCATGGAGCTGAAACTACCGTCCAACAGTCCGGCGGCCGAGGAGCTGCCTCCGGCCCTGACGCTGGAAATCCTGGTGTACAAAGATGAACTGGTCGTGGCTGACCGGACCACCGGACCGCTGCGCACGCTGCCGAACAAGGACGGCGCATACGATTTGAACGGGCTGAGCGAATTCTTGCAGGTCATCAAGGGCAAGTTCCCGGATAAGACCGAAGCCTCGGTGCTGCTCGAGCCGGATACGCCGTATGAGTCGCTGATCGCGGTCATGGACCGCACGCGCATCGCCGAGATCAACGCCGGCCTGAGCACCGTGCAGGCCGAATTGTTCCCGGATGTGTCGATCGGCGATGCGCCGCCCGAGCCCCCGTCGCCGAGTGGAGCCAAGCCATGAGCATGTCCAATCGCGCCCGACGCATGTTGCAGCATCAGCTGCGAAATCGCGCTGATGCCGAGCTCAACCTGATTCCGATGATCGACATCCTGAGTGTCATGGTCTCATTCCTGCTCGTGTATTCGACCAATGTGGAAGTGGTGCAAAATCCGAAGGGCATCGAGATTCCGCAGTCGATCTCGCAACAGCAGCCGCGCCAGACCGTGGTGGTCATGATCACCAAGGATGAGCTGTTCGTGCAGGGCGAACCGATCGCCTCGATTGAGCAGGTGCGCGCCAGCGACAGCGGCATCATCGTGCCGCTACAGCAGGCGCTGAGCCGGCCTACGGTGACCGCGGGGTTGCCGGAGGCGGACGTTGCCGGGCGGGAAGTGACCGTGCTCGCCGACAAAACGCTGCCCTTTGCGGTGCTCAAGAAGGTGATGAATACCTGCACCGGCGCCGACTATGGCCGCATCTCCTTTGCGCTGCTGCAGAAGGAAAAGCCCGTGAACGCAGGCGCGCTGCACGGTGCCAGCTGAGTTTCGGAGCCCACACGTGCTAATGGCGCCATATTACCGCAATTACCAGCTGCCCTGGGAAGCTGATCCCGAGGAGCAGGAGCGCTTCCGCCGGCTGCTGTTCGGCGGCTTGGGGCTGCTGCTGCTGATCAGTATTGCGCTGGCCTTTATCCATATACCGCCGCCGAAATTGAGCGCTGAGGACGCGGTCCCGGAACGGCTCGCGCGACTGATGGTGCCGGAAAAACCCAAACCGCCGCCGGTGATCCCGCCCAAACCGGAGGTCAAGCCCGAGCCCAAGCCCGCGGAGACCCCGAAGCCGGTCGATACGCGCAAGAAGATGGAACAGTCCGCGCAGATGCGTGCGATCAAGGATCAGCTGGCGGACCTGCGCGAGCAGGTCGACGTCACGCCGCTGCAGGCGCGTAACCTGACCGGGACGGTCGGCGCGGAGAGCAAATCAGAACGCTCATTGATTTCCTCGAAAGTCGGCAGTGGCTCGACGGCGGTCGTTTCGGCCGATGCGAGCCGCGGCTTCGGCGCGGGCGCCGGCTCGCTGAACGGGCACGATGCCGTCGGGGTCACTTCGCGGCTGGCAGCCTCCATGGCGCAGTCCAAAGTCGAGCGCAGCGGTCAGAGCGGCAAGGCGGCGCGCAGCCCGGAGGAGATCGAGCTGGTCTTTGACAAAAATAAAGGCGCCATCTACGCCCTGTATAGCCGTGCGCTGCGGGAAAATCCCGAGTTGCAGGGCAAGCTGGTGCTGGAATTCACCATCGCTCCTTCGGGAGAGGTGACCATGTGTCGCGTGGTCTCGAGTGAACTGAAGGACGATGATCTGGAAAAAAAGATCGTGGCGCGCGTCAAGCTGTTTAAATTTGAGGCCCGCGACGTCGAGCCCATCACGACGACCAAGCCGATCGAGTTCTTCCCGGCTTAAGTTCGCGCTGCCGCCGTTTTGCCGCAAACCGCGGCTCAAACCAGCGCCTGATGCTGGCCGTTGCAGCCGGCAATCCACGTCGATTTCCCCCTGCGGCCCGGTGTTACAGCCCCTAAGGCCGCGGCGGCGCGGTTACCTGCCCGTCCGGCACAGCGGAGAAGGGTGCGGATCAGCCGTTGCTTGTGCCATGATCGGCCAAAGGTGCCTTGGCCCGGGCCTCACAGCCGCCGCGCTCGCGCATGGCCGCGGCAGCTGCAGGCCGTGCCAGCCGTGAGGGCGCGATGAACCTGCAGTCGGAGATCGATTACTTCAACGATATGGCGGCCCTGGATCAGGCCCGCTTTCTGGCGCTGCTGCTGCATGAGATCAGTGTCGAGGCGCGCCAGACCTACGGTTCGGCAGCTGATCTGATTGGTGACGGCCTGCGGATGCGCTTCCTGAACGAGATGGTTTGCCGCGTCGCCCGCTTTACCGAGCAGCTGCTCGCCGACGATGCCAACCGGCCGGCCAACGATGTGCTGATGCGCATGCTGCTCGCGCCGCGGACCGACAAGACCGCACAGCAGATGATTCTCAATGCCTATCGTCGCGCGACCCAGGGCTTTGATCGCTACGATGCGACGGTAACGATGGGGCCGCGCTGAACACCTTGCCGTGCGATCCGCGCAAGCTGCTCCCGCGCGGCCTCTGAGCTCAAAGCCGTGAACGTTGAGCCACTGACCCAGACGTTGATTTTGCTGCTCGCCTCGGTGCTGGTCGTGGGCTTGGCCCGGCGCGTGCGGCTGCCGCCGCTGCTCGGGTACCTCGTGGTCGGCATGACGCTTGGGCCGCTGGCGCTCGGCGTGCTGCCCGACTCCCGGACTACGCACGCACTGGCCGAGATCGGCGTGGTGTTTTTGCTGTTTACGCTTGGGCTCGATTTCTCGTGGCCGCGAATGAGAGCGATGCGCCGCGAGGTCTTCGGCCTCGGACTCGTGCAGATGACGGCAGTGGGGGGTCCGGCGGCGGTGGCGGCTTATGCCGCCGGAGTCGGCTGGATGCCAGCCTTTGTGGTCGGCGGTGCCGTGGCGATGAGTTCGACCGCGATTGTGCTGCACCAGCTGACCGACCAGTCGGAGCTCAACCGCACGCATGGCCGGTTGTCGTTCGCGGTGCTGCTGTTTCAGGATCTGGCTTTTGTGCCGCTGCTGGCCTTCGCCAACGCCGTGACGCTCGGCGCGGGTGAAGTCAGCGTTGCCGGCCTGGTTCGGCCGCTGGTCGGCGGCGTGTTTGCACTGCTGCTGGTCACGGTGTTCGGCCGGCGCGTGCTGCAGCCGTTGTTTTACGAGATCGCCCACAGCCGGCTGCGCGAGCTGTTCACGCTGACCGTGTTGCTGGTGGTGCTGGCATCGGCGTGGATCACGCAAACGGCCGGCCTGTCCATGCCGCTGGGCGCATTCCTGGCCGGCATGATGCTCGCCGAAACGGAATACCGTCACCAAGTCGAATCGGCAATCCGGCCGTTTCGCGAATTGTTGTTGGGCCTGTTCTTCATCTCCGTGGGCATGCTGTTCAATGTTCACGTGCTGATCGCGCACTTTGGGCTGATTTCGCTGCTGCTTTTGGCTTTGCTGCTGGCGAAGACCATGCTGGCAGCTGCGGCAACGCGTCTGTTTGTGCCCAATACTTTTAAGGCCGTGCGGACGGGTGTCGTGCTGGCCGGCGGCGGCGAGTTTGGCGTTGCGGTGCTGACGCTGCTGCTGCAACGGGGCGGAGTATTGCCGAACAGCGTCGGCCAGCCACTGCTGGCTGCCCTGGTACTGAGCATTCTCGTCAGTCCGCTGCTGATCCGCTACAACCGCAAGGTCGCGCGGCTGGTGCTCGGCCAGCGCGGACCGCCGGCGGATGCGCTGGAGCGCGAAAGTGCCGCGACGCAGGAACTGGCGCAACGCGAGCACGTCGTATTATGTGGCTTCGGGCGCGTCGGCCAGAACATCGCCCGCGTACTTGAATCACAGGGCTTTGAGTTCATCGCGGTGGACCTGGACCCGGCCAGAATTCGCCTTGCCCGCCAGGCGGGCGACCCGGTGCTGTTCGGCGACAGTGCCGATGAGGAGCTTCTGCAAGCCGCCGGCATCGAGCAGGCGAGCGCGGTCGTCGTCAGTTTTGCCAATCCGGCGATCGCTCTTGGTATCGTGCAGACCGTGCGGCGGCTGCGCGCCGATGTGCCGCTGCTGGTGCGCACGCAGGATGATGCGGGACTGGCCGGGCTCATGCAGGCCGGCGCTACTGAGGTCGTCCCTGAGACTTTCGAGGCGAGCCTCACGTTGGTATCCCAGGTGTTGATGCTGCTGAAAGTGCCCATGGCCACGGTGGTACGCGCCGTCGGCGAGATCCGCGCCAGCCGCTACGCAACGCTGCGCGGCGTTTTTCGCCATGGCGGCGATGTGCCCATCGATGAGTCGCATGCCTTCCGGGAAGAACTGCGCACGATCGTGCTGCCTCCCCAGGCCTGGGGATCGGCCGGACGCTGGCCGAGATTCACGCGCGTGGCGCCGACGTGACTTTCACAACCCTGCGCCGCCAGGGCATCAGCGGCCGGCAGCCCGCGCTCGGCACCGCGCTGCGCGAAGGGGACATTCTGGTCATCTATGGCAAGCCGGAAGCGCTGGAACATGCCGAGGCAGTGCTGCTGGCCGGCTGAAGCGCGCAACGCTGCACCGCCGCTTGAGCGGACAGGTACAATGCCGGCCCGCTATGCTTCGCGAAGACATCCAGTTTCCGCCCCGCCACAACCCGCTGCGCGAGGACATCCACACGCTCGGGCAGCTGCTCGGCAGCACGCTGCAGGAGCAGGGCGGCAAGGAGCTGTTTGCGCTGGTGGAGGCCGATCGGCAGGCCGCCATTTTGGGCCGCAGCGGCGCGCCCGAAGTCGATATGCAGCTGCAGCTGCGCGTGCGCGGCCGGCCGCCCGAGCTCGCGCTGGATATGGTGCGCGCCTTTTCCGGCTGGTTTCAGATCACCAACATCGCCGAAAAGGTGCACCGCATCCGGCGGCGGCGCGAGTACTATCGCCAACCCGATGCCCAGCCGCAGCCTGGCGGCATCGGCGAAGCGCTGGCAGAGCTCAAATCACAGGGCCTGAGTCTCGCGGCGGTGCTCAAACTGTTCGGCTCCCTGAGCATCGAGCCTGTGCTGATCGCCCACCCGATCGAGTCGACCCGTCGCACCACGCTGCGCCGTCAGCAGCGCGTTGCCGATCTGTTGCTGGAGTACTCGAACCCGCTGCTGGCCCCTTATGAGCGCCAGCAGCTGCTGGATCGCATTCGCCAGGAAGTGACGACCGAGTGGCAGACCGCCGAACATCCGCGCGAGCGCTTAACGGTAGCCGACGAGCGCGAGCACGCCATCTTCTATCTTGGCGAAGTGCTGTATTTCGTGGTCTCGGATTTTTATGAGGAAATCACGGCGGCGCTGAGCGCCCAGTATGGGGTCGAGCCGGCCACCATCGAATTGCCGCAGATGCTGCGCTTTGGCACCTGGGTCGGCGGCGATATGGACGGCCTGATCGACGTGCACGCCAAGAGCATCCGCGACACCCTGGCCCGGCAGCAGCAATTCATCATCGGCAGCTATTACGCCGAATGCCTGGAGCTGGCGCAGGTACTTTCACAGAGCGCCGGTCGCGTCAGCGTATCGCCGGAGCTGACGCGGCGCTTGGCCGAATACGGCATTTTGTTGCCAGGTGCCCATGGCCCCACTCCGTCGCGCCACGACCCGATGCCGTATCGGGAGTTCCTTGGCCAGGTAGCGGAGCGGTTGCAGCTCACCCAGGATGGCCGTGCCAATGCTTACGAGCAGCCCGCGCAGTTTCGTGCCGACATTGAACTGGTCGCCGCAAGCCTGCGCGCCAATCGCGGCGTTCACGCTGGCTTCTTTGCGGTGCGCCGCCTGCTGTCGCGCATCGATACCTTTGGCTTTCACCTGGCAACGCTCGACCTGCGCCAGCATACCGACGTGCATCACGAAGTGCTGGCGCAGGGGCTTGACGACTCACAGTGGCCGCAGCGCAGCCCGGAGCAGCGGCGCGTCAAACTGCTCGAATTGCTGACCCGGGACGTGGGACCGTGCGGCGTGTTCGATGCGCTGGGTAAACGTACGCTGGCGGTGTTCGATGCCATCATGCAGGGCCGGCATCGCTACGGCGAGGACGCGGTAGGTCTTTATATCATCAGCGGCGCGGCCGGCGCCGATGACGTACTCGCACCGTTGGTGCTGGCCCGCTGGGCCAAGGCCTGCGACCGGCGCAGCGGCGAGGCGGCGATCGACGTGGCGCCGCAGTTCGATTCGGTCGATACGCTGGAAGCGTGTGGCGAAGTCATGAGTCAGCTGCTGAATGAGCCGGTTTACCGCCGCCACCTCGACGCGCGTGGCAAGCTGCAGACCGTGCTGGTCGGGTACTCGGACAGCAACCGCGAAAGTGGCATCGTGGCCTCGCGGCTGGCCGCCTACCGGGCGCAACGAAGCCTGACGCGGGCACTGCAGCACGCCGGCAAGGATCACGTGCTCTTTTACAGCCGCGGCGGCAGCATCCCGCGCGGCGGCGGGCGCATCGACGAGTTGCTGCGCGCCGCGCCCGCCGAATCCGTCAGCGGCGTGCTGCGCTTTACCGAACAGGGCGAGAGCATCAATCAGAACTACGGCTTGCGCTCCAACGCGATTCGTACCCTGGAGCGCGCCTTCAGTACGCTGACCGGCGCTACGCTCGCGGTGAAACGCGGCGTAGCCGTCCAGGAAGCGGCGGCCATGGCCGAATGCGCGGCGGCGGTGGCCGCGCAAAGCCGCACCGAGTGGCGCGAACTGGTGCACGCCGGGTCAAGGTTCTATGAGTATTTTAAGGCCGTGACGCCGATCGACGTGATTGAACGGATGC
Source organism: uncultured Gammaproteobacteria bacterium (assembly GCA_963711435.1). Lineage (GTDB taxonomy): Bacteria > Pseudomonadota > Gammaproteobacteria > Steroidobacterales > Steroidobacteraceae > FEN-1191. The sequence continues at coordinate 76,387 of CAVQEB010000003.1, read as the reverse complement.
AGATTGGAACTTATCTGGCGCCGCGCCGCAGCCGCACCGGAATCGATTCGGTACGGCCGGTCGCCTGGGTCTACGCCTGGTCGCAGTCCCGTCACATGTTGCCCGGCTGGTTCGGCGCCGGGGCCGGATTTGCCGCGGTCAGCGTCCGGCAGGGCATCGAGCCGCTGCGTCGCTGCTACCGCGGCTGGCCGTTCTTTCGCAACCTGGTCGATGAGATTGAGGCGATGCTCGGACGCACGGATCTGCGCATTGGCGCCTATTACGAGTCCCTGGCGCCAGCCGAGCTGCGCGGTTACGGTGCGCAGATTCGCGCTGAATTCGACCGCACCTGTGCCATGGTGCTCGATATCAAGGAAAGCCAGGGGCTGCTGGACACCGATCCGACCCTGCAGCGCGCGGTCGCATTGCGCAATCCGTATGTTGATCCGATGAACCTTATGCAGGTGGATCTGCTGGCGCGCTGGCGCGCCGGCGGCCGGGAAGATCGCGGGCTGTTCGGTGCCCTGGTGGCCACAGTCGGTGGCATTGCCCGCGGCCTGCAAACGACCGGCTGATAACGGTCGGGCACATACCAGATAACCGATCTGCACGTAGAGCCGCAGCGGGCAATGATCTACGGTGCCGGGCCCGCGGCCTTCGCACCAGCGGCTGATAACGGCCGGGGATAAACCAGATAACCGGTCTGCGCGTAGAGCCGCACAGGGCACTGACATACAGTGCCTGTCATGTATCGCTACGATCAGATCGATCGCACGCTGGTGGCGGAGCGGGTCGCGCAGTTTCGCGACCAGACGCGCCGCTTTCTCGCCGGCGAGCTCTCGGAAGAGGAATTCCGGCCGCTGCGGCTGCGCAACGGGCTCTACATCCAGCGCCACGCGCCGATGCTGCGCATCGCGATTCCCTACGGCCTGCTGAGCGCGCGATCAGCTGCGCAAGCTCGCCGCAGATCGCGCGCCGCTACGACCGCGGCTACGGTCACTTCACCACGCGCCAGAACCTGCAGCTGAACTGGCCGGAGCTGCCCGACGTGCCCGACATCCTGGCCGAGCTCGCCACCGTACAGATGCACGCCATCCAGACCAGCGGCAACTGCGTCCGCAACGTCACCGCCGATCACATGGCCGGCATCGCCGCCGATGAGGTCGACGATCCGCGCCCGTACTGCGAGATCATCCGCCAGTGGGCGACGCTGCATCCGGAGTTCACCTACCTGCCGCGCAAGTTCAAGATCGCGGTCACCGGCTCGCCGGCCGACCGCGCGGCCTCCGAAGTGCACGACGTCGGGCTGCACCTGAAGCGCGATGCGCAGGGTGCAGCTCGGCTTCGAGGTGCTCGTCGGCGGCGGGCTCGGACGCACCCCGATCATCGGGCAGGTGCATCCGCGAATTCCTGCCGCTGGCGGAGCTCCTCGCCTACCTCGAAGCGATCCTGCGCGTGTACAACCGCCATGGCCGGCGCGACAACATCCACAAGGCGCGCATCAAGGTGCTCGTCAAGGCGCTCGGCATCGGGCGCTTCCGCGAGCAGGTCGAGGCCGAATGGCAAGCCGACCGCGCCGCGCGCCGCGCGCCTGCCGGAAGCGAAGTCGAGCGCGTGCGCGCCTGCTTCGGGCCACACGCCCTACGAGACCCTCACCGACATCGACGTCACCGCCGGCCGCGAGCCGCGCTTTCAAGGCCTGGTATCGCTACAACACCCGCGCGCACCAGCGTGCCCGGCTACCGCGCGGTGTTCGTCTCTCTGAAGCGCACGGCGCGGCGCCGGGCGATATCAGCGCCGGACAGATGGACGCGCTGGCCGCCCTGGCGGAGCGCTTCAGCTTCGGCTGAGTGCGTGCCACCCACAACCAGAACCTGCTGCTCGGCGACGTGCGGCAGCGCGAGCTGTCCGCGCGTCTGGGCGCGAGCTCGAGCAGCTCGGCCTGGCGATGCCCAACATCGGCACGCTCACCGACATGATCGCCTGCCCGGGGCTGGATTTCTGCTGCGCTCGCCAACGCCGGCACGCTCGAAGTCGCCAAGCAGATCCAGGCAGCGCTTCGACGACCTCGACTATCTGTACGATCTCGGCGACATCGAGATCAAGATGTCCGGGCTGCATGAACGCCTGCGGCCATCACCACGTCGGGCACATCGGCATCCTGGGCGTCGATAAGCACGGCGAGGAGTGGTACCAGATCACGCTCGGTGGCTCGGTCGAACGGCTTTACCGCGCTCGGCGAAGTGATCGGTCCCTCGGTGCCCAAGGCAGAGGTCGCCGCGACGCTCGGCCGATATTCTCGAGGTCTATCGGCGAGGAGCGCGACAGCGCGAGCGAATCGTTCCTCGAGACCGTGCGGCGGGTCGGGATCGAGCCGTTCAAGGAGCGCGCCTATGCGGCAGATTATATAGCGGCGTGAAATCGTTGCGGATGAGTGGCGCTATCCGGGCGAAGCGGGTGCGGGGCCGGCGGTGCTGTCGCTGGCGCAGCTGCTGGCGACGGATTCCGTGCCGGCCGGGACGGCGGTGCAACTGGAGCCGGACGACGACGTCGAGGCGTTAGCGCCGCATCTTAAAAATATCGTTCTGCTGGTGATTCATTTTCCGAAGAACGGTGAAGGGCGCGGCTTCTCCCAGGCCCGGTTGCTGCGCGAGCGGTACGGCTACGCCCGGTCGCTGCGCGCCAGTGGCCCGATCAAGCGCGATTACCTGTATCTTTTGGCGCGCTGCGGGTTCGATAGCTTTGATCTGGATCCGGGCGAGAATTTGGCCAGCGCCGTCACGGCGCTCGATGCGTTCACGGTCGCTTACCAGCGCGGCAGCGACGGGTTGGTTGCACCGCGGTACCGCCAGATCAGCTGATTTTGCGGCGCGCCACGGGCGCGCCAGGCGCCGCAGCAAGACGATTTTTAGCTGGGGGCCAGCCCTCCCGCGCCCTTGGCGGCTCATCCAGCTTAAGTCAAATACAGCCTTAATTCATGGCGCCGGCGCGTCAACCCGTGGCGGCCTCGATTCGTTAATGAAGGTTGCCATTGGCCTGTTACTGTCGGAATGCGGCGACAGCTATGCGCGATTCGGCGTGCGTGCGGTAATTCGCTTAAGAGGGGTGCCGCCATCACATCGGGCCGATGGGCCGCGGCGCGAGTCAATTGCCGAGGGGTATTGCCATGAAAACCAATAAAGGTCGCTGGGCCGGCTTTTCCAGCCATGTTTATCACTTAGTTCTGGCCACCGGTGCGGCCGCGCTGCTGACGCTTAGCGCTTGCAGCGGCGGTGGCAGTAACGGGGCCTCGTCCACGCAGCCAATGGGCAATGCCGGCGCCGCGATGATTACGCTCACGGACGCGCCGGGTGATTTCCTGAGCTATGTGGTCAATGTCGTATCGCTCCAGCTGACGCGCTCCGATGGCACGGTGGTCGAGACCGTATCGACCGCCACGCAGGTCGATTTTGCGCAGCTCGTCAATCTGTCGGAGGTCATCAGCGCCGCGCAGGTCCCGAGCGGCGAATATGTCGCAGCGTCGATGACGATTGATTACGGCGATGGCACTGCCGCTGATCCGAATGCAATGATCGTGGTCGACAACGGCGCCGGCGGCCTCACCGTGCCGGCCGGCAACATCATCAACGGCAGCACCAGCAATCCACTGGTCGCGCCCAACAACCAGATCACGCTGAGCTTGCAGCTGCCGGCGAACAGCCCGCTGGTGATCACGCCCGGCACGGTGGCGAATCTGGCGCTGGATTTCGATTTGGCGGCGTCCAACGCCGTAACGCCGGCCATGCCGAGCTCCGCGACGGCGGCGAGCAGCGTCATGGTGACGGTCAATCCGGTGCTGTCGGCCAGCCTGACGCCCGATACGACCAAGCAGATTAGGGTACGCGGGCCGTTGGTCAGCGTGACCAACACGATGACCGACACTTCCTACACCGTCAGCGTGCGGCCGTTCTTTAACGCCGGCGGCAGCCAGGGACAGGTCGTAGTCAACACGACTTCGACCACCAATTTTGCGATTAACGGTACTTCCTACACGGGCAATGCGGGACTTACCGCCCTTGCGGCCCTGGCCACCGGGACGCTGACCGCGGCTTATGGGGCCTTTGATGTCACGACCCAGACCTTCACGGCCAGCACCGTGTACGCGGGCAGCAGCATACCGGGTGCCGGCCAGGACAGCGTTGAAGGCACGGTAATAGCGCGCAGCAGCGACAACGTGCTGACGGTCAGCCGTGGCATCGTGTTTCAGCCAGCATCGCTCGGACAGTTGGGGTTGTTCTTCAAGCCCCAGCTTGCGGTCACTGTGGCCTCTACTACCACGGTCACGGAAGATGGTCAGGCCGGGCCCTTCACGGCACAGGACATTTCCGTCGGTCAGCACCTGCAGCTGTTCGGTATCCTCGGCCAGGACGGCTCCGGCAATCCGACCTTGGATGCCACGAATGGCAGTGCCCGGCTGATGGTGACGCCGCTGTGGGGAAATTTCAGCTCGAGCGCGGGCGGCGTGGTGAGCGTGGCGCTGAAGACCCTCGACGGCCTGTGGCCGGCGTTCTTTGACTTTACCGGAACCGGAACCAGCTCAGCGCAGGATGCGGTTGCCAGCGCTTACACGGTCGGGGTCCCCGCCGCCCTGCAGATTCCTGCCGCATCGCCCGGAACGCCGATCCGGTTTTATGGTTTCGTCGCGCCCTTTGGCGCGGCACCCCCGGACTTCGGGGCGCTATCGCTGGTCAACTACGCCGACACGAATGCCGAGTTCGTGGCCTTCTGGCCGCGACCCGGGCTCACGGCGCCGTTCGTAGCGCCACTCAGTGCGACCAACGTCGTGATCAGCCAGAGCACGTTGCAAAGCGCTGCCTTTGAAACCGTGAAGATCGGTCCAGAGCGGTTCGATCCGTCGACTGTCAGTGCCGGGCTCACCCTGGTGCCGAATGCGGCGGCGACCTCGACCCAGTATGCAATCGCGCACTGGATGAGCTTCACCTTTGATTCCTACAGCAGTTTCAGTGACCTAATTGCGGCGCTGTCGACCGATCTGAATGGCACCACGGCATTGGTGGGCATTGCGAGCTCCGGTCCCTATGACACGGGCACCGGGGTGCTGTCGGTCAACAAACTGATTGTTGCGCTCAACGACTGAGCGCGATTCTTTCGCGGGTGAAATACCTGGGCGGAGCAGTGGATGCTCCGCCCATTTCTTTCGGCTGGGCCGTCGCGGTTAGCTGCGCAGCGCTAGTTCAGGCACACGATCAGCCGCGCGTTGTAATTTCGCCAGCCGATCGGTATGACGATGGGCCGGGTGTTGCTCGGATAGGGGATCGGCTCTTCGCGGCCGGTGATCACCTGGGGCACCGAAATGCTGAATTGGTGGCCGAAGTCGCGCCGGGCGTTGCCGGACAGCGTATTGGCGACCTCGCCAACCAGATCGCACAGGTTTTCGTGGCCCATGTCGGTTTCCTGCATGCGCATCAACATGACGCTCAGCATGCTTTTGGGCGCCGTGAATAGCACCAGACCTGCGCGCCGGCCGGTCACCGTGATGATGCCGGTGTAGTCCGACATCTCCGGGGCCTTGCTCAGGGACAGGAACGGCGTGCCACATTCGGCCGCCTGCTGGACGGTGGTGGCAAAATAATTCAGCACCCCGTCGATGAATACGCTGACTTCGGTTTCGTGTGCCACGGCGGGGATCCTAGGATTCCGCCCGGCGAATCAACTTGCCGAGTGCATCGTTGAGTTGCCGGTCCGTAAAGGGTTTGCACAGAAAACCGCTGGCGCCGTTTTCGATCGCCTCCATGGCGGTCACTTTGTCGGCCAGCGCCGATATCACCAGAATCAGAATGTTCGGATCGCGCGCCACCAGTTTGCGCACGCACTCGACCCCGTCCATCTCCGGCATGGTCAGATCCATGGTCACGATGGTCGGATGCAGCCGCTCGTGCATGGCGAGCGCCTCGACCCCGTTGCGCGCAGCGCCGACGAATTCCAGCTCGCCGAGCTCATTGGCCCGCTCGATCCGGCGCCGGATGATATTCGAGTCATCGACCACCATCAGCCGGTGCGGGCCCAGAAAGCCCAGGTTTGGCGCGATGTCAGGCAGCACTGGACTGCGCCGCCGTCGCCGGTGACATAGGCAGAATGACCTTGAAGCGTGTGTAGCGGCCGGTCGAAGTCGAAATGCCGACCTTGCCGCCGCACTCGCGCACGGTGGTGCTGACCAGATCGAGGCCGACGCCGCGCCCGGCGTGCTCATCGGCGGTTTCAACGGTCGAGAATCCTGGCTGGAAGATCAGCCGCAGCACTGAAGCGCGGTCGAGCTGCGCGGCATGTTGCGGATCGACCATGCCGATGCGCAGGGCGCGGTCAAGAATCTGCTCGTAATCGAGGCCGCGGCCATCGTCTTCGATCAGCAGCTCGAGGCCATTGGCCGGCGAAGTAATGAAGCTGATGCGAATCGTGCCGGTCGGCGACTTGCCGGCGGCCGCCCGGTCTCCCGGGGATTCAATGCCATGGACCACGGCGTTGCGAATCATCTGCACGCAGATGTTCTTGACCCGGGTCGCGTGTTCAACCGGCAGTTCATCGAGACCCACGGTCTGCAGCTGCACCGTGCGGCCAGCGGCAGCAGCCACATCGGCCGTCAGCGAGCGCAGCAGCGCTTCCAGGGCAGGGCCCGGAGCCGGAACGGCCGGCGGCGCGGGCGGCGCCGAAATGACCGCTGGCGCCACGCCCCGCGGACGCTGCGTGGGATGGGGCATGGCGGTCGGAATCTTCTCGCCGCCGCTGCTCGCCGAAGCCGTGACCCGATCGACGATAACGCCGAGGCTGGTGGTGTGGGTCATCAGCTCATCGAGCTTCACGACCACCGGCACAAAGTCATCGCCGCTCAGTTCTTTTTTCAGGCGCAGCTTGCTCAGCACATCCTCGATGACGTGGATGCGCTGCGCGCAGGTGCCAATGCCCAGCGCCGCCGCCTCGCCCTTGATCGCGTGCAGTTCACGGAATACCGAGTCGAGTTTTTGCCGCAGATCCGCCTGCTCCTTGCCAGGAACGGTCAGCATCGCATTGATCTTGCGGAACGTTGCGTCGGCCGAGGTCAGGAAGGATTGCATCTGCGCCGGATCGACCTGCAGCATCTGCAGCAGCGCCGTGGCCTGCGATTCATTGTCGTTACGCAGCTGGTCGAGCTCGCGCTGCAGCAACACCTGCTCGGTAATGTCGGCCACAACCCCCAGCAGGAAGTCGACCCCTTCGCTGGCGCTGCGGGCGCGCCGGAAGGAAAAGGACAGATAGCGCATTTCCCTGCCGCCCTGCGGCCGTCCGAAGGAGACTTCAATCTGGCTTAACGGGTTGACCGATTCGATCAGCTCCTCGTGCACCTTGTCTTTCCACAGCAAGCCGATGAAGCGGGTCGCGGCTTGCAACGTCTTCTGATCCACCAGCGGGCGCAACAAATCCTCGAAGGTGCTGCCAGCGGGGGACTCAACGCGCAACAGGGCGGTCAGCGACTCGGAGTGGGCGCTGCCGATCAGGCCATCGCGATCGATCAGGAACAGCCCTTCGCGGACGGTGTTGAGGATGTTGGCCACCTGCCGCTGGGCTTCAGTGGCCTGCGCCGAAGAACGGTGAGCCCGCCAGGCGTAGTAGAGCACCAGGGCGAGCAGTACGGCGGCCAGCGCCGTGCCACCGAGCAATAAGGACCTGAGACTCCGTCCGTCGCGCAGCACCACGTCGCGCAATGCGCCCGAAAGACTGGTCAGACTCTTGGTCATGGCCTGCGTATTGGCGGCCTGCGCGTTGAGCAGCTGATCAACCTGCCGCTTGAGCGTGCGGCCCGTGAGGGTAAGCTCGGAGCCGCTGACGGTGTCGGCATACAGTTCGCCGCTGCGGGATACCTCCAATGCCTCCAGACGCTCATCCAATTCCTGCCACTGGCGGCCCAAGATGCGTTGTTCATCGGCGATCAGCGGGTCGCGGTTCAGATTGGAGGCCGCCAGGTTCTCGGTTAGTTGCTGGTAGGCACGATTGGCGCTGACGCGGCTGTTGGCGACGGCGTGGAGCGAGTCGCCGATATAAGTCTGCGTTTCCAGCCCGCGCTGAATCAGCGTCAGCTCCGAGTGCAGAAATTGCGGCTGCGCGCTCAGGTCCGAGGCACCCTGCAGGGCAGCCGATGCCGATCGCAGCTGTGAGGCGCGCTCGATGCCGAAGGCGAGCAATACGGTCAGTGCCACCGTAAAGGCGATCGACGCCAGTATCGGCAGCCACTGGGTCCGGGTTCCTAGATTCAGTCGAGCCATGGGCGGCGCACTCCTGGCGGCATAATCTTCAGGGAGACTTGAAAGTGACCCGCAGCCGGGCGCGCTGCGGTTGATTGCTGGGCGCGAGCGACTGGGCATCGAACCGCCCGCTCAATACGGCTTCGGTTGCGGCGGCGTCGAAAACCTTGGCCGGAGTGGATTCAATCACCGCCGGCTTGGTCGCCTTGCCGTCGGCACCGAGTGTGAATTCGATAATCACGAAGCCGCTGATTTTCTTTTGCAGCGCCCACGTCGGGTACGCGACGTTTAATGGGCCGACCAGCCGGGCGTTCAGGAACGCTGGCGCGGTCGGGGTCGCCGCCGCTGCCGCCGCGGCAGCCTTGCTGGCCGCGGCGGCGTTTGCCGCTGCGACGGCCTGCGCACGCTGGTCGGTGGCCTGCTGGACCTGGTGGCGCGCCTCGGTCAGTTCCGGCGTATTGCCGAACTCCGCGGCCGCCGTCAGCCAATGCTGCGCGACATCGAACTGCTCAGCCTTGGCACCGTCCTCGGCCCGGCTCAGCATTGCCAGCTGCAATTCCTTCTGCACGGTGAGCGTCAGCGGGCTGCTCTTGTTCATCTGCTTCATGGCGGCGAAGCGGGTATGCGCATTGTCGGCGGCCGGGTCGAGCAGCGTGCCGGCGCTGATGGCGGCGCGCACCGAAGTGGCCTGGTCACTGAGCGCGGCGTCGGCGCGATGCGCGTCGATGGCGGTCCGCAACTGCTGGATGGCGCTGCGGTCGCCGTTGCTGGCGCTCAGCTGGCTGAGCAACTGCTCGGCTTCCGCTGCGTTGCCAGCGGCCAGCGCCGCGTTGGCCTGCGCGATCATCAATTTCGGCCGGGCGGCGCTGATCTCGGTCTCCATCGCGTGCACGCCGTCGGGCTCCACATCTGCCGCCTTGAACAGCGCCACCAGTTTTACGGCCTCATCCATTTTGCCGGCCGCCAGATCCGCCTGGACGCGGCCGCGGACCACCGAAAACAGGCGCCGCATGCCATCGCGCGCTTCATCGCTTTGCGGATCGACGGCGAGGGCGCCGGAATAAAGCTCCAATGCGCTCTCGCCATGACCGTCGGCATCGGCGCGCGGCAGCAGGTTTTTCTGATCGCGAAAGGCAATGCGCGCTGCCGACAACAGCTCGAGGAGACTGCGGGTCTTGGCCGGGGCCGGCGCTGCGGCACTCTCAGCCGCCGGCGGCGGCACGGCGGCCTGAGGCGCCGGAACGGTTGCCGGCTGCCGGTGCGTTGCGTACCAGGCAAGCGCGATGGCCGCGGCAAGGAACAAGGCGCTGGCGAACGGGAGCGCGCGGCGCATGCTGGCGCCGCCAAACCTGCCGGTGGCGGGCTGGAGGGCGGCCGCCTTTGCGGCCGTGTGCTGGTGGCGCTCGGCCTTGTTCAGTGCGTCAGTGAATTTCGCCGTACCCAGCGCCGACCGCGGAACGACCGCGCAGAGCGCGCCGCGCAGGAGCGATGCGGCCCAATGGTTCTCCTCGTCGTCGGCTGCAATAAGGATAATGGGTGCGGCGGCGTCCAGTGTTTCCAGCGCGGCGAGCAGCGCGCGCGCATCGGGTCGCCCGGTCGCATCGAGCAGCACGATGTATGGCCGGCCGGCCGCGGCGGCCGCTTCACTGGGCTGCTCAATGGGCCGGGTCCGGAAACGCTCGCCCAGCACCGGCCCGAGCTCCAGTAGCAATCCATCGTCGCTGGACAGCACAAAAAGCTCGGTGCGGCGGGTGCGCGCAACCGGTGAAGTCGCTGCAGGAGCTTGCAGGCTGGGGCTTGGATTCAACGTGGCTCCGTAGCTCTTAGCAGCAAAGGGGGCAACCTTAATTACTCGGTGTGCCCGGTACGGCGGCACGCCCCAATTTGTGGCTAAGCGGCTCCGGAGGCCGCGCAATTGGTCACAATTTCATGCAACAAAATGCGGACTGGTGTGCAAAAAATGCGACAGTGTGTCGTGTGTCACGGTCCGCCACCGGCAGGCTGCCGGGCGGGACGTTTCAGGGCTCCTGGCAGCTCATTTCAGCGCAGCAATTTAAGCTGCTCGGCGAGCGCCGAAACGTGCTCCTCGGTGTGCGCCGTGCTGAGGAATCCGACTTCGTAGGCGCTCGGTGCCAGGTAGATTCCGCGCTCGAGCAGCGGGTGAAAAATGGCGGCGAACCGGCTGGCCGCATCCCTGGGCACGGCACCCGGAGTGCGGATCGGCCCATCGGCCCGTGGCTCGGCCGACAGGCACAACCAGAACAGCGACCCGGCGCGCTGCACCTTGACGTCGGGCACCGCGGCCAGGGCGTGCTCGAGCGCTGCGCCGAGTTTTTCCAGGCGCGCGTAGATGGCGCCATCGGCGAGCAGTTGCAAAGTGCACAGTCCGGCGCGCATGGCGATTGGATTGGCGCTGAGCGTGCCCGCCTGATAGACCGGCCCTGCCGGGGCGACCAGTTCCATCAGCTCGCGGCGGCCGCCGTAAGCGCCCACCGGAAACCCGCCGCCAATGATCTTGCCGTAGGTCACCAGATCGGGCTTGATCCCGATCAGGCCGGCGTAGCCCTGGAAGCTCAGCCGAAATCCGGAGATCACCTCATCAAAAATCAGCAAGGCGCCGTGGCGCCGGCAAAGCCCGGCCAGCTGCTGCAGAAATTCGGTACGCTGCGGCAGCAAGCCGTAATTGGCCGGCAGCGGCTCGATAATGACAGCCGCCAGCTGCCGGCCATGCTCATCGAAAATCTTCTCCAGCGCAGGCCCGTCATCCAGCGGCGCCACCAGCGTTTCACGCGCCACTTCGGGCGGGAGCCCGGCGCTGTCGGCAACCGGTGCATCGGCCAGGCCGGAACCGGCGCGCACCAGCATGGAATCGGTGTGGCCGTGATAGCAGCCTTCGAATTTCAGCACCTGGCTGCGATTGGTTGCGGCCCGCGCCACGCGCAATGCCGACATGACCGCTTCGGTGCCGGAATTGACGAAGCGGATGCTTTGTACCCACGGAATGCGGGCGGTAATGAATTCGGCGAGCTCGAGGCTGTACGGCTCGGCAGTGCCTAAGCTCCAGCCACGTGCCAGCGCCTCGCTGACCGCCGCGCGCACCGCCTCATGGGCGTGACCTAGAATCAGCGGGCCAAAGGCCATGCAGTAATCCACGTACTCGCGGCCGTCAACGTCCGTAAGCAGCGCGCCATGGCCGCCCGTCATGAAGCGTGGCGTGCCACCGACACCGCGAAAAGCACGTACCGGGGAATGCACGCCGCCGGGGGATACCGCCCGGGCACGACGAAACAACTCCTCAGATTTGCCCATGATGATCCGCGGCGGCGTCAGTCACGCAGCCACTCACGGGCCTCGCGGGCACCGTAAGTGATGATCATGCTGGCGCCGGCGCGCTTGAAGGCCGTCATGATTTCGCGATGCAACGCTGCGCGCGGGGCGAGCCCCTGTGTGGCCAGCGCCTCCAGCGCGGCAAATTCGCCGCTGGTGTGATACACGGCCCAGGGCTTGCGTATCGCCTGGGACAGTTCACGCAGTACATCGAGGTACGGAAGTCCGGGCTTGACCATCAGGATATCCGCGCCTTCATCGGCGTCGCGCTGGGCCGACAGCCACGCATCTGCCGGTCGCGCCGGATCGAGCTGGTAGCTGGTGCGGTCCTTAAGCGTCGCGCCACCTTTCGGTGCCGAATCCGCGGCGAGGCGAAACGGCCCGTACAGCGAGGAGACGAATTTCGCGGCGTAGCTCATCAGTACCGTGCGCTCCGAGCCCGCCTGGTCGAGGGCGGTGCGGATGGCTCCGACCCGCCCATCCATCATGTCACTGGGCGCCACGCAGTCGGCGCCGGCCTGCGCGTAGGCCAGCCCGGCCGCGGCCAGTTCGGCGACCGTGGCCGCATTGTCGATGTGATCGCCTTCGGCGTTGAGCACCCCACAGTGACCGTGCGGCGTTGCCGAGCACAGGCACACGTCCACCGCCAGCCACAGGTCACGGCCGAAGCGCTCCTTGAGTGCGCGGATCTGGCCGGCGGTAAAAGACCAGTCAATTTGCTGCACGGCGCGCTCGCGCGGCACGCCAAAGAGCAGAAACTTGCTGACGCCGGCCTTAAGGTCCTGCTCGGTCTGGCGCAGCAGTGAATCGGGCGCTTCCTGATGGACTCCGGTAAGACCCGGCACCGGCACCCGGCTGGAGGCGGTTTGGGCCACAAAGATCGGCTGAATCAGCTGGTCCGCCGTGACGTGCACCTCGCGCGTCAGGCTGCGAATGTGCCGGTCCTGCCGCAGCCGGCGCAGGGTCAGTCCATAGGCTCGGTTCATAACTGACATTGTGCCGCACCGCTCGGCCGCGGGGTCACCGCAATGTCACACCGGCGCTATTGCATTCAGACGCAGTGCGCATTGCTTATGCGTCAAAGTTATGAGTATCGGTCCGAGAATGGCCACGTGGAAGCACTGGCTGAAAACCCGGTTACGGAAACGGAACTGGCGCACAAAGTCGCCGCCGCCGTAGCTGTTTTGCACGGCGCCGTGGCGCAATTCGGCCGCGTCGTCTATGCGAACAGCCTCGGGGCTGAAGCGATGGTGCTCACCGATCTGATCTGGACGCAGGTACCGCAGATTGACATGGTCACCGTCGACACCGGGCGGCTCCATCCGGAGAGCCTCGAACTGCTCGCACGCCTCGAGGAGCGCTATCAGCGGCGCATGCGGATGTTTTTTCCGGAAGGCCGCGCGGTGGAGCGCTTTGTCGGCGAGCACGGCATCAATGGCTTTTATCAGAGTCTCGAAAACCGTGAGCGCTGCTGTGAGGTGAGAAAAATCGACCCATTTCGCCGCGCAATCGCCGGTTATGCCGCCTGGGTGACGGGGTTGCGCAAGGGTCAATCTCCGGTGCGCGCGGCGACCCGGGCGATCGCGCTGGACCCACAATATGGCTTGCACAAAATCAGTCCGTTGCTGGATTGGACCACAGCCGACATCTGGGCCTTCATCGGCAACCGCGCCTTGCCCTACAACCCACTGTATGACCGGGGCTATGCCAGCATCGGCTGCTACCCGTGCACGCGGGCGCTCAAACCCGGCGAGAGTGAGCGCGCCGGCCGCTGGTGGTGGGAGTCGGCAGAAACTCGTGAGTGCGGATTACATCCGCGCCAGCTGCCCGGTTCCATCAGTGACCTTTGACTGACGCCACCAGCATGGATCATCTGCCGGTCTTCCTCGATCTGCGCGGCCGGCTGGTACTGGTAGTCGGTGGTGGTCCAGTCGCGGCACGAAAAATTGCGACGCTGCGCCGTGCCGGCGCCAGAATCCGCCTGGTGGCGCCACAGCTTTGCGCCACCTTGCAGGCGCTGGTTGCCGCCGAGCCGATCGAGTACCTGCGAGCGGAATTCGTCGCGGCTCATCTTGATGGGTCGGTCCTTGCGGTCGCGGCAACGGGTCTGCGGACCGTGAACCGCGCGGTGCGCGAGGCCGCCGAGAGGCATGGCATCTGGGTCAATGCGGTTGATGATCCGGACAGTTCCAACTGCCTGCTGCCGGCCATTATCGATCGCTCGCCGATCCTCATCGCGGTCGGCACCTCAGGCCGCGCGCCGACTCTGGCGCGGCGCGTGCGTACGCTGATTGAGGCGGCGGTGCCGCAACGCATCGGGGAACTGGCCCAACTGGCCGGCCGCTGGCGGGTTCGGGCGCAGCAGGCGCTGCCGGATGTCGGCGCACGCCGCCATTTCTGGGACCAGTTTTTTTCGGGAACGGCCGCGCAGCGACTGCTCACCGGAGATGCCGCCGAGGCCGACACTGAGGTGCAGCTGCAGCGGCTGTTGAACCAGTACGCAACCGGTGCAGCGCCGCACGGCGGTGAGGTCTGGCTGATTGGCGCAGGCCCCGGGGATCCGGACCTGTTGACGCTTCGGGCCCAGCAGCTGCTGCAGGAGTGCGACGTGGTGCTTTATGACCGGCTGGTCTCCACCGCCGTGCTCGAGCGCGTGCGTCGCGACGCCGAGCGCGTATTCGTTGGCAAGGAATCCGGCCACCACCAGATTACGCAGGCGCGGATCAATGAACTGCTCATCGGCTATGCACGCAGAGGCCTACGCGTCGCCCGCCTCAAGGGCGGCGACCCGCTGATTTTTGGCCGCGCGGGCGAGGAACTGGCCGCCCTGGCCGCGGCCGGCATCCCGGTGGTGATCGTCGCCGGCGTGACCGCCGCTCTGGGCGGCGCCGCGATCGCCGGCATTCCGCTGACGTGGCGCGGCGTGGCGCAGTCAGTCATCTGGGTGACGGCGATGGGTGAGGCGGCCGAGCAACTCGACTGGCGGGCACTGGCTGCGCCCCTGCAGACCGTCATATTCTACATGGGGGTTGCGCAGCTGCCGCGGATCGTAGCGCGCCTGACTGAGCATGGCGCGCCGCCGCAGCGGTCGGCGGCCCTGATCGAGAATGCAACGTTGCCGCAACAGCGGACTGTGCGCGCGACGCTCGCAACGCTGGAAGCTACGGCGCTGGCAGCCAAGGTTAAGGCTCCGGCGCTGCTGATCGTAGGTGATGTCGTGAGCGTGGCGCCGGTGCAAAGCTAAAGCGCGGGCCCAATTTTTAGGAACGGCACAAATATGAACGTGGCACAGGATTTCATCGACGCGGTTGGCAGCACGCCGCTGATCCGGCTGCGCCGGCTGAGCAATGAGACGGGCTGTGAGATTCTCGGCAAGGCCGAATTCATGAACCCGGGCGGGTCCGTGAAGGATCGCGCCGCGCGGGGCATCGTGCTCGATGCCGAGCGGCGCGGTGTGCTGCGCGCCGGCGGTACGGTGGTGGAGGGTACCGCCGGCAATACCGGCATCGGGCTTGCCCATGTGTGCAATGCCCGCGGTTATCGGTGCGTGATCGTCATGCCCGATAACCAGTCGCCGGAGAAATACGCGCTGATCGAGGCGCTCGGCGCCGAGGTGCGGCGGGTCAAGGCGGTGCCGTACAGCGATCCGATGCACTACCAGAAAGTGGCGGGGCGTCTGGCCGATGAGTTGCCGGCGGCGATCTGGGCCAACCAGTTTGACAACACCGCCAACCGCCGCGCGCACTTCGAAACCACCGGCCCGGAAATCTGGGCGCAGACCGGCGGGCGGATCGATGCCTTCGTCGCCGCGAGCGGCACCGGTGGCACGCTCGCTGGCGTTTCTGAATTTCTCAAGAGCCGTAGTGCCAGCGTGCACACGGTGCTGGCAGATCCGCCCGGCAGCGGACTTTATGAGTACATCCGCCACGGTCAGATCAAGATCACCGGGTCGGGATCGATCACCGAGGGTATCGGTATCGGGCGCGTGACCGCCAATATGCAGGGCGCCCCGATCGACGCTGCCGAGCACGTGGAGGATGCCGAAACCGTCGGCTACGTGTACCGGCTGCTGCGCGAAGAGGGGCTCTTTGTCAGCAGCACCAGCGGCATCAATGTGGCAGCGAGCGTGCGCATCGCGCGCAAGCTGGGACCCGGACACACGATCGTGACGGTGTTGTGCGACAGCGGGGCAAAGTACCTGTCGCGCCTGTTTAATCGCGACTGGCTAAAGCAAAAAGGCTTGCTGCAAGCGGCCTTCCCCGAGCTGCCCAGCAATCCACTGCCGTGACTGTGCGGTGTTATAATTATCGTTGCGGACAGACCGTTCGCGCGTTGGATCGCTGAGCACCGGGGCAATGACGCTGGCCAGGATCAATTTTGCAGCGGTGGCCGTCACGCGCGGCCCGCTCGTGCGCTTGGCGACCCGGCGCTGATGAAAAATCCCCGACGGGAGCCCCTGCCCGGGCAACAGCCTAAATCTGCCAGCGAGGATGCCGGCGCGCCGCAGCGGGTCGCGGCGATTCTGGCCAGTCCGACCTATCTGGCCGGCGACCGGGACATGGACTTTCTGCAGCGCGAAGACACGCGTGCGCAGCGGCTGCAGCTTGATTATCTGAAGCCCGAGCTATTGCTGCGCGACGCGGGCATCGAGCACACGATCGTCATTTTTGGCAGCACGCGTATCGCGGAGCCCGCCGCAGCGCAACGGCGCATCGAGTCGGTGCGTGCGGCGCTCCTCGCGAACCCGGATTCGGCGGTGCTGCGCCATCGTCTCGCGGTGGCCGAGCGGCTGGCTGCCAAAAGCCACTATTATGAAATTGCCCGCGAGCTCGGGCGGCTGATCGGCAGCAGCGGCAGCGTGCCCGGACAGGCCAGGGCGGTGGTGGTCACCGGCGGCGGCCCCGGCATCATGGAAGCCGCCAACCGCGGTGCCTTTGACGCCGGCGCCAAGAGTGTCGGCCTGAACATTGATTTGCCGCACGAGCAGTTCCCCAATCCGTACATCTCGCCGGAGCTATGTTTCCGGTTTCACTATTTTGCGATGCGTAAGCTCCATTTCCTGCAGCGGGCCCGGGCGCTGGTGGCCTTTCCGGGCGGCTTCGGTACGCTCGATGAGCTGTTTGAAACTCTGGCGCTGGTGCAGACCCGCAAGATGCCGCCGGTGCCCATCGTGCTGGTCGGCGAATCGTACTGGCGGCAGCTGTTTAAAGCCCAGTGGCTGGTCGATGAGGGCGTCATAGACGAGGAAGATGCCGACCTATTTTGCTTTGCCGAGGATGCGAAAGGCGTCTGGCACAGCATCGTGAATTGGTATTGTGAGCGCGGTGAGCCGCTGTTTGGCGATGCCGATTAGCGGGCGCACAAAAAAGGTGACAATTAATTTGAACAAGCCATTGCTCATGCTCTGCCTGCTGAGTCTCGCCGCCGTGCCGGCGGCGCGCGCCGCCTGGGTGCAGCGCACAGTCGATGGCATCATGGGCACCCGCATCACGGTCGAACTGTGGTCCGAAGATGAGGCCCGCGGGAACGAGGCGATTGACGCGGTCATGGACGAGATGCGGCGCATCGATGCCGCGATGAGCACCTATAAGCCAGACAGCGAGGTGTCGCAGGTCAATGCGCACGCGGCCGACGGCCCGATGAAGATCACTCCCGAACTGTTCAAGCTGCTGCAAACCGCGGCCGAGTATTCGCGCATCACCAACGGCGCGTTCGACATCACCTATGCCAGTGTCGGCTATATGTACAATTTCCGCGAGCACAAGCGGCCGACCGAAGAGCAGATACAGGGCGCACTGGGCGCGGTCGACTACCGGCACGTGCTGCTCGACCCGGTGGCCGGCACCGTACAGTTTTCACGCCCGGGCGTGCGTATCGATCTGGGCGGAATCGCCAAGGGATATTCGGTCGACTGCGGCATCGCGGTGCTGCAAAAGCGCGGGATCGATCGGGCCATGGTCATGGCCGGTGGCGACAGCCGCATCATCGGTGACCGCTTCGGCAAGCCATGGATGGTCGGCATCCGGCATCCGGACCATGAGGATCAGGTGATCGTGCGGCTGCCGTTGCGGGACACGGCGATTTCGACTTCGGGAGATTATGAGCGGTATTTTGACGAGGACGGCGTGCGTTATCACCATATCATTGATCCGCACACCGGCCACTCAGCCAGCAAGGTGCGCAGTGCCACGGTGCTCGCGCCCACTGCCACGCGCACCGACGGTCTGTCAAAGACCGCGTTTGTGCTGGGCCCGGAGGCGGCGCTGGAGATTTACAACAAGCTCGATGATGTGGATGCGGTGCTGGTGACGCCGGAAGGGAAGGTGCTGTACTCCAAGGGACTGCAGCCCCCGCCCGCCGCTCATTAATCGTCATCGCGGCCAAGCTGGGGCGCCGGGCCGAGGTTCATTGGGCCCGGTCACGGTACTTGAGGCGTCTGCGCGGAGCCGGTGCTAACCTACGGATGAGGGGTGCGGCCGCCGGCAGGCGATGAACGCAACGGGCATTCCTGGGCCAGATGGTCAAGGTGCAATAATGAGTCCCGATGATGCAGCGGTACGCGATTGGCTAAAAGCCCGGCGCAGCGAGCTGGAACACCGCTCGGCGCAGGTGCGTTCCGATATCCGGCATGAATCCGATCCGCTGGTAGCGGATTTTGCCGATCAGGCCACGCAACGCGAAAACGATGAGGTGCTGGCGCAGATCGGTGATTCGGCAGCGGTTGAAATTGCCCAGATTCGCCACGCGCTCGCGCGGCTGGAGCGGGGCGAATACCGCTATTGTGCCCAGTGCGGCGAGGAGATCGCCGCCGAGCGGCTGCGCGTCATTCCTTACACTGATCGGTGCACAAGCTGCGCCAAGTAACGGGGCTGCCGGTCTGCTCGCGCAGCTTTTACATCGTGTAGGGCGGCGGCGGTGAAGTTCAAACCGGCGGCACGCCACGAATCGGCAGCGGAACGCCGCCAGCGCCGGCGGCGCCTGGCGATCGATGTGCTGGCGGTGCTGGTGCTGATCGTCTGCATCGCCTTGGGCCTTAAATTACGGCCGCACCGGCCGCCGGCGGCCGTGGCCAAGCCCGCCACGTCAGCGGAACTTGCTGATGAGCAGATCGCCCCGCAGGCGCTGCTCGATGATTCGACGCGCTACTGGAAGACGGTACTGACGGGCTTCGACGCCCGCTATGAGGTGCCCCAGCTGCGCGTTTTCGGCCAGACGCTGTCCGCTATTTGCGGCGCGAGCCGCCCGGTAGCAGGCCCGTTTTACTGCCCGACCGATGAGCGCATCTATCTCGAGCAGGCCTTCATGGACGAGCTGGACACGCGCGCCGGGGAGGCGCGCGAGCTGGCCCGCCGTTACGTGATCGGGCATGAAGTAGGGCACCACCTGCAAAATCTGCTCGGCACGACCGCGGTCGTCGAGCAGGCCCGCGCCACCAGCACTCCGGAAGTCGCTAACCGGACGCTCGTAGTCCTGGAGCTGCAGGCCGACTGCTACGCGGGACTGTGGTTGCAGCGAGCTGTTCAGGCTGGCGGCCCGAGCGCTGCGGCACGGATGTCAGGGGCTCTCGATGCAGCGTCAGCCGCTGGCGCGGCGCGGGTGCGCGAGCTCGCGGGCAGTGCGGTGCTGCCCGATGCGTTCTCGCACGGCACGGCCGAGCAGCGGCACCGCTGGTTCGGGCGCGGCCTGAACGGCGGCACGATGAACAGTTGCGATACGTTCTCAGCAGAAGCTGCGGGCCAACTGTAGAACCGCACCGGCGCCGGCGCGGCACCTCAGGCTAAGTGGTCAGCCACTCATTTACGGTGTGGGGTTCTTGGCTTTGTATTCGCGGATCACCAGGTTGAGTTTGTCGGCCAGCGCCTTCAGCTTGTCGATCTCGTTATCGCTGCGCAGATCGTACTGCTTCTGAACTTTCGCCTTTTGATCGGCCGTCGCCTTGTCGCCGAGTGCGGTAACAGCTGCCTGCTCTTCCGTCGCCAGGCAACTGGTGAAATTCTGCACGGCCAAGTCATACGCATTGACGGCCTTCTTAGCCGCTATCAGCTCATCCTTGGTAGCCGTGGCGCTTTCCGGAATCGTGATAGAAACGGTCGGGGCGACACAGTCGGCAAAGGCGGGTGTCATGGCTACGGCGATGAGCACCGCTAAGGGCAAAAACACTTTCATTATCAGCATCCTCGAGTTGTTTCGACCGCAGGCCATTTGGGCTTCCACGGCCGGGAGTTTACCGGCTAGGGTGTCCTGTATTCCTATATGCACCCGACCCGGCAGCTCCCATGTTAAAAGCCCCCGCCTAAACTTGCCAGCGCCAGACAGCCACCGGCGGCCTTAAAAATTCTTAACCCTGCCGCGGTGTGGGCAGATCGCCATGGGCCGGCTGGTTTGCGGGACAATGGCGGCTGCCGTAAGTTCATGCCAACCGTCAGCGGGAGGAGTGTATGGCTGTGCGCGCCAACCGGGGTTATTCACGTCGGGCCTTGCTGCAGGCGGCGGCATTAGCCGGCGCCGGCGCATTTTTGGGTCGAACTGTCCGCGGCGCTGTAGCGCACGCGCCCATCTATCCACCGCTTATCTGGAAGCCGATTCCGGCCACCGGGGAGATGCTGCCGGTGATTGGCCTAGGTACCAATCGCTTTTCCGAAGCCGAATACGACGCACTCAAGGCCGAACTTGCCCGGTTCACGGAAGTCGGGGCCAAAGTTGTCGATACCGCAGCCGCTTACGGCGACAGCGAGGCAGTTATCGGACAGTCGCTGGCCGATCTTGGAACGCGCGATCAGGTATTCCTCGCCACCAAGCTTTCGGGCGGCGGTGCGACGCGCCCCAATACCGGCGGCGCAGCTGCTGCGGCCGGCGCGCCCATGACGGGCCAGGATAGTCTCGATCGATCGCTGCAGCGATTGCGCACCAGCCACCTGGACTTGCTGCAGGTGCATAACCTGAACGGCGTGGAGGAGTTGATGCCGCAGCTTTTGCGCTGGAAAAAAGCTGGCAAAATTCGCTACCTTGGCGTGACCACCTCCAATCCGGCCGATCACCCCCGGCTGATTGAATGCATGAACCGCTATCGGCTGGATTTCGTCCAGGTCGATTACTCCATCGGCAATCGTGATGCGGCCGCCAGAGTTTTCCCGGTGGCATTAAAGCGGCGCATCGGCGTGATCGCCAACATGCCCCTGGGTGGCCGAAGCGGAGCGAATCTGGCCGCCAGCCAGAACCGGGCCCTGCCGCCGTGGGCGGCCGATTTCGGCGCGGCCACGTGGGCGCAATTCATGCTCAAGTACGTGGTGTCGCATGCGGCCGTCACGTGTGCAGTGCCCGGCAGCACCAAGATCGAGCACCTGCTCGATAATCAGGTGGCTGGGCGGGGCTTCCTGCCTGACGCTTCCATGCGCAAGCTGATGGAACATTACTGGGACACTTAAAGTGCGATCATGGCCATTCGTCCAATCTTGAGAATGGGGGATCCGCGCCTGCTGCAGGTGAGCGAGCCGGTGCTCGAATTCAATTCACCGCAACTGCAGGAACTGCTGGCCGACATGCAGGAGACGATGACGGCCGCCCAGGGCGCCGGACTGGCCGCGCCGCAGATCGGGGTGCCGCAACGCGTGGTGATATTTGGCGGCGCCCCATCGCGCCGCTACCCGGATGCCGATGCCGTGCCCTATACGGTGCTGATCAATCCCGTGCTCGAGCCACTGGACGATCTGATCGCCGAGGATTGGGAAGGGTGCCTCTCCGTCCCTGGCATGCGTGGCCTGGTGCCGCGCTTCCAGCGGCTGCGCTACCGCGGCAGCGATCAGTTCGGGCAGGCGCTGGATCGAAGCGTTGAGGGATTTCACGCCCGGGTGGTGCAACACGAAGTCGATCACCTGGACGGAGTGTTGTATCCGATGCGCATCGAGGATATGCGCAGTTTCGGCTTTGTCGAAGAGCTGTTTCCGGGTCAGGACCTGCAGGACGAATAGCAGCGGCCGATGCATCCGCAAGATCACTTTTCCGCCTGCGCGACGCAGTATGCGGATTTCAGACCGCGTTATCCGCAGGCGCTTTACCAGTGGCTGGCCGCGACCGCGCCGGCGCGCGGCCGCGCCTGGGACTGCGCCTGCGGCAGCGGCCAGGCCTCGGCCGATCTGGCCGGGTATTTTGCTGAAGTCATCGCGACCGATCTGAGCGCGGCGCAGCTGCGCCAGGCCAAACCCGATCCGCGCATCAGCTACCGAGTCGCCGTGGCCGAAGAAAGCGACCTGCCCGCGGCGCATTTTGATCTGGTGTCCGTCGCCCAGGCGCTGCACTGGTTCGACTGCGAGCGATTTTACGCCGAGGTTCGTCGCGTGCTGCGGCCCGGCGGACTGCTGGCGGTTTGGAGTTACGGCGTCTGCAGTGTCGATTACGAACACGGGGATGCCGAGTTGCAGAGGTTTTATCGCGATGTCGTCGGGCCTTACTGGCCAGCCGAGCGCCGGCACGTTGAGAGCGGCTATCAGACTCTGCCGTTCCCGGCGCCGGAACTTGCGGTGCCGGCGCTCGCGATCACGCAGCAGTGGTCGCTCGCGGAGCTGGCCGGATATGTCAGCAGCTGGTCGGCGACCGCGGCGTATATCAAAGCGCGGGGGAAAGATCCGGTGCCGGCCTTGCGGGCGGCCATGGCCTCGCATTGGGGTGATGAGCAAAGCCGCCATGAAATCCGCTGGCCGCTCGCGGTACGCGCCGCGCTTTTGTTTTAATGACGTTTCCGGCTGGCGGCGGCCGCGCCTTGGCTGGGCCGATTGCCTAATGACCGCGAGTTCAAGAACTTCCGTTCAGCGCGAGCCAATAAACGTCCGGAGATGGGCCGTTGCAAACGGCTAGCGTGGTGTGCCAGCACCGGACAGGTGTGCAGTTTCATTCATGCGGATTAGTTTCGCCGTATTGTTGATCCACAGAATCTCGCTGATTCCGCAAGGATCCTGTGCCAGACGCCAAAAAGCGGCCAGCGGCAGGCCCAGCGCCTGCAGCAGCAGCACGCGATTCGTGACATCGTGACCGACCAGGACGACGGTATCGCTGGAGTAGCGCTCCAGTACAAGTCCCAACCCGTCGGCGATCCTCGCCGCCACTTCCTTCAGGGACTCGCCGCCAGGAATTTGTGCGAGCTCTGGTGACGTCCGCCATTGGCGGTAGGCGTCGGGTGAGGATTCGCGCACCTCCTGGTGCGTCTTTCCCAGCCACGCGCCGTAATCGATATCGTTGAAGGAGTCGAGCACCTGCTGCGGGCAGGAACAGGCTTCTGCGATCGGCCGTGCCGTCTCGATGCAGCGTTGCATGGGGCTCGTAAATATAGCCGCCGGATGACTGCGGGCTGCGATTCGCGCGGCCGTGAGCTTCGCATCGCGTCGCCCACGCGCGGTCAGCGCCAGGTTCGAGCGCCCCCGAAACCGCTCGGGGTCGATTCCGGGTACCTGTCCGTGCCGCACCAATACCAGGCAGGTCACGGCAAATTACCTCCGCGGTTTGCCCGTGCTCATGCCGCCGGTTTCTGCGCGCTGATCCGTGCCTCGCATCGACAGGATGCATGGCGCGGCGGCGCCTGAGAAGCGCCGCCGAGCCACCTACCTACATCTCCCGGCCTCACGCAGCACGCGGAGGCCCATGCCAACTCAGAACTTGTAATCCAGACCGGTTGAGAAGCCTACGATGCGACAGCCGCCCCAGGTCGTCGGCCCGGCGCTGCTGTAATCGACATCGATGGTGTTGGTGCCATCGTGGCAGTCAGTGGTCAGGCCCCGGCCGCCCGCGCCCATGTCATAGTGCGCGTTGCCGTTGTTGTGGGTCATCGCGCCGTCGAGGTACCAGTACAGCTGCTTGTCGAGCTTGTGTTTCCACGCGATGGTGACCATGTCGGCCGTATTGTCGGTGCTAAACGGATCGTAGTTGTGCTGTCCACCCGGATCGCCCGGGGTCTTTCCGGCGTGCGCCCAGCCGACGCTCAGAATATCTTTACTGGTAAGAGTCTGCGAGAGAGCGAGCCAGGTACCGTAGCGTTGACGCTCGTTCTGGTACTCCAGGTCCTGGGACACACTGCGGTGCAGGTTCTCCCAGATTGCGCTGGCGGTCAAACCAAAATTGAATACGTATTGCGCCCCCACCTTGAAGGCCGATTCATCGGCAATGTCGGTCAGAAACGCCGGTGTACCACCAGCGACACTCGCATACTGCGGGTACTCCGCCACCAGGGCGTTGAAGGTATTCCAGTCCAGCAACGGGCTGTCAATCGACATCAGGTAGCCATAAGTCGGATTATTGGACCCAATGCCGTCGCTATTGCGATTGACCCCTTTGTGCAGCTCCCAGGCGACCGTTGCATAGAAGCCGCCTGTCTCAAATTTCAGGTCGACGCTGTAGGCCGTACCAAAGCCGCCGTCGTCGCAGTTGAGCAGCAGGTTGCCACTGCCCGGCACGTTGCCGCCGCTGCAGTCGGGTGAACCGGCCGACTGCACCACGTTGTCATAGGTGCGGTTCTGGCCAGGCGACCACAGCACGTCAAAACTGAACACGTTCGCATAGACAGGTGAGTCATACCACATGGAATGGTCGAGACGCGTGCCGAATTCGACCCGGTTGTCGCCACCGCTATTGCCCATGATGGTCGCATAGTCGCCGAGCTGCCCGGAGAAGGGATTCATGCGGTCGGTGGATTTCTTGTAGGGCGAGTAGGTGGTGCCGAATTTGAACTTACCCCAGTCGGCACTCTGCAGTCCGACGAAGGTATCGCCTAGTCCAATCGCGCCGGTGACGACGTTCGACTGCTGTGTGTAGCTGGTCTTCAGGCCTGGTGACGCCGTCAGCGACAGCGCGGTTTCAACCTGGACGATGAAGTCGACGCCGCTGTTATTGATCGGATGCGAAAAGCGGTAGCCGATCTGCGACTTGTTAGTCGAGATCGCCGGCATGTAGCCCAATAGCCCGACCTCCTGCGTACCCTTGGGTCCGTTATTGACGTAGCCGGAGTTCGGATTATTGGGATTGACGAGACTATAGCTATCGGCCACCAGGCCATTGATGCCCTTAGTGGTGTCGTCGAAGGACACATCCAGCGTGCCATAAAAGCCCTTCAGAAAGGCTGCCAGTTTCGGCTCACCCTGGTTGGACTTCATGAAGGCATCGAACTTGGGCTCTGCCGGAGCTGCAGGTGCCGCTGCGGGCGCAGCGGCTGCAGGCGCGACGGGCACTGCTGCGGCCTGCTGCGTCTGTTGTTGCTGCTTAGTCAGATTCTCGACCTGCTTGGTCAGGTCGTTGACCCGCTGCATCAGAACCCGCATCTGCTCCTTGAGTGCGGCATTGTCCGAGGCGTCGTCCGCCAAAACTCGGCCGGGATTGCCGGCGATGACCAGAACTGTCGCGAGCGCCGCGAACAGAAATCTAGGCGCTTGAATGCTAAACATGGTCAGACCCCCCTGAAAGGTGTAATTCGAATGTCCGCTCTAAACTTCCCAACCCTTCCAATAGCCACTCACTGCTCCCCGCCTTGGACGCTGGAGCTGCGGGCGCCAATCGCCCTAGTGTTCCTGCCACGCCTCGCCGCCGGCGCTGAGCCGCGGCTCAGCGCGCGGGAATCAGACCGGCGCCGCGTGCCCATTGATATTTCGCCCCGAGCACCGCTACCGGAATCTCGGTCGAATAGGCGTAGGCCGGAATGCCGTGCTGGTACAGGTATTCCGCGGCCTCTTCGACCTCGACATCGCCAGCGAGCGACGCGACCACCGGCTTCACAAATCCCTTGCTGCGCATGTCCGTGACCACCTCGACCATCAGCCGTGCGAACACCATCGGTGGCGTGACGATGGTGTGCCAGTAACCGAGGATCAGCGCGTGAATGCGCTCATCCTCAAGGCCCAGGCGCACGGTGTTCTGGTAGGTTGCCGGGGGTTCGCCGCCGGTGATGTCGACCGGATTGCCGGCGGCGCCAAAAGGCGGAATGAACTTGCGAAACGCCGCGTCGAGGTCCGGCGGCATCGCCATCAGCGACAGGCCGTTGTCGACGCAGGCGTCGGAGAGCAGCACCCCGGAGCCGCCGGCGCCGGTGATGATCACCACGTTATTGCCCTTCGGGGTCGGCAATATCGGAATGCCACGGGCAAAGTCGAGCAGGTCGCGCAGCGAGCGGGCGCGAATGACGCCGGATTGCCGGAACACGTCGTCGTAGATCTTGTCGTTGCCGGCGAGCGCCCCGGTGTGCGAACTGGCCGCCCGGGCGCCATAGCTGGTGCGGCCGGCCTTCAGAACCACTACCGGCTTTTTCTTGGATACGCGCTTGGCGACCTCGGCAAAGGCGCGTCCGTCCTTCAGATCTTCCAGGTGCTGAGCAATGATTCTGGTGTTGTCATCCTGCTCGAAGAATGTCAGCAGATCATCCTCGTCAATGTCGCATTTATTGCCAAGCCCGACGATCGCGGACACGCCCATCTTGGCGGAGCGCGAGAAGCCGATGATCGCCATGCCGATGCCACCGGACTGGGAAGAAAGGGCCGCTGAGCCCTTGTAATCGTAGGCGGTGCAGAACGTCGCGCAGAGGTTCTTCGGCGTGTAGTAGAAACCGTAGATATTCGGCCCCATCAGCCGCACGTCGTACTTGCGGCCGATGGCCACCAGTTCCTGCTGGCCCGCCACATTTCCGGTTTCAGCGAATCCCGACGGTATCAGCACTGCGCCGGCAATCTTCTTCTCGCCGACCTCAATCAGCGCCTGGGCGACAAACTTGGCCGGTATGGCAAATACCGCTACGTCGATGTCACCGGGAACGTCCTTGACGCTCTTGTAGGCTTTGCGGTCCAGAATCGATTCGGCGCTGGGATGAATCGGGTAGATCATGCCCTGATAGCCGCCATTGATCAGGTTTTTCATCACGGAATTGCCGATCTTGCCGTTCTCGGCGGACGCGCCAATGACCGCAACCGCATCGGGCTTCATGATCCGATTCATCTGCCGGACGATCGCTTCCTGGCTGGGCCTAAAGCGCGCCTCTGGCGGATTGAAGTCTAGGACGATGCGCACGTCGGCCGCAGTGGCGCCATCCTTGGTCGCGAACACCGGGTTGAGGTCCAATTCGGAGATCTCGGGGAAGTCCGCCACCAGTTGTGAGACTTTCTCGATCATGTCGGCCAGCGTCGCGCGGTTCACCGGGTCGGCGCCGCGCACGCCACGCAGAATTTCCGCGGCCGCGATGCCATCGAGCATCGACAGCGCGTCCTCGCGCGTGGCCGGCGCGAGGCGGAAGGTAATGTCCTTGAGGACTTCGACCAGCACGCCGCCCAGACCGAACGCCACGAGCTTGCCAAAGGCCGGATCGGTCACGGCGCCGATAATGACTTCCTGACCACCGGCGAGCATCTGCTGGATCTGTACGCCGTCGATGACTGCCTTGGCGTCGTAGCGGCGGGCGTTCGCGACGATGGTTGTGAACGCCGCCTGCGCCTGCTCGGCGTCCTTGACGCCGACGATGACGCCACCGGCCTCGGTCTTGTGCAGGATCTGCGGCGAGACAATCTTCATCACGACCGGGTAACCAATCGTGGTAGCGAGCTTGGCCGCGCCCTCGGCGCTGGCGGCCACGCCTTCCTTGGGTATCGTGATGCCGTAAGCCTCGCAAATGCCCTTGGCTTCCGGAGCCGTCAATGCGGTCCGGCCGGCCGCCTTGACCTTAGCGAGCAGGCTACGCACGGCGTTCTGATCAGCGGGCATCGGGTGATCCTCGCAAGCAGGGCATTGATAATTTCAAATGACGTTCTCGGTTCGCAGCGTTGCAATGTCAGTGGCGCTCAGTCCGAGCTCGGCCAGAACCTCGCTGGTATGTTCGCCGAGCAGCGGTGAGCGCTTCACCTCGGTGGGGCTGTCGGACATCTTGATGGGGTTGCCCACTGAGAGGTACTTGCCGCGGGTCGGGTGATCGATCTCGACGATGGTGCCGGTGGCGCGCAGCGACGGCTCAGCGGCCAGTTCCTCCATGGACAGGATCGGTCCGCACGGAATATCGTGCTGGTTGAATTCCGCCATGGCTTCAAACTTGGTCTTCGTGACGGTCCAGGCCTCAACCGTAGCGAACACCTCCATGAGTTTTGGCAGGCGCGCATTGGGCGTGGCGTAGTTCGGATCGGTAATCCACTCCTCTTTGCCGATGACCTTGCAGATTTCCTTCCACACGGGGGCCTGCGCAATGAAGTACAGGTAAGCGTTGGGATCGGTTTCCCAGCCCTTGCACTTGAGAATCCAGCCGGGCTGGCCGCCGCCCGAGGCGTTGCCGGCGCGTGGCACGGCGGAGCCAAATTTCCCGTTCGGGTACTGCGGGTATTCCTTCATGATGGCGGTGCGTGCCAGCCGCTGCTGGTCGCGCAGCTTGACCCGGCAGAGGTTAAGCACGCCGTCCTGCATCGCGGCCAATACCTTCTGGCCGCGACCGGTGCTGCGGCGCTGGTACAGCGCGCAGACGATGCCGAGCGCGAGATGCAGGCCGGTGCCGCTGTCGCCGATCTGGGCGCCGGTGACCAGGGGCGGGCCGTCATCGAACCCGGTCGTGGAGGCCGCGCCGCCGGCACATTGGGCTACGTTTTCGTAGACCTTGCAGTCCTCGTAAGGTCCGGGACCAAAGCCCTTGACCGAGGCGACGATCATCTTGGGATTAAGCTGCTGAATGCGCTCCCAGGTAAATCCCATCCGATCCAGCGCCCCGGGCGCGAAGTTCTCCACCAGCACATCGCAGTACTTGATCAGCTGCTCTAATACCGCCTTGCCGCGGGGGTTTTTGGTGTCCAGCGTGATGGAGCGCTTGTTGTGGTTCAGCATCGTGAAATACAGGCTGTCGACATCCGGAATGTCGCGCAGCTGTTCGCGGGTAATATCGCCCGCGCCCGCGCGCTCGACCTTGATCACATCGGCGCCGAACCAAGCCAGCAGCTGCGTACAGGTCGGACCCGATTGCACATGCGTGAAATCAAGGATGCGAACGCCGTCGAGTGCCTTGCCCATGGGAGTTTTCCGGCGCCTCACTTGTACATGGTCTGATTCTTGGTGCCGGGTGCATACTCGCGCGGGTCAACCCAGATGTTGACTACCGCCGAGCGGCGCAGACGCTGCACGGACGCGCGCGCGCGCTGCAGCGCGGGAGCGATCTGTGCCGGGTCGCGCACTTCTTCGCCGAAGCCGCCGAGCATCTCGGCGAACTTGCTGAACGGCACGTCGCCCAGCAGGTTGCCGACGTTGCCACGCTCCGGGCCATACTTGGCCAGCTGCCCGTAACGGATCTGATTCATTGCGGAGTTGTTGCCGATGACCGCCAGATACGGCACACCGAAGCGATTGGCAGTCTCCATGTCGAAAGCCGTCATGCCGAACGAGCCATCGCCGTAGTAGCAGAGCACTTCCTTGCTCGGGTGTGCGAGACCCGCGGCAATGGCAAAACCGGTACCGACGCCGAGTGAGCCGAGCGCCCCCGGGTCCATCCACTGGCCCGGCTGGCGCGGGCGCACCGCCTGCGCCGAGATGGTCACCACATCGCCGCCATCGCCAATATAGATAGTGTTGTCGGCGAGAAATTGATTGAGCTCATAGGCGACGCGATACGGGTGTATCGGCACGTTGTCCGATTTGAACAATGGCATCAGCTTCTCGGTCGCCGCCGCTTCCGCGTCGGTCAGCTTCTTCATCCATTGCCGGCGGGCCTGGTGCTTGTCAGCCTTGAGCCGACCCGCGCTGGCCTGCAATACCGCGCCCAGGATGGCACCGGGATCGCCCACCAGGCCCAGAGCGATATCCCGGTTCTTGCCGACCGTGCGGTAGTCCATGTCGATCTGCACCAGCGTCGCCTTGTTGCTGATGCGCCGTCCGTAACCCATACGGAAGTCAAACGGCGTTCCCACGATGACCAGAACGTCAGCGTCGGCAAACGCATTGCTGCGGGTGCGATCGAAGTGATGCGGATCGCCTGGCGGCAGCAGGCCGCGGCTACCACCATTGAAGTAGCCCGGTATATCAAGACCGCGCAGCAGTGCGATGGCTTCCTGGTGACCGCGCGCGGCCCAGACCTGCTGCCCATACAAAATGGCGGGCCGCTCGGAGTTGACCAGAATGTCGGCCAGTCGTTCGATATCGCGCGGGTCGCCGATCGAGCGGGTCGAGGCGCGATAGTGACCGGGCTTGGGGATAATGGCTTTGGCGATGTCGACCTCGCGATCCAGGACGTCGCGCGGTATTTCCAGATAAACCGGTCCGGGCGCGCCGTTGAAGGCCTCGCGCGCCGCCATCGAGATCATGTCGGCGATGCGTTCGGTGTTGGGGACCGACGCCGCAAACTTCGTGATCGGCGTCATCAGGTCTACGTGTGGCAGATCCTGCAGTGAACCCATTTTGTGCTGACTGAGCGCGCCCTGGCCGCCAATATGCAGAATCGGGCTCTCCGAACGGAAGGCCGTGGCAATGCCGGTGACCGCGTTGGTGCACCCGGGTCCTGCTGTGGTGACCACGCAGCCGAGCTTGCCCGTCTGCCGGGCATAGCCATCGGCCGCATGCGCGGCAACCTGCTCGTGCCGCACGTCAATGATCCGGATGCCTTCGTCGATGCAGCCGTCATAGATGTCGATGATGTGCCCGCCGCACAGCGTAAAGATCGTGTCGACGCCCTCATTCTTGAGTGCTTTGGCCACCAGATGACCGCCGGAGACCACGCCCGCATCGGCGCTTTTGCGCTGCAGGGTGTTATCCGCAGTGCTCGAGGGCGGACTCGCCGCCGGAACCGGAATCGCGGCACTCATGGGGCCTCCGAATGCGTAATAAAGCTCATCCCGGCATCAGACCGTTGCAGCGGCCGTCACTGTCCGGCAGCTGCGTGACTGGTCACCTCGGCACGGGTCACTTCGAAATGTTTCGCCCGCATCGGTTTGAGCACCACCAGCCCGAGCACTGCCGCCAGGACGTTAAAGCAAACCGCGATCATGAATACGGTATGCCAGCCATTGGTAGCGGCAATTGCCGCAGCAAACGGCACCAGCAGGGCGCCAGCCCCTTTGGCGGTATAGAGCATGCCGGCGTTCGCGGCCGCATATTGGGCGCCAAACGTATCGCCCTGCGTGGCGGGAAACAGACTGTAGATTTCGCCGAACACGCCAAAATAAAGTGCCGTCACCAGCACAAACACCACCGGATTGCTGCCCGACTGGCTCAGTGTGAACAAGAATGCCGCGCCGAGCAGGAATGCGATCGCCATGGTGTTCTCGCGACCGATGTGATCAGAGACCCAGCCGAAGAACGGGCGCCCCACACCGTCAAATATCCGATTAAGGGTAATGGCGAATACCAGCGCGGGCATCGCCAGGCCGAACAGTTCGACCGGGATCTTCTCGATTTTGAAGTCTTTGGCAATCGGCGCCATCGATGCGGCCATCATCAGGCCGCCCGATGCCACCAGCACAAACATCACATACATCACCCAAAAGACGGGTTTGCGTGCCACCTGCGCGGGCGTAAAGCTGTGCGCGGCCTGATTGCGGCGGGGCGCCGCGGCGACCAGTGCCGCTGGCGCTCGCAGCAGTCCCCAGGCCATGACAAATACGATCAGGCCCTGCAGCAGGCCAAAAAACAAAAAGGCGTGTTGATACCCGTCGGCACCAATCATTTTTGAAATGGGAGCCACGGTCACGGCAGCGCCCGCGCCGAAGCCGGCGGCGGTCACTCCGGCGGCCAGGCCGCGCCGGCCGGGGAACCACTTCAGTGCATTGCCGACACAGGTGCCGTAGACCGAGCCGGTGCCGACGCCGCCCACGGCCGCGGCCAGATACAGCAGCCCGAGCGAGTCTGCTACCGAGTTGATAGACCAGGCGATGGCCACCAGGACGGCGCCACCGAGCACCACCAGGCGGGGTCCGAAGCGATCGACCAGGTAACCTTCAACCGGGACCAGCCAGGTTTCGATCAGGACAAAAACGGTGAAGGCCACCTGGATGGCAGCGCGTCCCCAGTGATATTTGGCATCGATCGGATTGACGAACAGCGTCCATCCGTACTGAAGGTTGGCCACGGCTGCCATGCAGATGACCCCGAGCACCAGCTGAATCCAGGGATTCGCAAATACCGAAGGGTTTGATGATTTTGAACTGAGAACCATAGCTGCTCCCCTTATGTGGCTGCTTGACCTGCGACGGTCATCTGCCAGTTGTCAGGGACGCGCCCGCTAAGCGAATGCGACCCCACGCTGGGTTTGTTATTAATGCTATTGCGCGCGATCCGGACCGAGTCGTTAGACTCTTCCGATCTTCGATTGCTTGTTGGACCCCCCGAAAAATTGGCGATTGATATCGCACATATTTCTCATCGATTCCGACCATATGTGATATATCATGCATCTGTCAACTTGTGGGGAAGCCGGATCTGCCGGCTGGCCTGGTAATAAAGTGTTTCCCCAGAGATACAGACCCATTGTGCTGACAGCCATTAGGCCTAAGACACCACCAGTCATCACTGGATTCGCTGGGTCGTTGTACTTGAAATACCAAATATCTTGACAAATTAATGCAGCGCATACTAATGTCGAGCTGACCCCGGGATGCGCCTTACAGGAACCAGGAAATTTATGCTGCCGCTTGCTGCGCTGGTATTTACGGCCGCGGTTTTAATCGGGGCACTGCTCACGCACGTGGTGTCGAGCATGCCGCTCGCTATCCATGCTTGCGCCGAACATCACGGACGCCACGTACTACTGGGATCGGCCGCTGAAGGCGCGAGGCCATCGGCTGGCCATCGGGCCTCGCCGCGCCGTGCCGCCTACGCAACATTGAACACGGCGCGGGCGCTTGTGGGGACAGCATGAGCGCGATCCTGACCATTGGTGAAGGCGGCAACAACGCGGGCCTGTTGGCGCTGGCGCCGCTGAATTCTGTCAGCCTGCGCGATCAGGCCTATGCCTTGCTCAAGGAAGCGATCGCCCAGACTGATATTTATAACAAGCGCGAGGAACTGCGCCTGGACGAACGGCAGCTGATGCAGGCACTCGGCGTGAGCCGCACCCCGGTGCGCGAAGCACTCTCGATCCTTGAGCAAGAGGGCTTCGTGCGCACCGCACCGCGCCGCGGCATATTTATCGTGCGCAAATCCAGGCGCGAGATCATCGAGATGATTCAGATGTGGGCGGCGCTCGAGAGCATGTCGGCGCGCCTGGCCACGCAGCGCGCGCCCGATGCCGAGATCAGCAAGCTGCGGCACCTGTTTGATGAATTCGAGAATTCACCGCCCTCCGAGCACATCGGTGAATACTCGGATGCCAACATTGCCTTTCATCAGATGATTATCCGGCTGGGCGGCTCGCAGCTGATTGCCGATGCGACCAAGAATCTGTTCATCCACGTGCGCGCGATCCGCAAGGCGACGATATCGCAGAGCGACCGCGCGGCGCGCTCGATCATTGATCACCTGAAGATCATCGAGGCCCTGGAGCAGCGCGATACCGAACTGGCCGAACGCCTCACGCGTCAACACACGCTCGATCTGGGCGCCCATGTTGAGCGCTACTGCGATTTTCTCGATTAGTCGGCCCATCAAGTAGCTCGCGGCGCCTTGCCGGCCGAGCGTCCGGGCCGCGCGCGCCTTTGCGCCGATTCGGCCCGCTTTATCCCCGCCCGGGCCGTAGCGTCGGGAAACCCGAACTGCACCAGGCGCTCCAGCAGCGCCGCGCCATCGCGCAACAGAAAATCCTTGAAGGCACTCGCCACCGGCGGCAGGCGTTTAGTGCGGTTATGCACCAGATACCAGTTAAGCATGGCCGGAAAGCCCTGCACGTCGAGCACCACCAGATTGCCGGCCAGCAGATCGAGGCCAATCGTATGGGCAGACAGGAACGCAATGCCCATGCCCGCCACCACCGCCTGCTTGATCGTTTCGGTGCTGCGAATCTCCATCGCGATGTTGAGCCGCGGTAATTGCCGGCCAAACACCTCACGCATTGAATTCCAGGTATCAGATCCCCGCTCGCGCTGCACAAAGCGCTCGCGGTTCAGAGCCGACCGCGGGATCTGCCGCGCCTTGGCCAGCGGATGGCTGGGTGCTGCCACAATCACGTACGGATGCGGCGCAAAAGCCACCGCCACCGTATCCTGACCGCCGGGAGGCCGAACCATCACCGCCAGGTCGGTCAGATTGTCGGCCAGATGACGCAGCAGACTCTCGCGGTTATGCACGGTGAGGTTAAAGGTGACGCCGGGGTGAGCTTCGGCAAACGCTGCCAGCACCCGCGGAAAGAAATAATCGCCAGCGCTGATGACGGCAACATTGAGCTGACCACCGGTCACGCCCTTGAGCCGCGCTACCGCGTCCTCGGCTTCCTTGAGCCGCTCGCCGACGGACCTGGCGCAGCGCTGCATCTCCTCGCCGGCCTGGGTCAGATAGGTTCTGCGCCCGATGCGCTCAAACAACGGCAGTCCGACATACGAGGTGAATTCCTTGATTTGCGTCGACACGGCCGGCTGGGACATGTGCAGCTCCTCGGCCGCACGCGAGAAATTCCGATGCCGGGCCGCGGCCGCGAACACCTTCAACTGACGCAGCGTCACGTGCTTCACGGGAGCGCAATATACGCGCCTTGAGGTATTCTGAAAATCATATACTTACAATAGAAAAAATTAACTTTTCCTTAGATACCGGTCGGGCCTAGGATGAGCTGCCGTGAATATTGGAGGAGTCTGGACCGGTACCTGCGGTCCAGCTCGAGGAGCGAGCCATGCCGAGCACCGCCGTTAACGTCCCTTTGGCACCCATTCCTGGCGATTCACTCGCCGCGGAACTCGAGGCTTACAACCGCGCGTTTGCCGAGCTGGAGCTGCCATGGCGCTGGGATACGCTGACTTTGCGGCAGCTCCAAAGCGTGGCCACCGATAAGGACCTGGTGGGGGCTTACGTCGAACGGCATCAGCCGCACCTGCTGCGGAGCTATGAAAAGCAGTTTCTGCGGGACCTGGTTGCCGCGGCCAAGGACCGGCGCTGGCATGAGTAGGCCCATCCCATAAGGCGCCGACTGATCGGGCGGCCTTAGCCGGTACGTAGTTGGCGCGCTGCTGGCAGCCGCCACCGCGCCCGCAGCGCGGCGCGGAACAGCGGATGATCATCGACAAGCAGAAACTCGTGGCTCATAGAAAGCGGCGGGCGCAGGCTAACGCGGCCGGTTCGCTACCAGCTGCGTCACCACCGCAGGATCGGCCAGCGTCGAGGTGTCTCCCAGTTGGTCGGTTTCGTTGGCGGCAATCTTGCGCAGAATACGGCGCATGATCTTGCCGCTGCGGGTCTTGGGCAGGCTCGGTGCCCATTGAATGACGTCAGGAATTGCAATTGGACCTATGACTTCGCGCACCGTGGCGCGCAAGGCCTTGAGCAGTTCATCCGATGGCGCCTGGCCGGCCTTCAGCGTCACATAAGCGTAAATGCCCTGACCCTTGATGTCGTGCGGATAGCCGACCACGGCCGCTTCCGCCACCGCCGGATGCGAAACCAGCGCGCTCTCGACCTCGGCGGTGCCGAGCCGGTGGCCGGAGACGTTGATGACATCATCGACGCGCCCGGTGATCCAGTAATAGCCGTCCGCGTCGCGCCGGGCACCGTCGCCGGTGAAATACGTGCCCGGATAGGTGCGAAAATAAGTCGCGATAAAACGATCGTGGTCGCCATAAACAGTACGCATTTGCCCCGGCCAGCTGTCGCACAGCACGAGATTGCCTTCGGCCGCGCCTTCGAGCACCTTGCCCGTGGCATCGACGATGGCAGGGGCGACGCCAAAAAACGGCTGGGTGGCCGAGCCAGGCTTGAGCCGCGTAGCGCCCGGGAGCGGCGTGATCATGATGCCGCCGGTTTCGGTTTGCCACCAGGTATCGACGATCGGGCACCGCCGTTCGCCGACCTCGCGGTGGTACCACTCCCAGGCTTCCGGATTGATCGGCTCGCCGACCGAGCCGAGCAACCGGAGCGATTTTCGCGAATGCTGGCGCACCCATTTCTCGCCCTCGCGCATCAGCGCGCGGATCGCCGTCGGCGCGGTGTAGAAAATCGTTACCCGGTGCTCATCGCAGACCTGCCAGAAGCGGCCCGGATCAGGATAATTCGGCACGCCCTCGAACATCAGCGTCGTGGCCCCGACGCTCAACGGCCCGTACACCACGTAGCTGTGGCCGGTGACCCAGCCAACATCGGCGGTGCACCAGAACACGTCGGCATCGCGGTAATCGAACACGTTCTCAAACGTGTAGGAGGCATACACCAGATAGCCGCCAGTCGTGTGCAGGACACCCTTGGGCTTACCGGTCGAGCCGGACGTATACAAAATGAATAATGGATCCTCGGCGCCCATGGCCTCAATCGGGCACCGGTCGGCGGCACTGGCCATCAGCGCGTCATAGTGCAGATCGCGGCTCGGCACCCAGTGCACATCAGCCCCGGTGCGCCGCACGACCACCACTTTGGCGACCTTATTGTCGGGCCGCAGCGCGATGGCGGCATCGACGTTGGCCTTCAGCGGCACTTTCTTGCCGCCGCGAAAACCCTCATCGGCGGTAATGACAATGCGCGAGTCGCAGTCATCAATGCGACTGGCGAGCGCTTCAGGGGAAAAGCCGCCAAACACCACCGAGTGAATGGCGCCGATCCGGGCGCAGGCCAGCATCGCTACGGCGGCCTCGGGAATCATCGGCAGGTAAATCGTCACCCGATCGCCCCGGCTTACGCCAAGCTCGCGCAGAACGTTGCCAAAGCGGCAGACGTCGGCATGCAGCTGCCGGTACGTGACCTGGCGCGACTCGCCCGGCTGATCGCCGACCCAAAGGATGGCAACCCGATCGGCGCGCTCCGGCAAATGGCGGTCCAGACAGTTATCAGCGACATTCAGCGTGCCGTCTTCGAACCAGCGGATGTGAAAGTCATCCGCGTGAAAGGAGGTGTCCTTGACCTTCGTGTAGGGCTTTATCCAGCGCAGCCGGCGGCCGATCCGACCCCAGAATCCGGCCGGATCCTTAAGACTTTGGGCATAATCGGCCGCGTAATGGGCCGCATCGATGCGGGCCGCTGCGGCAAAGGCGGGCGGAACTTCATACTCATGCGCTGCAGCGCTCATCGCCAATCCCCCCAAGCATGCGTGTGGTCGCATTTTTTTAGGTCGCCTTAAGTATACCCGCTTGAATCGGACCGCCGGCAGGCCGGTTGGGCCTTAGGTTGCGGCGCTTTGGCCGATGGCGGCCTACGACCAAAGGCCCATACCGGCCGGCGGGGCACCGCGTCAGGATCGCTGGGGTCTTAGGCAGGATGACGGGCTGCGGGACTTGCTTCGGCGCGTGTATCTGAGATCATGGACGCGTTTGCGGCGCCTGCATAATTGATAAAAACGAGGGGGTCGAGCATGGCACATCCAGCACATATGGACTGGGACGCGATCGTTCGTGATCCGCGCTTCCAGACCTTGCATCGGCGCAAATCGGCATTCCTGTGGGGATTGATGATCGTGTCGGTGCTGTATTACTTCCTGCTGCCGATTGGCGCGGCCTACTACCAGGATATTTATAAGATCCGCGTCTGGGGCGTTGTCAACGTCGGCATATTGTTTGCACTCAGTCAGTTTGTGGTGGCTTGGGCCATAGCCATCATCTACTCGCGCAAGGCCAACCGGGACTTTGACGTGCTGGCAGCGAAACTGGCAGCCGAATTTGGCAAGAAGAGCTGAGGGTAAAAACATGAAAACCATCCTCAAGAAATGGCCCGCTGCGGCGCTGCTGGCAATGGCGTCTTTAGCTGCCTCGCCGGCCTTTGCCGATGCGGCGGTCGGCGAGGGCTACCGCTCGCTGACGTTTGGCGTGTTCGCAGTGATCATCGGGATCACGATGTACGTCACGTATCTGGCGGCCAAGCGCGTGCACTCGGCGTCGGATTTCTATGTCGCCAGCGGCGGCGTGACCGGCCTGCAAAATGGCTTTGCGATCGCCGGCGATTATCTGTCGGCGGCCTCGTTCCTGGGCATCGCCGGGCTGATCTCGCTGTACGGCTATGACGGCTTCATGTACTCGGTCGGCTGGCTGGTGGCTTACATCACCGTGCTGCTGCTGATCGCAGAACCCTGCCGCAACATCGGCTACTACACGCTGTCGGATATTCTCGCCTACCGCAATGACCCGCGTAAGACCCGCGTGGTCGGTGCGTTATCGACGATCACCGTGTCGACCTTCTACCTGACCGCGCAGATGGTCGGCGGCGGCGTGCTGGTCAAAACTCTCATCGGCATCAATTACGAGACTTCGGTCATCTGTGTCGGCATCCTGATGCTCGCCTATGTGCTGTTCGGCGGCATGGTCGCGACCACCTGGGTGCAGATCATCAAGGCCATATTGCTGGTCACGGCTTCGATCATCATTGTGCTGCTGGTGTGGGCGCCGTACGGGTTTTCGCTCCCTGGCTTCCTTAAGGACGTGGTCTCGGATCCGAAAGTGCAGGCGCGCGTGGCCACCTTGCTGGGCGATCCGGCCAAGAGTATGTCGGCGGCCGAACTCGGACAGCGCTTCCTCGAGCCGGGCCTTTACTTCAAGGCGCCGGTCGACCAGATCAGCCTCGGGCTCGCTTTGGTGTTCGGCACGGCCGGATTGCCGCATATCCTGATGCGTTTCTTCACGGTGAAGAACGCGCAGCAGGCGCGCAAATCGGTCGTCTGGGCGATGGTCGTCATCGGCGGCTTTTACGTGCTGACACTGTTCCTTGGCTTCGGCGCGGCGAAGAATGTCGGTCCGTCGGTCATCGCCGGAGTCGATGCGGGCGGAAATCTGGCCGGGCCGCTGCTGGCGCAGTACATCGGCGGCGGGCCCAACTCAATCGTTGGCAACTTCATGCTGGCGTTTGTCTCGGCGGTGGCCTTTGCCACGATTGTCGCGGTGGTCGCGGGCCTGGTGCTGGCGTCCGCATCGGCCATGGCGCATGACCTTTACGTCGGCGTCATCCGGCAAGGCAAGGAGACTACGTCGGCGAGTCAGGTCAAGGCTGCCCGCGTCGCGACGGTCATTGTCGGCGCGATGGCCATTGGCATTGGCATTGCGGCCAAGGGCCAGAACGTTGCCGTGCTGGTGGGGCTCGCGTTCGCGGTCGCCGCCAGCGCCAACTTCCCCTGCGTATTGCTGACCCTTTACTGGAAGCGATGCACGACGGGCGGCATCGTGGCCGGCATGCTGGTCGGCACCATCGCCGCGGTGGGCCTGACGCTGGTGTCGCCGAACCTGACCTACCCGTTGGCGGTGAAGGCAGCGGCGCACAAGGTGCTCGATGGCGAAGCTGCCAAGCGTGCCGCGGCTACCGACGCGCTCAGTTCAACCGACACCGCCATCGCCGCCAAGGGCAAGAAAGATCTGGCGGCACTCGATAAGGCCGTGACCAAGGCCAAGGGCGACCTTGAAAAATGGGGTGATGCGACCACCTCGTTCATGGGCCTGGAAAAGCCGGCGTTTACGCTGAAGAACCCGGGTCTCATCTCGATTCCGCTCGGATTTCTCTCAGTGATCATCGGCTCGCTGCTGTTCCGGGACAAGCGCGCCGAGGCCATGTGGAACGAGGTGTACGCCCGCCAGAACATCGGTCTGCAGGTGTCGAAGGCAACGGCACCCTGATCTTTGGGGAGCGCCTGTGGGCCGTGAGCAGCACGGCCCACAGGCGTGCAAGACCGCTGTACGGAAGCGGGCAGATGCAATCCGCGGGCGGCACGCCCTGTCATGACAGCCCCATTTGAATCGGTGGGCGATGGCATCCTCGCCATTGATGCCGATTATGTGCGCCCGCGCCTGGCGGCGAGCCACCTGCTGACGGCCGGTGGGCGTGCAGCATTCATCGATGTCGGCGCCAATCACTCCGCACCCAATCTGCTCGCGGCCCTGGCTTCCTGCCAGCTTGGCGCGGACGATGTGGAACATATCATTCTGACGCACGTGCATCTGGACCACGCCGGCGGCGCCGGGCAGCTGGCCCGGCTGCTGCCGCGGGCCCGCGTCTGGGTACACCCGCGCGGTGCGGCGCACCTTATCGACCCGGCCAAGCTGATTGCCGGCACGATGGCCTTGTACGGAGCTGAGCGCTATGCCGAGTTATACGGAGAGCTTGAACCGATTGCGAAGGAGCGTATCAGCACCGTAGCCGACGGGCAGCAACTGACGTTGGGTGACCGGACGCTGGAGTTCATCTACACGCCCGGGCACGCGCTGCACCACGTGTGCATCGTGGACCGGGACGCGCACGTTGCTTTTACCGGCGACACCTTCGGCATCAGTTATCGCGAATTCGACGGCGCCGCGGGAGAATTTGCGTTCCCGACCACGACGCCGACGCAGTTTGACCCCGAGCAGCTGTTGGCCTCCATTGATCGGGTGTTGCAGCTTAAGCCCCGAGCGGCTTACCTCACGCACTACAGTCGCGTCACCAGCATCGAGCGGCTCGGCGCCGATCTTAAGAATGATATTGCGGCGTTCGTGGCCATCGCGCGCGAAGCGGCGCGGACGCCTAAGCGCGTGGCGCGAATTAAGGCGGCCATGTTTGATTATCTGTCCGAGCGACTGGATGGGCACGGGTACCGCGGCGGTGAGCGCCTGCGCCACCAGTTGCTGGATGGCGACATCGAGCTTAACGCCGCGGGGCTGGACACGTGGCTGTCGCGTACGGCGCGCTAAAAGCGCGGTGTTTTACCTGCTCGGGGAGCGCCGCTTAAGCGGCGCCAGCGGTCGATATATCAGCTAGTTAGGCTGCGGTTGTTGCGCGTTGCGCAACGCGGTATACTTGCCGGGTGATCCAGGCATTCCGACACAAGGGGCTCCGGCGCTTCTATGAGTCCGGTAGCCTCGGTGGGATTCAACCGAAACACGCCAAGCGGTTACGAATGCTGTTGGCGGCGCTGGACACCGCACAGTCAGTTGGAGACATGGATGTGCCAGGTTTTAGGCTTCACCCGTTGAAAGGGGAGCCAAGGGCCGCTGGTCTGTTTGGGTAAATGGCAATTGGCGCGTGACTTTTGAGTTTAGAGACGGGCAGGCCTATGTGCTTGATTATGAGGACTACCACTAATGGCTATGTATAACCCTCCACACCCCGGCGAATTTATTGCCTCTGTGTACCTTGAGCCCAACGGGATCAGCGGACGGGAGCTTGCAGCTAAGCTTGGTGTGTCGCCTTCGACCTTAAATCGAATTCTTACCGGCCGGAGCAACGTGAGTCCCGAGATGGCACTGCGACTTTCGAAGTGTCTTGGGCGCTCCCCTGAAAGCTGGCTCGCTATGCAGCACTCGCATGACCTCTGGCAGGCTAAGAAGAATGTGGATCTTAGCGACGTGGAGGCCTTAGGGCCGACTGGCGCCTAACCACCGCTGGAGCCGGCGCGTTAATGGATTAAGTGCTGGTATCGCCACTGCGGTGTCATGCCGCTCAACCGGGGCTTTGGCGGGCAATCCCGGGCGCTTAAATCATTCCTTCCGGGCATCGGCCGTGTCATATTTGGTGAACCTGTCTCATGAGGTTAAGCATGCCGCCCACTGCCTCTCCCGGAGCCCGCCTGCGCGCCGCGGTGCGCGAGGAGCGGCCGTTGCAGATGGTCGGTGCCATCAACGCCTATGCCGCCCGCCTGGCGGAGGCCACCGGATTTAGGGCGTTGTATCTGTCCGGCGGCGGCGTCGCCGCCAACTCCTTAGGCGTACCTGATCTTGGCATCAGCACGATGGACGATGTGCTGACGGATATCCGCCGGATCACCGAGGCGAGTGCGCTGCCGTTGCTGGTGGATGCCGATACCGGCTGGGGCGGCGCATTTAATATCGCGCGTACGGTCAAAAGCTTTGCCAGGCAGGGCGCGGCCGGCACTGCACATCGAGGATCAGGTGCAGGCTAAGCGTTGCGGCCACCGGCCGGGCAAGGAGATCGTCTCCCAGGCCGAGATGGTCGATCGGATCAAAGCCGCCGTCGATGCGCGGCCCGACGATCAGTTTGTCATCATGGCCCGAACCGACGCGCTGGCCGTCGAAGGCCTGCAAAGCGCTATTGACCGCGCGGGCGCCTGCGTGGCCGCCGGTGCCGACATGATTTTCCCGGAGGCCATGACGGAGCTGGCGCTGTACCGGAAATTTCGCGATGCGGTGCCGGTACCGATCCTGGCCAACATCACCGAGTTCGGCCAGACGCCGCTGTACACCACGGCCGAGCTGGCAACGGTGGGCGTCGATATCGTGCTGTACTGCTGCTCGGCGTACCGGGCGATGAATGCGGCGGCCTTGGCCGTGTACGAGGGCATCCGGCGTGATGGCACGCAGAAGAACCTGCTGCCGCTGATGCAATCCCGGGCTGATCTATACCGCTATCTTAACTACCACGCCTACGAGCAGAAGCTCGATGAGCTGTTTGCAGCGGCGAAGCCGCCATGACACGGCGACTGCGAGGCCAGCCATGACCGAAGCTGTCACCGGCGCCGTTGCGGCCTCACCGCCGCCGAAGAAATCCGTGGCGCTTTCCGGGGTCGTGGCCGGTAATACCGCGTTATGCTCGGTCGGGCGAACCGGCAACGATCTGCATTACCGCGGCTA
The DNA here is from genome assembly GCA_963711435.1 of uncultured Gammaproteobacteria bacterium. GTDB lineage: Bacteria > Pseudomonadota > Gammaproteobacteria > Steroidobacterales > Steroidobacteraceae > FEN-1191. Next base: position 34,227 of record CAVQEB010000003.1, on the reverse strand, counting down.
CGATATCCTGGAGATCGCCGCGAGCTGCGAGTTCGAGGAAATCGCCTACCTGCTGGTGCACGAGAAGCTGCCGACGCAGGCCGAGCTCGACGGCTACAAAAGCAAGTTGCAATCCCTGCGCGGGCTGCCGGAGGTGGTGCGCAAGGTGCTGGAGGCATTGCCGGCAGCGGCGCATCCGATGGACGTGCTGCGCACGGGCGTTTCGGCGCTCGGCTGCGCGCTGCCGGAAGAGCCCGCGCACGGAGCCGCCGGCGCCCGCGAAACCGCCGACCGGCTGCTCGCCTCCCTCGGCAGCATGCTGTGCTACTGGTATCACTTCAGTCACGCCGGACGGCGCATCAGCGTCGAATCGAGCGAGGATTCGATCGCCGGCCATTTTCTGCAGCTGCTGCATGGCACGATCCCGCCCGCGCTCCTGGGTGCGCGCCATGCACACCTCGCTCAATTTCTATGCCGAGCACGAATTCAACGCCTCGACTTTCACCGCGCGCGTGATCGCCGGCACGGGCTCCGATCTGTATTCATGCCTGACCGGGGCCATCGGCGCGTTGCGCGGCCCCAAGCACGGCGGCGCCAACGAGGTCGCCTTCGAGATCCAGCAGCGCTATGCGACGCCCGATGAGGCCGAAGCTGACGTCCGCGCGCGCGTCGGCAGCAAGGAAGTCATCATCGGCTTCGGCCATCCGGTGTACACCATCGCCGATCCGCGCAATCAGGTGATCAAGGCGTCGCCCTGCAGCTCTCGCACCGAGGCGGGCGATGACCTGATGTTCCGCATCGCCGAGCGGCTCGAGTCGGTCATGGCGGACGCAAAGAAATTGTTCCCCAATCTTGATTGGTTCAGCGCGGTCACCTACCACATGATGGGCGTGCCGACCGAGATGTTCACGCCGCTGTTCGTGATTGCGCGCACCGCGGGTTGGGCCGCGCATGTCATCGAACAACGGAGCGATGGCAAGATCATCCGCCCGGCCGCGAACTACATCGGTCCGGACTATCGCCCGTTCGTGCCGATCCAGCAGCGTACGTAAAGGCCACGGCCGCCCGGTCATGTCCAGCCACGACATCAAGTCTGCCGAGCGGCCGCCACCAGACCCGCTGCTCGTTGCCATCGCCGACTACGCGGCTGACTACCAGATCGACAGCGCCGATGCCGCCTGCGAGACGGCGCGCTTCTGTCTGATGGACACGCTCGCCTGTGGGTTTCTCGGCGCTCAATTACCCGGCCTGCACGAAGCTCATGGGCCCCATCGTGCCGGGCGCACAAATGAGCGGCGGCTCGCGCGTGCCGGGCACCGCCTATGAGCTCGATCCGGTTCAGGCGGCCTTCAATATCGGCACGATGATCCGCTGGCTCGATTTCAATGACACGTGGCTTGCCGCCGAATGGGGCCATCCGTCGGATAACTTCGGCGGCATTCTCGCGGTGGCCGACTATCTGTCCCGCAGCAGTTCGGCCCGCCGCGCCCCGCCGCTGACGGTGCGCGATCTGCTGCACTGCCATGATCAAGGCGCACGAGATCCAGGGCGTGCTGGCCCTCGAGAACAGCTTCAACCGCGTCGGCCTCGATCACGTGCTGCTGGTGCGCGTGGCGTCCACGGCGGTGCGTGACAGCCATGCTGGGTGGCACGCAGCGAGCAGATCATAGCGGCGGTGTCCAACGCCTGGATCGATGGCGGGGCGCTGCGCACCTACCGGCACGCACCCAATACCGGCTCGCGCAAAAGTTGGGCGGCCGGGGATGCCACGTCCCGCGCGGTGCGGCTGGCGCTGATCGCGCTGCGCGGCGAGATGGGCTATCCCTCGGCACTGACGTGCCCGCACCTGGGGCTTCTGCGACGTGCTGTTCAAGGGCAAGCCGCTCGCAACTGGCGCGGCCGTTTGGCGCCTACGTCATGGAAAATGTGCTGTTCAAGATCAGTCTTCCCGGCGGAGTTTCACGCGCAGACCGCGGTGGAATGCGCGATGCAGCTGCACCCGAAGGTCAGGGACCGGCTGGCCGAGATCGACCGCATCGTGATCGAAACGCAGGAGCCGGGCGTGCGCATCATCGATAAGACCGGGCCCCTGGCCAATCGCCGCCGATCGCGATCATTGCCTCCAGTACATGGTCGCGATTCCGCTGATCTTCGGTCGCCTGACGGCGGCCGATTATGAGGATGACGTGGCGCGCGATCCGCGCGTCGATGCGTTGCGAAGCCAGCATGCAGGTGCAGGAGAATCCGCAGTTTACCGAGGAATACTACGCACCCGACAAGCGCTATATCGGCAATGCGGTGCAGGTGTTTTTCAGCGACGGCAGCTCAACGCCGCGCGTGGCCGTCGACTTCCCGATCGGACACCGGCGGCGCCGCGCCGAAGGGATGCCCGAGCTGGTGAAGAAATTCAAGAGCAGCGTCGCTGCGCACTTCAATCCAGAGCAAAGCGCGCGCATCCAGGGGCTGTTTAGCAATTCGGCCAAGCTCGACGCGATGCGGGTCGATGATTTTGTCGCAACGATGGTAACCGCTTAAGGCCGATCAGCAGCAGCGCGGCCCGGCGCCGCCGCCGTATTTCCGGTCGATCGCCTCGGCATGAAATTCCCGCTCCGAAAGCACCGCCTGACCCGGATGCTGCTGCTGCCGGTGGGCCAGATACCCATCGTAATCAGGAATGCCGAGCAGCCGGCGGCAGGTCTGGCGGATGCCTTGAGCGCGGGCCGGCGGCGCGCCGGCAGCCGGATCATCGCTCATGACAGGGCTCCGCCCGTCTGGGCCGCAGCGGGAATCTCCGTCGCAGTAGGCCTTGCGCTGCGAAGTCCCTGCAGGCAGGCCCTGATAGTGAACACGCACATGGCGAGCACCAGCAGCACGAACAGGCTGCAGACGGTCGCGTCGAGATAATTGTTGAAAGCGACACGCTGCATTTCGCCGATGGATTTGGCTGGTGCCAGCACCACGCCCTGCGCGGCGGCAGCATCGAATTTGTGCGCCAGCGCCAGAAAGCCGATCTTGGGGTCCGCGCTGAAAACTTTCTGGTAACCGGCCGTCAGGGTCGTGACCAGCAGCCACGCGGTCGGCGCCAGCGTCACCCAGGCATAGCGCTCGCGCTTCATTCTGAACAGCACGCTGGTGCAAAACAGCAGCGCAATACCGGCCAGCATCTGATTGCCGACGCCGAACAGCTGCCAGAGCGTATTGATGCCGCCCAGCGGGTCGACGACACCCTGATACAGGAAGTAACCCCACGCCGCGACGCAAAGCACGGTGGCCAGGACGTTGGCGGGCAGGAATTTCGTGTCGGCAAGCCTTGGCTGGGCGTGTCCCAGCAGATCCTGGATCATAAAGCGGCCGGCGCGTGTGCCGGCATCCACGGCCGTGAGGATGAACAGCGCCTCGAACAGGATGGCAAAATGGTACCAGAACGCCTCCAGGGCCTTGCCGCCGACGGCGCTGGAGAGAATCTGCGCCATGCCGACCGCGAGCGTCGGCGCGCCGCCGGCGCGCGAGAGCACGGTCTTCTCGCCAATGTCGGTGGCGGTCTGGCTGATCATCTCGGGCGTGACGGTAAAGCCCCAGCTGGAAATGACCTCAGCAGCGTGCGGCGCATTGGTGCCGATCACCGCCGCCGGTGAGTTCATCGCAAAGTACACTCCGGGGCTGATCACGCAGGCCGCAGTGAGCGCCATGATGGCCACAAAGGATTCGGTGAGCATGCCGCCGTAGCCGACGAGGCGCAGGTGCGATTCGCTTTCCAGCATTTTGGGCGTGGTGCCGGAGGCAATCAGCGCGTGAAATCCCGACACCGAGCCGCAGGCGATCGTAATAAACAGGAACGGAAACAGCTTGCCGGCAAAGACCGGACCGGAGCCGTCGATGAACAGCGTCGTGCGCGGCATCGCCAGCTGTGGGGCCACCATGTAGATGCCGATGGCCAGCGCGACCAGCGTGCCGATCTTCATGAACGTGCTCAGATAATCGCGCGGCGCCAGCATCAGCCACACCGGCAGGCTCGCGGCGAGGCCGCCATAAATGATGAGCGCCCAGGCGAGCTGCGGTCCACTCAACGTCATCATGGGACCCAAGGTCGGGTCGGCCGCCACGGTGCGGCCGTACATGAGCGCCAGCAGCAGCAGTACGACGCCAATCGCGGAAGCTTCTGCGACTTTACCCGGCCGCAAATGGCGCATGTAAATGCCCATGAACAAAGCGATCGGGATCGTCGCGAAAATCGCGAACACTCCCCACGGGCTGGAAACCAGTGCCTTGACGACAATCAGCGCCAGCACCGCGAGCAGAATAATCATGATCGCCAGCACGCCGATGAGCGCGATCGTGCCGGCCACCGAGCCGAGTTCCATTTTGATCATCTGGCCAAGCGATTTGCCGTCGCGCCGGATTGAGGCGAACAGCACCACAAAATCCTGTACCGCGCCGGCGAGCACCACACCGACCAGGATCCAAAGCGTTCCTGGCAGGTAACCCATCTGGGCGGCGAGCACCGGTCCGACCAGCGGTCCGGCGCCCGCGATGGCCGCGAAATGATGGCCGTAGGCGACCCATTTATTGGTCGGCACGTAGTCCATGCCATCGTTGTGGCGCATGGCGGGCGTCGGCCGCGATGCATCCAGGCGCAGTACCTTGTCGGCGATAAACTTGCTGTAGAAGCGGAAGGAGATGAAGAACACGCACAAGGCTGCGGTGACCAGCCAGATGGCATTCACCGGTTCCCCGTGGCGCAGCGCGAGCACGCCGAAGGCGGTCGCGCCAATCAGCGCGATCGCCAGCCAGAGTGCGAATGAAAGAATTTTCCGCATGGGGCCCCCGTCTGTTTAATTTTCCGTCTGCCGACGATCAGCACCCTGGCCGATGCCCCGTCATTTTGATCGCCACGCCACTTATATTCTGCTGCCGAACGCTCCAGCCAAAGGCTACAACTACCCTTCAGCATGCGCAAGTTGCGGCCGGACGGGCACTGGCCGGATTTGCGAGGCGGAGCGAACCGGCCCGGCCTTGCTCTGATTTAACCTATCTTGCGCAGCAACCGCGGCGGCGCCAGCCACAAGAGCCTGGCGCCGCCTGCCCGTGCGGCTCCGGTGAACTCAAGGCACGCGACGGCGCACTTTTTCAATGGGATTGCGATCGCCGGGGTGCGGCCGGCCAGGCACAGTGCCAGCAGCTGGCTCAATTGCGGCTCATGGCCGATTAATGCCAGCTGTCGCGGCGCAAGCCGCTCGATCCGCGCCAGCAGCGCGGCCGCGCTTTTGCTGGGTCCAAGCTCATCGCACAAATCGGCGTGCGGCCAGCCGGCAACTTTCTGCAGGATCTGGGCAGTCTGCCGGGCGCGCAGCAACTGACTGCTCCACACGCGCGCGGGCGGCTCGATGATGCGCCTAAGACCCGCCACGGCGCTCCTGGTGCGCGCGATCCCGGTCTTAGACAGCGGGCGGGCCCGATCGTCGGGCCACTGGCGCCGGTCGCGGGGCTCGGCGATACCATGGCGGACAATCAGCAGTTGCATGGGCCGCATCGGCAAATCTTACTCGATTAATGGCTGTGCGCAGCCGCCTTTTCGAACGCGCGCTCCAGGTCCCGCCAGCGTCCGCCGCGGATCTTGCGGTAAATCTTGGTGAAGCGCGGATCTGTGCGCTTGGCCGCGACCAGAAATCGCTCGGTGATCTGCCCCATCGAAAACAAAGTCTTCGCCGGCAGGCCCAGCGTGTCATCTTGTGCCAATGCGCTCAAACGACGGTGCAGTACGTACGCATCGTGCTGAGCACCGAGGCGATCCTGCAGGCGCTGCAGCGAGCGCAGCAGCCGGGTCGCGGGTACCGTATACAGCGGTACCACCAGTTCGAGCGCATAACGAAACCGTCGCACATGTGCACGCACGATGTGATGATCGCGGATGCTCGAGTCAGCGGTCAGTAAATCGCCGTCCTTGCGCAGACGGCGATACAACTGCCTGATCAGCGGCGGTGCGGCATGCACTGCGAGGCGGCGGCGGATGGCCACGTCGGGCCAGGGGTTGCGCAGCGCTGCAGTCAGATTTTTGTTCCATTGTCTGATGGCCGGGGATTGCAGCAGCCGGATCAGCCGGCGCTGTTCCAGGCGCCGCTGGGTGATCAAACGCAGGCGCAGCGGCTCGAGCGCCTTGCGTTCCCGGCGCGGCACTACCTTCGCCAGATTGCCAAGCATGTCCAGGCCCACGTCCAGGTCGCGCGCCACGCCGAAGCTTTGCATCAGTCGCCTGAGCATGGGGCGGGCCTGAAGCAGCGGGGCCGGCAAGGCACCGTCGCCGAGCTGCAGCGTGATGTCCAGGCGCCGGGCCGCGACGCGCAGATCATGCAGGCATTCCGGATCCTGCCCGAGATGCACACCGACCAGTGCCGACTGCCACGCCGCCCATTGGGTCGATAAATGTTCGCGTACCAGCTCATTAAAGCGCGTGCCGACCGATACGGTCCGCAGCGCGCCGTCGGTGCGGCGCGTGCTCGATGGCAGCGGCGCGCGCGATTGATCGTTGCCTGGCATTTGGGGCATCTTTTTTTATTGGCCGGCACACCGCCCCGGATGGCCGGTGCAGGCTGGGCTAAGTTTAGCAAAACCCGGCCAAATTGCAGGCGCGTCGCGAAAACAGCCTATTCCGGGGCGCTAAATGTCCCGTCAGGCCGCAGGATCACCAGATTACCGCTGCGAATCGAGAACCAGGCGCCGTGCAGCGTCAGCGTGCCGGCCGCGACACCCTCGGCAATCCACGGAAAGCTCAACAGATTACCGAGCGAGAGCCGGATGATCTCGCGCTCGGCATATTCCTGGCGCCGCTCGGCATCGGGCAGCTGCATGGCGCGCACGCGCACAGCGTCGGCCATGGACATCCACGGCGCCACAAAATCGCGCGCCTGTTCTGGCGCGCCGTCGAGCAGCGCCTGCACGCCGCCGCACATGCCGTGGCCGAGCACGACGAGGTGTGACACGCCGAGCACCCGCACGCCGAACTCGAGCGCGGCGCTGGTACCGTGGTAAGCCACATCCGGCGCATAGGGCGGCACCAGATTGGCGACGTTGCGGACCGTCAGAATTTCGCCCGGCGCCGCGTCGAATATCCGGGTCGGATCCACCCGGCTGTCGACGCAGCCGATCACCATCGCCTGGGGGCGCTGCCCGAGGTCGGCGAGGGATTCGAACACGCGGCGCTGTTCCGGCCAGCCTTTGGCGCGAAACCGTCGGTAGCCAGCGAGCAATTTGTCCATAACCTAAGTTACGCCATCGCGCCTGAACGATTACGCACCGGCGCGGCGCCGGTTGCCGCCCGACATCACCGGTAATTTAGGCCGCGGCCTCGGCTGCGCCTGCGCGGGCAGCGCGGCGACGCTCATTTTCCTGCAGCCGGCGCTTGCGGATGCGGATATTTTCCGGTGTAACTTCAACCAGCTCATCGTCGGCAATGAATTCCACCGCATACTCAAGCGTCAACGGAATCGGCGTCGTCAGCAGGATCGCATCGTCCTTGCCCGCGGCGCGGATGTTGGTCAGCTTCTTGGTCTTGATGGGGTTGACCACCAGATCGTTGTCACGGCTGTGAATGCCGATGATCATGCCCTCGTAAAGTTTTTCGCCGGGACTGACAAACAGGCGGCCGCGCTCCTGGATGGCAAACAGCGCGTAGGCCACCGCCTCGCCGTTCTCATTGCTGACCAGCACGCCGTTGTGCCGGTCCGGAATCTCGCCCTTGACCACGCCAAAGCCGTCGAAGATATGACTGATCAGCCCGTTGCCGCGCGTCAGGGTCATGAACTCGCCCTGAAAGCCGATCAGCCCGCGTGCCGGCACCCGATATTCCAGCCGGACGCGCTTGCGCGCGTCGATGACCATGTCCTGCAACTCGGCGCGCCGCGCGCCAAGCGCTTCCATGACCGCGCCCTGGTGCACTTCGTCGATGTCCACGGTCAACGCCTCGAAGGGCTCGAGCGCCTGGCCATCGACGATCTTGCGCAGCACCTGTGGCTTGCCCACCGCGAGCTCGAAGCCTTCACGGCGCATAGTCTCGATCAGAATGGTCAGGTGCAGCTCGCCGCGGCCGGAGACGCGGAACACGTCCGGCTCGGCTGTGTCCTCGACCCGTAGCGCGACGTTGCTCTGCAATTCGCGCATCAGCCGCTCGCGGATCTGCCGGCTGGTGACGAATTTGCCTTCGCGTCCGGCGAGCGGGGAGGTGTTGACCTGAAAATTCATCGCCAGCGTCGGCTCATCGACCATGATCGGCGGCAGACCTTCGGCGTTCTCCGGGTCGCATATCGTCAGCCCGATGTTGATGTCCTCGATGCCGGTGACCGCGACGATGTCGCCGGCCCCGGCCTGCTCGACACTTTCACGGGTCAGGCCGACGAAGCTGAGCACCTGGGATACTTTGGACAGGCCGCGGTCTTCCGCGCCATTGCGCAGGGCGACCTGCTGCCCCGCGTGCAGCGTGCCACGGCGGATGCGGCCGATACCGATGCGGCCGACATAGGAGTTGTAATCCAGGGTGGAAATCTGCAGCTGCAACGGGCCGTCGATCTCGCTGTTCGGCGCCGGCACGTACTGCAGGATGGCTTCAAACAGCGCCGTCATGTCGGCATCGCGCCGGGTGGGGTCGGTCGTGGCCCAGCCCTGCAAGCGCCGATGCATAAATGACCGGGAAATCCAGCTGCTCATCGGTCGCGCCGAGTTTGTCGAACAGATCGAAGGTCTGGTCGACGACCCAGCCCGTGCGTGCGCCGGGGCGGTCAATCTTATTGACGACGACGATGGCCTTGTGCCCGAGGGCGAGGGCCTTGCGGGTCACAAAGCGCGTCTGCGGCATCGGGCCTTCGACCGCGTCGACCAGAATCAGCACGCCGTCGACCATCGACAGCACCCGCTCGACCTCGCCGCCAAAATCGGCGTGGCCGGGCGTGTCGACGATATTGATGCGCGTCCCGCCGTAGACGATCGCGCAGTTCTTGGCCGTGATGGTGATGCCCCGCTCGCGCTCGATCTCATTGGAGTCCATCACCCGCTCGGTGATCTTCTCGTGCGAGGCAAAGGTGCCGGACTGGCGCAACAGGCAGTCGACCAGCGTGGTCTTGCCGTGGTCGACGTGAGCGATGATCGCGATATTTCTGATCGGAGCTTGCATGCGAGCGGCCGGGGGCCAAAAAGGGCCGTGCAGGGTAACAGAACACCCGGAATGGCAATAGAACTGATAGCCATCCCGCGTGGTAAGGCGCTATAGTACCATATATAAAGATTTGTTTATATCTTAAATATGGCCACAGATGACCCTGAACTGTCGATTGTCGTCGGCGCATTAAAGAGCGTCGCCGAGCCCACGCGGCTCAGGCTCCTGGCGTTGCTGCGCCACGGTGAGCTTACCGTGGGCGAGTTGTGCCAGATCCTGGGCCAGAGCCAGCCGCGGGTGTCCCGCCATCTGCGGTTGCTCGCGGAGGCCGGATTCCTCGATCGCTTCCGCGAACAGCAGTGCGTTTATTACCGGGCTCCGGTCAGCGGCGCACGGCTCGAGTGGCTCCGCGAGTTGCTGCGGCACACCGACGATGCGAAGCCCGCGCTGCTGCGCGATGAGCAGCGGATGAATCAGGTCGTGGCCGAGCGGGGCCTCGCGGCCGAGCAGCAACTGTCGCAGCTTTCGGATGTGAGCGGCAGCGGCAACGGTCACGCGCAGCTGGCGGCGGTATTGCAGGAGGAAATCGGGTCAGCCGAAGTCGGCGCGCTGCTCGTGATCGGCACCGGGGGCGGGCGGATGCTGCAGATTCTGGCGCCGCGGGCCACGCAGGCGCTCGGCCTCGACCATTCGGCACCGGCCTTGCGTCTGGCCCGCGCACGCCTGCACGGCGCGGGCTTATGTCACTGCGAGTTCCGGCGCGCCGATGTCTATGCGCTGCCGTGCGAGGATCATTCCTTTGACACCGTCAGCATGGATAGGGTGCTGGCCACCGCCGAGCGGCCCGCCGCTGCCGTCGCCGAAGCGGCGCGGGCGCTGCGCGCCGATGGGCAACTGATCATCGTGGAGCACTTTGATCAGCTTCAATCCACGCTCGGCGACTATCCGCTGCGCCTGCTGGGCGCCTGGCTTTCGGCCAGCGGGTTGAACCCGTTGCGGCTCAGATGCTGTGAGCTGGATGACGGCCGTTACATCGTGGCGCTGGCGCGGCGCAATCCGGCCGGCCTCGCTGCTGCGGAATCTGCATGAGCCCGGCGAGCACCGTCCCGCTGCACGGCAGCAGCACACCGGCACCCTCAAGTGCCGTAAGACAGGGATTTTTCGGCGTGTTCCGCTACAGCCGGCGGGCGCTGGAACTGGTGTGGGAAACGAACAAGGGTTTGTCGGCGGCCCTCGGCGCGCTGACGCTCATCGCGGGTCTTTTGCCGGCGGGCGTCGCCTTCATCGGCGCACGGATTGTCGATGCGGTGGTGCATGCGATGAGTGGCTCGCACGATCCGAGCACCGTACTGCGTTTCGTCGTGGCCGAAGGCCTGCTGGTCGCGGCCCTCGCCGCCACGCAACGCGGACTGTCGCTGTGCCAGGCGCTGCTTCGGGCGCAGCTCGGGCAGCGCGTCAATGTGATGATCCTGGAAAAGGCGCTGACGCTGCAGCTGGCACAGTTTGAGGATTCGGAGTTTTACGACCGGCTGACTCGCGCCCGCCGCGAGGCCTCCAGCCGGCCGCTGAGCCTCGTGATGCGCACGTTCGGGCTGGCGCAAAATGCCATCTCGCTGATCAGTTTCAGTTTCCTGCTGGTGCGGTTCTCGCCGTGGACCGTGGTGGTGCTGCTGCTGGCGGGTTTGCCCGCCTTTGTTGCGGAGGCCAAGTTCTCTGGTGATGCCTTCCGGCTGTTTCGCTGGCGGTCGCCCGAGACCCGCATGCAGCTGTATCTCGAGACCGTGCTGGCGCGCGAGGACCATGCCAAAGAAGTGAAGCTGTTCAGCCTCGGCCGCCGGCTCCTTAACCGCTACCAGGACATCTTCACCAAGCTGTATCGCGAGGATCGGTCGCTGTCGATCCGCCGCGACAGCTGGGGCTTTGCGCTCGGCCTGGTCGCCACCGCAACGCTCTACGCCGCCTACGCCTGGATTGCGCTGTCCACCGTGCGTGGCCAGATCAGCCTTGGCCAAATGACTATGTACCTGATGCTGTTTCGGCAGGGACAGTCGGCCGTCTCCTCGATTCTTGCGGCCATCGGCGGCATGTATGAGGACAACCTGTACCTCTCGACGCTGTATGAATACCTGGAAACACCGGTGCCGGTGTCAAGCGGCGTGATCGTGCGCGGACCGGCGCCCGACGATGGCATCCGCTTTGAAAATGTCAGTTTCACCTATCCCGGTACCAGCGAGCCTGTCGTGCGCGACATCAATCTGCACCTTAAGCCCGGCACCTCGCTCGCACTGGTGGGCGAGAACGGCTCGGGCAAGACGACGCTGATCAAACTGCTGACCGGTCTTTATACGCCGGCCGAGGGCCGGATCCTCTTTGAAGGCGCGGACATCAGCGACTGGGATGAGGCGGCGCTACGAGCCCGGATCGGCGTCATCTTCCAGGATTTTGCCCGCTACCAGCTGCGCGTCGGGGAAAACGTCGGCGCCGGCGATGAGCCGCATTTCGAGGACGAAGCGCGCTGGCGCGACGCGGCCGAAAAGGGGCGGGCGGCCGAGTTCATCGCCGAGCTCCCGCAGGGCTATCAGACGCAGCTTGGCAAGTGGTTTCGCGACGGGCGCGAATTATCCGGCGGCCAGTGGCAGAAAATCGCGCTGGCACGCGCCTTCATGCGCATCAAGGCCGACGTCCTGGTGCTGGATGAGCCCACCGCCTCCATGGACGCGCGGGCGGAAGCCGAAGTATTCGAGCACTTCAGGCGCCTCGCACGCGATCGCATTACGATCCTGATTTCCCACCGGTTTTCAACCGTCCGAATGGCCGATCAGATTGCGGTGCTCGAGCGCGGGCGGATTATCGAGCAGGGGAGCCATGAGGAGCTGATGAGGCTCGGCGGACATTATGCGCAACTGTTTGCGCTGCAGGCGCGCGGCTACCAGTAGCGATTAAAAAATTTTAGGTACAATAGGCGTATGGAAAGCATGGCGGATATTTTCGATTCAGCGTTCACCAAAACGGTGGATCTTGGCAACCGGCTGGCTGGCAAGGACAAGCAGGCGGACCTGTGGGACATTGCTGACGGCATGCTCGCCGGTGCGGTGCAATACTGGCTGTACTCACGCCAGCCCTGCGGCGATCAGGCCTGCGAGGATTGCACGCCGATCAGCACCGCGGATGCGCGCCTGGCCGAACTCAAGCGACTCATTGCGCAGCTCGCGGCCGACAGCGAATACTTTCACGCGCCGACCGATTCCAACGCCGGCCGGGCCTGAAGCGCTCAGGGGCCGCGATCGGTCAAGCGCGGTCCAACGATAAGGTGAACTCCCTGGCTCAGCGGCAGCCGGGCAAGTTGCTCTGCTCAAGATAAAAGGTGTAGGTCTCGCAGTCATTCGAAGACGGCAAGCTTGGTAAGGGCACTTTGCGGTCGACTGGCGGCAGCAATCGCACGTACACGACGATCGCGCGCAAATCTTCCTCGTCGAGGTTGGAGAACTGGTCCCACGTCATGCCCTGCCAATGCAGTTGCCTGCCGTCGCGGCTGACACCGCTGCGAATCGCGCGCTCGAGCTCCGCATCTGTCCAGCCGCCGACGCCGGCTTGCGGATGGGCAGTGATATTGCGGGTCCACAGCGTACCAAATGGCCTCCAGCTGATGGGCGTACCGCCGCTGCCGTCGGGGCCGTGGCAGATGGCGCAGCTCACTGAATACAAATAGTGGCCACGCTCCACCATGCGAACGCGTTCAGCGGGCATGTCGCGCGTATTCGGGTTGACCTCGCCCGTGTTCACAGCCTTCACCAGCGGATCAGGCGGCATATTGCGGATAGCAGGCCACTGGGAAAGTACGAACAGCAGCGTGCCAGCGACGGCAATCACCAGCACGCCCGCAATCGACTTGGCTATCCCCGGGCGCGGGCCCGCGCGCACGAACAGCACCAGCCCCACGATGAGTATTGCCCACTGCAGGTTGATGAGCACGGCCTGCACACGCGCCGGCGAGCCCTTTGCGCGATCGAGTGCAAAATTGCCATCCGCGTAAGTCAGCGACTTGGGAGCGGTCCCCGGCAGTGGGCGCGTGAACTTCATCGCGATGGTCTCTAGCAATCCATAGGCGAGTTTCGGCGGGATCGGGTTATGGACTGGCCGCGATGCCGTCTTGAGGAAAGTGGCGATGGCCGTCGCATCCGCATCGTTGAAGCCGTGGAACTGGGCCCACAGCATCGCAAACGGGTTCAGGGCCCGGTCCGGCGCCTGGCCGTCACGAAACGCGCGGGTGATCTGCGGGATAGTCCAGTTGCCCAAGCCAGTCTCAGGATCTGAAGTGAGATTGCGGCTTACGAAGTTGCCGTGCGGGTAGACGCCGATGCGCATGCCGCCGGCGAGGAACGCGCCGTCAACGTTGTAGATTCCGGTACGGTCGATCTGTGTGTGGCAGAGGCCGCACACTTCCCAGCGGGTAATGTATTCGCCACGCTGCGCTGGATTCGCAGCAAATCCCGCGCCTCCGAAGCTCCCGTCATTTTCCCATGGCGGCGTGCGGGCGATCGAGGCGACGAAGTTCACCAGGTCCCAGCGGGCGGCGGGCGGCAGCACATTCGCATAGGCGGGCATCGGCCCAGGGGCGATGCCGGTAGTCAACCTCAGCCAGACGTCCTGGGACCGGCTGCCACCGCGGAAAGCCCATGGCGCCGTGAGATCGCGCGCGAACACCGCGTGACCGGACCCATCCTCGTAACGCAGGCCGCCACGACCATCGTCCCCATGGCACGCAGCGCAGCCTTGGCTGGCAAACAGCGCCTTTCCGCGCGCTACGCTTTCGGGCGTACTCGGAGTTGCAGCAGGAATTTCGATGGGGCGGCCGGGCTTCGAAAGTGCGGTTGAATACGACTTCACCTGCTCTACGACGGCGTTCAACTCCTCGGTCGAGAGCAGCCCCGCAAAGTACGGCATCGCGCTGGCCGGCAGACCGTCGCGGATCGCCCGCAGGAGATCCTCGTCAGTGGGCGGCTCGCCTGACGCGGTGGACTTGTACTTGAACAGGCCGGAGGAGAAGTCGCGAGGGCGCGGGAACATCGACGGTGCGGCCGGACCGTTGCCGTGTCCGTTCGGACCGTGGCAAACGGCGCAGTGTTGCGCGAATACCCGCGCCCCGAGCGTCGCGCCGCGCGCCAAATCCGCGCCGGGCGGCCAGGTCAAGTCCGCATACTGTGCAGGGTCAGGCAGGTATTGCGCGCTTGGATGCGACAGGCCCACCCGCGCCCAGATTGAGCGGCCGACATCGAGTGCGAGCAACAACAGTCCGAATACCAGCACCACGGCTAGCCGCGAGCGTAAGAGCCAGTGCATGCGGCCTCCGTTCATGTTCATGTGCGGCCGGTCCGGGCCACTTCGAACAGTCGCATGATCGGCCAGATTAGAGAAAGATCTGGCCCGCCATAACGGCCGCTCACGGAAGCGATCAGGCGGCCGTTTTCGGCGCCACCACCGCGCCACCCGCCAGTTCCTCGAGCGAGGCGCCGAATATATCCAGGCCCTCGCTGAGGAGCTCCTCCGGTATTGTGAGCGGCGCGAGAAACCGGATGCAATTGCTGTAGACGCCGCAGGCGAGGATCACCAGCCCGCGCCGCGCCGCCGCCTGCACCAAGGCCTTGGTCAGCTCCGCATCGGGCCGGTCGGCTCGACCCTCCTTGACCAGCTCGACGGCGACCATGGCGCCTAAGCCCCGGATCTCGCCGATAGCCGGGTATTTTTTCTGCAGCTTGCGCAGCCGCTCGGTGAGCAGGGTGCCAAGTTTCCTGGCCCGATCGCAAAGCTTCTCCTCGCGGATGATCTCGAGAACGGCCAACCCTGCGGCGCAGGACAGCGGCGGGCCCGCGTAGGTACCGCCAAGTCCCCCGGGTGCCGGGGCGTCCATGATCTCGGCCTTGCCGATGACGGCCGACAGCGGCAAGCCGCCCCCTAAGCTCTTGGCCACGGTCATCAGATCGGGCTCCACCCCGGCGTATTCGATCGCAAAGAGCTTGCCCGTACGGGCAAATCCACTCTGGATTTCATCGACGATCAGCATGATGCCGTGCTTGGTGCACAGCGCCCGCAGCGCCTGCAGGAATTCCGGCGGCGCGATGTAAAAACCGCCCTCACCGGTGACCGGCTCGATGATCATCGCCGCCACCTGGCCCGGGTCGACGTCGTTCTTGAACAGCTGCTCGATCGCCGCCAGCGAGTCCTCGGGGCTGACCCCGTGGTAGCTCATCGGATACGGCACGTGATAAACCTCGGGCAGCAGCGGGCCGAACCCGGCTTTATACGGGCTGCACTTTGCCCGTCAGGCTCATGGTGGCGAGGGTGCGGCCGTGAAAAGCGCCGCTGAAGGCAATAATGGCGGAGCGGCGGGTGTGGAAACGCGCAATTTTCAGCGCATTCTCAACCGCCTCGGCGCCGGTGGTGAACAACATTGTCTTTTTCGCGGTAGGTCCAGGCGCGCAGGCGTTGAGCTGCTCTGCGAGATTGATGTAGGGCTCATAGGGCGTGACCTGAAAGGCGGTGTGCGTGGCGCGCGCGAGCTGGGCGCTGACAGCGGCGACGACTTTGGGATGCAGGTGGCCGACGTTGAGGACTGCGATGCCTGCTGCAAAGTCGATGTAACGCTTACCCTCGACGTCCCATAGCTGTGCGTTGGCGGCCCGGTCGGCGTAAATGGCCAGGGAATTGGCTACTCCGCGGGGCACGGCGAGCATGCGGCGGCGGTGCAGATCAGCATTGGTAGGCATGGGGCGTCCTTTGCATTGGAAGCGTTGTGCGCCAATCTATTGTAAACCGGCCGTCCGGCGGATATGACAGCTCGCTCATAAGCTCAGAGCCAAATCCGTTTGATGACAATGGCTTACGTCGTTAGAATCGCGGCGCCCCTATCCCGTGAACGACGCGCAGCAAGGCTTCAACCGCAGCATGATTTCAACCGAAGTAGTCATTATCGGCGCCGGCCCGGCCGGCCTGTTCCAGGTGTTCGAGCTCGGCCTGCTCGGCATCAAGGCCCATCTGCTCGATTCGCTCGCGCAGCCCGGTGGCCAGTGCACGGAGCTTTACCCCGACAAGCCGATCTACGACATCCCGGCCCTGCCGGTTTGCGGCGCGCAGGAGCTGGTTGACCGGCTGCTGACGCAGATCAAGCCGTTCGGCGCGACGATGCACCTGGGTGAAGAAACTGTCGGCCTGGTACGGCGCGAGGACGGGCGCTTCACCGTCACGACCGCGGCGGGCACCGAGTTCGATGCGGGCGCCGTCGTGATCGCCGGCGGCGTGGGCTCCTTCCAGCCGCGGCACTTGGCGCTCCCGGGCGTGGAAGCGTTCGAAGGCCGGCACGTGCATTACAAAGTCGCAAGCGCCGCGGCCTTGCACGGCAAGCGCCTCGCCATCTTCGGCGGCGGCGACTCGGCGCTCGACTGGACCATGGACCTTGCCACCAAGGCCGCAGGACTTACGCTGGTGCACCGGCGAGCCGAGTTTCGCGCCGCGCCGGCATCGGTTGCCCGCATGCGGGAGCTCGAAGCGGCAGGGTATGTCCGGTTTATCGAGGGCGTGGCGCAGGAGCTTTTGACCGAGCAGGGCGTGCTGCGCGGCGTGCTGATTAAATCGCCCGACGGCCAGATGCACACGGTGCACGCCGAGCAATTGCTGGTGTTCTTCGGGCTGGCACCGAAGTTGGGTCCGATAGCCGAGTGGGGCCTCGACCTCGATAAGCGCGCGATCCGGGTCGATACGGAAAAATTCCAGTCCAACATTCCCGGGGTATTTGCCATTGGTGACATCAACACCTATCCGGGCAAAAAGAAGCTGATCCTGTCGGCTTTTCACGAGGCCGCGCTGGTCTCTTTCGCTGTGCAGCACCATCTGTATCCGGCCAAGAAGCAGTTTCTGCAGTACACGACTACGAGCCCGATCATGCAAAAGCGCCTGGGCGTGGCCGGCGCCTAACCGCTAGACTGCACCGCCTATGGACTATCGGCTGGCCGCAGTGCTGGAATTGCTCGACCTTGAGCAGCTCGAAGTCAATCTGTTCCGCGGCTTGAGCCGCGATGTCGGCTCGCCTCAGGTTTTCGGCGGTCAGGTGCTGGGCCAAGCCCTCAAGGCCGCCTACGCGACGGTTGATCCGGACCGGATCGCGCATTCGCTGCACGCCTATTTTCTCTTGCGCGGCGACTTCAACGCGCCGATTGTCTATTCCGTCGACCGCGCGCGCGATGGGCGCAGCTTTACCAGCCGGCGCGTTATTGCCATCCAGCACGGCGAGCAGATCTTTAACATGGCGGCATCCTTCCAGGTGCCGCAACCCGGCGTCGAACATCAGCTGAAAATGCCCATCGTGCCCGGGCCCGAGGGACTGCCGGCCGCGGCGCGGACCGAGGAAATGCCGAGTCACCTCACCGAACGGCAGCGTCACTACTTTGCCCATGAATGGCCGTTTGAATTTCGAATGGTCCCTGGGGATGCAGCCAATGCAGTGCAAGGCACTGCGCCGGAGCGCTACGTGTGGCTGCGCGCGGTTGATAGGCTGCCGGACGACGATGTGCTGCACCGTTGTCTTTTGGCCTATGTCTCGGATCTGCAGCTATTGGCGACGGCAACGCTCCCGCACGTGATGACCGGGGATTCTGTCGTGCTGGCCTCGATCGATCATGCGGTGTGGTTTCACCGGCCGCTGCGCGTCGATCAATGGTTCCTGCATGCCATCCAGAGCCCGAGCGCCAGCGGCGCGCGGGGTTTTGCCCGGGCCAGCGTCTTCAGCCGCGACGGAGTGCTGGCCGCGAGCACGGCCCAGGAAGGTCTGATGCGCATCGGCACGCCGCACCAGGTGCGCGGCTAGGATTATTCAACGCTCAGCACTTTTCCCGGATTCATGATGCCGTGCGGATCAAGCGCGTTCTTGATGGCGCGCATCGCGGCGAGCTTGACGGGCGAGGCGTAGCGGGCAAGTTCTGCGACCTTGAGCCGGCCGATGCCATGTTCGGCGCTGATGCTGCCGCCGAAACTTTGCACCAGGTCGTGGATCGCGCGGCGCACTTCGGATTCGCGCCGCTTGGCATCCTCGGCGCCGGTTGGTTGCAGGAAACTGATATTGAAATGCAGGTTGCCATCGCCCGCGTGGCCGTAAGCGACCAAAGTGCCCTCCGGCACGTGCTGCTTTATCCACGCGCTGCCCTCACGCACGAACGCCGGCACCGCAGAGACCGGCACGCTGATGTCGTGCTTCACGCTCGGGCCCGCCCGGCGCTGCGCCTCCGGAATCTCCTCGCGCAGTTTCCAGAAAGCCAACCGCTGGCGTTCGCCGGTGGCAAGGAGCGCTTCCAGGATCAGGCCCGATTCGGTAGCTCCCGTCAGCACCTGGCCGAGCAGCTCATCGAGCGGCTCAGGCTCCGGGCTCGATAATTCGCACAGCAGGTACCACAGGTGCGGCTTCTCGAACGGGTCTGCGACACCGGGAACGTGGCGCACCGCAAGTTCGATCGCGGTCCGCGGCAAAAGCTCAAAGGAGTTCAGGCGCTCGCCACAGCTTTCGCGCAATAAACCGAGCACGCGCACCGCCGCATCGACGTCGGCGATCGCAATGAAGGCGGTCGAGGCGCTTCGCATCCGCGGCCACAATTTAAGGGTGGCTGCCGTCAGCACTGCCAGCGTGCCTTCCGAGCCAATCAGCAATGAGGCGAGGTCATAGCCGGTATTATTCTTGCGCAAGGCGCTCAAGCCTTCGTAAAGCCGCCCGTCGGGCAGCACCGCTTCGACGCCCAGTACCAGCTCGCGCATCATCCCGAAGCGCAGCACATTCAGGCCCCCGGCGTTGGTAGCGAGGTTCCCGCCGATCTGGCAGCTCCCTTCGGCGCCCAGGTGCAGCGGAAAGAAACGGTCTGCCTGCGCGGCAGCCTCCTGCACGTTGGCGAGTACGCAACCGGCCTCTACCGTCATCGAGAAATTGGCCGGCTCGATGGCCCGGATCCGGTTCAGGCGTCGCAGCGCCACGACCAGCTGGGTGCCGGACTCATCGGCCGTCGCGCCGCCGCAGTAACCGGTATTGCCGCCCTGGGGAACGATGCCGACCCGATGCTCGTGGCACCAGGCGAGCAGCGCGCAAACCTGTACGACGGTGTCGGGCAGTGCGACGGCCAGCGCGCGGCCGTGGTACAGGCGCCGGTGATCGATCAGGTAGGGCTGCTGATCGTCGGCTGCCAGCAGCAGCGCTTCGGGCGGCAGCAGCGCGCGCAGCGATTCGCGCAAACTATCCGCGGATGCTTTCGGAGCGGCCATCCCAAAAGTTTGACACGAATTGGCCGTTACCGCCCTGGCCGGCCGCTTACGAGCGGCTAGGAGCGGTTACGCAGCCTTCAACGCCGCAATCCGCTCTTCGAGCGGCGGGTGGCTCATGAACAGCCGCTGCAGACCCGAGCCTGCGCCACCGGCGATACCGAAGGCCGCCATCTGCTTGGGCAGCGCCTCGCCATGGGCGCTGCGCAGCGCCTCCAGCGCGCTGATCATCGCGTTGCGACCGGCCAGATGCGCACCACCGGCATCGGCCCGAAACTCGCGCCGGCGCGAGAACCACATGACGATGATGCTTGCCAGTACGCCGAGCACCAGCTGCGCGACCATCACGCAGAGGAAATAGCCGATGCCGCCGCGGCTGTCGCGCGAGATGGCGCGATCCACGATGCCGCCGACGATGCGCGCCAGCACAATGACAAAGGTGTTCACGACGCCCTGGAGGAGCGAGAGGGTGATCATGTCGCCGTTGGCCACGTGAGTGATCTCGTGCCCGAGAACCGCCTGGACCTGGGTCTGGTTCATCGATCGCAGGAGGCCTGAGCTGACGCACACCAGCGCGTGGTCGCGGCGCGCGCCCGTCGCAAAGGCATTGGGCTCTGGGGAGTCAAATATCCCCACTTCCGGCATGCCGATCTGGGCCTGGCTGGCTAAGTTGTGCACCGTATTGACGAGCCACTGCTCATCGGCATTGGCCGGCTGCTCGATGACCCGCACACCCATCGCGCGCTTGGCCGTCCATTTGGACAGTGCAAGCGAAATCAGCGATCCACCGAAGCCAAACAGCGCCGCCATCACCAGCAACGGTGCCAGTCCGCTGCCCTGTGCCTGAAGCCAGGCGGTAAGGCCGGTGACCTGCGCGACAATCGACAGGACCAGCAGTACGGCCAGATTTGTCAATAAAAACAAAAATATGCGCTTCATGAGATCTGCCAGTCCTTCGATTGATTGAGTGCAGCGTTCGACCGCGAACGCCAACGGGGGTTCGCCAGGCGATTAAAATGATAGCGGGAAAGCCAATTTCAAGTAGGCTAAAAAACCTTTGCTTATCAGGTAGTTAATGCGCATCCGGCGGTTTGCCGCCGGTGCGGATCGAGTACGGCAAGCTTCAGATTTCAGACCGCGCGGAGCGGTCAGTAGGGATCCCCTTCGTTCTCATCCGGGTCATCGTCGTCGTCGTCATCATCATCATCGTCATCTTCGTCCTCGTCTTCCTCCCAGTCCTCCTCGTCCTCCTCCTCATCGTCCTTTGCGGCGATATCGGCACCAGACCAGCCTTCGGGCTGCTCGATTTTTTCCAGGTCAAATTCCGCCCACGTGTCCAGATCGATTTCCTCGATGTCCCCATCGAGGTACTCGAGCTCAATCAGCTCGGCATCCTCATCGACCGACAGCACCCGGAAGCTGTCGTTTTCATCGAGATTCTCGTACCACTGCCCGACTGCAGGTTCGTATTCTCTGGCCACCGGCGCTGATCCTTGCGTTGCTGGAAAGCAAATCCGTCGCGTGCTGCGCGACGGCAGGGCCAGATATTAGGGCCCGGGCGGCATGCAGGCAATCGGCAGCCGTTGTGCTGCCCCGGGCCGCCACAGCGGTGGCCCCACCCGAAACGCGGCTTTTCCGGCCTTTCGTGACTGCATCCGGCGACAGTGCCAGATTGCCAGCTGCCCGTTGCGGCCATCCGCAGTTACACTTGGCCTGCCATGTGCAGCGTTTGCCACAGCCGTGAGGCCCGCCATGCCGAGCCGTAAATCCGCCAGCGGCGGGGCCGGGCGCTCACCCCTGTACAGCGCGAAGCGCGTCGTCGTCAAAGTCGGCTCCGCGCTGCTGGTCGATGCCGCGACCGGGAGGTTTAACCGCACCTGGCTCGCGACGCTGGTCGAGGATCTGATGCGCCTGCGCCACCGGGGCCAGCAGCTGATCCTGGTTTCGTCGGGGGCCATCGCGCTCGGGCGGCGACACCTGGGCCTTCCGCGCGGGCCCCTGCGTCTCGAGGAAAGCCAGGCGGCCGCCGCGGTCGGCCAGATCCGGCTCGCGCATTCTTATAAAGAGCTGTTCGATGCTCATGAAGTGACGGTAGCCCAGGTGCTGCTGACACTTGAGGACAGCGAGCAGCGTACCCGCTACTTGAATGCCCGCGCCACGCTCGAGGCGCTGCTGCGCTTAGGCGCATTGCCGGTGATCAATGAGAATGACACGGTCGCAACGGCGGAAATCCGCTACGGCGACAACGACCGGCTCGCGGCCCGTGTCGCGCAGATGGTCAGCGCCGATTGCCTGGTGCTGCTCTCCGACGTCGATGGTTTGTACACTGCAGATCCGAACCGCGAACCGGAGGCCGAACTCATCGGCCAGGTGCGGCGCATCACAGCGGAAGTCGAAGCGATGGCCGGGAGACCTGCTTCCGAGGTCGGTTCCGGCGGCATGGCCACCAAGATAACGGCGGCCAAGATCGCCGTCGGCGCCGGCTGCCACATGGTCATTGCCAATGGTCACGTCCGCCATCCGCTTAGGCGCCTGGACAAGGCCACCCGCTGCACCTGGTTTCTGCCGCACTCGACGCCGGTGGCGGCGCGCAAGCAGTGGATAGCCGGCACGTTTAGCCCGGCCGGCGCGGTCCATATCGACGCCGGCGCGCTGCGCGCGCTGCGCGCCGGCAAGAGTCTGTTGCCGGCTGGTGTGGTAGGTACGCTCGGGCGTTTTGAATCCGGCGATACGATTGCCGTGCTCGAGGCCTCTGGTACCGAAGTTGCGCGCGGCATAGCGGGTTACTCCGATGCCGAGACCGCGCGGATCATGGGCCGCCAGAGCGGTGACATTGCCGGGGTGCTCGGCTTTCGCGGCCCGGAAGAGCTGATACACCGCGACGATCTGGTGCTCATGCAATCGGACCCCGAGCCGCTCGAGAACCTGAACCTGACGGCGGTGCCGCCATGACGGTGCCCGCCGGCACCGCGACTGACGGAGCCGTCGCGGCCGGCGACGTGCCTAAGCTGATGGCCGCGATCGGCCGGGCCGCGCGCGAAGCGGCGGGGCAGCTCGCACTGGCCGGAACGGAAGTCAAAAACCGCGCTTTGCAGGCCGCCGCAGCGGCCGTGCGGGCGCAGAGCAAACTGATATTGGCGGCCAACAGCGCTGACATGCAGCAGGCGCGCGCGGCCAAGCTCAGCGCCGCGCTGCTCGATCGGCTGGCCCTCGATGCGCCGCGCGTCGAGGCCATGGCCAGAAGTCTTGAGGATATCGCGGCGCTTACCGATCCCATCGGCACGGTCATAGCCGAGTGGACCCGGCCCAATGGGCTTTTGATCCAGCGCGTACGTGTCCCGCTCGGGGTGATCGGGATCATTTATGAAAGCCGGCCGAACGTAACCGCCGATGCCGGCGCGCTGTGCCTTAAATCCGGGAACGCGGTGATTTTGCGCGGCGGTAGCGAAAGCCGCGCCTCAAGTAGCGCCATTCACGCCTGTCTGGTGGCAGGGCTTCGCGCCGCGGGGCTCAACGATGCGTGCATACAGCTGGTGCCGACGGCTGACCGGGCGGCTGTGGGTGAGATGTTGAGCGGATTGAATCATTCTATCGATGTACTGGTCCCGCGCGGCGGCAAGAGCCTGGTGGCGCGGGTGCAGGCCGAGGCGCGGGTGCCGGTCATTGGACATCTGGAGGGCAACTGCCACGTGTATGTCGATCGGGCCGCAGATCTAAAGATGGCCCGTGAAGTGGTGTTGAATGCCAAACTGCGCCGCACCGGGGTTTGCGGCGCGGCTGAAACCTTACTGATCGACCGCGGTTGCGAAAGCGCCGTGCCGCGCGCTCTCATCGGGGCATTGCTCGCCGCCGGTTGCGAAGTGCGTGCCGATGCACCGCTCCAGGCGCTAGATGCGCGCGTGAAACCCGCCACCGAGCAGGACTGGTATACCGAGTACCTCGACGCCATCATCGCGGCGAAGATGGTCGATGGCGTGGCTGGGGCCGTCTCTCACATCGCCAAGTACGGATCGGCGCACACGGAGTCGATCGTCACCGGCAACCCGGAAGCGGCCGATTACTTTCTTACGCACGTCGACAGCGCGATCGTGCTGCACAACGCCTCCACCCAGTTTGCCGACGGCGGGGAATTCGGCATGGGCGCCGAGATCGGCATTTCGACCGACCGATTTCACGCCCGCGGACCGGTCGGATTGGAGCAGCTGACCAGTTATAAGTACGTCGTGCGTGGCAGCGGCCAGATTCGGCCTGGCTGACGGCGAGGCCGTTAGGCGTCACGAGCGCTTGCTCATGCTTCACCCCAAGCAGTTCGAGGTAAACGAGGCGTGGATAGCATTTCGCCTAAATGGGGCGCCTATCCGGACCGCGGTAGACGGTGACTTTCACTGCTTCGCGCTGATGGACGCAGCGAGCTGCTACATTCTTGGGTCTGAGCTGAGTCCGGCCGCTGATGCAGAACCATCCACACCTCAGTGGCGTAACTTGTTGAGGAGTGGTTACGACCACAATCGGCAGTTCCCACAAACGCTATTCGTTCCGAGGGAACAGGTTGCAGACGAACTTATTCGCGAAGCTGCTCTTCTCAATATCGAGGTAGTGCGAGTCGCGGAAGCGGAACTCCTAGTTTTTATTGGCGATGCACGTAACGGCTACGCCGAACGGTTTGAAGAGCCTCAATCGTGACGCCTAACGAAAAAGTTGAAGGGCCGCACGACCACGCCGGCCGGGCGCCGCGGGCGCACACTTTCCCCAGGCGCCCGCGGCGCCAAACAGGTTACGCATCACGCCCCTTCTAACGATTGTTAGACAGCAGCGCGAGTTTCATGGAGCAAAGAGTCTATCGGCGGCAGCCTTCGCTCTGGCGACGCCCGCGCGTGGTGAAAAGGATGGATTTCGCCTTTCCCTTCGGATCGTCGATGAGACCGCGCTCAAAAAGTCGGGCCGTGGCCTCCCAGTCAATCCCCTTCCAGGCAAACGTGGCACCGTTACGTTCAAAGGCAGTCAAATAGAGAACCGCGAGAACGGCCTCGTCGATCTTTGATTCGTCGTAACGCATAGTCCCGCACTACTGAAAATCACGTGCTAAGTATCGCGCCGTTCGAGCCGGCAGGCAAAGCGAAGCCGCTATCGTCTGATGCGACTTTGCCGCTGCTGTCTAAAAGCCGCATGGAGCGCCGCGTGAACGATAAAGTGCCAAGCTCAACCATGGGTGCCCGCGGCGCTCATGCGGAGCGTTCAGCGCCGGTGCACGTGCGGCGCCGGCCAACCCGTCAGCCACGGCGGCACAGCGCTCGCAGTTGACCCAGCCCGAATCGCCGCTGTCATAGTGCTCTTTTTTCCAGATCGGCACGCGGTGCTTGACCTCATCGATGATGTGGCGGCAGGCGCGAAACGCCTCGTCGCGATGCCCGGCGCTCACTCCGACCCAAACGGCCAGCTCGCCGAGCTTAAGGGGCCCGACCCGGTGAGCGCACAACGCGTGGCGGATGCCGAAGCGATCCACGGCCTCGGCGATGATGCGCTCGCCCTCGCGCAAGGCGAGCGCGGCATGGGCTTCGTATTCGAGGCTTTGCACGCGCCGGCCGTCATTGTGATCTCGTACCCAACCCTCGAAGGCGGCAAAGCCGCCGCAGGCTGGATCGGCGAGCTCGGCGCGCAGCGCCTCGCCGCTGAAGGGGACGTCCAGGAGGCGAAAGCGGCTCATCCGCCGGCCACCGGCGGCAGAAAGGCGATCACATCGCCGCTTTTGAGCGGGTCCGTCCACTCGCCGAATTCATCGTTGATGGCCACCCGCAGCTGTTCGGCCTTAAGGCCAAAGCTGTGCCGGACCCGAAGCTCCTCATAGAGTTCCCGCGGCGTACGCGAGGCGGTATCGATGCGCTCCTCGCGCCGACCGGCCTGGTCACGCAGCAGCGCAAAGTACTGCACCGTGAGCTGCTGCGGCGCCGCGGCCGCGGACGGAACGCCTTGCAGCGCGCCGCGCGCTTCCAGGTACTCTTCGCTCGTATTGATGTTGTCGAGCGCCCGCGCGGTGCGCGCCTCGAGCAAGCCGGATGTCGGCCTGGGCGAGAAAGCCGCGCGGGCACTGTTCGCCGCCCGCGAGCCACTGATCGATGGCCGCACGGCTCGCGGGCTCGTAGATTGCACACAGCGGTTCGGGCTGACCATTGAAGCGGCTGCCAAAGGCGGTTGCGAGTTTTTCGGGAGCGCGCTCGGCGATCAGCTGCTGCAGCGTTGCGCTGTCGAGGAACGGCAGATCGCAGGCAAGCACCAACCAGGCAGCTTCGGGGTGAGCGCGCAAGGCGGCGTGTATGCCGCCGATGGGCCCGAGGCCGGGCAACACGTCGGCGATGCAGTCGTACGCGGCCCTGCTCGGGTCATTCACCTGATCGATGCGCACCGACACGAAGCTGCGCTCGACCAGCGGCGCCAGCAGTTCCATCGCCCGGCTCAACTGCGAGCGACCGGCGTAATCAATTGTTGCCTTGTCGCGTTGCATGCGCGTGCTGCGGCCGCCGGCCAGCACTAATCCGTACAGCGGGGCGCTCACGATGGGCTCCGTCGCCGGCCGACATTGCGGCGGCCGCCTGTTTTGCTCAGCAGGCGCACGCCGGTAATGCGAATCGCATGCGAGAGGGCCTTGCACATGTCATAGATGGTCAGGGCCGCGGCGGTTGCGCCCATCAAGGCTTCCATTTCGACGCCAGTCTTATGGTGGGTCTCGACGCGGCACCGCACCCTAAGCGTCCGCGCACCTTGTGCCACGATGCTGACGCTGCAGTGCTCGAGCGGCAGCGGATGGCAGAACGGGATGATCGATGCGGTGTTCTTGGCGGCCATGACGCCGGCGATGATCGCAGCGTCGAACACCGGCCCCTTGCGGGTGCGGTGCCCGCTGCGGCGCAGCGCCAGCGCGACGGCGGCGGGCAATTGCACCAGGGCTTCGGCCTCGGCGCTGCGATGGCTGACCGCCTTGGCGCCTACGTCCACCATGGTCGGCTGGTTAGCCGCATCGAGGTGGCTTAATCCGTGGCGTTTGGCTTTACGGGATGTGGCCACGCTGGTTCAGCCGCCGACGTAGTTCATTTCGATGCGCGGTGCCGTGCGCGAGCGCAGTACCAGCCGCTGCTCGCTGTAGCGATCGGCCCGCCGGTGCCAGAACTCGCGGATCAGGTTCGTCAGCTCCTCATCGCTCTTGCCGGCGCGCAACGGGCCGCGAAGATCGAGGCCGGTGGTGGCAAACAGGCAGGTGAACAGCATGCCATCGGAGGACAGGCGCGCCCGGGTGCAATCGCCGCAGAATGGCTGCGTCACCGAGGAGATAAAGCCAATTTCGCCCTGGCCATCGGCGAAGGCGTAGCGTTTGGCGACTTCGCCACGATACTCGGGAGCGAGGGGCACCAGCGGCCAGCGCGCCTGCAGCGTGTCCAGCAGTTCGCGGGACGGCACCACCTGCTCGGCATGCCAGTCGTTGCGGTTGCCGACGTCCATGTACTCGATCAGCCGGACAATAATTTTAGTGCCGCGAAAATGCTCGATCAGCGCCGGCACGGTGTGATCGTTGACGCCGCGCTGGACGACGGCGTTAATCTTGATCGGCGCGAGGCCCGCGAGCTCCGCGGCGTGGATGCCGGCCAGAACTTCCTCGGGGCTGCCGAGGCCGCCGGCCAGATGCGAGAACACGGCCGGATCCAGGCTGTCGAGACTGACGGTCACGCGCTGCAAACCGGCCGCGCGCAGCGCCGCGGCGTGCTGCGCGAGCAACACCCCGTTGGTGGTCAGCGCCATGTCCTCGATCCCATCCAGCGTCGTCAGATCGCCGATCAGTTCCTCCAGGCCGCTGCGCAGCAGCGGTTCACCGCCGGTGATACGGATCTTGCGCACGCCGAGCCGCACGAACAACCGCGTCAGCCGCAGGATCTCGGCGAAGTTCAGCCGCTCGCTGGAATTCAGAAACCGGTAGTGTTCACCGTACCGTTCGCGCGGCATGCAGTAAGGGCAGCGGAAATTACACCTATCCGTTACCGAGATGCGCAGATCCTGCAACGGCCGCCCGAGCGTATCGCGGGTTCCGGCGGCAGGATGCGCTGCGACGTTGTCGGTGGTAACACTCATGGGCGGAAGGCTACCAGCGATACAGCCGGGTGACGAAGCCTTTGCTGAAACTGGCCGGACCCGGCGGCAGCTCGACAAAGCCATCGGTGTGCGCCAGCGAGCTGAAATCGCCGGACCCATTGGTCGGGCAGGGCGTGGCCCACGGGCGGCCCCAGTCATCATGGCTGACCTTGACCGGCATGAACCCGGTCAGCTGCGGCGCCCACTCGAGCGGTGTGGACAGGGCGATGCGCTCGGACTGCTCGGTGCGCACACCCATCGCGGCCAGCAGCGCCGGAATCACGTAGCGCGACAGGCACACGAGCGTCGAAACCGGATTGCCCGGCAGGGCAAAAACCGAGCGGCCGGCCGTCGTGGTGCCAAACCACATGGGACGGCCTGGGCGCTGCGCCACACCGTGCAGCAGCTCGTGCACGCCGAGTTCGGCCAGCACCTGCGGGACAAAATCGTAACGGCCCATCGACACACCGCCGGAGAGGATCAGCACCTCATGCGTGCGCAGGTGCACGTCGAGCCGTTCGCGCAGAATCGCACGGTCATCCGGAACGTGATCATCGGCGACCCGCACAAAGCCGCGACCGCGCAAGGCCGCGGCGATCGCATAGGCGTTGGAGCGGCGCACCTGATGCGGGGCAATGGGCTCGCCGGGTTCAACCAGCTCATCGCCGGTCGATACCACCATGATGGCCGGCTGCCCGCTGACCCGTAAGCCTTGCCATGCCGGCCGAAGCTGCCACGGCAATCTCCGGGCCGTGCATGACCGTGCCGGTGGCCAGCACCAGCGCGCCCTGCAGCTGATCGCTCGCGCGCCGGTGCACATTGTTCCAGGCAGAAGCTGCCAGCTGCGGCTCCAAAGTCGCCCTGCCGTCCTTGACCGAGAGGCGCTCGACCGGCACGACCGTATCGCAGCCAGAGGGCAAGATGGCGCCGGTCATGACTTCGATGCAATGCTCCGGGGAGGCGAGTTTCAGCGGCGGTGCGCCGGCCGCCTGTGTGCCCTGAATCTGAAAACTGCGCCGCCCGGCACTCACGGCCGATGCCAGAAGGGCAATGCCATCCATCGCCACCCGGTCAAAGGGCGGCTGGTCACGCTCGGCATAGATGTTCTCGCGCAGCACGGCACCGACGCACTGACCCACCGGGAGCGATTCGATCGGCAGGCAGGCGAGGTGTTCGCCGATCAGTTTTTCCGCCGATTGTGGGTTAAGCGTGCTCACGGCTGGGCGCCAAATAGGTTCTATGGCTCATAGTACATCGGTTGACCTATTGGCCCCGGCGCCGTTGAATTTCAAGGGGATATTGCACTGCGGCCCGAGGAAATGAGCGGATTGGGTGCCGGCTCTTTGAGCCAGGCTGCGATCCGGATGGCAGGGCAACCTCGTCGCCGATTGACGGGCGGTGCGGCATAGGCGCGCTATTCTCCGCCTGACAGGCGGCCCCATCGGACGATAACCAAGACACCATAGATAAGGAGCTGGATTATGAAAAGTGGAGTCAGGATCCTTGCCGCAGCGCTGTTGACCATCGCCGGCATGCCCTGCCTGGCGGGCCAGCAGCTACGCGTGGTCGAGCATGCACTGACCGATGCGGTGCTCGATCTTGGCAAGCAGGGCGATTCGGTCGGCGATCTGCTGACTTTCGCCAATCCTGTATTCGACGCTGCCGATAAGGTCCAGGTCGGAACCGACCAGGGTTATTGCGTGCGCGTCGTGGTCGGCAAGAGTTGGGAGTGCTTCTGGACGCTGTCGCTCAAGGACGGCCAGATCACTGTCGAAGGGCCGTTTGCTGATACCGGTGATTCGCTGATGGCCATTACCGGCGGCACTGGCAAATTTGCCGGGGCGAAGGGCGCCATGAAACTTCATCCGCGCGATGCCAAGGGCAGCGCGTACGATTTTGCCTACGATCTCTTATAAGAGCCGAGACTGGATTGACGGTGACTAACTTTGGCGGCGGCACCGGTTCATGAGAGCATTGGTACTTAGTGCGCCCGTAGCTCAGCTGGATAGAGCACCTGGCTTCGAACCAGGTGGTCGGCGGTTCGAATCCGTCCGGGCGCGCCATAAAATCAAGAACTTACCGAGCGTCAATGCAGCGACCGTAGCGCAAACGTAGCATTTTTTGCTACGTTTTCGCCCCGTAGCGTTTCATCGACGGACTTAGACGCCTGCCGCTCAATGCGCCCGCCACGGAGATCAATTTCTCCGGGGCCAGGTGCGCATAGCGCAGCACCATCTCGTAGGATTTCCAGCCGCCCAGCTCCATCAGCTCCGCCAGCGAAGTGCCGCTCTGCACGTGCCACGAGGCCCAGGTGTGCCTCAGGTCGTGGAAGCGGAAGTCCTTAATGCCGGCGCGCTGCTTCGCGCTGTCCCACGCGGTCGAGCTGCTCTGGATGCGCTTTCCGGCGAACGTGAAGCACCAGCGCGGGTGTCTGTCCCCGCGTTGATTCGAGCGCCGCCACGGCGTCCGCATTGAGCGGTATACCGCGACCGTCGCCCGACTTCGTCGTACCGTGATCGAGCCAGGCCACTTTCCGGTCAAGATCCACGCGGCTCCATTCGAGCCCCAGGATCTCCCCCGCACGACAACCGGTCGCGAGTGCAAACTCGACGATCGGCTTCATGTGTCCTGGCAAGGCCTCGATCAATCGATCAGCCTCCTCGCGTCTCAAGAACCGCACGCGCCGCCGGGGTTCCTTCAGCATCCGAATCTTCGGAACCCCTTTGAGCCATCGCCAGTCCTGATGCGCGACATTCAATATCCGCCGAACCACCTCGAGTGCGCGATTGATCGTCGCGTTCGAGACACCATCCTTCAACTTGCGATCGCGAATGAATGGCTGCAACACCGTCATGTCGATCGCATCCAGCTTCAGGGACCGCAGATAAGGATCGAGCTTCTTCAGATGATCCTTATCATCCGAGAGGCTCCTCTTATCGGCGAACTCCTCGAGATATCGCACGACCGCTTGCTGCCATACGAATATCCCGAGAAGCCCCTGCTGCCGGGCTTCAATCGCTTCGTTCTTCAGGCGGACTGCGTAGCTTTCGGCATCGGTGCGATTGATACACCCAGTGCTTTGGCATACGCGGCGTCCATCCGGGAGAACGAGGCCAATCCACCAGAACCGCGAATCCTTGCGGCGGTAGAGTCCACGTTCACGGGCCATACAGTCTCCTTCCAGGCCCGCCCTCGGCACTTATCCTGCTGCATCCGCGCGTCCAGATCAATCCGGTCGTAGACCTTGCAGCGGCCCTTGCGGATGAAGGCCAGTCCCATGCCATCGAGGAAGCGCAGGCTGCAGCGGACATAGGTGGCGGCTTCACGGCGGGTGAGATAGCGGGCGGGGGCGGTGGGCTGCGGAGCTTCTCGGACGGCATTGGACGCTCGTGGACGCGGTGATGGCGGCTTCGAGAAGTCGAGCGGCAACTGTCCCATCGGCGGAGAGGAATCTTGTCGCAAGCAAGAATGGTTCGTGCGAGTTGGCATGTCATTAGTGGTTCAGAGCAAATTCATCGGCGCTTTTCCAGTATCGACTATGAGGCAAGACGAGATTTTCGCGAGGTGCAGTTTCGCGGAAAATTCGGCGAAACTGCCATGCTCGATTAATCGCGTAACTGGCCGAGGTAATGTCGGCCGCGGTCCGGCTGGGTGGGATGGGTTTTCAATTGAACGGCCCTTAACCTTGCAATCAGCGGACCCCTGCGGGTACGCTCAAAAGATGCGCTATTGGTGGGTCAACCAGAACCAGACTTTCCGTCAGGAAATCGACGGCGGCTATCTGTGGTCGCCCAAGCGCAACAAGAACGGTCACCGTAATCCGTTCTACGAATTCATGCGCGAGGTCGCTCCCGGCGACATCGTGTTCTCGTTTTGCGACACGCGGATCGCGGCGATCGGCATTGTCAGCGGCTATTGTCGGGAGAGCCCGAAGCCCGAGGAGTTCGGCAAGGCCGGTACGAATTGGAGTCGGATCGGGTGGCGAGTTGGTGTTCGGTGGCAGCGGCTCGCAAACGCTATCCGTCCGAAGGATCATATTGCGCGGTTGAGGCCGGAGCTTGCGACCAAGTATGCCCCGTTGACTCCGGACGGTAACGGCCTGCAAAGCGTCTATCTGACCAGTCAGCGCGGGCCTAGCATCGGCGCTGTTTGGGTTGATCGGCAATGAGGCTTCCAGGGTGGCCGATGTTGGACACGAGATCAGCAGGATCGAACGCGACTCGCCGGCGCCCGAACGAGACATCGAGGAATGGGAGCGACGAGTCGAGGACGCCATCGTCGACGATGCCGCTATTCGGGAGACTGAAAGAGCCGCGCTGGTGCAGGCACGTCGTGGTCAGGGGCTGTTTCGGGACAATGTGCGCTCGGTTGAACGGGCTTGCCGAATCACGAAAGTCGAGCGCATGGAGCATCTGATTGCCAGCCATGTGCAGCCCTGGCGTGACAGCAGTAACGAGCAGCGGCTCGACGGGGAGAACGGGCTGTTCCTGACACCCACTGTAGACCACCTGTTTGATAAAGGCTTCATTTCGTTCGAAGACTCGGGGCAACTGATCGTCTCGCCGGTTGCCGATCCAATTCCCTGAAGCGAATGGGGATCGATCTCGAAGCCGCGGTAAACGTCGGGGCATTTTCGCAGGGCCAGCGGCGCTACCTTGATTTCCATCGCGAGAACGTCCTGCGCATGGCGCGGGGTGTTGCCCGCGCAGAGGATCAGCAATAGCCTCGATTTTTTTGTTTCGTCGCAGTAATACATCGGCGCACGCCGGTTAGTGGATTGTTGAGTTTCGCTGAATTTAGCGTGAAACGCAGGATAGCTGGCCGGCGGCTTCTGGGTCACAGTGTGACCTATGATCTCGACGCACATCATCAAGACACGAGTGTCTCCGGACACGAAAGCTCGGGTAAGCCAGGAGGCGCAGCGCCAGCTGCTGACGGAATCCTTGTGGCTGAGGCGCGTGGTCGAAGGGGCTCTGAATGGTGCTCCGGCCTCCAATGATGGGCCGCTGCAGACAACAGTGCCCGGGTCACTCGATGGGAGGATTCGGCAGGGCCGGGAGCCGGGCCGGGGCGGCCGAACGCGTTTGTATTCCCGCCTTCGGCACGATGACTGGCTGATTCTTCGGGAGCGGGCGGAGGCGCGCGGCATGCCGGCTGCGACCTACGTGGCCGCCCTATTGCGGGCGCATCTTCGGGCGCTGGCGCCGCCGCTTCCCCAGGCGGAACTGGCCGCCCTAAAGGCCTGCATCGCGGCGCTGGGGGCGATTGGTCGAAACCTGAATCAGATCGCAAGAGTAGCTCATCAGACCGGGCACACCGCCGAACCCCGCCCAAATCACCTTGAGATAATGCTGAAGGTCTGCACGGCTATGCGGGAGGCCATCAAGTCTTTGGTTCAGGCCAACACCAAAGCGTGGGAGAGCGGTTATGACGAAGCGCGCTTTTAGACTTCCTGGTGGCGAAAGGTTTCTTGACATCGGTAGCTACGGGCGCTGGGGTCCGGGGCATTCAACGGGGTTTTCGCGCGGCGAGATTGAACAGATCGCCAGGACCGTCGCGCGAACGCCAGAGGTCGTTGTAAAAGTGTTGCCTAAGCGAAGCAACGACGCGGGATCGATCCGGGGACACATCAACTACATTGGTCGCAGGGGGGATTTAGAGGTAGAGATGGATGATGGGACCGAGTTGAAGGGGGAGGATGCTGGCAAGGAATTGTTGGACGACTGGGATCTTGATCTGGAAACCGATCGGCGGGATTCTGAATTCGCAAAAACTCGCGGCCGGCCGCCGTCGAAGCTGGTGCACAAGCTCACGTTTTCGATGCCCCCAGGGACGTCCCCGAAAGGAGTGCTCACAGCCGCTCGGAATTTCGCCCGGGAAGAATTCGGATTGAAACATCGGTACGCTTTAGTTTTGCATACCGACGAGCCACATCCCCATGTGCACATGGTGGTGAAGGCCGTGAGCGAGCAGGGCCTGCGGCTCAACATTCGTAAGGAGACGTTGCGCGGATGGCGCCAGGAGTTCGCCCATCATCTTCGCGAACAGGGCATCTCCGCCAACGCCACTGATCGCGCCGTACGGGGGCAGAGCAGAACACATAAGTCCGACGAGATATACCGCGCGACGTTACGCGGCGAATCCAAACATACTCGCGCGCGGGTCGAATCCGTTGCGTCGGACCTAGTTCATGGAAGCATTCGCGTAGAACCCGGCAAAGAACGACTGATACGGACGCGAACAGAAGTCGAACACGGATGGCGTGCCGTGCGGGACATCCTTGTTGCCCAAGGTCATCACGAGCTCGCCGCGCAGGTCAAACAATTCATCGAACGGATGCCGCCCCCACGCACGGAGAGGGAAATTATTGCCGCCGGCCTGATTGAGCGCGCAAAAGAGTGTCGAATGGAGCGGGCACCCCGTACGCGATGAAAAAAAAGTTTTGGCAATTTCCTAAGGCCTGACCTGACCTGACCTGAGAAGCGCCGAATTCGACCATCAGGACAGCCGGGCATTCGGTCCGCCTGGATACGTCTCGTTATCCGACATTCACCGGCACCAGCGTCATCGTGTCGTTGCCGAATATATCAATGACCTTTACCGCTACCGTATAACGTCCCGGTCGCTCATATGCGTGCGGGGCAGTCGCGAGCTCTAGCTTTCGATTCTGACGCGTCCGAAAACTTTGCCATTCATTCTCA
>CAVQEB010000002.1:0-1326460 GCA_963711435.1 uncultured Gammaproteobacteria bacterium | reverse complement strand
GCGATGATCCGCTGGATAAGACAGACCCGACTGGGAATAGCGGTGAGGATGTCCTAAATTTCATCGACGACATGTTGATGTCGAACCCGGAAATCGGTGGGCCGGCGATCAGTGGTATTTCTCATGAAGTGGGTGCGGGTTTTCGTGCCCTCAGCACTGCCCTCAGGGCAGCTCCAGCCGTCGCTGCTGATGCGAAAGCGGTGAAAGCCGCACAGTTAGCGGCGAATGTTGCCAAGGGTGCAAAAGCCGAAGAGGCAGCAGCTGCAAAGATGGGGGACAAGGTCGCTGGTCGGCAAGTCACTTTGCAGTCTCTCTCCACCACAGGGAAACGCAGCGTTACGGATATCGTTTCAAAGGACAAGGAAGTGACCGAAGTAAAAACCGGCAATTCGCCGCTGAGTCAGGGGCAGAAGGATGTGAAGGCCGATATCGATGCTGGCCGCGCGTGATACCGAGAGGGGCGAATGTAATAGAGCTCTCCCTGCCTCTACACCGGGACAGCCGACGCAAATGAAATGCTACACGGTTGATAGATGCCCATGAATCCAACTCAGCGGTGCGATGCAGCCTTTAAGCAAGCGGTGCTTCTGAAATGCTATGACGCGCTCGCTGCGGCGGGTTTTACCGTTTCCGGAGGAAGCGGAATGCGCCTTTCAACAGCGCTTCAACTGCTGTTGGCTGAATACGGTTGGAAAACAAGCACTCTGGATATCAATCTTTTTGCTGTTGGCGTTGGCGGATGCAGCGCCAATGAGAAGTTTTGGACTGCCCTGAAAACCGGCAAATATCCTGGGAAGTACAGCCGAACCGTGGCGACATACGCCCTGCACATGGGTGAGCTAACACCGGATGAACCGATTCTCCGCTTTACCCCTCAGACCGACGCGGATGCCGAAGTAGCCCGTTTGGCACGCCTCTATTCAAGCGCTGGATTGGCGTACGCGAAATCGATTGCGGATTATGAGTTGTTGTTACCGCTGCTTCAAAGCCGCGTCGAAATGCTGGGGGCATACCCGGAGAGAATCGCAGCTTGTCTTTATTTGATGGGCCGCAAAGATGAGGCTCGATCCTTTGCGGAAACTTTCCTTGCCCAGCATCGCGACTATTTTGAAGGGTTTGCTGTTCCTTTCATGGAGATGCTTAATTGATAGTGGCTGTTCTAAGTTGGAGTAACCCGGCCCGGAATCCGCGCTCGGCTGGGGGTTGAAGCTGCGCCGTGGCGGCAGCGAGATCGGGGGTTACGGGTGTCGCGGCCGGCGGTGCTGGTCCCGGTCGGGCGCGCGGTGGCTGGATGCTTCCATCTCCCTTTTAGCCGCTCTCTGGGGGTTGGGCGGGGAATGGATGGGGCACACCCGACGCATCAGCGATGGCAGACAAACCCCCGTCCCCAGCCGCCCTTGGAAGCGGCTTTCCTTGATGCCACAATGCTTTAGCCCGTCAGACGCGGCGTCTGACAAGGAACGTGACCGGCCGCCTCGTTTTGCCACTAACCCTCGGTTTAGTTCAGTTCAGGGTCCTTTAGGGCTTCCGAAGGCGTCATATCGGGGGTCATATTGTTGAGTTCTATAACGTATGGGCGGGTAGCGCAAGCGGCCCGCCTTTTTGCGTTTGGGAGACCAGCGATGAAGCGATGGGACCGACTGGTGGAAATGGCTATTTAGAGGAGTCCCGCGCGCGCGGGATTGGCGAGGCGACGATTAACCATACCGGTGCACGTCTGGACCGATGGGGCTTGTGGCTCAAGCAGCGTCGGCCGCGCGTATCGATCGAGCGCATCGATGTCGAGCTCATCACGCGTGACGTGTCGGCTTGAGCTTTCCAGCCAGGCGACGGTGTATGGACGCTCAGCACGATGCGCGGCTTTGGGGATTTTCTCGTAAGGCAGGGACTGTGGACTATTAATCCCCTTCGTTGGATGAAGGGTCCGAAGGTCACGCCGTACAGCCGGATACCCAAGCTCATCCACCAGGCAGCATCTGGCAGGCCCTGTGGACGGAGGCAGCTCGGCGCGGTGGAGAGTTCGGCGGGCATTTGTGGGTGACCGTGCTCTCACTGTTATACGGCACCGGATTGCGGCGTGGGGAGACTCAGCGGCTCAACGTGGATGCCTTCGATCGCGCCGAGGGTACATTGCGCATCGATGGGCGCAAGAGCGGCCAGGAGCGTTGCGTGCCGCTGCCGCAGATGGTGCTACGTTGTCTTGAGCGTATTTTCCCCGGCGCCACAACCAGCTGGAGCACTTTGGGCAGCTCGGCGAACAGGCTCTTCTAGTGTCCCGCGGTGGATCTCGCCTGACGGGCCAGCACATCAGCAATGCGGTGCACGCAATGTCGCGCCGTGCCGGCGTGCCGATCTGCAGCCTGCACCAGTTTCGCCACACCTGTGCTTCGGATCTGCTGCAAGCTGGCGTGCACCGTGGCACAAGTGCAACGGATTCTGGGGCACGCCCGGCATCGCCACGACCGTGCGTTATGTGCACATCGCTGACCCCCCAACGCCGTGCCGCGATGCAGGCGCACCCGCATCAACGACTGGTTAGCAACGCCCGCGCAGCGGGAGGCCGCATGAACGCGCTGGATCCGTTGATCGAGGGCTACCTGAGTTACCTCGATAAGGTAGGCCGCAAGACCCCCGCGCACCATCGTGGATGTGCGCTGCACGCTGCGCCGGGCGATGGCGGGCCTGGAGCAGATCCGCCCCGGTGTGGATCTATGGCGCCTGGAGCCTTGAGGATTATCTGCGTTGGCTGGAGAGTGGAGCGCCAGCAGGGCAGGACCGATAGTTGCCTGGCAAAGTACCTGAGCCATCTGCGCGGTTTGCTCGATTACGCCTGGCGCAGCGGCCGCAGCGAGCGCAACGTACTCGACGGATTCAGCCTGCAGCACACCATCTCGTCGCACCGAGCCCAAGCACCTGACGCTGGAGGAGGCCGAGCGGCTCGTGTACGCCACCGCTGGCGCAGGGCCCACCGCTCGGCGTGATCGGCTGATCATTCTGCTGCTCTACGGTTGCGGTCTTCGAACCAACGAGCTGTGCAGCCTGGACGTGGCAGACATCAACCGCGAGCGTCAGGAACTCGTGGTCCTCAAGGCCAAGGGCGATCGGCCGCGGGCCATTCCGATCCCACAAGCGCTCTATACAGAGCTCCTGGCGTACCTGCTCGAGCACGGCAGGCGTGGTGCGCTGTTTCGCACGATAAAGAAGCACCGCCGCATCCGCGACAAGGACGTCGGCGCCTCGTCGCCGCGGCCGCCGCGCACGCCGGTCCGAGATCGGGCGTGACCGCCAAGACACTGCGCCACAGCTTCGCTACGCACCTGATGGATCGCGGAGTCGACCTGGCCGTTATCGCCTCGCTGATGGGTCATCGAAGTCCACAAGAGACTGGCGTGTACCTGCAGATGCTGCCGCAGCGACCCGAGGCCGCCGTGCGCACTTTACCGATCGGAGAGCACACATGATGTGGTCCTATTGGATATCCTTCTACATCCGCACGCACTCGTGGCGCGGGGCCTGCGGCCGCTCACGCTCGCCGCTTATGAGGATGCCCTGGGCCAGTTTCGCGACTGGATCCGTCTTACCCAGAACGACTGTCCACCCGATGGCATCGCGGCATGCGATGTGC
Source organism: uncultured Gammaproteobacteria bacterium (assembly GCA_963711435.1). Lineage (GTDB taxonomy): Bacteria > Pseudomonadota > Gammaproteobacteria > Steroidobacterales > Steroidobacteraceae > FEN-1191. The sequence goes on along the minus strand of CAVQEB010000002.1, from coordinate 1,322,835 downwards.
TGCGATATCTGCAGCACCTGCGAGAGGACCGCGGCAACGGGGACTCGGCCGTCAACAGTGTCGTCGTCGTGCTTCGCAGCTTCTACCGCGCCATCGTTGCCATGGGGCACCTGCGCGCCGAACGCCAACCCGATGGCCGGGTTTCCGAGCATCAAGGCGGTTGCACGCAAACTCCCTGTAGCGCTCTCGCCCAGCAGGTCAGCTGTTTGCTGGGCGGCCCACCGGCGGACACGCTCATTGGCCTGCGCGATCGGGCATTGCTATCACTCTTGTACGGTACAGGCATTCGTGCTTCTGAGTGCGCATCGCTGCGCTGTGGCCAGGTGGATCTGCTGCATCTGACGATCACAGTCACTGGCAAGGGCGGCCATCAGCGCACGATTCCGCTGAACCCGGAGCTCGCGACGCTGCTGCAGACCTACGCGCAAGCGCGTGGCCCGGCATTGCCGAACGCGCCATTCTTTCGCTCACGCTTCGGCCGAGCGCTGGGGCGCGGCGCCATCTATGAGCGAGTGCGCACTTGCGGCCAGCGAAGCCGCCTTGGCATTCCACTCTCACCTCATCGGATGCGCCACACGTTTGCGACCCATCTCGTGCGCAAGGGCGTTGGGCTCGTGACCATTCGCGATCTGCTCGGTCATCGGCTCATCACCAGCACCCAGATCTATCTGCACGTTACGGCTGAGGATCTTAGAGCTGCCGCCGCAGCTGATCCCATCGGCGCGCTGCTGCGAAAGCGTGGAGCATCTGTTGCCAGGCCGACCGCTACCATTTCAGCGGTTACGATCCTTCCCCGCTCGCCGGCAATAGGATACTCGCGCAGTCAGCCATCAAATCCATCTCCTGACGCGCTTCGCGCGCCAGGAGACTGCGCTGCTTTGCCGGAAGACCGTCAAAGACGATTGGAGGCAGGAAACTAGGCACTCGAAAGCAGTGCTAGTAGTATCAGCAGTGATGCAGACCGCCGTAAAACAGCCACGCGAAGATTATTACACTCGTGCAGCGAACGACGACTGCAACAAGGGTGGGCCCGGACTCGAACTAAATACACGTTTAGTTCAGTTCAGGGTCCTTTAGGGCTTCCGAAGGCGTCATATCGGGGGTCATATTGTTGAGTTCTATAACGTTATGCGTATTCCGGTCGATGCCGGCCACCAGTTCCGGAGCATGCCGGGCCAAGATTCCGGTCCATGCCGGGCCACCGTTCCGGTTGATGCCGGCCGGGGGGTGTGAGGCGGGTTAACCGCCATTACTGTGGTCTCTTTTTCCAGTGGGAAGGAGAGCTGCAGTGGGGCAAGAGAGGTTACCCGTGCGCAAGATTCGTGAGGTCCTGCGGCTCAAGGCCGAGGGCTTCAGCGACCGACAGATCGCCGCTGCGATCGGCAGCGCCCGCTCAACGGTGCAGGAGTGTGTGCGCCGGGCGCGCGATGCCGGCATCACCTGGCCGCTTGGCCCGGCGCTCGATGAAGCGGCCTTGCACGAGAGGATGTATCGGCGCGCAGTACCGCTGTCGCGCACGCCAAGGCCGGATTTTGCCTATTTGCACGCCGAGCTGCGCCGCCGCGGCGTGACCCGCCTGCTGCTCTGGGAGGAGTACAAGAGCACCCATCCGGACGGCTGGCAGTACAGCGTGTTTTGCGATCAGTACCGGCGCTGGCTCGCAACGCAGGAGCTGGTGCTGCGCCAGGAGCATGCGCCTGGGGATAAGCTCTTTGTCGATTACGCCGGCCAGACGGTGCCGATCGTGGATCAGCACACCGGCGCGATCCGCAACGCGCAGGTTTTTGTCGCCGTGCTCGGCTTTTCCAACTACACGCATGCCGAAGCGACCTTAACGCAGGGGGCGGGCGATTGGCTGGGCGCCCACGTTCGAGCACTCGAGTTCTTCGGCGGCGCACCGCGTGCGATCGTGCCCGATAACCTGCGCACCGGGATCACCAAGGCGCACCGGTATGATCCGGATATCAACCGCGCGTATCAGGACTTTGCCGAGCACTATGAGCTCGCCATCCTGCCGGCGCGGGTCCGTAAGCCCCGGGATAAGGCCAAGGTCGAGACCGGGGTGTTGGTGGTGGAGCGCTGGATCCTGGCGCGGCTGCGTAACCACACCTTTTTCTCGATCGGGGAGCTCAACGGCCACATCCGCGAGCTCCTCGAGCGGCTCAACACCCGCCCGTTTAAAAAGATCGCAGGTTGCCGCCGCTCGCGCTTCGAGGAGCTCGAGCGATCGGCGCTCAAGGCCTTGCCTAACCGTCCTTACGAGTTCGGCGAGTGGAAGAAGGCCAAGGTCCATCCCGATTATCACATCGAGGTGGCCCGCGCGTATTACTCGGTCCCGTACCGCCTGATCGGCGAGCGCGTGGATGTGCGCCTCACCGCCCGTGCCGTTGAGATCTTTCATGCCGGCGAGCTCGTTGCCGCCCATCCGCGCGCTTTGGAGCGCGCCCAGCGCCTGACCCGTCGCGTGCATCGCCCCGAGAAGCACCTCGCGGTGATCGATCAGCATCTGGATCGGGTGCTGGAGCGCGCTTTTGTCGTAGGCCCTGCCACCTTCGGCGTCGTGCAAGCCCAGGCCGCCGCTCGTAAACACCCGGAAGAGACCCTGCGCAGCGCCCAGGGCATCCTGCGCCTCGCCCACGACTTCTCCCCGGCGCGGCTCGAAGCGGCTTGCGAGCGGGCGCTCGCCCTTCGCGCCTTGAGCTACCGCGCGGTGCGCACGCTGATCCAGAACCCGGCTGCCCCTGCCGCCTCACCCGCCCTCGATCTGGCGCACGAGAACGTGCGCGGGGCCGAGTATTTCCAGTAACCACCACCCAGGAGTTTTATGCTTACCGAACCGCTGCTCCAACAACTGCACCAGCTGCGCCTTGAGGGGATGGCTGCCGCCCTCGAGCAGCAGATCGCATCCCCCGATCGGGCCAGCCGCTCCTTCGAGGATCGATTGGGCCTGATGATCCAGCACGAGATCACCGCGCGGGCGAGTTTTCGTCTCGCTCAGCGCCTGCGCTGGGCCAAGTTGACGGTGCCCGCCTGCATCGAGGATCTCGATACCCGCACCCCACGAGGCATCGATCCGCATCAACTCGCCCAGGTGACCGATCTGGCCTGGATTCGCGAGCACCTGAACGTGCTGATTACCGGGCCCACCGGGGTGGGCAAGAGCTTTCTCGGCGCCGCCATCGCCCACGCCGCCTGTCGGGCCGATTTCTCCGTGCGCTGCTTCCGATTGCCACGTCTCGTTGAGGAACTCGCTCGTTACGGCGCCATGCAACGGCGCTCCGCGCTGTTCCGTCAACTCGCCAAAGCCGATTTGTTGGTGCTCGATGATTTTGGTCTCGCCCCCTTGAGCGCTGAGACCGTACGCGACCTGCTCGAGATCCTCGATGATCGTTACGACCGGCGATCAACGCTGATCACCAGCCAGCTCCCCCTCGATCAGTGGCACGCCTATCTGGGTGATCGGACCGTGGCCGATGCGATCCTCGATCGTCTGGTGCATAACAGCTACCGGCTCGTGCTCAAAGGCGAGTCCATGCGCCGGCATAAGACCGTCGGCGGCAAGCCGCTCGATGCGCCTAAATCAAAAAAACATTGACCGTCACCGGGTTCTGAACGACAGTCCCATGACCGCGTCACGCCCAGCCCGGCATCATCCGGAATGCTGGACCGGCTTCAGCCGGAATGGCGGACCGCCATCGCCGGAATACGCAACGTTAAGGACGGGTCGGCGTGATTGCCACTTTCAAACCAAGCACTGGACTACCACGACGAATTTAACGCCGGCACAATAAAATCATATGGTCCTATCGAGACACGTTCGTGTGACCGTTTTAGTGGCGGCAGCCATCGGTGCCGGCTGTCATCCATATTTAAATAGGCTGCTCAGCAGAGCAGTTGCGGCAAACTCTGTAACGGAAGTGAAGAGACTTCTGGCAGAGGGGGCCGATCCCAATTACCAGAGCGGTGATGGGCAATCCTTATTGGCAGTCGCGGTGTACAAGGGAGAATACGTAATTGCAGAAGAGCTGGTAGATAGAGGCGCAAATATAAAAATCAAGATTGACGGTTTCGACCCTCTTGCACTCATATCAACCGTTCCGCAATGCCGGCCCTCGCTGGTGCGTGCGTTTATCAAAGCCGGTGCGGATCCAAGCTCCCCCGGTGAGATTAACCCACCGCTTTACGGCGCGCTGCTGGTCGGCGCCAACCAGTGCGCGAGCGAGTTGATTGAATTGGGCGCAAAAATCGATCCACCGCATATAGCCGGATTGACGATGCTTCACGCGGCCGCGTCGGGCGCGTCCCCCGAACTTGTATTGATGCTGATAAACCGAGGCTTGGATGTGAACGCACGAGCAAAAAAAGGATTTACGCCGCTTATGGGGGCCGCGGGGCGACACGATAATGACGACCAGGTGGACAACGTCATTCAAGTGTTACTTGATCACGGCGCTGACCCGTGCGCGAAGATGGATACGGGGGTTACGGCGACGGCCGCCGCATTGCGAGCCAACAAGGAGGAGCGGGCGACGCGGCTTGCAGCTGCCTGCAAAAGCTGGAACGTGGCAAGACCGAAGGCGTAGGTTTAGAAGCGAAATTTGTGATCCCAGCGGCATGCTCGCGTTTGAGTGCGTCTGAGCACTAAGAACTGGTAGGCTGCGCGCCTTTAGATAGTTCGCCCTTTTTCTTATTAATCTATTACTTTAAAAATGTCTTGTAACTTATTGATTTTAGTGCCCAGGAGAGGACTCTAAATTGAGGCCATTTTTCAAACTAAATCAATCATTTAATTGCCTCGCGATTTGAGAGTTACCCGCAAATCTACCCACGAAGCTCCGCGCTGCAAACATAGTTCAGCAAGGCCCAGGGCGTTGCAACATTAAGTTTTTCGCCGTGACGATAGTGCAGGGCGTCCCAGGCCGTCCCACCACAGCCCAGCGAGGTTCAGCGCATCCCAGGGCGTCCCAGGCCATCCCAAATTTTCTCGCAGCTCGCGGATTCCCGGAGATTTACGGTGAAATTTAACATTTCCGGCTGAATTGAATGGTTCAGGACGTCCCAGGGCGTCCCACCCCAGCCCATTCGCGCGGCCGTCATTTCAGCAAACACCGGAGAAGTGTCGCTCACCCAACTTCGCCGTCGTGAAGATTGAGAGAGTCCTACTTGTTGGCGGGACAGGACGCGTCGCGGTTCCGGCGGGCGCCACCTACAGTCGAATGCGAATTGCCAAGAGTTTGGCTGGCGTTGGATCGATTCCGAAAATGCCCTGATCCTGCCCTGCAAAGCGGTTACGGGCGTGCTCAGCGGATCGCTCGCAAAGCATGATAGCTTTGGTGTTTACCCAATGGTCCGGGGCTGGAGCCCTAGTACAGGATCAAGGAGCCGCGCTGTGAGCGTAAGCCGCCAGTGTCTCGCGTTGATGGCTGTGCTTTCGGCTCCAATGCTTAGCCACGGCGCTGGTCCGAGCGACCCTGCGCCCGCCGTGGAATTGTTCACCCCGACCGGTACGGCTAAGCAGGTCCGGCAGGTGACAGTCCGATTCACCGCCCCAATGGTGACCCTCGGCGACCCAAAACTCCCAGACCCCTTTGACGTTCAATGTGATGCGACCGGGCAGGGCCGTTGGGCGGACACGCGCAACTGGGTCTATGATTTTGAACAAGACCTGCCGGCCGGGGTGCGCTGCACGTTTAAGTTGAAGGCCGGCACAAAGTCCCAGAATGGTATTGCCGTTGGGGCTACCCCGACCTACTCGTTCAACACGGGCGGCCCGGCCATCCTCCGCTCCCTCCCTATGGAGGGTTCCAACGGGGTGGATGAAGAGCAGGTGTTCCTGCTTAAGCTCGATGCTCCCGCGGCTTTGCAGACGGTCCAGCAGCACGCCCGCTGCGCGGTGCAGGGCTTGGGTGAAGAGATTCCCGTCGAGGTCCTGACGGGCAGTGCGCGACAGGAAATCCTTAAGACCCGTCGTGCAACGGGTTACCAGTACTTTCGTCTTTTATGGAAGAACGGGCTTGTCACGGAGATCGGCGTGCGCGACCGCGAGATGGAACGCTCGGAGTTGTCCATCACCGTCCTGCGCTGCGCGCGGCGACTTCCACCGGCCAGCAAAGTCACCCTATTGTGGGGCAAGGGAATCGAGACCGAGACGGGGATAGCGACCACCTCTGAACAGCACCTGGCCTTCAAGATTCGTCAGGGCTTTTCGGCGCGGGTGCAATGCACCCGGTCGAACGCCCGCTCTGGCTGCCTGCCGATGTTGCCGATCGACGTGGTTTTCACGGCACCTGTCCCTAAGAACCTGGCGCTTGGGCTGCGACTGAAATTACCGAACGGCAAGATCGTCGCCCCGACGACCCCGACCATCGCTCAGGGACAAACACTCGATTCGGTGCAGTTCAAGGCTCCATTTCCCGAACTGAGTTCAGTTCAGATATACCTGCCCCAAGAGCTGGTCGACGATGCCGGCCGGACCCTGGAAAACGCGGCTCGTTTTCCGCTGACGCTTAGAACCGACGACTACCCGCCACTGGCCAAGTTCTCCGGCGACTTTGGAATTCTGGAGGCCAACGAAGGTGGCGTGCTGCCCGTTACGCTTCGAAATGTGGAACCGAGCCTCACCGCCAAGCAAACCGCCTTCCCGGCCAAGCTGCTGCGTCTGGATGCCGATCCACTCACCATCGCCCGCTGGCTGCGGCGTGTTGAGGCGGCTGGAGAGTACAAGTCTGAGCGTGAGCCAATCTCGGATGCGGAGAAGAAAAACAAGGACGCTGCTAAGCCCAAGCTCGGCACCGACGAGGAGGACGAGGAGGGTGGAGAAGAAGCGGATCCGGGGTTCAGATGGCGCAACGATACCGGCGCCAAGTCTGTGTTCAGCGATTCAGATGCCACCACTTCCTTCTCGGTCACCAAACCCTCCGGCCAGAAGCCTTTCGAGGTAATCGGCATCCCGCTCAAAACCGCCGGCTTCTACGTCGTGGAGCTAGAGAGCCGGATCCTGGGTGAGGCATTGCTCGGACGCGATGCACCGCGCTATGTCGCGACCTCAGCGCTCGTCACGGACTTGGCGGTGCACTTCAAGTGGGGCCGTGAAGCCTCACTCGCCTGGGTGACTCGCCTTCATGACGCGACGCCAGTCGCCGACGCGCAAGTGATCATCATCAACGGCTGCACTGGACAGGAACTGTGGCGCGGCACTACCAACGCCCACGGGTTGGCGGCGGTGTCTGAGTCTCTCGGCACACCCCACGGCCGTTCCAATTGCGAGAGAGGCGCGTGGCCGCCGCTCTTTGTGATGGCGGAAACCGACTCGGATTATTCCTTTACCGTCACCGACTGGGACAAGGGTATCGCGCCCGGTGAGTTCGGGATGCCCTTTGGCTCCGAATGGGGCAATCGCGTCTTCCACACGGTACTTGACCGCTCACTTTTCCGTGTGGGTGAGACCGTGTCGATGAAGCACTTTTTGCGCCAACGAACGATGGATGTCTTTTCAACTCCGTCGGGTTTTCCGGGCGCGCGCCAAATTGTCATCGAGCATCAGGGGAGCGGGCAGAAGTACACACTGACCGGCTCGTTTGATCACGATGGTATTGCCGAAACCGAGTGGAAGATCCCGGCCGAGGCCAAGCTCGGCGACTACTCGGTATCTATTCAGGATGCCCAATACCAACAGGAGAGCGCGCAGTTCAAAGTCCGGGAGTTTCGTTTGCCCTCTATGCGCGGCACGGTGAGCGGCTCGGCTACCCCATTGATCAACCCCAAGACAGTTGATGTCGATTTACACGTCGCCTACCTTTCTGGCGGTAGCGCCGCGGGTCTCGCCGCGAAGCTGCGCACACTCATTCAACCTCAGGAGCTGAAGTTCGCGGATTTTCCGGACTTCCAGTTCGGTGGCAAGCCGGTGAGCGAGGGCATCGTCAATAACGATACAAGCACCGGCAGCTACGACTTTGAGGAAGACGACAGCGGTGAAAGCGAAACCTCAACCTCCGAGGCTCCCATCAAGACCCGGATTATTCCCCTCACGTTGGACGCGAACGGTTCGGCCCGGGTGACCGTCCCCGGGATACCGGCTCTTCCGGGCCCGGCGCGATTGACTGCAGAGCTGGAGTTTGCGGACGCCAACGGCGAACTGCTGACCGCCGCCGGCCATGTGGAGTTGTCCCCATCGGCCCTCGCCGTCGGCATTCATCGTGAGGGCTGGGCGGGCAGCAGCACACAGCTGCGCTTCACAGTCGTAGTGCTGGATCTCAACGGCAGCCCGCAAGCGCGGCAAAACGTAAAGGTTACGCTCTATCAGTCTCAGCGCTTTTCTTTCCGCAAGCGTCTCATCGGCGGTTTCTACGCCTACGAGAGCAGCACCGAGACGAAGAAACTCACGGCTACGTGTCAGGGCTTTACCGACGCCCAAGGGCGCCTGAGCTGCGAGCTGGCGCCGGGCGCATCGGGCGAGATATTGATTCGCGCGGAGACCACCGACAGCGCGGGTCGTGCGGCGGGCGCCACCGCCGGCATGTGGGTCTTCGATGAAGAAGAGGCGTGGTTTGGCGGCACCAGCGGCGATCGCATGGACTTGCTGCCGGAGAAGCGCAGTTACGAGGCGGGCGACACCGCGCGCTTTCAGGTACGAATGCCGTTCAGGGTAGCCACGGCGCTGGTGACGGTTGAGCGTCAGGGCGTCATGCGGAGCTTTGTTACGCAACTCGACAGCAAGAATCCCGTCGTCGAGGTCCCCATCACCGATGCTGATTCGCCCAACGTATTCGTCTCGGTGCTGGCGATTCGTGGCCGCGTTTCCCACGCCGATCATCTGTCCGGCAAGGCCGCTCCGCGCGAAGAGATCACTGCCCTCGTGGACCTCAATAAACCCTCGTACCGGCTGGGCATTGCGGCCATTAAGGTGGGCTGGAAACCTCATCAGCTCGAAGTACGAGTGACCACCGACCGCAGCACGTACAAGGTGCGCGATCACGCGACTGTGAAGATTCACGTCGCGCGCGCTAGCTTTGGTGCCCTGCCGGCCAACATGGAAGTCGCCATCGCTGCAATTGACGCCTCGCTTCTGGAACTTGCCCCGAACCCCAGCTGGGACCTGCTTGCCAGGATGATGGGAGAGAGTGGCCTGGAGGTCTATACATCCACCGCCCAGATGCAGGTGGTGGGCAAGCGTCACTACGGCCGTAAGGCCGTGCCGAGTGGTGGCGGCGGCGGGCATGATCTGAGCCGAGAACTCTTCGACACATTATTACTTTGGAAAGGCCGCGTTACCCTGGACGCTAATGGCGACGCCCAAGTCGACATTGCCCTCAATGACTCCTTGTCGGAATTCCGTATTGTCGCCGTAGCCAGCGGCGGCACTGGCCTGTTTGGCACTGGGAGCGCGACCATTCACACGGCGCAGGATCTGATGCTGCTCTCAGGGCTCCCGCCGCAGGTCCGGGAGGGAGATCAATACCTCGCCACCTTTACGGTGCGCAATACTACGGATCACGCCATCACAGCGGATCTGACGGGCTCGCGCACCGGCACCTCCGCAATTGCGCTCAAGGCGCAGCGCGTGGAGCTCGCCCCCGGAGCCAGCCGCGATGTCGCCTGGCCGGTGGAGGCGCCGCTCGGTGCCAGCGCTCTGCGTTGGGAGCTCGCGGTTCAACAGGTCGGAGGGAGTGCAAGCGATCACCTGAAAGTCAGCGAAGCGGTGACGCCCGCTTTTCCGGTGCGTACCTACCAAGCAACGATCTCGCAGCTCGGGACCAGTGCGCTGACCCTCCCGGTGGCGCGGCCCGCCGGTGCGATCGCCGGACGCGGGGGCATCGAAGTCAATCTGCAATCTCACCTGGGAGATTCGCTCGAGAGCGTGCGCGAATACCTACGCCTATATCCCTACACCTGCATTGAACAACGGCTTTCGCAGGCCGTCGTCCTGGGCGAGCGTGCCAACTGGGACCAGCTAATGCAGCGTTTGCCAGCGTATCTGGACAAAGATGGGTTGCTACGCTATTTCCCCACCGATGCGCTGCCGGGGGACGATGCCCTGACGGCTTACGTTCTGCAGCTCGCTAACGAAGCGGGCTGGCCAATTGCGGAACCGGCGCGCACCAGCATGATCGATGCACTAAAGCGCTTCGCCCAAGGCCAGCTCGTGCGCGGCTCGGCTCTCGCGACTGCGGACCTGACCATCCGCAAGCTCGCGGCGATTGAGGCACTCTCCCGCTACGACGCGGCGGACAAGAGTCTGCTGGACAGCCTGACCCTCGAGCCGGCTCTCTGGCCGACCTCGGCCGTGCTGGATTACCTCGGGATCCTGAAGCGCGTTAAGGATATACCGGGGGCCGAGACGAAGCAGAGCGATGCGCTTCAGATTTTGCGTACACGCCTGAATTTCCAGGGCACGGTGATGGGATTCTCCACCGAGCGAAGCGACGCGCTGTGGTGGCTGATGATTTCGGCCGATTCCAATGCGAATCGAATGTTGCTCGCGGTAATGGACCGGCCGGAATGGAAGGAAGACATTCCTCGCCTCGTCCGGGGTGCACTCTCACGCCAGCACGCCGGCCACTGGAACACGACGGTTGCCAATGCCTGGGGCGTTCTCGCGCTGGAGGGATTCTCGGCGCATTTTGAATCCACGCCAGTCACCGGTACAACCACCGTGCACTATGGCAGGGCGACCAAGACGGTCACCTGGCCCCCCGCTGCCGCACCCTCAGAACTAAGTCTCCCCTGGGAAGATTGGGCAGGGTCGGTGGACGTGACCCATGCGGGAAGCGGCAATCCCTGGGTGCTCCTGCGCACCACGGCCGCCATGCCCCTCGCACGGCCCCTGTTCACGGGCTACACGATCCACCGCACGGTGATTCCGGTTGAGCAAAGGACGGCCGGCCACTGGAGCCGAGGAGATGTGCTTCGCGTGCACTTGGATTTAGAGGCCCAATCCGACATGGCCTGGGTCGTGGTGGACGATCCAATTCCTTCAGGCTCGAGCATCCTTGGGTCAGGGCTGGGCGGCCAGTCCAGGCTCCTCACCAAAGGCGAGCGTCAGGGTGGCATGGTCTGGCCCGCATTCGAGGAGCGACGCTTTGACGGCTTCCGCTCGTACTACCGTTTTGTTCCAAAGGGCAAGTGGGTGGTGGAGTACACCGTGCGTCTGAATAACCCCGGGACCTTCCTGCAACCGGCCACGCGAGTAGAGGCGATGTACGCGCCCGAAATGCTGGGCGAGTCGCCCAACGCTGCGGTGACGGTGGAGCGATAGGGCATGCGCCCGGGTACGCGCCGGATTTTATTGGTGGCAGCAGGAGCATGCGTGCTCCTATTGCTCTCGGTAATGCTGGCGCTTCAGCCGCTGTCGCCGCCGGGGTTTGAGAGTGTGCGAGCCGGCTACACCCCCTCTGAAGCCTACCTGCTCGATCGCAACGGCGTGGTGATCGACACCGAGCGGGTAGAGTTTGGTGTGCGGCGCCTCGCCTGGACACCGCTGAAAGAAATTTCGCCGGCCCTAGTGAGCGCCATTGTGGAAGCTGAGGACAAGCGCTTCTGGATGCACAAAGGTGTGGACTGGGTAGGAGTGGCGGGGGCCTTGAAGGAAGCCGTCACCGGTCGCCGTCGGCGCGGTGCCAGCACACTCTCGATGCAACTTGCCTCCATGTTGATCTCATCGCGGCCTGCACCGGTCACGGGCCGCTCCTGGGGCCAAAAGCTGCTTCAGGTGCGCATGGCGTATGGCCTGGAGCAACACTGGAGCAAAGAGCAAATTCTCGAGGGATATCTGAATCTGCTGCAATTCCGCGGTGAACTTCAAGGAATCGGTACTGTCGCTCAGGTTCTCGCGCACAAGGCGCCCTCAGGCCTAACCGATGCCGAGAGTCGAGTGCTGGCCGCGCTGCTGCCAAGTCCGGAGGCGCCGCCGGAACGCGTGGCCGAACGCGCGTGCGCCCGCTTGGGCGCAGCCAACATGGTGGCCAGTTGCGATCAGCTGCGAGAAGCCGCGAGCCACCTGCTTACTTCCGCAGCCGGGCCCGTGGTCGCCGAGCATCTGGCCTCGCAATTGGCCGGCACTCTGCTGAAGCATCCGGGTGAAAGTGTGCGGACGACGCTTGACGCCTCGGTGCAACGAGAGGCAAGCGAAGCCCTCGCCCGGCAACTCTCGGGTCTCTACGCGCACAATGTCCGAGATGGCGCAGCTGTGGTGGTCGACAACGCTTCGGGGGAAGTGCTGGCCTACGTAGGTTCCGCAGGGTCGGCCTCACGTGCTCCGCATGTTGATGGCGTGCGCGCGCTGCGGCAGGCCGGGTCCACGCTGAAGCCGTTTCTCTACGAGCAGGCGCTTGAGCGGCGTTACGTTACGGCCGCCTCCATTCTAGAAGATGAACCAGTCAACCTGGAAACCGTCGATGGTATCTATCTGCCTCAGGATTACGAACACGACTACAGGGGCGCGGTCTCTGTGCGTACTGCCCTCGGCGGATCACTTAACGTTCCGGCTGTCCGCACCTTAATGCTGGTGGGCGTCGAGGCGTTCCGGAATCGACTGCAGCAGGTGGGTTATGCGGACATCACTCAGGACGAGGAGTACTACGGCTACTCGCTCGCATTGGGGTCGGCAGAGGTCACGCTCTGGCAGCAAGCCCAGGCCTACCGGATCTTGGCGCAAGGCGGTATGTTCTCACCGCTCAGGATATTGGCCGAGGAGCCAGAGGTTGCCGCGCGCGCGGTACTACCCTCCGGGCCGAGCTTTATCGTGGGAGATATCCTGTCGGATCGCGCCGCCCGCGCGATCACGTTCGGACTCGACAGTTCGTTGGCCACCAGCTACTGGTCCGCTGTGAAGACCGGCACAAGCAAGGACATGCGCGACAACTGGTGCGTCGGATATACGCCGCGCTACACCGTGGCCGTCTGGGTGGGCAACTTCGAGGGCGATCCGATGCAGGATGTTAGCGGCATCACTGGAGCCGCTCCGGTGTGGAGGGAAATCATGGACGCCCTGCAAAAGGCGGGTGCGGCGTCGGCGCCCAAGCCGCCCCCTGGCGTCCATGCGTCGCTGGTGGGCTATGCCACAGGCATCGAAGCCCCGCGCCAGGAATGGTTTCTCACAGGCACAACGATGACCGGCTCGATTGCCAGCGTGAATGCCGACGCTCAGGCGCCCCAAATAGATAATCCGACCAATGGAATGATAGTTGCGATTGATCCGGACATCCCGAGCGAACGCCAGCGGTTGCCGATCCGGGTGAAAGGTCATTCCGATGGGCTGGTAGTCCGACTCGATGAAACCGTCGTGGGTCAGGCTGATCAAGCCGTGCTTTGGCAGCCGCAGCTCGGTGCGCATAGGATCGTTCTTGAGGACGCGTCGGGTAAGGCAGTAGATCAGATTCTCTTTACGGTGCGCTGAATCTAGAAGGTGTCGCCTGAGGACATCCGCAATCAAAATTGATTATGGATGTCCGGTAGCGGATTACGACTGCGCGTTTCAGTGCGTCCCATGACCCGGAACTGATAGGCTGCGCGCCCTCGGGAAATTCTTGCGATAAATATTAATTTAAGCCATTAAAAATGTATTGTAACTTGTTGATTTTAGTGCCCAGGAGAGGACTCGAACCTCCACGGTGTTACCCGCTAGTACCTGAAACTAGTGCGTCTACCAATTCCGCCACCTGGGCATCAGATGGGCGGCGAAATGTACGGAAGGGGTCGGGGGCTGTCAATTGATTCGGGCAAAACATAAATCGCAGCGGCGCAGCCAGAAAGCCACACGCCCGAGCCGGAGCCACGCCACCGGCAATCGGGCCAGGGTGCCAGCCAGCGCCGAAGGTGTGGTCAGTGCTAATCGCAATGGTTTTGGATTCGTGCGAGCCGAGGGTCTCGAATCGGATATTTTTTTGCCGGCCGAGCAAATGTCCGGGATCGTTCACGGTGACCGGGTCCGGGTCAGCATTCGGCGCGCGGCGGACGGCCGCTATTCGGGCCGCCTCGAGGCGGTGCTGGAGCGGGCCGTGCAGGCTTTTCTCGCTACGGTCGAACGCCTGGGCAAGGATCTTTGGGTGCGCGCCGCGGACCGCCGGTTGAACCTGCACTGTGTGCTCGATGCCAATGGCACGGCCGGCGCGTTGCCTGGCGATTGGGTCATCGCCGAGCTGGCCACTTATCCGAGCGAAGCGGCGCCTGGCCGGGCCAAGGTGCGGTTGCGGCTGGATCCGGAGCGGCCGGTGCAGCTGGCGACCGAAACCGCCATCGCCCGCTTCGGTTTGAACCCGGAATTCTCCGCCGCTGCGCAGAGCGAGGCGCAGCGCTGGGGGCAGCACGTGAACCTCGCCGAGGCCGGCGGTCGCGTCGATCTGCGAAGCGTGCCGCTGGTGACGATCGATGGCGAGGACGCCAGGGACTTTGATGATGCGGTCTATGCCGAACGGCGCGAGGGCGGCGGTTACCGGCTGCTGGTCGCGATAGCCGACGTCAGCCATTACGTGGGGATCGGGTCGGCGCTGGATCTTGAGGCGCGGGCACGCGGTACCTCGGTGTATTTCCCGAACCGCGTGCTGCCGATGCTGCCCACCGCACTGTCGGATCGACTGTGTTCGCTGCAGCCTGAAGTCGAGCGCTTGTGCATGGTGGCCGACATGCAAGTGTCGGCGCGCGGTGCCCTGGGCGAGGTGCGCTGCTATCCGGCCGTGATGCGCTCGGCCGCACGGCTCACCTACACGCAGGCGCACGCGGCGCTCTTTGCCCGCGAGCCGGATGCGCGTGCGGCGCTCGGCGCGCTGGTGGGGCATCTTGAGCCCTTGGTGGAGATCTACCAGGTGCTGCAAAAGGCCCGGGCGCGCCGCGGCGCGCTGAATTTTGAGTCGCCGGAGGCCAAGTTCCGTTTCGAGAGCGGCGAGCTCGTGCACGCCATTGATTTCGTGCCGCGCAACGATGCGCACAAGCTGATCGAGGAGTGCATGGTGCTGGCCAACGTGGCGGTCGCCCGCTACCTGCACCGCGCGCAAGTGCCCGCCCTGTACCGCGTCCATGCGCCGCCGGAGGAACGCAAGCTGGAAGCATTGCGGGCGACGCTCAAGGTGCTCGGCATGCAGGTCACGCTGGGTAAGGAGCTCAAGACCGCCGACTTGGCGGCCATTGCACCGCGGGTGCGCGATGAGATGCTACGGCCTTTCATCGAGTCGCTGGTCATCCGCTCGCTGTCCCAGGCGGTCTATCAGCCCGAGAACATCGGGCATTTCGGTCTGGCGCTGCACGAGTATGCCCATTTTACCTCGCCGATCCGCCGCTATCCGGATCTGCTCATACACCGCGCGCTGCGCGGTGCGCTCGGCTTGGTACCGTTGAGCGCCTTGCCAAATGCGGCGCAGCTTGCGGTGCTCGGAGCGGATCTGTCGCGGCTGGAAAAGCGCGCCGATGAAGCGGACCGGTACGTCGACACCTTTCTTAAGTGCGTGTATCTGCGCGATCGCATTGGCCAGTCCTTCGAGGGCGTGATCACGACCGTGGTGGAATTCGGTTGCTTCGTACAGTTGCCGGCCGTGGGGATCGATGGGCTGCTGCATCTGACGGCGCTGGAGGATTATCAGCTGGCGCGGGACGGCGCGCGCTGGCTTGGGCGCCGCGGCGGGGAGCAGCTCGCACCCGGCGGGCGGCTGCGCGTGGTCGTCACTGCGGTGAAGCCGGTCGAAGGCATGGTCGATCTGGAACTCGTGACGGACTGAAGGCAGCTGCCAGGAGCAAAGCGGTGGCCGGTGCAGAGCGGGTTTACGGATGGCACGCCGTGCGTGCGCTGTTGCTGCGCTCGCCGACGCGGTTGCAGCGGGTCTGGCTGGCGCAGGATCGCCGCGACGCTCGGGCCGAGGAGATCGAGCGGCTGGCCCGCGAGGCAAAGCGGCCCATCGAGCGCATCCCGGCCGCGCGGCTCGAGCAGATGGCCGGGGCGGTCGCGCATCAGGGCGTCATGGCTGAGATCTTGCCGTTGCCACCGTGGCGCGAGGAGGATCTGTACGCGGCGCTGCGGGATCAAACTGCACCGCTGCTGCTCGCCCTCGATGGCGTGCAGGATCCACACAATCTTGGCGCCTGCCTGCGCTCGGCCGATGCCTGCGGGGTGGTCGCGCTGATAGTGCCGCGGGACCGGGCGGCAACCCTCAACCCGGCAGCGCGCAAGGTCGCCGCCGGAGCGGCCGAGAGCACGCCGGTGGTGACGGTCACCAATCTGGCGCGCACGCTCGGCCTGCTTAAGGAGTCGGGGCTGTGGATCGTCGGAGCGGACGCTGCCGCGGAGCTCCGCAGCACAAAGCGTTGATCTGACCGGGCCGCGCTGCCTGGTGCTCGGCAGCGAAGGACGCGGGGCTGCGCGAATTGACCCGCCGTCACTGTGACTGGCTGGTTTCGCTGCCGAACCTCGGTGCCGTGGAAAGCCTGAATGTCTCGGTGGCCGCCGGCATGCTGCTTTACGAGGCCGTCCGTCAGCGCGCCGGGGCAGCCGGGGCACCGGCCGGTGCCTGATCCGCGCCCGCCTGGGCGACCTGGCCCGCCGGCGTTGCGGCCCGGAGCGCCTATGCAGTATCCTTGCCGGCCTTTTTAGCGACCCGGTCAGCTGCGCTGCGACTGGCCAGGGCTCCTTGCCGCACTGCCCCGATTGCCTCGGGCGGGCGGCTCTTTAACCCGTAAGGAGGAATACATGAGGCATTATGAGATCGTGTTCCTGGTCCATCCGGACCAGAGCGAACAGGTTCCGGCGATGATCGAGCGCTACCAGCGGCATGATCAGTGCCGGCGGCGGTACCGTGCACCGGCTCGAAGACTGGGGTCGGCGCCAGCTGGCGTATCCGATCACCAAGGTGCATAAAGCCCACTACGTGCTGCTGAACATCGAGTGCGACCAGAAGACGCTCGGCGAACTGACCGGCGCGTTCCGGTTCAGCGACGCCGTGCTGCGCCACCTGGTGATCGGCACTGAAGCGGCCGTGACCGAGCCGTCGCCGATGGCGCGCCCCGAGGATGAGAGCGAGCAGCGCCGTGATCGCGACGACGGCGGCGACGAGGATGACTCGCTGCCGGCCGGCGTCTGAACGCCGCTGCTTACGCTGTTTGCCAAGGAACCCAATAGCCATGTCACGCTTTACCCGCCGCAAGAAATTCTGCCGCTTCACTGCCGACGATGTCGGCACGATCGATTACAAGGATCTGGGCACGCTGAAGAACTATATCACAGAGACCGGCAAGATCGTGCCGAGCCGCATCACCGGCACCAAGTCCTACTACCAGCGCCAGCTCGCCACGGCGATCAAGCGCGCGCGCTTCCTGGCGCTGCTGCCCTACACCGATCAGCACTGAGGGCTCGCCATGGAAGTCATACTGCTGCAAAAGGTTGCCAATCTCGGCAACATCGGCGATCGGGTCAAGGTCCGCAGCGGCTACGGCCGCAACTTCCTGCTGCCACAGGGCAAGGCGACGCTGGTCACGCCGAGCAACGTCGCGCATTTCGAAGCGCGGCGCGCGGAGCTGGAGAATATCGCCCGTTCCGAACTCGACAGCGCCCAGCAACGCGCCGCCGGACTGCGGGAATTCAAGCTGACGATAACGGCCAAGGCAGGCACCGAAGGCAAGCTGTTCGGCTCGGTTGGCACCGCCGATATCGCCGAGGCCGCCACCGCGGCCGGGCACGCGCTGGCGCGCGCCGAAGTACGGCTCCCGGGCGGACCACTGCGCAATGTCGGCGATCACACGGTCAGTTTGCATCTGCACGCCGACGTCGATGTGACGCTTGCGGTCACCATCGTCGCCGAAGAGCCGGGCTGAAGCCGGGCTCCGCGGGCGCAGGGTCAGCAAAGCAATGGCCGGTCCGCTGCGATCTGGCCGTGCTGGCGCCGTCGCCAGCGCCGACCCGTTGACCCCGCCCCATTCGGTCGAAGCCGAACAGGCTGTCCTCGGCGGCCTGCTGATCGATCCGGCCGCCTGGGATCAGATCGGCGATGTGGTCACGGCCGATGACTTTTACCGTCCCGATCATGGGCTGATATTCGACGCGCTGGCCGAACTGGTCATCGCCGGCCGTCCCGGGGACGTAGTCACCGTTGCTGAACAGCTCGAGCGGCGCGGCAAACTCGACACCGCCGGCGGCCTGGCCTATCTCGGCACGCTGGCCCGCGATACGCCGACCGCCGCCAACGTACGGGCTTACGCACAGATCGTGCGCGAGCGCTCGCTGCTGCGCAAACTCATCAGCGCCGGCCGCGACATCGCCGGCTCCGCCTTTGCCTCGGAGGGCCAGTCGGCGCGCGAACTGGTGGCGCAGGCCGAGCAGCGGGTGTTTGCGATTGCCGAGCAGAGCACCGGCAAGCGTGAGGGGGCGGTGCGCGTCAGCACGCTGCTGCCACCGCTCATCGACCGTATCGATGAGTGGCACACCAATCCGGAAAAGCTCCGTGGCCTGGCCTCCGGCTTTACGGATTTTGACCGCATCACCGGCGGCCTGCGCGGGGGCGATCTGGTGATTATCGCCGGCCGCCCGTCGATGGGTAAGACCACGCTCGCGATGAACATGGCCGAGTACGCGGCAGTCAACCCGGAATCGAAGGGCTCGGTCGCGATCTTCAGCATGGAAATGCCGGCCGACCAGCTGGTCACACGCATGCTCAGTTCCATCGGCCACGTGCCGCTCAACGATATCCGCAGCGGCAAGATTTCCGACGATGACTGGGTGCGCATCACCGCGGCCACCAGCCAGCTGGCCGAAGCCAAGATCTTCATCGATGAGTCCTCATCGCTCACGCCCACCGAAATCCGCGCGCGGGCGCGGCGCATCGCGCGCGAGCACACCCTGAACCTTGTGATCGTCGATTACCTGCAGCTGATGCAGGTGACCGGCTCGCCGGAGAACCGCGCCACGGAGATCGCCGAGATTTCGCGTGGCCTGAAGGCGCTCGCCAAGGAACTGGATCTGCCGGTTATCGCCCTGTCGCAGCTCAACCGCAGTGTCGAGCAGCGCACCGAGAAAAAACCGGTGATGTCGGACCTGCGCGAGTCCGGCGCGATCGAGCAGGATGCCGACATGATTCTGCTGATTTACCGCGAAGAGGTCTACGACAAGAACACTACCAAGCGCGGTATCGCCGAAATTGATCTGGCCAAGCACCGTAACGGCGAGACCGGGATGTTCCGGCTCACTTTCCAGGGCCAGTTCAGCCGCTTCAGCAACTTTGCCGCTGATGCTTACGCCGAGGGCGTATTGCGGTGATCCGGCTGATCCGGGCCCGCATCGACAGCGCCGCGCTGCGCGCCAATCTGTCGCTGCTTAGGTCGCGGGCGTCCGGGGCGCGGATCATGGCGGTGGTCAAGGCCAACGCCTACGGTCACGGCCTGGTGGGCACGGCGCTGGCGCTGGCCGAGGCCGACGCCTTTGCGGTGGCGCGCATTGAGGAGGCGGTCGCGCTGCGCAGCGCCGGCGTGGCACAGCCGATCGTGCTGCTCGAAGGCGTCGTCAGCGACGAGCAGCTCACCGAAGCGGCGCACCTGCAGCTCGATCTGGTGGTGCACGAACCGGGGCAGCTCGCGCTGCTGGAGGCCTTTCGCGGCGAGTACCGCTTCCGCCTGTGGCTTAAGCTCGACTCGGGCATGAACCGGCTCGGCTTCCGGCCCGAGGAATTTGCGGCGGCGTGGGGCCGGCTGCAGACACTGCGCACCCGGCCGCTGGCGCTGCGGGTACTGACGCACCTGGCCTGTGCCGACGAGCGCGATCCGCAATTTACCGATCAGCAGCTGGCGCGGCTCGCACCGTTGCTGCGCAATGTGAACGCCGAAGTGTCGATCGCAAACTCGGCCGCGCTGCTGTCGCGGCCGGACACCCATGCCGACTGGGTGCGTCCGGGACTTGCGCTTTACGGCGTCTCGCCGTTTGCCGATCGCACCGGCGATGAATTCGGTCTGCGGGCGGCGATGAGCCTCGACAGCACGGTGCTGGCGGTCAAAACCGTGCTGACCGGCGAGCGGGTCGGCTACACCGGCGCCTGGCAGGCACGGCGGCCGAGCCGGATCGCGACGGTCGCCGGCGGTTACGGCGATGGCCTGCTGCGCAGCCTGCCCAATGGTGCCCCGGTGCTGATCAACGGCATCCGGGCGCCGCTGGCCGGCCGGGTATCGATGGATATGATCGGCGTGGATGTCACCGACCTGCCGCAGGTCAGGGTCGGCGATGCCGTGCAGCTTTGGGGTGCGGCGCTGCCCGTGGAGGAACTGGCGCGCGCCGCCGGCACGATTGCCTACGAATTGCTGTGCGGCATCAGCCAGCGAGTGCCGGTCGAATTGACCTGAACTCGGGGCCGCTCAGCCCTCGAAAAATCCCATCTTCACGCCCGCCAGCTGGATGACATCGTTGTCGGCCAGCCGCCGCGCCTCGGCACCGATCGGCACGCCATTGACCAGCGGGAAGTCATTTTCCTTCTCGCTGTCGACATGGACGATGTAGTAGCCACCGGAGCGGCGCGTGATGGCCGCCACCTGCACGCCCGGACGTCCAAGCGTGGTCAGGGCCTTGGTCAGTTCCAGCTCGCGGCCGGCGAAGGCGCCGGACAGCACCTGCAGCTTGGCCTTCTTCAGCGGCGTGCCACCAGTGATGGAGCGGCGCGCGCCGCTGCCTTCGGCATCCTGCACCGCGCGCAGCTTCTCGACCGGGCGGGCCGAGGGCTGGATCACCATGGTCTTTTCGAATTCATCCTGGTGCGCTCGTCGTCCTCGACGAAGCGCAGCTGGTGGTGGCCGACGGTGATGACATCGCCATGCTGCAGGGCGTGCTTTTTGATCAGCTTGCCGTTGACGTAAGTGCCGTTGGTGCTGTTCAGATCCTCAAGGAACGAGTCGTTGAGGATATTGATGATCAGCGAGTGGTGGCCGCTGACGGCGGCGTTGTCGATGCGGATGTCATTGTCAGGGAGGCGCCCGATCGTGTAGCGCTCCTTGTTCATGTTGTATTCCGCCATGACCTGGCCGTCCAGGCTCAATATCAACCTTGCCATAAAGTTCCGTCCCAGGTTTTAGCCGAACCAACCCAGGATCTTGTCCAAAATTCCCCGGCGCGCCGGGAACGAGTCCATGACCTGCGCCATGAGCACGGAAACGTTGTCCCTCCCGCCATTGTCATTGCCTAGTTGAATCAACTGCTTGGCGACGGTCTCAAGGTTAGCACCAAAGGTGTTGATAGTTAAATGAATATCGTCGTCCTCGACCATATCGGACAGGCCGTCGGAACAAAGGAGATATACGTCGCCCTGCTGCACGGGGTGTTCCTGGATTTCCACCTCGACGGTGGCCTCGACGCCCAGGGCTCGTGTGACGTAGTTCTTGTTGGCGGCGCGCTGCGCCTCTTCGGCGGAGTAAAAACCCCGGTCGACCAGTTCCTGCAACAGCGAATGGTCGATCGTCACCTGCTCGAAGGCGGCGCCGCGGAGGCGATACAGGCGCGAGTCCCCGACGTGCGCGATCGTAATCCTGTTGTCGAAAAACAGCGCGCCGACGATGGTCGTGCCCATGCCTTCGCACTGCGGCTGGGTGCGGGCGGTCTGATAAATGATCTTGTTGGCGCGGTGAATCGCATCGCGCAGGATGATGGTCGCGCGCGACAGGCCGCTGTCGCTGTCGCCCTCGAGCAGGTCCTCGCGCTCGACCGACTCGCGCACCAGATTCACCATCGTCTTCACCGCGATGCCGCTCGCCACCTCGCCGGCGTTGTAACCACCCATGCCGTCGGCGAGGACCAGCAGACCGATGTCCGGATCGAAAGCGATCGTGTCCTCGTTGTGCTCGCGCACCCTCCCGGTGTCGGATTGCCCGACCAGGCGCAGCTTGCCCTTCAGGCTCACCCGACGGCTCGAGGCGCCGGCAGCGGCGAATCATCAATTAGTGTGAAATCCGTCACTGTCCCAAACCGCTCCCGCACTACCGGCCCGCCACAGTGAATGGCCCAAGCGAACGCTAGCATCTGCCCGCAGTAAAGCTCGGCTTTGGTCACAGATGTATCGGAACCGGCGGGCGGTGAGGCATCAATCTCACATCTTACGTAAGTTTTTGTCCGGCCGCGACCCGACGGATCGATGTCGGCAGTAGGCAAAGCCGCGGGCTTGCCCTAGCATCCGGCAAAAGGCCGCGGGGCCCAAGAGCGGGGATTGCCGAGCTGCCATGGCGCGCCAACAGACTGTCTACGTGTGTCAGAGCTGCGGCGGCGAGGCCTTGAAGTGGCAGGGCCAGTGCCCGCACTGCGCGGAATGGAATTCGCTGTCACGTGTCACGGTCGGCCCCCAGCCCGACGCGCCGCGCCGGTCGTGGTGGCGGCCCTGGCCGCCGATACCGCGCCGAGCGAAGTGATCAGCCTCGGGATGAGCGAGCTCGATCGGGTACTCGGCGGCGGGCTGACCGCAGGCTCCGTGACGCTGCTGGGCGGGGAGCCCGGCATCGGCAAGTCGACGCTGCTGCTGCAGGTCGCCGCGCAGCTGGCGGCGGGCAGCGCTGTCCTCTATGCGAGCGGCGAGGAGTCGGTGCAGCAGACCGTGCTGCGCGCCCGCCGGCTGGGCCTCGACACCGCCCGTCTCGGGTTGCTGAGCGACTCGCAGCTCGAGGCTATCCTCGAGCAGGCGCAGCTGCGCCGGCACGCGGCTGCTGCTGATCGATTCGATCCAGACCATGCAAAGCTCCCAGGGCGCGGCCGGCGCCGGCTCCGTGCAGCAGCTGCGCGAATGCACCGCGGCGCTGGTGCGCTTCGCCAAGAGTACCCACACCAGCGTGATCATCGTCGGCCACGTCACCAAGGAGGGCAGCATCGCGGGACCGAAGCTGCTCGAGCACCTGGTCGATACGGTGCTGTACTTCGAGAGCGACGCGGGCAGCCGCTACCGCATGGTGCGCGCGACCAAGAACCGCTTCGGGGCGGTCAACGAGCTCGGGTTCTTCGCGATGACCGAGCGCGGCTTGCAGGAAGTGCGCAATCCGTCGGCCATCTTCCTGTCGCGCCGCGCCGAGCCCGTGCCTGGCAGCATTGTGATGGTCGCGCGCGAAGGCGGCCGCCCGCTGCTGATCGAGGTGCAGGCGCTGGTGGATCGGCATGGCTTGGCGATGCCGCGGCGCGTCGCGCAGGGACTGGACGCCAATCGCCTGGCGATGCTGCTGGCGGTCTTAAACCGCCACGCCGGCGTCTCGCTGCAGAGCACGATGTGTTCGTGAATCTGGTCGGCGGGATGCAGATCAGCGAGACCGCCTGCGACCTGCCGGTGCTGCTGGCGCTGGTCTCGAGCCTGCGGGATGCGGCGCTGCCGGCGACGCTCGCGACTTTCGGCGAACTCGGGCTGACCGGTGAGGTCCGCCCGGTCGCCTACGGCGAGGAGCGGCTGCGCGAGCTGGCCAAGCAAGGTTTCGGCGGGTAATCCTGCCACGACAGAATGCGCCGCGCGCGGCGCCGCCCGCGGGGCTCGAAGTGATCGGCGTCGGCACGCTCGCCGAGGCGATCAGCGCGGCCTTCGGTCCGGGCTCTGAGCCGCGCGCTCGATCCGACCCGCACGGTGCGGATTGTGTTGTCGGCAATCTGCAGGACCTCGAACTCGTAGGGGCCGACTCGACCACCGTGCCCGGCTCGGGAATCGTCTCCAGCTGCTCGAGCAGCAAGCCGTTGACCGTCTTGGGCCCGCCGTTGGGCAGCTGCCAGCCGAGCGAGCGGTTCAGCGCGCGGATGGTGGCGCTGGCATTGACGATCTAGACGCCCGAGCGCTCCTGGCGCACATCCTTGTGGGCAAACTGGGTCGGATCGGTCGTGAACTCCCCGACGATCTCCTCGAGGATATCCTCGAGCGTGACCAGGCCCTCGATGTCGCCGTACTCGTTCACGACGAAGGCGAGGCGCTCGCGCCGGCGCTGGAACTGGGCGAGCTGCACATTCAGCGGCGTGCCCTCGGGCACGAAATAGGGCTCGCGCGCGTGGGCGAGGTCTTGCAGCCGCTCGCGGGTGAGCTGCCCGCGCGCCAGCTCCTGCGCGACGCGCTTCATGTGCAGCAGGCCGATGAGGTTGTCGAGCTCGCCTTCGTAGACCGGCAGCCGCGTGTGCGGCGTCTGGCGCAGCGGTCCAGGATGTCTTCCCAGTCCGCGCTCAGGTCGATGGCGGCGATCTCCTGGCGCGGAATCATGATGTCATTCACCGTGACGCGCCCCAGATCGAGGATCGACAGCAGCATCTGCCGGTGGCGCGGCGGAATGACCGGCGCGGCCTCGGTGACCACCGTGCGCAGCTCCTCGGCGCTCAAGCTGTCGCGTGCCTTCGCTGACCGAGCGCAGCGCCGAACAGGCGCAGGAAGCCGTAGGCGGCGTTGTTGGTGAGCCACAGCGCCGGGCGGGCGAGCCACAGCAACCCGCGGTAGATCGCGCGGCAGCGTGCAGCGCCACCCGCTCGGTTTGCGCCGCGGCATAGATCTTCGGCGCGAGCTCGCAGAAGACGATCACGATGACGGTGAGGCCGCTCATGACCAGGCGAGCGCGCGCAGCGTTCGCCGACCCGCTGCGCGAGGATCGTCGCGATGCTCGAGGCGAACACGCTCGCCAGCGCCAGAATCACCAGATTCGCGCCGAGCCACTGGTCGGGCTTATGCAGCAGCCGCTCGAGGATGCCGCGCCCGCCATTCGCCGGCCGCGGCGCGGTGCCGGATGCGGTAGCGGTTCACCGACAGCATCGCCACCTCGGTGCCCGAGGAGAAGGCGATGATGCCGAGCAGCGTCAGCAAGAAGAGCAAGCAAAACGGGAGTTGGCGCAGTAGTCAAGGTCGGGCCCTCCGTGCTTGGCTCCGATGAGCCCCATAGCATAGGACCTTGCCGCCCCGGCGCGGGAAATGGGCGCAGCCGCTGCCCTATAATCGGCGCGCCACCGCGGCAGACACCTTAGAATCGGCTGACCAGCATGTTCGACCACCTCACCGAGCGGCTCGGCCGCGCGATCGAGCAGCCTGCGCGGCCGTGGCCGCATCACCGAGGAAAATGTCGCCGCGACGCTGCGCGAGGTGCGCATGGCGCTGCTCGAGGCGGACGTGGCGCTGCCCGTGGTCAAGCGCTTCATCGAGGCGGTGCAAGGCGCAGGCCCTGGGCGCCGAAGTCGCCTCGAGCCTGCAGCCCCGGGCAGGCCTTCATCGGCATCCTGCACCGGGAACTGGTGGCGCTCATAGGCGGCGAGCGCAGCGGGCTTCGCGCTGCGTGCGCAGCCGCCGCTGGTGGTGCTGCTCGCGGGACTGCAAGGCGCCGGCAAGACCACGACCGCCGCCAAACTGGCACGCTGGCTCATCGAACGCGACCGCAAGCGGGTGCTGCTGGTCAGCACCGACGTGCGCCGGCCGGCCGCGATGCTGCAGCTCGAGCGGCTCGCCGCGCAGGTCAAAGCCGAGTACTTACCCGGCTGCGGCGGAGGCCGATCCGATCCGGCATCGCAAGCCTGGCCCTCGCGCAGGCCCGGCAGCGGCGTGTTCGACGTGCTGCATCGTCGACACCGCCGGCCGGCTGCACGTCGATGAGCCGCTGATGGCTGAGGTGCAGCGGCATCAACGCCGCCGTCAGTGCGCACCGAGCGACTGTTCGTCGTCGATGCCATGGCAGGGCAGGATGCGCTTGCAAGCCGCGCGCGCCTTCGGCGCGGCGCTCGCTGTCGGGCATCATCCTCACCAAGGCCGATGGCGATGCCCGCGGCGGCGCGGCGCTCTCGGTGCGCGAAGTCACCGGCAACGCCGATCGTGTTCCTCGGGGTCGGGGAAAAGACCGAGGCGCTCGAGCCCTTCGATCCGGAGCGCATGGCCACCCGGATCCTCGGCATGGGCGATGTGGTGGCCTGGTCGAGCAGGTGCAGCGCCAGATCGACCACGAGGAGGCCGAGCGGCTGGCCCGCAAGGTCAGTCAGGGCAAGGGCTTTGACCTGACGGACCTGCGCGTCCCAGCTCGAGCAGCTGCGAAGATGGGCGGCGTCGGCGCCCTGATGGACAAGCTCCCGAGCCGAAGATGAGCCAGCGGGCGATGCCCGGCTGACCAGGGCGACAAGGAAGTGCGGCGCCAGATCGCCATCATCAATTCCATGACCCCGCGGGAGCGGCGCAACCCCGATATCATCGACGGCTCGCGCCGGCGGCGGATTGCCGGAGGTTCGGGCGTGCAGGTTCAGGACGTCAACCGGCTGCTGAAGCAGTTCCAGGAGATGCAGCGGGTCATGAAGAGCATGAAGGGCGGGGCTCAAGCGTCTGGGCGCCTTCAAGGGCGGCTTGCCGCCGCGGTTTCCGGGCCGGGCTAGGGGCCCCGGCCGGGGCGCTGAGGCGCGACAGCACGCCAAGTTCTTGAGGCCGCGCTTTAGAAATTGGCGCAGGATTCGCATGTTTGCGTAGAATCCGCGCTCTTTTTTCGCGGGCCGCCCATGAATTGAGAGCGATACGATCATGGTGACTATTCGCCTGACGCGGCGCGGAGCGCAAGCAATCAGCCCTTCTATCACGTCGTGGTGACCGACAGCCGCAAGCGCCAGGGCGGCCCGAGCCTCGAGCACGTGGGTTTCTTCAATCCGATCGCCCGCGGCAAGCGAAGCGAAGCTGAAGCTCGATCTGCCGCGCATCGACTACTGGGTCGGCACAGGGCGCGCAGCCCTCCGAGCGCGTGCGCGCACCTGGTGGCCTCCTACCGCAAGCAAGCCACGGCCTGGAGCAAGGCAGTCGTGCGCTGCGGCCCGTAGAACGTCGGCGCGAGACGCAGCGACCGTGGATGTGTGCTGGGGCGCATCTGGGTGCCCCCTACGGCATCCAGGGCTGGGTGCAAGTCGAGTCGTTCACCGATCCGCCCGACGGGCTGCTGCGAGTACCGCGCTGGTTTCTGCGGGCTGCGCTGAGCGGCGAGCGCGGCTCACCGTCGCTGGCCGAGGGGCGACGCGCACGGCAAGCGGTCTGGTGGCAGCTCGAAGGCGTTGCCGACCGCGACGCGGCCGCGGCGCTCACGGGGCGCGGTGATCGAGGTCGAGCGCGCGGCGCTGCCGCCGACCGGCGAGCGCGAGTACTACCGCGCGGACCTGCTGGGGTTTGCGGTGCGTAATCTCGAGGGCGTGCCGCTCGGAGGGTGAGCCACTTCGTGGACGCGCCGGCGCGGGACGGTGATGGTGAGTAGGAGGCTGACGGGCGCGAGCACTGGGTGCTCGCGCGGCCGCGCCACCTGCGGCGCGTGGACTGCTTGAGCAGCGCGATTGTGGTGGACTGGCCGGCGGAGCTGGAGCGCACACTGCCGGCACGAGAGCGCTCCATGCAGTATCGAAGTCGTCACGCTGTTTCCGCGCCTGATCCCGAGCGTGGAGCACGGGGTTCTGGGGCGCGCCCTCGGCGCGCGGCTTGCTGAGCGTGGGCACCGAGGATCCGCGCGCGCACACGACCGATGTGCATCGCACGGTGGATGATCGGCCGTACGGCGGCGGACCGGGCATGGTGATGAAGCCCGAGCCGCTGCGTGGCGGCGATCCGCGCCGCGCAGGCGCGGCTGCCGGCGGGCAGCCCGCGCATCGTGCCTGTCGGCGCAGGGCGAGCCGCTTCGGCCAGGCGCAGCGCGCTGGCGCTCGGCGCGCTGCCGGGGCTGCTGCTGGTGGCCGGACGCTACGAGGGCATGGATGAGCGGGTGGTCGAGCTCGCCGATCGACCGGGAGCTCTCGGTCGGCGACTACGTGCTCTCGGGCGGGGAGCTGCCGGCGCTGGTGGTGATCGATGCGCTGGCGCGGCTGCTGCCCGGGGCGCTGGGCGATGAGCGCTCGAGCGTCGAGGAGTCGTTCGCGCAGGGCTTGCTCGACTGGCCGCACTACACGCGGCCGGAAGTGTTCGAGGGCCGGAGCGTGCCGCCGGTGCTGTTGTCCGGGTGATCATGCGGATATCCGCCGCTGGCGGCTGGAGCAGGCGCGTGCGACGCGTACCGTGGCACGCCGGCCCGAGCTGCTCGCGGCGGCAAGCTCGCGCCCGAGGCCGAGCGCGCATGCTGGATGAATTTCTGCCGCGCGGATGCGGCGGGCGCAACGCAGGATCGAGGTGAAAGATGACATGAGCAAGATCATTCAGGAAATCTGAAAGCGAGCGCATGACGCGCGAGGTGCCGGAATTCAAGCCGGGCGACACCGTGGTCGTGCAGGTCAAGGTGGTCGAAGGCGACCGCGAGCGCGTGCAGGCCTACGAGGGCGTCGTCATCGCCAAGAGCAACCGCGGCCTCAACTCCTCCTTCACGGTGCGCAAGATCTCGCACGGCGAGGGCGTCGAGCGCGTGTTCCAGACCCACAGCCCCGCGATCAGCGACATCAGCGTCAAGCGCCGCGGCAACGTGCGTCGCGCCAAGCTCTACTACCTGCGCGATCTGTCCGGCAAGGCGGCGCGCATCGAAGAGAAGATCTAATGACCGAGGCGGCGAGTCCGTATCGCCGCATTGCCGCCGGCCGGCTGCGTGCCCGGGTGGCGTCATGATCCGCGCTGCGTTTTGTCCGCGGCCTGTGGCGCGGGCTCGATGTGCTGCGCCGCGTGCTGCATCTGCTGCTGCTGCTGGTGCTCTTCGGGGTGGTTCTGGCGGTGCTGCGACCGGCCACTCCGCATCTTGCCGCCCGCAGGCGCGCTGGTGATTCGCCCGAGCGGCGCGCTGGTCGAGCAGCTCGACAGGCGAGCCGCGCAGCGGGCGCTCGATCAGGCGCGGGGCAGAAGAGCAGCCGCAGACGCTGCTGTGGGATCTGACCGATGCGATCCGCGCCGCCGCCACTGACTCGCGCATCCAGGCGCTGCTGCATCGAAATCGATAGATCGAGACGGCGCCGGCCAGGCCAACTCGCGGAACTGGCGGCGGCGATCCGCGTATTTCACGCGCCAGCGGCAAGAAGGTCATCGCCTACGGCAGGAGCTCACCAGAGCAGCTACTACCTCGCCGCCCAGGCCGATGAGGTCTACGTCGACCCATTGGGCTCGTGCTGCTTGCACGGCTACGAGCGCTACCGCCTGTTTTTCAAGGACGCGCTCGACAAGCTCGGCATCGATATCAACGTGTTCCGTGTCGGCACGTTCAAGAGCGCGGAGGAGACCTTCACGCGCACGCGACATGTCGCCCGAGGATCGCGAGGAGAGCCGCGCCTACCTGCAGGCGCTGTGGAACGCCTACCAGGACGCAGTCGCCGGAGCACGCGGCTTAACGCCGCAGCGCTGGCCAAGTACGTCGACCTACTTCATGCGACCGTCACCGGCCGCCGGCGATGCCGGCCGAGTGGCTCTCAACGACGGGCCTGGTCACCGGCCTCAAGACGCCGCAGAGGTCGAGCAGCGCCTGCATCGAGCTGGTGGGTACGGATGCTGACTCCGATCCTTTCAGCGGCGGTCTCGGGCGAGGACTATCTGCGCGTGGCTGCGTGCGGACAAGCAGCGTGCACTTTGACCACCGCCAGGCCATCGGCGTCATCGTCGCCAGCGGCGAAATCCTCGACGGCAGCCAGCCGCCGGGGACCATCGGCGGGGACTCCACCGGCGAAGCTGCTGCGCGACGCGCGCATCGACACGCACATCAAGGCCGTGGTGCTGCGCATCGACAGTCCCGGCGGCAGCGTGCTCGCCTCCGAGCAGATCTACCGCGAGTGCTGGCGCTGCGAGCCGCCGGCAAGCCGCTCGTGGTGCCTCGATGGGCGATGTTGCCGCCTCCGGCGGCTACTACATCTCCGCGCCGGCCGATGAAATCTATGCCAGCCCCGACACTATCAGCGGCTCTATTGGCATGTTCGCCAACGTGCCCACTTTCAATCGCGCACTCGAGAAACTGGGTATCAGCAGCGACGGCGTCGGCACCACGCCACTGTCCGGTGCGATGCATCTGGAGCGGCCGATGTCCGGCCCGGTCGGTGATCTGGTGCAGACCGCCATCAACCACAGCTACGAGCAGTTTGTCGCGCGCGTGGCAAGTGGCCGCGGCCAGACCGCCGCGCAGATCGATGCCATAGGCCAGGGGCGCGTCTGGGCCGGCGTCGATGCGCTGCGGCTTGGGCTCGTCGATCACCTGGGCACGTACGAGGATGCGCTGGCGGCCGCGGCACGGCGTGCGCATCTGCCGGCCGATTACCGCGTGCGGCGCCTCGAACCGCAACTGAATCTGGCGCAGCAGATCGCCTTTCAGCTGCAATCCTCATCGCTCCGGGCCGAGCGGCTGTTTGGCGTCAGCTCGGCCTTACCGGCGCGCCTGATGAGAAATCTCGACCCGCTCGACCGGGAGCTGGCCCGCTGGCAGCACCTCGCGACGCCGGATCAGCCCTACGCCTACTGCTTCTGCACAGTAGAGTGATCCGGCAGATCACCGATCAGCACGCTCAGCATGCTGATGGTGGCAAGATCCATGCCATCGATCGGCACGCTTATGGACTCGCCCGGGCGTTGTGCACCCAGTACGTAAAGTAGCGGCAGGTAGTGTTCCGGCGTCGGTACTGCCTGCGCGGCCGCGGCATCCAGATGCGGATAATCAATAAGCGCTGCGTGATCGGCGCGCAACACGGCGGCACGCACCGCATCGTTGTAGGCGCTCGCCCAGGCCGGAGTCTCGGCGTCAGCGTGGCGGGCCAGCAGCCGCAGGTTGTGCACAACGTTGCCACTGCCCAGGATCAGCACCTGTTCATCGCGCAGCGCGCCGAGCCGCCGCCCAAGATCGTAATGCCCCGCGCTCGCGCGCATGGCATCGAGGGACAGTTGCACCACCGGCACGTCGGCGGCTGGGAACAGGTGCAGCAGCACCGACCAGGCGCCGTGATCTAACCCCCACTCCTGATCGAGCATCACCGCGGTCGGGCTCAGCAGTTGCTTGATTTGCGCCGCCAGCGCCGGCGCTCCCGGCGCCGGGTAGCGGCATTGATACAGCGCCGGCGGAAAGCCGTAAAAATCATGGATCGTGCGCGGCTCGGACATGGCCGTCACACCGGTGCCCTCGATATACCAGTGCGCTGAAATCACGAGAATGGCGCGCGGTCGTGGCAGCCGCACGCCAAGCTCGCGCCACGCGCGACTGAAGCGGCTGCGCTCCAGGGCCTGCATCGGCGAGCCGTGCCCGACGAACAGGGCCGGATACGGGCGGCTCAAGGGGCTCCGAGGCTATGCCAGGTGCCGCCAACCGGGATGCGCGCAAAGCCTGCGCCCGGCAGGTTAACTCCGCTCATGCTCGGCGCCAGCTGCGCGGCGAGGTCGCTTAAACCCGGGTTATGGCCGATCAGCAGCAGGCGGCGCACGTACTCAGGCACCGATTGCAGGTGGAACCGAATGACCTGCGGCGTGGCCAGGTACAGGGCCGCGACCTCGCGCACGCGGTCGGCACCAATGCGCATCGTGGCACACAGCAGCTCCGCGGTCTCGCGGGCACGCAGCGCCGGGCTGAGCAGGATCAGCTCCGGCACCAGGCCAGCGCCCTGCAGGCTGAGCGCGGTGCGGTGGGCTTCTTCCCGGCCGCGCGCGCTGAGCGGCCGATCGGCATCAGGCGCATCGATCTCGGCCGTCTCGGCCTGGCCGTGCCGCAACAGGATCAGCTCACGCATGACCCTTCTCGGGCGTTTTGCCACCGCCACCGGCCAATGCTTCGCATCGGGTTATTTTAACCGACCTTGCAGCGCGCCGGGAGTTTGGCAGGGCCACCGCGGCAGCCGGGTCTGTAGCCGGGCCGCTGCTAATACATCATTCCGGTCTGCAAGCGCGCGGCTTCCGACATCATTGACTGGTTCCACGGCGGATCGAAGACCAGATTGACGTCGGCTTCGCTGCACCGTCGGAATGGCCTGCAGCTTTTCGCTGGACATCGTCCACCAGCACTTCGCCCATGCCGCAGCCGGGCGCGGTGAGCGTCATCTTGACGCGCACCGTGCGTGTGCCGTCCGGCTTGGCCTCGACCTCGCATTCGTACACCAGACCCAGGTCGACGATATTGATCGGGTATTTCCGGGTCGTAGCAGGTGCGCATCTGCGCCCAGGCGAGCTTCCCGTATGTCCTCTTCGGTGGCGTTCGGCGGCAGCGTCGGGGCGCGTACCGGCTCCTTGCCGATTGCGTCGGCCTGATCGCCTGGCAGATCGGTAAAGGTTGCCTTCGACGTACAGCGTGAAGCTGCCCCCTAGCGCCTGGGTGATGTAACCGGCCTGGCCGGGTTTGAGTGTGATCTCCGTGCCGGCCGGGACCATGACCGCCTCGCACCTCGCGGTTGACCACGAACGGCTCGTTTTCGCGACCGCGCATCGTCACTCCGTCGAGACCGGCTGCTGTGCCTGGTCCAAAGCCGCGTTCAGCGTGTGCCAGCACAGGCTCGCGCATTTGACCCGCGCCGGGAACTCGTGCACGCCGGCCAGCGCCGCAAGCTTGCCAAGATCCTGCGGGGCCTGATAGCCCGGTTGCGTCAGCAGCGCGTGCACCTGCTCCTGCAACCGATCGATATCAGCGCGGGGCTTGCCCTTGACTGCTTCGGTCATCAGCGAGGCCGAGGCGATGGAAATGGCGCAGCCCTGTCCCTCGAAGCGCATGTCCTCGAGGCGGTCGCCGTCCATGCGCAGCGTCAGCTCCAGCCGGTCGCCGCACAAGGGGTTGTGCCCGTCGGCGGCGGCGTCGGCCGGTTCCAGGCGGCCGAAATTGCGCGGGCTGCGGTTATGATCGAGGATCACGTGGCGGTAAAGGTCCTTCAGGTCCATCAGCTGAACACCTCGCGCACCTTGGCAGCGCGCGCGATCAGCCGTTCGGCGTCCGCTTCGGTGTTGTAGCAGGCGAAGGAAGCGCGCGCCGTCGCCGGCATGCCGAAGAACTCCATCACCGGCATGGCGCAGTGGTGCCCGGTGCGCATGGCCACGCCCTCGATGATCGAGGATGGTGCCGAGATCGTGCGGGTGCACGCCATCGAGCACGAAGGAGAGCACCGCCCGGCCTTGTGCCTCGGCGTGCCGATGAGCCGCATGCCGGGCACGGACTTGAGCGCCGTGACCGTGCGGGCAGTCAGCTGTTGCTCGTGAGCTGCGACGGCCGGGCGTCCGACGCGTCTCCAGATACTCGATCGCGGCCGCCAGCCCCACGGCGCCCGCGATGTTCGGCGTGCCGGCCTCGAATTTGTACGGCAGCTCGTTCCAGGTGCTTCGCTCGATGCTGACGGTGAGGATCATGTCGCCGCCGCCCTGCCACGGCGGCATCGCTTGCAGCAGCTCCTCGCGCCCGTACAGCACGCCGATGCCGGTCGGTCCGTAAACCTTGTGCCCGGAAAAGGCGTAGAAGTCGCAGCCGAGCTGCTGCACGTCGACCGGTTCGTGCAGCACCGCCTGCGCGCCATCGAGCAGCACCAGCACACCGCGGGCGTGTGCGGCGGCGACGAGTCGCTTCACCGGCAGTACGGTGCCCAGGGCATTGGAGACGTGCGCGATCGCCACCAATTTCGTGCGCGGGGTGAGCAGCGCCAGCACCGCTTCGAGCTCGATCTCGCCCGCGGCGGTCGGCGGCCGCCACCAGCTGCGCGCCGGTCTGCTGCGCACACCAGCTGCCAGGGCACGATGTTGGCGTGATGCTCCAGGTGGGTGATCAGAATCTCGTCGCCGGCCTTGATCTGCGCGCGCCCCCAGGACTGCGCGACGAGATTGATCGCCTCGGTCGTGCCGCGCACGAAAATCGATCTTCGCGGATCGAGCGGGCGTTGATGAAGCGGCGCACCCGCTCGCGCGCGCCCTCGAACGCGGCGGTGGCGCCTGCTGAGAGCGTGTGCACGCCACGATGAACGTTCGCGTGCAGCGTGGTCTCGTACTGCTCGATGGCCTGCAGCACCGCGAGTGGCATCTGCGCGGAGGCCGCGCTGTCCAGGTAAACGAGCGGATGGCCGTTGATCGGTCGCGCCAGCAGCGGAAAGTCGGCCCGCACGCGCTCGGCGCAGCAGCTGCCCGCTGGCATCGGGTATAGCCAACGCCGGCCTCGTTGGGTCGGGCGTTCATGTGAGCTCCCCGGCTGCGGCCAACTCGGCCTCGGCCCGCAGCGCCGGCAGATCGATTGCGCTCAACGCATCGCCGAGGAACGCCCACTTGAGCAGCACCCGGGCGCTGTCCCGATCGAGCCCGCGCGTCAGCAGATAGAACAGCATCGTCTCATCGAGCTTGCCGGTGGTCGCCCCGTGGCTGGCTGCACATCATCGGTATAAATGCTCAAGCGCGGCCGCACGTCGATCTCCGCCCCGCGCTCCTCGATCAGCCCGCGCAGCGACTGCCGGATGACCGAGCCCGGCGCCTTGGCATCGACATAGGCATCTTGCCACTGAAGGAGATGCGCGGCTGGCCGGCGGCGATCCCGCGAAACATCTCCTCGGTGCGGCACCCGGGGGCGTGATGCTCGATGCGCAGCAGCGTATCGGCGCGCTGCTCGCCGCTGCCGGTCGCAAGCGCAGTGAAGCGCAGCTGCGCGCCACGGCCCATAAGCTTAGCAGCGCACTGGTCCGCGCGGCCGCTGCACCCAGGGTGACCGATCGCACGTCGTAGCGGCTGTCGGCGCCGAGTGTTGCAGTCAGGGTGTCAAAGAGCACCGAGCTGCGGTCGCATTGCTGCAGCCGGTAGTGATTGAGCGTCGCGCCGCGCCAAGCGTCGACGCCGATTCGCGGGCACACGAAGCCTGGCGCGCTGCTCGAGCTGGCGCTCGATGAGTTCGAGCGCGCGCCCGGCATCGAGCCTGACCTCGAGCCGCGGGTAGCTCGGCGCCGCCGTCACCGAGCACGATCAGTTCGAGCGCCAGGTGCTCGCGCACCTCGACTACGGTGGATTCCTTCGCACAGGTCGCGAAGCCCGCTGAGAGCGCGCGCTCATTGCGTGGCTCAAGCGGTTCGGGCAGCGGGCGCGACGCGGGTAGCCGCAAGCGCGCCGGCGTCGGAGCCCACCGTGCTGCGCCGGCGCCGTCGACTGATGAGCAGACGCAAAAAGCCGGACGGTGCCGGTGGCAGCGTCGCTGGCGGCGCCGCGGCAGCTGCCGCGCGCTGGCGCGAAATTCGGGAGTCTGATCCGAGCGCGCGCAGGTTCGCGTACTCCCAGTTCTCATCGCGCACTGCTGGGCAGCCGCCTGCGCAAGCAGCGCTTGTGCCGCGGCGCGCGCGCTCCGGCGCAGCGCACGCCTGGTGCGTGCACGAAATCGCCCGGCGATCCGGGCGGTGAGCGGCGCTGCTCATGGCGACTCAGCCTGCGCGCCGCTCACCCAGTCGTAGCCGCGCCGTTCGAGCTCGAGGGCGAGCGTGCGGTCGCCGCTGCGCAGCGATGCGGCCGCGCACCAGCACGTGCACGTAATCGGGCACGACGTACTCGAGCAGCCGCTGGTAGTGCGTCACCAGCACGCACGAGCGCTCGGGCGAGCGCTGCGAGTTGACCCCCGGGCGACCACCTTCAGCGCATCGATGTCGAGCCCCGAGTCGGTCTCATCGAGGACCGCGAGGCGCGGCTCGAGCACCAGCATCTGCAGGATCTCGTTGCGCTTCTTCTCGCCGCCCGAGAAGCCTTCGTTCACGCCGCGCGAGAGGAAGCGTGTCCTCCATCTGCATGAGCGGCATCTTCTCGCGCACCAGCGTCAGGAACTCGAAGGCGTCGACCTCGGGCTCGCCGCGGCTGCGCCGCGTGGCGTTCAGCGCGGCCTTGAGGAGGTAGACGTTGTTGACGCCGGGGATCTCCACCGGATACTGGAAGCCGAGGAACAGACCGGCGCGCGCGCGCTCCTCGGGGGCAAGCGCGAGCAAGTCGCGGCCCTCGAAGAGCACGCGTACCGCCGGTAATCTCGTAGCCCGGCCGGCCGGCGAGCACGTGCGCGAGCGTGCTCTTGCCCGAGCCGTTCGGGCCCATGATGGCGTGCACTTCGCCGGGATCGACGCTCAGGCTTCAAGCCGCGCAGGATCTGCTGCCCGGCAACGCTGACGTGCAGGTCGGCGATCTCGAGCATCGGAATCGCAGCGTTCATCCCACCGCCCCTTCCAGGCTCACGGCCAGCAGCTTCTGGGCCTCGACGGCAAACTCCATCGGCAGCTCCTTGAACACTTCGCTGCAAAAGCCGCTCACGATCATGTTGACCGCATCCTCGGCGCTCAAGCCGCGCGCCAGGCAGTAAAACAGCTGGTCCTCGCTGATCCTCGAGGTGCTCGCCTCGTGCTCGACTGTGGCGGCCGGGATTGCTCACCTCGACGTACGGGAAGGTGTGCGCGCCGCACTGCGGGCCGATCAGCAGCGAATCGCACTGGGTGAAATTGCGCGCGCCATTGGCCGCTCGGCAGGATCTTCACCAGCCCGCGGTAGGTGTTCTGCCCGTGACCGGCGGAGATGCCCTTGGAGACGATGGTGCTGCGCGTGTCGGCACCGATGTGGATCATCTTGGTGCCGGTGTCGGCCTGCTGGTAGTTGTTGACGGTGGCGACCGAGTAGAACTCGCCGATCGAGCCCTCGCCGCGCAGCACGCAGCTCGGGTACTTCCAGGTGATCGCCGAGCCGGTCTCCACCTGCGTCCAGGAGATGTGCGAGCGGCGCGCCGCGGCATTCGCCGCGCTTGGTGACGAAGTTGTAGATGCCGCCGCGCCCCTGCTCATCGCCGGGGTACCAGTTCTGCACGGTCGAGTACTTGATCTGCGCATCTTCGAGCGCGACCAGCTCGACCACCGCGGCGTGCAGCTGGTTCTCATCGCGCATGGGAGCGATGCACCCTTCCAGGTATGATGACATAACTGCCGGCATCCGCGATGATCAGCGTGCGCTCGAACTGCCCGGTCTTGAGCGCGTTGATGCGAAAGTAGGTCGACAGCTCCATCGGGCAGCGCACGCCTCTCGGCACGTAGACGAACGAGCCGTCGGAGAACACCGCCGAGTTGAGCGTCGCGAAGAAATTGTCGGTGTAGGGCACGACGCTGCCGAGGTACTGCTCGATCAGCTCCGGGTGCTGCTGCACCGCCTCGGAGAACGGGCAGAACATCGACGCCGGCGGCGGCCAGCCGCTCCTTGAAGGTAGTCGCGACCGAGACGCAGTCAAACACCGCATCCACGGCGACACCGGCCAGGCGCGCGCGCTCGTGCAGCGGGTACGCCGAGCTTCTCGTAGGTCGCCAGCAGCTTCGGGTCCACCTCGGCCAGGCTCTTGGGTCCGTCACCCTTTTGCCTGGGCGCCGAGTAGTAGGAGATCCCCTGGTAGTCGATCGGCGGGTGCCTGACGTTCGCCCAGTGCGGCTCGCGCTGGTGCGCCAGTGGCGAGGGCGCGCAGCCGCCAGTCGAGCAGGAATTGCGGCTCGCCCTTCTTGCGCGAGATCAGCCGCACCACGATTCATCGAGGCCCGGGGCGACGGTGTCGGAGTCGATGTCGGTGACAAAGCCGTGCTGGTAGCCGCCGCCAAGCAGTGCATCGAGCTGGGCGTTGGTCTCGGCTCATTCAGCCCTCCCGCCGCGAGCCGGTGAGCGATCCGAGGCGGCGCTCCAGGGCGCTGAAGCGCACGGGCTCGGCGCCGAGGCCGGCCAGCTCCACCAGACTGACCTCCTGCAGCGAGCGGCGGATGGCGAGGTTGACCCGCTGCCAGGCGCGGCCCACGCGGCAGTTCTCTCGATGCCGCATTGGTTCGGGTGATGCACGCATTCGGTCAGCGCCACCGGGCCCTCGAGCGCGTCGAGGATCTGCGCGGCACTGATCTGGCCGGGCGCGCGGGCCAGGCGGTAGCCGCCGTGCAGGCCGCGCGTGGATGCGACCAGCCCGCTGCGGTGCAGTTGCTTGAGAAGCTTGCTGACCGTGGGCGCGGCGACCCCGGTGGAGGCCGAGCTGTGCGACCGTCTGCAGCGGCTGCGACTCGGCGGCGAGCCGTGCCAGCACCACGGTGGCGTAATCGGTCAGCTTGCTGATGCGCAACATAGTGGTCCCCTAATGTAGGACTATTTTAGTCCTGATTAGGGCAAATTGGAACTGCGCCGCCGCCGGGCGCGCCGGTTGGGTTTGCTATGCTTGCAGCCCCATTTTGGAGGTAAGGCGATGTCCAACAGCGATCTGGAGCGTGTGGCCCTGGCGATGGTGGCCAAGGACAAGGGGATTCTGGCGGCCGATGAGAGTTCCGGGACGATCAAGAAGCGCTTCGACAAGATCAATCTCGAATCGACGGCCGATAACCGCCAGACCTACCGCGAAATGCTGTTTACGCCACCTGGCATCGATAAGTGGATCAGCGGTGTGATCCTGTACGACGAAACGCTGCGGCAGAAAACCCGTGACGGCGTGCCGTTCGCTGAATATCTGGCCAAGCTTGGCATCGTGCCGGGCATCAAGGTCGACACCGGCGCCAAGGCGCTGGCGGGCTTTCCGGCTGAGACGATCACTGAGGGGCTGGACGGACTGCGCGAGCGGCTGATCGAATATTTCCAGCTCGGCGCACGTTTTGCCAAATGGCGGGCGGTGATTGATATCGGCGGCGGCATCCCGACGCCGTTTGCGATCGAAGCCAATGCCCACGCGCTCGCCCGCTACGCGGCCCTGTGCCAGGAACAAAACATCGTGCCGATCGTCGAACCCGAAGTGCTCATGGACGGCGCGCACAGTCTGGAGCAGTGCGAGACCGTGACCGATGCGGTGCTGGCTGCGACCTTCGAGCAGCTGCAGGCGCACCGCATTCAT
The DNA here is from genome assembly GCA_963711435.1 of uncultured Gammaproteobacteria bacterium. Lineage (GTDB taxonomy): Bacteria > Pseudomonadota > Gammaproteobacteria > Steroidobacterales > Steroidobacteraceae > FEN-1191. The sequence continues at coordinate 1,284,219 of CAVQEB010000002.1, read as the reverse complement.
CTGGAAGGGATGATCCTGAAACCCAATATGGTGATTTCCGGTAAGAAAAATACCGCGCGGGCCAATCCGGCGCAGGTGGCCGCCGCTACGGTGCGGTGCCTGAAGCGGCATGTGCCGCCGGCCGTGCCTGGCATCGCCTTTCTGTCGGGCGGTCAGTCGCCGGCCGAAGCGACCCTGCACCTGTCGCTGATGAACCGGCTCGGGCCGTTGCCGTGGCAGCTGACATTTAGCTACGGGCGCGCGCTGCAGGATGCCGCGTTGAGTGCCTGGGGCGGCAAGGCGGCAACCCTTGGCGCCGGCCAGCAGGAGTTTGCGCGCTGGGCGCGGCTCAACAGTCTGGCCCGCAGCGGCGGGTACCAGTCCGGCATGGAATCGCAGGCCGCTTGAGCGACGCGCCCTCGCCAACGGCGGGCCAAGAGCCGGCAGGCGCGAAGCCGGCGCCCGCACGCGAATCCGGCGAGGCGCTCATCGATGTCCGCGACGTGGCCTACGCCGTGCCATCCGGACGGGCGATATTCGACGGCCTGAATCTGACCGCGCGGCGCGGGGAAATTACGGCGGTGCTGGGGCCGAGCGGCACCGGCAAGACCACGCTGCTGCGGCTGCTGATGGGTTCTATCCGCGCGCAACGGGGCAGTGTGCACGTGTTTGGCGAGGCCGTGGCGCAGCTGCGCCGCCCGGCGCTGTATCGCCTGCGTCGGCGCGTCGGCATGCTGTTTCAGAACGGCGCGTTGCTGACGGACATGTCCGTTTTTGAGAACGTGGCGTTCCCGCTGCGTGAACACACCCGCCTGCCCGAGCCGTTGCTGCGCCGCCTGGTACTGATGAAACTGCAGGCGGTCGGGCTCCGTGGCGCAGCGGAGCTGATGCCCGCGGAACTCTCCGGCGGCATGGCGCGCCGCGTCGCGCTGGCGCGCGCCATCGTCATGGACCCGGAACTGCTGATCTATGATGAGCCGTTCGTGGGCCTTGACCCGATCTCGCTCGGCGTCGTAGCGCGGCTGATTCAGGCGATGAACCAGACGCTTGGCATCACCAGCATCGTCGTGACCCACGACGTCGCAGAGATCAGCACCATCGCCCACCAGCTTATCTGCTGTCTGGCGGCAAGGTCGTGGCCGGCGGCACACCGGCGCAGTTGCGCGCCGACCCGGCGCCGGTGGTGCACCAGTTCGTCGGCGGACTGCCGGACGGACCGGTGCCGTTTCATTACCCGGCGCCGGACTATCACCAGCAGTTGCTCGGAGAGGCACCGTGAGTCTGCTCACTGCCGCCGGGCCGCTGGGCAGCGGGTTGATGAAAGCTGGACGGGTGGGCCTGTTCCTCATTCGCGTGTTCGGGCAGTGCCTGCCGGCTCTGAAGTATCCGCGGCACATCGTCCGCCAGATTTACAACTCCGGCGGCCGATCGTTGGTGATCGTGATGCTGTGCGGCCTGTTCGTCGGCATGGTGCTCGGGCTGCAGGGCTACAATCTGCTGCAACGCTTTGGCTCGGAGTCGGCGCTCGGCGTCGCCGCCGCGCTCGGCCTGATCACTGAACTTGGGCCGGTGATCACGGCGCTGCTTTTTGCCGGTCGTGCCGGTACTTCGCTGACCTCGGAAATCGGCCTGATGAAAGCCACCGATCAGCTTGCGGCGATGGAGATGATGGCCGTCGACCCGGTGCGGCGCGTGATCGCGCCGCGCTTCATAGGCGGAGTGGTGGCAATGCCGCTGCTGGCTGCGGTGTTCAACTGCATCGGCATCTTCGGCGCGCAGCTGGTCGGCGTCAGTCTGTTGCGGGTCGACTCGGGCGCCTTCTGGTCACAGATGCAAAGTGCTGTGGATATGAAGGATATCCGCGAGGGCCTGGTCAAAAGCGTCGTGTTCGGGTTCGCCTGTAGTTTGATGGCCGTTTACGAAGGGTATTACGCCGAGCCGACCGCCGAAGGCGTGGGACTTGCGACCACCCGAACCGTCGTCAGCTCAGCAGTGCTGGTACTGCTGCTCGATTACATTATTACTGCCATGTTCATCTGAACGGCCGGAGAGTTGCTTATGGATTCAGAAAATCGTTCGCTGGAAATCGGCACCGGGTTGTTCGTGCTGCTGGGCTTCGCGGCGCTGGCGTTTCTGACCACGCAACTGCCGAGTAGCGGCCTGCGGTTGCATGCCCCCGGGGCGGGCTTTGAAGTCACCGCCCGTTTTGACAACGTCGGCGATCTGAAGGTCGGCGCGCCGGTCACGATGGCTGGCGTGCGCATCGGCCAGGTCGATCGCATCGTGGTCGACCCGAAGGAGTACAAGGCGATAGTGCGGATGCAGATCGACCGCCGTTTCCAGGAGATTCCCGATGACAGTTTCGCGGTCATTCAGACCTCGGGCCTGCTCGGCGCCAAATATGTGGGCATCGATCCCGGCGGCTCCCCGACTTACCTGGCCGCCGGAGCGACCATCCAGAATACGCAATCGGCGATCGTCCTGGAGAGCCTGATCAACAAACTATTTGCCAGCATGGCTGGCCAGAAGGATGAAAATGGCAACACCGGCGTTAAATAACGGGTTGTTAGGCGGCGCGGCGGTGCTGCTGTTGGCGCTGCTGCCGCTGCAGATCGGCGCGGCCGCCGAAGCGCCGGCGATCGTCGCCACCGACCCGGGCCAGCTGATCGATTCGGTGGCCCGCGCGATACTCACCGACATTGAGGCGCACCGGGCCGAGTACCGCAAGGACTCAGTGAAGCTCGATAAGCTGGTCAGCAGCCTGCTGCTGCCGCATTTTGACACCGAGTACGCCTCGCGTCTGGTGTTGGGCACGCACTGGACCGCGGCGACGGCCGATCAGCGCGAGCGCTTCCGCACCGGCTTTTATCATTCGCTGCTTTATAACTACGGCAATGAACTGGTGGACTTTGACCTGAGCCGGCTGCAGGTACTGCCCTACAAAGGTGACCCGCAGGCCACGGTCGCGGTGGTGCGAACCTTCGTTAGGCGCAGCAACGGTGTGCAGGTGGCGGTCAACTACTCCTTGCGCCGCACCGACGGGGAGTGGAAAGCCTACGACGTGATCATCGAGGGCATCAGTTACGTCAAGAGCTTTCGCGATGATTTTGGCGCCGAGATTGACCAGAAGGGTCTTCCCGAAGTGATCAACCGTCTCGAAACTCAGTTCGGAACCACCGTTCCGCACGCTGGCTGACCGTGTCCGATCAGACCCGCCCGGCCTGGACCCTGCAGCAGCCGGCGTCCGGACAGTTTCAGCTCGGCGGCGAGCTGACCGTGGCCACGGCGACCGCGCTGCGGGGGCGCGCGCTTGCTGAGTTTGCCGCCGCTGGCAAGGTGCTGACCGTGGATCTGGCGGGCGTCACGCAGGTCGACAGTGCCGGGCTGGCACTGCTGATCGACTGGCTGGCCTGGGCCGCCGCTCAGCACCGCTCGCTGCGCTTTGGCGGGCTGCCGCAGCCCTTGCGCTCCCTGGCGCGGCTGAGCGAAGTGGAGGATCTGCTGCTGGCGCCTGCGCCGTCCAGTCCTTAATCCGGCGCCTTAAGACTCACGCAGCGCCGTCGTCACCGGCAGGCGGGCCGCTCGCAGCGCCGGGAACAAGCCGCCGATAAAGCCGATCGCGAGCGCCCACTTAAGTCCCGTCCACAGCAACGCCGGCACCACCTTAAAGGTGAAGGTCAGCTGGCCCACGCCACCGGCGATCGTCGAGGCGGTGTAGCCGTTGAAGATGATCCAGGCCAGAAACCCGCCGATGGCACCGCCGATCAGCGCGAGCAGCATGGTTTCAAGCATCACAGCCACCACGACCGGCAGGCCGCGAAAACCAATCGCCCGCAGGGTGGCGATTTCGCGCGCCCGGGCAGCCACTGCAGCGAACATGGTATTCAGGGCGCCGAATACCGCCCCGATGGCCATAATGGCGCCGACGACAATGCCGATGATCGTCAGCACCTTGGTAATCCCCTCTGACTGCTTGCTGAAATATTCAAGCGTTGTGGTGACGTCGACCTGCAAGCGCGGATCGCTGGTCAGTGACGCCTTGAACTGGTCGAAGGCTGCGGGGCTGGCCAGGCGCACAAACACCGAGGTGACACTCGAGCCGCGCCGGTACGCCGGTCCGACCACGGCCTCGTCGGCCCATATTTCGGAGTCCAGTGCATCGCCGGATTCAAACACGCCCACCACCTGCCAGCTCTGATTGCCCAGTCTGATCTCGCGGCCGGGCTCGAAATTGTCAAAGTGCCGTTGCGCGCCGCGGCCCACCACCAGCTCGTGCAGTCCGGGCTCGAATTTTCGGCCGGCGACGATTCTGGCGTTGCTGCGCAGTTTCCATGCCTCGGGACTGATGCCCCGAAGCTGCACGCTGGCCACGTCATCGGCGTCCCGGGCGCCTTTGACCGGCAGCGTTGCGGCGACGACAAGTTCCGGCGACACAATCGGCTTGCCGTCTTCGTCCCTGGCAATGCCCGGGGCCTCGGCGACGACCAGGGTGCTGTCGCGCGAGAGCACTGAGGAGACCTCGGCCGAGGAGCTGCCGCGCAGGACCAGGGCCGAGCCATCATCGCCGGTGCGGCGCAGGGTCTCACGATAGCCGCCCGCCATCGCGAGCAGCGCCACCAGCACGGCGACCACGCCAGCGATGCCGATCACGATGACCGCCGCTGAGCCGGCCCGCTGCGTCAGCGTGCTGACCCCGACCGCGGCGACCGAGGCGGCCTGGCGCCCGGTGCGCGTCAGCCGCAGCCACCCGGCGCCCACGATAACCACGCCGAGCAGTACCGGCCACGGCAGATTAAACAGCAGGACAATGGCCACAATGGTCGCCAGCAGCATCAGGCAATTGATCAGAAACTTCATCGCAATTCCTCTAGCGCCCAGCCAGGGCGTCGACGACATTGAGCCGCATCGCTCGCCAGGCCGGCAATGCACCGACGATCAGTCCGATCGCCAGCATCAGCGCAATGCCCAGCGACCAGGTGCCGAGGCCCACGCTCGGCAGGTTGACCAGGCGATTGCTCGCTTCAGTAATGATCGGTGCCAGCACGCTGACCAGCGTCATGCCGATCAGCCCGCCCAGCAGCAGCAGCAGGATCGACTCAGCCAGCACCATCCCGAGCACACTGGCGTTGGAGAAGCCAATGGTTTTCAGCACCGCAAGCTCCGCGGTCCGTTCGCGCACCGCCTGCATCATGGTGTTGCCGGTCAGCAGCAGCAGCGTGAAAAACACCGCACCCATGATCGAGCCGACCAGCAATCCGATGTCCACCAGCTGCTTCATCCAGCTCGCGGTCGCGGCCTGTTCGGTCATGGTGCGCGTTTCATGATCGGAGTTGGCCGACAGGGCATCGATCGCTTTGGCGACCTTGTCGGCCTGATTGACGTCGGCCACGCGCGTGACGTACCAGCCGACCGTACCATCATTGTACGGTGTGGTTTCATCAAAGTTTTTCCAATGCAGCAGGAACATGCCGTCAAAGAAACCGCTCGCCTTCTTGTCTTTGGAATGCAGGATTCCCACCAGATCAAAGTTCCAGTTTTTGCTGCCTTCCTTGTTCGGAAAAATCTGTGACTGCAGCGGGATCTTGTCGCCGATTTTCCAGCCGTAGCGCTGCACCAGCGCCTCGCCGGCGAGCGCCCCGGTGAGAGTCGAATCGAAGGCCTGGCGCTGTTCGGGCGCAACCTGAATCTCCGGATACAGGTCCAGGTAATTGGGGCTGACCGCGAAAGTAAAAATCTGATTGTGCGGATCCTTATAGGCGCCGCCGAACCAGTTCGCGTAGGCCACTTTCTGGACGCCCGGCACCGCCTCGATCTCGGCGCCCAGTGCCTGCGGCAAGGTATCGATAAACGACAGGCGCGCCTGGGTCTGCAGGCGCTGGGCGCCCGCGGCTGATCGCCCCAGCTGGTCAAAGGAGGCGCGCACGGCATCGAGCAGCCCGAACAGCAGGAAAGCGGCAATGATCGATACCAGAGTCAGTATGGTGCGGGTCTTGCGCCGAAACAGCGCCGCCCAGATCAGATGCAGATATTTCATTGGACGGTCCGCTCAGGCGCTGACAGCCTGCTCGACCAGCGTGCCTTTATCCAGATGCAGGATATGGCGCGCGTGCTCGGCGGCTTTGGGGTCGTGGGTCACCATGACGATAGTCTTGCCATGTTCGCGGTTGAGCGTCTGCAGCAGGTTCAGCACATCCTCGGCCGACTGCCGGTCAAGATCGCCGGTCGGCTCATCGCACACCAGCAGTGCCGGATCCGAGACGAAGGCGCGGGCAATGGCCACGCGCTGCTGCTGACCACCCGACAGCTCGGTGGGCTTGTGGCTGGCGCGGTCAGCCAGGCCGACCAGTTGCAACGCGACTGCAGCATTCTGCCGGCGCTGGCTCGCGCTGAGCTTGGTCAGCAGCAGCGGCAGCTCGACGTTCTTCTGTGCCGACAGCATCGGCAGCAGGTTGTAGAACTGAAAAATAAAGCCGACGTTGGCGGCGCGCCAGCGGGCGAGGGCGCCCTGGCCAAGCTTGTCGATGCGCAGGCCCGCGACCGAAATGCTGCCGGTCGTGGGCACGTCGAGCCCGCCGATCAGGTTCAGCAGCGTGGTCTTGCCCGATCCGGACGGGCCCATCAGCGCGAGGAAATCGCCCTGGGCAATCTTAAGATCGATGTGATGCAGCACTTCGACCTGCTGCTTGCCCCGCACGTATACCTTGCTGACATTTTGAATCTCTACCAGATCACTCATCGCGTAATCCTCAGTTCCGTTGCAGTCGAATTAGGGTTGTTTGCTCAGGCTGATTTTGGCGCCATCGGCCAGTTCCGGCTGCGGCTGTTTGACCACCTGCGCGCCGGCGCTGATGCCGGTGACCAGTTGCAGGTCCCCGTAGGCCGCTCCGGGAGTCACCATTTTGGCGCGGGCCCGGTCCCCGTCAATCTCGAATACGATATTGCGGCCGTCCCGGCGCACGATCGCGGCGGCCGGCACCAGCACGCCTGCGGGCGCGGCGCTGGCGGTGGCGGGCGACTTTTCAAAGAACGACACCCGCACGCCCATGTCCGGAAGCACCCGCGGATCTTTCATTTCCAGCGCGACCCGCACCTTGACGGTTGCCTTGCCGCGGTCGGCGGTGGGGATGATGGCGATGACATGCGCCGGAATAGTCCAGTTCGGATAGGCATCGAGCACCGCCTGGGCTGGCTGCAGCGGCGTGACGCGGTTTAAATAGGCCTCGTTGACATCCACTTCGACTTCGAGCGAATCCATATCGACGATGGTGCCGACACCGGTGCGCGTGAAGCCGCCGCCGGCGGAAAAAGGCGAAACGATTTCCCCGACCTGCGCGGCCTTGGCGATAACCACCCCGGTGAAGGGCGCGCGGATCGTGGCGTAATCGAACTGCACCTGGGCGGCGCGCACGCCGGCCTCACCGAGGTCCACCTGCTTGCGTTGCGCCTCGACCTGCGCCACTCCGGTGTCGACCAGCGTTTGCGCGTCCTCCAGCGACTGCTGCGAGGTGAGCCGGCGCTCGATCAGACCCTGTTGCCTAATCAGGTCGCGGCGCGATTGCTCGAGCTGCGCCTGGTATTGAACCAGCGTGGCTTGCGCTGCGCGCAACTGCGCCTCGGCCTGCTCGAGCGCGGCCTTTTGCGCCGTGCTGTCTAAATGTGCCAGCACCTGTCCGGCCTTAACATGATCGCCTTCCTCGATCAGCACGTCCGTGAGCGTACCGGTGATCTGCGCCGACACGGTGGCCTCGCGGCGCGCTGTCACGTAGCCCGTGGCCTGCAGCACCGCGGTGTCGGCGCCGCCGGCGCTCGGTGCCGCTGCCGTGACGACCGCCACTTCCAGCCGGGTGCCGCCGATGGCGTAATAGGCCGTCGCGCCGGTGGCGAGCAGCAGTCCGGCGGCGATCGCCAGCACCCACAGCCAGCGGCGCGATTCGCCGCTCGCGTCGCGCTGGCCGCTGTCGATGCGCAGCTTCTTGATTAACTCTGATTGATCCACGTCGCCCAAGTCCGCAGGGGATTTAAGCTCCCAGTGTGCCATACCAATATGATCAAAAAATTCTGCCCCGGCCGCAGCACCGCGGCAGAAAAATCAACCCCTGCGGCAGAAGTGGATAACTCATTGACGGCGCACTGCTTTATCGATCCCCGGCCGGGGCGCCGGCGCCGCCAGGTCACGGAAAGTTAAGTACCGGGCCGCGAAGGCCCGAAGCCGCGCAGTCGGCGCCTGCGCTCAGGGCTTGGCCGCAGCGTCCGGGGCCGGCAGGGTCGCATCCGCAGGAGGAGCGGTGCTGCCTGGCGCTGCGGGCGGCGGGGCAGCGGCCGGATCGTCCAGCATTTCCGGCAACACATCGATGTCCTTGGACTGCTCGCCGTGGGCCTGGTACTCGCGATGCTCGAGATAGGCATTGCGAACGAAGGCGTACGGATCATAGGTCGTGTCAAGGACCGAGTCGCTGTCGAGCAGGTCGGTGCGGATGCCCAGGTACTCGAGCAGGTACAGGCTGTAATCGGCATACCACTTCAGATAGTGGCGCGGGGCGGCATATTCATCCGGCACCATCCCGACGGTGTCGCGCAGCGTCGAGGGCCCGAGCACCGGCAGCATCAGGTACGGGCCGGGCTTGACGCCCCAGTGCGCCAGCGTCAGACCGAAGTCCTGCTGATGGCGGATGAGCCCCGCCGCGCTGGCCGGATCGAAGAACCCCAGACCGAATACGGTGTTCACCGCGAGCCGGATGGTATCGTGAACGCTGTCCTGGAAGCGGGCCTGCAACAGTTCGTTGGCGATGACGTCAGGCGTGCCGAGGTTGACAAAGAAATTGCTGAGCCCGGTGCGCACCGCCGACGGTACGTGCTTGCGGTACTGCACCGCCACCGGCCGGACAATGGCCTTGTCCATGGTCACATTGAAGCGATAGACCGCGCGGTTGACGCGCTCGAACTGATCGCGCGGATCGGGTTTGCCGTTCGGCAGCGCCGCGCAGCCACCGAGCGCCGCGAGCCCAAGCAGCAGCAGCGCACCGTGCACCGTCCGCACCGGCGAACCGGCGCGATTAATCACGTGCCGCCATTACGGCGGCGCTGGTCGCGCTGTTGTTCGCGCAGCCAGTCGCGGATTTGCTCGAGGCGGGCTTTGAAGCGCTGGCGCTGTACGGTGGTCAGGTCGGGCGAGGCCAGGGCCAGTTCCAGTTGCTGGTTGGCGAGCGGCAGGTCGCCACCGGAGATGTGGTACTCAGCCATGTAGTAGTAGGCATCGCCGGTATCGCCGGCGGCGCTCGCCGCGAGCGCGGTGAGACGGATCTGGTAGGGGGTCGGCTCGATGTTGTTGAACAGGTCGAGCAGCAGCGCGTGGGCCGGCTTCGGCTGGTCGACTTTCATCAGCGCCTCGGCGTAGCGCACGGTGATGGGCACGTTGCGCGGAAACAGCCGCATCGCGCGGCTGAAGGTCGCGAGCGCCGTGGTCTGCTCATGGTTGGCGAGCTCAGCCTGCCCGAGGCTGGCGTACAAGGTCGTGATATCCGGGTGGGCCGCGAGCAGCTCACGCAAAGTCTGTACCGCCGGGCCCGGATTGTCGGCGCGCAGCTGCGCCAGTGCCTGTCCGTACCGTTCCGGATCGCTCAACGGCCGCTGCTCTGACAGTTTGCTGTAATACACCGTGACATCGGTCTCCGGCGGTGCAACCACCACGCGCAGCCGCTCTTTCATCCACGGGAACAGGCCGGACTCGATCACCGGTTGCTGGTGGACCTGCGCCGCGCGCTCGCGCGCCTCGGCTATGCGGTCGCGGGTCACCGGGTGATTGCGCAGCATATCGAGGCTACTGGCCTCCGAGATGCCTTCGCCACGGGCCATGTTCTCAAAAAAATCGGCCATCGCCGAAGTGCGAAAGCCCGCTTCGGCCAGCAGACCGATACCGACCCGATCGGCTTCGGCCTCTTCGGAACGGGTAAAATTCATCGCCTGCTGCAGCGCGACGCCCTGGCTCATCGCGATCATGCCTTCCATCGCCCCGCCGTTGGCGCCGGCGAGCGCTCCGATCAGCACCGCGGCCAGCAGCGCCGCGGTTGAGGCCAGCGACATTTTGGATTCGGCGTTGTAGGCGCGCGCCAGGTGGCGCTGGCGAACGTGCGCGGTCTCGTGCGCCAGCACGCTCGCCAGCTGCGACTCGATCCTCGGCAACCATGATCAGGCCCGAGTGCACGCAGATAAACCCGCCGTACAGCGCAAAGGCGTTGACCCCGGGATCCTTGATGACGAAGTACTGGTAGTTCTGCTCGTCGCGTTGGGTCTGCGCGCCCAGCCGGGCGCCGAGGTTTTGCACGTAATCGGCAATCTCGGGATCATCGAGCAGCAGATTCTGGTCGCGCATTTCGCGGATGATCATGCGCCCGACCTGATATTCATCGGCCTTGCTGAGCGCCGCGTTCTCCGGCGAGCCCATGTCGGGCAGCTGGCTGGCGACCGCCGCGTTGTCGCTGGCCGCGATCGCATCGATGGTCAGCCCGCAGGCGACCAGCGTTACGAGGATTCGGCAAAACCAGATGGCGCGGGGCATTCTCATTCAGACTACGGACAGCCGGTGGGGTTCCGCTACAGTGCCTCAGATGCGTAATCAGCGAGGCGCGAGCGCTCGCCGCGCACCAGCGTCATATGACCAGAATGCGGCCAGCCGCGAAAGCGGTTGACAACATAAGTCAGCCCGCAGGTGGTCTCGGTCAGATAGGGCGTATCGATCTGGGCGATGTTACCGAGGCAGACCAGCTTGCTGCCCGGGCCGGCGCGCGTGACCAGCGCCTTCATCTGCTTGGGCGTGAGGTTCTGCGCCTCATCGAGAATGATGTAACGGTTGAGGAAGGTGCGGCCGCGCATGAAGTTCAGGGACCGGATCTTGATGCGGTTGCGCAGCAGATCATTGGTCGCCGCGCGGCCCCAGTTGCCGCCTTCATCGCTGCGGGTGAGCACTTCCAGGTTGTCCATCAGCGCGCCCATCCAGGGCTCCATCTTCTCCTCCTCGGTACCCGGCAGGAAGCCGATGTCCTCGCCGAGCGGGATGGTCACGCGCGTCATGATGATCTCGGCGAAGCGGTTGCGCTCGAGCGTCTGATAAAGCCCGGCCGCGAGCGCCAGCAGCGTCTTGCCGGTGCCGGCCGGACCGAGAATCGTGACGAAGTCGATCTCCGGGTCCAGCAGCAGGTTGCAGCGCGAAATTCTGCTCGCGGTTGCGCGCGCGTGATGCCCCAGACGCTGTGCCGCTCGTTGCGAAAGTCGCGCGCGAGTTCCAGCCGGGCGCCGTTGCCGTCCACGGCTGCGCACGATCGCCTCGATGCCCTCGGGCGCGTTCTCGTGCACAAACTGGTTGCAGTGCCAGTCGCGCACGGCCGGGCCCGACATCTCATACCAGGTGCGGTCGCCTTCCTTCCAGGAGCGCATGTCCTGGCCGTGCTGCTCCCAGAAATCCGCCGGCAGCGCTCGACGCCGTTGTAGAGCACGTCGGCATCTTCGATGGTCTTGTCGCTGTAGTAATCCTCGGCATGCACGCCGATGACCGCCGCCTTGATGCGCAGGTTGATGTCCTTGGACACCAGCATGACGCGGGCGCCGGCTTCGTGCTGCTGCAGCGCCAGCGTCTGGCCGAGGATGCAGTTGTCGGCACCGCTGCCCGGGCAGGCCCTCGGGCAGCCCGCCGGCAGCTGCCGGGTCTGGAAGAACAGCCGCCCGGCGGCGGGCTTCTTGCCGTGGTTGCCGCTGTAGCGCCGGGGGATCGGCAAGCCCGCGTCGATCTGCTCCTTGTTGACATCGCGCATCATGTCGTCGAGGAAGCGGCTCGACCTGGCGGACGTTGCGCGAGGCCTCCGACAGGCCCTTCTTGTTCGCGTCGAGTTCTTCGAGCACCACCATCGGCAGATATACGTCGTGCTCCTCGAAGCGGAAGATCGCCGTCGGGTCGTGCATCAGCACGTTGGTGTCGAGCACGAACATGCGCGTCGTCGCGTGTTGGCAGCCTTCACAGCGCTTGTGACCGCTTCAGAGTACTTCCTGCGCGTGACCGGCCACCTTGACCTTGCGCCACTCGCGGCGCAGCACGCCCGTGCGCATCGATCAGGAAGGTGCTGCGCTCGATCCCGAGTTACCTTGCGGCCGTACATGTCTTTTCGCTTGATGACGTCGAATAGCTTGCACACCGCGCTCGTCCGCGTCGGCGAGCAGCGGGAAGCGGAAGCGAATCTTGGCGCAGAACTTGTCGTGCGAGGCGAGGCTGTCGCGCGACACGCCGCACGATGCGGGCGCCGGCCTTGCGGAAGCGCCGCCAGCAGTCGCGGAAATCCTGCCCCTCGAGCGTGCAGCCGGAGGTGTTGTCGCGCGGGTAGAAGTACAGCACCAGCTTTTACCGCGGGCCGCGTCCTGCAGGCGCAACGGTGCCGTCGCCGGTCACTCGGGCAGTGTGAAGCTCGGCGACCTTGCCGCCGCTCGAGCTCATCGCGGCCGCTCATGGACTTGACCGGTTCGAGGATGGCATCGAGATTCAGCGAGTCGCAGAACTCCATGAACTCCTCGCGCAGGTGCGCGACGTGCGTGCTTGGCGGGCACGCTGACGATCATCTGCACGCGCGAACATCGGCGCGCCGGTGTGGGCGGCGGCGTAGGAGCGGGTCGAGACTTCGCTGATGTCGATGCCGCGCGTTGGCGAAGAACCCGACAGCCCCGCGACGATGCCGGTCTGATCCAGGCACACGATGTCGATCGAGTAGGGCAGCATGTCGCGTGCGCGAGCGCGCGCGGCTCGGTGCGCTTCAGGTGCATGCTCAGGTTGCTGCTCTCGGCCAGGCGCTTGAGCTCCGTTTCGATCCTGGCGAGCGCGTGCCAGTTGCCGGAGACCAGCAGCAGCATCGCGAACTCGGTGCCGAGGGCCGCCATGCGGCTCTCGGCGATGTTGCCGCCGCATTCGCTGATGACACGGGTCAGCTCGTGCACCATGCCGGTACGGTCGCTGCCGATGGCGGAAACGGCCAGGTGCTGCTTCATCGGTCGGTTGTGGATCGCTCACAGGCGGGCAGTGTACCGGGAGCGCCGGCCGGCTTGCGTATCGGTTCGAGGGCTTGCCTCGGACTCGGCCAGACCCGTAACATCGCGCGCTCTGTGGGCGCGGCCGCGGCCTACCTGGTGCATCAGCGGCGAGGATTCCATGTTTTCAGGCAGCCTGGTCGCAATCGTCACGCCGATGCGGGCGGACGGCGCTATCGATTTGGAGGCCTGGGACGCGCTGCTGGATCTGCACGTGCAGGCCGGCACCACCGGCATCGTGGTCGGCGGCACCACCGGGGAGTCCACGACGCTGTCGGAGCGGGAAGTATTCGACCTGCTGCGCCGGGCCAAGGTGCGGCTGCAAGAGCCGCGTGCCGCTGATCGGCGGGACCGGCAGCAGCAGTACCGCCGCCGTGGCGCGAGCGCGTACGGGCCTGTCGGCCGAGCCGGTTGACGGCATCTTGGTGATGACGCCCGGCCTATAACCGCCCGACGCAGGAGGGGCTGTACCAGCACTTTGCCGCGGTGGCGGCCGCCGCCGCGCGGCCGATCATCTCTACAACGTGCCGTCACGAACCGCGGTGGACATGCTGCCGGCGACCGTTGTGCGGCTTGCGAAACTGTCGCCGATCGTCGCGGTCAAGGAGGCATACCGGAGAGCTCGAGCGCGTGGCGCAGATCCGCGTCGGGACCGATGACCGCCTGGCGGTGCTGTCGGGCGACGATGCAACCGCGTGCGAGGCGATGCTGGGCGGCGCGCGGGGGGTCATTTCGGTGACCGCGAATGTGGTGCCGGCGGCGATGGCCGCGATGATCGGCCGCGGCGCTCCGTGGCGAGCGCGCCCAAGCCGAGCGGCTCGATGCGCCGTTAACGGACCTGCATCAGGAGTTATTCATTGAACCGAACCCGATTCCCGTCAAATGGGCGCTGGCCGAGATGGGCCTGATCCGCGCTGGCATCCGGCTGCCGCTGACCTGGCTCAGTGAGCCGGCCCAGGCGCAGCTGGGGCGGACCCTGCGCCAGGCGCTGCACGATGTCGCTCCAGCTCAGGCCATGAGCGCATGAGGCCACCTGTCGGGCTGAGCCCCCGCGCCCTGGTGCTCGTGCTGCTGATCGGCTCTTTGACTGCCTGCAGCTGGATACCGTGGGTGCATCACTCATCCAACCCCAAATCCGGCTGCAAGGAACCGCAGGTCGATTCGGGGGTGCAATCGCTCCCGCAGCTGAAGGTGCCCGCGGGACTGGATGCGCCCGATACCCGCACGGGCGTCAAGGTTCCGCCGCTCGCCGAGCCGGAGACGGCGCGCGCCAAGACCGATCCGTGCCTGACCAGGCCGCCTGCATATAAGTGAGCGGCCGGCGGCCAGGCGGGGGCCTCTGGTACACTGGAAGTCTGCGGATTGGGCATTTTGGCGCCCGGTCCTTTACCCAGTTTTCACTTTAAATATGTTCCGTAACCTATTGAACGGAGAGGTGGCCGAGCGGTCGAAGGCGCTGGACTGGAATTCCAGTAACATCCTCACGGGTGTTCGTGGGTTCGAATCCCACCCTCTCCGCCACCGCGGCCCTTGGTGGTCCGCGCCAGTTCCTTCGCGACGACACGTCGTGAACCCCGTCAGGCCCGGAAGGCAGCAACGGCAACGGTCCGTGCGGGTGCCGAAGTTCGGCTGGTGCGGACCGCCTCCACTGATCGGGCGAGGGCTCATGGCCTACACCGCACTGGCCCGCAAATGGCGACCGCACCGGTTCACCGAGCTGATCGGTCAGGAGCACGTGCGGCCGCGCGCTCAGCAATGCGCTCGCTGGCGGCCGCGTGCACCACGCCTATCTGTTTACCGGCACGCGCGGGGTCGGCAAGACCACGGTGGCGCGCATTCTGGCCAAGTGCCTGAACTGCGAGAGCGGCGTCAGCGCCGAGCCGTGCGGCGTGTGCGCGAGCTGCACGGAAATCGATGCCGGCCGCATCGTCGATCTGATCGAGGTCGACGCCGCCTCGCGCACCAAGGTCGACGATACGCGCGAGCTGCTCGACAACGTGCAGTACGCGCCGACCCGCGGCCGCTTCAAGATCTACCTGATCGACGAAGTGCACATGCTCTCGGCGCACTCCTTCAACGCGCTTGCTGAAGACGCTGGAGGAGCCGCCGCCGCACGTGAAATTCCTGCTCGCCACGACCGACCCGCAGAAGCTGCCGGTCACGGTGCTGTCGCGCTGCCTGCAGTTCAATCTCAAGCGCCTGCCGGTTTCGCTGATCGCCGCGCAGCTTAAATTCATCCTCGAGTCCGAGCAAGTCAGCTTCGAGCCCGCGGCGATTGAGCTGCTTGCGCAGGCCGGGGACGGCAGCATGCGCGATGCGCTCTCGCTGCTCGATCAGCTGCTCGCGTTCGGCAACGGCGCAGCGCTCGAGGCGGAGGCGCGCGCCATGCTCGGCACGGTGGCAGCGCGACTCAGGTCGTGCAGCTGATCAGGCTGCTGGCCACGGGCGATGCCGCCGCGCCTGCTGGCCGTAGCCGATGCGCTCGAGCAGTGGTCGCCCGACTACGCGCAGCTGCTTGATGAGCTCGCGGCGCTCCTTGAGCGGGTGGCGCTGCGCCAGCTCGTGCCGGCTATGAGGGCGATGAGCTGCACGCGCCGGAACTGCTGGCGCCGCTGGCGGGCGCACTCGGGGCCGAAGACGTGCAGCTTTACTACCAGACGGCGATCAGCGGTCGGCGTGATCTCGGGCTCGCGCCGGATCCGCACACCGGCTTTCGCATGACGCTGCTGCGGATGCTGGCATTCGGCCCGGCAGCCGCCGCCGCCCAGGGCGCCAGCGGCGGTGGCGCCGCGCCCAGCCGACCGCGGCAGCACGCCGCGGAGCACCGCCAGCTCACCGGCGGCAGCCGCACCACCCGCGGCCGGGGCCGCTGCGGGCGCTGCCGGATTGGCCAACGCTGCTCGGATCGCTCGAGCTGACCGGCATGGCCCGACAGCTCGCCAGCCATTGCCTGCTGCTCGGCCACGAGCGCGGCGTGGTGCGCCTGGCGCTCGACCCGCGCAGCACCGCTGGTGCGCACCCCGGCGATGGAAGAGAAGCTGGCGCAGGCGCTGACGCGTCATTTCGGCGAGCCGGCACGGATCACCATTGAGCTGCGCGAGGCGCAGGCCGAAACTCCGGCGCAGGCCGCTGAGCGCAGCGCCCGGCAGTTGCAGCAAGCGGCGCGTGCCGCGCTCGAAGCCGATCCGGTGGTGCAGGCGCTGCAAAAAGGCTTTGGCGCTACTATTCATCCCGATTCAGTGCGGCCGGCAAAGCCGGTCTGACCTTAAGTCGTTTCGATTCACCGACCGGGATCAGGAGCAGCTCATGGGCGGCGATATGGGCAACATGCTGAAGCAGGCGCAGGCGATGCAGGCCAATATGAAAAAGGCGCAGGCGGAGATCGCGCAGCTCGAAGTGATCGGTGAATCCGGCGGCGGCATGGTCAAGGTCACCATCAATGGCCACCACGAGGTCAAGCGCGTGCAGATCGAACCGGCGGTGATGGGCGGGGATCGCGAGATGCTCGAGGATCTGATCGCGGCGGCGGTCAACGACGCAATGCACCGGGTCGAGGCGGCGTCGCAGGCGAAGATGGCCGGCCTCATGGGCGGGCTGCAGCTGCCCGCCGGGCCTTAAGCTGCCGTTCTGAGCGAGCGGGCCACCTGATGCGACATTCCCCGGCACTGGCAGGTTTGATTGAAGCGCTGCGGGCGCTTCCCGGCGTCGGGCCAAAAAGCGCCCAGCGCATGGCATTTCATCTGCTGCAGGAGGCGCGGCCCGCCGCCAAGGCTCTGTCCGGCGCCCTGACTCAGGCGCTGGAGCGCGTGCGTTCCTGCCAGCGCTGCCGGATGCTGACCGAAAGCGAGCTGTGCAGCGTGTGCGCCGATCCGCTGCGCGACGCGGCTGTCATCTGCGTCGTCGAATCCCCGGTCGATGTGATGGCGATCGAGCAGGCTGGCGGCTATCGCGGCCGTTACTTTGTGCTGATGGGCCACCTCTCACCGCTCGACGGCGTGGGCCCCGAGGAGCTCGGCAGCGCGCAGTTCGAAGCGCTGCTCGCAGCTGGCGAGATCCGCGAGGCGATCCTGGCGACGAATCCGACGGTCGAGGGCGAGGCGACGGCGCATTTCCTGCGCCAGCTGGTGCGCCAACGCGGCATCGTTGCGAGCCGCATCGCCCACGGGGTACCGGTAGGCGGGGAACTGGAGTACGTCGATGGCGGCACGCTGGCGCACGCGATGGCCGGGCGCCTGGTGCTGAGCTGAGATCGCGGCGCCGCCTCAGCGGCCCGGCCGCTGCGCCAGGTCGCGCACCAGCCGCTGCAAACGCCGGTAGCTTTCGTAGCGACGGGGGCTGAGCTGCCCTGCGGCCACTGCCGCGCGGACGGCGCAATCGGGCTCCTGCAGATGCCGGCAGTCGGCGAACCGGCACTGCGGCGCGAGATGCTCGATCTCGATAAAGCCGAAGGCCGGCGGCTGCAGCCGCGCGATGGCCGGCGCAAAATCCCGCACACCGGGTGAGTCAATCAGCGCGCCGCCGTCTTGCAGCTGATACAGGCGCGCCGTGGTGGTCGTGTGCCGGCCTTCCTCGCGCCGCACCAGCTCGCCAACGCGGGCAATGCTGCCGGGGATCAGCGCCGCCAGGAGCGATGATTTACCAACGCCAGACTGACCGACCAGCAACGCACACTCACCGCGCAGAGTCGCGGTCAGTTCCGCAAGGCCCGTGCCGAGTCGCGCCGAGCATCGCAGCAGGGCATAGCCGGCAGCCTGCAGCGCCTGCAACTCCAGTCGGTCGCGCTCGCCCAGGTCGAGCTCGCTCTTGTTCAGCACGATGACGGCGCGCAGCTGCGCACAGTGCGCCGCCGCCAGGTAGCGATCGAGCACAAACAGATCCGGTTGCGGCACCGGTGCGATCACCACCACCAGCAACGTCAGGTTGGCCGCGATGAGTTCGCCCTCGCCACGGGCGCTGCTGCGATAAAGTGCGGTGCGTCGCGGAAGCACCCGCGAGATGCGCAGTTCCCCGTGCTGCACATCGTGTCCGTAGCTGACTTCATCGCCGCAGACGATCGCCTCATCGCGCCGCAAGGCCCGGGCGGGCAGCTCGCTGCCATCGGCGAGCCGCAGCCGCAGCAACCGCCCGTGGCAGGCGATCACCTGGGCCACCGTTGCCGGGGGCGATGGCGCAGCAGGTGGTGCGGTCATGGCCTAAGGCGGTGCCAATCCTTGCGACACTGCCGGCAAGCGGCCGGCGGTGGCGCGCAATCTAGCACGGGCAACAGCCGCGGTGAGTGCCGCGGCCGCTGGCGCCGTGCTGTTATAATTGCGGTGGCAGCGCGAGGCCGGGCATGAATACGGACGAGAATCTGATCTGGATCGATTTGGAGATGACCGGCCTGAAGCCGGAGGAAGATCTGATCATCGAGCTCGCCACGGTGGTCACCGACAAGGATCTGAACGTGCTCGCCGATGGCCCCGTGTTCGCCGTACACCAGAGCGAAGCGGTGCTGGCCCGTATGGACGATTGGAATCAGCGCCAGCACGGCGGCAGCGGCCTGCTGGCGCGGGTGCGCGCGAGCGGCGTGACTGAAGCGCGCGCCGAGCGGGAAACGATCAGTTTCCTGGCCACGCACATCAAAGCCGGCGCCTCGCCGATGTGCGGCAACAGCATCTGCCAGGATCGGCGGTTCCTCGCCCGCTACATGCCACAGCTCGAACGCTATTTTCATTACCGCAACCTCGATGTCAGCACGC
The DNA here is from genome assembly GCA_963711435.1 of uncultured Gammaproteobacteria bacterium. Taxonomy (GTDB): domain Bacteria; phylum Pseudomonadota; class Gammaproteobacteria; order Steroidobacterales; family Steroidobacteraceae; genus FEN-1191. The sequence continues at coordinate 1,265,440 of CAVQEB010000002.1, read as the reverse complement.
TCAAGGAACTGGCGCGCCGCTGGCAGCCAGCGGTCGCCGCAGGCTACGCCAAGCAATCAGCGCACCAGGCGCTTGCAGATATATATGAATCGATCGGCGAGCTTCGTTACTACCGCGAGCACCTGTTCGTCAAGACGCTGTGACGAATGTCGCTAAGTCACGAGCCTGCGCCGGCGCGCCGCGGCTGCGTGCTATATTCGGTAGGTGATCTGTGACAGCAACCTGATCGTCTCGTGGCGCGTCCCGCGGCGCGGGTTTGTCGCGTTGATGGGCCTGTACGAGAGTAATTACCTGCGCTTTGTCCAGCTGGTTGGCGATCTGGGCGCGTTGCACGGCCGGTTGGTCTCACGCGTACCCGGCGACTGTGAGCTGGTGCTCGAAATGCGCGCGCGCGCCCCGTACACCAGCGAGCTGGATCTGACCTACCTGCTGCCAGAACCGGGCACGGCGGCAAGCGGGCCAGCACCGCTTACGCGGCTGCCGGACTTGCGGCTGCGCCTTTATCACGATGCCCATCTGCTCGAGGCGCATGAACGCGGCCAGACCCGGGCTGCGGAACGTGAACTGCAGCAGTGCTGGCGCCGCAACATGATGCTAAATAAGTGGCTTGAATACTGCACCGAGCGGGGGCACCGATTCGCCGGGGCGGCAGCCGGTTAAGCGCTTACGCTGAAGGTTTTCACGCCATGGATTTGCTGGCGCCGATCATGAAATTTTTCGACCAACTGGGATTCCTGCGCATCGGGCTGGGACCCTCGCGCCGCAGTGAGGCCGAAGAAGGCCGCGTACTGCATCTGTTCCGCAATCGCGCCGAGCTCAAGAAAGCTTTCAGCGGTACGCAGGATGAATTGCTGCGCACCAAGGATCGGGTCAAGCAGCAGGAGGGCGCCACCGCACGCGTGCAGGAAATGCTCAGCACGCTCGAAGCGCGGCTCGGCCGGCCCGAGACTGCCTATCCGGCGCTGGTGTTTTACCAGCTGCGCGATCTGTGGCAAGCCGGTCACACGCTGCTCGAGCAACTGCTGGTGGATCTGGTCGGGCAGCGCGAGGAGCGCGAGCGCCGGCAGTTTCTGGCCGAGTACAACCGCCAGCAGTTCGCCCGCCGGCAGGCGGTCGAGGCCGTTTACGCCGAGGCCGAGCGCAAGACCGCCAGCGAGCGCGGCGCCACCCAGGAGCTGGAGCGGGCGCTGGCCGAGCGGCGGCGCTTCTGGCATTACTTCACGCGCCGCAAGCTCCGTCGGCAGTTGCAGGCGGCGAACCTGCGTGCGCTGCTGAGCGAGCAGGAGCTGGACACCGCCCGCGAGGGGCGCGATGCGGTGCTGGCCGAGCCGGAACCGGAATTTCCTGGTCTGTCCTTCGAAGCGCGGCGGGCGATCAATCTGGCGACGATCGCTTACGCGCAGGTGCTCTGCGACCGGCTCGCGCGCACCGGATTGCTGCAACTGGCGAGCGAAGCGAGCGGACGGCGCGAACCGCCCAGCGATGATTATGGCGATCGGGCCGGCTGCGAGCGGCTGATCCAGGATATCCAGGCGGCCAAGCTGGTGCTGCAGCAGCGCCAGACGCTCAAACAAGAGGTGAGCGAGCAGGTCGAGGTGCTCAAAGGTCGCGCCCGTTACCGCGAGGCGACCGACACGCTGCCGCAGCCGGAGAGCCTGACCACGGTCGAGTCGCTCACCAGCTGCCGTGTGCTAGTCGATGATACCTGGGAGATCTACCACCTGCTGCTGCGCTGAAGCGCACTGCTTCAGTGGGCGGGCGCCGGGCGTTTTGCGTCGGCATACTGCGTATGGCCGGTCTCGGTGGCCAGATCCGCAGCGATCCCGGCGGCTTGCGCCAGCACCACGTCCGGCAGATCGTCGGTCTTCATGTCTTCGGTGGATTTGAGCGGCGTCAGGCCAGTGGCGGCGCGGCGGGCGTTTTCCCGCGTCAGGCGCTCCTGCTCCTGGGTGGCGCGCTCGCGCTCACGATCCTTAAGATTCAGCGACTGCGAACGCTCCTTGCGCGTGCTCTCGAGTGCCGCCAGCCCGTCGAGCAGCCAGTGATAGTTGGCGTCGGAGGCTTCGCGCTGGCGCTGGTCGCGCTCGAGCGATGGCAGTTGCGGGGCCAGGGTCGGCAGCTCGCGAAAATCAACCGGCGCTATCCGGTCCCAGGGCAGCGGCTGATCCAGCGAGCTTTCGCCGACATCCTTGCCGCTGATGGCCGAGGGCAGATCCAAATCCGGTTCAACCCCATGCAGCTGCGTGCTCTCGCCGGTGATGCGGTAGAACTTGCCGATCGTGACGGTGATTTGCCCATCGGCGGACTGGCTTGACCAGCGATCGAGCGGCACCAGGCTCTGTACCGTGCCCTTGCCGAAGGTAGTCTGGCCAACCACCAGGCCGCGGTGATAATCCTGGATCGCAGCGGCAAAAATCTCCGAGGCCGAGGCGCTGGTGCGATCGACCAACACCGTCAGCGGGCCGTTGTAGGCCACGACCGCGTCGCTGTCATCGAGCACTTCAATATGGCCGTCGCGATCCTTGACCTGGACCACCGGACCGCGGCCGATGAACAGCCCCGTCAGCGTCTCGGCCTCCTGCAGCAGGCCGCCGCCGTCGCCACGCAGGTCAAGCACCAGTGAGTCGATGCCGCCGCCGGCCTGCAGCTCGCCGATCAGCCGGCGCACGTCCCGGGTGGTACTGCGATAATCATGATCGCCCGCGGCCCGCGCCGCGACATCCTCATAGAAGCTCGGTACGGTGATGATGCCCACGCGCAGGGTGCGATCCTGCAGCTTGATCTCGCGCACTTCCTTCTTGGCGGCCTGGTTCTCCAGCGTCACTTTGCCGCGCACCAGCTCAATGGTGCGCTCCTCGCTTCCCGGCGCCGCGCCGGCCGGCAGCAGCTGCAGGCGTACCACCGTGCCGCCTTTGCCGCGGATCAGCTGCACGACCTCATCGAGCCGCCAGCCGATCACTTCCTGGCTGGCGCCTTCGTGACCCTGGCCGACCGCGATGATCCGGTCACTTGGATGGAGCGTGCCGGCCGCAGCCGCAGGTCCGCCCGGCAGCAGCGAGGCGATCGTCACGTAATCGTCGACCAGCTGGAGCGATGCACCGATGCCCTCGTAGCTCAGGCTCATCTGAATGCGGTATTCCTCGGAATTGCGCGGTGAGAAGTAAGCCGAGTGCGGATCGTAGGCGCCGGCGTAGGCGTTCATCAGCGATTCGAACACATCGTCGGCGGTCACCTGCTCGGCGCGGGTCAGCACCCGCTGGTAGCGCTTGCGCAGCACTTCGACGGCTTCGGGCCACTTCTTGCCGGTCAGCATCAGCGACAACGCATCGGCCTTGACGCGCTTGCGCCACAGCTCATTGAGCTCGGCATCGTCCTTGGCCCACGGCGCCTTGTCGCGATCAAAGGTGTATTGCTCGTTGACCGTCCAGTCCGGCTCGGTGGCGAGCAGCTCGAGCGCGTAGTGCATGCGTTCGCGGTTGCGGACCTGGAAGCGCTCGAAGATCGCGAAAGCCGGGTCGATCTGCCCGGTGTGAATCATGGCATCGAAGGCGCCGCGCCAGTGGTCGAACTCGGCGATATCGGCGGCCGTAAAGTAGCCGTGCTGGCTATCGAGGGTGCCAAGAAAGCGCTCGAGCACCTGCGGGGAAAAAGCGGCGTCGATGGCCCGGTGGCTGTAGTGCGCCTGTTCGAGGATGCTCGCGATCCGCGGCGCCAGCACCCGCTCGCGGGTCGTGGGCCTAAGCGCACCCTCGGGCAGCAGATCCGGGTTGCTGAGCACGCCGGTCGAGCCGGTCGCCGCGAGCACAATCAGGCAGGTGCCCAGCAGCGCGGCGCGGGTCAGTATGCGGGCAGGGAACAGGGGCGATCGGGGCATGTGGTCTACCGGGGGTACCGTTTCGGTTAAGCTTGAGGTCGGCAGTGTGACATTTTTGCCGCTTCCGGGGCAGGGCCTGGTCGACCATACAGGTTGCCGGCGCGACAGGACTAAATATCGGCAAAGGCGGGTTCTGGCATGAGGCCCTGGCTGGTGGTGCTGCTGATTATCACCGGCTCGGCGATCGCCATTTCGGTGTCGCTGAGCATGGCCGGCGTGGTGTTCTGGCTGTTGCCGGAGTACGCCGTGCGCCTGGCGCCCGAGCGGCTCCCGCTGCTGCACGGCCTGGCCTGGTCCTGGGCGCTGACCGTGATCGGCGGGTTCAGTCTGATCGGGGAGATCCGGGGGCGGCGCTGGCGCTGGCCAGTGCAGGGGGTGCTCGGCGTGGTGATGCTGGCGATGGCCTGGGTGTTCTGGCCAGCCTGACTTCTTAAGCGCTCAGCGGCGCCCGCTCTGGCTCCAGGGATTGCGCACTTTCTTGCCGCAGCGCGCATCGTAAGGATCGACGCCCGCGTCGCGCTGGCGCGTGCCCGGCAACGGGGCCTGATTCAACAACGCGAGCTTGACCTGCTGCACCAGGTGCTGGCGCGGCGCCGGGTCGTCCACGACCGTCTGCACAATGCGCTTAGCCTGTAATTCGCTTCGATCCATTACCGAATCACCCCTGCCGCCAATTAGACAATAGGCACTGTCACCTTTCAGCGACATTTTCGCATGGGAGAGGATTTCGCCGGTCGCCATTCGACAGAAACTGTGACGGAGTGCACAAATTGCTCCCCGTCGCGACGGATTGAGTCAAATCCTAAGATTTAGCGCGCCCGACGGGCCAGCCAGCCGATCAGGCGCAGAAACCATATGAACAGATAGGGCCCGAGGGCAATGAACCAGAACGGCTCGGATCCTGAGCCCAGACCGAGGAAGAAATCCCGCCACATGGCCAGCAGCCCACCATTGGTATAGGGGCCAAGTACGCTGCGGCCCACCGCCCAGATCAGCGCCGGCACGATGAACACGCCGATGGCGAGGCAAATGCCCACCCGTTTAAATTCAGCGCGGCTGCCGCGATACTCCGACCAGCCCCGGATGCTCCAATTCATCAACCTTTGACCTCTGGCAGCCAACGCCGGCGCCGCGCAAAGCGGCGATCCGCGCATAATACCTATGATGGGCACACTTCGAGCAGCGGTTATCGGCGTCGGCTACCTGGGCCGCTTTCACGCGCAGAAATACGCTGCGCTCCCCGATTGCCGCCTGGTCGCGCTGGTCGATCCGCGCGAGGAGGCGCTTGAACCGCTGGCCCGGGAGCTTAAGGCAGCTGCGTTCCGCGATATCCGCCAGCTGCCCGGGCAGGTCGATGTCGTCAGCATCGTGACGCCGACGCCGCTGCATTATGAGATTGCCGAATTCTGCCTTGAGGCCGGCCTGCATGTGCTGGTGGAAAAGCCGATCACCGAAACCGTCGAGCAGGCGCAGCGGCTGATTGATACGGCGCGGCGGCGCGGCCGGGTGCTGCAGGTCGGTCACCTGGAGCGCTTCAACCCGGTCATCATCGGCGCCGAGGCCACTCTCACGACGCCGGGTTTCATCGAATGCCACAGGCTCGCGCCGTTTCGCGAGCGCGGCACCGACGTCAATGTGGTGCTCGATCTGATGATCCATGATCTGGATCTGGTGCAAAGCATTGCCGGGAGCGACGTGGTCTCGCTCGATGCGATTGGCACGCCGGTGTTTTCGCGCGAAATCGATATCGCCAACGCCCGGATCCGTTTTGCCAACGGCTGTGTTGCCAACGCGACCGCCAGTCGCGTGAGCCTCAAGACCGAGCGTAAAATGCGCATCTTTCAGGCCGATGCGTACCTGTCGATGGATTTGCACCAGAAAATTCTGACGGTGATCCGCAAGCTCGATCCGCTGCCGCCGAACGCACCGCTCCCGGTCAGCATCCAGGAGCAGTCATTTGAGCCTGGAGATGCGCTGGCCGCTGAAATCGAAGCATTCCTGGCCAGCTGCCGCGGCGAGCGAGCGGTCGCGGTCTCGGGTGAGGCAGGCTTACGGGCACTGCGCATGGCGGTGGCGATCACTGAGGCGGTCAGCCGGGGGGCGCGGTGAGCGCCGGCCGGACGGTGCAGGTCGCAGCGACGCAGTTTGCCTGCAGCTGGGATCTGGCCGCGAACCTTGACAAAGCCGAGCAGCTGGTACGCGAGGCGCACCGCGGCGGCGCACAGCTAGTGCTGCTGCAGGAGCTGTTCGCCACACCGTATTTTTGTATCGAGCAGGATCCGGGCTATCTGCGGCTGGCTGAGCCGGCCGACCAAAGTCCCTTACTGCAGCGCTTCCAGGCGCTCGCACGCGAGCTTGGGGTCGTGCTGCCGGTGAGTTTTTTCGAGCGCGCGCACAACGCCTACTTCAACTCGCTGGCGGTTTTTGATGCCGACGGCACGCGGCTCGGCATCTACCGCAAATCCCATATCCCCGACGGACCCGGTTACCAGGAAAAGTATTACTTCAGTCCCGGCGACACCGGGTTTCGGGTCTGGGACACGCAGGTCGGGCGCATTGGGGTCGGCATCTGCTGGGATCAGTGGTTCCCGGAGAGCGCGCGGGCGATGGCACTGCTCGGGGCCGAACTGCTGCTGTACCCGACCGCCATCGGCAGCGAGCCGCCGCCGGCCCCTCCCGTCGATTCGCGTGGCCACTGGCAGCGCGTGCAGCAGGGTCACGCCGGCGCCAATCTGATGCCGCTGGTGGCGTCAAATCGCATTGGCGTCGAGCACTCCAAGCAGGACCCCGAACGGTTGCAGATCAGGTTTTACGGCAGCTCATTCATCGCTGATGCGCAGGGCGCTTTGGTATGCAGTGCGTCAGAAGACCAGCAGCAGGTCATCAGCGCGAAGTTCGACCTCGATGCGCTGCGCCGGCAACGTGATGGCTGGTTCCTGTTTCGGGACCGCCGGCCGGAGCTCTATGGGCCGATCGGCACGCTCGGCGGCTAGCCAATCGATTTGCAGTGCAAACAGTAAAGAAAATATACTGATTTTCATGCACACGGCCGATCACCGGTTGGAGGCGCGATGACGGAACTGGCTGCCGGCGGACAACCGGGCGCGGTAGCGGGGCGGCGGCGTGCGCTTCGCGCGGTCGGGAAAGGTGCCGAGCGGGCGCGCGGCGCCAAGGTGGACCTGGCCTGCCTGACCCGGCTGCTCGGCTATAACCTGCGACGTGCCTATCAGATGTCCTGGCGCGTTTACGTCAGCACCATCGGTGAATATAAATTGCGGCCCGGGCTTTACAGCATGCTGATGCTGGTGCGGGCCAATCCTGGCATTGCGCAGATCGAGCTTGGCACGCACTTGGGCGTCGACAAGGCGAGCGTGGTCGCGCTGCTGGATCGGCTGGAACATTCGGGCTTCGTCGAGCGACGCCGCTCGACGCGCGACCGGCGACGGCAGGGCATTTTTCTGACTGCCCTCGGCGGCGCTGAACTCGAATCACTGACCGTTCAGGTCCGTCAGGTCGAAAAGCAGATGAACGCGCGCTTCAGCCGCGCCGAGTACGAGCAGCTGCTCGCGCTGCTGCAGCGCCTGTACGCCTGAAGCGGCGCGCTTGAGCTCAATTGACCGCGCCGGGCTTCAGCGCCTGCGCCAGCGCCGCCGTCAGCGGCTTCATGAACCAGGACTGGTGCGGCATGATCTGTGTCGCGATGCCGTGCGCGGACAGGGCGGAAGCCACCACGGGACCTACCGCGGCGACCGCCGTCTGCTGCAGCGCGCGGCGCGCCAGCGCCTCGCCGCCAACCTTGAACAGGCGCGTGACCTGACCGGCGCTGGTGAAGGCGATCGCATCCACGGCCCCTGATGCCATGCGCTCGAGCAACGAGCGCACCGCGGCATCGTCAGCGGCGTCGGCATAGACATAGGGCGCGACCGGCAACACCTGCGCTCCGGCAGCGCTCAGGAACTGCCGCAACGGCTCATTCGGCTCGGTGCCGTACAACTGCACGCCAACGCGACGCCCGCTGAGCGGCTGCTCGCGCAGCGACTCAATGATGCCGGCGGTTGTCGGCACCTCGGCGGCGATATCCGGGTTGAGGCCGAGCTCGCGCAGTGCCCGCGCGGGCTTCGGTCCGCGGGTAATGCGTCTGACCTGCTGCAGCGCCTGCAAAAACTGCTCGCGCAGTGCCGGCTCGTGCCGCTCGAGGCAGCCGATGAGCCGGCGCAACCCCTCGCCGGTAAGCAATATCAGATCATCGCAGCCACCGGCGGCAAAGGCGCGCAGCCAGGCCAGTACCGGGCCCGGATCCGGGGCATCCAGTATGCTGACCAGCGGGCAGCGCAACACTTCGGCGCCGCGGCGCTCCAGCAAGCCGGCAAATACCGCCAGCTCGCGCGTTTCGGGCAAGGCGATGACCCGGCCGGTCAGCGGCTCATCGCTCATGAGCTCATCCTGCCGCCTGGGTGCAGCACCCGCGCGCGGTAAGCTTCAGCCGGCTGCACCAGTTCCGGGCACGGACACCGGGCAGCCGTTACTCCGGTAAATGGCGGTTTTATAGGGGCGCGCGCCCTGTTAGTGTTGTGCAACCACGTACTCCCGGCGCCACGCTTTGCCCCGTTATGCAGATCGCCTGGTCCGATTATCCCGCAGCGACGAGCTTTGATGAACTGATCAGTTCGGGCGGGCAGCCGCGTGCCGCAGCGCGGGCACTGGTCGAGTACTTAAGCGCGCTCGGTGCCACCGAGCTTGCGGTGCGCCAGCGCGCCGCCGAGGCCGCGATCCGCGGCATGGGCATCGCTTTTACCGTGTATCACGAGGAGGGCGGTTCGATCGACCGCGCCTGGCCACTCGATATCATCCCGCGGGTCATTGACCGGCTCGAATGGCAGCGCATTGAGGCAGGACTGCGCCAGCGCGCGCTGGCATTGAATCTGTTCATCGACGATGTCTACCACGACCAGCTGATCGTGCGCGACCGCATTTTTCCGGCTGAGTTTCTCGCCGACTCGGCCAATTTCAGGCGTCAGTGCATCGGCATCAGTCCGCCGCTCGGCGTCTGGGCACACGTTTGCGGCTCGGATCTGATCCGCGGCGCCGACGGCACCATGTACGTGCTGGAGGACAACCTGCGCGTACCGTCCGGGGTCTCCTACATGCTGGAGAACCGCCAGGTCGTCAAGCGCGTGTTTCCCGAAGTCTTTGAGGCCTCGACGATCCTGCCGGTGGACGATTACCCATCGCAGCTGCTCGAGACGCTGCGGGCGATGGCGCCCGACGGCGTGGACCATCCCGAGGTTGTGGTCTTGACGCCCGGAATCTACAACTCGGCCTACTTCGAGCACTCGTACCTTGCCCAGCAGATGGGCTGCGAGCTGGTCGAGGGTCGTGACCTCGCGGTCCGCGACGACGACCACGTGTATATGCGCACCGTGGATGGCTGGCGGCGCGTGGATGTCATCTACCGGCGCGTCGATGACCTGTTCCTCGACCCCGAGGTCTTTCGCGCCGATTCGAACCTGGGCGTGCCCGGACTGATGCGCTCCTGGTGCGCGGGCAATGTGGCGCTCGCCAACGCGCCGGGAGCCGGGGTCGCGGACGATAAGCTGGTCTACACCTTTGTGCCGGCCATGATCCGTTATTACCTGGACGAAGAGGCGATCCTGCCGAACGTGCCCTCGTACCTGTGCACCGATGCCGCGCAGCGCTCCCACGTGCTCGCGCATCTGGAGGAGCTCGTGGTCAAGCCCGCCAATGAATCGGGCGGCTACGGCATGCTGATGGGCCCGAAATCGAGCGCCGCCGAACGGGCCAGATTTGCCGATCTGATCCGGGCCCAGCCGCGCAATTACATGGCGCAGCCGGTCATCGATCTGTCGACCACGCCGACGCTGGTGGACGGCGGCATCGAGCCGCGTCACCTCGACCTTCGGCCCTTTATTCTTTCAGGACGCGAGGTGCAGGTGACCACGGGTGGGCTGACGCGGGTGGCGCTGCGCAAAGGCTCGCTGGTCGTCAATTCCTCGCAGGGCGGGGGCAGCAAAGACACCTGGATCGTAGACACCGCGGCCGACCATGCTCTCGCGCGTAGCTGACAACCTGTACTGGTTCGCGCGCTACCTGGAGCGCACGGAGAACCTGGCGCGGCTGGTCGGCGCCAGCACCGAGCTGATGCTCGATCTGCCGCGGCACCTGGCGCCGGGGTGGGAGCCGCTGCTGCGCATCGCCGGCAGCCAGGCCAATTTCGCCGCCCGTGGCGGCGCCGATTATTCGGGCCGGGCGATCGTGCGGTTCCTGATCGCCGATGCCGCCAACAGCGGCTCGATGGCAGCCTCGATCTCGCGGGCACGGGAAATCGCCCGCACCGCCCGCGACATCCTGCCGCGCGATCTGTGGGAGCGCATCAATGGCCTGCATATCTACGTGAGCGAGCATGCCGATGAGGCGATCAGCCACTCGGGCCGGCACGGGTTCCTCACCCAGGTGATCGCGAGCGTGCAGGGCCTGACTGGCATGCTCGAGGGCGTGGTCAGTGAAGGCCAGGCGCTGTCGTTCCTGGCGCTGGGACGCAACATCGAGCGTGCGGACATGACCAGCCGCATCGTCGATGTCCGGGCAGCGGCGCTGCCGGGCGATCAGGCCGCAGCGCAGCTGCAGCCGTTTGAGACCGTGCTGTGGATGAGTGTGCTGCGGTCGCTGTCGGCCTACCAGATGTACCGGATCCATGCCCGCGAACGACTGCACGGTGCTGGCGTCGTGCGGTTCTTGCTCGCGGACGAGAATTTTCCGCGCGCCTGCGTCTGCTGCCTGCGCCGCGCCGAGGAGGTATTGCTCGACCTGCCGCACAGCGAATCGCTGCGGCGGCGCATGATGCGGATGCGCAAAGCCATCGGCCATTCCTCGCAGGAAGCCTACGAGCAGGGCACGCTGCACGAATTCATCGACCGGCTGCAGCTGTCGCTGGCGCGCACTAACGATGAGCTGGCGCGGATCTATTTTCTTGGCGAGCCGCTCACCGAGCCGGCTTCCGGCAGCCGGCAAAGCCAGTCGATGATGAGCGCTGAGAGCCGGGACACCGCGCCCCGAACGCTTTAATATTCCACGCCCCTGGGATCGGCGCGCGGCCAAGTCGCCGCCGGCGACAGCGTCCACGGGTTTGGTGGCTGGCTTAAGGCAGGCGATCGATGGCCAATCCGACACTGGTGCTGATTCCGGGATTGCTGTGCGATGCGACCGCGTGGACGCAGGCCACGGCCGATCTGGAGCAGACCGTCACCGTGTATGTGGCCGAGCACGGCCTGCGCAGCTCCCTGGTCACGATGGCGCAGGCCATCGTCAAGCAGGTCCCGGGCCCGCTGCTGCTCGCCGGTCATTCGATGGGCGGGCGCATCGCGCTCGAAGCGTTCCGGCTGGCCCCGCAGCGGGTGCGGGGCATGGCGCTGCTCGATACCGGTTGCCGGCCGCTCCCGGCGGGTCCCGCTGGCGAGCAGGAGCGCGCCGGGCGTCTCAAGATGCTCGAGCTCGCGCGCAAGGAAGGCATGCGCGCGATGGCGCGCGAGTGGCTCAAGGGCATGGTGTATCTGCCGCGGCTGAAGGACGCCGCGCTGACCGACACGGTGGTGGAGATGTTCGCGCGCCGCAGCCCCGATTACCTGGCGGCGCAGGTGCAGGCGTTGCTGCGCCGCCCGGATGCCAGCGCCTTGCTCGGGCAGATCCGTTGCCCGACGCTGATACTGTGCGGCCAGCAGGATCGGACCGCGCCGCCGGCGCAGCATCGCGCGATGCACAGGGAGATTGCCGGCAGTCGTTTCCTCACTGTCTCGCAGTGCGGCCACATGGCGCCGCTCGAGAAGCCGGCGGTGGTGCGCGGCGCGCTCAAAAGCTGGGTCGACAGCGCGCTCGCGGCTTAAGCGGCGCCGGCGGCCTTGGGGCGGGGAAATATTAACGCGCTGTTCACGCGCGGCACAGCAATATCCGGCCGCCGATTTCACCCGGGGCCATCCTTATGTGGGACCTTATGATGATCGGGCTCAGCGCCGGCCTGGCGCTGCTGACCTGGCTGCTGCTGCGTCTCTGCGCCGCGCTCGGCGAGTAGCCATGAGCGTACTCGATTGGATTGGCCTCATCGGCGCCGTGCTGCTGGGTGTCTACCTGGTGGTGGCGTTGCTCAAGCCCGAGTATTTCGAATGAGCGCCATGAGCTGGGTGCAGCTGCTGCTGTTCCTTGGCGTATTGCTCGCGCTGGTGCGGCCGCTCGGCCTTTACATGGCGGGCGTATTCAAAGGGCAACCGTCCTGGCTGACCCGTTTGCTTGGCCCTTTGGAGCGCGGCCTCTACCGCGCCGCCGGCATCGATGCGCAGCAGGAAACCGGCTGGCGGAACTATGCGGTCGCGGCCCTCGCGGTGAACATCCTCGGCCTGGCCGTCGTTTATGCGCTGCAGCGCCTGCAGGGCCTGCTGCCGCTCAATCCGCAGCAATTTGGCGCGGTCTCGGCCGACTCGGCCTTCAATACCGCGGTCAGTTTTATCACCAACACCAACTGGCAGGGGTACGGCGGCGAGAACACGATGAGTTATCTGACCCAGATGCTGGGTCTGGCGGTGCAGAACTTTCTTTCGGCCGCGACCGGGATCGCAGTGCTGATCGCGGTGATTCGCGGCTTCGTGCGCCATGAGACAAAGTTAATCGGTAATTTCTGGGTCGATTTTGTCCGCTCGACGCTCTACGTGCTGCTGCCGCTGAGCGTGTTGCTCGCTGTCGCGCTGCTGTCGCAGGGCGTGGTGCAGAGTTTTGCTCCGTATCGGACCGTGGCGCTGCTCGAGCCGGTGAGCGTCGATGTGCCGCAGACCGCAGCGGACGGCACGGCGCTCAAGGACAGCCGCGGTGAGCCGCTCGTCAAAGCGACGATCTTTCGCGAGCAGACGATCCCGCTGGGACCTGCCGCCAGCCAGATTGCGATCAAGCAGCTCGGCACCAATGGCGGCGGCTTCTTCAACGTCAACTCGGCGCATCCATTTGAAAACCCGACGCCGCTTGCCAATTTTCTCGAAGCGCTGTCGATCCTGCTGATCCCGGCGGCCCTGTGTTACACCTTCGGGCACATGGTGCGCGACACGCGGCAGGGCTGGGCGTTGCTGCTGGCGATGCTGTTGATCTTCATTCCGCTGCTGCTGACCGCGACGCTGGCCGAGCAGCACGGCAATCCGGCGCTGGCGCGCGCCGGCGTCGATCAGGCCGCGACCGCTTTGCAAAACGGCGGCAACATGGAAGGCAAGGAAGTGCGCCTCGGGATTGTTGATTCGGCCATCTGGGCCACGGCAACGACGGCCGCCTCCAACGGCTCGGTCAATTCCATGCACGATTCGTTTACGCCGCTCGGCGGCCTGGTGCCGATGTTTCTGATCGAGCTCGGCGAGGTGGTTTTCGGCGGCGTCGGCAGCGGCCTGTACGGCATGCTGGCTTTCGCCATTATTGCGGTGTTCATCGCCGGGTTGATGGTCGGTCGCACCCCCGAGTACCTTGGCAAGAAAATCCAGGCTTACGAAATGAAGATGGCATCGCTGATGGTGCTGCTGCCGTGCATCGTCTCGCTGGTCGGCACGGCCGTCGCGGTCTCGACCGCGGCCGGCGTCGCCGGCGTCGCCAACCCCGGCGCGCACGGCTTTTCGGAAATTCTTTATGCCTTCTCTTCGGCTGGCAATAACAATGGCAGCGCCTTCGCCGGTCTGAATGTCAACACGCCTTTTTATAATATTGCGCTCGGCATCGCGATGTGGCTGTCGCGCTACTGGCTGCTGGTGCCGGTGCTCGCCATCGCGGGGAGCCTCGCGCAAAAGAAGACTGTGGCGACCAGCTCCGGCACTTTGCCCACGCACACACTGATGTTCATTATCGTGCTGGTCGGCACCGTGCTGCTGGTTGGCGCGCTGAATTTCGTGCCGGCGCTGGCGCTCGGCCCGATCATCGAGCAGCTGCAGATGCTGCAGGGGCACTGAAGTGGCCGGCACGCCAGGCTTAACCCGCACGCTGCTCGACCGCCGGCTGCTGGGCACGGCGCTGCTCGACACCGGCCGCAAACTCGACCCGCGCCTGCAGCTGAAAAACCCGGTGATGTTCGTCGTGTTCGTTGGCAGCGTGCTGACGAGCGCCATTGCCATCGACCTGCTGCTGCACCCGGGCGTAGCCGGCCAGAGCTTCCGTTTCGTGGCCGCAATCTCCGCCTGGCTGTGGCTGACCGTACTGTTCGCCAATTTTGCCGAGGCCATTGCCGAAGGGCGCGGCAAGGCGCAGGCCGCGGCACTGCGCTCCACGCGCGGCGAAATCACGGCCAAGAAGCTCACCGAGCCGCGGCACGGCGCACCGGCGCAGGGCGTGGCGGCCGGCAGCCTGCGGCGCGGGGACATCGTTCAGGTGGAGGCGCGGGAGACGATACCGGCCGACGGCGAAGTCATAGCCGGCGCCGCCTCGGTCGATGAGAGCGCCATTACCGGCGAATCGGCGCCGGTGCTGCGCGAATCGGGGAGCGATTTCTCCTCGGTCACCGGCGGCACGCGGGTGCTGTCGGACTGGCTGGTCATCCGTGTGACGGCCAATCCGGGCGAAGCGTTTCTCGACCGGATGATCGCCATGGTCGAAGGGGCGAGCCGCCAGCGCACGCCTAATGAAATCGCCCTGGCGATTCTGCTCGCGGCGCTGACGCTGGTGTTCCTGCTGGTGACGGTGACGCTGGCACCGTTCTCGGCCTACGCGGTGAGCACCAGCGGGCACGGTGCGGTGGTCAGCACCACGGTACTGGTCGCGCTGCTGGTGTGCCTGATACCGACGACCATCGGCGCGTTGCTGTCGGCCATCGGCATCGCCGGCATGGACCGTCTGGTGCAGGCCAACGTCATCGCCACATCCGGTCGCGCGGTGGAAGCGGCCGGCGACGTCGACGTGCTGCTGCTTGATAAGACCGGCACGATCACGCTCGGGGACCGGCAGGCCTCGCACTTTTACCCGGCCACCGGCGTCACGGAACTCGAGCTCGCCGATGCGGCGCAGCTCGCCTCGCTGGCCGATGAGACGCCGGAAGGCCGCTCGATCGTGGTACTGGCCAAACTGCGCTTTGAGCTGCGCGGGCGCGATCTGTCGGCCGGTGATCACGTGTTTCACAAATTCTCGGCGCACACCCGCATGAGCGGCGTCGACCTCGACGGCCAGAAGATCCGCAAGGGCGCGGCCGATGCGGTCCGGCAATTTGTCGAAGCCGAAGGCGGCAACTGGCCGGCCGGCGTCGGCGTCATCGTCGACCGCATTGCCAAGACCGGGGCCACGCCGCTCGTGGTCTGCGACCGCAGCCGCGTATTTGGGGTGGTGGAGCTGCGCGATATCGTCAAAGGCGGCATCCGCGAACGGTTCCACGAACTGCGCCAGATGGGCATTCGCACCGTCATGATCACGGGCGACAACCGCCTGACCGCGGCGGCCATCGCCGCGGAGGCCGGCGTCGATGATTTCCTGGCCGAGGCCACACCCGAGTCCAAGCTGCGCCTGATCCGCAAGTTCCAGGACGAAGGGCATCTGGTCGCGATGTGCGGCGATGGCACCAACGATGCCCCGGCGCTGGCGCAGGCCGATGTTGCGGTCGCCATGAACACCGGCACGCAGGCGGCCAAGGAAGCCGGCAACATGGTGGATCTGGATTCGAACCCGACCAAGCTGATCGAGGTGGTGGACATCGGCAAGCAGATGCTGGTCACACGCGGGGCGCTGACTACCTTTTCGATCGCCAACGATGTGTCGAAATATTTTGCGATCATTCCAGCGGCGTTTGCCGCGACCTATCCGGCGCTCGCGGCCCTCAATATCATGCATCTGGCGACCCCGCAGAGCGCGATCCTCTCGGCGGTGATTTTCAATGCCGTGATCATTCCGGCGCTGGTGCCGCTCGCGCTGCGCGGCGTTAAGACCCGCGCCAGCTCCGCGGCCGCGCTGCTCAAGCGAAATCTGTTGATTTATGGCCTTGGCGGGCTGCTGTTGCCGTTTCCAGGTATCAAGCTGATCGATCTGCTGCTGGTCGCGCTGCGACTGGCCTGAGGCAAGCTCGTATGTGGCGACAACTTCGGATCCTGCTCGTGACCTTCGGGCTGCTGACGGTCCTGACCGGCGTGCTCTATCCGCTGCTGATCACGGGCATTGCCATGGTGGGCTTTTCGCATCAGGCCGGTGGCAGCCTGATCGAGCGCGACGGCCGGCCGGTGGGCTCCGAACTGCTCGGTCAGCCGTTCAGCTCGCCGAAATATTTCTGGAGCCGCCTGTCGGCCACGGCGCCGCAGCCGTACAACGGCGCGGCCTCATCAGGATCGAACCTGGGGCCGACGAATCCGGCGCTACTCGATGCCGTCAACGCGCGCGTCGCCGCACTCCGAGCGGCCGACCCGCAGGCGATCGGTCCGGTGCCGGTTGATCTGGCTACCGCCTCCGGCAGCGGCCTGGATCCGCACATCAGCCCTGCGGCGGCCCTGTTCCAGGCTGCGCGCGTGGCCCAGGCCCGCGGCCTGCCCACCGAGCGGGTGCAGTCACTGATCAGCCAGTATACTGAAGGACGCACCTTAGGCTTGCTCGGCGAGCCGCGGGTCAATGTACTGAAGCTCAACCTGGCCCTGGATCAGCTGCACTAGGTCAATGCAAGACATTTCCCGGCCGGATCCCGATCAACTGCTGGCTGATTTGAACGACGCCGACAGCCGCGCCCGGCGCGGCAAGCTGCGAATTTTTTTTGGCGCAGCGGCCGGCGTCGGCAAGACCTACTCCATGCTCGAGGCCGCGCGCAGCGCCCGGCAGTCCGGCACGGAGGTGGTGATCGGTTACGTGCAACCGCATGGCCGGCAGGAGACCGAGCGGCTGATGGTGGGCCTCGAAGTGCTGCCGACCCTGCCGGTGCGGTATCGCGATATCGTGCTGCAGGAATTTGACCTCGATGCCGCGCTCGCTCGCCACCCGGCGGTGTTGCTGGTTGATGAGTACGCGCATTCCAATCCGATTGACGGTGAGCCGCCGCCGCGGCACGCCAAGCGCTGGCAGGACATTGACGAGCTGCTTGGGGCCGGCATCAGCGTATGGACCACCGTCAACGTCCAGCACCTCGAGGGGCTTAACGATCTGGTCGCCAGCATTACCGGCGTGCGCCAGCAGGAAACCATTCCCGACCGGGTGTTCGAGCAGGCCGATGAAGTCGAGCTGATTGATTTGCCGGCCGAGGATCTGCTGTCGCGACTGCGTGCCGGCAAGATTTATCTGCCGACGCAGGCCGGCCGGGCGCTGGAGAATTTTTTCAACCCTTCCAACCTGACGGCACTGCGCGAGCTGGCACTGCGCAAGACCGCCGATCGCGTGGACGCCTCGATGCGCGCGCTCGGGGAGGGCAATGCCCGCGCCCGCCCGTGGCTGGCACGCGAGCGCCTGATCGTGGCGCCCGGTCCCGATGCCCAGGCCGAGCAGCTGGTGCGCGCGGGCAAACGCCTGGCCGACGGCCTGGATGCGGAGTGGACCGTCGTGTATGTGGAAACGCCGCGGCTGCTGCGCCTTTCTGAAACGGAGCGCAACCGCCGCATCGCGGTGCTGCGCCTCGCCGAAGGACTGGGCGCCGAGACCGTCACCCTGGATGGGCCGTCGGCCGCCGAAGCGCTGCTCGAGTATGCGCACACCCGTAACGTCAATCGCATCGTGGTCGGACGCCCCAAACGGCTCGGCTGGCGTGCGTGGCTTCGCCCCTCGACGGTGACGCAA
Source organism: uncultured Gammaproteobacteria bacterium (assembly GCA_963711435.1). Lineage (GTDB taxonomy): Bacteria > Pseudomonadota > Gammaproteobacteria > Steroidobacterales > Steroidobacteraceae > FEN-1191. Next base: position 1,247,808 of record CAVQEB010000002.1, on the reverse strand, counting down.
CTGGTGCGGCACGCCGGCGCCATCGATGTGCTGGTCATCAGCAGCCATGTCCAGCCGGCGGCGGGTGCGCCGCCCAACGCCCTCCCGGGGGACGTGGCGCGTGATACGCGGCCGGTGCGCTGGAGCCGTTATGTCTCGGCCTTCGGCACGACGCTGGTGTGCACCGCTATTGCGTGGGGCGCATCAACGATCTACCCGTCGCTGGCGCTCGCCAACCTGGTCATGATTTATCTGCTCGGGGCCGCCATCGCCGGATTGCGCTTCGGGCGCGGGCCGGCCGTGCTCGCCTGCGTCGCGAACGTCGCGGCGTTTGATTTTTTCTTCGTCCCGCCGGTGCTGACCTTTGCGGTCTCTGACCTGCAGTACGTCGTGACCTTCGCTGTCATGCTGATCATCGCGCTGGTGCTTTCGAACCTGATGGTGAGCATCCGGCTGCAGAACCGCATCGCCGGTCACCGCGAGCGGCGCACGGCCGCGCTGTACGCGATGAGCCGGGAGCTGTCGCATATCCGCGGCGCGATCAACATGGCGCAGACCGCGGCGCGGCATGTGAGCGAAGTCTTCTCCTGCGAAGCGATGGTACTGCTGCCGGACGCCGATGGCCGGCTGCAATACACGGAAGGGACGGTCGCGCGGCCAGGCTCGACTTGGCAGGCCGACCTGTCAGTGGCCGAATGGGTCTTCCACCACGGTAATCCTGCCGGGCTCGGCACCGACACGCTGGCCGGGTCCGATGCGCTGTATCTGCCGGTCATGGGCTCCAAGCGCGTGCTGGGCGTACTGGCCGTGCACCCGCAGAACCTGCGGCGGATTTTGCTGCCCGAACAGCGCCATTTGCTGGAAACTTTCACCGGCCAGCTCGCCCTGGCGCTCGAGCGCGCGACCCTGGCGCAGGAGGCTGAATCCGCGCGCGTCGCGGCCGAGACCGAAAGCCTGCGCAATTCGCTGCTCTCATCGATCTCGCACGACTTGCGCACGCCGCTCGCCGTGATCTCCGGAGCCAGCAGTACGCTGGCCGATAATGTGCAGCTCGAGCCGAAGATCCGCGTGCAGCTGGCCCGTTCGATCCACGAGCATGCACGCGCCATGTCTGACCTTGTCTCCGACGTGCTCGATCTGATGCGCCTCGAGACCGGTGCGGTGCAATTGCGGCTCGATGAGTACGATCTCGATGAACTGATCGGCAGCGTGCTGCACCGCTACGCCGAGGCGCTGCACGATCATCCAGTGACGCTGCGGCTGCCGCCGGACCTGCCGCCCGTGCAGATCGATGGCCCGCTCATCTCCCAGGTACTGGGCAATCTGCTCGACAATGCGGCGCGTTACACGCCGCCCGGCACGCAGATCTGGCTGACGGCCGCGGTCGATGAGGACCGCATGACCGTGTGGGTGGACGACAACGGTCCGGGCCTGCCGCCCGGTGATCCGGAGCGGCTGTTTGAGAAATTTCAACGCGGCCAGACCGAAAGCGCCGTGGTCGGCGTGGGCCTGGGGCTGGCGATCTGCCGCGCCATTGTGCGTGCCCATGGCGGGAACATTACGGCGCGCAATCGCCCCGAGGGCGGAGCGCGCTTCGAGTTTTCACTGCCGCTGGGCGGCCGGCCGCAAGCTGCCCGAAGCGGCCGGAGCGGGACATGACCGACGCCATGCACCTGGTACTGGTGATCGAGGATGAGCCGGGTATGCGGGTGGTATTGCGTGCGACGCTGGAGGCCTCCGGCTACCGCGTGACCGAGGCCGCATCCCTTGAGCGGGGCGAGTTCGAGGCTCGCAACCGCAAGCCGGACATCATCTTGCTCGACCTTGGTTTGCCCGATGGTGACGGCGGTCAGCTGATCCGGAAAATCCGGCAATGGTCACCGGTGCCGATCATCGTGCTTTCGGCCCGGACGATGGAGGAGCAAAAGGTGCTGGCGCTCGATGGCGGCGCCGATGATTACGTGACCAAGCCGTTCGCGACCTCCGAATTGCTGGCGCGGGTGCGCGCCGTCGCGCGGCGCGGGGCGCATTCGGATGCCTCGCTCCCGGTGTTTCGAATCGGGGAGTTTTCCGTTGATCTTGGTCGGCGGCGCACCACCCGGTCCGATGCCACGGAGCTGCACCTGACCCCGATCGAGTATCGGCTGCTCGAGTGCCTGGCGCGCCGCGCGGGCTCGATCGTCACGCGCGAGCAGCTGTTGCGTGAGGTCTGGGGTCCGGATCGGGTCGACGATACCCGCGGCCTGCGGGTGTTCCTCAAGCGCCTGCGCGACAAGCTCGAGCCCGATCCACACCGTCCGCGATTCCTGCTGACCGAGACCGGCATCGGCTACCGCCTGCAGCTCGAGCAAAGTGCGGCCTGAACGGCCTCGTGTCGTGCGTGGCGCCAATCACGGGTAACTGATCGCGCGGTTGGCTACACTGGCCGCATGAGCCCGTGGACGCGCCTTGGTTGCACACTCGCTGCCAACCTGCTGCTGGTCGCAGCCGCTGGCGCGGCCGCGCCCGGCACCGATCTTCGGGTACTCGATGCGCGGGCCCCGGCCAGCAGCGGGGACAGTGCGTTGGTGTACCTGAGCGTGCACAACACGGGCGGGCTAAGTGACCGGCTCGAGGGCGCCAGCACCGCGGCGGCCGCGCGCATCGTATTCCAAAAGCTGACGGGCTCTCCTGCTGCGCCACAACTTACGGCGGTGGCTGCGGTTGATCTGCCGATCGGTGGCAGTATCGATTTTGCCAGCAGCGGCCTGCAACTGCAGCTCGTCGGTCTGAAGCGGCCGCTGATTCCGGGCCAGCACTTCACGTTGCGGCTGAAATTTCGCCAGGCCGGCGCGCTGACCACGACGGTACAGGTGGTGGCTGCCGAGTCGCAGCATCGACCGCAACCCACGACGCCTTAATCTGCCGGCCGGGCTCTACTTGAGCATCGAGTTGCCATAACCAAGCAGCGTGAGGACACCGAGCACGGCGAACACCAGGGCGGCAGTGCCGCGGATCCAGTGCAGCGGCAGCTGGCGCTGCAATCCGGCGCCGAGATAAACGGCCGGAACATCGGCCACCAGCATGCCCATCGCCGTGCCTGCGACGACCGGCACGAAGGCGTGAAACTTCGCTGCCAGCGCCATGGTCGCCAGCTGCGTCTTATCGCCCATTTCGGCCAGGAAGAAGGTGATCAGCGTCGTGCCGAAGGCGCCGTAGCGGGCGAGCCACGACGGCTCGGACGCGTCGCGTTCGGGAATCAGCGCCCAGGCGGCCATCGTCAGAAATCCCACGCCGGTTATCCAGCGCAACCACACGGGGTTCAGCCAGCCGCCTAGCAGCGTACCGACGGTTCCTGCCAGAATGTGATTGAGCGTGGTGGCGACGGCAAGGCCTGCGATGATGGGCAGTGGCTTACGGAAGCGGGTGGCCAGCATGAAGGCCACGAGTTGAGTCTTATCGCCGATTTCGGCCAGCGTCACGGCCACCAGCGAAATCCAAAAGGTTTGCAAATCCTGCACTCCCAAACAATCGGGTCCGGGCCGCCGGCAACCGGACCGGAACCCTGCAACCGCTGCGGCGCGAACGGAGGAGCTTATCGGCAGCGCCGCTGAGCGTCCAATGCGCTGCGGTGGTCCCGATACGCAGGAGTGCTGCCACGGGACTTGAAGCGCGGCGCCGTAGCGACGACGATGCGCGCTGGACCTGGCCCCAACGGTATCGCGCATGCTCAATTCGGTCATTGCCATCAGCGTCGGTGCTTCGGCCGGCGCGCTGCTGCGCTGGGTGTTTGGCCTGTGGCTGAACGCGTTGCTGCCGCCGATGCCGCTCGGCACCCTGGCCGCCAATCTTGTCGGCGGATACCTCGTTGGGGTCGCGGTTGCCGTATTTTCCATCGAATTGAGCCTGGCGCCGGAGTGGCGGCTGCTGGTGATTACAGGGTTTCTCGGCGGGCTGACGACCTTCTCAACGTTTTCAGCGGAGGTGACCAGCCTGCTGATCGGGGGCCGATTTGCATGGGCGGGGGCGATGATTTCGGCTCATCTGCTCGGCTCGCTTGCGATGACGCTGCTCGGCATGGGCTCGGTGGCCGGACTGCGCAAGCTTCTCTAGGGGCGGCGAGGGCGCTGGTGAGTGAGATTGCAATAACAACCCGCGACGGAACCTGCCGCTGTTACCGCTCGCGCCCAGCCGGCGCGGGCCCGTGGCCGGCGGTGCTGGTATTCATGGATGGAATCGGCATTCGTCCGGCGCTGCTCGAGCTCGGCGAGCGGCTCGCAAGCTACGGCTATTTCGTACTGCTGCCGGATCTGTTTTACCGCTCCGGCCCGTACGAACCTATGGATGCGCGCACGGTATTTACCGATCCGGAAAAACGCAAAGTGCTGCTGGAGAAATACTTCGCACCGGCCACGTCCGCCAATGTCATGTCCGACACGCGCGCCTGTCTGGATTATCTCGCCGCGCAAGCCGATGTGCGCCGTGGCGGCGTTGGTACGACCGGCTACTGCTTTGGTGGCCCGATGTCGCTGCGCGCCGCGGGAACTTATCCGCAGCAGATCGTGGCGACGGCCTCCTTCCATGGCAGCCGGCTGGCAACCGATGCGCCGGACAGCCCACACTGGCTGATACCGAATATCAAAGCACGGATTTACATTGCCGGTGCGATTGAGGATCAGTCTTTTCCCGACGACATGAAAGCCCGGCTCACCGTCGCGCTGAGGCAGGCCCGCGCCGACTACAAACTGGAAACCTACCCGGCCAGGCACGGTTTTGTATTTCGCGATCACCCGGCGTATGACGCCGCCGCCAGCGAACGTCATTGGCAATCGTTGCTGGCGCTGCTCAACGCCAAGCTCGCGCCATCGCGTTCAGCTTAGGTCATTGCGCCCCGGCTGTCGGCGGTCGGATTTTTTGCGCGTGGCGACTACCGAAGAGTCGTCCCAAGTTGCTGATTCAATTCTCCATCAGCCGGACCAGGCAGATACGTGTTGCTCCCTTAGTTACCCCCCCCAGCCACCACCGGCATTGGCTGCGTATGAAGCTTTGGAGACATCCGTGACTGAGCGGATTTGGGCCGTGGGACAGCAGGCCGCGGCGCCGGTTGAGCGGAACTGCCACATACGGCTGGCGCTCACCGAACTGCGGGCCAGGTTAAGAGAGCTGGCAGGGCGCTTAAGCGCACTGCCTGATTTGGGTCAGATTAAGGTTTGCCATCCAATTTGCCCGGGAGTAAGGTCGCGCCGATCCGACCCGCTGGCGCACCTGCGCAGCCGCCAAGATCGGCGCACTGACCCCTATTCAACGCAAGAACAATCCAGGGAGAACGTCATGACACATTTTCCGCTCCGTAATCTCATCGCCATCACCGCGCTATGTGCTGTTGCGGAGCTGTCCCACGCGGCGACACCTGCGTGCGCCTCTTCCCCTGCCTCCCCGGGCTGCAATTCGGTGGCCAGTGACAGCGCCGGTAACACCGCCGCCGGAAGCGGCAGTCTGCTGACCGTTGCAGGGCAAACCGGCAGTTTGAATTCGGCTTTCGGATATCAGGCGCTCTACGACAGCACCAGTGGGAACGACAACACGGCATTGGGATATTGGGCGCTTTACAGCAACACTACGGGCAGCGATAACACCGCGGTGGGCTTCAATTCGCTTTAGAACAGTTATGGCAGCAACGCAATCGAAAACACCGGCCTTGGCTCGCAAACGCTTGAATTAAACACAGGAATGGAGAATACGGCAGCCGGATGGGGTGCTATGCAATTCAACAATAACGGCAGCTACAACTCCGCGTTTGGGGTCCAGGCGCTCAACAACAACGCTTCAGGAAGCCGCAACACCGCGGTCGGATTTGAAGCGCTCCAGCAGAACGCCGGCAATGACAACACGGCCATCGGAGTCGCCGCGCTCCTCGTGAATACGAGCGGTAGCAATAACACGGCCAGCGGCTTTGCCGCGCTTGAGGCTAACACTGAGGGGTCCTATAACACAGCGACAGGCTACGAGGCGCTCATCGACAATACGACCGGTAGCTACAATACGGCGCAGGGGCAAGCGGCTTTGTATGTCAACACGACGGGCATCGAGAACACCGCTTCCGGGGCGGACGCGCTGGCTTCCAACGTCGCGGGCAGCCGCAACACGGCTTCGGGCTTCCAGGCCTTGTTTCAAAACTTGGCCAGCGACAACAGTGCGGTTGGTGTCAATGCGCTGGTCGACAACACCACGGGTGGGCTGAATAACGCGATGGGTAACTATGCCCTGGAGTACAACTCGACTGGCAGCAACAATAACGCGATGGGCTACGGGGCGCTGCTTCGCAACACGACCGGATCGGACAACAGCGCGCAGGGCTACAAGGCGCTCGCCAGCAACACGAGCGGAGATCTCAACATCGCGATCGGCTACGAAGCCGGTTACGGCCAAACGACCGGCAGCCAGAACATCTACTTAGGCAATCCCGGCGTTGCCGGCGAGAGCCACATCATTCGCATCGGCTCCTCGACGGGGGTGTCGGTTCAGAGTGCGGCGTTTATCGCCGGGATCAGCGGCAACGTTCAGACCGGCGGAACTGTGGTTGTGACTTCCTCCGGCCAGCTGGGTGTGGCGTCCTCCTCGCGACGCTACAAGCAGGACATCGAGCCACTGGGCGATGTCAGCGAGCGGCTCTACAGCCTGCGTCCGGTGAAGTTCCGCTACATCAAGCCCGACGAGCAGGGGCAAAAGCCGCTGCAGTTTGGCCTGATCGCCGAGGAAGTCGCTGAGGTGCTGCCGGAAGTCGTGTACCGCAACGCCGAGGGCAAGACCGAGGGCGTGCGCTACGAGGAACTTACGCCGATGCTCGTGGCTCTGGCGCAGCAGCAGCAGGCGGCGATCAGTGCTCTGCAGGCGCGGCTGGCGGCTCAAGAGGATCAACTCAGCACGCAGGCTAAGCAGCTGGCGGAGGTGGGCGCTTTGAAGCAGCAGTTCGCTGAACTGCAGGCACTGAAGCGCTCGATGCAGGCGGAGCTGGCCGCAATTCAGGGCAGCGACGCACGCGTGGCGATGCGCTGAGCCTGGCCACAGCGGAGCGGAATAGATAGGCAGGAAACGCGGGATTGCTAGGCCCATCCGGTACCCTCGCCGGGTACCGGATGGTCGATTGGTGGAGGCGGCGGGAATTGAACCCGCGTCCGCAAGCCCTAGACTTCAGGATCTACGCGCGTAGCCAGTCTTTGTTTCTCATCCGGCGCTACCCGACTGGCAGGAAAGACGCCGAACCAGCGACGGTGTCTCTTAACGGAACCACCCCGTAGCACGGTGGCCCGCGATCCTATGAGCGCGTCCCCTGGTTCAGCCGCATAGGCACGAACTGGTCAGAGGTCAGCTGCGTATTAGGCAGCTAGAGCGTAGTTGTCGTCGTTGGCAACTAAAGTTTGCAGCAGAGTTTAACGAGGGCCATTGCACCTCGGCACGCCCCTGAAGGTTCGTAACCCACGTCGAAACCGGTCGCCCCCTTCAAGAGTCTGCTTATTTTAGCCTGTTTGGCCCCTCGGCGCTGCGCAATAAACTGTGATGGGGTTGGCGGCCAGCGGCCACCCGGCACGCGCTTTTTTAGCCGCGCCGCAAGATCCGCGCCTTGTTGCGCTCCCAGTCGCGGTCTTTCTCCGTGGCACGCTTGTCGTGTTTCTTCTTGCCCTTGGCCAGCCCAATCTGCAGTTTGGCGCGACCTTTTTTCCAGTACAGTTCGAGCGGCACGATCGTGTACCCGCGCCGTTCGACAGCGCCGATCAGGTGATCGAGCTCGCTGCGGTGGAGCAGGAGCTTGCGCGTGCGCACCGGGTCGGCAACCTTGTGCGTCGAGGCCGTCGGCAGCGGCGACGAGGTGCACGCCGATCAGAAATGCCTCGCCGTCGCGCAGGTAAACGTAAGCCTCGGCGAGCTGCGCGCGGCCGGCGCGCATCGATTTGACCTCCCAGCCCTCGAGCGCGAGCCCGCTCTCGAGACGCTCCTCGATGAAGTAGTCATAGCGGGCGCGGCGGTTTTCGGCGATCTCCCGGCTTTTAGACGGCGGCTCCTTCATCGCGCCATTGTACCCGCTCGGGTTGAGCCGACTGCCCAGTTCCGACACACTGCCGGCTATGCGCGAACTGACCCGCACCGCCCTGGTCAACAGGCCGCCGGAGCTGCTGTACGGCCTGGTGTGCGACGTGCGCAGCTATCCGCAATTTGTGCCCGGCTGCACCGGCGCCGAGGTGCTGGAGGAGACGGAGCAGGAAATCGTGGTGCGTCTGGCCGTGCGCCGCGGCGCGCTGCGTACGCATTTTACGACCCGCAACCGCCTCGAGCCGCCCGCGCGGGTGTCGATGAGCCTGGTCGATGGGCCGTTTCGCTCGCTCGCCGGCGTGTGGAATCTGACCCCAGTGCCGGACAACGGCTGCCGGATCGAGCTGCGTTTGAACTTTGAATTTTCCAACGCGCTCAAGGCGGCGCTGATTACGCCGTTGCTGACCGACATCGCCAACGGCATGGTCAGCGCCTTCGTTCAGCGCGCGCAGCAGCTGCCATGAAAGCTACGGCAGTACTGCATTGCCTGGTGGCCTGCGACACGCCGCAGGGCGTGCGCCTGTGCGCACTTACATTGCCGGCCGGAGCGACCGTGAACGAGGCGCTGCGGGCCGCGCAACCAAAGCTTGCCACAGAGGCGATTGATTGGGAGCGGGCGCGCTGCGGAATCTGGGGCCGGTTGTCGTGCGCGCAGCGCCGCGCTTAAGGATGGCGATCGGATCGAGCTGTATCGCGAATTGCCACAGGATCCGCGGCAACGCCGCCACGCCAAAGTGCAGCGGGAACGCCGGCGCTAGGCGCCCGGCGCGCGCACCGGGCGCTGACTGACCGGCTCGACGATCTTGGTGGTCACATCCCCGACGACGTGATCGACTACATCGTCGCGAAAATACACCGTGGCGCGCTCCTCCTGCGGCGTCGCCAGACGGCGCGTGCGCAGGTAATACACGTAATCCCACCGGTCATTCTGAAAACTGCCGTCGATGAGCGGCGTGCCCAGCAGGTAGCGCACCTGGGTGTGGGTCATGCCCGGTTTGACCTCGGCCAGCGTCTCGGCATCGAGGTGATTGCCCTGCTGGATCGGGATCCGGTACACGCAGGCTGACAGGCCAAGAATCGCCACGGCCAGCAGGCCGGTCAGCCCGGCGCCGGTTCGGTATGGTGAGCGGCAACGCACGGTGGTAAGTTCCATAGCCCTACATGATACCGCAAGCTGGCGCCGGCGCCGCGCTCGGAGGGATGGCATGAGTGACAAGGATCTGCGCAAGGCCGGACTTAAGGTGACGCTGCCGCGGCTGAAGATTCTGGAGATCCTCGAGGGCTGCAGCGACGCGCCACCTTTCGGCCGAGGACATCTACCGCAGCCTGGTTGAATCCAACGAGGATATCGGGCTCGCCACCGTCTACCGGGTGCTGACGCAGTTCGAGGCGCCGGGCTCGTCACGCGCCATCACTTCGAGGACGGCATGGCGGTGTTCGAGCTGAACCAGGGCACGCATCATGATCATATCGTGTGTCTGGACTGCGGGCGCGTCGAAGAGTTCATGGACGCCGCGATCGAAGACGCGCCAGACCGCCGTTGCGCAGCAACTCGGTTTCACATCCATGACCATTCGCTGATTCTCTACGGGCACTGCCAGCGCAAGAACTGCCCGTCGCGCAACCCCACCTCCGGCAGCGCTCAGCGGAGTCTTTCTTGGCCGGGCGGCGCGGGGCAGCCGCCGCCGCAACGCCGGCCGCCTTGGCCGTCGCCAGCATTTCGCGGCGTGTTCGCGCGCCTTGGCACTCACCTCGACGCCGCCGAGCATGCGCGCCAGCTCCTCCATGCGTGCCTCGCCGGCGAGCCGGGCGACGCTGGTGCGCGTGTGGCGACCGTCGGTGAGCTTGCTGACGCGCAGGTGCTGGTAGCCCTGGGCGGCGACCTGCGGCAGATGCGTGACGCACAGTACCTGGCCTCGCTGCCCAGCGCGCGCAGCTCGCCGCCAACGATCTCGGCGACCGCCCCGCCGATGCCGGCGTCCACCTCATCGAACATCATGCAGCGTGGCCTGCTGGCGCAGGACACCTGCACCGCGAGCGACAGGCGCGCCAGCTCGCCGCCCGAGGCCACCTTGGCGAGCGCGCGCGGCGGCGAGCCGGGATTGGCGCTGACTCGAAACTCGATCTGATCGATGCCGTGCGGGGTCGGCTCGGCGTTGCCGTCGGGCGTGTCACCTCCGCCTCGAAGCGCCCGCCGGCCATGCCGAGTTCCTGCATGCGGGCCTGCATCGCCTTGCGAAACCAGGCCGCGCCGCGTTCTGGCGCTGCGCCGACAGCTGTCGGGCCAGCTCCGGTAAGCGCCGAGCGCCGTGGCGACCTGCGCACGGAGCGCGGCCAGATCATTGGCCGAGCCGTCGAGGTCGGCCAGCTCCGCACTGAGCTGGCGTGGCGCGCGCCAAGCTCGGTCGCCGCCACGTGGTGCTTGCGCGCCAGCTCCTCGATCGCCGCCAGGCGCCGCTCGATCGCATCCTGGCGCGCCGCGTCGAGGTCGAGGGTCGCGCAGTATTTGGCCAGCGCCTCGGCCGCCTCCTTGATGCGGATGGCCGCTTCCTCGAGCAGCGGCAGGATCGCGGCGAGCTGCGGGTCGAGCGCCGCCACCGGGCGCAGCACGCTGCGCGCGCGCGCCACCAGCTGGTGGGCGTTCGGTGGGTCGGATTCGTAAAGCGCCTGCAACGCCTGCTGCGCGGCACCGAGCAGATGGCCGTGATGGCTGATGCGGGTGCGCTCCTCGGTCAGCTGCGTAAGTTCACCCGGACGCAGTCGCAGGCTTTCGAGTTCCTGCACCTGGTAGCGAAGCAGATCGAGCCGTGCGTGCCGGTCGCTGGCCGCGGCCTCAATCTGCAGTGTGCGGTTCAATAAGCTGAGCCAGGCGGCGTGCGCGGCGCGGACCTGGCCGGCCAGGTTATCGAGCTTCCCGAAGCTGTCGATCAGCTCGCGTTGCACAGCGGGCCGCACGAGCGATTGAAATTCCTGCTGGCCATGAATGTCGAGCAGCAGTTCGGTGGCGCTGCGCATCACCTGCAGCGGCACACTCTGGCCGTTGAGCCAGGCTCGGCTTCGCCCATCGGTGCCGACATTGCGCCGCACCAGCAGCTCGGCTTCTTCGGGAATGGCGTGCTCATCGAGCAGGCGGCGCAGCGCCCCGCCGACCGCACCGATCTGGAACACCGCACTGATGTCGGCGCGCTCGGCGCCCTGGCGCACGACTTCGGCCGCGGCGCGGCCGCCGCACAGCAGTTCGAGCGCATCGATCAGCATCGATTTGCCAGCGCCGGTCTCGCCGGTCAGCACGGTGAGGCCTGGGCCGAATTCGATATCGACGGCCTCGATGATGGCCAGGTCCCTAATTTGCAGGTGGCGCAACATGGCAGTGCTTTAGCGCTCGTGCTCATCGCCCCCGCGGCCCCAGTGCAACTTGGAGCGCAGCAGGCGGAAGTAATCGTACCCCGGCGGATGCAGCAGCGTGACGGCGCTGCCGGCCGCGCCGATCTCGAGCCTGTCGCCAGGCTCCATATCGCCCAACGCGATCCCGTCGCAGGCGACTTCGGCACGGCCTTCGCCCCGCGCCTCCAGGTGCACCTCGATGCGCGAGTTACCGGGAATCACGATCGGGCGGTCCGACAAGGTATGCGGGCATACCGGCGCCATGACCAGCACGTCGAGCCGCGGGTCGACGATCGGCCCGCCGCAGGACAACGCGTAGGCGGTCGATCCGGTGGCGGTGGCGACGATCAGGCCATCGCCGCTGTGCGAGTTGACGTAGCGGCCATCGACGCTGGTGCGAAAATCGAGCAGCCGGCCGGTTTCGCGCCGCAGCAGCACGATGTCGTTGAGGGCCTGGTGCTGCTCGACGCCGCCACCGGTGTGCACCAGCCGTGCCTGAAGCAGTGCCCGGCGGTCGGCCACGCAGCGGCCTTCGAGCAGCGCCGCGAGGCTCGCATCGAGCTCGGCCAGCACGACGTCGGTGAGAAAACCAAGCCGTCCGCGGTTGATGCCGAGCAACGGCACGTCGGAATCTGCCACCAGGCTCGCGGCGTGCAGCAGCGTGCCATCCCCACCAATGGCGATGACAAACTGGCTGCGCCGCGCGAGCTCCGTGCGCGGCACGCGCCGGGCCACCGCGGGCAACGCGGCGGTCGCTTCTTCCTGCGCCACCAGCACCTCGAGGCCGTGCCCGCGCAGCTTCGTGATCAGCGCCACGGCGCAATCGGCCACGCGCGGGTCAGCAAACTGACCCACCACAGCGCAGACGGTATAGGACTCTGGCATGGAGCCCTTTGTAGCATGGCTGGGGGCAGCGGCCAACGCGCCCGGGCGGTGGCCCGGCGGGGTGAGATTAAGTTGGCTTGACGCGGCCGAAACCGGCTCTGTAGCCTGCCCGCTAGTGATGAGCAACGAATCGAGCAGCGAGGAGGGCCTGTCGGAGCGCGCGCAGCATCTGCTGCGCATACTCGTCCAGACCTATATCCGCGACGGCCAGCCGGTCGGCTCGCGGGCGCTGTCGCGCGAATCAGGCTGAATCTCAGCGCCGCCACCATCCGCAACGTCATGGCCGACCTAGAGGAGCTCGGGTTCGTCGCCTCTCCGCACACTTCCGCCGGGCGCATTCCGACCGACAAGGGCTACCGCTTCTTTGTCGACACGCTGCTGCGCGCGCACCCGCCGACGGCCGAGGGTCCGGATATCGGCGAACTGCGCCGCCAATTCGACACCTCGACCGACAACCCCAAGGCACTCATTGCGACCGCCTCGCAGCTGCTCTCGAGCATCACGCAGCTCGCCGGACGTCGTGACGCTGCCGCTGGCACAGGCCGCGCAGCTGAGCCAGATCGAGTTCGTGGCGCTGTCCGAGAACCGCGTGCTGGTGGTGCTGGTGTACAACGACCGCGAGGTGCAGAACCGCATCATCCAGCTCGAGCGCCATACTCGGCCGAGGAGCTGAGCCGCGCCGCCGCCTCTGAATGAGTTCTTCCGCGGCCGCTCGCTCGGGCAGGTGCGCGAGGAGCTGCTGCACCAGCTCAAGCAAACGCGCGAGCATGAACCAGACCATGCTGGATGCGATCACCATGGCGCAGCAGGTGTTCTCCGCCGAAGAAACCCCCGGCGGGGTCGAGTATGTGATCGGCGGGCGAGACCAATCTGATGGGCGTGGCCGAACTCTCGAGCGTCGAGAAGCTGCAGCGCCTGTTCGAGGCCTTCAATGAGAAGCGCGACTTCCTGCACCTGCTGGACCACAGCCTGAGGGCCGACGGCGTGCAGATCTTCATCGGCCACGAGTCCGGCTACCAGATCCTCGATGACTGCAGCGTCGTGACCGCGCCCTACAGCACGACCGAGGGCGTGGTCGGGGTGCTCGGCGTCATCGGCCCGACCCGCATGGCCTACGAGCGGGTCATCCCGATCGTCGATATGACGGCCAAACTGCTTGGCGCCGCCTTGAATTCGCGGCGCTGAGCCCCATATCCGCCTTAGTCCAGGGCGGGCACGGTGGGCTCGTGCCGGGGAACATATTATAACATGTTGATCTATGAAGGAAAACTGTGAGCGCAGAGCGTGCCGCGACAGCCGGCGAGCCGAACGATCTGGCCGAGTCCAGGCGTCCGTCGCCGCGGCGGAGTCGACGCCACGAGTCGAGGAGCTTGAGGCAGCATTGGCCGCGGCGCGGCTCGATGCCGAGACGCAGCGCGAGCAGCACCTGCGGGCGCTGGCCGAGACCGACAACGTTCGCAAGCGCGCGCAGCGCGACATCGACAGCGCCCAACGCTATGGGCTGGAAAGCTTTGCGGGCGAGCTGCTGGCCGTGCGCGACAGCCTGGAGCTGGCCGTGCGCAGCGGCGACGATGCCGGGCTGCGGCATGGACAGGAGGCGACGCTTAAGCTGCTGACCAGTGCGTTTGAAAAGTATTCGATCCAGTCGATCGATCCGGCCACCGGCAGCCCTTTGATCCGGCTCGGCAAGAGGCAGTGCTCAGCCAGCCGACCAGCGAGGCGCCGCCCAACTCGGTGCTCAAGGTGGTGCAGCCCGGCTATCGAGCTCAACGGGCGGCTGCTGCGGCCGGCCCGGGTGATCGTGGCCCGCGCAGTGGATTAATGGGCGAATGCCTTTGAATCCGGCAGCAGTCATCCCCAGTAAGTGACTAACAGAGTATGAATTTTTCGGAGTTTAGCCATGGCTAAGGTAATCGGCATTGACCTCGGCACGACCAATTCGTGCGTCGCCGATCATGGAGGGCGGCAAGCCCCGGGTGATCGAGAACAGCGAAGGCGATCGGACCACCCCCTCGATCGTCGCCTTCACCAAGGACAACGAGGTGCTCGTCGGCCAGCCGGCCAAGCGCCAGGCGGTGACCAATCCGCACAACACGCTGTTCGCGATCAAGCGCCTCATCGGACGCAAGTTCGACGACGAGGTGGTGCAGCGGGACATCAAGCATGGTGCCCTACAAGATCGTCGAGGCCGATAACGGCGACGCCTGGGTCGAGGTGCAGGGCAAGAAGATGGCGCCGCCGGAAATCTCGGCGCGCGTGCTCATGAAGATGAAGAAGACCGCCGAGGACTACCTCGGCGAGGACGGTCACCGAGGCGGTCATCACCGTGCCCGCCTACTTCAACGACTCGCAGCGCCAGGCGACCAAGGACGCCGGCCGCATCGCCGGCCTCGACGTGAAGCGCATCATCAACGAGCCGACCGCGGCGGCGCTCGCCTACGGCCTCGACAAGCAGGGCGGCGGACCGCAAGATCGCCGTGTATGACCTAGGCGGCGGCACCTTCGACGTCTCGATCATCGAGATCGCCGAGGTCGACGGCGAGCGGCAGTTCGAGGTGCTCTCGACCAACGGCGACACCTTCCTCGGCGGCGAGGACTTCGACCTGCGCATCATCAATTTCCTGGCCGAGAGTTCCTGAAGGAGTCCGGCGTCGACGTGCGCAAGGACCCGCTCGCCATGCAGCGCCTCAAGGAAGCGGCGGAGAAGGCGAAGATCGAGCTGTCCTCGACCCAGCAGACCGACATCAACCTGCCGTACATCACGGCCGATGCCTCGGGACCGAAGCACCTGAACATCAAGCTGACGCGCGCCAAGCTCGAGTCGCTGGTCGAGGATCTGGTGCAGAAGACCGTCGAGCCCGTGCCGCACCGCGCTCAAGGATGCGGGCGTCTGCGGCCAACGACATCGCCGAGGTGATCCTGGTCGGCGGCCAGACGCGCATGCCGCTGGTGCAGAAGTACGTGAAGGACTTCTTCGGCAAGGAGCCGCGCAAGGACGTGAACCCGGACGAGGCGGTGGCCGTCGGCGCCGCGATCCAGGCCGGCGTGCTCGCCGGTGAAGTGAAGGACGTGCTGCTGCTCGACGTGACGCCGCTGTCGCTCGGCATCGAGACGCTCGGCGGCGTGATGACCAAGCTGATCGAGAAGAACACGACGATCCCGACCAAGGCGTCCAACACCTTCTCGACCGCGGACGACAACCAGACGGCGGTGACCATCCACGTGCTGCAGGGCGAGCGCGAGCGGGCCGCGGACAACAAGTCGCTCGGCAAGTTCGACCTCGCGGACATTCCGCCGGCGCCGCGCGGCATGCCGCAGGTCGAGGTCGTCCTTCGACATCGACGCCAACGGCATCCTGCAATGTATCGGCCAAGGACAAGGCCACCGGCAAGGAGCAGAAGATCATCATCAAGGCCTCCAGCGGCCTGTCACGAGGATGAGATCAAGCGCATGGTGCAGCGACGCCGAGGCGCACGCCGAGGAAGACAAGCGCTTCCGCGAGCTCGTCGAGACGCGCAACAAGCGCCGATGCCCTGATCCATGCGGTGGAGAAGATCGCTGCAAGGAGCCTCGGCGACAAGGTCGACGGCGGCGAGCGCGCCAAGGTCGAATCGGCGCTCTCCGATCTGCGCGGCGGCTCAAGGGCGAGGACAGGGCGCGATCGAGCAAGAAGGCCGAAGCGCTCGCCGCAGGCCTCCGCGAGTCATCGCGCAGCAGGCCGCCAGGCGGCCAGCGCTGCCGGCGGCGGCCGGCCCGAGGCGCAGCGGGGGCGGGCGGCCGTCGGCGCAGGCCGCGCGGCGGTGGCCAAGGGACGATGTCGTCGATGCCGAGTTCGAAGAGGTCAGAGACAAGGACAAGGGTCGCAAGGCTTCCTAAGCGTTAAGTTGCGGGCGGGTCCGGATGGCAAAGCGCGACTATTACAAGGTCCTGGATCGTGCCGAGGACCGCGACCGAAGCCGAGATCAAGAAGGCCTATCGGCGCCTGGCGATGAAGCTATCCACCCGGACCGCAATCCGGGCGACCGGGACGCCGAGGACAAACTTCAAGGAGGCCAAGGAAGCCTGCGAGGTGCTCACCGACGCGCACAAGCGCGCCGCTCTACGACCAGTACGGTCACGCCGGGCTCGAGGCCGCGCGCGCGGCGGCGGCGCGGAGTTCAGCGCCGACGCCTTCAGCGACATCTTCGGCGATGTCTTCGGCGACATCTTCGGCGGCGCGCGGCGCGGCGGCCGCTCGCAGGTGTTCCGCGGCGCGGACCTGCGCTACGAGCTCGAGCTCGAGCTCCCCCAGGCGGTGTTTGGCCACACGGTGGAAATCGAGGTCGCCGCAGCTCAGCCGAGTGCGAGGTCTGCCATGGCACGGGCGCGGCGAAGGGCAGCACGGCACCTGCGACACCTGCGGCGGCATCGGCCAGGTGCGCGTTCGCCAGGGCTTCTTTCAGCTTTGCAGCAGACCTGCCCGCGCTGCCGCGGCGCCGGCCGCATCGTCCGCAATCCCTGCGATAGCCTGCCTCGGCCAGGGACGCGTGCGCCGCACGCAAAAAACTGTCCGTGAAGGTGCCGGCCGGTGTTGACACCGGCGATCGCGTACGGCTCTCGGGCGAGGGCGAAGCCGGCCGCAACGGCGGCCCGCCGGGCGATCTGTACGTCGAGGTGCAGGTGCGCGAGCACGCCGATCTTTGAGCGCGACGGCGAGCAACTTAAGCTGCGAGGTCCCGGTGAGCTTTGTCGCCGGCGACGCTCGGCGGCAGCGTCGAGGTGCCGACGCTTGACGGGCGACGTGACGCTCAAGATCCCGCCCGAGACTCAGTCCGGCCGCGTCTTTCGGCTGCGCGACAAGGGCGTGAAGCCGGTGCGCGGCGGCGCGCGAGGCGATCTGTTCTGCCGCGTGGTGGTCGAGACCCCGGTGCAAGCTGTCAGCGGAGCAGCGCGAGCTGCTGCATAAATTCGACGAGTCCCTGCGCCAAGGCGGCGTGCGGCACGCGCCGCGGCAGAAGGGTTTTCTCGAGGGCGTGAAGGAGTTCTTTTCACCGCGGGAGCCGGCGCGTGATCCGCACCGTGCTCATCGGCGCCACCGGCCGCATGGGCCGGGCGCTGCTGCACTGCTGCCGGAATTCCCGCAGCTCAAGCTCACCGGCGCCGTCGCGGCGCCGGGTAGCGTTGAACTCGGGCGCGATGCGCTCGAGCTCGCCGGCCTCGCACCGGGCGGCGTGTTTGTCAGCGCCGAGCTCGGCACGCTGTTGGGCGAGGCGGAGCTGGTGCATCGATTTTTCATCGGCGGCAGTCACGGCCGCGCACCTTCGCGGCCTGCGTCGCTGCGCGGGTGCCGCTGCTGCTCGGCACCACCGGCTGGCCGGGCTCGTTCGAGCAGCAGCTTGCGGATGCCGCCAAAGTGATTCCGCTGCTGGTGGCCGCCAACACCAGCCTCGGCATCAATGTGCTGCTCGAGCTGGTGCGGCAGGCGGCGGCGGCGCTGCCGGCCGAATACGACATCGAGATCAGCGAGACGCACCACCGCCACAAGCTCGATGCGCCTTCCGGCACCGCGCTGGCCCTGGCGCAGGCGGCAGCGGCCGGACGCGGTCAGGGTGGCGCCGCTCCGCTCGCCGGATCGCGGCTCGGTGCCGGCACGCCGCGGCAGGCGGGCCAGATTGGCCTTGCTGTGATGCGGGGTGGGGACGTCGTCGGTGAGCACGACGTGCGCTTCCTGGGCGCGGGCGAGCAGCTCCGTCTGGGCCACCGCGCGACCGACCGCAGCATTTTTGCCCGTGGCGCGCTCGAGGCTGGAGCCTGGTTGGCAGCCCAGGCGCCGGGCCGCTACCGGATGCGGGATTGTTTTATTAAATAAAACAAATAGTTATAGGTAACACTTTACCTTATTGCACACATTTGATCGGTGAGTTCTGGGCCGTCATTGCGAGCCCCGGCGGGCGCAATGTCGCGTGGACACCCAAGGGGTGTGAACCGTAGAATTTCACTGTGATCCGTTTGGCGGGTTAGTCCGCACAAGGCGGGAGGGTGTTCCAAAAGAACTCCTCCCGCTTTGTGTATGTGAAGGCCAAAAACGCACCGGTCTGCATGCGCAGCAGACGGCCGGGGACAGGTTGGAAGCTTAAGGGGTACCCAAGCAGATGAGCGCACCTGCGGTGCTGGCGCTGGCGGATGGCACCATCTTCCGCGGCCAGTCTATCGGAGCCAGCGGCAACACCACCGGCGAAGTCGTATTCAATACCGCGATGACCGGTTACCAGGAAATTCTCACCGACCCGTCCTACGCCCGCCAGATTGTCACGCTGACCTACCCGCACATTGGCAACACCGGCACGACCCCCGAAGATCTAGAGTCCGCACAGCTGTACGCCGCCGGGCTCGTGATCCGCGAACTGTCACCGCTGCCGAGCAGCTGGCGCTCGAAGAGCCCGCTCGCCGAATTCCTGAGCGCAGGCAAGCTCGTGGCCATCGCCGGCGTCGACACGCGGCGTCTGACGCGCCTGCTGCGCGAAAGCGGCGCGCAAGCCGGCTGCATCATGACCGGCGAGCGCCTCGATGAAGGCGCCGCGGTTCGCGCCGCCAAGCGCTTCCCCGGCCTCAAGGGCATGGATCTGGCCAAGGTGGTCAGCACCCGTGACAGCTACCAGTGGAACGAAGGCAGTATCTGGATGGACCAGAACCGCCCGAGCATCCGCGCCCAGCAGCGCCTGCACGTCGTCGCTTTCGACTATGGCATCAAGCGCAATATCCTGCGGCTGCTCGCCGATCAGGGCTGCCGCATGACGGTGGTACCGGCCACCACGACCGCCGCCGAAGTGCTCGCCCTGCAGCCGGATGGCCTGTTTTTATCCAACGGCCCGGGCGACCCGGAGCCCTGTGACTACGCCATAGCGGCAATCGCTGAGCTGCTCGAGGGCGATGTGCCGATCTTCGGCATCTGCCTGGGCCATCAGCTGCTTGCGCTGGCGAGCGGCGCCCGCACCAGCAAGATGAAATTCGGCCATCACGGCGCGAACCACCCGGTGCAGGAGCTGGCCACCGGCCGCGTGCTGATCAGCAGCCAGAATCATGGTTTTGCTGTCGATGAAGCAACCCTCCCGGCCAATCTGGTGCCGACTCACCGCTCGCTCTTTGACGGGAGCCTGCAGGGTGTGGCGCTCACCGACCGGCCGGCATTCAGCTTTCAGGGCCATCCGGAAGCCAGCCCCGGCCCGCACGATGTCGCCCGCTGTTCGATAGTTTCAACCAGCTGATGATCCGGCGGCTGCAAAGCCAGCTGCGCAATATTCGCCAGCACGGGCGCAAGCAGGCGGCTGAGGGCTGAAGCCGGTTATGCGCCAAGCTCCCTTACCGCCACGCGGGGCCCGCTGATGCCCAAGCGTACTGACCTGCAGAGCATTCTGATCATCGGCGCCGGCCCGATCATCATCGGCCAGGCCTGCGAGTTCGATTATTCCGGCGCGCAGGCCTGCAAGGCGCTGCGCGAGGAGGGCTACCGGGTCATCCTGGTCAACTCCAATCCGGCCACCATCATGACCGACCCGGAGATGGCCGATTCCATCTACATCGAGCCGGTCAACTGGCGCACCGTCGCGCGGATCATCGAGAAGGAGCGGCCCGACGCACTGCTGCCGACCATGGGCGGGCAGACGGCGCTGAACACGGCCCTCGATCTGGTGCGCGAGGGCGTGCTCGCGAAATACAACGTCGAGCTGATCGGCGCTTCGCGCGAGGCCATCGACATGGCCGAGGATCGCGAACTGTTCCGCGACGCGATGCGCGAGATCGGACTTGAAACGCCGCTGTCGCAGATCGCCCGCAGTCTTGAGGAGGCCCTGGCGGTGCAGGCGCAGATGGGCTTCCCGATCGTCATCCGCCCGTCCTTTACGATGGGCGGCAGCGGTGGCGGGCATCGCCTACAACCGCGAGGAGTTCGAAGACATCGTCGCGCGGGGCCTCGATGCCTCACCGACCAGTGAAGTGCTGATCGAGGAGTCCGTCATCGGCTGGAAAGAATTCGAGATGGAGGTGGTGCGCGATCGCAATGACAACTGCATCATCATCTGCTCGATCGAGAATTTCGATCCGATGGGAGTGCACACCGGCGATTCGATCACAGTCGCGCCCGCCGCAGACGCTGACCGACAAGGAATACCAGCGCATGCGCGACGCCGCGATCGCGGTGCTGCGCAAGATCGGCGTCGAGACCGGCGGCTCGAACGTGCAGTTTGCCATCAATCCGCTCGACGGCCGGTTGCTGGTTATCGAAATGAACCCGCGCGTGTCGCGCTCCTCGGCGCTGGCATCCAAGGCGACCGGCTTTCCGATTGCCAAGGTCGCGGCCAAGCTTGCGGTCGGCTACACGCTCGATGAGCTGAGAAACGAGATCACTGGCGGGGCGACGCCGGCCTCGTTCGAGCCGACGATCGATTACGTGGTGGCCAAGATGCCGCGCTTCACGTTTGAAAAATTTCCGATGGCCAATACCCGGCTGACCACGCAGATGAAGTCGGTCGGCGAGGCGATGGCGATCGGGCGCAGCTTCCAGGAATCATTGCAAAAGGCGCTGCGCAGTCTCGAAACCGGCCTCGACGGGCTCGACCCGCAGCTGACGCTGCCGCTGACCGAGGAGGCCGCCGGGCAGCTGGCCTATGAGCTGCGCATGCCGGGGCCCAACCGGCTGCTGTTCGTCGCCGATGCACTGCGCGCCGGCTGGGGCGCAGCCCGGGTCAATGAACTGAGCAACATCGATCCGTGGTTCCTGGCGCAACTACAGGACCTGGTCGAGGAGGAGGCCCGCATACGGCGCGGCGGCGAATCGGCCCTAGGGGTGGAGCGGATGCGCGAGGTCAAGCGCAAGGGCTTCTCGGACCGGCGGCTCGCGACGCTGACGCGCAGCTCCGAGCAGTCGATCCGCACGCGCCGGCGTGAATTCGGCGTGGTGCCGGTTTACAAGCGGGTCGATACCTGCGCCGCCGAGTTCGCCACCGCGACCGCCTACCTGTACTCCACCTACGAGGAGGAGTGCGAGGCCGAGCCCAGCAAGGATCGCAAGATCATGATCCTGGGCGGCGGGCCAAATCGCATCGGCCAGGGCATCGAGTTCGATTACTGCTGCGTGCACGCGGCGCTCGCGCTGCGCGAGGACGGCTTCGAGACCATCATGGTCAACTGCAACCCGGAGACCGTCTCGACCGATTACGACACCTCCGACCGGCTTTATTTCGAGCCGCTGACGCTCGAGGACGTGCTTGAGATCATCGCCAAGGAAAAGCCCGAGGGCCTGATCGTGCAGTTTGGCGGGCAGACGCCGCTGAAACTGGCGCGCGCGCTCGAGGCCGCCGGCGCGCCGATCATCGGCACGACCGCCGACTCGATCGACATCGCCGAGGATCGCGAGCGCTTCCAGCAGCTGGTCAAGCGCCTGGGCCTGCGCCAGCCGGCCAACGCCACGGCGCGCACCGAGGAGCAGGCCGTGGTGCTCGCCCGCGAGGTCGGCTATCCGCTGATCGTGCGTCCCTCCTACGTCCTCGGCGGCCGGGCCATGGAAGTCGTATTCGGCGAGGAGGATCTGCGCGCCTACATGGCCACGGCGGTGCAGGTCTCCAACGACAGCCCGGTGCTGCTCGATCGGTTTCTCGATGTCGCCATCGAGGTCGATGTCGACGCCGTATGCGATGGCCACGATGTGCTGATCGGCGGGATCATGGAGCACGTCGAGATGGCCGGCGTGCACTCGGGTGATTCGAGCTGTTCGCTCCCGCCCAACAGCCTGAGCACCGAAGTGCAGAATGAAATGCGCGAGCAGACCGTCAAGCTTGCGCGCGCGCTGAACGTGGTCGGGCTGATGAATGTGCAGTTCGCGATCCAGGCCGGCGCCGTCTACGTGCTGGAGGTCAATCCGCGCGCCTCGCGCACCGTGCCGTTCGTCGGCAAGGCGACCGGCCAGCCGATTGCCAAGATCGCGGCTAGCGTGATGGCGGGCCGCAAATTGCGCGAGCTCGGCTGCCTCGAGGAGCGGGTGCCGAAATTCTTCTCGGTCAAGGAGGCGGTGTTTCCGTTCAACAAGTTTCCGGAGGCCGATCCGATCCTTGGGCCGGAAATGAAATCCACCGGCGAAGTCATGGGTACCGGCCGCACCTTCGGCGAGGCCTATGCCAAGAGCCAGGCCGCTTCCGGCGTGGTACTGCCGCGCGCCGGCGTGTGCCTGATCAGCGTGCGCGAGCGCGACAAGCCGGGCGCGGTGCAGCTGGCGCAGCGGCTCGCCGCCAAAGGCTTCGTGCTGGTGGCGACCAGCGGCACGGCCGCGGCGCTCGAAGCCGCAGGCGTCCCCTGCCGGCGCGTCAACAAGGTGCGCGAGGGCCGTCCGCACATCGTCGATATGATCAAGAACGATGAAATCCAGCTGATCGTCAACACCACCGAGGGCAAGCGGGCGGTGCTTGAATCCAATTCCATCCGCCGCGAGGCCGTGCACCGCCACGTGACCTACTACACGACACTGGCCGCAGCGGTCGCCACCTGCGAAGCCATGGATCACGTCGATGAAGTGGCGGTTAACCGCCTGCAAGATCTCCATCGCGAGGTGGTTGCGTGACCCGCTCGCCGATGACGCTGCGTGGCGCCGAGCTGCTGCGGGCCGAGCTCAAGCGGCTGAAGAGCGTGGACCGCCCGCGCGTGATCCGCGCGATCGCCGATGCGCGCGGGCACGGGGACCTGTCGGAGAACGCGGAGTATCACGCCGCGCGCGAGCAGCAGGGCTTTATCGAAGGGCGGATCGGGCTGATCGAGTCGCGCCTGAATGCGGCCGAGATCATCGACGTCGCGAGCCTTGCGGCGACGAGCCGGGTGGTGTTCGGCGCCACCGTGGAGCTGGAGGATCTCGACAGCGGCGGCCACGTGACCTACCAGCTGGTGGGCGAGGATGAGGCCGATATCAAGGCCGGCCTTATTTCGATTGGCTCGCCCATCGCGCGGGCCATGATCGGCAAGTCGGTCGGTGATGAAATCGCGGTGGCGGCTCCCGGCCAGACTCGCAGCTACGAGATCCGCGCCGTGCGCTACGTGTGAGGAGCCTGCTACGCGGGCAGCACCAGACGCGGCAGCGCTGCCCGCTCACGGTACAGCAGGCCCACATGGCCGATGCGGCTGACGAGGGCGCTGCGCGTCGCGCCAATCAGTTCGGCCAGCATCGCGTCGCGCTGCTCGCGCGAGCCGGCGCGGACGCGTACCTTGATCAGCTCGTGATCCTCAAGGGCGCGCTGCGTTTCGGCGATGACCCCGGCGTGAGCCCGGTCTTGCCAATCAGCACCACGGGCTTGAGCGGGTGGCCGCGGCCACGCAGGAACCGTATTTGTTTTTCGGACAGATCCATTGTCACTATTATGCGATGCCGGCTGCGGCGCCGCTGACGGAAATTGGAGCCGATGGCGCGTCGATCCAAAAGCAGTGATCGGTGGCTGCGCGAGCATTTCGCAGATCCGTTCGTCAAACGGGCGCAGGCCGAGGGCTGGCGCTCCCGGGCGGTATTTAAGCTGAGCGAAGTCGATGAGCGCGAAAAGCTTTTGCGTCCCGGCATGGTGGTGCTCGATCTGGGCGCAGCCCCGGGGGCCTGGAGCCAGTACGCGCGAGGGCGGGTCGGTGTCCGCGGACGGGTCATTGCCACCGATTTACTGGCGATGGAAACGCTCCCCGGCGTCGAATTCCTGCAGGGGGATTTCCAGGAGCCGCCGGTCGTTGAGCAGCTGCTGGCGCTCGCCGGGGATGCGGGTATCGATGTGCTGCTGTCGGATATGTCGCCGAACTTAAGCGGCATGGACGCGATCGACCAGCCGCGGGCGATCTACCTGGCCGAGCTGGCACTGGAGCTCGCCGGCCGCGTCTTGAAAACCGGCGGCGCAGCCCTGATCAAGGTGTTCCAGGGTGCAGGATTTCAGGAACTGGTGGCCGCCTCGCGGGTCCATTTTGAGCGCGTCCGCTGCCTCAAGCCAGAAGCCTCGCGCTCGCGCAGTCCCGAGACCTACTTGCTGGCGACCAAGCGACGGATAGTGTAGCGTGAGTAGGCCCCCGCCGGTCTGCCGGGGGACCGGGCTGTACCCGGCGCGCCACGTGCCCGGGCCGCACTAAATCTGGGCCTGAAGCTGAGGTTTAAGTTGAACGATCTGACGAAAAATATTCTGGTGATGGTCGTGCTGCTGGTGGTCATTCTGGCCTTATTCAGCCGCTTTATGCCCGCGACGCATCAGCCCGAAGAAGTGCGTTATTCAACCTTTTTAAACGACGTGAAGGCCGGGCGCGTCGACAGCGTCGTGTTGCAGGGCGACACGATCAAGGGCGTTCGCAAGGATAAGAGCGAGTTCGAAACCTACAACCCCGAGACCAGCTACACGGCGCTGATCGGCGATCTGATGAAATCAGGCGTCGGCATCCAGGGTGTGGCGCCAAAACAACCGGGATTTCTAACCCAGCTGGTGCTGCAGCTGGCCCCGGCGCTGCTGATGATCCTGGTGTTCGTCTACCTGATGCGCCAGATGCAAGGCGCAGGCGGCGGGCGCGGCGCGATGAGTTTTGGCAAGAGCCGCGCGCGGCTCCTCGGTGAGGATCAGGTCAATGTCACATTCGCCGATGTGGCCGGGGTCGAGGAAGCCAAGCAGGAAGTTGGCGAGATCGTCGATTTCCTGAAGGACCCAGGCAAGTTTCAGAAGCTGGGCGGCAAGATCCCGAAGGGCGTGCTGATGGTCGGCTCGCCAGGCACCGGCAAGACGCTGCTTGCGCGGGCGATCGCTGGCGAAGCCAAAGTGCCGTTTTATACGATTTCGGGTTCCGATTTTGTCGAGATGTTCGTCGGTGTCGGCGCCTCCCGCGTACGCGACATGTTCGAGCAGGCCAAGAAGCACGCACCGTGCATCATCTTCATTGACGAAATCGACGCCGTCGGTCGCCATCGCGGCGCAGGCTTAGGCGGCGGGCACGATGAGCGCGAACAGACGCTCAATCAATTACTGGTGGAAATGGATGGCTTCGAAGGTAACGAAGGCATCATCGTTATTGCCGCGACCAACCGGCCAGACGTGCTCGATCCGGCGCTGCTGCGGCCAGGCCGCTTCGACCGCCAGGTCGTGGTGCCGCTGCCTGACGTGCGCGGACGCGAACAGATTTTGCGCGTGCACATGAGACGCGTGCCGTTGGGCGATGACGTGCGTCCGGCCCTGATTGCACGTGGTACACCCGGGTTTTCCGGCGCGGACCTTGCCAACCTGGTCAACGAGGCGGCGCTGTTTGCGGCGCGTGCCAACCTGAAGTTGGTCACGATGCTGCAGTTCGAGCGAGCCAAAGACAAGATCTACATGGGCTCCGAGCGGCGCTCGATGGTGATGTCGGATCAGGAAAAGAAGATGACCGCGTACCACGAATCGGGGCATGCGATCGTCGGCTACCTGGTGCCCGAGCATGATCCGGTCTACAAAGTCACGATTATTCCGCGCGGTCGCGCGCTCGGCCTTACCTGGTACCTGCCGGAAGGGGATCGGTATTCGACCAGTAAGCGCCAGCTCGACAGCCGCATTGCCTCGCTCTTTGGCGGTCGTGTGGCCGAGGAGATGGTGTTCGGTGTCGATGGCGTGACCACCGGAGCTTCGAACGATATCGAGCGGGCAACGGAACTGGCGCGCAACATGGTTACCAAGTGGGGCCTGTCAGACCGTCTGGGCCCGCAAACGTATAGCGAGGATCAGGCCGAAGTATTCCTCGGCCGTTCGGTCACGCAGCACAAACAGGTGTCGGATGTGACTGCGCATGCGATCGATGAAGAAGTGCGCCGCGTGGTAGAGCTCAACTACAAGCGCGCGCGCGAGATCATCAGCACCAACATGGACAAGCTCAACGCGATGGCCGAGGCGCTGATCAAGTACGAGACCATCGATCTCGACCAGATCAAGGACATCATGGCCGGGCGCGTGCCGAAGCCACCCGAGGGCTGGGATGATTCGGGCAACAACGGTAGCAAGCCGGTGCCGGTGCCGAGTGGCGGGCAAAGCGAAGGCACACTGGGCACGCCGGCCGGCCAGCACTGATTGGGCGCCGCCGCGCGTTGCAGCGCCGCGGGATCGTAGGTCCATGCACCTTAAGCACGCCCGCGGCACACTTGACCTGTCGCAGCCGCAGGTCATGGGCATCCTCAACGTCACTCCGGACTCATTTTCCGACGGCGGCAAGTTCTTCGACGGCGGCCGCGCATTGGCGCACGCGCTGCAGATGGTCGACGACGGCGCGGCTATTATCGACATTGGCGGGGAATCGACCCGGCCAGGCGCCAGCGTGGTTGACGAGGCCGAGGAGCGGCGGCGCGTGCTGCCGGTCATCGAGCAATTAGCCGCCCGCAGCCCGGTGCTGATCTCGGTCGACACCAGCCGCCCGGCGCTGATGCGCGCGGCGGTTGCCGCGGGCGCGGGGCTCATCAACGATGTGCGCGGTCTGCGCGCGCCAGGCGCCGTGCAGGCCGTGGCCGAATCCGGCGCCGCCGTGTGCCTGATGCACATGCAAGGCGAGCCGGCCACGATGCAGCAGGCGCCGCATTATGAAGACGTTCTGACTGAAGTTCGTGGCATGCTGCGCGAGCGGATCGAGAGCTGCGAGCGCGCCGGCATGCTGCGCGAGCGGCTGTGCATCGATCCGGGCATCGGCTTTGGCAAAGGCATCGCGCATAATCTGACGCTGCTGCGCCGGTTGCGCGAGTTCGAGCCGCTCGGCTGCCCGATCGCGGTGGGCGTCTCGCGCAAATCGATGCTCCAGGCGTTGACCGGGCGGCCGCTGGCGCAGCGGCTCGCCGGGAGCCTCGCGCTGGCTACCGCTGCCGTTTTGCACGGCGCGCGCATTGTGCGCGCCCATGACGTGGCGCCAACGGTCGATGCGTTGCGGGTAGCCGCAGCAATGCTGGATCAGCCCCGGGGAGCAGCGTGAGCAGACAATATTTTGGCACCGATGGCGTGCGCGGGCGGGTCGGCGAGTATCCGATGACGGTGGAGTTCGCGCTGCGCCTCGCAAGCGCTGCGGCGCGGGTGCTGGCACCTAACGGCGGCGGCGTGCTGATCGGCAAGGACACGCGCCTTTCGGGCTACATGTTTGAGTCGGCGCTGGAGGCCGGCTTCGTCGCCGCCGGCGTCAATGTGCTGCTGCTCGGCCCGCTGCCGACTCCGGCGATCGCCTACCTGACGCGCAAGCTCGGCTGCGATCTGGGCGTGGTCATCAGCGCCTCGCACAATGGTTATGAGGACAATGGCATCAAGTTCTTTGATGCCGCCGGCAGCAAATTATCCGACGAAGCCGAGGAGCAGATCGAGGCTGCGATGGCCTCGCCGCCGCTGACGCGCGTTTCGCGCGAGCTCGGGCGCGCGCGCCGGGCCGAAGAGTCGCGCACCCAGTACCAGGAATTCTGCGCCGCGACGCTCCCGGCCGGAACGGACCTGAGCGGACTGAAGCTGGTGATCGACTGCGCCAACGGCGCGGCCTATAAAGTCGCGCCGCGCACGCTGGCAGATCTCGGCGCGGACATCGTGCCGATCGGCTGCTCCCCCAACGGCCGCAACATCAACGAGGGCTGCGGCTCCACCGCACCGCAACTGCTGCAGCTGACGGTGCCGGGGGTACGCGCCGACGCGGGCCTCGCGCTCGATGGCGATGGTGACCGGCTGCTGATGGTCGATCATCTGGGCCGCCTGGTCGACGGCGATCAGCTGCTGTACATCCTGGCAGCGGACCGGCACGCGCGCGGCGTACTGACCGGGCCCGTCGTCGGCACACAGATGAGCAACCTGGGTCTCGAACTGGCGTTGCGCGCACTCGGCATCGCCTTTGAGCGCACGGCCGTAGGCGATCGGCATGTGCTCGCGCGGCTGAAGGAAACCGGCGGTGTGCTGGGAGGGGAGACTTCCGGGCATATCCTGTGCCTGGATTGCACGACGACCGGCGATGGCCTGATCAGCGCGTTGCAGGTGCTGGCCATCATGCGACGCACCGGGCGGTCGCTCGCCGAGTTGAGCGCCGGCGTACACCGCCTGCCGCAGGTGTTGCTCAACGTGTCGGTCGCGCATCGCTTTGATCCGAACTCGGTCGGCACCGTACGTGACAGCGTGGCCAGGGTCCAGGCGCTTCTTGGCAGCAACAGCCGGGTCGTGCTGCGGGCCTCCGGGACCGAAGCACTGATTCGGGTCATGGTAGAAGGTGCCGACGAGGCGCAGGTACGGGCCGGCGCCGAGCAGATTGCCGCCGCGGTGCGGGCCGCCCAGCCCTGAGCTGCCCCAGGTTTGCGTGCCAGCGGTCCGCCGCTATCATCCGCGCGCCCAAACCGGGCCAACCCTTCAAACGACTGCGAAATTAAGCTATGCGGGCCAAAATTGTCGCCGGCAACTGGAAGATGCACGGCACGCGCGCCGAGAGCGCGACCCTGATCGATGCGATTATCGCCGGGTTGCGGGCCGACTCCGCACAGTGCGTGCTGTGCCCGCCGTTTGTGTACCTGAGCGACGCCTGGCGGTTGCTGCGCGGCGGTTCGGTGGCGCTCGGTGCGCAGGATGTTTGCGCCGAAACGCAGGGCGCTTTTACCGGAGAAGTTTCGGCCGCGATGCTCAAGGACGTCGGCTGTCAGTATGTGCTGGTGGGTCACTCCGAGCGTCGCGCCCTTTACGGTGAGGACAGCCTGTTAGTGGCGCGCAAATTTGCGGCTGCGCTCAGCCGCGGGCTGACGCCGATACTGTGCGTCGGTGAGCAGCTGGCCGAACGGGAAGCCGGGCGCACCCGGGAAGTCGTAGCCTCACAGCTCGACGCGGTCACCGGGCTGTGCGGCGTGCCGGCCCTGGGCGCTGCGGTGATCGCCTATGAGCCGGTCTGGGCCATCGGCACGGGCCGGACGGCAACACCCGGCCAGGCGCAGGATGTGCACGAGTTCATTCGTCAGCGCATAGCCGGGCAGGATGCTAAAATCGCGGCCGAAGTTCGTATTCTCTATGGCGGCAGCGTCAAGGCTGGCAACGCGCGGGAGCTGTTTGCGATGCCGGACGTTGATGGGGGCCTGATCGGCGGCGCGTCGCTGAAGGCCGATGAATTCTTGAGTATTGTCGCCGCGGCGAGCGGCTGAGGTCTTAGGTCGCTATGCTGCACAATGTACTGATGATTGCTCAGTATTTCTGCTCCGCCGGAATCATCGCGCTGGTGCTCGTGCAGCGCGGCAAGGGCGCCGAGGCCGGCGCGGGTTTTGGCGCCGGCGCTTCGGGCACCGTGTTCGGCGCACGCGGCGCGGGCACCGCATTGTCGCGCGCGACCGCGGTGCTGGCGGGCCTGTTCATGATCACCAGCCTGTCGCTGGCGTATGTTGGGACCCATAAAAGCGCGGCGCCGGCTTCGGTACTGGATCGGGTCGCACCGGCGCCCGCGCCTGCGAGCGCGCCACAGCCGGCCCAGGGAACCGCTTTGCCTGCTGCGCCGTCGCCTGCGCCATCCCCCACGAACCCTTAAGCGGCGGACGGGACCTGAGGTTTTAGGACGCCGACGTGGTGGAACTGGTAGACACACTAGCTTGAGGGGCTAGCGCCGCAAGGTGTGGGAGTTCGAATCTCCCCGTCGGCACCAGAGTTCCGTACAATTGCAGGGCCAGACGGGGGCGGAGCGGCCATGCTGCCCGCCCTTTTTTTGACCACCGGTGGTGCGCATGCTTGCCAATTACCTGCCTGTGCTTATTTTCCTGGCGCTGGCCACGATTATCGCCGTGGCGCTGCTTGGGCTGGGTACGCTATTTGGGCGGCTTGGATCGCGGCTTCCGGCCGATCCGGACAAGCTCGGCCCTTACGAATGCGGCTTTGATCCCTTCGAAGACACGCGCGGCCGGTTCGATGTGCGCTACTACCTGGTGGCAATTCTGTTCATCGTCTTTGATCTGGAGATCGCGTTCCTGTTTCCGTGGGCGGTATCCCTCGGTCGCACGCACGGGCTCGGACTGCTCGCGATGGCGGTGTTTCTGCTGATCCTGGTGGTGGGCTTCATCTATGAGTGGAAGCGGGGAGCGCTCGAGTGGGACTAGAGGAAATCACCGCAAACGAAAGCTTTGCCGAGCGTGGGTTCATGACCACGCAGCTTGACAGCCTGGTCAGCTGGGCGCGCACCGGGTCACTCTGGCCGATGACCTTCGGGCTCGCCTGCTGTGCGATAGAGATGATGCACGCCGGGGCGTCGCGCTACGACCTCGATCGCTTTGGTGTCGTGTTTCGCCCGAGCCCGCGCCAGTCAGACGTCATGATCGTGGCCGGCACGCTGGTCAACAAGATGGCACCGGCCCTGCGCCGCGTGTACGACCAGATGCCCGAGCCGCGCTGGGTCATATCGATGGGGTCGTGTGCCAATGGCGGCGGCTACTATCATTATTCTTACGCCGTGGTCCGGGGGTGCGATCGCATCGTGCCGGTGGACGTGTACGTGCCGGGCTGCCCGCCGACCGCCGAGGCACTGATTTACGGCATCATCCAACTGCAGCGCAAGATCGAGCGGCGGGCGAGCGCCGCGGCCTGAGTTTATACACGAAGGAGAAGCTGTAAGTGCCCGTGTATATTGATGATCTTGCCGCGCTGATCGAAACGCGGGCTCAGTGGCCGCGTGCACCGCTACGCCGGCCCTGCCGAGGAACTGGCCTACGAGGTGGCAGGCACCGCGTTGCTCGAGGTGGCGGTACTGCTGCGCGATGACCCGGCACTGTTATTTGAGCAGCTGATGGACGTCGCCGGCGTCGACTACCTCGATTATGGGCGCACCGAGTGGGAGACCACCGCCGCCACCGGCACCGGATTTGGCCGGGGCGTCGACGCCGCGGCCGGCCACACGCTGCGCGGCGAGCGGCGCTTTGCGGTCGTGTACCAGTTGCTTTCGGTCAGCAAGAACCGGCGCGTGCGCCTGCGCGTCTGGTGCGACGGCGAGGAGGAGCCCGCGGTTGATTCGGTGACCGGCCTGTGGCCTTCGGCCAATTGGTTCGAGCGCGAGGCCTATGACCTGTTTGGCATCCTGTTTCGCGGCCACCCGGACCTGCGCCGGCTGTTGACCGATTACGGCTTCATCGGTCATCCGTTTCGCAAGGACTTCCCGCTGATCGGTAACGTCGAGGTCCGCTACGACCCCGAGCAGCGCCGCGTGGTCTACGAGCCGGTGTCGATCGAGCCGCGCACGCTGGTGCCGCGGGTGATCCGCCACGATAACCGCTATGAGCCGGTGCTCAAGGACGCACCGCCGCGTGGCTGAGATCCGCAATTTCACGATGAATTTCGGACCGCAGCATCCAGCGGCGCACGGTGTGCTGCGCCTGGTGCTGGAGATGGATGGCGAAGTGATCCAGAAGGCCGACCCGCACATCGGCCTGCTGCACCGGGGCACGGAAAAGCTGGCCGAGTCCAAGCCTTTTAACCAGTCCATTGGTTACATGGACCGGCTCGATTACGTCTCGATGATGTGCAATGAGCACGCCTATGTGCTGGCCATTGAGAATCTGCTCGGCGTCAAGATCCCGCCGCGCGCCCAGTACATCCGCGTCATGTTCGATGAGATCACGCGCCTGCTCAATCACCTGATGTGGCTCGGCGCGCACGGGCTCGACATCGGCGCGATGACGATTTTTTTGTTCTGTTTTCGCGAACGCGAGGATCTGATGGACTGCTATGAGGCAGTCTCGGGCACGCGTATGCATGCGACCTATTACCGCCCGGGCGGGGTGTACCGCGACCTGCCCGATACACTGCCGCGTTACCAGGCCTCGCGCTGGCGCTCGGCCAAAGAGGCGACGCGCCAGAATGAGGCGCGCTCCGGCTCGCTGCTGGATTTCATCGAGGACTTTACCCGCCGCTTCCCGGCCTGTATCGCAGATTACGAGACGCTGCTGACCGATAACCGCATCTGGAAGCAGCGCACCGTCAATATTGGCGTGGTGTCGCCGGAGCGGGCGCTGGCGCTGGGATTTTCCGGCCCGATGCTGCGCGGCTCGGGCATTGGCTGGGATCTGCGCAAAAAGCAGCCGTACGAGAGCTATGCGGCGCTTGATTTTGATATCCCGGTCGGAGTCCATGGCGATTGCTACGACCGCTATCTGGTGCGGATCGAGGAGATGCGACAGTCCAACCGCATCATCAAGCAATGCGTCGACTGGCTGCGCGCCAATCCGGGGCCGGTCATGATCGAGGATCGTAAAATCCGTGCGCCACGCCGCGAGGAGATGAAAGGCGACATGGAATCGCTGATTCATCATTTCAAGTTCATGACCGAGGGTTATTGCGTGCCGGCCGGCGAGAGCTACGCCGCCGTGGAAGCGCCGAAGGGCGAATTTGGGGTTTACCTGCTCTCCGATGGCGCCAACAAGCCCTACCGGCTCAAGTGCCGCGCGCCGGGCTTTGCGCATCTGTCGGCGCTCGGCGAAATGGTGCAGGGACACATGCTGGCTGATGTCGTGGCCGTCATCGGCACACAGGACATCGTGTTCGGGGAGATCGACCGCTGATGAGTACCGAGCCAAGCGGCAGCGCGGGCCTGTCCGAGCAGACGCGTGCCGAGATTGATCACTGGGTGGCCAAGTTCCCCGCCGGCCGGCAGCGCTCGGCCGTGCTCGCCGCGCTGCGCGCCGCTCAGGAGCAAAATCACGGCTACCTGACCGGGCCGCTGATGGACGCAGTGGCGGCGTACCTGAATCTGCCGCGTATCCAGGTGTACGAGGTGGCGAGCTTTTATTCGATGTACGAAGTTGAGCCCTGCGGCCGCCACCATGTAAGCGTGTGCACCAATATTTCCTGCATGCTGCGCGGCGGTGAAGCCCTCGTTGCCCACATCGAGCAACGTCTTGGCATAAAGCTTGGGCAAAGTACCCCTGATGGCCGCATCTTTCTCAAATGCGAGGAAGAATGTCTCGCGGCGTGCACCGGGGCGCCCATGATGATGGTCGATCACGTCTATCACGAGCATCTGACCACCGATAAGGTCGACCAGATACTCGGTGAACTTAAATGAGCGGCTGGGAAGACAAGCTGAACCAGGTGTGCTTTGAGCCGCTGACGCTTGAGCAGCCGTGGACGCTGGCGACCTACCAGCGCATCGGCGGGTACGATGCGTGGCGCAAGATACTGGCCGAAAATACTCCGAAAGAGCAGCTGATCGAGCAGGTCAAGGCCTCGGGTCTGCGCGGTCGCGGCGGCGCCGGCTTTCCGACCGGTCTTAAGTGGAGCTTCATGCCCCGCAATGCCGAGGGGCAAAAATACGTGGTTTGCAACTCCGATGAGAGCGAGCCGGGGACCTGTCACGACCGCGACATCCTGCGCTACAACCCGCACGCGCTGATCGAGGGCATCGCGATTGGCTGCTACGCCATGGGCGCCTCCGTCGGCTACAACTACATCCGTGGTGAATTCCTCGGTGAGCCGGTGCCGCGCTTCGAAGCGGCGCTCGCCGAGGCGTATGCGGCCGGGCTCCTTGGCAAGAACGTGCTCGGCTCGGGATCGGATATCGATATCCACAGCTTTGTCGGCGCCGGGGCCTATATCTGCGGCGAGGAGACGGCGCTGCTCGACTCGCTCGAGGGCAAGCAGGGCAAACCGCGCTTCAAGCCGCCGTTTCCGGCCGCCTACGGCCTGTACGGCAAGCCGACCACGATCAACAACTGCCAGACGTTTGCCGCGGTGCCGACGATCCTGCGCAAGGGGCCGCAGTGGTTTGCCGAAATGGGCGTGAAGAACTCTGGCGGCGCGAATATTTTCTCGGTCTCCGGCCACGTCAATAAACCGGGCAATTACGAATTGCCGATGGGCGTGCCGTTTGCGGAGCTGCTGCGCCTGAGCGGCGGGGTGCTCGGCGGGCGCGCGCTCAAGGCCGTGATCCCGGGCGGCTCCTCAACGCCGGTGGTGCCGGGCGAGATCATGCTCAAGCTCAACATGGATTATGACTCGCTCAAAGCGGTGGGTTCGGGTATCGGCTCGGCCGCCGTGATCGTGATGGATGAAACCACCTGCATGGTGCGGGTGCTCGAGCGGCTGTCGCGCTTTTATATGGCCGAATCCTGCGGTCAGTGCACGCCGTGCCGCGAGGGCACCGGGTGGCTGACCCGCACGCTGCGCCGGATCCTCGCCGGGCAGGGCAGGAACGAAGATCTGCAGCTGCTTTTGGATGTGGCCGGACATATCGAAGGGCACACGATCTGTGCGCTTGGCGATGCCGCGGCCTGGCCGGTGCAAAGTTTTCTGAAGCACTACCGGCATGAATTTGCCTACATGATCGAGCACGGCGGGCGCAGCATCGTTGGCGCGGAGCGACAGGCGGCATGAGCGAGGACACCGTCAACATCGAGATCAACGGCACGCCGTACAAGGCGCGCAAGGGCGAGATGATCATCCGCGCCACCGACGCGCAGGGCGCCTACGTGCCGCGGTTTTGCTATCACGACAAGCTGCCGATTGCGGCCAACTGCCGCATGTGCCTGGTCGAGGTCGAGAAGGCGCCGAAGCCGATGCCGGCCTGCGCCACGCCCGTGACTGAGGGCATGAAAATCTTCACCAAATCACCGAAGGCGATCGCGGCGCAACAGGCGACCATGGAGTTCTTGCTGATCAATCACCCGCTCGACTGCCCGATCTGCGATCAGGGCGGGGAGTGCGAGCTGCAGGATCTGGCGATGGGCTTCGGTGCGGATCGCTCGCGCTACCACGAGCAAAAGCGCGTGGTCGCGGACAAGAATATCGGCCCGCTGATCTCGACCGACATGACCCGCTGCATCCTGTGCACGCGCTGCGTGCGCTTCGGCCAGGACGTGGCCGGTATCCAGGAACTTGGCACCATCGGCCGCGCGGAGAACTCGCAGATCGGCACCTTTATTGAGCGCAGCGTCGATCATGAATTATCGGGCAACATCATTGATCTGTGCCCGGTCGGCGCGCTCAACAGCAAGCCGTTCAGGTTTCGCGCCCGCGCCTGGGAGATGACCGAGCATCCGCTGATCTCGGCGCACGACGGCTTCGGCTCGCAGCTGTTTGGTCACGTGCTGCGCGGCCGGCTGATGCGGATCGTGGCGCGACCCTGCGAAGCGCTGAATGAAACCTGGATCTCGGACCGCGATCGCTTCGGCTACGAAGGCATTTATAGTGCTGAACGGCTCGCAACCCCGATGCTGCGCGCGAGCGACGGCTCCTGGCGGCCGGCGGACTGGGAGGTGGCGCTGGCGGCGGTGAGCGACGGGCTGAAGCGGGTGCGCAACGAACGCGGGCCGGCTGGAATCGGCATGCTCGCCCATCCGTCGAGCACCCTCGAGGAGCTGTATCTGCTTAACCGGCTGGCTTCGGGCCTTGGCAGCGCCAATGTCGATCATCGGCTGCGGCAGCGCGATTTTCGCGACCAGAGCGGCGATGAGCCGGTGCCGGGCATCGGCATGGCGCTGGCGGACGTTGACCGGCTCGATGCGCTGCTCATCATCGGCTCCAATCTGCGCCAGGAACTGCCGATGCTGGCGCACCGCGCGCGCAAGGCCGCAGGCGCCGGCGCAAAGGTCAGTTTCCTCAATCCCGAACAATTCGAGTATTTGTTTCCAATCGCCGGTTACCTCACCGGCTCACCAGCCGCGCTGCTGTCGCACGCTGGCGGCATTTTGCTGGCGCTGCTCGACGGTGCACCGCCGCCTGCCGCGGTGGCGGCGCTGCTGGCCGGCCTGACGCCGAGCAGCGAGCAGCGAGCCGTGGCCGCAACGCTGCGCGGCGGTTCACGACGCGCGGTCTGGCTCGGCGCGCTGGCACTGCGGCACGGAGCCTATGCGGACCTGCGGGCGCTCGCCCGTGAGATCGCGCGCGCCAGCGGGGCGACGCTCGGCGAACTGACCGAAGGGGCCAACAGCGCGGGAGCCTATCTGGCCGGTGCCGTGCCGCACCGCAATGCCGGCGGCGCCGGGCGTAAGGTGCCGGGACTCAATGCCCGGCAGATGCTGGAGCAGCCACTGGGCGCAACGTTGCTGTTTGGCTGCGAGCCCTGGGCCGACGGCCTGCAGCCGCAGGCGCTCGAGACGCTGCGGCGCTGCGGTTTCCTGGTCGCCATTACGCCTTTTGATTCGGAAGTGCTGCGCCAGGTGGCCCACGTGATGCTGCCGGCCGGAACTTTCGCCGAGACCGCCGGAACCTTTGTGAATCTGGAGGGCCGCTGGCAGAGCTTTACCGGTGCGGCCGTACCGGTGGGTGCCGCACGTCCAGGCTGGAAAATCCTGCGGGTGCTTGGCAACCGGCTGGCACTGGATGGCTTTGACTACCAAAGCGCAGAGCAGGTCCGCGACGAGCTCAAGGCGCTCAAGGCAGCCACGGATGGTGGCACTGCCACCGCGTACCGGGCCGCCGCGGCGGCCACGACGGCCGAAACACTGACGGATGTGCCGATGTATCAGCTCGATCCGGTGTTGCGCCGGGCCGCGTCGCTCCAACTGACGCGCGACGGCCAGCGCAGCGCGCGCCATTACGGAGCGGGCTGAAGCGGTGGGTGCACTATTGCAGCAGTGGCTGGCGCTTCCGCCCGTGGTGCACTCGACGGTCATTACCATCGGGCTGACCATCATTCTGATTCTGTCGGTCGCCTATCTGACGCTGTGGGAGCGCAAGCTCATCGGCTGGATGCAGTCACGCAAGGGCCCTAACCGCGTGCGCCTGTTCGGCTTCTTCCCCGGCTGGGGGCAGCCGTTCGCCGACGTCATCAAACTGCTGATCAAAGAGATTGTCATCCCGGCCAAGGCCAACAAGCTGCTGTTTCGGATTGCGCCGGCGATCGCGCTGATCCCGGCCTTTGCGACCTGGGCGGTGGTGCCGATCGCGCCTCGCTACGCCATTGCCAATGTCGATGCCGGACTTTTGTACGTGTTGTCGCTGACTTCGGTCGGCGTGTATGGCGTGATCCTGGCCGGCTGGGCCTCGAACTCGAAATACGCGTTTCTCGGTGCGATGCGCTCGGCCGCGCAGATCGTTGCCTATGAGATCGCGATGGGTTTTGCCCTGGTCGGCGTGCTGATGGCTGCCGGGAGTCTGAACCTCGGCATCATCGTCGAGCACCAGCGAGGCAGCTGGTTCGCGTGGAACTGGTCCTGGCTGTTTCCGCTGCTGCTGGTGTATTTCATCTCCGGCGTGGCTGAGACCAATCGCGCGCCGTTCGACGTTGCCGAAGGCGAATCGGAGATCGTCGCCGGCTTTCACGTCGAGTATTCGGGCATGGCCTTCGCGCTGTTCTTCCTGGCCGAATACGCCAACATGATCCTGATCTCCGCCTTGACCTCGGTGTTCTTTTTCGGCGGCTGGCTGAGCCCCTTCGACGGCTACATCGGCGCCGACAATCCGCTGCGTCGTGTCTGGGGCCTGGGCCTGCTGGTTGGCGACGGCACGCACTGGCTGGTGCTGAAGATGTTCCTGCTGCTGTGCGTATTCCTGTGGCTGCGAGCGACGTTTCCGCGCTACCGCTACGATCAGATCATGCGGCTCGGCTGGAAGGTGCTGATCCCGATCACCTTGGTGTGGATCGCGGTCGAGGAAGCTCTTGCCTGGTTTCAGATTGGACCGTGGGGCCGCTGAGGCATCGTTCATGGCAAGAATCAATCCAATCAAGACCTTGTTGCTCGGCGAGCTGTGTCAGGGATTGTGGGTGACAGCCCGGTCGCTGTTTCGGCGCAAGGTGACGCTTAACTATCCGGAGGAGAAGACGCCGCAGTCGGTGCGCTTTCGCGGACTGCACGCGCTGCGCCGCTATCCGAACGGGGAGGAGCGCTGCATCGCCTGCAAATTGTGCGAGGCCGTATGTCCAGCGCTCGCCATTACGATCGATTCTGACGTCAGCGCGGATGGCACACGGCGCACGACCCGCTATGACATCGACCTGTTCAAGTGCATTTACTGCGGCTTTTGCGAAGAGGCTTGCCCGGTCGATGCAATCGTCGAGACGCGGATCCATGAATACCATATGGAGCATCGCGGCGAGAACATCATGACCAAGGACAAGCTGCTGGCGGTCGGCGACCGCTATGAAACGATGATCAATGCGGACAAGGCTGCCGATGCTCGCTATCGCTGAAGACCTGCGGGACGTTGCGGCAGCCAGGGGTTCGGACCGGTGCTGATTTCCATTTTATTTTACGGCTTCGCCGCCGTGCTGGTGGCCGCCGGGGCGGGCGTCATCACCACCCGCAATCCGGTCTATGCGGCGCTGTGCCTGGTGCTGTGCTTTTTCACCAGTGCCGTGCTGTGGCTGCTCATCGAGGCTGAATTCCTGGCCATCGTGCTGGTGCTGGTGTACGTCGGCGCGGTGATGGTGCTGTTCCTGTTTGTCGTGATGATGCTCGATATCCGCGCCGAGGAGTTACGCGCAAGCTTCACCCGGTACGCCTGGCTCGGCTGGGTGGTGACCGCGATCGTGATCGCCGAGATCGTCGGCGTGATCATGGCCCGCAAGCTCGGCATCGATGTCACCCGCGGCGCGCCACCGCTGCCCGCCGGTTACAGCAACACCCAGGAACTCGGCGTGGCACTGTTCACGCATTACGTCTACGCCGTGCAGCTCGCGGCACTGCTGCTGCTGGTGGCGATCGTGGCGGCCATCGCGCTGACCATGCGGAGGCGCCGCGGCCTGAAGGCGCAGAACATCTCGGCGCAGGTGGCGGTGCGGGCGACCGACCGGGTCCGGGTGCTGAAGATGGATCCGGAGCAGCGGCAATGATCACGCTCGGGCACCTGCTGACCTTGTCCGCCGTGCTTTTCGCGCTGGCGGTGGCCGGAATCTTTCTGAACCGCAAGAACGTCCTGCTGCTGCTGATGTGCATCGAGCTGCTGCTGCTGGCGGCGAATTTCAACTTTGTCGCCTTTGCCCGTTATCTGGGACAGCTCGACGGGCAGGTGTTTGTATTTTTCATCCTGACAGTCGCCGCGGCCGAGGCAGCCATTGGCCTTGCGATCGTGGTGGTGCTGTTTAGGGAGCGGCGCAGCATCAACGTCGAAGAACTCAACAAGCTGAGCGGCTGAGATATGAATCCCGACTTGTTACTGGCTATCCCGGTGCTGCCGCTCGCGGCCGCGATTCTGGCCGGCCTCGGCGGCAAGCTCATCGGCCGGGCAGGGGCGGCATTGGTGACCATCGCGGCCGTTGCCGCTTCCTGCGCGCTGTCCGGGCACGTGCTTCTCCAGCTGCTGGCCGGCGAGGTGCCGGTTTATGACCACAATGTCTACACGTGGCTGGTCAGCGACGGCCTGCCGCTGCACATCGGCTTTCTGGTGGATCGGCTCAGCGCGCTGATGATGGTGGTGGTCTCGTTCGTGTCGCTCTGCGTGCACGTCTACACGATCGGCTACATGCGCGAGGACGATGGTTTTCAAAGGTTCTTTGCCTATATCTCGCTATTTACCTTTGCCATGCTGATGCTGGTGATGGCCAACAACTTCCTGCAGCTGTTCTTCGGCTGGGAAGCGGTGGGCGTGGTCTCCTACCTGCTGATCGGCTTCTGGTACACGCGGCCGAGCGCCATCTTCGCCAATTTCAAGGCTTTCATCGTCAACCGGATCGGGGACTTCGGGTTCCTGATCGGCATCGCCGCGATTCTGTACTTCACCGGCTCGCTCGATTATCAAAATGCCTTCGTGGCGGCACCGCAGCTGCTGGGACGGACCGTACAGATCAGCGCGCACGTGCAGTGGCCGGCGCTGACCGTCATTTGCATTGGCCTTTTCATCGGCGCGATGGGCAAGTCTGCGCAGGTACCGCTGCACGTGTGGTTGCCCGATTCGATGGAAGGCCCAACCCCGATCTCGGCGCTGATCCACGCCGCCACCATGGTCACCGCCGGTATCTTTATGGTCGCGCGCATGTCGCCGCTGTTTGAGTATTCCGACACGGCGCTGTCGTTCGTGATGGTCATCGGGGCGACCACCGCGTTGTTCATGGGCTTTCTCGGCGTGGTCAACAACGACATCAAGCGCGTCATTGCCTACTCGACGCTCTCGCAGCTTGGTTACATGACCGTGGCGCTTGGTGTGTCCGCCTACAGCGTCGCGATCTTCCACCTGATGACACACGCGTTTTTCAAGGCGCTGCTGTTCCTCGCGGCCGGTGCCGTCATCATTGCGATGCATCACGAGCAGGACATGCGCAAGATGGGTGGGCTTAAGGCACGCATGCCGGTGACCTACTGGACGATGATGATCGGGGCACTGGCGCTGATCGGTACGCCGTTGTTTTCGGGTTTTTACTCCAAGGACCTGCTGATCGAAGCCGTGCACGCCTCGCACCGCGCCGGGGCCGGCTACGCGTATTTCTGCGTGCTGGTCGGAGTGTTTTTCACCGCCCTGTACACGTTCCGGATGATCTTCATGACTTTTCACGGCGCGGAGCGGCTCGACCATCATGCGCAGGAGCATTTCCACGACGTCGGCTGGAGTATGAAAGGCCCGCTGGTGGCGCTGGCGATCCCGTCGCTGCTGATCGGCTTCCTGACCGTCGCGCCGGTACTGTTTGGCGGGTATTTTGGCGGATCGATCAAGGTGCTGACGGAAAACAATGTGGTCGCCGAGGTCGGTCGGGAATTTCCCGGTCCGTTGGCGTTCGCCGCCCGGTCCGTGTTGGGATTGCCGCTGTACCTCGCGATCGGCGGAGTCCTGACCGCCTATTATTTTGTACTGCGCCGGCCGGATCTGGCCGACGGCCTGGTCAAGCGCTTTGCGGGTCTGTATCGGCTGCTGGTCAATAAATACTACTTTGACTGGTTTAACGAGAACGTTCTGGCCGCGTGCGCGCGTGGCCTGGGCACGGTGCTGTGGCGCGGAGCTGATCAGGGCCTGATTGATGGCGCCATGGTCAACGGCTCGGCACAATCCGTTGGGTGGTTTGCCGGCGTCGCCCGCCAACTGCAGAGCGGCTACCTCTATTCCTATGCGTTCTGGCTGATCACTGGCCTCGTGCTATTGCTCGGCTGGTTCCTGATCCGGACCTGATAAGGACCTTAAGCAAGAAATCATGTTTTCCGGGTGGCTTTCACTGTTGGTCTGGGTGCCGGTCGGCGGCGGCGTGCTCACGCTGCTGCTGGGCGAGGGGCGGCCGTCCGCGGTGCGCTGGCTGGCACTGTTGACTTCACTGCTGACGCTTGGGCTGACCGTACCCTTGTGGCAGCACTTTGACCGCGCCGACGCCGCCTACCAGTTCGTCGAGCGCTTGCCGTGGATCCCGCAGTTTCACGCCGAGTATCACCTCGGGATCGATGGCATCTCGCTGCCGCTGATCGTGCTTGCGGCCTTCATGACCGTGCCGGTCATCATTACCGGATGGTCGGTGATCGAGAAGCGCGTGGCGCAGTACTACGCCGCCTTCCTGATCCTCGAAGGGCTGATGATTGGCGTATTCGCATCGCTGGATTCCTTGCTGTTCTATTTTTTCTGGGAAGCCATGCTGGTGCCGATGTTCCTCATCATCGGTATCTGGGGCGGGCCACGACGCATTTACGCCACCGTCAAATTCTTCCTTTATACGTTCATCGGCTCGGTGCTGATGCTGGTGGCACTCATTTATCTGTATCTAAAATCCGGCGGCTACACCATTGCCGGCTTTCAGGCGCTGCCGCTGACACTGGCCGAGCAGCGCTGGATTTTCTTCGCGTTCCTGCTCGCTTTTGCGGTCAAGGTACCGATGTGGCCGGTGCATACCTGGCTGCCCGATGCGCACGTCGAGGCGCCGACGGGCGGCTCGGTCATTCTGGCCGCCATCATGCTGAAAATGGGTGGTTACGGACTGCTGCGCTTCAGCCTGCCGATTACACCGGACGCCTGCCGCGAGTTCGACTGGCTGATCATCGCGCTGTCGCTCACTGCGGTGGTGTACATCGGGTTTGTCGCGCTGATGCAGCAGGATATGAAAAAACTCATCGCCTACTCCTCGATCGCGCACATGGGGTTCGTCACCCTCGGCGCCTTTGTGGCCTTCCAGATCCGGGTCAACAGCGGCAGTTACCTTGGCGCTGGCAACGGCCTGGACGGGGCGGTGGTTCAGATGGTGTCCCACGGCCTGATCTCGGGCGCCTTGTTTCTGTGCATCGGCGTGATGTATGACCGGCTGCACAGCCGCGAGATCAGCGCCTATGGCGGCGTGATCAACGTCATGCCCATCTTCGGTGCCTTCATGGTGTTCTTCGCGCTGGCCAACGCGGGTCTTCCCGGCACGTCGGGCTTCGTCGGCGAGTTCCTGGTGATCCTGGCCGCTTTCCGCGCCAGCTTCTGGGTTGCTGTGCTCGCCGGTACGACCCTGGTTCTGGGCGCCGCCTACACGCTGTGGCTGATCAAGAGAGTAATCTTTGGCCCCATCGCCAATGCGCAGGTTGCCAAGATGCTCGATCTGAACCCGCGCGAGTTCCTGGCGCTGGGGATGCTGGCCGCAGCGGTGCTGCTGGTGGGCGTCTGGCCCGGACCACTGGTGCAGGTCATGGAGACATCGGTGCATCACCTGTTGCAGCAGCTGAGCGTCAGCAAGATCCCGGTAATCTGAATCATGACTGATTACGCACTGACCCTGGCTTCGATGCGACCGGCCATTCCGGAAATCGCTCTGGCTGTGAGTGCCTGCCTGATCCTGCTGCTCGATGTTTTTGCGGGACAGAGCCGGCGCGGGCTGACCGCTGCCCTGACGCTCATCGCGCTAGCCGTCTGTGCCTGGCTCACGCTTACGATGAGCATGGTCACGCACCGCACCGTGCTGTTTAACGGCCTGTATGTGGCCGATCCGCTGGCGACCTTTCTGAAACTCGCCGCGATGGTCAGTGTCGGATTCAGCCTGTTTTATTCGCAAGGCTACCTGCAGCGACGTGGTATAGGCGGCGGGGAGTATTACGTACTGGCGCTGACCACGCTGCTCGGCATCTGCGTGCTGATCTCTGCCAACAACCTGCTGACCGTGTATCTTGGCATCGAGCTGCTGTCGCTGTCGCTGTACGCGATGGTGGCCTTCGATCGCGACTCGGGCCTTGCTGCGGAAGCTGCCATCAAGTATTTCGTGCTCGGTGCCATTGCATCAGGTGTGCTGTTGTATGGCATGTCGATGCTTTACGGATTGACTGGAACGCTTGACCTGGATCGGCTCGCGGTGGCGGCGAGCGGCGCCGGCGCCGGCTACGCGATCGGTCTTGCCTTTATCGTGGTCGCGGTTGCATTCAAATTTGGTGCGGTGCCGTTTCACATGTGGGTGCCGGATGTATACGAAGGTGCGCCCACCAGTGTGACGTTGTTCGTAGCCACGGCACCGAAGATTGGCTCCTTTGCATTGGCGTATCGGCTGCTGGCCCACGGCCTGGCGCATGAGGCCCTGGTATGGTCGCAAATGTTGCTCGCGATCGCGGTGCTGTCGGTCGTCCTGGGAAATGTAGTGGCGATCGCTCAGACCAATATGAAACGGCTGCTGGCCTATTCGGCCATTGCCAATGTTGGCTTTACGCTGTTTGGATTTGTGACTGCTGATCCGGCCGGTTACCGCGCAGCGCTGAGCTACACGCTGGTCTATGTGCTAACGACGCTCGGCTCCTTTGGCGTAGTGCTGCTCGCGGTGCGCACACAGGGTGAATCCGACTCGCTGGCCGATTACAAGGGACTGGCATCGCGTGATCCATTGCTGGCACTTTTGATGCTGGTGCTGATGCTCTCGACCGCCGGCATTCCGCCGTTTGTCGGCTTCTGGGCCAAGCTGTGGATCATTCAGGCGCTGCTCAACGCGGATCTCGTCTGGCTGGCCGTGCTGGCAGTGCTGGTCTCCGTGGTAGGCGCCTACTACTATCTGCGTGTCATCTGGTTCATGTACTTCGATAGCGGCTCTGACACCCGCTCCACCGAGCCGGCCGGCGCGGCGCGCTGGGCGCTGACGCTCAATACGCTGGCGATCGTTGGAATAGGGCTGTTTCCAAACGCGCTGTTTGCCCTGTGCTCGAGTGTCATCAACTGACTACGCCCGCCCCGGTCAGTCGAGAGCCTGTTTACAGCTATTTGACCGCAGCGCATTAGCTTTGGCGCCAGGGGCGATATCTTCTGGCTGCCCCGTATCGCACTAAGGATCGGATTGGATGCCGACGACGTCGCGGGGCTGGCCGCGGCCGCTCCATTGCTTGCACAAGTGGTCGGTTTCTCGTGTATATTGCGGGCCCTACCGGTGCGGGGTGGAGCAGTCTGGCAGCTCGTCGGGCTCATAACCCGAAGGTCGCAGGTTCAAATCCTGCCCCCGCTACCAATGCCGACGACTTTGCGTGGATGGCAGCCTCTGGCCATAACCAGCCGGTCAGTTACCCAAATAGCTCCCCGATGGCTGCCGTTGGCGCTTAGCAATAGCTGGCGTGACGACCGCATTGTAATATTTGACCCTACTCGCACCGGGAGTAGGCTGTGGGCTAAACGCGACCGGAAACGGCTGCCGGCTCGCTCAAATGCCACAGAA
Organism: uncultured Gammaproteobacteria bacterium; assembly: GCA_963711435.1. Lineage (GTDB taxonomy): Bacteria > Pseudomonadota > Gammaproteobacteria > Steroidobacterales > Steroidobacteraceae > FEN-1191. The sequence goes on along the minus strand of CAVQEB010000002.1, from coordinate 1,203,039 downwards.
TCCAGAATAACCTAAGGGGGCTAGCAACGATGAATACGCACACACGGCTGATCCGCTCATTGGTGGCTGTGCTGACGCTGACTGTCGCGGGGTCAGCTTTCGGCCAGGTTCCGTCCGGGAACGGCACGAGCGACGCCAATGGCAACACCGGGATGGGGACCAGCGCGCTCGGCGGGCCAGCCGCCACGAACGGTGGTTCCAACAACACCGCTGCTGGGATTAACGCGCTCTTTTCCAACACGGCCGGCGGCAGCTACAACACCGCCTCCGGGGCCTACGCGCTCTTTTCCAACACGACCGGCAGCAACAACACCGCCTCCGGTGCCTTTCACGCTCTATTACACAACCGGCAACAACAACACCGCTTCCGGGTACCAGGGACTCGAAAACAACTCGACCGGAGTGGACAACTCCGCCTTCGGGTCCGAGGCGCTCACCAACAATACCTCAGGAAGCTTCAATACTGCCGTCGGATATGAGGCGCTCGAATTGAACACCGGCAATGACAACACCGCCATCGGGACGGGCGCGCTCAGCGTGAACACAAGCGGTATCGAAAACACGGCTAGCGGCTTTACGGCGCTTTTTTCCAACACAGTGGGGTCCAATAACACAGCGACAGGTGACTCCGCGCTCTACTACAACACGACCGGTAGCTGGAATACAGCGCACGGGTATGGGGCGCTGTCTTTTAACAACGGCATCGAGAACACCGCCTCCGGGGCTCTTGCGCTTGCCACCAACGTGATCGGCGACCGGAACACGGCTTTAGGCTTTCAAGCCCTGAATCTAAACTTGGCCAGCGACAACAGCGCGGTGGGTGTCCAGGCGCTTATAGACAACACCAATGGCACGTTTAATAACGCCATGGGAAACTTTGCCTTGGAGTACAACACGACCGGTAACAACAATAACGCGATGGGCTATGGGGCGCTGCTTCACAACACGACGGGCTCGGACAACAGCGCGCAGGGGTACTTCGCGCTCAAAGATAACACGACCGGTGGCCTCAACATTGCTATTGGCTACGAGGCGGGCATCAACCAGACCACCGGCAAGCAGAACATCTATATAGGCAATGCCGGCGTCGCCGCCGAGAGCCACATCATTCGGATCGGCTCGTCGAGCGGGGCGTCGACCCAGAGCGCGGCGTTCATTGCCGGGATCAGCGGCAACGTCCTGACGGGCGGCAACGTCGTCGTGACTTCCTCCGGCCAACTGGGCGTGGCATCCTCCTCGAGGCGCTACAAGCAAGACATCGAGCCACTGGGCGATGTCAGCGAGCGGCTTGACAACCTGCGTCCGGTGAGGTTCCGGTACATTAAGCCCGACGAGCAGGGCCAGAAGCCGGTGCAGTTTGGCCTGATCGCCGAGGAGGTCGCTGAGGTGCTGCCGGAGGTCGTGTACCGCAATGCCGAGGGTCAGGTCGAGGGCGTGCGCTATGACGAGCTGGCGCCGCTGCTTGTGAACGAGGTAAAGCAGCTGCATAGGCAGGTCGCTGCGCAGGCGGTGCAGCTGGCCGAATTGAGCGAACTCAAGCGACAACTGGCGGAGCTAAAGAGTCTGGTCGCGAACCTGTCGAGGCAGTCAAAGGACGAACGCGTCGCGATGCGCTGATCTCGTTCAGGCAGTGGCTACAACGACTGCGGCCTCGCGCCGGTGGGTCTGTTGGGCCTAGCGCTACCGTGCGCTCCAAGCTATCGCAGTTCAATCAATGACTTCTGGAACGGTAGCAGCGCCCCGCTACCAATTAAATCAGAGCGTTATAGAGCCCGCGCGAGCGGGCTTTATCGTTTATGGGTCTAAGTAGGCGCCGTGTAAGCACAGGGCGTCGATCGACGCCGTTGTCGAGTGGCGAGTAGGCTACGAATTAGACACTCCGAGGCCGGCCATCCCGTCGCACGCATATCGGGTGGACAGAGAATCCGCAATAACCATCGGGGAGGTATCGGCGATGAAGACATACGCACGACTTTTCTGCGCAGTCACACTAGCTGCGACGCTGATCGCCGCGGGGTCCGCTTACGGTCAGACGCCAACGTGCGCTGCGCCGGGTTGCAACACGATCACTAGTGACGGCCTTGACAATACGGCTTCTGGCACCGGAGCTCTGCAGAGCGTCGAGGCGGGTGGAGGCGATTACAACACCGCCATCGGGTATCAGGCGCTTGGGAGCAACACGGAAGGGGGCAGCAACATCGCCGTCGGGTATTTTGCGCTTTGGAGCAACACGACCGGTGAACTAAACACCGCCTCCGGGACCAACGCGCTCTCTACAAACACGACCGGCAACTTCAACACGGCGGTTGGAGGCTCGACTTTGGGCAGCAACGCGACCGGCAACAACAACACCGCCTCCGGGTTCGCAGCTCTTTATTCCAACAATGCCGACGCGAATACCGCTTCCGGGTACGAAGCGCTCTATTCCAACACGACAGGCTCCTACAATACCGCCTCCGGGTACCAGGCGCTCTATTCCAACACGACCGGCTACGAAAACACCGCCTCCGGGGCCAACGCGCTGCTTGAGAACAGGTCCGGTAACAATAACACCGCCTCTGGGTTCTCAGCGCTTGTATTCAACACAAGCGGCAGCAACAACGTCGCCGTCGGGTTCTGGGCGCTACACTTCAACGAGGCCGGCAAGGAAAACACGGCCTCCGGCCGATATGCGCTCCTTAGGCCAACACGGCCGGCGACCGGAACAACGCGTTCGGTGAGGGAGCGCTCTGAGTAATACGACGGCCGACGACAATAACGCGATGGGTAGTCAGCGCGCTGACGACAACACTACCGGCGCGCTGAACAACGCCATGGGCAACTTCGCGATGGAATACAACACCACCGGCAACAACAACAATGCGGTGGGGTACGGTGCGATGTTGAGCAATACGACAGGGTCCGACAACAGCGCGCAGGGCTATGAGGCACTCGCCAGCAACACGAGCGGCAATCTCAACATTGCGATAGGCTACAAAGCTGGGTTCAGCCAAACGAGCGGCAGCCACAACATCTACATTGGCAATACGGGCGTTGCCGCCGAGGGCAATGTATTCGGATTGGCTCATCGAGCTGGGTGCGATTCAGAACGCCCGTTCATCGCCGGCATCGTGGCAACGTGTCAGCGGGCGCTACGGTGGTCGTGAACGCGTGGGGCCAGCTGGGTGTGGCTTCTTCCTCGCGACGCTACAAGCAAGACATCGAGCCACTGGGCGATGTCAGCGAGCGACTCTACGATTTGCGTCCGGTGAAGTTCCGCTACATCACGCCTGACGAACAGGGCAATAAGCCGGTGCAGTTTGGTCTGATCGCCGAAGAAGTCGCCGAGGTGTTGCCCGAAGTGGTGTACCGCAATGCCGAGGGTAAGGTCGAGGGCGTGCGCTATGAGGAACTGACTCCGTTGCTGGTGAACGAGGTGACACAGCAACGGAAGCAGATCGCGGAACTCAAACAGCAGTTGGTCGAAGTAACAGAACTAAAGCGGCAGCTCGCGGAGCTAAAGACGCTTGTCGCAACGCTCGCGCATCAAGCGCAAGAAGCGCGCGTCGCGATGCGCTGAACCCATTCGGGCGGCGACCGGCCGCGCGCGCCGTACGGAGACGGTGCAGGAGCGGCGTTCCCCGGCGAGCCCCTAGACGAATCTCTAGGCGGCCTTCCGAGCCCGCCGGACCGGAGCGGCGGGCGGATTCGGGCAGACCCGAACGGGAACGCCGGGACCGCGCTTAATCGCTCCCCCGCTACCAATTAAATCAAAAAGTTATACAGCCCGCGCGAGCGGGCTTTGTTGTATATGGGTCCAAGCAAGCGCCAGATAAGCGCTGGGCGTCCATCGACGCAGTTGCCGAGTAGCGAGTAGGCTACAAATTAGACACCCCCAAGGCCGATCATCGCATCGCAGGCGCATCGGGTGGTCAGAGAATCCACAATAACCTTCTGGGAGGTACCAGCGATGAAGACACACGCACGACTGTTCCGCTCGGTCACTTTGGCCGCGACGCTGGTCGCCGCCGGATCCGTTTTCGGTCAGACGCCGACGTGTGCTGTGCCGGGCTGCGACTCGGTCTCCAGCGATATCTACGGCAATACGGCTTCGGGCAGCAATGCTCTCCAGGCTGTTGAGGGGGCGTCTGAGGGTTTTAGCAACACCGCCTCCGGAGACAGCGCCCTAGGTTCTAACACGTCCGGCTCCAACAACACCGCCTCCGGCTACGTTGCCCTTTTATCCAACACGACCGGCATCCAGAACACTGCCAGCGGCAGCTACGCGCTCTATCTCAACACGACCGGCGCCCAGAACACCGCCAGTGGCAGCAACACGCTCCATTCAAACACCGCCGGCGCCCGGAACAATGCGTCCGGTGAGGGAGCGCTGTACAGCAATACGACTGCGGATGACAACAACGCCATGGGTGCCAACGCTCTCCACGACAACACCACCGGCGCCCGGAACAATGCGGTTGGCAACTTCGCGATGGAATACAACACCACCGGCAACAACAATAATGCGGTCGGCTATGGCGCGATGTTGCACAATACGACCGGCTCGGATAACAGCGCGCAGGGTTATTTCGCGCTCTCCGACAATACGACCGGGAACCTCAATATTGGCGCTGGCTATTACGCGCTCGCCGCCAACACGACGGGTAGCTTCAACACTGCTATTGGCTACTTAGCTGGCAGCAACCAGACGACCGGCAGCCAGAACATCTACATCGGCAATGCGGGCGTTGCTGCCGAGAGCCACGTCATTCGGATCGGCTCGACTGTTCTGCCTTCGAAGCAGAGCACGACCTACATCGCCGGGATCAGCGGCAACGTCGTCACCGGTGGGACCGTCGTCGTGACGGCGTCGGGCCAGCTTGGGGTTGCCTCCTCATCGCGGCGCTACAAAGAAGACATCGAGCCGCTCGGCGAGGCGAGCGAGCGCCTGTACAATCTACGGCCGGTAAAGTTCCGCTACATCAAGCCCGATGAGCAGGGCGAGAAGCCGGTACAGTTTGGTCTGATTGCCGAGGAGGTAGCCGAGGTGCTGCCGGAACTGGTGTACCGCAACGCCGAGGGCCAGGTCGAGGGCGTGCGCTACGACGAGCTTACGCCGATGCTGTTGAACGAGGTGAAGCAGCAACAGCAGAAACTCGCGGCGCAGGCGGAACAGATTCGTGAACTACAGCAGGACCGGGAGCAAGTCGCAGAACTCGTGCAGCAGCTCGCGGAGCTAAAGGGCTTGGTTGCGTCGCTGACAACACCGGTCAGGGACGAGCGCATGGCGATGCGCTGAAGCTATATCGTGCCCCTGCTACCGATTTAAGCGGCGTCAAAGCCCGCCTGCGCGGTTATTTAATTTTTGTTATATCATCCAAAGGCCGATCGGCAGCGGTGCTATCTAAATGCGATGGGGCAGCAAGATCCGCTGAAACTAGCTCGCCGCGGTGACAATGCCTCGCTCAATCCCTACGCATAACCTGCTGCACGCATCAATGCGCCACGCAGACTATGGCGCCACGACGCTCGACCCCGTAACGCACTCGGGCCGCATACGGCGGCCCGAGTCTGACAACCACTGAGGTATAATCTTATTTTCGGCGACGACCGCGAATCACGGCAATCGCGCCGATCAATAGCGTCAGTCCGCTCAGCGCGGAAGCGGGATCAATTTCAGGCGCAGCTAGACCGCAATTCGATCCGGCCGAGAATGTACAGGGCACAGCAAGTGCTGCGCTGGCAACCGCCATTAACAAAAGAGTGGAGCAAAGCAGTTTGAGCATGATGACCCCCTAAGCCTATTACTTGGACACCAGGCGAAATCCTTACACCTGGCAAACGAACCGCGACTCGGCGCTGATCATAGTCCGCATCGCAAGATAAGTGACAGTCGTGATGTCGCACGAGCAGATTAAGTAAAATAAAGGACTCCACCGGTCCACATGCTTCACGAGGCCTGCGACCTAGCCGAGGACCCCGCCGAATTACGACCGTGGTGCGGAGCGCTCGCCAATGGCCGCCGAAAGCCGCATCTCGGCAGCCGCGATCATCGCCTTGAAACGCGGATCATCACGGAGGGGATCGAGGTCCGGATCGGCTTTGGCGTGATTCAAAAAGCCAATGGCCAACGTCTCGAAGACAGGACCGAGAAGTTCGTCGGCCGGTCGCATCGGCACCGTGCCGCCAGCTTTTTCTCGTGCTCTGGATGCGCCCGCGAGAGGGCGCGCAAATTCACGCGCCATTTGAAGCCGAGCCTTTGCCACTCGTCTAGGCTGGGAGTATCGTCGGGCAGCGCCAGCCCGATATCGCAAGGGGGCCGCGGCGCTGATTCTCGGCTCCCCCTGGATTTCTAAACATAATTATTGGGGGTCAATTTCATGACGCTCAGCCGACTTTGTTCGATTTCAGTCGCCACATTAATGATTGTTGCCCGGCCCGCCCTTGCCGCGCAGCCACCTGACGTCGTTAACAGCGACGGAAACAACAACACCGCGATGGGCTCCGGCGCACTCGGGGACCTCACAACGGGAGACAACGATACGGCGGCCGGTGCGGGCGCGCTCGGTTTTAACACGACCGGGAGTAACAACACTGCCGTCGGCGCAGGGGCGCTCCAAGCCGATACCTCAGGGATTGAGAATACCGCGGTAGGGGCTGGTGCTCTTCAAAGCGCTACGGTGGCCAGTCAGGACGCTGCTTTCGGAGCTGGCGCGCTCAGTAGTGACACGACCGGAACGGATAACACGGCCATTGGAGCGGGCGCGCTTTTGGCCAACATTGGCGGAAATGGCAATAGCGCCTTTGGCGCGCTCGCTCTTTACAGCAATACCAGCGGAAGCGGCAACATCGCGATCGGAGACGATGCACTGTACTGGAATACGACCGGATATTATAATTTTGCCGCCGGTAATTCGGCCATGTCCGCCAACACGACCGGCTTCGAGAACACCGCTACCGGGTACCAAGCGCTTTATTCCAACACGACCGGCATCGAAAACACCGCGTCCGGCACGAATGCGCTCTATGCCAACACAACCGGGAACCGCAACAATGCGTCGGGTGAGGGCGCGCTGTTCAGCAATACAACTGCCAACGACAACAATGCAATGGGAGCCAACGCTCTTTACGACAACACCACCGGCACTCTGAACAACGCCATGGGAAACTTCGCCATGGAGTACAACACCACCGGCAACAACAACAACGCAGTCGGCTATGGCGCGATGCTGCACAACACAACCGGCTCGGACAATAGCGCGCAGGGGTACTTCGCGCTCGAAAATAACACAAGCGGGAACCTCAACATCGGTGTTGGCTACGAGGCGGGCATCAACCAGACGACGGGCAGTCACAACATCTATATCGGCAGTGCGGGCGTCGCGGCCGAGAATCACATCATTCGGATTGGCTCATCGACCGGTGTGTCGACCCAGAGCGCGGTGTTCATCGCCGGCATCAGCGGCAACGTCCAGACGGGCGGGACGGTGGTCGTGACATCGACGGGGCAGTTGGGTGTCGCTTCCTCATCGCGGCGCTACAAGCAGGACATCGAGCCGCTCGGGGATGTGAGCGAACGCCTGTACAATCTGCGGCCGGTCAAGTTCCGCTACATCAAGCCCGACGAGCTGGGCCAGAAGCCGGTGCAATTCGGCCTGATCGCGGAAGAAGTCGCAGAGGTACTGCCCGAGGTGGTGTACCGCAATGCCGAGGGCAAGGTCGAGGGCGTGCGCTATGACGAGCTCACGCCGATGCTGCTGAACGAAGTGCAACAGCAGCGCGAGCAGATCAAAGCGCTCAACGACAAGCTCGCGGCCCAGGACGTGAAATTCGAGGCGTTAGAGAGGCAGGTTGCGGCGGTGAAGCCGCAGGTGGCGCAGGTCGCCATCCGCTGAGCTTATCCGGTTGATTGCGGCTACGACCCTGGCCCACCCGCCGGGGTCTACAGTGTTGTCGCAGGCGAGGACATGACCCGCTAAGGCGGCCGGGGCACGATAGGCGGACAAGTATCGAAGCGGGCCCCCCGCTACCAAATAAATCAGAGAGTTATACAGCGCGCGCGAGCTATGTTTTATATGGGTTCAAGCAAGCACCATGTAAACGCAGGGCGCCAATCGACCTACTTGTCGAGTAGCGAGTAGGCTACAAATTGAACACCCCGAGGCCGGCCATCGCGTGGCACGCGCATCGGGTGCTCCAGAGTCCACATTAACGTCAGGGGACATAGCAACGATGAATACCCGCGCACGATTGATCTGCTCATGGGTGGCCATGGCGACGCTGACCCTTGCGGAGTCGGCTTTCGGCCAAGTGCCGTCGACGAATGACACGAGCGACGCAAACGGCAACACCGGGATGGGGACCGGCGCGCTCGGCGGGCCAGTCGCCACGAATAGCGGCTCCTTCAACACCGCCTCAGGGGTCAACGCGCTCGCTTTAAACACGACCGGCATCGACAACACCGCCTCTGGGGCGGACGCGCTCGTTAACAACACGGCCGGCAGCTACAACACCGCCACCGGGGTGGCCGCGCTCTATGCCAACACGACCGGCTCCGACAACACTGCCTCCGGATTCAGCGCGCTCGGCTCCAACACGACCGGAACCGGGAACATTGCTGCCGGATACGAGGCGTTGTCATCAAACACCACTGGGGGCGCCAACAATGCCGTGGGCTACTTCGCCCTGAGTTCCAATACGACTGGTGAAGAAAACATCGCAGTTGGAAAAAATGCGATGCTTTTCAATACCACTGGCAGCGACAACACCGCAGTCGGTGATGTCGCCATGTATAGCAACACTACGGGCAACAATAACGTTGCCGTGGGGGTCTTTTCGCTCCATGCAAACACCACGGGCATGGATAATACCGGGGTAGGGCAAGGGACCCTCTCGGCGAATGCGGTGGGTAACTATAACAACGCCATCGGAGGTTACGCCCTCCACAACAACAATAGCGATGGCGTCGGAAACGACGGCAGCTACAATAATGGGGTTGGCTATTACGCCCTGTACGCCAACACGACCGGTTACTATAACAATGCGACAGGAGCCTACGCGCTCAACGCCAACACCACCGGCTACGACAATACCGCCTCTGGATATCAAGCGCTCTATAACAACACGACCGGTCTGGAGAACAACGCCTCCGGTACCAATGCGCTGTATTCAAACACCACTGGCAACCGCAACAACGCTTCGGGTGAGGGGGCGCTGTACAGTAATACGACGGCGAACGACAACAACGCGATGGGTGCAAGTGCGCTCTACGGCAACACCACCGGCACCCTGAACAACGCCATGGGCAATTTCGCCATGGAGTACAACACCACCGGCAACAACAACAACGCAGTCGGGTATGGTGCGATGTTGCACAACACGACTGGCTCGGACAACAGTGCGCAGGGGTACTTCGCGCTCGAAAATAACTCGAGCGGGAACCTCAACATCGGCGTTGGCTATAAGGCGGGCGTTAACCTGACCACCGGCAGCAACAACATTGATATCGGTAACGCGGGAGTCGCCGCGGAGTCGGGCATCATTCGTATTGGCACCCCAGGCACGCAATCGGCGGCATTCATCGCAGCCATCAGCGGCACCAATATCAGTGGTGGGGCCGCAGTGGTCGTTAGTGCCACCGGCCAGCTTGGCGTCGTGTCCTCATCGCGCCGCTACAAGGAAGACATCCAGCCGATGGGCGATGTGAGTGAACGGCTGTATCAGCTCCGGCCGGTAAAGTTCCGTTACATTAAGCCCGACGAGCAGGGCGAGAAGCCGGTACAGTTTGGCCTGATCGCGGAAGAGGTCGCTGAGGTGCTGCCGGAGCTGGTGTACCGCAATGCCGAGGGCAAGGTCGAGGGCGTGCGCTACGACGAACTGACGCCGATACTGCTGAGCGAGGTACAGCAGCAGCGCGAGCAGCTTCGGGATCTCAAGCAGCAGCTGGCGGAGCTAAAGAGCCTGGTTGCAACGTTGTCGAATCAGTCAAAGGATGAACGCGTCGCGATGCGCTGATCCCGTTTAGGCAGCGGCTACAACGACTGACAAGGGCTGGAAAAAATGTCGATTGCAGGGAAATTGCTGCGCCGAGGGCTGATAGCACTTGGCGTGCTGGTGGCGTGCCAGGCCGCCGTGGTGGCGATTTGCCTGGCGCAGGAGGCCGTCAAATCAACGCCATCGGAGCCGGAAAGTACTAATCTAAGCGCTGATAACGCCGCGCCGGCCCCGGCTTTAATAAATGTAGTCCTGCATTTGGAATCCGGCGATATCCTGATCGGGCTCGATCAGGCGCACGCCCCCATCACTGTCAATAACTTCCTACGCTACGTCGATCTGAAGCGCTTCGATGGCAGCACGTTTTATCGCGCGGTCAAGATTGACGAGGAAGGCAAATACGGCCTGGTACAGGGTGGGTTAAAGGGCAACCCAAAACGGATCTTTAAGCCCATTCCAAACGAGGCCCCGAGCGTTACCGGGTTAAGTCACGTCAATGGCGCGATCTCGATGGCGCGACGCGAGCCTGGCACGGCGACGGCCGATTTCTTCATAGTGATTGGGGACCTGACCTCCCTCGACGGCGGGCCGACCGCGGATGATCCGGGCTATGCAGTGTTCGGCCGGGTCATCGACGGCATGGACGTTGTGCGGAAGATACTCGATCGGCCTCGCGATCCGACGGCCGGCGAAGGCGTCATGCACGGCCAAATGATCGCCAAGCCGATCACAATTCTGACTATTCGCCGCGCCGACTAACTATTTGATCGATAAAGCAGCTCCAGCTTCTGCAGTCAGCCGCGCAGTGATGCGGGCGTTCCTTCAATTTTCGGCAGTTAAAGGCTTCGGGGCGGCTTCGCTGTCAGAATGTTGAAATTCGCAGCCTCAATTTGATCGGCGTATCCTCCTTGGCCGACGCAAGGCCCTCCGACTTCGTCGCTTGGCCAAGGGAAATCCCGCGCCGCCAGATATAAAAGGGGTCCGAATAACGCAGATAAAAATCCACTGAGGAGATTTGCATCCATGCAAACAACCATTCAATTTCACTTTCGGCTGCTGGCAATTTCGCTGCTTTCGATCGGCGGCGTCAACCTGGCGGCGGCGCAGGCTTACGATACTTCCTACGGCACGGGCGCGCTGCCGGACGACATGGGTTCGGAAAACAGCGCGTTTGGCTATGAGGGGCTGGCCGCCAATACATCGGGCTATGACAACACGGCTATCGGCGGGTTTGTCTTGAGCGCCAACACGACCGGTGCGGCCAATACCGCCGTTGGCGCGCAAGCGCTCCATGCCAATAGCACCGGCACTAACAACACTGCCATGGGCTCGGGTGCGCTGTCGGCCAACACGACCGGCGTTGGTAATTCCGCCTGCGGCTGGGGAGCATTGGATAAGAATACAACCGGTAATAACAACACCGCCGCTGGCATAGCGGCGCTTTATAGCAATACGACCGGTTTTTTCAATAACGCCTACGGTGCGCAGGCACTGGAGGCCAACACAACCGGCCAGAACAATACGGCCAGCGGCGCCTATGCGCTGGTCAGCAATACAACTGGCTATGAAAACACTGCCAGCGGCGCATTTGCATTGTCTTCGAACTCGACAGGTGGATCGAACACGGGCGTCGGCGCCAATGCACTTTTGGCCAATTCAACCGGGACAAACAATACGGCGATCGGGGCGCAGGCCGACGAAGGGATCATGCCGCCACCGGCAATGACTGGCAGTGACAATACTGCCGCCGGCGCCTATGCGTTTGCTAGTGATACGACCGGCTACAATAACAATGCCATTGGCGCCTACGCACTGACCTCCAACACTACCGGTAACCGTAATAACGCTGCCGGCGAAGGCGCATTGCAGGCCAATACAACCGCCAACGACAACAACGCCATGGGCGCAAACGCACTGCACGACAACACCACTGGCTCACTGAACAACGCGATGGGAAACTTTGCGCTTGAATTCAACACCACCGGCTTTAATAACAATGCGGTCGGCTATGGGTCAATGCTCAATAACACGACGGGCGCCGATAACAGCGCGCAAGGGTATTTTTCGCTTGAGAACAATACCAGCGGCAACCTTAACATTGGCGTTGGCTATAAGGCGGGCGTTAACCTGACCACCGGCAGCAACAACATCGACATTGGGAATGCGGGAGTTGCTGCGGAGTCCGGCATCATCCGAATCGGGACTCCCGGTACGCAATCGGCGACGTTCGTAGCAGCGATTGCCGGGACCAATATCAGCGGCGGAACGGCGGTGGTCGTCAGCTCGACGGGCCAATTGGGCGTCGTGTCTTCCTCGAAGCGCTACAAAGACGATATCCAGCCGATGGGGGAGATGAGCGAGCCGCTGTATCGACTCCGTCCGGTTACGTTCCGCTACAAGCAGCCGCAAGGGGACGGCAAGAGACCGGTGCAGGTTGGCCTGATTGCCGAAGAAGTCGCCGACGTGCTGCCGCAGCTCGTGGTCTATAACGACGCTGGCGAGCCGGAGTCGGTCGCTTATCATCTGCTCCCGACCCTGTTGCTGAACGAGTTGCAGAGGGAACACCAGGTCGTTCTGGCGCAGGCCCAGCGGCTTGACACTCAAGAAAGTCAAATCGCTGAGCTGAGGGCGAAAGCAGCAAACGTGGAGGGACTAAATGCCCGTCTGGCCGAACTTGAGCGGGCCGTAGCACAAATGGCTACCGGCAGCGTGGAGCCAGTAGTGAGGGTCGCAGCGGCGAATTAAGCGGGCTCACATTTGCCGGTTTCGCGGTGGCCCGTCGGCAGCCTTCCTGGCGCGCTGGCAGCAAGTCGCGATGTCGCGCGGTTGCGCCGGCAGTCTATAATATTGCTAATCGCGTGGCGCATTGCGAGCGGACCTGCTGGGGGCTGCTGCGCCAGCGGCTCGCTTGCCGATTTGAAAAAACAAGCAACTAAGCCCTTTGGGGCATAAAGGAAGTGCACCGTGAAAAAGTCCGGCAAAGCGCCCGTGGCAATAATTTGCGCACTCGCTGCGCTTGGAGGCGTATCGCAGCGCGCCGCAGCCCAGGGTGTCGTTGATACCGTTCCGAGCGACGACTGGGGAAACACCGCGATGGGCGCCGAAGCTCTGGAAAGTGATGTTGCCGGTGCGACGAGCGGCGGTGGCAATACGGCAGCTGGAGTCTTGGCGCTAGCAACCAACTCCAGTGGCAACGCAAATTCGGCATTTGGGAATTCCGCACTTTCGGCAAACTCAACCGGAGGCAATAACACGGCCATGGGCAACGCGGCGCTGGCGACGAACACTACCGGCGGGCAGAACACGGCAACTGGAGCCGTCTCGATGCTCTTGAACACGACGGGCGCGAATAATTCGGCCGACCGGGTATGCCGCACTTTATTCCAATACTTCCGGCAGCGATAACACCGCGAGCGGTTTGCAAGCGCTCACCTACAACACGACCGGCAATCGCAACAACGCCACTGGCGCTGGGGCGCTGTATTCAAATTCCACCGCGAATGACAATAACGCCATGGGGACCAATGCCCTGCACGACAATACGGCGGGCACGCTGAACAACGCGATGGGGAACTACGCACTCGAGTACAACACCATCGGCAATAACAACAATGCCGTCGGCTATGGCTCGCTCTTGCACAATACCACTGGCTCGGACAATAGCGGGCAGGGATATTTTTCGCTGGAAGACAACACGAGCGGCAATCTGAACATTGGGGTCGGCTACAAGGCGGGCTCGAACCTGACCACCGGTAGCAACAACATCGATATCGGCAATGTCGGGGTCGCCGCGGAATCAAACATCATCCGCATCGGAACCCCAGGGATGCAATCAGCGGCCTTCATTGCGGCCATCGCCGGCACCAATATTACTGGCGGCGCAGCCGTAGTCGTCAGCTCGACCGGGCAGTTGGGCGTTGTCTCCTCGTCTCGTCGTTACAAGGAGGATATCAAGCCGATGGGGTCTGTCAGCGATCGACTCTACGAGTTGCACCCGGTTACATTCCATTACCGGCAGCCGGACGCAGACGGAGCAAAGCCGATTCAGCTAGGCCTAGTAGCAGAAGAAGTCGCTGCAGTTTTCCCCGAGCTGGCTGTCTACAACCAAGATGGGCAACCTGAATCGGTGGCTTATCACCTGCTGCCAACCCTGCTGCTGAACGAACTTCAGAAACAGCACCAGGTCATTTCGGCCCAAGCCCAGCAGCTCGCGGCCGAACATGATCACGTCAATGCGCTGACGCAGCAACTCGCGGCGCAGGATCAAAGGATCGCTGAACAGGCTGTCGAGGCTAAAGAATTGCAATCGCTGAAGGCACGGTTGGCCGATCTTGAGCGGCTTACGTCGCGCCTTATCGCCGGCGATGTTGAAGCCGGCAAGACGGCGTCGGTAGCGCTGATTGCGGCTGCAAAATAGCGTCATGCCCCGCGGACATTGTGGCGGGCGCATCCGGTCCGGGACGTCGCTTAGTTCGCGATGATAGGCTAAGCACGGCCGAAGGCGGCACGAAAGCGCCCGCGATTACGCGGGCGCTTTCGTACCCGTGATGCTGTCTCCCTGCACAAAGTTATTGTGGCTTTCGATGCCGCGGGCAGCCCAAAGACAGTGGCCTGCCTACGTCTGGGAGCAATCATCAGGATTGCTCGCGCGCCGGATTCGCCTTAGGCTCAAAGGCGTGACGGAACAACCATCATAAACACCCTCACGAAAGCGACGCCGGATCCGGCCAGCGGGGGTAACGGGTTCCTCGGCCATCCGAAGGGCCTGTACGTTCTGGCCGGTACGGAGGTCTGGGAGCGCTTTTCCTACTTTGGCATGATTTCGCTGCTGGTGCTGTACATGGTCGACCAGCTGCTTTTGCCTGGCCATGCCGAGCACGTGGCGGGCCTCGCGATGCTGCGCGCCGCGCTGGAGTCATTCCAGGGACCGATTTCATCTCAGGCATTTGCCTCTCAGATGTATGGCCTTTACAGCGGCCTGGTGTACGTGACCCCGCTGCTCGGTGGCGCGATCGGTGATCGGTGGATCGGGCAGCGCAATGCCGTGGTCATCGGCGCCGTGTTGATGGCGGCCGGGCACGTCGCCATGTCTTTAGATGCGACCTTTCTCGTGGCATTGCTGCTGTTGATTACCGGCTCGGGGTTTCTGAAAGGAAATATTGCCGCGCAAGTCGGTGCCTTATACCCGGCTTCTGACCAGCGGCGGCGCGACCTTGGCTACATGCTATTCATGGCGGCGATCAATCTGGGCGCGCTGATCGGGCCGCTGCTTTGCGGGCTGCTGGCGGAGCTATATGGGTGGCACTATGGCTTCGGTATCGCCGCAATTGTCATGCTGCTTGGTCTGCTTACTTATCTATATGGGTTCCGCCATCTGCCTGCAAAGGTAGAGCGAGCGCGACACGAAGCCGGCAGCCTGACAGCCAAAGACTGGGTCGCGGTCAGTGCGTTGACCACAGTGATTGCAATTACTACATTCCAGTCAGTTGCGCTTTATCAGATCTTCAATGCGATGGTGATCTGGATCCAGCAATATGTCTCGCCCAACGTTGACGGATTTCGCATCCCGGTCCCGTGGTATCAATCATTGAATGCCGTGGGGGGCATAGTTGTCGTACCACTTTTGTATTGGATATGGCGACTGCAGGCCCGGCGCCGCCACGAGCAGGATGACCTTGCAAAGATCGCAACCGGTGCCTGGATTACGGCCGCAAGCTACTTGATCCTCGTGGCGGCCATTGCTCTGTCGCGCGGGGCCGAAATCAGTCCGCTCTGGCCGGCACTGTCGGTATTGGGCTCCGGAATAGGGTGGGTTTACCAGTGGCCCATACTGTTCGCTTTGGTCTCACGGGCTGCGCCGGCCAAGCTCAAGGGCACGATGATGGGGGTCGCGTACCTCAGTCTGTTTGCGTCTGCCATTGTCGTAGGTTGGATTGGCGGCTTTTACGAGAAAATGAGCCCGGCGCAATTTTGGGCCATGCACGCGGCAATTGCTGCAACCGGTGGTCTGTTTTTGCTGTTGTTCGGGCGCCAGCTCGGCCGAGTTTTGCAAACGGGCCAATAGCACCGACCATGTGATCCGAGCGCCCACATTTGGGGGCCGGGCGATGCGCCTGTGCTAGGCCGGTTTAATATTGGCATTCAGCCGGAATTGATTCATCGGGTCATAGTTCTTTTTGAGCGCCACCAGTCGCTGATAGTTCGCGCCATAATTGCGGCCGGTGCTCGCGGCGTCCGCACCGTTCAAATTCACGTAGTAGCCATCCGTGTAGCGCTCGACCATATGCCAGCTCGCGCGTACTTCGTCGCGGCCCTTGTCGTTGTAGCTGCGATCCTTCCAGTTGCCGAGCATCAGCAGATTGGCCAGGGCATCGCGGTGAGGAAATGCAGTCGCCGATTGGGCGACGTCCGCCACCGCGCCGTTGGCGTTTTGGAAAAATACACTGACCTGACTGCTTGGACGGAAATCATCGGCAAGAACGTCAATCAAATCTGACGGAAACGCCCGCACAAACCCGCCCTTGATGTAGTTCATGGTGGGGTCGAGCGGTGGGCCATCGAACTGCGATTGAACCGTAAGATAAGGCATCGCGCCGATGGTGTTCTCGATCGGTTTCCCGAACTGCTGCAAAGGTCGCAATAGCTTCTCGCCCGTGGCGGAATCGGCCGTCGTGCAAACGTAAAGTGCTGCACAGGGCTGCTGATCCTTGCCAGAAAATAGTGCCAGATCGACGCTCAGCTCGCGCGGCGCGTTAGTCAGTTGATCCACATAGAACTTAATGGCGTCCTTCATCTGAGCGGCCGGAAAAACCACGTGTCCGGCAAGAACAGTTGGAGCTACCGGATGCAGGCGATATTCGAAGGCGGTCGCAACACCGTAATTGCCCCCACCACCACGCAGCGCCCAGAACAAATCGGGCTCCTCCTTCGCGGTGACGTGACGGACCTTGCCATCCGCTGTCACCAGCTCCACGCTAAGAACATTGTCGCAGGCAAGCCCGAACCGGCGGGCCAGCCAGCCGAATCCACCGCCCAGCGTGAGGCCGCCAACGCCGGTGTTTGATATCTGACCTAAAGTTGTGGCAAGCCCATGCTGCTGGGCCGGATGATCTACATGAGCCACCCAGGCGCCGCCTTGCACGCGAGCTACTCGGGCTTTGGCGTCTACCTGCACGGCGTGCATCGCCGACAGATCGATAACCAGTCCACCATCGCAGGTCGAATAGCCAGGAAAACTGTGCCCGCCACCCCGGACCGCGAGGAGCAGGGCGTTCTCGCGCGCAAAATTTACAGCTCGCACGACATCATTGACGTCGACACAGGCCGCAATCAGCGCGGGTCGCCTGTCAATCATGCCATTCCAGATTCGGCGCGCGTCGTCATATCCGGCCCGATCGGGTGTGTACAGCGTTCCGCGCAAACCCGACTGCAAGTCAGCGACTGCCTTGCGATTTAAAACGATCTCGGCTCCGGAAAGTCCGATGGCGTGAATATCGGCATCGGTTCCTGCCAGTAACCGCCCAACCGGCGCAATCGCCATGGCACCGCTCATCAGAGTCATGCCACAGAAATCCCGTCGTTTCATGGTGTTAGTCTCCCGGCGTTGCTATTATTTTTACTGCGGCCTGATCGGGTGCGGGCGCCCAACACCTTAACATATGAATAGTACGATCGACCATTCTGGTGAGCTCGAAACCCGAAACCCAAGCATCGACAAAAACTTAGCTCTGGCTTTATTGGATGCACGGGCAGCGGACTGCGACCAAGAAGCGGGTTCTAACTTTTTGCGCAAACCTTGCGCCGCTCGTTCCGAGCCGGTAGTTTTCAGCGTGCGCATCTACCACCCACCGCAAAGGTAGGAAAAATTATGAAGCGACTAATCTACAGCGTTACTTTTCTGGCACTCACAGCTTGCTTGACCCCTCAGGGCGCAATTGCCCAGGCGACTGATCCTTTTGTCGGCGAGATTCAGACATTTTCCTTTAACTTCTGCCCGAACGGCTGGCTAAAGACAAATGGCGCCTTGCTGCAAATCAGCCAGTACGAAGTTCTTTTTAACTTGATCGGAACCACCTATGGCGGGGACGGAATGAGTACTTTTGCCCTTCCGAACTGGGGCCCGACTTACACGGCCAATGGCGGGACTCTTCTGACGTGTATTTCCCTTTTTGGCGTGTACCCGTCGGCAACCTGATGGTCGAAAGCGCGCCAACTGCGTTTCGGCTGCGTGCGCGTCAAAGCTGACGATTCAGAAATCCATTGTCCGCGAGGAGACTTACCATGAGTCATGTACTTAGGAATTTCATAATGGTTGTCGGCGCCTTGATCGTGATCGACAATCGGGCGCTGGCGCAATGCTTCGTCTGTAGTGACAGTAACCAAAACACAGCCGTAGGATCCTACGCGCTGCTCGGCAACAGCGGCGGGACCTTCAACGCCGCCATCGGGTATCAGGCACTATTTAACAACACAAGCGGGTCGGAAAACTCGGCCACCGGCTATCAGGCCCTGTTCTCCAACACAACCGGCAGCCGCAATAACGCCGCCGGGGAGGGCGCGCTTTATAAGAATACGATCGCCAATGACAATAACGCCATGGGCATCAGCGCGCTGCATAACAACTCTGCCGGCACATTGAACAACGCCATGGGAAATTTTGCGCTGGAATTTAACACGACAGGCAACAACAACAATGCGATCGGCTACGGGTCGCTGCTCAGTAACACGACCGGGTCGGACAACGACGGCCAGGGCTATTTTTCGCTGGAAAAAAACACGACCGGGAATCTCAATACCGGCGTGGGTTACAAGGCGGGCTCCAATCTGACCACCGGCAGCAACAACATCGATATCGGCAACACCGGCGTCGCCGCGGAGTCGGGCATCATCCGCATTGGCACTCCAGGAACGCAATCAGCAACCTTTATTGCAGCCATCACCGGAACCAATATCAGCGGGGGAACGGCCGTGATGGTCAGCGCGACCGGTCAGTTGGGCGTAGTGTCCTCTTCGAAGCGCTATAAAGAAGACATCCAACCAATGGGCGAGGTGAGCGAGAGGCTGTACCAGCTACATCCGGTCACTTTCCACTACAAACAACCGAACCCGGACGGCAGCAAACCAACCGAGGTCGGTCTCGTTGCTGAAGACGTCGCCGAGGTCCTGCCGGAGCTCGTGGTCTACAACCGCGACGGGCAGCCGGATTCGGTCGCATACCACCTGCTGCCGACGCTGTTGCTTAACGAGCTGCAGAAGGAGCACCGACTGGTTCTGGCGCAAGCTCAGGAGCTTACCGCCGTGAAGGCACGGTTGGCCGAAATCGATGCGCTGCGAGCTGAAGTTGTCGAGCTCAAAGAACTGACGAAGCAGTTTGCGGCGTTGCGGGACCCTGGCCGCGGCAACGCGGAAGCATCCATGCAGATTGCGATGCTGAAGTAGCCCCGGTTCGCCGGCCGACGAAAGACGCCCGCGATCATGCGGGCGTCTTCACGTTTGGCCGCAGATGCAGAAGAGACAGACGCGAGGGCAGGTCACCAAGTTACGGGCGAGAGTGCTTTACAATCCGAGTTGCGGACACCCCCTGAGGGCCGCCATTACCGCATCGCTACGCGACTGTCCTTGGCCTGCAGTTCGGCCAGCGCCATCTGCATCGCCCGATTCTGTTCCCGCATCTCGGTCAGTTGCTGCTTTAGCTCTTGCACCTCGTGAAGCTGCTCCGTCAGCGCGGCAAGCTTTTGCTGCTGCTGCTGTGCCAGGCTCAGAAGCATCGGCGTCAGCTCCTCATAGCGCACGCCCTCGACCTGGCCGTCAGCGTTGCGATACACAAGCTCCGGCACTACCTCGGCGACTTCCTCCGCGATCAGGCCAAACTGCACGGGCTTCTGGCCCTGCTCGTCGGGCTTGATGTAACGGAACTTCACCGGACGCAGGCCATAGAGACGTTCGCTGACATCGCCGAGCGGCTCGATGTCCTGCTTGTAGCGCCGCGAGGAGGACGCCACACCCAACTGGCCGGAGGAAGTCACCACCACCGTCCCGCCGGTCTGAACGTTGCCGCTGATCCCGGCAATAAAGGCTGCAGTCTGCACCGAAGTCCCCGTCGATGAGCCGATCCGAGTGACACCGCTCTCGGCAGCGACGCCGGTATTACCTATGTAGATGTCCTGGCTGCCGGTCGTCTGGCTGTAGCCGGCCTTGTAGCCAATCGCAATGTTGAGGTTCCCGGTCGTGTTGGTGGCCAGTGCCTCGTAGCCCTGCGCGCTGTTGTCCGACCCAGTCGTGTTGTGCAACATCGCTCCATAACCGACCGCGTTATTGTTGCTGCCGGTGGTGTTGTATTCCATGGCGAAGTTGCCGACCGCGTTGTTCAGCGAACCCGTCTTGTTGTCGTACAGAGCATTCGCGCCCATCGCGTTGTTGTCGCTGGCCGTCGTATTGCTGTAGAGCGCTCCCTCACCCGACGCGTTATTCCGGTTGCCGGTCGTATTTGAGAACAGCGCATTCGCGCCGGAGGCGCTGTTCTCGATGCCGGTCGTGTTGCTGCCTAGCGCCTCATACCCGCTGGCGGTGTTGTCGGCACCAGTCGTGTTGTTCAGAAGGCCCCACTCACCGGTGGCGGTGTTAGCCGAGCCGGTGGTATTTAAGTAGAGCGCTTGGTAGCCGGCTGCCGTGTTGTTTCCCCCACTGGTGTTGGTCGCCAGCGCCTGCAGCCCGGTGGCTGTATTGTTGGTGCCCGTGGTGTTGGAGCTGAGAGCGCCGTAGCCGCTGGCCGTGTTGGCCGAACCACTTACGTTAGCGGCCAGCGAGCCAGCTCCAATCGCGGTATTGGTGCTGCCCGTCGTATTGAGCGGCAGGGCATAGTTGCCAAAGGCGGAGTTGCCATAGCCAGTGGTGTTGGCATTCAGCGCCGCCTCACCAGCCGCGGTGTTGTAGACCGAGACATGAGTATCTGCGTCTGGCGTGCCGTCGCTGACCAGAGCACCCGTTCCCATCGCAGTATTTCCACCAGAGTCGCTCACTACAGGATTGACCAGCGATTGAGCGAAACACGGTGCGGCACCCACCGCACAAAGTACTAACAGCGCCGAGGTGGCGTGCGCAAACTTCAACATGGCGATCTCCTCAAGGTAGGCGGCGTCGATCCAGGCTTAAAGTGCCGGTTTGCTTGCAAATCTAGGCGCCGCTCTTCCCACAGTCAATGATTCCGGGCCGACACGGCATCGGCCCCGGGGACAATCTGCTGCTCCCGGGGCGACATAATGCCGACCTTCTTGGTATCGGGGCGGGTGCCCCGCGCAACCCGGGAGCCGGATTTGGCGGCGGCCCAGGTGGCGCCGCGGAAACTCAGGGATGCCTTGGGACATGGCTCATATTCGGTTATCCTTCAGGGAACAAGCCATCGCCACGGGGCGAGACAGAACAACAGAACCGAATTCGAAGGGGATCGCATTTGTACTCCCTAAGCCGCGCGGCACTCTTTTGCCTTGTCACCTTCAGCCTGCTGGCTGGCGGTTGCACGAATTCCAGCACTACGTCTGCCCCGCAGCCCTCCATTGCGGCGCTGAGCCCGATGCGAGCCACCGCCGGGGATGCGGGCTTCACACTCACGATCACTGGCAGTCATTTTGCTCCTTCTTCGATCGCGCGCTGGAATGGGATGGCGCTGACGACGACTTTCGTCAGCGACAGCGAATTGAAGGCCGAGGTACGAGCCGAGCAGCTGACCAGCGCCGGAGTCGCCCACATCAGTGTCGCCGATCGGTCCGGTGGCGCAGCCTCCGACCCCGTTGAATTCGCGGTGGATGCTACCAACCCGCTGCCGACGATCCTGTCGGTTGCGCCGAACAGCATGACCATTGGGTCGGCGGGTTTTACGCTCACTGTCACCGGAAGCAATTTCGTCGCCTCGTCCCTGATCGAATGGAATGGGCTTGCCCTGCCGACCGCTTTTGTCAGCGCGACGCAGCTGACCGCCCAGATCTCCGCCAGCCAGCTGCTCAGCACCGGCGTGGTTAACGTGAGCATCTTCACCGGCACGCCAGGGGGCGGTGCCTCCGGTACGATGCCATTCACGGTCAGCCAGCCAGCCGGGGCTTCGCCGGTCACGGTACCCAATGAAGTGGGCCAGACGCAGGCGACGGCGACCTCCGCCATTACCGGTTTGGGTCTGACGGTCGGCACGGTGACCATGGCAAGCAGCTCGACCGTCGCCTCTGGCAAAGTGATCGCCGAAAGTCCCTCCGCGGGCACTCAGGTCGCGAGCGGCTCGGCCGTGAGCCTCGTGGTGTCTACCGGTCTGGCGCAGGTCAAGGTCCCCAATGTGGTGGGCGACACGCAAAATGACGCCTCGATCGGACTGATCGGCGTCGGGCTCACGGTCGGGACCATAACGATGACCTCGAGCGGCACGGTGGCCTCTGGAGATGTCATCAGCCAGGTTCCCAGCGCGGGCACCACGGTCTCGAGCGGCTCGTCCGTGAACCTGTCCGTCTCGACCGGGCCTCCCCCGGTGTTAGTGCCAAATGTGGTCGGTGACACCCAGGCGGCGGCTACCACTGCCATAACCGGGGCGGGCCTGACAGTGGGCACGGTCACGACCCAGTCGAGCACGACCGTGCCGTCCGGCGAAGTCATCAGCGAGAGCCCGGCCGCCGGCACCTCGGTAGCCAGCGGCTCAGCAGTGAATCTTGTGGTTTCAAGCGGTAGCGGCACATCCGGCACACCCGTGGTCTGGATTCCGTTCGAGGCCACACCGTTAGCGGCCGGTGGCCTGACCGGCCTGTTTCTCCAGGCTTCCAACAGCTACACCGCGCCGACCAGCGCGAATTTTGTGACGACCAGTGCCGTGATGATCCTATCCAGCGCCAGTGCCGACACGGTCTCCGGAACAACCTACACGGACGTCGGGCGCATCCTGATCTATGAAGGCCTGGGCGGGGATGGCAACCTGCATCTTTACGGCCTCGACCTACGCAATGCCTCGAGCGGCACTCTGCCCGTGCCGACGCAGCTGTCGAACCTCTCGATCTCGGCCGCCAGCAATGTTGCGATTTGCGATTATGGCAATTCGCAAACCACCCAACTCGATCCGACCACCCAGTTCGTGGTACTGCACCTGCCGGGGACCGGTGATGTGTGCGGCACCGACACCAGCACGGGGGATTCCTGGATACTGGTTCGTTACGGAACCTCCGCGAGCGCGGCGCCGACGACGCTGAGCATCACGACCACCGATGTGAGTGACGCGGTTTATGCGAGCCTGACATCATCGCTGGCCGGGTTCGTGACACTGAATTACACGAACAATACGGTCTATTACTACCCGTACTCGGGCGGCACATACTCGAGCCCGGTCGCATTGCAGACCGACGTATGCAGTTCGGATTCGACCGTAGGCGCCACCTCGGGCGGTCGCATCTATTTGGTAACGAGCGGCTCCAATTGCGCCATTACCAATCCCGAATATCTTTACTGGCTCACTTACTCGGGCAGTGGTACCCCTTCGTTCACACAGGTCTTCGAACTGGCCGGCACGGCAACCTTTTTGATCCGGGATGACAACAATTACTTCTTAAAGGACACCGTGACGGGCGGAACTGTCTACCTCCGGCAGGGATCGCTAAGCACAGGCGAGGTGACAACCACCCTGTACAGTTTCCCCCAGTCCACCACCGCGGACGTGCAGATGGAGGGGTCCAACGACACGCTGATGCTCGTGTATCAGTCGACGAAAAGCGGTGCGACGACCTCCTATACGCTCGGCACACTGCCCGTCGGTACGGCATCGACCAGTATTTCAACGGTCGAGAGCCTAGGTACCCTTGCGGTCGTCCCAGAGGTCAATTGGGCGGCTACCAACGAGCTGGTCATGAGCACGCGCGGCAACATCTACATCACCGAGTACCAGACGGCCGGAAGCGCATCGACTCAGGTGATCACTCCTGCCGGCACGGTGCTGCAGTCGCTGTTGGCCCATTCCGCCTTCGGATTGGATGGGATCATCTACCCGGCGATTCTCCAGTTCAAAGGAATTACCGATACCGGCGGGGAGACGCTGGGCGGCGCGACCGTTTATGCCGTGTCCACGAGCGGTACGGGCCTTGCCTCTACGGCCTTCACGTTGCCTGGGGGAGGCGCCTACACGGTGCCGGCGAATACCCTAACGGAATTCGACTACGAAGCCGTATCGTCAAGCTACCTGCTCGGCGGCATTGAATTCATCAATGAGGGTGAAGAGCTGGTGAGCGGTGGAATCTATAACGCCGCCACTGAGG
Source organism: uncultured Gammaproteobacteria bacterium (assembly GCA_963711435.1). Classification (GTDB taxonomy): domain Bacteria; phylum Pseudomonadota; class Gammaproteobacteria; order Steroidobacterales; family Steroidobacteraceae; genus FEN-1191. The sequence continues at coordinate 1,178,794 of CAVQEB010000002.1, read as the reverse complement.
TAGTGTTTCCATTCAGCTTTGCGAACACGGAGATCACCTTGGCCGAATAAGACTAGTGCAGTCGTGCGCCCGGCGGGACAGCAGACAACGCGCGATTCAAGCTGACTACAACGATCGGCCGCGCTTGTCGCCAACTAAATCAATCTTCGTTGTCGGCGCTGCGACGGCCGCGCTTTTTGCGCAAATCCGTTGCCGGCGTCTGTTTGGGCATCCCACCGGTCTCGCTCGCGCGGCGTGGTCCCGCACGGCGGTCAGAATGATGCTTGAAGGCGCACACGCACTGCCCCTGCCGCGTGCATTCCTTTAACGGCAACTTCGGGGCATCGCCGGGCAAATACCGATGGCCACGAAGTGCGATCGCCGCGGCACAGGCGTCACGCGTTGCAATGACGCTGACCGAATGCCACGGTTCCTTCGGCTTTTTGGAGGTCTGGTCAGCCATAGGGTTAGGAGTATAGGACCACGCGACGCAGGAAGTCAGCAGATCGTTGCATTTGCAGGAAACGGCCCATGCTTGCCCGCTCTTCGAATTGCATCGCGCTGCAGCACTTGCTTCACCCAGATGCCTGCGAAAAGAGATTGGGAACTTTTGCCAAAAGCACGGGTGGCTCAATATCCTTGAACAACGGCAGCGGCCGCTTGCTGAGTCTCGCGACCTCGTACTTTCGTTCCCATTTCTGATGCCACAAATACAGCTGCGCCATCGACATTTGCTCTAGGTAAAAGCAAAAACTCCAGGCCAGCCCCATGTAAATGATGCAGCAGACCCAAAGAAAATCCGGAACCCGGAACAATGGCGGCTGGCCATGGTGGCTGGTGCCGAAAAAAAGCAACAGCGCTGGCGGCAAAAATACGATTGCCGCGGCCGCATAAGTCAGAGCGTAGCCGCTCGCAAAAACGGCTAAATGGGCTCTTAGAACCGCCAGCCCCTTTTTTGTGGCGTCAATGAAATTCATATTATCCCAGGCGATGGCCGGCAGAATCAGAAACACGAGCATCCGTATGCCCTTCCTCAGCGCTTCGAAGAATGCACGGCTGAGCGAAAACTGACTGAAGTTTGCTATGGTTTCTGCAGCGTTGCGGGCATTGAACTCCTGATCGTTGTCCTCGTCCTTGCGCCGCCCGGAGACCAGCGCTTCGATGACTGTCAGCGCGAACCAGATAACGCCCCACGCGATGGCAAGTGCCAGAACATTGGTCAGATCTTTGCTGAAGGTGCGGGACAGCGCGACCCGTAAGGATGGTTCGCCGCCTTCCATCTGTTTGATCATTTCCAGCAGAGTATCGCAGGCCAACACGATGGCAAATGAAAACACCAGGATCACGACAAACACGAACGCCAGAGTTTGCGCGGTATCAAAATCATGCCAGGGAAATCCGTATTTAAGATATAAAACAGTCGGCGCATAAATGCACCAGACCGTCAGTATCGGCACGATGAACAAAGGGTATTTCTGAAATACCGTCACGGAGTGGGTGATAAGCTGCCACCCTTTGTCCCAACTGGACGTGTCCATCGGTTATCCCAGTTCGTCCCAGATTAAGCCGCGCCCGGATCCGGATTCATTGCCGCCGATCTCCATGACCTGCCTCGCGTGAGGCGAGATTGAACGCCGGAATCGGCTCGTCCGGATTGAATTTACCCGCGGTTACCGCGATTAACGGTGCTGTTCGTCACATTACCGGAGCGCACCGCTAATCCGGAGGCGAACCGAGGTTCGGCGGCGCCCGAGTCGTTACGGGAATCTGGCAATCGCCAGGCATAGAGTCGTCGCAGCGCAACTCTTGCCGCTGACCTGTGCTAAGTCCGTGAACGCAGATTGGCGGCGGCGCCGACCTCAGCGCCGCATCATTGGGTGGAAGTGTTCTTAGGGAGCGACTGCTGCTCCCGCCACGCCTTGATGCCGCCGTCCAGGGCGGAGACGCCCTGGTATCCCATCTGCCTTAAAGTGGCAGCGGCCAGCGCTGAGATGCGGCCAAATTCACAGTACACCAGTATCCGCCTGGTCGGATCGGGCAATTCTTCGTTGACGCGCAATTCCAGCTGTCCGCGCGGCAGATGCCGCGCTCCGGTGATGTGGTACGCCTCATAGGCATCACGCTCCCGTACGTCGAGCACGATGAGGTCGGTGTCCTGCGCCTCGATCTTCCGCTGCAGTTCCTGAAGCGACATAAACGGTATGACGGTGGCCGCATCGGCGAGCATCTGTGCCACCGTCTTGCCACCGCTCATGTTGGTGCGTAACGCTTCAGTGATGTGCTTGGGCATGCTCAGATTAAGCTGCTGCATCATGCTGACGAAGGCAGCACGGTCCCGTTGCTGCAGGCGGGGATTGTCGGCCAGCTCATGCGCAAGCGTCGAATGGCTCCGGCCTTTGTAGTCGTGCGCCGGAAAGATCCTGGTCTGCGGATCCAGCCGCAGCACGTGATTGAACAGCGAATCGTACAGGGCGTCAGGGTCACCGCTCGGCAGATCAGTGCGCCCGGTACCGCCGATCAGCAGCGTGTCCCCTGTAAACAGCAGATCCTCAACCCGCAGGCACATGGAGTCGAGCGTGTGGCCCGGCGTGTGAATCGCCTGCAGCCGCAGCTTGCCAACCGCCAGCATCTCGCCGTCATTCAGCCGCAGGTCCACATATGGGGCCGGACTGGCACGGTGCATGACAACCGGCAAATGCAATTGTTGCGCGAGCTGCTTGGTTGCCGAAAAATGATCCGCGTGCGTATGCGTGTCGACCAGGTAGCGGATGCGCAACCCATCGCGTGCTGCCAGCGCAATGTAGCGGTCGATCTGGCTGATTTCCGGATCGATAAGGGCCGCCGCGCAGCTGTCCTCGCAGCCAATCAGATAAGATTGGCAGCCGCCGGTGGCAATCTGTTCGAATTTCATTCGCTCTCCGGGTCAATCCGTCGGTGCAACCTCTGGCCACAGCTGCGCAGGCCGGGTGCCATCATTTAATCCTCGCGCGCCCAAATCGCGCCGCGGCCCGCGTACCAGCAACGTCGGCCGCTGCCACCTTAAGGGTAGCGGTGCTCCACCACGTCGCGAACCGGGTCGGTGTCGTATACCAGCACAATGGATTGAATGTGGCCTGAAGCCGGATCGAAATTGAATACATCGGCGCAATCGAAGGATACTCGGGATCCATCCTTCAGCCGCCAGTCATAATGGTAATACGCAACAGCGCGCAGATGCCCTTCGGCGCTCACCAGCACGTCATATACCGTTAGCTTCGCACCGCTGGATGAGTGCGCGACCTTCGTGACGAAGTCGCGTACCGGAAGTTGGCCTAAAAAGGGCGACTTGACCCAGCCATCCGGAACGAACAGGGCGGCCGCCTTGTCGGCATCGCCCGCTTCCAGCGCCAACAGATATTTACGAACGGCTTGCTGCATAAAATTCTCCGATCCGACCGTGCCGGATTAAAGGGCCGCCCCGTTTGTATAAGTGGTATGCGCGGCAACTCTCAAGCCCCACGGGCGATGATTGTAAATCTGTAGACATCATAGTTGCGAGTGCGGAGGTTGGCTAACACGAATGGCGGAATTGCGCTCACGCCGAAGGCAAACAGTGGCAAGAGACTTGCCAATTTTCAGCGGCGGGCAAGGCCCCAAGTCATCACCTCCGTGCATAAAGACCTGCCCGGCGGCTGCTTCCGCAAGGCAGTTTCCAGCCAATAAGCGCGACCCGCTGGCGCGGCCGATACCCTGAAGCATCGTGAGGGAATTGCCAGCTCCCGGGCTCCAAGGCATCAAGGGTGTTGCCGTTCGCAGGTGGGATGGCTACTGCCACAGGAGTCGCGTGCATCGTTGTCCGCCCGATTTTGCGGCGATCGTGCGTGGCTATCGACTCAGCCAACCCCTTGGGCCATTTGGCCGTTTTCGCTGTCGCATTCGCTCGGCAACAGTAACTAATATATATAAAACAATTATTTATAAAAACACTCTAAAGTGATATCTCTTCTAAGCTCGTACCCTGCCGCAAGATTATTAGGTTCCAACGCGCCGCCGCCAAACGGCAGTGGCCTGGCCCAATGAATCAGGTTCGCAGCCACAGGGAACGATGCCTGGGATCGTGTTTTGTTAAATAAGCGCCCGCAAACGGGTCTGTATTGAGGGGCTGCGATTCGCTCTCTATCATGAAGGCGCGGTCAATAAAATCACGTCGTGGCCGGGTCAACCCTTACACATCCAGTGCAATTGAATGCGGGTGCATCATGAGCAGATATTTCGCATGGTCGTTCTCATTTGCGGCGCTCATCTGCTACGCGAGCGCAGTCTGCGCTCGTGGCATCGAGCCCATGCTGGCCGCGTCCATTGACGAGTCGCAGCGCGTAACCCTGCCAGGCAATACAACGCCTGCAGCGCTTAAGGGCGCTGAAGACCGCGGATCGGTGGACGACAATCTGCGGCTGGAGCACCTGTTGCTCGTTCTCAAGGGCTCGCCGGATAGCGAAGCGGCGTTGCGGCTACTGATTGACGAACAACACAACCCCGCTGCTGCGGACCAGTACCATCACTGGCTCACGCCGCAGCAAATCGGCGAGCGCTTCGGGCTCGCCGGCGCGGACCTCGATGCTCTGCGCAGCTGGCTGGAGTCCCACGGCTTCACGGTCAATCGGATTTTCACCAACGGTCTGGTCATCGATTTCAGCGGTACCGCCGCCCAGGTTCGCGCGACCTTCTCAACGGAGATTCACCAACTCGTAATACCCAATGGCGAGCATCACATTGCGAACATGCGCAACCCTCAGGTCCCGGCGGCGCTGGCGCCCGCCATTGCCGGAGTCGCATCGCTGCATGACTTCTTTCCAAGATCGCACGCGGTAGCACTCGGCCCGGTCAGCTACGAGCGCGCCACCAATACCTGGACGCCGCACTTCAACATCAAAATAGACGGCTCCGTTTACCATACGCTGGCGCCCTACGATTTCGCGACCATCTACGACTTGCTGCCGCTGTGGGCGCGGGGCTACACGGGCAAAGGCATAACCATCGCCGCGGTAGAGGACAGCAATCTGCTGCATGCCGATGACTGGCAGACCTTCCGCAAGACCTTCGGGCTCGCCGGGTTTAAGGCTGGCAACTTCCGGCAGATCTACCCCGGCTGCACCAATCCCGGCCAGAATGGCGATGAGACAGAAGCCGCGCTCGATGTCGAGTGGTCGAGCGCCGCCGCGCCCGACGCTAATATCGAACTGTCGGCGTGCGCCAACAGCGCGACCACCTCGGGGCTCGATCTGGCAATCCTTGGGCTGATCGATTACGCGCCGCCGGATATCATCACCGACAGCTACGGGCTCTGCGAAACCATTACCGGGGCCGCCGAGATCGCGCTGGAGAACCGCGAAGCCGAGCTCGCAACCGCCGAAGGCACGACGTTTTTCATAGCCGAGGGCGATGACGGGGCTGATCAGTGCGCGCCCGTTGAGCCCACCAATTACGCCACCGAAGGCATCAATGGCGGCGACAATACCGCGTCGGCCTACGCCGTCGACGTGGGCGGCACGGATTTCATGGCCCAGTACAATGCCGACGTCAACGGCATCCCGGTCAGCACCTACTGGAGCACCAAGAACGATCCGACGACCAAGGCGTCCGCGCTTTCCTACATTCCGGAGATTCCGTGGAACGATGGCTGTACCAGCCGGCTGATTTATACCGACCCCGTGAACGGCAGCTACACGCAGTCCTATGGCATCAACGGCTTCTGCAATTCGGCGGTCGGACAGAATTTTCTGCTTGACGTCGCCGGCGGCGGCGGGCCCAGCACCTGCTTTACCGGCGAGCCCTCGATTCCGGGCGTCGTCAGCGGCACCTGCCGGGGTAACCCTAAGCCCGCCTATCAGCGCGGCGTGCCCGGCGTTCCCAATGACGGGCTGCGCGACCAGCCCGATCTGTCGCTGTTCGCGAGCAATGGCGTCTGGGGCAGTTTTTATCTGGAATGCATGTCCGATGTCAGCCAGGGTGGCGCTGTCTGCACAGTGCGCAATGACGCTATCGTGCAGGGCGGTGGCGGCACCTCCTTCAGCTCGCCGGCGATGGCCGGCATTCAGGCCCTCATCGATCAGAAATTTGGGCGGCAGGGTGACGCCAACTATGTTTACTACGCACTAGCGCGTCACCAGTTTGAACAACCCAATGCCGGCACCTGCGATGCCAGCAAGACCAACGGCACGCTGCCGGCAAGCTACTGCGTCTTTCACGACATTACGCGTGGCGACAGCGATATACCGTGCGGACAGAATCCCGACGGGCAGTTCTACGACTGCTTCGGCGCTTCGGGCGCCACAATTTTCGGCGAGCTGTCGAATTCGGATTTCAAGAACGAGCCCGCGTACCCGGCGACCTTTGGCTACGATCAGGCCACCGGCCTCGGGTCGGTGGACGCAACCAACCTGTTCAACGCCTGGCCGCAACCTGATTAGGCCGGTCAACGCATAAAAGGGAACTGCGATTGCCGGTAGCGCGGTAGAACGCTGGACCAGGGAAGGCCTCAATGCCAGAGTGCGACCATGGCGTAGAGCAGGCCGTATTCCACTACATCGCTGAGATTGTGGCCGATGATCGGAGCCAGAACACTTTGCGATTTCTCGAGCCAATAGGCGTATAGCACCCCTAACGTAAAAGCATAGAGCTGCTGCCCGCCTGCCAGCCACAGTGGCCGTGTCCAGAACGAGGACATGTGCGCCACGGCGAAAATCAGCGCGACAATCACGCCGGCCGCGTTCATCCGGTAGCTGCCAATGCGAATCTTGCCTGGCATGGTCGCTGCCAGAAAAGTGACCAGCAGGGCGCGAAACGGAATCTCCTCGGTTGGCCCCACGTAGATGCCTTCGAAGGTCAGCCAGCCAACCATGTTGCCCGCGGTCAGCGGATAGTCGAGCGGCGGGGCTACCCGGGCAAGGATCTGCGGGGCGTAATCGATCAGCGTCATGATGATGCCAAAGGCAATGCCCCAGAGGATGGCCTCGGGGATATAGGTCTTGCCGCGCGGGCGATGCAAGCCGTAATCGGCCGGAACAAAACGCTTGATCACGGCGATCGCAATCAATGCCAGCAACAACTGGAACGCATGCTGCGAATAAAGCCACGGCAATAGCGGCTGCGCGCCTCGCGGCAGGAACGGGAGAATTCGCGCAGCGGCCAGGGCCATCACCGCTGCCAGAACCGGCAGCCCGAGGCCTAAAACAATTGTGAGGACGATCGGCACAATCCGGAGCCGAAGCTTCTGTTCATCGGCGGTCGCTGCCACTATTCCTCCCGCTCGACAGTCACGGTGCCGGTGTTGTGAGCAGCAACCGGCCGCTCATTGCCAGTTGCCCATCAGGATGAAAGGCGCCCAGTAAAACGGATGGGCGTACGGCGCCTTGGGGTCCACTTTGAAATTGCCAGTCGGCCGACTGGTGCCGATGCGCGCCAGGCCACGGGCAGTCTGATCTGAACCTTCGGCCTTGACGGTACCGTGCAACAGCGCCAGTTGCGCCTTGCGAAGTGCCTCGGCCTTATCGAGGTGATCTTCTTTGTGCGCTTCGTACAGTGCCCGCATCAGGCGGGCGGTGCTGACGTCCGCCACCGGCCACAAGGTCGCGAGCACGGCATGGGCACCTGCTTGCTGGGCAATAGCGCCCAGGCTTTCCACTTCGATGCCGTGATGCGCGACGCCGTCATCGCCAAGCGCCGTTTCGCAAGCCGACAGCGTCAGTAATTCGACGTTGGTGAAATTAAGCTTGGTCTTGATCTGCGCCAGCGTCAGGTGGCTGCCGTCGCCGAGCAGCAAAAAGGAATCGTCCATGTCCCCTGGTGCGAACTGGAAGTGGCTGGCAATGTGAATAATCGGATAGGCCTGGTCCAGCCCATCGCGCAGTGAGCCTTCATTGAAGGCCGAATCGAGCAGCACGGACCCACTCAGGATACCGTTCTTGCCTGCAATGCCGTTCAGCTCGACGCCGGCATAGGGCAGTGGATCGTAGCCGGATCCGCCCTTGGTGACGCCAAGTCCCCACACCGACCAGGTCTGGTCTCCCGGCGGCGCGCCGAGCTTGTCGCGCACCGCCTCGGTCACGATGGCGACCGCCAGATTTTCGACCAGATAGCTGTGCCCGTCGTACAGGGCGGCGAACGGCAGGTAGCGCAGCGTATCATCGAGCGAAAGCATGAGAGTCTTAGCGCCCGCCTGATGCAGGTCGTCGGCGATCGGCTCGATCAGCAGCTTGTATAGCGCGGTGGCCTGTGGCACCGGGTCCTGGCTGGGGTTGCTGAGCGTGGCACGGAACCCGCGGATCAACTCATTCAGATCCTCCCGCTTGATCGGCGTTTCCCGTTCCAGCACCACGTTTGGGGTCGTGAGGAAAATGGCCACCTTGTCATCCGATATCATGTATTGGGCCAGAACCGCATCGTGGCCCATTTTTTTCAAGGTGCCCTGAAAGGCGCGGCTGAAGTCGTTGAGCTCGTGCTGCCGCCGCGCGCGGGCTTCCGGATCGTTCGAGGCGCTCGCGATTGCCGCGACGTGAACGTCAAAAGCCGCCTGCGCCGCGTCCATGGCCTTGCGCAGCTGAGTCAACCGGGCGTGATCGGCAGGACTGAACTGCTCCTTTTCCTTATTGTATTTTTCCTGCAGCGCCCCGTATTCCTTCCCGAGGCTGACTTCCTTGCCCCCCAGTTCATCCAGCTGCTGTTCAGAGGTATCGAGAGTCGCCACGGTCTTCGGGGCGTCAGCGTCCGATTGGCGCTCGGTGTAGTCGTAAAGCTCCTGTTCCTTGACCATGGCCAGCACCTGTTGCGCCTCCGACAGCCGGCCTTCGGCAATCAGCAGGTCGGCAAGTTTCCGATAGACGGAACTGACTTCGGCCGCGCTGACAAAAGCCTGCTGGGTCTCGGCAGTGCTGCCGGAGATATTGCCGCGCAGTTTTTGCAGATAATTAAGCGCCGCTTTGCCATAGAAGATGGCGACACCGCGCTGCGGCGGATGGCCCGCGGCGTAAAACTCCATCAGCTCTGCCGGCACGCGCCAGCCGATCAGCTGATTGTCCGTGGTCCGGGCAATGCGGTAGGCATGCTTAAGCAGCGCCAGCGCCTCGGCATCGCCGCCGGTGGCCCGCAACGACTTGGCCAACTGCACTGAAATAAAAGCCGTAATGAAGTTGTCGGGGCCGAGATATTTGGTACAACTGGCGAGCGCCTGCCGATACAGCGACTGCGCCTCGCCGTTGCGGCCGGTTTCCCGCAACACATCGCCGAGGGCCATCAGCGCAAAGCCAAGCGTCGGATGGTCGGGTCGTTCGGGGCCGAGCACGCGCTCGGCGTCCGCCAGGGCCTGGCGCGCGAGTTGCTCGGCGCCGGCGTAATCGCCGGCCAGCCGTAGAAAATTCGCCAGCACCGCCCGGTTGAGGATTGTCAGCGGCGCGTCGTGTCCCAGGGCCTTTTCATCGACCGCCAGGGCCTGGCGCATCACGTCCTCGGCTTTCTTGTACTGACCGGTGACCCGGTACACCACGGCAAGGTTGTGCAGGGTCAGGCCGACGATGGCATTGTCGCCGCCGGCCAATTTCCGGTTCAATACCAACGCCTGATTCAACGTGGTCTCAGCCTCGCCGTAGTGCCCGTTGTTGATCAGTACCGCGCCGAGCGATGTGAGTACTACGCCGCTGACCGGCGCGTTGGTGCCAAATAATTTGTCGCAGATCCCGAGCGCGCGGCGCAAACCGGCCTCGGCGCCCGCGTTGTCGCCGGTGTCGAGGAGCGCCCCGCCCAGATACGACAACAGCAAAATGTTGCACGCGCTGTCGGGTCCGTAGGATTGCTCGCACACTGCGAGCCCCTGGCGGTAAAGCTTTACCGCCTCCGGGAAGGTGCCTTCGGCGTAGCGGATCTGTGCCAGAAATACATAATTCGGCAGCAACTGCGGATGGGTCGCGCCGTAGATTTTGGATTTGAACGCCAGCGCATCCTGCAGCGCAGGAATCGCCTCTTTGACTTTGCCCTGCATCCCCTGGCCGAACGCCAAAACCGAGCCGGCATCGGTTTGAAACAGGCGCGCCGCCTGATCAAAATCGGCCTGCGTATGAGTGCCGACCTTGGCGAAGCGGATCTTGGCTTTGACGAGTTTGCACTGGGTCAGCGCCGCCACCATCGATTCGACTGGCAGCTCGCCGGCGAACGCGCCCGGACCGGTCATGCGCAGCGCCATCGATTGGCTCGGCTTGGCATCGCCTGGAAAGGTCAGCGCCAATTGGTTCAGACTGTTGCCACTGAAATGAACCGCAACGATTTTATCGCCGTGCAGGTACCCCTCGATGGCCTGCGGCCCGTCGTCGCGACCATTAACGGTTATATCAAAGGTGTCGCCGGCCATGGCTGCGCAGACCGGGTCGGAGCCCGGCTGCAGCTGCAGCTGTCCCTGGTAGGTGAAGTATTCGGCCAGGGCGGGCGAGGCGGCGCCCAGCAACGCCAGCGCAGCCAGCGCGCTTGGCCAGGATTTCGGGCCGATTCTCTCTGACCCTCGCAATTTCATTGGGGGCTTAGGCGTGGCGCTGATTATGGATCGAGCATATCACGCGGCGGCAGGCCCACACTACGCGGTCTACAATGCGGCACGAGCGCTACGTTCAATTTAAATGCAGCGCCAGTTGATGCAGGAGCCAATCCATGAAAGCTCGCTCGCCTTGGCGCCGACATTGGCCGCACCGGTACCTGCACCGCCTCGCGCCTCTGGCGAGCACGCTGATTTTTATTACAGCGTCGATGGCGGCCGCTGCGGCGGGCGATGCTTTAGCTCCCGCAAGCGATCCGTTTAGCTGGCTTGAGGACGTCCACAGCGATCGGGCCATGGACTGGGTCAGGACCGAGAATGCGAAAACCGCCGCCGTGCTGGAAGCACGAGCCGAGTATCCGCAGCTATACGCCGACGCGCAGGCGATCGCCGGGGCCGAGGGACGTCTGCCGACGCCGCGATTTATGGCCGGTGAAATTTATAATTTCTGGCAGGACAGCGAGCACCCGCGCGGCCAGTGGCGCAAGACGACCCTGGCCGACTACCGCCTGGCGGCGCCGCAGTGGGCGACAGTCCTCGACCTGGATGCACTGGCGCGGGCCGAGGGCATCGACTGGGTCTGGCAGGATGCGACCTGCCTGCGCCCGGCCGAGCAGCGTTGTCTCATCAGTCTTTCTGACGGCGGCGAAGACGCCGTAACCATTCGCGAATTCGATCTGTCCAATCGAAACTTCGTGACCGACGGCTTCGCTCTGCCTAAAAGCAAGCAGAGCGTCGCGTGGATTGACCAGGACCGGCTGCTCGTTGCCCGCGATTGGGGCGCCGGCACGATGACCGCGGCCGGCTATCCGTTCGTCGTGAAGCAGCTTAAGCGCGGGCAACCGCTGTCGGCGGCGCAGGAGGTTTTCCGGGGCCGGCCGGCCGACACCGAGATCGACGCAGTGCGCCTGGACGATAATTTGGGCAATAGCCTGGTGCTGATCCTGCGGCATGTCAGTTTTTTTGAAACCGAGTACTACCGGCTCGGCCCCGGCGGTTTGACCAGGCTCGATCTGCCACCGAAGTCCGCTATCGCCGACCTGATCGCGAACCGACTGCTGATCGTTCTCAATCAGGACTGGGTCGTAGCGGGGCGCCGCTTGGCGCAGGGGTCGCTGGTCTCCGTGGACCTGCAGGCCATGAGCGCCGATCCGCGGCAACTGCACCCGGTGCTGGTGTATGCCCCCGGGCCGCGGGAATTTCTCAGCGAGGTGAGCGCTACCGGCGGCAGTGCGGTCGCGATTTTGTATCAGAACGTGCAAGGACGGGCCCTCGCTTTTGTGCCAACACCCGATGGCGGCTGGTCGCAGCGACTGCTTGCCGCACCGGAGCACGCCTCGATGCACATCATGGCTACCGACGCGCGCAGTCAGCAGGCGGTACTGAGCGAGAGCGGATTTCTCTCGCCATCGAGCCTATGGCTTGCGGGCGCGGCGGAGCAGCCGCTCACCGAACTCAAAGCGCTGCCGGCGCAATTTGACGCCTCTGCACTCGTGGTCGAGCAGCGGACAGTCAAATCAAAGGACGGCACCCGTATTCCGTATTTTGTGATCCATCCGGCCGCGATGAAACTTGACGGGCGCAACCCGACAATACTCAAGGCCTACGGTGGATTTCAGCTCTCGTGCACTCCGTACTATCTGGGCGTCATCGGCAAATTGTGGCTGCAGCGCGGCGGAACTTTCGTACTGGCTAACATCCGCGGCGGCGGCGAATTCGGGCCGGCCTGGCACGAGGCGGGACTTAAGACGCACCGACAGCGGATCTACGACGATTTTGCCGCGGTGGCCGAAGATCTCATCGCGCGTAAAATCACCAGCCCGCGGCATCTGGGGATCCAGGGCGCCTCCAACGGCGGCCTGCTGATGGGGGTGCAGTTCACCCAGCACCCGGCCCTGTGGCACGCGGTTGATATTCAGGTGCCGCTGCTCGACATGCTGCGCTTTGAACAGATCGACGCCGGCGCTTCCTGGGTCGGCGAGTACGGCAGCGTCGCAAATCCGGGCGAACGGGCGTTCCTGGCCGGCATTTCCCCCTACCAGAACCTCAAAGCCGGCGTGCAGTATCCCGAGCCTTTTATCTGGACCGCCACCGACGATGACCGGGTCGGCCCGCAGCACGCGCGGAAATTTGCCGCTAAGCTCGCGGCCTTAGGCGCACCTTATCTGTTTTTCGAGGTGGCCGAAGGCGGCCATTTGTTTTTCGACGAGACCGAGTGCGGCGTGACGGAGCAAGCCGGCATTCCACAAAGCGCGCAGATCACGGCACTGGAGATGAGCTATTTCACCCGGCAGCTGATGCACTGACTCGCCTGCCGGGATCGGCCTGGCCGGCGAGTCCCGATCGCTTCAGGTCAATGCGGCCACAGCCAGCCAAAGGTCCCGGCGGTCAGCATGCCATAGATCACGCCGTCGACGGATTCCTTGAAAGCCTGGCTCCACGAACGCCGGTACCAGATCGACATCGGCCAGGCGGCCAGCGCATAGCCCATGAAGGCGATCAGGCCCGTTATTTTGAATACGTGCCGGTAGTTCGTGCCGGGCAGCAGCGTGTGTCCGTCGATATAGCCGACAAACAGGCTGATGATGAGCAGATAGATGAACCACTGCGCAAGGTTCCGGCCCATCGCAAACGGCTGACTGGGAAGCACCGTCATTACGATGACCGGACCCTGCTTGACCTTCTCCTTGAAGGCGGCAGATTTCATCTCCTGCGTATTCGCCGGGCGCGGGATCATGTAATCGCCCGGCGGAATGGCCAGGGGCCGCACGGCATCGCGCAGCTTATCTTCATCCGGCACTCGCGGATAATCGCCTTTGTGCCACAGCGGCGTCATATGGATGATGGAACTGGCGACAAACACGATGACGGCCGACAGCAGGATTGGCTGCCAAAGCGCGTACAGGCTTATCATAAGTGACTCCCGGTATTGGCATTTTTAAGAGCGGGACCCAGCCGCGCGGATCTTACGCTCACATTGTCCGCCCGTCACTGCCGGGCCACCGCCCAATTGAACCGGATGCCAGCGCCGCAGTCTGACTGCCTTGCGCCCATTCAGCATCCGGCTTGCAGGTAAGCTTAAGAGCCATGAGCATGAAAGCGGTCAACGGGCTGGCGACGGCCCTGCTAGTGGTCGTTGCGGCTGCCGCCGTGCGGGCCGACGAGCCCGCGGCCGCCGATACGGCGGCCATCAAGGCGGCGCAGGATTTTCGCCGCACGTCCTGGCCGACGATTCTTGCCGATGGCTGGAAATTCATCACCTCGGTCAACCACCCTGACATTCCCGACTCCGGCACGGATTATTTCTATCGGGGCCTGGCGCCGGTGACCGACGAGGTGCGCGCAGCCTGGGTGCTGCACACGTACTATCAGAAATTCAATACCGGCGACGCGGAACTGCCACCGTGGCAATCCGAGAAGTGGCTGGTGTGGATAAGCTGCCGTGAACACAGCTGGCAGGCGCGGGGCACCGGCAAGTACGAGTCGCTGACCGGCAGCGGGCCGCAGGTGAAAAGCTCGCTGTTCGCCGACACGCCGTGGCTGCCGGATGCGGTACCGGCCACGCTCCTTAATGTGGAAACCGGGACGCTGGCTGACCTGCTGATCAAGACCATCTGCGCCGAAAAAATTCCGCGCGCGGCGCCCCTAAAGACACCCAAATCCTGAGCGCGGGGTCAGGGGCCGCCCAGGGATATTTTTCCGGCCCGCGCCGCTACTGCTTGGCGGTCGGCGATGGCGCCACGCGCTTGATTATGCCGCTTTGCTCCATCACGCGCAGCAGCTGTGACAGTTGCTCCTGCAATGCCAGGGCGCAAAACGGCGTCATGACCAGCCGGGCAACCGGATAGAGCGTGCTCTCCGAGCGATTGGCTTGCACCACATGCGGCCGGGACACCGCAAACTCCAGCCGTACCGTCTGCCCGTCAAAATGCGTCAATCTGATCTGGTCGACAAAGCGCTCGGCCAAATCGGGCAGATCCACATACGGGGCCTGTATCTGATCGGTGGGTTCGGCCATGGTCACTCCTCGTATATGGTGACGGTCGCGCGGCTGCCCGCGCACGATAGCTACATATTGTAGACCCCGGCACTTTGCCGATCCGGCTTTTGCCGCCCGATGGTGCCGCGCCTGCCTGATTGGGCTGGCCGCCCGCAAGCCAATCTGGCGCCGCCTGCCATCCTCTGGTACGGTGCCGGCCGGGCCAGTACAGGATGACTACGCCATGAAATCAAAAAACGCCTTAGCCCTGTTGACCGCCGCGGCACTGGTGTCGCTGCCGATATTAGCCGCCGAGCCACCGCCGCCGCCCGCGCCGCCGCCGCCAAAGACGACGACCGTCACTACGAGCACGAATATGAATATCTGCTACGCAGATGCTAAGGCGCTGGCCGCGTGCGCAGCTGGCTGGCAGGCCATGACCGACGCCGGCAACAAGGTCGACAACAGCAAGTCTGCCTGGGAAGCCAGCGGCTTTGAAAACTACGTGGCTGGAATCCGCCTCGTTAATGAAGACATGTCCTGGTGCAATCCGCCGGGCACTGAATCGACCTATGAGGACGCTTTCAAGATCGTTGCCAAGTACCTGGCTGACCATCCGGAGAAAAATGACTCCGAGCCGGCCGCGCTCGTCAATCTGGCGCTGAAAGCGGCCTACCCCTGCGGCAAGAAAGGTCACTAAAGTAGCGTGACGCTCCCGGTGCCGGGCGCCCTGTGGGCGCCTGGCACTTTCTGGCGGCGGTTATCTCGCCGACTGCGGGCCGCTGATCCCCGAGTGGCGCTTTAGGCGGCCGTTGCCCCGGCGGCGTCCGCGCGCACGTAGGTACGTTCGCGGTAGACCATCGCCACAAAGATGAACAGCACTGCAAAACCGCCGATGCCGTAGGCGAAGAAATTAAAGTACTGCGGACCGACGAGCTTGTAAGTACTGACTTGCCCGTGCGCGGCGTCCCAGACGCCGGTGCTGCTCAGCGGCTTGCGGTGCGCGTTGTCCATCAACCGCACGCTCGAGCCGCGCACTTCAGAAGCCAGGTAGGTGCCGGCCAGCGGCTCGGGCTGCCCGCTGTCGCCGGTCACGCTGATGCCCGTGCGGCCGGAAAAATCGATCTTCTGGCCCACAATGAAATGCGTGCCGGGCGGCAGATCCACCCAGGTCTCAGCCCCGGTCTGCACCGTGCTGGCATTCAGTGGCAGCACCATGACGCTGTTGACTGCCGCGGTGATCGCATTGCCCAGGCTGATCGACAGCAGGAACAGGGCCATGATGAAGCTCTTCATCCGCAGCGGCGCCTGCTTATAAGAGAACTCCAGCGCCGTAATGGACACCAGTACCTCGGAAGCCGTCAGCACGACATAGGCGAGAATCTGCCACCACACCGACACCCGCAGCCCGCTTTGAATACGCTGCTCGATCCAGCTGACAATCAGGAATGAGCCGGCAATGACGAACAGTCCGATCCCGATCTTGCGCAGTGGCGTCACCGTAAAGAACCGGCCCATCAGCGGGTACACGCCAAAGGTGAAGATCGGCACCATCACCAGGATGAACAGCCCATTGACCACCTGGATCTGGGCCGGCAGCAACGTGTAGCCAAAACCGAGGTTCTTATCCATCAAATCCGAGGTCGCCTGCAGCGTCCAGGTCTGACCGTTGCTCTGATCCCACAGCGACCAGAACAGTGCTACGAAGAAATAGACGATCAGCAGACTCCCGACCAGCCGCAGGCCCTGGGCCGAGAACACATCGCGCAGCCATTGCCGGCCCGCCGGCGGCACCACCGCGAAACGGCGGCGCCCGGCCCAGAACACGATTGTCGCCAGCACCATCATCGCCGCTGGCATGCCGAAGGCCAGCCGCGGCCCGTAGTTTTTCAGCAGCACCGGGCAGAAATAGATTGAAATCGAGGATCCGGCATTGATCGAGAGGTAAAAATAACTGAACGCCCGCTCGATCAGGTGCTGATTCTTGCTGGTGAACTGATCGCCGACATTGGTTGATACGCAGGGCTTGATGCCGCCGGTACCGAGCGCCATGAACCCGAGACCCAAGGCGAGCGTGAACCCGGACGGCGGTCCAAGCGCGAGGATCGCGCAGCCGGCCACATAGGCGACCGAGAAGGTGAGGATGGTGCGGTACTTGCCCCAGAAGACATCGGATACGACCGCCCCGATCAGCGGCGAGAAATAGGCCGCGGTCTTAAAAAGGCTCTGCCAGGTGGTGGCCTTCGCATCCCCATAATGCAGAAACGTCGTCATGTAGATCGACAGGATCGCGTTGATGCCGTAGTAGCAGAAGCGCTCGGCAAATTCGTTGCCGACGATAAAGGGAATGCCCGGCGGCATGCGATTATCTTTATTCATGCGTAGCTTCTGGCCCCCTGGACTTGCCCGCCAGCACGCCCCGTGGCGCGATGCGGCGCGCGCCGAACACCGCCGATCGAGGCATCATACTTTACCGCTGCGTTGCCCGAGGCGCCCAATTTACGTAAGTAGGACCACCTAGTAATTGCCGGCCACCTACGTAGAGTCAATTGCGTGTCGCTCGGTATTCACGCCGGAGCCGTGCCAGCAGACACTGCCGGGCAGGCCCCTATGTCCCATGGAACCGCTGCCGCATGAAAGTACTGGTGGTTGATGATCACGCGCTGATGCGCGCCATGATCCGCGAATTGATTACCCATCTGAGTCCCGAAGTGCGTGAATGCGCGAGCGGGGAAGAGGCGATTCAGGCCTGCGGCAATTTTCGCCCCGACATCGTGACCATGGACCTGCAGATGAAAGGCATGGACGGGCTGACTGCGCTGCGGCTGATCCGCGCGATTCACCCGCATTCCCATCTGGTGGTCGTGACCGAATACGACGGCCACGCTTTGCGCCAGCGCGCCCATAGCGCCGGCGCCGATCACTTCGTCATGAAAGACCAGCTGCTTGACCTGCGCACGCACTTGGAAGCCTTTGAAGCCGAGCGCCAGGCAACCGATCGCAGCGAGGACGCGGCGAGCCGCTAGCCGCCTCTGCCGGGCTCCGGCCGGGACCCTTAAGCCCGACGTGGGCGCCCGATTCGTAGGTGCTTGAATATTCTGGTGCTTTGGCACTAAAATCCGCCGCCGTGGTCGGGGTTTGGCGTACGCGCCAAGGCCCGTAAAGCCGCAGATTGTGCGGTCAAGTGCTTGATTTATAAGCCCCCCATGGGGCTTTTTGTTTTTTGGCGGGCCTCTGGCCCTTTTTTTATTTTTGGCGTCCGGTGGACCTTGAGGAATATGGCCGAGGGATTACATACAAGTCTGGTGGCATTGATCGAGCCCTTGCTCGGGCAGCTGGGGTACGAGCTGGCAGACCTTGAGTTTTTTGCCGGCAGCCGCAGCGCGCAGCTGCGCGTGTATATCGAGCGCGAAGGCGGCGTGACGATCGAGGATTGCGAGCGGGTGAGCCGCGAGATCTCGGCGCTGCTGGATGTGCGCGACCCGATCACGAGCTCTTACCGGCTCGAGGTGTCCTCGCCGGGCTTCGATCGGGTGCTGCGCAAGGCTGAGCACTTCGAGCGCTTTGTGGGCTCGACCATCTGCGCCGAATTGCGGCAGCCGCGTGACGGGCGGCGCCGTTTCCAGGGCCAGCTGACGCTGGCCGGGCCGGCCGGGATTGAAGTGAACGTCGATGGACAGGTGGTGCCGTTGTCCTTGCAGGACATCAGCGTGGCGCGGCTGGTTCCGCAATGGCCGGATACCGACAGAAAGGGTAGGAAAGGATGAACAAGGAAATTCTGATGGTGGTTGACGCGGTCTCCAACGAGAAAGGCGTCGACAAGGAAATCATTTTTGAGGCGCTGGAGGCGGCGCTCGCCTCGGCGACGCGCAAGAAGCACAGCGAACTGTGGGATGTGCGCGTCGCCATCAACCGCAAGAGCGGCGATTACTCCACCTTCCGCCGCTGGAAGGTGTTCGCCGACGATTCGCGCGAAATTGAAAATCCGGACGCCGAACTTAGGCTCGAGGACGGTCTGGAGCTCGATGCGAACACCGCCCCGGGTCAGTACGTCGAGGAGCCGATGGAATCGGTCGGCTTCGGGCGCATTGCAGCCCAGCAGGCCAAGCAGGTCATCGTGCAGAAAGTGCGTGAGGCCGAGCGTGCCCAGGTGGTGGAGCAGTACAAGGACCGCGTCGGCCAGCTGGTCAGCGGGGTCGTCAAGCGCATCGACCGCAATGGCATTTACGTCGATCTCGGCGCCAACGCCGAGGGCTATGTGCCGCGCAGCGACATGATCCCGCGCGAGCAGCTCAAACCGCAGGATCGGGTCAAGGCGTTCCTGCGCGAGGTGCGCGCCGAACCGCGCGGCCCGCAGCTGTTTCTGACCCGCACGGCCCCGGAGTTTCTGATCGAACTGTTCAAGCTCGAAGTGCCGGAAGTCGGCCAGGGACTGATCCAGATCCTCGCCGCCGCGCGCGACGCCGGCATGCGCGCCAAGATCGCCGTGCGCAGCAACGACCCGCGCATCGATCCGGTCGGTGCCTGCGTCGGTATGCGCGGCTCGCGGGTACAGGCCGTATCCAACGAGATCTCGGGCGAACGCGTCGACATCATCCCATTCGATGAAAATGCCGCGCAGTTCGTCATCAACGCGATGTCGCCGGCCGAGGTGCAGTCAATCGTCGTTGACGAGGACTCGCACAGCATGGACATCGCCGTCGGCGAGGACAAGCTGTCGCAGGCCATCGGCCGCGGCGGCCAGAACATCCGGCTCGCCAGCCAGCTGACCGGCTGGGAGCTGAACGTGATGACCGAGTCCGACGCCGAAGCCAAGAGCGAGTCCGAGTCCAAGGCGCTGATTGAAACCTTCATGAAGCAGCTGGACGTGGATGAGAACGTTGCCAACATTCTGGTGCAGGAAGGCTTCTCGACCATCGAAGAGGTGGCTTATGTGCCGGCCGGTGAACTGGCGGGCATCGAGGAGTTTGACGAGAACATCGTCAAGGAGCTGCGCAACCGGGCCCGCGACGTACTGCTGACGCAGGCGATCGCCAGCGAAGAATCGCTCGATCAATCGATGCCGGCCGACGATCTGCTGACGCTCGAGGGCATGAGCCCGGATCTGGCACTGGCGCTCGCGCGCCGCGGGGTGCGCACGCGCGATGACCTGGCCGACCAGGCGATCGATGATATTGCCGATATCCAGGGACTTTCACCCGAAGAGGCCGGCAGCCTGATCATGAAGGCGCGGGCGCATCTGTTTGAGGCTCAGCGGTAGCGCCGCGGCTCGGCGCGGACGCGGACGTTCCACGGGTGCATGCGAGGTGATGATTTATGGCTGATGTGACGGTTACGCAGTTTGCCAATGCGCTGAAGGTCTCGGTCGACAAGCTGATTGCGCAGCTCGACCAGGCCGGTATCGCCGTGGACGGGCCGGAGGCCATGATCAGCGAGGAAGCCAAGCTCGAGTTGCTGACCCATCTGCGCCGCTCGCACGGCAGCGCCGGCGAAGGCTCGGCACCGGCGCGCATTACCCTGAAGCGCAAATCGCAGAGCGAACTGAAGCTCGCCAGTGTCCAGGGCCGCGCGCGGACCGTGAACGTTGAGGTGCGCCGGCAGCGCACCTATGTGAACCGCGGCGTGCTCGAGGAGCAGGCCCGCCAGCAGCAGGAACAGGTCGACCAGCAGCGCCGCGATGTCGAGGAAGCGCAGCGCCGGCAGCTGGAGAAAGCCGAAGCGGAACGGCAGGAACGCGAGCGCATCGAGCTCGAGAACCGCCGCCGCGTCGAGGAAGAACAGGCCCGTAGCCGGCTGCTGGAAGAGACCCGCAAGGCCGCCGAACGGCACAGTGCCGACGATGCGGAACGGCAGCGGCGCGCACCACCGGAGGCCAAGCGCGAGGAAAGCCCGCGGGCCGCGCACCTGCCACTCGCCGACAAGGAAGAGGGCCCGACCAAGTACGGACGCCAGGAGCTGCATATCGCCGGCGACGTCAGCGCCAAGCACAAGAAGAAAAAGCGCATCAAGAGCCGTTCGGCCCCGGCCGACCAGGAGCAAAAGCACGCCTTTGAGCGCCCGACCGCGCCGGTCAAGCGCGAAGTGAGCATCGGCGAGACCATCACCGTGGCGGAACTGGCGCAGAAGATGGCGGTCAAGGCCACCGAAGTGATCAAGGTGCTGATGAACCTTGGCGTCATGGCCACGATCAATCAGCCGATCGACCGCGCCAGCGCGACGCTCGTGGTCGAAGAGCTTGGCCACTCGGCCAAGGCGGTGAAAGAGGATCAGATCGAGGACGATCTGCAGGTCTCCGCTTCGGAGCTGCAGCTCGAGGTCCGTGCACCGGTCGTGACCGTGATGGGCCACGTCGATCACGGCAAGACCTCGCTGCTCGATTACATCCGGCGCGCCAAGGTTGCAGCCGGCGAGGCCGGCGGCATTACCCAGCATGTCGGCGCCTACCGGGTCAAGACCGACAAGGGCATGGTCACGTTCCTTGACACGCCGGGCCACGCCGCGTTCACCGCAATGCGCGCCCGCGGCGCCAAGGTGACCGACGTTGTGGTGCTCGTGGTCGCGGCCGACGATGGCGTGATGCCGCAGACCATCGAGGCGATCCAGCACGCGCGCGCCGCCAACGTGCCGATCGTCGTTGCCGTCAACAAGATCGATAAGTCCGATGCCGATCCGGAGCGGGTACGGAGCGAGCTGGCCAAGCAGGAGGTCGTTCCCGAGGAGTGGGGCGGCAACTCAATCTTCGTCAATGTCTCGGCGCGCACCGGCGAAGGCATCGATAAGCTCCTCGAAGCCATCCTGCTGCAGGCCGAGGTGCTCGAATTGCGCGCCCCGACCCAAGGCTTAGCTTCAGCGTTCGTGGTCGAATCCAGCATCGAGAAAGGTCGCGGCGCGGTGGTCACCGTGATCGTCAAGAAGGGCACCTTGCGCTTGGGCGATGCGATCCTCGCCGGTACCGAATACGGGCGCGTGCGCGCCATGTTCGATGAGGCCGGCGAAGCCGTGACCGAAGCGGCGCCATCGGTGCCGGTGGTCGTGCTCGGCCTCTCCGATGCGCCCAACGCCGGCGATGAGCTGCTGGTCGTCGAGAGCGAGCGCAAGGCGCGGGAAGTGGCTTTGTACCGCCAGGGGAAATTCCGCGACAACAAGCTCGCCAAGTCCGGCACCCGGGCCGAGGATGCGTTCTCGCAGCTGGGCGAGGCCAAGATCGGCATTGTGCAGGTGCTGATCAAGACCGACGTGCAGGGCAGCGCCGAGGCGCTGCGCGATGCGCTCGCGAAGCTCTCGACCGAAGAGGTGCAGGCCCGCGTCATTGCCAGCGGCGTCGGCGGCATTACCGCCTCGGATATTCAGCTGGCGGCGGCCTCGCGGGCCGTCGTCATCGGCTTCAATGTACGTGCCGATGCCGGCGCGCGCGAGGCGGTCAAGGAAACCGGCGTCGACGTGCGCTATTACAGCATCATCTACGAAGCCATCGATGACGTGAAGCAGATGATGAGCGGCCTGCTGGCGCCCGAGATCAAGGAACAGATCGTCGGCGTCGCCCAGGTCCGCGAAGTATTCCGCTCGAGCAAGTTCGGCGTGGTCGCCGGCTGCCTGGTCACCGAAGGCACGGTCAAGCGCAACAACCCGATCCGCGTGCTGCGTGACAACGTGGTGATTTTCGAGGGTGCACTCGAATCGCTCCGTCGCTTCAAGGACGACGTCGCCGAAGTGCGGGCCGGCACCGAATGCGGCATCGGCGTGAAAAACTACCAGGACGTGCGCGTGGGCGATCAGATCGAGTGCTACTTCCGCACCGAAGTGACCCGTTCGATCCAATAACGACTGCCACTGCGCCGCGGCGCAGGATCTGCCATGCCCAAGCCCAATACCCGCCACCAGCGCATCGAGGCCCAGCTGCAGCGCTCGCTCGCCGAGCTGCTGCCGCGGGCGGTCAAGGATCCGCGGGTGCGCGCGGTGACGATTACGGCCGTGAACCTGGCGCCGGATCTGAGCACGGCCAGGATCTTTTTCCTGCCTTTCGGTGAGCAGGGGTCGGCCGCTGAACTCAGCGCCGGGCTGCGCAGCGCGGCCGGATTCCTGCGCGGCGAAGTGGCCCGGGAACTGGGGCTTCGCCATGCGCCACGCCTCGAATTCGTGCTTGATACCGATCTGCAGCGCGCCGAGGCGCTATCGAAGCTGATCGAGCAGGCGGTGGCATCCGACCGGCAGCGCGGCAGCGGCCCGAGCGAAGCCGACTGAGCGCCGTGCCGGACGGCATCCTGCTGCTCGACAAGCCGGTCGGGCTGTCCTCCAATCAGGCGCTGCAGCGCATCCGCCGGTTGCTTGGCGGCGCCAAAGCCGGCCATACGGGCAGCTTGGATCCACTCGCCAGCGGCATGCTCCCCATCTGCATCGGGCAGGCGACCAAGCTCGCTGGCGAGCTGCTGGCCGGTACCAAGTGCTATCGCTTCGGGATTGCGCTCGGCGAGCGGACTGACAGCGGCGATGCGGAAGGCGAGGTCATTGAGCGCCAGCCGGTCCCGCCCCTTCAGCACGCCGCGATCGCCGAGGTGCTGGTGCAACTTTGCGGCGTGCAGTGGCAGGTGCCGCCGATGTACTCGGCGGTGAAGCAGGCGGGGCAGCCGCTGTACCGCCTGGCCCGCCAGGGCCTCGAGGTCGAGCGCGCTGCGCGCCAGGTGGAGATCCTCGGGCTCGAGCTGCTGTCGGCCCCGCCGGACCCGCTGCTGCTTCGCGTTCGGTGCAGCAAGGGGACGTACGTTCGAACGCTGGCCGAACAGATTGCCGGGAAGCTCGGCACCTGCGGCTATGTCAACTTTCTGCGCCGTGAGTCGGTGCAGCCCTTCGAGCGTGAACCGATGCAGGGGCTGGAGGAACTCGAGCGCGGTAGCGCGCCGGTGCTGCTGCCCGCCGACCGCGCGGTCCCGCATCTGCCGGCGCTCCATCTCGCCGCCCCGGAGGTGCTGGCGTTGCAGCGCGGTCAGCTGGCCGGCTGCGCCGCGGGCCTGGCGGCTGGCCGGGTGCGGCTTTACGACCCGGTCGGCCGCTTCTTCGGCCTCGGCGAAGTGCTGGCAGACGGCCAAGTGCGGGTGCGGCGGCTGTTTAACCTGCCGGCGGCATCGCCGGGTGAGGCGTAGCGTAACTGTCTGTTCGGCTTGAGGATTGAAAGGGCTGCCGCTACAATGCGCGGCTAGCAAAAACGGGCTCAATATTTAGTTCTGCATCAGAGGCTTGTCGCGTAATGGGTTTGTCCACGGAAAAGAAAGGCGCGGTGCTCGCGCAATACCGGCGTGATCCGAAAGATACCGGTTCACCGGAAGTACAGGTCGCGCTGCTGTCGGAGCGCATCAACGGCCTCGGCGATCACTTTGCCGCCAACAAGCGGGATCACTCCTCCCGGCGCGGCCTGGTGCGCATGGTCAACCAGCGGCGCAAGCTGCTCGATTACCTCAAGAGCACCAACGCGACTGCTTACCAGCAGCTGGTTGAACGTCTCGGACTGCGCCGCTGAGCCGCGCCGCCGCCGCACCGGCAGTTTCGCGCATGCGGCCACTTGTCTTTCTTACTCCCACCGAATTTCCGAGGATTGAAGCGTGACTGTCTTCAAGAAATCATTTGCTTTCGGCTCCCATAACGTCACCATCGAAACCGGCGAGCTGGCCCGCCAGGCCAACGGCGCCGTGCTGGTCACGGTCGATTCGACCGTCGTGCTGGTCACGGCCTGCGCTGCCAAGAAGGCGGTGCCCGGGCGCGACTTTTTCCCGCTGACGGTCAACTATCAGGAAAAGACCTACGCCGCCGGCCGCGTACCGGGCGGATTTTTCCGGCGCGAAGGCCGGCCCTCGGAGCGTGAGACTCTCACTTCGCGGCTGATCGACCGGCCGATCCGGCCGCTGTTCCCGGACGGCTTTGCCAACGAGGTGCAGGTGGTCGCGACGGTGCTGTCGCTGAATCCTGATGTCTTTGCCGACGTCCCCTCGCTGCTCGGCGCCTCGGCGGCACTGTGCCTGGCTGGTCTGCCGTTCAACGGGCCCATCGGCGGTGTGCGGGTCGGTTACATCAATGGGCAGTACGTGCTCAATCCGACGCGCAAGGACCTCGCTGGCTCACAGCTCGATCTGGTCGTCGCCGGCACGGAACATGCGGTGCTGATGGTCGAGTCCGAGGCCGCAGGCCTTTCCGAGGACGTGATGCTGGGCGCCGTGGAATATGGCCACCAGCAGATGCAGGTGGCGATCCGCGCCATCCGCGAGTTGACCGCCGAAGCCGGCAAGCCGCGCTGGGACTGGAAGCCCACCGCCGCGCATGCCGCGCTCGCGCAGGCCGTCGCTTCGCGCGCCGAAGCGGCGCTGACCGATGCCTACCTGATCACCGAGAAGCAGCAGCGGCAAGCTGCGCATCAGCGCCATCAAAGCCGAACTGGAAGCGGCGCTGTGCAGCGGCGATGCGCCGCAGTTCAGCAGCGAGCAGGTTGGCGATGAACTGTTCCGGCTCGAGAGCCGCATCGTCCGCCACGCCATCCTGGCCGGCCGGCCGCGCATCGATGGCCGGGATGCCAAGACCGTACGGCCGATCACCGTCAAAGTCGGCGTGCTGCCGCGCACCCACGGCTCGGCGCTGTTCACCCGCGGCGAGACGCAGGCGCTGGTGACCACGACGCTCGGCACTACCCGCGATGCGCAGATCATCGATGCCCTCGAGGGCGAGCGGCGCGAGCGGTTCATGCTGCATTACAATTTCCCGCCGTTCTCCGTCGGTGAGACCGGCATGATGGGCTCGCCCAAGCGCCGCGAGATCGGGCACGGCAATCTCGCCCGTCGCGGCATCGGCGCGGTTATGCCCGATATGAGCACCTTCCCCTATGTCATTCGCGTGGTCTCGGAAATCCTCGAGTCCAACGGTTCGAGCTCGATGGCCAGCGTCTGCGGCACGAGCCTGGCGCTGATGGACGCGGGCGTGCCGATCAAGGCGCCGGTGGCCGGCGTCGCGATGGGCCTCGTCCTCGAGGGCGGCAAGTTCCAGGTGCTGACCGACATCCTCGGTGATGAGGATCACCTGGGCGATATGGATTTCAAGGTGGCCGGCACGCAGGAAGGCGTCACGGCGCTGCAGATGGACATCAAGGTCGAGGGCGTGACGCCGCAGATCATGCGCGTGGCGCTCACTCAGGCGCGCGAAGGCCGGCTGCATATCCTCGGCGAGATGGCCAAGGTGCTGTCGAGCTCGCGCGCGCAGATGTCGGAATGGGCACCGTCCATCATCACGCTGCGCATAGATCCGGAGAAGATCCGCGATGTGATCGGCAAGGGCGGGGCGGTGATCCGCCAGATCACCGAAGAGACCGGTACGACCATTGATATCGAGAACGACGGCACCGTGAAAATTGCCTCGGTCGACGGCGCGGCCGGCCGCGAGGCCCAGCGGCGCATCGAACTGATCACGGCCGACGTCGAAGTCGGCCGGATTTACGAGGGCCGCGTGGTCAAACTGATGGACTTCGGCGCCTTCGTCACGATCCTGCCGGGCCGCGATGGCCTGGTGCACATCTCGCAGATTTCCGAGGAGCGCGTCGAGCGCGTGTCCGACAAGCTCAAGGAAGGGGATGTAATCCGCGTCAAGGTGCTGGAAGTGGACCGTCAGGGGCGCGTGCGCCTGTCGATGCGCAACGTCGACGCCGCCTAGGCGGCGCCTTAAGTGGCGGCGGCTTGGGCCGCCGCCGCGCGCAACGTCTAAGACGGATCGGCCGAGCGCGTGACGCCGGCCAGGTACTGATCCAGACACTGCTCCAAAGCCACCGAAGTCGGACCCGGCGCACTGGTGCGGTAACTGCCGATCAGTCGCGCCAGAAACGGCTTGCTGAGCCGGGCGCTGTCGCTCAGCTCCTGCTCAGCGATCACCTGCAGCATCACCGCCCGCGTAATGTCCTGACCACTTCGCTGGTCCGTGACTTTGATGTCAATCTGGCCAGAGACCAGATCGCGTACGTCCTGCAAAGTGATGTAGCGGCTCAGCACGGTGTCGTACAGGCGCCGATTTGGATACTTCTTGATGACCCGCGTCTCGCTCATGAGCATATTTCCCTCTCCTGCGCCTCACTCCACACCGGGCGATGTAGGCCCACGCAGAGCGGGCGGCTTGGGCTGGGACCGACCCGATACTACGCCTGATCACGCGTCGCACAAGTGTCGCTGTGCGACGCCACATGTCCGACATCAACCGAGCGGCCGCGATGCCGCCTGCCGACCGCTACCTTAGCGCTCCCTCGGCGCCATCACCATTAAAATACCTTTAGAAATCAGCCTTTGCAGGCGGTTTAAGCGTTGATTTTGATCTGTCGGAGGCCGCGCAGCGGCGCGATCGTCCAGTGAGAGGCAGCCCACTGCCATACCACTGGGAGCGATTCGCCAGTCAGCGACGCATCAGGCTGCTGGCCGAGCAACTCCAGCACGCGCACCAGCAGTGCCGAGCCGCCGGATCCGTCCGCTGGAACGGCGTGCGCCGATTTCGACAGCTTCTGACCGTCTGCGCGGGACACGAGCGGAACGTGCAGGTAGCGCGGCTGGCGGTAGCCGAGTGCATCCTGCAGGGCGCGCTGCCAGCCGGTACTGATCAGCAGATCAGCGCCACGGACGATGTCCGTGACGCCCTGGGCCTCATCGTCGACGACCACCGCCAGCTGATAGGCGATCAGTCCGTCGCGCCGGCGCAGGATCGGATCGCCGAGCGCCTTGAGTTCCAGCACGCAGGGGCCGAGCAGGCCATCATCGAACCGCTCGGCGCCGGCATCGTCGAGCCGAAAGCGCAGGGCGGTCGGCCCGGCCCGCTGCACGCCGTTGCGGCAGGTGCCCGGATAGCCCTCGGCCCGATCCGAAAGGCTTGCCCGCGAGCAGCTGCAGGGGTAGATCAGGCCGGCCGCGTCAAGCCGCTTGAGCTCCGCCTCATACAGCGCAGTGCGTTCGCTTTGCAGGAGCACCGGGCCATCCCAGGTAAAGCCCAGCCGCTCGAGCGTGTGGCGCAGCTCGTCGCTGGCGCCGGGCTGGGTGCGGGTAGTGTCAAGATCCTCGATTCTAAGCAGCCAGCGGCCGCCGCACTTTCGCGCCTCGAGGTAACTGGCAGCGGCGGTGACCAGCGAGCCCAGGTGCAGCCGTCCGCTGGGCGACGGTGCAAAGCGGCCCACGTAACCGCTGGCGCGCTCAGCGGTAGCGGTCGTCCCGCTCGCCGTACTGGCGTTCACGCCGCTCGCGCCGCTCCTGGGCCTCAATGCTGAGGGTTGCCACCGGGCGCGCTTCCAGGCGCTTGATACCGATTTCCTCGCCGGTCTCGAGGCAGTAGCCGTAGCTGCCGTCCTCGATGCGCTTTAAGGCTTCATCGATCTTGCGAATCAGCTTGCGCTCGCGGTCGCGGGTACGAAGCTCCAGGCTGAACTCCTCCTCCTGCGTCGCCCGATCGTTCGGATCCGGGAAATTGGCCGCCTCATCTTTCATATGGGTGACGGTGCGGTCCACTTCTTCCATCAGGTCGCGCTTCCAGCTGGCGAGGATGCGCTGGAAGTGGCGCAGCTGCTCCTTGCCCATGTACTGCTCGCCGCGCTTGGCGATGTACGGTTTGACGTTTCGCGGGCCAGCCAGCAGGCTCCCGGGCTCAACGCCGTCGCCATCATCCGGCTCACTCGTGCCGGTACGGCCCGGCGCGGCACCGGCGGCGGGCTTGGCCGGCGGCGGTACCGGTCGCAGCAGCGGCTTTTTGAGCTCAACGACGTTCGGTGCCGGCGCCTTCTTGGATTCCTTGCTGTCGCGGCCGGCCACCCGGCGCTCGGCCACCGCGGGCCGGCGCGGCTCGACGCGATGCGCGCGGCCTTTTCGCGCCGCCGGTCGGCTCGGGGTTTTGCTGGCTTTGCGGCTCTTGGAAGCCGGCTTTTTCACCGCCATTGCGCGCTCCTGGAACATAAAAAGCCCGTGGGCGGGCATTAAGAAACGCGCGATTATACCGGGGCTCTATTGCCTGTACAGCGCGCTTGGCCGGTGCTTGGCGCAAGGCCCGGCGGGCACGCTCCGCTGGGGCCGCCGGCTGGCCTCTTAAGGCGGTATGACTGCCGGTGCCGGCTGCCAGCCGGACTGTCGGTGCTCGACGACAACCGTCGTGCCAATGCCGCCGCGCACGTTAAAACGGGCCGTCAGGCGCATGAAGCGCGGTGCCACGGTGCCGGCCAGGTGGCTCAGGATCTCGTTGGCTACCGCTTCGTGAAACGCGCCGCGGTCGCGAAACGACCAGATATAGAGTTTCAACGACTTGAGCTCGATGCAGCGCTGATCCGGCACATATTCGAGCGAAAGCCGCGCGAAATCGGGCTGGCCGGTCAGCGGGCACAGGCAGGTGAACTCCGGCAGGTTCATGCGGATCGTGTAATCGCGCTGCGGCGCCGGATTCGGAAACGTCTCTAGCTCGCGACTTGGTCGGCTGGGCATGATGCTATTTTCAGGGCGCTTAGGTTCGCACGCATCGAAAGCTGGGGCCGGATAATCTACACTACCGCACAGCGGGCGTCCCTTTAGCGCAGCACGGGTCGGTTGTCGATGCGTTTGCATAAAATCAAGCTTTCCGGCTTCAAATCCTTCGTCGACCCGACCACCGTCCTGCTGCCCACCAACCTGACCGGCGTGGTCGGGCCCAACGGCTGCGGCAAGACCAACATCATTGACGCGGTGCGCTGGGTGATGGGGGAGCTGTCGGCCCGGCATCTGCGTGGCGAATCGATGGCCGACGTGATCTTCAACGGTTCGCAAACGCGCAAGCCGATCGGCACCGCCTCGGTCGAGCTGCTGTTTGACAATGCCGACGGGAAGATGGGCGGCCCGTACGCGGGCTACAGCGAGATCTCGCTGAAGCGCACGGTGTCGCGCGACGGGACTTCCGCCTATTTCATCAACGGCGGCCGCTGCCGCCGCAAGGACATCACCCAGCTGTTTCTGGGCACGGGCCTTGGCGCTCGCAGCTACGCCATCATCGAGCAGGGCATGATCTCGCGCATCATCGAGGCGCGCAGCGAGGATATGCGCGCATTCGTGGAGGAGGCCGCGGGCATATCGCTGTATAAGGAGCGCCGCCGCGAGACCGAAGGGCGGATCGCCGACGCCCGCGAGAACCTCGCGCGACTGCAGGACCTGCGCGATGAAGTCGACAAGCAGATCCGGCACTTGCAGCGCCAGGCCAACACCGCGCGCAGGTACCAGGAGCTGCGTATCCAGGAACGGACCCTGACAGCCGAGCTGCTGGTACTGCGCCTGCGCGAGATCGACAGTGGCGTGCAGGTGCACAGCAGTGCCATGCGCGAGCGCGAGCTCATCATGCAGCAGGCGCTGGCTGAGCAGCGGGCCACGGAGGCGGCCATCGAGCGGCAGCGCGAATTTGGCAGCGAACTGAACGCGACCCTCGAGCGGGTGCAGAGCCGCTATTACGAACTCGGCGCCGAAATTACGCGCACCGAGGAAGGCATCCGCTATGCCAATGAGCTGCGCACCCGGCAGCAAAACGATCTGCAGCACAGCGGCGCGAGCCTGGCAGCGCTCGGTACGCAGCTCGCCGCCGACCAGCGGCGTATCAGTGAGCTGGAAACTGAACTTACCGCGCTCGAGCCCGAGGTGGCAAGGCTCCGTGCGGCCGAGCAGGCCGCGGGCGAGGCGCTCGCGCACGCCGAGGCGCGAGTACAGGACTGGCAACAGCGCTGGGAGCTGTTTAACCGCGAACTCGGAGCTGCCGGCCAGAACGTGCAGGTCGAGGCGGCGCGCATTGAGCAGTTTGAAAGCCAACTGCTGCGTTTGCATACCCATGCCGACAGGTTGCTCGTCGAGAGCGAGGCGCTCGATGCCCAGCAGGCGCAGGCGCCACTGCCGGCGCTGAGCGAGCGCGAGCAGATTGCACGGCAGCTTGCCGACAGTCTCGGCGGCAAGCTCGCCGGTGCGCTGGCACAGTTGCAGCGGCTGCGCGGCGAGCAGCGCCTCGCCGATGAAGCGCTCGAGCAATTTCGCGCACAGCGCGACCGGGAGCGGGCCGAACTGATCTCGCTCGAGGCATTGCAGCAGGCGGCGCAAGGCGCCAAGGATCCGCGCGCCGCTGCGTGGCTGGATTCATTGGAGGCTGCGGCCGGCGGCGGGCGCCAGCGTCTGGCGGCGACACTCGAGGTGGCCAGCGGCTGGGAACGGGCGGTCGAGACCGCGCTCGGCGATTACCTGCAGGCGGTGTGCGTGCCGGGGCTCGACGCGCTGGCCACGGCGCTCGGGCGGCTGGAGAGCGGCACGATCTCATTCCTCGAGTCGCGGGTGGCCGACGCCGCCGGTAGCCGCGGGACGCTCGCGGCCCAGGTTAAGGGTCCTGCGGCGGCCCTCGGCCTGCTCGAGGGCGTGCGAACCGCACGCACGCTGGCTGAGGCGCTCAGCGCGCGGCGGAGCCTGCGCCGCGGCGAATCGCTCATTACCCCACAGGGGGAGTGGCTCGGCCCGGACTGGCTGCGCGTCAGTCGCGGCACCGATCCGCACGCCGGCGTGCTGGAACGCGAACAGCGCCTGAAGGGCTCGCGCGCTGCGTGTGCGCGCACCGCCGCGCAATTGCAGCAGGCAGAGCAGGGCCTGGCGCAGCTGCGCGAGCGGGCCGCTGAAGGTGAACGGGCGCGGGAGGAAGTGCAGGCGCAGATTCAACAGGCGCAGCACGATCACAGCGACGCACGGGCGCAGCTCGGTGCGCTGCGCGCGCGGCTGGAGGAGACCAGTCTTCGCAGCCAGCGCATCGAGACCGAACAGGCCGAAGTGCAGAACGAGATCAACCGCACGCGCGCCAGCATCGAGGTGGCACGCAAAGCTCGTGACGCGGCCACCCAAATGCTGCAACGGCTGGACGCACAGCGCCCGGCGCTGGAAGAGGAGCGGGAGCTGGCCCGCGAACACGGCAACCGGTGCCGAGGCGAAGCCCAGCGCGAACAGCTGGCCTTACGCGATGCGCTGATCCGGCATGAGAGCCGCCGCTCGACGCACCAGT
Source organism: uncultured Gammaproteobacteria bacterium (assembly GCA_963711435.1). Lineage (GTDB taxonomy): Bacteria > Pseudomonadota > Gammaproteobacteria > Steroidobacterales > Steroidobacteraceae > FEN-1191. The sequence continues at coordinate 1,147,253 of CAVQEB010000002.1, read as the reverse complement.
CAATGGGCAACGCGCTGGCGCGCATGCTCGAGCAGCAGGCAGAGCTTGAGCAACGGCGTGCCGAATTGACCGCCGCCTTGCAGGCGGCCGAAGCGCCGGCCCGCGAGCAGCTGGCGGCCCTGCAGGAAGCGCTGACGCGGCGCCTGGATCTGGAGGCCGAACTGACGCAGTCGCGGCGCGCGGCCGAGGAAGCCGAGCGCGAGCTGCGCGCGCTGGAACAACGGCGCCTGGAGGCCGAGGGACGGGTCGGTGTGGCGCGGGCCGATTCCGAGCAGGCGCGGCTCGCGGCGCAGGAATCTCGGCTGCGGCGTGAATCGGTACTGGAACAGTTTGCGGCCACGCACTGCAAGCTCGAGGAGATCACGGCCAACCTCAGCGCCGAGGCGCAAACCGAGCCGTGGGAAATGCGGCTGACTGAAGTGCGCGCTGAAATCGAAAAGCTCGGTCAGGTGAACCTGGCGGCGATTGATGAACTGAAGGATCAGTCCGAGCGCAAAACTTACCTCGACCGGCAGTACAACGACGTCAACGATGCGCTCAACACGCTGGACCAGGCGATGCGCAAGATGGACCGTGAGACCCGGGTGCGCTTCGAGGACACGTTCAACCAGATCAACCTCGGCTTGAAGGACAAATTCCCGAAGCTGTTCGGCGGCGGGCACGCCTACCTGGAGCTGGTCGGCGATGATCCGCTTAGCGCCGGGGTCGCCGTCATGGCTCGTCCCCCCGGCAAACGCAACAGCTCGATTTCCCAGCTCTCCGGCGGCGAGAAAGCCCTGACCGCCGTGGCGCTGGTGTTTTCGATCTTTGATTTGAATCCGGCGCCGTTTTGCCTGCTCGACGAAGTGGACGCGCCGCTGGATGAGCAGAACGTCGGGCGCTACTGCGAGATCGTCCGCGATATGGCCGCGCGGGTGCAGTTCATCTTCATTACCCACAACAAGTCCACGATGGAACTGGCGTCGCAGCTCGTGGGCGTGACCATGCATGAGCCGGGAGTTTCCCGGCTGGTTACGGTGGACGTCGACGAAGCGGTGCGCCTCGCGGCGGTGTGAGCATGAGCATGAGCATGAGCGCCTTGCGCTGGATTTTGCTCGCCCTCGGTGTGCTGTTTTTCGTCGGGCTGAGCTTGCGGGAGTGGCGCCGCTCGCACCAGGCATCACGCGCCGCGCAGCTGCCCGGCACCCGGACCGACCCGGTCATCGAGGGACTTTCAGGCCTGACCGCGGCGCCTGCCGCGCGCAGCAGCCCATCACGCATACCCGATGGCGGGCGCCGGCTGCCAGTGGTCGACTGGTCGAGGGCGACCGAAGATGATCCGCAGGAGTCAGCGGCGCCGGCCAGTGCGCCCGATGCCAAGGCGCGCGGCGATTTCGAACCGACCCCGGTTTACAGCAGCTCGGCGGTTATCATCGAGCAGCCGGCGCTGCGCATTGACTGGCCGCCGGAAGCGACACGACGGATTCTATCGCTGCGGGTCGTGCCGGCACGGATGGACCGACTGGCAGGGCGCGCCGTACGCTTAGCGCTGTCGGCCAGCGGTTTTAGGCACGGCCCCTTCAGCATTTATCATCTGCCCGGCCCGGACGGGCGGGTCCTCATCAGCGCCGCCAACCTGTCGCAGCCCGGCGTGCTGGATCCGCAGCGAATCGATGGCCAGCGCCTGTTCGGACTGAATCTGTTCACCGTCGTGCCCGGCCCTCTGGAACCGTCAGCCGCGCTGCAACGCTTGCTCGAAGTGGCTACCACGCTGGCCGGGCGGATTGACGGTTGCGTGCAGGACGAGCGCGGGCAGGCGGTCGAGCTGGCCGAAATTGCCATGCTGCAGGAGCGTTTGCTAGGCCAGACGCAGCGGCTCGCCGCAGGAGCGGAGAAGCCCCATTGAGCGGCGGTCCGGCCGAACAGGCCAGCAAGCTGCGGGCTTTGCTCGCCGAGAATGATCGGCGCTACTACGTGCTGGATGAGCCGCAGATCTCCGATGCCGAGTACGACCAGTTGCTGCTGCAACTGCGGGCCCTCGAGGCGCAGCACCCCGAATTAATCCGTCCCGATTCCCCGACGCAACGTGTGAGCGGCAGCCCCGCCGCAGGCTTTGAGCCCGTTACGCACGGCATACCCATGCTGTCGCTCGACAACGCCTTCAACGCCGAGGATGTGGCCAGCTTCGATCAGCGCGTGCGTGAACGGCTGGGCCAATCAGGCCCGATTGCCTACTGCGCGGAACCCAAGCTCGACGGGCTGGCCGTCTCGCTTCGCTACCGGCAGGGGCTGCTGATGCAGGCCGCCACCCGCGGGGATGGTGCCACTGGCGAAGATGTGACCGCCAACCTGCGCACCATCCGCTCCGTGCCGCTGCGTCTGCACGGCGAAGTACCCGAAGAAGTGGAGGTGCGCGGCGAAGTATTCATGCCAGTGGCCGGATTTGCCCGGCTGAACGCCGCGGCGATGGCAGCCGGCGAAAAGCAGTTCGTCAATCCGCGTAACGCCGCCGCCGGGAGCCTGCGCCAGCTCGACCCGGGGGCAACGGCGCGCCGGCCGCTCGATGCCTTTTTTTATGCCCTGGGGCAATGGCGCGGGGGCGAGCCACCGTCGAGCCAGACCGGGCTGCTCTCGCAGCTTGGCCGCTGGGGACTGCGCACCAGCCCGGAGGCGCGACTCGTGCACGGGGTCGAGGGGTGCCTCAAGTATTTTGCCGAGATGGGCGCGCGACGCCGTGAACTGCCGTACCAGATTGATGGCGTGGTTTACAAAGTCAATGCCCGCGCCGATCAGGAGCGTCTCGGGCAAGTGTCGCGGGCGCCGCGCTGGGCGATCGCGCATAAGTTTCCGGCCGATGAGGCACGGACGGTGCTGCGGGATATCGAGTTCCAGGTCGGACGGACCGGTGCGCTGACGCCAGTGGCACGGCTTGAGCCGGTGCTGGTCGGCGGCGCGACGGTCAGCAACGCCACATTGCACAACATGGATGAGATCGAGCGCAAGGACGTGCGTCGCGGCGACACCGTCATCGTGCGTCGCGCCGGCGATGTTATTCCGGAGATCGTGCGCGTGCTGCCGGAATTTCGGGCCAAGGGCGCGCGGCCGGTCCATCTGCCGAAAGTGTGTCCGGTGTGTGGCTCCCCGGTCGTTCGCGACCCGGACCAGGCGGTGGCCCGCTGCACCGGCGGGTTCACCTGCGCGGCGCAGCGCAAGGAAGCGTTGCGGCATTTTGCCAGTCGCCGGGCACTTGATATCGAGGGCTTTGGCGAGAAGCTGATCGATCAGCTGGTCGAGCGCCAGCTGATCAGCACGCCGGCGGACCTTTATTCACTCAGTGCCAAGACGCTCGCGGCGCTGGATCGGATGGGTGAGAAATCAGCCGCCAATCTGCTGCAGGCGCTGGAGCACAGCAAGCGCACGACGCTTCCGCGCGTGCTTTACGCACTGGGGATTCGCGACGTGGGCGAAGCCACGGCGGCCGCACTCGCTGAGCACTTCGGATCGCTCGAAGCGGTGCAGGACGCCGACCTGGAGCAGATCCAGCAGGTCCCGGATATCGGCCCGGTCATCGCCGCCCACGTGCACGAGTTCTGGGCCGTGCCCGATCACCGCCGGGAACTCAAGCGACTGCAGGATGCAGGTCTTAAGTGGGCCGAACATGCGCCGGCCGCGCGGCCGAGCCCGGGACCGCTTGCGGGCCTGACCGTCGTGCTGACCGGAACGCTCGCCAGCCACACCCGCGAGCAGGCGGGTGAGGAACTTCGCGCCTTGGGGGCCAAGGTCAGCGGCTCGGTTTCGGCGAAGACGGATTACGTGATCGCCGGAGCCGAGGCGGGCTCGAAGCGCGCCCGCGCCGAAAAACTTGGTGTCGCGATCCTCGATGAGGCAGGTCTTAAACAGCTGCTGGCAGGCCGACGCCCGGGCCCGGCCAAGAACTAGCACGGTGCCGTTGCTCCTCGTTAAAAATAAACGAGGTATAAACAACAGATTACAGCATTATCCTCGGGCTAGTTCGCACAGAAACTGACCGCTTGCGGCAGGAAAGCGAAGTGGCTTGACAGCACGGCGGCCTGAACTAATACTTAACCGCATGGTTAAGCGTGAGCCGCACAATCTGGATGGACTGTTTTCGGCATTGGCCGATCCGACCCGGCGCGGGATTCTCGCCGCGCTGTGCGATGGCAGTGTTGCCGTGAGCGACCTGGCCGAGCCCTTCGGCATGTCGCTTCCCGGCTTTACCAAACATCTGCAGATCCTCGAGCAGGCCGGCCTGGTGCGGCGCGAGAAGACCGGCCGCATCGTGCAATGCACGCTCTCTGCGGCGCCGCTGCAACCGGCGGCTGAGTGGCTGTCCCGTTACCAGCAATACTGGACGGCGCGGCTGGATGCCCTGGCGCAATTTCTGAACCGAGAAGAGAACCTGAAATGGCCACCGGAAAAATCACCCCGTCCCTCACGATCGTACGGCAATACCAAAGCACGCCGGACAAAGTCTGGAACTCCTGGACCACGAGCGCGGCGTTAAAGCAATGGATGGCGCCGTCGCCGGACTACACCACGACCGTGGTGGAGCTTGACGTGCGCGTCGGCGGGCGCTACCGGATCACCATGAAGGGCCCGGACGGTGCCGAGCACGACATCAGCGGCGTTTATCGCCGCGTCACGCCGCAGCGCCAACTGGAATTCACTTGGTCATGGAAGAGCACGCCGGAACGGGAATCGCTCGTGGTCATTGAACTGCGGCCAACGGCCCAGGGTACGGAACTGACCCTGACTCACTCCCAGTTCGCCGACCAGGAGGCCTGCGACCGGCATAACGCAGGCTGGCTCGGTTGCCTGGGCCAGCTCGACCAATTTCTGCTGTTATCGGCAGCCTAAACTTTGCACCTTACCCGAACAACTTAAAGAGGATCGCCCATGAAACTTTATTACAACCCGCTCTCCACCTACTCGCAGAAGGTACTGATGGCCTTGTACGAGAAAAATGTGCCGTTCGAGCCGTCCGTCGTCAGTGTGGGGACCCCGGAGGGTCGGGCTGCCTACGAAGCGATTTATCCGATCGGTAAAGTTCCGCTGCTCAAGCCGACCGAGGATTATTCGATTCCGGAATCGACCATTATCATCGAATATCTTGAAGGGCATTTCCCGCAAGGCACGCGCCTGATTCCCGAAGGGGTTGACGCGGCGCGCCAGGTGCGGTTCTGCGACCGCATGTGCGATCTGTATGTCAACGATGCCTGCGTCGCCATTCTCGGACAGCAGCGGGGATTTGCGCCGCAAACCGAGCGTCAGCTGGCAAGCGCCGCCAAGCACTTGAAGGTCAGTTACGAATTTCTGGACAAGCGCCTCAGCAATCAGGAATGGCTGTGCGGGTCCTTCTCTATGGCCGACTGCGCGGCGCTGCCGCCGCTGTTTTATTGTCAGGAGGTCGCGCCATTTAAGGAATACCGCAACATCGTGCAGTATTTCGAGCGCGGCAAAAAGCGGCCAAGCTATGCGAAGGTGCTGGCGGAGTTCGTGCCATTCATGGAAAAACTCCAGTCCCAGCGCGCTGCCCAGCAAAGCGCCGCCTGATCGCGGTGCGGATTCAGGATGGCATCGGCGCCATCCTGAATCCTAAGCTGAGCGGGCAGGGCCGTTAAGCGCCGCTTTGCTGCGCGAGATATTTCTTCAGCGGTTCCCAGTAATGGCCGATCCAGCCGCTGGCGAGCACCGCGCCGCGGCCCGGCGGAAACCCGCGATGATCGAAGATCAGCTGCGTCCCGGTGCCCGCATCGGCCAGCACGAACTTCACGATTGAGAAATCGCCCGGGCCCCAGCTGGCAGCGCGCCAGACCTGCACCAGCCGTTGATCGCGCACGAGCTCAATCTGCAGGCCCGTGATGTAGCCGCCAAACAGCGTAAAAGCGCCGCCGACCTCGGTGCTGATGGTGGTAGCGGGGGCGTTCGGCGCCGTGACCATTTTCATCGCATCGCTCAGGCGCGTGACCGCATCGAATTGCTTGGCATCGGTCAGCGCCGCGTAGACGCGGCTTCGAGGCGCATTAAACGTCACTTCGTCGTGAATGGCCTCGGCGGCGTGAGTGAGACCGTTGTTTTTGCCGGCCGTGGTCGCCGTCGCGGCGGCGGCCGAGCCGATCGCCGGCAGCGCCACCAAGGCCGCCGTGAATGCCCGACGCGAGCTGGAAATCGAATTCATCGCTGTACCCCTAAAGACAGGGCGGTGAGGGAGACGACGGCGGGTGCCGGCGCACCCCCGCCGCGCCGATCCAATAATTTTCTACAAGCTCTTGTCGATCTTGGCCGTCTTCATCAGCTCGTCGCGGTAGGCCTCGAGCTTCTTTTGCTGCACGAGCTGTGTGATCCGGTCCTTGACCGAATCATACGGCGGCGGCACGTTATCGCGCGTGTCATCGAGCCGGATGATGTGCCAGCCGAATTCGGTCTGCACCGGCTGCGCCGTGGTCTCGCCTTTTTTCAGCGCTGCAACGGCATCGCCAAACGGCTTGGCCATATTCGAGACGTTGAACCACCCAAGGTCGCCGCCGCTGTTCTTGGAGTTGTCGATCGAATTGGCCTTGGCCAGATCCTCGAATTTGCCGCCGTGCTTGAGCTGCCCCAGGATCTTGTCGGCTTCTTCCTTGGTCTTGACCAGGATGTGGCGGGCCTTGTACTGGATCTTCGGCATCTGGGAGACCTGAAAGTCGTATTCAGCCTTGAGCTCGGCATCGGTGGGCTTGCGGTCCTTCAGGTAATTTTCGGCCGCGGCCTGATCGAGCAGCTGCAGCCGCTGAAAGGCCATCGCCGTGGCGGTCTCGGGCCGCTTGTCCAGACCATCCTTCTGCGCCTGCTGCGCGACCACTTCGGCCCGGATCAGACTATCGAGCAGCTGCGAGCGCTGCTGCTCGGTCAGCTGGGCGGCCGTCTTGCCGGCGACACTTTTGGCGACAAAATCATAGAGCTCGCGCGACAGCGGCACACCGTTGACCATGGCCACCGGCTTGTCGGCGGCGGTGGGGGCAACGCCCACGGTCGGATTGGACTTGGGGGTGCAGGCGGTCAACAGGAGCCATCCGGTTGCCGCAATAATAAGCATTACTTTCATTTTAAATCTCAGCTAGTTACAGAATAAACCTACTAATCGTCATCAGGGCAAATCGTCTGCAGCGCCAGCGCATGGATCTGACTCTCAAACAGCGGCGCGAGCGCATCGTGCACGAGTCGATGGCGCTGCACCAGTGTCAGGCCGCAAAAGCGTGTGGACACGATCCGCGCCCGAAAGTGCCCGGCCCCGCCTGCCGCGCCGGCGTGGCCGGCGTGGGCGGCGCTTTCATCGAGCACCGCAAGCTCGAGCGGCTGCAGGCGATCCTGCAGCAGCGCCCGGATCTGTTCAACCCGGTCGCTGTTCATCGGCGGGCGGCCGGGCCGTGGCCCGGCTCCCGAGCCAAAGCGCCTGGAAAACGGCAAAAACCATAAACGCTGCGGTCATGCCGTAGACCTTAAAGGCGACCCACGTGCTCTCGCTGGCACGGTAAGCGACCAGCAGGTTTGCGGCTCCGAGCACTATGTAAAAGAGCACCCAGACAATATTGGCCCGGTTCCAGGTGCGTACCCCAAGGCTGCTGCCTGGGGGCAGCGCCGGCTCGATCAGCCGCCGCGTCAGCGGACTTGCACCCACCCACTGGCTGCCGAGGAATATCAGCGCCAGCAGCCACAGGAACACGGTCGGCTTCCACTTCAGAAACCGCGCATCGTGCAGGACTAAAGTGGCCGTACCGAGCACCAGCACCAGCAGCGTGCTGATCGCATGCAAGGGCGAGACCGTGCGGGTGCGCAGCAGATCCACCAGCAACAACAGCACCATCGAGGCCATCAGCACCGCGGTAGCCAGATAAATTCCGCCCCACTTATAGGCGAACCAAAAGGCGAGCAACGGCGCCAGATTCAGGGCTGCTTGCATGCGGCGAGGGATGGGTTACGGGTGAGCACGGTATATTAGCGGATCGGGCGCCGCGGCGCCCAAGGGCGGCTCCCAGCGGGCCAGAAGAGCTGCGTGAGCCAATATTTCCAGCTGCATCCGCACAATCCGCAGTTGCGCCTGATCCGGCAGGCGGTGCAGATATTGCGTGACGGCGGCCTGATCGCCTATCCGACCGACAGCTGCTATGCGCTCGGCTGCCACATCGGCGACAAGGATGCGCTCGAGCGCTTGCGCCGCGTACGCGGCGCCGACCGCCACCACCACTTCACGCTGGTGTGTCGGGACCTGAGCGAGATCGGCCGCTACGCCAGAATCGACACGTGGCAGTTTCGCCTGCTCAAGTCGGCAACTCCCGGGCCGTTCACGTTCCTGCTGCCGGCGACCCGCGAGACGCCGCGGCGATTGCAGCACCCACAGCGACGCACGATCGGCATCCGCGTACCCGACCACCCCGTGCCGCAACTGCTGCTCGCCGAGCTCGGCGAGCCGCTGATGAGCTCGACCCTGCTGTTGCCCGGCGAGCCCCTGCCGCTGACCGACGGCGCCACCATCCGCGCGCGCCTCGAGCACCAGCTCGATGCCGTTTTGGATGGCGGGCACTGCGGTATTGAGCCCACCACGGTGATTGACCTGGCCGTCTCCCCGCCGCAGCTATTACGGCAGGGGCGCGGCCGGCTGCCCGGCCTGTTTGACTGACATCTGGGCCGGCGGGCCCCTTATAATGGCCCCTTGCCATCGATAAAGGTTCGCCAGCGGCGGGAAGTGCCTAACTGATGAGTGCTGCACCCCAAGCTAAGCGCGTGCTGTCGGGCATGCGCCCGACCGGCGATTTGCATCTGGGCAACTACCACGGTGCGCTGCGCAACTGGGTGGAGCTGCAATACCAGTACGAGTGCTATTTCTTTGTGGCCGACTGGCACGCCCTGACTACCGATTACGCGGACACCAGCCAGCTGCAGTCGGCCATTCACGAGATGATGATCGACTGGCTCGCCGCAGGTCTCAATCCCGGCGTTTCGACGCTGTTCATCCAGTCCCAGGTCCCCGAGCACGCCGAGTTGTACCTGCTGCTGTCGATGATCACACCGCTGGGCTGGCTCGAGCGTGTGCCCACCTACAAGGATCAGCAGGAGCAGCTGAAGGATAAGGAGCTGGCCACCTACGGGTTTCTCGGTTACCCGGTGCTGCAGAGCGCCGACATCCTGCTGTATAGGCCGGCCTTCGTGCCGGTCGGCGAAGACCAGGTCGCGCACGTGGAAATCACTCGCGAGATCGCGCGGCGCTTCAATCACTTATATGGCCAGGAGCCCGACTTCGCCGTCAAAGCCGAGCAGGCGATCAAGCAGCTCGGCGGCCGCAATATCACGCTGTATCGGCAGCTGCGCCGGCAGTTCCAGCAGGCCGGAGACGCCGCGGCGCTGGAGCGTGCCCGCGCGCTGGTGACGGGCAACACGCGCATCACGGTGGCGGACCGGGAGCGGCTGCTGGGTTATCTGGAAGGTACCAGCGTCAGCATCCTGCCCGAACCCCAGGCGCTGCTGACCGCCAATCCGCGGGTACCGGGCCTCGATGGACGCAAGATGTCCAAGTCCTACGGCAACACGATCGGCCTGCGCGAGAATCCGGACAGTGTGGCGCGCAAGCTCAAGACGATGCAGACTGATCCGGCGCGCGTGCGGCGCTCCGACCCTGGCAATCCGGACATCTGCCCGGTCTTTGACTTGCACCGCATCTACTCGGATCAGGCGACGCGCGACTGGGCGAGCGCCGGCTGCCGCTCGGCGGGCATCGGCTGCCTGGAATGCAAGGCGCCGCTGATCGAGAAGATCGTCACGGAGATCAGCGCGATGCGCGAGCGGGCCAAGGAATTTCAGGACAACCCGGAGCTGGTCAGCAATCTGCTGGCCGAAGGTTCGGATAAAGCGCGCGAGGTGGCCCGCGCGACCCTGGATGAAGTGCGCCGCGCCATGCACCTGCGTAGCGAGTAACCGCAAGGCAATCCCGGTGGTCAAACCCGATCTGAAAGTCGTGAGCTCCAAGCCCAGTACCGAGGCACCACTCCCGCCCCCGGCGCCGGCACCGGAACAGGGCGAGATGCCGTTTGCCATGATCAATGGCGAGCCGCTCACGCAGCTGCCGCGCGATCTGTACATTCCGCCGCACGCGCTCGAAGTGTTTCTGGAAGCATTCGAAGGGCCGCTCGATCTGCTGCTGTACCTGATCCGCCGGCAGAACATCGACATCCTCGATATCCCGATAGCCGAGATCACTACCCAATACACGCAGTACATCGAGCTGATGCACGGCCTGCAGCTCGAGCTCGCCGGCGAGTACCTGCTGATCGCCGCGACGCTGGCCGAAATCAAATCCCGCATGCTGCTGCCGCGGCCGCCGAACGCAGGCGAGTTCGGTGAGGAGGATCCGCGCGCGGAACTGGTGCGCCGCCTGCAGGAGTATGAGCGCTTCAAGCAGGCCGCCATGGGCATCGATCAGCTGCCGCGGCTTGAGCGCGATGTCTGGGCAACCAGCGCGGAGCTGCGTGACCGGCCGCCGGCCCGGGTTGTGGCGCAGGTGACGCTGCGCGAGATGCTGCTGGCGTTCAAGGACGTGGCGGTGCGGGCGCAGATGTTCGCCCATCTGCACGTGCGGCGCGAACACCTTTCGGTGCGCGAACGCATGAGCGATGTACTCGCCGCGCTTGAGCACGGCGCGTTCCTGCCCTTTACGGCGCTGTTTCGCGTGAGCGAGGGCCGCGCTGGCGTCGCGGTGACTTTTATTGCGCTGCTTGAGCTGCTGCGCGAAGGCCTGATTGATATCGTGCAGGCCGAAGCGCTCGGGCCACTGCATGTGCGCAGCGGACCGGTAAACCGTACACTGCATCTGGTGGCCGACAATACCGACGAAACGACCGACGGGACCGCGTCATGAACGAAACCTACGTCAAGAATGTGGTCGAGGCGGCGCTGCTGGCTGCCGGCAAACCCTTGAGCGTTGCCGAGCTGGAGCAGCTGTTTGACGGCGCGCAGCGCCCTTCAGGCGCGGACATCGAGCGCGCGCTGGCGACGCTGCGCAGCGAATACGCCGGCCGGGCCATCGAGCTGCACGACAGCGCGAGCGGCACGCGCATCCAGGTGCGGCGCGAATTTGGCGCGGCGATTGCCCGCCTGTGGCCCGAGCGGCCCCAGCGCTATACCCGCGCGCTGCTCGAGACGCTCGCACTGATCGCCTATCGCCAGCCGATCACCCGCGCTGAAATTGAAGCGGTGCGCGGCGTCACCGTCAGCCCGAACACGATTCGCACGCTGCTCGACCGCAACTGGATCCGCGTGGTCGGACACCGCGACCTGCCGGGCCGGCCGGAAATTCTCGGCACCACGCGCGAGTTTCTCGATTACTTCGGCTTGCGCAGCCTCGATGAACTGCCGCCGCTCGCGGAACTGCGGCTGCTGAGCGATGCCGATCCGCAGCTGGCCTTGCCGGGAACGGCCGCGATGCCGCTCGCCGATAGCGCCGATGAACTGCCCATGGCCGGCGCCGATGATGGCCTGGATAGCGACGAGGAAATTAGCGGCGCGGACGATCTGCAGGCAGCCGGCGCCGGAATGGTCGCCGCCCCGCCGGTCGCCGACGACTGAGCGGCGCGGCGATGAGCGCTGCGGCCGGTCCCGCGCGCCTGCAGAAAGTGCTGGCGGAGCTTGGCCTGGCATCGCGCCGCGAGGCCGAACAATGGATCCGGGCCGGGCGCGTCTCGGTCAACGGCCAGCCGGCGGTGCTTGGGCAACGGGTCGGGGCGAGCGATCATCTGAGCCTCGATGGGCGGCCGATCCGCCAGCGGGCCATGGCCGGCCACGCGCCGGTGTTGCTTTGCCACCGCTCGCCGGGAATCCCGCTGCTCCCTAAGATCGATCAGGGCGCCGCGCTCGCCGAACGACTGCCACGACGGGCCGGGCGCCGCTTCATCAGCGTCAGTCCGATGCCGCTCATCGACGGCGGGCTTGAGCTGCTGACGGCCGACGGCGCGATGGCCGCCCGGCTGCAACGCGCCGTGCACGATCTGGCCAGTGAGTTTAGCGTGCGCGTGCGCGGCGAGCTCTCCGAGCCGCAGCGCATCGGCGTCCTTGAAGGGTTGCTCGATAGCGGCACGCCGCTGCGCGTGCGCCGCATCGACACCGCGGGCGGCGAGGGCATGAACCGCTGGTACCAGCTCGAAGCCGTAGGCGCAAGCGGCAACCACGTTCGCCAGCTCCTCGAGCGACTCGGGATTACAGTCAGCCGGGTGCTGCGCATCAAGCTCGGACCACTGGCGCTTGAGCGCACTCTGCCGCGCGGGCGCTGGCGGGACTTAAGCGAGGCAGAGGTGCAGGCGCTGCTCAGCCCGCCGGCGCCTGACAATCCAGGCTCTGACCCGTCACGCCGCGGCCGGCCGGCCCGAGCAACCAAAGATACGGGCTGACAATCGCCGCCGGTTCCGGCCGCGATTCGGGCGCTTCAGCCGGATAGGCCTGGCGGCGCATGCGCGTTCGGGTGGCTCCAGGGTTGAGCGCATTGACGCGGATCTGGCTGTGGCCGCTTAGCTCCGCGGCCAGCAGCTGGCTGAGCGCCTCGACCGCGAACTTGGAGACTGCGTAGGCTCCCCAGAATGGGCGGGCACGCCGCCCGACACTGCTCGTCGTAAAAATGACGGAGGCATCGGCGGCGGCGCGCAGCGCCGGCAGCAGCACCTGCGTCAGGGCAAGTGCCGCCGTGGCATTCACATGCAGCACCCGGTGCCAGTCGGCCATCGGGTAATGCTCGAGCGGCGCGAGCGGACCGAGCACGGCCGCGTTATGCACCAGCCCATCGAGCCGTCCGTAGCGCGCAAGCAGTGCGGCCGCCAGCGCTTCATATTCGGGAGCCAGCGCCCGTTCCAGATCGAGCGGTGCGATGCTCGCCTCGGCCAAGCCAAGCGCAGTTATCTCGGCATGCACGGCATCCAGTCGCCGCACCGTGCGGCCGATCAGCACCAGTTCGGCGCCCTGCGCGGCGGCCGCCAGCGCCACGGCCCGGCCAATGCCGTCGCCAGCACCGGTGACTGCGACGACGCGGCCGGCCAATGACCCGGCGGTCGGCACATACGCGCGCGCCAGTGCACCTGGATCAGGCGGTGATTGCAATGGAACTCCCCTTAGCGCGAGCCAATCGCGCTCATACCAACCGTTGCCCGGGCGGCCAGCCAAACTCGCCGCGCAGCGCCGCGCGCGCCGCACGCCAGGCCGCGAAGTTCTGCGACCAGAGCGCGTAGCGCCCGCCAGGCGCTCGCTCCGGCGGCGCGCTCTCGCCGCGGCTGCCGCGCCAGTGCGCGAGCGCGAGCCACACCAGCAGCGGTACCAGTGCCGGCTGAGCGTCGGCGCCCAGCTCTACGAGCAATTGCCGCAACCTGACCGGCTCCGGCGGTTCGTCGCCGCCGGTCAGCAGCTGCTGCGCACAACCGCCCAGCGCCCGCAGCGCCCGCAGCGCCGATACATTCGGCTGCGGCTCATCGCTCAGCACGGCACCGAGAAGCACGAACAGCGTGCCCGTATCGGCTTCATAGTATGCCCGCCGCTCGCTGCCGACGCTGAGCGGCGCCGCGGCGAGCGCCAGCGCCGTGGCCTGCACCAACGGCAACAACGCCGGCAGCGGCGCGCCGTGCGTGAGCTGGCGCGTGGCCAGCCATCGGGTCAGCGGATGCGCGGGCTCGCCGCGCTTAAGGCGCACCGCCTCATGCTGCCACCAATCGAGGCGCTGATGCGCCACCGAGTGGTCCATCGCGGGCGCGAGACTGGCGCGGATTTCTGCATGCAGCTCAAGAACCTTGCGCAGCGCCTCGCGCCGCTCGGAGCCACAGTACAGCTCAGCCAGCGCGTGCACGGAACCGGCCACGGCAGCCGGCGCCAGCGCCTGCGACGCATCATTCACGGCGAATCGTTGGATTCGGCTGCACCGGACTGCGGGGCGCGCACCAGTAGCTCGAGCGGCTCGAGCGTCGGCAGCGCATCCCCAGTGACGGCGCCGAGCTCGGTAAAGCGCCGCGCCTGCGGCAGCACCTGACGCTCGAGCGAGCCGACCGCGCTGTTATAGCTTTCGACCGCGCCACCGAGGCGCTGGCCGGTGCGGGCCAGATGGGCTACGAAACTGGTGAGGCGCCGGTGCAATTCCTGGCCGAGAGCACGGATCTGCTCGGCGTGCTGCGTGACCTGCGACTGGCGCCACCCGTAGGCCACCGCCTTGAGCAGCGCAATGAGCGTCGATGGCGTCGCGATGATGACGCTCTGGCGCAGCGCGTATTCCAGCAGCTCGGGCCGCGAGCTGAGCGCCGCGCTGAGGAATTGATCGCCGGGCAGGAACAGCACCACAAACTCCGGCGAACTGGCAAACTGATTCCAGTAGGCTTTGGCCCCGAGCTCGCGCACGCGCGCATCGAGCTGCTGCGCATGGCGTTCGAGCGCGGCAGCGCGCTGCTCCTCGGTCGCAGCTTCAATCGCCTCGAGATAGGCATCGAGCGGCGTCTTGGCATCAACCACCAGCTCACGGCCGTCAGGCAAATGCACCAGCAGATCGGGCCGCACGGCGCCTTGCGCTCCTTCAGCAGTTGCCTGCTCGGTAAAGTCGCAGTGCTCGGACATGCCCGACAGCTCCACCACGCGACGCAGTGTCAGTTCGCCCCAGCGGCCGCGTACCTCCGGCCGGCGCAGCGCCCCAACCAGGTTGCGGGTCTCGCGCTGCAACGCCACCTGGCCGGTGGCCAGCGCCTCGATCTGTGTGCGCAGACTGCTGAAGGCATCGCGCCGCTCCCGCTCGAGCGCCTGAATCTGCTGTTCGGTTTTTTCAAGCGTCTGACGGATGGGCTCGACCAGCGCGCCAAAGGCCTGCTCGCGCTCCCGCAACGCACCCTGAACGCCGCTTTGCTCGCGCGCAAAGCGTTCGCCGGCCAGTTGCAGGAATTGATCCGTGTTTTGACGCAGAGCCGCATTGGCGAGTTCCGCAAAACTGCCACGCAGCCGCTGCTCGGCCTGCTCCAGGTCGCGGCCCTGGCGCCGCTGCAGCCAGGCGAGGGCGGCCACGCCGAGCAGTACGCCGCCCGCCAGCGCGAGCGGCACTACCCAGATGAGCGCCTCACCCGGCATTTAGCACCGATTCGAAGCGCTGGCCACTGCGATCGAGGCCAACCCATGGCAGCAGATCGAGCGGATCGTTCAGCCAGCCCGCGACCGGCCAGCGCTGCGGCTCATCGGCGGCGCTCACATAACCGAAGCGGGCGCCGAGCGGCACCATACCGGCGGCCAGGGCCGCCTGAACGTCGCGCAGCGCATCGCCCAGATACAGGCAACGCTGCGGGGCCACACCGATCTGCTCGGCGGCCACGAGCAGCGGACGCGGATGCGGCTTGCGCTCGGGCAGCGTATCGCCGCTCAGCACGCACGCCGCGCGCCGGCGCAACCCGAGCTGCTGCAGCAGCGGTTCGGTCAGCCGCTGCGGCTTGTTGGTCACGACGCCCCACGGTATGCCGTGGCGCTCAAGCGCTCCGAGCACGGTCTCGAACCCATCGAACAGCCGCGTGCGGCCGCTTAGGTCCGCGAGGTAAAGCTCCAGCAGCCGCTCGCGCAGCCGCTCGAACTCGGCCGGCTCGGCCGTCGCAAAACCAAGCCGCAATACGGCCGCGGCACCATGCGAGACCTGCAGGCGAATCGGCTCGTAGGGCAGGGCTGGCAGGCCTTGTTCGGCGCGCAGCGCGTTGAAGGCGGCCGCCACGTCCGGAGCCGTGTCGAGCAGCGTGCCGTCGAGGTCGAATAAGGCTGCGCCGAGAATCTTTTGTGGCCGGTTCAATCGCGCGCCCCTGCGGAGGCAAAGCAGGCCATGTAATTGACCTGCGGATCGTGTCCAGACTCGCAACGGTGCGTCAGCGGGTCGTAGCGCACGCCGGTCAGATCGCTAAGCGTAAGCCCCGCCGCGCGCGCCAGCGCCGATAATTCGGCCGGCCGGATAAAGCGCGCGTACTCATGAGTGCCACGCGCCACCACCCCCAGCAGGTATTCAGCGGCTACGATGGCCAGCGCGAAAGCCTGCGGTGTGCGGTTGATCGTCGACATAAAAAGCAGCCCGCCCGGTCGCAGCAAAGCGGCGAGCGAGGCCACCAGAGCCGGCGGATCCGGCACGTGCTCGATCAGCTCCATGCAGGTCACGACATCAAAACTGTGGGGTTGCTGCGCCGCCAGCGTCTCGGCGTCGAGCAGCTGATATTCAACCGGCGAGCCGCTCGCCGCGGCATGTAACCGCGCCACTTCGATCATCGCCTCTGACAGATCCACGCCGATCACCTTAGCGCCGTGTGCCGCTAGTGCTTCGCTCAGCGCACCGCCGCCGCAGCCGACATCGGCGATCCGCGCGCCCTTGAGCGTGGCGCGCGCTGCAATAAACTGCACGCGAACCGGGTTGATGGCGTGTAAGGGGCGAAACGCACCGGCCGGATCCCAGAAGCTATGCGCCTGAGTCTGGAATTTGGCCAGTTCCGCCGGATCAACATTTGCAGACGCTGCCATCGCCATCCTGACCCGTAGGCTAAATCCGGGCCCGCGCCCAAGTGCCCAGTATAGCGATCCACCGGCCGCGCCGCCTTGCCGGCAACGCCTGCCGTGGCGCAACGGGCCGGTGGGGTGTGGTAGAATTTTCGGCTTGAAAATCACCCGTTTCCCATGACCGAAATAGCCCGCGAAATCCTGCCCGTCAGCCTCGAAGACGAGATGCGCCAGTCCTACCTTGATTACGCCATGAGCGTGATCGTCGGCCGGGCGCTGCCGGACGCGCGCGACGGTCTGAAGCCGGTGCACCGGCGCGTGCTGCACGCCATGCGCGAGCTCGGCAACGAGTACAACAAGCCGTACAAGAAATCGGCCCGCGTGGTCGGCGATGTGATCGGCAAATACCACCCGCACGGCGATACCGCGGTTTACGACACAATCGTGCGCATGGCGCAGCACTTTTCGATGCGCTATGTGCTGGTCGATGGCCAGGGCAATTTCGGTTCGGTCGACGGCGATGCGCCGGCGGCCATGCGCTACACCGAAGTTCGCATGTCGCGGATCGCGCACGAGCTGATGGCCGACATCGACCGCGAGACGGTCGATTTTGTGCCCAACTACGATGAGTCGGAAACCGAGCCGTCGGTGCTGCCGACCCGTATTCCGAACCTGCTGGTCAATGGCTCCTCCGGCATCGCCGTCGGCATGGCCACCAACATCCCGCCGCACAACCTGCGCGAGATCGTCTCCGCCTGTCTGGCACTGCTTGATGATCCGGCGCTGACGCTCGCCGGGCTGATGCAGCATGTGCCGGGTCCCGATTTTCCGACCGCCGGCATCATCAACGGCGCCATGGAGATTGCCACCGCGTACAAGACCGGTCGCGGCCGGCTGTCGATCCGGGCGCGGGCCAACATCGAGCAGCTCGATGAACGCAGCAACGGCCGGCAGGCGATCATCGTTACCGAACTGCCTTATCAGGTCAACAAGGCCCGGCTGCTCGAGCGCATCGCGGAACTGGTGCGCAACAAGCTGATCGACGGCATCTCGGAGCTGCGCGACGAGTCCGACAAGGACGGCATGCGGGTCGTGATTGAACTGAAGCGCGGCGAAGTGGCCGAGATTGTCCTTAACAACCTGTACGCCCAGACGCCGATGGAAACGGTGTTCGGCATCAATATGGTCGCGCTGCAGGACGGTCAGCCGCGGCTGCTCGGCCTGCGCGAGCTGCTCGATGCCTTCCTGCGCCATCGGCGCGAGGTGGTGACGCGCCGCTCGGTGTTCGAACTGCGCAAGGCCCGCGAGCGCGCCCATATCCTCGAAGGGCTGGCCATCGCGCTGGCCAACATTGATGCCATCATTGCGCTGATCAAGGCCGCGCCGGCACCCATCGAGGCACGCACCGCCCTGATGGCGCGGGCCTGGCCGGGTGGCGCCGTGCCGCAGATGCTCGCGCGCACCGGTACCGCCTCGACGCGACCGGACGGACTCGGCGCTGAGTTCGGCCTGCAAAGCGACGGTTACCGCCTGAGCGAAGCGCAGGCGCAGGCGATTCTCGACATGCGCCTGCACCGGCTGACCGGGCTTGAGCAGGAGAAAATTGTCGCCGAGTACCGCGAACTGCTCGAGCGCATTGTCGACCTGGGAGAGATTCTGGCCAATCCTTCGCGGCTGACCGCGGTGGTGCGCGGCGAACTGGTAGAAATGCGCGAAGCCTACGGCGATGAGCGGCGCACGGAGATCAGCCGCGATCATCTGAACCTCTCGACCGAGGATCTGATCGAGCCGCAGGACGTCGTCGTCACGCTGTCGCACGCCGGTTACGCCAAGGCGCAGCCGGTGTCGGATTACCAGGCGCAGCGGCGCGGTGGCCGCGGCAAATCGGCGACCGCAGTGCGCGATGAGGATTTCATTGAGAAACTGTTCATAGCCCACACGCACGATACGTTGCTGTGCTTTTCCAACCGCGGCAAAGTGTATTGGCTGCGGGTGTTCGAGCTGCCGCAGGCCGGCCGCGGCTCGCGCGGCAAGCCGATCGTCAATCTGCTGCCGCTCGGCGACGGTGAGAAGATCAACGCCGTGCTGCCGATCAAGCAGTTCGACGAGCAGCATTTTGTGTTCATGGCCACCAGCTTGGGCACGGTCAAGAAAACGCCGTTGGCGGCTTTCTCCCGCCCGCGCGCCAGCGGCATCATCGGCGTTGACCTGCGCGACGACGACCGGCTGGTCGGGGTCGCGCTGACGGACGGCTTTCAGGAAATTCTGCTGTGCAGCAGCGGTGGCAAGGCCATCCGCTTCCACGAGCGCGAAGTGCGGCCGATGGGCCGGGATGCCACCGGCGTGCGCGGGATCCGCGTCAGTGGCGAACAGCGGCTGATCGCCTTGCTGGTCATCGGCGACGGGCACGTGCTGACGGCATCGGAAAATGGCTACGGCAAGCTCACGCCGCTCGAGGAGTTTCCAATCCACGGCCGCGGCGGGCAGGGCGTCATCGCGCTGCAGACCACGGAGCGTAACGGGCTGACGGTGGCGGCCCTGCAGGTGCAGCCCAGCGATGAGCTGATGCTGATCAGCTCCACCGGCACGCTGGTGCGCACGCCGGTGGCCGACATTTCCGTCGTCGGCCGCAATACTCAGGGCGTGCGGCTGATCCGGCTGGCCGACGGTGAACGACTCACCGGCATTGAGCGGGTCGAGGCGCTCGAGGCGAGCGACGCCGAGGGCGCCGCTGAGGCCGGCGACGAGCCACCGGGCGAGCAGCCGGTTCCCGGCTGAAGCCGCGCGCCCCAGGCGCGCACTCTGTTAAAATAAAAGCTCCCGCTGCTTGGTATCTGCCGTGGTCCGGCTAGGAGTTTCGTGCGCGTCTATAACTTTGCCGCCGGGCCGGCGATGCTGCCGCCACCGGTCATGGATCAGGTCCGCGCCGAACTGACCGACTGGCAGGGCCGCGGCTTATCCGTGATGGAGATCAGTCACCGCAGCAAGGCATTCATGGCCTGCGCCGCTGAGGCGACGGCGGACCTGCGCGAATTGCTCGGCGTGCCGGCCCACTATCAGGTGCTGTTCATGCAGGGCGGGGCGACCGCGCAATTTGCCGCAATACCGCTGAACCTGGCCGGCACCGAGGACACCGCCGATTACGTGCATACCGGTGCCTGGGCCGCCAAGGCGATGGCTGAAGCCAAGCGATTTTGCCGGATCAACACGGCCGCCGACGCCAACGCCAGCCACTACACCATCGTGCCACCGCAGAGCCAGTGGCAGCTCAGCCCGCGGGCAGCCTACCTGCACTACACCGCCAATGAGACCATCGGCGGGGTCGAGTATCCGTTCGTACCGCAGGTAGCCGCGCCGCTGGTGGCCGATATGTCCTCGAACATTCTGTCGCGGCCGCTCGATGTGAACCGCTTCGGACTTATCTACGCCAGCGCGCAGAAGAATATTGGACCGGCCGGCCTGTCCGTCGTTATTGTGCGCGAGGACCTGCTCGGCAGGGCGCGAGCCGGCACGCCGGCCGTGCTCGACTACCAGATGACGGCCAAGGAAGGCTCGATGCTCAATACCCCGCCAACCTTCGCCTGGTACGTCGCTGGGCTGGTGTTCAAATGGCTGAAGCGCGAAGGCGGGCTGAAAGTCATCGGCGAGCGTAACCGTACCAAGGCCGAGAAGCTGTACCGCGCCATTGACGATTCCGGCTTTTACCGCAATCCGGTGCCGCCAGCGTACCGCTCCTGGATGAACGTGCCGTTCGTGCTCGCCCGCCCGGAGCTTGACCCGAAGTTCCTGGCTGAAGCCGGCACGGCGGGGCTTGCGAACCTCGAGGGACACCGCTCGGTCGGCGGCATGCGCGCGAGCCTTTACAATGCCATGCCCCCGGAAGGCGTCGATGCGCTGATCGATTTCATGCGCGACTTTGCGCGGCGGCATGCCTGAGGGCGGCGAGGCGCTGCCGAGGAATGAGCTGACCATGGGATTTCGGATACTCGCTCTGAACAATATCAGCGTCCGCGGCCTGGAGCGGCTGCCGCGCGATCGCTACGAGATTGACGCGCAGCTGCTTAAGCCGCACGCGGTGCTGGTGCGGTCGGCCGACATGCATCAATTTGCGGTCCCCGACACGCTGCTGGCGGTCGCGCGCGCCGGCGCCGGCACCAACAACATCCCGGTCAGCGCCTTGAGCGCCCGCGGCATCCCGGTATTCAACGCGCCAGGCGCGAATGCCAATGCGGTCAAGGAACTGGTGCTCGCCGGCCTGTTCCTGGCGGCGCGCAATATCTGCCAGGCCTGGGATTTTGCCCGCGCTCTGCAGGGCGACGACGCCGCGCTCGATGTGTCGGTCGAGCAGGGCAAGAAGCGCTTTGTTGGCGTGGAACTGCCCGGGCGCGCGCTCGGCGTGGTCGGTCTCGGCGCCATCGGCGTCGAGGTCGCCAACAGTGCGCTCGGACTCGGGATGAAGGTGCTGGGGTACGATCCGCAAATCACCGTGCAACGGGCCTGGCAGCTGTCCTCCGCCGTCGAGCAGGCCGTCTCGCTCGAGGATCTGTTCACGCGCGCCGACATGATCAGCGTCCACGTCCCGCTGACCGAGCAGACGCGCGGCCTGGTCAACGCCGCGCGCCTGAAACTGATGCGGCCGGGCGGCACGGTGCTTAATTTTGCGCGCGCGCAGATTGTCGCCGAAGCCGATGTGCTCGCGAGCCTTGATGCCGGGCAGCTGCACGCGTATATCTGCGATTTTCCGAGCAACGCCCTCAAGGGCCATCCGCGGGTGGTGGCGCTGCCGCACCTCGGGGCCTCGACCGGCGAGGCCGAAGACAACTGCGCGGTCATGGCCGCGGACACGCTGCGCGACTTTCTGGAAAACGGCAACATCCGTCATTCGGTCAATTACCCTGAGGCGGTGTTGCCGCGGATCCCGGCGACGACGCGCATCGCGATCACCAATAGCAACGTGCCGAACATGGTCGGCCAGATTTCCACCTGTTTGGCGGCCGAGCAGATCAACATTGCCGACATGCTGAATAAATCCCGCGGCGAGTATGCCTACACACTGATCGACACCGACGGCACCGTCGGCGACCGCGTGATCGAGCGCATCCGCCAGATCCAGGGCGTCCTGTCGGCCCGCATTGTATTGCCGGCCGGCTGAAGCTCGCGTTATCGTCACCGCCGGCACCGAGACACCCGTGGCCAAACGCATAAAGAAACGCGACCTGCCGGCACTGCCCGCCATCCGGCGGCAGATCGACGCGCTCGATGAGCAGCTGCAGCAGCTGCTGAGCGCGCGCGCGAAGCTGGCGCAGCAGCTCGGTATATCGAAGCACGCCGGCGGCCATACGGCGGACTTTTACCGCCCGGAGCGCGAAGCGCAGGTGTTGCGCCAGGCGCTCAAACGCAACCGCGGCCCGTTGCGTGATGAGGAAATCGCCCGGCTGTTTCGCGAGATCATGTCCGCGTGCCTCGCGCAGCAGGAGCCGCTGAAGGTCGCCTTTCTCGGGCCCGAGGGCACGTTCACGCAGACCGCGGTCTACAAGCATTTTGGCCATTCGGTGCGGGCCCTGGCACTGGTCAGCCCCGATGAGGTTTTTCACGAGGTCGAAGCCGGCAACGCCGATTTTGGCGTCGTCGCCGTCGAGAACTCCACCGAGGGCACGGTGACGCATACGCTCGACCGGCTGGTGGGCAGCCCACTGCATATCTGCGGTGAAGTCGAATTGCGCATCCACCAGTGCCTGATGGGCAAAATGACGGCGCTGCCGAAGATCGTGCGCGTCTGTGCCCATCCCCAGGCGCTCGCGCAGTGCC
Source organism: uncultured Gammaproteobacteria bacterium (assembly GCA_963711435.1). Taxonomy (GTDB): domain Bacteria; phylum Pseudomonadota; class Gammaproteobacteria; order Steroidobacterales; family Steroidobacteraceae; genus FEN-1191. Next base: position 1,124,951 of record CAVQEB010000002.1, on the reverse strand, counting down.
ATGGCTGGCTGCGCGAGCATCTGCCCGATGCCGAACAGGTGACAGTGGCCAGCAACGCCGAGGGCGCGCGCCGCGCGCGCGATGAGGCGGGCACGGCCGCGATCGCCGGCGACACGGCCGCCGAGGTCTACGGCTTGCAGCTGCTGGTGCGCGAGATCGAGGACCAGCACGACAATACCACCCGCTTTCTGGTGATCGGGCGCAAACTGCTTGAACCGAGCGGGCTCGATAAGACCACGCTGCTGCTGTCGGCCCGCCACAGCGACGGGCCAGGCGCGCTGTACCTGCTGCTTGAGCCGCTGGCGGCCAACGGCATCAACATGACCCGAATCGAGTCGCGGCCCTCGCGCCGGCGCAAATGGGAATATGTGTTCTTCATCGACATCGAAGGCCACGCGCGCGAACCTAAAGTGGCGAAGGCACTCGCGCGGCTGAAGACGCGCGCCTCGCTGTTTCGCGTTATTGGCTCCTATCCCCGGGCGGTACTGTAAATCATGGGCCGGACCGACAGCGCTCACCCCGGCCGGCTGGCGCAGCCCAACATCAGCGGCCTGACGCCGTATGTGCCAGGCAAACCAATCAGCGAACTTGAGCGTGAACTCGGCCTGAGCGGCATCGTCAAGCTCGCCTCGAACGAGAACGCGTGGGGGCCGAGTCCGCGGGCGTTCGCGGCGATGCACGCAGCGCTCGATGAGGTCGCCCTGTATCCGGACGGCAGCGGGCATGAACTGAAACAGGCGCTGGCCGCGCACCTTAAGGTCGATTCGGCCTGCCTGACGCTCGGCGCCGGATCCAACGAGTTGCTGGCGCTGCTGGCCGAGGGTTTTCTGACGCCGGACTGCAATGCCGTCTACTCCCAGTACGCTTTTGCGATCTATCCGCTGATTACCCGGGCGACCGGCGCCCGGGCCATCGAGGTTCCGGCGCTGGATGCGCGCGCCGCGATGCCGCTGGGGCATGATCTGGACGCCATGCAGCGGGCGGTCGGGCCCGCGACCCGGCTGGTGTTCATTGCCAATCCGAATAATCCGACCGGTACCTGGCTCGATACGGCGCTGCTGCGTGAGTTCATCGAGCAAGCGCCGGCCCACACGCTGGTGGCGCTCGATGAGGCGTACCTCGAATTCGGGGTAGCCAGCGGCTGCGAGGACGCCATCGGCTGGGTGCAGCAGTGGCCGAACCTGGTGCTGTTTCGCACTTTCTCCAAAGCCTACGGCCTGGCCGGCGTGCGGGTGGGCTACAGTGTTTCGCACCCGGAAGTGGCCGATGTGCTCAATCGGATTCGGCCGGCCTTCAATGTCACTTCGGTGGGATTAGCGGCTGCGCGGGCGGCGCTCGGCGATCAGGCCCATATGCGCGAGTGCGTACGCCTGACCCTGTTGGGGCGCGAACAGCTGCAAAGCGGCTGCCGGGCTCTGGGACTTCGCACCATTCCTTCGGCCGGCAATTTTCTGCTCGTGCACTTCGGTGCGACGGCGCAGAAGATCTATAACGAGCTGCTCAAAGGCGGGTACATCGTGCGCCCGGTCGCTGGCTACGGACTGCCGGAATACCTGCGGATCACGGTCGGCACGGCCACGCAGAACGACGGCCTGCTTACACTGCTGGCTGCTTGCCTGCAGCGGGGCGCGTGAGCGCGGCCGACAGCTACCTGGTCCGGCCGGCCGCGGCCGTGCATGGCACGCTCACGGTGCCCGGGGATAAGTCCATTTCGCACCGGGCGCTGATCTTAGGCGCGATCGCCACCGGTGCCACACGCGTTGACGGCTTCCTCGCCGGCGAAGACTGCCTCGCGACGCTCGCGGCGCTACGCGCCCTCGGCGTGCGCGTTGAGCAGCCGGCGGCCACTCAGGTGCTGGTGCATGGTGTCGGGCGCGACGGTCTGCAGGCGAGCGCCGGCCCACTGGACATGGGCAATGCGGGCACGGCGATGCGGCTGTTTGCTGGGCTGCTCGCTGCCCAGCGATTTGACTCGACACTGATCGGCGATGCATCGCTGATGCGCCGGCCGATGGAACGGGTGGCCGCGCCGTTGCGACTGATGGGCGCAAACATCAGCACCGAGGACGGCCATGCCCCGGTGCGGCTGCGCGGCGTGGCCGGCTTGCACGGCATTGATTACGCGCTGCCGGTTGCCAGCGCCCAGATTAAATCGGCGATCCTGCTGGCCGGCCTGCACGCCAGCGGCATCACGCGGATCAGCGAGCCTGCGCCGACGCGCGATCATACCGAGCGGATGCTCGGCAGCTTTGGCGTGCGCGTTGATCGGCAAGGCAGCACTTTAAGCCTGACCGGCGGCCAGACACTGCGCTCCTGCGACGTCAAGGTGCCCGGAGATTTCTCTTCGGCTGCGTTCTTTCTGGTAGCCGGCGCCATCGGCGCGACTGCGGGCCTGACTATCTGCAACGTCGGCATGAACCCGACCCGCACTGGACTTTTGGACTTGCTGCGGCGGATGGGCGCCGACATCCGTGTCGAAGCACTGCCGGACGACGGTGCCGAACCGGCCGCGAATCTTACGGTGCGCGCAGCGCCGCTGCGCGGTATCAGGGTGCCGCCGGAAATGGTGCCGCTGGCCATCGATGAATTTCCGGCCTTCTTTATTGCTGCCGCCGCCGCCGCCGGCGAGACGGTGGTCACCGGGGCTGCGGAGCTGCGGGTCAAGGAAAGCGACCGGCTGGCGGTCATGGCCGAGGGCCTGAGCGCACTCGGGATCCACTGCGAACTGCTCAGCGATGGGCTGAAACTGCAGGGCGGGGCGATGCACGGCGGCGTCGTGCAAAGCCATGCCGATCACCGCATCGCGATGGCGTTCGCGATCGCTTCGCTCCGTGCCACCGCGCCGATCCGCATTGAAGCGGTCGCCAACGTGGCCACTTCGTTTCCAGGCTTTGCGGCCACGGCGCGCCACATTGGCCTCGATCTGGTTGACTGAACATGCCGACAAAATCCGCAGTGCCAGTGTTGACGGTCGATGGCCCGAGCGGGGCCGGCAAGGGCACGGTCAGTCGCCTGCTCGCCGCGCGCAGCGGCTGGCACCTGCTCGACAGCGGCGCGCTATACCGGCTGGTAGCACTGGCCGGGAGCGAGGCCGGTCTTGCGGCGCAGGACGAAGCCGGCCACACGAGGCTCGCCGAAGGACTTCTGGTCAAGTTTGGCAGTAGCGCGGCAGGCGAGGAGCACATCGAGCTTGCCGGCCGCGACGTCACCGGCCTTTTACGTACGGCGCAGGCCGGTCTGGGAGCCTCCCGGGTGGCCGCCTGGCCCGGGGTTCGGGCCGCGTTGCTGGCGCGGCAGCGGGCCTGCGCACAGCCGCCCGGGCTGGTGGCCGATGGGCGGGATATGGGCACCGTGGTTTTTCCCCAGGCGCCGTTGAAGATCTTTCTGGTCGCGAGCCCCGCCGAAAGGGCCCGAAGGCGTTATAACCAGTTGAAAGACAAGGAATCTGGTGTTAGCCTTGCCGCCCTTTCGCGCGAGATCGAGGCGCGCGACCGGCAGGATCAGAACCGGTCGATTGCGCCTCTGAAGCCCGCAGCCGATGCGCACACCCTGGACTCGACCGGGCTGAGCATCGAGCAGGTAGTAGAACGGATCTGGCAGCTCGGCGCGCAGCGCGGGTTGTGGCACGCCTGATAAGGGCATTCGCTGGGGCGCGGCGCCTGCGGCGAAAAGATTTTTGGTGGAACCGACAGGACAGCCGGCTCCTTGGTTTATTACTCCCAGGCACATGGATGCGCCCTGGGCTTAAGTACTGACTGCGCGCCGCCCGACGGCGCGCGAGAGTGAGCATGAACGAAAGTTTTAGCGAGATGTTTGAGAACACCCTGGCCAATCAGCGGATTCGGCCGGGAATGATTCTGACCGGCCTGGTGGTCGGCGTGACGCCCGATGTCGTGATTGTCAATGTCGGCCTGAAGTCCGAAGCGGTAATTCCGCTCGAGCAATTCAAGAACGAACGTGGCGAGGTCGAAGTCAAGGCCGGTGATTCGATCGAGGTGGCACTGGATGCCGTCGAGGACGGTACCGGCGAGACCCGCCTGTCGCGCGAAAAGGCCAAGCGTGCGCGCACCTGGACACGTCTTGAGCAGGCATTCAACGATGGAGAAATCGTAACCGGCATCATCTCCGGTCGCGTCAAGGGCGGCTTCACAGTCGAGATCGAGACGGTGCGGGCGTTTCTGCCCGGATCACTGGTCGATGTGCGCCCGGTGCGCGACACCGCGTACCTCGAGGGCAAGCCGCTTGAATTCAAGGTGATCAAGCTCGACCAGAAGCGCAACAACGTGGTGGTATCGCGTCGCGCCGTGGTTGAGCAGGAATTTTCCGCCGAACGCTCGGCGCTGATGGACAACCTGCAGGAAGGCGCGGTCGTCAAGGGCAGCGTCAAGAACCTGACTGACTATGGTGCCTTCGTTGATCTCGGCGGCATCGATGGCCTGCTGCACATCACCGATATGGCCTGGAAGCGCGTCAAGCATCCTTCCGAAGTGGTCAAGGTTGGCGATGAAATCGAAGTGCGGATTCTGAAGTTTGACCGCGAACGCTCCCGCGTCTCCCTTGGCCTGAAGCAGCTCGGCGCCGATCCGTGGGAAAACATCGCGCGCCGCTATCCGCCGAGCACGCGAGTGTTCGGCAAGGTCACCAACATTGCTGACTACGGCGCCTTCGTCGAGATCGAGGACGGGGTCGAAGGTCTGGTGCACGTTTCGGAAATGGATTGGACCAACAAGAACGTCAATCCCGCCAAAGTCGTACAGACCGGCCAGGAAGTGGAAGTCATGGTGCTCGACGTCGACGAGGAACGTCGGCGCATTTCGCTTGGGCTCAAGCAGTGCCAGGCCAACCCGTGGAAGGAGTTTGCCGAGAACCACAACCGCGGTGATCGCGTCGGCGGCCAGATCAAGTCAATCACCGACTTTGGCATCTTTATCGGCCTGTCGGGCAATATCGACGGCCTGGTGCACCTGTCGGACATTTCCTGGGACGTGCCCGGCGAGGAAGCGGTGCGCAGCTATCAAAAGGGTCAGCAGGTCGAAGCAATGGTGCTGTCGATCGACCCCGAGCGCGAGCGCATCTCCCTTGGCATCAAGCAGCTGGCCAAGGATCCGTTTTCCGGCTACATCACCGATAACCCGAAAGGCAGCATTGTCCGCGGCGTAGTCAAGGAGGTCGATGCGCGTGGCGCAATTATTGATCTCGGCAACGGCATCGAGGGTCAGCTGCGCGCCTCGGAACTGGGGCGCGATCGGGTCGAGGATGCCCGCCAGGTGCTCAAGCCGGGCGATGAGATCGAAGCGAAGTTTGTCGGCGTCGACCGCAAGACCCGCTCCATTACGCTGTCGGTCAAGGCCAAGGAAGTGCACGATGAGGCCGAAGCGGTGTCGAGTTACCGCTCCGAGCAGCCGACCTCGGGCACCAGTCTTGGGGACCTGATTAAGGAACAGATCAATTCCCCGGAACGCAGCTGAGTCAGTAACATCGATGGTGCCGCGGGCGCGAAAGGCGCCCGCGGCACGCCCGACGAACTAGAATAACTGCATGGAAGGCTTGCCATGACCAAGTCCGAACTCATTGAGATCATCACCGCCAAGCAAAAGCACTTACCGGCCAAGGACGTGGAGCTGGCGCTCAAACAGATGCTCGAAATCATGAGTGACGCGCTGGCGCAGGGCGATCGGATCGAGATCCGCGGCTTTGGCAGCTTCTCGCTGCATTTTCGTCCACCACGCCAGGGCCGCAATCCCAAGACCGGCGAGGCGGTGGCGCTCGACGGCAAGTATGTGCCGCATTTCAAACCCGGCAAGGACCTGCGCGAGCGCGTCAACGACGGCACCGACAAGCCGATCCGCGAATGAGCGGCCGCCGCATCGCGGCGGCGGTGCAGCGGCTCAGTGGCACGCTCAATTTGAGAAACACTGCTTATTCTGTCCGCCGCGCGGACTTATAATTGACCTGACGCAACAGCTTGAGCGGCTGAGGAGTCCATGGTCAAAACCCCGATCAGAACAGCGGTGTTCCCGGTAGCCGGTCGCGGCACGCGCTTCTTGCCCGCTACCAAGGCGAGTCCGAAAGAGATGCTGCCGGTGGTCGACAAGCCGCTGATCCAGTATGCCGCCGAGGAGGCACTGGCGGCCGGCGCCACGCGGCTGGTGTTCATCACCGGCGCGGCCAAGCGCGCGATCGAAGATCACTTCGATGCCGACCCCGAGCTGGAAAAGCTGCTCGAATCCCAGGGCAAGACTGAACTGGCCGGTCAGATCCGCAGCGTGCTGCCGAGCTACGCGACCTGCATCTATATCCGGCAGTCCGCGCCACTTGGCCTTGGCCATGCCGTGCTGTGCGCCGAGGCCGCGGTCGGCAACGAGCCGTTCTTTGTCCATCTGGCAGACGATCTGATCGACGCCGAAGTGCCGTGCCTCAAACAGATGGCAGCCACTTACGCCTTTCACCATGGCAGCGTGCTCGGGGTCGAGACCGTGCCGCGCCGTGATACGGACAAATACGGCATTGTCGAGATCGAACCAGGTTTGACCGCCGTCAATCGCATCCGCAGTATCGTGGAAAAGCCCAAGCCCGCAGTGGCACCGTCGAATCAGGCGGTGGTAGGCCGCTATGTGCTGACGCCGGGCATCTTCAACGAACTGCGACAGATCGGCCGCGGCGCCGGCGGCGAGATTCAGCTGACCGACGGCATTGCCCGGCTGATGACCCGCGAAGCCGTTTATGCGCATCGCTTCGAAGGCAAGCGCTACGACTGCGGCAGCAAACTTGGCTACCTGCAGGCGACGGTCGAGCACGCTTTGGTTCACCCGGGCCTGGGGCGGGAATTTCGCGCTTATCTGAAAAAGCTCGGCGCGCAGTTGAATAAGCCAGCACGGCGCCGGCGGGCGCCACGCAAAAAGCGCTAGTCGCACTGGAACGACATTCCAGTACGCTGGTCAGACCGGCCGAACGATCACGCGGCGGCGGATTAAAGATAGAGGGGATAGTCATGATTGGATACGTGTGCATTGGAACGAATGACATGGCGCGCGCGGCAAAATTTTACGATGGACTGATGGCCACGCTCGGCGCCAAGCGGCAGTGGGAAACCGAACGCTTCATCGCCTGGGCCACGGCGCCGGAGGCACCGATGGTGCTGCTATCCAAGCCCTATGACTCCAAGCCGGCGACGGTCGGCAACGGCACGATGGTCGCGTTGCGCGCGAGCTCGAAGGCTGCGGTGGACGCGGCCTACCAAAAAGCGATCGCGTTAGGGGGCAAGGATGAAGGCCCCGCCGGTGCGCGCGGCGACAGCTTCTATGCCGGTTACTTCCGGGACCTCGACGGCAACAAGCTCGCAGTATATTTTGGCGGCTGAACGGCCGCGTAAGGCCAACTGCATCGGCCGCGGCTCAACCGGCGTATGAAAGCTATTTGAGTTGCGACAGCCACAGCTCCGTGTCGGGCCATGCCGCCACGGTCCTGGCGCAGCGAAAACCGCTGTCCTCGTCGGCGCGCTGGGACAACTCGTAACGGCGCGCCGCAGCGCGCTTATTGGCCGGGCTAGGCTCGAGCCAGGAACCACCCTTTAGCACTTTTCGGTCGCCGACGGTCGTGTCGACCCATTGCCATACATTGCCGGTGAGGCCCCGGTAACGCCTGCCGATGCCTTCGGCGGGCCCGTCGGTTGCGCGCGGTCGATTGCCGCCGGCGGACGATGCGGGCCCAACGTCATCACCCCAGCCGAATACATGCCGTTCCGGCCCGCGCGCGACGTACTCCCACTCATCTTCAGTGGGCAGCCGCTTATCCTTCGCATGGCAGTAAGCCGCCGCGTCCCGAAAGCTGACACCCACGACGGCAGATTCATCGGTGGCCGGGTGCTGCAGCACGGCGTTGCGCCAATTGCCGCCGGAAACCGGCTGCAGATTGCCTTCGACCATCGCGTAGGCATACCCGGTCGTCTCGGCGGAGGTCTTGTACTGGGACGCGTTGGCAAACTGGCGAAATGCGCTCACGGTAACCGGCGCCGCATCGAGCGCGAACGGGGCCAGCGTTACGTTTCGCACGTTCTCGTCGGAATACCAGCTCAGTTGGCAGCCGGACGAATACTTCTGGCAAAGTGTGTAGGCGGCCTGAATCTGTTCGGCGGTGCTGCCAACACGGACATGCCGCGGCGCGTTTTCCACCAGCTGGCGAAGGACCGACTGCGGATAGCTGCCCGCCGCATTGATCCCGCCGGCGTCGATCCCCAGCGTCTGCAGCCACGGCAGCGCCCGCGTACCCGCTATCATCGGGCCTGATGGCACAGGTTGCTGCGCGGGAGGGGCCGGCACCCGCGCCGCCGGAGTGGTGGCGGGGGCAGTAACCGGCGCCGGCTTTGTAAGCATAGCAACGGTCGGGGCAGGGGCCGGAGGAGCGGCAGCGGGCGCGCTCGCCGGCGGCGTGAAATAGAAATCGCCCGTGAGCGAGGAGGACTCCCACGGCACCTGTTTACCGTCGGTGTTGCCCATCACGGCGACACGCACATGTTTGAACACCTGCTCTACCGGCTCGCGCTGGTTACGCATGGCCTGGGACAATGCTTCCGTGTACGGGCTGTTGTGGCCGTTGCCGTCCTGAGCCACGGAACCCGGCGCGGTTGAATAGGCAATCAGGATCCCGGCCGGTGCATCCATGGTGGCCAGACCCCGGTCGACCGAGCGCATGCTGCGCGTGAAAGGGTTATTGCGGCAGGCGTCCAGTATCACGATGTTGAGCCGATTGCGGGCGTAGCGCATTTGTTCGATCACCCAGTCGGCGCTCACCGCCTCGATCTCCATGTCGCCTTCGCGCTCAATGCGTGCCGTAATCGGAATCAGATAATTGCGGCCGTTGAGCTGCGCGCCATGACCGGCGTAATAAAACAACCCCACCGCGCTGCCGCCGGCCTTCTCAAGCCGCGAGCCAAAATCCTCAATGGCCCGCTTCATCGTGTTCTGGTCGGCGTTTCGGCGCAAAATCACATCAAAGCCGAGCCCGCTCAGGGTATCGCCCATCATCTTGGCGTCGTTGGCAGGATTCGGCAGTGGGCCGTTCGGGTACTCGCTGTTGCCGATGACCAGCGCGATCTTAACGTCGGCCGCGGCAGCGATATTCAAACCGAGCATGACCCACGCCAGCAGCCACCAGCGAGCCGGTCCCGCGATCAGCCGGTATTGCGGATTTTGGCGTCGCACGGTGTCTTTGTGTAGCGGCAGGCCGGTTGGCCGGATATCTGAGCCGCCTGGTGGCTGCGCTCAGGCCCCCGGAATCATGCGCGGCTCATTTCTTCGGCCGGTAAATCATCAGGCTGGTGACCGAGTCATCGCCGCTCACAGATTCTATTCGTCCGTTGCGATCGAAATTGAGCTGGTATTCATCGCCGCGGGCTCGCCGCAGCTGCCACACCGGACTGTCGAGCGTTATATTTTCATTGGCCGCCGGGTAACCAAGCGCCGCAATGGCCTGTTCGCGCGTCATGCCAACCGTCACCTTGCCCAGGCGGATCGCCTCCTGAACATCCGGCGGGTAATCGGCAATTCGCGGGCGCGGGTCCTCGCTGACCACGATCTTGTTGACCCAGGCATCAAGCGATTCCTGATCCTTCCCATAATTGTGATCGAGGCGCATGGCCTTGCCATCGATCTTGATCTTGGCGAGACTGCCGTCGTATCCGGTGACCTCGACCGGCGTGCCGGCCGGGATCATCGGCAGCGAGGCGTAATTGCGATCGTTGATCTTGTCACCGTCGTAATGCAGCACGCAGCAGGAAAATCCTTCACGGGGGAAAACCAGCGGGGCGCCGTTGGCGTCCTTGGTAGGGGTGGGGCCGCCCATACCCATCTTATCCATAACGTCGCGGAAAATGCCCGCCTGCGACGAACTCGCCGTCAGCATCAGGATCCAGGCCAATGCCGCGACCAAACTGCGTGGGTCGTTGCGGGAACGCCGGTGGGGCGCGCTCATAATCCATCCCTCCAGCACAGCTCTTGCGATCCATTTATTAAAATGCAGAACAGCCGCATTTTTGAGGACTTACGCGGTGGCTGTGGCTGGAGATAATGCCACTAAGTGCCGGGTCGGCGCCAGCCAGTTTTCCGGCGGAGGTTACCGTGGAAGCCTAAGGCCAAGGCGCGGCCTGATTGGCTTGTGTGCGACCAAAGCGGCCTGCTGCGGCAACCCCGCGAGCTAACGGCTGCGACGATCTCGCGTGAGATTCGCTGTGATGGCGTGCTCTAGCGGTAGCCGTGGCTAATTGCCAATCAGGCCTGCGGTGACGTTGATCGCGAAGCCAAGTATCGAGGCGTTGAACGCGAAGGAAATTACCTCGTGGGCGATGACCACTCTGCGAATAGAAAGGCGCGTGGTGAGTACATCCGCGGTTTGGCATGCAGCGGCGATGGTGAAGGAAAAATAAGCAAAATCCCCAAACACCGGCATTTCTGTCTGCGGAAAAGCTAAGGGTCGATCCACCGGCCGGGCGCTGTAGAACATGTCCGCGTAATGCATCGTGAACATGGTCGGCAGCAGCAGCCACGAATCGATCAACGTCATGGCCGCGAGCGCAAGGTGCCAGAGCCGCTCGCCATATCCGACGTGCCTAAGCGTTGCAAGAAGCTCGACAGTCGCAATTAAGCTCAAGATGGCGGCGGCAATGACTGCAGCCAAAATGATGGGGCCGGATGGATCCTCCTCCATACAACGCGAGCAAATCTGCTTTGCAGTCAGATTCCTGGTCCACAGGTAGATTGCAACCAAAAAGAACGTGACGCCCAAGTCCCAACTCATCAGCATCCGACTGACGAATGACCAGCTGGTCGGAAGCAAGAAGAAGCCCGTGGTGCCTACCGCCAGTGCGATCCAGATTCTTGCGTGCCTGCGGAATAGTTTCATCGGGAAATCAACGCCGCGACGCCTAGAAACATACACTCCGCCTCCGATGTTTCAGCTTGACGTTGGTGTCAGTGGGACATTGCGACCTGAACCGCTGGTTGCGCGCGCGCAGCCACCTGCATCGTCAGTCGCCGCAGATCAGCCATCTCGGCGCGAAGATTATTGAGCTCCGCGACTTGAGCATTCATTGCGGCCAGCTGCTCACTCTGCGCCAGTAGCTGCTGACCCTGAATTTGAATCAGCGCGCGCGCTTGCTGCAGCTCAGCGCTTTGCTGTTCGAGCTGCCGGTGCGCCTTTTGCGCTTCATTCAGCAGCAGGGTCGGCAGCAAATGATAGGCGACCGACTCTGGCTGACCGTCGCTGTTGTAGACCACCAGCTCGGGCATGACCGCAGCGACATCCTCGGCAATGAGGCCAACCTGAACCGGCTGTTTGCCGTCCGCGTCAGATTGCTTGTAGCGGAAGGTGACGGGTTGCAGTTGATACAGCCGTTCGCTCGCAATACCCATCGGCTGGATGTCTTCCTTGTAACGACGAGACGAGGAGACAACGCCCAACTGCCCGCTCGAGCTGACGACCACCGCGGCGCCGCCACTGATATTGGTCCCGGCGATCGCAGCGACGAAGGTCGCCGATTGAGTGCCAGGGGTACCAATGCGGATGATGTTTGATTCCGCCGCGACGCCCGTGCTGCCGATATCAATATTATTGCTGCCGGTGGTCAGATTCGAGCCGGCTTTGTAGCCGACGCCGATATTGAGATTCCCGGTCGTGTTGCTCTCCAGCGAGAAATAGCCCTGGGCACTGTTGTCCGAGCCCGTCGTGTTATGCAGGAGCGAACCATAGCCGACCGCATTGTTGTTATTACCGGTCGTGTTAAATTCCAAAGCAAAATTTCCCATCGCGTTGTTCAGCGTGCCAGTCGTGTTGTCATGCAGGGCATTAGTGCCCATCGCGTTGTTGTCGTTCGCAGTCGTATTGGAATAAAGCGCACCTTCGCCAGTGGCATTGTTTCGGCTGCCAGTCGTGTTGTTGACCAGCGCCTCGTAGCCGTTTGCGGTGCCGTTGGCGCCACTCGAATTGTTGGCCAACGATTCCACTCCAGTCGCGGTATTGTTGCCACCGGTCACGTTGGTGTAAAGCGCGAGGGCCCCGGTGGCGGTGTTGTTGGCCCCGGTCGTGTTGCTGTATAGCGCCTCGTAGCCGTTGGCGGTGCCGCTGGCGCCAGTCGTGTTGTTGACCAGCGATTCCACTCCGGTTGCGGTGTTGTTGCTACCGGTCACATTGAAGTAGAGCGCGAAGGCCCCGGTGCCCGTATTGTTGGACCCGATCGTATTGTTCTGCAGTGCCGACGTCCCGGACCCCGAATTGTCATTGCCGGTCGTGTTGAACAACAGCGCATCGAACCCGGTGGCGGAATTGAAGTTGCCACTGGTGTTGGATTGCAGCGCTGCGTTGCCGACGGCAGTATTGCTGGTGCCGGTCGTATTGTCATAAAGCGCAAAGCTTCCAAAGGCAGAATTTTGCATTCCCGTGGTGTTGAAAACGAGCGCGAAAAGGCCCATGGCCACGTTGTAGTCCCCGGTAGTGTTGGAAGTCAGCGCTTGGTACCCAAAGGCTGAGTTGAACTGTCCAGTGGTGTCGGACCACAGCGCCGACTCGCCCGCGGCCGTATTGGAGGCGGCAGAACTGAGGTTTAAAAGAGCGGATGTCCCCATCGCCGTATTGCCGTAGCCGTCGCTGGTCACGGTATCCGGCGGCTGGGTCGCGGCCGCCGACCCGGCGCCGGCCAGCAGTACGGCCAAAATCACGAATCGAACTTGGATGAGATTATTCATGGCTTTGGTGTCCTCGTGTAGAGAAATGCAATGTCCATTTGGGCTGGTGGGTACGTTTCGCGCAGCAGGAGCGGCCAACCGGATCCATCCCGTGCGCGTGGCCTGAATCCGGCCGCGCCCCGGTAGGGCGCAGCGAAGGCGATCCCGGATTCTTAACGATACGCCGACCAACGTAGGAGGCAACCGACCATAATGTCGCCCCGATTTGGTTTGCGGGGCTGAGAATACAATGGCTTGCAGCCGCCTGATTGCCTTGCGCGAATGCAAAATCCAAGGCCGAGCGGCCCCCGTGGTCGAATTGCGGTTAAAACCGCCGGAAACCGTGAACCGACGCCATTGAGGCGCAAGCACCGTAGATTCGGCAAAGCGCCATTGCCGGGAAGTTATTAGCGGCACCTCCCGGCATGCCATTGACTTGAACGAGAACGCCTGCGTCACCGCAGGCGTTCTCATCACGGCCAGCGTTGGTGTCAGTGGGACATTGCGACCTGAACCACCGGTTGCGCGAGTGCAGCCACCTGCATCGTCAGCCGCCGCAGATCAGCCATCTCGGCGCGAAGATTATTGAGCTCCGTAACCTGGGCATTCACTGCGGCCAGCTGCTCACCCTGCGCCAGTAGCTGCTGACCCTGCGCCAGTAGCTGCTGACCCTGAGATTGAATCAGCGCACGCGCTTGCTGCAGCTCAGCGCTTTGCTGCTCGAGCTGCCGGTGCGCTTTTTGCGCTTCATTGAGCAGCAGGGTCGGCAGCAGGTGATAGGCGACCGACTCCGGCTGACCGTCGCTGTTGTTTACCACCAGCTCGGGCATGACTGCAGCGACATCCTCGGCAATGAGGCCAACCTGAACCGGCCGTTTGCCGTCCGCGTCAGATTGCTTGTAACGGAAGGTGACGGGTTGCAGCTGATACAGCCGTTCGCTCGCCATACCCATTGGCTGGATGTCTTCCTTGTAACGACGAGACGAGGAGACAACGCCCAATTGCCCGCTCGAGCTGACCACCACCGCGGCGCCGCCACTGATATTGGTCCCGGCGATGGCGGCAATGAATGTCGCTGATTGCGTTCCCATAGTCCCGATGCGGATCTTGCCCGATTCGGCCGCGACGCCCGAATTGCCGATATCAATATTGTTGCTGCCGGTGGTCAGATTCGAGCCGGCTTTGTAGCCCACGCCGATATTGAGATTCCCGGTCGTGTTGCTCTCCAGCGAGAAATAGCCCTGACCGCTGTTGTCCGAGCCAGTCGTGTTATGCAGGAGCGAGCCATAGCCGACCGCATTGTTGTTATTACCGGTCGTGTTAAATTCCAAAGCGAAATTCCCCATCGCGTTGTTCAGCGTTCCCGTGGCATTGTCGTGCAGGGCATTCACCCCCATCGCGTTGTTGTCGTTAGCGGTGGTATTGGAGTACAGCGCACCTTCGCCGGCAGCATTATTGCGGCTGCCGGTCGTGTTGTAAAACAGCGCTTGGACACCGGTCGCCGTATTGTTATTGCCGCTCTCGTTGTTAACGAGCGCGCTGTCGCCAATGGCGGTATTGTTACTACCCGTCGTGTTTGAGTAAAGCGAACTGGTGCCGAGGGCGTTGTTGCTCGAGCCGGTCGAATTGTTCAGCAGGCTGCTCGCGCCGACGGCGTTGTTGTAATTGCCTGATGTATTCAATTGAAGCGCGGCGGAACCCAGCGCAACGTTATAGCTCCCCGTGTTACCAATGAGCGTGTGATCACCGATGCCGACATTATTGGACCCAGAAGTGCTGGACCCGAGTGCCGCGTAACCGATGCCGATCTCGTCGGCGCTGGTCGTGACGGAGCTCAGCGCATAAGTACCCATCGCCACATTCTCATAGCCCGTAGTGTTGTTGGTAAGGCTTGAATAGCCCATGGCCACGTTGTAATTGCCGGTTGTATCCCAGGTGAGCGCATAACTTCCGAATGCGTCGTTGTTGGACGCCGTGCTGTAATTAAGGGCATAAGCGCCGACGGCAGTGTTGTCGCTGCCCACGACATTCAAGTCGAGCGCCGCGAAGCCGAAGACGCTGTTGCGACCGCCGCTTGTGAGGGAGCCAAGAGCATCGTCGCCGAATCCAGAGTTGAACGAACCGGTAGTGAGCGATTGCATTGAGAATTCACCAAGTGCGCTGTTCCCGAATCCACTCGTCAGGCCAAACAAGGCGTCTTCGCCAAACGCGGCGTTGTCGCTACCGGTCGTGGGCGATGGCAGCGCCCCGCTGCCGTAAGCCGTGTTGTCAGTTTGCGCCAAGGCTGGCGCGCACCAACCGAACAACGCCGACAGGACTGCGAATTGAGTGACCAGGCGTGGTGAGAGATTCATGGTTGATTGCTCCCAAAGATTACATTGAATGGCCAGAATCTAAGCCCAAGTGGGCCGATATTATTCCGCGGGCGGCGCGCATACAACGAGATTGCCGCGTACATAACCTTGGCGTCGCGTTGCAGCCGGTAATAAATGCGCGGACACTCTTATCAAGTAAGCATCAGGCGCGTTGTCATAGAACCACAAGGCATGGGGCGGGCGAGGCGGTCATAATCTGGGGAGCGCGACTTTTCAACGTCGCCGGTCGCTGCGCGTGCGGCCAGTGGCCGTCTGGGATTCGCCTCGGTGCGCTGCCACCGCGAACAGCGCTCAAAGCTTAAGGCCGGAGGTTGCGAACCAAACCGGCGTTAAAAGTTACCGCGCCGCCGATACCGCAGCAGGCGCAGCACTGCTTGCGCCCGCCCGCTCGCCAGGCTTCATGAATTTGACCAACACGCGCTGGCCGATGAGGTAGGGCGTATTGTCCGCAGAGACGACGACTTCGACCACGCGTTCATCGCTGGCCTCGTCGGCTTTGTCGGACTTCAGCTTGCGTGCGCCGAAAGTTGCGGCTATGCGAATGACATGTCCCACGGCAAGTTTGCTCGGGTCGGCCTCCGGAGTGATTTCGGCCTCCTGGCCGACCTTCACGTCCGGTAGGGCACTCTCGATAATCTCCGCGCGGACAATGTGGGGAATCGCCGGCTCCAGGTCGAACATATTGGAGACGTTAAGCGTGGAGGCGCCAGCGCCGGGATTGGCGTAGCGCCGGATGATCTTGCCATCCATAGGCGCGCGGATGATGGTCAGATCCTCGTTGTAGTCAGCCTGCGCCAGCTGCGCCTGCGCAGTCGCGATCGCGGCCTGCTGGACGCCGAGCTGCGCTTGCGCAGTGTCCACGTTGTCGGCGGCCTGGTCGAGCTGTTGCTGTGCGACCAGCTTGGAGCTGGCGAGCCCTTTGAGGCGCTCGTACTCGCGCTCGGCAATTCTCAGGTTCACCTGGCACTGAATCAGCTGGCTTTTGGTTTGCGCCACGGCAGCCCGGGCGCTGTAAACCGCCAGCAACGAGTCATCGTCTTCCTGGCGGGCGAGGATCTGGCCTTTACTGACGGTGTCGCCTTCCTTGACCATAACGGTCCTGATGACGCCCGCCCGGCGCGCGGCGACTTCCACTACACCGCCTTCAACATCGACCTTGCCACTGGCGATGGCGGCATAGCGCGAGGGCGGCAATACCCCGGCGGGCTGGCCTTTACCCGCGCCGGTCCCGCCCTGCTGGCAGGCCGACAGGGTCAGTGTGGCCAATACTGTCAGCGTCAGGGCGATCGTGGCGGCTGTTCGTTCGCGGTTCATTGCGCTTTCCCGGCAGGCACTGTGGGCAAAGACGAAGGTGGCTCGGAAATCATCCGGTCGCTCAGGATCTTGCCGTCCTCCATGTGGATAATGCGGTCGGCATGCGCTTCCAGGCGCGGGTCATGCGTCACGACGACAATCGCGGCACCACGCTCCTTGGCCGCCTGGTGCAACAGCTTAATCACGATCTGGCCGTTGACCGAATCGAGCGCCGAGGTCGGCTCGTCGGCAAAAACCAGCGCGGGTGACTTGGCGAGCGCGCGCGCGATGGCGACGCGCTGCTTTTCGCCGCCGGACAGTTCCGCCGGCATCTGGTGCAGCCGCTGGCCAAGGCCAACCGATTCCAGTACTGCGGTGGCGCGGAGCTGCGATTCGCGCTTGGCCAACCCGCTGTAGCGCAGAATCTGCACCACCTGTGCGGTCGCGTCCAGTGACGGAAACAGGTTGAACCCCTGGAAGATGAAGCCACAATGATCGAGCCGGAACCGATCGACCTTGCCGGCGCGCTTGCTCCACAGGCTCTCCCCGAGCGCGAGCACCTCACCCTCGTCGGGTCGCATCAAACCCGACAGGGCGGCAATCAGCGTCGATTTGCCGGAACCCGATGGCCCCATGACCATGGTCACCTGGCCGTGGTAGGCGTTGAAGTCGACGTTTTTCAAAACCTGCTGCCGGGTCTTGCCGATCTTGTAGGCCTTGCTCAGTCCCCTGGCGTCGATCGCAAGCCGGCTCATCGCAGCAAATCCGCCGGCTGGCTTTTTTTCAGTACGCCAAGTGACAGGGCGCCCGAAAGGATGGCAATGATCAGCAGCGTAATCGCCACGGGAATGTCGATGAATAGCGGGAAATCCATAGGTACGCCCGACGTTGTTGCCAGCACCCAGACCGCCGCAGTCAGCAAGGCAGTCAGTAACAACCCGGCGACTCCTACCCACAGACTCAGCTCCATGACGATCAGGCGCAGGCTCCCCATCGACACGCCGAGTGCACGCAGGCTCGCAAACTCCTTGACGTTGGCCAGTATGGCGCCCTGCAAGGTCTGCCACGTAATGACGATACCGATAAAAGCGCCGACCACCACCGCAAATCCGATCATGACAACAATGCCGCCTTCCTTGAGCATTGATTTTTGACTGGCCAGGGACAGCGCTTCTCGCGACCACGCCTTGTATTGACCACTGGCCATGGCATTCAGATCGGCAGCGACCTGGACGGCGCTGGCAGGATTCTTGATCTTGACCACAAGCGGCCCGACCCGCGGACCATCGTCATACACTTTTATCAGTTTGGCCGTCTGGCGCGACACGAATACCAGGGCATTGAACATCGATGGATAGCCACTGGTGGTGCCGCGGACCCAAACCGTATACCCATTCATCTTGGCCTTGTCGTTGAGCTGTACGCCTAATTTTCCGAGGCTCGAACGATCGACGACCACGGCGTAGGGTTCCTGCAGGGCCTGAATAAGATCATCGCCAAAATCACTTGGCAGCGTGACCGAGCCGCGAACCGGGTCGACAACGATGACTTGCACACCAAGACCCTTGGCCGTCTGTCCCTCCTGCGGGAAATTCGACCAAAATGTAAAATTAAGGTTTAGCGCCTGAACTTCCAGTACATCGGCGTCCCGGTAGATCTCCGGAATCAGGCGCCGCGGCTGGCCGGAGTTATTGCCAAACAGGCTATCGGCCTCGGCCGGCAGGATCATGACTTCGGCCGGGGAGCGGTCGACCGTGGCGGTGAAGGACTTGCTCATACCCATGAACATGCCGCTCATCGCCAGCACCAGCAGGCCCGCCACGGCCAGCGCGATGACCGCAGCGAGATAGCGGCGCCATTCGTAAAGTATGGTCGACAGGGCTAGCGACAATGGCCAGTGCCTTTATGGGTCTGATCCGCGCTCAATAACCGGCGAAACTGCGAGTCTTGCACAGAATCGCTCGACCAGCTTTGCCAGTTCTTTCTCCCGCGCATGGGCGGTTCCGTCTAACCTTGCGTGCGGCCAACCATGATAGGTCCGGCGCACGCTGCCCTTAGTTCCCCAAGAGGGCGCGGCCGAAGGCCGAGTGGCGTCGAGTGCAGGGGCGCGGATCGAGCCGAGACTTTGAAAACGCCTGCCATCGCTATTTGGGGTGATGGCGCCGCCTGTGGCCAGAGCGAGGACGATTTCACCGCTAGCCCGGACTCGATCTGATCAGCTGTTTATAAATGAGGAGATCCTTACGCCGAACGCCAAATCAAAGCGTTTCCCGCGTTTCGGACGCCAGCTGCCGCAACAGTCGTTCAATGGCTTGCTTATTACGTACTAGAACGTAGCGTATATTTATATCGTAACTATTTGATTTTGCTTGCTCTCCAAAGTGGACTCGAACCGGCGACCCACGGATTAACAGCCGGCCGCCCTGTACTTTGGGGGTTCTCGCCACTCCTGGCCACACTTTGACCGAATCCCTGACGCCTTTTGGAATTCCGTTGATCGACGGCCGGCCGTCTCGCGCTCCGTACGCGGCCTGCCTGCGGATCAACCTCGCTTCGCTGCGCTCAGTGCCTTGATGCGAGGCAAATCGCCAGGAGCGGCACCAGGTTGAGCAGGATGATGCCAAGCTTGTACGCCGCGATTCCCGCCCAGTTCAAAGCGTCGAAGCGTTCAACCGAGAGCCTGAACCAGCGTAAATGCAGCCGATACATCCATTCGTGCGCGCCCGCGAAGATGCCGAACCAGATGAGCAGGAGCGCGTAATTGATGCCAAGGCTCCACAGGAGAATGTGCTCGATTTCAGTCATATGGGCATGCTCCCAGTTCAGTTAGCCTTGCTTCTTGGTTGTCCAGGAAGCACACCAGCCGCTCGCTTTGACCGCCTTGCCGGGAAACAACAGACAACCACCCTGCGCGGAGCCGACGGCGCCCTGATAGAGCGAACAATTGGCACATTTGCTGCCGGGCTTGGCGTCGGGCGATGCTTTGCTCGCATCGCTCACGTACTTCAGCGCCTTCGCGGTCGGGTCGTCCGCGGTGACGAGCGGCATGTCCGGCGCTGCTGCCTCCAGCGTCACTCCGGCGAGCGGCACCAGGATCGTCCCCAGTGCGATATCCCTAAGCAGCCGGCGGCGCGACTCATCGATGCAGTACTTCATGGTCATTCTCCCGTATCAGTGGAGGCGGTGAATCGGCGGCGGGACCTGCGGCGGGCTCGTGATTTCTGCAGGAATGGTCGGGCCCTGCGGGGGGCCGAATTCTCCGGACTGGCGGGCAGGGACCGCGGCACTGCTCGTGCCCCACACAACGGCAAGGCAAACCACTCCCGCGAGCAAACTCCTGACGGGTCTCATGCCTACTCTCCTTGGTGGTGGAGCGTCACATCGGTGGTGGTGCCGCGACCGAAGTGATTCGGGATCGCGGGGTTGCGAAAAGCCCTGAGGCTCGGCGTCTCGGAATCGGAGCAAGTGCGCGGCCGAGAGCTCACCTGGGACTTGAAGTGGCGCGGCTTTACTACCAGTACGTCGCAGTCGACCCGGTCGAGAACCCGCTCGGCGGTGTTGCCGATGAAGAAGCGCTTGAGCGCTGAACGGGAAACCGCACCGATGACGAGCAGGCCCGCACCGACGCGGCGGCTCAGGTGCTGCAGCTCATTACACACTTCCCCCATGCAAACGTGGCGCCGGCGGCGAGGGATGCCTGCGCTGGCGGCGAGCAGGTCGATGGCCCTCACGACCTGTCGTTCATGCTCCGCCTCCAGGTCCGGCGGCATCATCGCCATTGCCGCCTCGCTGAAGGGTGCAGGCTCGATACTGATCAAAGGCATGTAGGCATGGAACACATGCAGCTGACCTCGCAGGAGGGTCGCAAGTAAGCCGCCCGCCTGCAGGAGGCGCGTGTCGAGATCTGCTGGCCGCGCGTGCGCGTGAAGCGGATCGACCGCCGCGAGCACCGCGGGCTTATGCCAGGCGCGATGAGACCTCAGCAGGAGCACCGGGACCGGGCAGTGGCGGATGAGTTCCCAGTCCGTGTTCCGCAGCAGCAGCCGGGCACCGAATCCATGCTCGCGGGTCGCGGCGACGACCAGATCCGCGCGGATCTTGCGGGCCCGCCGAATGACGGCTTCGTGCGGGGGATGATCCCATACGACGGCGCAGGTTACAGGCACCTTGCGCAAGGCTGCATTGCGAGCCAGCCGTTCCAGCCTCCGCTCGTGCTTCCTGGCGAGGGCGGCACGCCATTCCTGGACGGTCGCGGCGGTCGTGGTTTCCAGGAAGCTCACCGCCCAATCGGGATCCGTGATGGCGTGAAAAAGCTCGACGCTCGCTCCCGATGCACGGGCGAGGGCGGCGATCTTTCTCATCTCGCGCGTTGATGTACGACCTGTGTCGCCGACCGCGACGAGGATGCGCCGGATGCGCGTGGTCATATCAAGTCTCCCATCCAGCCAAGTCCCGTTTAATTTTAATCGGCACCTCCGTGGCGGGCATCGTGGAAAGTGCCTAGCGGCATTTCGGAATTGAAAAGTGCAAGTGCGGCGTCCGCCAGGGCGGATTCCTCATCGACCGGGATCACCTCTACACGGATCGCTCCTCCCCCGGTGTCGACACGCGCCGCACCGCCGCAAGCGGCCCGGTTGAGTGCCGCATCGAGCGTGATTCCGGCCCACTTAAGACCCTCCAGAGAGCGCTCCCGGACATAGGGGACGTGCTCGCCGACGCCGCCTCCAAACACGATTCCATCGCAGCCGCCGAGTACCGCGAGGTAGGCACCG
The DNA here is from genome assembly GCA_963711435.1 of uncultured Gammaproteobacteria bacterium. Taxonomy (GTDB): domain Bacteria; phylum Pseudomonadota; class Gammaproteobacteria; order Steroidobacterales; family Steroidobacteraceae; genus FEN-1191. The sequence goes on along the minus strand of CAVQEB010000002.1, from coordinate 1,103,798 downwards.
ACGTACTTGCGAATGCGGTAGCAGTAGAGCTCGACGGCAAAGCGCGCCTGTGGCGCGGGATTCTGTAGCAGCGTGGCCGGGTTACCTTCCGCGTCCGAGAGGCCCGCAAGCCCGGATTGAGTGTTGAGGAGTTGAACTACCTCATCGCCTGACACGCCGAGTCGCCGCTCGAGATAGGGGATGATCGCGGGGTCTGCATCGCCCGAGCGCGTCTCCATGACCAGGCCCTCGAGCGGCGAGAATCCCATCGAGGTGTCCAGGGGCTTGCCCTGATCGATGGCAGCGATCGAGCAGCCGCCGCCGAGTTGCAGCGTTAACAGGCGACCGCCGTGCGGCAACTCCGGAGATAGCGCGCACCAGGCACGCCACATGGCCTGATGCGCAAGGCCATGAAATCCGTAGCGCCGCACGCCTAGCTCGATGCCAAGACGTGCGGGCAGCGCGTACTCGGCCGCCAGGCGCGGCAGCCCGGCAAAGAACGCCGTGTCGAATACCGCAACCTGCGGTACCTGCGGCCAGAGCGCCCGGGCAGCCTCCACCCAGCGCAGTGCCGGCGGATTGTGCAGGGGCGCAAGCGGCGAGAGCTCGGCGATGGCGGCGAGCACCGTACTGTCGATGCGAACCGGCTGCACGAATCGCGTACCGCCATGGACGATGCGATGCGCAATGGCTTGCGGGGGCGCGGGCAGCTTTGCGTTGAGTGAGCCTAACAGGGCCTGCGCGTCGAGGTTGCGCCCGGCGTGATGCTCCGTGCCGGCGCAGTGCAGGGCACCGCCCGGGACGGTCTGGAAAAGGCCAAGCTTGACCGAGGTGCTGCCGCTGTTGACGGTGAGAATCATGCCGCGCCTTGTGGTAAACAGGGGTACTGTACGTGCTTGCCCGGATAGCCGCCGAACCGGCCATTCGCCCAGGATATGCCGGTCTATCACGGAGGCGTCCCAATGTCTGCATTGCTCGAGCGGCTGGAAGCCTCGCGCGCGGTTCCGACCGAGGATCTTCAGCGTGTTCATGCTTGGTGGCGGGCCGCGAACTATCTGTCGGTCGGCCAGATCTACCTGCTGGACAACCCGCTGCTTCACGAGCCGCTATTGGTCGAGCACATCAAGCCGAGGTTGCTCGGGCATTGGGGCACAACGCCGGGCCTAAACTTTCTCTACGCCCACCTCAACCGCGTCATCAAAGCACGCGACCTGAGCGTGCTGCCCGTGATTGGGCCGGGCCACGGCGGACCTGCGATGGTCGCCAACACCTGGCTCGAGGGCAGCTACAGCGAGCTATATCCGGAGGTGCCGCGCAGCGCCGAGGGAATGAAGCGGTTGTTCCGGCAGTTCTCTTTCCCCGGCGGCATTCCGAGTCACTGCGCGCCGGATGTCCCCGGGTCGATTCACGAGGGCGGCGAGCTCGGTTATTGCCTCGCCCATGCCTTTGGGGCAGCCTTCGACAATCCCGAGCTCATCGTCGCCTGCGTGGTCGGCGACGGGGAGGCCGAGACCGGGCCGCTCGCGACCGCATGGCATTCCAACAAGTTCCTGAATCCGCGCACCGACGGCACGGTGCTGCCGATCCTGCATCTGAACGGCTGGAAGATCGCCAACCCTACCGTACTGGCGCGCATTCCGCGCGAGGAGCTCACGAGCTTGCTGACCGGATACGGCTGGCAGCCATACTTCGTCACGGGCGAGGAGCCATGGTCGATGCACGCGCAGATGGCGGCGACGTTCGAGCGCGTGTTCGACGAAATTGCCTTGATCCGCGAGCGCGCCCGGGACTCAGGGTCAGCGGCGCGGCCACGCTGGCCGATGATCGTGCTGCAGAGCCCCAAGGGTTGGACGGGACCGAAGATGGTGGACGGCGTGCAGATCGAGGGGACCTGGCGTGCGCACCAGGTGCCGCTCGCGGAGGTGACCACCAACGCCGCCCATCGGCAGATGCTCGAGGAGTGGATGCGCAGTTACCGCCCCGAGGAGCTGTTCGATGCGAACGGTGCGCCGTCCGGGCATCTGCTGGAGCTCGCTCCGGAGGGTGAGCGGCGCATGGGCTCGAACCCGCACGCCAATGGGGGCGGTAACCGGTCGCCACTGCGGCTTCCGGCGGTGGCCGATTTTGCTGTTGAGGTCGCGCACCCGGGCAAGAGCACCGCGGAGGCAACCCGGATCATGGGTCAATGGCTGCGCGAAGTGTTCAGGCAGAACGCGGCGGCCCGCAACTTCCGTCTCTTCGGGCCCGACGAGACTGTTTCCAATCGGCTCGACGCCGTTTTTGAAGTGACCGACCGAGTCTGGCTCGCGGAGCGACGCACCGGCGATGATCACCTGAGCGTCGACGGGCGCGTGATGGAGGTGCTGTCGGAGCACCAGTGTCAGGGCTGGCTCGAAGGTTATGTTCTCACGGGGCGGCATGGCCTGTTTTCCTGCTACGAGGCCTTCATCCACATCGTGGACTCGATGTTCAATCAGCACGCCAAGTGGCTTGAGGCCTCGCGGCGCATACCCTGGCGACAGCCGGTCCCCTCTCTCAATATCCTCCTGACCTCGCACGTCTGGCGTCAGGATCACAACGGTTTCTCGCACCAGGACCCAGGCTACATCGACCTGGTGGTGAATAAGAAGGCGGGCATCGTGGGCGTGTACCTGCCGCCGGATGCGAACACGCTGCTTTGCGTGGCGGAGCGGTGTCTGGCCAGCCGCAACCGCGTGAACGTTATTGTGGCCGGAAAGAACAGCGAGCCGCAGTGGCTGGCGATGAACGCCGCCGCTCGGCACTGTGAAGCAGGGATCGGTATCTTTGACTTCGCAAGCAATGATGAGAGCGGCGGAGCACCTGACGTCGTCATGGCCTGCGCCGGGGATGTGCCGACGCTTGAGACGCTCGCCGCGGTGGATCTTCTGCACCGGCATCTGCCGGACCTCAAGATTCGCGTCGTGAATGTCGTCGACCTCATGACCCTGCAGCCTAAGGAAGAACACCCGCACGGGCTAAGCGATGCTGAATTCGACGCGCTGTTCACGACGGACCGTCCCGTCCTGTTCGCTTACCACGGCTACCCGTGGATCATCCACCGCCTAACCTACCGCCGACACAACCACGACAACCTGCACGTCCGCGGCTACAAGGAGGAGGGCACCACCACGACGCCCTTTGACATGGTGGTGCGCAACGATCTTGACCGCTTTCATCTCGTCACCGACGTGATCGACCGCGTACCAGGGCTCGGCTATCGGGCGGCGCACGTGCGCCAGCTGATGCGCGATAAGCTGACCGAGCACCACGACTACATCTGCCGCCGGGGCGAGGACCTGCCGGAGATTCGCGACTGGGTATGGCAGGCGGACCGACCGGGCTAGGGCCGGCCGACGAAGTCAGCGGTCTGCTCCCGCCTTGCCATTGGAGCTTGTACTTTCTGCCGCCAATAGCCCAGGCGCAGCGCGTATCGGGTTGCGAGTTCTACTGAGGACAGAGGCTGGGTCGCTTCGCTAGGTTCGGTTGCAAAATGAATTATCCTGTTCCGCATTTGAATGCTGATGCAACGCCTGGTGACGGGGAGTCGCCGCATTGTGCGATCCGACCGTATCCCCGGGGGCTGGAGGAGGAACTCGATCATCGCGGCCGACGCCTGGTGCTCCGTCCCATCCGGCCAGAGGACGCATCGGAGTATCGCAGGTTCATGTCGTTGGTTTCTTCCGAGGATCTGCACCTGAGGTTTTTCGCGGGCGTGCATCAGCTTCCAGAAGCAGAGCTGGCCCGCTTCACGCACATCGACTATGAGCACGAAATGGCATTTGTGGCGGTCGGTCGCGGGGCGGCCGGCGATGATGAAATCTTCGGGGTTGTCAGGGCCTGCGACGACGGTGGCGATATGAGCGCTGAGTTCGCCGTGCTGGTGCGCTCTGATTTAAAGCAACAGGGCCTCGGGCGGCTGCTCATGGAGAAGTTGATCCGCTACTGCCGGATGCGCGGCATGAGGGAGCTCTGGGGAAGCGTTCTGACCGAAAACGTTGCCATGATGCACCTGGCACGATCGCTCGGCTTTGAGGTGCGAGGCATCGAGAGCGACGTGGAGGAGGTTGTTCTCGAGCTCCAGCCGGCGGCCTTTCATTCCTCGCGCGCCAGCGGCGTTGCCGGGGGACGGTAACGAGCTCCGCTAGCCCGAGATGCCAGAAGGGCGCCGCGGGTCACTAAGCGGGTGGGACCTGCACGTATTCTACACTCAGGTCATTGCGCAGTTCGCGCACCTCCCACGCTGAATGCGCGCATTGCTCGATCGCGATGCGCTCTGCCCGGCTCCTCACTCGTCCGCGCAGCGTGATCGCGTCTGCGTTGGTATCCACCGTAATCTCCGAGGCGTCCAGTTGCGGGCAGTGCCTCAATTACTCCTCGATCGGACGCCGGACCGCCTCGAGAAGCGGCCCCTGGGGCTCGCGCTTAAGGACGATCGCGTTCACCACGGACGCGACGCCCGTCAGATTGCGAACAACGGCCTCGGCCGCATCGCGATGCTCAATCTGCTCGAGCTTACCCTCGAGCGTGACGCTTCCCTGGCGAACGAGCGGCCTGATCTGTTGCCAGCACGACGGGAGAGCGAGGCGGATAGCGGTGAGCGCGGCCCGCGCAATCTGCGGGTCGGCCGTACCCTGGTGAGCCCCGCGTTGCACTTTAATATCGTTGGCGACCGCCACTACGCCGGCGATGCGCTTGACTGTATCCTCGGCATGATATTTGCCGATGAACTCGCGCACGAAGCCGCTCAGGCTGACGATCCCGTCGTTTACCTTGACCGAGATGTAGGTCTCATCGACGTCGGGACTGGCGAACAGCTCCGCCTCGATGTTGTGCTGGATGTCAATGTCGGATCGGGTGCTCACGAGCCTCTCGCGCGGCGTGCCGTAGGGGATTCGTCGCGCGCAGAAAACATACGTGCGCCGGCGGCGCTTGGGAATACGCACAAGCCCCCACATAACGAGATGTGCCGATGGCGTTGCTCAATGTACGCATCGATTATGGCGGTGCGCGGCATTGGCGTGAGTTTCAGCAAAAAACACGCCCTGAGGGGAGAGGCATCATGGCTATCAACGTCGTCAATGACCCGCTGCCCAAGACGATGCAGTCGACGCCCGCCAATCATCTGAAGCTCACTTTCGTGATCGCCTGGTTCTTTTGTCTGCTCTTTTAATTCATGCAGTACGCCGTCCGCTCGGCTCCGAGCGTGATGTTGCCGGAGCTGCGCACCGCCTTCGCGTTGAGCACGCTTGGCCTCAGCTCACTGATTGGCCTTTTTACGGCGACGGCCGAATAGCCCGACGCACGAGTAGCACCGCCAGCGCGCAGGACCCAAGGCGTGCCGGCGTCTCGTCCGCACGGCTGGTGAGCATGATAGGCACCCGTGCACCCAGCACGATCCCTGCGATCAACGCTTGCCCGAGATACTCCAGTTGCTTGGCAAGCATATTGCCGGCCTCGATGTCGGGGACGACGAGGATGTCGGCCTGACCGGCTACCGGCGAGCGGAGGCCCTTGCTCCGGGCGGCCTCCACGGAGACCGCATTGTCGTAGGCGAGGGGGCCGTCGAGGATGCCGCCGCAGATCTGGCCCCGTTCAGCCATCTTGCACAGCACCGCGGCGTCAAGTGTGGAGCGGATCTTCGGGGAGATGGTCTCAATCGCGGAGAGAATCGCCACCTTCGGCCGCTCGAGCCCCAGCGCTTGGGCGAGCTCGATCGCGTTCTGAATGATGTCCACCTTGTCTTCAAGTGTCGGGTAGATGTTCACGGCGGCATCCGTCACGAACAGCGGCCGCGGGTAGCCAGGAGCGTCGATAAAAAAGACGTGACTCATCCGCCGCGCGGTATGCAGTCGCTCCTCGCCAACAATCGCCCCCATGAACTCGTCCGTGTGAAGACTGCCTTTCATCAAGGCCTCGACCTTGCGGGCGCAGGCGAGCGCGGCTGCCTGAGCGGCCGCTGCGTGGCTGTGCTCGGTCCAGACGCATTCGCAACCGCCGAGATCGATCCCGGCCTCGGCCGCCGCCGCGCGGATCTTCGGCTCGGGACCGACCAGCACGGGAATGATGAGCCCTAGACGGGCAGCTTCCATCGCCCCGGCGAGCGAGTGGCGGTCCACCGGATGCACCACCGCCGTGCGCAGCGGCTCCCGGCCGCGCGCCCGCCCGAGCAGCTGCTGATAATGCGGCCCTCCCCGAGGCGGTGCATCCGATGTCATTAACTGCCCTTTAAGTGGCTTGCCATGTCCCAGGCTGCAGTATCAGTCGCTCTGGCCCCGCCGATAATAGGCATTAGTACGACCCGGCGCACGCCCCCCCGACACCAGATACGCTATGCTCCACTCAAGCCAAACCGATAGGGCTCTCAGATTATGACCTCTCGCTCCTCGCCCCCGGCCAACCTTGATCTTAGGATCGGGCGCCGCCATTTCATCGCCGCCGCCGGCGGACTTTGCGGCACGCTGGCGTCGGTACTGGCTGCCCCCGTGCTGGCGGCGAGTCGTGAGACCCGCTCCGTGAGTTTCGTGCACACGCACACCGGGGAGATGCTGCACGCGCCATACTTCCGGGACGGCTGTTACCAGGACGAGTGTCTCGCGCAGGTGAATTATCTGTTGCGGGATTTTCGCACCGGCGATGTCCATCCCATCGATCCGGCTTTGCTCGACCTGCTCTTCGACTTGCAGACGCGGGCGAACCGCGACGGCGCATTCGAAGTGATCTCAGGATATCGCTCACCGGCCACCAACGCGATGCTACATAGCTACTCCGAAGGGGTCGCCGTGCATAGCATGCACCTTGAGGGCCGAGCGATTGATGTGCGGCTGCCGGGCTTCATCACCCACGAGCTTGCGACACAGGCGCGTAGCTTGCGGCGTGGCGGAGTCGGATTCTACGCCCGCTCGGACTTCGTGCACGTAGACACGGGACCGGTGAGGTTCTGGTAGTCAGAACCCCCGGGGCAACGGGGGTGAGGCCGAGCAACCTTTCGAGTCGCCGGTCGTAACCGAGCTATCCTCAAAAAAGTGCGCAGCGCCGCGAGCTCGTGATCAAGGAGGGCAGCTGCACGCCCCAGCCATTGGCACGGGCCGCCCGTGAACAGAACAGCGCATTCCGTCCCATGGGCTACCCCTCCAATGTTTTCGCGTGGCGATCCATGGCGAGGCCGCCGACTGAATCCATACCGTCCGCGAAGGACTAGGTATTTGCACCAACTGCGGTGGGAGGGGCGCTGGGGGAGGATCTGACCTGTGGGATTTTAAAATGGGGGGAGTCGCCCTTGCAGCCGTTCCGTCGCATTCTGGTGGCCATTAAGGACCCGGGCGCCGAGCGGCTGCCTGCCGTGGAAAAGGCGATCCAGCTCGCCGGTGCGTTTGGGGCCGAGCTCGAACTCTTTCACGCGATCGCCTCGCCCGTCTATATCGATATGCTGGCACTCACCAAGAGCAATGCGGACGAGGCGGAGCGCGAACAGCTCAATCGGTACCGTCAACTTCTCGAGCCGATTGCAGCGCGAGCGCGCCTTCAGGCCAGGTCGGTGAGTGTGGCGGTCGCGTGGGACTACCCGGAGTATGAGGCCATCGTGCGGCGCGCCGCCGAGATCGGCGCCGACCTTGTCGTCGCCGAGCGGCATGCCGGTCGACACCGTGCCGCCTCAGTACTAAGACTCGCAGACTGGGAGCTGCTGCGCCTCTGCCCGGTCCCCGTGCTCTTAGTCAAGCGCTCGCCGCCGTATCACGCTCCGACTGTCCTGGCGACCATCGATCCCGATCACGCCGGAGGGAAAACCGCCGAACTCGATGAGGCAATCCTCGCGGCCGGTGCGCTCGTCGCGGGTGGCCTGCGGGGCCAATTGCACGCCGTGCACGCTTGCCCAACCGGACCCGATCGCCCGGTCACAGGCGCGGCCACTGTACCGGCGGCACCTGACAGGATCCTCTTCGAACGCGGACTTCGCCCGTGGGACATTCCGCCCGAGCATCGACACCTTCTCGCCGGAGACCCGAGCGATGTTATTGCGGCAACCGCTCGTCGCGTCGATGCCGACATCGTCGTCGCTGGGGCGCTCTCACGCTCCGGACTCAAGCGCCTGCTGATCGGCAATACCGCCGAACGGTTGCTCGATGAGCTTTCCTGCGATCTTCTGATCGTCAAGCCGGCCGAGTTTTCCTGCCCGGTGCCCGCGAATGTACAGGGCCCCCACCTGGTCTGCCCCCTACCACCTGGCTGAATACCCCTTAGACGGCTTGCGCCCGCCGGTGTGGCTCGCCCGCCACGGATTCGCCGTGCGATAATGGCGCTTAGGGGCGGTGCCTGAAACGGCGCGGATCGCATCCGCGCGGGCGACCGACCATCAAATGCAATCTGTCTCAGCGGACCTTGCCCGCAGCGTGCTCGATGCCGCGCCCGACGCGATAGTCATCATTGATGCGACTGGCATCATCAAGTTCGCGAGCCGGCGCGTTTCGGACCTCTTCGGCTACAGCCACGAGGAAGTCATCGGCAAGAACATTGAATTGCTCATGCCGGACCGCTTCCGGACCCGGCACGTGGTGCACCGGCAGGCGTACGTCGAGGCGCCCCGGTTGCGTCCCATGGGGGAGAGCCTCGTGCTTTTCGGGCAACGCCGGGACGGCAGCGAGTTTCCGATCGAAATCAGCTTGAGCCCTATCCAGGATGGCGAGCGCAGGCTCGTGGCGGCCGCGATTCGCGACGCAACGCTCCGCAAGCACGTGGAGGCGGAGCTCAGGATTGCGCTCGAGGCCGCCGATCACCTGCGAGAGGTGGCGGACGGGGCGCGCGAGAATGCCGATCGCGCAAACCAGAGCAAGGGCCGATTCCTCGCGACCGCCAGTCATGACTTGCGCCAGCCCCTGCAGACACTTTCGCTGCTAAATGGCGCATTGCGACGCATGGTGCGGGACGTCGACGCCATCGAAGTTTTGTCGCAACAGGAGCAGGCGATCGGCGCCATGTCGCGACTTCTCAACACTTTGCTCGATATCAGTAAGCTCGAGTCGGGCGGCGTAAAGCCCGACCTGGCCGATTTCAAGGTCGTCACGCTGCTGGAAGGGCTGCGACGCGAGTTTGGAAGTGTTGCTGTCGCCAAAGGTCTTGAGCTGCAGGTGCAAGCGACCGAAGACTTCGCCCATAGCGACCCTTCGCTCGTCGAGCAGCTCCTGAAGAATCTGGTTTCCAACGCCGTTAAGTACACCCGCGAGGGCCGGGTGCTTCTGCGAGCGCGCCGCCAGAGCGCCTCAATTCGTATCGAGGTGCAGGACACGGGAGTAGGCATCCCGGCCGATCAGATCGCCTATATCTATGACGAGTTCTATCAGGTAGGTGTTCCTACCAACAGCTCACGGGACGGATATGGGCTCGGACTGAGTATCGTGCAGCGCCTGGCAAAACTCCTCGACCTGCGACTCGAGGTGACGTCCGAGGTCGGTGCGGGGTCAGTCTTCTCGCTCGTATTGCCGCTCGGCACATCGCCTGCTGCTGCGGGCGAGCGGGCGGCGCCGGCAGCGGCGCCCATGTCGACGGGAACGGGCAGCGTGCTGCTGGTGGAAGACGATCCGGGGGTGCGCGACGCCACCCGCATGTTGCTCAAAGTCGAGGGCTACCGCGTGACGGCGGTCGCCTCGCTTGCGGAAGCGCTCCGGACCGCGTCGCAGGGGGCGCCGGACCTGCTTATCACCGACTATCACCTGACAGAGGGCGAACTCGGCACAGAGGTCATCACGACGATGCGTCGGCGGTGGGGCGGGGATCTCAAGGCGGTGCTCATGACCGGGGATACCTCGGCGGTCATCAAGGAGCTTGCGGGCGACCCGCATCTGCGCATCACGAGCAAGCCCATCGACGCGGAGGAGTTACTGACGCTGCTGCGGGAGTTACTGGCAAGCTGAGCGGCGGGATCGCGAGCGTGGAAAGTGCCTATGGCGAGTGATGACCCCGCCGCTAAAATGGCGAGCAACACGAGGAATAGCTGCCATGCCCGATCACTTCCATGCCGTCGTCTGGATCGATCATCATGAGGCGAAGATCTTTCATTTCAGCGCTGCGGATTTCGATGCCGCAACAATCCGCAGCTCACAGCCGCATAAGCATCTTCATCACAAGGCGAACACGAGGGGCAGCGGTCACGTTCCGGTGGAGCACGCGTTCCTCGAGCGCGTATCGCAGGCGCTCGATGTCTCCGGGGCGGTACTGATCACAGGTCCGGCGGGCGCCAAGGGCGAATTGGCTGAGCACATCGCGAAGTTTCACCCGCAGCTCGCGGCACGGATCTCGGCCGTCGAAACGCTCGACCATCCCACCGACGGAGAGATCGTTGCGCTCGCCCGGAAGTTCTTCAGGGCTGATGACCGGATGCATCCCCAGTTGCACCGCCCGCCAGGGCCGTGAACGGACGGCAATTAGCCCTCAGCGCGCGCCTCGACGTCGATCACCATGCGCACGAGCTGCGCGAGCGAAGCCGCATCGGTCTTTTCCATCACCCGGGCCCGGTGGATTTCCACCGTGCGCTGGCTGACGCCGAGTTCGGCCGCCATCACCTTGTTGGGCATCCCGCGGGTCATGAGGCTCAACACTTGCCGCTCGCGTGGGGTGAGCGACTCGAGTCGCTCACGGATTTTAGCGTGTTGCGCGAGTGCTGTGCGACTGCGGCTGTCGCGCTCGAGCGCGCGCTGGATGCGGTCGATCAGATCCTGATCGCGGAATGGCTTCTGCAGGAAGTCGAAAGCGCCCTGCTGCATGGCTTCCACCGCCATGGGCACATCGCCATGTCCGGTGATGAAAATGACCGGAATGACCGCGCCGCGAAGATTGAGCAGCTGTTGCAGCTCGATGCCGCTCATGCCCGGCATCCGTACGTCGAGCACGAGGCAACCGGGCTGATTGGGCTTATAGGCGTCGAGGAATTCCTTTGCGGACGCCAATGCTCGACTGGCGATTCCAACCGACTTCAGCAGAAAGCGCAGCGAATTGCGCACTCCCTCATCGTCGTCGACCACGAACACGGTAGGTGCGGGCGGCTGCATCGTCACTACGAAGCCTGACCAGGAAGACGCAGGAAAAAGCACGCGCCACCGGCGGGATTGGGCCGGTAACCGACCGATCCGCCGTGCGCACGGGCGATCGAGCTGCTGATCGCTAGGCCGAGTCCGGTACCGCGCGCCTTGGTGGAGAAGAACGGGTGGAAAACCCGCTCACGCGCCTGCGCCGCAAGCCCCGGACCGTTGTCGAGGACGGCGAGCTCAACCTCCTGCGCGGCGGTCAGCCGGGTGTGGATCGCGATGCAGGGGTTAGCGGTCGGCTCTGTCACGAGGGCTTCGAGGCTGTTGCGCACGAAGTTGAGGATAACATGCTGCACTTGTCCCGCATCGACCGCCACCGCTGGCAGTTCGACCGCCAGGTCGAGCGACAGCTCAACGCCGTGTGCAAAGGACCGCAGGAGGTCCCTGAGCTCCGCAACGAGATCGTTAATATTAACCAGCGTACGGGGGCCTTGCTCGCCCTCGGTCAGCGAACGCAGCTGGCGGATAATATCCGCGGCGCGGGTGGTCTGTACGCTGATCTGCCGCAACGCCTCGCGCACCTCGGCGAGATCCGCATCCGGACGGGCGAGCAGCCGCTCACACGCGCGGGCGTAGTTCGAGATGGCGGTGAGCGGCTGGTTCATCTCGTGTGCAATGCCGGTGGCCATCTCCCCGATGGTCGCCATGCGTGAGACATTGAGCAGCCGCCCGTGGAGGGCGGCTGTCGGATCCCCGATCGCAGCGGCCCCGGGCATACTGACTTTAGGCCGGGCCTTGTTGTCGCGGTCGGTTGTCACTCGGCTGTCCTTGCGTTTAGGATCGCTTCAGCGGAGCGCCACGTCTGTAGGTACATATCGCAATTCTAGTGGGCGACAAAGGAGGCCGCGGTGGGCATCCCCTGTGGCGCCTGCGACCACCATCCTCCCCCTAGGGCCACATAGAGTGCGACGGTATCCTGATAACGGACTGCGCTCGCTTGCAGCTCGTTGATGACGGCCTGGTGATACTGGGCGTCAGCCGCGAGGACATCGAAATAGGTGTTGAGGCCTGCCTCGTAATTCGTCTCGATGAGGTGCAACGCCTCTCGGGCGCTCGACAGTGCCTCGTCCTGCGCCTGGAGTGTCGCGGCGTCATGATCGAGCGCGCGCAGCGTATCGGCCACCTGGCCGAAGGCCCCCAGCACGACTTGGCGATACAGCGCCGCCGCCTGGTGGTATTCCTCGATCGCTCCCTTGCGCTTGTACCAGAGCGTTCCACCCTCGAAAACCGGGGTAGTGAGATTCGCGCCCAGGTTCCAGGCGCGCCCGCCCGCCGCCATGAGGTTTCCGGTTTGGGTGCCATTGGCGCTGTAGCCGCCATTCAGGGTGATGCCGGGCAGGAGCGCGGCGGTGGCCACGCCCACATTGGCGCTGGCCGCGTGCGCGGTCGCCTCCGCGATCAGAATGTCCGGACGCTGGCGTACCAGGTCCGCTGGCAGGCTGACGGGCAGGTCCGCGGGCAGTGTCAGATCCGTGAGTGCGATCTCGGGTGGGCTCCACTCGGCGGGCACGTGCCCGAGTAGCGTCGCCAGCAGATCATCGCTCTGGGTGAGCCGCTGCTCGAGCTGGGGGATAATCGCTTCGTTCGATGCGAGCTGGCTGCGCAGAACGAGCACGTTGGAGTACGGGACGGTTCCCGCTTTGAACTGCACCTCGGCGAGATTGACCTGCTGTCGCTGAAGCTCGATGAGAGCCTTGGTCGCATCGACCTCGGCACGATAGGCAGCCCTCGCTACCACAGTGTTCACGATGTTGGCGACGAGCGTGAGGTAGGTTGCCTGCTCCGTGGCACGCTCAAGATCCACCTGCGCGCGCAAGCCCTCGAGCAGGCGCCGCTCGCCGCCAAACACGTCGAGCGCATAGCTCACCGAGGCCGAAAGGGTAAAGAGATTGAAGACGTTCGCGGGCCCACTCTGGCCGAGCTTCTCCGGGAGATAGCGCTGGCGGGTCGCGGCAGCTCCCGCGCCGATATCAGGATAGAAGATGCCATAGCCGCTGCGCAGCTTATCCTCGCTCTCGCGCAGACTCGCCTGTGCTGCCGCGAGACCGGGGTTATCGGCAAGCGCCTCCCCGACGATCGCGTCGAGCCTTGCGCATTGGAAAATCCGCCACCAGTCGGCCGCAACCTTCTCCCCCGGGGTAAAGCGCTGGATCGTCGCCGTTCGCGGCTCCGGTCGAGCTGGGATCGGCGCCGTTCGCGTAGTGTGTCGACCGGCGGGGCAGCGGGCCGGACGTAATTCGGGTCCCACGGCGCAGCCAGCAGAGGAGCGCAGCCGAGGAGCCACGCGCCGCCCAAGAGCCGCGCCGCTCGCACCCGAGGATCAGCGAGCCGACACATAGACGTCCACCAGCTGTCCGGGGTAGAGATTCAGGTCCTTGGGCTTCTCGAAGCGGAAGATTATCGGCAGCACGCGCAGGTCGACCCGCTCCTCGCGGGCGTCCGAGAGCTCGATTTTCGGCGATATGTAGGGCTGGATACGCACGAAACTCAGTGGCACCTTGACGTCGGTGCCGCGCACGAACATCTCGGCCCGGATCTTCTCCGGCGCGGCGGCAGTTCGTGGACCAGGATCTCATCGATATAGGCGCGCACCTGCAGATGAGCCTGCGACAAGTCCCATAACGAGGAGCGGTGCGAAGCCCTGGGTGTAGGAGTCGTAGGCCCCCTGCGTGGACACGTAGCTGCCGACGCTCGAGTTCACCGCGAGCACGACGCCGTCTGCGGATGCGCGGAGGGTGTACTTCGCGAGCAGCGCGGCAGGAGGACTGATAGGCTTTCGAGTAGCGCCGTGTAATTGCGCTCCGCGTTCTGAATGTCATAGACCCAGGCGCCGGCCTTAGTCAGGTCGAACTGCCGTTCGATCACCTTGAGGTTGGTGGCGGCGATGCGTTCCGCGTTACGCGCATTGTCGAGCGAGTCGGCGCTGATCGACTTCGGGTCGATGTCGATAGGAGCGCTGCTGTTTATCCAGCTGGTCGCGCGCGTTCTTGAGCGTCGCGCGGGCGTTGTCCACTTGGGCCACGGAGACGGCCAGAGTCTCCGGCGCGCGGCTCGGCCTTGCAGCTCGCGCAGCAGGGCCTGCGCGGCATCCGCCTGTGCCTGCAGCTGCTCGGCCGTCGCGCGCTGCACCGAGTCGTCGATCGTGACCAGCGCGTCGCCCTTGCGGACCTGCTGACCCTCCGTCACCAGGATCCTGGTGATGGGCCCGGGCACCTCGGGGTAGATGTTGATGTTCTCGCCCTGTGCCTGATCGCTCTCGATCATGCCGTCGGAGTAGATGCCGTGGGCGTAGGGGTTGGCGGCGGGCTTGAACACCGGCGGCTGCGCGTTCGGCTGCTGGCTGAAGAGATAGCGCGCTGACGAGGGCCAGCAGCAGCCCCGCGCCAGAGGCGATGAAGATGATCTTATTGCGCATCCAACTGGCTCCGCTCGACGCCGGTGACCTTGCCGTCCTCCATCCGCATGATCCGATCGGCGAACTCGTAGATGCGCGCAGTCGTGGGTGACGATGACGATGCAGCGCTGGTCGGTGAGCAGCTGCTCGCGCACGAAACTTGCACGATGTTGCGGCCGGTGTCCCCGTCGAGCGAGGCGGTCGGCTCGTCGAGAATCAGAATGTCGGGCCGGCTGACGATCGCACGGGCGATGGCGACGCGCTGCTGCTCGCCGCCGCTGAGCTTCACCGGCGCGAGCTGGGCCGGTTCGCGAGGCCCACGATTTCCAGGTTGTGCTCGGCTTCCTTCACCGCGGCAGCCCACTCGCGATGCTGCAGGATGAGCGGAATGGCGACGTTCTCCGCGGTCGTGAGCCGCGGAAACAGGTGATAGTCCTGGAATACGAAGCCGATGCGCTGTGAGGCGAAATTCCGCCAGTGCGTCGCTCGACAGGCCCAGATGTCCGCGTCCTCGATCCTGCACGCGTGCCGGAATTCGGCCGCAGGATCCCTGAGATCATGCTGAGCATGGTGGTCTTGCCGCTGCCGGAGGGACCGACGACGTAGAGCATCTCGCCGAAATTCGCCTCGAAGCTCACGTCCTTCACCGCGTGGGTGCGGGTCGGGCTCCTCGCCGAACCACTTGTTGATCGCCGACCGCCTGGATTGCCATCTTTGGCCATCGACTAGCCCCGGAAGATGTCGAACGGCTCGATCCGCAGCACCTTGCGCACGCCGACGTAACTGGAGATGCCGGCGATGATCACCACCATCACGAACGCCAGACTCATGTTGGCGAAGGTGATCATGGCGGCGTAGTCCGGGCAGGTGCGAGCGCGCGATCCAGATGAGCGCGGCGCAAAGGCCGACGCCGAGGCCGTAGCCGGTGAGCGCGACGAACGTCGCCTGGAACAGGATCATCGCGATCGAGCTCGTGCCCCTTGGCGCCGATCGCCTTCAGGGCGCCGAACTTGTCGAGGTTCTCCAGGATGAACGTGTAAAAGGTCTGGCCCGGAGATCGACAGTCCGACGATGAAGCTGATGAGCGTCATCAGCATCATGTTGGTGCCGATGCCGGTCTGATACATGTAGAATTTCGAGATCTTGCTGGACGAATTCATCGCGGCGTCAGCGCGAGATAACCGCGGCAGTCGACCCGCGCCTTGATGGTCGCGACGTCCGCCGGGCGTCTTGGGCTCGACCAGCAGATACGAGATCGTGAAGCGGGTGTTGGGAATGTACTGCAGCGCGCGGTTGTAAGTGGTGTAGAGCGTCGGCACGCCGAAGAGCGCAGCTCGAGGCAACCCGCGCGATACCAACGATGACGCCGCGATGGTCATTGAGCTCGAACTCCGTGCCGATCCTTGGGATTCTTGAGCTTGTAGAACTCCGCGTCCTGGATCGCGATGAAGGCGTTCTCGGCGAAGATGTCCTGGATGTTGCCTTCGGTGACCCGGGGACGCCCGAACAGACTCGTGTCATCGAGGCCGATGACATTGACCGCCTGGTAGGTGCCATCGCGCAGCTTCAGCAGCGCACGCACCGGAGTACAGCGGAACGGCGTATTTGACGCCGGGGATGCTGCGCACCTCATCGATCACATAGTCGGGCAAAGGAATGGTGTTGGCGACGGTCTGCACGGCGGGATCCATGACCCAGATCGAGGCGCCGATATTGATGACGGTCGCCGAGGAGCGACTGAGAATTCCGGCAAAGAGCGAGGTCATCTCGATCATCAGGAACACTGCAAACGTGATCCCCACCAGCAACGCCGCAAACTTAGTACGGTCGTTGATCAGTAGCTTGTAGGCGATTTGGAGAATTCCCGGCACGACCCGTCCCGATAGGCTGCCTGAGGACGGCAGCAATGCGGTAATGATCGCGGAAGACGCCGGACAGTGAATCCGCGAAAACGCGCAACGGATCGTGGAAAGTACTTAGCTCGGTGGCGAATCGGCGCGGCGCCCAAGCGATGCAGCGGAGCACCTGCTGCCCTGGTTATCACAGGTGGGGCGCGTACATTGTCTGCCGGTGACGGTTACAGGGGTCCGGTGATCAAGGCGATAGCCACTGCGCTACTGGTCACCGTGCCCGCACCTGGTGTACCGGCCGCTCAAGCCGCCTCCGCAACGAGACTCGGGGCTCCCGCGCTCACGGTGACGGAACCCGAGCAAGGAGGAATCCTGTGACGGAGGCTACTCGATTGTTCAGCGCCTGCCCTCGGGACTAGTGCAAATCGCCGGGATGATGCAACAATCCCTGTCGGCACTGAAGCCGAGGGCGCGAGGACTTGCGGATCGTAGCGAGTGCGTACGGTGAAGGCGGGCGGTGCACGCAAAGCTTGAATGGCCGGCGACCGCCCGGCCAAGCATCAGGAGGTTTTCATGCGGGCGATGATCCTCCAGAGCGTGGGCAGTCCATTGGTCTGGACCGAGCTCCCCGATCCCACGCCCGGGCCGAACGAGATCCGGGTCAAGGTGCTGGCCTGCGGTGTCTGTCGGACCGACTTGCATGTGGTCGACGGCGAACTGCCCCATCCGAAACTGCCGATCGTCCCGGGCCATGAGATTGTCGGACTCATCGATGCACTCGGACCGGACGTGACTGCACTTCGCCTCGGTGAGCGGGTTGGGATTCCCTGGCTCGGCCGCACCTGCGGCACCTGCTCCTATTGCAAAGCGGGTCGCGAGAATCTCTGCGATCACCCACTGTTTACCGGCTACACCCGCGACGGCGGGTACGCAACCGCGGCGATCGCGGATGCGAGCTATGCGTTCCCGCTGGGAGAGGAGGGCAGTGACAGTGCGCTTGCGCCGTTGCTGTGCGCCGGCCTCATCGGCTGGCGCTCACTCTTGCCGGTGCAAGGGAGCAAGACGCTCGGGCTGTATGGGTTTGGTGCTGCGGCACATATCGTGACGCAGGTAGCGCGGTGGCAAGGAATGTCGGTATTCGCATTCACACGTCCGGGGGATGCATCGAGTCAGGCGTTTGCCCGCACACTCGGGGTGGCGTGGGCAGGAGGCTCGGACGAGATGCCGCCGACGCCCCTCGACGCCGCGATCATCTACGCTCCCGTCGGCGATCTGATTCCGCAGGCCCTTAAGGCCGTACGCAAGGGCGGCCAGGTCGTGTGCGCTGGAATCCACATGAGCGATATTCCGAGCTTTCCCTATGAGCTCCTCTGGCAAGAACGGCAGCTGCGGTCCATCGCCAACCTCACGCGACGGGACGGGACGGATTTTCTACGGCTGGTGCCTCGGATAGGCATCACGACCCACACCCGCTGCTATCCGCTGACGGAAGCCAACCGGGCCCTGGCGGATCTGCGTGGCGGGCGCATCGAGGGAGCGGCGGTGCTGGTTCCTTGAAAGGTTGCCGTCATCGCCGAGGACCAGAATTCCGAGGTTGTGGCTCGGCCCAGCGCTTCGCCTGCGCGATGGCAATGCGTATCGCGCGACCTTCGTCATAGCGCTCGGCGAGCAGCGCGTTGGCGATTTCGATCGCTTTGTCGCGCGTCGCGCGCGGGAGACCTGCCATCGAGCGTGGGTAGTCGGCGCGGGTCCAAGGCATGGTCGCAAGCTCCGCTCAGCTCTCTAGCGGTGGCAGAGACGGTCGACGTTCATGAAACTGGCTCCCGACAGGCTGGATGCGATGCAGACCCAAAGGTTACCCGTTCCTGCGCCGAGCGTTATTGCGACTTATGCCTAGGGGCCGACTTGGTGAGCATCGGCGTGGGCTGTACCCGAGCCAATTTGGTAAAATTCCCGCCAACCTAGAGCGATTCCATATGGAGGTCGCATGCGGCTGTTGTCTCGGAACGGCCTGGTGTTCCTCGAGCTGCGTGATGACAAACGTCCGCAAGACCTGCTCTTAGCGGGGACCGTCTGATGGCAACGAAGCGCACTGAATCCGCGCGCACGTCGGGGTCCATCCAGATATCGAACCCGCGCAAGGTGTTCTGGCCCGATGAGGGCTATACGAAGCAGGATCTGGCGGATTACTACACGCGGGTATTTCCAAAGCTGTCTCCATACGTGACCGAGCGCATGCTGACACTTGAGCGCTGTCCGGACGGGATGCGGGGGAAATGCTTCTATCAAAAAGCGAAGCCGAAATCGATGCCGTCAGGCACGCCGACCAAACGGCTCGCACACATAGGCAAGACCGACAAATTTACGGACTATGTGGTCGGCGGCTCGTTGTTGACGCAACTCGCGCTCGTCAACCTTGGCTGCATTGCCGTGCATGTCACGGCAAGTCGCAGCCACTCACCTCGGCGTCCTGATTGGCTGTGCATCGACATCGATCCGGAGTCCGGACTATTCGCCGACGCGGCTCGTGCAGGACTGCGCGTCAAAGCGGGCCTGGAGGTCTTGAAGTTGCGGAGCTATGCAAAGACCTCAGGTAGCCGAGGCCTGCATGTACTCGTGCCGCTCGTCGTGGGGCCGGATGCCGCTGATGTTCTCACGTTCGCCAAATCCTTCACCGCGAAGCTCGCTGCGGCGCAACCGGAGGAGTTGACGGTCGCGCATTCCATCGCCGCGCGTCGTGGGCGGGTCTACCTAGATCCATTTCGGAATGGTTTTGCCCAGACAGTTGTAGCGCCGTATTCAGTCCGACGAAGGAGCGCGGCACCCGTCTCCATGCCCCTGAAATGGTCGGAGGTCAGAACCACACTGAGCCCTTCCGATTTCAACATCGGGAACTGCGGCACCTGGCTTCGCCGGCCGGACCCCTGGGGCGACTTCTTTGACGACCGGCAATCCCTCGACGATGCCACGCGATTGCTTGCCAGATTATGAGTATCGCGGTAGCTCACGACCGCGGCAACACCTCTGCTGCGTGACGATCGGTCGCGCCCGGTGTGCACCCGCCCGAGGTCCATGCGTATCTCTCCTTATTGTTTGTGCGATCCCGCGACGTATATTTTTATATGGGCTAAAAGTTGCTGTGGAGAGTAATCATGAACGAAATCAAGGTTCAAAAAATCACAGATGAAGGCAAAACGCCCACCTTGCCAGTGATTAAGGAAATGGAATCAGTCTTCGATCGCATTCGCGCCAGGGCCTTTGAGCTGTCATCGCGACGCGGCTTCGGTGCTGGGGGCGCTCTGGAGGACTGGCTGGCGGCAGAACGCGAGATCTGCTGGCCGACAGGCGAGCTGGTGGAGCAGGGCAAGGCCTTCATACTCAATGTTGGATTGCCGGGCTTTGAGCCTGGGGACATCTCAGTGACCGCCACCCCGCATCAGCTGCTCGTACACGCCAAGTTGCAGAGCGAGAGCAAGAAAGAGGAGGGAGCCAAGAAGGGCCAGAAAGTGTATTGGTCCGAGTTCCGAAGCAACGACGTTTACCGCCAGGTTGATCTGCCTGAAATCATCGATCCTCAGTCGGCGTCGGCGTCGCTGCACAACGGGCTTCTGAAAATTGTCGCGACCAAGGCGGAAAAGCCTGCACGGGTGGTTCCGATCACGTCGGCAGCCGCGTGAACGCTGCGGGCTCTGGAGCGGTTAGATCTTAATGAGATCGCCGCCGGCAAGGAGTTGAGCCGAAGGCCGAGCAGGTAAGAGCTCAGAGGGTGCGCTTTATCTTCTCGCCGGGGATGTCTCGCCCGTTGCGCGCTGTGACCGCAACCGGCGGCGGTGAGCAGAAAGCCATGGAAATCAGCTCTGCGCGGACGAGGGCAAGTTTCCGGTGCGCGTGACTTGCTCGCTGACCGAGTAGTAGTCTGGCGACGCGAGGACCGGCGCCTTGGACAGCACACCTCACTGACGGGTACTTTTTGGGTCATAAGCGAAACCCTGGAAGCGCTAGGCGAGCCGTAAGCCGTGGCTCGGACTCCTTCTGTCATATGCGAACCGAGAATCAAGCCCCGCCGCCGCAATCTTTGGTGTTCCTGTGGATCCTAATCGCAGGACTTGCCTGCGCTTGTGCCGGCAATCTACGCAAAGAGGCGCCGCGTCTCGGATCGGGCGTGGCGTTACCAATCGGATTCCCGAGCACCGTACGAATTGTCGACGACACGCGAGACGCTTTCGAGACCCGAGCGACGCGAATCCTAAATCAGGTGCGAGCTGCTGCGAGAGGAGGACCGGTCAATGTGCTCGCGCTGTCCGGGGGCGGTTCCGGTGCGGCGTTCGGGGCTGGCGCATTAGTCGGCTGGACTCGCCAGGGAACGCGGCCCGAGTTCCAGATCGTCACGGGTGTCAGCGCGGGCGCGTTGATTGCGCCGTTTGCCTTTCTTGGACCGAAGTGGGACGAACAGCTGACGGATGCGTACTCTGGAGCGCGCACGCGACACCTGTTTAAGCCGCGTTGGCTGGGCGCTCTCTTTGGCGCGAGCGTGTACCGAGGCAAGCCCCTTGTGGATCTGGTGGACCGGTACGTGACCGGGGATCTGTTGCACGCAGTTGCGGCGGAGGCGGCCAACGGACGGCTGCTGCTGATTGCGACTACGGATTTGGACAAGGAGCAGACGGTGATCTGGAACCTCGGGGTTATTGCAGCCCACGGAGGTGATAACGCCCGCAAACTGTTCCGCGATGTGATCGTGGCGTCCGCGAGCATCCCCGGGGTGTTTCCCCCGGTCCTTATTCATGTCGCAGCGTCAGGGAGCACGTATGATGAGATGCACGTGGATGGTGGCACGACCTCCCCGCTGTTCATCGCACCAGAGTTTGCCAGCGTACTGCAGGTCGATTCCTCGGCCCTCCACGGCGCCCACGTATACATCGTAGTAAATGGCAAGTTCGGGACGCAGACGCAGACTACCCCCGACAGAATGGTGCCGATTGTAAAGCGCAGCATCACGGCAGCATTGCAGCGCGGCACACTCGCGGCTGTCGAAGTCGCACTATCGGTGGCGGAGCGCAACGACATGCAGCTGCGCGTCACGGAAGTCCCAAACGATTATCCGTTTCTCGGCCCGCTCGACGTTGATCCGTCGAGAATGAAGGCGCTGTTTGACTTCGGCGTGCGCTGCGCGCTTGAGGAGCGGCTGTGGACAACCCCCGTCGAGTTACTCGAGCAGCGGGAAGCCGGCCCCGCACACGTCGATGCAGCAGCGTGCCCAGCGCCGGCGAAATCGCCATCTTCTTAAACCGCCGGGCGGCGCAGATAGGGACATTTTGAGTGCGCGGGCGACGCGCGAGACTCGCCCCGCCATCGGGAAAATTGGGGAACAACTGGCTCTATAAAACCTGAAGAAACAGAGCTAAGTGATTGTTTAGATGGCTCCCCGGGTTGGACTCGAACCAACGACCCACGGATTAACAGTCCGATGCTCTACCGACTGAGCTACCGGGGAACCGAATTCAGATTGCCGGCGCCGCGCAGCCTGACCCCGATGACCTGGCTGCCTGCGGGCGGCGGGGATTCTCAGGGCCGCGTGTCCTCGCGTCAAGAACCCGCAGCCGGCAACACGCCACGTAGCCGGGCGATCGCCTGCTCGAGCGTGCTCTGGCTGCAGGCAAACGACAGCCGCATGTGCCCCGGGGCCCCAAAACCGGAACCGGCGACCACCGCCACGCCGGCCTTCTGGATCAGGTACTCGCAGAACGCGTTGTCATCGCGCAGGCCAAGATTAGTCATCGCCTTGCGCACGTCGGCGAAGGCATAAAAGGTACCGCTCCCGTGCCGGCAGGAGACGCCCGGCAGCGTGTTGAGCGCCTCGACTACATAGTCGTGCCGCTCCTTGAAGGCCTTATTCATCACCGCCACGCACTTTTGGTCGCCGTTCAGTGCGGCGGCTGCAGCTTTCTGGCTGATGCTCGAGGCATTGGAGGTGGATTGGCCCTGGATCGTTGCCATCGCGGTGATGATTTCCTTCGGGCCGCCGCAGTAGCCGATGCGCCAGCCGGTCATCGCGTAGGCCTTGGAGACACCATTGATCGTGACCGTGCGCTCGTATAATTCCGGTACCGCGGTCACCAGGCTGCAAAACGGCTCCGCCCCCCAGTAGATTTTCTCGTACATGTCGTCAGTGCCGATCAGCACCCGCGGATGCTCGAGCAGCACTTCACCCAGGGCGCGAAGTTCCGCCGCCGTGTAGGCCGCGCCGGTCGGATTGCTCGGACTGTTGAGCAGCATCAGCCGGGTGGCCGGCGTGATCGCCGCCGCCAGCTGCTTGGGCGTTATCTTGTAGCTCTGTTCGGGACCGGCGCTCGGCGTGACCGGTATGCCGTCGGCGAGCAACACCATGTCCGGGTACGACACCCAGTAAGGGGCCGGGATGATCGCCTCATCGCCACTGTCGAGCACCGCCATGCATAAATTAAAGAGTGTCTGTTTGGCCCCGGTCGAGACCAGAATCTGGCTGCGATCGTAATTCAGGCCGTTATCGCGCCTGAACTTGGCGATAATGGCGTCCTTGAGTTCGATGATGCCTTCGACCGCGGTGTAGCGGGTAAAGCCGCTGCGGATAGCCTGCACGCCGGCATCGGCAATCGGCACCGGCGTATCAAAATCTGGTTCACCGGCCCCAAGCCCGATGACGTCCTTGCCTTCGGCCCGCAACCGGGCCGCGAGCGCGGTGACGGCCAGAGTCGGTGACGGCTTGACGCGCTGAACACGGCGGGCGAGTGTTGTCGGCACGATGATTTCCTGTGTCAGTCAGGCTGACTGAAGATGCGGGAACATTTTAAGGCATTTAGTGAGCCCGTGACCAATCGGGCCTGAGGACGGCGGTGGAGCAACGGCGCTTTGAACTGGTAGCGGACTATCGGCCGGCCGGCGATCAGCCGCACGCCATTGCCGAATTAGTGGCGGGCCTGGAGGCCGGTCTCGCTCATCAGACCTTGCTTGGCGTTACCGGCTCGGGCAAGACCTTCACGATCGCCAACGTCATTGCTCAGGTGCAGCGCCCGACACTGATCATGGCGCACAACAAGACGCTGGCCGCTCAGCTGTACGGCGAGCTCAAGGACTTTTTTCCGGGCAGCGCCGTGGAGTATTTCGTTTCCTACTACGATTACTACCAGCCCGAAGCCTACGTGCCGGCAAGCGACACCTTCATCGAGAAGGACGCCTCGATCAACGAGCACATCGAGCAGATGCGGCTGTCGGCGACCAAGGCGCTGCTGGAGCGGTCCGATGCGATCATCGTGGCCACGGTGTCGTGCATCTATGGCCTCGGCGACCCGCAGGCTTACCTGTCGATGGTGCTGCACCTGGTGCGTGGCGATCGCCTCGATCAGCGCCGGCTGCTGCGGCGGCTGGCTGAGATGCAGTACACGCGCAACGACATGGATCTGATGCCCGGCACCTTCCGCGTGCGCGGCGATGTCATTGATATCTTCCCGGCCGAATCGGGCCGCGAGGCCTTAAGGGTTGAGCTCAACGACGATACCGTGGAGAACCTGGCGCTGCTCGATCCGCTGCTCGGCAAGGTGCTGCAGCGCATTCCACGCTTCACGGTCTACCCGGGCACCCACTACGTGACGCCACGCGACCGGCTGGTGCGGGCGCTCGATCTGATACGCGATGAGCTGCGCGAGCGGCTGGCGGTGCTGCACACGGCCGGCAAGCTGGTCGAAGCCCAGCGGCTCGAGCAGCGCACGCAGTTTGACCTCGAGATGATTCGCGAAGTCGGGTATTGCTCCGGCATCGAAAATTACTCGCGCTACCTCGCCGGTCGCGAACAGGGCGAGCCGCCACCTTGTCTTTATGATTACTTGCCGGCCAACGCGCTGCTGATCCTCGATGAGAGCCACCAGACGATCCCGCAGCTCGGTGCCATGTACCGCGGCGATCGCTCGCGCAAGGAAACGCTGGTGGAGTACGGCTTCAGGCTCCCCTCGGCGCTCGATAACCGGCCATTGAAGTTCGAGGAGTGGGAGCACCGCGCCCCGCAGATGATTTTCCTCTCGGCCACGCCCGGGCCTTACGAGGCCGCGCACGCCGCGCAGACGATCGAGCAGCTGGTACGGCCCACCGGGCTGCTGGATCCGCCGGTGCAGGTGCGGCCGGCGCGGACGCAGGTTGACGATGTGCTCTCGGAAATCAACAGCTGCGTGGCCGCCGGGGATCGCGTGCTGATCACGACCCTGACCAAGCGCATGGCCGAGGATCTGACCGAGTATCTGGCTGAGCATCGCATCCGGGTGCGCTACCTGCACTCGGACATCGAAACGGTCGAGCGCGTGGAGATCATCCGCGACCTGCGGCTCGGCGTGTTTGATGTGCTGGTCGGCATCAATCTGCTGCGCGAGGGCCTGGACATGCCGGAAGTCGCGCTGGTGGCGGTGCTGGATGCGGACAAGGAGGGATTTTTGCGCTCGGCCGGCTCGCTGATCCAGACCATGGGCCGCGCGGCGCGCAATGAACGCGGGCGGGTCATCCTGTATGCCGAGACCGTGACCGGATCGATGCAGCGGGCCATGGCTGAAACGGAACGGCGTCGCGCCCACCAGATCGCTTTCAATCTTGCGCATGGCATCGTGCCGCGCAGCGTCGTGAAGCCCGTGGCTGATGTGATGGAAGGAGCGCGCAGCGAAACCGCAGCCGACCGCCGTGCCGGGCGGGACGGCAAGGGCGCGCGGGGCGCGTCGCCGACCGCAGTACCCCGCAACCTCGCCGACCTGGCCCGCGAGACCGCACGCCTCGAGCAGCAGATGTACGCGCACGCGCGCAATCTGGAATTTGAGCAGGCAGCGGCGCTGCGCGATCGGCTCGAGACGCTGCGCCAGCTTGAACTGGAGCTCGGCCCCAGCGCGGCGCCTGCCGCTGAAACCCGTTTAAAATCGGCGCTTTAGCTTGCCAGCCCCGGACTGCTCCGGTATCTTTCGGGCCCCCGGTCCGGTCGGGCGCTGCAGCTGTAACCGGCCTTGAGGATGCAGGCGCGTAGCTCAGTGGTAGAGCATCACCTTGACATGGTGGTGGTCGGTGGTTCGATCCCACTCGCGCCTACCAATTGCCCGAACGAGGCATGCGCCCGCCGGCGCGACGCCAGCGGGCGCATTGTTTATTGACGGAGCCCAGCGTGCCGATCGTGACTCTCCCGGATGGCAGCCAGCGCCAGTTTGAGCGCCCGGTGACCGTGGCCGAAGTGGCCGCGAACATCGGCGCGGGACTGGCGCGCGCGGCGCTCGGCGGGCGCGTCGACGGGCACCTGGTCGACACCTCGTATCTCATCGAGCGCGATGCCACCGTCAGTATTGTGACGGACAAGGATCCGGCCGGCCTTGAGATCATCCGTCACTCGACCGCTCATCTGCTCGCACAGGCGGTCAAGCAGCTGTTTCCCGAAGCGCAGGTGACGATCGGGCCGGTCATCGAGGATGGCTTCTTTTACGATTTCGCCTTCCACCGCCCGTTCACGCCGGAAGATCTGCTGGCGATCGAGGAGCGGATGAAGCTGCTGGCCCGCGCCGATGAGCCGATCCGGCGCCGGGTGCTGAGCCGCGACAACGCCGTTCGCCATTTTGAAAACTTGGGCGAGCACTACAAGGCCGAGATTATCGGGGCAATTCCCGCCGATGAACCGATCAGCCTGTACGGGCAGGGCGACTTCGACGATCTGTGCCGCGGCCCGCACGTGCCTTCGACCGGGAAGTTGCGCGCCTTCAAGCTGACCAAGGTCGCGGGCGCCTACTGGCGCGGGGATTCGCGCAACGCGATGCTGCAGCGGATTTACGGCACTGCCTGGCCCGACCAGGCGCAGCTTGATCAGTACCTCACGCGCCTCGAGGAGGCCGAGAAGCGCGATCACCGGCGCATCGGCCGCGAGCTCGATTACTTCCATATGCAGGAGGAAGCGCCGGGGGCCGTGTTCTGGCATCCGAAGGGCTGGCACATTTTTCAGCAGCTGATCGGCTTCATGCGAACGCGCCAGGGCGCGGCAGGGTACGAAGAGGTCAGCGCACCGGAACTGATGGAGCGCTCGCTGTGGGAGGCTTCCGGTCACTGGGAAAAATTCAGCGACAGCATGTATACGGCCAGGACGCCGGATGATCGGGTGTACGCGATCAAGCCGATGAACTGTCCGGGGCACGTGCAGATCTTCAAGCAGGGCATCCGCAGCTACCGCGACCTGCCGCTGCGTCTGGCCGAATTCGGCAAGGTGCACCGCTACGAGCCGTCCGGGGCGCTGCACGGACTGATGCGCGTGCGCGCCTTCACCCAGGACGATGCGCATGTGTTCGTCACCGCGGAGCAGATCACGAGCGAAGCGGTCGCCATGACGCGGCTGATCCTCGATATCTATCGCGACTTCGGTTTCGACGACGTGCGCATCAAGTACTCGGACCGACCGGCCAAGCGCGTCGGCGCCGATGCGGTGTGGGACCAGGCCGAGGCGGCGCTGCTGCAGGCGGCGACGGCGGCGGGCATTGAATACACGCTGAATCCGGGCGAGGGCGCCTTTTACGGCCCGAAGCTCGAGTTCGTGCTGCGCGATGCGATTGGCCGGGACTGGCAGTGCGGCACGGTGCAGATCGATCTGAACATGCCGGCAAGGCTCGGCGCGCATTACATTGATGAGCACAGCCAGAAGCAGACGCCGGTGATGCTGCATCGCGCCATTTTTGGCTCGCTGGAGCGATTTTTTGGCATTCTGCTCGAGCACTACGCCGGCAAACTGCCGACTTGGCTCTCTCCGGTGCATGCGGTTGTGATGAGCATTACCGATCGGCAGCACTCATACGCGCTGGAGACGGCGGAATACTTGAAAAATCATGGGGTTCTGGCCGTCACCGACTTGCGCAACGAAAAGGTCGGCTTTAAGATTCGCGAACATACGCTGCAACGCGTTCCCTACCTGCTGGTCGCAGGGGATCGGGAAGTTGCGGCGCACTTGCTGTCGGTACGCACCCGCAATGGTAAAGACCTGGGCGCGATGAGTCCGGAGCTGTTTGCACAGCGCTTGGCCATCGAGCTCGAAACCCGCGGTCGTCAGAGTCTGGAGGATTAACGCATAGCCATTTCAACGAAGCGCATCCGGCGCAATGAGGAGATCATCTCGCCGACGGTGCGGGTGATCGGTGCCGACGGAGCGCAGGCCGGTGTGATGAGTCGCAGCGAAGCATTGCAGTTGGCCCTCACCGCCGAGTTAGATCTCGTTGAAGTCTCCCCCACGGCCGAACCGCCGGTGGTGCGGGTGATGGACTTTGGCAAATTTCTTTTTGATTTAAACAAGAAGGCCCACTCTGCCAAGCGCAAGCAAAAGCAGCAGCAGGTCAAAGAAGTTAAGTTTCGACCGGGCACGGAAGCGGCGGACTACCAGGTCAAACTGCGTAATCTGATCCGCTTCCTGTCCGAGGGCGATAAGGCCAAGGTCACCTTAAGGTACCGCGGCCGCGAGATGGTGCATCAGGAGATCGGCCGCAAGCTGCTTGACCGTGTAGTGGTGGATTTGAACGCGCACGGCATTGTCGAGCAGTTTCCGTTAATGGAAGGGCGGCAAATGACGATGGTGATAGCACCGAAAAAGAAGTGATCGGAGGCCCTGCGCTGGCACCGTTTGGTGCTGGCGTCGGGCGCTGATCCGCAAGCAAGCGGACCCGAGCATTTAGGTCCTGCGAGCTTTTGCTATACAACAGGAGTTGATGTTCATGCCTAAGTTGAAAACTAACAAGGCGGCGGCGAAGCGTTTTCGCAAGACGGCGAAAAGCTTCAAAGGCTACTCGGCCGGCCGTCGCCATAACCTCGGCCATATAGACTCCAAGCGCAAACGCCACTTGCGCTCTGGCGGCAGCAGTCTCGTGAACGAAAGCGATGTGGGTCGACTGACCCGCTTGCTGCCCAATCACTGATCTTTTCCGGTAAAGGAGTTTTCGCATGGCACGAGTAAAGCGTGGCGTGACGGCCGGTCGCCGTCACAAGAAAGTTCTGAAAAAGGCCAAGGGCTATTACAACGCCCGGCGCAAGGTGTACCGCACCGCCAAGCAGGCGGTCATCAAGGCCGGGCAATATGCGTTTCGCGACCGCCGCGCCAAGAAGCGTGATTTTCGCGCTTTGTGGATCACGCGCATCAACGCGGCCGCCCGCGGCTATGAGCTGTCCTACAGCCGGCTGATCGCAGGGCTGCGGCTGGCCGGCATCACCATCGATCGCAAAGTGCTGGCCGATCTTGCCGTGCACGATCTAAACGCGTTCGGTCTGATCGCCCAACAGGCCAAGGCCGCGTTGCAGTCCGCGGCTCCAAGCGCGGCCTAGCCGCGCTTTAGGATCCAAAGCCGTGGGGGACCTGGCTGCCGCTGTTGCTGAGGCGCTCGCCAAGATCGCCGCCAGCCAGACGTCATCGGAGCTCGAAGCGCTTCGCGTTGGCTGGCTCGGCCGCAAAGGCGTGTTGACTGAGCAGCTGAAGGCGCTTGGCCAGTTGCCCGCTGCCGAGCGACCGGCCGCCGGCGGGCGCATCAACGAGGCCAAACAGCAGCTGCAGCAAGCCTGCGACGCGCGCCGCGACGCGCTGCAAGGCGCCGCCGTCACGCAGGCGCTTGCCGGCGGGCGCATTGATGTGTCACTTCCCGGGCGCGGCGAGCACCGCGGCGGGCTGCATCCGGTAACGCGGGTGAGGTTGCGGGTCGAGGAGCTGTTTCGGCGCGCAGGCTTTGAAGTGGCCGAGGGTCCGGAGGTTGAAGACGACTTTCACAACTTCGAAGCGTTGAATATCCCGGCCGATCATCCGGCCCGGGCGCTGCACGACACCTTTTATCTGCCGGGCGGCCTGCTGCTGCGTACGCATACCTCGCCGGTCCAGATCCGCACGCTGATGCAAAAGCCGCCGCCGCTCGCGCTGATCTCGCCCGGGCGCGTCTACCGCCGCGACTCGGACGTGACGCATTCGCCGATGTTTCACCAGGTCGAAGGGCTGGTGGTCGACGAAAACGTCAGCCTGGCCAATTTGAAAGCGGCGCTGCACGAATTTGTGGAAGCATTCTTCGAGCGCGATCTGGCGATGCGGCTGCGGCCGTCCTATTTCCCGTTCACCGAACCTTCTGCCGAGGTCGACATCACCTGCGTGTTGTGCGGCGGCAAGGGCTGCCGGGTCTGCAAGCAGACCGGTTGGCTCGAGATAGCCGGCTGCGGCATGGTGCATCCGAACGTCTTTGCGGCCTGCGGCGTCGATGCCGAGCGGTACACCGGCTACGCCTTCGGCATGGGCCTCGACCGGCTGGCAATGCTGCGCTACGGCGTCAACGACCTGCGGCTGTTCTTCGACAATGACCTGCGCTTTCTGGCGCAGTTCTCCGGAGCCTAGCGCCGTGAAAATTCCGGTGTCATGGCTGCGCGAATGGGTGGATCTGCCACCCGATGCGCTAATGATTGCTGAGCGGCTGACGATGCTGGGCTTTGAAGTCGAAGCCATCGAGCCGGCGGCGCCGCCATTTTCCGGCGTCGTTGTAGCAGAAATCACCCGCGCCGAACCGCATCCCAAGGCCGATCGCCTGCAAGTTTGCACGGTCAACGCGGGCGGTGCGCAACCGGTGCAGATTGTCTGTGGGGCGGCCAACGCGCGGGCGGGGCTTAAAAGTGCGCTGGCGATGATCGGCGCGCAGCTGCCTGGCGGGCGCGAAATCACCGCGGCGACGCTTCGCGGCGTGACCTCGGCCGGCATGCTGTGTTCGGCCAAGGAACTGGGCTTGGAGACCGGCGGCGAGGGGATTCTCGAATTGCCGTCCGACGCCGCCGTGGGCCAGGATTTGCGGACTGCTCTGGATCTGAACGATCAGTCACTCGAAATAGCCGTCACGCCCAACCGGGGCGATGTCATGTCGGTGCTCGGTCTGGCCCGCGAGCTGGCGCGCCGCAGGCGGCGCCGCGCTCAAGACTCCAGTCATCGCGCCGTTTCCAGCAGCCAGCAAGGCGACCTGGCCGGTAAAGATTGCGCCCCGCTGCGGCGTGGGCAAAATTGCAACGCGGGTGATCCGTGGCGTCGACAACACACGCCCGTCGCCCGCCTGGCTCACCGAACGGCTGCGCCGCGCGGGTCTGCGCTCGATCAGCCCGGTGGTCGATGTCACCAATTACGTGATGCTCGAGCTCGGCCAGCCCATTCATGCCTACGATCTGGCGAAACTGCACGGCCCCGCTGGCAGTACGGCTCGCCAGTGCCGGCGAAACATCTGCAGCTGCTCGACGGGCGGAAGATTGAGCTGGCTCCCGATGTGCTGGTTATTGCCGATGGCCCCGGTCCCGTTGGGTTGGCCGGCATCATGGGCGGAGAACGCACCGCGATCGGAAGCGGCTCAACGAGCTGCTGCTGGAAGTGGCCTGGTTCGCGCCGTCGGCTATCGCTGGACGGGCGCGACGCTACGGACTGGTGACCGACGCCGGCCAGCGTTTTGAACGCGGCGTGGACCCGCAAGGTCCGGCACGTGCGGCTCGAGCGCGCGAGCGCCCTGATCTGTGAGCTGGTGGGCGGCGCTCCCGGCCCGCTGCAGCAGCTGGAGCAGGCCGATCAGCTGCCCAAGGCCGCCAATCTCGTGCTGCGGGCCAAGCAGCTGCGCCGGCTGTTAGGGACAGATGTGCCGCACAGCGGCGGTCGAGTCGCGGCTGCGCGTCACTGGGCATGAGCGTGCAGCGCGGCGACGCCCACGGCATGGCAGGTGCAAGCCCCATCCTGGCGCTTCGACATCAGTCATGAGGCCGACCTGATCGAGGAGGTGGCGCGGCTCGGCGGACTGAGCGCCATCCCGGAACAGGCCTTACCGCCGACGGCATTTGGCAGCCTTGCCGGAATGCACGCTGGCCGAGCGCACGATCCTGCAACTGCTGGCGGCCCGCGGCTATCACGAAACCATCAGCCTCGCCTTCGTCGATCCGCAGCTGCAGCGCGATTGCTGTCGGCCGATATTCGCCGCTGATCGGCTCGCCAATCCGATCGCGAGCAGACAGGCGGTCATGCGCGCCTCGCTTTGGCCGGGACTGCTGCAGCGTCGCGCGCGAGAACCTGCGGCGGCAGCAGCAGCGGGTGCGCGCTGTTCGAGATCGGCGACTCGTTTCTGAATCGATCGGCCTGACGGTACGGTAGCGCGAGCAGAAAATGATTGCGGGACTGGCGCTCGGTGGGCGGCTACCCGAACAATGGGGTATCGCCGCGAGGCCGAGGATTTTTTTGATCTCAAGGGCGATGTCGTCTGCACTGCTGGCTCTTGGCGGGCCGGAAGCGGTGCACTCGCTTTGAGGCGACCGAGCAGGCGCCGTGCCTGCATCCGGGGCGCGCGCCCGCATTCTGCGCGACGGGCGGCCCATTGGACTGATCGGCGAGCTGCACCCCGGCCTGCTGCAAGGCACTGGACTTGACATATGCGCCGGTGCTGTTCGAGCTCGATTTTGCGGCTATCAGTTCCGTTCCACGCGGCACAATTTCCCGAGGCTGTCCCCTTATCCGCAGATCCGGCGCGATCTATCGTTTACCGTGGACGCGGCGCGACCTTTGAGCGCATTGCCGAACGTGTTAGTGTTGCCGCTTCGAGCCGGATTAAAAGAACTGCGTGTTTTCGACATCTACCAGGGGAAGGGTGTAGAATCAGGTCGAAAAAGTGTGGCTTTAGGCTTGATTTTACAGGATTTAACGCCGCACTCTGACCGACGAGGATGCGGACCGGATTGTGCGCGGCCGTTACTGCGACGAATCTGAGAATCAAATTTGGCGCGCGCATAAGAGAATAGACAGCGATGGCTCTGACGAAAGCAGAGATGGCCGAGGCGCTGTTCAATCAGCTTGGGCTCAACAAGCGCGAAGCGCGCGAACTGGTGGATCTGTTCTTCGAAGAAGTGCGCGGCGCGCTGTCGCACGGCGAGCAGGTCAAGCTGTCCGGACTTCGGCAATTTCGATCTGCGCGATAAGAACCAGCGACCGGGCGCAATCCCAAAACGGGTGAGGAAATTCCGATCAGCGCGCGGCGCGTGGTGACTTTCCGTCCGGGACAAAAACTCAAGGCGCGCGTCGAAGCCTATGCTGGAACCAAAGAACAATAACCAACTGCCGGCGATTCCGGGCAAGCGCTATTTCACCATCGGCGAAGTCAGCGAACTGTGCGGCGTCAAGCCGCACGTGCTGCGCTATTGGGAGCAGGAATTCCCGCAGCTAAAGCCGGTCAAGCGCCGCGGCAACCGTCGCTACTATCAGCGCCAGGACGTCATCATCATCCGCCAGATCCGCAGCCTGCTGTACGAGCAGGGCTTCACCATCGGCGGCGCGCGCAACAAGCTCGACTGGCGATGAGGCGCGCACGGACATGAGCCAGAGTCAGCAGATCGTGCGGCAGATGCGCCTGGAGCTCGAAGAAGTGCTGCGGTCCTGCGCCGCTAGCATCGTGCTACGGGTTTAACGCCTCGCCTGATAGCGCGTATCATCTCTGCTCCGGCGGCCTTCCCCAACCGCTGTAGCCGGTCAAATGCTTGAACTGTTCGGAGCGTGGCGCAGTCTGGTAGCGCACTTGCATGGGGTGCAAGGGGTCCCGAGTTCAAATCTCGGCGCTCCGACCAATACTTACGTGCAACTTTGAACGCTTCTGCCGCCACTTGTGTGGCCACATTCAAGTGAACGACGTTCGCTGCGCCGAGAACTAAGTCGCCCGAGTGTATATGCGAATCACATTTTGAGTTGCGCGGAGATGAGCGATGGAAGCCGACCCGGCCGTATGGCCCGACCTGCCTTATTCGAGCTGGCACGAGACGGCCGCCACCTTACACCTGTGGACCCAGATCGTTGGTAAGGTCAGATTGTCTCTGACCCCATGGGTCAACCACAGCTGGCAGGTGCCGCTGTATGTCACCGCGCGCGGCCTGGGCACGTCTCCCATTTCCTTCGGCACGGAGATTGTCGAGGTCGAGTTCGACTTCATCGATCATCGGCTGCTCGCTTACACCAGCCGGGGGGATGAGCGAGCGTTTGCGCTTGAGCAGCAGTCGGTTGCGGACTTCTACTCGCGCGCGATCGATCTGCTAAGCCAAGTCGGTGTGCCGGTCTCGATTAACGAATTGCCGTGCGAATTGCCAGAACCGGTGCGCTTTTCGGATGACCGCGCGCACGGCTCGTACGATGCGGACCGAGCCCACCGCTTCTGGCGAGCCCTTGTGCAGATTGATCGTGTCTTGAAGGTCTTCCGAAGCGGCTTCCTCGGCAAGGTGAGCCCGGTGCATTTCTTTTGGGGTAGCTTTGACCTCGCAGTCACGCGCTTTTCCGGGCGAAGGGCTCCCTTGCATCCCGGCGGCATACCGGGGTTGCCGGATGCGGTAACGCGTGAGGCTTATTCCCACGAGGTCAGCAGCGCCGGATTCTGGCCCGGTAGTGCGATGTTTCCGACGGCTGCGTTCTACTCCTATGCCTATCCGGAACCGGAGGGGTTCCGAAGCGCTCTGCTCGCTGCGGGCGCGTACTACGAAGCAACTCTCGGAGAATTCATCCTGACCTACGACAAGGTCCGTACCGCCGCCGACCCGCAAGGTGTATTGCTCGAGTTTCTGGCGACTACTTATGAGGCAGCCGCGACGACCGGCAAGTGGGACCGCGCGGCCTTGGAGTGCGACTTGGGCACGCCGGCGCGGGTTCGCTCCCTTTCCTAGCGAGCCGGCCTATTGGGCGGGGTAGCTCAGGGCTGGCGGTCGACAAGCCAGTGCGACGACTTCGTCGATCGCTGGCGATTGAATCGTCGGGAATTAAGAGTCGGTGCTTACAAGGGCTGTCGCCAACTAAGCCCTGGGAAGCGCGCGTAGTCTCTGTCCGTCGTGATCCACTCGCATCCGGATTCGATGGCGAGCGCGGCGAACCAGGCATCCTGCGCAAGGTTACCGGTTGCCTTCGCCTTGCCACAGAGGTCTTCGAAAATCGACCAGTGTCGCGGCCCGGGTACCGTAACTGTCGCATTGGCCTGCTCCAGCAATGCGCGACAGAAGCCGAATACGTCTGTTCGAGAGCTGGGACGGGCAAAGATCCGCGGGTGCGTGGAGATACGCACGACGCTCGCGAGTACTTGCGGAGCTATTGCGTACGCGGTCGGCCCATTGATAACTGTTTCCAGCCATTGCTTGTATTGCTCATGGTCTTCGGAATCCGTGCGAAAAGCGTAGATCAGGACATTGACGTCTGGAAGGATCAATCGCGGCCGTCCATCCGGTCCAAAAGCGAAGCACTGTCATCCAGGTCGACACCTGGCAATGTACCGCCGCCGGCGCGGCACTCGGGCAGCGCCACCGGCCGGTGTTCCGACCGTTTCATCGGTCGCCGCAGCACGAGCTCGAGCCCCTGCTCAATGAGAGAGGTGAGGGTGGTCCTGCGCTTGGCGGCCTCTGCGCGGGCGCGCTCAAGCAGCGTTTCGTCCAGCCGAACGGTGGTTCTCATGCGTCAGAGCATACCTTATGTATGTCAGTATGTCCATTGCAATGTGAGGCGTAAGGTATCCGGAGTTCTAATCGCGGCGCTTGGGCTGATATGACAAAAGCGCACGCTCGGCAGCGGCGGCGCCCAGTATGGTCACGGCCCGATTGTCTTGCCAGCTTCGGCGCCCTACGGCAGACTCAGCGGTTAATCGCCGCAGCAACTCCCAGGCCCGCCACCCGCGCGCCGGAATTTGCCGCGGCATATAACAATGACCTGGCCTCGAGCCTGGCCGAAATTAAGGGCAAAAGACACTTGAAGATTACTGGCACGGACAGGTTGCAGCACAGCCCAGCAGATACTGCATCCTGCGTCGAAGGAGCCGTATGAGCAGTGGCGCGACCGCAGCAATGCCGATGACCGTGCTCGATGACGATGCCTGGGAGGACCTCCTCAGCTATATCGAAGAACGGCGTGTCATTCCGATCATCGGGCCCGAACTGCTGCAGGTGTCGACGGACAAAGGTCCACGTCTGCTCTATGACTGGTTGGCCGAAAAACTGGCGGTACGGCTCAACGTCGACGTAACGCAATTGCCGCACCCGTACACGCTCAACGACGTGGTGTGCTGGTTCCTGGGCGCCCGCGGTCGCCGCGAAGAAGCCTACGTGCGCCTGCGCGGAATATTAAAGGAAGCGGCCTTTGAGCCACCGCGGGCGTTGCGGCGGCTCGCTGCGATCCCGGAATTTGACCTGTTTGTCTCAACCACCTTCGATCAGCTGCTCGAGACTGCCATCAACACCGAGCGCTCTGGCGGTGCTGCCAGCACCGAGGTGCTGTCGTACTCGCCCAATCGCGTGGTCGACCTGCCGTCGGAGCGTGACGGACTGCAGCGACCGGTGGTCTACCACCTGTTCGGCCGGGTGTCGGCCTCGCCGACCTACGTGATCTCCGACGAGGACCTGCTCGAGTTCATCTGTGCGCTGCAAAGCGAACACCTCGCACCCGAAAAGCTGTTTCACGAGCTCGAGCACAATCACCTGCTGTTCATCGGCAGCAATTTCACCAACTGGCTGGCACGGCTGTTCCTGCGCATGGCCAAGCGGCAGCGATTGTCCGATCCACGCGACGTCGGTGAGATCATGGCCGACGATCATACGAGCGAGGATGAACGACTGGTTTCATTCCTGCAGCAGGTCAGCGTGCGCACGCGGATTTACCTGGGCGCCGAGCGATTTGTGGACGAGTTGCACGATCGCCTGGCAGCCCGTCGCAAGCCTGCGGCGTCGGCAGCACGCGCCGCCGCGCCGACGCGCTTTCTGCCGCCGGCCAGGGAGATGCCGGACAACGCCGTGTTCATCAGCTACACGCGCGAGGACCTGCCCGCTGTGCAGCAGATCAAGGCCGGGCTGGAAGCTGCCGGAGTCACGACCTGGTTTGACATGGATCGCCTCGACGGCGGTGACGACTACGACCGAAAAATTCGGCGCAATATCGAGCGCTGCTCGTATTTCATACCAGTCATCTCGGCCGCGACGCAGCGACGGACCGAAGGGTATTTCCGCCGCGAATGGAGTTATGCCATCGATCGCGTGCGCAATATGGCCGACGGCGCGCTGTTCATATTACCGGTGACCATCGATGCGACGAATGCCGCCGCGGCGCTGGTGCCGGACAAATTCAAGGCACTGCACTTTACGCACTTGCCGGGCGGCAGCGTGCCGGAGGACTTTGCGCAGCGACTCGGCGATTTCATGAGGGCGCGGCAATGAACGCGGTTCCAAAGAGCACCTCCGCAATCGGCCTGGCAGCGCCCTCCGTGGATGAACGCAATCCCTGGCTCGGGCTGGCCTCCTTTACCGAGGAGACCCGGGCCTATTTTTATGGCCGCGAAGAGGAAGTCGCCGAACTCGCCCGCCGCGTACAACGCAAACTACTGACGATACTGTTTGGGCAGTCAGGCCTCGGTAAGACTTCAATCCTGCGTGCCGGTGTGGCGCCGCGCCTGCGCAGCCAGGGGTATTGTCCGATTTACGTGCGTGTGGACTACGGCCGCGAGGCGCCTGAGCCGGCCGAGCAGATTAAACAAGCCATCACCAAAGCGGCCCGCAGTTCCGGCCAATGGACGCAGACCGGCGTTGCGATCGAAGGCGAATCGCTGTGGGAATACCTGCACCATCGCGATGATGTGCTGCGTGATGAGACCGGCAACACGCTGATCCCGTTGCTGATCTTTGATCAGTTTGAGGAAATCTTCACGCTCGCCCAAAGCGATGACTTCGGCCGTGGGCGCGCGGCGCGCTTCATCGACGAGTTGGCGGATCTGGTCGAAAACCGCCCGCCGAAATCCCTGGAAGCCAAGTTGGAGCAGGATGAGTCCACCGCCGAGCGCTTCGATTTTACGCGCAGCGATTACCGGGTACTGATTTCACTGCGCGAGGATTATCTCGCGCCGCTCGAGAGCCTGAAGAAGTCCATGCCGAGCATCTCGCAGAACCGCTTGCGGCTCGCGCCCATGACTGGTAGCCAGGCGCTGGCTGCGGTGCTGCAGCCAGGGAAGAAGCTGGTCTCGGAGGAGGTGGCCGCAGCGATTGTTCGCTTCGTCGCCGGTGGTGCGGAGCTTGCCAACGCCGAGGTCGAACCATCGCTGCTGAGTCTGATCTGCCGCGAACTGAACGATGCCCGGATCGAGCAGGGGCGCGATGAGATATCGCTCGATCTGCTGGCCGGGTCGCACGCCAGCATTCTGGGCAATTTTTACGAGCGCGCACTGGCTGACCAGCCTGCGGCGGTGCGGCGCATCATCGAGGATGATTTACTGACCGCTTCGGGTTTTCGGGAAAACATCGCCGAGGAGCGCCTGATCAGCAGCTTCGCTGCCGCTGGCGCCGCTCCCGATGCCCTGGCGCTGCTCGTCAATCGGCGGCTGCTGCGTATCGAAGAACGACTGGATGTGCGACGCGTCGAGCTCACGCACGACGTGC
This sequence comes from uncultured Gammaproteobacteria bacterium, assembly GCA_963711435.1. Lineage (GTDB taxonomy): Bacteria > Pseudomonadota > Gammaproteobacteria > Steroidobacterales > Steroidobacteraceae > FEN-1191. Next base: position 1,066,047 of record CAVQEB010000002.1, on the reverse strand, counting down.
TGTGCGGCGTCGTCAAGGCGAGCCGCGACCTGCGCCGCGAACGCGAAGCGCGCGATGCAACGGAGCGGCTGCTGGCCGAACAGCGTGCGCGGGAACTGGCGGCGCGACGCGCACTGGTGCGCGCCCGCCAGGTCGCCACGATATGCATCGTGCTCGCCATCGGTGCAGTGGTGGCGGCCGTTTTCGCCTACTTCAGCACGCAGCGCGCGCGGCGCGCCGAGCACGTTGCCGAGCAAACCCGCGCCTCGGCCGATCAGGCCCGCGCCGGGGCGGAGCAGCTGCTCGGCTACCTCAGCGACGATTTTGTCCGCGAGCTGCGCAGCTTCGGCCGCATCAACGTCATCGCCGAATTATCCAAACGGCAGATTGAATACTTTCGCTCGCTGCCTGCGGCCCTGCAAAGCGGCGAATCCGCCCGCAACGGCGCGCTGGCCATGGTGTATTACTCGGGCGCGATGCGCCAGCTTGGTAATTTGGATGAGGGACTGAAGAACTCCGCCGAGGCGATCCGCATATTGGAGCAGCTCCGCTCGGGCGGCGACCATTCCGAAGCTACTGCGATCGCGCTCGGCATGGCCTACACGGCCCAGGCCGGCATCCTCGACAACCAGAACGACGCGGGCGGAACCGTTACCGAGCAACGCGCGGTCGACCTAGTGCGTCCCATCGCCGAAGCCCCTGGCGCGTCCGTCGCCGCACGCCGCGCCTATCTTGAGATCCTGGTGCGCGTCGGCTACGAGCACACGGCCGCCAATGAATTTGCACCCGGCATCAAGACCCTGGAGCAGGCCAGGCAGCTGGCGTTGGAGCTGGGCGCCAAAGACGCGGTCGACGTCGACATGGCCGCCCTCTACGCTGAAGGCGGCGCTTGGTATGCAGCTTGCCTCGTGGGGCAGGGGCGCGACGGCGAGGCGTTGCGTGTCGGCGAGGAAGTCATCGGCACGGCTGATAAAGTGCTGGCGGTTCGCCCCGGCTACCGTCTGGCCCTGCACGCGCAACAGGTGGTTGAGGGCAGTCTCGAGAACGTGGCGCAGAACGGGCTCAATCCGGCCGAGGCGCTGCGATTCGCCAGGCTCGATGAGCGCACCTCGATGACGCTGCTGCAGCTCGATCCGCACAGCGTGGTCAGCCTGAATAATCTCGGTGTCGCCCACCAGGAAATTGGCGATGCCATGTGGTCTGCCGGCCATCTGCACGAGGCCATCCCAATCTACAAACGATCGCTTGACGACTATGGACAGGCGGCGGTGGGCGGCGCCAGCTTCGTGCTCATTCGTGCCTACGACATGGCGCTGACTTCGTATTTCCAGGCGCAGCTCGGCGACCAAGCGGGAGCCACTGCGACAGTTGCCTCGGCCGATCCGTTTTTGTCAAAGCTACGCAGCAGTGAACCGCCCGGCAGTATTGCGCCGGTCGTCGCCGAGGACCTGAGTTCAGCCAGCATGGCGGGGGTAGCATTGGAGCGTGATGACTTCGCCACGGCCCAGCGCCTGGCCTGGAACACCGCCAAACAGCTCGAGACCGTCAAGACCAAAGGCGGCTGGCAGGACGGGGAAAAATTCATCAGCCTGTATTTCGCCTATGAAGTCGCCGGCAAGGCCGAGTTCCGGCTGGGTCACTTCACGGAGGCCGGGCGGGCGATGCGCGCTTCACTGGAGGCGCGCAAGCACTGGCCGACCGAGGCTACGTCCGATCGGCGCAATGTGGCTGAACTGTCCACCTGGCTTGCGCTGGCGTTAGTGCATCAGGGCCGAGTAGCCGAAGCTGCCCAAGAGATCGGGCCGGTCGTCAAGTTCCAACGAGAACTGGCAGCCCGGAACCACGGTGATCAGTGGCAACCCGTAGAGCTGGCCAGTGCCTTATATGTGCAGGCGCTCGCCGACAAGGACCAGCGCGCAAAATTGCTGCAAGAAGCGGCAGCGATTCTGGATAACACCTCGCCGCCGCTGCGATCCCTCCATGATGTACGGTATTGGCGCGACGGCATTCGCGAGGCGCAGCGCACATCGGCTGCCTCGGCGGCGGCTGCGGTCCGGGACCGGGGCACGGGGTGAATCCGGATCCAGTGTCGGAGTATTACTCGAGCCGGCAGCGCGGCTTCTCGAACGCGGTCAGTGGTGACCAGCGCCATATCGTGGCGCAAAAGCTCGAACGACAGGTGCAGGTCCGGTTTACCGCTGAAGCCTGCACCGTGCAAACCCGCGAAGGGGTAGTACACGCCCGGCCAGGCGATGCCATCCTGACCGGAATCGGTGGCGAGCACTGGCGTGTCTCGCGGACGCGATTTGCGGAAAAATATCGACCGGTACCGCCGACCGCCGCCGGCGATGCCGGCGCGTACCTGAGCCTGCGCTATCGCATCCTGGCCGTGCAGATGGCAGAACCGTTCCATGTGCTTCTGGCCGATGGCCAATCCAGGCTGACCGGGCAGCCGGGCGACTGGCTGGTCGATTATGGCGACGGCAGCCTGGGGATCGTGTCTCAGGCGATTTTCGCCACGACCTACGAAATTCTGGGCTGAACCACGCATGGCTCTGCACCAGATCATCCAACGCCTGCTGCTTATCGGTGTACGGCTCGACAAAGTGCCCGCGCCGCCGCAGCCCCAGCCACCGCAGCGGCTGCTGCCGCTGATCGCCTCGCTGGCCGCCGATCATCAGATTTTTGATCAGCGCGCCATCCATTTCGGGCATCGCTATCGCAGTGGTTACTGGGCCATTTACCTGCTCAGCGCCATCGCCGTGCTTTGCGCGGTATTGCCGCTCGCACTCGGCTGGGACAGCCCGCACCACGCCTTGCATCCGTTTTCGGGGCTCTGGGCGGTCGCCGAAGTGCTGGTCATCGGCACCGTGAGCGCGATCTACTGGCAGGGGCAGCGGCACGACTGGCAAGGCCAATGGTTGCGGGCACGCATGACCGCCGAGTTAATCGCATACCTGCCGCTGATTGCGCCGTTGCTGGATTTTTCGCGGCCCACAACGCAGGCCAACTGGTATCTGCGGGTCCTCGATCCCGGCCAGCATTTGCTCGGCGCGGAAGACGTCGCCGCGCTGTGCGCCCGCCACGAGCCACTGGCCCGCGAACTGCTGCTCCAGGCGTGGACTGATTCGCGATTTGTCGCGAGCTATGCGCAGTGGACTATCGAGACCCTGCAGGCGCAGCAGCACTACCACGAGCGCATCGCGATCCGTCAGCACGCGCTACTGCACCGGGTACACGGCCTGACAACCTGGCTGTTTGGACTGACGGCATTGGCCGCGCTGACGCATCTGGTGGTGCACACGATTTGGTTGTCAGTGGTGACGGCGTTCCTTCCGGCACTCGGCGCATCCCTTCACGGCGCGCTGGCCCAATCGGAGGCCTACCGGCTCGGCGCAACTTCTGAGCGGCTCGCGTTGGACCTGCAGACAGCCATCCTCAGCATTCGCGCGTCTATGGCCGTGCCCCCGGGAGACCCGGCAGCGCTCAAGGCCGCGGTAAAGGCTGCCATTGCCTTAATACTGGATGAACACCAGGACTGGCACACGCTGGTGAGCCCGCACCGACTGTTACTGCCCTGAGAAAATTGCGGGCGCCCAACGCCAGTCACCTGACCGGCGAGGGCGCCCGCATTCGATCGCTCCTCTTAAGGCTGCTTCTCAAGCATCGATGAGGTCTTGGACGCGTGAATCATATCGTTGTCGACCATCGTGACCGACTTGCCGTCAGCCGACACGGTAAAGGTCGTAACGTCGGTGACCTTGCCGCCGCGATGGTCGGTCTCCTCGATCTGATTGTTGCTGACCTTTTTTAATGACGACATCGTGTTGCCGGGATCGTTGGTCCATGCGTAATCCTTGCCATCGAACTTCGCATCGAGTGTCTGTCCGTTCCACATGATCTTCATGCCATTGTCAGTCGATTGCATCTTGCTCGTGCGGGCCGCATCGGAAAGATCCGTCATGGGGCCCTGCTGCCACGAGCCGGATAGGGCGTGTGAACCCGCAGCGCCAGCCGCCACCCGCTTCTCGGTGAACCCGCCGGTGAACGGCTTCTCACCGACATTGACGGTGAACTTGCCGGTCAGCATCGCGCCGTCCGCCGAAACCGACCACGATGAGGTCTGCATGACTTTACCGGCCTTCTTGTCCGTAAATTCCACGGTCGTTGCATTCACGACTTTAACCGCTTCATGATCCATATAGTCGTGGCCGGGCACGGGCTGGTCCGTTCCATCGGCCTTGATTTTGTAAGCGGGCACGCAGCTCGAGCAGCTGTACATGCCATTGCTCAGCTCATAAACGTCCGGCTTGCCCGTCACCTTGATCGAATCGACTTTCTGCATCCACGTGCCATCGAACGGACTCTTGGCGAGCGCCGCCACTGGTAGCAATAATGCCAAGGCAAATAAGCTTTTCATGAAATCCCCCGCGTTGTTGGTATTGAATTTCTTGCGCACGCGGCCAGCCTGCTCAGTCTCAGCTGCCAGCGCCATTTCGCTATGATACTCCTGTTCATGCGTCGCCAATATTTCAATCCGTACGCGGTCTTGCGCGCTATTCGTTGGCACTTGAGCGGGCGCTTAAGGCCTCTGGGCGGGCCTGGCGGCCGTTGCCAAGCCAGCGACCAGGTCGCGAGCGCAGAACGCAAGGATGTTCAGCGGGTAAGCACCGGCCATCAATTGGAATGCGGGCCGATCTTGCTGCTGTCTGTATGCTGATCGGCCGCTGCCGGTGCGTCTGGCGCAGGCTTTATCGGTTGAAATACCGGTCCGCTTTTGTACGTGAAATAGATCTTGCCCTGGCTGTTGGCCACGTAGATCCGGTGGGCCAGAAAAAAATCCGCCCCGATTACCAGGTCCGGCACGTCGAACACTTTTTGCCGTATATGCGATCCCGTCTGCATCTCGAGGTCGTTGCCAAAAAGATCGGCGATGCGCAGCCTGACGTTGCGAACGGTTTCCTGTCCAATAGTCAGTGTCGGAAACACAGCGGCGGTCGTCGCAATGGCTTTGGCTGCAAGCCCGAGGCCGGGCGCCTGATCGACAACCGGCGATTCAGGCAGGATGTGGGCCTGCTGCAGCGCCTGCGAGGTCACCGTGGACGCGTACGCGCCGGAGTCGAACATCGCCACCGCCTCGTGGTCGTTCAGGCGCACGTTGGCCTCCAGCCAGTTGCTGTTTTCCGGGGCGCGAATCAGTTTCACCATGGAGTACTGAGGCGCCCAGTACACGACCTGGTCCCCGTCACAATGCTTGGGAGTGAACAGCCGGACTTTGCCGGCGGATAAATCCAGCTCGATGTCCCAGCGCGACAGAAAATCCTCCCCGATCGTACCGGCACTCTGGCCCGCCAGGGTTCCCCGCCCGGCTGTATAGAATGGAATCCTGTGAAAAGTGGCGCCGGCGAACGCAAAATCACGCGTCCACACCACACCGGCGTTATCCCCGCCACCGGCACCGTAAAACGTGGCATTAGCCGGCTCAATATTGAGATTCAGATCCTTTGCGGCTGAACGCCAGATCAGGCTCCTCGCCGCACCCGTATCGAGCAGCATGGCCACCGGATGGCCGTCAATGGATGCGGCCACGAAAGGCGAGTTTCCGACCATCTTGACCTGCAACTCAGCCACCTGAAGCAGTTGACAGGCGGCCTGGGCAGCTGCCGCCGCGCTGAGCGAAGCCACGATCCCGGCGGCGACCGCCGGCAACCAACGCGGCGGCGATCGCCAGCTGGCCGCATCCGGCCGGCCAGTACCGGCTGGCGCGGATTCGTTGGCGGTGGAAGGATCTGCATGCCGGCCCATAAGGATCTGCTTGCGCAGCCGCCGATACCCGCGCGATTCCGGCGATTCCGGCGACCCAGCGCGCCCAAGTGCCCTTAATCCTAGCATCGGACCAGCGGCCAGCCTACCGCGCCGCGCAGGCACTTGAGCGGCAAAACTGAGGCAACCGGTGCACCGCCGTCCGGGCGTGCGCCTCAGCCAGCCGGTGGCCTATGGTTGCACCACCGCCTGGCACTGCAATACCTTAACGATCGGCGTAACGGCGCGGGTACAAGACGGGCCGTTCAGCCCATGGGCTGCTAACTTACGCGGCCAAATTCCAGGCGGAACTGGCCAGCGCGGAGCATGCAACTGTGAATACCGATCCGACCCCGTTGCTGCACGGCGAGCATCACCATATTTTCCTCGGCGCCGGGCATACGGCCAACGAGCGCCGGGCCTGGGCCGTCATTGTGCTGTGCTCAGCCATGATGGTGCTGGAGATCGGCGGCGGCGCCATGTTCGGCTCCCTGGCACTGGTGGCCGACGGTCTGCACATGTCAAGCCACGCGGCCGCATTGCTGATCGCGGCACTGGCGTATACGTACGCGCGGCGCCACGCCACGGACCGCCGATTCGTATTCGGCACCGGTAAGCTCGGTGATCTGGCCGGTTTTACCAGCGCCATCGTGCTCGCGATGATTGCCCTGCTGATTGGCGTTGAGGCCGTGTGGCGGTTCTTTGATCCGGTGCACATCAATTTTGCCCAGGCCATTCCGATCGCGTTCCTTGGACTAGCCGTCAATATTGCGAGCGCCTGGCTGCTCAGCGGCGGTCACGAACACGACCACGGTCATGCCCATGGGCCTGCGCACCCGCATGCACATAACCATGAAAATGAGACGCTGCCGGTCACGACGGCGTTTGGCCCGATGTCGCTGCAGATTTTCGAGACCGACGCACCGGCCCGATTCCGGCTCACCGGCGCCGGGATCAACGGGCAATCGTTCCGCGATTTCGGCCAGCCGGTAGCGGTGGAAACGGTCCGCCCAAGCGGAGAGCGGCAGCATTTTGTGCTGAGCGGACACGGCGATCACTGGCAGTCGGTCGATGATATTCCCGAACCGCATGAATTTGAGGCACTGCTGTCGTTCGGACATCAGGGCACTGCCGGCCGGCATGCAGTGGCGTTTGCCGAGCCTGCGCCTGGGCGCGAGGCCGCCGAGCTTGCGGCCCACAGGGATAACAACATGCGGGCGGCCTTCGTCCACGTACTCGGCGATGCGGCCGTATCGGTGCTGGCGATCCTCGGACTGACCGCCGGGCGGTACCTTGGATGGGTGTTTATGGATCCGGTGATGGGCCTGGTCGGGGCCGCAGTCGTTGCCGCCTGGGCGTATTCGCTGGTGCGTGCCACCAGCCGAATCCTGCTTGATATGAATCCGGACGCCGCAATGGCCGGGAAAATCCGGACCCTAGTGGAAGCGCGGGGTGACCGGGTCGCCGATCTGCATCTTTGGCGGCTGGGCCCGGGCCATTTCGGCGCGATCCTGTCGGTCGTTACGAGTCAGGCCGGTGCGGCAGATTCCTATCGCGAGGCGCTGCGGCGCTTTTCTGCGCTGTCGCATGTCACCATTGAGGTGCTGCCGCCGATGCCGGTCAGCCGTTGACCGACTTTGAGCGAGCGTTGTCCTCTTCGACGCGATCGGCATCGCTCTGCCGATTTGAATCGCAATCGAACCAATGGCCGTCGATACTTGACTAACATCTCCGGATAGGACGACAGAGCGAGCAACGCCATGAGTCGCATTCGGCCGGTAAAATTTTGGCTGGCGGCCGCTGTGCTATCGCATTGCCTGATGCCAGGTCCCCGATCCCTGGCGGCAGGCGAATCACCGGGCCCAGCCTTGCAAAGCGCCGGGGATTGGTCGGGCTTGTCGGTATACCAAGAGGCCAATCGCTCCGTTTGGCGGGGCAAGTCCGACGGGCGTCGAGTGATATTTTTCGGGGACTCAATAACGCAGGGCTGGGATCTCGATAAGTCGTTTCCCGACGCCGGTTACGTCAATCGGGGCATCAGCAGCCAAACGACCGCGCAAATGCTGCTGCGGTTCCGCCAGGATGTGGTGGCACTCAAGCCGCAAGTCGTGGTGATCCTGGCGGGCACCAATGACATTGCCGAGAACACAGGACCCACAACACCGGAGGAGATCGAAGACAATCTAACGTCCATGGCGGACCTAGCGAAGATCAACGGCATCCGGGTCGTCCTGTGCTCGATACTGCCGGCAGGGCAGTACCCATGGCGAACCGCGATCCGGCCAATCGAGAAAATTGCCGCGCTCAATAGCTGGCTGGCGGCGTATGCAATTGCCCATAAACTGATTTACATCGATTATTTTTCCGTAATGCAGGATGGCAACCATTGGATGAGGAGCGAGTTGAGCCCCGACGGCGTGCACCCCAATGCGGCCGGGTACGCGGTGATGAAAACTGTAGCCGAACCGGCGATATCAATGGCTTTAAAGCAGCGTCGGCCGCAGGTTTAGGCGGAAAGGTCATCCCTGTCTTCGTCGGGCCGCCGCTCCCGGTCCGCCGCTGAGCGACTGCGCCGCAAAAATTGTCCTTTACTCAAGCCGCTTTGGCCCGGAAACTGCGTGGCGGCTCTAAGGTGGGCTGCGCCGCCGGGGAAGGTGATGCGCAGCAGCAGCGGAGGGATCACGATGCAATTGGGCATGATCGGTTTGGGCCGGATGGGCAGCAACATGGTGCGCCGGTTGCTGGGGGGCGGCCATCAGTGCGTGGCCTACGACGTGCAGCCGCAAAGCGTGGCCGACCTGGCCGCGCAGGGCGCAACGCCTGCCAATTCCCGCGAACAGCTGATCGCCGGGCTGACTCACCCCCGGGCCATCTGGCTGATGGTGCCGGCAGCCGCCGTGGATCAGGAGCTGGCGACCTTAACTCCAATGCTGCAGGCTGGCGACATCATCATCGATGGCGGTAACTCGCATTATCACGACGACATCCGCCGCGGCGCTCAGTTGCAGACCCTGGGGATGCATTACCTCGATGTCGGCACCAGCGGCGGCTTAGCCGGCCTGCAGCGCGGCTACTGCCTGATGATTGGCGGCGAAAAGGAAATCTTCCAGAGCCTGGAGCCCATTTTTGCGACCCTGGCGCCCGGCGTCGCCTCCGCGCCTGCCACTCCCGGGCGAAATGCACGAGGCGGCACGGCGGATCGCGGCTACCTGTATTGTGGCGCGCACGGTGCCGGGCACTTTGTGAAGATGATTCACAACGGCATCGAGTATGGAATCATGGCCTCATACGCCGAAGGATTGAATATCCTGCATCACGCCAACGCCGGGGCCACGCCGGATGCCAAGGATGCCGAGACCACGCCGCTGCGCCATCCGGAATATTACCGCTACGCGCTCGATGTGCCGGAGATCACCGAACTGTGGCGACGCGGCAGCGTCATCGGCTCCTGGTTGCTGGACCTGACGGCCGCGGCGCTGGCGACCGACCCGACCCTGACTGGCTATGCCGGCCGCGTATCAGACTCCGGTGAAGGGCGGTGGACGATCAATGCGGCAATCGATGAGGCGGTCCCGGTCCCGGTGCTGACGGCCGCCTTATTTGAGCGCTTCAGCTCGCGCAACAAGGCTGCTTACGCCAACCGCCTGCTGTCGGCGATGCGGCATGAATTCGGTGGCCACCAGGAAAAGAAAGGCTGAACGCCGCCATGTCAGACGGCGATTTGCTTTCCGATGCACTGGTGTTTTTTGGCGCTACCGGTGATCTGGCCTATAAGCAGATCTTTCCGGCTTTGTATGAGCTGACCCGGCGCGGCCACCTCGAGATGCCAGTCGTCGGCGTCGGCAAGTCAAACTGGAATCTGGCCAAGCTGCGCGAACGGGCGCGTGCCAGCATCCAGCAGTTCGGCAAATTCGACGCCGCGACCTTCGAGAAATTCTCGCAACGCTTGCAATACGTCGACGGCGATTACCTCGCGCCGGACACCTACGAGAAGCTGCACCAAGCGCTAGGCCAGTCGCGCGCACCACTGCATTACCTGGCGATCCCGCCGAGCATGTTTCCGGTGGTGGTACAGGGGCTGGCTAAATCCGGCTGCGCGGCCAATGCCCGAGTCGTGGTCGAAAAACCCTTCGGCCGTGATCTGGAATCGGCCCGGGCGCTGGACCGCGCGCTGCATCAGACCTTTCCGGAATCGAGTATTTTTCGGATCGATCATTACCTCGGCAAGGAGCCGGTCGAGAATCTGCTGTACTTTCGGTTTGCCAATTCCTTTCTTGAGCCCATCTGGAACCGCACCTTCGTAGCGAGCGTTCAGATCACGATGGCGGAAAATTTCGGCGTTCAAGGTCGCGGCCGATTTTACGAGGAAGTCGGCGCCATTCGTGACGTAGTCCAAAACCACATGCTGCAGGTGCTTGCGCTGCTGGCGATGGACATTCCGATCAACCAATCGCCCACCGCCCTGCGCAACGAGAAGCTGCGAATCTTCAGCGCGATGCGGCCCCTGGCCGCCGGAGAGGTGCTGCGCGGCCAGTTTCGCGGCTACCGTTCTGAACCGGGCGTGGCCGCTGATTCCGAAGTTGAGACCTATGCGGCGGTGCGCCTGCATATCGACACCTGGCGCTGGGCCGATGTGCCGTTTTATATCCGGGTCGGCAAGTGCCTGCCGGTCACTGCCACCGAAGTCTGGGTGCAGCTGCGTCAGCCGCCGCAGGCGCTTTTTGACGGCGTCAGCCCGCGAGAATCAAACCACCTGCGCTTTCGGGTTGGCCCGGACGTGTTGATTTCGCTCGGCGCCCGGGTCAAGAGCGCAGGCACGGAAATGGTCGGGCACAACGTCGAGTTGATCGTTCGTGACGATTCTACTGACCAGATGCAGCCCTATGAGCGGTTGCTCGGCGATGCGCTTCGCGGCGACGGTTCGCTATTTACGCGCGATGATTGTGTCGAAGCGGCCTGGAACATTGTCGAGCCGATCCTCAGGCTCGAATCGATGCCAGCGATTTACGAGCCCGGAACGTGGGGTCCATCCGAAGCCGACCGATTGGTGCGTGAGGAGGGCGGCTGGCGCAACCCGCCGCTCCCGGCACCAGCGGGCGGATGAGCGCCCGGCGGTGAGCAGCCGCGGCCACCGCTCTGCCCAGCGCGCCCGGACCGGTGTAATCTTGCCCCCTTGTAGTGCGCCGCAACGCCGGAGTTCATCCATGTCTGCAAAGCCTCTGCCGCCAGCCCTGGAAAATCCCATGGGGACCGACGGCTTTGAGTTTGTGGAGTACACGGCCCCGGACCCACAGCTACTGCGGGCCTTATTTACCAAAATGGGTTTTCCGATCACCGCCCGGCATCGCAGCAAAAACGTGACGCTGCACCGGCAAGGCGATATCAATTTTATTATCAATGCCGAGCCGGACAGCTACGCAAAGCACTTTGCCGCCGATCATGGCCCGTCGGCCTGCGCGATGGCGTTTCGCGTCAAGGATGCCGGCTTTGCTTTCAAGCGCGCGCTCGACCTTGGGGCCAAGGCGGCGCCGAGCACCGTCGGTCCGATGGAGCTGAATATCCCGGCGATCGAAGGCATTGGCGGCAGCCGCATCTATCTGGTGGACCGCTACGGCGCAAGCACGATCTACGACGTGGATTTCCTGCCTGAGCCGGGTGCGGCCGCAACCGGCGGCGCGGGGCTCCAGCTGATCGATCATCTGACCCACAATGTCCGGCGCGGCCATATGGATGTGTGGTCCGGCTTCTATGAGAGATTGTTCAACTTCCGCGAGATTCGCTATTTCGATATCGAGGGGAAGAAGACCGGCCTGTTCTCCCGGGCGCTGACCAGCCCCTGCGGCAAGATCCGCATTCCGATCAACGAGTCCCAGGACGAGAAAAGCCAGATCGAGGAGTTCATTCAGGAGTATCACGGCGAAGGCATTCAGCACATTGCACTGGCGGCGGCTGACATTTACCGCACCGTCGATACGCTGCGCAGCCAGGGGGTCGTTTTTCAGGACACGCCGGATACCTACTACGAGGGGGTTGCCGCTCGCGTCACCGGTCACCGTGAATCGATCGACGAGCTGAAAAAGCGCCGCATCCTGATCGATGGCACGGCGCAGGATGGCATATTGCTGCAAATCTTCACTGCCAACGTCATCGGGCCGATCTTCTTCGAGATAATCCAGCGCAAGGGCAATGAAGGCTTTGGCGAAGGCAATTTCCGCGCGCTGTTTGAATCGATCGAGCTCGACCAGATCCGCCGCGGCGTCATCTGAAGCGCATGCTCACGCTGTACAGTTTCTGGCGCAGCTCGGCCTCCTATCGGGTCCGCCTGGCCCTGGAGATGAAAGGCTTGAGCTACGCCTATCAGCCAGTGCACCTGACCAAAGGGGGCGGGGCGCAGTTCAGCGCCGAATACCGCCAGATCAATCCGCAGTCACGGGTGCCCGCGCTGCAGACGGAAGTGGGCGTATTGACGCAGTCGATGGCGATTCTCGAATGGCTGGAGGAGAGCTATCCGCAGCCGGCACTGCTGCCGGCCGATGCAGCGGGCCGCGCGCGGGTGCGGGCGCTGTGCATGATCATGGTCGCCGACGTGCAGCCGCTGCAGAACGTATCGGTCAGTCGCTATCTGCAGCAGGAACTGGGTATCGATGAGCCTCGGGTAAAAGCCTTCGTCCGCCATTGGATTGAGCGCGGCCTGGCGGCCTTTGAGGCGCATCTGGCGGCGGGCGGCGCCGGTCGCTTCTGCCACGGCGATCAGCTGAGCCTGGCCGACACCTGCCTGATACCACAATGCTACGCCGCGCGACGTTATGGCATCGAAACGGCAGCCTATACGCAGATTGCCCGCGTCGAGACTGCGCTGCTATCACTCGAGGCGGTGCGCCGCGCTGCGCCTGAGCGCCAGCCGGACGCCGAAGGCTGAATGCAGTTGATTAACGTCGGCGCCCATTCTGGCAGCGGTCATTGCGATGCACGCGGTGCGCAAGCCGCCGTCGCTGCGACAGCAGGAGCCGCTCGATGACCAAACGCGCGGATCCGCCCGCAATAAGCGGCACGCCGGCGCCGCCGCAATACCAAAGCGGTATCGGCCAGGAATTTGCCACGGAGGCCTTGCCGGGAGCGCTGCCCGTGGGCCGCAATTCCCCGCAGCGCTGCCCCTATGGTCTGTACGCCGAACAGTTATCTGGCACGGCCTTCACTGCGCCGCGCCACGCCAATCGCCGCTCCTGGCTGTACCGTATCCGTCCGGCAGTGGCCCACGCGCCCTTTGCGCCGTACCCGCATGCCGGAGTTGAGGCCGCGCTGAATCTCGCGTCTACGACTCCGAACCAGCTGCGCTGGGATCCACTGCCGCTACCCACGGCCGCGACAGATTTTATCGATGGGTTGCAGGCCTGGGCGGCCAACGGCGCGGCCGAAGCGCAAACCGGCTGCGGCATTTATATGTATGCCGCCAACCGCTCGATGAGCAACCGCTACTTTTACGACGCCGACGGCGAGCTGCTGATTGTCCCGCAGGCCGGCCGGCTGCTGATTGCCACGGAATTAGGCCGGATCGAGCTCGCGCCGCAGGAGATTGCGGTCGTTCCACGCGGCGTGCGATTTTGCGTCGCGCTGCGCGACGGCCCGGCCCGCGGCTATATCTGCGAGAATCTCGGCGCACCGTTCCGGCTGCCGGAGCTCGGCGTGATCGGCTCGAACGGTCTGGCCAATCCACGCGACTTTCAAACGCCGACGGCCTGGTTTGAAGATAGCGAGGCGCCCTGCGAACTGATTGGCAAATTCCTCGGACGATTGTGGCGCGCCGCGATGGACCACTCGCCCCTGGACGTGGTTGCCTGGCACGGTTCGCACGCACCTTATAAATATGATCTGCGGCGTTTCAACGCGATGGGCTCCGTATCCTATGATCATCCGGATCCGTCGATTTTTCTGGTGCTGCAAGCGCCCAGCGACACGCCCGGCGTTGACCACATCGACTTTGTGATTTTCCCGCCGCGCTGGCTGGTGATGGAGAACACGTTTCGGCCGCCCTGGTTTCACCGCAACATCGCGAGCGAGTTCATGGGCCTGATCCATGGCCAGTATGACGCCAAGGCCGGCGGCTTCGCACCCGGCGGGGCCTCGCTCCACAACTGCATGAGCGGGCACGGACCAGACGCCGACACCTTCTTAAAGGCCAGCGCGGCCGATACCAGCCGGCCGCAGCAACTGCTCGACACCATGGCCTTCATGTTCGAGACCCGCACCGTAATCCGTCCCACTTCGCTTGCGACCCAGTCGCCGCAGTTGCAGTCCGATTACTGGCGCTGCTGGAGCGGTCTGCCCAAACAATTCAATCCGTCCCGGCCCTGACCCTGCCGCCGCATGCCGCTTGATTTTACGCATGACCCGGCGCGCCGCAGCTGGCTGGCTTCAGCCAACAGGCCAGGCGACGATTTTCCGATCCAAAATCTCCCCTTCGGCGTTTTTCGTCGCGCGGGCAGCGACGAGCCCTTTCGCGGTGGTGTGGCCATTGGCGACCAGATTGTGGATTTGGGCTCGCTGGCCGGCAGCGGCCTGCTGAGCGAGGCCGTGGCGCGCACCGCGGCCGTGGGAGCGGCCACGGAGCTTAACGGCCTGATGGCCTGCGGTGCCGCGGCCAATCGGGCACTGCGCCAGCAGCTATCGGACCTGTTGCTGGCGGGAAGCCCGGCGGCGGCGCGGCTGGCGCCGCGGCTGGTGCCGCAAGCTGAGGTCGAATTCGCGCTGCCGGCGAGGATCGGCGATTACACCGATTTTTATACCTCGATCTATCACGCGACCGCGATCGGGCGATTGCTGCGACCCGACAATCCACTGCTGCCCAACTACAAATGGATCCCAATCGGCTATCACGGCCGCAGCTCCTCGATCGGCGTATCGGGACAACGCGTAACCCATCCTTCGGGCCAGACTTTGCCGCGGGGCGCCACGGATCCGGTGTTTGGGCCGTCCCGGCGGCTCGACTACGAGCTGGAACTGGGCGCCTTCATCGGCGCGGGCAATGCGCTCGGCCAGCCGATAGCGCTGGCCGGGGCCGAGGAACATCTCTTCGGGATATGCCTGCTCAACGACTGGTCGGCGCGGGACATCCAGGCCTGGGAGTACCAGCCGCTCGGGCCGCTGCTGTCGAAGAATTTTGCGACCACCGTATCGCCGTGGGTGATCACGCTCGAGGCGCTGGCGCCATTTCGTGCCCCATGGGAACGACCGGCGACGGACCCTAAGCCGCTCGGCTATCTGGACGATGCCGGCAATGCCGCCAGTGGCGCGATTGACGTGCAGCTCGAAGCGCTGCTGCAAAGCGCCGCCATGCGCGCGCAAAACCAGGCGCCACAGCGCCTGTCGCAGACCAGTTTTCGACACGCCTACTGGACTCTCGGCCAGCTGGTCACCCATCACACCGTCAATGGCTGCAACCTGCGTAGCGGCGATTTGCTGGCCACCGGAACGCAGTCGGGTCCGACGCCGGGGGAGGCCGGATCGCTGATGGAACTGTCCGTCGGCGGTACTCAGCCGCTAAAGCTCAGCTCCGGCGAAACGCGTACATTTCTCGAGGACGGGGACACGATCATCCTGCGTGGCTGGTGCGAGAAGCCGGGAGCCGCTCGCATTGGCCTCGGCGAAGTCCGCGGCCAGATCTGTGCTGCCGGCGCCTGAGCCGGTTCCCGCCGGCGCTGGCCAGGGGGCGCACCAGCGCGCGGACGCCGGCCGGGCGGGCCTGTTCCTTGACTTGCGGCAGCGGCCCAATACAATCTGCGCGCTCTCACGAAGCGGGAATAGCTCAGTTGGTAGAGCGCAACCTTGCCAAGGTTGAGGTCGCGAGTTCGAGCCTCGTTTCCCGCTCCATCAGACTGGAAAGCCCTGGAACGGAGCAGCCGTGCCAGGGCTTCTTTGGTTCTGGGTCCCAAACGTGTAGTGTCGGGGCTGGTGAAGGCCGTTTTTGACGGGCTAGGTGGCAGAGTGGTCATGCAGCGGCCTGCAAAGCCGTGTACGCCGGTTCGATTCCGACCCTAGCCTCCAGGCGATTGACGCGGACGTGGCGAAATTGGTAGACGCAGCAGACTTTAATTGGAGTGCCCGCAGGGAAATCTGCGGTGCAGAACCGCTCAAACTCGGGGAACGCTACCGGTTGTGACCCAAGCCAATCCCGAGCCAAGCCCCCGCAATGGGGAAGGTGTAGAGACTAGACGGGCGGCGCCTGCAGTCGGTTCGAACGACCATGGCGAAGGGATAGTCCAGACCACAAACGCCCGCTTCGGCGGACGGCGGCGAAAGCCGAAGTGGTAAGAAAATCTGCTTCCTTGAAAAGGGAGTGTGGGTTCGATTCCCGCCGTCCGCACCACACATGAAATTATTGAATGGTGACAACCTGCAGCTCTGGCGTGGCGACCGGCATGTGCTGCGCGGCGTTTCCTTCGCGGTCGACGCCGGCGACTGCCTGCTAGTCACCGGCGCCAACGGCGCCGGCAAGACCAGCCTGCTGCGCGCCGTGTGCGGGCTGTTGCCGCTCGAGGACGGCACCATCTGCTGGCGCGGCCAACCGGCGCAGGCCGATCGCTACGCGCTGCATCGCGAGCTCGCGTATCTGGGTCATGGCGGCGCGCTGAAGGCCGAACTGTCGGCACGCGAGAATCTGCATTTTTCGGCCGGGCTGCGTCGCCGGCTGACTGCCGCTGACGTTGATCAGGCCTTGGATCAGGTGGGCCTTGGCAACATCGATCGGCGCCTCGCCCGGCAAATGTCCGCCGGCCAGCAACGGCGTGTGGCGCTGGCGCGCGTGCTGCTGCAGCAGTGCCGATTGTGGGTGCTCGATGAACCGACCTCGAATCTTGACGCCCAGGGCCAGCAGCTGTTTGGCAAGCTGCTGATACAGCACCTGAAGGCTGGCGGCATTGCGGTGGTCGCCAGCCACCAGATGCTGCCGCTGCCGGGCGCCCAACAGCAGCAGCTCGACCTGCAATGAGCGAACCGATGACAGCCTGGGAGGCGGGTGTACTGCTGATGCGCCGCGACCTGCGACTCGCGCTGCGGCGGCCCGGCGAGTGGTTGCAGCCGCTCGGGTTCTTCGTAGTCGTTATTATGTTGTTTCCGTTGTCGATGGACCCGCAGATGTCGCGCCTCAGAGACATCGCGCCAGGTGCATTGTGGGTGGCCGCATTGCTATCCTCTTTGCTGGCGCTTGAATTACTGTTCCGCGAGGACGCTCAGGACGGCACGCTGGAACAACTGGCCATCAGCGGCGTACCACTGGCGTGGCTGCTGCTGGCCAAGACCGCGGTGCACTGGACCTTGACCGGCATTCCGCTGGTGCTGATAGGGCCGCTGTTGGCGACTGCATTGGGGGCGCCGAATGCGGCCATTCCAGGTGTGATGGCATCGCTCCTGCTTGGCAGCGTAGCGCTGAGTCTGCTCGGGGCCACGGGCGCCGGGCTGACACTGGGCTTGCGCCGTGGCGGGGTGCTGCTGGCGCTGATTGTGTTGCCGCTGGCTGTGCCAGTATTGGTTTTCGGTGCGCGGGCGACCACACTCGCCATCGCACTCGAGCCGCTGAGCGCGCCCCTTTATCTGCTCGCATCGCTGGCGGTGCTAGGCCTGACTTTGGCGCCGCTCGCGGCCGCGGCCGCAGTTCGGATCAGTCTGGAGTAAGCATCAGTGAGCTGGGCATGGTTTCACCGCTTCGGATCGCCGCCGCATTTCTACCGAATCGCGGGGCGGCTGATCCCGTGGCTGGCCTGGCCGGCGGCGATGGCGTGCGCGGCGGGGCTGGTGGGCGGGCTGGTGCTCGCGCCGCCCGATTACCAGCAGGGCGATGGCTTCAGGATTATTTACGTGCATGCGCCGGCGGCGTGGCTGTCATTGATGGTTTACGTGGTCATGGCCTCGAGCGCCGCCGTGGCGCTGATCTGGCGCATGAGCGTGGCACACGCCGTCGCAGCCAGCTGCGCCACGATCGGCGCATCCTTCACCGCCGTGGCACTCGTGACCGGAAGTCTTTGGGGCCGAAAGATGTGGGGCACCTACTGGGAGTGGGATCCACGGCTGACCTCGGAGCTGCTGCTGCTATTTTTGTACCTCGGCTACCTCGGCCTGCGCAGCGCCATCGATGATACGGCCCGCGCCGACAGGGCGAGCGCGATGCTGGCCATTGTCGGTGTGGTCAACGTGCCCATCATTCATTACTCGGTGGTGTGGTGGAATTCGCTCCATCAGGCGCCCAGCGTGATGAAGTTCGGCAAGCCGACCATGGTGACGAGCATGCTGGTGCCGCTGCTGTTGATGCTGGCGGGCTTCAGCCTGTACTTTGGCGCGCTGCTGCTGGTTCGGGCCCGCGGCGAACTGCTCCGACGCGAGCGCACCGCCCGCTGGGTGGCCGAAGCGCTGGGAGTCAAGCCATCGTGATGCACTGGCTCTGCATGGGCGGCTACGCCGCATACGTCTGGCCTTCGTATGGGATCACGCTGTTGGTCGTGGTGCTGAACATTTACTGGGCCTTCGGCAGCGCGCGCCGCGCCCGCGAAGAAGCGCGGCGCCGCCTGCAGATGGGCGGGAGAGGCTCGTGACGCCACGCCAGCGACGCCTGACGCTCGTGCTCTTGATTGTCACCGGAGTTGCGCTCGCCGGCGCGCTGGCGCTGCGCGCCTTCCGCGAGAACGTCATGTTTTATTTTGATCCGACCAAGGTCGCGGCCGGAGAGGTCAAGCCCGGCCAGCGCTTCCGGCTCGGCGGCATGGTGGTCAAGGGCAGCCTGCACCGCACTCCTGGCACGCTCGATGTGACTTTTGCGGTCACGGATTTCAATCACACCTTGCCAGTGCATTACAATAATGTGCTGCCGGATCTGTTCAGAGAAGGTGCTGGAGTCGTCGCACACGGCCGGCTGGATGCTAAGGGTACGTTTCAGGCCGATGAAGTGCTCGCCAAGCACGATGAGAAGTACATGCCCCCGGAAGTTGCCCGCTCGCTCAAGGAAGGTCAGATCGCGGCGGCCGAGGGCAAGCCCTGATGTGGATCGAAGTCGGCCATTTCGCGCTGATCCTCGCGATGCTGATGGCGGGGGCGCAGGCGTTTTTCGGACTCGCCGGCCCGCCGCTGCAACGCGAACGGTGGATGGCGGCCGCGCCGTGGGCTGTGTATGGGCAGGCGCTGTTCATGGCGCTGGCCGTCGGCACGCTGATTCACGCCCTCATCGCCAACGATTTCTCGGTGCTGTACGTCGCGTCGAATTCGAATTCGGCGTTACCGGTGTTTTACCGGGTCACGGCACTGTGGGGCGCGCACGAGGGATCGCTCCTGCTGTGGACCAGCGTGCTCAGTGTCTGGACGGTATTCGTAGCCCTGCGCACTGCCAAGCTGCCACCAGCATACGCGGCGCGCGTGCTCGGCGTGCTCGGCTTCATCAGTTTCGGCTTCCTGCTGTTTGCGCTCAGCACTTCCAATCCGTTTCGGCGGCTCGATCCGGCGGCGCTCGATGGCACCGACCTGAACCCGTTGCTGCAGGATTTCGCGATGGCCATCCATCCGCCGGTGCTGTACACCGGCTACGTCGGTTTCGCCGTCAGCTTCGCCTTCGGCTGCGCCGCGATGCTCGAAGGGCGGCGCGATCAGCTGTGGGCCCGGTGGATGCGCCCGTGGACGGTGATGGCTTGGGCGTTCCTGGCCTGCGGTATCGCGCTGGGCAGCTGGTGGGCGTACTACGAACTCGGCTGGGGCGGCTGGTGGTTCTGGGACCCGGTGGAGAACGCCTCGTTCATGCCTTGGCTGGTGGGCACGGCGCTGATTCACTCGCTGGCGGTTACCGATAAGCGCGGCCTGTTCAAGAGCTGGACGCTGCTGCTGTCGGTGGCAGCCTTTTCGCTGAGCCTGCTCGGTACCTTTCTCGTGCGCTCGGGCGTGCTGGTGTCGGTGCATTCCTTTGCGGCCGACCCGGCCCGCGGCATTTTCATCCTGGTGTTTTTGACGCTGATGATCGGCGGTGCATTGGCGCTATTTGCCTGGCGGGCGCCGACGCTCGGCTCCTCGGCCGGCTTCGAACTGCTGTCGCGCGAGTCCATGCTGCTGTTTAACAACATTCTGCTGGTGATCGCGGCCGCAGTGGTGTTCGGCGGCACGCTGGCGCCGCTGATTGCCGATACGCTGCACCTCGGCACATTGTCGGTGGGGCCACCGTATTTTAATCCCAGTTTCCTGCTGCCGACCATACCGCTCATCAGCCTGCTGGTGCTCGGCATTCATGCCCGCTGGCGCCGCGGCGCGCTGGCCGAATCCCGTCGCCGGCTGCTGATCGTGGCCGGCACGGCGCTGCTGCTCGGTGTGGCGATTGCGGTCGGCATCTACGGCAGCCGGCGGTTCGCGCCAGCGCTCGGCGCGGTGCTGGGCTGCTGGGTGATCATCGGCTCGCTGGTCGGACCGGTTGATCAGCTGCGTCGCGGCCTGCGAATTCCGGCCGCCGTCTTGGGCATGACGGTGGCGCACATCGGCGTTGGCGTGTTCGTGCTGGGCGTGAGCTTTGTGCAAACGAGTTCCATCGAGCGCGACATCGCGCTGGCCAAAGGGCAGAGCGTGGCGGTGGGCGGCTACGTATTTCGCTATGACGGTGTCGAGAGCATCGATGGCCCGAACTACGATGGGTTTCGCGGCCGCGTCACCGTCACTCGCAACAACGGCCAGCCGGTCACGCAGCTGACACCGGAGAAGCGCCACTATTTCGTGCAAGGCACCGTCATGACGACAGCGGCCATTGCGGCAGGCTGGAACCGGGATCTGCTCGCCGCCCTGGGCGAGGATGTCGGGGCCAACGCCTGGAGCCTGCGTCTGCAGTACCGGCCGCTGATCCGCTTCGTCTGGATCGGTGCGCTGATTATGGCGATCGGCGGGCTCATCACCTTGCGCGACCGCCGCTACCGGCCCGAGCAGCAGTTGCTTGCGCGAACCGAGACCGACCCCAACAGCCCGGCCCCCGCAATGCGGGACAAATCATGAACCGCTTCGTGCTGCCACTGGCGGTGTTCGGGCTGCTGGTGATCGTGCTGGTCGTTGGTCTTATTCACGCGCCCGAGAAGGGGCTGATTGCCTCGCCGCTAATTGGCCGCAATGTTCCGGAGTTTTCCCTGCCCAATCTGCATGCGGGCGATGCGCCGGTGTCGGCCGCACTGCTGCGCGGCGGCTGGCACCTGGTGAACGTCTGGGGCACCTGGTGCGTGGAGTGCCGCGCCGAGCATGGTGCACTGTTGCAGATCGCCAAGGCAGGGCAGGTACCGATTATCGGCATCGACTGGAAGGATTCGAACGGCGATGCCGAGCAATGGCTCGCTTTGCTCGGCAATCCGTACGCGGCCGTGGGTACCGACCAGGACGGCCGCGTCGCCATCGACTGGGGCGTGTATGGCGCGCCGGAGAGCTTCCTGGTCAATCCACAGGGGGTTGTAGTCGAGAAACTGGTCGGCCCGATGAGTCCCGAGTTATGGCAGGGAAAATTCCTGCCGCACCTCAATTCCGCTGCCGGCGGCAAATCATGAGCCGCCATTTGCTGATTGCGGCCTGCTTGCTGCTGGCGGCACACGGGGCGCTGGCGCTGGATGCGACGCCGCCGATTCCGGATCCAGTGCTGCAGCAGCGGTACCTGGCGATGACGCATGAGCTGCGCTGCATGCAGTGCCAGAACGAGTCCCTGGCCGACTCCCAGGTCGCACTCGCCGCGGATCTGCGGCGCGAAGTGCATGAACTCATCCTGGCGGGCAAGACCGATGAGCAGATCCGCGCGCATTTTGTCGATCGTTACGGCGAGTTCATTCTGTTTCGGCCGCGCATGGACTGGCGCAATGCCTGGCTGTGGTCCGCGCCGATCGTGCTGCTGCTGATCGGCGCCGGCGTCGCGGTCCGCGTGATCCGTCGCCGCGCACGGCTGCTCGATAGCGATGTCGCACCCATCGACGGGGAGCCGCCGCCGCGATGATTGCCTTTCTGGCGGCTGCCGGCTTCTGCGTCCTCGCGGCCGTGTTTTTGCTCTGCTGGCCGCTATTGCGGGCGCGCGCCAACGCTCACGCTCCCGAGTGGCTGGGTGGCGTGCTGGTCATTGCGCTGCTGCCCGTCGTCGCGGCCGGCGCCTACCTATGGCTCAGTCACGGTTCCTGGCGGCACTTGCAGAGCAACACCCCGCCGAATGCGCTCACGCACTGGCAAAACGCCGTGGCGGAGAATCCGCAGGACCTGCTGGCGTGGCTGCAGCTTGGGCAGGCTTACACGCAGGTAGAGCAGTTCGGACTCGCGATCCATGCTTATGAGCGGGCCAATCAGGTAGCGAATGGCACTAACGCGGCGGCGCTGGCCGGCATCGGTGAAGCGCTGCTGCTGGGCGGCGACCCAAGCAATAACGATCGCGCCGCGCAGTTATTCGAGCGCGCACTGGTCATCGACCCACACGCGCCGAAGGCGCTGTTTTATTCGGCGTTGCAGGCCGCGCAGGCCGGCAAGACGCAACTGGCGCGCGATCGCTTCGCGACCATGTTGAGCCTCAACCCGCCCGAGCCGGTCCGGGGATTACTGCAGCGGCAGATCGGGATGCTCGATGCCGAATTGACCCATGCGCAGCCTGATCCGGCGACCGCCATCAGTCTTACGATTGACCTGGACCCCGCGCTCACGGCACGGCTCCCGGCCGGCGGATCCTTATTTGTCTTCGTTCGCAATCCGGCCGGTGGCGCACCGCTGGCCGTCAAGCGGCTGGCGGTGCAATTTCCCCAGCAGATTACGCTGTCGGCCGCCGATTCGATGCTGCCGAGCAATAAACTGCGCCCGGGCCAATCGGTGCAAGTGGTGGCCCGCCTGTCCAAGGGCGGCGCACCCACCGGGCAACCCGGTGACCTGTTTGGCGAGATCAATTATCAGGCTGGCAAAAGCGGCAGCAGGCAATTGAAGATCAACCAGGTCAGCCCTTGACCGGAGTTTCCCGTCAGCAAGGCGGCGGGCGTCTGCCGAAATCAAAACAATATGGCTGAGCAGTTTGGCGGCTCATTACTGGTATAAAATTTAGACTGACCGCTTAAGAATCCTCCGGTAAAATCAGGGCGCAGGGGGACGCGACGGCCGTATCGGCCGGCTGCGCGCTGGCGGGCATCTGGTGTCGGACCGCCACGTGTGCGCCCGAATTAAAACGACGAGGCCCGATCATCGTGAAATCCAAAGCTGCCATTGCCTATGCCGCCGGTAAGCCGCTGGAAATTGTCACCGTCGAGCTGGCCGGACCGCGGGCCGGCGAAGTGCTGATCGAGATCAAGGCCTCGGGCGTCTGCCACACGGATGAATTCACGCGCTCCGGCGCTGATCCGGAGGGGCTGTTTCCGGTCATTTTCGGCCACGAAGGCGCGGGTATCGTGCTCGAGGTCGGAGCCGGCGTCACCAGCGTCAAGCCGGGCGACCATGTCATACCGCTTTACACGCCGGAGTGCCGGCAGTGCAAGTCCTGCACCTCGCGCAAGACCAACCTGTGCACTGCCATCCGCGCCACCCAGGGCAAAGGCGTCATGCCGGACGGCACCAGCCGGTTTTCGATCGGCCAGCAGATGGTGCACCACTACATGGGCTGCTCGACATTTTCCAATTACACCGTACTGCCCGAGATCGCGGTCGCAAAAATCCGCGCTGACGCCCCATTCGATAAGGTCTGCTACATCGGCTGCGGGGTGACGACCGGGATCGGCGCGGTCATCAATACCGCCAAGGTCGAGGCCGGTGCCAATGTGGTCGTCTTCGGCCTAGGTGGCATCGGCCTGAACGTCATCCAGGGCGCACGCATGGTCGGGGCCAACATGATCATCGGCGTCGATGTCAATCCGCGACGGCGGCCGCTGGCGGAGAAGTTCGGCATGACGCACTTCGTCAATCCCAAGGAGGCGGGCGCCGAGCTGGTGCCGCACCTGGTGGCCCTGACCGACGGCGGTGCCGATTACAGCTTTGAATGCGTCGGCAACGTGGATCTGATGCGCCAGGCGCTGGAGTGCTGTCATCGCGGCTGGGGTGTCGCCGTTATCATCGGGGTCGCAGGCGCCGGGCAGGAAATCAAGACCCGGCCATTCCAGCTGGTGACCGGCCGGGTCTGGAAGGGCACGGCCTTCGGCGGCGCCCGCGGCCGCACCGACGTGCCGAGGATTGTCGATTGGTACATGGATCGCAAGATCAACATCGACGATCTGATCACGCACCAGATGCCACTAGAGAAAATCAACGACGCGTTCGAGCTGATGCATCGCGGCGAATCCATTCGCTCGGTCGTGGTTTTCTGAACGCCAACGCCCAACATTTCGGTTGCCCAAGCCAATAACAGGAGATAAGCATGGCCGCCATTTCAATTCATCCCTCCGTAGATCACGGCATCCGCCCGGGTAACGCCAACTTTGCCGGCGGCACTCTGGTCTGCCACTGCGCCCAGTCGCCGGTGACCGTCAGCATCAAGGGCAACGTTGCCTTCAACCACGCCTGCGGCTGCAGCAAATGCTGGAAGCCCAAGGGTGCGATGTTCTCGGTGGTCGCGGTTGTGGGCCGCGACAATCTGAAAGTCACCTCCGGTGGCCAGAAGCTGAAGATCGTCGACACGGCGGCCACCATCCAGCGTCATGCCTGCACGGTCTGCGGCGTGCACATGTATGGCCGCATCGAAAACCAGGGCCACGCGTTTTACGGCCTGGATTTCGTGCATGTCGAACTGTCCAAGGAGACCGGCTGGAACCCGCCGGAATTTGCCGCTTTTGTGTCCTCGATCATTGAGACCGGCACGCCGCCCGATCAGATGCCAGGCATCCGGGCGCGGTTGAAGGAGCTGCGGCTTGAGCCCTATGACTGCCTGTCGCCGGCGTTGATGGACATCCTGGCGACACATACGGCCAAGACCCGCGGGGTGCTGTAATAGGGGGGTCGCGAACCGACCGTCCGATTTCTGGTAATCTGCCATCACTATGGCAGATCCGTTAACCAGGCTGCTGGCGACGCGCCCATGGCTGCTGGCCGATGGCGCGACCGGTACCAATTTGTTTGCATCCGGCCTGGCAGTCCGGAGACGCGCCAGAGCTGTGGAATGTGTTGCACCCCGACCGGGTGCGCTCGTTGGCCCGCAGCTTTGTCGAAGCCGGCGCGGACATCATAATGACCAACAGCTTTGGCGGCACGCGGTACCGGCTGCAGCTGCACCAGGCGGCCGATCGCGTGCGCGAACTGAACATCGCCGCAGTCAGGATTGCGCGCGAAGCGACCGTTGGCGCGGACCACGAGGTGATCGTCGCCGGCAATATTGGTCCGACCGGCGAGATTCTCGAACCGGTCGGCCCGCTTTCGGCTGATGCGGCACAGGCCGCGTTCGCCGAACAGGCCGCGGCGCTGGCCGAAGGCGGGGCCGATGTGCTGTGGATCGAGACCATGTCTTCGCGCGAGGAACTCGAAGCGGCGATTCGCGGCGCAGCAACGACCGGGCTACCGGTGATCGGCACCATGAGTTTCGACACCAATGGGCGCACGATGATGGCGCTGACCCCGGCTGAACTGGCCGGCGTGCACCAGGCCCATGGCCTGCTGGCTTGCGGCAGCAACTGCGGAACGGGCCCGCCCGAAGTGGTGGCCTCGCTCGTCAACCTGGCCACGGCTTCGGTGGGTGGTGCGATTCTCGTGGCTAAAGCCAACTGCGGGATCCCGAGATTCGAAAACGGCGCGATTCGCTACGATGGCACGCCGGAACTCATGGCTGCCTATGCTTGCATGGCTTACGACGCTGGCGCGCGCATTATCGGCGGCTGTTGCGGCACGACGGCCGAGCACCTTCGGGCAATGCGCCAGGCACTTGAAGCGCACACCCGGACCACGACGCCCGGCATTGAGCTGATCGAGGCCAAGCTCGGCAAGCTCTCGCCCGGCGCGCGCGCCCAACTCAATGGCCAGCTCGACCGCGCCGCTGGCGCGGCGCCGGATGCCCTGTCGCGCCGCAGGCCGGGCAGCCGGCGCCCGAGCCGCACCCAAAAGGTCGCGGAATAGTACCGCCTGTCCGCACGCGCGGCAGGACAAACTACAACTCCAAAAAAGCGATTCAGGCGACCCGCCGATAGTCGCTCGGCCGCAAGTCAGACCCCAACCATAATTGCACATTGGCTCTGCCAGAAATACCAGGGGGAAGTCATGAAACCATTTACGCAGGCAGCAAGCCTCATATTTGCCGTTGTAGCGCTCGCACATCTCCTGCGCGTATTCCTTGGCTGGCCGGTAATTATAGATGGCTACGATGTTCCGCCGTGGATGAGTGTCGTCGCTTGCGTAGCTGCGACTATCTTCGCGATCATGGTCAGGCGTGAGGCTCGCAAGTAAGCCGTGTGAATCCGGCGACCTCGTAAAGCGTTGCTGGGCCCAATGCCTTCGGTAGGCCGTCGGATTTAACGTAAGTTATTTACGCGGGGTCGGTGCGTCGGTATACGCGCGAGAATTTCTCGTTTTGCACCACGCCCCAGTCCCCCGGTGCGTATTGGAGCAGCCAGTCACCGGCGCGGCCCTGGAGCAGATCGCCGCCGACTGCGCGGCGCACCGTAAAGTCCTCGCCGATCTGCCGGGCGAGAACGGGCAGGGGCTTGTTGCGATAGGTGCCGTCGCCGCCGTGCATCAGGTTTCCCGCAGGCTCATAGCGCGCATCAAAGCGAGCGCGCGACACGCTCCAGCGATCGCCGTTCGAACCGGTCACCAGCGCGTCACCCGCACGGTAATGATTACCGCCTTCGCGACTTGCGATGACGCCGGAGCCGCGAGCGAACTCCACTTCGACGGATTCCGTCTTGACGCACCAGACAGCCAGCGAATCGCCCCGCAGATCGACGCCATCAAAATTCAGCGTTGAGCTCATGTAGTAGTGACTTTAGAAATTGCCAGTAACTCACTGATAAGACAAATAGTAATAAGACCAGATCTACGGGATTGTTGAGGCGGCAGGCAGAATTTAAACACAACTCACATCATAGCTAAGGGTCCCGACCGAAGCCGGCTGGCCGCGCAGCTTAAGACCCACCGGGGCTAATAACTGCTTTGCGACCTGGCTAGGTCTCGGCTAGCATGAATTCCCAATGTCGCACCGACGCGCGGAAAAATACTTCCTCTGGGCGCTACCGCTAATCGCGTTACGCCTGCTGCTGCCCGCCGGCCTGATGCCGGTGGCCGATGTCGCGGGGCCGACGCTCGAACTGTGCAGCCCGGATAAGGTAGGCCGATCGACACCGGAAAATCCTCGAGCCCCGGAGCAGGGCCGCTCGCATAGTGACGGCGTTTGTCCGTTTGCGGCGGCAGCCGCTATGGCTCCAGCCCACGCCACCGCGGTACAAATATTGCCTGGTGCCGACTTAGCCATCGCTCCCTGTTCGTTCAATGCGCAATGCGTAGCGCAGAGCGGGCCGCTGCGCACGCAAAAGTCCCGCGCCCCGCCTTCAAACTCCTGAGTCTGCTGATGCGTCAGGCGGCGCTGATTGTGCGCTGCCTGCGGCACGCCTTGGCGTGCTCTTCGCCTTGCAGCGACGCCCGCGCGAGCGGGCATGGGAGCAAAAAATGTCTTTCCGATTTCGGCCCTGGCCCTGCGTGACGCTGGCGGTTGGTTTGATGGGCGTCAAGCCTGATGGTGCCTGGGCCTGCGCGACCTGTGGCTGTACCCTGAGTTCCGACGAGGCCATGGGTTATGCAGTGGGCAGCGGCTGGCGGCTGAGCTTTGAGTACGATTACATCAATCAGGATGAACTGCGCAGCGGGACGCAGACGACCACGGCTGCGGCTGTCGTCAACAATCCTTCCGATCCCGCTTTGGGTGGCGGCGAGATTGAAAACAGCACACTGAACCGATACCTCACGATCGGGATCGGCTACAGCCCAAGCGCCGACTGGAACCTTGACCTGCGCGTCCCGTACGTCGAACGAAACCACACGACATTCGGTCAACAACAATCGCCCTACACGGCGGCAGAAACTGCGCCCGATCAGCTCAGCGGCGCGCGCGTCTCAGGTCTCGGCGATGCCAGGTTCATAGTCAGTTACCAGGGTCTGCTGCCGGAAAACAATCTTGGCTTGCAATTGGGTGTCAAACTGCCGACTGGCAGTTACGGTACCAAGGTGAATTTTAACAGCGGGCCGAATGCCGGTACGCCGCTCGATGACAGCCTGCAGGCCGGCAGCGGCAGTACCGATCTGATTGTCGGGGCCTACTATCACCGGCCCATCAGTTTGAACTTCAGTGCCTTCGTCAACGGTCAGTTCCAGGCGGCCGTGCTCAGCGAGCAGCGTCAGCCAGGCAATGATTTCCGGCCCGGCAATAACAGCACTCTCAGCTTTGGACTGCGCTATGAGGCCGACCCCAGGTGGGTGCCGCAATTGCAGGTCAATCTCTTCCACCGGGACGGCGATCTGGGCGCCTTGGCCGATACTACGGATACGGCTGGAACTGTGGCTTATTTGAGCCCCGGAGTAACGATCCGCGTGCTGGATCGCATGCATGTGTTCGGCTTTGCCCAGCTGCCGGTGTACAGCAATCTCAACGGCTATCAGCTATTTCCGCATTGGACCGCGTCGGTGGGGATGAGTTATGCGTTTTAATTCGATCATCGCTGCGGCGTGCCTGGCAACCGCTCAGGCGCTCACCGGCGCTGCTACGGTCGATGCGCCGAACGCGATCCAGGTCAGACAGGCGTGGATTCGCTGGTTGCCCGGATCGGCGCCAGCCGGAGCTTACCTCACGCTGATCAACGGCAGTGACCAGCCGATCAGCCTGACGGGAGCAACCAGCCCAGACTACGGCAGCGTGGGCCTGCATCGCAGCCTGATGCGCGACGGGGTGAGCACGATGGCACCGGTGGATCGAATCACGGTTGCCGCGCATTCGACGCTGGAATTCGCATTGCAGGGCTACCACCTGATGCTGATGGCGCCCACGATCGCTTTAAATCCTGGCGATCACGTGTCGATCACGCTGATTTTCGATGGCGGGAGGCAAATGACCGTGCCATTTGAAATTCGCCGTCCGGATGGTTCGGCCGCAAAGCCTTCGCTACCGACTGACAGCGACGCCAAAGGTCAAGCGCTCAGATAGCAGCCGTTACCGTCCGCGCCCGAGCCGGCGACGCACAGCCTCATTGAGCCCGTGCAATTCTTCGATGCGCAGCGCCATGCCGCAGCCGAGGAACGCCAGGATGCTGAGCGTAACGGTCAGGACGAGCCAGCCAAGTTTTGGTGCAAAGGACTGCTGCGGCCAGTCATTCAGCAGCCAATGCTGTGAAGACCAACAAATGACCGCCAGGGCCAGCGTAGCCACCGCGACCTTGAGTAACATCACTAGCATGCGCCCGGTCTCTAGGCGCTTGAGGTGGTGATGCATCAGCGCGTACAGCAACAGGAAATTGCAGGTGGCGACGCAGCCGGTCGAGAAGGCGAGGCCACGATGGCCCCAACCAAGGCCGCGGGTAAAAATCCAGTTGAGCAGCAGGTTCAGAGCGACTGCAAAAAAACTGACGATCATCGGCGTCTTGCGCCGGTCCAGTGCGTAAAAAGCGTTGACCAGGACTTTCAGCGCGGCGTAACCGGCCAACCCAATGGCGTAAAACCGCAACGCGCCAGCGGCCTGGGCGGTCTGATACGCGCCGAACCTGCCGTGCTGGTAAAGCACGGAGATGATGGGTTCGGCGAGCACCATCAAGCCAACAGTACAGGGCACGGTGAGCAGGAAAGCCAGCCGCATGCCACGGGATAATTCACTGCGAAACGCCGGCATGTTATTGGCCACGACCAGCCGCGACAGCAGCGGCAGGGTGACCGTGCCGAGTGCCACGCCAAACAGTCCCAGCGGCAACTGCATCAGGCGAAAGGCGATCGACAGCCAGAAGATCGGTCCGTCGCCGAGTCCCGAGGCAAAAATGGAATTGATCAGTACGTTCAGCTGCGTCGTGCTCGCGGCAACGACCGACGGGCCCATCAGCATCAGTACTGCCGCCACCCCGGGGTCCCGCCACTGAAAGTCCGGATGAAAGCGGTAGCCGAGACGCCACAACCGCGGCACCTGCACGCCAAACTGCATCGCGCCACCGATCAGCGTGCCGATGGCAAGGCCCGTCAGCGCCAGTGGTCCAAAATGCGGATCCAGCCAGTACCCGAGCACCACGCCGCCAACGATCGAGCCGATGTTGAAGAAGCTCGAAGCCATCGCCGGCAGGCCAAATATGTTTTTGGCGTTGAGCATGCCCATCACCAGCGCGGCCAGTGATACGAGCAGGATGAACGGGAACATGATGCGCGTGAGGGTTGCGGTCAGCGCTGCCTTGGCCGGATTGAATCCGGGGGCCAGAATCGCCACCAGCTGCGGTGAAAACAAAATGCCGAACACGCAGATGATGCTCAACACCACGGCAGCCATGGTCGCGACCTTATTGGCCAGTCGCCAGGCGGCCTCGTCACCGCCGCGCACGATGGTCTTACTGAAGGTCGTGACGAATGCCGTTGATAACGCACCTTCGGCAAACAGGTCGCGCAGCAGATTCGGGATCCGGAAAGCGGTCGTGAAGGCATCCATGGCGCCGCCGCCGCCAAACAAACCGGCGCAGATCTGCTCACGGATCAGGCCCAGCACCCGACTGCACATGACCGCCAGGCCAATGATGCCAGCGGCCTTGGTATTCAGGCGTTCGGTCGGCGCGGCAGCCGCGGCGACGGCGGAAGGTTTCGGGTGGAGCAGAGGGTCCGTGGGGCCGATGCCAGAACTCATAGGATCATTGCGTCGCCGGTAAATATATAGTGTACAGGGTCCGGCGGCCCCCTGAACGGCGGCGGCGCGTGCTCAGCTGACAGTGTGATCTGCGTCATCAGCGCAATGCCCGGCGCAGATAACCGGATAGCGGCGCCAGGCCTTAAGTCGACCCGAAGTGCGTCAGGGTTTTTTGAGCAGCAGCGTCAGCGGCCGGTTATGCAGCTTGACCGTATCGCCGGTGGGCTGGCGCAGCTTCGCATCGCGCAGCATTTCCGGGGTGAGACGTGGCGAATACATAATCGCCTGCCGTCGCTGGTTGAGGTCATACTTGAGGTAAGGCAGCAGTGCACGTTCGGCTGCTGTCGAGTCATCGCCCGGGCGGGCGAGTGCGCAGCGACAGAAACTTTGAAAATATTCCGTGTATTGTTCTTCGTAGTACTCAATAGGCTCCTGAAAAGTTCCGTCAGTCATCAAGTGCGCGCCGACATGCGTGGAACACAAATGGCTGCAGGCACATTCCAGGTAAGCGGTGTGCTCGAGCAACAGGGCTTCCGAAGCGCGGCGCCGGGCATGAAATAACGCCATCAACTGTCGCCGTTGCTGACTGAGACCGTGGTTAGCGCGCAAAAACTCAAACAGCGCTTTGCGATGGATCAATGCCAGCGCCGTGCTTCGCATCGCAGTCAATTGCGGTGAGGCTTCGCGGTGAGCCGCGATTCCGCTCATGAGGCCACTGTGCTCGGCCTCCCATTTACGCCACCTGGCCGGATCCTCAAGCACGCGGGTGACCACCTGCTGCTGGAATCCGGAACCGGCGCGCGCCACGGCGCTGAGCCGCCGCCAGGACGCCTCCATGAGCTGAGCAAGCGAGATCGCCTGTTCTTTTTCTTTCACGGCTTCTCCCGACAGTATCGTCATGGCCGGTCCAGCGCGAGATGGTGCTTTTGTGGCGAAGCCCCCCAAAGACTTCGCTACGCACCTGTTTTATAGCGGCGCCATGACAATCTGTTGAAATAAAGTCTAGTACAAGACCGACATGGTAGCGATCAGGTTATTCAAATTTGCCTTATAAAACCCGCTGCGGCACAGCAACAGGGGTTATCCTAGAGTCTCGACAGCGCAGGGCAATCCCTAATTTATAAGAACTTTTCAGCGCAGGAACCACGCCGGAAGGGCTTTGTGACAGTAATGATGTTATGTTTAAGATGACTTCGGTAGGCGGACGTTATCGCCCCAAATGGGCGACCCTGCGCGCCGCTGGCCCCTCAAAATCGAATTATTCCTGCCGGTGAGGTTTTCCGTGGCACTGGCAAATTTCTTGCGATGCGGCGTGATCACACTGCTCACAGCCATCCCGCTGGCAGCACGGGCAGGCGGCGGACTGCTGGGGTTAGATCACACCGTCAATTACGATGATTCGGGCATCTGGAACCGCACTTACCAAAATTGGCTGATCTACTCGATGGTTGGAGCAGAGATCGGTACGGGTCTCTGGGAAGGTGGCGAAACTCGTTTTGGCCATACGGTCTGGCAGTCGATCGATTCGACGGTCGTGAGCGCCGTGGCCGCGGACATTCTCAAAATCTCGTTCTCTCGCGAGCGGCCGGACCAGACGAGCAACCCCAATGAATGGTTTAAAGGCCACGGCTACGAAAGCTTTCCGAGCGGCGAGGTGACCACGGTCAGCTCCATCGTCACGCCGCTGGTGCTCGAGTACGGATCTGATCATCCGGCCAGCTATGCGCTTGAGCTTTTGCCAGTTTATGACGCCATCGCCCGCGTAAAAGTCCGCGGCCACTGGCAATCCGATGTTATTGCAGGCTACGCGCTGGGAAGTGGCGTCGGCTATCTGATGCACGAGCGCAAAAATACGCCGCTGGTGCTGAGCATCATGCCGCACAGCATCTACGTCGGGTTGAAGCAGAGTTTTTGACGTCCCGTAAAAATGGCGAGTAGGGCCTTATTAGGCAGCCAATCGCCAGCATAAGGTCACCCCATTTGGATAGGTCTATCTCTTATTTAACATAATATACATTATGCGCAATGAGCTTTTAGAGGCGAAGTTGAAATGCCCGCTTCCAGCAGTGTTGAATGGTGGTGCAACAATCGCCTCGGCATTGCGCGCCTGACCGCAGGAAGATTTCAGACTCATTGCCGAATTAACACGGATGCCGCGATCAGCCTCCGATAAGACTTGCGTAGCAGCGAGCGAAATAAAATCCCAAATTAGGAGAACAAAGGATGAGCGGCGAAAACAGTACAAGATTGAGAAGCCAGATCGTCAAAGTACCGGATGCGACTCCCGGCCTGCTCTTTCTCAACGGTCAGCAAAGGCAATTTACCCTTGAGGGCGTGTGGAAGTCTCCAGTGGCGCCCGCGGCCAATATGACGGTCGATGTGGAGCTCGATAGTAGCGGCGCGATAACGGCCATCACCGTGGTCGATCCGAAAGAAATTGCCCAGCAGAAAATGGCCGAACAGCTTGAAGTTCTGAAGGGCCACGGGAATCAGGTGCTGACGGCGCTGCAGCCGGCACTGCAGTCGCTCCCGGCCCGCATGGGTACTGTCACTCTGGGTGCCGCCATATTTGTCTGGATCTGCTGGTTTTTCCTGCCGGCGGCCACTCTGGATATGGGCGGCGAGCGGCTTTCACTGACTTTCTGGCATCTCCTTGGCGTCAATTTCGATAATCCCGAATCCTTTCTGAATAGCGGCAACCATGGATTCTTTTCGCTGCTGGGGATTGTTGCCATCGCTGCACCCTTCGCGGCGCCTTTCGTTCGCACCGCGTGGTCGCACTATTTGAACGCTGCGCCCCTGGGATACTTCGTAATCGCGTTCATCGCCATATTCATTAATGAACACCGGGCTTTCGGCGAGCTGGCGAAAGTCGGGGGGATGAATCCATTCTCGTGGAGCCTGGCGATCATCTTCCTGGTGGGATCGAGCATTGTGGTGGCAAGGGCCGCATTGAATAGGCCGCCGACCATGTAGAGATTGACGCGGTCGCAGATTCTTTAGGCGTGCATCTGAACCTGGCTGGCGACCGTCCCTCATACCGGCACGACGGACGTGAATGAGGAGTCGAACGAGCTCGCGGGCGCTCGGTCGGCCTCGCGACCGATACGGGCCCTCCGGATACCGGAGGATACGCGTCGTGCCACGGCCCGGTTTTGAGGGCCGTCGGGAACTGGGCTAGAGTTACCGCAGAAGCTCTCTCCTAGGGCGACCGTATTCCGAGGATTCCATGCGCCATCATGTCGCTACTGTTGCTTTACTACAGCTCCTGTCGCTGTGCTTCGCAAACTCGGCCAACGCAGGCGTCACTGTCGTCGATGCGCACGCGAAGTATCCCGAGGGCCCGATGTGGGACCATGGTCGGCTGCTCTATGTGGAGTATGCGGGAGATGACATCAAGTCCTGGGACGGCAAACAAGTGTCGGTCTTCTGGCGCAAGGAGCATTGCGGCGCCAATGCGCTGATTCACTTTGGCGCCGATCATATTCTGGTGGCTTGCTACGACGGCAATTACCTCGTGGAACTCGATGCACAGGGCAAGGAGCTGCGCACGATCTCCAAAGACAGTGCCGGCAATCCCTTCATCGGTCCGAACGACTTCGCGGCAGATGGCCACGGTGGAATTTATTTTTCAGCCTCGGGCGTCTACGACATTAAGGCACCAATTACTGGCACCGTAGTCCATCTGGCGGCCGACGGCCAAGATGTGCGGGAAATGGCCAATCTGATTCATTACTCCAACGGCCTCACGCTCTCGAAGGACGGTCAGCACCTACTCGTCGCTGAAATGCTGGCCGGCCGGATCCTGTCATTCCCGATAGCGGCCGACGGCACGCTGGGACCACGCGTCGTGTGGGCTCGCCTGCAGGATCTCGCCCGGCCAACCCCGCACGAGGATGCTTACAACGGTCCTGATGGCGTCAAATTTGGCCCGGACGGCAACTACTACATCGCGCAGAACGGATCGGGTCGCGTACTTGTTGTAAGCGAGGATCGAAAATTGGTCCGCACGATCAAGGTCCCCACACCCTATGTGACCAACATGGGCTTTGGCCCCGACGGTGCCGGCACCGTGTATGTCACGGGCGCGTTCGATCAGTGGAAAGCACCCTACCCCGGGGCGGTCTATCGTTGGACGCCGTGAGCGGCGGCGCAACTCCACCGAATTTGCCAACACCCGGTCGATTGACCGCCAACGGGTGACTAGACCATGAGGACGGCCGCAGCTTCCCTCGCTGCCAACGCCCAGCGGCTGCTGCAAGCTGGACGTGCCGATGAGGCACTGGCCCTCGCAAAGTCTGCAGTCGCCGAAGCCAAGACCTGCCTGCCCGAACACGCCACCCTCGCCTCCGTGCTGCTGAAACTTGGCCGTGCCGAGGAGGCGCTGCAGGTAATTGCGCGGGCCGAGGCCTTCGACCGCGGCGTGGGCGACGCCTACGACGGGCTGGCCTATCTGGTGGCGGCACTTGGGCAGCACGAGCGCTCCAACACCCTCTATCGTCGCGCCACGGAATCCGCACCGCAGGACCCGCGTTTCCTCTACAACCTCGCCTGCAGCGAACGAAGTCTTGGCCGATTGGAAGAGGCCGAAGCAGTGTGCGATCGCGTGATCGCTCTCGATCCGACTCAGTACCCCACGTACCTGCTCCGATCGGAACTCCGGGTCCAGGCGCCGTTGACCAACCACATCGAGGAACTGGCAGCGCAGCTCTCCCGCGCCGCAGGCGACTACCGGGCGCGCGTATTTCTGGGCTATGCGCTCGCCAAAGAGCTGGACGACGTTGGGCGCTTTGATGAAGCGTTTCACTGGTTTGCCGCGGCAGCGGGAACGCGCCGGGCGCGGCTTGCGTATGATGTTGCGACCGATGAAGCCAAGCTGCGCCGAATTGCCGAAGTTTATCGCCTTGATCCTCCTGTAGCGGAAGAAGGAATCGCGACGACAACCGGTACTTCTCAGAACCGATCGAGGGACATCTTCATAGTCGGACTACCGCGCTCGGGCACTACGCTCGTCGAGCGCATCCTGACGGGACTGCCCGGCGTCCGGTCGAACGGCGAGACCGATAACTTTTCTCGCGCGCTGATGGCGGCCGCGCGCGGAACCGGCGACGTATTCGAGCGGGCCGCAGCCGCCGATCCGGCGCAAATCGCGACCCACTACGCCAGACTCGCCCGCCCGGACGCGAATCCGGAGGCTCGCATCGAGAAGCTGCCGCTCAACTACTTGTATGTGGGCGCAATACGCCGGGCCCTGCCGGAGGCAAAGATTCTGTTGGTCAGCCGCTCACCGCTCGACAGCTGCTTTGCGATGTACCGGACGCTGTTCGCCGCAGGCTATCCCTTCAGTTACGATCTAAAAGAGCTCGGCCGCTATTACGCCGCGTATGCGCGACTGGTGAATCATTGGCGCTCCTGCCTCGGCGAGGGGCTGCACGAGATCATTTACGAGGACCTGGTGCGGGAGCCCTCGCGCATCGGCGCATCCATCGCACAGTTCTGCGGGCTGCGCTGGAGTGAGTCCGCACTTGACATCCAGAGCAACCGGTCAGTGTCCTTGACCGCGAGTGCCGCACAGGTGCGTCGACCCATCTATGGCAGCTCCTCAGGCCGCTGGCGCCATTACCACAGCCATCTGGAGCCACTGATTACAACGCTGCAGAGCCAGGGCGTGCCGCTGCCGCTGTGAAGGCGCGCCAGCCATCAAACGTCCGAATCTTTGGGTCGGCCGCGAGGTCTGCAGATATGCATACCTTTCAAAACGTATACCCAATGCGCAGGCCAATTTCACGCGGCGGGTTAACCAGGTTGTCATCGGTCAGGTTATCCACCTGGTTCGGCTGCGAGGGCGGTGCGAGGATCTCCTCCTTGTCGAATACGTTCGTCACGAACAGTGTGGCCTGCCAGGGCTTGAAGTTCAGCGTGGCATTGAAATTTGCGATTTCATAGCTGGAGGAATGCTGGACGGTTGTCGTGCCAACGCTCGGGGCCACCTCGAGCGCCACGGCGCTACGGTAAACGCCGCTGGGCGTTAGCGTAAGCACGTAGTTTCCCGACAGGTGGATGTCGTAGATCAGCGCAGCGCTGATACTCGTCTTGGGGCTTCCAGGCAGCTGCTCGCCGGAATGCCCGGAAAGCAGACCCGGGACGATGGTGCCGGTGCCGTTGTTGGCCGGCAGCGAGAAATCGCTGGTCAGATGCGCGTTGGCGTAGGCAAAGCTGAACGAATAGCTCAGCTGCGGCAGCAGTGGCCCCGTGGATTCGAACTCGAAGCCTTGGGATTCGGCCGTGTTGGCGTTGTAAACCGCCAGATTCCCAGACGGCAGGCTCGAGGAGATCTGCGGCTTGTTCCACTGAATGTCAAAGATTGCGAATGCATAGGAGAGGCCGTTATTCAGGCGCCCCTTGAGCCCGGCCTCGTAGTTGTTGGTCGTGTCCGGCTGGTAATCCCGCAGCAGTGGGCTTTCCATAAAGATGCCGCTCGCGGGCACCGAGTTGGCGCCGCCGCGGCGGAATCCCTGCGACCAGAGCGCGTAGACGTACTGATGATCGGAATACTCGTAGGAAGGATCAACCTTCCAAACGTTCTTCGAGGCCGGTGAGTTATAAGGAATGGGCGGAATCAGCGTCGGAAACGTGAAGTCCTGGTAGAGCTGCCGGTCGGTGAACTGCTGATCGTAATGGCGGCCGCCAAAGGTAATCTGTCCGTGGGTCAAGAAATGCCAGGTGAGCTCACCGAACACCGACCTGTCCTCGAAGCTCTGTGTATCAATCTGCTGAAACGTGAGATCGTCCGGGCCGCTTTGAAGCAGGCAGTTCGGAAACGTATTGCCGACGTAGTAAAGGCCGGTACATCCCTGTGCAACGGAGCGCTCGGGCGAGCCGGGATTGGTGACGTACCAGTCGCCATGGCGGGTCTGTTTCTCGAAGAATCCGCCCACGACGTAGTCAAACATCTTCGTCGGATCCGGCTTCGACACCAGCCGCACCTCCTGCGTAAAGGTGTGCGCCGAGTCGGTGAACTGAAACGGATAGATGAAGCGCGGATTGGTGGGGATTCCGGCGTAGTACGGCAGAAAGTAGCCGCCATCGAATCCGGCGTAGTCAAACGTGGAATCCTGGATCAGCGAACCCTCTGTGGTGTGGTAGGAGGTCGTCGACGACACGGTCGCGAACCCCACATCGTAGCTGGCGTCGAGACTGAACAGGTTCGTCGTACGGTCATAAGGTTCATCGACCAGAGCGAACTCCTGATAGGGCCCGCCGCGCGGATAGACTTCGGAGGGATCCAGGGGTGCCACCCCGCCCGCAAACTGCGGGTTGACCTGCGGGCCGCCATCGCCGGTGACGGTCGTGTGCATTAGCGCAAGTTCCACATTGAAGGACTCGTTGGGCTTGAAAAGCAGGCTCGCACGCCCGCTGCCGGTGCGCTGGTAATTCCAGTCATTGCGAGTCTGATAAATTGGCGGACTGGTCACCGGCTCGCTCGTGTCTGCGAGCAACGGGACGCCATATAGACCGTTATTGCTGCGCTCCAGCAGTCCAAAGACGTTGATCCATCCGGGTTCGTAGGCATATTTTGCCGAGGCTCGGAATGCCAGCGTGTCGCCCAGCGGGATGTTGATCATGCCGTCGACCGTGTAGCCCGTTCCATCAGAGTGCGCCAGGCGCGAGCCGCTCGCCTCGACCGACCCGGTCAGCTTGTCCAGTTCGGGAGGATTGGGGATCAGCCGGACAGCACCGCCCAGCGCACCGGCCCCGTATAAGGTGCCCTGTGGCCCTCGCAGCACTTCAACGCGCTCGATGTCATCGAGCTGAAAGTAGCCATCAATTGGCGAGTTGCCGATGTAGGTGCCTACCGGGTCCTGCTCAAAGGTTCGAAAACCCCGGGCCGGGCTGCCGGTTGCGTTGATGCCGCGGATGATCGGCGCAGTCGCCCCCGCAAACCGGGCGCCGTAGTCGTACATGCTCAATCCAGGTACTTCGGTTGCGAGTGTCGCAAGATCGTTGGCCCCGGTGGCAGCGAGCTGTTCAGCGCTAATTACGGAAATGCTATAGGGCACCGCCTCCACGGTCTGTGCCCGGCGGCTTGCGGTGACAATGACCTCCTCCAGCCCCTGCTCGGACGGGTCGCTCGAAGCGGCCACTGCCCGGTGCGGCGCACCGGACAGGGCCAGGCACACGGCCGCTGCGATCGTTGTCGCCTGCGGTAGACCGTCGTGAAAGCGGACGCTGCGCATCGGGCGCCGAGAACCTTTAGCCGTCATGATTCATCTCCCCAACTTAAGCATTCTCCAATCATTCTTGGCGGACCAGTCGCGCAGTGCTACTGCGCCCCGCGCTTGGACCTTCCCATAGCGATGTTAGGAAACTCTACGGTGATGCACAATGGCCAAGGGCATGGTCTCCTAGCGGATTGCAGGGCCGACGGGGCTCGCGCACGGCGCGGCATGTTTCCGATCGATACTGCTAGCTAATTTTGATATCGCGGAAGTTTGGGCTGGCCACCTGACATGATCCACGTTAAGGTGTCGCGGGCAACACGCTGGAGAGGCTGAGCCAGCTCCACAAGAACAGCCGGTCATCGGCCTGGCCGGCGCGATGGCGGCGCCAGCGCTCGGCCACAGCCTTGGTGCGAATGCCAGCAATCTCTGGCAGCGGCGGCACTTGCGGAATGCTGCGCAGCCATTTCGCCGCCGGGATGCCAAAACCTTTCTTCCGCCGATGAACAATGCCTTGCGGCAAGAGTCCGGTCATGGCGCGTTTCAGCAGATATTTGCGCGTGCCGTTGCGAAACTTCCAGCGATGCGGCAGGCGTCGGCAGAATTCAACCAAGTCGTTGTCAAGAAAGGCCGCCCGCCCTTCCAGCGAGACCATCATCGCCGCCCGGTCCGTCTTGGTCAGAATGTCGTCGGTAAGATAAAGGCTGGTGTAAAACTCCAGGGTCTTATCAACCATATTGGCACTGCCGGCGGAATCCCAGAGCGCGATGGCTTCCTCATACAGTTCGTCAAGCTTCAGCGGCGCCAGGAATATCTCGCCCATCAGCTCAGGCTCGAGCGGCGCCATCCAGACCGGATTCCACACCGCGCGCGGATAGGATAAGCCCCTAAGGGTTCGTTTAAGCCTGAAATCCAGCGCCATGTTGGCGGCAGAAACGGGCAGCAAATCCACCAGGCTGCGGATGCCGCGATGCAGTCCGCGCGGCATCAGCTTGGCGTAAAAACGGGCTGGCGTCAGCGCCTTGAATGGGTCGTAACCGGCGAACAACTCATCGCCCCCATCGCCCGACAGCGCCACCGTGACCTGCTCGCGCGTGAAGGCGCTCAGCAGATAGGTGGGCAAAACCGAGGCATCGCCGAGCGGCGCGTCAAGGCGGCCGAGCACCTGGGGTACGAGATCCCGCGCGGTGTCCATATCGAGCAGCTTTTCGTGATGGCGCGCGCCGATAAACCCGGCCGCGATCCGGGCGTAAACCGATTCATCAAAGCTCGGTTCATTGAAGCCAATGGTAAAGCTGTCGATCGAGGCAGCCGGCCGGTGCTGGCTCGCCGCCCACAGCACGGCGCCTGAATCAATGCCACCACTGAGGAACAGTCCAAGCGGTACATCGCTGATCATGCGCCGACCGACGGCTTGCACCAGCAACGATCGCAGTTGCTCGACGAGCTCCGCCTCCGGCCGTCCGCCGAGCGCCTCATCCGGCTCGATGCGAAAGCGCCAGTAGCGGGCAATGCGCGGCTCGCCACCGGCGAGATCAACCGTCAGGTGATGCCCGGCCGGCAACTTCCGGGTGCCGGCATACAGTGCCGTGGCCCCTGGCAGGTAGCCATAGGCGAAGTATTTCTGCAGCGCGCGCGGATCGAGCGTTTTGCCGACCGTCCGGTGGCGCGCCAGCGCTGAAAGCTCGCTGGCAAAGGCAAAAAACCCCGGACTTGCAGCGTAATACAGCGGCTTCTCGCCGAACCGGTCGCGCGCGAGAAACAGGCGCCGCCGCGCCGGCATCCCAAATCGCAAAGGCGAACATGCCGTTGAGCCGGCCGGGCAACGCATCGCCCCACTGCTCATAACCGTGTACCAGCACTTCCGTGTCGGAATGATCCGAGACGAAGCGTATGGCCAGCGGCCAGTAGCTCGCGGCGCAGCTCGACATGGTTGTAGATCTCGCCGTTGAAGTTAACAGCGACCGTGCGGTCCTCGTTCCACATCGGCTGGTGGCCACCGGCAAGATCAAGAATGGCCAGGCGGCGATGGCCTAAGTACAGTCCCGCATTCGGGATCGACGTGGAATCCGTCGCCATCCGGCCCGCGATGAATCAGCGCTGCCGTCATGGCCTCAAGATCCGTTCGATCCCCGGCCCCGAAGAAACCGGCAATGCCGCACATCAGTGCGGTACGCGGTCGTCGAAGTTGGTCAGATCTCTGACCAGATACGGCGAACGATTCTGCGATTCGAAGTAAACCCGCACCAGCATCTCCGCCAGCAACCCCATCAGCACGCTCATGACCCCGACCAGCAGTGCCATAGCCGACAGCAACGGCAATGGCGTCTGGATCATGGATACGCCTTCCGCGAACTTCAGGTAAAACATATACAGCGCCGCCACCCCGGCCAGCGCGAACGAAAACAGGCCGAAGCCGCCAAATACATAAATGGGCTTGACGAACTGGCGATCCAGGAATTTGACCACCAGCAGATCCAGCACCACTTTGAAGACGCGCTCCAATCCGTATTTGGATTTACCGTAGCGGCGCGGATGATGGCGCACCGGCAACTCAGTAACCCGCGCGCCCTGCCAGGCGGCATAAATGGGAACGAAGCGGTGCATCTCGCCATAAAGCCGCACGTCCTTTATGACCTCCCTGCGATAAGCCTTGAGCGTGCAGCCATAGTCATTGAGCCGTACGCGCGAGATCAGCGAGATCAGACGATTGGCCACGCGGC
Source organism: uncultured Gammaproteobacteria bacterium (assembly GCA_963711435.1). Taxonomy (GTDB): domain Bacteria; phylum Pseudomonadota; class Gammaproteobacteria; order Steroidobacterales; family Steroidobacteraceae; genus FEN-1191. The sequence continues at coordinate 1,024,552 of CAVQEB010000002.1, read as the reverse complement.
TGAGCAGGTTGCGCCGGATTGAGGCATCCTTGCGATCCTTGCGCCAGCCGGAGACGACATCAAACCCCTCCTCCAGCTTTGCCAGCAGCAACGGAATGTCATCCGGGTCATTCTGCAGATCGGCATCGATCGGTACGATGACCTCGCCGGCCGCATAATCGATGCCAGCCATCAGCGCCGCGGTCTGCCCGAAATTGCGGCGAAAATTGACAATCTTGAGCTGCGGCCGCAGCAACGCGGCGGCGCGGAGCATCGCCAGGGAACGGTCGCGGCTGCCGTCGTTGACGGCGATGACTTCAAAGGGGTGCGGCAGCCGATCGAGCACCTCGTAAAGGCGCGGCAGCAGCTTCCCGATCGACTCTTCTTCGTTGTAGATCGGGACGATGACGGATATATACGGCGCGCCCGCCGGAGCCGATGCGTTCACGCGGTCCGCCCGATCAAGGCCGTGGGGCGGGCCGCATTTGCCGGACACTGCGAATAGTACTGAGCGGCTGTCATCTTATGGTTGATGATACTGGCGCAGACGATGATCGACATCAATATAAAGCGGCCAGGCGAGGTCGCCTTCCCGGTACCATCCTGCGAATTACCAGCCGCGTGCCTGTGCGATGCGCTCGCCGTCCGCGTCCAGTGGCTCTCCTGCGATTCGGGCATTTACTGCCGCCAAAATCACCGGGGGCAGTGAACTGCCCGCCATCTGCAAACCGGTGTCGCTCCCCGGTTCGGCGTCCGTGAGCGCAGGGATGCGCCATATACCGCCTTCGTGACAGGCGAGCCCTGCATAGCTTTGCGTCTGTCTGACGAGAAACGAACGGCAAATGGCCCCTGACTTATCCCGGAAACTCAGCTGCACGTGAACCCCCGTAGTGATCAGGGGGCCACTGGCAAGCTGCTCGGATAGCGAGCGCGCCAACGCGCCCCGCGCTACCAAGCCGCCGTCGTGGCTGACTACCAGGGTACCGGAATCGGGCTGCGGCCCCAGATGGCCGAATAGCAAACCAACCAGCAAACTGGCGGCAATCGCGCCCCACTCGCGCCACGTCCACAGCTGTGCGCCGGTTTTGCGCTTCGCCTTCCTGACGGCAGCCAAATCAACCGGCGCGGCAGAAGGCCGGACTGCCTGCGCAGCCGCAAGCAACCGCTCGGGCACCGGCTCGGTCAACACGCCGACAAAAGAACGCTGCAAGGTCTGGCGCAGGGCCCGATGCTGAGCAATTCGCTCAGCCAACCGAGGATCCCGCGCCACCGCGGCGTCGACTTGCGCACGCTCCTCAGCCGACAATTGCTCATCGGCATAAGCCATCAGCAGCTCGTCGGTGATGTTCATTTGGCTTTATCCCCGGAACCTGAAAGCTCGGCCTGCAGGCGGTCGCGGCCCCGTGCCAGGCGACTGGTAAGCGTACCGATAGGGATTTCCAAGATTTCAGCGGCTTCCTTGTAAGACAGGCCTTCCACGAGCACCAGGCCCACTGCCTCGCGTTGTTCCGGATTAAGGCGCGCGAGCGCAGCGTGCACGGCTAGATGGTCGAGCTGCACCTCGGCCGATCGGTCACCCACGTTTTCACCTGACTCCTCCGGGGCAAACAATTCGCCGCGTCGCTGCCGTGAGCGAATTTCATCGATCCAGGCGTTGCGAATAATCCCAAACATCCAACTCTCCAATCGCGTCTCTGGCCGCCATTGCTCATAACGCAACAGAGCGCGTTCGACCGCTATCTGCACGAGGTCATCAGCGTCATCGGGGTTGCGGGTCAAAGTGCGCGCAAACCGCCGGAACCGGGGCAGCAGTTCCACGATGCGTTGTCGGACCAGATCGAGCGTTTGGCTCATGCTGCTATAGACTTAACGATTGGTCAGGCACGCTTCTTCCGCACAACTAAAAAAATTTTTCATCCGCGCGGGATCAAAGCCGCTGGTTGCAACGTATTCCCTGCATCAACCCCGCACGGGGAATGCTAGCATGAGACGCAACCCACAGGATTTGTTGGCTTTTTTTGACCGACGGTCGATTTCAGGCATGCTGCCGTCGTGGCAGCCAGACCCAAGAGTATGGCAGTGACAAAACGGCCGGAACGACCGGCGGCGATCGTGCAACTGCTTGCAGCCACCAGCGGTTTGGCGCGGTTTATCCTGCTGCTCGCCCTGCTCGGCGGAGTTGCGCAAGCTCAGCTTGTGCCGCACGGCGTGCAGTTGCCGCAGTTGCCGCCGGTAGCCCTGCCGGGCAATCTCGAACAACTCGGTACGGCGCCCTTGGCCACGCTTGATCCGGTTGTCGTGCAGCAGGCCTACCAGCAGAGAATCCGCGAGCTGCTGCGGCGCTACCCGAAGCTGATTGAGAAGGACCCGCAAGGCGCTCCCATGATTCGCGGTGAGTTGCTGGCTTACTCGCCGGACGCGCCCGTGATGGGTCGGGCGATAGCGCAGGGATTCGTGCCGCTGCGCCAACTCAGGCTCGACGGACTGGATGTTTCACTGATCATCCTGCAGGCACCGCCGGGCGTGTCCACGGCGCAGGCACTGCTGCGTTTGCGAAGTGTCGATCCGACCGGCCTTTACGAATTTAATCACCTATATATAGATAGCGGAGTAACAAGCGGTGATGCCCCCTCCCCGGCTTCACCGCCTGCGGATGGACTCAGCTCAGCTGTGTCCCCGAACCACGTAACAGTGGGCTTGATAGACGGCGGGATTGATTCAACCCACCCGGTGTTTCACCAGGCGGTGATTCACCGTTTTGGCTGTGAAGGCAAAGTGCTGCCCACCGCGCACGGCACTGCGGTCGCATCACTCTTGGTTGGCAAATCAGCCGGGTTCCAGGGCGCCGCACCGAATGCCGAGCTGTTCGCAGCCGATGTCTATTGCGCGGCCCCCACCGGTGGCGCAGTCGATGCGGTCGCGCAGGCCTTTGCCTGGATGACGCAACAGGGTGTGCCGGTCGTCAATATCAGTCTGGTTGGCCCGTTTAACGCGGTCCTTGCGCAGGTCGTGCGGACTGTGACTACGCGGGGCACCATTATCGTCGCCGCAGTGGGCAATGAGGGCCCGGCAGCGCAGCCCCTCTACCCTGCGTCCTATGCTGAGGTTCTCGCGGTCACTGCGGTAGACGGCAAAGGTCGCCTGTTGCTGGAGGCCGGCCGTTGCACGCACGTTGATTTTGCCGCTCCCGGCGCTGACATCCGGGCTGCCGCTCCGGGGACCGGTTACACACCGGTGCGTGGCACTTCGTTTGCAGCACCGATCGTCGCAGGATTCGCGGCTACGCTTCGCATCGAGGCGCCGCAAGCCGAACCCGTGGCCTGGGTGCGCACCAGGCTGGCGGCCGAAGCCTTGCAACCCAAGCACCCGGATCCGCGGTTAGGCGGCGGGATTCTGGGTCAGGATTTGAACATTAAGTTCAATGCCGCGGCCGCGGCACGCTGACTGGGCTGAGCCCTGCTCCGCCACGGCCACAAAAAACTGGAACTTGCGCTGGCTGGGAATAAACGACCGCCTCGGTTCGTATTCCCAATACGAAGACCGCAGATGACCTGCGGTCCAAAGCCAGGAGATTCATCATGAATAATTATCGTCAAATTTTCGCCGGTGTCGCTTTAACCAGCCTGCTGGCAACTGCCAGCGCCGCTCACGCTCAGCTACTCGGTGGCGGCGCGCGGGGCGGTTTTGGCGGGGGTTTCGGCAATGTTGGTGCCATGGGCCAAGGCGCGGTAGCCGGTACGGCAGGATTCGATCGCAACAGCACGGCGGTCGACGACCGGACCACAGCTCGCGCCAAGGCGCGAGCCAAGACGGATACCAACGCGAGCGCTCAGAAGACTGACAAAGCGTCCAGCGCTGGCACGCAGACGACATCAACGGCAGCGACTGGCGCCGCCAACTCAGCGGCTGCGGTCAAAGGCCACGGCGAGTCAGCGGCCTCGGCGGCTTCTCAGGCAGGCAGTGCTGGTGCCGAAAGCTCGGCGATGGGTGCCGGCAAGGTCGGCGAGAGCGCGCCAATCCGACATTCTGACGTGACGACCGGTGGCAGTGGCGCGGTCAATCAGACGAATGCCGTATCCTCGAAATCCGGATCCGGTATCGGCGCTATGTCGACGACCGAAGCGAACGGCATGACCGGCGCCAAGACGGAACCGGCATCGCGCCCGACGCCAACGAGCTCCGGGACGAAACCGGCGAGCGGCACTGCTCCCTCGACGGGCCCGAAGAGCAGCACCTCACCGGGTAGCGGCACCGCTGCACCCAAGAGCGCCCAGCCCGCACCGTCGGGCCGACCGACGTCGCAGACCGGGGCTTCGGTTCAGGCCTCTGGTTCAGCTGAAGTCTCGGCCAATTGATGCCATGTAAGATGAGGTGACTGGCAGCGGCGGGAGCTTAAGGTTCCCGCCGCTGCCTCTTTATATGGCATCGCAATCGCGCCGGCACCGGGGATTATTGGGTCTCGTCAACACTCACCAGGCTGGCGCCGAACACATTAGAGCACCGGCGCGCAACGCCAAGGTCCCGCTGACCGTCGGCGTTCTGGCAATCGGCGGAAGAAGCTGCGGCCGACAAGGTCGCGATCTGGCCAATGCGCGCAACCGCCTGAGCCGTTGGATGGACCTTGCCGAAAGGTCCCGACGGACTGACGTATTCGGCCGGCAATGCCAGGCTGGAAAAGTCCCGCGGCGTATCGGTGACCAGTACCAGCAGGTGATCGGTTCCGGGTGGTCCGAGCGCAGTGACTGCCCAGTTCTGCCGCGGCAGCGGCAACGCCTCGCTTGCCGTTATGGCGTTGTCAGTATCCAGTTGGTTCGGGAACAGCAGGTACAGACTGTCAGGCTGGGTGCCCCGGTAAAATATATAGAGATAGCCATTGCGCTGAGAGCGCACGGTCAGCGCCAAATTCGTTCCTATCTTGAGCGCCGGCTGGCTGAGATCGACCTGCACGCCCCAGCGGTCGTCGCGCTGGCTATAGATGTCGTTCAACGCCGCCAGCGTATCGATGCTGGCCGTCGTGCCGGATGTGCCATCCGGCACTACAACAAAGGCCGGCACCAGTGCGCCGTTGCCGGCCAGGGTGGCGTGCTGCAGGGCGGACGCTTCCTGAGATTTGTCGAGTCGCGCCTGCACGCAGTCGGTCAACTTCTGCATTGAGATGGAGCCGCTGTGATCCGTATCGGTTGCACCACCTTCCAGGCACTGCTCAAAGTTATAGGTCAGCGCCCCGCCCTTGGAAGTGTCCCAAGCGACTTCGTTCTTTCTGGCCGCCGCCAGGATCACCAGATTATTGTCGGTAGTATTCAGATCGATGCCGCGGTCCTGCGAAAAGCTGCCGAGATTTACTGCCAATGAGCACTGGGGGCTCGATGCCTCGGCGCTGAATTTTGGCCGCTGGCCGCCGTCGGTCAGGGATGTCATGCCTCGGGTACTGGCCTGCGCCACGCCGCCGGCATGACAGGAATCGAGCATGACAATCGTCTTATCCGTTTTGGCGCTGAGCGGCTTGATCATGTCGGCAAATTCGCTGTTCGTCACGACGTGCATGTCCTGCATGACGAGGCTTTCGGTACATTGGCCGGTGGCCTTATTTAAATAGCGCGCGCCATGACCGGAAAAGTACACGAACAGCTTGTCGCCCGGCATGATGGTTTGATCCATGCTGGCAAGGGCCTGCTTCAGGCCCTGACGCGTAACCTGCTGCTCGGAAAGCTCAACGATATTTTGCGGCGGAACGCCGAAACGCTTGGCCAGCTCGACCCCGAGCTTGCGATCCGTGAGTACGCCGGGCAGCGGACTGCGCTGATACTCCGATACGGTGATGATCAGGGCGTGATTGGAAGGCAGCAGCGGTGAACGGATGCCGGTCGTCAGAATCTGATCGTTATCCTTCGCCTGCCGCCCGTTGCTCAGCTGCGCCAGGGGCGATGGCTGCACCGGTGCCGCGGCCGGCGCTGGCGCGGGGGGCGCTTGCGCCGACAGCTTCTCCGCTGCGGCCAGACCCATGACGGCGCCGATAACCACGCCAATCAATAATCTTCCGGGCACCAATCTGTGTCGACGATCCGCCATCGCTCCCCCTACCGAGCCGCCTGCCGAGCGGCAGCCGCAACTATCGCCTGCGCCAGCACGAAAGACCCTTTCTGCAAGTCGATCATGGGCACATCGAGCCAGTTGAGGTCAAGTTCTTGCGCCGCTACCGCCGGGGCGCTGGCTTGGCTCCCGGCCTCGGGATTCAGCCAGCGCCACAGCACCCATCCCTGACTCGACCACAACTCGCCGATTCCCGTATCCGTGGGCTCCCAGAGCTTGACCGGCGATCCGCGATCGAGCAGCAGTTTTAAAATCCGGTCGCGGGGCACGGTGGCGGGCAGGCACGCCACCTGCAATTGGCCGGTGGTGGTCTCGCGGCCGGTCGCTGCGAACGGGCCGGTGCCACTGAGAAAATTCCGGTACAGCGTGTCAAAAAGCTTGGCGATAGTGAAATACCCCAGGACAATCGCGGTCGGTACGCTCAGGTCGACCAATAAATCGCTTACGCTCACTGACAGCAGCGACACGCTAAGCAGCACCCCGGGAATAATAAAGAAGTACTTGGTCAGCGCGAGCGCTTGCTTGCTGCGGCTGAACAACCGTGCCGAACCGGCCAGCATCAGGATTTCTATGACCCACATCCAGGCCGGATCCAGCGGTCGCAGGAAGCGCCCGTGCTTGGTGTTATCAATGGCGGTGGCCACGACGAAGATTCCCGGATGCAGGCGGTCCACCGGGGTGGCCTTGATGTCGTTCAGGATCGGTGCGGTTGAACCGATCAGTACGATCTTGCCCGCGAACTGCGCGAAAAATGCATCGTCACCGCTTTCGGCCGCCCGGTAGGCCTCGGCGAATTCAACCGTCCGGTACGGTGTCGCACCCCGCGGCCAGTTGATGAGGGTTCGTGACTGCACAGGCAGGGGCCAGCCAAGATCCCGAGCCATCCGATACGGCAGTGATGGAATCCTGTATCCGGCCAGCGGCTCAAAATTCGGGTACCAGCGCACCACATTGTCGGCGTCCGGGTAGATGTTATTAGTGCCGACGCGGGCGCTGTCGTAAATACTTTTAAAATAAGGCGGCACCATCGCCACCGTACGCTGCCCGTTGGCTGCGGCCGCGGGAATCTGCGAATCACGCTCGGCAAAATTGAGCATTGCCAGCGTAATCTGACTGTGCGAATCGTTTTGGGGATTTAACCGGACGGCCGGGTAGTAGGACTTGCGGCTCGCCGCTACATAGCGATCAAACGCAGCCTCGCTCGCCGGATTGGCTACGTCCGGATCCGAAAACAGAATGTCAAACATGACCGCCTGCGGCTTAGCGGCTTCAAGCTTCGTCGCGACTTCCGCCAGGACCTCCCGTGGCCAGGGCCAGCGTCCGTATTTTGATGCCAGCGCAGCGAGACTCGCCTCGTCAATATCTAGGACGACAATGCTCGCATCCGGCCGATAAGGCACCGGGCGCTGGCGCATGAGCCAGTCGAAGCTCGCGTACGATAATTGCCTGTTGAGCGGGTGGCCGAACAGATCCCAGGCGCCCGCGAGCACAAACACGACGGCGAGCACGCCGTAAAAGCTGACGCCCGGCACGCAACACGAGACGCCCCGACGGATCTCGCCAGTCCGGTCGTCGCGCAAACAACCAGGCCAGCGGCTTGAGCAGCCAGTCGGTCATTCCCATTGGTGATCTGCCGCCTCCGGGCGCCGCGTCCGCATATTTACCAGCGTGCGGGCCCGCTGCCAGAAACCAAAATCATTGCAGTGCATTGCAGTGACGGCCGGATTCCAGTCGTCCCCGCCCTGTCCTTGCCAGCGCCGGTCACGAACCGCAGGCAGGCTTGCCCTTGGCCGGATAGGTATGCACTGCGATTTGTTGCACGCTTATCGGCCCGGTGGCGCCGGCAAGACCCTTGGCCATTGACTCAGCGCGGCCATCATCGATGGCAAAGCGCTGTGCGCCCAACTGATCGGCCAGGAACGCCGGTGCCTGGGCAAACGCGAGCACCGTCACCTGATCGGACCCGAACGGCGCCGTCACCAGTATGTAATCCTTCGGGTCGGCGCTCGGAATCGCCCGCGGCGACCCGCTCGGCACAATCTGGCGCTCCGAGGCCCGGGTCGGATAAAGCACCGTCAGATATCCTTGCGGATCCAGATCCAGCAGCATGACGTAGGCAGGCTTCTGCAAGCGCACTTCAAACACGAAAGATTCGCACTGGACAAAAGTGTTGCCGCGACTGCCAGGATCGGTCTCCGCGCGCAGGCCAAGCTCAGCCGAGCCTGGGGGTATGGTCCGATTGAGCCACGCCTGTGCGGCCAGGCGCCGCAGCAGGTTCGGATCGCTGGCCGTGGTACTGACAATCGGGTCGCCAGCCGGGCCGAGCAACTGTATCTGCGCACCGCTTTGCCGTACGGTCAAATCACTCCCGCTTTCAACAATCGCGACATCACGCAGCGCTGAGATTTTTGTCCGCAACGCGGCCGTGACCGCCTCGAGCTTGACCTTCACGGTCGCCGTCGGCGCCATCGCGACGGCGGTGCCGGAAGCGGCGCCGACTATCAAACCGAGAAAGGGGTTCGATCCGATGTCCTGGGGATCCTCAGCAATGGCCGGCAGCAACTGCGGGTGCTGCGCAAAGCTGCGGTGCTCAAGAAAAATGTTCATGGCATCCCGCCCCTGCGCATAATTGAATGCGCCGGGCAACAGCTGCCCGGCGAGCAGCCGCAGAAACGCGTCGGTAAATGCGCCGTGGTATTTGCCGTCCAGAGTCGGCGCCACCTGCAAGGCCTGGGGCGAGGAAATATCCGCTCCGGTCTCGCTGTCGCTCGCGCCGGATAGCAGCAATACATGACTGTACGGATAAGGGGGCGGCGGCGGACGCACACCCGCTGGTGGAATGGGCTCAGTGCTCGCGACGCCAAGATCACGGGTCATCATCGGCAAAAACCGCGAACTGGCGTGCGTCTGGCCCAGGGAGCGCACCACCTGTCCGGAATAGCAGCTGTCGGAGACGACCACCACCCAGCGGCCGCCCTGATCCAGTCGCTTGAGCCGCGGCACCAGATCGCGCCGGCCGATTACCAAAGTGCGCTTGGCCGCGGGCAATGAACTGAAATCAAGATCGTACGGCACCCAGGCGCCGGTGGCATAAGGCAGATCAAAGCTGTTGTTCTCAGCGTTAGCGCTGGTGCCGTGACCGCTGAAATATATGAGCACCGTATCGCCCGGCGCACTGCGCTGCTCGAGTGCGGAGATTTCCGCGAGGATACGGTCGTGCGTCGCATCCTGATCGCGCAGCGACAGGATGTCGTGCGCATCAAAGCCCCAGTGATCGATCAGGCTCTGCCGCACCGCCTCGATATCGGCCGCGGTTCCGAGCAGCTGCTGGGACTTAAGCTGTGGATCACTGAACTGCCCGACAGCCACGAGTAGCGCCACGTTTCGCGCCGCGGCGATCCCGCCGAAGCTAAGACCCAGCATCAGTACGATGCCAGCAAAAACCCGCCGGAGCTGACGGGTGCCGGCGTTCATGGTCGTAAGCTCATTGGCATATCGCCACGCACTCCCGCGGACATTTTGCGGTTTTGTTATTGATTCCCGAGACCGGCTCTACAGGCCGGCCGGCTCACCGCGGCAGCCGGCACGTAATTTTATTGTACACCGGCAATTCTACGGGCCAATCGGCGTCCATTCACCACGCCGCCACGATCCGACGGGTGCCGGCAGTCACGTTGCCTAAATCGGAGCTGATCAGCGGGCGGCGCTCCAGTAAATAACGCCAGCATCTGCCCACGCGGCAGCGTGTGCACGCCATCGTGCCGGCTGCCCCAATCGATCATCAGCTTGTGCCTTTTGCGTCGCTCCGGACCGGCGCGGCCGCTTCTGTCGGTGTAAGCTTCAGATCGTGCGCGCACACAATTGACGACCCATATGTTGCGCCGCAGCATACAAAATATGGCTGAAATCACTATAGCAAATGTGCCTGGACTGAGCCGGCACCGAGCGGGGATGCGCCGTTGGCTGCCGCGGATCGCGGGCGTGCTGATGCTTACTGCGCCGCCGCTGCTCCTCGCGCAGTCCGCCGATCTTTTGGGCGCCTATCAGGACTTTGAAGCTGCCAAAGCTGGCCATGATGTGCCCGGCGCGCTCCGTTATGGCGACCAGGCGTTGCAACTGACCCAGGCCGAAAATAGCGATCCACAGGAGATCGTCTCGCTGCTGCGCAGTCTCGGTGAATTCGCCGCGCAGTCTGATAAAGATCAGCTGGCCGTGCAGTACTACGAGCGCGCTCTGAAACTTCAGGAGTCGGCGCTGGGCGCCAATCATCCGGACCTCGTGCCGACGCTGACCGCACTGACGGACCTGAGCATCAAGGATCACCGCAACGCGGACACCGAAGCACTGTTGCTACGGATACTGGCCATCGAGCGGGCCGCTTTCGGCGAGCGGCACGAGAATGTTCTTGCCACGCTTCATCAGCTGCGCGACTTCTACAGCGCCACCAACAATGTCGAGGGACTGGCGCGGGTCAACGCCCAGTTGCAATCGGCCACGGTGACGGAACGCGCCCTACCGGCCCTGCCCGGCAGCGCAGTCGCTAGTACCCGGCATTACAAACAGGGCCAGGGCTACGCCACGGTGCGCGTTTTTTACGGCACCAATCGGGCGCCGACCGGCGAGCTCAAGCCGGCGCTGTATTACGGCGCGGCGCGCGGTGACCTGCAGTACGGCTACGTGGATGTCACGATTCCCGACATTCACAAGGAAGCCGAGCTGGAAACCGAGCCGCGCTGGTCGGACTTCACTTTTGGCGTCGACGAGGCAACGTCGAAAACCCGCTACGTATTGCTCGACAAGGTCGTGCCGCTGGGTAAAGATAATTTCGTGCGCGCGCTGCGCCAGCAATTCAAGGACGCAGGCTCAAACGATGTCTTTATCTTCGTCCACGGCTTCAACAACACCTTTGAAGACGCGGCACGCCGCGCGGCGCAGCTGGCGTATGACCTGGATTTTGACGGCACGCCGATGATGTACAGCTGGCCGTCGCAGGGCAGCACGACTGGCTACGCCGTCGACGAGGCTGCGGTCGGCATCAGCGGCCGGAAAATGGCTGATTTTCTCGACACCGTAGTGGCGCAGACCGGCGCAAAACACATCCACCTGATCGCCCACAGCATGGGCAATCGGGCGCTGATTGAAGCGCTGCAGACTTACCTCGCCAGGCGGTCGCCCGACAATCGCCAGCATATCTTTGGGCAGATTGTCTTCACGGCTCCCGATGTCGATCGGGATTACTTTGTGGACGCGATCGATGCGCTGCGCGGTTCGGCCGAACGGGTGACTTTATATGCCTCTGACAGCGATTATGCGCTGCGCAGCTCGCAGCTGATCCACGGCGCGCCGCGCGCCGGCACCGCCGGCGATGTCATTATCCGGATGGCGGGCATCGACACCATCGATATGTCGGGAGTTTCCGCGGACATGCTGGGGCACGCTTATTTCGCTGCCAATTCCGGCGCCATCTACGACCTTTTCCGGTTGCTTTGGCGTGGCGACCCACCGCCGCAGCGCTGCGGCATGAGCGATCGTCGCGCGGCCGGTACGCTGGCTGTATGGCGCTTCAACGTCGAGATGTGCAAAGGTGATGACATGCTCGAAGCCGGAGTAATATTGAAACGCTTTGGCGATCTGGCCCGCCAGCGCGTGATGACCAATATCGCCACCTTGACCGATCCGTCCGAAAAACAGGAATGGCAGCTCATTTTAAAGCGACTCGACGGCCTGCTGGCGCCCGGCGTTGCACCGGCCGCTGGAGCGGCGCGATGAGCGCACGCTATGCGTGGCGGCTCGTGCTCACTCTCGCCCCTTCGGTGCTGCTGTGGCACGCAGCACCCGCCGCTCAGGACAGCGTTGACGTGCAGGCTTTTGTCAGCGACTCATGCATCGTGGCTGACGAGCCGTATTTCTTTCCGGTCGCTGCGAGCCAGGCGACGCCCGATGGCACGACGCAGAGATTTCTGCCATTGCTCGGTCTCGTGGTTGGCAAGCTCGCCGAGCTGTACATAAATCACAAGATCGAAGGCGCAGCCGACAAGATCAAATCCGGCGCCACGCGCAAAGACACGCGCTATGCCAGCATCAAGCAGATGAATTTTTACCGCGCCGAGTTCGAACCGGCGCCGACCATACATATCAATGCCAAGCTTGGCTGTATGACCATAGTCGCCGCCGCGCTCAAGCCCGCGGGTACCGACTGCACGGCTGACTACGTGCCCAAGTCGCTGGCGCCCGAGTCCGTAGGCAAGCCTAAGAGCGAGTGGAAAACTTCGCGCCAGGACGATTCGGTCGAAAATCAGCTGCGCCGCGCCAATATCTGTGTCGATGGCGCGGCCAGGGCAGTGTATGAAGGCCGCTTTGAGTTCTCGACGGATGGCACGGCGTACCGCCTAAAGGATGCCGGCTATCGGATCAATTCCCTGCTGACTACTCAGCAAAAGGGCGCCTCGCGCAGCGCGCTGTACACGCTGAAGATTTCACGGCCGGGCCCGACCGATCAGCCGGTCACCATATCGACCGCCTGGGTCAGTCTCGGTACGGTGACCGCCGGCGCGCGTTCGGCCGGTTCGGGTGGTGATTCGGCGCCGTGGCTGCGGGTACCGCCGCTATCGGCCGAAGCGCGACGCACCTATGAGCAGCAAACCAAGGTGCAGCAGGAAGTCATGGGCGAGATCGAGGCGCTGAAGCGCGCATTGCAGCGCAACCAGCGGATGCTGGCCGGACTGGATCCGCGCATCGCGGCGGCCCCTCCGGCCGTCGCTGCCGGTTTAACCAAGCAAAAGACTGAAATCGAAGTCCAAATCGAGGCGCAGGGCGCCGAACTCGACGCTCGCAACGCCGAATACCAGGATCTGCCGCGGGCGCCGCTCGAGTACATGCCGGTCACGATCGAGGTCGCCGTGACTGAAACGGAGTCGGAGAAGAAAGCACGCGTGGCGATTGCGGACTTCATCAGCAGCAACAGCGACATGGTCGGCTCAGCCGTAGGCAACAGCGTCTCCGATGTCTTTTCCAAATCGGTAAATTCCTCCGACCTCATCACCGAACCGGACGCCGGATCCGACGTTGCCGGGCTCGAGCAGGCCCGCGCCCAATACTACGATGCGCTGGTCGCGTCCCGAACCAGTGCACCCGGCACTGACACTGCCGAGGCGGCGCACCAGCTTGCGGTCGCGACCGATCGCTACAATAAAGTTCGTGGTTCACTTGGCCTGGAGCCCGTCAAATGAATTTAGCAATCAACGCCTTCCCGAATAAACAGCCTGCGCGCCGCACGTCCCTGGCCGCTGTGGCCGGATCGCTCCTTGCCGCCTGCCTGCCGCTCGGGGCTCTGGCGGCAGATCCCCCGCCGCCCGATCCGTCAACGCAGGTCATGACCGAGCAGCAGATTGAGCAGGCCCTGCACCCGGCCACGACCCGCAGCCTGACCTTTGGATCGCGCGGCTTGACGCGCCGCGACGCGGCGGAAACTGCGCCGTCGGTCAATCTGAACATTCCGTTTGAATACAACTCCAGCGCCTTGCAGCCCCAGGCCTCGGCACAGCTCAAACAGCTCGAATCGGCCTTTGTATCCGACACCTTGCGCAACGACCGGTTCGTCGTGGCCGGGCACACCGACGCAAAAGGCAATCCGCAGTACAACAAGCAACTGTCGATGCGGCGGGCCGAGGCGGTCAAGAATTTCCTGGTGGCCAACGGCATCGCGGCCAGCAGAATGAGCACTGTGGGCTACGGTTCTGAACAGCCGTTGAAGGCCGATCAACCGGACGATACGGCCAATCGGCGCGTGGAGATCCGCGACCTGGGCCCGGCGCCCGGAAACTGAAGCCGCTGCTGCCGGCGTTGCTCTACGCGTCAGCCTCGAGGCTTCGATCGGCCAGACTTCCTTGATCAGTGACATTTTTGGTGGCATCGCGCACGCTGCCTGGCCGTTGTGGCTGCAGTGAGTGACTGCGTAATCCGGAGTGAGCGGCCATGAAAATCGGATTTATCGGCCTTGGCAATGTCGGCGCCAAGCTGGCCGGTACACTGCTGCGCAACGGACACGAGCTGACCGTTCGGGATCTGAACGACACTCTGGTGCAGGACTTTGTGAGCCGTGGAGCATCAGCCGCCGCCTCGCCGGGACAGCTCGCTAAAAACGTCGAATTGATCATCACCTGCCTGCCCTCACCTGCGGCCACGGCGGCAGTCGTTGAGGGCCAGGACGGTTTTCTTCGGCGACTGCGCCCCGGGCAGATCTGGCTCGAAATGAGCACCACCGATTACGCCGAAGTCCTGCGCCTCGGGGCGCTCATCCAAGCCCGGGGCGGTCTGGTCATGGATTGCCCCGTCTCGGGCGGCTGCCATCGCGCTGCCACCGGCAACATTGCGATCTTTGCGGGCGGGGAGCGCTCAACTTTCGAACGGGTACTGCCGGTGCTCACGACCATGGGGCGTCGCATCCTGCATACCGGCCCGCTCGGCAGCGCCTCGCGCCTGAAGGTGGTCACCAATTACCTGTGTACCGTCCATCTGGCTGCGCTCGCCGAAGCGTTGACGACCTGCAAGGTCGCGGGGCTGGACCTCAACACCGCCTACGAAGCCATCCGCATCTCTTCCGGCAATTCGTTTGTGCACGAAACCGAGTCGCAGGTCATTCTCAACGGCAGCCGGGACATCAATTTCACGATGGATCTGGTTATCAAGGACGTAGGGCTGTTTGACAAGCTGGCCCGGGACCATCAGGTGCCGCTTGAGCTTGCGCCGCTGGTGCTGGAGATCTTCGAAGACGGCAAGCAGCGCTACGGTGCGCGCGAGTTCTCACCCAATATCATCCGGCGACTCGAGGACGCATGCGGCGTGAAGGTTCTGGGGCAAGGCTTTCCGCCGCAGATCACTGATGATGAGCCCGAGGGGCCTGGCTTCGAAGTGACGGCGCGACGCGACCGGTCCAAGGCCTGAAATGCGCGTTGCGCTCGCCTGGCATCAGTTAACGCCGCCGTCCTTTAGGATCATGTCAGCACCCTTTTCGGCCACCATCACGGTCGGTGCGTTGACATTGCCGGAAGTGATGGTCGGGAATACCGAGCTGTCCACGACCCACAGACCTTGCAGCCCGTGCACCCGCAGGCGGGCATCGACAACCGCCGATCGCGCATCCGGACCCATCATGCAGGTGCTGACGGGGTGAAAAACGGTACTTGAGCGCGAACGAAAATCCTGCAGCAGCTCCGAATCGCTCCGTACCTCAGGCCCCGGCTCAATCTCCCCGGTGATGACCTGCGCCAGCGGCGGCGTCGCCGCCAGTTGCCGCAGCAGGCGGCAACCGCTGAGCGCATCGGCCAGGTCCTGCTCCGACGCCAGGTAATTGGGCTGGATACGCGGATGGGCCAGTGGGTCCGCAGAGGTAATCTCCAGCGATCCACGGCTGGTCGGCCGGCAGGAATTGAAACTCAACAGAAACGCGGAGAACGGATCAGGCCGCAGCAGCTTGCGGTCCGCCAGCGGGGTATGCGTATAGCTCACCGGGTTGAAGTACAACTGCAGATTAGGAACGCGCTGGGAGGCGTCGCTGCGCACAAAGCCGCCACCCTGATTGACGCTCATGGCCAAAGTGCCACGGCGGTGCAGCAGGTACCTCAAGGCGACCTTGAATTTGCCGGCGAGCGAGTTGAGCTCGTCGTTCAAGGTCGGCCGCGAGGAATGATAAAAGTAGCTCACAGCCAGGTGATCCTGCAGGTTCTGCCCCACGCCCGGAAGATCCGCTACGACCGGAATGCCGAGGGACTGCAGCAGCACCGAACTGCCGACGCCGGACAGCTGCAGCAGCTGCGGCGAGTTAATGCTGCCGCCGCAGAGCACGACCGCCCGATTCGCCTTCACCTGGCAGCGCCGACCGCCACGCAGGAACTCGATCCCGGCTGCCCGGCGGCCTTCGAACAGCACGCGGGTAGCCTGCGCCCGTTGGCGCAGCACTAAATTTGCGTGCGCTAATGCCGGCCGCAGGAATTCATTGGCGGTCGAGGCACGCCGGCCACGACGCGTATTGATCTGATAGATGCCAACGCCTTCGCCAGCGGCGCCGTTGAAATCGGCCGTGTAGCGAAATCCGAGCGCTTTGCAGGATTGCACGTACAGCTGGCAGAGCGGGTGTGCGTCGGCCGATACATCCGTCACATGCATCGGGCCACCGCGGCCGTGATAGGGGCTAGCGTCGGAACCATGATCCTCGGATTTCAGAAAGTACGGCAGAACATCCTGGTAGCCCCACCCGGGATTTCCCAGCGCTTGCCAGTCGTTGAAATCACTCGGCAGACCGCGCACATACAACAGCGCATTAATGGATCCTGAACCACCTACGACCTTGCCACGCGGCCAGAAGCCACGGCGGCCAGCAAGCGCCGGCTCCGCTTCAGTCTCATACATCCAGTTGATGCGCGGATCAAACAGCAGCCGCCCGTAGCCGATCGGCAGCTGAATATAAGGGCGCCGGTCCGAACCGCCGGCCTCGAGCAGCAGTACCCGGTGCCGGCCATCAGCCGCAAGGCGGCTGGCTACGACGCAGCCGGCAGTGCCAGCCCCAACGATGACATAGTCGAATTCTTCCAAGGCCTTGAGTCCGGGGCAGATCAGATCGGCGCGATCGCCAGGCGCCCGTCGCTTACAGTACTCGCGGCGCATGGCACTCGCCGGGACGTTCGGCAGCTCACTAGTGAACCACCTTCCTAGATGATCGGTCGGCCGTGCATCTCGAGGTGCAGCGCATTGCCCTTATAAGGATGCCGGCTTGCAAATTCCTCGTTGAGCTCGACTCCAAGCCCCGGCCCGGTCGGCGGTATGACGTAGCCGTCCTGCCATTGAATCGGCTTTTTCAGTATATCGCTGTGAATGCCCTGCCAGCGCTCGATGCCTTCCAGGATCAGAAAATTCGGGCTGCAGGTGGCCAGTTGAATGTTGGCCGCGCCCACGACCGGGCCGCAATAAAGATGCGGCGCGATCTGCACCTGGTAGGTCTCAGCCATGCCGGCGATTTTTTTTGCCTCGAGAATGCCGCCGACCCGGCCCAGGTTCATCTGCAAAATGGCCGCCGCGTCGGCCCGCAGCAGACGCGCGAAATCATACTTGGTGGCCAGGCGCTCGCCGGTCGCAATCGGGATCGAAGTGGCGCGCGCCACTTTGGCCATTTCCTCCGGGCTGTCGGGCGGCACCGGTTCCTCGAACCACAGCGGGTCATAGGGTTCGAGCCGGCGCGCCAGCCGGATAGCCCCCGCGGCCGTCATCTGCCCATGCGTGCCGAACAGCAAGTCGACCTTGGGGCCGACCGCCTCGCGCAACAATTTGACGAATCGCTCGCACAACTCGAGCGCCGGCAATGAGAGCTGCCGGCCATCAAAGGCGCTATAAGGCGCCGCCGGGTCAAATTTAATGGCCGTGAACCCTTGCCGGACGTAATCGAGCGCGCGTTCGGCCGATGCTTCCGGGTCGTGATAAATCTCCGGACCCTGATCGGGGCGCGGGTAAATATAGGTATAGGATCGCAGGCGCTCGTGCACTTGTCCGCCCAGCAGCCGGTAGACAGGTTGGCCAGCGGCCTTGCCGACGATGTCCCAGCACGCCATCTCGAGCGCGCTCAACACCCCCATCATGGTCAGGTCGGGGTGTTGCGTATAACCGCTGGAATAGACGCGCCGCCACAACACCTCGATATCGTGCGGGTCGGTCCCCGCCGCATAGCGGCCGAACACATCTTCGATCATTTTGGCGACCAGCTGCGGATGGAACGGCACGCCGTAGGCTTCGCCGATGCCGGAGATGTTGTCATCGGTCGTCAGCTTGACGAACACGAACCAAGGTCCCCCAAAGTGCGGCGGGGGATTGCCAACCACAAAAGTCTTGATGTCCTTGAGCTTCATGGGGTCTGCCCTGCTCCGTCTGCGGCCTGCCGCGCAGCCTGTCTGAAGCGAAGCATAGACGCAATTTGAACGTCAAAACCGCACTCCCCCATACAAGAATGGTCATGGCTCAGCAAAAAAAGGCATCCCGTTAAGGCACGTGGATGCCGGGGGTGCGCCATTGCCGTGCGCGGCCCGGCAGCACGCTGTGGCCGGATGAGCCTGCGGGTCGCGCGAAAAACCAGTACCATGGTTTTCGGCTGAGCGCCTTTGGGGTCCGGGCGCAGGAAACCCCAGGCAACGGGATCGCGCTGCCAGCGGGCGAGGACCGCCGGCCCAGCGCCGCAGGCCATACATATATAAGGAATGGGGCTGTCTAATTATGTCAGTGGTCGCCGCCGCACCGCCCGCTCCCGCCGACTCCTCCAGCCAGGCTTCCCTGATAGCACGCTGGTACGTCCTGTTAATGATGGTGATCGTCTATACGCTCAGTATTGCCGACCGTTACTCCGTTTTCACGGTCATGGAGCCGATTCGGCTCGAGCTGCACTTGACCGACTCGGGCGTTGCCTTCTTGACCGGCACCATGCTGGCAATCTTCTATGTGCTGTTTGGGTTCCCGCTTTCCTGGCTAATCGATCGGGTCAGTCGGCGCGTCGTCATCACCTTCTCGGTGCTGGGCTGGTCGGCAATGACCTTAAGTACCGGCCTGGCGCGAAATTACTGGCAACTGCTGTGGTCGCGGCTCGGCGTGGGCGTCGGCGAAGCCGGCGGTACGCCGGGCGCCAACTCAATCCTCTCCGATTATTTCCCGGTGGTGCGCCGCCCCATGGCGCTGACCATCTTTGCGCTCGGGGCACCAATCGGCTCCTGGATCGCCGCCAGCTTTGCCGGCCGCGTCGCCGATCAATTCGGTTGGCGACAGGTCTTTATCTGGCTGGGCTTCGCCGGTGTCGTATTTGCCATCTGGCTTTATGCGACTGTCCGCGAGCCACGACGCGGCTGTCTGGATCGCAACCTGCACACCAAAACGCCGTCATTCATGGCCGCCATGCGCTACCTCTGGAGTCAGCGTTCGGCCGTGCACGTGATCATGGCCACCTCGGTCACAGCGCTTTGGGGCTGGGGCCTGATGGTATGGACGCCTACCTACCTGATGCGAACGTATTCGCTGAGCGCGGGCGAGGCCGGCCAGGTTACGGCCCCGATGCATCTTTATGGCGGCATCGGGGCATCGCTCCTGACCGCCTGGCTGCTTGGCCGGCCGTGGATGGCCAACCCCAAGCGCATCGTCTGGCTTTTAGGCACTATTATCGGGCTATCGACCGTTGCCTCATTCGTCATTTACTGGACGCGCTCGCTCGAGCTGGCAAAGGTGCTGTTCTGGTTTTTTATCCCATCGATTTATTTTTATATCGGCCCCGGCTTTGGCCTGCTGAATAATCTTGCCGAACCGCGCATGCGGGCCCTGTTCTGTGCTGCCGTGCTGTTTGTCGCCAACATTTTCAATCTGGTGGTGGCGCCGCAGTTTGTCGGTTTCATGAGCGACTGGTTCCACGCGCACAACTACAGCAGCGCCGAGGCACTGCGGCTGGCCCAATTGTGTCTGGTGCCTACGGGTTTTTGGGCGACCTTCCATTTTTTCTGGTCGGCCCGCAACGTGGTTGAGGATCAGGAGCGCGCTACGGGTGTAAAGGTCTGAGCCGGTTGTGGCGCGAAACCTCACCTCCCCTAAAGCCGGCCAGCGCTAATGGGTGTGGATATGCAGCTCGTCGGGAAACCCGTCGCGCTCCAGGCCGCGGGCATCCAGCCAGTTACGCGTTGACTCGCGCGCCGCGGTGATCAGCGGCGCGCCGCGCGAGTAATCGTAGGACGACTGATCGAGCGGACATAAGGGCGGCACGATCCGCAGGCTGACGCGCCCGGCGTAGTGTTCGAAGTCCTGCCGCAGCTGCCGTGCGCCGAGCAGCGTGATCGCGTGCATCGCGCGGCCCACGGCGTGGCGCGGGACGGCTCTGCCCACGCAGGTAAAGCCGCACGGCAACACGATGAGCCGTGTCGCTCCCAGCCGGACCGCGGTTGCAATCGGGGTGCCGGCGGCAATCACGCCGTCGACCAGTTTGCGGCCACCGACCGTGACCGGCGCGAACACGCCGGGAATGGCCGAGCTGGCCAGCACCGCCGTCACGACGCTGCCCTCGCTCAGCAGGACCTCGGCACCGGTCGCCTCATCGGCCGCCACAATATGCAGCGGCACGCGCGCAGCCTCGAAGCTGCGGTACGGAAGCTCGCGCTCGAGTATGCCCTGGATCCCGCGCGCATCGGCCACGTGGCCGCGAAGCCCCAGCAATCCAAACAGCGACCGCCAGGATAGCCCGAGTGCCTCGCGGGTCGTCACGCGCCGCCAAAGCTCAGCGATGTGCTCAGCGGTCGCCGGCGTAGGATCGTAGGCCAGGAAGGCGCCATTGATGCTGCCCGCGGAGACGCCAACGACCAGGTCCGGCCGCACGTCCGCGGCAATCAGCTCCTGCAGCATGCCGGCCTGCACGGCGCCGAGACTCCCGCCGCCTGCGAGCACAAATGCCGTTTTGCCGTTTGCTACCGCCATAGCCGCAACTATCGTAGCTTGCCGTCCTACTACTATCTCAGCTAATTGCTCCGCAGCCGCGATTCGGCCACCTGCGGTAGCGGTTCAGCCGATGGCGAAGACTAACGGTAGGCCGTCCAGATCGTTTTGAAATCACAGTATTTTTCAATGGCATGCGGCGATCGGTCGCGGCCGAAGCCGGATTGCTTGAAGCCGCCGAACGGCGTTGCCATCGTCGACCGGTCGAACGTGTTGACCCAAACCGTGCCGCCGCGCAGCGCGCTCGTCAGCCGGTGGGCAACATTCATGTCGGTAGTCCACACCGCCGCCGCCAGGCCGTAAACCGTGTCATTGGCTGCCCGCACGGCATCGGCCTCTTCGCGAAACCCGCTGACGGTCAGCACCGGCCCGAAGATCTCCTCGCGATTCACCCGCATTTCGGGCCTTACGCGATCAAGCACCGTGGCTTCAACGTAGTAGCCGCCGCTGTCCTTCATGGCCTGTTTGCCGCCGAACGCCACGTGCGCACCTTCAGCGATGCCGGAGTCAATGTAGCCGAGCACCCGCTTCAGGTGCCCGCTGTCGATGAGCGCACCCATCTGTGTCGCGGGCTCAAAGGGATGACCGAGGGTGATGGTTCTGGCCACACGCTCGATCGCTTCGATCAGCGCCGGTTGCACGGACTCGTGCGCGATCACGCGCGAACCAGCGTGGCAGGTCTCGCCGGCATTGTAATAAATACCCCAGGCGATCCCGGAAGCCGCGGACTCCAGATCGGCATCCGGCATGACCACGTGCGGGCTTTTCCCGCCAAGTTCCAGAGCCACCCGCTTAAGGTTCGACTCGCCGGCGTACCGCATCATCAGTTTGCCGACCTCGGTGGAGCCGGTGAAGCTGATCATGTCCACTTCGTTGTGCAAAGCGAGCGCCTTGCCGGCCTCCTCGCCGAAACCGGGCACGACGTTAAGAACGCCTGGCGGCAGGCCGGCCTCGACCGCGAGTTCCCCGAGACGGATGCCACCGAGCGGTGATTGCTCGGCGGGCTTCAGCACCACCGAATTGCCCGCCAGCAGCGCCGGCGCACATTTCCACGCGCTGATAATCAGCGGATAATTCCACGGCACGATAGCGCCGACGACGCCGAGTGGCTCACGCCGGATCATCGCCAGCTCATTCGGCGCCGTCGCGGCAATCTCATCGTACAGTTTGTCGGCAAACTCGGCGTAATAGGCAAAGCAATCGGCCGCGTTCGGCACATCCACCTGGATCGCATTGTGAATCGGTTTGCCGATATCGAGCGTCTCATACAGCGCCAGGCGCTCCAGATCGCCCCGGATCAGCTCGGCAAACTTCAGCAACACCCGCTTGCGCTGTTTCGGATCGGTCTTGCGCCAAACGCCGCTGTCAAAGGTGCTGCGCGCCGCGGCGACGGCCGCCGCAACGTCGCCGGCATCGCAGCGCGCGATCTGGCCGATCACCTTGCCATTAATAGGGCTGACATCGTCAAAAGTGCGGCCCGACTGAGCCGGCATGAGACGGCCATTGATGAAGGCGCGACCTTCGATACTCAGCGCCGCCGCGTGCCGTTCCCAGGACGCGCGGTCGCGCGTCAGCAGATTTTCGTTCATGGCGTCACGTCGCGGTCAAAACTGCGGTGGCAAAGGTTAGCAGGTCCGCGTCGGCCACTGCGCGCCGATTGGAGCGGCGCATGGCCTCATTCTCCGGTCGCGCCATCTGCGCCGCCAATTCGGCCGGGCGGAGCTGATCATGCCCCTCGCCACCGAGTGAGATCTTGACACCGGAGCGGCGCAGCAGCCCCTCAAAGGCCGCTGGCAGCCGCCCGGCGTCAGGCGGCTCGCCCATCGCGGCCGCAACCGCTGCGAAGCGCCCGTCGGCATCCTCGGCAACGTTCCAGGGCAGCGTTGCCCGCAACGCCAGACCCACTGCGCGGCCGTGATGAACCGGACGGAGCGAGGCGAGCGCGTGGCCGATATTGTGCGCGATCGCAGTGCCGCAGTTGTCGATGCCGATGCCGGCCAGCGTTGCCGCAAGCTGCATGCCCGCACGGGCCTTGAGGTCATCCGGCGCCTCGATCGCGCGCAGCAGATGTCTGACCACAAGCCGGATGGCTTCATGGCAATACATATCATTGGCCGCATTGGCATTGGCATTGGTCGAGGCTTCGATTGCGTGCACCAGCGCATCAATGCCAGTGGCCGCTGTCAGTGACGCCGGGAGACCTCTGGTGAGGGCCGGATCGAGAAGGATCAGCGCGGGTTTGAGCTCATCGCCCCAGAGCCACACTTTGGAGTGATCGGGCGCCGCCAGCACCGCGGTGCGGGTCGCTTCTGAACCCGTGCCGGAAGTGGTCGGCAGGCACACCGATGGCAGGGGCGTCGCGGGAAACGGGTTGGCGCACAGCCCATAGTGGCTGACCGATTGAGTACCGGTCGCAACGGCGGCGATTGTCTTGCCCACATCCATGGCCGACCCGCCACCCACCGCAACGACGCCGGCGGCGCGCTCCCGCCGCGCCAGTGCCGCAGCGGCATCCGCCTGCTCCATGGTCGGATCGCTCTTGACGTCGTCGTAAACGATCACGGCATAGCCGCCGGCACGGAGCGCCGCGCCGACCGCATCAATGAGCCCGCCAGCCCGCAGACCCGGATCAGCTACCAGCAGCACCGGCCCGGTTTTCGGGATCAGGCCAGCCAGTGTTGCGCCAAGCTCTGCCAGCGCGCCGGCGCCCTGGACGATTTGCGGCACCCGTGCCAGATGAATCGCGCTCATGCTCTATCCGTAATGATCGGAAGCTTAAAGATCTGCATCGGCGCAGGGCTGCCTTTGCTCCAGTCGATTACCGGCCGGCCGGGGCAGCGGCATGCGGGCCCCAAAGCGCCGGCCCCGGCAACGAGCTGCGCCAAGCCCCGCCGTCCCGGCTGTTTCTGCCCGGACGATGGTTCCACATGTTACCGGACGAGTCCAAGCCGAGAAAATGGATCGGGCACATCAATAAAAGGCATTGGCCTGGCGCGGTCCGATCCGTCACTCTGGCGAATGCGCCGGGGAAGCGGCGCAGGCTTGAACCGCAGTAGAATGCGCAAAGTGGCTGCCGGCGACCCGGCCTGGCGCCAAACCGTTGGCTTCGAGGAGGCTTTAAGATGGAGCGCGGACGAATTGACCGACGTTGGCTGCCGCTCAACGCCTTGCGGGCATTTGAGGCGGTCGCCAAGCACGGCAGCTTCACCGGCGCGGCGAACGCGCTTCGGATTTCGCAAAGCGCCCTGTCGCGTCACGTTATCTCCATCGAGCGATTGATCGACGTGCAGCTGTTTGAGCGCCGGCCGCACTCACTGGTGCTGACCAAGGCCGGCCAGCATCTGCTGCCGACGGTGATCAAGAGTTTTGACCGTCTGGAGTACTCGCTCGATGAGATTCGCAATGCCGGCGCACCGACGTTGCGCACGCTGCGCGTGCAGATGCCGCCGAGTTTTGCCGTGCACCTGGCCGTGCCTATTCTGCGCGACTTTCGCCGCGCGAATTCCGAAGTCGAAATCGACCTGGTCAGTCCCTATGGCGTAGGTCCGCCGCCCAGCGATGTCGACGTCGCAGTGGTCTATTCACAGCCTACGGTCACAGAACTGGTCAGCGACCTGTTGTGGCAGGCCAAGCTCAGCATTCTTTGCCATCCCGATCTTGCCCAGCGGCACGCCGGCAAGGATCTTGCAACCTTCATCCGTGACAACGAACTGATGCACGTGCGTATTGCCGATCTGCCGCGCCACCATTCGTGGGCACAATTTGCCAAGCAGGCTAACCTCGGGCAGATCAACTACGAGCGCGGTCTGGTATTTGATACCGCGCTGCTCGCTGTCCAGTACGCGCTCAGCGGCGAGGGACTGGCGCTGGTCGATGTCAACCTGTTTGCCGAGGAGTTGCGGGCCGGCAGGCTGGTGCGGCCGTTCGATACCTCCCTCGATGACGGCTTCGGCTACTACCTGGTCACGCACCCGGACGCGCTGAGCGATACGGCCATTGCGCTGTTCCGTTCCTGGCTCATTGAGCATTTTGGCACCGGCAAGGTCACGGAAGAGCCACCGGTGCGGCTCGCTGTTTCGAATGACTAGCAGCGCGCGCGGCGGCAGCCAACCATGAATGAGTCCACGGACCGCGTCGCGCGGCGGACCGGCCGCCGGCCGGCGGGCGGCACTGCCGCCCCGGCCATCGACCGCTCGCGCAGTTACCGACACCTGGTCAATCCCTTCGAGCCGCTCAAGGTATTTTCGGACGATCACGTTGCCGCGATCCACGAGGCGGCGCTGCAGGTGCTCGAGAACCACGGTATGCGCGTGCTGTTGCCCGAGGCGCGCGCGACCTACGGCAAGGCCGGCGCGCTGGTCGATGCCTCCACCAACATGGTGCGCATTGACCGTGGCCTGGTCGCTTCCGCGCTGGCGACAGCCCCGCGCGAGATCACGCTGCACGCGAAGGATCCGGAACGGAACATGCCGATGTTCGGGCGCCATGTGGTGTTTGCGCCGACCTCTGGCCCGCCCAACGCCATGGACACCAAGCGCGGCAAGCGCGCCGGCACTTTCGAAGATTTCTGCAATCTGATGAAGATCACCCAGAGCTTCGAAGTGCTGCACACGCTGGGCGGCGGCGTGGAACCGCAGGATGTGCCGGTGCAGTTCAGGCACCTGGAGACCACGCGGGCGATGCTGGTACTGACCGACAAGATACCGAAGGTCTACTCACGCGGCTCGCCGCAGATCGCGGACAATTTTGCGCTGATCAGAATTGCCTACGGCCTGAGCGAGGAGCAGTTCCGGTCACGGCCCTACACCTCGACGATTATCAACACCAACTCCCCGCTGCAGTTGGACATCCCGATGGCCAACGGCATTCTCGAGTTTGCCGCCGCCGGACAGGTGCTGGTCATCACGCCCTTCACGCTGGCCGGGGCGATGGCGCCGGTCACGGTCGCCGGCGCGCTGACGCTGGCGCACGCCGAGGCCCTGGCCGGCATCGTGCTGGCGCAGTCGGTACGCCCCGGCGCGCCGGTGGTCTACGGCAGCTTCACCTCCAATGTCGATATGAAGTCCGGCTCGCCCGCGTTCGGCACGCCGGAGTACGTCAAGTCCTCGTTCGGTGCCGGGCAGCTGGCGCGCCATATCGGCCTGCCATGGCGCTCCTCGAACGCGACCGCTTCCAACACTCCCGATGCACAGGCGGCCTACGAATCAGAGATGAGTCTGTGGGGTGCGCTGCTCGGCGGCGCCAATTACGTGCTACACGCTGCCGGCTGGCTCGAGAGCGGCCTGACCACTTCCTACGAAAAATTCATGCTCGACATCGAGATGCTGCAGATGTTCGCGGAAATCTTCCAGCCGCTGGGAGCGACGGCCGGCGACCTCGCGCTCGAAGCCATTGCCGAGGTCGGTCCGGGCGGCCACTTTTTTGGCTGCGCTCATACGATGGCGCGCTACCGCACCGCGTTTTACGCGCCGCTCGTATCGGACTGGCGCAATTTCGGCCAGTGGACCGAGGCCGGCTCGCACACGGCCACGGAACGGGCCAGCACACTGTGGCAGCAGACGCTGGACCGCTACGTGCCGCCGGTGCGCGATCCGGCGGTGATTGAGGCGCTGGATGATTTCGTCGCCCGGCGCACCGCCGAGGGCGGCGCGCCTCCCGTAAGCTGAAAATCGCACGGCACGCTGCCGGGCGACTATCGGCCGGCTGCAGATCAATCACGTAGATTTTGAGGATCGGTATGCGGACTCACACCAGGGTGGCAGTCATCGGCGGCGGCGTAGTCGGCGCCAGCGTGCTGTATCACCTGACCAAAGCCGGCTGGCATGACGTCATGCTGATCGAACGGGCTGAGCTCACTTCCGGTTCGACCTGGCATGCCGCTGGCGGCATGCACACCGTCAACGGCGACCCGAATGTCGCCAAACTGCAGCAGTACACCATCAAGCTGTACGAAGAAATTGAGCGCATCTCGGGTGTGTCCTGCGGCGTCCACGTCACCGGCGGCATCATGCTGGCCGGCACGCCCGAGCGCATGGACTGGCTCAAAATGGCGCAGGCCCGCGGGCGCTATCTTGGCATGGAACTCGAGCTGCTGTCGGCGGCCGAAGCCAAGAAAATCTACCCGCTGATGGACACGCGCCATTTTGTCGGCGCGATGTACGACCCGATCGAAGGACACGTCGACCCCTACGGCGTGACGCACGCCTACGCCAAGTCGGCGCAGCTCGGCGGCGCCGAAATCATTCGCCAGACACGGGTCATCGACATGCAGCCGCGACCCGATGGCAGCTGGGATGTGACTACGACGGGCGGCAATGTGCACGCCGAGCATGTGGTCAACGCCGGAGGGCTGTGGGCGCGCGAAGTCGGCCGCATGGTGGGCCTCGAGCTGCCAGTACTGGCGATGGAACACCAGTACCTGATCACCGAGGATCTGCCGGAATTCGCGGGCCAGAAGGAGCAGATTCACTGTATAGATTTCGAAGGCGAGATCTACATGCGCCAGGAACGCGGCGGCATGCTGCTCGGCACCTACGAGCGCGCCGGGGTGCCGTGGTCGCCGCGCACCACGCCGTGGGATTTCGGGCAGGATCTGCTGGCCAATGACCTCGAGCGCATAGCCCCGAGCCTTGAAGTCGGCTTTGAGCATTTTCCGCGCCTCGCCAGCGCCGGCATCAAAAAAGTCGTCAACGGTCCTTTTACGTTCGCTCCCGACGGCAACCCGCTGGTCGGCCCGGTGCGCGGCCTGCGCAACTACTGGGTGGCCTGCGGCGTGATGGCCGGCTTCAGCCAGGGCGGCGGTGTCGGACTGGCGCTTTCGCACTGGATGGTCGATGGCGATCCGGGCGCCGATATCTGGGGCATGGATGTCGCCCGTTACGGGGACTGGGCTACGCTTGCCTACACCAACGCCAAGGTGCGGGAGAATTATTCCCGGCGCTTCAGGATACGGTTCCCCAACGAGGAGCTGGAGGCGGCGCGGCCGCTGCGCACGACGCCAGTCTACGAGCGGCTTAAGGCGCAAAACGCGGTATTCGGCGAATACTGCGGACTCGAGCATCCGCTGTGGTTCGCGCCCAAAGGCGTCGCACCGCGCGAGGACGTGACCTTCCGTCGCTCCAATGCCCATGCCACAGTCGCCGAGGAATGCCGCGCCGTACGAGAAGCGGTGGGTCTGCTGGAAATATCCAATTACGGCAAGTTTGAGGTCACCGGCCCGGCCGCGGCCGAATGGCTATCGTTCATCATGGCCAACCGGGTGCCCTCGGTCGGGCGCATCAGCCTCGCCCCGATGCTGAACGAGCGCGGCCGCCTGATCGGCGATTTCACGCTGTGCCGGGCGGCCGATGAACGGTTTTTCCTGATTGGCACTTACGCCGCGGAGCGCTATTACCTGCGCTGGTTCGAGCGGCATCTGCCGCCCGCAGGCGTCAGCGTCCGGGCCTGCGCGAGCGAATATGTGGGCTTGTCCGTGGCCGGCCCGCGGTCGCGCGAGTTGCTGCAATCCCTCGTTGACGCCGACCTCACCACTGCCGCATTTCCGTTTATGTCCTTCCGGCAGCTGGATGTCGGCATGGTGCCGGCGTATGTCGGGCGGGTTTCGTTCACGGGCGATCTGGGCTATGAGATCTGGGTGACGAGCGACTATCAACGCGCCCTCTACGACCTGCTGGCCGGCGCGGGCAAGGATCTGGGCCTGCGCCACTTCGGCGGCCGGGCGCTCAACGCCATGCGGCTCGAGAAGAGCTTCGGCACGTGGGCGCGCGAATTTAGGCCCATTTATGGTCCCTTTGAAGCAGGGTTAGGCCGCTTCATCGATCTGCGCAAGCCCTCATTCATCGGGCGCGAGGCGGCAGAGGCGGAAAAGGCCAGCGGCGGCGACCGGCGGCTGATCACGCTCGATGTGCGTGCGCGTGACGCCGATGCCATCGGCGATGAGCCTATCTGGCACGCCGGCCGGGTCGTGGGCTGGGTCACCTCGGGTGGCTATGGCCACAGCGTGCAAAAGTCCCTGGCGCTCGGCTATGTTGAGCGGGAAGTTGCCGGCGAAACGGTGGGATTCGAAGTCGAGCTGATTGGCGAGCGTTGTCCCGCCGTGCGCCTGGCGGCGGCAGCCTTTGATCCTGCTGGGGCGCGCATGCGGGCCTGAAGCCCGCCCACTGACCCGCGCACTGAAATTCATTCCATGAGCGTGCGACGCATCGCGGTCCGCCAGCCGTCGATCAGTGCGCTTCGCTCGTATCCGGCCATCTGCGGCGCGAACTCCGCGCTTTTTGACCATGTTGCCGACAACGCCTGCAGGTCGGACCACACGCCGGTGGCAAGCCCGGCCAGAAAAGCCGCGCCGAGGGCGGTGGTCTCGAGTTCCCGCGGCCGCTCGACCGTTGCCCCAAGCACGTCAGCCAGAAACTGGCAAAACCAATCATTGGCCGCCATGCCCCCGTCAATCCGGATATCCCGCGCCCGCTCGGCCCCGTCACGCACCATGGCCTCACATAGATCCAGCGTCTGATACGCCACCGATTCGAGGGCTGCGCGCACCAGGTGCGCACCCGTCACATCGAGTGTCAATCCGCAGATCAGGCCGCGCGCGTCGGGCCGCCAATGCGGTGCGCCGAGTCCGACGAAGGCCGGCACCAGATAAACGCCGTGATTGCTTTTCAGGCTGCGTGCCAGCTCATCGGTCTGCGAGGCATGGGAGATGTGTCCGAGGCCATCGCGCATCCATTTGATCGCCGCTCCGGCGACAAAAATGGATCCTTCCAATGCGTAGGTGGTCCGCCCCTTCAACCGGCAGGCGGTGGTCGTCAGCAACCGGTTATTCGAGCGTACCGCCCGCTCGCCAGTATTGAGCAGCATGAAGCAGCCAGTGCCATAGGTTGATTTGGCCATCCCCGGTGCGAAGCAGGCCTGACCGAAAAGTGCCGCCTGCTGATCGCCGGCGATGCCGGCGATCGGAATCGGCGGCGCAAACATGCCGGCGGCGGTACTGCCGTAGATCTCGCTGCAGTCGCGAACCGCTGGCAGCAGCGAGCGCGGCACGCGAAACAGTCGCAGCAACTCCTCATCCCATTGCTGGCGGTGGATATCGAACAGCAGCGTGCGCGAGGCATTGGTGGCGTCGGTGGCGTGAACCTTGCCGGCCGTCAGCCGCCACAGCAGGAAGCTGTCGATGGTGCCAAAGGCGAGCTCACCGCGCCCGGCCCGTTCCCGCGCCCCGGGCACCTGGTCCAAAATCCACGCCACCTTGGTCGCCGAAAAATACGGGTCCAGCAACAGCCCGGTGCGCGCCTGCACCAGCTCTTCGGCGCCATCGCGTTTGAGTTGCGCGCAAACATCGGCCGTGCGCCGATCCTGCCAGACAATGGCCCGGTAAATCGGTATGCCGCTTTCGCGCTCCCATACCACGGTGGTCTCACGCTGATTCGTGATTCCGATCGCGGCAATCCCCGCGGGGCCCGCGCCGCTCTGGCTGATCGCCGCCTGGGCGGTCGCCAGCGTATCGCGCCAGATGTCTTCGGGGTCATGCTCGACCCAGCCTGCGGCCGGATAGTGCTGCTTGAACTCGCGCTGCGCGCGGCCGAGCGGCCGCGCGTTTTCATCGAACACGATGCAGCGGGTCGAAGTGGTGCCTTGATCAATGGCCAGTACGCACCGGGCTCGATTCATGCTGCGCGCTCCGCTTTGACCAGGCGCCACCCGCGCCGATTATCGGCGCATGGCCACTTAGATGCACTCCCCCGACCGCACTTTGGCGCTCCGCCCGCGGCTCCCGGTAATTTTGTCCGAAGTTAATATGGCGCCGGCCAGGGATAGTATATTTCCGGGTATCGGCAGGGCCCTTGGGAACAAGCATGCGGAATTGGCGGACTTTGCGGCAGCATTCGTGTGCGCTCGGCGCGGCGGTGGTGTTGCTCGTGGCCGTGCTGCCGGCGAGCGCCGCGGCACCTGCCCTGGCGGCCATGCCCGGCATCGGGCATGTTTTCATCCTGATGCTGGAAAACGAAGGCTATCAACGCACCTTTGGACCTCAATCCCCGGCAACCTATCTGAATCACCTCGCGGCGCGCGGCGCGCTGTTGAAAAACTATTACGCCACCAGTCATTTCAGCCTGGGCAATTACATCACGCTGATCAGTGGCCAGGCGGCGAACGCGGCCACTCAGAACGATTGCCCGCGCTTCGAGGAGTTTATCCAGTCCGGCACGGCCGCGGACGGCCAGGCCATTGGCGCCGGCTGCGTCTATCCGGCCAGTATTCCTACCATCGCCCAGCAACTGGAAGCCAAGCACCTTCGCTGGAAGGCCTACATGGAAGACATGGGCAACGCGCCGGATCGGGAGAGCGGGCGCTGCGGACATCCGCCGCTCGGGGCGCCGGACAATACGCAGGCAGCGCAGCCGGGCGATCAGTATGCGGCCCGGCACAATCCGTTTGTGTATTTCCACGCCATTATCGACTCGCCCGCCTGCGGTGAGCACGTCGTCAACCTGTCCCAACTGGAGCCGGATCTGAAATCGCTCGCCACGACGCCGAACTACGTTTTCATGACGCCCAATCTGTGCCATGACGGGCACGACGGCGGCAACGGGGCACGTTGCGTCAGCGGCGAGCCCGGCGGGCCTCAGTCAGCCGATCTGTTTCTGCGCCAGGTGGTACCGCGCATTCTCGCCTCGCCGGCCTTCAGGCGCGACGGTCTGCTGATCATTACATTCGATGAAGCGGATCTTGAGTATGATTTCGACTTCGCGACGCGTGCGGTGCATGTGAAAGGCGGCGATGCGGCGGCGTGCTGCAACGAACCGCCGGGGCCCAACATTCCGGCATATCAGCCGCTGCGTGCTGGCGGACCTGCCAACATCAATGGTCCGGGCCTGGTTGGACCGGGTGGCGGGCGGATCGGCGCGGTGCTGCTGTCCCCCTACATACGACCCGGTACTGTATCGAGCGTACCGTACAATCATTACTCGTTGCTGCGAAGCGTTGAGGACATTTTTTCGCTGAGTCACCTCGGGTACGCTGCTCAAGCCGATCTGAAGGCTTTTGGTCCCGACGTGTTTGCGCGCCCGCAAGGCGGCCGGGGCGGCTGTCTTGCGAGCGCAGAGTGGCCGTCGGCAGGTCTTGGCGCGGCGCCGCCACCGAACTGCGATGCCAGCCACACGGGAGCCCCGCCTGCCAATTGAGCTGCCGGATTATCGGCAGGCGCCCGGTTCAGTTAACCGATCATGCGCACGCCTGGGTATTCAACACTGAAGGACCGACAACGCACGTGGCGCTGAAATCGCAAAGAAATGAGATGTGTCCCTGCGGCAGCGGGAAGAAATTCAAGCGCTGCTGCGGCGCTGATCGGCCGGATCAGCAGGCACAGACCCCGAAGCCGGCGCCAGGCGCCATCAGCCAGCTGGTAGAGCTTCTGCGAGCCCAACAGTACCTGGCTGCCGAGGGCGCGGCCCGCCGGCTGATTGAACAGCATCCAAACTTCAGCGTTACCTGGAAGCTGCTCGGCCTGGCGCTGACGATGCAGGGCAAGGACGGCACCGGCGTATTGCTGCAGGCGGCCGAACTGAAGCCCGACGATGCCGAGACGCACTTTTACCTGGGCAACGCTTTTCAGGATCGGCGGCGGCTCACCGACGCGGTGGCAAGTTACCGCCGGGCCATTGGGATCAACCCGCAATTTGCCGACGCGCACAACAATCTCGGCACCGCGCTGCGGGACTTAGGACAGCTGAACGAAGCCGTCGCCAGCCACACTCAGGCCCTTAAGATCAATCCCGAGCTGACCGACGCGCATGTCAATATGGGAAATGCGTTGCTGAGACTTCGGCAGCCTGAGCAAGCGGCGGCCTACTATCGCCGGGCGGTGCAGATCAATCCCAATCTCGCCGAAGCGCATAACAATCTGGGGGTCGCTTTGCGCGATCTCGGCCAGCTGGCCGAGGCCGTAGCCAGTTTCAGCCAGGCGCTGCAAATCCACCCCAACTACGCCTCAGCCCACAACAACCTGGGCAACGCCTTGATGAAGGAGCGGCGCATCGACGAGGCCGTGCTCAGTTATCGCCGCGCGCTCTCGATCAGGCCTGATTTTGCCGAGGCCTACAACAATCTCGGCATTGCATTGCGCGATCTCGGGCAGCTGCACGAAGCGCTGGGCTGTTTTGGCGACGCGCTCAGGCTCAAAGCCGATTACGCCGCGGCCCACCGCAACCTGGGCAACGTATTGCTGGATCTGCAGCGACTTGAGGAAGCCGCCGCCAGCTATCGCCGGGCACTTGCGCTTAAGCCCGACGATGCCGAGTCGCTCGTATCGCTTAGCGTCGTGTTGCGGCTGCAGGGCCGGGGCGAAGAAGCCGAGAGCCATTGCCGCCAGGCGCTTGCGGCGCAACCGGATTCAGCTTCTGCGGCAACTTTGCTCGGAGAAATTCTCGCCGACCAGGGGCGGTTTGCCGAGGCCGATGAATTATTCCGGCGAGCCATTGCGAATGCGCCCGACCTGGCGCCGGCCTGGGCCAGCATTCCCCGCTACCGCAAGATGGACACTGGCGATGGGCCCTGGCTGACAGGAGTACTGCGGCTGGCCGACCAGCCTCAGCCGCTGCGACATCAGATCAGCCTGCGCTACGCGATCGGCAAGTATTTCGATGACCTGCAAAACTACGAGCAAGCCTTCGTCAATTACCGGATGGCGAACGAGCTGAGCAAGCGCTATGGCGGCAGGTACGACCGCGAGCAGCAGGCACGCCACATCGATCAAATAAAGTCGGCCTTTGACGAAAACTGGCTGCGCCGGACGCACCCTTGGGCCAACCGCTCCGAGCGCCCGTTGTTTATTGTTGGGATGCCGCGCAGCGGCACCACTCTGGCCGCGCAGATCCTCGCCTCGCACCCGGACGTGTTTGGTGCCGGTGAGTTGGATTTCTGGAATGCGGCCGCGGCGGGCATGGGCTTAAGCGCGCTGGCGGGCGGCGCTGTCGGCAGCAACGATTCGAACCAGATCCCGAGGCTTGCGTCCGAGTACTTGCGCAAGCTCGCCGAGCTGTCCCCCAGTGCGCTGCGCGTGGTCGACAAGATGCCTGCCAATTTTTTGCACCTGGGACTCATTCACGCGGCGTTTCCGCTGGCCCGCATCATTCATCTGCGGCGCAATCCCATCGATACTTGTCTATCAATCTACTTCCAGCAGTTTACGGCCGCTCACGCCTATGCCAATGATCTGGAAGATCTGGCGCACTACTACACTGAATATCATCACCTGATGCAGCACTGGCAAGCCGCATTGCCGCAAGAATCGATGCTCGATCTGCGTTACGAAAGTCTGGTCGAGGAGCCGGAGCTCTGGGCCCGCAGACTGGTGGAATTTGCCGGGTTGCCATGGGACGCGGCCTGCCTTGATTTTCATCTGAGCTATCGCACTGTTATCACCAGCAGCCGCTGGCAGGTTCGACAGCAGATCAGCAAGAATTCGGTTGGCCGCTGGCGGCACTACGAATCATTTGCCGCACCGCTTAAGCGATTGCTTGAACTCGATTCCGGCGCCTAGATCGGGCCGGTCGCGCAAGGCCGCGGCCGTGCAGGCCGAGATCGCTATCGACCCGGGCTGCTTCCCGATCGCGCCGCGCCGCTGTTGCCCCGGACCAACATAGCCGCCGGCCAATTTTGCGGGGGACCGCTCGCCGACTCGGGAGACCAGGTGGCGGAAGCCAAAACCGCGCCGGCACGGGACCTCGATCGACCACTGCGGCGGGCTGGAAACCGAGCCGAATTCGGGTCGAATTACGGCGTTTTTATCTCTATTTATTAATATCTTATAAATGATTCCGAGAATCCTTCTGTGACTCTCGTGTCGCTCGCATTCAACGAACCGGCCGGGTTGACCCAATCCTCTCAGGTACACCGGGGTGTGGCGCGCTGTCCAAAAAGGTATGTGCGAATCTAAATTTGAGATGGTCTAATCCTAGATACCACACAACAGGTCGCGTAAAGTCGGGTTGGGGAAGCTGAGGCCGGTGCATTCCGGCGTTAAGGCCGCTTTAGGGTCAGTCCGGATACCAAAAGATAGGGGAGATCACCTTGAACTCTAACGACAGCATTCGACGTGCCATATTGGCCGTCCTGGGAACCACGACTGCTGCCACCGCCTTCGGGCCGCGGCTCATGGCTGCCGACGCCACGACCGCAGCGGATTCCGGCGCGTTGGAGGAAATCGTTGTTACGGCGACCCGCCGCAGCGAAAACCTTCAGGACGTGCCGATTACGATCCAGGCGTTCAGCAGTGAAACACTTTCACAGTTGAACGTCGAAACGTTCGACGATCTGGTCAAGAATCTGCCCAACGTGACCGATCCGGGCAGCGGTCCGGGTCAGGGCAACATCTTCATGCGCGGCCTGAGCGCAGGTAACTCCGGTTCGCAATCAACGGGATCGATCGCCCCTTACCCGAACGTCGCGATCTATCTGGATGACCAGTCCGGCCAGCTGCCGGGACGTAACCTGGACGTCTATGCTGCCGACCTCGAGCGCGTTGAAATTCTCGAAGGCCCGCAGGGCACGCTGTTCGGCGCCGGCGCTGAAGCCGGCGTGGTGCGTTACATCACCAACAAGCCCAAGATCGACGTCACCGAAGGCAGCATCACCGGCAGCTACGGCACGACCGCCGGCGGTGATCCGAACAGTTCCTTCCAGGCGATGCTCAACCTGCCGCTGATTTCCGACACCCTGGCCGTGCGTGCGGTCATTTACAACGACGCCCGCGGCGGCTACATCAACAACGTGCCCGGAACGTTCACGCGCCACGACACCGATCTCGGTATCCACTACGCGCATTATGCGGCGACTGCGGGAGCGTGCCCGGACGGCGGGGTGAATCACGGCTCTTGCGTGCCGCTCGGTAGCCCGGTCATTAACAATTACCAGATCACCGGAAATGCCATCAACCCCGTCACTTACCAAGGCACGCGTGTTTCGGGGCTGTGGAAGATCAATGACGACTGGAACGTGCTGCTCGAGCAGACCTTCCAGAATACCAACGCACACGGCGTTTTCTACCAGATGCCCTACTCGTCCGACGGCGTGGCGCTGCCGCCGCTGTCGGTCACGCTGTTTAACAATGGTTTCGACCAGGACAAATTCTCGAATTCAGCGTGGACGGTCAATGGCAAGCTTGGCCCGCTAAAGCTCGTTTACACCGGCGGTTATCTGGTTCGCAATATTGACCAGGTTCAGGATTACACCAACTACGCGCGTGGCGCGTACGCCGATTACTATCAGTGCTATGGCTCAGCGACCACTACGCCGTTTTGTAACTCGCCCAGTTCAACCTGGCGCGAGCAGGAGCGCAACACGCACCTGAGCAATGAGCTGCGCCTGAGCTCGCCCGACGACTGGCGACTTCGCTTCATTGCGGGCGTGTTCAACGAAGATCTGAAGATCTACGACCGGACCACCTGGGATTACAAGACGCTGCCAGACTGCACGTCTGCGACGGAGGTGGGTTGCCTGGCCAACGTCGCCCCGGCCCCGGGTGCCACGGTAGTTCAGCCGGGCATACGCGACAACGATACGGCCTTCTTCGAGGACATCACCCGCGGCTACACTCAGACCGCTGAATTTGCATCAGTGGACTTCGACATCGTGCCGAAGGTACTGACAGTCACGGCGGGCGCGCGGCATTTTGAATTCGAAAATCACATTGTCGGCACCGATGTCAGCAGCTTCAGCTGCCTCAACGTGTATGCGCCGAACGGCTGCACCAACGATGCCGCCGACATTGATGCGCGCCATGCCAGCCTCAGCAACAGTGGCACCAAGAGCCGTGCCAATCTGGTCTGGCATGTCACGCCCGATGCGCTGCTGTATTACACCTGGTCGCAGGGCTTCCGGCCCGGTGCCTACAACCGCGCTCAGGGTTGTCACTTTCCGGATGCCG
The DNA here is from genome assembly GCA_963711435.1 of uncultured Gammaproteobacteria bacterium. Lineage (GTDB taxonomy): Bacteria > Pseudomonadota > Gammaproteobacteria > Steroidobacterales > Steroidobacteraceae > FEN-1191. The sequence continues at coordinate 988,059 of CAVQEB010000002.1, read as the reverse complement.
AGACGCCCGCGATCAAGCAATGGTGCATTCCGTCGCAGTACGCGTCTGACACGTTGGTCAATAATGAAATTGGCTGGAAGACCGAGTTCCTGGATCACCGGGTGCAGGTCAATGGGGCCATCTACCAGGAGAACTGGAACAACGTGCAGATCGAGTTCTTCGATCCGACGCAGACCGGCAATCTGGCCTTTTACACCAACGGCCAGGATTTCCGCGTCCGCGGCGCCGAGCTGACGGTGATAGCGCGCGTCACTCGTGGCCTGACCGTCAATGCGGCGGCATCGTGGAACCAGAGTGTGCAGACCAATTCGCCGGTTTTCATTGCCAATAACCCGGCGCTGCTGGCCACTGCGGCCGGCACGGCCGAATATGGCAAGCCGGTCGCGGGACTTTCCAATCTGTTCGGCCCGGCCGGAAATCCGTCGCCCGACTCACCGGACTTCCAGGGCAATCTCCACGTGCGCTATGAGTGGTCGGACACCCGCTACAACTATTTCGCCGAGGCCGGCGCGACCACGACGGCAAGCGATTTCACGCAAGGTAGTGCCAACCCAAGCATCGCGGTCAACGGTGCCGTCAATACGACGCTGCTGCGGTTCCAGAACCCGAGTTACTCGACCGTGGATGTGTCGGTCGGCATAGCCAAGGACAACTGGAACGTGAAGCTGTTCTGCGAGAACCTGACGGACTCGCATGCGAGTACGTTTACCTCGACCTCGCAGTTCGTGGTGGCCAACGAAGTCATTCGCCCGAGAACGGATGGGATAACGATCGGCTACAAGTTCTAGCGCACTAGCCACTCTTCTGCTTCGCGGCGACCCGGATCCGGTGAGCTGCGGTAGAATCAAAGGCGGGCAGTGATGCCCGCCTTTTTTTTGAATCGGAAATGGAAACAGCCGCCACTCAGTCGCCCGTAACCGCCGTGGAAGCGGAAGTCCATCGCATCCGCGAATTACTGGAGCGCAACGAGTTCGACGCTGCTCTGGCGGCGGCCGAGGAGCTGGCCCGTACGGTGCCGGAGAACCGCGACGTGCTTTACATGATCGCGGTCAGCCAGCGCTATCTGCAAAAGCTCCCGGAGGCGCTGGCGACGCTGGAGCGGCTTGAAGCCCTTTACCCTGCCTTCAGCCGCCTGCACCAGGAACGCGGCCACTGCTTTGTGGCGATGCGTGACGCCGACCGGGCGATCGGCTCGTTCCTGATGGCCGTTAATATCAATCCCGCGCTGCCAGGCAGCTGGAGCACGCTGCAAGTGCTGTTTCGGATGACGCAGCAGACCGAAAACTATGAGAAGGCGGCCGGCCACGTCGCCAGGTTGCAGCAATTGCCGCCCGAAGTCGTAACGGCGACCAGCATGTTCTCTGACGGTGAGCTCGCGCCGGCCGAAGCCATCATCCGCGCGTTTTTGCGCCAGCACGGTAACGATGTCGAGGCCATGCGCCTGCTGGCAAAAATCGGCGTCGAGCATGGCGTGCTCGATGACCCTGAATTATTGCTCGAGGCGGTGCTCGGGCTGGCACCCGACTATCAGGCGGCGCGCTTTGATTATGCGGGTGTGTTGCTGAAGCGGCACAAGCATACGCAGGCCATTGAGGAACTCGAAAAGCTCCTGAAAGTCGAACCGGAGAACCGCCACTATCGAACCACTTACGCCGCGGCCTACGTCGGCCTCGGCGACCACGAGCGCGCGCTCGCGCTGTATCGTGAGCTGCTCATCAATGCACCGCGGGCCGCCGATCTGCAGCTGTCGGTGGCACACTCGCTGAAGACGCTCGGCCGCACCCAGGAGGCGATCGATGCGTACCACGCTGCCGCCGCTTTGCGTCCGAGTTTTGGCGATGCCTACTGGAGCCTGGCAAACCTTAAGACGTATCGATTCACGCCGCAAGAATTGGCTCAGATGCGTACCGAGGAGGCCGCGGCTGGCACAGCGCGCGTGGATCGCTATCATCTGTGCTTCGCCATCGGCAAAGGATTTGAGGATAACGGCGAATATGCCGAATCATTTCGCTACTACGAGCGCGGCAACGCGCTGAAAAAATCCGAGAGCCGTTACCGCCCGGAACTGGTGGAGCGGGAAGCGGCTCTGCAGACCGCCGTCTGCACGCGTGAATTCTTCGCCGCCCGGCAAGGAGTCGGCAGCAACAGCCCCGATCCAATCTTCATCGTCGGCCTGCCCCGCTCCGGATCCACGCTCATCGAACAGATCCTCGCCTCGCATTCGAAGATCGAGGGCACGATGGAGCTGGCCGACATTCCGCGGCTCGTCCTGGAACTGCAGGGGCGCGAGCCGGACGACGCCAGCCCGCGCTACCCGCGGGGTCTGGCGCAACTCAAGCCCGATGAGCTGCGCCGCCTCGGTGACAAATATATCAACGACACGCGTGCGTACCGGACCAACCGCCCGTACTTCATTGACAAGATGCCGAATAATTTCCGGCATATCGGGCTGATTCACCTGATCCTGCCGCGGGCCAAGATTATTGACGCCAGGCGCGAGCCGATGGCCTGCTGCTTCAGTAATTTCAAGCAGCTGTTCGCGAGTGGGCAGGAATTCACTTACAGCCTCGAGGATATCGGCCGCTACTACCGCAACTACGTTCAGCTCATGAGCCACTGGGACCAGGCGTTGCCCGGCAAGGTACTGCGCGTACAGCACGAGGAACTGGTCGATGACCTGGAAGGCAATGTGCGCCGCCTGCTCGATCATCTGGAGGTTGAATTCGAGCCCGCGTGCCTTGAATTCCATCTGACCCAGCGCAGCATCCGCACGGCGAGTTCCGAGCAGGTGCGGCAGCCCATTTCAAGGGAAGGGCTCGACCAGTGGCGCAATTTTGAACCGTGGCTGGCGCCGCTGCGCGCCGCGCTCGGCGAGCTTGCACCGGCGATCGAGAAATGAAGCAACTGGGCCCGGGCCCCGCTGGGGCCCGCTCAGGCAATCGTCGCACTGGTGGGCGCTCGCTACTGCTGGGTGAGCAAAAAGCCCTTCCTTTGGAGCAGCTCTACTAATCCATAGCGCCCGACCAGATGCAGGGCCCCAACGATCACCAGGTAGTCGGTGTCGTTATTCAAAAGCTGCGTAATCTTGGGCAGCCACCTGCGATTGCGGTCGACGGTCAGCAGCCGGAATATCTTCGGTGCCTCATCGGCACCCTGTTGCAGCAGTTTCTCGAGCGCAGCCGTATCACCGCGCTGCCAGGCCTGGAAAAGCTCATCGGTCTCATTCGGATTGTCTTCCTCATCCCTCAGCGAGTCGCGCAGGTACTTTCGCTGCTGCGCAATCGAAAGGTGAGCAAACAACCCATACTGATCATCCGCGGTCTCAAGTCCAATAACGGGCTTATGATCGGCCTGCGCCCGGCGCAGCAATTGCATGTCTACTCCGGAATCCGCCTCAAATCCTGCCTTTTCCAATTCAAGCTGGTCCAGTAGCAGCACCACGACCCAGGGCTGGAAGTGTTGCAGGCCTTTGACGTCGAGCCCGAGCCTGTCGGCATGCGTCTGCAGTTGGGCATTGAGCTTTGGGCCCAGTACTTTTGACAAAGTCAGTTCCGCCGGCAGGTCGGCCAGCGCCGGGGCCGGGCCGGGCAGCTTCGGCGGATCCTCTTCGCTCAGATCCAGCTCCATCACCAGCGCCTGGGCCGCGCTGTAATCCTGCATGACTTCGGCCGGCAATGCGCTGTCGGCCGGTCTGAGCAAATGCATCGACCCGAGCAGGTAGACCGTATTGTGCTTGCCCTGGATCGCCCAGAGAATGTGATGCCCCTGCTCGGCGCGCGCGGCGCAGGCCGCGGCCATGAACGCGCACGTGGCAGCGAGCGCCGGCCAGCCCCGCCGGCGTGACGGTCGGCTCACAGCTTCAGCCGATCCATCCATTTCAACAGCTCGCGATCGTTGTCTGTGCCGCCGGCGTAGCTGGCGCGCAGCGCTTCGAAGGATTCGGGCCGGTGCTGGTTAAGTTTGAGTTTGCATTGGTAATCGATCACCTTAAGCTCAAAGCCGACGATACCGGCCAGCATGCGGTGTCGGTATTGCGTATCCAAAGAGCGCCATTGCGCCAGATAGGCCGGGTCATAATCATCAATCAGCCGGCTTAACAGTTGGTCCTTCGCTTCCTCATCTTCGATGACTTTGGCCTGCACCCGACACTCGACCGCAAGATAGTTCCACGTGGGCACTCGCATTTGATCCGGATAAACCCGCGGCGACATATAGGCGTGCGGGCCGAGGAAGCTCACTACGGCCGCGGCCCGATCGCGCAAAAAACGCCAGTGCGGATTGGCTTTCGCCACGTGGCCAAGCAGGCTCAGCCCGGATGCGGCATTGCCCTCTTCCGCCGATTGCAGGTGCAGGGGCAGGTGCGTCAAAAACGGCGATCCCTGATCGTCATTGGAAATCAACGTCGCGAAGGAATAGCTGCGCATCAGCTCCACGGCATCGGCCAGATCCGGACTCTTAAAATGCGGCGGCAAGTACATGTTGGTGCTGCGTCCCTTCAGGTGGCTGGGCTTGCGTTGCGGCTATATTCTGGCGTGAGCAAAGCCTATTGGACAGCCCGCGATCCCGGCTGACGGCCCCGCCAGAGCCACAGCACGCCGTAGGCCAGCACGGCAACCGCCAGCGGAATCAGGCTGACGTACAGTTGGCTGGCAAGGTCCGGGGTCATCACCATGGCCACCAGCACAGCCACCATGCCAGCAATAGTGAAGTAGCTGGCCCAGGGAAACCACCACATGCTCAGTCCGGCTTCACTTTGACCGGCCCGTTGTCTGGCGCGACGCAGTCGGATCTGTGCCAGCGCCGTCATGATGTAAACAAACAGGATCAGCGCGCCGGCAGCATTGACCAGGAACGCAAACAGACCCTCGGGCGAGGCGCTGTTGGCGAGAATTCCGAGCACGCCCGCGACGGCCCCGATCAGCACCGAGCGGGTGGGCACGTGCCGGACGTTGAGCTTGACCAGCCATTGCGGGGCATCGCGATGCTCGGCCAACACGAATAGCACGCGCGAGCACACATAGAACGATGAGTTCAGGCACGACAGCACCGCAGTCAGGATGATGACGCTCATGATCTTATCGGCCCCGTGCAGACCGATTGTTACCATGGCCAGCGTAAACGGCGATTCACCGGCCTTGATTTCGGTCCACGGCACGACCGACACGATTAATATTAACGAGCACACGTAAAAGGCCAGGATCCGCACGGCCACGGATCGGCTCATCTGCGCAATGGCGCGCCCAGGCTCCTTGGACTCCGCCGCGGCAATGGTAGTGATCTCCGCGCCGGTCATGGCGAAAAAGGCGGTCGCAATGACCGCCAGCGCGGCAACCCAACTGTGCGGGGCAAAGCCTCCGTGACTGACCAGATTGCTGAAGGTATTGCCGCTCGGGGAAGTAAAGCCGAAGGCGTAGCTTGCTGTCACCGCGATGAACGCGATGATGGCGGCGACCTTGATCGACGCGAACCAGAATTCGAATTCACCATAGGATTTTGCCGACAGCAGATTAACGGCGGTCATCATGGCCATCAGTACCAGGCCAATTTCCCAGGTCGGGACCGGCAGCCAGTGATGCAACAGAATGGATCCGGCGATCGCTTCGACCGGAATGACGACCACCCAGAAATACCAGTACAGCCAGCCTGCGACGAAACCCGCGCCTGCGCCAAGACCGGCGCGCGTGAACTCAGTGAACGATCGGACCTGCGGCAACGCGACCGCCATTTCGCCCAGCATCCGCATGATCAGCAGCATCAGCAATCCGGCGCCGGCGTAGCTGAGCACGGCCGCCGGCCCGGCCGCAACAATCGCGGCACTGGTGCCAACAAACAGGCCGGCGCCGATGATGCCGCCAATACTGATCATCGTTACGTGGCGCCGCTCCAGCGTCCGGCTGAGCGTGGCGGGCGCGGCCGCAGCCGACTGAGTGGTGCCATCCATGATCTGCAGCTCCTTCCAAGAAGACCGCGCGCGCCTACGGCACCGCTCGGGGCCAGCGTACCTTACACCGGCGCGCCAGCTCCACCACCGGCAAACCGGCGAGCGGCGTGCTAGCGCACGCTTCAGATTCATCGCTGGAGGTTATCGATGTATGTTCTGAGGATATGCTTATATCTGTTTGTTTTTAAACATTATTTCATGCCACATTCACGCGGACCATTTTTTCAGACGAGCCCTACAACGGCGGCTCGGCAGGCAATGGCGTCAGCACATTCGTTGCGGTTGTCGATTCCTGGCGACGCGTGTGCAGCAGGACGTAGAGTCCGGCACCGACGATCAGCGCCGCGCCGATGATCGTCGAAAGCGCTGCGGTCGTGCCCCACAGGAGCCGATCCCACAAAGCGCCCCAGACCAGCGCCGTATAGTCAAAGGGCGCAATCACCGACGCAGGCGCCAGTACAAAGGCTCGCGTAATGAAGTGCTGGCCCACAGCGCCAGTCAGACCGATGCCCAGCAACAGCGTCCAGTCGCTGCGCAGGATCGGCTGCCAGCCCGGCGCGGCCAAAACACCGCACCCTGTAGCCATCGCAATCAGTAACCAGAACACCATGCTGTCGGCTGTCTCCGTTCGGGTCATAAAGCGCGCCATGACATAACTGAGCGCGTAGCATCCGGCCGATAAGATCACCGCCGCTGCCGTAAGATGCGACAGTCCGTGTCCTGAGGGCCGCAGAACGCAAACGGTCCCAATCAGACCCACCGCGACAGCAACCCAGCTACCGGGCGCAACCCGCTCCTTCAGAATCAGCACCGACAGCGCGGTGATCAGCAGCGGCGCCACCATGAACAGCGTGTAAGTGTCGGACAGGGAGGCGCCGTGCACGGCATAGATAAAACCGACCATCATCCCCACCGCGATGACGCCGCGCGCCAGGTGCAGTTCCCAGCGCTTGACCTTAAGCGCACGCAGGCGACCGCGGGCAATCAGCGGCGCGAGCACAAACGGAATCGACGCCGCGCCACGCATGGCGCCTACCTGCACCGCGGGATAGTGGACCGATAGCTTTTTGAGCAGGACGTCCAGCACCGAGAAAAACGCAACAGCCGTCAGCATGTACCAGATGCCGCGCGCATGGTGACCTGTTGTCGCGCTCATTGTTCGGCACCGCCGGCGCGCGCGCCTGTATTCAAAACGCTTTGCGGTACAGGGTAAACCCGGTTTTCTCCGCCACCTGATCGTACAGTTTCATGGCGGCCGTATTGGTTTCGTGCGTCAGCCAGTACACGCGCTTGCCACCAGCGCCTTTGGCGCGTTCGTAAACCGCCTCGATCAGCGCGCGACCGACGCCCTGCCCGCGGCAAGCCGGTGCGGTGAACAGATCCTGCAGGTAGCAGGTCGGCCCCGCCAGCGTCGTGCTGCGGTGAAAAATGAAATGCACGAGACCGACCAGGTGCCCGCCCTGTTCCGCGACCAGGCAGTGCACCGGCTCATAGGCGTCAAAAAAGCGCTGCCAGGTCAACTGGGTAATGGCCATTGGCAACGCTGTCGGGCCCGACCGTTCGTAAAAGGCGTTGTAGCCTTCCCAGAGTTCAAGCCATGGCTTGAAATCCTCTGGCGTCACACTTCGCACTATCGTTGCAACACGCATATTGACCCCCGCTGACTTAAACACAGAACGCCACCGCGCAAGCCTATCGCCCGCAATCGCCTGGTGCGCCTGATTCAGTTAAATCGAGCGATCATCATATCAAGGGCGTTGAACCGCGCGCTTCCCTGGCCCTGCGGGCGCGCGCAGGTCCGTGTAAGCTGCAAAAGGTGAAATCCCACAGTGGTGCAATCGGCATGCTGGCGGCCGCCGCCAGCTGGCTCGGCCTGCCGGCGCACGCCGCGGCGAGCGACACTGCCGAGTCAGCGGCCGTCAGCCTCGACACCGTCGTAGTGACGGCAACGCGCGTGCCGGAATCCAGCGTCGATCTGCCGGTGTCCGTCGATCGCATCGATGAGCAACAGATCCAGCAGGGGCAGTTGCGGGTTAACTTGTCAGAATCGCTGATGAGCGTCCCGGGCGTTAGCGCCGAGGAGCGCCAGAACTACGCCCAGGATCTGCAGCTGTCCGTGCGCGGCTTCGGTGCCCGGTCAAGCTTCGGGGTCCGCGGCGTACGGCTGTATGCCGATGGCATCCCCGGCACGATGCCGGACGGTCAGGGGCAGTTTTCACACTTTGATTTGAGTTCCGCCGCGGATATCGAGGTACTGCGCGGGCCATTTTCGGCCCTGTATGGCAATTCCTCCGGTGGCGTCATCGCCATCTTTACCAGGGACGCCCCGGCGCAGGCCGAGCTTGATGCCACGGCCGAATACGGCAGCTTTGGGATGCAACGCTATGCACTCAAGGGCATGGGGCAGCCGGACGGCGTGAACCTCGTGGTTGACGCGGCGTATTTCGACACCGACGGTTACCGGGATCACAGCGCCGCTGAGCGCGAGAATGTCAACGCCAAGGTGGTCTGGCAGCTCGATGCGCAGTCCAAACTCACGCTGATCGCCAACGCCATCGACATGCCAAACTCGGATGACCCGCTGGGCCTGACCCGCGCGCAGCTGACCGCCGACCCGGCTCAGGCTGGCACTAACGCCCTTGCCTACGATACCCGCAAGGCGCTGGAGCAGTCCCAGCTCGGCGCGCATTACGAGCGCGCTCTTTCGGCTACGGATGATCTGAGTGCCATGCTTTACGGCGGTCAACGCGCCACGACTCAGTACCAGGCCATACCGGTGGCGAGCGAAGCGCCGCCCGTCGATCCGGGCGGAGTCATTAACCTGGCGCGCACCTACTGGGGTATCGACACTCATATCACCGATCGGCGCACGTTAGGCGGTACCGATCTGCAGCTGACCGGCGGCGTCAGCTTCGATGACCTGGATGAGGCGCGCCGCGGGTACCTGAACTTCATCGGCAACGAGCTTGGCGTGGAAGGGGCGCTGCGGCGTGCCGAAACCAACTGGGTGTACGATTTAGACGAATATCTGCAGGCACAGTGGGACCCGAGTCCTAACTGGCGTGCGCTGGCGGGCCTCCGCAACAACATTGTGGATGTCAGCTCCTACAATCACCTGGCAAGCTCTGGCCCAAGCGTCACCGGCGTACGATATGGGGCCACCAATCCGGTCGCCGGCGTGACTTACAGGGTGGCTCCCGGGCTGCATCTGTACGGCGCATACGGCCGGGGCTTTGAAACGCCGACCCTGAATGACCTGGCTTACCGATCGACCAACGGCAGCCTGCCGGGACTGAATTTCGGGCTCCGCCCCGCCCGCAGTGACAACTACGAGATCGGTGCCAAGGCCGAGGCCGGGAAGCTTGAGGCCTCGGTCGCCGGCTTTTATATCAGGACCGTGGACGAGCTGGCCGTTGAGGCCAACGCCTTCGGCCGTACTGTGTATGAAAACATCCCGCTGACGCAGCGCAAGGGCGCGGAACTTGAGCTGGTGGACCGCTGGGGTTTTGGGTTCAGTGGCCATCTGGCCTACACCTATCTGCAGGCGCTCACCAGTGATCCGTATACGACCTGCGAAGTGCTGCCCTGCATGCCGATCGTTATTGCGGCCGGCCATCGGCTGCCCGCGGTGCCAGCGGATGCCTATTACGCGGGGCTGACATGGCAGCACGAGCCGGCCGGTGTTGCGATCACGCTCGAGGCCGTAATCCGCTCGCAGATCTACGTCAACGATCTCAACAGCGACGCGGCCGCCGGCTACTGGCTGGAAAATCTGCACTTTGATCTTTCGCAGCAGGGCCGGGTGTGGCGCGTGACCGAATCCCTGCGTATCGACAATCTCGCGGATCGTCGCTACGCCGGCTCAGTCATCGTCAATGCGACCAACTCCGCGTATTTTGAGCCCGAGCCGGGCCGGACCGCTTATCTGATGGTGACCGCCGCTTATCTTTAGCAGGCCGGCCACGACCTGAAGGCTTGCCCGCCCCTCAGGCGCGCAACCGGTATCCGGTCTTGAAGATCCACGCAATCACCAGCAGGCATGCGACCAGAAACAGGCCGATCATCAGCAGACTGATGTGCACGCCGACATCGGAAATCCCGTAAAAACTCCACCTGAAGCCGCTGATCAGATACACGACCGGGTTGAACAGCGTCACTTTCTGCCAGAACGGCGGCAACATGCTGATCGTGTAAAAGCTGCCGCCTAGAAACGTCAGCGGCGTCACGATGAGCATCGGCACCAGCTGCAGTTTTTCAAAGCCGTCGGCCCAGATGCCGATAATGAACCCAAACAAACTGAAGGTTATCGCCGTCAACGCGAGGAACAACAGCATCGCCGCCGGGTGCGCCACGTGCAACGGCACGAACAGCGCGGCGGTGGCCAGGATCAGCAGCCCGAGAATGATCGACTTGGTAGCCGCCGCGCCGACGTAACTGAGCACCACCTCGACGTAAGAGACCGGGGCCGACAGCAGTTCATAGATCGTGCCGGTGAATTTCGGGAAATAAATGCCAAAGGAGGCGTTGGAAATACTTTCCGTCAGCACCGACAGCATGATCAGCCCGGGAACAATGAACGCGCCATAGCTGACGCCGCCGATCTGGGTCATGCGCGAGCCAATGGCTGAGCCGAACACGACAAAATACAGCGAGGTTGAAATCACCGGCGAGACGATGCTCTGAAACAGCGTGCGCCACCAGCGCGCCATTTCAAAGCGGTAAATGGCCTCAACAGCCGGATAGTTCACGATCGCGTACTCACCAGGCTCACAAAGATCTCCTCGAGCGACCGCTCATGGGTGTGCAGGTCCTTGATCTGAATTCCCGCCGCCTGCAGGCCCTCGAGCACCGAGGTGACGCCGAGCTGGCCATTCTGGGTGTCGTAGGTATAGGTCAGCTCCTGACCGTCGCTGCTGAGGGCCAGCCGGTACTCGGCGAGCGAGGCCGGCAGGTGCTGAAGCGGCTGGCGCAATTGCAGCGTCAACTGCTTCTGGCCGAGTTTGCGCATCAACTCGGCCTTGTTCTCAACCAGGATGATCCGGCCCTGACTGACGACGCCAACGCGCTCGGCCATCTGCTCGGCTTCCTCGATGTAGTGCGTGGTCAGGATGATGGTCACGCCGGTGTCGCGCAATCCGCGCACCAGCTGCCACATATCGCGGCGCAATTCCACATCGACGCCGGCCGTCGGTTCATCGAGAAACAGGATGGTCGGTTCGTGCGCCAGCGCCTTGGCGATCATGACCCGCCGCTTCATCCCGCCGGAGAGCGTCATGATCTTGCTGCGCCGCTTCTCCCACAGGGACAAGTCCTTAAGGATCTTGGTGATGTAATCGGGATTGGCACGCCGGCCGAACAGGCCACGGCTGAAACTGACCGTCGCCCAGACGCTCTCGAATGCATCGGTGGCCAGTTCCTGCGGCACCAGGCCGATTTTTTCCCGCGCGCGACGATAACGGTGAACGATGTCGTCGCCATCGACCAGTACCCGCCCGGCGGTCGGATTGACGATGCCGCAGATGATGTTGATCAGCGTGGTTTTCCCGGCGCCGTTCGGACCGAGCAGCGCAAAGATCTCCCCGCGGCGAATCTCAAGATTGATGTCTTGGAGAGCCTGCAGACCGGACGCATAGGTTTTGGACAGATTTTGGACGGCGACGACTGCAGACATCCGGCAAACGGTAGCCGATCTGTAAGGCCTTGGGAAGCGCGCCCGCTCGCGGTCCGGTTTCGCCCGGTCTGCACAGCCGCTGCCGCGCGCGCCGATGCGCCCACGGCAGCTTTGGCTAAACCTTCAGCAGCTGACGCCGTGCAGCGCGCTGCCAATAAACTTAAAACGTGTGCTTGTATTGCACCATGAGGGTCAGTGGCGGCATGGTCCCCACCTGCGGAATGACTGTCCCTTCCTCATAATTTGCGTATTGCGCATAACCCACGTAGCCGATGTCCCCGAGGTTCGGCCGTGCGTTGGTCAGGTTCTTGACATTCAACGCAAGTTCCGACTTACCCCAATCCACGCCAATTCGCGCATTGACCAGCGAATAAGCCGGGCGATTCTGTTCCGCCCCGTAACCACCTGCCAGCAGCTGCACGGCGTTGCCCGTGTAGCTGTAGTCGACCGAGGCAAAGGCCGATCGGTCGCCAGACAGAGCCACCGTGTACACGCCGCCCGCAGTTGCGGTCAATGCCGGCGTCGTCAGAATCCGGCTGCCAGGTTCAACGTCGACGTCGACCAGCGCACCCGGATCAGTGATATCGGTCTTCTCGTAGCCCGCACCGGCCCTGATCTGCAGGGAGCGCGTCAGGTGGCCATCCACCTCGACTTCGGCGCCCTTGATGGTTGCCTTGTTGCCGTTGATGACGAAATAAGCGCCGCAGGGCAGCGCCACCTCTTGCTGAATGTTATTCCAATCGATATCGAACACCGCCGCCGTGACCAGCAAACCTGGGTGCGGCACCTGGATCTTTGTGCCCAACTCGTAGGTCCACAGAGTGTCGGATTTCAGATGCGTGATGGCCTCGGGATTTATGTTCGGATCGGCGCAGAACGAGAAGTACGGCTGCGCGCCGCCGGCCCGGAAGCCTTTGGAGGCCGAACCGTAGACCATCGTATTGTCGTCAGCCTGGAAGGCAATGCCGAGTTTCGGATCAAAGCCAGTCTCGCTGTTGTTTTCCGGCGGACTCGCGAAGAAACCGTCATCCATGTAGCCATTGGCGGTGTAATTGGTGTCCTGCTGCAACCAGTACTGCCGTGCCCCGAGGGTCAGCGTCCACTGGTCGACGAACTTCCAGTAAAATTCGCCGAACAGGGAAAAGTCCCGCTCGGTGCCGGGTCCGTTCTGTGTCCAGATCAGGTCCGGGCTGACGCCCACATTCACAACGGTCGACGGACCGTATAGCGTGGCGGCGGGGGCGGCCGTAGCCGCATCGAGACCGTTGGCAAAAGTGGGTGGAATGCTGAAATCCGTGTCGGCGTTGGAATAAAACGCACCGACCGTGCCACTGACGTTGTGAATCGGGTCAAAGGAGAACCGCAGCTCACTGCTCAGCTGCTTCTGAATGTGGTCGCCGTCCCACAGGTACGCCTGGTTCGGCATGCCAGTCACCAGGTAATAATTGGTCAGCACCTGCTGCGTGCCGTAGGTGGAGTCTTCCACGTCAATTGCATGGCGGTAAAAATATCCGGTCGACGACACCAGATCCCAGCCCGCGCCGCGGTATTCCAAATCGAGCGACGGCAAGGTCCACACATCCGAAGCCCACGGCTGCACGTCAACGGCCCGGTTGAGTGTGTATTCCGGTGTAAACGATGGCAGCGGGGCAAAGGCGGCCGGGAAGCCGTTGTCGTATTGATCCTGCTGCATCAGGCGTAAACGCGCATCGAAATTATCGGTGATCTGCCACAGCGCCGAAATCGAGCCGCCGTAGCTGCGGATCTCGCCCTGATTCCCGACCGAGGTCCGCGGTACCACCAGGGTCGGGTCGGTCACTCCTGGGCTGGCCGGATCGGTTGGAAAGGTCCGCGTCAAATAGCCAGCGTCGTAGCTGCCGAAGCCGACGATGTGAATCGCCAGCTTGTCGGGTACCAGCACGATATTGCCGATGATGCCGGCGCCGCCGTCCGGCTCCGTAGCGCTCGAGGTGAAGCCCGCCTCGGCCGAGATGCTGAGGGAGTTTTCGGTCAGGCTCGGTTTCTTGGTAATGAGCCGCACGTTGCCGCCCAGCGAGCTTTCGCCGTACAGCGTGCCCTGCGGGCCCTTGAGGACTTCAATGTTGTCGATATCAAGCACCCGCGGATCGACCGATCCCGGCAAGGGCGTGTCATCGATGTAAAAGCCGGTGGCGCCAGCGGTGCCGCTCAAATTCTGGCCGGTGATGCCCCGGATCGCGACGGTCCGCGCCTCAGAAATGCCGGTCGGGCCACCACTGTAGGAGAACGACAGATTGGGCGCCTTGTTGGCGTAATCATTGAACGACTGGATGTTGTAGTCCTCGAGGTTCGCGGCGGTAAACGCCGTGATGCTCTCGGGCACGACGGCCAGCGACTCGTCGCGCTTGCGGGCCGTGACCACAATGGTTTCCAGTTCGCTGACCTCTTCGGCCGGCGCCGCAGCCTGCTCGGTCGGCCCGTCGGCGTATGCCGCGCTACCGGTCATGAATCCAAAAAATCCGGCCAGCACCGCTGCGGCGCGCGATCCGAATGTGGCCAGGTGGCGACGTTCGACTGTCATATGCCTGCTCCCCTGATATCCATTTAAATGAAAGGCACTGGGTTCAAACGCTGGCTGGGCCAGCTTGACAGCTGCAATATTGATGTGACCCCTAAGGATTAATGGCCCGGGCGGCGGCGTCCGGCTATTAATCTCCCTCAACCTCATTTGTCGCTCAGGGAGCAAGTCAGGTGTTGAGTTATTTCGACAATTGATTGACACTATTCGACAGAACACCCAAAGCCGGGGCCCATTGGCATGGCCTTTCTCTCATTTAATTCGCGACCCGGCTGCGGCAGTGCGCCGCGGGCGCTCGAGCTTCGCGGCTTGATCGCGGCCGGCGCGCCTCTCGAGATAAATCAATGAACCTGCCGCTCGACGCCTTAAGGTTGCCGCGCGCACTTGGTGCACCGATCCTGACCAGCAACCCGGTGCGCCGGCCGGAATGCATAGGATTTTTGCTCGCGCCGCGCTTCTCGATGCTGGCGTTCGTCTGCGCTTTGGAGCCGCTGCGCGTCGCCAACCGCCTCGCACAGCGGGAGCTGTACCGCTGGGAGACCATTTCAGTCGAGGGTGAACCGGTCATTGCCAGCAACCGCATGGCGGTGGTGGCCGACCGCTCGATCCGCGAGCGGGCCGCCTATGACCGGCTTGCGGTATGCGCCGGCTTCGAACCGGAGGCACTTTACGACGAGCGCGTCCGCAAATGGCTGCGAGCACACGACCGGGCCGCGGTGCCGCTCGGCGCGATCGACACCGGCAGCTTCGTGCTGGCCCACGCTGGCCTGCTCGCCGACTGCCGCGCCACGACGCATTGGGAGAGCCTCGAGAGTTTTCGCAGCCAGTTTCCGCGCGTCGCCATTGAGCCCGGTCTGTTCGTAGTGGACCGCTCGCGTTTTACCTGCGCAGGTGGCACAGCTGCGATCGACATGATGCTGCACGTCGTGCGGCTGCAGCACGGGCACCGCCTGGCGGCCGCGGTGGCCGAGCAGTTCATCCACGCGCGGCTGCGCGAACCGAAAGAGCACCAGCGCATGGGCACGCAGGATCGCCAGGGTCTCAGCGATCCGTGCCTGGTCAAGTGCATCGAGCTGATGGAAGCCAATCTTGAGGAGCCGCTCTCGGTGCGGCAGCTGTGCCGGGCCGTTGGCGTATCCCAGCGGCGGCTCGAGCGGGGATTCCACCGGCAATTGCAGCTCTCCCCGCGCCGCTATTATCTGGATCTGCGGCTGCAGCGCGCCCGGGCACTGCTGCAGTACACGAACCTGCCAGTGCTGGAAACTGCCGTCGCCTGCGGCTTCAAAGGCGCGCCGCATTTCTCGAGATCCTATCGCGCCTGGGCCGGCAAGGCGCCGACGGCCGATCGCCAGCGGATGCACGAGGGCATTTTGCCGGCATTGAGTTGAGGCCCACCGCCATCAACTCACCGCAAGGTCGGGCATCTGCCGCGACGCCGGGCTTGACCGATGGCATGGAATACAGCTAAACAGGTTGGCGGCCGGGGTCTGGCCGCGACGATTTCCGCAACCGGAGAGTTATGCGTTTGAGTACACGCTCGCGTCGATGGCCTCTGATCACTGTCGCGGCACTTCTGCTGGGCAGCTCGATCCCATTGCCGATCAACGCTGCAGCGGCCGGATCGTCCCCGCCCGCAGTCAACTTGGATAAGTTCGAAGCGCAGAAGAAAATTGTCGCCCTGCCTAACGGCATCAAACTGGCCTACATCAGCTGGGGGGATCCGGCAGGCAGACCGGTGGTGCTGATCCACGGCTACACCGACAACTCGCTCGACTGGGTTCCGCTCATGCCCTACCTGTCGACGACCGACCGGTTGATCCTGGTCGATATCCGCGGGCACGGAAAGTCCAGCAAACCGGAATGTTGCTACACGCGCCTTGATTTCGCTTATGACGTCAAACTGCTGCTGGACGCGCTGCATATTGAAAAGGCCGACATCATCGGCCACTCGATGGGCAGTTTCATTGCGCAGACCCTGGCCGAATTCTGGCCCGGGAGGGTCAAGCACGTGATATTGATTTCCTCCACCGCGATACCGGTGCAGTACGACTTCTCATGGATTCGCAACCTGAAGGATCCCATCGGCGCGGATTCGCCCGAAATGATTGCCTGGTTCAGCTCGCCGACCCCGGTCAATGCGGACATTGTTCGCCGGCAGCGCCGCGATGCGGCGGCTATCCCGGCATGGGTCTGGAACGCGGTACTGGATCAGGGGATGATCAACGTTGAATTGACCAGCACGTTGCCGCGACTGAAGGCGCCAACACTGCTGATCTGGGGGAGCGAGGATTTCATCATGAAGGAGGCGGATCGCCAGTCGCTGCGCACCGCACTGCCGGACGCCGAGGTCAAAATTTTCGCCGGGCTCGGTCACAATCCGTTCTGGGAAGACCCGCCGGCCGTAGCCGAAGTCATCAACCGGTATCTGGACGGCCCCAGATAAGCGGCCGGCAACGGGCCGCCGCTTCGCAAAACACCGCCGGACCGCCGCGGCTGAACGGCGGCGGTCCGGCAGTTCATCAATTCACCCGATCGATCGCGGCATCATCCATATGCAGGCGGAAGTACAGCGCCTTGCGCAGTGAATGCAGCGCGACTTTCGTGTCATGAATCGCGGCTGCCTTGTTGCCGCCAAAATCATCCGGTGCCGCTTCCATCTCCTCCAGGGCATGTTTCATTTCGTGAATGGCGGCAACGATTCGCGGATGAGCCGCATCTTCCGACTGAATCGTCGGCCCCGGGGCCGCAACCGCCGCCACGGGCAGCGCCGACAGCACCATCCCCGCCGCCAGCGCACCTGTCAATGCGAGAGTTTTGCCGAATTTCATTAGCACGTCTCCATGTTGTCATCGGTTGATAATTCGCCAAGGCGGGACTGCGCCAGCATCCGGTCGCATCCTGCCCGCAGGCGGCGCAAAGATGCTATGCCGGGAGCCGAGCGGTCCTCAAGCATCCTGTGGTCTGATGAAAAATATTTAATTTCAACCCTGCATTAGTTTACGGATTGTTGACACTGCGCCATCCTGACGCCAAAGCCGCAATGATCGGGCAACAGCACGGCTGCCGCTCCGCGGTCGATTCCCGCGCCAGCCATCAGCGTTCGATGCCGACGGGGTACAGCTGGTAAGCGTCATCGTAAAACGGTGTCTGCGCGTAGAACCACGCCAGCCGCGCATCCGGATTGGCGGCAAAGCTGGCATCCTCGGCCAGTTTCGCCGCAAACCGCCGGCGCAGCGATTCATCGGAGGCCATCATGGCTTCAGCGAGCGGCGCCATCAGGTAGCTCTCACAGTATTCCACCCGCTGCAGCATCTCCGCGAAAAAGCCCCAGGCAAAAAACGAATCCTCGCTTTGCGGCTCGAGCAGCAGGATCGCCAAGTCGCCGCGCCGCTGATCCGTCGGCACCCGTACTGACCCGGCCGGCCACGATTGCAGCCGCCGTTCGCGTACCACCTCCCCGGCCCGATGCAAGAACCTGCCCTCAAAAGCTGCCGCGGCGACGCTCGCCTGCGGCAGACGCAGCATCTCGAGCGTCAGCGCGCGTGCCTCAGTGAGCGGCTGCATCTCAACGCCGTGGTGCCTGAGCCTTGCAATGACGTCATCCTTCGTGACCGGTACCCAGTAGGCCCCGGGCCTGGAAAGCTGCCAGCTCGGTCGCACCGGATAAACCGGCAGCTTCTGCGGCGCTGCGGGTTTACCGAGCCAGCGCACTTCGAGGGCACCGGAGGCCTCGGACCGCCACTGCTCGTGCGCGATCGGCAGGAATTCGACCTGTCCGGTCGGCTGCTCGCCCGACTGCCAGCCGACCGGAATTTCCCCCGCACGGCTCGCCCGGTCCGCCGTGCGCGCCGCGCGCAGCGCGGCCCCGTGCGTCGCCAGCGCCTTGAGGCTCGCTTCCATCAGCACATAGGTCCCCAGCACCCGCCGCCGATAATCCTTGAGCGAATGATTTTCGACCAGCACGGAAGGGATGTGCACGATGTCGCCGTAGGGCTGAGAGTAACGCGGCGAGAACACGTAGCTGACGAGTCCGGCTTCGGGCCGGCGCGGATCGCGTTCGAACACCAGCGGCCCGGGCTGGTGGCCTTCGGCCCGCAGCGCCGCGTCCAGATCGCGCGAATAGCAATCCTGCAGCCAGCGGGCGCTGTGGGGCGAAGCGGCCCAGCTGCCATGTTGGCCCTGAAAGCCGTAGGTCACGTCATACTGGTAATCCATGCCATCGGTGACGTGCACGTCGATATACAGGTCCGGGTCAATCTGGCGCAGCAGCCCGATCAGTGCCCGCATCTCCGGTGCGTCGAGCTTGGTGTAGTCGCGGTTCAGATTCAGATTCTGTGCCGTATTGCGCCAGCCCTGGTTGGCCGGACCGCGCTGGTTCGGACGGTTGAAGGCCGACGCGCGCTCGTGGCCGTCGACGTTGAGGATCGGGACAAACACCAGATTGACGCGATCGAGCAGCGCCCGCTTGCCGCGCCAGGCAATGTCGCGAAGCAGCATCAACCCGGCGTCCTTGCCGTCGATCTCGCCCGAATGGATGCCGGCCTGCACCAGCAGCACCGGCTTGGCCGGATCCAATGCGGCCCGGGTGGCACCCGCATGATCGAGGCTCGCGGTCACCACCAATAAATCCCGCCGTAACGCGCTGTGACCAAAGACCTCAAGATGTATCAGCGGCGAGCCGGCCGCCAGCCGCTCCAGATAGGCGCGGGTGTCGGCGTAGCTCGGCGTGGCGGTCAGCCCGGTGCGCTCCGCGGGTGTGATCCATTCGTCGTCGGCACTTGCAATCAATCGCTCGCTCGGGCCCTGCCAGATGGGATTGGGCGGCAGCAGCTGCTCGGCGCCAAACCGGCTCAGTTCATCACTCATGGCCCCCTCCCGTGCTGCGCTCCGCCTGCAGCGGCCGCAAACTGTAGCAACAAAGTGAGGGGGCCGGTCACGAGCACACGAGTCGCCGCTTTGGGCACCGCCACCGGGTTCCGAATCCGGCCTAACTGTGGCTTTCACGCCGCAGGCCCACGGCATTAGCGCCCCTCCCGTCAACCATAGCGGGGGCGGGCCGTTTACCAAAGGTTGAGCCTTGGGCGATGCGATCGGGCCTGCTGCGCCTTGCAAACGAGCACTGGTTGGTAGTTGGCCAACACGGATTGCGCTAGATTTTTTTAAGCTGATTGGGCTTCCTGCGGCGTCCCGGGACGGGTCCCGGCCCGCGAACCCGGGAGTGGTTACGGAGGATTCATGACTACCCAAGAGCAAACTGCCATTGGCAGCGTGAACGGAGATGTCGTTGTCGCGATTTTGCGACGCTATCGGGTTTTGGCTCTGGTCAGCGCTACGGCGCTGCTGCTTTCCGCTTGCAGCGACAACAATTGTTTCTACTCCTGCCTCAACCAGTTCCAGCCGCCACCGCCGCCGACCCAGGTCGAGTACGGGCTGGTCGCTGGCAATTTCCGCCACATCGCCGGACTTAATGATGTGGTCTCGGCCGATACGCTGGTGTTTGGCACGCCGCCATCGGCCGGCAGTATCAATGTCTATCAGGAGAACGCGGGCGGCAACAATGGCTTTGCCGCGCCGTTCAGCTATGCCGATGGCACCAATCCGCTTTACCTCGCGATCGGCGATCTGAATAACGACGGCTTTGCCGACGTCGTCTCAGCCAGCTTCGATGACGGCGCGCTGTCGGTGTTCTTCAATAATCAGGCCGGAGGGTTCAGCGCACCGCTGGTGCTGCAATCGCCCGGCGCCTCGCAGGTCGCCGTGGGCGACGTCAACGGCGACGGGCTCCCGGACCTCGTATCGGCCGATTACGCCGTGTCGCTGTTCGTTCAAATCCAAAATGCTGCCGGCACGTTCCAGGCGCCCATCGGACTGTACCCGGGCGGCGCCAACTGGGTGGCCATCGGCAACCTGCACAGCAATGTGGCCGGAGGCCCCGCCGACGTGGTTGTCGTCGATGACGTCGGCGTCAAAGTCCTGTTCAACACGCTGGCAGCCGGCGGCACCACCTTCGGAGCACCGCAATCGGTGTTCACTCAGACGCTCAATGGTTTTGTCATCGGGGCCAATATCGTGGCCATCGCCGACGTCAACGGTGACGGCTACGCTGACCTGATCATCACCGATCCGGGTCCGACCGGGGGCAACGCACCGACCGTCTCGGTCCTGCTCCAGGACAGCAACAACCCGGGCACCTTCCTGCCCGCGGTCAGCTACCCGCTGCCGCCGATGAACCTGCCCGAGTCGATCGCGGTAACCCCCCTCACGGCCGACGGCCTGCCCGATATCGTGGTCGGCGGGACAACCACCGTCAGCGTCCTGCTCAATACCGTGGGGCAGCCGGGCACGTTCGTACCCGCGGTCAATTACGCGCTCACCCAGCCGGCATTTGAGGTCGCCGTGGCCGACGTTACTGGCGGGCCGCTGCCGGACATCGTGGTGACCAACGGCATTACGAACCCGGTCGTCGACGGCGTCGTCACCACCCACCCTGGGGTGCTGCAGCAGGTCGCCGGATCGCCAGGCTCGTACATGCCGCTGCAGGATCTGCCTTAAGCGGCAGGCCGGGCGCGACGGGACGCCGGCATCACCGGCGGCTGCGAGCCGCCGGTGCCTAAAGCACGCGAGATAAAGCCCTTAACTTGTTGTTTATAAAAATGTTAAGTAAGGCGTTTCGCGGTACTGAGGCCTGACGGCAAGCAGCGCCAGACGCTGTCACCGCATGTTGGCCGCCACACCTTCAACGACGGGTGCAGTTCTTAAGAGCGGCGAATAAATAAGCCGTGTTGAAGTGTCCGGGCGGCGTTATTCGTGTAACCTTTTGAAATTGATAGATAAACCTACCCTCGTCCGCCGATGGGCTGCGGGCAGGCTGGCGACCGCGCTTCATTGATCGGGATCGTGACCCGGGCAAAAGAGTTTTCCGATTCAGTGACGAGGTCGTAAATCTTGCGTTGAATTCTGCATCGTTCACGCGATATCCTTCACCCATACCCCTGAAATGAAAGCGTTTCTTAACTTCAAATATCGCGCTCCACGCATCCACCAATAACAACAACAACGCCGCTGCAGGCAGCATCTCTTAACTCCAGGACATGCCGACATGGATGGACTCAAACGCGAACTCGAACTGGCCGTCGTCACTTTAAGCGGCGCGGGCACTCTCAAGGATCGGTTGTGCCTTGCCTACATCAATCATCTTCAGGATTTGAATCTCGAGCTGGCAGATCTGCCGGTTGAACTCGAGCGCGAGTACGCACAGATGAGCAGCGCGATGCATCAGGCCTGCGCGCTGCCGGGTGAGAACATCGTGCGCGCCTCGATCAGAAAATTGTCCAATGCCGACGCGGAGCGTTTCGCCTCGCTGATCGTGCGATTGTTCGGCGTGCTGGCGACCGATCGGCTGTCGCTGCGATCGCTCCCCGGGCGGCGAGTCGGCACACCGCTGTCAGCGCTGCTGTCTGGCGATACCGGCATCGGCACCGAGGCCGTTGCACACCGCTAGTCGAGCTTGAACTCGATCGTATCCCAGCGCGTCGTATCCTGATGACGCGCATGGCGGCGCACCGCATCGCTCAGCGCCCGCTCATCCCACTCAATCACTTCGTCTGCCAGAGAGGCCACGTCCTTGGGCAGCGACACCGTACGGCCGAAGGTATTGAGCAGGATGACCGGCCGGTCGCAGGCTTTGGCATATTGCAGCTGGAACACCAGCAGGTCGCGCTGCTCAAAGTACAGGCTGCTCAGCGCGATAATGACCTCCGCGGAGGCCATCTGCTTGCGCATGAGTTCGCGCTGGCCCTCAACCTGGGGCTTGACCTGCAGCGAGGCGATCGCGTCCGGGGCGCTTAGGTTGCGGTAGTAGAAGTTTTTGGCACTTTCCAGGTATTCAAAGACCCGCAGGTAATCGTCCGAAGCCTGCCAGCCGTGGGTTACGTATACCCGGATGGGATCGCCCTGAGACATACTGGCAGTGTACTGTGGCCGGCATGGAGTTGGAACCTTTTGCGCCTGCTCGTCTATAACGTGCGTTATGCCACTGGGGCTGGCCCGGCCTTCCACCTGCCGGTGCCGGGGGCTGGGTATCTGCGCAGCAGCCGCCGGGTGCTGGAACACATAACGCAATTCATCCGCCAGGAGGACCCCGACGTCGTCGGCCTGATCGAGATCGATACCGGCTCGATCCGCACCGGGATGCTCAACCAGGCTGAATATGTGGCCGGCTCGCTCGGCCACTACACGGCCCATCAGACCAAATATGGCTCCGGCTCGTTGAACCAGTTTGTGCCGATCGTGCGCAAGCAGGGCAATGCACTGCTCGCAGCCCCGCGCGTCACCGGCGAGCGCTTCCATTACTTCGATACCGGCATCAAGCGGCTGATCATCGAGCTCGAGCTGGACGAGGTGTGTATATTCCTGGTGCACCTGTCGCTCAAGTACCGGCACCGCCAGTACCAGCTGCGTACCCTGCACGATCTCTTGTCGAGCGTGACCAAGCCGGTGATCGTGGCCGGAGACTTCAACGCCTTCTGGGGCACGCATGAGATTTACCTTTTCATGCACGCCTCGGGACTGCGCAGCGCCAATGCCCTCGGATTGCCCTCCTATCCGGCCCGCCGCCCCCGGGTTGAACTCGACTTTGTGCTGGTCAGCGCCGGCATCGAAGTCACCGGGTTCCGGATCCCGGACGTGCGTTTCTCCGACCACCGGCCGCTGGTGTGCGATTTTCATATTAAGAAGCCGCCGGCGGCGCCGGCTGGCGATCAAGGGGGTCCTGCATGAGCACCCAGTCCGCCTGGACGCTGGAGCGTGACAACGATGGCATCGCCTGGCTGACAATCGATAAACCGGAGAGCTCGGCCAACACGCTCGGCCGATCGGTGCTGCTGGAACTGGAAGTGCACCTCAAATCCCTGGGCGCCACCGCCCCGCGCGGCCTGGTAGTGCGCTCGGCCAAGAGCTCCGGGTTCATCGCCGGCGCAGACATCCGCGAGTTCACTGCCTTCAAGAGCGACCAGGACGCCTACGATCAGATCATCATCGGGCAGCGCGCCTTTGCACTGCTGGAGGCGCTGCCCTGTCCGACGATCGCCGCCATCCACGGCTTTGCGCTCGGCGGCGGCCTGGAGCTCGCGCTTGCCTGCCGCTACCGCATTGCCGTCAATGACCCGCGCCTCGCGCTCGGATTGCCGGAAGTGCAGCTTGGCATCCATCCGGGATTTGGCGGTACGGTGCGCTCAGTACGGCTGCTCGGCGTGCGCGCGGCGATGGATCTGATGCTCACCGGGCGCACTGTGCGCGCCGATCAGGCCCTGCGCTTAGGGCTGGTCGACCGCCTGGTCAACGCCTCCGAGCTGGATGCGACCGCGCGCCGATTTGTCCAGCAACCACCGACGCCGCGGCGCGCGGCCTTCACCGAGCGTGTGCTCAGCTGGCCGCTGATCCGCGGCCTGCTCAAGCCGCGCCTCGTTGCCCAGGTGGCGCGCCGCGCCCGGCCGCAGCATTATCCGGCTCCGTACGCCATCATCAATCTCTGGGCGCGCTACGGCGCCCGTGGTCCGGCCGCCTATGAAGCCGAAGCGCGCTCGATCGCGAGCCTGTTCAACAGCGAGACCGCGCGCAATCTGGTGCGCATGTTCCTGCTGCAGGATCGGCTCAAGGGCCTGGCCGGACGCGGCGGGGCGTCCATCCAGCGCCTGCACGTGATTGGCGCCGGCGTCATGGGTGGCGATATTGCTGCCTGGGGCGCGCTGCGCGGACTCGACGTAACGCTGCAGGATAGGGAGCTCAAATACATCGAGCCTGCTCTGCAGCGGGCCCATGCCCTGTTTCAGAAACGCATCAAGGATCCGGCCGAGCGACGCAAGGCCGAGGAGCGGCTGCGGGCGGACGTTGCCGGCAGCGGCGTCGCCGACGCCGACGTGCTGATCGAGGCGATCTTTGAGGACCTCGAAGCCAAGCGCAAACTGTTCGCCCAGGCCGAGCCGCGGCTGCGCCCCGAGGCGGTGCTGGCGAGCAACACTTCGAGCCTGACGCTCGAATCCATCGCGGCGCAGTTGCCCGACCCGAGTCGGCTAATCGGTCTGCATTTTTTCAACCCGGTGGCCCAGATGCCGCTGGTGGAAGTGATCCACACCGCCACGACGCATCCGGAGCCGCTGGCCGCGGCGCTTAGCTTTGTGCGCCGGATCGACAAGCTGCCGCTGCCGTGCCGCAGCGGACCGGGATTTCTCGTCAACCGGGTGCTGTTCCCTTACCTGCACGAGGCCCTTTGGGCGGCGGGCGATGGCGTAGCGCTCCCGCTCATCGATCGGGTGGCTGTGGATTTTGGCATGCCGGTGGGGCCGATCGAGCTGTGCGATGTCGTGGGCCTCGATGTCACGCTGCACGTCGGCCAGATCGTCACCGAGCAGCTTGGCCGGCAGAACCCGCCCTTTGCCGCGCGAATGAGCGAGCTGGTGGCCGCCAAGAAACTCGGCCGCAAAAGTGGCGAGGGGTTTTACCGCTGGGTCGACGGCAAGGCGCAGCGGCCTGCGGTAAGTGGCGAGCCGCCGGCGGATCTTGAAGATAGACTGATTCTTGCGCTGGTCAACGAATGCGTGGCCTGCCTGCGCGAACGGGTGGTCGAGGATGCCGATCTGCTTGATGCCGGCATCGTCTTCGGGACGGGTTTTGCCCCGTTCCGCGGCGGCCCGATGCAATATGCCCGCGGCCGCGGACTTGCCGCCGTGCACGCGCGGCTGCTGGAACTGGCTGGCCGCTATGGGACGCGCTTCGCGCCGGATGCGGGCTGGACCGCACTGCTCGGCCCGTAGCAAAACCGCTTACCCAGCGCGGCCCAAAAGAGCGCTGCGGGTGCTGTGATAACATCGATGGGATGGGCGTGCCCCCTTTTGGCCGTGCCGGCCCAACGCCTGACGGAAGAGCCAGTACATGAGCGAGAGCCCGACTTCCGAAGTAAAGCTGCTGCGCAAGTTCTCGCCGCTGGACGGCATGAAAAACGACAACCTGAACGCGCTGGCGCGGAAGGTGTCGGTCTCGCAGCTGCCGGCCAACCGGCTACTGTTCAAGATGGGAGATACCGACCGGCGCACGATCTGGCTGGTATCGGGGCTGCTGGAGCTTCGCGACGGGGACCGCACGGTGGCCATGATCCGCGGCGGCACGCCGGAGACCCGCACCCCGCTCTCACCTAGCCTACCCCGCAAGCTCACCGCCCGGGCGGTGGACCCGATCGAGTATCTGGCCATCGACAGCGATCTGCTGGACATGATGATCACCTGGGATCAGACCGGCACCTACGAGGTGACCGAGCTGCAGGCCCACTTCGGCGCCACCGCGGGCGATGACTGGATGACGACGCTTTTGCAGACCAAAGCCTTTCACCGCATCCCGCCGGCCAACATCCAGGCGATCTTCATGCGCATGCAGCGCGTCAACTGCCGCCAGGGCGATGTGATCATCCAGCAGGGCTCCGAGGGCGACTTTTTTTATGCCATTGTGAGCGGCCGCTGCGTCGTGACCCGCGAGACGCCGCTTAACCGCGAGGGCCTGCGCCTGGCCGAACTTGGGGTCGGCGACACCTTTGGTGAGGAGGCGCTGATCTCGGAGGCCAAGCGCAACGCGACCGTGGCGATGCTGACCGACGGCGTGCTGATGCGCCTGAGCAAGGCGGACTTCCGGGAGCTGATGAATGAGCCGCTGCAGCAGTGGGTCACCTACGCCGAGGCACAGAAGCTCATCGCCGGCGGCGCGCGCTGGCTCGATGTGCGGCTGCCGTCCGAGTACCAGAACTTAGCGATCGACGGGGCGATCAACATTCCGCTTTATTTCATCCGCCTGAAGATCTCGACCCTCGATGCCACCGCCCCGTACGTCGTGTATTGCGATACCGGCCGGCGCAGTTCCGCGGCTGCCTTCATTCTGCTCGAGCGGGGGTTCGATGCCTATGTCCTGACCGGCGGGATGAGCAGCGCCGAGCCTGCGCTGCGCCGCCCGGCCGGCTAAAGCGGCAAGCTTAAGCGGCCGTCGCGCCGCGCCCCCGCTCCGCTACTTCGGCAGCAGTGCGCCTAATTTGGCCAGCGCCTCGGCGAGCAGCGGATTGTGACCGGTCTGCTGCGCTTCCTTGCGAAAGACATCGCCTTTCTCAAACGCGACCATGCTGTCGTAAAAGCTGATCCCAAAGGTCTGCCGGGTGATGAAATCCGCGGCCACAGCGCCGCGGCTGTGCTCGGCATTCAGTTTGTCGATGAAGCCCTTGGCCAGATTGATGAATGATCCAGGCGCATCGACGCCACCGCCGAATTCCGGCCAGTAGGCGGTGTGCAGGTCTTCGACCAGATACACGCCGTTCTTCGGCAGGCGCGGATACAGGAACGCGAAGGATTTCGCGATGTGATCCATCTGGTGGCTGCCGTCGTCTAAAACGGCGTCCGGGATGCCAAATTCATCCAGCACGCTTTGCAGGAACTGCGGATCGCTCTGGTCGCCGATGCGCACAAAAATGCCCGGCGCCTCGTGCTGCCGGCATTGCGGGTCGATGTCAATGCCGACGATGCGCGCCAGCGGACCGAAGTAGCGCTGCCACATTGCGAGCGATCCGCCCTTGGACACCCCGATCTCGAGGAACGTCACTGACTTGTTGCGAAACCAGGCCAGGTGCCGTTCATAGACGGGAAAGTAATGCACCCACTTGTGGATCACACGGCCGTCGTTGATCAGAAAATCCTGCCATAGGTTCATTGTTGCACTCCGACTTCCCCCGTTGCGGATCGCCAAAAAATCCACTGGACGGGCAGTATAGCTGCAGCTGTGCCGTGTAGGACGTTACCGCCGCGCGCTGACGCCTGAATGTGTTCGTCCGCGAACGGCGGCGCACGCTGCAATGTGCAGCCGCAACGTCACGTAATCAGGCGGTTATTTGGGGCCTCGTCCGCCACCGGGCGTATAATCGCCTGCAAAATACGCGCAATTGGGCGACCTGATTGCTGGCCCGATCGATGCATCACGAATCGAGCTTGGCGCGTCTGCCGAGTGTGGTAGGTGGCGAATCCCACGGAGGAATTTTATGTATTCCCAATCTGCCAATAAAGGCCAAGCCATTTTTCTGGCCCTGATCCTGGGGATGGCCATCGGCATCGGCGGTGGCTGCGGGACCGGCGCCGATTCGCTTATGAACGCCCCTGTCCCTGCATCGGCAAACTTTTACGGCGGCCCGTTTGCACTCGACGATATCGTCCTGCCGAGTGACAACGGCCAGAACGGTGAGACGGTCACCATCACTGGCACGGCAACGACTATCCAGTACGTCCTGAACGTCCCGGCTCAAAATGGATCCGCAGCCGATACGGTAATCCTGGAACTGGATGGCGAATTTACCATTCCGGCTGCCAGCCTCGCCGCCGGTAACGTCGACGGTACGATTGGCGCGGTGCAATCTGTCGGTCTATCCACCGATTTCGGAACCATATTTACGATTGATGGACTGAGCGTGGACGCCGGGCAACTGACGGCGGCTTGGACCGCGGATGGCGCTGATGGGTTCTGGAGTTTGATTGCCGGCGGCAGCAGCGACATCATCGCCTCCTCGCAGGGCAGTGCGACCAATCTATATTGCACCCAGGCTGGCGAGGGAACGCCTGGCGACAACTTTATCGTCATACCGACCACGACGACGGTATCGATCCGGCAATTCCTGCAGTCATGCTGAGGCCCGCGGCACCGGGACGGTGCGGCCGGAGTTTTCTGCCCATTTGAATCTAGCGTGCGTTCGACCAGCGTTCGCCGGTCGAGTCGCAAGGCGGTCACATCGTGTGTGTGGCCTTATCGCCCGACAGCGCACCGGCCAGATAATTTTCGATCTTCGCCCGTGTCTGGCCGCGGTCCTGCTCGCTGAATTGCACGCCGATACCGGCGGTGCGCTTGCCCTGGGCGCCCTTCGGCGTTACCCAGACGACGCGCCCCGCGACCGGCAGCTTCTCGTCTTCTCCCATCAGGTTCAGCAGCATGAAGACTTCGTCGCCGACCCGGTAATTGCTGTTGGTAGGGATAAACAGCCCGCCATTGTTCACGAACGGCATATAGGCCAGGTACAGCGCGCTCTTGTCCTTGATGGTCAGCGTCAGCAATCCGGGCTTATTGGCCCCGGTGCGAACGGTACTGTCTTTTGCCATTGATCTTCGCTCCACCCTTGCACTGCCCGCCCGTCAGGCCGAGCCGATCCGGGGCACCCGCCACAGCAACTGCTCCAGATCGAGCTTTTTGTTCAGCGAGCCAAAGGCCAGCCGGCCCAGCTCGTGCAGCCCATCAATAAGTCTAATCAACTGGGCTATATTCATGCGCGCAGCCGGCGCTGGCAAGTGCGTACTGGTACGCAGATTGGCAACATCTGTTGCCGGCCGAATCTGCTCAGCCACGCGCTGTGTGACCCAGTTCTCAAAGCAGGCCAGCCGCAACAGCAGCCCCTCGCCGTCCCAGCGCTCGGCCGTACCGGCAATGTCCAGCTCGCCGCGGCGGGCGAGCTCCAGCGCCGCGGCCGTTTCATCCCGCATGCGAAGCACCAGCGCCGGATCGGCCTCGAGCGCCAGGAGCGGTGCGTTGCCCAGCACGTCGAGCACCGCCTCCCACGGCCCCTCGCCGCGCTCAGCCCGCAACCACGCGAGCAGCGGCGCGCGCGCAGGCAGCGTCACGCCAAGTCGCTGGCAGCGGCTGCGCACCGTGGCCGCCAGCCGCGACGGGCTCGCGGTGACCAGCACCAGCGTAACCCCGGGCCGCGGCTCTTCCAGTGACTTGAGCAGCGCGTTAGCCGCGTTTTGATTCATTAGTTCCGCCGGCGCGATGACGGCGGTGGTGGCCGCCGAGCTGTAGCCGGTCAACGTCAGCTGCTCGGTCAACTCACGAATCTGGTCGATGCGGATCTGCCGCGAGTCCTCGATCGGGCCGACCGCGTAAAGATCCGGATGCCGCCCGGCGGCCACTGCCTGGCAGATCGTGCACCGACCGCATGGCGCGTCCGGCTCGCGGCACAGATTCGCCTGCGCCGCCTTCATCGCGAGCCACGCCCCGCCGCCGCCGGGCCTGTCGTGCACCAGCAACGCGTGCGGCAGACGCCCTGCGGCGCGCGAGCGCCGCAGCTGTTCTACCTGGGAAGTGAGCCAGAATAATTCCATCAACGCGCCCCGGCCAATAAATCTGCCAGCGCCGCCAGTGCCGCATCGAGCACGGCGGCGGCAGGCCGGCCGGCGTCCAGCACCCTGATGCGCTGCGGCTCGCCGGTCGCGCGCGTCAGGTAGGCATCCCGTACCCGCTCGAAGAAGGCCTCCGTCTCGGCTTCGAACCGGTCAGGCTCGTTGAGCCGGGCGCGCGCCCGGGACAGTCCGGTGCGCACCGGCACGTCGAGCAATAAAGTGCGGTCGGGCTGCACCGTCCCCTGCACGGCCGCGGCCAGCTGATCGATCAGCGCCACCGGCACTCCGCGGCCGCCGCCCTGGTAAGCATAGGTCGCGTCGGTAAAGCGATCGCAAATGACCCAGGTGCCGCGCCTGAGCGCTGGCCGGATCAGATTTTCCAGATGCACGGCGCGCGCCGCGAACATCAGCAACGTCTCAGCTTGGGCGCCCAGCGGCTCATCGCCGCGCTCGAGCACCAGCGCACGCACGCGTTCGGCGAGCGGTGTCCCGCCAGGCTCGCGCGTGCGCAAGGCGGGAATGCCGCGCGCCAGCAGATGTGCGCACAGGCCGTCGGCCACGGTCGATTTGCCGGCCCCTTCGATGCCTTCGAGCGTAATGAACCGCGCCGTCATGATCCGTGCCCCAGCCGCGCCGCGGCCGCCTCGTTACCGGTGCGCTTGAGGTAGCGGCGCACCGCCGCATTGTGCGCCTCCAGCGTGGCGGAAAACTGATGGCGTCCATCACCCAGGCCCGTGGCCACGAAATACAGCGCGTTGATCGGCTCCGGATGCAGCACCGCCTTAAGGGCCGCGGCGCCGGGCAGCGCAATCGGCGTTGGCGGCAGGCCTTCCCGCGTGTAGGTGTTGTACGGCGTGTCGGCCTGCAGATCGCGAGTATGAATCTGCCCGTCGTAACGTGAGCCCAGGCCGTAGATGACGGTCGGATCCGATTGCAGCCGCATGCCGGTGCGCAAACGGTTGGAAAAAACCGCCGCGACCTTGCCGCGCTCGTCCTCATTGCCGGTTTCCTTCTCCACGATCGAGGCGAGAATCAGCGCCTGCTGCGGCGTGCTGATAGGCAGATCCGGAGCGCGCTCGGGCCACAGCGCGGCAAGTTCCTGCGCCATGCGCTCATAGGCCAGCTGATAGATCTTGCGGTCCGCCGTGCCGGCCGCAAATCGGTAGGTGTCCGGGAAGAAGCGCCCCTCGCCCGCTTCGCCCCGGTGCCCAAGCGCCTCCATCAGCTGCGCATCGGTCAGATCCTTGAACTCGTGCGCGAGCTGCGCATCGGCATCCAGCGCCGCCCGCATCTGCGCCAGATTCCAGCCTTCGACAATCGTCAGCTGCTCGAGCAGCGGGCCGGCGCGCAGCTGCGAGAGCACCTGCAGGCCGCTCTGCCCGCCATTGATCTGATAATTGCCCATCTGCACCAGCAGCGTCTCCCCATGCACGCGCAGGTACAGGGCCAGCAGCCGCGGGTGGCGCACCAGCCCGGCATCGGCAAGCTCGCGCAGCACGCTGCGCAGGCTCGCCCCGGGCGGCACGAAAATCCGCGCGCTCGCTCCGGAAGCCGGTTGCAGCACGGCGACGCGCAGCGCTCCGTACCCGGCCGCCGCCAGCAGCAGCGCGGCGAGCGGCACGTAGATCAGCCTCCGCCATTTATGCGGGCGTGGCATCGACCAACTCCTTAAGCCGCACCAGGCGCGGATCCGGGTCAAGTGCCCGGCCGTCGAGTGAGCCCACCGCACGCACGCCCAGGCGCACGTTGCTCACCCACAAACTTGCGGCCGAATTCAGCCGTTCGGCCATCAGCGGCTCGATGCTGACGGTAAATCCGGCCGCCGGCGCGCACTCAAGCACGAGACTGCGCAGTACCCCGGCCACGCCGCCGCGGGCCAGATCCGGTGTGCGCAGCACCGTCCCGTCAGGCATGAACACATTGGACATCGTGCCTGAGATTACATGGCCCGTCGCGGAGCGCATCAGCAATTCGTCAAAATCGGTGCCAGCCATCTCAGCCTGGGCCAGCACCTGCTCGAGGCGATTCAAGTGCTTGATGCCGGCGAGCCGCGGATTTTCCCCCAGTGTGACCGTCGAACACCCGAGCCGCAACGCGCCGCCCTCGTCGGCAGGCCACGGATAACGGGCCACAATGCGCGTGGGTCGCTGCGCTGCCACCGCGAGCGGTCGGTAACCGCGCTGGGCGGCCGCGCCACGCGTATAAATCAGTTTGATCAGGCAGCGCGGCTGGCCGCGGCACAACGCGGCGATCTCCGCGCCGAGCAGCGCCTCATCCGGTGTAGCCAGCTTAAGCTGCGCGCAACCCTGACGGAGACGTGCCAGGTGCCGCGCCAGCCAGCGCGGGGAGCCTGCCACGCAGCTGATGGTCTCAAACAAGCCGTCGCCGTACTGCAATCCCCGGTCGGACCAGTCGATAACGGTGCCAGGCTCACCATTGATCAGCACCGCGCCCACCGTTTCGGCGCCGCCGCTCACAGCCCGAACGCCCGCAGCAGCCCGCGCGCCTTGGCGCGGGTCTCCGCCAGTTCGCGTTGCCAGCGCGAATCGGCCACGATGCCGGCGCCGGCGCGAAACGCGACCTGCTCGCCGCGCAGCGTCAGCGTGCGGATCAGGATATTGAAGTCCATTGAACCGTCGCGGTTGATATAACCGAGCGACCCGGTATAGGCCCCGCGCGGCACGCCCTCGAGTTCCCCGATGATCTGCATGCAGCGGTACTTGGGGCAGCCGGTGATCGTGCCGCCGGGAAACAGCGCGCGCAGCACGGCGGCCGGCGTGGTGCCCGGCCGCAATTGCCCCTCGACGCCCGATACGATGTGATGCACGTGCTGATAGCTTTCAGTGATCATGAATTCGCTGACCCGCACGGTGCCCGCCCGGCAAACACGCCCCAGATCGTTCCGTTCCAGGTCAATGAGCATGACGTGCTCGGCCCTCTCCTTCGGGCTCGCAGTCATCGCCGCAGTCTCGTGCCGGTCGCGACCCGGGGCACCGCTCCGTGGGCGCGTGCCGGCAATCGGCCGCGTTTCGATCCGCCCGCCCGAAACCCGCACCAGCCGCTCCGGTGATGAACTGAAGATTGAATGACCGGGCAGTTCTGCCCAGGCCGCAAACGGCGCGGGGTTGGCCTGCCGCAGCCTCGCGTAAAGCCCGGCATGACTGAGCGGCTCGGCCAAGTGGACCTGCCAGCGCCGGGACAGGTTGGCCTGATAGACATCGCCGGCGCGAATATAAGCCTGTGCCGCGAGCACCTGGTCGCGAAACCGCTGTGGCGGCTCCTCCTCAACCTGCAACTTAAGGGTCGCGGCAGCACCGTGTTCCGCCCCGGGCGTGATGAGCGCTGGCGCCGCGCTCAGTGCCCGCAGCAGCTCGGGGCGACCGGCTTCGGCGACCGCGTAAACCCGGTCGGTCGCGTGCTCGTGCACTAGTGCCGCCGGGATCCGCAGCGCGATCGCAACCGGCACATCGGCGCCAGCCGGCGGCAGCTGCAACCCGGGCTCAAGCTCCGAGGCCAGCTCGTAGCCAAGGTACAGCACCCAGCCGCCGGTGAACGGCAGCGGCGACTGCCCCGCGGCACTTTGCAGCGGTGCGAAGCTCGCATCGAAAGCATCGAGAAACCCGCCGGACGGGAGCGGCTCACCATTGCGCGTCAGCCTCCCGTCCCCGTACAGCACCAGCGACTCTTCGGGGTAGGCAGCGAGGATCGAGTAGCGGCCGAGGACTCCGGCCGCGACGCTGTCAAACAGCACCGGGTAACGGTCCGGTGCGGCGCCGATCAGCGCCCGCAGATGTCCGCCGCCGGCCGGGACTTGGCTGACCAGCGGACCGATGGCGGCCGGTGGCGGTCCCGCGGCCGCTTCAGTCCTTAAAACGGCGGAACAGCACCGTGCCATTGGTGCCGCCAAAGCCAAAGGAGTTGGACATGGCCACCTCGATGCGCATCGGGCGGGCCGTATTGGGCACAAAATCCAGGTCGCAGTCCGGATCCGGTGTCTGGTAATTAATAGTCGGCGGCGCCACCTGATCGCGAATGGCCAGCACCGAGAAAATCGCCTCGACCACGCCGGCCGCGCCCAGCAGGTGGCCGGTCATGGATTTGGTGCTGCTGATCGCAAGCTTGTAGGCGTGTTCGCCGAAAGCGCTCTTCATCGCGACCGTTTCGGCTTTATCGCCGAGCGGCGTCGAAGTCGCGTGCGCGTTCAGGTACTGCACGTCGCTTGCGTTTAAGCGCGCATCGCGCAGCGCATTGACCATCGCCAAGCGCGCACCGGACCCGTCCTCGAGCGGCGCGGTGATATGGTGCGCATCGCCGCTCATGCCAAAGCCGGAAAGTTCAGCATAGATGCGCGCGCCGCGGGCTTTGGCGTGCTCGAGCTCCTCGAGCACCATCGCGCCGCCGCCATCGCCCAGCACAAAACCGTCGCGCTCCAGGTCCCACGGCCGGCTGGCAGTGGCAGGGGAATCGTTGCGGCTGGAGAGCGCCTTGGCCTGACCAAATCCGCCCAGCCCCATCGGCGTCGTCGCGAACTCGGAGCCACCGGCAATAATCAGGTCGGCATCGCCGTACTGAATGATGCGCGCCGCTATGCCGAGCGCGTGCGTCGAGGTCGTGCAGGCCGTGACGACCCCGAGGTTCGGGCCGCGCAGGCCGAAGCGGATCGATAAATGGCCCGACACCATATTAATGATGGTGCCCGGTATGAAAAACGGCGAGATCTTGCGCGGGCTGTGCGCGGAAAGGAACGCGTTGTGCTCGGTTTCAATCGTGCCGAGGCCGCCGATGCCCGAGCCGGTGACCACGCCGCACCGTTCCCGATCGAGGCGCTCAAAGTCCGCGCCGGCGTCGGCCACGGCCTGCACGCCGGCGCCCACGCCGTAGTGCATGAATTCGTCCATCCGCCGCGCATCCTTCGGCGGCAGATACTGGCCGACGTCAAAGCCGCGCACCGCGCCGCCAAAGCGGGTCGGAAACGCGGTCACGTCAAAACGGGTAATCGGGCTGATGCCGCTTTCGCCCTTGAGGGCCGCGGCCCACGCGTCGGCGACCGTGCTGCCCAGCGGGCAGACGATCCCCATTCCGGTGACGACGATTCGACGATTACTCACGGCGGAAACCTGATCGGCCCGCGGCGGCGGCCAGATCGGCGGGGCGGCAGGATAGCGATTCAGGTCTTGGTGCGACGCTCGTTGATATAGTCAATGGCCTGCTGAACCGTCGTGATTTTTTCAGCATCTTCGTCTGGAATCTCGATTTCAAACTCTTCCTCCAGAGCCATGACGAGCTCGACCGTGTCGAGCGAATCGGCCCCGAGATCATCGACAAACGAGGCGGCGCTGGTGACTTGTTCGGCTTTGACGCCCAGCTGTTCGGCAACAATGGCCTTCACCTGTTGTTCAACGGTGCTCATCTTGATCTGACCTCTCTGCGGATGACTGCTCTGAACCGAACGTACGCTGCCCCGTAAGGACCCATCCAGGACCCTCTCTGGTGGCGCGGGGCCGATATTGTAGGGGAACGCCCTTGGCACCGCCACCGTGGCGTTTCGCGAGTACTTGATTTCGCGGGTGATTTTAGGGTAAGGAGCGCCCCCGGGGCACTAGCCCATGTAAAGGCCGCCATTGACGTGCAGGGTCTGCCCGGTGACGTAGGCAGCCCCGGGCCCGGCCAGATAAAGCACCGCCTGCGCCACGTCCGCGGCGCTGCCGAATCGCTCGAGCGGGATCCTGGACAGGTAGGCCTGGCGCTGGGGCTCATCGAGGGCGGCGGTCATGTCGGTGGCAATAAAGCCCGGGGCCACGGCGTTGACGGTGATGTTGCGCCCGGCGAGTTCCCGCGCGAGGGAGCGCGTCATGCCGATCAATCCGGCCTTGGAGGCGGCGTACGGCACCTGGCCGGCGTTACCGATCGAGCCGATCACCGAGCTTATATTAATGATGCGCCCGCGCCGCTCCTTGAGCATGCGCTTGAGGCACACTTTGGTCAGCCTGAACACGGCCGACAGATTGATGTCGAGTGTCTGGTCCCACTCCTCATTCTTCATGCGCAGCACCAGCCCGTCACGGGCGACGCCGGCGTTGTTGACCAGAATGGTCGGCAATCCCTCGTGGCCATCGAGCTTGGCGACGAGCGCCTCGGCCGCACCGGGCTCGGTCGCACTGTAAAGGAGTCCGCGGCCGCGAATGCCTTGCTGCTGCAACCAGCTGCTGATGCCCATCGCCCCCGCCTCGCTGGTGGCAGTGCCGATAATCTGCGCGCCGGCAGCGCCTAACGCCGCCGCGATTGCCTGACCAATGCCCCGCGATGCGCCGCTGACCAGCGCCACTTCGTTACTCAGCATTACTGCCTCCTGCCCCCGCGCCGAGCGCGGCGCGGATCGATTCGGGATCTTCCAAAGCCGCGCAACTGATCTGCCCGCGCGTTCCTATACGACGATTGAGGCCAGTGAGCACTTTGCCCGGGCCGCATTCGAGCAGCTGACTGGCGCCGCGACGGATTATTTCGAGTACCGTTTCGGTCCAGCGCACGGGACTGGCCAGCTGCCTGCCGAGCAGCTCGCGGATCTGCTGCGTGTCGCGGTACTCGCGCGCATCGACCGCACTTATATATGTGTAGCGCGGGGACTGAAATTCGACGGCCGCCAGGTACGGCCCGAAGCGTTCCGCCGCCGGGCGCATCAGGCTCGAATGCGACGGCACGCTGACCGGCAGCAGCAGCGCCCGCTTTGCGCCGCGCTCCTTGGCCGCAGCGACCGCGCGCGCCACCGCGGAGGCAGCCCCCGCGATGACGATCTGTCCCGGACCATTGAAATTCACGGCCTCGACGACTTCCCCCTGCGCTGCCTGCGCACACACTTCAAGCACAACTTCGGGTTCAAGCCCCAGGATGGCCGCCATGGCCCCGCTCCCGGCAGGCACTGCCGCCTGCATCAGTTCACCGCGCACGCGCACGAGTCCGATTGCGGCCCCGAACGGCAGCGTGCCGGCGCACACCAGCGCCGAAAACTCACCGAGACTGTGCCCGGCCACCAATGCAGGTTCGGCACCGCCGGCAGCGCGCCAGGCGCGCCAGGTGGCAACGCCGGCGGCCAGCATCGCTGGCTGCGTACAGGCGGTCGCATTCAGCGCCTCTTCCGGACCGTGGGCGACCCGTTCCCACAGGTCATAGCCCAGTACCGCCGAAGCCTCGGCAAAGGTCTCGCGCACCGGCGCGGAATGCTCAGCCAGCGCTGCGAGCATGCCGACGGCCTGGGATCCCTGTCCCGGGAAAACCATTGCTACAGACATCGCGCGGTATTGCCCCGTTTATTCTTAAGGTTAGGCGCCGGAATTTTGTCGCTGCCAATTATAGCCGCAGGCGCGAGCCCGCCCAGTCGATCAAGGCGACCACCGCACCGCCCACGGCCCCGTAGACATGCGCCTGGGTGACGACCGGCAGAGCCGGCTCCAGCGAACGGGGGCCGTAAAACTGTTCAACCGATAGTTTGACCACGAGCAACCCCAGCAGCCCGATGGCGGTCCGGTCGCCGCGCCTCAGGCCGGCAATTGCGCCGGCCGCCCAGATGCCATGCAGTACTCCGGACACCCCGACGTACCACTGGATCTGAGGCGCAAGCCACCACAGGCCCGCATCGACCGCCAGCATCGATGTGAGCGCCACAGCCAGCCAGCGGAGCGGTGATAGCTCGCGCGCGAACAGCATCCATAGCAGCGCGAGGCCGGTGAAGTCGAGCAGCAGGTGGCGGATATCGAAGTGGACCAGGTTCCCGGTAAGCAAGCGCCACCACTGGCCCTGCTGCAGGCCGGCGCGATCGAATCGCAGCGCCATCTGCCACGGTTCGCCACCGAGCATGAACGCCGCCAGCAGCAGGCCGGCGGCGAGCAACGCCAGACCGTATCGGCCGTCGCAATTCAACGACTTGAACCATCCGCTGGCCCTGCGGTCCATCATGGGAGATAGGCATTTGCTATGATTGGAGCCTTAATTATCACAGGCTTGGCAAGGAACACCATGTATTCACCGGCCTATTTCGGGGTGCGCGCCCCCGGTGCGGCACAGCGGCGGCAACGCGGCTTTACGCTGATTGAAATCATGGTGGTGGTCATCATTATCGGCCTGCTGGCAGCGCTGGTGGTACCGCAGGTGCTCGGTCGGCTCGATGAGGCGCGGGTCACCAAGGCCAAGAGTGATCTGCAGGGCCTGGAAACCGCACTGACGCTGTACAAGCTCGATAATTTTGTCTATCCGACGACCGAGCAAGGCCTGCAGGCGCTGGTGAGCAACCCCGATCCGTCTTCGGTCACGCATTGGCGGCCAGACGGCTATCTGCCGCATCTGACCAAGGATCCCTGGGGCAATGATTATCAGTACGCCAATCCCGGCACCCACGGACTGGCCTATGACTTGTTCACGAACGGGCCGCCCGGCAACGACAACAGCAAGGTTGTCGGCAACTGGAACGCGGATCAATAGCCTAAGGGCCAGTGCCACGAGCCCGGTGAGCCGCGCGGCGGGTCGGTGCCGGCCGGCGGGCTTTACCTTGGTGGAAATGCTGGTGGTGGTGGTCATCATCGGCATGGTGGCCGTCGGCATCGTGCTGTCGCTGGGTAACACCGGACGGGATTCGGCGATGGAGCAGGAACGCGACCGTCTGGTAGGACTTATGGCCTATGTGCGCGAGCGGGCCGAGCTGCAGACGATTGAATACGGCCTACATTGCGACCTGCACGGCTACCGCTTCGTGCTGCACAACGCGCGCACCAACCAATGGCAGGAAGACGTTCTCGATGATCAGCTGCGCGCGCGCACGCTCGCCGCGGGGCTCCGATTCTCACTGGTGATCGAAGGGCGGCCGATTGTGATGGAAGACCCGTCGCAGAAGGACCTCGAGGGTAAGCTCAACGACCTGACGCCACAGGTCATGCTGTTCTCCGACGGTGATCTGAATTCCTTCGAAATCACGCTGCAGCGTGAAGGCGTCAATCGATCGACGACCATCCGCAGCGTCAACAACGCCAGCATTGAATCCGGCGAGCTGGTGGAGCACCCGACGTGAAGGCAGCGCGGGGTCCTGGCGGCTTTACCCTGGTCGAAGTGCTGGTGGCACTGGCGATCGTCGCCCTCGGCGCCGGCGCGATGTTTTCGGTGCTCACCTCGAGCGCCAGCTCCACCAGTTATCTGCGCGAAAAGTCCTTTGCCGAATGGATTGGCTTTGATCAGATCAGCACCACCCGCTTGTTGCTCACCCCGATCACGCCCGGCTCGAGCGAGGGCGATGTGACTTTTGCCAACCAGCAATGGCATTGGCTGCAGCAGATCGATGAGATGGAGATTCCGACCATGTACCGCATCACGGTGCAGGTCAGGCGCACCGACGATCCGTCAGTACCCAAGGGCCAGGACGCACCGTGGCTTGCCACCGTGCTCGGCTTCAAGGGCACTGCACTCAACGCCGCCAATGGCAACACTCCGATTTGGGACAGCCGCAATGCCCAGGGCGCCCCCGGTACAGGCACCACACCGCGCGCGCCGGGCCTGGGTACGGGCTTGCCCACCGGCACCGGCACGACCACGACCGGACCCGGTCAGACCAGTCCGGGATTGTGATGCGCGTGCACCGATTAACTGCCGATTCTGCAGCCACACCCCGACGGCGCGGCGCGGGCTTCACCTTGATCGAATTGCTGGTGGCGCTTGCGATCAGCGCCATCATGTCATTGCTCGGTTACAGCGCGTTGCGGCAGGCGATCAGCAGCCGCAAGCAGGTCGAGGAACAGGCCGACCGGCTGCTCGCGGTCCAGCAGACCATGCGCATCATGGAGGCCGACTTTATTTTGCTGCAGCCCCGGCCGGTGCGCGATCTGCTTGGCAGTTCCACCCAGCCTAACGTGCCGGCGCTGCTCGCCGGCCAGGCGAGCAGCTTCGGTGGCGACAGCACCTCAAGTTCCACCAATACGCTCGCCCAGCAATCGGCGGCGCTGATCACCTTTACGCGGGGTGGCTGGGCCAATCCCACGGGCATTCACCGGCCGGAGCTGCAGCGGATCAGCTATGTCGTCCGCAACGGCGTATTAATCCGCCAGAGTCTGCCAGAGCTGGACGCCACCGCCAATGCGGTGCTCGCCGAGCGTCAGCTGCTCGATCAGGTCGATGCACTGACTTTCCGCTATATGGACGCCTCGCACACCTGGCAGACCACCTGGCCGGTCAACCCGGCCCTCAACGGCATCTCGGTCAGGCAGCTGCGCGTCAACCCCGTGGCGATCGAGATTACACTGGTGCTGAAAGACTGGGGCACGCTGGTGCGCGTCGTGGAGAGCTGCGGTTGAGCGCGGTGCGTCGGCAACGCGGCATGGCGCTGATCACCGCGCTGGTGCTGGTGGCCATGGCAACCATACTGGCGACCGCCATCGCCTTTCGCAGCACCCTGACCGCGCGGCGCGGCATCGCGATATTTACCATGACCCAGTCGATGCGCTTTGGCGAAGCCGCTGAAGCCATGGCGGCTGAAGTTTTGAACCAGGCTGTGCAGCAGACCTCCATCACCACGCCGAATCAGGACTGGGCGCTGCCGTACGGACCCATACAGATGGACGAGAACACCACGCTCGAAGCTCAACTGGAGGATGAGCAGGGCAAATTCAACATCAACAATCTGCTTCTGCCCGTCGCGCAGGGCGCGGTCAATCCCGCGCTGGCCGAATTTCAGCGGCTGCTCACGGAGCTGCAGATCGATCCGGGCATTGCCTCGCAGGTTACCGACTGGATCGATGCAGACTCAGTGCCGACGCAACCGGACGGCGCCGAAGACAGCACTTATCTTGCCATGACGCCGGCTTACCGGACGCCGAACATTCCCATCAGCAGTATCTCGGAATTGCTGGCGCTGCCGGGCATGAACCGCGCGATCTATGACCGGTTGAGCCCGTACATCACCGCGCTGCCCGTCGGCACTAAGCTCAACGTCTGTACCGCCTCAGGCGTCGTGCTGGATGCGATGCTCATCCAGATCGAATGGAGCAGCGACCCGACCCAGCTGCAGGCCCTGCGCACGCAGGAAAACGGCTGCTTCCCGTCCCTGAGTCTTTTACAGACCAACCATCCGCAGCTCTGGCCTGAGCTGAGCCCGAACGTGACCGACACCTCTAACTATTTCCGGCTGCGCACCTGGATCGCGCTTGGCACCACCCAGTTCACCTTGTACAGTCTGATTCAGCGCAGCGGCAGCGGTAATATCCACGTCATCCTGCGGACCTTCGGCACGGAATAATTCATGGCAGAGTGGCTGATTCTGCGGCTGGCGCGCACTCCCGATGCTCCCATCAGCTGGATCGTCGCCGACGCGGCTGGCCAGCCGCTTAGCGCCGAGCAATCCGGAGCGCTGCGCGAAGCGGCCCCGCTCGCCGCCGGGCGTCGCGTCGCAGGCCTCCTGCCGGCTGAGGAAGTGCTGAGCACCGAAGTGCAGCTGCCCGCGCGCAGCGCCTCCCGCGCCCAGCAGATCGTGGCGTTTGCGATCGAAGAGCAACTCGTCGGCGACGTCGAGCAGCAGCATTTTGCCGTCGAGCGGCGCCCTAACAAGTCCGGCCGCACCACGGTCAACGTCGTCGCCCGCGCGCTGATGGACCGGTACCTTGCTGAACTTAGCGCCGCCGGCATCCAGCCGGAATTGCTGTGCGCCGACAGCGCCCTGCTGCCGCGCAATCCCGGCTACACCGTTGTGCTGCTCGAGTCCGAATCCCTGCTGGTGCGTAATCCCGACAGCGCCCTGGCCGCGTGGGCGCCGGCGAGCGACCTTGCCGCGGCACTCGCAATCGCTGTCGGCGCCGAGCAGCTGCCGGCGGCGAATCTGCTGGTGTACGCCACCGAAGCCGAATGGCCGTCGCGGGCAGCGGATTTCGAAGCCCTTCGCGCCCAGGTCGGCAGTCTGAAAGTGCAGCTGCTCGCCGAGGGCGTGCTAGGCTGGCTGGCCTCGCAGCTGCCCGCGGCCGCCCCGATCAATCTGCTGCAGGGCGCTTACGGTCAGCGCGATTCGTTCAGCACCCACTGGCAACGCTGGCGCCTGGCGGCGATCCTTGCCGGGGTGCTGCTGCTCGCGCACCTGGGCAGCCAGGGATATTCGCTGCTGCGGCTGCATCGCGCGGAAAAGGATCTGGATACGCGCATTACGATGCTGACCGGGTCGATACCGGGCATCAACAGCGGCAGCGGCCCGCTGCGCCAGCGCCTGCAGCGGCAGCTCGCCGCGGCACTGGCGCAGTCCGATCCGGGCGGGCTGCTGGGCGCTTTGAAGGGACTGGCCACGGCATTGCAAAGCGCTCCGGGTTCGCGCGTGCAGCTCCTGGATTATCAAAAAGGCATCGTGCAGGTAAAACTTCGTGCCAGCGATGCCCAGAGCATCGAGCGGGTCAATCAGGCGCTGCGTGCGGCCGGCTGGGACGCTGAGCTGGTCGCCGGCAACGCCGCGGGCGACGCTTACGAAGGCAATATCCGGCTGCGCGCGCGGGGCACATCCTGATGGAAGCGTTGCGCAAATGGTTCGCCAAGTTGAGCGAGTCCGAGCGACGCATCGTCAGCATCGGCGGCGTTGCGGCTGTGCTCATTGTGGTGTTGGCGGGACTGCTGCCATTTGAGCACAGCGTCAGCGCGGCGCGACAGCGGGTGGCCACCAAGCAATCGGATCTGTTGTGGCTGCAGGGCTTGGGGCCGCAACTGTCGATGCTCAATCGCATGGCACCGCCGCCGAGCGGCACCGAATCGCTCCCGACGGTGGCCGATCGGGAAGCGCGGCGCAACGGCATCAGCCACTCGACCAGTACGCTGACGCAAAACGGTGCCGCCAGCGTGCACTTCGAGCAGGTGGCCTTTGATGCGCTCGCCATCTGGGCGAACGATGTCGTGCAGCGCGATGGTCTGCACGTCGAGTCCGCCACCATCGAGAGCACGAGCACGCCCGGCACCGTCAACGCCACGATCGTATTGCGCAGGGGCTGATGTCACGCCGTGCGCTGATCGGCCTGGGTCTGACTTTCTTCGTTCTGACCGTGTTGCTGCGGTTGCCCGCTGTTTGGGTTGCCAGCTGGCTGCCGGCCACCGTGCACTGCGAATTCCCTGCAGGCACCGTGTGGAGTGGTTCGTGCGGACAGCTGCGCGTCGCCGCCGTCAGCCTGTCCGAGCCGCATTGGCAACTGCTGCCATTGCAGTTGTTGCGCGCAAGGCTCGCCGCCCGCATTACCTGCAATGATCCGCGCGCCACGGGCACCGCCGATCTCGCCTTAGGCTTCGGGCACGCGCTTTACCTGCGAAACGTTGCACTCGACCTGCCGGTCGATGGCGGTATCGTGCCATGGTTTCCTGATGGCTGGAGCGGGCAACTGCACGTTGAGCTCTCGAGCGCCGATGTGCAGGGTGGCCGGCTCAACACCGCCCGCGGCACACTGACGGCGCGTTCACTGCGTGGCGCCAACGGCCAGAGCGAATTAGGCAGCTATACGCTCAAGTTTCTCGAGCCCGGCCCCGATGGGCAGATACGCGCCGAACTGAAGGATCTGGGCGGCCCGCTGCAGCTGCAAGGCCAGCTGCAGCTGCGGCGGGATGGTAATTACGAGCTCAACGGCCACGCCATGGCGCGCGCCGAGGCGAGCGATGACCTGCAGCACTGGATGCAGATGCTCGGCCCGCCTGACCCGGCCGGGATGCGGCCATTCTCGCTCGGCGGCGTACTTTAGGGCGCGGCCACTTCGGCCGACTGCGTTTAGCGCTCCAGAAACCAGATCACCTTGGCTTGGATGAGCTCAGTCGACACTGCAGCGTTTCGAGCGTGTTACGGGAGGCATATCGGCCGGCTTTGCCTTGCAGCAATCCGCGCCTTGAAGATTGACCCCTGCAGCTGCGATCGGTAGAGTGCCTCTCGCGCCGATTTGATGCTTCAGCTTGCGGGCGCGTAAGAAATGCGGCTAAAGCGAATCGGGCTCGTAAGGACGAGCTCATCGCTCACGCAGGTTGCGCGCTCCCTCATCGACACCGGTGCACAGGCTTGGTTCTGCGCGGGTGCTTCGATGCCTACGAACGACGACATTGATCTGCTCTCGCCCTTCACCGGCAGGCGCGCCGCATCCGACGGCGCCCCGCCCCCTCAGGTTTCCTTCGAGTTCTTTCCGCCCACCGACCCCGCCATGGAGGCAACGCTTTCCCAATCAATCCGCCGTCTGGAGCCGCTTGCGCCTCGCTTCGTGTCCGTCACCTGCGGTGCGGACGGGTCTACGCGCGATCTAACCGTCGCGGCGGTCCAACGCATCCGAGCGCAGAGCAGCCTTACCGTGGCGCCGCACGTCACCTCAATCGGTCTATCACGCGAAGAGCTCCGCGCGCTCGCGCGCCAGTACTGGGACAGTGGCATCCGCCATCTCGTCGCGCTACGCGGCGATCTTCCCGCAGCCACATCCGTAGATCCTCTCCTGCCGATCGAAGTACGCGGCCGCCAGCGCGCGACCTTGCACCAGGCTGATACCTGCCGCTCCGGCGTCGAGGTTGTCGAAACTCTACGTGGCGTCGCCCCATT
Organism: uncultured Gammaproteobacteria bacterium; assembly: GCA_963711435.1. GTDB lineage: Bacteria > Pseudomonadota > Gammaproteobacteria > Steroidobacterales > Steroidobacteraceae > FEN-1191. Next base: position 944,151 of record CAVQEB010000002.1, on the reverse strand, counting down.
CGACATCTCCGTGGCCGCCTATCCCGAAGTCCACCCTGAGGCCCGCAGCGCCCGCGAGGACCTGGACAACCTGAAGCGCAAGCTCGATGCGGGCGCGAGCCGCGCCATTACCCAGTTCTTCTTTGACAACGAGGCGTTCCTGCGCTTTCGCGACGCGTGCGCCCAATCAGGCATCAGTGCGCCGATCGTGCCGGGGATCCTGCCCATCCACCGGTTCCGTCAGGTAAAGCGCTTTGCCCGTCGCTGCGGCACCTCGATCCCTGAGTGGCTCGACCAGCGGTTCGCTGGGCTCGACGAGGACACCGAGACGAGTCGCCTACTGGGCGCTGTGGTCGCCCTGGAACAGGTTGAGTTCCTGCGCATTCATGGCGTTGCCGAGTATCATTTCTACACCTTGAATCGCGCCGAACTCACTTACGCCGCCTGCCACGCGCTTGGCGTGCGGGATGCGAGCAGGCTGCAAGGTACTCATAATTCATAGGCCGCTTCGGTACTTCCAGATCACTCACCGGTCGAGTCGTGTGCCATCCCTCAAGTATCCGCCGCACTTGCGAAAGCGCGAGCTTCGTATGCAACCGTCTAAACGGACACCTCGCAAAGCTCGCCAAGCAGCGGGAAGTACAGGGCCGCGTGCACCGGCTCCGGGCCGAGCGCTGCAGCGAGCGTCGCATAGCGGGCCAGCTGCGGCCGGTAGCGCTCAGCTTCCTGCTTGAGAAATTCCGCCAGCGCTCCGCCTTCGTGTGAACTGGTTTTGTAATCAATCACCCAACGCTCTCCGGCCGCATCGACAAAGGTCCGATCAATAATGGCGTTGACGACGCGCCCCTGATAAAGACCGGTCAGCGGCAGCTCGCACTGCGACTCGCGGTGCGCGGCGCTGAGCAGCCAGCGCCCGCGCTCATCGTTAAGGGTTCTCTTAAGCGCTGCATGTATCTGCGCCTGCGCTGCCACCTGCTCGCCCGTCTCGACTCCCAGCTGCTGCAACCAGCGCTGATAATCGCGTCCGCTCGCGGCGCCGGGCAATTCATCGGTCTGCGCCAGCCGCCGCAGCTCCGCGTGCACCACCGTACCCACGGCGCGCGCCGCAAGTCCCACCCAGCTGTATTCCGGCGTCGCTTCCGGCTCACGCAGCGACAGTGCCACGCGCTCGGCCGGTGCCTGCGTCGGCGTCGCGCCGACCGGCCAGGGCACCGGCCAGTGCCGCAGCGGCGGCATCGAAGTTACCGGTGGCAGATCGGCTGCTCCCGCGGGCTCCGGCGTCGGAAAATGCTCGCGCAGCACCGGCCACAGCGCTGCGAGTAACGTGCCGCGGCTGGGCGCAAGCTCGCCCTTCGCATCCACGGGCGCGTGGCCGAGCCAATGCAGCTCACGTCGCGCGCGGGTGGCGGTCACGTACAACAGCCGCACCCGTTCGATCTGCTGACGTTGCGCCCGCAGATAGCGGATGTAGGCCCCGAGCGAGCCGGTGTGCGGCTGACCGGTCGGATTGATCGGCGCCAGCAGCAGGTCGGAGCCGCCGTCGGCGCGCGGCAGTTCGAGCCGGTGCAGCAGCGGTTCGCGATCCGCAGCGCCGCGACGGCCGAGCGCCGGCACGATCACGACGTCCCACTCCAGTCCCTTGGCGCCGTGCATAGTCAGCATCTGCACCGCGTGCGTGTCAGCACCGGCCGCAGCGTGCAGCCCGGCAGCGAGCGCATCGATCTGTCCGGCGGCCAGCTGCTCGGATTGCGGCGCCTGCGCCAGCGCTTCGAGCAGCGCTCGCGCGTCGTCCAGATCGGCATCGTCGGCGGCGAGTGCCGGCCCGCCGAGGCGCAGCCAACAGCGATCCGTGCGCAGCCACAACGGCTCATGGCGCTCTACTCCATCGATCGCGGGCGCCAGAGCCGCATTGAGCCGCTCGACGCCGCTGCGCGCCGCCGGATCGAAATCGGCCCATCGCTGCGGCTCGCTGATCGACTGCCATAGCGGGGCGTCAGTTTCGGCCAGTCGCTGCATCTCAGCGACTGTCAGCCCGCACCATGGTGCGCGCAGCAGCGCAAGCCAGGCGGGTCGATCGGCCGGATGCTGCAGGGCGCGCGCCAGAGCGACCAGATCGCTGACCAGCGGCCGGCTGGCGAGCGGCTCCAGATCGACGCCGCGCACGGCAAATCCCGCCGCGACCAGCGCCATGCGAATCGGGCCAGCATGCCGTCGGCCCGGCACCAGCACGGCGATGGTGCACTCCGGCTGCGCCGCGCGCGCCTCGCGCACGATCTGCACGATGCACCGCGCCTCGCTGGCAGGCCGGGCATCGGGTTGCGGGTGCACGGCAAACTTGCCTGGCATGGCATCATGCACCGGCAACGCCGCCAAGTGGCGTACCGCTGCCAGACGCGCATCATCGGCCGCCGGGAACAGTGCCGCGAACTGCGTATTGACCCAATCGATCAACTCCGGCGCGGAACGGAAGTTGCGCCGCAACTCAAGCCGGTCCAGCCGCAGCGCGCCGAGGCCGAAGTCGCGCACCTGCAGGAACAGGCCGACCTCGGCCTCGCGGAACTGGTAGATGGACTGCATCGGATCGCCGACGGCGAATAAGGTCCTGCCATCGCCCTGCTCCCAGCCCGCGGTCAGTGCCCGCAGCAACTGCACCTGCTCGATCGAGGTGTCCTGGAACTCGTCAATCAGAATGTGCCGGATGGCCGCGCCAAAGCGCAGCGCCAGGTCCGTCGGCTCACCATCGGTCAGCAGCGCCTGGCGCGCCGCGCCGGCGACATAGGCGTAATCGACGCGTCCGGTTGCGGCAAAAACCAGGTGCAGCTGTACGGCCGCGCTGCGCAATAGCGCCGACAGCGCCCGCAGTGCCGGCGCGTCATCGGCGAGCAACTCAAGCTCCGGCAGCAAACGCAGTTCCGCCAGCAGCGGCTTAAGCTGCGGCCGCTGCTGCAGCGCCTCGAGCCACTCGAGCGCGCGCGCCTTCAACGCCTTTTGCGTCGGCGCAATACCCTGGCGCTTATCCAGTCGACGCCGCCACTCGTTATCCTGCGTCAGGGCGAGTGCGGCGAGCTCGCGCCAGCGCGGCAGGTCGGCCGGCTCGGCGCCGAGGGGCGCTGCGCCGAAGGATCGCCACGCACTCCAGCCGGCGAGCGGATCACCAGGTGCCGCTTCCTGCACGAGTTGCCCGATCAGCGCGCTGGTCTGCTGCCGCAGTGCCTCGCCGAGCGCCGCGGCAGTGGTGGCGAGCGCCTCGCGCACGACGTGCTCAACGCTCGCGGCGACCTGGCGATCCATTTCCGGATCGGTGGCGCTAAGCACCCGCGGCAGCCAGTGAGCGCGCTCAGCCAGCATCTGGCTGAGCAGCTCCTCGAGCTTCTCCCAGCGATTGTCAAGACGCACCAGCAGCACCTCGAGCGCCGCCGCCGATTCGGGCTGCGCGAGCGCGGCGAGCAGCGTGTCGCGCGCCGCGCGCCGGTACAGTGTCGTCGCCGGCTGCGTCAGCTGCAGATCGGCGCCCGCACGCGCCGCGACCGGCAGCTGCGCCGCGAGCGTAAAGTTCAAAGCGTCGATCGTCTGGATCCGCAGCTGCGATGGCTGGGCGAGCAGCTCCCAGCCGCGTTCGCGGCTGCGCTGCAGCGCGGCCATGGCCGGCACGAACTCCGGTTCATCGCTGCCCTCGCCGGCGGCGGCGCACGTCAGTGCCCGTAGTACCCGCGCGCGCATCTCGGCAGCGGCTTTGCGGGTAAAGGTGATGGCGAGCACCTCCTCGGGCGCGCTCGCGTGGGCGAGCAGGATCAGGAAACGACACACCAGCACCGTGGTTTTGCCGGATCCGGCCGGCGCTTGCAGCAGTACCGAGCGCTGCGGATCGAGCGCTTCGCGCCTCGCCCGCTCATCGGCGGCCAGGGTACTGGCCGGATCGTTATTCATCGTCGTCAGCCTCGAGCCGCTCGGCGCCGCTTGGCGCTGTGCCGATGCGGCATGCCAGCGGCAGGTGACAGTGGCGGCAAACTCCCGGCAATGGCTGCACGTGGGCGCGGCCGGCGACAAACTCCGCCGCGAGCCCTTCGATCAGCTGGGCCCAATGCGAAAGCGACCGCGGCCAGCTGCGTTCGCCGGCGCGCGGCGCGCCGACGCCCGGCAATCGGTCAGGTTGGTCGGCCAGGCCCTTCCAGCTGATCGCTCCGGCATGCACGTGCAGCGCGGCCACTGCGGCCACCTGCTCGCCCACCGCCACGGCATAGGCGAGCAGCTGCGGCCGCTCGGGTCGGTCCGAGGAAGCCTCGAAGCTCTCGGCCTGACCGCTTTTGTAATCGATCACGGCGAACCGGTCGTCGGCCAGCCGATCCAGCCGGTCGAGCCGAAGATTCACGGCGCACCCGGCGAGCGTCAGCAGCTGATCGCGCTCCAGCGCCTCAATGACAAAATCCGCCCGCTCGCGCTCGAGCTCGAGCACCTGGCCGAGCAACCGCGTGACGCGTCGTGCTTCGATGTCGAAGAGCTTGCCCTCGCCGGGCCAGGCGGCACGCGCCCGCTCAGCGGCAACGGCCGCCTGTGCGCAATGGGCCGTAAGCGATGCGAGCTCCGCTGAGCGCGCCAGCAGCCCCGCCCGTCCGCCGAGTTCCTGCCACAACAATTCCAGCGCATGGTGCAAAATTCGGCCGCGCACCAGCGCGCTGATGCCGGGCGCCGGCTCGGGTACCGGTTCGGCGCCGAAGCGCAGCTGCGCGCAGGCCCGAAACGGGCACTGCGACTGCAGCTCCAGCACTTTCGTGCCGCGCGGCAATGCCTGCCCGGCTGGCCAGGGAGCCGCCTGCGCATCACTGCGCTCAACCGGCTGCGTCTGGCTGCGCAGGAACTGCGTCAGCGGATCGGCCCTGCCGCGCACGGTCGCCGCCTCGGCGCCTCGCAGCCAGGGGCTGGGCGAGCATTCCACATCATCGAGGCGCTGCGCATAACTCAGCACCAGCTCACCGGCGCAGGCGCGCCACTGCGCCAGGCACTGTGCCGCGAGCCGCAGCTGGCCTGCGGCGCTGGCCTGCGGCAGGCCCCCGGCCAGTTGCAGCGGCAGTGGAATGAACGGGTCGGGCAGCGCCGGCAGCGGCCATTGCTCGGCCGACAACCCGGCAACCCATATGCCTTCGTAGTGCACAAGCGGATCGCCGAGCTGGTCAGTGACCGTGACGGGGACGTCCTCGCTGGCCGGCTCAAAGGCACGGCGCTGGGCGAGGTCGGCCAGCAGCATCGCCGCCGCGCGGCCGCCAAGCGCTCCGCACAGCGAGCCGAGCCGCGCGAACTCGCCGATGAGCTCGAGGAACCGGTCGCGACATTGCTGCGCCGTGCTGCCGAGCGTCGCGGCGCCAGGCCAGCCGACCCGCTGCAGCAACGCGGCAAACTGCTCGGCCCACCAGCGCGGCGCCTGCGATCCGTGCGCCGGCAGCGCGAGCGCGGCGCGCACGGCCAGCAACGCCGCGCGCGCCGCTTGGGGCATCGACGCGCGGCTATGAATCACCCGATCGAGCAGCGGCACATCAAACTGATGCTCGCCCTGCCCGCGCAGCCAAAGCTCCAATGCCAGGAGCGACGACTTGGGCGCGCAGGCCAGCCAGGGACTGCGCAGCAGTGCGGCAAATTCCGTAAATTCCAGCGTATCGACCGCAAGCCGCAGCGCCGCCAGCGCCATCGCGATCAGCCCCTGTTCAGCCAGCGGCCGGCCACCTTCGATGGCAAACACCGGTTCGGCCTCGCGCCCGGACAGGATCTGCGCCGGCGCCAGCGTGCGGCTGAATACGGCGGTGAGCGCGGCGCGGCGCCGCGTCAGATCGGGCAGCACCAGCAGCAATCGTGCATCAGGCTGTCGCTGCAGCCAGGCGCGGGCCCAGTGAGCCGCGCGTTGCAGCTCATCCTGCGCATCCAGCGTCGCCCATCGAGTGGCGTCGATCGCAGTGCTACTGTTGTCCGGCGTAGCCGACTGCCAGAACTCCGCGCCGAGCGCGGCGAGGTCGCGCCGCCATTTCGGTCCGGGTGCGGCAAATCCTGCAACCGTCAGCGTCCGGCTTGACTGCCGCGCCGGCAACAGGGGCGGTGCCAACTGCAGATCGGCGCAGCGTGCAACAAAGCCGCGCCGCGCGCGAAGCAGCACGGCGGCCTCTTCGGTTGGCGCCGTGCGCAGCGGCAGCTCCCAATCGTCGAGCAGCGCGCTGGCGCGCGCAATGCCGGCCGTCAGGGAATCGGCCAGCAGCAGGCCACTGCCAGCGGTCGCCTCGCGCACGGCCTCGCGCCACAACCACCACTGCGCCGTCGGCGCAAGCTGCCGCGGTTGCCCGCTCTCGCCGTCCAACAGCCGGGCTTCGCGTTCCAGCCACGCGGTCCACGCGAGCGCGTCGGGGCTTGCCCAGACGGTGCGGCCCGAAGCCAGCGCCGCGCGCGTGTAACTCAGGCGCAGGGCCGCTGCGCGCTGCGGGCTCGGCACCAGGATGGCGCCGCGCTCCAGTCGCTGTAAAATGTCCTTATTATTACTTGTCAATTCAATAGATTATTGAATTAAATTCAAGTTCTTTTGAAGCGATCCTTGGCGCTCAGCACATTGTCGTGCTCGCCGCTGCCGCTGCGGGCCGCATAGCCACTGAGCAGCTCCTCGATCCGCTCGAATACCAGCCGCAGGGTTGGCGCATCGGGCAATGTCGTGACCCGAAAGTGCGTCCGGTACGGCACGTTGAAACTGACGCCTGGCGCGACCAGCACGTGCTTTTGCTCCAGCAGATCGAGTGCGAACTGCTGATCATCGAAATCCGGCAGCTCCTGCCGGTCGACGCCGACGAAACCGTACATCGCGCCATTGGGCGGATCGAGCCTAAGCCACGGCTGCGTGCCACGTGCCTCGAGGATCGCGCGACGCGACTCGTACATGCGCCCGCCGGGGCTGACCATTTCGCGAATGCTCTGATGGCCGCCGAGCGCCGTCTGCACCGCCCACTGCGCCGGCACGTTGCTGCACAGGCGCAGCGAGGACTGAGCAGCTCGAGCGCCCTGCAGATAATCGCCCGCACCCTTGGTGCGCCCGGAAAATGCCACCCAGCCGACCCGGTAGCCACAGGCACGGTAGACCTTGGACAGACCCGACAGCGTCGCGCACAGCGTGTCGCGCACCAGCGTCGCCATCGGCATCGATTCCGCGCCATCGTAGGTCATCTGATCGTAGATCTCGTCGCTGAACACGACCAGCTGGTGCCGCTCCGCCAGCTGCGCGAGCGACCTCGAGCACGTGGCGCGGATAGACTGCGCCGGTCGGATTGTTCGGGTTGATGATCACGATAGCGCGCGTGCGGGGGCTGACCAGCGCCGCGACTTCGGCCGCATCCGGCAGAAAACCGTTCTCCGGGCGGCACGGGTAATGCACCGCGCGGCCGCCGATTGAGATTCACCGCCGCAGTCCACAGCGGATAATCGGGGCTCGGTACCAGCACTTCCTCGCCAGGATTGAGCAGCGCGCGCAGCACGAGGTCGATCAGCTCGCTGACGCCGTTGCCGATGAACACCTCTTCAGCACTCACGCCGCTGACCCCGCGGGCCTGCTGCTGCATCACCACCGCTTCGCGCGCCGGGAAGATGCCCTTCTGATGGCAGTAGCCCTCGGACTCGGCCATGTTCTCGATCATCGCGAGGCGCATGGTCTCGGGCGTGCGAAAACCAAACAGCCCGGGATTGCCGATATTCAGCGAGACAATCTCATAGCCCTGACGCTGCAGCTCGTGCGCGCGGCGGGCGAGGCGCCCGCGGATCTCGTAGCGCACATTCTTCAGCGATTCACTGGGCCTTATCGGCGTGTCGGGATTCATAGGCGCGAAGCATACCTGCGGCGGCCCGCGCCCGCACTACCGCAGGGAAGATCCGGTGGGCCGACAGCGGCGATCGGATCAGAGCTGGCTGAGGACGTTTTCGGCCGAGGAGACCTTGAACTGGCCTGGAGCCTCGACGTCGACCTTTGTGGCCACGCCGTTGTCCACGACGATGGCAAAGCGCTGGCCGCGCATTCCCATACCGCTGCCCTTGGCATCGAGCTCCAGGCCAAGCGCGCGCGCGTACTCGCCATTGCCGTCGGCCAGCATCTTCACTGAATCACCGACGTTGGCGCTCTTGCCCCAGGCGTTCATCACGAACACATCATTGACAGCCATACAGGCGATCGTATCGATGCCCTTGGCGCGCAGCTGACCGGCGAGACTCGACGAGCCTGGCAAATGCTTGGCATCGCAGGTCGGCGTGAATGCCCCGGAACGGATACCAGCACCACGCGCTTGCCGCTGAACAGCTCATCGGTAGTCAGATCCTTCGGGCCCTGGGGCCCCATGACCCTGAATTTGCCTGCCGGCATTTTCTCACCGACCTTAATGCTCATAATGGGCTCCTTCGGCTGTCAGCTGCTTTTAGATCTTAAATGAATGCGCGCCACACGGTACTGGCGGCAACGCGACGTGTCTGTGCATCGGGTGGTGATCAGCGCTCTCGGTCCGCCGCCCCGCTTTCGGGCGCGCCCCCAAGTGGCTGCGCCGCTTCAGGAATGTGTGGCCAGCTGCCAGAGCTTGGCGAGCCGTACGTACTTGGGATCGCCGCTGACCTTGCCGAAGGCCTTGCCGGCCTCGGCGGTATTTTTCAGCCGCGCGCGGGCAATCCCCAGCAGCAGATAGGCCTCGTTCGGGCGCTTCAGCGAACCTTTTGCGATCCCGGCGTCGATGGCATCGGCGGCCTTGTCCGGCATCCCAAAGCCTATGTAGGCCGCCCCGATCTGCACCAGTGCATCGCCAGTGGGCGCGGCCTGGGCGTCCTTCTCGTTCTTCGCCATCGCGGCGCGATCAGCGGCGGCGGCCTTGCGCGCCGTATCCAGCAAGCGCTGGTTGCGCTCGACATCGTGCGGGTCGCTGTAGACCTTCTTGTTAAAGGCCTGCTCCATCACCGCCTGGGCCTCGCCGGGGTTGCCCTGGTCGAGCGCGATCTGCGCCATCTCGGTGAACTCCGCCGGCTGATTCAAAATGCCGACTTCGGATTTCAGCCGATAGATGTTGATCAGCAGCCGGTCGTCATGAATATTGCCGGTCTGCAACGACACCATCGCGTTTTGCCAGTATTCGGGCTTCGGATACAGCGCCACCAGCTTGTCGAGCGCCTTGCCGGCCGCGGCATCGTCTTTCAGCTTGGTGCTCAGCTCCCACACAACCTGCAGCATTTTCTCGTCGGGCTTGCGGCCGGCCTGCTCGGCGCGATTGACCAGCTCCTGAAACTGCGGGACCGCATCCTTGAACTTGTTTTCCTGGAAATAAACCACGCCGAGCGTTCTGACCGTGTCATCCGAAGTGTCGCCGGCCTTGATGGCTTCGAGCGCGTACTGCTCGGCCTTCGGGAAATTTTTCTGGTTGTAATAAAGGCCGGCCAGCTCCGCGTACAACTTCGGCCGCTGGGCCGCGGGCGTGTACTGCGAATTGGCGAATTCCTCAATATTCGGCAACGCGTCGGCCACGTCGTTCAGGCCACTGTAGGCTGACATCAGCCAGGCGCTGATCATGTAATTGTCGTACGGGGATTTCGGCTCGGCACTCGACTGGATGGCCTTCAGGGTGGTGACGACGTCATTCCATTTCTTGGCCTTGACCGCTTCCTGAGCCGCGATGAACTGCTTGGCAAAGCCTTTGCTGACCTGCGGCGCCGCCGCCGGTTCGTCGGACGCCGCGTAGCCGGCGGCACCCAGCATCAACACCAAAGCGGCGATAGTCAAAACCTGTCGACTCATACTCGATTCCTGGTCCCAGGCGGGTAAAAAATTTGAATGCGGCAGCCGGCCAAAGGTTCCCGGTCGGGTCGGGATCTTCAGTTGGCGAATTCGGTGGTATTCACGAACCCGATCTTGGTCATGTGGTTGCGCTGCGCCGAGGCCAGCACTTTGGCCACCATGTCATAGTGCGCGCGCTTATCCGGTCGCAGATGAATTTCCGGCTGCGGATCCTTGGGGGCTTCCTGGCGGAAGAACCCGTCCAGATCGCTGAGCGCGACCTTGTTGCCGTTCCAGTAGATGCTGTCGTCAAAGTCGATATCGAGATTAATGGTCTCGGGCAGTACCGTCGGCGGCGGCTGATCCGGCCGCGGCAGCGGCATGTCGAGCTTGACCGCGTGCGTCTGGATCGGCAGCGTCATGATGATCGTGACCAGCAGCACCAGCATGACGTCGATCAGCGGCGTCGTGTTGATGTCGCACATCACACTGCTTTCTTCACCACCTACGCTCATTGACATATTGTCGTCACTCCAAAATTGTCAGGCGGCCGCCCCGCAGTGGCCGCAACTCAAACGCACTCGTGCCGTCGCCTTAGCGCCGCTCAGCGCCCCGAACCCCGGTCCGGTTCGGTGATGAAACCGACCTTGATGATGCCGCCGCGCTGAATCGAGTACAGCACCCGGCCGATCGCCTCGTAGCGCGCATCCCGGTCACCGCGGATATGGAATTCGGGCTGCGGCACCTTGACGGCCTCCTGCACTACTTTCTGGATCAGCACGTCGCGGTCCGGGACCGCGAGGTTGTTCCAGTAAATGTTGCCGTCCGCATCGACGCTGATGTTGATGTTCTCCGGTTTGGTAACGGTGGGAATATTCACCGCCTTGGGCAACGTCACCTTCACGGATTTGGTCAGGATCGGAATCGTGATCAGGAAGATGATCAGCAACACCAGCATCACGTCGACTAGCGGCGTGGTGTTGATGTCGGCCATGGGAGTGGGTTCGCCACTCTCACTTTCCATTCCAACTGTCATCGACATGGTATGAGCACCTCGAATCCGTTAGGTCGCGCGAGCCTTCCGCTTACTTGGCCGGCATCGCGCCGCTGCCGACGCGCGCGCCACCGACCAGGTAGGCATGCAGATCGCCGGAGAAATTCTTGATGCTGTCCTGGATGCCCTTGTTACGGCGCAGCAGCCAGTTGTAGCCGAGCACCGCCGGCACCGCGACCATCAGGCCGATGGCGGTCATGATCAGCGCCTCGCCGACCGGGCCGGCCACCTTATCGATGCTGACCTGACCGGCGACGCCGATGTTGATCAACGCCTTGAGGATGCCCATGACCGTGCCGAACAGTCCAATGAACGGCGCGGTTGAGCCCACCGTGGCGAGGAACGCCAGGCCGCCCGAAAGCTTGCTGTAGACATCTTCCGTCGCGCGCGACAGCGACAGCGTGATCCACTCGTGCAGATCAATGCGGTCGGTCAAGCGGCCTTCGTGGTGCGAGGCTGAACGCAGGCCGTCCTCGGCGATGTAGCGAAAGTCATCGCCCTTGCCGAGCCGCTCGACCCCTTCCTTGAGCGACGGTGCGGTCCAGAACTGCTTCTCCACGATCTTGGCCGATCGCTTCATGCCGCGCTGTTCCCACAGCTTGGTAATCATGATGAACCAGGAGCCCAGCGACATGATCGCCAGAATCACCAGCGTCGAGCGGCTGACGATGGTCCCATCAAACCAGAGCCCGGCGAGCCCATAAGGGTTTGCGGTGGAGGCCGGAGCGGCAACCGCCGGGGCGGCGGCATCCGTCTGGGCCAGCGCCACGCCACCAGCGAGCGCGACGCCCGCCAGCATGAGTTTGATGAAGGTCTTCATTATGGTCTTCCTCTTTAGCTTCTTTAGTTCAGATCCGGCGCGGGTGCCGGATTTCGTTGTTAATCGAGTCTAAAAGATCTCCGCCGGCTGCAGCACCGGCTCCTGCAATCACCTAACCAGCTTGAACGTAACCTTCAGCGGCTTGCACGAATGGATCGGCTTGCCGTCCAGGGTGCCGGGCGTCATCCCGTTTTCCATGACCATCCGCACCCCGGCCGCGTCCAGGCGCGCGAAACCGGAACTGGTGGTCACCTTCGCCTGGCCGTCGTACTTGCCATCGGCGTTGACGCACACGCTCATGATCACCGAGCCTTCCTCTTCCAGGCGCTTGGACTGATCCGGGTAGTAATCCTGCGGGTTCGGCACCCTTTTGAACTGGGCCGGCTTGGAAGGCACCATCGCGACCGGGCGCGGCGGCGGTGGCACAGGCTTGTCGGTCACGGTGATGGGCGGTGCCTCGACCGGCATGGCAATCTGAATGATCGGCGGCGGCACCTGAATCTGTGGCGGCGGCGGCAGGTCGAGCTTCGGCGGCGGCGGCGGCTTATCGTCGGCTTTCTTCTCGTCGATGATGTTGACCTTCACATCCTCGGTGATGGCGTGGAACGCCCGCTGCGCCAGTCCCGTGGCCAGCCCCCAGATGATCCCAACGTGAATCAGGATGATCGCGGCCAATCCGACTACCATGCGCTTGGTATAGCCGGCGTCGTGTTGACGGTAGGTAGACATAGGTGGCGTTGGTCTCTTCGTTTAAGTGATCAGATCTGGTGATGCTGACGTTCAGCCCCAAAGCGCTTAATCGATGCCGCCGCTCACGCCGATGCGCAGCGCGCAGCAAAGATCCGCTTATCCCTCAACCCCTCAATCCCTTATCCGGGCGGCCTCACCGATCGCGCAGCGACGCCGCTGCCGTCCCGCCCTCAATTATTCTGCTCCGACCGGTCAGCCTTGCAAAGCCTTCTTTGGCGCCCGAAGTTCTCCGGGTAAGCGCCTTTTCGGCCATCTTCTTCATCACGCGGCGGGGGCCCTGCACATGCCACCCAAGCGGCTATGTGCCTCAATTTCCGCAGTTCAATGAACTTTAGCCGCAACTTAGGACCCTGACAACTGCAAAAGCGCCTCAACCGCCGGTTATCGCTCCCAGCGAGGCACTGCTGACCACTCGGGCGTACTTGGCCAGCACGCCGCGCGTGGCAAACGGCCGCGGCGGCTTCCAGGCCTTGCTGCGGCGCTTCAATTCCGCCGCGCTCAGATCAACATCAATCCGGCGCTTTTCCGCGTCTATTGTTAAACAATCGCCATTGCGCAGCAGGCCGATCGGTCCGCCGACGGCCGCTTCCGGCGAAACATGGCCGACGACGAAGCCGTGGCTGCCGCCCGAAAATCGTCCGTCAGTGATCAGGGCGACCGAACCGCCAAGGCCCCGTCCGGTTATTGCGCTGGTCGGGCTCAGCATCTCGCGCATGCCCGGCCCGCCCCGCGGCCCCTCGTAACGTATGACGACCACGTCGCCGGCCTTGACCTTTCCCGCCAGGATGGCCGCGGTGGCGCGCTCCTCGCCGTCAAACACCCGCGCGCGGCCGGTAAAACGCGTGCCTTCCTTGCCGGTGATCTTGGCCACCGCCCCCTCGGCCGCAAGGTTCCCGTACAGCACGACCAGATGGCTGCTCCTTTTAATAGGGTCCGACAGCGGCCTTACGATGCGCTGTCCGGCCGCGTAGTCGGCGACGCCGGCGAGATTGTCCGCCACTGTCCGTCCGGTCACCGTCAGGCACTGCCCGTGCAGGAGCCCTGCGTCCAGCAGGCGCTTCATCAACGGCTGTATACCGCCGATCGCCACCAGTTCCGACATCAGATAAGCGCCACTCGGCCTGACGTCGGCCAGCACCGGCACGCGCCGGCCGACGCGCGTGAAATCATCGAGCGTCAGGCGCACGCCGGCCGCATCGGCAATGGCAAGGAGGTGCAGCACCGCGTTGGTCGAACCGCTCAGTGCAATGACCACCGTGATGGCGTTCTCGAAGGCCCGTCGCGTCAGGATATCGGAAGGCCGTATACCGAGCCGGATCAGGTTCATCACCGCTGAGCCGGCGCGTCGACAGTCATCGAGCTTGCGATCGCTGACCGCGTCCTGCGAAGAGCTGTCGGGGAGCGACAGCCCGAGCGCTTCGATCGCCGAGGCCATCGTATTGGCCGTGTACATGCCACCGCAGCTGCCGGGGCCGGGAATCGCGGTGCGTTCGACCTCCAGCAGTTCGGCATCGGAAATCTGCCCGTTGGCGCGCCGGCCGACGGCTTCAAACACGGTCACGATGTCGCGGCGCTGCACACCGGGACGGATCGTGCCGCCGTAGACGAAAACCGCCGGCCGGTTCAGCCGCGCCATCGCCATGGCGCAGCCCGGCATGTTCTTGTCACAGCCGCCCACCGCCACCAGACCATCGAACCCCTCGGCGCCGGCCACCGTCTCGATCGAATCGGCGATCACCTCGCGCGAGACCAGCGAATAGCGCATGCCGGGTGAGCCCATCGAGATCCCGTCGGAGACCGTAATGGTGTTAAACAGCACGCTCTTGCCCCCGGCGCTGTCGACGCCGGCGGCGGCCTGCCGCGCCAGTTCCGCGATATGCATGTTGCAGGGCGTAACGTCCGCCCAGGTCGAGGCGATGCCGACCTGCGGGAGGCGAAAGTCCGATTCCTGAAAGCCCACGGCGCGCAGCATCGCGCGCGCCGGCGCCTGCTGCAGGCCATCGACAACAAGCCTGGAAAACTTCCTGGTATCAACTGGTTGCTTAGATTTTTTCATGTCACTTCCCGCATCATTTCCACCGCCCCAGAGCGGCGCACCGGATGGTCACGCCTCAGCGGCTCAGGTCCTGGGCGCGCTGCTCGCGCATGCGCAGGAACCCGATCGCCCCGGCGGTCACAAGCCCGAGCGGCAGCAGCAGCGCGGCCACGCCCCAGCCGGGCTTCCAAGCCTGCAGCCACAGGTAACACAGCATACCCAACGGCGGCGCGATCAGCCCGCGCACGCCCGTTAAAGTCACGTGCACGCCCATGTAGTGCTGCACGCGCCCGAGCGTCGCAAAATCGTTATGGCCAAGATTCCAGCCGAGATTGGCGCCGGCATAGGAAATCCCGAGCAGCACCGTCCCGACCCACAGCGGCCAGAGCGCACCGCTCAGCACCCCGCTCCCGAGCAACGCGATCGCACCGACCAGCGCCCAGCACTGGCGCGCGCGGTACTCAATAATATGGCCGCGATCAAAGAGCGACGCCCACGCCGGCAGGAACAACGGCATCAGCAGCAGCGGCACGACGGTGAGCAGCAGTATCTGCGTCAGGCTCGCCAGGTGCATCCGGTCGGTGAACAGCACCACCAATTGCCCGTTAAGAATCAGATTGCCAGAGCCATACAGGCTCATCCAGAACATGTAACGGCGAAACTGCGGGTCAGCGCTGAGAATCTCCCGCAGCATCCGCAGACTGAAGGCACCGCCCGCTGCGCCCTCGCCGGCTTCCGCGGCGAGCAGCTGATGCTCGCCGCGCACGCGCACCGCCTGATACAGCCAGGCCGCGGCCAGTCCGCAGGCGCCGGCCACCAGATACAGCCACTGCGCGGCAAACCAGCGAGCATCGAGCACCCAGCCCGCAAGCAGCGCGACCGCCGCCATCGCAATGGAGCCGGCCATCACCATCTGTCCGGTCATCCGCGCCATGACATGGCGCGGATAGTTGGCAGTCCAGACGGTAGCCCGCAGCGTCAGCACGCCGGCCCAGACGATGCGCGCGCCGATCACCAGGGCCATCGTCAGCCACAGTCCGGCCGCGCCGCGCGGCGACAACGCGATCGAGGCGATCACCAGCGCAAAGCCCGCCTGCAGCCACACCAGCTGGCGCACGCGAGCGCGCGCGTGCGCCAGATTGGCCCAGGCAAAGCTTGAGATGTTGGCCAGCGCCGGCGCGCCGCTGACCACCGCGACGGCAAGGTTGACCCAGTACGGAGCGACCAGCCCGGCAAAACTTTTCTTCACCAGCACTGCGACCGTCGCGCCGTCGACCAGACCGACGCCGACGCCGAGCAGCGCCCACGCCAGCCATTCGCGTCGGTACGCGCGTTCCTCACCCGGACCGTGAGGCGTGGGCGCGCCCGCCGCCGCGGCGACGCTCACTTAAGAGCCGCGCAGGTCAAAGCGACGGCAGATCAGCGCGAACAGCGCGCGCACGCACTGCGCCTCGCCGCCGAGCGGCCGCCCCGGGCGCTCCTTGGGATTCCAGGCAAACAGATCCACGTGCAGCCATGCGGGCGTTGCGGTCACGAACCGCTGCAGAAACAGCGCTGCCATCACCGCGCCGGCATACGGTGTCGAAGCCATGTTGTTCAGGTCGGCGACGCGGCTGGCGAGATCCTCATCGTACCCAGCCCACAGCGGCAGCGGCCACAATGGATCGTGCAGCGCATCGCCGAGCTTGAGCAGCTGCTGCACCAGCGCGGCGTCCGGACCGAATACGGCTGGCAGATCCGGCCCGAGCGCAACGCGGGCCGCACCGGTCAGCGTTGCCATGTCTATCAACAGGTCGGGAGTTTCCTCATCGGCAAGGCTCAGCGCATCGGCCAGTACCAACCGGCCCTCGGCATCGGTGTTGCCGATCTCCACCGTCAGCCCCTTGCGCGAGCGCCAGATGTCGCCGGGCCGGTAGGCGTTGCTGCCGACGCTGTTTTCCACTGCCGGAATCAGCACCCGAAGCTGCACCGGCACCTCCAGTTGCCGCAGCAGCGATGCCAGCGCGAGCGCGCAGGCCGCCCCACCCATGTCCTTTTTCATCAGCAGCATGCCGGCGGCCGGTTTGATATCGAGGCCGCCGCTGTCGAAGCACACGCCCTTGCCAACGAGCGTGATGCGCGGTGCCCCGCCGCGCGGCCAGCGGCAATCAATCAGCCGCGGCGAGCGCGCACTGCCGGCGCCCACGGCGTGCACCAGCGGAAACTCAAGCTTAAGCGCCTCGCCACTGGTGATGTGACATTGGCCACCGGTTTGCTGCGCCAGCTGTGCGGCGGCGGTGGCAAGTTCCTCCGGCCCGAGCGCGTTAGCCGGCGTGTTGATCAGGTCCCGCGCCTGGCCGATGGCGGTGGCGGCCGCTTCGGCGTAGGCAAGATCGGCGTGTTCGGGCACCACTAGCCGCGCGGCCGACGCGGCCTTGCCCTGCGACCGAAACGCTGCAAACCGATAACCGCCGAGGAGCCAGCCGAGCGTCAGTTCCGTGGCCGCTGGCGCCGGCCACGGCTCACTGAAGCGGTAGAGAGCTTCGGGCAAGCGCTCCCGCAATGCCGCGCCATCCCACCAACCGAGCGCCTCCGCGGTCGGACCCAGGCCCACCACGGCCGCGGCCACATGACCGTCGGGAGCGGGGAGCGACAGCACGCGGAACCGTTCAGCCTCAAATTTCTGGGCACGCAGCCAGGCCGATTGCAGCGGCGGGAGCGAGGCCAGCAGCGCCGGCAGCTGCGGCTCGGTCACCAGGTGCAGCGGGCAGGCTTCGCCACCGGCCTTGGCACGTTGCAATGACGGGTTCAAAGCCGCTTGATCTCCGCTCACTTTGGGTGCGTGCAAGCTTACCCAATTCAGGGCCCCGCGGGCTGCCCGTTACCGGCGCCGCGCAGCCCAAGCGTTGACAAGTGCTTGATAATTGTGCTCCTATCGGAGCGGAACACGTACCGTCTGCCCGACAGCGAGATCGAACCGGCATTCATGCAAGCGCTTTACTTAATGCTCCGCCTGATGGCTTCCGGCCGCGCGATGGCCGCGGCGCTGCTGTTGGGCATTGAGCTGCTGGCGCTGCTGCTTAGCCGGCAGCAGCCAGCGCGGGTCAGGAATGCGTAGCTAACCGATTCACTACTTAAGCATACCGAACCCCGCACCGGCCGCCGCTGCGGGGTTTTTTGTTTGACCACCGGAGTAATTTCACGATGCATCTTTATTCACAGAAGGACGTCGACAAGAAGGCGCTGAAGGGCGCGCACATCGCCGTGCTCGGCTATGGCAGCCAGGGCCGGGCGCATGCGCTCAACCTCAAGGACAGCGGCTTCAAAGTGACCGTCGGCGTGCGCAAGGGTGGCGCGAGCTGGAAAAACGCCAAACGCGACGGGCTCGCGGTCGCCGAGCCCGCCGACGCCGTGCGGGACGCGGACCTGGTGGCCATGCTGGTGCCGGACATGGCGCAAAAAGAGCTGTATCAGACCATCAAGTCACAGCTGAAGAAGCAGGCCGTGCTGCTGTTCGCCCACGGCTTCAATATTCATTTCAAGCAGATCAAGCCGCGCAAGGATCTCGACGTCGTGCTGATCGCACCCAAAGGCCCGGGCGGCCTGGTGCGGCGCCAGTATCAGCAGGGCCGCGGCGTGCCCTGCCTGCTGGCGGTCGCGCAGGATCGACTCCGGCCGGGCACACGCCAAGGCACTGGCCTACGCGCACGGCATCGGCGGCACGCGCGGCGGCGTGCTCGACACCAGCTTTGCCGAGGAGACCGAAACCGATCTGTTTGGCGAGCAGGCCGTGCTGTGTGGCGGCGCGACCGAACTGGTCGTGAAGGGCTATGAGACCCTGGTCGAGGCTGGCTACCAGCCGGAAGTGGCCTATTACGAATGCCTCCATGAACTGAAGCTGATCGTCGATCTGCTGCACGAGGGCGGGATCACCAAGATGCACAAGTACATCAGCGACACCGCCAAGTACGGCGACCTGACGCGCGGCCCGCGCATCGTCGATGCCGGCACCAAGAACGAGATGCGCAAGATTCTCAAGGAGATCCAGAGCGGCAAATTTGCCCGCCAGTGGATTCGCGAGAGCGAAAGCGGCGCCAAGAATTACCGGCGCATGCTCAAGGCCGACATGAGCCAGCCGATCGAGCGCGTCGGCGAAAAGCTGCGCGCCCGCATGCCGTGGCTGAGTGAGGCTCGCTAGGATTTAAGGCCGGCGCACGGACGGCGCCATATCGCAACTGAGATCAGGAGGCCAGCATGGCTCCCGAACGATGAGCGGGTACTGATTTTCGACACCACCCTGCGCGACGGCGAGCAATCGCCTGGCTGCAGCATGAATCACGAAGAGAAGCTGCGGGTCGCGCGCGCGTTGGCCGACCTCGGCGTCGACATCATCGAAGCGGGCTTCCCGGCCGCCTCGCGCGGTGACTGGGAGGCCGTGCACGCGGTCGCCCGTGAAGTGCAGGGGCCGATCATCGCGGGCCTCGCGCGCTGCGACCGCGAGGACATCGAGCTCGCCGCCCGCGCCATCGCGCCGGCGCAGCGCCACCGGCTGCATGTGTTCCTCGCCACCAGCGCCATCCATCGCCAGTACAAGCTCAACATGGCCCAGGATGAGATCGTCCGCCGCGCGGTCGAAGGCGTGTCGATTGCGCGCGGGCTGTGCAGCGACGTGGAGTTTTCCCCCGAGGACGCCTCGCGCACCGAGCTCGATTTCCTCGCCCGCGTGGTCGAGGCGGTGATCGAAGCCGGCGCCACGACCATCAATATTCCGGACACCGTTGGCTACACGGTGCCGGATGAATTCGGTGAGTTGTTCCGCTACCTGCGCCAGCACGTGCGCGGCATCGATCGGGTGACGCTGTCGGTGCACTGCCACGACGACCTCGGCATGGCCGTGGCCAACAGCCTGACGGCGGTCGTTGCCGGCGCGCGCCAGGTCGAGTGCACCATCAACGGCATCGGCGAGCGGGCCGGCAATTGCTCGCTCGAGGAAGTGGTGATGGCGCTCGCGACCCGCAAGCAGTTCTTCAACCTCAAAACCGGCGTGCACACCAACCGCCTGTATCCGACCTGCCGGCTGGTGTCGAACATCACCGGCCAGCCGATCCCGCGCAACAAGGCGGTGGTCGGTGAAAACGCCTTCGCCCATGAGTCCGGCGTGCACCAGCACGGCATGCTCAAGCACCAGTCGACTTACGAGATCATGCGGCCCGAGGAAGTGGGACTGGCACGCAGCAACCTGGTGCTCGGCAAACACAGTGGCCGGCACGCCTTCCGCGAACGCGTGCACGAGCTTGGCTTTGAACTGGACGAAGCCGAGCTCAATCGCGTCTTCGAAGCCTTCAAGGCACTCGCCGACCGCAAGAAGGAGCTGTTCGACGGTGACATCGAGGCCCTCGTGCTGCGCGCCGAAGGGGCCGCGCCCGGTCCGTGGTCGCTGCTGGAGATGCAGACCATAGACCGCTCGGGCCAGCCGAGCACCGCAACCGTGCGCCTGCAGCACAGCGATGGGCGCACTGTCGATTACCAGGGCAGCGGCGACGGGCCGGTGGATGCGACCTACAAGGCGCTGGCGCACGCCACCGGCGTGTCGGTCACGGTGCAGAAGTTTGAAGTCCACGCCGTCACCCTGGGCGAGGACGCCCAGGGCGAAGCGGTCCTATATGTACTCCATGACGGTCGCAGCTATCGCGGTTCCAGCGTCAGCACCAATATAATAGAGGCCAGCGCGCAGGCGCTGCTGGAAGTCATCAACCGGATCGAACAGTCCCGCAACAGTGCCGCCCGCCAGCTGGCGCTGCGCCGCAGTGAAGCAGCGCAGCGCGCGGCACCGACCGCGGTGTGAATGCGCGCTGAGCGCACAGGAGCTTAAAGCCATGCCCATTCCGGCCACGCCTTACATCTGGTTCAACGGCAAATTAGTGCCCTGGGAAAAAGCGACGGTGCACGTGCTCACGCATGCCCTGCACTATGGCTCCTCGGTATTCGAAGGCGTTCGCGCCTATCAGACGCCGCGCGGACTCGGCCATTTTCCGGCTGCTGGACCACACCCGCCGGCTGTTCGATTCGGCGCGCATCTACCGCATGGACCTGCCGTTCACAGCCGATCAGATCAACGCGGCCTGCCGCGAGGTCATCAGCGCCAACGAGCTGGCGCGCGGCGCGTATATCCGCCCGATTGCCTTTCGCGGCTACGGCGAGATTGGCGTCGCACCCCGAAGATCGAGCCGCCGATCGAAGTCGCGATCGCGGCCTGGGAATGGGGCAAGTATCTGGGCCACGAGAGTGAGGCCGAAGGCGTCGATGTGTGCGTCTCATCCTGGCAGCGCGTCGCCCCGAATACCCTGCCCGCGATGGCCAAGGCGGGCGGCAATTATTTGTCGAGCCAGCTGATTGGCCTCGAGGCAAGGCGCCTTGGGTTTGCCGAAGGCATTGGGCTCACGCCCGAGGGCCTGGTCAGTGAAGGTTCGGGCGAGAATCTGTTCCTGGTCAAAGACGGCGTGCTGCTGACGCCGGGACTGGCGCATTCGGGCTGACCGGGATCACGCGCGATACCGTTATCCGCCTGGCCCGCGAACAGGGCATAGAGGTGCGTGAGATGGCGGTGCCGCGCGAGCTGCTGTACCTGGCCGATGAGCTGTTCTTCAGCGGCACGGCGGTAGAGATCACGCCGGTCCGCTCGGTCGATCGCATCCAGGTTGGCGCCGGCAAGCGCGGGCCCATCACCGAACGCCTGCAAAAGGCCTTCTTCGGCCTGTTTGATGGCAGCACCGCCGATAAATTCAACTGGCTCGACCACGTCGATATGAAGGCCAAGCCGCGGGTGGCCGCCGCTGTCTGAGCCCCGCATGCGGACGCTGTACGACAAAATCTGGGAGCGGCATATCGTCGTTCCAGAAACCGCCGACACCCCGGCGGTCCTGTACATTGATCTGCACCTGGCGCACGAGGTCACGACGCCGCAGGCCTTCGCCGTGCTGCGTGAGCAGGGACTGAAGGTCCGCCGTCCCGACCTGACGCTTGCGACCATGGATCATTCCACGCCGACACGCACCGCGCAGGTGTTTGGCGGCGCCCCGATCACGGTCGAATCGGCGGCCGCGCAGATCGAACAACTGGAAAAGAACTGCGCCGAATTTGGCATCGAGCTGCTCAACCTGCGCCACGCCGAGCGCGGCATCGTCCACATCATCGGGCCGGAGCTCGGCTTGACGCAGCCGGGCAAGACCGTGGTGTGCGGCGACAGCCACACCAGCACCCACGGCGCCTTCGGCGCCCTCGCCTTCGGCATTGGTACCACCGAAGTCGGGCAGGTGCTGGCGACCCAGTGCCTGCTGCAGCGGAAGGCCAAAAACCTGGCGATCAATGTCGACCGGTCGCCTGCCGGCCGGGGTCAGCGCCAAGGACATGATCCTGAGCATCATCGGTCAGATCGGCGTCGGCGGCGGCACCGGACATGTGCTCGAGTACCGCGGGCCGGCCGTGGCGGCCCTGAGCATGGAAGAGCGGATGACCGTGTGCAACATGTCGATCGAGGCTGGGGCCCGCGCCGGCCTGATCGCCCCGGATGAGACGACCTATGAGTATCTGCGCGGCAGAACCCGCGCGCCGCAGGGCCGCGCGTGGGATCAGGCCGTGGCGCAGTGGCGCGCGCTGCCGGGCGATGCCGGCGCGCGCTTTGATCGGGAAGTCACCATCGACGGGGCGCGGCTCGAGCCGATGATCAGCTATGGCACCAACCCCGGGATGGTGATGCCGATTCGCGGCAACATCCCCGAGCGCAGCGACGATCCGGCCTTCGACAAGGCGCTCGCCTATATGGGCCTGCGTGCCGGCGAGCCGATCCGCGACCAGGCCGTCAACGTTGTATTCATCGGCAGCTGTACCAACGGGCGGCTCTCGGACCTGCGCAGTGCCGCGGCGCTGCTGCGTGGCCACAAGGTCGCGCGCGGCGTCCACCTGCTCGTGGTCCCAGGCTCGCAAAGTGTCAAGCACGCCGCCGAGGCCGAGGGGCTCGACCGGATCTTCATCGAAGCCGGCGCCGAGTGGCGTGAATCGGGTTGCTCGATGTGCATCGGCATGAATGGCGACAATGTCGCAGCCGGCCAGTACTCGGTCAGCACCAGCAATCGCAACTTCGAGGGCCGCCAGGGCCCCGGAGCGCGCACGCTGCTGGCGAGCCCGCAGACGGCGGCGGCCTCGGCGGTGCGGGGCCGGGTGACCGATCCACGCGAACTGCTCACGGGCTGACCACGATGGAACGCATCCTCCAGATCCGCTCGCGCACCGTGGTGCTGCCGTCAACCAACATCGATACCGACCAGATCATTCCGGCCCGTTTCCTGCGCGCCACGACGCGCCAGGGGTTCGGGCAGCGCCTATTCGCCGACTGGCGGTTCGATGCCAGCGGCACGCCGCGACCCGATTTCGTGCTCAATCGCCCCGAAGCCGCCGGCTGTCAGGTCTTGGTCGGTGGCCGTAATTTCGGCTGCGGCTCCTCGCGCGAGCACGCGCCCTGGGCGCTGCTCGATTATGGGTTCCGGGCGGTGATCAGCGAGCAGATCGCCGATATTTTTTGCAACAATTCGCTGAAAAACGGCCTGCTGCCGATCGTCGTCGATGCAACGACAGCCGCCTGGCTGATCGCACACCCCGGCGTCGAGGTGCAGATCGACCTTAAGGCGTGCACGCTCACGCTGCCTGAGGGTGTGACGGTGCGTTTCCCGATCGAAAGCTTTGCGCGCTACTGCCTGTTGAATGGCATCGATGAACTCGGATTCCTGCGATCGCAGGAAGCGCAGATCCGCGCCTTTGAGCAAGCGCGGCCGTGAAGGCGCGCATTGCGGTCATCGCCGGCGACGGCATTGGACCGGAAGTCACCGCCCAGGCCACTCGCGTACTCGAAGCGATCGCGCGCCAATTCCGCCATGAGCTGGAACTGATCGCCGCGCCGTTTGGCGGCGTTGCCATCGATCAGTGCGGAGATCCGCTCCCCCAGGCCACGCTCGATCTGTGCCTGGCAAGCGACGCCGTGCTGCTTGGTGCCATCGGCGGGCCGAAATGGTCGGCTCCCGACGCCAAGATCCGGCCGGAGCAGGGGCTGCTGCGCCTGCGCCGTGAAATGGGCGTCTACGCCAACCTGCGCCCGGTTGCGGTCCATCCGGCGCTGCTCGATGCCTCAACGCTCAAACCCGAGGTGGTAGCAGGCGTTGATCTGATTTTCGTGCGCGAACTGACCGGCGGCATTTACTTCGGCGCCAAGACCCGCACGGCGACCGATGCGAGCGATCTGTGCGTCTATTCGGTGGCCGAGATCGAGCGCATCGTGCGGGTCGCGGCACGCCTCGCCCGCGCCCGGCGCGGCCGGCTGCTGTCGATCGACAAGGCAAACGTGCTGGAGACCTCGCGGCTGTGGCGCAGCGTCAGCGAACGCGTGGTACGCAGCGAATTTGCGGAACTAAATTTTGAGCACATGCTGGTCGACGCGGCGGCGATGCATCTGATCCGCCGGCCAAAGGATTTTGACGTCGCGGTGACGGAAAACATGTTCGGTGACATTCTGACCGATGAGGCTTCGATGCTGTGCGGTTCGCTGGGCCTTTTGCCGTCGGCTTCGCTTGGCGACGGCCGGCGTGGATTATTCGAGCCGATTCATGGTTCGGCGCCCGATATCGCTGGCCGCGGCATTGCCAATCCCATCGGGGCCATCCTGAGCGCCGCGCTGCTGCTGCGCCATTCACTTGGCCTGGAGAGCGAGGCGCGGGCGGTTGAAGCTGCGGTGTCCACCGCCATCGGCGCCGGCGCGCGGACGGCGGATCTGGCCGCTGCCGGTCAGCAGGCGTTGTCGACGCAAGCGGCCGCCGATGCCGTGCTGACAGCGCTGGCAGCCGGCGGCGCCCACTAACAGCCTGTCAGACTCGCCGCCATTCGCTCTCGACCTTCGCCCGACCCCGCAGCAAGAACTGCCTGGCGCGACTTTGAGCCAACCTATTGCGGCTCGCGGGGCTTAATCATCAAGTCCGAGGCCTTTTAATATCCTCGGCACATGTTTGTCCACGCGCGCGGCACGAGTCGCCGATTGCTTGGCTCCAGCGAAATGCAGCAAATACCCTTTCTGCCTTCCCGGGCTGAGCGCATGAAAGGCTTCGGCCAGTTGCGGGTCATCGTCCAGGCGTTTTTGAAACTCTTCCGGGCAATCGAATTGTGCCGCGCTCTTCATCGGCACTTTGACGCCGGATTTCTCTACCGCCATGGCCTGCCGTAAATAGGCCGTTACTGCCGCTTTCTGCTTGTCGATGTCCGCAAGAGAGGCAAAGCGGATTTGCCTTGCAGCCTGCACATTCTTGGTTTGCTGAATGAGGATGCCCCTGGGGTCCTTCAGCAAAGCGCCTTTCATAAAGAGCAAGGCGCAATAGTCCTTAAAACCGTGGATTAAGACCACATTTCCGCCATCCAGATCGTAACAGGCCTGACCCCATTTCAATTCCTCATGGAGTCCGGAGGCGAGACAGAGCCGGCGGAGCGCGGCAAATTCAGCGCCCCAGCGTTTCTCGTTGCCGTGAACTTTGCTGACGAGCGGATTCATTTGGCACCAACAGTCGGCGCGGACCAGAAGGCTGTCAAGAGCGGCGCGCCGGAACGAATCAGACCCGAAGCCATCCCTCCACTCATGCGCAATCTCCTCATGCCCTGCTCCTGCGGCGCCACTTCGTTGTCATCGTTGCTTCCTCGGCGGCTTTTTGGTGCGCGTTGGGGTCGCTAGGCGGTCGAGGCGGCGCTCGAGCGCATCCACGTGCGTCAGCCAATATCGGCGAAACGGCGCCATCCATGCGTCCACTTCCTGCAACGGTTCGCGCCGGATGCGATAGACGCGGCGTTGCGCGTCGATGGTCGCCTCAACAAAACCCGCGTCCCGCAGCACACGCAGATGCTTGGATACCGAGGGCTGCGAAAGATTGAGTGCCGACTCGAGATCGCCGACGGAGCGCTCGCCACTGGCCAGGAGAGTCAGGATGGCACGGCGACTCGGCTCGGCGAGCACGGTGAACGCGGATTCCATACGAGGTATATACCAATGACAGCATATACCTGTCAACGCAAATGCGATGGCGCGGACCGAGGTGGGCGCTACAGGAAGGCGTGCAATTCCACAAATGCCAGGGTCTGGTTCTGCGGCGGACTCTGCGGGATGCCCTGGTAGCGCCGGAATCCGCCCCGCAGCTGCAGAAATGGAATCGGCGTGAATTCATACAGCGCGCTCCAGCGCGTCTGCGTATTGTTGGGCAGGCTGCGTTCCGGGTCGTAATACTCGTAGGTCAGTTTGAGATTGTGGCCGGGGTGGATCAGCCAGTTCGCCTCCCCTAGCGCCGGCACCGTGGTGCGCGTGCCTTCCGGGAAACCCGCCTGCCGGATAAGATCCACTTCGCCAAGCCAGGTCACTGGCCCGGTGCGCAGGCCGGCGAACAGGCCGAACATATTCCGGTCACCGGCGTCTGACTGCGTGAATGCGCCGGCCGCGCCGAGCCGCCACAGTGATTGCACCCGCACCAACTGGCCGGTGACCTGGTAGCCGGTCCCAGTGCCGGTATTGGCGGCGCCGTTGCTCAGATCGAGCTCGCCTGACCAGTTGCCCCGCTCAAGACCCAGCTCGACGCCGTTATCCGGCGTATTCATGTTGATACCGGTGGCTTCGCGCCCGAACGCCGTGTTGTCCTGCAGCCGCCAGCCGAAAGGCAGATAAAAGCGACCGGCTTTGATGTACCAGTCGGAGGTATCGCCATAGCGCGCGTACGCTTCCATGGTCTGCGCACCTCCTGGGGCCACCTGCTCGTCCACATACACCCCGAGTAAGTTCGGGATCACGCTGATATCGGTGTAAAGACGCAGCTGCTCGAGGGCAAATTGCTGCTCCGTCGGCGACTGCGGGATCGTGGTGCGCGACCAGTCGGTGCGCAGATCCCCGCCGATGCGCACGATGTTTGGCATCACTTCCCCGAGCCAGACGGCGGCGCCCGCAGGCAGCGTTGCCGCCGGCATGACGTTTTCTGCGTACGCCAGACCCGCGCCGCTGCGCAGCCCGCCGCCGGTCGGATTGACATGGCAGGCGACACATTTATAGCCCATCTGCAGGGCGAGGTACGGTTCGGCGTGAGCGGCCTGCGGTGTACTCCAGGCTATGGCAGCGAGCACGGCCAGCAGCGCGGCAATTCTCAGGTCGATGGATCGATGCTTGGGTTTCATGGTGTGTCAGTCACCGTAAATCGGCTGATGGTGAGATCGCCGTCGGCGTCCGCTTGCGGCATGTTGAGCACATCGCCGTTGCGGTCGCTGAGCCGGCTGCCAGGCTGCGCGCTGAGCACGAGCCGATACTGGCCGGGAATTAAAACTTCATCCGGAACCAGCAGCAGGGCGCGCGGATTGCCCAACGATACCGTCAGTGCGACCGGCACCGCCGCGGGCGATTGCGGCCCGTCGGCTTCAGCGCCTCGCTCCAGCCGCGCCGATGCGGTGCTGATCTGAGTGGTATCGAGCTCGTGCGTGAAGCCGATGACCAGCTGGCGCGGCGGCGCCTTAAGCACGCTGCCATCCTCGGGCGCTACGGCGGTGATCCGAAACTCCGCAACAGCGGCCGCCGCCGCGCCAGGCTGCGCGCCGTCGGTTATCCATTGGACGATGAAGGCGATGGTGCTGGCCGGCAGCGGCCCCTCCCCCAGCGGCATCTGGGCGCCTACCGCGGCATGACCTTCAAGTTTCTGAACAATGTAGCTGTCGGTCGGATTGCCCGGGTCGACCCGCAATAGGGTGGGCACTTCCGTGCTCGGAACATTGACCAGCAGGTCGTAGCTATGCGCCGCGTCCAGCATCAGCCCCTGCGGTGCACCTGCGCCGCTATGGCATACGGAGCAGATCGGTGTGAAAACGTCGGCCTGAATGGCACCGAAGTCGGCCGACAACGGCACCAGGCCCGAGCCGCCGCCAGCGAGCGGCTGGCCGTCGCTATTGAGTCCCGCGCCGCTCCCGGAGCAGGCGCCCAGGCTCATACCCAGCAGCGCCGCGGCCAGCGGCCGGAAGCTATCTATTGCAGATAGTGCATGCGGCATCGGTTCGAAACTCCCCTGCAGGCTGCTGGCTGACGCTAGGTTCCTTTCACGCTCCTGTAAGTGCTCGTTCCCGGCCCGCCGGTTTCATGCGATTACGTCTTGCCGTGAAGGTGTTGCGGCGATTTATCAGGCTGGCGGCAAAAAATGACCAGGCCAGGCAACCGTTTCAGGCGGCAGCGGGACTCACTCATGCAGATGATGTTTCTGCGCTCATCGGAGACGCCGTTATGAATTTCTCGAGCCTGCCTTCAAAACTCACTGCCGTGACCCGGCTGCTGACCGGCATCGCGCTATCGGGCTTCGTCGGGGCGCTGCTGGGCCTCAACGGCTGCGGCAGCGGTAGTAGTGGTGGTGGCATGGGCGGTGGCAATAGCAGTGGCGGATCGATGTCCGGCTATGCGATCACCAACCTGGTGTCCAACAGTTCGGCCGAAACCGCCGCTACCACGGATCCCAACCTTATCAATCCATGGGGCATTGCATTCGGGGCGGGCGCCCCCGTGTGGGTCGCGAACAACGGGACTTCGACCTCAACCCTTTACGACGGCAACGGCGTCATTCAAACGCTGGTGGTCGCGCTGCCAGCAGGCTCCGCCGGCGCCAACGGTCCCACCGGCATCGTGGCTAATTCAACTGGCGACTTCCAGGTCGCGGCCCCGGGTGGCGCGCCGTGGCCCAGTGAATTTATCTTCGCCGGCTTGAGCGGCACGATTACCGGCTGGTCACCAGACTCCAACGCGACCAACGGCATCATCGCATTCGACGGCGGCGCCGCTGGTGCGGTTTTCACCGGATTGGCGATCGGCCAGGACAGCACCGGCCATAATTTTCTGTACGCCGCCGATTTCAGCCACGCGAACATCGACATGTTCGACGGCACCTTTGCGCCGGTCGTCAGTGCCGGTGGCTTCGTCGATGCGTCGGTCCCGGCCGGTTATGCGCCGTTCGGCATCCAGAATATTCCGAGCAGCACGGGCGCGACGCAGATTTATGTCGCCTACGCCCAGATCGACACCACGACGCACGAAGCCGCAATAGGCGCTGGCCTTGGTTACCTGGCCGTGTTCGACGCGCAGGGCAATCTGATTACGCACCTGGTATCCGGCGGCGCGCTCAATGCTCCGTGGGGCATCGCGCTGGCGCCGGCTACCGGCTTTGGACCCATGAGCGGCGCGCTGCTGGTTGGCAACTTTGGGGACGGAACGATCAACGCATTCGATGCGAGCACCGGCGCCGCCATGGGAAGCCTGATGCAGCCAAGCGGCGCGGCGGTGGCGATTCCGGGACTCTGGGGCATCGCCTTCGGCAATGGATCCGATAGCCAGTCCGTCAACCAGCTGTTCTTCGCTGCCGGTATCGACAACGGAGCGGGTGGGTTGTACGGCCGCATCGACTACGGAACCGCGACCGGCACCACCGGAGGCGGAGGTTACTAAAGTGACGGCGGGCGCCCTGCCCTGTCGGGCGCCCGCCGCCAGGCCGACACTTAACGAAAGCCAAACTGCGCATCCGGGCTGGAAGCCCGGATGCGCGTTTTAGCAAGGGACGGCGGCACTTTTACTTAGGGTATGGGGCTTTGAGGAAAATCAGCGTCTTTCATCCCGTCGAACAAATGACCATTCGCCTTTGCTGCGGAACCAACGCCGCAGCCGAAGAACCCGAGGCCAACCACGCACCTATCGCCAACGTGTACATACGGTAAGAGCCCTGCAAATTCCACGAGCCTAGGATTTGGGCGCCATTCAAATGAGCGTGGTTTCTTGCAAGGCCTGTTCTCCCGCTCCCTTGAGTTCCATAAGTCACAATCAGGTGTGACCACTGGCGAAGTTTGGGCGGTGGCGATCGCTGCACGATGACTTGCCTCAGCCCAGTCGATTTGAGGCCCTGCATCGACTGCGGGCGCCGTCAGAGCATTCACAGACCGTATGGTTGGTGGCGGCTCAGTTTGGATGGGCGTGAGAGCAGCGCGTTCCGAGGCAAGCTTCCGTGTCGTGCGTGGCGTACCCGATGGCAGGTGGACTGCCGGGACAGCAATTGTCACCAGAACCGTCTCTTCAGTGGGGGAACGCGCTGTCTGCGTTTGTATGAGGCTTGAGGAGATAAACAGAGCCAGTAGAACGTGGGCAACCAGAACCACGGACCCGGAACCGAGTCGTCTGCGCAATCTACCGCTGTCGGTCACGGTGAGCCGCTCTTATTTTGGTAACAGTGAGACCAAGTGTTAATGCCGGAGTTCCCGATGCCGTAAACGGGATGAATAATTCTGTTCACCTTTACGCACGCTGCCCTGCCGTGGGACTTCGGGCGCACGACCGTCTGGAAGAAAGGTGATCGAACAGATGAAGACCGTCGGCGTCGAAGGGCCGCAGGCGACGGCGATGGGGTTAAGGCATGTGTTCGGGGTGCAGCGATTCAGGCCCGCATACGGCTTAACCTCCCGCCCTGTCAGGCGCACGCCGTCGGGCTTGCGACCTCACGAACGCTAAACTGCGCATCCCGGCTTTAGGCCCGGATGCGCGCTTCAGCAACCGCAGCGCTGTCGGCTCAGAGGCGCTGCGGCGGCTGATCGTGAATGCGCACGTGGAGTGGTTGCGCGGCGACCCGCGCCAGCCAGGTGCGCACCTGTGGAAACGACGCCAGGGACAGGCCGCCGTCTTCTGCGACATGCGTGTACGCGTACAAAGCGATATCGGCCACGCTGTAGCGGTCGCCGACAAAATAGCTGCGGCCGGTCAGATGAGTCTCCATCACCGCCAGCGCCTCGCGCCCGCGCGCCAGTCGCTGCGGCAGTTCCGCATGCCGCGGGCTGTCGGCCGGCAGATGCCTGACAATAAAGCGTGGCGTCGCCACATAAGGCTCGTGGCTGTATTGCTCGAAAAACATCCACTGCAACACTTGCGCGCGTGCATACCGGTCGGTCGGCAGAAATTCGGTGCCTTCCGCCAGATAACACAGGATCGCGTCCGACTCGGCCAGGAACCGGCCATCTTCCAGTTCAATGATCGGAATGCGTCCGTTGAGGTTCTTGGCGAGAAACTCGGGCGTACGCGACGCGCCGCGCAAGATATCTACCTCGACATAGCGGTACGGCTCCTCGAGCTGCGCCAGCAGCAGCCGGATTTTGTAACCGTTACCGGAATCAAGATGGTTGTAAAGCGTAATCATCATCGCCCCGCACAGTGGATGGGAGCATATGATGCACGTTTTTCACAGTCAGCGGCGTGGCGAGCTTTACCTGCCCCGTCAAATCGGCATCGCTCAATGCAGCCGCGGGGCGAACGCGCCGGGCCAAGTCCCAGCGCGTTGCCGCGGGCCGCGACTGGGCTACTTCTTCTCCACGATGTCAGCCTGCATCGGTCCCAGCACACCGAGCAAGGTCGCCTTGTCTTGGCTCGCGACATGAAACTTATCGAGCGCACCGACCAGGTCCTCAACCAATGCGTTGAAGTCCTCGCTGGTTATACCCATGCCGGCGTGCGCCTGCTTCATGCTCTTGCCGGTGTATTGGCACGGACCGCCACTCGCCTGACAGATCTGGTCGACAAGTTTGCCCTTGAAACTGGCAAGCCGCTGCGGATCTCGGGCGACCCCGGAAAAAAAGTCATTGATCCGCTTGTCGGCGGCAACCCGGCTCACGAACTCATCCACCACCGCCACAATGGCCGGCTTGCCACCCAGGTTGTCATACAGTGTTGGACTTACGGCCTCAACCTGCGTCGCCATCGAGGCGCCGAGCAGTAGGCCTACCAGGCTGATTTTAAACGCTTTAAGCATACGTCGATCCCTCCTGTTGCTATCGGTACCGCGGCTCGGGCCAGATTCGCCGCCCGATCGTTGACTATCTAACTACGCAGACAACGGAGGTTCGGATGCAGCCGGCCGGCGCGCCCGGTGCTCAGGCGACCGGCGCCGCCGTAAAGCCGCGACAGACGACGGCCAGTTTGTTGCCATCCGGATCACGGATATAGGCCGCGTAAAAATCCGGGTTGTACTGCGGTCGAATGCCGGGCGCGCCTTCAGAGGCGCCGCCATGCGCCAAGGCGGCGGCATGGAAGTCTTGCACCTGCCGCCACGAGCTGGCGTGCAACCCGACCATGGTGCCATTGCCGGCGCTCGCCGGCCTGCCGTTGAACGGCCGGCAAACCCACAGCGCCAGTTGTACTGCGCCGGCGTGCTCGTAAGTGCCCCAGCCCGCCCAGTCCTCCCAGCCTGACTCACCCGACACGTCGCAGCGCGACAGCCCGAGCGTACCCAGCACGGCATCATAAAAGCGCGTGGCCCGCGCAAGATCGTTGGTGCCGAGACAAATGTAAGTAAACATTGAGGCTGCTCTCCATCCGAACGAAAGTATGAAGTTGATCCGATCCGGGCCTGCACAGCCCCGCGGGCAGCGCGCTGGCGTATGCCCGCTGGCATCGCACCGTCGACCAATCCGGTGCACTTAAGCTACGCTTTACATCAGAATCGACCTGCGTGACCGATGAATTACCGACTGCGTACTGCAACTTTAGGGGATGAGCCCGCGCTGCGGGTGCTGATTGCCCGCTCCATCCGCGAACTCGGAGCGGCCGATTATGCGCCCGCCCAGATTGAAGCGGCGCTGCGCGAAGCCTTTGGCGTCGATACGACGCTTATCCGTGATGGCACCTACTTTGTGGCTGCCACTGCCGCCGGCCAGCTCGTCGGCTGCGGCGGCTGGAGCTGGCGGCGCACATTATTTGGCAACGATGCCCGCGCCGGCCGCGATGAGTCGCCACTCGACCCGAAGACGGATGCAGCCAAGATCCGGGCATTTTTTGTCGACCCGGCCCATGCGCGCCAGGGCATTGGCCGGGCCGTTCTTAATCGGTGCGAGGCCGAGGCGGTGCGCGCAGGATTCTCGCGATTTGAAATGATGGCAACCCTGCCCGGCGTTCGCCTGTACGAAAATTGCGGCTACGTCGCCGGAGCGGCGACCGATTATCCACTGGGCGGCGGACTGAGCATTCGCTTTGTCCCGATGAGCAAGCGCGCGCCCGAGCCGCTCGCCGCGCGCTGAAGCTCCGGGCCAAAGCTGCCGAGGCGGCCTGCGCCTCCGCAGCAGCGCAGTCGGCAGTTCGTTTAACGCCCGCGCAATCCGGAAGCGGGCATCAACGCCGTGCCGTAGTGGCTCAACAACAGCTGCAGGCCGAAGTAACCGACATACTGGGGCGACCCGGCGCGGTCGCTGCCGAGCGTGCGGCCGAACATGAACAGCGCAATGAAACTGTTGTTCAGCCGGTAGCGCCCGCCGATATCCAGGAGGTTGTAATGTGGCAGGGCGTCGGTTGCCTGATCGACATACAGCTCGGCATCCAGCTCGAGCTCAGGCGTCAGCGAGCGACCCGCGACCAGGCCGAAGATGTGTTCTCGCGCACCATGCTCCGGAAAATATTGACCGGCTTCAAAATCAAAATCCAGCGGACCAATTTCTCGCGCGAACTCCAGCGGCAACAGCCATCGGGGGCCGGGCGCGGCGAGGCCCCGAAGTTGCGCCAGATTGGAGGCGCCGGTTTCGAGCTGCGGGAAAACCGAACCCTGCCAACCCGCCTCGCCCTGATCCCAGAATCGCCATTTGACGCCGGGATAGGCGTTGCCCCAGCCGCTTTGCGTTTGTTCACCCGCGGAGTGCTGCAACACATAGGGGACCTCGACCGTCAACTGCAGCCGATCACCCAGGCCATAGTTCAGATCGAGCTGGGGAAGTTCATAGGTGGCGGCATCGCGGCTGACGGTTGGCATGAGCGCCAGATTGATTTCCCAATTGCCATCGCCGGGCGTACCGGGATCGTTGGTCAGGTACGGCGGTCCGCCCTGCGCACGGGCGCTGCCATCGGTAACGAGCAGCGCGGCCAGCAGCCAAAAAGCGGCCGCTGCGAACACGTTCATCACTGCACGCCAGTGATTTCTAAGCACGGTGGACTCGAATCGCGATCGACACAGCGATGAATTCTAGCAACCTGTCGGCGTGCCGCTGGCGAGCACCTCCCGCCTGGCGGGATGGCCAGTCGGCCGCCGGCGGCCTATCAGGCAAGCTAGGTAATCCGGGCCAACCCAGCCGCCAGATCCGATCGCAGATCCTCGAGTGCCTCGATTCCGACCGATAGCCGCAGCAGCCCATCGGTCAAGCCGGCCGCCCGGCGCGACGGCTCATCCATGGCGGCGTGCGTCATGGTCGCCGGATGCGCAATGAGACTCTCGACGCCGCCCAGCGACTCAGCCAGCGAAAAATACTTTAATCCCTCGACGAACACGCGCACCGCCTCGGCGCCGCCTCGCAGCTCGAAACTGATCATGGCGCCAAAGCCGCGCTGCTGCCGCGCGGCCAGCGCGTGGCCCGGGTGCGATGGCAGCCCCGGGTAGTAGACGCGGCTCACCGCCGGCTGGCCGGCGAGCCATTCGGCCAGCGCCTGCGAATTGCGCCCGTGGACCGCCAGCCGCGCGTACAAAGTGCGCAGACCCCGCAGCGTCAGATAACTGTCGAAGGCCCCGCCGGTCAGGCCGAGACAGTTGGCCCACCAGCCGACCTGTTCATGCAGAGCTGCCGTCTTGGAAATCACCGCGCCGCCAACGATGTCGCTGTGCCCATTGATGTATTTGGTGGTCGAGTGCACGACGATATCGGCACCCAGGCGCAGCGGCTGCTGCCACGCCGGCGACAGGAAGGTGTTGTCGGCCACCACCAGCGCTCCGGCCCGGTGGCCGAGTTCAGCGACAGCGGCAATATCGGTTATGCGCAGCAGCGGGTTGCTCGGCGTTTCAATCCATACCATCGCTGCGGCTCTGTCCAGCGCTTTTTGCACTGCCGCGCCATTGCCGAAATCGACGAATTCGACCTGCAGCTCGCCGCGCCGCTGCCAGGCCGCAAACAGCCGGTAAGTGCCGCCATAGCCATCGTGCGGAACCACGACCCGCGCGCCCACCGGCAGCAAATGCCCGACCACGGTGATCGCCGCCATGCCGGTGCTGGTAATGATGCCGCCGGCGCCGTCCTCCAGATCCGCGAGGGCGTTGCCAAGCAGATCGCGGGTCGGATTGCCTGATCGCGAGTAATCGTACGCCCGCGGCTGATTAAAGCCGCGAAACGCATAGGTGGAACTTAAGTGCAGCGGCGGGACCACGGCGCCGGTCACCGTGCAACTGTCCAGGCCCGCGCGGACGGCCCGCGTGCAATCGTCTTCAATTTCCTTCACTGGCGAGTGCTCCAACAGTTATGCAAATGGACGCGTCGATGCCCGGACACAGTGTGGCAAGACGTAAGGGGGCGGGGCCGGAGCAAATGCCCATGTGGCGGCAGAGACTTTCTCCGCCGCGGCACCGAAACAGGAAATGTGCATCAGAACCAAGCGATCGCTCCGCGAACTGTAGTGTCCCTTCACTCACCGGGACTCTCGCGCAGCGGTTGCGCCCCAATTTGGGTCGCTGACCAGGCACGGCCGGCACGGCCGAACCTTAAGTCGCATCGCTCGCTCATCTGCCGACCCGCCGGGCGGATCGCAGGAGTTGGCACCATTTCGGGCGTCCCGACGGTTGCCCCGGCGTCTAAGGGCCTTTTCCCTCAGCCGGTCTCGATGAGTGAAGTCAGTCTAGAGGGGGCCATCGAGAGCCGTCAAGGCTTCCAAAGCCCTGTATGGCTGGCCCAAAAAATGGCTCCAGAAAGACGCCATTGGGGTCGGAAGTTCAGGGGCGATCGTCGAATGCGTAAAGATGCACCTATCGTGGCGCCCTTCACGGCAGGACGTTACGATGAAAGACGCCATCGCCGATCTAAAGGTCAGCTGTGCACGCGTCGCAAGAACAGTGCCGGCGAGTTGTCCCACGGGATAACGCCACCGGAACCCCGCGCTACTTCATGTCAAACTTGATCGCCAGCTGCGCGCAGCCGGACTGTGGCGGCCCGTTCGAAGAGGTGTCTGGCCGGTAGTAAGCCGAGCCCGATGCTGCGATTCTCATCGCGGCCTGATCCAGAGATGCCTTGCCGGAAGATTGGAGGATCGTCGGCTCCTGAACGAGTCTTCCCGTTTCATCGACGCAGACACGCACAGTCACGCTGTTAGCCTGGCCACCGGAGCCATCCTGTCTCGCATCGGCCGCTGTCTTTGCCGGCGCTGCCGCGATGGGTTTGGGTACTCGACCTGCCCCCGATAACGGGTTTCCGGCGCTTATCGCCCGCGTTTCATCCGCATTGCCTTGATCGGCCCACCTGAAGGCAATCTGCTGCCACGAGTCGATCGGATCGCCGGTGCCGAGCGTAGTCGCGGGTGCGAATCGAAGTATGGAGACGCAGGCGGTCGCCGCGGAATCCAGAGCGCTCGAACCCGAAGAAGACTTGATGGAGATCCGTGACGGGGCGCCAACGCGCGGGAGCCAGAAAACAACCACTGCTATGGTTCCCTCATCAGCGACCCGCAGATCCGGACACCGTGTCGTGGGATCGAATCTCAAGAAGGTGTGCGCCCGTAACGGATTGTCGGGAATGGGCGGGACCTGAGCGGCCTGGATGCCCACTGGAATGCTCAGAACCAAGCATGCGAGAGTCACGCCTAGCCAGTTATGCATTAGTACCGCCCGCCCATGGGCTCCCCCTCTCAGCAAATCGTCATAGGTCGACACTAACGGACAGTCCAACAGTCCTCAATATACCCCCGCACACGACCTAATGTCGGTGCGTCGCCTGACGGCACACTATTAGTGATTCGGGCCATCATGTTCACGGCACGGTCGAGGAGGCCTCCCTGGCGGTGCCGTCGCTCAATAGGCAATTGTCACCATGATGCTGTCCGAATAGGTCCCAACCGCTGCGTTCTGGCCGGCCGGCATTCGCCCATACATGGTGTCCGAAGTCGATTGTGTTGGCGCGGCCGGTGTCAGCGTAAAGGTTGCACCGCCGGTCTGCGACCCACCGGTGCCGTTGCCCCGAATCTCGGTGTAACCGGCATCGTAGTAAAGGTTGTAATCGAGCACGTGGGCGCCGGAAACCAGCATGCGGGGATTGTAGGAACCGCTTGCCCCGGTGGTGTAGCTGGACACCAGATTGACGGTGGTCGCCGGCCCGCTTACCAGCGTGCAGGATGCCGACACGGTGCCATTGGCATAGGTCGGAGTCGCACTGAACGGGTTGTAAACGCCAAACGCTACGCCGCCCGCGACGCTGATCGTACAGCTGACGACGGAGGCGGCACCGAGCGAGACGACCGGCGTCAGCGCGAGGACTGCAATGGCCAAAGCGCGCGCCCCGTGACCGGGCGCGACCGTAGCGCTTCTCCGTGACGCAGCCGCGCTCACGGCGGCGACACCTGTGCCGCACGGACCAGTTGGCAGCGCAAAGTACCGAGGTCGGGCAGCACATCATTACCGGTGGGCGGCTCGACTCTGAATTCGCACTGCCCCTGGCTCCATATGGCCTGCCCGCCCATACCGTGATCGTAGCCAGTCACGTAGGTGATCCCGTCGAGACCGCTTGAGAAAATCTTGCCGTTGAATTTGATCTGGGCGCCGGCCGGTACCGGCGCGCCGCTCGGCAGCACCAGGCGGAAGGTGGCCGCCTGAATCCGCTTGACCGCAAAATGCGCGATCACGCCGCTGCGATAGCCAGGCGCCAGCACCAGATTCGGGCTGTCGATTTGCGTGTCGAGCGGCAGCTGCAGCGGGTCAATGCTGATCCGATTGGGTTCGTAAGGCCGCAGCTGATGCAGCAGCGCGTAACCCTGCGCATCGGTCTGCGTCACCAGCTGATTGTCGACATACACCGGAATGTCAGGCAGGCCCGCGACATCCACGGCGGCAAAACTGTCGTTCACCGCGCGCGCCGCGCGCAGCTCGCCATCGAGGAACGTTGCCGCTCCGCTCCAGCTGGCGCTCTGGCCGCTCAGCCCGAGATTTTTGGCCGCCTGCACATCGAGGTCGCCGGCCGCTGACTGCCAGCGGCCATCGGTAAGGTAATTGCCCCGGCTCGATACGCCGGCGCGGTAGCCGAAGCCCGCGCCGACCGGAGCGTTCTGAAGCGCGGTGGCGTACAGCTCCTGCGCGGGCGCTGCACTACCGCTACCGCCGGTGCCGTCAAAAGACAGCGAGCGGCGCTCATCCAGCGGAATCGTAAAGTTCAGGAATACACTGACGCCGCCTTGCACCGGCCCGCTGCCGGCAGCGGATCCGATCGTGGTGCGGTTGACCGTCAGGCTGAGCGAGTCGCGCGCGTGAACCGTCAGGTTGTAGCCAAGCGTTGCGGTGCGCACGGATGGCTGGAAGAAATAGCTCTGCGCCACGATGGCCGCGTACACCGAGCCGCCCTGCCCCAGGTTCAGGCCCGCCTGCGCCAGTGTGCGCTGTTTGAACTGGGCAATCTGGCTGCCGGCATCCTCAAGTTGCCGGTAGCCGGAACTGGCCACCGAGGTGCCCGCGGTCAGGCTGAAGATACGGCCCTGGTGCTCGAGCGAGGCCCCGAGCAGTGTGCCGCTGCTGCCGGGAGCGCCGCCGGCGGCTGTCGTGAGATTAAGCACGCCGAACTGACCCACGCCCGCCGCGACATTGAATCCGGCGGCGTACGGGCCGCCATGCAAATACTCGCCGTGAAATTCGGCCGTCAGCGATGAACTCAGTCCGCGCCGGTAGGTGGCGGCGCCGAGCAATGGACCGTAATCATTAGATTCGAGCGCGTAGTTCTCGCGCACCGCGCCCAGGTTCACCGCGTACTGGCTCAAACCCGGCGCCAAAAGGTTAGGACTTGAGTAAAACGATTGCGTCACGGTCTGCTCGCGGCCCAGGGCGTCGCGCACGACCAGCGTGATCTCGCCCGGTCCACTGATCGCCGGCAGGCGGTCAATAACGAACGGACCGGGAGATAGGTTTTGCGAGGACACCGGCTGGTTGTTGACCAGCACGTCAACGGTCGATGGCGCCACCGCCGCGCCACTGGCCGCCAGCATCGGCATCGTCAGCACGTCCGGTCGCAGCGCGAAGTCACGCCCCCAGCCGATGCCGGCAAAATGCAGGGCGCTGCCGAAGCTGCCCGGATCGCTGATGTCGTCGCCGACAATCAGCCGTTCGATGCGCTCGGGCATGTCGTGCGTCAGGGTGCTGTCCAGGCGCAGCACGGCGCTGCCGGCGAACTCGCCC
Source organism: uncultured Gammaproteobacteria bacterium (assembly GCA_963711435.1). Lineage (GTDB taxonomy): Bacteria > Pseudomonadota > Gammaproteobacteria > Steroidobacterales > Steroidobacteraceae > FEN-1191. The sequence goes on along the minus strand of CAVQEB010000002.1, from coordinate 905,541 downwards.
GAACGGGCGGCTGCAGTTTGCGTGAACACGCCGGGCGCGGCATAGAGACCGAGCTCGGCAAAGGCGCCGGTGGTCGAATGATCGTCAATGCGCTGCTCGGATAATTGGTAATTCAGGAATGCGCCGAACGCCGCCGGCGTGATCGCCAGTTCGCTGCGGCTTGCCGCCGCCAGCAGCGTGGGCGTGAAATCCCCGGGCGGCGCCTGCAGATACACGCGGCCGCGGCTGCTGTCGATTTGCAGCTTTAGGTGCGGGATGGCGGTGAGCGGCCAGTAGTGGCGCCCGTCGTGGATAGTCTGCTCGCCTGCCACCGGCTTCAACCGCAGCCTCGCAAGGTCATCGGCATCGATCCACAAGGCGCCGCGCTCATCCTGCAGCAGCACCAGCAGCGACCCGGAATCGGCGTTGTTAAGAACAACTTCATAAATCATCTCGCCCCAATCCGAGCGCTCCGCCGGCCGGGCGGTGGAGGCCAGGCCAAGGGCAATGCCAAGACATAATGTTGTTCGGACGGTTTTTTTTATCAGACCGCGCATCACGGACTTTTTGCGCTTCAGAAGCCGGCGCGGTCGACCTCTGACTTAAAAGCCCCGGCATCGCTTTGACCCTGCACCGCAAGCGGCGCGTCCGCTGCGACGCTGGCTGCGGGCTTGAGGTTCCAGGTCATCTCGCTGCCCGGCAGCACGTAGCGGATTGCGCTCGCATGGGCGAGCGGCGCGTCGGCACCCGACAGCAGGTCAAAACCCGTGATCTGCGCATGCGCATTGCCGAGATTGGCCGCCGCCACCTGCACTGAGCCGTCCGCAAGAGTTCGCGCCTGCCAGTGCAACTGTGCCGCAACCGGCACTGCGGGCTTGACGAACACCGGCACACTGACCTGCAGCGCGACCCTCAGTCCCTGCCCCTGCTGCGATTCGGCGTCGTCGGCCGGCGCCACCTCGGTAAACAGCACCCGGTAATCGAGTTCGCGCGACGGATCGGCATCGCGGCGCAGCGCCACGCGCAGCACCTGTTCGCCATGCGGCGCAATCTGCACGATCAGCGGCGTGACCAGCAGCTCATGCGTGTCGACCGTGCGCTCCTCGCCACCATCCTGCGACCAGGCCACGGCACGGGTCTGCAGCAGCAACGGCGCATCGCTTTGGTTTCGCACCGTAACGGATTCGATCCGATGCGCGTCGCGCAGCTCGACCCGGATCGGCGCTACGCCAAAGGAGCCGGCGGCGGCCCACTGGGCCGCCGCCAGGCTGATCAACGCACATCCGACCTGCCGCGCGAGGTGCAAGCCCGTTGGCCGCTGTCGCACGAGTTGTCGTTCGCAACGCATCATCAAAACGTCGCCGTGACAGTGATCAGATCGGTGTAGGACCCGGCGGGCGCGGCCTGGTTGGTCGCGTTGTCGGGCAACATGCCGTACACCGTCAGACTGACCGGTGTGGTAACGCCGGCGCCGGTTGCCGCCTCGGTCGAACCTGTCGTGCCGTTACCCCACAACGTGGTGCCCGCCGCCTGCTGATAGAGGTTGTATTGCAGCGTGTTGGTGCCGTTGGCCATCAGGCGCTGGGTGATCGTGCCGCCGGTGGTTGTGCCACCGTTGAGCGCCACAGTGACTGCGCCAGCCGTGCACTTGAGCGTGATGACCGTAGTGCCGGTCAAAGCCCCGCCGCCTGGAGCGTAATTGCCGAAGGCCAGTCCGCCGCCGGTCGTGGACACCAGGCAGTTTGTGGTGACGGTGGCGCTGACTGGAAAGGTCGCGGTGGCCGTCCCGGCCGAAGCCACGCCGGCAGCCGCGAGGGCCGCCAGCAGGGAAGCCGAAATGAACTTGCGCATAGAAACTCCAAATTTTTGTTGCAGATTTAACTCAGGAACGGCAACCACCGAACGGAGCGGAATTCCAGATTTCCGCGGTCCTGCCCATCTGTGGTGCACCGCACGAGCGGCGCAATGTAGACACACGCCTCGTAGCAGGCGTGATCTCGGTCGCAGTTTTGGCGCGAATTTTTTTTATCCGCGAACGAAATGTCGACCCGTTCGCAGGTCGCTCGGCCAACCTTTGAAGGATTCCGCCGGCCCGTTTGGACAAATCGTCGGCGCGTTTTGTGGCCGCGGCGAGCGCCGGCGGGGAGCTCAGCTGCCGATCAGCAGCTCCGGCGCGGGCGCGCGCAGGTTGTAATGGGAGCTCATCGCGTGGCCGTAGGCCCCGGCATTGGCGATGAGCAGCACGTCACCTTCCTGGCTCGGCGCAAGCAGCCGGTCGTGGCCCAGAAAATCGCCGGATTCGCAGATGGGACCTACCACGTCGACGACTTCCGTGGCCGGGAGGTCTAACCGCGTGAGATTGACGATCTCGTGCCAGGCCCCGTAAAGCACCGGCCGGATCAGCGAGTTCATGCCGGTGGCCACGCCGACGTAATGCATCTCACCTTTGGCCTTGATCTGGGTTACGCGCGCCAGCAGCACGCCGGCGGTTGCCACCAGGAACCGGCCTGGCTCGAGCCACACCTCAAGCCCCGGCCGCCGCGCCGTCACCACGCCTAAAACCGCGTCGAGTTTTTGCAGATCAAGGCCTGGCTGCTCATGACTGTCCGGCACGCCGAGGCCGCCGCCGAGGTCGAGCGCCCGAAGCTGCGGGAAAAGTTCTGCGGCGCCGAGCAGTACCTCGGCGGTATCGGCCCAGCTGCCGACATCAAACACGCCACTGCCGGGATGCGCGTGCAAGCCGACCACGGACACCTGGCATTCGGCGCTCAGGGATTGCAGTGCCGCGAGCTCATCGAGCGGCACGCCGAACTTGGCGTGCGTGCCGGCGGTGCGCACGTGCTGGTGATGGCCGCGGCCGGTACCGGTGTCGAGCCGCACGAAAATGCTGCGGCCGCGGAATATCTGCGGCCAGTGGCGCAACGCGTACAGGTTGTCGACGGTTACCGTGACGCCTTGCGCGAACGCCCATTCATACTCGGCGCGCGGCGCGAAGTTCGGCGTGAACAGCACTTGCGCGCGATCGATGGCCGGCAGGCATTGCAGGACGCGCTCGATCTCGCCCTGCGAAACGCAATCAAAGGCGACGCCGTCGGCGGCCAGCTGCTTAAGCAGCTGCGGATGCGGGTTGGCCTTCACCGCATACAGCAGCCGGCTCACGGACTTCAGCCGCTTGAGCGACTGCACTGCCGCGCGGACCGCCTCGAGGTTGTACACGTAGGCGCAGTCGCGCTGCCCCATGAGCGCCAGCAGCTCGACGCGGCGCGTGCGCCACCAGGGCTTAAGCGCGCCGCTCTCGGCCGGTGCCGTCGCAAACAGCTGCTCCCAGGTGGGCCCGAGGACCGTGTCGCCCGGTACCGGCCTGATCAGCAAGCCGTGCAGTTCCTGGGCGAGGCGGTCGCCCTGATTCTCGTCGACGACAAAGGTCAGGTTCAGGTCGTTGGCGGCCTGCGAGACCATGTAAATCCGCTGATCGGCGAACACCTCAAAGGCGCCGCCGAGCTGGTGCAAGATGGCGCGGATATTGCGGCCGACGAGGCTGACCGAGGCGCACGGGCCGATGACCTGCGCGCGGCAAAGCCCGGACAGATCGGCCGTCAGGCGCTTGAGCACGGCCGGATCGAGTGTGTTGGCGGCCGGATCGAGCGACACCGTCACGTTGGTTTCCGAGGTTGCTACCTGATCGACTGACAGACCGTGCTGTTTGAAAATCTGAAAGGCATCGGCCAGGAATCCGACCTCGTGCCACATCCCGGGACTGTCAAGCGTCACCAGCGTGATGCCCTTTTTGATGCACACCGCCTTGACCTGGGCGCGGCCGTCGCCGCCCGCGGCGCTGATGTGCGAGCCCTCGAAGCCCGGCACCTGGGTCGCATAGACCCACAGCGGAATCTGCCCCTGCTTGGCGGGCAGTATGCAGCGCGGGTGCAGCACCTTGGCACCGCTGCTGGCAATTTCCTGAGCTTCGTCGTAATGCAGCGCGCGCAGGAGCCGCGCCGAAGGCGTGGCGCGCGGATTGGCGCTGAACATGCCGGGCACGTCGGTCCAGATCTCCAGGCGCTGCGCTTTGAGTTTGGCGGCAAGGTAGGCCGCCGAAGTATCCGAGCCGCCGCGGCCGAGCAGCACCGTGTCGCCGGCCTCGTTGCTGGCCATAAAGCCCTGCGTCAGCACCACGCCCGGGAGTTTTTCCAGCTTGGCGCGCAACACCGGGTCGGGAGCGAAATCGCAGGTAGCCGACAGATAAGTGGCGCGGCTGGCGAGTCCGTGGCGTTGCTCGGCGTGCAGTCCGTCGCGCACGTCCCACCACGTGGTCGTTATGCCCTGGGCCGCGAGATACCGCGCACCGAGTTCGGTCGCCAGCAGCTCACCAAAGGCCAGCACCCGCGCCCGCGTCCGGTCGCTCGCCTCGCCGCTCTGCGCCAGGCCCGCGGCAATCTGGCGCAACTCGGCGAAATAATTTTCAAGCTTCGCGCTGGAGTCGATGCCAAGCTGCGCGGCGAGCGTCAAGTGCCGCTCCTCGATCAGTGCCAGCACGGCTTCATGGGTGCCGCTGAACGCGGCGCTCAGCAGTTTCTCGAGCCGGTCGGTCTCGCCGCTCAAGGCCGAATGCACCACCAGCACGCGGTAGCCTTCGGCCAGCCGCGCGCGCACCACCGCCGCGACATTGCGCCAGTTCTCCAGGGTCGAGACGCTGGTGCCGCCGAATTTAAGTACGATCCAGGAGGACTCGCCGGATGGCGTCATGCCGCGTGCCTTCTGCAGCCGTGCCGGCGGTGGTGGAATGGGCGGGCCGCCGGGCGGTCGCCCGGCGCGACATCCGGCCGTCGATCAGGCCTCGTCGCCCTCGAATATATCGCGCAGATCCTTCTCGAGCTTGCGATCCGCGAGCACTTCTTCGAGCCGGCTCCAGGCAGCCTTGCCTTTCTTGCCCTGGTTGCGCACGCGTTTGTCGACGCGGGCCAGCAGCCCGTCATAGTCGGTGCTGTCTTCGGCTTCGGCGACGAACTCTTCGTCAATATCGAAGTTTTCGTTATCCCGCTCAGACATTGTAATCTCGTGAATAAACTCTTTTCATTCAATGGCTTAAATGCCAGCCCGGCACCCCGCGGGGCAGCGAACTATAGCTGATTTGGTTTGGGTTTCAACCCTTAGGCAACGGGGAGTGCAATTAATGCCCCAAAGTGGCTAAAAAGTGGCGCCGGAGGGGGTTGGTGCGCGCGCCGGTGCTGCAACGCGGACCGCCGCGCCGCAACGAGCGAGCGTGCCTACCGCGCCGCCGTCGCCGGCGGCGGCGGGGTATCCAGATCGGCCTGGAGGCCTACGGTGGCGAGCAGGCCGTCGGCGCGCTGCAGCACCTCGCGCGCGTAATCCCAGTGAATCGCCACCACGCTGTCGCCGACCGCCTGGCGCAAAAGGTCCGCGAACCGATCCACATCCACGTCCTGGCTCTGGCCCTGATCGTCGATCGGCGGATGCGCTTCGAGCAGCAGTTCGCCGTCAACCCACGCCACTTTCACCGGCTCATTGACGATGCGCACTTTCGTGCCGACCGGCACTTCGCCAAACAGCGTCTCGATGTCCTCGGGGTACATGCGGATGCAACCGTGGGTGACTGCAAGTCCCACCGCGATCGGGTTATTGGTGCCGTGAATCAGGTACGTGCCCTTGCCGGCCGCGAGCCGCAGCGCGAAGTTGCCGAGCGGATTGTCCGGTCCTGGCGGCACGGTTGGCGGCAGCGGATCGCCCGCCGCCTCGTGCTCAGCGCGTACCCCTTCGGGCGGATACCAGGTCGGATTGCGCACCTTGCTGATCACCTGGGTCTCGCCGAGCGGCGTGTGCCAGTCCATCTTGCCAATGCTGACCGGGAAGGTGATCACCTGCGGCAGCTCGCGGTGCTTGGGCTTCGGGTAGTAATACAGCCGATGCTCGGGCAGGTTCACCACGATGCCTTCGCGCGGGCCACTCGGCAGGATGTGGCGGCCGGGGATGGTCAGTACGTGGCCGGCACCGGGGAGCCAGGGGTCGACGTCCGGGTTGACGCGAATGAGTTCTTCGGAGCCCAGGCTGTACTGGCGCGCCAGGTCGTACAGCGTGTCTTCATAGACCGTGGTCTGGTGCTGGTCCTCGCCGACCACGGCAACCGTCGGGCTGTTGAGCGGGTAGACGCTGGCCGCGCACGGTAAGGTAATTAACGAGGTTAAAAAAAAGCGATAACTGGTTGTTTTCAAATTCATCTTTGATATCTGGGGGCTCGCTCTATCCGGCATTGTGCCGTGTTGGCTATTTAAATGAATACCAGACAGATGTATGGTATCACCATCGAGCGTCACGGACGACCGGATAGCCTTTGCGAGTGAGTCATGACGAGTGAGTTTAAGACCTGTATCCGCACGTTGCGCCTGAAGGTCAAAGCCGAGAGCTATCGCTGGCTCAACGCGGCTGCGATCGAGGTCAATCAGGTCTGGAATTACGCGAACGAGACCAGCTTCAAGGCGGCTCGGCCCTTTGCAGGTCGCTTCCGAGTGGCTCACGGACTTTGATCTGGACAAGCTGACCGCCGGGGCGACGGAGCACTTTGATCGCATCGGCTCGGAAACCATTCAGCGGATCAACGCTGAGTTTGCCACCCGGCGAAATCAATTTAAAAAGCGCAAGCTCCGCTGGCGGGCCAGCCAGCGGCTCCAAGCGCTCCCTGGGCTGGATACCCTTCAAAGCCGCGCAACTGAAGCGCAAGGGCAAATGCATGCGCTTCTCGGGCAAGGCCTTTCGGGTGTTTGAGCAGAAGGCTTCTCGAGAATGCCCGCTGGAAATGTGGCTGCTTTGCCCAGGATGCGGTCGGAGACTGGTGGCTCTGCGTGCCCGTAGAATACGCCGTCGCGTCAGGTTCCCGCCCCGAAAGACGAGGTGGGCTTGATTTGGGCCTCAAGGACACTGTCGGCGACCAGCGATGGGGATAAGCTCGAGGCCGGTCATTTCTATCGCTCCATCGAGCAAAAGATCGCCCAAGCGCAAGCGCCGCGGGCACAAACACCAGGCCAAGCGCCTGCACCGAACCGCCGCGCAGGCGAGACAAGATGCCTTACACAAGTTCTCAAGCAGATCGTGAATGAATATCAGACGATAGTCGTGGGCGATGTGAGCAGTCTCAAACTGGCAAAGACCCGGATGGCCAAATCCGTGCTGGATGCCGGTTGGGGCATGCTCAAGACACTGCTTGCAGTACAAGGGCCAGCAGGCCGGCAGATGTGTTTTATCGTCAACGAAAGAAACACCACGCGAACATGCAGCAGCTGCAGGGCCCTCTCGGGTCCTTCAGGTCTGGACATGCTCGTTGTAAGGACTTGGATGTGCACGTGAGTGCGGTGTCACTCATGATCGGGACGTGAATGCGGCCCGAAACATCCTGTCCGCGGGGAGGTTGCCCCCGTCCGTCTGCGGGAACGAGCCATCGCTTTCAGTCGCGGCGCCGAGCCAGACATCCTATCGATGCCAGGCAGGGTCAGCGCGCAGGAAGTGGCGGCATGAGCACCGGGAACCCCGCCCCCAATGATCCGAGTCCCCGTCAGCAGCAGGTGCTGGAACTGATCGGACAGTTCCTGCAGCGGCGCGGCCGACCACCAACCCGTGCGGATCTGGCCGCAGCCCTGGGCCTGCGCAACCGCCAGGGGATCGACCAGCATCTGCGCGCGCTCGCGACCAAAGGCCTGATCAGCCTCGAGCCCGGTGTGGCCCGCGGCATCCGCCTGCTCGGCGCCGCTGTCAGCGGCAGCACACGCCTGGCGCTGTACGGCCGGGTCGCGGCCGGTCGGCCGACGCTTGCCCTCGATAACATCGAGGATGAAATTGCACTCGATCCGCTGCTGTTTCGGCCGCGGGCCGATTTTTTACTGCGCGTCCACGGCCACAGCATGCGCGATGCCGACATTGTGGATCGGGACATTCTCGCCGTGCACCGCACGCCCCAGGCACTGAACGGGCAGATCGTCGTGGCGCGCATCGGTGAGGAAGCCACCGTCAAGTACTATCACCGCACGGCCCATCAGCTGCGGCTCGAGCCGGCCAATGCCGCCTTCGCGCCGCTGCTGATCGATCTGCGCCATCAGAGCTGCCAGATCGAAGGACTCGTGGTCGGACTGCTGCGCAGCGGCCTGCCCCGGCAGCGCAAATGAGCGCAGCGAGCCCGGCCCGCGCGGCGCTGCTCGAGCAGCTGGCGCAGCTGTGCCGCAACGGCCGCGCCGATGAGCGCCCGCTGCCGCCGGCCCAGCCCTCTGGATTTGCCGCGCTCGATGCCGTGCTGCCCGGCGGCGGCTGGCCGGTCGGCGCGATCACCGAGCTGATGCCTGCCGTCAGCGGCATCGGTGAATTATCCGTGCTGCTGCCGGCACTGGCGTGCCTGACGCGCGCCGGACGGTACCTCGCCTTAATCGCCCCGCCGTACCTGCCCTACCCGCCAGCGCTGCTGCGCCACGGTGTGCAGCTCGAGCGGTTGCTGCTGGTGCAGACGGCCGACCCGGCTGCGGCGCTGTGGGCCGCTGAGCAGCTGCTGCGCTGCCCGGCCTTCGGCGCCGTACTCGCCTGGCCAGCCGCGATCGATGAGCGGCGGGTGCGCCGCCTGCAGCTGGCCGCCGAGGCCGGCGGCAACTGCGGGCTGCTGTACCGGCCCGCCGCCGCGACGGAGCTGCCTTCGCCCGCGGCGCTGCGACTGCGCCTGCAGGCGGTGGGCGATGGCCTGCGGATTGAAATTCAAAAGGCCCGCGGTGGCCGTGTGCATGCGCTGGTTGTGCATCCTGCTGCCGCGGCTGTCGCTTGAGTCGCAAAGCGGCCCCGGGCGCGCCGTGCCGCGGCCCGCGCGTGCCGAGCGGCTCGCGCTGCGGCAGCTGGCCGTCTGGGCCCAGCAATGGAGCAGCCAGGTCAGCTGCCGGGAACCGGCCGCCGACTGTCCCGGCGATGCCGCCAAATTGTGGCTGGAGATCGGCGCCAGCCTGCGGCTGTTCGGTGGTGAGGCGGCGCTTTGCGGGCAGCTGCACCAGGCATTGAACGCGCTCGGCTACACCGGACAGCTGGCCGTGGCGCCGACGCCGCAGGGAGCGGCGCTGCTCGCCCGCGCAGCGCAATCGACTGGCGCCGATACCCTGACCGCCCTGCAGCAGCAGCTTGAGCCACTGCCGCTGTCGCTGCTGCTGCTGCCGGAAAAAACTCTCGCCGGACTGCACGGCGCCGGCCTGCGCCGCATCGGTGAGCTGCTCGCGCTGCCGGATGCAGCCATCGCGCGCCGCTTCGGACCCGCCACCACACGGTATCTGCAGCAGCTGTGCGGCAAGCTGCCCGAGCCGCTGCCGATGATCACGCTGCCACCGCGTTTTACCAGCCGCTTGGAGTTCAGCGGCGCGGTCAGCGATGTCACCGCGCTGCTGTTTCCGCTGCGCCGGCTGCTCGGCGAGCTGCAGGGCTATCTGCGGGCGCTCGACCGCGCGGTGCAGCGCTGCACGCTGCACCTTGAGCATCACCGGCGCCGCGCCACGCGGCTGCAGATCGGCCTGTCCCGGCCCGGCCGGGACGCTGCCCAGCTGCTGGCACTGGTGCGCGAGCAGCTGGCACGCACGACGCTCGCCGCACCGGTGTGGGCGCTGAGCCTTGAGGCGCACGAGCTGCTGCAACCGGTCGTGCTGCAGGGCGATTGTCTCTCGCAGGAAGCCGAGCAAGCCGAACGCTGCTGCAGGTGCTCGACCGGCTCGGCGCGCGCTTAGGTCCCGATGCCGTGCGGCAGCTGAGCCGCTATGCCGATCACCGGCCTGAACACGCCTGGCGCTGCCGACCCATGGACGAGGCGGCGGCCGCAGGCGACACCGCCTTGCTGCCCGAGCGACCCTGCTGGCTGCTGTCGCCACCGCGCAGCATCGCGCCGCCGCCGCAACTGCTGGCAGGGCCTGAGCGCATCGAAAGCGGCTGGTGGGATGGGGCCGATGTCGCCCGTGACTATTACCTGGCGGGCACGCCCGAAGGCGCGCGGCAGTGGGTATTTTGCGACCTGCGCAGCAGCCAGTGGTACCTGCAGGGCCTGTGGGCATAAGTGACGCCGTGCCATGGCCGAATACGCCGAGCTGCACTGCGTCAGTAACTTCAGCTTCCTGCGCGGGGCTTCGCACCCGCCGAGCTGATCGGCCGGGCGCATGAACTTGGCTACCGGGCGCTGGCGCTGACCGATGAGTGCTCGCTCGCCGGCACCGTGCGCGCCTACGAGGCGGTGCGCGCCCTCAACGCCGGCGAGCGCTTCAAACTGATCGTCGGCGCGGAGTTTCGCACCAGCGCGGATGATCTGAAGCTGGTGCTGCTCGCGCCCGATCACCGTGCCTACACCCAGCTTTGCCGCCTGATCACCCTGGCGCGCCGCCGCGCCGGCAAAGGTGAGTATCAGATCGAGCGCAGCGATTTTGCCTCCGGCCTCGAGCACTGCCTGGCCTTGTGGGTGCCGCCGCGCAGCGACGCCGCAGCCCAGGGGCACTGGGTGCGCGAAGTTTTCACCGATCGCGCCTGGCTCGCCATTGAACTGCACCGCGGCGCCAGCGATGCCGCGCGAGCGGCCATGCTGCTGCACCTGGCCGCCGACTGCGATCTGCCGGCGGTGGCCGCCGGTGATGTGCACATGCACCGCCGCTCCCGCCGCCGGCTGCAGGATGTGCTGACCGCCACGCGCCACGGCTGCACGCTCGATGCGGCCGGCGAGCGGCTGTTTGCCAACGGCGAACGGCACCTGCGTTCCCTGAGCACGCTTGAGCGCCTGTATCCGCCGGCGCTGCTGGCGCAGAGCGTGGCGATCGCCGAACGGTGCGATTTTTGCTTTGACCAGCTGCGCTATGAGTATCCGTCGGAACTGGTCCCGGAAGGCCAAAGCGCGAGCGAACACCTGCGCGCCCTGACCGCAGCCGGCGCGCGCGCAGCGCTGGCCGCAGGGAGCACCGCTCGCGGTGAGCGCGCTCATCGAGCGCGAACTGATCCTGATCGCCGAGCTGCGCTACGAGCATTTTTTTCTCACCGTGCACGATATTGTCCGCTTCGCGCGCGAGCGCGGCATTCTGTGCCAGGGACGCGGCTCGGCGGCCAACTCGGCCGTCTGCTATGCGCTCGGGATCACCGAAGTGGATCCGGCGCGCATGAGCCTGCTGTTTGAACGCTTCATCAGCCGCGAGCGGAGCGAGCCGCCTGACATCGACGTGGATTTCGAGCACGAGCGGCGCGAGGAGGTCATCCAGTACATCTATGGCAAGTACGGCCGCGAACGCGCTGCGCTGGCCGCAACGGTCATCACCTACCGCTCACGCAGCGCGCGGCGCGACCTGTCGCGGGCGCTCGGCATCAGCGCCGGCGTCATCCCGGCACGCCCGCGCGCCAATTACTGCTCGCAGACGCCTGATCGCGTGAGCTGTGCGGCTTTCCGCGCCATCTGTCGCAGCATGTCGGCGGCTTCGTGATCTGCGGCGCGCCCGCTCGCATGAACTGGTGCCCATCGAGAACGCCGCGATGCCCGAACGCACCGTGCTGCAGTGGGACAAGGACGATCTCGAAGCCATCGGGCTGCTCAAAGTCGACGTGCTGGCGCTCGGCATGCTCACCGCCATCCGCCGCACCCTGGCCCTGATCGGCGCGCTATCGCGGCGCACCAGCGCGGCTGCAGGACATCCCGGCCGAGGATCCGGCCACTTACGACATGATCTGCCGCGGCCGACACCGTCGGCGTGTTCCAGATCGAGTCGCGCGCGCAGATGAGCATGCTGCCGCGCCTTAAGCCGCGCTGCTTTTACGACCTGGTCATCGAGGTCGCGATCGTGCGCCCCGGCCCGATCCAGGGCGGCATGGTGCATCCGTACCTCAAGCGCCGCCGCGCACCCGAGTCCGTCAGCTACCCGAGCCCGGCGCTGCGCAGCGTGCTCGAGCGCACGCTCGGCGTGCCGATTTTCCAGGAACAGGTGATGCAGATCGCGATGGTCGCCGCCGACTTCACGCCCGGCGAAGCCGACCAGCTGCGCCGCTCGATGGCGGCCTGGAAGCGCAAGGGCGGCCTCGAGCCCTTCCGCGAGCGACTGCTCAGCGGCATGAGCAAAAACGGCTACACGGCCGAGTTCGCCGAGCAGATCTACCGGCAGATGCTCGGCTTCGGCGAATACGGTTTCCCGGAATCCCACGCCGCCTCGTTTGCGCTGCTGACCTATATCTCCTGCTGGCTCAAGTGCCATGAGCCGGCCGCCTTCATCGCCGGGCTGCTCAACAGCCAGCCGATGGGCTTTTATCAGCCTGCACAGCTGGTGCACGAGGCCCGACGGAGCGGCGTCACGGTGCTGGCGCCGGATGTCCTGCAAAGTGAGTGGCATTGCACGCTCGAGCCGGTGGCCGACGGCTCGCTCGGCATCCGCCTCGGCCTGTGCCAGATCCGCTCGCTCACCGAGCCCGAAGCCAAGCGCATCGTCGAGCACCGCCGGTGGCAGCCGGCCGCGAGCATCGCGGAACTTGGCGCACCGCGCCGAGCTTCGCCCGCACACGGTGCGCACGCTGGCCGCTGCCGGCGCGCTTGGCAGCTTAAGCGCCCATCGCCACGACGCCGCCTGGCAGGCGCTCGGCACCGAGCAGCTGCCCGGGTTGCTCGCCGGCCTGTCGGCGCACGAGCCGCCGGTCAGTCTGCCGGCGCCCGCCGAAGGCCAGGAAATACTCGCCGACTATCAGTACCTCGGCCTGAGCACCGGGCGGCACCCGCTGGCGTTGCTGCGCCCGCGCCTTGAGCGCTGCCGGATCCGCACCAGCCAGCAATTGCGCGAGCTGGCCGACGGCGCGACGGTGCGGGTGGGCGGCCTGATCACTCATCTGCAGCGGCCGGGCACCGCCTCGGGCGTCGTGTTTATCTCGCTGGAGGATGAAACCGGCATCGCCAATGTGATCGTGTGGCCGAAAATCTTCGAGGCGCAGTGGCCCACAGCAATGCGCGCCAGCCTGCTGATTGTCAGCGGCACCCTGCAAAACCGGGAAAATGTTCAGCACGTCGTGGCCCGCCGGCTGCACGATCGCTCGGCCTGGCTCGGTGCGCTCAAGCGTCGCGCGCGCGAATTTCGCTAGCGGTGCGCGCCGTGCCCCTTCAATGGCCGCGAACCAGGTAAGGCACGGCGGCGCGCAGGTAGATCGCCATCGATATCAGCGTCAGGATCGCTGCCACCACCGTCAGCCACTCGCCCATCCGGTAGATCGGCATGCCGAGCCAGTCGTGCCGGTACAGCAGCAGGGTGAGGCCGGTCATCTGCACAATGGTCTTGTATTTCCCAAGGTTCGAGACCGCCACCTTGGCCCGCTGGCCGATCAGCGCCATCCATTCGCGCAACGCCGAGATGGCGATTTCGCGGCCGATGATCACCACCGCCGCGAGCGTCAGGATGAAGCTCGCATCGCGGCTCGTGATCAGCACCAGCGCCACCGCCACGATCAGCTTATCGGCTACGGGATCAAGAAAGGCGCCGAGCGCGGTGATCTGGCCGAGACGGCGCGCAAGGTACCCATCCAGCGAATCGGTGATCGCCGCCGCCGCAAACGCCAGGCCCGCTGCCGGATCGCCCATGCCCTGCGGGTTGCGCCGGCCGATGGCAAACAGCACCAGCACCAGCGGAATCGCCAGCATGCGCAGCCCCGTCAGGAAATTCGGCAGGTTCCAGATCATCACGCCCCCGGGTGCAGGTGATCATAAAGCGTCCGGGCCATCCCCGTCCCGACTCCCGGCACCTGCTCCAGATCGGCGACGCCGGCGCGCAGTACGCCGGCCAGGCCGCCAAAATGCGTCAGCAACGCGCGCCGGCGCGCCGGTCCCAGTCCCGGCACGGTCTCCAGAATCGATTCGCGAAACCGCTGCGCCCGCCGGCGCCGGTGCCCGGTGATGGCAAAGCGATGGGCCTCATCGCGGATGCGCTGAATCAGGTGCAGTGCCTCGCTGTCGGGGGGCAGTATCCGCGCCACCTTATCGCCGGGCAGGTGCAGGCGCTCCTGACCGGCCCGTCGGTCCGGCCCCTTGGACACGGCAGCCAGTGCCAGAGCCGGGCATTTAGCTTCGGTAAGCCCTTCCTGCGCCGCCTGCAGTTGCCCGGCGCCGCCGTCGATCAGCACCAGATCCGGTCGGGCAAGTTCTCCAGCCGCCACGCGCGTGCCGAAACGCTGCAGCGCCTGGCGTATGGCACCGTAATCGTCCCCCGCGGCGACGCCGGCGATGTTGTAACGCCGGTAGGCGCGCTTGTCTGCGCCGGCAGGGCCAAACACCACGCAGGAAGCCACCGTACCTTCGCCGGTCGTGTGGCTGATATCAAAGCACACGATCCGCGCCGGCACGGCCGGCAGCCCGAGCGCCTCCCCAACCGCGCGCATGGCCGCGCTGTGGGCCTCCTGCTGGCCGAGGCGCATGCGCACGGCCTGCTCGGCGTTCTGCTCGGCCAGCGCAATCCAGCGGCGCGGCAGGCCGCGGCTCGGGCGCTGCAGGCGCACGGCCTTGCCTGCCACGGCCGCGAGCGCCGCCGCCAATGCTTCCTGTTCCGGCAGCGGCAGATTCACCAGCACCTCGGCAGGCGCCGCCTGGCGCCCGTACTGCTGCAGCACAAATGCGGCCAGCGTCTCGCCCGGTTCGGTCAGCGCCGCGGTGAAGTGATTGACGGTGCCGAGTCCCTGGCCCTCGCGCACCGTGAAGACACTGATCGCGTACTGGCCGGGTTCGCCCGACAGTGCGATGACATCGACGTCACGACTGCGCGGCGCGCTGGCAATCTGGTGGGCGCGGATGGTCTGCAATTCGGCCAGCTGGTCGCGGATCTGCGCGGCCTCCTCGAACCGCAGGCCGGCGGCGGCCGCATCCATACTGCGCTGCAGTTCGAGGTTGACCTCCTCGCTGCGCCCTTCGAGCACCGCGATCGCCCGCTGCACGTCGCGGCCGTAATCTTCGGCACTGATCAGCCCCACACAGGGGGCGGTGCAGCGGCCGATCTGGTGCTGCAGACACGGACGGCTCCGGTGGGCGAAAAACGCATCGCGGCAGTTGCGGATCTTGAACACCTTCTGCAGGTGCTGCAGGGTCTCCTTGGCCGCTCCGGCATCGGGAAACGGCCCGAAATACCGACCGGCCGGCCGGCGCAGGCCGCGCCAGTACACGAGGCGCGGAAACTTATGACCGGCGGGACTGACGATGAACGGGAACGATTTATCGTCGCGCAGCAAGATGTTGTAGCGCGGGTGGTGGGCTTTGATCAGGTTGTATTCAAGCAGCAGCGCTTCGGTCTCGGTGTTGACGACCGTGACCTCGATCCGCGCCACGCGCTTGAGCATCGCCGCCACTTTCGGCGCCTGCGACCGGCTGCTGAAATAGCTGCCGACGCGATCCCGTAACCGGGCCGCCTTACCGACGTAGATGAGTTCGTCCGCCGCATCGTACATCCGGTAGACACCCGGCCGGCGCGGGAGCGAAGCGATCAGGGATTTGGGCTCGAACGCCGCCGCGGTCATGGTCAATTTCCGTCAGCCAAGCACTTAGTGTACTGCGCTCACGTCCGGCGGGTTATTGGCTTTGAGGAAAGCGACGGTGGCTTCCAGCATCTGCAGACGCGTCGGGCCACGTGACAGCCAGTGATCCTCCGCCTTCAGATCCACCATCTCGCAGGGTTTGCTCAAACCCTTAAGCGCTGCTGCCATGCGGCTGGACTGATCGTAGGGCACGATCTCATCATCGCGCCCGTGTATGAGTAGCACCGGTACGTCGATGGCCTCAGCATGATTGAGCGGCGAGCGCTCGGCAATCGAGGCATCGCCGTCGTTCTTTACGCCAAGCAGGCGCTCGCTGTAGCGCGCTTGTTGCAGGCTCCAGGAGTGCTTCAGCATCTCGCCGAGGTCTGAGATTCCGGCGACCGACACGGCGCACCGGTAAATGCCGTGCTGCAGGCTGACGCCGGCCAGCGCCGCGTAGCCGCCATAGCTGGCTCCAACAATACAGACGCGCCCGGGGTCGATGATGCCGAGCGCCGCCAGGTAACTTACGCCATCGGACAGATCGGTTTGCATCTTACGGCCCCACTCGCCCTCGCCGGCCTTCAGATGGGATGGCGAGACGGTCGAGCCACGGTAATTGGGCTGCAGCACCGCATAGCCTTCATACGCCAGCGCCTGGGCCCACCAGTCAAAGCCGCCGTGATCGCGGACCTGTGGTCCGCCATGTGGCAAGACAACCAGCGGCAAATTGTGGCTCGGCCGCCCGACCGGCAAGGTGAGATAGCCTGGGATGGTCAGGCCGTCGGCAGCCGGATACTCAATATCCTGCACACTGGCCAGTGCCGGCAGATGGCGATAGACCGGACCGAGCCGCGCCACTTTCCCTGAAGTCGTGTCAAGCATCCAATGTTCCGGCCCGCCGGGTCCGGCTACCTGTACGACCACCGATTTAAAGTCGTCACTGTGGGACTCGATTGTCGGCCGCCGGCCGCCGAGCACCTTAAGCACTTTTTGCCACTGAAGATCGAGTTCGGGATCGACAAATTCGTAGCCCGGGGCCATCGTTCCGTCGATTACCCCGGCCAGCACGCGGTCGTTGCGGCGGTCAAGCAGCACGTGGTCCCAGTCCGCCCGGTGCAGGCCCGAGCGCAGCGTAGCGGACGAAGTCGGCTTGCCGTTGTCGAGGGAAATACTACCCGGAACAGCCGTGCCGTTGTTCCATGTCACCAGCCACAGGTCATGCCCGTCGGGGCTGATGCCTTGCAGCTGCGGCACGTCGAATTGACTTACGCCCGACAGCGCCTCTTGCAGACGCCCGCCACCGCCTACCCGAATTTCCCAGCGCTGCTCCTTTTCATAGTACTCGCCGGCGGCCACCACATTGCCGCGCACATCCATGAGCGCGTCATACTGAGAAAAAAAGTCACGAGCCTCGAGCACCTTGCGGGCTCGAGTCGCGAGGTTGATCACTGTCATCCTGCCGCGGTCCTGCCCGCCGGCAACGCCGGGGTCAAAGTATCCGGACAGGTACAAACACGTCTGCCCGTCGATCTGGCGCGCCCGAAGCCGCCCGCCGACAATGTCATAGCGGTAGAATCGGCTGGATTCCCCGGCAGAATGCTTCAGCACATCCCACACCTGACGCTTGTCTATGTCGGCGGCGAGAACACCAAAAAACTCATCCCGGTTGTGGCCCGGAGCCCAACCCGGCGTGGTCACAGACACGGTGGCAAACAAATAATCGCTGTCCGCCCAGTAAACGCTCCTGATCTTTTGCTCCCGGTCCGTGAAATCGATGAGTTTGCGGCCGTCGGTTAAACTCTTCACCACCACATGCTGCTCATCGCCGCTGGTGCCGACGTAAGCCAAGCGTGACCCGTCAGGCGACAGTGCCACGTGCTCGAAGGCCGGTAGCTCACCGTAGTCGGCCAGCGCCTGCTCCTCGGCCGGGCTCAGCCCCGCCACGTTTGCCGCTGAGACGGTCGGGCTAAGAGCCATCGCCGCAACCAGCACCGGTAACAGGCGCATGATTACCGCCGATCCGCTACGGCGCCGATAAGCCGTTACGGCCGCCGATACAGTGAATTGTTTCCGGCTCTCGCCAGCCACCAGCAAAAAAATTTTTCTCCGGCGCGGACATCGGGCCCGCACGGGCCTACGTACGCTGCTTGCTGCGCTCGGCAATGAGCATTGCCAGCTCCAGCGCCTGCTCGTAATTCAAACGTGGGTCAACCTGCGAGCGGTAGGCGCGTTGCAAATCAGCATCCGTCAGGCCGCGCGCCCCACCGGTGCATTCGGTCACGTCCTCACCGGTGAGCTCAATGTGGGCGCCGCCGAGCACCGTGCCTAATTCGCGGTGAATGCGAAACGACAGGTCGAGCTCCTTGAGAATATTCTCAAAGCGACGGGTCTTGAGCCCGCCGGCAGTCGTTTCGGTATTGCCGTGCATCGGGTCGCAGCACCACAGCACTGTCTGGCCGGTGCGGCCCACCGCCTCGATGACCCGCGGCAGGTGCTTTTCGATATCCCGCACGCCAAACCGGTGGATCAGCGTCAGCCGCCCCGGCAGGGCCTGCGGATTTAAGATCGCCACCAGTTCCTGCAGCCATTCATCGGTCATGGCCGCACCGACCTTGATGCCGATCGGGTTGGCAATGCCGCGGAAGAACTCAACGTGGGCGCCATCGACCTGCGCGGTGCGCATGCCGATCCAGGGCATGTGCGTGGACAGGTTGTACCAGCGCGCCTGGCGCGCGATATAACGCGTCTGCGCCTGCTCGTATAACAGGTGCAGCCCCTCGTGGCTCGCGAAGAACTCAACGCGCGTCGCATCGCCGACCGACTGGCCGGTCAGCGATTCAAAAAAATCCAGCGCATCGCCGATCGAGTACACGATCCGCTCATAGGCCTCGCGCAGCGGCGCGTGGCGCATGAAGCCGAGCTCCCAGTACTCCGGATGGTGCAGGTCGGCAAAACCGCCATCGACCAGCGCGCGCACGAAATTCAGCGTCAGGGCGGCCCGCTCATAACCGCGCAGCAGCAGCTGCGGGTCCGGACGGCGCGCCGCGACCGTAAAATCCGGCCGGTTGACCAGATCCCCGCGGTACGCCGGCAGCGTCACCCCGTCGCGCGTTTCGGTATCGGCTGAGCGCGGCTTGGCATACTGACCGGCAAAGCGGCCCACCCGCACGACCGGGCGCTTCATCGCCTGCAGCAGCACGATACTCATCTGCAGCAGTACCTTGAGCTGCTTGGCGATCCGGTCCGATTCGCAATCCTCAAAGCTTTCGGCGCAGTCACCGCCCTGCAGCAGGAACGCCTCGCCCCGCTGGGCCTTGGCGAGGCGCTCGCGAAGATTTTCCACTTCCCAGGACACGACAATCGGCGGCAGCCGGGCCAGATCCGCGACCACGCGCGCCACGGCGTCGGCGTCGTCGTACACCGGCTGCTGCTGGGCCTTGCGGGTCTGCCAGGTGGCCGGATTCCAGGCACTTGAGTCAGTTGAGCGCATGGTCGAATGCTATCACGCGGCCCCGATCGCGCGCCCCGGCAAGCGCAGCGCCAGGCGGGCGCCGCCGAGCTCGGAGCGGTCGATCTCGAGCTGCCCGCCATACAGCGCCACCGTGTCGCGCACCATCGCCAGGCCGAGGCCGTGCCCGGGAGTGCCTTCGTCGGCACGCACGCCGCGGCTCAGTACCCGCTCCCGGTCGGCCGGTGCGATCCCGGGCCCGTCATCTTCCACGCTCAGATGCAAGCGCAGCGCCGCCGGCGCCTGCGCCTCGATACCGGCGCGCAGGCGGACCCGCGAGCGGCTCCACTTGCAGGCGTTGTCCAGCAGGTTGCCGAGCAGTTCAGTCAGATCGCCGCTGTCGCCGGCAAAACCGCTCCCTGGCTCGATCTCCAGTTCAATCAGCAGATCCTTGCCACTGTGCACGCGCAGCAGCGCGGCGCGCAACTCGGCGGCGAGCGGCGCCAGCGCCACTGGCGCCTGGCCGAGCGCCGCCGCCCCGCCGCCTGAGGCGCGCTGCAGCTGGTGATCGATAATCTGCGTCATGCGATCGATCTGTTCGTTGACGGAAGCTTCCATCTCACGGCCGCTCGCGAGCGCCGCGCGCATCACGGCGAGCGGTGTCTTCAGTCCGTGCGCGAGGTTGCCGAGCGAGTCACGGTAACGGGCGATGCGCGAGCGCTCCGACTCGAGCAGGGCGTTGAGATTTTCGGCCACACCTGCCAGTTCGCGCGGCCACGGGCCGCTGAGCGCCGTGCGTGTGCCGCCTTCGAGTTGCGCGATTTCCCGTTCAAGCCGGCGCAGCGGTTCGAGCCCGCGGCGCAGTCCCCAGGCCAGCGCCGTCAGCAACAGCAGCGCCAGACCGCCGAAGCCGCCGATCAGCGCTTCACGGAAGCGCTGACGCTGCCGCCGCTGGGCGGCGGTGTCTTCGGCCACGCTGAAGGCGAGCAGCACCGCAGGGCCGGGGGCGTTCTCCAGCAGCCGGCCGCGGCTGTACACCGCCAGCCGCTCGCCGTTGCGCTGCAGGCGATAGGAAAACCGGCCCGGCCCTTCCTCCGGCACCGGACCGAGATCAAAGCCGGCGCGCACCAGCGATCGCGACTGCCACAGCGGTACACCCTGTGCGTCGCGGATGCTGGCAAAGCGCGACGGCGAGGCGACCACGCCGCGCACGTCCGGTTCCCCGACGCTTAGGTTGACCCGCCCGTCCGCCTCGAGCCTGACCGCGCTGATCAGCACTTCGAGCTGCTCTTCGAGCCGCGCGCGCATCGAGTCATCGGCCAGCCTGCGGTAATCATCGTCGAGCACGATCACGGTCGCCGCAAAAAAGACCAGCAACGGCACCGCCAGCGCCAGCACCAGCCGCCCGGTCACTGAATAGGACTGGGTCATGACTCAGCCGCCGCCGCGCGAGAGCGCAAAGCGATAGCCGCGACCGCGCAAGGTTTCTATCGGCAGCAGCTGCTCGAGCGGATCGAGCTTGCGCCGCAATCGGGCTACCAGCACTTCGATCACGTTGCTGTCGCGCTCAAAATCCTGCGCGTACAGCCGCTCCGTCAGGTCGGTCTTGGACACAACCTCGCCGGCGTGCAGCATCAAGTGCTCGAGCAGCCGGTACTCGAAACTGGTCAGCGCCACTGCGGCGCCCGCGACGCTGACCGACTGTGCGCGCGTATCGAGACTGACCGGACCGCACTCGAGCACGGCGCTGGCCCAGCCAGCCGAGCGGCGCAGCAGTACCGCGAGCCGCGCCTGCAGCTCCGGCAGATGGAAGGGCTTGGCGAGGTAATCATCCGCGCCGGCGCTCAAGCCCTCGACTTTGTCCTGCCAGCGATCACGCGCGGTCAGGATCAGCACGCCAAAGGTCCGTCCGGCGGCGCGCAACTTGTGAATCAACTCCAGGCCGCTTAAGGCCGGCAGACCCAGGTCAATGACGGCCACATCGATCGGATACTCGAGCGCGGCAAACAGGCCTTCCTTGCCGTCGGCGGCGACATCGACAGCGTGACCGGAGGCGGTCAGCTCCTGCCTCAGCGCATCGCGCAGCGCCGGCTCATCCTCGACTACCAGGATGCGCACGGGCACCGCACTATCGCGGCCTGGCGCCGCACCTGCGCCTCAGCCACCACTCACCACCGCCCGCTTCGCTTCGCTCCACAGCGCCTCCCACTGCGCGGCACTCAGCCGCTCCAGCGGCCAGCCGCGCTCGCCGGCCAGCGCCTCCATGTGGGCGAAGCGCCGCTCGAATTTATGGCCGGCCTGGCGCAGCGCCGCCTCGGCATCGATCCGGTGATGACGCGCCCAGTTGACCACCGCAAACAGCAGATCGCCGATTTCAGCCTGCAGTTCGGCGGGATCGCCCTGCTCGGCCGCGGCCTGCACCTCGCCGATCTCCTCATGAATCTTTGCCACCACGGCCTCAGCATCGGGCCAGTCAAAGCCGACGCGGGCTGCCCGCCGCGTAAGCTTCTCGGCACGGCTCAGCGCCGGCAGATTCACCGGCAGGTCAGCCAGCACTCCGGCTGCGCCCCGCGCGCTGCGCTCGGCGGCTTTGGCTGCCTCCCAGCTCGCGGTGAGCTGCGACTGATCGGTGGCCGGTGAATCGCCAAACACATGCGGGTGCCGCTCGGTGAGTTTGGCGTGGATGCCTGCGGCGACATCGGCAAACCCAAACCAGCCGCGTTCCTCGGCCAGCCGCGCATGAAACATGATCTGAAACAGCAGATCGCCAAGCTCCGCGCGCAGCTGCTGCGGCTCGCCGCGCTCGATGGCGTCGGCCACCTCGTAAGCTTCTTCGATGGTGAACGGCGCAATGCTGGCGAAAGTCTGCACCCGATCCCACGGGCAGCCGCGCTGCGGATCGCGCAATCGCGCCATCAGCGCAAGTAACGCCTCGAGGCTCTCACCGGCCTGACTCACACGGCTCCTGCCAGCAGCTCGCGCAGCGCCGCGAGAATTCCGGCGGTGGCGCCCCAGATGTTGTGGCCACCGAAATTTAAGTCGCGCAGCGTCACCTCGATACCGCGCAGCGTGCGCCGCGTCTCCTGGTAGTTGGCCGCATCAAACAGTGCGCGCAGCGGCAGTTCGAAGACCTCGGCCACTTCGCTGCGATCGAGGCGCAGCTCGAAGCCCGGCCGCAGCAGTCCGACCAGCGGGGTGATGCGAAATCCGGTGAGGACCACGTGGTCAGGCAGGAAGCCCAGTGCTTCGATGAATGCCGGAGCGATGCCGATCTCCTCCTGCGTCTCGCGCAACGCAGCGCTGCGCGCATCGGCATCCCCGGCGGCAAACTGTCCGCCGGGAAAACTGATCTGGCCGGCATGGTGACGCAGGTGGCTCGCCCGCACCGTCAGCAGCAGGTACGGTTCGGCATCGCGCTCGAGCAGCGGCAGCAACACCGCCGCCGGCTGGATCTGCCGCGGAAACGATGTCCGCAGCGCCGCCGTCAGCGCCGGTGGGGCCCCGCCGAGGCGCCAGTGCTCCGGGGCGTGATCGGGCTCGGCGGCCAGCCGCTCGCGCAACAACGCCTGCCAGTTGGCCGGCAGCTCACCGCCGATCGCCGGACCGGCCGCACTGCTAGCCGCCGCCACCGCCGCCCTTGATACCGCCACGGGTCAGCTCGGCCGGGTCGAGCAATTTGACCAGCTCATCGCGCGACAGTCCGGACAGCTGCGCGGCGACCTCGAGGATCGGCCGGCCCTCGGCGTAGGCCTGCTTGGCAATTTTGGCGCCGAGCTCGTAGCCGATGACCGGATTTAAGGCGGTCACCAGGATTGGATTGCGATCCAGCGCTTCGGCCAGGCGCGGCAGATTGACCGTAAAGCCGGCAATCGCCTGATCGGCCAGCGCGCGGCTGACGTTGGCCAGCAGTTCAATGCTCTGCAGCAGATTGGCGGCGATCACCGGCAACATGACGTTGAGCTGGAAATTGCCGGACTGACCGGCCACGGTAATCGTCAGATCATTGCCGATGACCTGTGCCGCGACCATCGCGGTCGCTTCCGGAATCACCGGATTGACCTTGCCCGGCATGATGCTGCTGCCCGGCTGCAGCGCCGGCAGCGCAATCTCGCCGAGCCCGGCCAGCGGACCGCTGTTCATCCAGCGCAGGTCATTGGCGATTTTCATCAGGCTTACCGCCAGCACCTTGAGCTGCCCTGACAGTTCGACCGACGTATCCTGTGCCGACAGCGCTTCGAAGTAATTGCGGTTCGGGGTAAAGCCGATGTTCGTCAGCGCGCGCAGCTGCTCGCAGAACGCCGCCGCAAATCGCGGATCGGCATTGATGCCGGTGCCGACTGCGGTACCGCCCTGGGCCAGCCACAGCAGCCGCGGTTCAGTCGATTGCAGCCGGCCGATGGCGTTTTCGATTTGCGCGCGCCAGCCGGAAAGCTCCTGCCCGAGCGTGACTGGCATCGCATCCATCAGGTGCGTGCGCCCGGTCTTGAGCACGGCGGCCGTCTCGGTCTCCTTTTTCTTGAGGACCGCCACCAGATGCTGCAGCGACGGCAGCAGTTGCTCGCGCAGCTGCAGCACCGCGCTCACGTGAATGGCGGTGGGGATCACATCGTTGCTGCTCTGGCACATGTTGACGTGATCATTGGCGTGCACGCTCAAGCCCGTGCGGCCAGCCAGGTGCGCGATCACCTCGTTGGCGTTCATGTTGGTGCTGGTGCCCGACCCGGTCTGAAACACATCGATCGGGAACTGGGCGTCGTGCGCGCCGGCGGCCACCTCGGCCGCCGCGCGGCCGATGGCCGCGGCCAGCGGCGCCTCGAGCAGCCCGAGCGCGGCATTGGCCTGCGCGGCGGCCTGCTTGATCAACGCCAGGGCACGGATGAAGCCGCGCGGCAGACGCTGCCCGCTGATCGCGAAGTTCTGCACCGCGCGCTGCGTCTGCGCGCCCCAGAGGGCGTCGGCAGGCACTTTAAGCTCGCCCATGCTGTCGCGTTCGATGCGAAAAGATGATGAGCTCATGACGATTCTTCACTCCGCATCACCCAGGCGCGCCGCGAGGACCGCATGCGCTATCATGGGCATTCTAACACTTCAGGATGCGCCCTAAAGCCATGCCTTCCGACGCGCTGCAGGCCATTTCGCCGCTCGACGGGCGCTATGCCGCCGCGACGGCGCCGCTGCGCGAATTCTTCTCGGAAGCCGCATTGATCCGCGAGCGCATCCGCATCGAAGCGTTGTGGCTGCTGCATTTGTCGGCCTCGGCCCCGACGCTGGCCGGTGCCAAGCTCCCCGCCGCCGTCGCCGCCCCAGGCCCGGGCGCTGGTCGCTGAACCCGGCCACCGGCGCCGCGGCGGCTGTCAAACAGCTCGAGCAGAAGATCAACCACGACGTCAAGGCGGTGGAGTACTACGTGCGCGGCGTGCTGGCGGGTGCCGGCGCGAATGCAGCGACGCTTGAGCTGGTGCATTTTGCCTGCACCTCTGAGGACATTAATAACCTCGCCTATGCCCGCCTGCTGGTCGGCTGCCGGCAACGGCTGCTGTTGCCGGCGCTGCGCCAGTTGAGCGGCACTCTGGCCCAGCTCGCGCATGAGCACGCGGCGCTGCCGATGCTGGCCCGCACCCACGGGCAGCCGGCGACGCCGACTACGCTACGGGAAGGAATGGGCCAATGTCGCGGCACGGCTGCAATGGGCTGAGCAGCGCCTGGTCGGTGTCAACATTTTTGGCAAATGGAACGGCGCGGTCGGCAATTTCAACGCCCACCTGGCAGCGGTGCCGGCGCTGGACTGGCCCGCACTGGCGCAGCGTTTTGTCGGAATCGCAGCAGCTGGCCTGGAATGGCTATACCACCCAGATCGAGCCGCATGACTGGATTGGCGAGTACTGCGATGCCTGTGCGGCCGCCAACGTCATCCTGATCGATCTGTGCCGCGACGTCTGGGGTTACATCGCGCTCGGCTATCTGCGCCAGCAGCCGGTCGCCGGCGAAGTTGGCTCCTCGACCATGCCGCACAAGATCAATCCGATCGATTTTGAAAATGCCGAAGGTAACTTCGGGATCGCCAACGCGCTGCTGCGTCACTTTGCCGAAAAATTGCCGATCTCACGCTGGCAACGGGATCTGACCGACTCGACCGTGATGCGCAATCTTGGCGTCGCCTTCGGCCACATGTTGATCGCCTGCCGCGCGCTTCAGCCGAGGGCCTGGCCAAGATCAGACCCGGTCCGCAGCGCATCAGCGCAGGACCTTGATGACGCCTGGGAAGTGCTCGGTGAAGCGATCCAGACGGTGCTGCGCGCCGAGGGTGTTGCCAACGGCTACGAGCTGCTGAAAGACTTCTCCCGCGGCCAGAAAATCGACGCGGCGGCCACTGCGTCGCGTTCCTCGTCAACGCTGCCGCTCAGTGCCGCCTCACGCGATCGTCTAGGCCAACTGCGACCCCGTGAATACCTCGGTCTGGCAGCGGAATTGGCCCGCAATTTCCCCATCCGGGGCTGAAGCCGACCCAAAATGCGAGCCCGGTCACACTGCGCCGGCTGCCAAGCGTGACGCAATTGGCGCTGGTTCTGCACCTGCCTGCCTACCATCTTCGGGCCGCTCAGATTCAGATGACGGTCAGGCGATGGCGTGGCCGAAACTGAAGGACAAAAAGCCGACTACTGGCGCAAGGGTGTAGACGAGTTTCGCACTGGAGGATGGCCCGGGCCCATCCGTTGCAGTGTTCCGTCTACCGATTCCGGCCGTCCGAGGAACCATGCAGGTGCTCAACTTCACTGGAGGAAGTGCGGCGGGCTACCGATATGGTGGCGGCCAGCGGTCAGCGACTCATATCTATACCTCACTCCGGATCTGGAACCCGACGCTGTACGATCAGAGTCGCCGTTTCTGGAGATCATCAAGCGCTTCGTGCTCGGCCACAGTTTCGCCAAAGTGCGGGTCCTGATCCGCGACAACTCGCGCTTCATCGGTAACAGCAGCCAACCGCTTCATTGCGATGGCGCGCCGGCTGACCAGTTACCTCGAGATCCGGCTGCTGAGCCGCGCAGTATCGCGAACTGAACGCCTCGTATTGCATCGCTGATGACCGCGCCATCGTCTACCGTCTTCAATGCCGATCGCTGAGGGATGGCATTGCTGCGGCCTCAACAGCCCGCCGATCGCCCGCCAGTACCTGCTGGAATTCGACGCGCCTGTGGCAGGCCAGCGCCGAGCGATCAGGAACAGATCGCATCGCCCGCGCTTTTCTGATATTCCGGCCGCGCCGCGACCCGCGGCCGTGCTGGCGCCTGCCAATCCGTATTATCCTCGGCGCCACCGATGAGCTGGCAACCAGAGCTGACCGTGGCCGCAGATCGTCCATGCGCGACGATCGTTTCCTAATTGTCGAGGAACGGATCCGCGGGCAGCGCGTGCTCAATCAGCCCGCCGGACAACGTCGAAGCGGGCGAGACCCCTGATCCAGGCCGTGGTGCGCGAGACCGCCCGAGGAGACCGCCTGGGAGTTTAGCGCCGGACTCATCTGGTTGGCGTTTATCTCTGGCAAAGGCCGAGATCCGCGCGCACCGACGATCCGCTTTGCCTTTACCGGCACGGTCGGCCAGCACGCGCCGGCACAGGCCCCTGGATGCCCCGATTCATTGCCATTCACTGGCTGAGCAGCGAGACAGCTTAAGCAGCGCGCCTCGCAGCTGCGCACGCCGCTGGTGCTGCGCGGGATTGACGATTATCTGAGCGGCCGGCGCTGGCCACTCGAGGCGATTGTCGATCTGCGCGGCCTCTGAGGCGAGCGCCCGCCGCCTGGCTGGTGCCTGCGGACCCGCCTCCCAGCGTGTAAGCTTCGGCCGCCTATGCAGCGGGCCAACGGCGTACGTGTCATTGCCGGTCTTTCCGGCGGGGTCGATTCGGCCGTCGCCGCGTTGCGGCTGCGCGATGCGGGCTTCGACGTCCAGGGCCTGTTCATGAACAACTGGGACGATGAGGACGCGTACTGCACCCGGGCGCAGGACTACCAGGATGCGCGCACCATCGCCCGCGACCTCGGCATCGTGCTGCACCGGGTCAGCTTCGCGGCCGAGTACCGCGAGCGCGTCTTTGCCTACTTTCTGAGCGAATATCAGGCCGGCAGGACGCCGAACCCTGACGTGCTGTGCAATCGCGAGATCAAGTTCGGTGTTTGCCTCGCCTACGCCCGCCGGCTCGGGGCCGAGATCTTCGCGACCGGTCACTACGCCAGAGTCGAGCAGCTCGATGACGGGCCGGCGCTGTTCAAGGGCGCCGATCCGGGTAAGGATCAGTCCTATTTTCTGCACGCGGTCGCGCGCGCCGATTTTGCCAGAGTGCTGTTTCCGCTCGGCCAGCTGACCAAAACCGAGGTGCGCGCGCAGGCGCTGCGCGCGGGCCTGGCGGTGCATGACAAACCCGACAGCACCGGCATCTGCTTTATCGGCGAGCGGCCGTTCGCCGATTTTCTCGCCCGCTTCATACCGGCTGAACCGGGCCCGATTGAAACCGCCGACGGCCGCGTGCTCGGCACGCACCGGGGGCTGCCCTTCTACACCCTGGGGCAGCGCGGCGGCCTGCACATCGGCGGGACCAGCGGCCGCGCCGAGGATCCCTGGTACGTGGCGCGCAAGGACCTGAAGCGCAACACGCTGATCGTCATGCAGCGCCACGAGCAGGCGCAGTGGCGCGCGACCGGCCTGCGCACCGGCGCGGTCAATTGGCTCACGCAGCCGCCAGCGGCGCCGTTCCTTGCCAGCGTAAAAATCCGTTATCGCCAGCCCGACCAGCCGGCGCGCATCACACCGCTCCCCAACGGGGCCGTCGCCGCGCACTTTGTCGAGCCGCAGCAGGCCGTGACCCCCGGGCAGTTTGCAGTTTTGTACGCCGACGATCGCTGTCTGGGCGGCGGCGTGATCGAAGAAACCTTATAATTGTCCGCGCGGTGACCGCCAGGCGTGGTGCCGGGGCCCGCACCTGGAGAGCAGCGATGATCGACAGCTTCAAGGCACGCACGCAGTTGCAAAGTGGCGGCCGCAGCTACGAAATCTGGAATCTGAACGCGCTCGGCGCGGAGCGGGTCGCGCGCCTGCCCTATTCGCTGAAAATCCTGCTCGAGAATCTGCTGCGTTTTGAAGACGGCATCAACGTCACGCGCAAGGATATCGAGGCGCTGCTCAACTGGGACGCGAAGGCCCAGCCTTCCCACGAGATCAGCTTCACGCCGGCCCGGGTGCTGATGCAGGATTTCACCGGCGTGCCGGCCATCGTCGATCTGGCCGCGATGCGCGAGGCCATGGTGCGGCTCGGTGGCAACCCGGATGAAATCAATCCGCTCGCCCCGGCCGAACTGGTGGTCGATCATTCGGTACAGGTCGATGAGTACGGCACGGCGCGCGCGCTGGCCGACAACAACCGGATCGAGTTTGAGCGCAACGGCGAGCGCTATGCGTTTCTGCGCTGGGGCCAGGACGCGTTCAGGAATTTCAAAGTGGTGCCGCCCAACACCGGCATCGTGCACCAGGTGAATCTGGAATACCTCGGCCGGGTGGTGTTTGACCGCCAGGCCGGAGCGGTGCTGCAGGCCTACCCGGATACGCTGGTCGGCACCGATTCACATACCACTATGATTAATGGTCTGGGTGTACTGGGCTGGGGTGTTGGTGGCATCGAGGCCGAAGCGGCCATGCTCGGACAGCCCGTGACCATGCTGATTCCGCAAGTGGTTGGCTTTAAGCTGCACGGCAGCCTGCCGACCGGCGCGACCGCGACCGATCTGGTGCTGACCGTGACCGAGATGCTGCGCCAGCGCGGTGTGGTCGACAAGTTCGTCGAATTCTTTGGCGATGGCCTGGCGAGCCTGCCGCTGGCCAATCGCGCCACGATCGGCAACATGTCACCGGAATTTGGCTGTACCTGCGCGATGTTTCCGATCGATGAGGAAACGATTCGCTACCTGGAACTGTCGGGGCGGCCAGCCGAGCACATCGCGCTCGTCGCCGCTTATGCCAAAGCCCAGGGACTTTGGCACCAAAGCGGCCAACCCGCGGCGCAATACAGTGACGTGGTCGAACTCGATCTGGCTACGGTCGAGCCGAGTCTCGCGGGCCCGAGCCGCCCGCAGGACCGGGTGCCGCTGCGCATCGCCCGCAGCACCTACGAGGCTCACCAGCGGCGGATGGCCACGGAACGCAGCAAGAAAAACCCGGCGGCCACCGGGCATGCGCCCGTCAGTGTCGCGGGCCGCAATTTCGAATTAAAGGATGGCGCGGTGCTGATCGCGGCCATCACCAGCTGCACTAATACGTCAAACCCATTCGTGATGGTGGCTGCGGGCCTGCTGGCCCGCAACGCGCACCAGCGCGGCCTGAACTCCAAGCCCTGGGTCAAAACCAGCCTCGCGCCCGGTTCGCGCGTGGTGACCGATTACCTGCAGAAGGCCGGATTGCTGGAAGAGCTGGCCGCCATCGGCTTTGACCTGGTCGGCTACGGCTGCACGACCTGCATTGGCAATTCCGGGCCGCTGAACCCGGCGATCTCGGCCGGCGTCAAGGCCGGCGATATCATCGGCTGCGCGGTGCTGTCGGGCAATCGCAACTTCGACGGTCGGATCCACCCGGAAGTTAAGATGAATTTCCTGGCCTCCCCGCCGCTGGTGGTAGCCTACGCGCTCGCCGGGACGCTCGATCTGGATCTGAACAAAGAGCCACTCGGCTCAGGCCAAGACGGCAAGCCGGTTTACCTGCGCGACATCTGGCCTGAGCCGCGCGCCGTGGCCGACTGCGTTCGGGCCAATATCAGTTCAGCCATGTTCCGCAGCAATTACGCCAGCGTATTTGCCGGCGACGAGCGCTGGCAGGGCATCAAGGTGCCGGACAGCAAGATTTACGCCTGGGACGCGCGCTCCACCTACGTGAAGAATCCGCCGTATTTTGATGGCATGACGATGCAGCCGGCGCCGATTACTGACGTGCGTGGCGCCCGGGTACTGGCCTGGCTCGGCGATTCGGTGACGACCGATCACATCTCGCCGGCCGGCAACATCGCCGCGAGCAGCCCGGCCGGGCGCTACCTGCAGCAACAAGGCGTGCAACCGGCGGATTTTAATCAGTACGGCGCGCGCCGCGGCAATCACGAAGTCATGATGCGCGGTACTTTTGCCAACATCCGCTTGCGCAATCTGCTGCTGCCGGGCACCGAAGGCGGTGTCACCGTGCACATCCCGAGTGGCGAGCAGTTGAGCATTTATGACGCTGCCATGCGCTACAAGGCCGAGCACGTGCCGCTGATCGTGCTCGCCGGCAAGGAGTACGGCAGTGGTTCCTCGCGCGACTGGGCCGCCAAGGGCACGCTGCTGCTGGGCGTCCGGGCGGTCATCGCCGAAAGCTACGAGCGCATCCATCGCTCCAATCTGATCGGCATGGGTGTGCTGCCGCTGCAATATCAGGACGGACAAAATGCAGCGAGCCTTGGACTCACGGGCACGGAGAGCTATGAGATTCTGGGTATCGACCACGGGCGAGCACGCACCGTGCAGATAGTGGCGACGCCGGCGAGCGGCGCCGCGCGGCGGTTCGAGGCGCGGGTGCGCATCGATACGCCGAAGGAGCGCGATTACTTTCAGCACGGCGGCATCCTGCAGTACGTGCTGCGCCAGCTCGCCGGGGCGGCCAAGGCCGCCTGAGTTGCCGGGCTCGAACAGCGCGCCGATTCGCTGCCGTCCGGCTGCAGATTCATGAACGCCGGCCGCCTGGCAGTGTTCGATCTCGATGGCACCATCACGCGCCACGACACATTGCTGCCTTTCATATTTGGTTACCTGTGGCGTCACCCATGGCGCCTGCCGCGCCTGCTGGCGGTACTGCCGGCGTTGGTGGCATGGGCCTGCCATCGCGCCGACCGGGGTAAACTTAAAGGCGCCTTGATCAAGGCGGCGCTCGGCGGTTTGCTGGAAGCGCAGCTGGCCCCCTGGCGCGAAGGCTTTATCGCCCGATTACTGCACCGCGGTCTGTACGCCGAGGCGCTGCTGCAGCTCGCACGGGAGCGTGCAGCGGGCGCGCGCCTGGTGTTGCTGTCGGCCAGCCCCGATTTGTACGTAACGCAGATCGGCCGCGCGCTGGGATTCGATGCAACCATCTGCTCAGAGCTACTGTGGCGCGCCAACGGCGAACTCGACGGCCGCTTGCGTTCGGCCAACCGGCGCGGCGAAGAAAAGGCCCGTTGCGTTGCCGGCTTGCTCGCCACCGGTAGTTACTCCGAAAGTATCGCCTTTGGCAACAGCCCGGCCGATCTTGCCCACATGGCCTTGACCAGCGCCGGCGTCTGGGTCAATGGCCGCGCAGGCGCGCCGCACCCGCCGCACGTTCGCATCGAGCGCTGGCGCCGCTCCGGCGGCATCTGAATATCAATCCGCCAGCGATTAGGATGCCAGCGGCTTGGGCAGTTCAGGCGCTGCGCGGTACGCTCAGCCGCAACCAATGGCTGCTCGAGGCGAGTTTAAGGAAGCCCTCCAGATCGGCGAGCTGCTCAATCTCCGAGGCCAGCACCGCATCTTCGGTTACATGCTGGTCGCTATGCGTGCTGGAGCGCTGGCCGCGCCCGGCCCAGCCGCCCGAACGGGTCCTGGAGGTATGGCGGCGCAGCACCTCGCGTTGACCGATTAACTGTGAGGCAAAGCGCGCCGTGCCGCCGTGCTCGGATGCCGAGCAGCGCAGGATCAGGGTATTGCCACAGTTTTCGACGATGGTATGCGCCTCCTGCACGCCATAAGTGCCCGATACCTGCGCGATGGACTGGAAGCCGAGCACACACCGGCCCTCAAATTTTCGCAGCCGCGCCAGCGCGTCCTTCAGGCCGTCGATCGGCCCCAGAGCGTCGAGTTCATCGATCACGAACCAGAGCCTTGGGTATTGCGGCATGGCGCCCTCGCGCGGGTTCATCGCCTCGAAAATCGCGAGCCGCAGCCAGGCAGCAATGATTGGACCAAGCGCAGCAATCTGCCGGGCCGAGTACGGCACAAACAAAACACCGCGACCGCGGCCTACCCAGTCGCGCACACTGAGCGCGTCGGCTTGCTGCTCAGCCACCGCTTCCAGCGCCGCCACCGCGTTGACGGTCACGGAACGGATCGAGCCGAACATACGGGCGTTTTCCGGTTCGAGGAACGGTTGCGCCGCGGTACCGCCAACCAGGTGGCGCAGCTCCTCGTGCGGCGCCACCGCGAGCAACCGATACAGCTCGGCGCAGCGATGCACACCCGCGGCATGGAGCTGGCGCATGACCCCCGTAAAAAACGTGCGCGCGTAGCCTTGCCACTCGCGCGCCGCGGCCGAGCCGGCATCTGGAATCAGCGAGCGGGCCAGCTGATCAACGTCGTACGGCGCGTGAATTTCCGCGAATGGGTCCCAGCGATGCGCCAGCGGTTCATAGGGATTGAGGATGGCATCGCCGCGCTCGGCACTGAAAAATAACTGCCGGTAGCGCCCATCGGGATCGGCGATGACCGCCCGATCCCCGCGCTTGAGCGCCCCGCCGAGCAACTCGGCGATCGCCGTGCTCTTGCCGGTGCCGGTGGTGCCAATGAGCTTGAAGTGCTTGGTCTCATCGGCTGCCGTCACCGCAACTCCGGCCAGACATAAAGGCGCGCCGTGCCGCTGCGCTTCGGCCTGCAGGTGGCGACCGTCGCGGATGATCGTGCCGCGGTGATGACTGTCTGCCCCACGTTCGCGCGCGGTCAGCAGCCGTGCGGCGCAATACCCTACCAGCGAAAACAGCGCCAGCTGCCCGAGATGTGCAACCACCAATCCGACCGCGGCCAAGTGAGCCGGCAGCAGCAGCCGCAATATGGCTCCGGCCAACGCACCGGCAACGGTCAGCGGTATCCACCAGGCCACGCCGCGCCCAAGCGACGCCAGTCCACCGCGAGCTTGCAGTAATCCGCCAGCCAAACCGCCACCGGTCAGGGCCAGTGCCCAAATTAACCCCTGCGTACCGTGGCTCCAAAATTGGGGTGGCATCGTTGCTCCGCTGGCCGCGCCGCGGGGCCAGATGCAGCCGCATGACGGTCATCGGGCCAGGGCCGCGTCTTATTTTTGGTAAAATATACCCACTTCCACAGCGAGGCAATACGCCGGCCACCGGTAATATCCCAGTTTCGATGTGATCGCAGTGGATAAAGATCGGGGGACTAAAACAGCCTGCCGTCTTCAGCCTTCGCACCTGGCAATCGCATTGCTTGACCTTCGGCTCAGGGCCTTGCCATGTTGCGCGGAGGATCGATGGTGAGGGTTCGCTCGTTCGAGGCGAATCGAAGCGGCTTGTTGTCCAGATCGAACGCAATGGCAAAGTGCTGGAGGAGCGCCGAGGCGGAATCGCCAATCCGGAAATAGCTGCCGAATACTCGCCGGCCGTCACTTTGCGGCGGGCAACGTCCGGCGGGCGGACGAGCCGTCCGCCCGCCGGTGTCGCACCTCTAACCTCTACTTGAGCAGTGCTTCCTGCTCGGTTCGCGAACCGAGTACCGTACGGATCTTGGCGCGATCCTGCTCCGACTGGTTGGCCTTATCGACCGACCCCTCGACCTGCGCAGCAACCGCATCCAATTTGCTGCCGAGCTGGTCAAGCGCGGCCCAATTCTTATATTCGGTGACCAACAGAACATCGGGTTCGTTAGGTCCACGGGCTTCGACCAAGATCACCCGATAGCTAAGGATGAGGCCCGCCTTCTTCTCCGCCTCCTGAGTCTTCTTATAGGTGGTCGCAAGCCAATGCATGTAGTCGTCGAGATGCCCGTCGACAGTGCGAATTGAAGCGACGTTGATGACCGGCCCGTCGTTCCAATCGCGCCCGTCAGCGCTTGCGGTGCTCGTCAGCGCCGACAGCGCTAGCACTGCCGCAGTGGCACAAATACTCTGAGTGAGGCGAATCATGATAGAAATCTCCTGAGTTGATTTTTGTTTGAATTTGTTGCGCAAGCCGCCGGAGCGCGGCCACGCGCGAACTCGAGCGTTGAGTATAACACCCGCCGACCACCCCAGAGGTGGCAGACGTTTCGCCATCCGGCTATTCTCGCAGGCCACTGTCGCGAACCTGCCGCATTGAATCGGCGGCGGCGCGTCCTGAGATGGAACTTAAACGGAGGAGCATCGGCATGAAACGGTTAATTTTGAGTATTGCCCTGTCCGCCTCGCTGGTCGCGCCGGCACTTGCGGCGCTCAAGAGCGGTGATGCTGCTCCCGGCTTTTCGCTGCAGGCCGCGCTGGCCGGTAAACAGTTCACCTATGCGCTGCAGGACGCCCTGAAGCAGGGCCCGGTGGTGGTTTATTTCTACCCGTCCGCCTATACCGGCGGCTGCAATATTCAGGCGCATACGTTTGCGATCAATCAGGATAAGTTCACGGCGGCGGGCGCGACCATCATCGGCGTGTCGCTCGACAGCATCGCCCGGCTCACCGATTTCTCCGCTGATCCGCAGTATTGCGCCGGGAAAATCCCGGTGGCTTCCGATGTCGGTGGCAAGACCGCCAAGGCCTACGAGCTCAAAGTCAGCGCCGGTAGCCCGGGCATGACCGATTCCCGTGGCGCGCCTATCGATCACGATTTCGCCGAGCGCACCACTTTCATCGTGACTTCCGACGGCAAGATTGCGGCGGTCATCGGCGGCGTTTCGCCCCCGGATAACGTGCAAAAAGCGCTCGAGGTGGTACAGCATCTGGGCCTGGCCAAGAAGCCGAGCGCCTAATGGTGTGCGCGGCGGCCGCCGCCGGCCCACCCGCTCACATCGAGGTGCGCGCGTCCCACAACTCCGGAAAGAACCGCAGCCGCAGCGCCTTGGCCAGATAAGAAACGCCGGCTGTGCCGCCGCTGCCCGGCTTGGAGCCGATGACGCGCTCGACCGTCTTCATGTGCTGGAAGCGCCAGATCTGAAAGCGGTAATCCAGATCCACGAGCCGCTCGGCCAGCTCGTACAGATCCCAATCCTTGACCGCGTTGTGATACACACCGAGCCAGGCGCCAGTGACCTGCTTGCTCGCCGCGTAAGGCTGCGCGAAATCGCGATTCAACAGCGCCTCGGGTATGCCGTAACCACGGCGTGACAGCAGCCGCAACACTTCGTCATACAGGCTCGGCGCCGCCAGCGCGCGCAGCAGTGCCGTATGCGCCGGCGGATCGCGATCGTGGACCTTGACGATTTCCGGATTCTTGTTGCCCAGCATGAACTCCAGCATCCGGTATTGGTACGACTGGAATCCGGAGGCGCGGCCGAGCGCATTGCGAAAGGCCGAGTAATCCGCCGGCGTCATCGTGGCCAGCACTTCCCACACGGCCTGCAACTGCGCCTGGACCTTGGCAATGCGGCCGAACATTTTGAATGACGGATCCAGGTCATCGCGACGCACGCATTTGAGCACGCCCTCGAGCTCATGAAGCATCAGCCGCAGCCACAATTCCGACACCTGATGCACAATGATGAACAGCATCTCGTCGTGTTCGCCGGTCAACGGGCGCTGCGCATCGAGCAGCAGCTCGAGGTGCAGGTATTCGGCGTACGAGAGCGAGCCGCCCAGATCCCAGTGCACCGGCTCGTCGCTCAGATCGACGCTGCCGGCATGATTCTCGGGTACTTCGTTCATCGGCGAACTCCAGGTCGATCGGCGCCGGTGGTCACGATTGACCCAATCGGCTCCGAGAGTAAGCTGGGAATAAATCGCGATCGGCGATGACCGCCGGCTCGCTCAAATGCGACAGAATCCACAAGAACCTCGGAGGGCACGACAATGATGACGGCACACAAGCAGCTTTTCCGTTCAGTCATATTAACAGCGACGCTGGCTGTCGCCGCATCCGCTTTCGGTCAAACGCCGACGTGCGCTGCGCCGGGCTGCAACCCGGTCGCCAGCGACGTCTTCGGCAACACGGCTTCTGGCAGCAATGCTCTCGTGAATGATGTCGAGGAAGCGCTTGGAGGTATAAAAAACACCGCCAACGGCTACGGCGCGCTCTATTCGAACACGACCGGCACGCAGAACACCGCTTCCGGCATGAGTGCGCTCTATTCCAACACGACCGGCTCCTACAACACCGCCTCCGGCACGGAGGCAGCTCTCTTCCAACACCAGCTCGGCTTCAACGACACCGCCAACGGCACAGATGCGCTTTATTCCAACACGACCGGCTTCAATAACACCGCCACCGGGTACGGCGGCCTTGCTTCCAACACGACCGGCTCCAATAACACCGCCAGTGGCAGCTACGCGCTCCCTGCCAACACGACCGGCAGGCAGAACACCGCCTCCGGCGCGGGCGCGCTTTCATTCCAACGCGACCGGTAACCGGAACAATGCGTTGGGTATGGAAGCGCTGTATACCAATACGACAGCGAATGACAACAACGCGATGGGTACTCAATGCTCTTCACGACAATTCCGTCGGCGACCTGAATAATGCGGTTGGCAGCTTCGCGCTGGAATACAACACCACCGGCAACAACAACAATGCGATCGGCTATGGCGCGTTGTT
This sequence comes from uncultured Gammaproteobacteria bacterium, assembly GCA_963711435.1. GTDB lineage: Bacteria > Pseudomonadota > Gammaproteobacteria > Steroidobacterales > Steroidobacteraceae > FEN-1191. Next base: position 869,084 of record CAVQEB010000002.1, on the reverse strand, counting down.
GCGCAATTCGACCGGGTCCGACAACAGCGCGCTAGGTTACGAGGCATTGGCCAGCAACACCACTGGCAATCTCAACATCGCGATCGGCTACCAGGCGGGTCACACCCAAGACCACCGGCAGCCGCAACATCTACCTGGGCAATCCGGGCGTCGATCACGAGAGCTCCGTCACTCGGATTGGCTTGAATCAGACGGCGGCGTTCATCGCCGGGATCAGCGGTAACGTCCAGACGGGCGGCAACGTCGTCGTGACGGCGTCGGGCCAGCTGGGGGTGGCCTCTTCATCGCGACGCTACAAGCAGGACATTCAGCCACTCGGCGATGTTAGCCAGCGGCTTTACGACCTGCGTCCAGTGAAGTTCCGATACATCAAGCCCGATGAACAAGGGCAAAGGCCCGTGCAGATCGGCCTGATCGCCGAGGAAGTCGCCGAGGTGCTGCCCGAAGTGGTTTACCGCAACGCTGAGGGCAAGGTCGAGGGTGTCCGCTATGACGAACTGACGCCGATGCTCGTGGCGCTGGCCCAGCAGCAACAGGCCGCGATAGACGCTCTGCAGTCCAAGGTCGCCGCCCAACAGACTATGCTAACGGTGCAGGCGCAGCAGCTGGCTGAGATTAGCGCTCTACAGCAGGAGTACGCTGAAATGCAGGCGCTCAAGCGCGCAATGCAGACGGAGCTGGCCGAACTTCGGGCCGGAGACACGATGAAGGTCGCGCTGCGCTAAAGCAAGTGCCAACAAAACCAGTAACAGGCCACATGACTCCGGCATAAATAGTCAGCGATGTGACCGGGAAGGACCGCTCCAGCTCAGCGTGCCGGGGCCGCCAGCACCCAGGCCGGCACCGCCTCCCAGCCGCGCCGCAGTTGCCTATCGAGCTCACGCCAACGCGGTTCATGGCGCGCCACGTGCTCCCAGAAGCGGTGTGAATGATTATGGTGTGCCAAGGTGCGATAACTCGTGCACCAGCAGGTAGCGCACCACGGCTGGCTCCTGAAACAGCAGACAGCAATTTAAGCTGATCGTGCCGCGGCCCGAGCAACTGCCCCAGCGGCCGCGTTGCCGGCGCACCTGCAGCCGCCGAAACTCGTGGCCCATCGCTCGCGCCTCGGCGGCCAGCAGCGGCGCGAACGCGGCGCGGGCGCGCCGGATCAGCCAGTCTAGCAACGCGCCCTGCACCCGATCCGTTGCTGGCAGAGTCCCAATCCGCAGCACGCCGGTCGCGCCCGCCGTGGCCTGGCGCAGCAGCCGCACACCTGTCCGCTCGGGATCGGGCACGCACTCGAAGCGCTCGCCAAGGGCTGCCAGGTGCAGCGTCTGCGGCGGGAACGGCTCCGGCGGCGCCGGTCGGTTGCCGCGCAGGTGCTGTTCGATCCAGGCACGATGCTGCTGCACGAAATCCCCAACCTGCCGCGGCCCGGTCCGGGGCGGCACGACTATCTCGACCACGCCATCGCGGAATACCCGCACTGACAGGCGGCGGGCCCGCCTACTTTGGCGGACGCGCCACTGCGACTCAGTCGTCGCCGTGTCCCACAGCGGAAGCTGTCCGGTGTATGCCGATGAATTACCCAGAATCCGCCGCTCCCGTTGTCGATCCGCTGCCGTTGAGGATCATATCAGGCCAGGACCCCGCCGCCGGCCGCGCGGACGCGCGGCATGGTATTTTCAGCGCCGTGATGGAATGGATCGATATCGGCATCAATCTGACGCACGCCAGCTTCGACGCGGATCGTGCGGCGGTCATCGCGCGGGCCGCCGCGGCCGGCGTCACGCAGCTGATCGTCACCGGCGCGACCGCCGCCGGCAGCGAGGCCGCGCTTAAGCTGGCTAAGGCATATCCGGGTCGGCTGTTCGCCACCGCCGGTGTGCATCCGCACCATGCAGCTGAACTCGATGCCGGGCAGCTTACGCGGCTGCGCGCGCTGCTGGCCGAGCCGCAGATCGCTGCGGTGGGGGAGTGCGGGCTGGACTATTTTCGCAATTACGCGCCGCGGCAAATCCAGCTGCGTGCCTTCGCACAGCAGCTTGCGCTGGCCGGTGAGACCGGCAAGCCGGTATTCCTGCACCAGCGCGATGCCCATGCCGATTTTGTCGCGCTGCTGCGCGAACACCGCGACCGGTTGCACGGCGGCGTGGCCCATTGCTTTACCGGCGGGGCGGCAGAACTTGAGGATTATCTGGAGCTCGGCCTGGCCATCGGTATCACCGGCTGGATCTGCGATGAGCGGCGCGGGCAGCACCTGCATGCGCTCCTTCCCCGCATACCGCCCGGACGGTTGCTGCTGGAGACCGACGGTCCTTATCTGCTGCCGCGCGATCTGCTGCCGAAACCGGCCCACCGGCGCAATGAGCCCGCGTTCCTGCCGCACATCGCGGCGCTGGTGGCGCGGCTGCGCTCGGAAAGCCTCGTGCAATGCGCCGCACAGACGAGCGCTGCCGCGCGGCAGCTGTTTGGCCTGCCCGAGGCGCCGTCGCTCTAAATGGCGGCGCGCGGCGCGACCATGCTGCTCGGTTCACAGGCCGCGCGGATCCGCTGCCAATCCGGCAGCCAGCTCTCGAGCAGCGGACCGAGCGCCTGGCGGTCCAGTGCCGGGTACTCGGCGGTGAGCGACTCGAGCATGAGGGTGTGCCGCGGCAATCCCTTGGGGAAGCGCCCGGTCGGTCGGAACACCACGCGGCCGTCGATCGGCAGCTCGTTCACCAGCGCGCGTACCGCCGCGATCCGATCGTACAAACCCGGCTGCGGATTGGTGAATGTCGTGCGCCGGTCGCGGTGCATCACGGTCCATTCGGTCATCTGATCGCCGCCGAAGATGTTGCCCGCCACGTTGCGCAGATCAATGATGACCGCCCCGCGCGCCGTCAGCAGCAGGAAGTCGAGGTGCAGCAGCGTGCCCTGCCCGTCCGGCACCAGCACGTCGCGCAGATATTCAAAAGCCCCGCCGGTCACGGCCGCGAGCAGTGCCGCCCGCGCCTTGGCGCGGCGGTACCAGCGCCAAAGCAGCAGCAGCACAGTGATCAGCACCGCTGCCACGCCGATGGTGGCAAGCGTCTCGAGGTCAGCTGAAGGCCAGGTCGTCATGCGGCCACTCCGGACAACTCGCGGCGCAGCGCCGCCAGATCAGCATCGATCTCAGTGTATTTTGAGGCCCGCGCATACAAGCGCGCCAGGTTTTCCGGCATCGGCAGTGGTGCATCAATCAGCGGCTGGACGATTTCGGAAAATTTGGCCGGGTGCGCGGTGGCCACCAGCACCCAATGGCCCTGCTCGCGGCGCTGCGGCTGGAGCTGCGCGTACACCTCTGCGGCGGTGGCCGTATGCGGACACCAGATGACGCCGTAATGGCGGTAGTCGGCACTGATCCGCGCGCGGATCTGCGCATCGCTGACCGAGACCGCGCTCAGCGCGGCGCCGAGCGTCGGGGCGTCCGGGTACAGTGCGCTGAGGCGCTCAAGGTTGCTCGGATTACCCACGTCCATCGCCGAGGCCAGGGTCGCGACACTCGGCCTGACGCGCAACACACCATCGTGCAGATAATCCGGCACCGTGCGGTTGGCATTATGCGCCAGCACGATCTGCCCGATGGGCGCGCCGAACAGCCGGGCCCAGACGCAGGCCGTGCCGTTGCCAAGATTGCCGCTCGGGATGATGAACGAAGCCGGCTCGCCCGTTTGGCGCCAAACTTCGAGACTTGCGGCCACGTAGTACGCCGCCTGCGGCAGCAGCCGGCCAACATTAATGCTGTTGGCCGACGACAGCTCGAAGCGTGCCCGCGTGGCTTCGTCGACAAAAGCTTCCTTGACCAGGCGCTGGCAGTCATCAAATGTGCCGCGCACCGCAAGGCTCTGCACGTTGTCGCCCCAGCAGGTCAGCTGCTGCTGCTGCAGCGGCGAGACCAGTCCCTTAGGAAACAGCACGGCCACTTCGATCCCTGGCCGCCCGTGAAAGGCTGCCGCCACGGCGCCGCCGGTATCGCCGGAAGTCGCCACCAGGATCTTCAGCGGCCGCTGCCCCTGCGTGCGCAAGCGGCTCAGTGCCGCCGCCAGAAATCGTGCGCCGAAATCCTTGAAGGCTGCCGTGGGACCATGAAATAGCTCGAGGACGCTTAAGCGATGCCCCGCGGTCAGGGCGCGCAGCGGTGCCGGAAAATTAAATGCCTCGGCGCAGATCGCCGGCAACTGGGCCGCGAGCACATCCCCGCTCGCCAGTGGCGCCAGCAAGGCGCTCGCCTGTGCCGCGAGCGAGGGCGCGGCGCCCAACGCCTTGCGGTCGATGGGCGGCCAGTGCTCGGGTATGTACAGGCCGCCGTCTGGGGCCAGACCGCGCAGCATTGCCGCACTGAGACTGACCCGGTGGCGCGGGTCGCGGGTGCTGAGAAAATCCATCAGCCGGTCACGCGGGCGCCGACTGACTCAATGGCGGTCGTCCAGTGATCGCTGCTGAGGCCATGATGGGAAAATTCCACGACCATGGCTTCGCTTACCGCCATCGCGTGCGACTCCAGGCACCACGCGAACATCGTCGGACCGGCGCCGGATATCGAGCAGCCTAGCGCTCCGGCCGACAACGCCGCGCGCCGCACCGCGTTGAATCCGGGAATCAGTTCGGCGCGCTGCGGCTCGATCACGACATCCTCGAAGGATTCGCGGATCATGTCCAGATCGTTGGTGTAGCAGCCGGAGATGAAGCCGGCCAGATTGGCCGTCTGCCAGACAAAATCCTTCATCGCGACGCTGCCCTTGAGAATCGCCCGGGCCTGGCGTGTGGACAGGAACATGTGCGGATGCACGATCACCGCCCGGACCTGCGGCGGCACCGGGATCTGCTTGACGCGCGGATAGTCGATGCCCACGGTCAGCACCAGGCCGCCGAACAGCGACGGCGAAATATTGTCCACGTGCATCGAACCGCTGGCCACCGCTTCCCCGTGCATCGCAAACTTGAGCAGCTCCAGCAACGGCCGCGGCTGCTCGAGCAGCGCGTTGCCCGCCATCACCGCAGCCACCGCCGAGGCGGCCGAACCGCCAAGTCCCGAGGCGAGCGGGATGCCCTTGTCGAGCTCGAGTTCGAGCCCGAACGGCAGCGCCAGAGCCGTGCGCATGGCCTCAAGCGCGTGGCCGGCGGTGTTCTTGGCCGGATCGAGCGGCAGGTCTGCGACCACGCCGCGGATCGCCCGAATGCGCACGCCGGGCGCATCGCTCCGGTACACCGTCGCCCGGTCGCCGATCGCGTTGACCGAAAAACCCAGTATGTCAAAGCCGATGGCGACATTGCCGACCGAGGCGGGCGCAAAGGCTGTCGCATAGTCGCGGCCGGCGCTCACAGCTGGGCGCCAAGGTAGGCCGAGAGCCGCAGCAGATCGGCAAAAACGCCGCCGGCAGTGACCGCCGGGCCCGCGCCTGGCCCCTGCACGATCAACGGATTGTCGCAGTAACGGGCGGTGGCGAATCGCACCACGTTATCGGTCAGCGCGATGTTGGCAAAGGGGTGGTTCGCTTCGAGCTCGATCAAGCCGACCGTAGCGTGACCGTCGGCCGTGACGCGGCCGACGTAGCGCAGCACCCGACCGCGCTCCTTCGCCGACAGATAACGCTGGCGCATGGCGGCATCATATTTGGGCAGCGCGGCCAGAAACTGCTCGCTGCTGCCCTCTGCCAGGCCCATGGGCACCAGCGACTCGACCTGCACATCGCGCAATTCCAGCTTCAGCCCCATTTCGCGGCCCAGAATGATCAGTTTTCGCGCGACATCCTTGCCGGACAGATCATCGCGTGGGTCCGGCTCCGTGTAGCCGCGCTGCTTGGCGTCGCTGACGATCGCGGAAAACGCGGTACTGCCATCATAAACATTGAACAGATAGGCGAGTGTGCCGGAGAAGATCCCCTCGATGCTGGTGATCGCATCACCGGTACTGCGCAGATCGTGCAGTGTCTGAATGATCGGCAGGCCCGCACCCACCGTCGCTTCGAACAGGTAGCGTGCGCCACTGCTGCGACAGGCCAGCTTCAGGCTCTGGTAATAGGCCAGATCCCCGCTGTTGGCTTTCTTGTTCGGAGTCACGACGTGCACGCCGGCGGCAAGCCATTCGCGATAGTGACTGGCGACGACGTCGCTGGCGCTGCAGTCGACCATCACCGTGTGCGGCAGAAAATCGACGCGCAGGTGGTGGAAAAACCGCCGCAGATCCGCCGGCTCCGACTCGTGTTGCAGCTCATCGCGCCACTTATCCAGGGCAATGCCGCCAGCCGATAGCCGCATCTGCCGCGAGTTCATGACGCCGCGGATGCGCAGGTCGACGTTGAATTCACGGGCGAGGCGCTCGCGCTGCGAGGCGAGCTGATCGAGCAGCGCGCGGCCGACCGTGCCGGCGCCGATGATGCCGATCGACAGCGTGTGCGGCGACAGGTAAAAGCTGGCATGCGTAGCGCGCAGCGCCCGCGTCGCCTGGCGGCCGTCGACCACCACCGATATGTTGCGTTCCGACGCGCCCTGCGCGATGGCGCGCACGTTGACGCCAGCCCCGCCCAGGGCACCGAACACTTTGCCGGCAACGCCCGGAATACCTGCCATACCGTCGCCGACCACGGCCAGGATCGCGAGCCCCGCGGTGACGTCGACGCGCTGGATCTGCCCCTCGGCGAGCTCGCGGGCAAAGGCCACATTGAGCAGCTCGCGGGCGCGGGTCGCCTGGGCCGCCGGAATGGCGCAGCAGATTGAGTGCTCGGAGCTGCCCTGTGAGATAAGAATGACCGATATTTCCTCTTCGCGCAGCGCGCCGAACAACCGGTGCGCGGTACCTGGCACGCCGATCATGCCGGCCCCTTCCAGATTGATGAGCGCCACGTCCTCAATCGTGGTGATGCCCTTGACCGTCTGACCCGACTGCGGATTGGCACAGATCAGCGTGCCGCTCTTCTGCGGCGCGAAAGTATTGCGGATCCATACCGGAATCCCGCGGCCGACCGCCGGGGCCATGGTCTGCGGGTGAATGACCTTGGCGCCGAAATAGGCCAGTTCCATGGCCTCGTTATACGACAGGCACTCGATGACCTGCGCGTCCGGTACGCGGCGCGGGTCGGCCGACAGCACGCCGTCGACGTCGGTCCAGATCTGAATTTCCGCAGCTGCAAGCAAGGCGCCGAATATCGAGGCGGAAAAATCGCTGCCGTTGCGCCCGAGCGTGGTCTGCACCCCGGCCGGATCGCTGGCGATGTAGCCGGTGATGATCAAGGTCCTGGCGTCCGCGGCCACCAGACGCGCCAGTCGCCGTGCCGATTCGTCCCACTGCACGCCCGGTCCCAGCGGGCCCCAGCGCACGACCACGGCGCTGCGCGCATCCAGCCACTGTACGGCCGCGCGCCGGCCGCGCTCCTGCAGGTAAAGGCTGAACAGCCGCGACGACCACAGCTCTCCGTACCCGGAGACCTTGGCGTTCACAGTGCGATCGGCGGTGCGCATCATGCGCGTGGCCTGCAACACACTGTCCAGGTCGGCGCGATCCTGGTCCAACTCGGCCAGATACGGCGCTGCGGCGGCACTGCTGAGCAAGGCATTTGCCAGCTGGGCATGCTGGTCGCGCAGCGCCCCGAGCTTGGCTTTCCAAGCCTCGTCCTGGCCGGCGGCCAGGCTAACGAGCTCGAATAACGAGTCGGTAACGCCCTTGCAGGCCGACAGCACGACCGCCAAGCGCTCCTGGGGCTGCGATTCGACAATCGTGGCCACGCGCTCAAAACACTGCGCGTCTGCAACACTCGAGCCGCCAAATTTTTGCACGACCCAGGCACGCGGGTCCGAGGAGCTCATCGATGGGTACTGCTGGCGAGAAAAACCGCAGGACTTTACTGGCCGCCCGCCCTTCCCGCAAGCCAAGTACCGCTGATCGTAAGCTTGCCGGCCGCCGCACTGTGCCGCCAAGGCATGCCTGCCGGGATTAGACTCCGAGCACCGAATGTGTGCGCCAGGACGCGCAAGCCGCACCTCGGCGCGCACTGCCTGCCGCTCGCCGCCGATAGCGTGGCCGATGGACGTTTTCGGCCGCGCCAGAGCTGAGGTCTTGGCGCGGCCAATAACTGACCTGAAGTGGCCAGCCAAGGCGCTCCGCGGGTCGCGGCGCAACAACAGCAGCCGGCCGTTACACGGCAGTCAGGCAGCCGGCCGAACGGGGGCGCGCTAATTTTGAACTGAATCTGCGGCTGAGTGTCGCTATGCTATGCGGTTAATCCGCCCCACGAGAGCAATGCCGGGGGCCCCCGCCCGGGCCAACCGCGGCGTCCTTGCAAGGAGAGACGATTTGAGGTTTCGAGTATCGGCACCGGCCAGCGGCCGGTGGTCGCTGTTCGCCCTGGTGGGCGTCGCTCTCGTCCTAGGCGCTTGCAGCAGCAGCGAGCTTGGCACCAACGTGACCGGCATCATCGGCGGCACATCCACCGTGGCTATCTCCACCAACACCGGCACGACCAGCGTGTTGGAGGGCCAGACTTTAATTCTCACCGCATCGGTCGGCGGCGACCTGATTCTGCCGAACGGCGATCCCTATGGTGTAAGTTGGGTACTGAACGGTCCCGGTTCGCTGACCGCCGCCAATCCGTATACGGTCACTTACACCGCGCCGCCCATCGGCTCGATCACCGGCACTGAGACGCCCTTTGTCACGGCCACCTCGATCGCCAACCCAAACAATTTCAGTCTGCTCACGGTGGTCGTCGAAGGTTCGCCGTTCATTCCGAAGATCTCTCTGTTTCCCGGCTATGTCAGTCAACCGTTCGGCGAGGAGATCTCTGCCAGTGGCGGCGAGGCCCCGTACCTGTGGGCCCTGGCAACCGGCAGCGCCGCCCTGCCCGCCGGCCTGGCATTGAACGGCAGCTCGGGCCCTGCCACAGCGATCCAGGGCACGCCGACGACGCCTGGCACCTACACCTTTACGCTGACGGCCACCGATGCGCTGTCCCGCGCCGCCTCCCAGACCTTCACGCTGACGGTCAACCCGGACGTGATCTGTATTCTGAACGGCCAGTACGTGATGCTCGAGATAGGCAACGACGACGGCACGACCGCAGTGCGCGCCGGCAGCCTCAATTTCTCGAGCGCCACGGGCGCCGTCACCGGTGAGGTGGACAGCAAACTGTCAGCAACCCGCACCTCCACCGATCAGGTCAATGGCACCTGCCGGGTACGGCTGACCAACAGCGGCATCCTCGATGTCCTCGGCGCGCTGAACGATCCGGAGTATGACTTTTCCATGACCAGTAACCAGGGCGCGGCAGGCGCGCTGAAGCTGGGGCGAATGTCGCTGGTCAATGGCGGCCTGAACGAGGCGGGCACGGGCGAATTGCGCCTGCAGGATCCGACCGCGTTCAATCAGGCGGTGCTGGCGGGCAACTTCGTCATCGGCCTGCTCGGCGATGATGCCGCGAGCGGCAATCACATGGGCGTCATCGGCCAACTGAGCATCAGTGCCAGCGGCCTGATACTGCCGGGCAGCAGCGTCGACTCCAACGATGGTACGGCGGCGCTGGTGGCCGCCGCGGCCACGGGCCAGATGGGCGCACCGGATGCGACGCTCGGCCGCGGCACACTGACCGTCGCTGCCGGCGCGCAGACCTTCAATCTGACCTATTACGTGGTCGATGCCAATGATCTGATCGTTATTGATGCCGATCCCATGGCCGGCGCGCCGCGGCTGGCCGGCTACATGACCCGGCAGAACGGCGGCTTTGACAACACTTCGCTGATTCCGCCGACGCCGTTTACGTCGCCGCCCGTCGGTTCGATCATGAGTCTGTGGGGAGCGGACGGCACGGTTCTGCCGACCGCGGCTGATTCTTTTATCCGCCTGTCATCGCCCGGACTGGTGGCTGGCTCGACTACCGATGGCACGGCCGCGCTACTGGAAGATGCCGGCAATCAGGCCCTCCAGGTACTCGGCTACCAGCCGGCAAACGGCTCAAGCTACACGGTGGCGCCCAATGGCCGCGTTACGCTGACGTTTCTTGACGGGAGCACCAGCACGCAGCCGGTACAGCGCAATTTTGTGATGTACCTGAGCGATGTCGGCCAGGGCTACGTGATCGAGAACGGTGGCCCTGCCGGCAGCGCCGGCACCATCGAGGCACAGATGCCCGGGCCGTTTTCCGGAACGGTCTTTGGCACCTTTGTGGAAAATTCGCAGTTCCCGACTTCCTCGGGACCGCTGCTGCTGCTGCCCGATGTGACGCTGACAGGTGGCCAGTTCGCCACGACCTACGGCGGCGGCACCTTTGGCATCGATGCCAGCACCGGCCGCGCCTATGGCACGGCCTCGGTTTCCGGGACCGTCGGTGGTCCGGCGATCCTGTACCTCTTGCAGCCCAATAAGATGCTGCTGATGCAGATGGGCACGTTGTATCGCAACAGCGCCATAGACTGGCTGATCGACTAAAGCGGCCGGCTTAGTACCTGCGGGCTCGGCGACGTCCGTGTAAGCTTTGCCAACGTGACTGGCGACTTCCAGGTCTTTACGCAACTTAAGATCGGCGCCCGCGAGCCGCAGCGCGTCTTTCTGCGCCTGCCGGACGGTGCCACGCTTACCTACGGGCAATTGCAGCACCAGTCGGCCCAGCTCGCCAACCTGCTGCGCGCCGCGGGCATCGCGCCCGGCGATCGGGTCGCGGTGCAGGTCGAGAAAAGCGCGACGGCGGTCGTGCTGTATCTGGCGGTGCTGCGGGCCGGCGCCGTCTATCTGCCGCTCAATACCGCCTACACGCTGGCGGAACTCGAGTATTTCATCGGTGACGCCCGGCCGGCGCTGCTGGTGTGCGACCCGGCCGCGGCCGGCGGGCTCGAGCCGCTCGCCCGGCGCCTCGGCGTCAGCGTCATTCATACGCTCGGCGGCGATGGGCGTTCGGGCACGCTCGCCGCGGCGGCCGCCACGCAGGCGGTCGAATTTACCGACGTCGCGCGCGAGCGCGGCGATCTCGCGGCGATCCTCTACACCTCCGGCACGACCGGGCGTTCCAAGGGCGCCATGCTGACGCACGGCAATCTGCTGTCAAACGCCCTGGTGCTGCGCGATTACTGGCACTTCACCGGCACGGACGTGCTGCTGCACGCCCTGCCCATTTATCACATTCATGGCCTGTTCGTGGCCATCAACGTCACGCTCGCCGCCGGTGCCGCGATGATTTTCCTGCCGCGCTTTGAGCCGACGCTGATCTTCAAGCAGCTGGCGCAGGCCACGGTGATGATGGGAGTGCCGACGTTTTATGTGCGACTGCTGCAGGATGCGCGGCTGAATGAAGCTGCCACCGGCCACATGCGCCTGTTCATCTGCGGCTCGGCGCCGCTGCTGGCCGAAACCCATCGGGCCTGGAGCGCACGGACCGGTTACGACATCCTCGAGCGCTACGGCATGACCGAAACCGGCATGATCGCCTCCAATCCATACGACGGCGAGCGCCTGGCCGGCACCGTGGGCTTTGCGCTGCCCGGCGTGTCGGTGCGCATTACCGACCTGGAACTCGGCCACGAGCTGCCCGCGGACCAGATCGGCATGATCGAGGTCGCCGGCCCCAATGTGTTTGCCGGCTACTGGGATCTGCCGGAGAAAACACGTGCGGATTTTCACGGTTCGTTCTTTATCACCGGCGATCTGGGCTGTCGCGATGCGCGGGGCTATCTGCGCATCGTCGGCCGCGGCAAGGATCTGATCATCTCCGGCGGCTACAACGTCTACCCGAAAGAGGTCGAAAGCGAGATCGATGCCCTGCCCGGCGTCGAGGAATCGGCGGTCATCGGCGTTGCGCATCCGGACCTGGGCGAAGGGGTTACTGCGCTGATCGTCGCACCGCGGCGCAGTGCGGAGCTGACGCCGCAGGCGGTGCAGGCGGCGCTCAGGCAGCGGCTGGCGGCCTACAAATGCCCGAAGCATGTGGCCTTTGTCGCGGAACTGCCGCGCAATACGATGGGCAAAGTGCAGAAAAACGCGCTGCGTGCCAGCTATGCGAACCTATACCAACCCGCCGGCCAAGCCGGCGCCGCCCCGGAAGATACGCGGTCATGAAATTAATCAGCTTCGCCCACGCCGGACAGATCCGCAGCGGCCTGTGGCTGGATAAGCAGATACTGGATCTGGACATCGCCGCCCGGCTCACCGGCCAGGGCATTGATCTGTCGTCGGTGCCGGCCATCATCGGCGGGCAACGCCCAGCGTTGCAGGCCGTGCGGGCACTCGGGCAGCGCGCCGCCGAGCTGCCCGAGGCGCTGCTGCCAAGTGCCGGTGTCAGGCTGCTCGCGCCGATCGGAAGGCTGGCCAGAAACGCTTTCTGCGTCGGCCGCAACTATCTTGATCACGTCAAGGAAGGCTTTGATCGCAGTGCCACGCCCGTCAAGGTGCCCGAGGTGCCGCAGTTTTTCAGCAAGGCCACGCACACCCTGAATTCGCCCGACGGCGACGTGCGGCTCGATGCGAGCCTCACCTCACTGCTCGACTATGAGGTGGAACTCGCGGTCATCGTCGGCACCGGCGGGCGCGATATCCCGGCCGAGCGGGCCATGGAGCACGTCTTTGGCTACACCGTCGCCAACGATTTTACCGCGCGGGATCTGCAGCGCCGGCACGACCAGTGGTTCAAGGGCAAGTCCCTGGACAGCCTGCTGCCGCTCGGCCCATGGATCATCGACAAGGAGGCGATCGGCGATCCTGCCACGCTTGAACTTAGCCTGACCGTGAACGGCCAGCAGCGACAGCACGCGCGCGTCGCGCAGATGATTTTCAATATCCCGACCATCATTGCCTCGCTCTCGGCGGGACTTACGCTCGAAGCCGGGGACGTGATCTTAACCGGAACGCCGGCCGGGGTCGGGTACGCGATGAATCCGCCGCAGCCGCTCAAAGTGGGCGATCGGGTCGTTTCCAGCATTGATCGGATCGGCACGCTCAACAATAAAATTGTGGCGGCCTGAAAGGCCGCGGGCGGGCGGGGCCGAGGCCGCTACAGCAGGCTGTGATGGTTGCGGATGCGCTCGGCGGCTTGCGGCGGCAGCTCGGCCCGCCTGGCAAAATCGGGCCATGCGGCTACGGCCTCGCGCACCTGAGCCAGAATTTTAGTGGCCGCCCCAATCTGAAACCGATCCGCCAGTTGCAACAGATCCTGACGCGTGATGGCGTTGAACTTGCCGTTGACCGACATCAGGTGCTGGTAGGTCCACTCGCCTTTGGGGTTATAGGCGTAAATCAGATCGTAAGCCGGCGCCAGCGCCCAGCGCCTGCGGTCGGCGAGCACAAACGAGAAGTTCTTGGTGTGATCGTCGCAGTTGCAGGCCATGACGTTGAAGGCAATGCGCCGATACGCCTGCTCGAACTCTGGTAATGGCAGTTCGAGCTCGCTGATGGCACCGAGGTACTGGCTATAGTCGTGGACGCCCTTGGCCCGATAGTCGAGCTGCGCCAGGCCGCATAACGTCTGCACATGAATTTTTTCGTTGCCGCTACGATCGAAACGCCGGGTCATGAAATGCGCGCGCCCGTTTTCCTCCAGCAGCCGGCAGGGCGCCATCGTGATGCCGGCGCGCAGCGCCATCAGGTAGTAAGCGTATTCAATCCGGCCGTAGCCTTCCGGCTCGCCGAGTTCGTTGTCCTTGCCGATGCCGTCGAACTTCAGCAGCCAGTGCTCGAAGCCCGGCTCGACGTCAAATTGTCCGGTCCGGATCTGCTCGGTGTCCGGGTTCCAGGCGATGGCGGCCTTGGCCCGGGCGCCGCCGGCGGAAGTGCCAACCGACAGAATCTGCTTCAGCGCTGCAGCGGCATGCCGGTCATTGTCGAGCTGCCCGTGCACGACGCGGCGCGCACTTTCGATGAGCTGCCCCAGCACGATGGCGGTTTCGCCACTCGCCGCCGGCCCGCGCACCGGCTTAAATTCCAGCGCTCCGAAGCCACGCTTGCCCATATAGGCGAGACGATCCAGAGCAGTGATATCACCTGGCCGCACACCCTGGCGGGCCATCCACGCATCGATGAGGCTGTTGCCAAAATCATCGGGCAGCGCGTCAGCCAGCATCGCCGGCAAGCGCTTGAAGGTCAGCTCCGGCAGATCCGGGAAAATGAATGGCTGGCGCGCGGCGCGCAGCGGCATGGCCAGCGGCGCCAGTTCAATGCCAGTTTGTACAAACGCCGGCGCGTACTCGAAGGCGTAGAAGCCCAGGCGCGGATCGCGCGCCACCGCGCCGACGCGCTGACCCCAGATCCGTACCTCGACCGTTGCGACCGGCCTAAACATCGGGGCGGACCGGCTGGCGCACGCGGCGCCGTTCGCGGTTGCCCCTTCTGAGCATCTGCAACGGGCTGATGGAGACCGTTGGCGCCAGGGTCTCAAGCCAATCGGCCCGCTCCAGCGCGCGCAGCACCTTGAGCAGAGAATGGACGCGCGCGCCCTGCCCGGTTTCAAGGTGCCGGACAGCATTGAGGGAAACACCGGCCTTTGCCGCGAGAGCCCTTTGATCCAGATTTTTCAGGATCCTCAGTTCCCGCAGGCGGTCTCCAAGTCGTTCTTCAAGCTCATCGGTATTCATTAAGATAGTCATAAATACTCATATTAAGACTTTTAAGGCAACATTTTATAATAATGTCCTAATAAAGTATATTAAATATCTTATATTAAAGTTCTAAAATAAGACTTTTAACTCATAATTTATATATAAAGATCTCTATTAAGATATTTATATCATATTTTATAAAAACCAGGCCAATCCCGCGCCCGCGCCGGATCGCAGCTCGCCAGCCGGCCAATCCGCGCCGATTGACCGCCACCGGCCATCGTGCTGGGCTGTTAGCCTGCCGCGTGGCAGCTGCGTGGGTTCAGCTATGCGCTCGGACCGCTGGGAATGGCTGGAGGATTGCCCGGATCACTTAGCCGCTGAAGTGATCGCAGGGCACCTGCGCGCCGAATCGGTGCCGGTCTACATTCAGGACGTGGCGGCAATTCCCGGGCTGGTCGGCAGCTCCCGCATTTTTGTTCCCGAAAACTTCATGCATCGGGCCAAGTGGGTACTGGCGCAGGCACCGCTCTCGGAAGCTGAACTGGAATGGCTGGCGCTCGCGCCTTTACCCGCACCGGGTGAATAAACGCACGACCCTTGGCTGGCCCGCAGCGGGATCTAGTTCAGTGACGGCCCCAGCCGCATGTCCTTGAGCGAACCTGCGGCGCGCAGTCTGGCCGCACGCCCCATTGCCAGTTGCGGAATCCGTCGCGGCAGGTAGCCGCCGGCCGTCCGCAGGTCATTCAGATGTGAGAGGACCGCGTCGGCGGCAGCTTCCGGATGCATTTCGCGCACGTCCAGCGCAAAACTGCCGTTGCCGTACGGCCCGTAGCGGGCGGCCGAGGTGACTGAAAACAGGCCGACGGTCGGGGTGCCAACTGCAGCTGCAAGGTGCATAACGCCACCGTCAGCGCTGACGAACACCGCCAGCAGCGACACGAGCGCCGCGAGCTGCAGCGGGTCGGCGGCATACAGAGCCGGAAAACGCCCTGCAAAACACGACTCGCCGTGGCCGGGCAGTATTTCAACCAGCGTGGCCGATGGATCGGCCTCGAGGCGGCCGAGGAGCGGCTGCCACCATGCGCCGGGCAGTCGCTTCGCGCCGGTCGCGAAGCCGTAGAGACCGATGATCGGCCGGGACGGATCGACGCCCAGCCCGCGCAGTGTAGTGCGCAGCTGGCGTCGCGCCAGATGCCGGTCTTCAGCGGCCAGTGGCAGCGCTAACGCCGGCCAGGGCATCTCGGCGATGCCATAGACCGTGCGCAGCAGGTGCACCGGCACTTGCGCCACATGCAGCTGCGGATCCGCGGGCGGCAGTTCGTGCGTCAGGCCCTTAAGTTTTTGGGCATGCTCGAACCCAATCTTGAATCGCGCACCGGACAGCAGCGTGAACAGCCGCCCGGTCTGGGATTCCGCGCAGGCATCGATCGCCAGATCATAGTGCCGGCGCCGCATGCCGATCAGAACGCGCAGCGGCTCAAACGGTCGCCGCAATACCCGCGATGGGATTGACCAGATTTTGCGTACATGGCCGAACGAGGCGAGCAGCGCCGCTCCCGCGCGGCCACCTGCCAGTACATCCACTTCGGCGTGCGGAAACAGCCGATGCAATTCCAGCAACAGTGGCGTGAGCAGCACGGTATTGCCGAGGCGGTGGTTGGGGCGAACCACCAGAATGCGTCGGATGAGCTGCTCCCGCAACGCGCCCGGAGCGGAGCGGGTGCGCTTTAGCGTGAAGAACAGAATCTCAAGGAGTCGCCGATTGAAGATTCGTCGACGTTGGCGTAATCGATCGGCATCCAACCAGTTGCCTTGCAACGGCGGCATTTCGATGACTCCCTGTCTAGCCAATCGCCCCACCCCGCCTCAGTTTACGAGGCCGGCTGAAGGCATGCATGCTCGCGCAGTTTATCATTAAGGAACATTAATTTGCGCGCCCCGCATCACACCGGCGGTCCGGGGTATGCATCGATCCGGTCGCAATATTGGCAGTTTATTGGCTGCATGCGCCACAACCGGTTCTCCAATCGCCTGAGTTTGCGGTGCCGCCAGTGCTTATCGAGCCGCTAAGACTCGCCGCGGCTGCCTGCAGTAAATAGACCGGATCTCGGGTCCCCGGCCGGCCGCGCCTTGGCGCAGACGCTAAGTTTCGGGCGGCGATGGCCAGTTGGCGGCAATATAGGCTCGCCATGACAGCTGCCAGTGCGAAGCAAGGCTGCAAAAACTCATCGCTGCTGCGCTGGGCGGCGTGGCTTGCCTGCTGCGCGCTGGCCATACCCTTCGCCCAGGCACAGTCCCAGTTTGCCGCCGGTGATATGCGGTTGCGCTCGGACCTGCAATTGTTAGCCGACTCGGGGATCATTTCGCTGCCGCTGACCACCTGGCCGATTCCAGTGGACGAAGTGGCCATCGCGATTGACGGCATTGACGGCACCGGGCTCGCCGACCCGTCGCTGCAAGCGGCTTTAGAGCGGGTACGGGACGCTGCAGATCGGCGCGAAGCTGGCCGCTCGCTTTGGGCCGCGGCGTCAGTCAGCGGCAATCCAACGCGATTGCGGACCTTTGAGGACACGCCGCGCAGCAGCGGCGAAGTCAGCGCGGCGGCGGCCATGGTCAGCGAGCATTGGGACGGGGAGCTCAAGGTCGCGGCGGCCGCCTCGCCCCAGGACGGCCACATCCTGCGATTGGATGGCTCGTTGCTGCAGGCAGTGCTCGGCAACTGGCTGCTTGGGGTATCGACGCTGGATCGCTGGTGGGGTCCGGCCTGGGACGGGAGTCTGATTCTCAGCAACGCGGCGCGGCCGATACCGGGCCTGATGCTTGAACGACGCACGTCGATGCCCTTCAGCCCAAAAGCACTGCACTGGATCGGGCCATGGCGGGTATCGGTATTGCTCGGCGAGCTTGAGCACGATCGACTGCCGGTCCAGTCACCGCTTTATGTGGCGGCGAGAATCGTCGCCAAGCCGTTGCCGTGGCTCGAACTGGCCGTCTCCCGCTCCATCATCCTCTGCGGCACCGATCGCCCGTGCGGCCTCAGTATCTGGACCGATGCGATATTTGAGCGCCAGGCCGCCAATGGCACCGAGGGACCGAACGACATTTACGAGCGGCTGCAGCTCGCCGGCTTTGACCTGCGATTGAACTCGCCGTGGCCGCAGCTGCCGGCAGCGATCTATGTGCAATCGATCGGCGAGGATGCCAAGGACGGTATCCCGTTCAAGCTGATGGCCATCTTCGGCGCCGAGGGCTGGCACAATCTGAATGCCGGTGACTTGATTCGTGCCCACGTGGAATACGCCGATACCGCTTGCTCCTATTACCGGGCGCGGCCGCTTTACGGCTGCGCCTATTCGATACCGCTGTATGCCGGCGGCGACCGCTATCTTGGATTTCCCATTGGCGATTCACTCGATGGCGATTCGCAGGTGGTCTCGTTAGGCGCGCAGTACATTCAGCACCAGGGTACGACCTGGGGTCTGCTGCTGCGTACCGGCCGGCTGAACCGCGGCGCCGCCGAAGTCAACGACTCGTTGACCGGCGTGCCCGAAAAAATCCGCGAGGGCGATCTGACCTGGCGGCGCTCGTTCGGCTTCAACGATATCGAAGCCAGCGTCGGGCTGCTGCACACTGATCAGCCCTCGCTCGCGACCTCAGCCTACAAGCCGCAGGCATTTTTGAGCTGGAAGCGATTACTTTAACCGCCGCAGGCGGGCGGTGGCCGGCCGGTGCCCATCCGGCCTAGGCGAGTGCCGGCGCATTGGCTAGACTGCAAAGTCGGCGCCGGCGGTGCCACGCGCAATCGGTGAAGGAGTTCAGAATGCGGAGTTTTCTGGCGATCGTTGCCACGACGCTGCTGCTGACGGGGAGCACGGTTGCGGCGGCGACGGACTGGGTCGAAGGCACGCACTATTTCCTGATCCAGCCGGCACTGCCCACGCACGTTGCGCCCGGCAAGATCGAAGTGCTGGAAGTGTTTTCCTACGCCTGCCCCGCATGCAACGAATTTTACCCGACGGTCGATAAGCTCAAAGCGAGCCTGCCGGCAAACGCGCAAATGGTTTTTCTGCCGGCAGGTTTCCGGCCGGACGAGGACTGGGATGTGTTTCAGCGCGCCTACATCACCGCGCAGGCGCTCGGCGTCGCCGAGCAGGCCCACGATGCCATGTTTGATGCCGTCTGGAAGAGCGGCGAGCTGGCCACGATTGACCCGGCCACACATGGATTGAAGGAGCATTTGCCGGACATCCGCGATCTGGCCAAATTTTACAGCCGCTATCCGGGTGTGACGGTGGCCAAATTTGTCGCCACCGCCGCTTCAATGCCGGTCGAGTATCAGATGGAGCTTGCCGATCAGGAGATCGCGGCCGGCAAGGTCGAGGGCACGCCGACTATCATCGTCAATGGCAGGTATCGTCTGGACGTCCGTTCCGCCAGGGGCTATGGCGCGGTGATTGATCTGGTGCAGTATCTGATTGCCAAGGGCCCGGCGTAGCGAAGCGGCGCGCCTCGCCAAAGACCCTCGGCAGCGAGCGAGTTCAGGCGCGCACGGTGTGCCGCCGCAGACCCGTCCGCGCCAGCAGGCGCGCCATCAGGTTGTCGTTATGGATACCCGTGATCAGCAGTGCCGCCACAAGCACCAGCAGCGCAAATGACAACCAGTCCGGCGCATCGAGCCGGCGCAGCCCGATACCGATCCCGGCCAGCAAAGCGTTCAGCACGGCAAACAACCCGAAGGCTCCGCGCACGCCGAATCCGGCGCGCATGACCAGATGATGGAAATGCTGCGCGTCGGCATGCAGCGGCGACTGCCCGCGGCCCAAACGCCGGATGGTGCTCCAGAGTAATTCGAACAGCGGCAGCGCCACGGCCCACAACACGGTGACCGGATGGATACCCGTTGCAGTCGGCGCCTGGCCGACGCGGATGCAAAGCCAGCCGATGGCGACGCCGAGCAGCGTACTGCCGGCATCGCCCATGAAGCAGCGCAACCTTCGATTCAGCGGACTTGGCAGATTAAACAGCAAAAAACCAGCCACGGATGCGCCTAATACAGCGCAGACGGCACTTTCAATTCCCAGCCCCGCCACTTGTCCGAGCCAGCCGAGCGCCAGCAGTGAATTCAATGCGGTGATGCCGGCGAGGCCATCCATGCCATCGAGCATGTTAAAGGCGTTGACCGCAGCGGTAATCACCAGAACCGAAAAGGCGGTGCTGACCCAGCCGCTCAGTGCGATAGTGCCGGTGCCCAGAACGTTACCCATGGTCCGGACATAGGTCTGCGTCAGCAGCACCAGCGCCACGGCGGCCGTGACATGCACCAGCAGTCGCAGCCCGGGCGAGAGACCAAAGCGATCATCCAGCAGGCCGATGACGACGAGCAGACCGAGCGCCGCGATCAGCGCACCGCCCACGTGCGCCGGCAGATCGAGCAGGCCAAGCGCGACGACAATGCCGAGAAACATCGCCAGCCCGCCGACCAGCGGCACGATGCCGTGATGAGTCTTGCGTCCCCCGGGCCGATCAACCAGCTCCAGGCTCACAGCCAGCGGCCGCAGCGTCAGAATCGCCAGCACAGTAATGACAAAACCAACTGCCACTGGAGCCAATAACGTCATGCTTGGATCTCGGTCTTGTGCCGCTTAGTGCGCCTAATTATCCACTCTTTTCTGTTCAAGTCGTACATCCGTATGACAGACATTTTCTTAATGCCTGTTGCCAAAATGCGACAGCGGGCCCGTCAAATTGTTTTTTCGCGCCAGCAGACCGTCTGGCGCAGAGTCAGGATGCCCCCGGCGCTTCCGCAGTCATAGCTCTGGAACGGATGACTTGCGGCTTCGGCTTACCCAGGCAATTGCAATTCAGGGCCCGCAAGTTTGGCCTTAAGCAACCGCAGCAGGAATACGGGCAACGCCGTTTGGCGCCGCCAGCGCGACGGCTCGCGAAGTAACCGATACAGCCATTCCAGATAATGATCAACCATCCATTGGGGCGCCCGGATGGCGTGCCCCGACAAGATATCGAGCGCGCCGCCGCAACCGACGAACAGGCAGTTGATCCCGGACTGCACTGCCCCGGTTGCGAATAATTCCTGTTTCGGGGTCCCCATCGCCACCAGACAAAGCTGGGGGTGGCTGCGGCGCAGCTCCGCCAACAGCTCGGCCTCTGGAACAAAGCCGGATTTTTGCATCACCAGGTTGATCGCCGGGTAACGGCGCCGCATCTCGAGCGCGGCCTTGCGCAGGCTCTCCTCGGTCGAACCGATTATACCGAAGCGACATTGATCGCCGAGCTCGGCGGCCGCCTCCATGACTGCCTTCGGGAAATTGACTTTGATGGAGCGAACCCCCTGCAACCAGCGCAGCGCGAGCTGCGCCCCGGCGCCGTCCGGCACCTTTACCAGCGCGTTACGCACCAGCGCGCCGAATTCGGCTTCGTTCTGGCTGCGGACAATTTTCTCGGCATTGATGGCAACCGTGTAACCCTGGGCAGCCGACAGCACCAATGATCGGACGTGCTGCACGGCCTGCTCGTGGCTCGCGAACGCGAGGCAGGAGACACCCATGATGGGGTACTCGTGACCGATGTCGTTTAGTGAAGAATATCGAGCCACTGGTTTGTGACCCACAACGAGAAAAGTTGCTGCTGCAATTCGTGGCTGACGTTGCCAAGCGCCGGTGGGGACTCAAACAAGTCCGCCGCCGGCAGGACCGCAGCCAGCGCCGAGCGGGACGAGAGAACTGAGTCGCGCACTTCGCGGCCAAAGTCGCTCGCCAGCCAGCGGCGCAACGGCGTCTCAAAGCCCCGCTTGGGCCGGTACACAATTGGCGCCGGCAAGGATCGCAGCGCAACCTGCTTGTGCAGCACTTTGCCCTGCCCCATCAGCAGGCCGGCGCGCTTAGCGGGTCGCGGCAATTGCAGCACATGCGTTGCATAGCCTACATCAAGCATCGGCACGCGCACTTCGAGACCGTAGGCCATCGACAGTTTGTCAGCCAGCAGCAGCAGGTTGTCGGACAAGTCGGTAAAACAGTCGCGCACCAGCAGCCGCGAGAAGCTGTCGTGTGCCGCGTTCGGCGCCTGTCCATCGGCCCAGCGCAGTGATTCCTCAATGCGGTGCAGCGCGGCCTCGGTCGCCGCGACGCCAAATACGCGCCGTATGCGCTCAATGGGAAATAACGCGCGGTAGGCGATCCAGCGCAGCGTTTCGTTATTCATGGCACCGAGCGCTTCGCTGGTGCGGGATTTGCTATGTGCCAGCTCCAGCACCGCGCCCATGGGCGCCAGGGCCCGCATCCAGAAGCCGTAGCGGTCGAGGTTGGCCTCAAACCGGTGGCGCGAATAACCGGCCCAGGGCTCATCCGCGCCTTGCCCCGAGAGCACCACCTTTTCGGCCTTCGCCACCGCCTCGCACAGCAACGAATAGCTCACCAGTGAGGTCGTGGCGACGGGTTCCTCCAGATGCCAGATCGCATGCCGCAATTCGTTGGCGAAGTCGCGCCGCTCGACCTGCAGATTGCAATGCTTCGTTCCCAGCACCCGCGCCGTCTCGGTGGCTTCTGCAATCTCAGTGGCCGCATCATCGGCCCCGTAGCCGACGCAATAGGTCTTAAGCGAACACCACGGCAACGCGAGCTTCGCAACCAGCGCTGAATCCACGCCGCCGGAGAGCAACATGCCGACCGGTACGTCCGCTACCGTCTGCCGGCGCACCGCCGCCGACAACAGCTGTGCCGTAAGCTCCAGCGGCGTTTCCTCGGACGCCGGCAACGTCGCGGCCCGCGGCACTATGCGCTGGGTGGTGGCCGCAAACGGCTCGGCCATCTGAACTCCCAGGCATTCACCCGGCCGCAGCTTGAACACGCCGCGCCGCCCGGTGTACGGCGCAGGGATGAAGCGGCACAATAATTGCGTGATCAGCGCTGTCTGATCGATGTCCGGAGAAATGCCAAGCGGCAACAGCGCCTTGATTTCCGAGGCAAAAGCCAGTCCGCCGGCCGCAGGTCGCGTGTAATAAAGGGGTTTGATGCCAAAGTGATCACGTGCCAGGTACAGTCGCCCTTCCTGCCGGTCGATCAGCGCCAGCGCGTACATGCCGTCGATGCACTCGAGCCCCCGGTTCAGACCGTAGGTTTCGACGGCGGCCAATATCACTTCGGAATCAGAACTGGTGACAAACTGGTAGCGGTCACCAATTTCCTGGCGCAGCTCGCGGTAATTGTAGATCTCGCCGTTCAGGGACAGCAGCCAGCGGCCTGATTGAGAACTCATCGGCTGCAAACCGCCCGCAATATCGATGATCGCGAGTCGGGCATGCCCAAGCATGAAGCCGGTTCCGCCGAGAACGGCTTGCCCGTCGGGTCCGCGATGCGCAATGGCGCGGATCATCCCCGCGACAACCTCGCGCTCCGCCAAAGGCCCGATTACGCCGGCGATCCCGCACATCTGCGTTCCCGATCTGTCGATACCGCGTTGCGGCTCAGAATAAGCGTCAATGCCAGTGAGCCAACGCCGTAGGCCACGAGTAACAGCAGACGGCCCGGCACCGCCGGCGGCAGCTGCACGCCAACTATGTTCGTTGCGATCAGCATGGCCAGTAGCGCGACCTGCAGCACTGCATAGCGTGGCACGCTATGGCATTTGAAGAAATACACCGTCAAGGGCGACCCGACATAAGTCGCCAGCAGCGGCGCCAAACAGGCGAGGACGCCGAATCCACCGGCGCTCAGGCCGCCTTTAACCGCAATGCCAGGCATGAACAGCACGCAAAGCAGCGCCAGCAGCGCGCTGAGCACTCCGGCGCCTGCCACATAGCGCAATGACTCGCGGTAACTGTCGCGCGCGGTGCCATCGCCGCTGCCATCAAAACGCAGCCGCCAGATGTGCTGGCTAAGGACCATGGACGTCGCTAATGCTGGTGCCAGGGTCAGGCGCTGCAGCTGGATGGCCTGACCCGCCAGGTCGGCACCGCCGATCAGGATGATCACGATCGGCAGCGAAAACACCACCGCAGCATCCAGCACCGATGCCGGCGCCCCATGTACCAGGTACTGCCGCTCAACCACTGCGCGCCTGCGCATGCCATGAGTGAGCGCCACGAGGCCCTGGTGCGGCCATCGCAGATGCAGCAACACCCCGTAAGCCGTCGTCGCCACATACGCGAGCTCGTAGGCATAGACCAGCCGCTGGCGGCTTGCTACGACAATGGCCACCAGCATATAGGACGGCAGGGCCTTGGCCAGCGCAAATGCCGCCAGGCGGTTCTCCCGCAACAGCCGCATGGTCGTCGCCTGCTGCAGCGCCCCGCCAGCAAATACCAACAGCAGCGCCGGACCGGACTGCGTCACGAACCGCGGCAATGGTGCGATCCGCGCCAGCGCCAATACCGCGACCGCCAAAATGCCGGTGCAGCCGAGCGCCGCCGCGACGGCCGTGGCGTGAGCGATCCCGATGGCGTCCGCTTCGACGTTGGTCAGGGCAGCGTCAAGCTTCAAACAGCCCACCAGCTTGCCGCAGTTCGCGCTCGCAACGGCGACGCCGAGCAGCGCGACCTCGGTGTGCCCGAACCACACGCCAAATACGGGCAACGCCAGCATCAGCGCGAATTCGCCGCCGAAGGCGCCGGCGACCAGATACAGTTTGTTCTGGATAGCCTGCTTCATGAAGGCCGGAATTTATTGCCCACGTAGCACTCAGCGGCCGCGAGCAGCAGGGCAATCAGCGCCGCGCGCAACAGGCTGACAATTGGAAACGGCACTTCCATCTGAAAGCCGGAAACAACAAAGATGACCACCATGACCCGCAGAAAGATGCCCGCCGGGTGCGTTACCGAGATCAGCCTCCAGCCCGTGGCTGCGAGCGCTCCGAGCAGCACACCGCCGATGAGCACCGCCGGGAATCCGCCCAACAGCAGCAGCTCGCCGATCCAGCCGCTGTTGATGCCCGTGTAGTCGTTGCTGGGTGGCAGCAGCCCGAGCTGTCGCCCGAATTCATTGCCGTAGCCGGTCGCAAACGGCGGCGCGACCAGCCCCAGATTGGGCAAACCGGCGAAGATCGATTGAATCGTGTGCGGATCCATCGGCGCCCGGGTGGTTCGCAGGTAATCGAAGACCGGATCCAGCACCAGCAAGGGGTTGCCCAATCGCCCAAACAGCGCGTCGCCGCCAATGACCATGGCGCTTTCGTCGATGTCAACTCCGCTGCTGGACGCCGTGCGGTAATACGTCGCCGCGGCAAACAGCGCCATAAACAGCGGCACCACCAGCAACAGCTTCCATAGCTGCCTCGCGCGCCCGGTCAGCAGCATCAGCACCGCATAGACGGCCAGCGGCAGCACGACCGCCGTGCGCCGATTTTCAATCAGGCCGAGGCCGGCGGTCGCCAGCACGGATATCACCGCGAGTGCCAGCATAAGCGGTGGCTTGCGGCCTTTTGCCGAGCTGAACAATATGCAGCCGGTATAAATCAGGGCGAAAATGTGCGCATTACCGAGCGTGGTGAGGAACGGTATCCGGGCGCGCCCTTCGGACTCATCAATCGCCAGGGCGCCCATCGAATAAAGCACCCAATTCGCCGCCAGCGAGCACAGCAGCGCACCGATGATGGCCACGGTCGCCACCGGCCAGCGCCGCACCGAGGCGGACGGCGCCGAAATCGCAAACCAGCCACCGGCCGGCCGCAGCTGCTCGCCCAAGCACCAGCCGATGAAAAACGTGGCAAACGCCGCAGCAATCAGCGGTAGCTGCGTCAGATGAAAGCTGTAAAACAAGCCTTCCGGACGCCAAAGGATCCACGGCAGCGGCGCGATTGCATAGAGTGCAACCGCGAATAACAGCAGCTTGCGCGTCGCCAGTGTATTGAGCATCGCGAATTAAAGCATGTCGCGAAGATATCGCGCGATCCTGACCGAGGCCGTGCCGTCACCGTAGGGCTGCGCCCCGGCCTGCGCTGGCGGCTGGGCCCGATGCGCTGCCGTGACGATATTTTCCACGCTCAGCTCCGTCACCAGTCGGTTCCAGCCCAACGCGACGGTTTCCGTCCATTCGGTTTCACCGCGCAGCGTCACGCAGGGCGTACCGAGAAAATACGCCTCCTTCTGCAAGCCGCCTGAATCGGTAATGACCAGGTCGGCAGCACGCACCGCCGCCAGCATTTCGATATAGCCAATCGGCTCGATGAGGTTAACGACAGATTTCAAGGCCTCATCCTGGCCGATGCGGGCGAGCGCCTGCCGGGTCCGGGGATGAACGGGAAAGGTAATACGGACATCGCGGGAGAGCCGCTCAAGTGCGCTCACAATGGTTCGCAGGCGCTCCTCGTCGTCCGTGTTCTCCGCTCGATGAATGGTCACAACGCAACGCTTGATCCCGTCTGCAACCTTGACGGTGCGGCCGCCGTATCTGAGAGCGGCATCGTACATCACGTCGCCCACCTCAACTATTTTCGCATCGGGCACTCCCTCCGCACGCAGGTTGTCCGACGCTACCCGCGAGGGCGAAAACATCACCGCCGAAATCCGATCGGTCACGATGCGATTGATTTCTTCCGGCATCTGATTGTTGAACGACCGCAATCCGGCTTCCACGTGCGCCACCGGGATCCACAATTTGACTGCGGCCAGAGCACCGGCCAGTGTGCTGTTGGTATCGCCATAAACCAATACGGCGTCAGGTCGCTCCTCGCGCAGCCGCTCTTCGATGGCAATGAGCTGGCGCCCGGTCATTTCGGCATGGCTGCCGCCACCGATGCCGAGGTTATATTTCGGCTCTGGCAGGCTGAGCGCCGTGAAAAATGATCGCGACATGTTGAAGTCATAGTGCTGGCCGGTATGGATCATGACTTCCTGCAGGCCATGAGCGCTCAGCTGCTCACTGACCACCGCCGCTTTGACGAACTGCGGACGGGCGCCGACTATAGATATGAGCTTGGCGGTCATGTGTCCTGCGTGCCGGGTTCGCGCCCTTGGTCATTAAAATTTAACGCGCATCGACAACCCGCACTGCGGGCAGTGGCGTACCCACTCACGCCAGGCCGGGGACGAAAGTGCCCCGGCCCGGCGCAAGCAGTCATCCGCGTATCACTCCGTTATTGAATAAACGAGCACCCCGACGCCGCTACCGATACCCGTTGCAGTGCACGTCGCCATTCAGTGCACGCCCGCGAACTCATCAGAGTGTCGCGTGTAGGTCGCTGGAGAGGTACATGATCAGCCCGAGCGTATGCGTCAGCTGCGCGCCGTTGGCCACGCAGCCGCCCTTTTGGGGCGCTTCCTTCAAGCCCACGGCTGAGAAGTCAAACAGCACTACGCCGCCCAGGTCGCCGGCGGAATTCAGGATCGGGAACCCGGCATAGATGTGCCCCCAGTCGTCGTCAATTCTGCCGTTGCGGTTGAAGTCGTGGCCGACGTCCATGATGACCACTCGACCGACTTCCGGCACCGGCTTTTGGGAAAACGACAGATAGGAGAACACCGCCATCGGTGCTGCACCCTTCTGGGGTTCCATGGTGATGGAACGCCACACGTCCTTGCCAGCCGGGACATACTGGTCGGCCACGAATTTCATCATCGTGTTGTCCCACTTCAACACCGGACAGGCCGGGTCCCAACCGTTCAGCCGGGAGATCGTTCCGTCAAAGGGCTGAAACTTGGCGTTAATCGTCGGTACCTTGCGATCAAAAATCCGCTGTGACAGCACCCCGACAATCGCATCCGGCGCGGCGGCCGTCGTGTGCCCGGCCGCGTTTGGCTTGCAGGCGGTCGGATGGTTCTTATTGGTCAGCAACTTGCCCCATGTTCCCGCCGTTGGCTTCAGGGTGGCTTCTTCGAAATACAGCGCAAAATTATCCTCGAAGCGGATACAGACACCGCCGTTTTGCAACCACCAGTCACCGTCGATGTGTCGCGCCCCGCCGCGAAACGCCGTGGGATCGCTCAGTACTTTGGCGCCCAGATCATGAAATTGCGGGTTTGGCTCGGATTCCACGACCGGCGAGTACGCGCCGACATCCAGGCGCGCCGGGATCGGATCGCGCTCACTTGATGTCCACAGCTTAATTACGGCCTTGCCACCACGCGCCAATTCCACTGCGCCGTACTTTACGTACGCGCTGTTCTTGTCCAGGTTCGCCAGGACAAAGTCATAATCAGTTCCTTCAACTTCGCTGAGCCCAACGCCAGCGTCCGCGCCGACACTCGCCGGCGCTGCGGCCATCAGCACCGCGGCGCAGCCGGCTGCATAAGCCAAACGCAATCCCCCGCCGGTTTTTGTATCTCGAGAATTCAGCATTGGATTTGTACTCCAGTAATTAGAAGTCTTCATGTTGGACTGGCACCTGCCCACCGCCGGCGATGGTAATCCCACTATCGGTTGACTCCGGGGTTGAGCGGGCCAGAGCCGAAAAACGGCTGCGGGATCAGTCACTTCGGCATTCTGGAACCGCAACATAATACCATTTTTCCGAACTGGCGAGCAGCGAGCGCCATCAGAGGCTTTGCAGCGGCGTGTTGGATTTGCGCGATTACGGGCCGGCAGCGCCGAAGTGCATCGCGTCAGTTCCGGCCAACTCACGGGACGTGGTGTTTCTTAAGTCTTGCAACGGACCTGATAAGGACTCGTTGCACCGATGGTGGGCCACTCGCCGCATGGCTGTTCGGCCGCGAGGTGCGGGCCACCCGTACACCAGAGTCTGGCCTGGAAGAATTTTGCGGCATCGTGCCCGGGAGCAGAAAACACTTTCAGTTCCATTAGCCAGCGCCTTGCCGGTGAGGCCCAGAAGCGGGAGTCGCAGTTCACTCCGTGCCGGACATTTCCCTACGGCGGTTGCAGTGCGACCGGACTGGATAAACTCGATCAAGGCGGCAGGCCGATAGCAGCTGCGGCGCTTGGAGCCGACACTCGACTCTTGGAAGAGTACAGTTTTTCAGGCTAATTTCGGTCGGCGATCGCCGCAGGTTTTGGGCTCGATCCGATGATGCATCGCACCACCATCGTGGAATCCGGCCCAGGTGCAACTATTGACCGATCAGGAATTGATCACCCATCATTGAAAGGTTGCGCCAATTTCGAGCAGCGTAGCTGACTTGTGACATAACTCGCGGCTTGCACTGCCGGTGTTCGAAAATATTGCGACCGACTGACGCCGTGAACGTTGATTTAAGTGCGGCGCAACAGGCGGCGACACTCGGAACGGGTCTGGACACATGATTTGTTATCGGCAAGTGATACCCGCTGCGGCGTTGATCGGGTGCCTGCTGTTGCCGCAGGCGCTCGCAGCACAAAGCTCAGCGGCCTTTGCATCCCAATACACCGAGACCTGGGATCGGTATCCGGGATTTCAGGAATCCGGTCTGGTATGGGACCCGAGCGCCACGTACGACACCGTCTATCAAAATCTATCGCCATCGATTGTCAGCAGCATCACCTCGGCCAACAACGCCTCGAGCTTCGCGTTTTATCAGACCAATTTTCAGAACAAGCTATATCAATGGTTCCTGAACGAGATGGGCGCCAACGCCACTGGCCAAACCCTCGTGGCCGATCTCGTTACCTTCCTGAACCAGGTGTACGCGACAGTCGGGCCGCAGCTCGCACAGATGTATCCCGGCTTTCCGGACGCGGTATACCAAGGGCTCGTGGTCCAGAACCTGGTGCATGGCTCTCACACCTATGCGCCGAGTGAATACTACAACGCCATTACCCGGGTTTATTACACGCCGAACCCGGCCGTGCTGCAGCTGGGCCAGGTGACGATGGCCGATGAATTCACCGCACTCATGCGCGCTCCGGTAGCGGACTGCGGCAACATCGCAGAACTGGTTCGCGTCACTGGCAGAATCTGGGGCCTGGACACGCGCTATGTCGGCATCTGGGTTGACTACGATTCGCCGACTGCAAACGGCCTGCGGATTGCCAGTACCCACGCCATCGATATTCTCGTTTACGCGAACGGCGCTTCCGGCGTTAACCACGCGATATTGCTCGACGCCCAGACCAATGTAGCCATCGCACCAGGTCCAATGGCGGCGGTACTGCCGGCGGAAATGACCGGCGATGGCATCATTGCTTCGGCCAGCAGCGCTGGGGCCCGCTATGCGGCGCTTTCTGCCAGCGGCAAGATCCTGCGGTTCTTCGATCTGTACCTTTATCCGCCGGTGCGCGTCGGTTATCTGAATGCATCGATGGCCGATGCGTCACTGGCAGCCTTGATGGATGTCTATTACCTCGAGTCCTACCCCAACTCCCATCGGCCCAATAACTCCGCCACGGGTTGGCGAGTCAATAGCGCCGAGTACAGCCTGCTACAAGCACCTTACTGACGACGCATTTGGCATTTGCGCGTTCGCAAGCTTTCGGAAGATGAACTCTTTGCCTTGTACAGGCGAGCGTCATCGCCTCGCCTGGCAGGTCAGCTCCCCGCCCCTGAGGAGGTAGTGCTGGCCGTCGGCTGAACACTCAAAATCGCCATCGCCAGTGACCGGCAACGGAATTCGCTCCCCCTTTTGACTCATCCAGCCGATCTGCCTGCCCGGCACGCCAGCGATCAACGCATACGGCTTGACGTGGCGGTTGACCACCGCGCCCGCCGCGACAAACGCAAATTCGCCGATCGTGACACCGCAGATGATCGTGCAGTTGGCCCCGAGGGTCGCACCGCGCTTGATCAGCGTCCGGCGGTACTCGTTTTTGCGACTGACGGCCGAGCGCGGGTTGTAGACATTGGTGAACACCATGCTCGGGCCGCAAAATACGTCGTCCTCGATAGCGACCGCATCATAGATGCTGACGTTATTCTGCACTTTGACGTTATTGCCGATTTGCACATCGTTGCCGACAAAAACGTTCTGCCCAAAAGAGCAGGCCCGGCCAATCCTGGCGCCACCGCAGATATGCACCCAATGCCACACCCGCGTGCCCTCACCAAGGCTTGCGCCTTCATCAACAATGGCGGTGGGGTGAATCGTTGCCTGGGCCATGCCAATCAGCTTCCTTAAGGTCGGCGCCCTGCCTAATATTCAAGCGGCAACGAAACTGTTTTGCCGTCGCGCGCTGCCAGGTAGGCAGCGATCAGCAGCTCCAGTGAGCGCAGGCCCTCCCGCCCATCGGTCTCCGGCTCGGCCTCGCCCCGCAGTACGTCGATGACGTTCTGGTAATAAAGCGGATGACCGAAGCCGTACACCGACGTGGTCGCATAATTCGCGGCCTTGACATTTTCGTCGTAATCGCGCGGCTGGTCGAACTGCCAGATCTGGATGTCGTTGACCGCGACACCGCCGACGCGCGCCGTGCCCTTTTCGCCAAGTATCGTGATACTGCCTTCGAGGTTATTCGGGTAGGTGAGCATGGTGACGCTCATCGCGCCCAGCGCCCCGCTGCGCCAGCGGATATTCAGCACCCCGGTATCCTCCACTTCGATATCGCGGGAGGTGCTCATCATTGCCTGCACCTTGTCAACCGGACCTATCAGCCAGTCCAGCAGATCGACATAGTGACTGGCCTGGTTCATAAACGCGCCGCCGTCGAATTCCCACGTGCCGCGCCACTTGGCAGAGTCGTAGTAAGACTGCGGCCGCGTCCAAAAGACGTTCAGCTGAACCATATGGATCTTGCCGAAGCGCCGCTCGTTGAGGGCCCGCTTCAGCAGCTGCAAAGTCGCATTGCGACGGTTTTGCTTCACGACGAACAGCCGCACGCCCGCCTCGTCGCACGCCTTGACCATGCGCAGACCGTCATGCCAGCGCGTTGCCATCGGCTTCTCGGTCATGACATGGACGCCACTACCCGCGGCGAGCACCGCCTGGTCCGGGTGCATGCCGCTCGGCGTGCACAGCGTCACCAGATCAACCTGCTCGCGCTCGAGCAGCTCCGCGAGCGACAGGTAGCCGGGGACCCGGTGCTGTTTGGCGTGCGCCGCGAGCGTTGCCTGGTCGGTATCGCACACCGCCGCGAGCTCGATCCGATCGGCGTGCTTCTCGATCGAGGCAAAATGATTCTTGGAGATTCGACCGCAGCCCACGATCGCTAGCCGTATCTTTCGGTCCGTGATGGGCTTGTAGTTTTGCATTACGCTGAAACTTCCATAAATATCCGGTCTCTCAAAGCCGTTCCCGGCGTCGGTGATGCGTCGCGCTCCCGCACGCCGCCTGGTCCATCGCCGGTGGATCCGGCCGATGATAAGTTCGACGGCGCGCTACGGCCGGCAACGGTCAGGATACCCGCTTGCGCGACAGCGCCGCCAAGACGCCAACCAGCAGTCCGACCACGATCCCGCCGACGATCCACTGCGGTTTTTTGGGGCTCTGCGGATCATCCGCGTCCGGCGGCAACGCTTTATCGACCACGCGGAACGCGAATTCCTCGGTCACATTGGCGAGCATGCGCTGCCTGATCTGCGCCTCAATGAGCCGGTTGATGGCATCGCGGGTGCCGACATCGACCGTTTTTTGCAATTCGCCCTGCAGATAGGCGAGTGACGCATCAGCTTTGGCGATCGCCCTGGAGCGCATTTCCTCGTTGAGGCGCTCAACCATCGCGTTGGCCCAGACCGCCGCCTCATTGCGGTCCCGCCAGTCAATTTGCACAGTGATCAGACCCGTTTTCCGATCCTGGGTGACTTCTCGCACCTTGCGGTCAAAGTAGCGAAAAGCCCGGGCCGTGGTCGGTGGGTCGGCTGCGTCCTTCCATTGCCCCGTCGATGTGTCCCACTGGCGCGGATAAAGCTCAGGCAGCAGATGATTGCTTGCAATAAAGGCCTCGGTAAACTGGCGCGATCGCAGCACCGCCAGCGCCTCCTCGGTTGCCGCGTCGCTCGTGCCAACGTTGACTCCGGCGATTGAGGCCAGTCCGCCGAGCGATCCGAGCGCCGAATTAAGCGAACTGTTCAGGCTGTTGCGCTCCGCACCAGCAGAAACCAGTACCGTCGTTACGCGGTAAGTCCGCGGCAAGATCAGGGCTGCGATCGTGAACAGGGCCGCGATCAACACGACGCTGCCGGCGATCCAGGCGCGATTGATCCACAAATGGCGCCACAACGCCTGCAGATCAACGCCACCCGGATCATCCGTTCCGCTTGCGGCGCTGCTCACGTCACGCACCGGCAGCCAACGCAGCACGGCTGATCCGGTCAGAGGCACTGGGTCCCAACATGGGCTTCACAACGTGTGCACCGCCGCGACCGCAATCGCAATGTTATAAAGTATCGTCGTCACCGATTGCCACAGCGGCAGTGCCGGGGTCCGGTCGATATTGAACGGCACAACGATGGCGTCGCCGGGGTGCATGACCGCCGCGGATCTGGCTGCATGCCATCGCGATTGACCGGTAACGATCGTGCCGTCCGCGCGCACGACGTAGGTCCGGCTACTGTCGGCCAGCCGTGTCACGCCGCCACTTAAGCTGATGTAATCGTCCCGGCTGAGGCCCGCCTGGTAAAGATGGGAGGTCGCGTTCTGAACCTCACCCAGCACCATGATCTCCTGACGGAGCTTCGGTATGATCAGCCGATCGCCGTCTCGCAGCACAATATCCTCGGGCGATCCCGGTTTGGCGGCCATGGCCGCCGGCAGATCCACGACCAGGCGACCGACCGCTTTGGCGGCCTTCAATTGCGTGACCAGAGATTGCTCGGTGGCATAGCTGGAACTTTGGTAACCGGTGAACTGGCTGGCGCGGGTCGCCAGCAAAGCCACGGACACCAGATCGTTTTGCAGACGCGCCGTGAGCTCGTCAATCTGCGCC
Organism: uncultured Gammaproteobacteria bacterium; assembly: GCA_963711435.1. Classification (GTDB taxonomy): domain Bacteria; phylum Pseudomonadota; class Gammaproteobacteria; order Steroidobacterales; family Steroidobacteraceae; genus FEN-1191. The sequence goes on along the minus strand of CAVQEB010000002.1, from coordinate 835,836 downwards.
TGCTCGCGCTCGCGCAGTTCCTCGCGCGTAAACACCGCGCCCTGCAGGAACGCATATTCCGTCAAGCCGCCGGCGCGCTCGACTAACGAGCGCAGCGTCTCGCCATTTTTGATCGGATACCTGCCTGGGAACCTTACTTCGCCTACCAGCGTCGCCTGCTCCTGCTTCTCCCAGCCGGATATTTCCTTGATATAGAGGCCGTCGTAGGGTTCAAGCGGCAGATTCGCGGCCGGCTCACCGCGCAGCACGGCTGCCAGATCCACGTCGATGACCTGCGTGCGGCGGGTCTTGCCGTTCTCCACCACATAGCGCGATAGCTCTGCGCCGCCGCCATACGCGGCCGAGTCAAGACTGCCGCCGGCCCGGATCAGATCGGCAATTTTCATCCCGGGCTCGAGCGGATAGGCGCCTGCGACCTTGACCCGGCCACTGACGTTGACCACCGGCGTCGGCGCGCTCAGCGTCGCCTGCGCCACGAGTTCCCGCATCAGCGGCTCAATGATCCGATCGCGGCTCGAGACATCGTCAAAGACGGTGATCTGGTCGCGCGGCCAAAGCGCAATATTGGCCGCTGATCCGGGATCACGGATCGCGGCCGCCAGGTCCGCCGAAACGACGCTGATGTGCCGGTCAGCGCCGCTCTCCCGGCGCACCAGAAGGTAGTGCTGATCCGCGTCCGCCTTAAGCTCGGTAATCGAGCCAATCACGCCGGTGAGCCGCAGCCCGTCACGCCATGCAAACATTCCCGGGCGAAACACTTGCCCCTGCACGACGACCCCGGAGTCGAGCGTGGGCCGCAGACGAAATACGGTCAGTGCATCGCCATTGCGGACCGGCAATGGCTTGGCCGCGCCCGCGGTCAGATCGACATCATTGACAATGCGCCGGTGCTGCTCATCGATGCGGGCCAGTGACGCCTTGCTCGAATCGGCATCAGTGGTAAATCCGCCGGCCATCTCCACCAGCTCGGCAACATTGACGCTGCCCTTCAGCTCGTAGATCGCCGGGCGGCGCACTTCTCCCTGCGCCGAAGCGGTCGGCCCGACGGCGGGAATGAACACCACGTCCCCGGGCTTCAGATTAACGTCATTGGATGAATCGCCGCGCATCAGCAGGTCATACAGATCGAACTGCCGGACCGTCTTACCGTCGCGCTTAAGCTCAATATTGCGCAGCGAGCCGATCGGCTTTACGCCACCGGAGGCAAACAGCGCCGTGGTGATCGTGGCCAGCCCGCTGACCGCGTAGGAGCCAGGATTATTCGCTTCGCCGAGCACGAATACCCGGATCGAACGCACATCGCCCATGCTCAGGCTCGCCCGCACACCAATCATCTGTTGCGCGACGCGCGCTTCGACCTCGCTCTTGACGTCTTCGAACCGGCGCCCGCCGACGCTGATCGGACCCAGTTCCGGAAAGCTGATGTGACCATCGCGGCTGACCGTCAGCTTGAGCGAGCGGTTCTGGCTGCCGTACAGCTGCACATCGAGCGAATCACCCGGCCCCACCAGGTAATCGGCCGGCACCGGAACATCACTGAGCGGCGCGAATGTTGATGGCGCGTTCTTGAACAGGTCGTAGCCGTAGGGTTTGAGGTTTTCGGCTTCGGTCTTGGCCAAAGGCAGCCGTGTTACCTTCAATTCCAGTTCCAGCAGGCCGGGCTCCACGGTCAGACGCTGCGTCGCCAGCGCTTCGGTCAGACCGGCCAGCGGGATGCCCGCAAAGCCCGGGAGCAACAGCACGCCGTTGTGGTCGAGCCGGTAGGGATTGCCGGCACGGATCGCTTCAATCAGATCCTGCAGGCGTTTTTTCTCATCCGCCTGACGGTCGACCGTGGCCTTTGGAAATCCCACCTCGACGATGAGCGTGTCGTTCGGCATAAACGCCGCAGGCAGGCGAAGATTTTCGACGGCTTCGGCCTCGCCGCCTTGGCGCTTGCGCTGTGCATCGGGGCGCGTCGACTCCACCGTAGTTGCATCTTGACCGGCTGGTTTTGCGGTCGCGGCAGGCCCCGCGATGACCCCCAATTGCTGCAGCAGTTGCTGCTGCTGATCGGGCGGTAAATTGTTATAGATGCTCAGTAGCTGGTCAGAATTGACGGCCTGCGCAGCCGCCGGCATCGGCACCGCCAACAGCACTGGCAGCGCGGCCAACAGCAGCGAGGCAAATCGCCTCATTCCAGCCAATTTTCGGGCCAAGACCAGCATCCCCCGGATGTGCAAGTCCCTGATTGTACCCATTCCTGCGCTGCAAGCGCAGCCGCTTGGGTCCGGCAGCGCCGGGACCTTTAAATCGCGGTCCGGTAGCTGCCGTCGAGAATGCCCCGCCACCACGCTTCGTGGTCCACGTACCAGCGAAAGGTCGTGGCCAGACCGGCCGCAATTGCGATCCGCGGTGCAAAGCCGAGTTCCCGCTCGGCCTTGCTGCAGTCGATGGCATAGCGCCGATCGTGGCCCGGTCGGTCGGTCACGAATTCGATGAGCGTCGCACTGGCGGTGCCCGAAGCGGCCGGTGAATGCGGGAACCGCGATTTGAGCTGCGGCTCCGCCGCAAACGCCGCATCGGCCACTTCGCACAGCTCCTGCACCAGCGCGATGTTCTCGACCTCTGATTTGCCGCCGAGGTTATAGACCTCGCCGGGGCGTCCCTGGCTGAGCACCTGCTCGACGCCGCGGCAGTGGTCGCTGACGTGCAACCAGTCGCGGACATTTCGTCCATCGCCATAGACCGGCAAGCGGCGCCCGTCGAGGATATTGACGATGGTCAGCGGAATCAGTTTTTCCGGAAAGTGGAAAGGGCCGTAGTTGTTCGAACAGTTACTGGTGGTGACCGACAGCCCATAGGTGTGGTGATAGGCCCGCACCAGGTGATCGGATGCGGCCTTGCTGGCCGAGTACGGCGAGTTTGGCGCGTAGGGCGTGGTCTCGGTGAAAGCCGGATCCCGCGGACCGAGCGAGCCGTAAACCTCATCGGTGGAGACGTGATGGAAACGATGCCGTGGCACTGCCTTTTCATCCAGCCATACGCGGCGCGCCGCCTTGAGCAAGACATGGGTACCAACCACGTTGGCTTCGATGAAGGCGTCAGGCCCGGTAATGGAGCGGTCGACGTGCGATTCGGCAGCAAAATGCACCACGGTATCGATGCCCTCGCCACGCAGCAGCGCTTCGACCAGCGGCGCATCGGTAATATTGCCGCGCACGAAGCGCAGCTGCTGGCGCCCCAGCACCGCTTTGAGGTTGGCAAGATTGCCGGCGTAGGTCAGAGCATCCAGCACCACCAGCCGGTCAGAGGGGTGCTGCTCCAGCCAGTGATGCACGAAGTTCGAGCCAATGAAGCCGGCGCCGCCGGTGATCAAAAGCTTAGCCACGGGCAAGCTCATCGAGCACGCTGCGCAAGCGAACGCGCCAGTGCTCGGGCTCCAGCCCCACGGCGGCGATCGTCGAGCGCCGGTCGAGCAGGCTGCAGCGTGGCCGCCGCGCCGGTGTCGGATAATCCTCGCTGGCAATGGCCAGTACCTGCGCCGGAGCGGCCAGTAAGCGGCGCCCATTCGCCTCCTCGGCGATGGCAACGGCAAAGTCATACCAGCTGGCCACGCCGGCATCGGTCCAATGGAAGATGCCGGTCAGGCCCGGGCGCTCGGCACAGGCCCAGAGCATCTCGGCCAGCGAGGCGGTTGCCGTCGGGGAGCCGATCTGGTCGGCCACCACCCGTACCACCCCCTGCTCACGCATCAGGCGCAGCATGGTGTGCAGAAAATTTCGCCCATGCGCGCTGTAAACCCAGGCGGTACGCACGACCGTGGCGCGATTGCCCAGCACCTCGAGTGCAGCCTGCTCACCCGCCAACTTGGACCTGCCGTAGGCGCTCAACGGATTCGGCGCATCCTGCGGCTGATAGGGACGCGGACTTTCACCATCAAACACGTAATCGGTCGAGACATGAATCAGGCGGCATTGCCGCACGGTACGAGCCGCTTCAGCCAACTGTCGTGGCGCCTCGGCGTTGAGGCGCCAGGCGGCCTCCTGATCGGACTCCGCCCGATCGACCGCGGTATAACCGGCGGCATTCAGGATTACGGTCGGCTGATACTCGCCGACGACTGCCTGGACGGCAGCGGCGTCGGTCACGTCAAGATAGGTGCGGTCCAGCGCCCGCACGGTCGCGGCCGCCGGAGCGGTCCTCACCAGCTCGCGTCCGAGTTGCCCGCCGGCTCCGGTTATGAGCACTCTCACGCGTACAGCTCAGCATCCGCCAATAATGGCGCGACGGCGTCCTTGGGCGAGAGCAGCGGCGCGGCGCCCGCCGGCAACGGCCAGCGCACGCCAACCTGCGGATCGTTCCAGCGGATCGCCCGCTCCTCGGGCTGCGCATAAAAGTTGGTGCACTTATACAGAAAATCCACGCGCTCGCTCAGTGCCAGGTAGCCGTGTGCAAAGCCTTCCGGCACCCACAGCATCTGCTGGTTTTCCGCACTCAGTTCCGCACCAACCCACTGGCCAAAGTGTGCCGAGCCCCGGCGGATGTCGACCGCAACGTCGTAGGCCGCACCGTGTACCACCCGCACCAGCTTGCCCTGCGCCTGCCGGATCTGATAGTGCAGGCCGCGTAGCGTGTGCCGGATTGAATGTGAGTGATTATCCTGCACAAAACGTGCATTGATGCCGGCCGCGGCAAACTTCTGCTCGTGCCAGGTTTCAGCAAAATAGCCGCGATCATCGCGAAACACCGCCGGCTTGATCAGCACGACGCCAGGCAGCTGCGTAGGAATGAACTGCATGGCTTCAGCGTCGCTCGTTCAGCAGTCCCAGCAGGTACGCGCCGTAGCCGGTCTTGGCCAGCGGGCGGGCCAGCGCTTCGAGCTTGGCCGCATCGATGTAGCCGGCACGGTAGGCGATTTCCTCCGGACAGCTGACCTTCAGGCCCTGGCGGTTCTCGATCGCTTCGATGAACATCGAAGCCTGCAGCAGGGATTCGTGCGTGCCGGTATCCAGCCACGCGATGCCGCGACCCATCAGCTCGACCTGCAGACTGCCGCGTTCCAGGTACGCGCGATTGACGTCGGTGATCTCCAGTTCCCCGCGCGCCGAGGGCTGCAACGCCGCCGCTATATCGAGCACCTGGTTGTCGTAAAAATAAAGTCCCGTTACCGCATAGCTGGACTTGGGCTTGGCCGGCTTCTCCTCGATCCCGAGCGCCCGGCCGCTGGCGTCGAACTCGACGACCCCGTAACGCTGCGGGTCTTTCACGTGATAAGCAAATACCGTCGCGCCGCTCGGCCGCTGATCCGCCGCCCGCAGCTGCTCGGGCAGTCCGTGGCCGTAAAAAATATTATCGCCGAGCACCAGTGCCGCGAGCCCCTGGCCAATGAAACGCCGGCCGATCGTAAAGGCCTGCGCCAGGCCTTCCGGCTTTGGCTGCGGCGCGTACGACAGCGACAAGCCCCACTGGCTGCCGTCGCCCAGCGTGCGCTGGAATGCCGGCAGATCCGTGGGCGTTGAAATCAGCAGGATGTCCCGGATGCCGGCCAGCATCAGTGCTGACAGCGGGTAATAAACCATCGGCTTGTCGTAGACCGGCAGCAGCTGCTTGCTGATGCCGAGCGTCACCGGATGCAATCGAGTGCCGGAGCCGCCCGCCAAAATGATGCCTTTACGTAAAGTGCTCATGGTGGTCGTGGATTATACGTAGGCGCGGCTTGAACGTGCGCGGATATGCTTCAAGGCGTGGCGCAACCTAGTAACGATGACCTCGAGTTTACCGATGTCCTGAAGATTATTCCCGGTGATGAACCAAGTCCGGGCACGCGCTACTGGCAATCCGGCTCCTGGCTTGGGCCCAGCCCTCAATCCTGCGTTATGCCATTAGTTAGGGGAGTTCACTGATCCATGGAATTGCCAAACCCACTTAGCCGGACCGGCATCGTGCTGCTGCTCATCAGCGGATCTCTGATCGCCCCATTGGCGCACGCCGTGCCGAGTTTCGCGCGCCAGACGGGCATGGCCTGCGAAGCCTGCCACACGGTGTTCCCTGAGCTGACGCACTTCGGGCGGATGTTCAAAGCCAACGGCTACACGATTGACAACCTCAAACAGGTGCAAGGCATTACCGCGACCAAGGAACAGATGCTGTCCCTGTCCGCGCTGCCGCCCATCGCGGTGATGGTGCAGATCTCCGACACCTGGTTGCAGACCCCGTTGCCGGACAGCACCGGCGCCGCCGGGCACTCACAGACCAGCACCGTTGGCTTCCCGCAGCAGATCAGTTTTTTCTACGCCGGCAAGATCGCGCCGCAGCTCGGCGCGATGATCCAGCTGACCTACGAAAATGACGCCGGCACGATCGGCATCGACAATACCGACCTGCGTTACGCCAACACGATACCCATGGACGATGATCGGAGCCTGATCTACGGCCTCAGCGTCAACAACAATCCGACGGTGCAGGACCTGTGGAACAGCACACCGGCATGGGGCTACCCCTACGCCGCCTCGAACGCCAACGTGGGGCCGATCGCAGCCAGCCAGATTGACGGTACGCTGGCGCAGGACGTCGCCGGTATCAGCGCCTATGCCATGTGGGATGAGTCACTGTACGGGGAGCTGGGCGTCTATCGATCCGCCAAGCAGGGCGTGACCAATCCCACGACCGGCGCGGCCGGACCGCTCGACGGTTCGGTGTCGAATGTTATCAGTGGCGTATCCCCGTATTTTCGCGTGGCCTACGAGTACCAACGGGGCCGGAATGATCTGGAGATCGGCGTCTACGGGGCTACCTTCAAACTTTATCCGGGCGGCGGTACAGCGGACGCCCCGGTGCTTCTGACTGGCCCGGCCAACGAATTCAGGGATGTCGCCGAGGATTTCCAGTACCAATATATCGGTGACGAGCAGCTGTTTTCATTGACGGGAACCCGTATTCACGAGGCGATGTCGCTCGATGCCAGCTTCGCGGCCGGGGCGAGCACCAATCCCAGTGACGACCTGACCACGACCCGAATCGTTGCGACTTACTATTACCACCGCAGGTACGGTGGCTCGCTCGCACACTTTGCGACATCCGGCAGCGCCGATGTGCTGCTGTACCCGGTCAGCGCGGTCGTGGGCAGCGCCAACGGCAGCCCGAATACCAGTGGCTGGATGGCGGAATTCAATTACATGCCCTGGCTGAATACCAAAGTGTCGTTGCAATACACGACCTATGACAAGTTCAACGGCAGCGGCAGCAATTACGACGGCGCCGGCCGCAATGCCTCGGCTAACAACACGTTGTACATGTTGCTGTGGTTTAACTTCTAACGGAGCTGGGGATTGGCAACTTATGGCGCGTGTTGAGGACTTCAACCGCCGCGACGACCCGTAACAAAGGAATCAAGCGTCATGAAAACAGGATCGCTCATCGGTTTCGCCCTGGCGGCCCTGATGTGCCTAGGCGCCGCACCGGCGCAGCAGATCGATGCCGCGAGCCAGGCTGCCGCCCGACGGGTTGCCATCGGCACCTGCGGGATCTGCCACGGCCGGCAAGGCCGCAGCATTTCGCCCAAATATCCGGTGTTGGCGGGCCAGCACGCCAATTACCTGGTCGCGCAGATCCAGGCCTTCAAGGCACAGACGCGCGGCGACCCGGACGCGCTCGCTTATATGTGGGGGATGGCGGCGCCACTGGATGAGACCATGACCGCCGCGCTGGCCGATTATTACAGCCGGCAGGTGCCCGCGGCTGGCGAGGCGGGCGACGCGGCGACGATCGCGCGCGGTCAGCAGATCTATCAGCAGGGGCTCGCGGCCGAGGGCATCCCGCCCTGTCTGGCCTGTCATGGACCCAATGCCGCGGGCACGGATGCCTTTCCGCGTCTGGCCGGCCAGCACGCACCGTACCTGATGAAGCAGTTGCGCTCGTTCCAGAGCAATCTGCGCAATGTCGCCGTGATGCATGGCGTCGCGCAGGGACTCCAGGTCAGCGAGATGAGCGCGGTCGCGATCTACCTGCAGTCTCTGGGTCCCTGAGGGGACAGACTGGATTTGCGCGGCCGGGTCAGGCCCGCAATCGCGCCAGGTACGCCAGCGTGCCGCGCAGCGAGTAGCTCGAGGCCGCGGCGGCGGTTGTGTCGCTGAGCAGCGGGATGATCCGCTCGCACATTTTCTTGCCGAGTTCCACGCCCCACTGATCAAAAGCATTGGTGCCCCAGGCCACGCTTTGCACGAACACGCTGTGCTCATACAGCGCCAGCAGCGCCCCGAGCGTGCGCGGATCGAGCTGCTCAAAAATCATCAGGCTCACCGGGCGATTGCCGGGATGCACCTTGTGCGGAGCGAGCGTCGCGATCTGCGGTGCTGCCAGCCCCTGCCGCTGCAAATCGGCCTGAACCTGGGCCAGATCGTAGCCTTGTGCGAAAGCTTCGGCCTGCGCGAGGGCATTGGCGATGGCCAGGTCCTGCTGCGCCTGGGTAGCGCCCGAGGACCGCAGCGGCACCACCAAATCAAGTGCCGCCCGCGCGGTCCCTTGGTGCAGCAACTGAAAAAACGAATGCTGGGCGTTATCGCCCGGCTCGCCCCAGATCACCGGGCAGGTCGGCAGCGGCGCCGGCAGCCCGTTAAGTTGCACCGACTTGCCGTTGCTCTCCATCTCCAGTTGCTGCAGATAAGCCGGCAGCCGCGCCAGCCGGGAATCGTAGGGCAGCACGGCAAGCGTCGGCAGCTCGAGGAAATTGATGTTCCAGATGGCCAGCATGCCGGCCAGCACCGGCAGGTTCTGCGGCCAGGGAGCCTGCTCAAAGTGCTCATCCATTTGCCGGCCGCCGGACAAGAACGCCTCAAAACCTTCGCGACCGATGGCGATGGCGAGCGACACGCCGATCGACGACCAGACCGAGTAGCGGCCGCCGACCCAATCCCACATCGCGAAGCGGTACTCGGGGTGAATGCCAAACTTATCCATCGCCGGCGCGTTGACCGACACGGCGGCAAAATGCTGCGGAACCGCCGCGCGGCCCAGCTTGCCGATCAGCCACTCGCGCGCCGCGTTGGCGTTGGTCTGCGTCTCCAGGGTAGTGAAGGTCTTGGAGCAGACGATAAGCAGCGTGCGCGCCGGGTCGGCGTCCTTCAGTACGTCGGCCAGCTCACAGCCATCGATGTTGGCGACGAATGCCAGGCGCGGTGCGCCCGCCGTGAACTCGGCCAGCGCCCGCACCGCCATCGCCGGTCCCAGATCCGAGCCGCCGATGCCAATATTGACGATGAGCGTGAACGGCTGCGCGGAACTGGAGCGGATTCGTCCGGCACGCACCGCCTCGGCAAAATCCAGCATGCGTTCGCGCTCGGCGACGATCAGCGGCTGCAAATCCTGGCCGCCCACAACCAGCGCCGGTGCGCCGGCCGGCCGGCGCAAAGCGGTATGCAGCACCGCGCGGCCTTCGGTGACATTGATCGGATCGCCGCGGAACATCGCCGCGATCCGCTCCCGCAGGCCGAGCTCGCCGGCCAGTCGCGCAAAGTCCTGCAAGACCGCAGCGTTGATCCGCTGTCGCGAGTAATCCAGCATGATGCCGGCCGCTTCGGCCGAGCAATGCGCGAAGCGCCCGGCGTCGGCGTCAATCAATTGCCGTATCGGCCCGATCGCGCGCGCAGCGCGCGCCAGTTCCAGCCACACTGCGCAGTCCGGGCCGGTGGCAGGCATCTTGAAAGTCATTTGCGCTCCAATAGTCCCACGGCCCGCATGACCGGAGCCGTCAGCTGACCTGATAGTACTCGCAGAACCAGTCGACAAAATTCCGGACTCCAACCTCGATCGGCGTATCCGGCTGGTACCCGACGGCGGCAACCAGGTCGGAAACGTCGGCAAAAGTGTCGGCCACGTCACCGGTCTGCATCGGCAGCATGAGTTTTTTGGCCTTCCGTCCCAGGCACTGCTCCAGCAATTCCACGTAGCGCAGCAGTTGGATGGGCCGGTTGCTGCCGATGTTGAACAGCCGATAGGGAAAACGTGACCGCGCCGGATCCGGATGCGCGCTGTCCCAGGCCGGATCCGCAGTTGCGATCTGGTCGGTCACGCGCACCACGCCCTCGACAATATCCTCGACGTAGGTGAAGTCCCGCGTATGGTTGCCATGGTTAAACAGCCGGATCGGCTCGCCGTCGATGATCGCGCGGGCAAACAGGAACAGTGCCATATCCGGCCGGCCCCACGGACCGTAGACCGTGAAAAACCGCAAGCCGGTCGTCGGCAACCCGAACAGCGCCGAGTAGTTGTGCGCCATCAATTCGGTAGCCCGTTTGGAGGCCGCATAAAGCGTCAGCGGATGCGCGGCCGGGTCATGGACCGAGAACGGCATCGCGGTCCCCGCCCCGTATACCGAGCTGGTGGAGGCATACACCAGATGCGCTACGCCGCTGTGCCTGCAGCCTTCCAGCACATTGAGCGTACCGACCACGTTGCTTGACACATAAAGGTGTGGGTGCTCGATCGAATGTCGCACGCCTGCCTGCGCGCCCAGATGCACCACGCGATCGAAGCGCTCCGCGGCGAACAGCCGGGCCATCGCCGCCTGGTCGGCCAGCTCCATTTTGACGAAGCGAAAGCCCGGCATGGCCTCAAGCCGCGCCAGCCGCGCGCGCTTGAGCGCGACGTCGTAATAGTCGCTCAGATTATCCAGACCAACGACTTCATCGCCGCGCGCCAGCAGACGCTGTGCCGTGAACGAGCCGATGAATCCGGCGGCGCCGGTGACCAGAATCTTCATCGCCGCCCGTCAGAGCCGGCCGTCGACCTGATCGGCCGCGAACAGATATTTGATGTCATAGACCACATGCTGTTTACGGCACAGGCCGTGAATGGCCTTGACGCCCAGTTCCTTGAATTCACGATGGCCCACCGCCAGCACCGCTACGTCGTAAGTGCGCTTGCGCAGCCGGCTGAGCGGGCGGATGCCGTATTCACGCGCGGCTTCGGCGCGGTTAACCCACGGATCATACACATCGACTTTGATGCCGTAGCGGCGTAGCTCCGTCACCACGTCGACCACTTTGGAATTGCGCAGATCCGGGCAGTTTTCCTTGAAGGTCAGGCCCAGCACCAGCGCCCGCGCGCCCTTGGCATGAATGCGCTTGTTGCTCATCAGCCGGATGATTTCGGTGGCCACGTACTGCCCCATACTGTCATTGAGCCGACGGCCGGCCAGAATCATCTCCGGGTGGTAGCCGATTTCCTGCGCCTTGTGCGTCAGGTAATACGGATCAACGCCGATGCAATGTCCGCCGACCAGCCCCGGGCGGAACGGCAGGAAGTTCCATTTGGTGCCGGCCGCGAGCAGCACTTCCTCCGTGCTGATGCCGAGCCGCCGGAAAATCAGCGCCAGTTCGTTGATCAGCGCGATATTCACGTCCCGCTGCGTGTTCTCAATCACCTTGGCCGCTTCGGCGACGCGGATGCTGCTGGCCGCGTACGTGCCGGCGCGGATGATGGTCGCGTACAGACGATTGACAAATTTGGCCGCTGCTGGCGTCGAACCGGCTGTGACTTTGCGGATATTGGCGAGCCGGTGCTGTTTGTCGCCCGGGTTGATGCGCTCGGGACTATAACCGGTGAAAAAATCCTTGTTGAACCTGAGCCCGGAGCTTTTCTCAAGGATCGGCACGCAGATTTCTTCGGTGCAGCCGGGATAGACGGTCGATTCATAGACCACCACGTCGCCACGCTTGAGCGCCCGGCCCACCGTCTCGCTGGCGCGCCGCAGCGGCCCCAGATCCGGCCGTTTGTGCTCATCAATGGGCGTCGGCACGGTCACGATAAAGACGCAGCAACGCTGCAGGCGTGCCGGATTGGCGGTGAAGGTCAGGCGCGCAGCGGCCTGCAACTCCTGGCGCGTGGTTTCAAGGGTTGTGTCACGGCCGGCTTGCAGTGCGCGGATCCGCTGCGCGTTGACATCAAAGCCCACGGTGTCAAAGCGCTGCCCGAACTCGACTGCCAGTGGCAGCCCGACGTACCCCAGGCCGATCACACCGATTCGACAATTGCGCAAGCTGATCATAATTAGGCTGCGACGGACTGCGCTCAAGACAACGCCGTTAAGGCCGCCCACGCGCGGGGTTCAGGCGACCCCGGTTTCAGCGGCTGCCGGCGCAGCCGGTCCCGCCGCAGTCGTCGCCGGCCGGCCCTCCAGCACCCACCACTGGCAGTGGCCGCCGCTTTGCTGATCCAAAAGTTCCTGCAGTTTTCTGTGCGCCGCCAGTTCGGCAGCGGTCGGCTCAATCACCCGCAGCTTGCCGATCGCGGCGGCATCGCCCGCCGCCGCCACGCTCTCGGCCGCGCCGCGCCGCTGCGCGCTGCTCAATTGCAGCGCACTTTGACCGCCGGTCATTGCCAGATAGACATCGGCCAGAATCCGCGCATCCAGCAGCGCGCCATGCAGTTCGCGGCGGGAGTTGTCGATACCGTAGCGCTTGCACAGAGCGTCGAGACTGTTGCGCTGGCCCGGGTGCATCTCGCGGGCCAGGGCGAGCGTGTCGAGCACCTGACACAGCGCATTGACCCGGATCGGCGTGTCGGCGACAGCCGCGCATACTCGGCATCCAGAAACGCGACGTCGAAGGCCGCGTTATGGGCGACCAGCTCGGTACCCGCAATGAATTGCGTCAGCTGCTCGGCGATTTCGGCAAAGCGCGGCTTATCCACGAGCTGATCACGGCCGATGCCATGCACGGCATACGCCGCCGCCTCGACATCCCGCTCCGGATTCAGGTAACGGTGAAAGGTTCGGCCGGTCGTGCGCCGGTTAATCAGCTCGACACAGCCGATTTCTATGATCCGGTGCCCCAGGCTCGCTTCGAGACCCGTGGTCTCGGTATCCAGTACGATTTGCCGCATCAGCGCGAGTGTACCGCATGCAGCGCATCAATCGCGGCATTGGCCAGGGCATCGACGCGCTCGTTGCCGGGCACGCCCGAATGGCCCTTAACCCATTGCCAGTCAAGATCGTGGCTGGCGGCCAGCGCATCGAGCTGCTCCCACAAGTCCTGATTCTTGACCGGCTTGCGGGCGGCAGTCCGCCAGCCGCGGGCCTTCCAGGCGGGCAACCATTCAAGAATCCCCTGACGCACGTACTGCGAGTCGGTGATGATGCGCGCCTTGACCGACCGCTTCAGGGCTCGCAGCGCCTCGATGACGGCCAACAGCTCCATCCGGTTGTTGGTCGTCATGAGTTCAGCGCCCGAGAGCTCCCGTTCATGCTCGCCGGTGATCAGCAGCGCCCCCCACCCGCCCGGACCGGGATTGCCGCGGCAGGCGCCGTCCGTGTAAATGTCGACGATGCCCGGTATCGGTTTCACGTTGACGGCTCCACCAGTCCGCCCAGCACCGAGCGGCGTTCTGCACGCCGCGGCCGCAGCGGCGTCAGTCCATAGATCCTTTTACGGGCCTTGATCAGATAAGCCCCGGCCGGTAGCGGATTCAGCAAGCCGCGGCGCAACAGGCCACGGTTCGCGGCCCTCTCCGTCGGCAGCACATAAAGGTAGCGCTCCGTGGCCGTAATCTCATAGCCGAGTAGCACCAGCCATTCGCGCACGCGGTGCTCCGAGATTATCCGCCGCAGCCCCGGCGGAAAGGAAACCTGGCCGACCGCTGATCGCAGCCCCCATGCGCTCAAAGGACGAAAACCAAGCAGCAGCAACTGGCCCTCGGCGCCTAGCACACGATCGGCCTCACGCAGCACCGCATACGGATCCGGGGCGAGCTCAAGGCTATGCGGCAACACGACTGCGTCGATGACGCCGCTTTGCACCGGCAAGGCGCTGAGATTGGCCACAATGTCCGAGTCTGCCGGCGGCCCGCCGGCACCGATCACGGACTGCCGGCGCGTGCGGCTGCGGCCGAGCAGGCGCCGGGATCGGTCCCAATCACCCAACTGCAGCAACTCGTGTCCGAAGACGTCGTCGAGCGCCGCGCCCAGCAATTCCGCTTCGGCCTCAAACAGCGCCGTGCCCAGCGGACTGGCCTGCCATTGCGACAGGCCCTTAGGCTGTTCCTGCATGGCTTTCCTGAAGCCTCCGGGCGCCGCCGGTAACCCGTCGGCTTTTTAGGCAGCCGGGGCACTGACCACGCGGTCCATCCGGAGGGGTCGGTCACGGCAAGGCTCGCTCCAATGTGTGAACTGAGCCAGCAAATTGCTAGCAATTATGTGAACTTACAGGTTAAATACCGCCGCGCACCGCGGCTAACATCTCGTCGGTATTAACCTAGCATGCCACGGTGGGGTCACGGGGATTTTCAGCCACTCAATGGCCTGAGGATTTAAATTTTGATGGCAAACCGGACCATCAGGCTCGTCACCTGCCCACTGCTGACGCTGGCAGCCCTGCTGGGAGCCTGTGCGCACCAGCCTACCCAGGGCGCCGCGATGGCAGCTCCCGAACCGCACTCGGTCACGGTCACCAAAGTTCCCGCAACCAGCCCGGCCCAATCCGGCAACGCCACCGCCGCCAGCAGCGCCGCTTCCGCCACAGCGGCACCGCCGGTCGCCGAAGCCGCCACGGCGACGGCCGACCATGGCCCCGACAACGCCGCTGAATCCCCGGCGGTCGAGCCTGCCGGCCCGCCGCCGAGCAACCGCCGGCAGCGCCGGTGGTCACTGACCTGTTTGAAAGGATTCGTGGCGGCTTTGCGCTCGACGATGTGGACGAGAAAGCCATCGACCGCCAGCTGAACTGGTTTGCGAACAACCCCGATTACCTCGAGCGGGTGTGGGGCCGGGCCGAGATGTACATGTATTACATCGTCGAGCAGCTGGAGAAGCGCAACATGCCGCGCGAGCTCGCGCTGCTGCCGGTGATCGAAAGCGCTTTTGATCCGTACGCCTTCTCGCGGGCCCGCGCCTCGGGATTATGGCAGTTCATCCCCGGCACCGGATCGCGCTTCGGCGTCAAGCAGGACTGGTGGTACGACGGCCGGCGTGACGTCGTGCGATCGACGCAGGCGGCGCTCGATTATCTGCAGAACCTGCACGATGAATTCGACGGCGACTGGCTGCTGGCCATTGCCAGCTACAATTGCGGCGAGTTAAACGTCGAGCGCGCCGTCGATTACAACCGCCGCCATCACCAACCGACCGATTTCTGGCACCTGAAGCTGCCGCGCGAGACCCGCGCTTACGTGCCGAAGCTTTTGGCGATGCGCCGGATCGTGGCGCACCCGGGCGATTACGGCCTCGAGTTCAGCAAGATTCCCAATCAGCAGTATTTCACCGAGATCAATACCGGCGGCCAGGTGGATCTGCGGGTCGTCGCCGACGTGGCCGGCATCCTGAAGGAAGAGGTGTTCGACTTAAATCCGGCCTATCACCGCGGCATTACTGACCCGACCGGCCCGTACACGCTGCTGATACCGCTCGAAGTCGCCGATGGCGTCGAGCCGGCGCTGCTGAAGCTGACGCCGGAACAGCGGGTGCCGATGGACCATTACGGCGTGCGCCGGGGTGATACGGTCGCCAGCGTCGCCAAGCACTTTGACACCACGGCGGCGATGATCCGGGAATTAAACGGCCTGGGCAATTCGGCGCCGCTTGAAATCGGCAGTGACGTGCGCGTGCCATCGAATACCGTCGATCTGCCGGCCAAGGCGCTGCGCGCGGCCGCACTGGTGGATGATCCATGGTCCGGCCGGCATCACCGTCATGCGACTCGTCCGGTCGTTCATGTTGTCCGCCGCGGCGACACGCTGAGCAGCCTCGCGCACCGCATGGGCACCGACGTGCACACGCTCGCCAATCTGAACGGCCTGGACGAATCCACGCCGCTGCGTACGGGACAGCGCCTGGTACTGAGCCGCCGCACGGTCCCGGCCAGCACCAAAGTAGCGGATGCGGCCGGCGGCCCGGAACGGCAGATCAGCTACACGGTTCGGCCCGGCGATACGCTCTCGAGCATCGCCCGATCGCTCCAGGTGTCCGTGGCTGAATTGCTGGACTGGAACGGGCTGCACAGCGGCAATATTCTTCGGCCCGGGCGCAAGCTGGTGGCTTTCGTCACCGCGCGCGGCTAAACACTTAAGCCGGCCAGTTAATAAAAAGACGCTCGAGGTCAATATGGGGATGCTTTCCGGCAAACGCGCCTTGATAGTCGGCGTTGCCACCGACCGGTCCATTGCCTGGGGAATCGCTCAGGCATTCCACGCGCAGGGCGCGACCCTCGCCTTCAGCTATGCCAACGATCGCTTTCGCGAGCGGGTCGAGCCGCTGGCCGCGTCGATCGGCAGCACATTGCTCATGCCGCTGGATGTGTCCGAGGATGTGCAGATCGAGCAGGCGTTTGCGCGGCTGAAAAGCGAGTGGGGATCGCTGGACATCCTGGTGCATGCCGTAGCGTTCGCGCCGCGCGAAGCGCTGGAGGGCAGCTTTACTGCCAATACCTCGCGCGAGGCCTTCCGCATTGCCCACGACGTGTCGAGCTACAGCCTGACGGCACTGACCCGTGCGGCGGCACCGCTGATGGCCGGCCGCGCCGGCGCCGTGCTGACCCTGACTTATCTCGGCGCCGTGCGGGCCTTGCCCAGCTACAACGTCATGGGTCTGGCCAAGGCGAGCCTCGAAGCGAATGTGCGTTTCCTGGCGGCGGATCTGGGGCCGCAGAACATCCGTGTCAACGCCATTTCGGCGGGCCCGATCAAGACACTCGCGGCGGCCGGCATCGGCGGATTTCGCAAGATCCTCGGCCACGTGGCGCAGGTGGCACCGCTGCGGCGCAACGTCACAACCGAGGAAGTCGGCAACGCGGCCGCTTTTCTCTGTTCGGATATGGCCAGCGGCGTGACCGGTGAAGTGCTGTATGTCGATGGCGGATTCAGTCACGTCAGCATGAGTTTTGCGGACGCGCCGGCCGAATAGCGGCTCACCACCTCGATCCGACCCCACTGCGTGCATGGCATAATCGGCCGCGGCCCATCGCTTCCCGCGGAGCTTGCATGCACCGATATTTTGCCGGCCGGTGGCTGATCGGCCTGCTGGGATTGCTGCTGTCGATCGCAGGACCGGCGCCATCGGCCGGCAGCGTGCGCGGCACTCTGGAGGACGACAACGACGGCTTCGCGTCCCACGACGACCAGCACTACACGCAGGGGCTATTGTTCTCGGCGCTGTATCCCGCGCTTGCCAGCGACGACCGTTTAAGCGACGCCTTTGACACCATCGGCACCCTCCTGCCGCCGTTTCGAGCTGGAGCGGATTCCCAGCGGCACATCGCCTGGCTGGTGCTCGGGCAAAGCCTGTTCACTCCGGAAGACCTGGCTAGGGTGCCGCCCGATCCGCATGACCGGCCCTACGCGGCCTGGCTTTATACCGGTATCAATCTGCTGCAGCAAAACCGCGGCCAGTGGCTCAACAGCCTGGAGCTGCTCGGCGGGATTGTGGGGCCCGACGCACTGGGCAAAGAGCTTCAGAATGGCACTCACCACCTGCTGGGATGGAACGAGGCCCAAGGCTGGGACTATCAACTTCCCAACCGCGCCGCCGGGCAATTGTCCTACGACATCAAACGACGCCTGGGCCTGCCGATCAGCGGCGATCTTGCCATCGATGCCGTGCCGGAGGCCGGCGTCAGCATGGGCAACGTATATCGCTATGTGGATGCGGGTGCCTTGCTGCGAATCGGCAATGCGCTCAGTGTCGATTACGGACCTGAACATATCCGGCCGGCCGCATCGGGTACCGCATGGTTCGACGGTGACGCCTTGGGTGCCGGCTTTCCGCGTGGCTATCTGTATACCGGCTTCCAGTCGCGGCGCGTCTACTACAATCTATTTATTGACGGTGCATCCGCAGTGGCGCCGCCAGGAATCATGCGACGAAGTTCGGTCGTTGATGTACTGGTCGGCGGCGCCTTATTCCTGCCGTGGGCGATACGGGTCGATTTTGCAGCCACGCGCCGCGGGCAGGAATATTACGGCCAGCGCTGCTATCAGCCGGGCCCGCCGCGTGATTGCGACGATGTTTTTGGTTCCATCGTCGTGTCGATGAACCTGTAACGCCGCAAGCGCCGGCCGGCTATAGAACGCGGCGCAGCCACGCCGCAATATCGGCCACCTCCTGTGGACACACCGCATGCGGCATCGGATAACTGTGCCACTCGACCGCGTACTGGTTCGCGGCCAGCTGCTGCCGGGTGGCCTCGCCAAATGCGTACGCGACGACCGGATCCTGCACGCCGTGCGCCATGAAGATGGGCGTGTTCTGGTTGGCGGCCGTCCGCTCGGCAGCCAGGCTGCTGCCGAGGAGCATGTAGCAGGACAATCCCATGATGCCGGCCAGGGTCTCGGCATAATGCGTACCGGCAAATAGCGCGAGCGCCCCGCCCTGGGAAAAGCCTGCCAGCACGATCCGGCTGCTCGGCACACCCCGCTCGTTCTCGTGACGGATCAGGGCAGCGATGGCCTGGTCGGCCTGCCGGATGCCGGCTTCGTCCTGCGCTGAGCGGCGCTCCAGACTCATGATGTCGAACCAGGCGCGCATTCTGAAGCCGTTGTTGAGCGTGACCGGCCGGATGGGCGCATGCGGAAAAACAAAGCGCAGGGCCCGTTCGCCGGGCTGCACCAGCTGCGGCACGATGGGCTCGAAATCGTGCCCGTCGGCGCCGAGGCCGTGCAGCCAGATGACCGAGCCGGTGGGATTGGGGCCGGTCTGCACTTCAACTCGTTCGAGTAATTCCAAGGGATTTGCTTCCTATCCGATCCGCATCAGGAGCCTGCCGCTGCTGGCCGCCGCGGCACGATGACTGCGCCCACAAACAGCTGCACCACTTCGCCGCGCTGGTTACGCGTTTCGTTGCGGATTCTGACCATGCCGCGATCCGGCCGCGAGCGCGAAGGCGTGATCTCCAGCACTTCGCTATCGACATGCAGCACATCGCCAGGGCGCGTCGGCTTTGGCCAGCTGAGCTCAGCTCCGACCCCGATCAGTCCCCAGGCCAGTTGCAATCCGCCGGTGACCAGCAGCCGCATCGTAATGGCCGCGGTATGCCAGCCGCTGGCCGCAAGGCCCCCAAACAGTGTGTCGCGCGCCGCGGCCTCATCCAGATGGAAAGGCTGCGGATCAAACTGCGCTGCGAACGTGCGGATCTGATCAGCATCGAGCGCGTAATGGCCGGTGCAATAACGCTGCCCGACCGTCAGGTCTTCCAGATACAGCACCGCGCCGGGCAGCGGCTTGATAGGTGGATCAGCCATGATCTTCCCTGCCAGTTCGAAATAATCTCGGTTGCACCAACTTCCGGCCCTGCGCAGATTCCAAAGGCGCGGCGCACCGCGGCGTCGGTCGTCGAATAGGGCATCCAGGCGCTTATCTTAAACTGCGCTCGGCCTCTGAGGCAGACCTTGGCACCTCAGGTCAGGCCGGGTGTTGCCGCCGGGGCGCTCGACAGCCCGGGTTCAATGCGACAACATGTTGCGCATGCCGGCGGGCCCAGGCTCGTTATGGCGGGGCGCGAATGAGATCGTGACTTCGCAACGCGTGACAACCCGCAAAAAGAACTCATCCTGAACAAAAGGCCACGGTCGTCACCCGGCCAGCTGCGGCCGGAGCGGTTGCAGTTTGCGCTGGCAAGCCTGTCCGGTGTGCTCGCCGTTCTGGCTTTCTCCTATTCCTGGGCGGCCGCGCTCGGCTGGCTGGTCCTGCTGCCGCTGCTGTGGGTCATCGACCGCGCTGCGAATCTGCGCCGCGCGTTGTGGCTGGCATGGTGGGCCGGCCTGATCGCGAGTTTTGGCGGCCTGCAGTGGATGATCGGCCTGATGACGCGGTTCCTGGATTTTCCGTGGCTGGCGGCCGCGGCGGTCCATGGATTGTATTGCGCCTATCAGGCACTCGTTTGGCTGCTGTTTGCCGCGATCGTGCGGCTCGGGCGCAAACGACTGGCCTTACCGATGGTCGCTGTCGTTCCCGTCGCGCTCGTGGCCGCGGAAGTGCTGATTCCATATTTGTATCCGTACGGCCTGGAATTGTCGCAGGCGCGTTTTCCAGTGGCGTTGCAAATCGCCGATCTGACCGGGCGATTTGGCGTTACGGTGTTGCTCGGTCTCGCCGCCGCCGCCGCCTACGATCTGTTCTGGCCGGCGCGCGCGGCCCGCCGGCTTTACCGCACCGGCGCGCTCACCGCCCTGGCGATTGTGGCTGGCGCGTTCGTGTACGGCGCCGTGCGCCTGCACGCGCTCGATCGCGAGCTGCGCGATGATCCGGTGGTCCGGATCGGCATCGTGCAGCCTAATGCGCCTGTCGACGCGCCGGGATTATCGTTCATCCACCCGCACCAGCCATTGCCGCCGGCTGCAGCCAGGTTGGCGGCACTGCACGCCCGCAGCACCGAGCTCGCCCGGGCCGGCGCAGAACTGGTGCTGTGGCCTGAAGACGGCTATCCAACGCTTTATCCGCGGGAGCGCCTCGAGGACTTCCCGGCAGAAGACAACCGCAGCGCGAGCGCTGGCCTGAATGTGCCGCTCATCTTCGGCACGCTCAGCGTACGCGCGGCCGATTGGGCGCAGTTCAACTCGGCACTCGTCTTATCCGCTAACGGACAGTTGGTGGCACGGTACGATAAGATCACCCTTCTGCCGTTCGGCGAATACATTCCGTCGTGGGTCAATTTTCAGTGGGTGCGGAAGCTGGCACTGGGCACCGCACCGGGGCTGCACGCGGGCAGCGAGGTGCACGCGATCAGCATCCCTAGTCCCCCGGGCTCGCGCGCCTGGTCAGTTGGCCTGCTGATCTGCTACGAGGACATCCTGGCTGCTGCGACACGACGACTTGGAACCCGGCATCCCGATTTTTTCGCGGACCTGAGCAACGATGCGTGGTTCGAATCGTCGCAGGAAATCTGGCAACACATTGGGCTGTCCGTCTTTGGCGTGGTCGAACAACGCACCAGCCTGATCCGCGCCGCCAATCCCGGCGGATCAGCGCTGATCGACCCGGCCGGGCGAATTCGCTGGCAATCGCCGCTGGTCGATACGGCGGATGCGGCCGCGCGTCCGCAGATTTGGCTGATCGACGTGCGGCTGCGCCAGGCGGGGAACACCGTGTACAGCTTTACCGGCCCGGTGCTGCCGATTGCATGCGTGCTGCTCAGCGCTTTGATCCTGGCGGCGGCCGGCATCGCAACGCATAAGTCGCGCCGATCGATGGAAATTCAGCTGCGGCCAGCGCCTGGTATGAATCGACACCGAGATGATGTCGTTTAAAGTATAGTATTGCAACTCATTGATATGTAATATTATAAATGAAGTCATGCTTGAGAACCATTTCTACGCCTTGCCGTTTTTGCTGAAGGTCGCGAGTGGCGCGGCGGGCGGGAATGAATTGCGCCGCCGCGACGTGCGGCTCCATACTTCCGGCAGTTATGGGCTGGCTGGCAGATCGCCTCACAGGTCGCAGGTCCGATTAATGCAAAGCCAAGTCCCCTGGCGAATAACAAGAGTTCAACTCGCTCCGCGCGCGGGGCGAAGTGCCGGTCGGAGCGGACGCCCGGCATGATTCCCTTCATTCACCTCGGGCGCGTGACGCTCTCGACCTACGGTTTCATGCTGGCGACGGCCGCGTTCACCGCCTATTACGTGACCCGCGCTGAGTTGTACCGCCGGCACTTGGACCCATCGCGCGCACCCTGGATCATGCTGGTGCTGACTATTTCCAGCCTCGTGTTTGCAAAGCTTTATTACCTGGTGTTCGAGCAGCCCGGCAACTGGACGCTCCATCCGGCGCGGCTGGCCGATGGTACGGGCTTTACCGCCTACGGCGCGCTGATCGGCTCTTTTGCCGCCGGGCTGCTGATGGCGCGCCTTTACCGGATGCCGGTGCTGCAGCTGTGCGATGTGCTGTCGGTCGGCTGGGTGCTGGGCTACGGAATTTGTCGTATCGGTTGCTTTTTATCCGGTGATGGCTGTTACGGCATCCCGACTTCGCTGCCCTGGGGCATGAGCTTTCCGGACGGCCTCGTGCCGACTTCGCAACGCGTGCACCCGACGCCGCTGTACGAGTTCATCACGTCGGCCGCGATCGCGCTTTATTTATGGCGCCTGGGCTCGCCATCGCGCCGTGTCCCTGCGGCCATGGGCGCGGTCTTTGCTCAGGCCCTGATCTGGTCGAGCATCGCGCGCTTTCTGGTCGAATTCATCAAGCTCAACCCGCCCTTGTGGCTGGGGCTGGTCAATGCGCAATGGGTCGCGATGATCCTGACCGCCTGCGGATTGTTGTTGTGGTGGCGCCTGAGCCAGGGCGGTCCCGCCGCGATCGGCGCTGCGACGCCGCTCAAGCGCGCGACCGCGAGACGTCGCCATTAAGACCGCGGCGGTTCGCCCGGCCGCCATCGATGCGCTGGCAGCTGCGCGCTGCCTGACTGACATCGCCGCCCGCCTCCGGCGAAACATTGCAGCATGAACTCATCGGGATCAGCGGCGGACCGTTCGCGCACGGAACATCGGTTGCGGTGGGCCTTCGGCGCGCTGCTGCTGGCGCGATTGTTGTTCCCGTATTTCAATTCGCCGCTCGCTCATCTGTTTTCCGATCCGATGCGACACTGGTCCAACGGCGAGCGGTTCCTGAATCCTGACTTGATCGGCGCGGGCGATCCGTATCTTTACCAGTTGTGGATCTATCTGGTGCGCACCGCGAGCGCCGGCAGCGATGCGGCGGTACTGCTCAGCTGCGGCGTCCTGTGCGCGGCCATGCCGTACGGCTGGTACCGGGCACTGAAGGAGCTGCTGCCCCGCGCCCAGGCTTTGACCGGCGCACTGATCATCGGCCTCGTGCCGGGATTCACAAGCATCTACGCCTACTTCATGAACGAAACGCTGCTGCTGGCGCTGACCGGTTTTGCCTTCTGGCTGACGTTGCGGGCCTGGCGAAAGGACACCCTGACCGCCTGGACGCTCGCCTGCGCAGCGTGGACGTGTGCCGGATCTACACGCATCGTGGCGCTGCCGATCGCCGTGCTATGCCTTGGCAGTGTGTGGCTGGCTCAGGAGGAGCGGTTCGAGAAGGCGCTGATCGCGGCGGCGGCCGTACTGGTGCTGGCTGTTCCGGCCGGACTGCGAGCCCAACAGCGGCTCGGTTTCTTCGCGCCGTTTGGCAATATTTATGAACAGCAGATCCAAAGTCTTGGCGGCAAACTCAGCTTCACGCTCGATTGCGGCCCGGCGGGCTGGTGGACTTTTGGCTCACCGAGCTTTTATAACCCGACGTATTATCCGTTTTCTAACTGGACCACCGACCGGCGCGGCACGGTCGCCGTCAAGATCGATCTGGCGCGCGGCCGCGCCGGCTGGATCGAAGCGCGGGATCAGGCGGCACGTGAAAGCCCGATCAGCAGCTGGCAGCGGCACCGGGAATATTTACAGTACCTGTTGTTCGGGCAGAGCTGGCCGGACAGCGATCCTAGTACGCTCAGTGGTCTGCTGACCCTGTGGACCCGCTGGCTGTGGCCGCCGGTCATGCTGTACGTCGCCTGGGGCGCGCTGCGCGGCCGATTCAGGGGCCGCGAGTGGCTGCTGCCGGCTTGCGCTCTGGGCATGCTGTTGCTGCTCGCGTTGCAAAGCACGTCCATCATCGAGGGGCGCTACCGTAAGCCGATTGATCCGATCTTAGTGGCGGCCGCGATCATTTTGCACAACCGCACACGACGCGCAGCTGCGGCGCGCGCCGTGACGCCAGCGACAACTTAGGCGGCAGGCGGTGCGCCACTACCTTCAAAGATCAGGCACCGCGAGCAGGCTTGTCATCCATGCCGACCCGAGCCACTGAACCGCTGCCCGCGCCTGCGCTGCCGGAGTCGGCGACCAGCTTTGCCTCGAACGTGCTGGCATTGATCGTCGGCCTGTGCGTCATCTGGGTGCTGGCGCAGCAAACCGACGCGCAGGTCGGCCGCTGGGTGGCTTATCCGCCGCTGCTGCCATGTGTGGCGGTGTTCGTGGTCATCGTGGCTGCCGAGTGGCTGTTACGGCGAAGCCGTCGGCGTGCACCGGCCGCGCTGTCAGCCACGCCGCTGCGGCCGATCGATTTTGGGCGCGTGGCACTGCGGCTGCTCGGATTTACCGCCACTTTAGCGCTGATCGCCTTTGTCTACTGGCTGTTCCCGGAATACGGTGGCAGCTTTTATAACCCCTACTGGCATTTCTTGCGATCGATAGCGCCGGTCGGCCTGCTGGTGCCGTTTTATTTCATCTGGGCCGATTCCCGTGTGGCCGAACCGCGCGACGAGTTTGTCCAGTTCGGACAGCTGGTGTGCGGCCGCTGGCGGGGGGTCGACCCGTCGGTCATCAAGCGGCACCTGCTGGGCTGGACGGTCAAAGCCTTCTTTCTGCCGCTGATGAGCGTGTATCTCAGCGATGAATTGAGCCACCTGTACATGGCGGTGCGCAGCTACGGCGTCATGAACGTCTTCCGCTACGATTCCTGGTTTCATCTTTCCTACACGATTGATTTATTGTTTTGCGTGATCGGTTACACCGCGACCACACGGCTGCTCGACTCGCACATGCGCAGCGTCGAGCCGACCATGCTCGGCTGGGTCGTGGCACTGATCTGCTACCAGCCTTTTTATTCGGTGATCGGCCGCTTCTATCTGCAGTACGAGGGCAATCTTTACTGGGACAGCTGGTTGCAGCCCTGGCCGCTGCTGCAATCTGCCTGGGGCGGGGCCATCATCCTGTTGTCGATGATTTACGCGCTCTGCACGGTGGCTTTCGGCTTACGCTTCTCCAACCTGACCCATCGCGGCATCATCACCGGCGGCCCCTACTCGCTGACCAAGCATCCGGCTTACCTGGCAAAGAACCTGAGCTGGTGGCTGATCTCGGTGCCGTTCGTGCTGACACCCGATGTGCTGGCCTCACTGCGCCACTGCGCGCTGCTGCTGCTGCTAAACGGCGTTTATTTCCTGCGCGCGCGCACGGAGGAGCGCCACCTGAGCATTGATCCCGTGTACGTCGCGTATGCACAATGGATGAACGAGCACGGCATGTTGCGGGTACTGGGCCGCATCCTGCCATGGCTGCGATATCAGGCACCGGTCCCGGCTGCGGCAAGTGTCGGCTCACGGTCACGATAGGCAATCCGTTGAACACTCGCGAGGCTGCGTTCCTTAAGGGCAAATCCGCCGTTGTGCAGGCGCGGATCGGGCTCGCCGGCGCGCGGCGCAATTGCGCGCGACCGCTCTCGTGACGCGCTCGACACTCCTGCTGCTGATCGGGGCGGCTGTTGCGGCAGCCGGCGGGCAGCTGCTGTTCAAGGTCGGCGCCCAGAACCGCACCCACGCGCTGGATTTTATCAACCTGCCCATTGGACTTGGCTTGCTGGTATACGGGACTGGCGCGGTCTTATGGATTCTGGCGCTGTCGAAGGAAAAGCTGATCGTGGCCTATGCCTTCGCGGCGCTGACTTTTGCGCTGGTGTATGTCGGTGGCATCTGGCTGCTCGGCGAATCACTGTCGGCGCGCGGCGCCGTGGGTCTCGCGCTGGTGCTGGGCGGCTTGTATTTGCTGGCCACCTGAGTCGCGGAGCGGCGGCGCGCTTCACCCCAAGAGCTTAATGACGCAGCCTCCAGATTCTGATGGCGCTAACGCAGCTGCGACCACTTACTCGGTCGGGCAGTATGCGGAGAATTACCCGCCCGGGATCGAACGGTACTTCTGGAACGTCGCCAGAAATGCGGTCATTGCCCGGGCGTTAAGACGCGCCAGCATGGCAAAACTGCCGCTGCTGGAAATCGGCTGCGGCCGGGGCATCGTCGTCGAGTATTTGCGGCGCCAGGGAATGGATTGCATCGGCTGTGAGCTGGCGCCGGCTCCGGTCCCGGAGCACCTGCGCGCGGTGGTATTCGAGAGGACCGATTTCGCCGATCTGCCTGCGGCACAGCGCGGCGCCATCCGCGGTGCCCTGCTCTGCGACGTGATCGAGCACCTGCCCGACCCGGCGGCGTTCCTGCGCGATGTGCGCCGCGCGCTGCCGGCGCTCGAACGAGTGCTGGTGACGGTGCCGGCACGACCGGAACTTTGGTCCGACTGGGATCGGCATTTCGGGCATTTCCAGCGTTACGATCTGGGCACGCTGCGCGCAACGCTCGAGGCTGCAGGACTCCGGCCGCTTTTTGCCGGCTACTTCTTCCACAGCCTTTATATACCGGCCTTCCTGCTTCGCGGCCGACGGCGAACATCCCTCAAGGCGCCGACGCTGCCTTGGCTGCATGCCTTGGCCGGCGCCGCCTTCCGCTTCGAAGCGGCGCTCCTGCCGGACACCGTGCCCGGAACATCGGCCATTATCACCGCCGCAATCCGGTAGCCGTGCTTGGGGAAAATGCCGCGGCCGAATTCTGCGGCGGCAGGGACGTTGCATCCGTGCCCGAAGAAATACTCCGCTACTGGAACACCGCCGGGTTGGTGGCGATGGTCGCCTTG
Source organism: uncultured Gammaproteobacteria bacterium (assembly GCA_963711435.1). Lineage (GTDB taxonomy): Bacteria > Pseudomonadota > Gammaproteobacteria > Steroidobacterales > Steroidobacteraceae > FEN-1191. Next base: position 809,421 of record CAVQEB010000002.1, on the reverse strand, counting down.
CGCTTCATTTCGGCGTCGTAACTGTCCGCGTCGGCCTGACGTTGCCGGCGCTCGTAATCGGCGACCAGCGGGCGATCGGCGTTCGGATCGGCGCTTGCAGTGCCCGCTCGTACCGTGAGCACCGCGAGCAGCGCGACGCTGCCATCGTCGAGCGGTACCACCCGGTATTGCGGTGCGCCGGCGGGCGGCGGCGCGGTGAAGGCTGCAGCCCGCACCGGGACCGGCAGCTGTGCATCGTTGCGACCTACGAAGGCCGGCGGCGGCGCCGAGAGGCCCGCCGTTTTCATGACCGCATCAAAATTCGCGCCACCGTTGAGCTGAGCCAGCGCCTTATCGGCCGCGGCCCGCGCCTGTTTGGCGCCTTCATCCTTGCGTATCGCGGCTACCACGTCGGCGCGCACGCTCGCGAGCGGCTTGGCTTGCGGGGCGTGATGCTCGAGCACTTTGACCAGCACCAAGTGATCTTCGGACAGCGCGACCGGCCCGCCGATGCGCCCGCCCGCGAGGATCTCGGCGCTGAACACGACCCGGTCGAGCTCGGCGCTGCTGCCGAGGGCGCCGCCATCGGCGCGCGTAAAGCTTGCGACCTCCCCGGTCTGCATGCCAAATTCCGGGGCCAGCGCCAGCAAATCGCTGCTGTTGCTGTTTTCCAGTTTTTGCTGCAGCTGCTCCTGCCGGTCGCCGAACAGTTCTGATGCCTGCTCACGTCGGTACAGGCCTTCCAGCTCGGCGCGCGAATCGGCCAGGGTCTTGGCGCGCTCGGGGGTGATATCGTCCAGGCGGATGAGGTGATAGCCAAACTGACTTTTGACGGGCGCGCTCAGTTCGCCGGCATGCAGCGCAAACAGTGCATCACCGAAGGCCTTATCGCTAAGTGTCGCGCGCGCAAAACTGCCCACATCGCCGCCGCGCGCGGCCGAGCCAGGATCGTCGGAGTACTTCTTTGCCAGCGTCGCGAAGTCCGCGCCCGCCTTAAGCTGCGCGAGTACGTCCTGGGCCTTCTTGAGCGCCGCGGCGTCGGCCGCCGCGTCGCTGCTCGTACCCAGGCTGATCAGAATATCGTGCGCGTGCCGCCGCTCCGGTTGCACAAACCGGGTCTGGTTCTTGGTGTACCACTGCTGCAGCGCGGCCGGATCGATGCTCAGCCTGGCGGCGAGCGCATCGAGCTTGAGCTCGGCGTACTGCAGCCGGACCGACTCGGTGGTCTGATAGTCGCCGACGTGCGCCTGGTACCAGGCCTGAATCTGCGCGTCGGTCGGCGTAACAGCGGCGGCGAAACGCGCCACCGGCAGCTGCGCATAACGGATCTCGCGCTGTTCGTGCTCGAGCGCAAACACGCGCTTGAGTTCCGTATCGGTCATGAAATCGCCGAGCGCGATGGCGTTTGCTAATTGTGTCGTCGGCAGGTTGTCGCTCAGCTCGCGCTCGTAGGCTTCGCTGGTCAGGCCGGCTTGCGCAAGCGCCGCCTGGTAAGCGATCCGGTCAAACTGGCCCCGGACCAGGAAGGCCGGCTCTCGCTGCAGGTAATCGATGATCTGCTGGTCGGAAACGCGAAAGCCGCGCTCGAGCGCCCGCTGCTGCATCAGCGAGTCACGCACGTACTCGCTGATCATCTGCTGTTGCAGCTGCTCGCGCAGCGGCGCCGGCAGCTCGGATTTGAGCTGCGCCTGGTACTGTGAGAGGCGTTGCTGCCAGGCCCGCTGCACGGTGGCGATCGGGATTTCCTGGCCATTGACCTTCAGCCCATAGTTGGGCGCACCGAAGCTCAGGTTGACGACGCCGTATGCGCCCCATAGGGCGAAGACCAGCGCCAGCAGTCCGAGCACCGCGATACCGAGCCACCGCTGGCTCTTGAGCTTGTCACCGATATTTTGCAGCATGGGTTTATATGGCGGAGCGGACGGGACTCGAACCCGCGACCCCCGGCGTGACAGGCCGGTATTCTAACCAGCTGAACTACCGCTCCACAGTTGTTGGTGGGTGCTGAGGGGATCGAACCCCCGACATTCGCCTTGTAAGGGCGACGCTCTACCAGCTGAGCTAAGCACCCGAAAAAAGCGTGCCGGCCGGGCCGAGCCTCCGCAGAAAAGCGGCGTAGTCTACGGGATTGGTACGCCCGCTGCCAAGCGCGGCCGGGCGGGTTTCGCCCGTGCCGCGGCCTGAATCAGTGCGCCTGTACCGGCTTGACGGCCCGCTTGCCGGCACGGCGTGCCGCCTTGCGCGGCTCGGTCACGTCGGCGGCCGGCTCGACCACGCGCGGCGCCGGCCGGGCGGTCAGCGCGATCTCGAGCACCTCGTCGATCCAGCGCACCGGACGGATGTCGAGCTTGCCCTTGATGTTGTCGGGTATCTCGACCAGATCCTTCTTGTTTTCCTCCGGGATCATCACCAGCCTGATGCCGCCGCGCTGCGCCGCGAGCAGCTTTTCCTTCAGCCCGCCGATCGGCAGCACTTCGCCACGCAGCGTGATCTCACCGGTCATTGCCACATCCGAGCGCACCGGAATGCGCGTCAGCGCTGAAACCAGCGCGGTGCACATGCCGATGCCGGCGCTCGGGCCGTCCTTGGGAGTAGCCCCTTCGGGCATGTGCAGGTGCACGTCGTGCTTCTGATAGAAGTCGGCGTCGAGGCCGAGCACGTCGGCGCGCGAGCGCACCACCGACATCGCCGCCTGGATCGACTCCTGCATGACTTCGCCGAGCTGCCCGGTGTGCATCAGTTTGCCTTTGCCCGGCACCACGGCGGCCTCGATGGTCAGCAGCTCGCCGCCGACCTCGGTCCACGCCAGTCCCGTCACCTGGCCGACGCGATTCTCGTCTTCGGCCTTGCCGTAGCGGTAACGGCGCACGCCGAGGAATTTGTCGAGATTGCGCGGCGTGACCGAGACGCTGCGCCCCGTCGTCTTGGTCTTGTCGAGCAGCAGCTGCTTGACCGCCTTGCGCGCGATCTTGGCCACTTCCCGCTCCACGTTACGCACGCCCGCCTCGCGGGTGTAGTAGCGCACGATGTCGAGCAGCGCCGGGTCCGAGACCTTCAGCTCACCGTCCTTGAGCCCGTTTTGCTTGACCTGCTTGGGCACCAGGTAGCGGCGGCCGATGTTGAGCTTTTCATCCTCCGTGTAGCCGGGCAGACGGATCACTTCCATCCGATCCAGCAGCGGCGGCGGAATGTTGAGCGAGTTGGCCGTGCACACGAACATCACCTCGGAGAGGTCGAAATCGACTTCGAGGTAATGATCCGAGAACGCCGCGTTCTGCTCCGGATCGAGCACCTCGAGCAGCGCCGAGGACGGATCGCCACGGAAATCCATGGCCATCTTGTCGACCTCATCGAGCAGGAACAGCGGGTTGTGCACGCCGGCCTTGGCCATGTTCTGGATGATCTTGCCGGGCATCGAGCCGATGTAGGTGCGCCGGTGCCCGCGGATCTCGGCCTCATCGCGCACGCCGCCCAAGGACATGCGGACAAACTTGCGGTTGGTGGCCCGCGCCAGACTCTGGCCGAGCGAGGTCTTGCCGACGCCCGGCGGCCCTACCAGGCACAGGATCGGGCCCTTGATTTTCTCGACCCGCTGCAGCACGGCCAGGTACTCGATGATCCGTTCCTTGACCTTCTCCAGGCCATAGTGGTCCTCATCGAGCACCTTCTGCGCGTTGTTGATGTCCTTGAGCAGCCGCGTGCGCTTCTTCCACGGCATCCGCACCAGCCAGTCGACGTAGTTGCGCACCACGGTCGCCTCGGCTGACATCGGCGACATCATCTTCAGCTTGTTGATCTCGGCGGTCGCCTTCTCGCGCGCCTCCTTGCTCATGCCGGCCTTGGCAACCTTCTGCTCGAGGTCGGCGATCTCGTTGGTGCCATCCTCCATCTCGCCGAGCTCTTTCTGGATCGCCTTCATCTGCTCGTTGAGGTAGTACTCGCGCTGGCTCTTCTCCATTTGAGCCTTGACGCGGCCGCGGATCCGTTTTTCGATCTGCAGCACATCCATTTCGCCTTCGATGGCGACCAGCACGTGCTCGAGACGCTTGCGCACGTCGAGGATTTCCAGGACCTTTTGCTTCTCGGCCAGCTTCAGTGACATGTGGGCCGCGACCGTGTCGGCCAGGCGCCCCGGCTGCTCGATGCCGGCGAGCGCCGTCAGCACCTCGGGCGGCACTTTCTTGTTCAGCTTGACGTACTGCTCGAACTGCGAGACCACGGAGCGCACCAGCACGTCCATCTCGCGCTCGTCGTACTGGTCGGCATCGGTCTCAACAGCCACTTCGGCGGCGTAGTAATCGCCGGCGTGCAGCTGGGTGACACGGGCCCGGTCCACGCCCTCGACCAGCACTTTGACGGTGCCGTCCGGGAGCTTCAGCAACTGCAGGATGGTCGCGACGGTGCCAAAGCCGTGCAGATCCTCGACCTTCGGGTCATCGACGTCGGCCTGGCGCTGCGCCACCAGCATGATGCGCTTGTCGGCCCGCATGGCCGCATCCAGCGCCAGAATGGATTTCTCCCGCCCCACGAACAGCGGGATCACCATGTGGGGGTAGACCACCACGTCGCGCAGTGGCAGCACCGCAATGCGGCCGCTGGCTTCAACGAGGGAGGTGGCTTCGGCGGGCGGTTGGTCAGTCACGGTTTACTCTCGCTGTTAAGCGGCCAAAAGGGCCCGCGCCTCAACCATGGGGGCTGCGTCGCCCAAAATCAACGGCGCCGCCCGGGACTTGCCTGCATACACTCAGCCGTGGCCAGCGCCACCTGCCCGGCGCGGCTCTTCGACGACCGCCAGCCGGGCCTCCTCGGTGCGGTAGATGATGTACGGCTTGCTGTGCCCCTCGATGACCGACTCATCGATGACAACCTTGGCGACATTACGCAGGGACGGCAGCTCGTACATGGTATCGAGCAGGATATTCTCCAGAATCGTGCGCAGGCCGCGGGCGCCGGTCTTGCGGTGCATGGCGCGGCGCGACACCGAGCGCAGCGCATCGTCGCGAAACTCGAGCTCTGCCCCTTCCATCTCAAAGAGCTTGCGGTACTGCTTGGTCAGCGCGTTCTTCGGCTCGGTCAGGATCGACATCAGGGCCGATTCGTCGAGCTCATCGAGGGTCGCCACCACCGGCAGCCGGCCAACGAATTCCGGAATCAGGCCGAACTTGATCAGATCCTCGGGCTCAACCTCGTGGAACAGATCCGAGCCGTGCGGGCGCTGGTCGGCGCTGCGCACCTCGGAGGTAAAGCCGATGCCGCTCTTTTGCGTGCGATGCAGGATGATCTTCTCCAGCCCCGCGAAGGCCCCGCCGCAGACGAACAGGATATTGGAGGTGTCGACCTGCAGGAACTCCTGCTGCGGGTGCTTGCGCCCGCCCTGGGGCGGAACGGAAGCGATCGTGCCCTCGATCAGCTTCAGCAGCGCCTGCTGGACGCCTTCACCCGACACGTCGCGGGTGATCGAGGGGTTGTCGCTCTTGCGCGAGATCTTGTCGATCTCATCGATATAAACGATGCCGGTCTGCGCCTTCTCGACGTCGTAGTCGCACTTTTGCAGCAGCTTCTGGATGATGTTTTCCACGTCCTCGCCAACGTACCCGGCCTCGGTCAGGGTCGTGGCATCGGCGATCGTGAACGGGACGTTCAGCAGCCGGGCGAGGGTCTCGGCCAGCAGCGTCTTGCCGCAGCCGGTCGGGCCGATGAGCATGATGTTGCTCTTGGCCAGTTCAACGTCGTCCTTGGCGCGGGTGCCGGAGCGGGTCTGCAGGCGTTTGTAATGGTTGTAGACGGCCACCGACAGCACCTTTTTGGCGCGTTCCTGGCCGATGACGTACTCATCCAGTACGGCCTTGATCTCGTGGGGCTTGGGCAGCTTGTCGCGGGCCTTGTCGGCGCGGTCCTCAAGCTCCTCGCGGATGATGTCGTTGCACAGCTCGACGCACTCGTCACAGACGAACACCGAGGGCCCGGCAATGAGCTTGCGTACCTCATGCTGGCTCTTGCCGCAAAAGGAGCAATACAGCAGTTTGCCGTCATCCGTGCGACCTCTGGCATCATCACTCACGGGTACGCCACCTCACTAAATATCCGGTTTGACAGCGTTCGCGGCCCGACAGTTCAGACCATGCTTTAAGCTATATAGCACGGGCAAAGCCGGGGACGCAAAGAACTGCGTCCCACGTAAGGCCTTGTAAAGGCTAAAAAAGGAGACGCAATTCAGGTATTGGATCCCGCCACCGGCATCTCGGGGCGCTTTTCCAGAACCTTGTCGATCAGCCCGTAGGCGATCGCCTCGGCCCCGTCCATGAAGTTGTCCCGATCCGTATCGGTCTTGATTTTCGCGACCGTCTGGCCGGTGTGCTTGGCCAGAATGTGGTTCAGCCGGTCGCGCGTTTCGAGCATCTCCCGGGCATGGATCTCCATGTCCGCCGCCTGCCCCTGGAAGCCGCCCAGGGGCTGGTGAATCATGATCCGCGAGTGCGGCAGCACGTAGCGCTTGCCCTTGGCGCCGCCGGCCAGCAGCACCGCGCCCATGCTGGCGGCCTGGCCGATGCAGATGGTGCTGACATCGGGCTTGATGAACTGCATCGTGTCGTAGATCGCGAGGCCCGCGCTGACCACGCCGCCAGGCGAATTGATGTACAGCGATACATCCTTATCGGGGTTGTCCGACTCGAGAAACAGCAGCTGCGCGACCACGACGTTGGCGATGTAATCGTCGATCCCGCCGACAATGAAGATTACCCGCTCCTTCAGCAGCCGCGAGTAGATGTCGTAGGAGCGCTCGCCACGCGAAGTCTGCTCGACGACGATCGGCACCAGATTGAGACCACGTTCATTCATGCTTGCATCATCCCTTGACCGCTTGCGGGTCAAAGCCCGTCAATTCGCGAAAACTGGAGGGCTGGTCGGTCACCTTGGCCTGCGCCAGCAGCCAGTCCAGAGCCTGATCCTCCAGCGCCGCCGACTCAATCTGCTGCATCGCCTCGCGGCTCTGCAGGTACTGGCGGCGCATGCCGTCCGGGTCCGGATAGGCCGAGACAACCGAGTCGAGCCGGGCCGCCACGCGGCTGCGATCGAGCTTGAGTTGCTGCGTGCGGACAATCTCCCCCATCAGCAGACCGAGCGCAACCCTCTTCCGCGCCGGCTCCTCGTAGGGCTCGCGGGGCGGCAGCCGCTCGATTTTCTGCACGCCGGCACGCTGCAGCACCTGGGTCTGCAGCTCGCGGATTTGCGCATCGACCAGCACCCGCGGCAGCTCGAGCGGATTACTGGCATACAACGCATCCAGCAGCTGGCCCCGCACGCGCGTATGAATGGCCTCGTTCATCTCCCGCTCCATGCTGGTGCGCACGGCGTCGCGGAACTCCGCCACGCCGCCTTCGTGCATGCCAAAGGAGCGCACAAACGCCTCATCGATCTCCGGCAGATGCTGGGCCTCGATCTTCTTGACCGTCAGCTGAAACTGCGCGTCGCGGCCAGCGACACTCTTGGCGGCGTAATCATCCGGAAAGCGCGCCGCAACCGATTTGGATTCCCCGACCGTTGCACCGGCGAGGGCGGCGTCGAGTTCGGGCAGCACCGCTCCGGTGCCCAGGATCACCTTCAGGTCCTTGCCCTGCCCGCCGGGGAATATTTCCCCGTCGATTTTGCCCTCGAAGTCGATCCACACCCGATCGGTGAGCTCAGCCGGGCGCTCGACCGCCGTAAATTCCGGCTTCTGGCGCCGCATGTTCTCCAGCATCGCGTCGAGGTCGGCCTCGGTCACTTCGCCGGTGGGCCGCTCCACCGTCAGCTCCGACAGTGGCTTCAGGGTAATCGGCGGCAGCACTTCGAAGACCGCCGCGTACTTGAGCTCACTGCCCGGGCTCACCTGGATCGGCTCGATGCGCGGGTCGGCCGCGGGCCGCAGATTCTGCTGGGTCACCGCCGCGCTGAAGGTGCTGCTCATCAGCTCGCTGACCGCTTCGGCGTGCAGCTGCCCGCCGTACTGGCGGCGCAGCACCGCCTCCGGCACCTTACCCGGCCTAAAGCCCTTGATGCGTGCGCTGCGCGCGAGGCGCTTGAGGCGCTGCGCCACTTCACTGGCCACCGTCTCCTGCGGGACAGTGACTTCCAGCCGGCGCTCGAGCCCCGAAACCCTGGTCAACGATACCTGCATGTTGCCTTTGTCCATAGCCAATCGGAACGATCCTAAGCGCTGACCGAAACTGGTGCGAAAGGAGAGACTCGAACTCTCACGGGTTACCCCACTGGCTCCTAAGGCCAGCGCGTCTACCAGTTCCGCCACTTTCGCCCTGGCAACGGGTCCCGGGCAGCTTAGGGTATGAAGCCAGCAATTATACCGAAGGCCCCGTCAAAAGCCTTGACCGCACCGCCCCTTCCCGGCGCCGGGCCTTCGGGCAGCTGTCCGACCCAGGGGTGGCCTGGCAGTACCTTTAATGTCAGCGCCATGTCATTCAGCGCACAATTGGCATAATGAAGAGAGCCGCCTCGCGGCTGGAGCTATTACCCTGGAACCCCATTTTCAAACGCGGCGCCGCTGGCTGCTTGGCACCGGAGCTGCCCTTTCGGCGCTGGCATGCGCACCGCTCCTGCGTCCTGCCCGCGCCGCCGCCGGCGCGGCCGGCCCCAGCGCGGCACCCGCCACCGGCCCCGCACGCCCGGCGCAGGGCGCAGGTACGTTTGCCATCGGCGGTGATCTGACGGTCAACCGGCTCGGGTTTGGCGCCATGCGCGTGACCGGTCCCGGCATCTGGGGCCAGCCGCCCGATCCGGTGCAGGCGCGGGCCGTGTTGCGCCGGGTCGTTGAGCTCGGCGTGAACCTGATTGATACGGCCGATGCCTATGGCCCCGAGGTCAGCGAGCAGCTGATTTACGAAACCTTGCATCCCTACCCGGCCGATCTGCTGATCGCGACCAAAGGCGGGCTGGTGCGACCGTCGGCGGGTCGCTGGGATCACGACGGCTCACCGGCACACCTGCGCACGGCTTGCGAGGCAAGCCTTAAGCGTCTGCATCTGGAGCGGATCGGCCTGTATCAGTTGCATGCGCCGGATCCGGCGGTGCCCATCGCTGATTCGCTCGGGGAGCTCGGCCGGCTGCAAAGCGAAGGCAAAATCCGCCACATCGGCGTCTCCAACTTCGATCTGGAGCAGCTCAAGCAGGCACGCAGGGTCGTGAAGGTGGTCTCGATCCAGAACCGCTACAACATCGGGGACCGTGACTCCGAGCCGGTGCTCAGATATTGCGAACAGGAAAAGATCGGTTTCCTGCCGTGGGGACCGCTGGGCGAGGCGCGCGGGCCGGCGGCCGGCAATGGCGGTAGCGGCCTGGCGCAGGTCGCTGCGACGCACAGCATCACCATGCCCCAGGCGGCACTCGCGTGGCTCCTGGCTCACTCGCCGGTCATGCTGCCGATTCCCGGCACCTCTTCGCTCGCGCATCTGGAGGAAGATATGGCAGCGGCGCAGATCAAGCTCACACCCGCCGATCTTGCGGCCGTTGGCTGATGCCGATGCCGCTGCGCCATTTCACCTGGTCGCTGTGCATCGCGCTGCTGGCGGGCGTCGGCGCCTGCGCCGATTTTCAGTGGCGCGATGCCGCGCCGGTGCGGGCCAATCAGCCTGAGCCTGCAACTCCCGAAGCGCTCGATTCCGAATGCAGTCGGCTGCGCGCGCAAATCCGCCGCAACCAGGTCACCGCCCAGGAGGCGCCCTCCACCACCAGCACGCCCATCATCGCCGACGCCTCCATTGGCAAGGCCGACCGGAATATCGATCTGCTGCAAAAGCGCTACGATGACCTGGATTGTCCGAATCATCCGGACCAAAACCAGAGTACCCCGGCGCCGGGCGCGCCGGCGCCAGCTCCGGTTGCAAGCGGCCTGCCCTGAACCGCGCTTAGGATTTTCTGGCGGGCTCCGGCCTAAAATGCCGCACTAAACGCCCAGCCGGCCGCAGCGCCGGGCGCATCGATAACGACCGCTAAAACAAACCGGACGGGGGATTCCATGAGACATCTGCTGTTGCTGGCGTTGCTTGCGCCGCTGATCGCTGCGGGGCAAAGCGCGTTTGATGGCACCTGGAAAGCGCGCCTCGATTCGGCGACCTTCGCCGGCAAACCGCTGGTGCAGGTGCTGAACAAAGGTGTGCTGGCATGCTCCTCGTGCGTGCCGCCCTTCAAGGTCAAGGCCGATGGCAAGGACCAGAGGGTCGCCGGTTACGATTACTTTGACACCATTGCCGTGCAGATTACCGATCCGGCGTCGGTCGACATGATTTACAAACTGGCCGGAACCGTGATCAGCACTCGGAACCTGAACGTCTCGCGGGACGACAATACGCTCGCTGCGCATTTTGCCGACCACTCCGGACCGAAGACGGTCAGCAGTGATCTGATGTACAAGCGTCTGGCGCCGGGACCCAAGGGCTCGCACGCGATCTCCGGCACCTGGCAGCGCGACAAGCTCAATTCGCTGTCGATGAGCGGCCAGATAGTGACTTACAAGGTCAGTGCCGCGGGTGTGAAGATGAGCGGCGGCGACGGTACGAGCTACGAGGCCAAATTTGACGGCGTGCAGGTACCGGTGCAGGGCGACGTCGGCAAGACGATGGTCAGCTTGAAGACGCCGAACGCCAGAACGCTCGAGGAAAGCGACTTCAACAACGGCAAACTGACGGGGGTTTACACCATTACGATCAGCGCCGACGGCAAGACGCTCAATACTTTCTACGAGAGCAAGCGCGATGGCCGCTCGAGCAGCCTCGTGTTCGACAAGATGTAAACCGCCCCGCCTGGCGGTCAAGTCGCCGCCAGGCGCTCCACCTAAGGAGCGCCTGGCGCAAGCCTTAGCCCAAGCGTATTTCAGCGCTTAGAACTTGTAATCGAACGACAGGCCGATCACCCGCGGCCGCAGCGGCGTCTGAGCGATGATGAACTGATCGGCGCTGATGAAGGTGCTGGCGTTCGAGTTACTGAGGTTCTCCGCGTTCAGCGTGAGGATCCAGTTATCCTTGCCTACGCCTAAGGCGGCATCGAAAGTCGAGTAGGCGGGATTCTCGAACCGTGATCGCGAGCTCATGATAGCGCCGCCGATCGCTACGTTCGGATTCGCACCGGCCTGCGTGAACGAAATGCCCTGGTGGGTCGCGTTGAACTGGGCGAACGGGGTGTAGCCACCGACGACCCACTCGTAGCGGATCCGCCCGCTGTACTGCAGCGGCGGCGCATCGGCGCTCGGCGATCCGATGGTGCCGAACGGATTGGTCACCGGGTCCGTGCAGGGCAGCGGGCCGATGCAGTTGATCGCCTTGCCATAGTTGACGCTCATCGGATTGTCGTCGATCAGCGCCGGGGAATTGGTCTGCACGCTCTGGTTCCACGAGGCCGCAGCCTGCAGCGTCAGTCCCTTCGCGATGCGGGCGACCATCGAGGTCTCGAGGCCCCTGACCCGGAAATTCTGGCCGTTGGTGTCGTAGAAAATATTGCCCACCACGCTCGGGTCGAACAAGGAGATCTGCACGTTATTCCAGTTCTCCTGGTACACGGCTCCGTTCCACTGCAGGCGATGGTCAAACCACTCCGTCTTCCAGCCGAACTCGTTATTGGTCAGCTGGTCCGATAAATAGGCGGCGGGGATCGAGTACTGCCACTGGCCATCCGGACCGGTGGCATGTTGGGAATAGCCGTTCTGGTTGAAGCCGCCCGGCCGGAAACCCTGCGAGTAGGTGTAATACACCATCGCGTCCGGCGTGATATGCCAGGTCAGGTTACCGCGACTCTTGAAGCCCGACTCGCTGTTGCGCAGATTGTCCGCGTTGAGGTTGTAGCTGGCGGCGCCGGCGCAGCCGCCGGCCGGCACCCCGCCCTCGAAGCAGTCAAAACTCGACAGCACGCTGCCGGCCGAATAGTTGTTGAACTCGAAATGGCGTGTGCCGACCGTGAGCGTCAATACCTTAGGCACCAGATCTAAGTCGATCGAAGCGAAGAAAGCCGTCTGCTTGGTGTCGCGCACCGTGTCCTGGTAAAACGAGGTGTTGTCGCCCTGCACACCGGGATTCGCCACGGTCGTACCGGGAAACGTGCCGACGTTTGCGAAGCAGTTAGTATCGCCCGGCGAGCCGACGACGTTCGAGGTGCAGGTCGGAATGGTCTTGTACAGCCAGCCGGTCTGGTCCCAAAGCTTGTTGTCTTCCCAGAACGCGCCGGCAATGGCGCGCAAACGCCAGTCATCCGGCGTGCTCAGGCGCATTTCATGCTGCTGGTGCGCGTTGCGCTCGACCTCATGCCAGGTTGAACTTGGCGACAGGCAGGTCGACGGGGTGGTATCAGTCGCGCCATAGCACTGATAGTAATCAGCGTACACGCCGCGCGCGTAGTTGGTGTAATCGCCGACCTGATCGACATTGCGCACCAGGTAGCCGCCGGTGTAGACGAACTTCAGGTCGCCGAACTTGCCATTGACCGTCCAGGAGCTGTTCTCGAACTTGTCATTGTCGTAAGCCGGATTGAACACCGTGACCTCGAGCGGCTGGAGCGGCGCGCCATCCGAAGCATTAGGCTGCTGGTAGAACACGCCTTGGGAAGCCATGTTCTGGTAGCTCTGCGACAGCAACAGGTCCCAGTTGTCGTTGAACTTGTACAGCCCCTCGACCCGGATGCCCTGATAATTGACGGGGTTGATGGCCCGGCCGGTCACATTATTGTTATTGATAACCGGGCTGCCGGGGGGCACGCAGGAGCCGGTGTTGACCCCGCCGTCCGGGCATTGGCCCATGGCGTTGGCCGCGTAGCCGGCGTAATGGATGCCAATATCGGTGTCATGGCGCGTAAAGGTTGCGGGCACGTTATTGATGTAGCCGCCGCGCCGGTCGTCATAAATCACACCGCGCAGGGCCATAGTGCCGCTGATCAGCGGCAGGTTCAGCACCGCCGTCAGATCGGTATTCGGATCGCCGTGGGCGGTCACGCCGTAGCCGGCCTTGATGCTGCCCTCGGTGACATCGAGCTTCGGTTCGTTGGTGATATAGCGGATCACGCCGGCCTCGGCGCCGGCACCGAACAGCGTTCCCTGCGGGCCCTCCAGCACCTCGATGCGGTTGATATCGGCCGCATAGATGTCGAGGTTGCGGTTCGGCAGCTGGCCGGACTGGTTATCGAGATAAATGGCGACGTTCGGCCACAGGCCGGTCGAGGCGCTGCCCTGGCTTGCTTGGGAGCCAGCGCTCAGGCCGCGCATGAAGACTTCGTTCTGCCCCGGCCCGTTGGCCGCAGAAGTCACGTTTGGCAGATCCTTGATGTAATCATCAAAGGTCGAGATGTTCAGTTGCTGCAGCGTCTCGCCCGTAAAGGCCTGCATTGAGATCGGCACGTCCTGCATGCTCTCCGAGCGGCGCTGGGCGGTGACGATGATCTCGGTGAGTCCTTCGTCTTCGGCGTTGGCCACCGGCTCGGTGTTGTCAGCAGCGGCCGCCGCCGCGGCGACGCTGAAGGACGCAGTGCCTAAAATGGCCGCTACGGCATATGAGACCTTTGAGTTCATTGCTTTCCCCATGGCGCGCCCCAACCGCGAGAAGGCCGGCGCTGTTTTGTCGCTGAAATCCCTGTGGACGCTCCGGCGGCTTCCGATCCGGAGATCCGCTTTGATTATGACGAAGAGCGTGGCAGAAAACGAATGGGCGCAGCGGCCGCCAGAGCCGTGTCTTGGTCCCGTTGTCGCCCGTCTACGTGGATATTGCGTCGCAGCATCTGCTGCACCGACGCGTCAATCCCAATGCGCGTCGAGACTGTTCAACTCCTGTTCGCATCGCGCCGTTCGGGGCCGATCCGCATTCCGGACGGCACCGGCCTTAAGACGTGCGCTTGGCGCACAATGGGCCATTACAGCTCTTGTCAGTAATGCGCAGCGTCGCCTGAGTGTGTCGTTGGCTGTAAAAGCCGGAGAACAAAAATGAAATTCGATAGGGCATACCTCGTTTGGTCTTTGTGTTTCGCCGCTTTGGGAATGGGCTTGGGCATCTTCATGGCAGCCTCGCACAATCATGCGGAACTGACGACCCACGCCCACATTCTTCTGGTCGGTTTCGTGGTCTCGTTTATTTACGGAATGATTCACAAATTGTGGCTGACCAACCCAAACCGCACGGTGGCCACTTTGCAGTTCATTCTCCATCAGGCCGCGGCTATCACGATCGCGGTCGGTTTGTTCCTGCTGTTTGGCGCCTTTGTGCCCGAGGAGAAGCTCGAGCCGATTCTTGCCAGCGCGTCGGTCGGGGTACTGTTGGCGATGCTGCTGATGCTTTACATGGTGATCCGCTCCGGAGCAGCAAAAGCCCCGGCCTGACCGCACGCGGCCGCTAAGCTGCCAGGGCTCTCGTGGCGTTCTCGGGTTACGAAGGCCTGCGAATGGCTGCGCAATAAGAGTTGCCGCGCCGATTCTCTGCGCCGGGTTGAGGCCCCGGCACCGAAGCGACCGGGAAGTTGCCGATCAGATCGGCGCCTCCAGCAGGCAGCCGAATTCGCGCGCGAAATCCACCGATACCCGCGCGTGTACCGCTCCCTGCCGATCAAGGAAGCGTTGCGTGCCACTTAAGCCGAACACCCCCTCGTGCCAAATATTGGGGTGGATGTAAAGGCCCTGGCGACCATCGAAGCGAAAACAAACAAAGCGCTGCGGCGTCACATCATCGCCGGGCAGTGCCAGCGGCACATAGAATGGCTGGCGTTCCAGCGGAAAAAACAGCTGGCCGCCGTCCGGATGATAGTTCGCGTGCCACAACAGCATGCGGCTCGGCTTGCCATCGTGATCGGTGCGCGCAAGCTCCGGGGCTTTGGCATACGCCAGGATATAATTGCCGCCGACGGCCGAGTTTCGGCCGTAGAGAATGTCGCCCTGCCATTCACTGATGAACACGCCTTCGGTGGTGCCGCCCTGATCGCCCGTGTCGGCGTCCACTGGCCGGCTGCCCTGGGCTGGCCAGCGGACGATCTCGATGCGGCATTCCTCGGGGCTGTCGACCAGCGTGCCGTAGCCGTGTAACGCCTGCGTCGTGGCCTCCACGAGCGGCATCCGCACCTGCTTCAGTCCCGCAGGTAAATCCGGATTCAGATAATCGATCGGAGCTTTCATGAGGCTATCCGGGGCGCGTTCGTAATCCCATCGATGGCGGTTAATTGACCTTGGCAACCTTGGTCTGCGCCGGCGGCTCCGACACGTCCATTGGTTGCTGCATAATGACATCGAGCGCGACCAAGTAGCCGAAAATGACCGTAAAGAAGTCGATCGTCAACGCCGTGATGTAGGCGGCTGCGCTGTATTGGAAGCCGGCTAAAACGTAGCCAAGCATCGTCAGTGTCACTGCGGAGCCGAGTACAACGAAGACTGCGAATATTGCGGGCGGCGGTCCTTGGCCGACTATCTTACGGCGTCGGCGCGGATAGGTGATCTGAAGAGACAGCATCGGTATCGCGAAAAACACAGCAGAGCCTCGCCAAATCGACTCCTCCCGAATGCCATAGAGCGCCAATAGCGCCGGCAGCAGCGCTCCCGCCGTCAATACAAAAATGTACGTCATGACTGTTTTCGCAAGGTATCTGTCCAGCAGCGACAATCTGGCTCCAGCGGCCGGCCGGACGGCCAACAAGAGCGCCGAGAACCCCGCGAACGTGATCATCAGGCCAGCCAACGTGTACAAAAGTGTTGCGCTTTTCAATTCCATGTTTTGCTCCACCTAAGAACCACGGCCATATTGGCGCGTCGCTATTCTTACGACAATGGGTCAGCGGGCCAGCACAATTGCGATATCTGGTATCGCGTCTGTTCACTCTGTACTTGCACCCGGGATCTGTCGATTTTCTTTCCAGCTAAATCATTCGAACGCGAACGGCGCCGGTGGTCTCGGCGCGCAGCACAGATTTGGCTCTTGGATAGTGCGCACTGAGGCGGCGCAAATGGCGCTCAATGGCACAAGACCATCGTCTTATTTTCGGTCGCCATATTTGTCGCGCCATTCCTCACGTGCCTTGCGTCGCACTTCCTCGGATTTGGGCCTAACCACAGGCGGTTGACGCGGCGGCTTGCAATCTTTGGAGCGAGATGACGTAACGAACATACGCACTGGACGCAGCGGTGCCGGATATCGGCCCATCCTGGCGTTCCAATAGGCCCACGACCGCGCGTCGATTATCCCCGCGGGCGCATGATCGAGCGCTTCGCGAATGTCATCGTCGGATAGGTAACGGCGTATTTCCCGCATGTCTTCGTGGAGCGCGTAAGTCATCGCGTACGCCATAAAACGGATGGGGTCAGAAAGCGCCTGCTCGGGCGGCTCGAACCAGATAACGCGCCGTGCGAGCTCCAGGGTAGCTGGCGTGGCGGGGATGATATTCATAGTGCGAGATCATCGTCCGGATTGAACTGCCGGGAGCCGGCCTTGAGAACTGGCAAATGATCCAGATCCACTTCCCGCACAGCGGCAATCAGGCGTCGCCTTAAATCGTCCGGTAGATTGCCCACATTGCCATCTTCGAAAAAGGATAAGGCCTTCAATGTTACTTCGGGATTGAAGCCCGGGCCGTAAAGAGCCTGCGCTGCGGCCAGCGCAGTGGGCAAGCTGACTTTTCCAATTCTGATCAGGGCGTCCACATCTTCATAGTCCTTTGCTTCGGCGCGCACCTGGACTACGGACGCGTTGGTACCGGCCAGGTCCAGGAGCGAAGCAACCTTAAGTTTGTTCTCCTTGATGACATGTGGAACTTGTAACTGCGGTAATTTCGGCACGCCGAAAAGAGAAACCCGCACTGGCTCGCCCCTGGCAACGATTGCCGTCAACGTATTCTTCTCGCGTTGGATTATCTTTGCGCCCGCGAGAAATGGGATCTCTGCTTCTAGCTCAGCAGGTTTCAGCGGGCCCCGGACAAAGAAATCGAAATCAGTGGAGGTCCGATGCCCCAGATGAAGTGCCAGAGCAGTCCCGCCGTACAGCACAAATTGCTCTGGCACCCCTGATAATTCCAGCCAAAGTCGCTTTTGCGCGGCAGGGAGAATATCCAAATGCGGCCGAAACTCGTGCACTCGTGCAGTCTGCCATAAGTGCCCACCTGATCCGCCAGCGCTGACACCGTGAGCGCAGCAAAGGAACCGTGAATGGCACAGCACCGCTTTCTGTCCGCGCTGCCAAGTCGCGCAAGACTCTGAGGAAAAAGGGGAAATTGGTGGGCCGTGTAGGGATCGAACCTACGACCAATTGATTAAGAGGTTGCCCCGGCGTAAACAGAGGTGACCTCACACAACGTCAAGTCTATCAAAATTAGTCACATACTACGCAGGCACGTTCTGGCAGGTTTTGCTGTAGCGGCTAAAGTTGGTAGCAATTTGGTAGCAGCGGCCCACTGAACGCCGCGCCAGGGTGTGCTCCCCGGCAACCCACGGGGCGGGCATCAGCTCATCGCGACGCGAGTGTCCTTGGCTTGGAGTTCGGCAAGCGCCATCTGCATCGCCCAATTCTGTTCCCGCATCTCCATGAGTTGCCGCTTGATTTCATCGACCTCGCGTAGCTGCAACACCTGTGCCGCAATCTGCTCATGCAGCTGCTTTACCTCGTTCACGAGTACTCTTCGGCTGGTTTCATCGTGTATTGGTTGTCGCAGAGTCGACTGGCGCGTCGATACTACCCGTTTTGGCCGGATCGGCGTCCAGGTATTTTACGA
Organism: uncultured Gammaproteobacteria bacterium; assembly: GCA_963711435.1. Taxonomy (GTDB): domain Bacteria; phylum Pseudomonadota; class Gammaproteobacteria; order Steroidobacterales; family Steroidobacteraceae; genus FEN-1191. The sequence continues at coordinate 791,736 of CAVQEB010000002.1, read as the reverse complement.
CTGCGTAGCGGGTATGCTGCTTTTGCACCGCTGCCGAAGCGCCAGTGGTGAAGCTATGACCTTGCGCTGTCGCGGTATTGCCGTAGCTGGTCGCAGAGGCTTGAGCGGACGTGTTACTGAAACCAACCGAACCCGTCGTTTCAGCGTTTGCATCCACAAGGATCGCAGCGTCGCCGCCCGCCTTCTTGGTTTCCTTCGCGACAGTGGATTGAAGCCCCGACATTCTCAGCTTACCAAACAAGCCCGACTTGAGGCGCGTGTCCTCGATATATCCGAGCAATTTGAATTTACGCGGGGGAGCGCCGTTGGACCAAAAGTCGACCCCGTCGACGGTCGTCTTTTCTCCGCCGTTTCCGTCAAAGATTGTGTTCTTGCCTTCGTAGGCGGTGAAGTCGTCAGCGAACGCGCTCGCGGAAACTCCTGCGATAGCCATCATCGCCAAGGTTACTCTGACTGCAGTCCTATTCTTCATATCGGAAACTCCTTGGACATAAGCGAGTCCTTTGCATTGTGGAATTTTGCGATGCCGCTGTGATGAAGACTGCCGACCAGTTCACGCTCAGGTCGGTCAAATCGTGCGACGCATTCACAAACTGTAGGATATATCCCGTGGACCGTCAGCCTCGATGGATTGAACCTTTCCAGCGTGAGGAAAGGCAATCAAATTGCAATCGAGTTCGCCAGAGCATTGCGAAACCAGCGCCGCGCGAGCGATATTTCGCAGGAGGCGCTCGCCTTAGCCGCCGATGTGGATCGCACCTTTGTTAGCCAGATGGAACGGGGCATTCGTCAGCCGACCCTCACGACGTCATGGAAGCTCGCGGCAGCACTGAAGGTGAAGCCTTCGATTTTGGTGGTCAAAATGCAACAGCGGGTCCGATAACTTTCGGTCAGTTTCCGAATTAAGGAGGCCAAGAGGAACCGGCGAGCGACCCCGTGCATTACGTGTAGATGTTGATTTTTGTAGGTGGAAAAAATGTGCACGGATCAATGAAGCGGTGCCGTGCCGGGGGGGGGCCTGGGCCAGCCCCCCAGGGAGGGTGCCTTCCACTAACCACCTAAACATAGGGAAAATTGATCCCGCAACCGGGCGGGCAAACTGTGATGGCAACGTGGGCAGTCGAATCGACGCGGTGTCCACCGATGGAGGCGGGCCGCCCCCGGAGACCGGAGCTAAATGGCCGGGGACCAGTAATTCATGAAGTTCGGGGACTGTGGGTCTGCCTCAACAAGGCGTCGACGCAGGGGTCAAGATGCTGGATATCACTGCACGTATCACTTGCTTACGTCTTTGTGCGTGGTGCAATCGAAAGAACAGTGCAAGTGATTGTTTAAATTGGTGGGCCGTGTAGGGATCGAACCTACGACCAATTGATTAAGAGTCAACTGCTCTACCAGCTGAGCTAACGGCCCGAATTCGAATGGTCACCGGTCACTGGAATTTTAGCCGGCCTGACTAATCAACGCACATTCTTCTCTGACTTGCGCCGCGGCGGCCCCGACCTTTGAGGCCGCAGCGGCCGGTAAGTTGGGGTGGACGACGGGACTCGAACCCGCGACAGCCGGAATCACAATCCGGGACTCTACCAACTGAGCTACGTCCACCATCTAAATCGTTGGCGCGCCCGGCAGGACTCGAACCTGCGACCGCCGGCTTAGAAGGCCGGTGCTCTATCCAGCTGAGCTACGGGCGCACAGCACCTTGAGCTGGTCGGGGCAGCAGGATTTGAACCTGCGACCCTCTGCTCCCAAAGCAGATGCGCTACCAGACTGCGCCATGCCCCGCCTTAAGTCCCCACCGCAGGCCGCCTCTTCAGATCCACCTTACGGGGGCGCGCATCATACGGGTCGGCTCTGCGCAGCGTCAATTTCCGTCATCGCCATTTGTGCGCTGCTACCGGGACCGGCGGTCGTGCGAGAATGCGTGCTTAAGCCAGCCTGGACGGGAATGATGCCTGCAAAAATCATCGATGGGAAAGCCATAGCCGAGGCCATCAAGCAAAAGGTCCGTGTCGCGACCGACGCGCTGGCGGCACGCAGTCATCGCCGGCCTGGACTGGCAGTCATTCTAGTAGGCCAGAGCGCCGCCTCCCAGGTTTACGTGCGCAACAAGCGCCGCTCCTGCGAGCAGGCCGGCATCATCTCCAGCGCCTACGACCTGCCGGAGTCCACTTCGGAGGCTGAGCTGCTGGCGCTGGTTGAATTGCTGAACCGCGACCCGGCCATCGATGGCATCCTGGTGCAGTTGCCGCTGCCACCGCAGATCCGCTCCCGCGCAGTGATCGACGCCATCAGTCCGGAAAAGGACGTGGACGGCTTTCACCCGTACAACCTCGGACGCCTGGCGCAGCGCGAGCCGCTGCTGCGACCCTGCACGCCTTATGGCGTCATGCACATGCTCGAGGCCATAGCTGTCTCCGCCTCAGGGATGGACGCGGTCGTGGTTGGCGCCTCAAACATCGTCGGGCGCCCGATGGCGCTCGAGCTGATCCTGGCGGGAGCGACGACGACCGTATGTGCCAGCCGCACCCGGAATCTTCAGGCTCACGTCGCCCGCGCCGAGCTGCTCGTAGCCGCAGTGGGGCAACCGAACTTTGTGCATGGTGAATGGGTCAGGCCAGGGGCCGTGGTGATCGACGTCGGCATCAATCGTATGCCCGACGGCAGGCTGGTCGGCGATGTCGGCTACGCCGCAGCGGCCGAGCGGGCCTCATGGATCACGCCGGTGCCGGGCGGCGTCGGGCCGATGACGGTTGCCATCCTGATGCAAAACACGCTCGAGGCGTTCCGGCGCCGCAGCTAGCCGGCGCGCGTCGGCCAAACGGCGAGCTTTAGCCGCGCCGCCACAAGGTACGGCCCTTGGGCTGATCCTCGAGCGTGATGCCCGCCGCAGCCAGTGTCCGCACGGATCCGGTCGGCCTCGGCAAAATCGCGTGCCTGCCGCGCCGCCAGGCGCGCATTGATCAGCGCCTCGATTTGCGCTTCGCTGAACGCCGCTGCCGCCGCTTCGGCATCCGACTCGGCGCCGAATCCCTGGCCCTGCAGCTTAAACCACTCCTCGGGTGGAAGCTGCAGCAGTCCCAGCACGGCGCCGAGCTGCCGCAGCTGCGCTGCGCGCTGCGCCGCCGCTGCAGCCTCGCCGCGATCGCGCAGCGCATTTAACTCGCGCGCCAGACCCTGCAGCACGGCGAGCGCCTCGGGCGTATTGAAATCATCGCTCAGCGCCGCTTCAAAGCGCTCGGTGGCCGCATCGCGGAGCGCCGTGCCGGCGGCAACGGGCAGCCCGCGCAGCGCCGTATAGAGTCGCTCGAGGGCCGCATCGGCCTGCTTGAGCTGCACGGTGCTGTAATTGATCGGACCGCGATAGTGGCTCAAGAGCAGAAACGCACGCAGTACTTCAGGATGCCGCAGCCGCGGCAAAACCTCCCGCACGGTAAAAAAATTGCCGAGCGACTTGGACATCTTCTCGTTGTCGATGTTGACGAAACCGTTGTGCATCCACAGGTTGACGAACGGCCCGCCGGTCGCGCCGCAGGACTGGGCGATCTCATTTTCGTGGTGCGGAAACTTCAGATCCATGCCGCCGCCGTGGATGTCAAAATGCTCACCGAGCAGCGCCATCGACATGGCCGAGCATTCGATGTGCCAGCCCGGCCGCCCCGGACCCCAGGGCGAGTCCCACGACGGCTCATCCGGCTTGGCCCGTTTCCACAGCACAAAGTCCAGCGGATCGCGCTTGCCCGGGTCGACCTGCACGCGCGCGCCGGCGCGCAGATCCTCCAGGTGCTTGCCGGATAAGCGCCCGTAGTCCTTGAACCCGGCTACCGCATACACCACATCGCCCTCGGCCGTCAGATAGGCAAGTTTTCGATCGAACAGCCGGCTGATCAGCGCAATGATCCCGGGTATGTAGCCGGTGGCCCGCGGCTCGTGATCGGGCGGCTCGACCGCGAGCGCGGCACAGTCTTCCTGCATCGCGCGGGTAAATTTTTCGGTCAGCTCCCCTATCGGCTGGCCGAGTTCGGCGGCGCGATGAATGATCTTATCGTCGATATCGGTGATGTTGCGCACGTAGTTCACCTGGTAACCCAGGTGGCGCAGATAACGACGCACCATGTCAAAGACGACCAGAAAACGCGCGTGCCCGACGTGGCAGTAGTCATAGACCGTCACGCCGCACACATACATGCCGACATGACCGGCCCGGATCGGCACCAGCGGCTCCTTGCGGCCGGTCAGCGAATTATGGATCCTGAGCAATTACAGGCTCCGGCTCACGGCCAGCAGCCGCTCGCGCACCCGCGCCGCCCCCAGTGCCTTAAGGAGCGGGGCCAGTTCCGGCCCGTGCAGGCGGCCGGTCAGCGCCGCGCGCACCGGCATGAAAAACTCCGCCCCGCGCTTGCCGGTGGCCTCGCGCATCACGGCCAGGTCGGCGCGTTCGGCGACGCTGCCGGCCGCCGCCACGAAAAACGCCGCGCCGGCGCGCTTGACCGCCTCGAGCGCCTGCGGTTCACAGGCCACGTGCTCGCCAAAAAACACCGGCAGCCATTCCTTAATCTCGGCGCCGGCCACGATGTTCGGGCGCACGGCCTCGACAAGCGCCGCGCGCTGCGAGGCCGTAAGGTCCGCCGGCAGCCAGGGCTCAAGCCACTGCACCGCCTCGGCCGCGCCGAGCGATCGGGCCCACTCGCCCTGCCAGTGTCGCAACTGCCCCGGATCGAGGTGCGCGCTCGCCCGCTGCAGATGCGTGATATCGAAATTTGCGGCCATACCGGCAAGCATCAGCAATTCGTTGCGGCCCGTGGAGTGGCCGAGGCGAAACAGCAGATTGCACAGCGCCAGGCCCGCATAGCCGCGCTCGCGCAGTTCACGCACGCTCAGGGCGCCATTGCGCTTCGACAGCGGCGCGCCGTCAGCGCCCGTGAGCAGCGCCAGATGTCCGTACTGCGGCATCGGCAGCGCGAGCGCCTGCAGCAGCAGCAGCTGGCGCGGCGTATTGGCCAGGTGATCGTCGCCCCGCAGCACATGGGTCACGGCCATCAGCGCATCATCGACGGCGTTGGAGAAGAAAAAGGCGGCGGTGCCATCCTCGCGGCGAATGATGAAATCGCCGATCTCCTCGCTGGCGGTGCTCTGCAGGCCGTGCACCAGATCGGAAAATTCGATCCGCTGTCCGGCCAGCACGCGAAAACGCAGCGCCGCCTTAAGGCCGCTGGCGCGCCGATCGGCGCGCTGCGCCTCGGTCAGCTCGCGGCAGGTGCCGGCGTAGCGCGGCGGTCGCCCGGAGGCAAGCTGCGCCCGGCGCGACAGCTCAAGTTCAAGTGCCGTGCAAAAGCACGGATAGGCAAGACCCGCCGTTTCAAGTGCGGCGAAATACGGATCGTAGATCTTTTGCCGCGCTGACTGCAGGTACGGACCTGCCGGGCCGCCGATCTTGGGGCCCTCTTCCCAGTGCAGCCCGAGCCACTCAAGATCGGCCTGCAGGGCTTCGGTCTTGGCGGCATCGGAGCGCCCGGCATCGGTATCTTCAATGCGCAGGATCATCCGTCCGGCGCCGTGGTGTGCCAGCAGCCAGTTAAACAATGCCGTGCGGGCGTTGCCCAGGTGCAGTTCACCGGTGGGGCTCGGTGCAAAGCGCGTTACGATATCGGCGCACATGCGTGTAATGTTACGGGAATCGGCCGCGCTAATCAGCCGGGATTGTCTTGCCTCGCCGCACCGACGGAGCTGCGCTTGAGTACACTGTTTGTCTCCGACCTGCATCTGGACGGCGCCTGGCCGGGCGCGATCCGGCAGTTTGAGCAGTTTTTGGCCGGCCCGGCCCGCAGTGCGCAGGCGCTGTACATTCTCGGCGACCTGTTTGAGGCCTGGGTCGGTGATGATGATCCGGATCCGGCCCGCGCCGCAGTGCTGGCGGCACTGCGTACGCTGACGCAAAGCGGCGTGCCCTGCTACGCCATGCATGGCAACCGGGATTTCCTGTTGCAATCGGGCTTTGAAGCGCGCAGTGGCTGTAAGCTGCTGGCCGATCCGACGATCATCGATCTGGGCGGGCGGCTGACACTGCTGAGCCATGGCGATGTGCTGTGCACGGCGGACCTCGCCTACCAGCGACTGCGCAGTGTCGTGCGCCGGCCCGCCTGGCAGCGGCGCTTCATGGCGCTGCCGCTCGCGACGCGGCAGCGCCTCGCGCAACTGGCGCGCGCCGGGAGCCGTGCGCACACCGGACGCATGCATGAGCAGATCATGGACGTAGCCGATACGGCGGTTGAGGCGCTGATGCGCCAGTGCGGGGTGCACACGCTCATCCACGGCCATACCCACCGTCCCGGCGTGCATCGCTTCACGCTCGATGGCGCGAGCGCCGAGCGCCTGGTGCTCGGCGCCTGGTACGAACAGGGCAGCTGCCTGCGCTTCGATCAGGGCGGGTTTGAACTGCAGACGCTGGCGCGCAACGGCCCGGAATGAAACCGCAATTGCTCATCCGGCGCGCTGCAAAGCTGCGCTTCGATCGCGGCGAGCTCCGTGAGCCGCGCCCGCCAGGCGGGCAGCGCTGCGGCCCGGCATAGCTCATCGGCCAGTTCCAGGTACAGCGAGGCGTGGCGCGCTTCGGAGCGCTCAAGCTCGGCGTACAGCTCGGCCAGCGGGGCAGCGAGCACTGTTTGCAGCAACGCGAAGCGCTCGCAGGAGCGCGCCTCGATCAACGCGCCGATCAGCAGCAAATCCAGGTGCCGTTGCGGCTCACGGGTCGACAGCGCCGCACGGAGCCCGGCGGCGTAGCGACCCGGCTGCAGGCGGCGGTGGCTGACACCGAGCTGCGCAAGCAGCCGCGTCACGCGCTCGAAATGCCGCAGCTCCTCGCGCGCGAGGCGCGCCAGGGCGAGGTTCTGCGCGGTAAATTCGGGATAAGAAAACAGCAGCGCCAGAGCGGTCGAAGCGGCCTTCTTTTCGCAGGCCGCGTGATCGAGCAGCAGCTCCTGCCAGTGCTCGGCGGCGTCGGCCAGCCACTGCGGCGGCGTCGGTGCCGCCAGAATGGCCGGCTTCACACCGCCGCTTCCGCGGCCAGCCAGGCCGCCCGGGCGGCCGCGAGCGCCCGCGCCGCCGCGGCGCAGTCGGCATAACGATGCTGCGGCAGTTTCGCCAGCAACCGGTCGAGCAGCGGCTGCAGCGTAGCCAGCTCCCCGGGCAGGCGCGGCAGCGGGGCATTGCGCTGCATGTACAGCACGGTCATCGGATTGTCGGCGACAAAGGGCTTCTGGCCCGTCAGCATTTCGTAAAGCATGACGCCGAGGCTGTACTGATCGGAGCGACCGTCGATGGGCTCGGCGTGCCCCTGCTCGGGACTCATGTAGTGCGGCGTGCCGAAAATCAGCCCCTTGTCAGTCAATTCCAGATCGAGCGTCGACTGCTTGGCGAGCCCAAAGTCGATCAGCGCAATCTGCTGCGCCGTTCGCATCATGACGTTGCCGGGCTTGAGGTCGCGGTGCAGGATACCGGCCGCGTGGATAGCCGACAGCGTTTCGGCCAGCTGCTCGGCGAGCTGCAGCGCCTCGATCGGCCCAAGTCCGTTGCGCATGCGCCGGCGCAGGTCGCCGAGCGGAAAATATTCCATCGCCAGATACACGTGATCATCGGCCATGCCGATCTCGTAGAAGCGCACGATGCTCGGATGCTCGATGCGGCGCGTAATCTCGTATTCCTGCACGAAGCGCTCGAGCGCCTGATCGACCCCGGTCGCATCGCGGCTCGAGGGCGTGACCTTCAGCACCACCAGCGCCGCGGCTTCCTCACTCTCGGCGATGTAAAGCTGCGACACGGCGCCGCGTGCCAGCACCCGCGCCCGGCGGTAGGCGGGGATGACCGCATCGCCAAAGCGGCGCGATTCCTGCGCCTCCGGCGAGACCCGCCAGTCCGCCATCTGCCGCCGGTGCGCCTGCTCGGCCCGCTCCAGCGCGCCGACCAGCTGCGCGTGCTTGACCTTGCCCCAGACCGCAACCTCAAAGGCACCCCAGCTGAGGGCTGCCTCGCGGGTGGCGGCCTGGTCGGATTCGACGAGGAATATCACCGGCGCAAAGCCCGGGCGACCGGTGAGATCGCGCAGCCAGTCGAGCCCGTCGCCGCCCGGCCAGCGCTGCGCGAGCAGCACCGCGTCGTACCCCTGGGCGAGAAATTCCGGCGGGATCGGGCCCTGCTGCGTCGGCGCGTGGGCGCTGATATGCGCTCCCGGCCAGCGGCAGCTGACGTGATGGCTGATCAGCGTACGAAGCGTCGGGTTATCTTCGATCAGTAGGAGTCGCATGCCGGCGCCACAAGCAGCCGCGTCACAGTGCGGCGAGGCGAATTAGAGCACGGGGCTCAGTCCTTGGCCACGCTTGCTAGAGGTACGCGCCAGCGCGCCACCGCTTAAGTTAATCCCCAGCAGTACATAACCGGGCGGCACCGCGGCGGCCCGCAGCTGCGGGCTGAGCGCATGGATAAGATCGCCGGCGGCCGCAAGCGAGGCCAGGTTCTGCTCGGCCTCAAGCGAGCCGTCGACCGGAAAACCTGCCACGGTCATCCTACCGCAGCTGTCCCCATCAATAAGCGCGCCGGCCTCGCCGTCATCGTCCCCCAGCCCGTCGGCCGTGCCGATCAGCAGCAACAGCCGCTCCTGCCCGGCAAGCAGCCGCGCCGCGCCGATTGCCAGCCGCCACGGCCCACCCGGTCGCTCATCGTCAGGAAACTCGAGCGACCACAGCTGCAGGCCGGCCGGCCCAATCTGCAGGCTGTGCACAACGCGCACGGCCGCACGGGACGGAATTTCACAAAGCTTGGGGTGCGACCGGGCCGTCAGGCCAAGTGCGGCAGCGCGGTCAATGGCGCCGGCGTGCGGGTCGGCCGGCGGCGCGGCCACCACATCCGCGTACAGTTGAAGCAACAGCTGCCGTCGCAGGTCATCCACGCCGCAACGCCGTCGCGACCGCTTCAGTCGCTGCCGACAACTTTCAACGGGCTGCGCGAGCTTGGGCGCCGGCGTGACTGCGCCTCATCGGAACGGGCTCGCTGCAGCCGCTCCAGGTATTCGCTGGTGACATCGCCGGTCACGTATTGGCCCGAAAAGCACGAAGTATCGAATTCGACGATCTTGGCGTTATCGTGCTGGCAGGCCGCGACCAGATCGTCCAGATCCTGGTAGACCAGCCAGTCGGCACCGATCAGCCGCGACACTTCCTCATCGCTGCGCCCGGCGGCCACCAGCTCGTTGCTCGCCGGCATGTCGATGCCGTAGACGTTCGGGAAACGCACCGGCGGCGCGGCCGAGGCAAAGTACACCTTGCGCGCGCCGGCTTCCCTGGCCAGCTCGATGATCTGCGCCGAAGTGGTGCCGCGCACGATCGAGTCATCGACCAGCAGCACGTTTTTGCCGCGAAATTCCAGATCGATGGCATTGAGCTTGCGGCGCACGGAGCGCTCGCGCTGCTCGGCCCCGGGCATGATGAAGGTGCGGCCGATGTAGCGATTCTTGTTGAAGCCTTCGCGGTACTTGATCCGCAGCTTCTGCGCCATCTGCAGCGCGCTGGTGCGGCTGGTGTCGGGAATCGGGATGACCACATCGATGTCGTGATGCGGGTGCTCGCGGCGGATTTTCTCCGCCAGCCGCTCGCCCATGCGCATGCGCGCGCGGTACACCGAAATATTGTCAATGATCGAGTCCGGGCGCGCGAAATACACGTACTCAAAGATGCACGGCGTGTGCCTGACCGTGCTGACGCATTGCTGGGAGTGCAACCGGCCCTGCTCGTCGATGAACACGCACTCCCCGGGCGCCACGTCGCGCACCACGTCAAAGGAGAGCATGTCCAGCGCCACGCTTTCGGAGGCCAGCATGTGTTCCGTGCCGCGCGGCGTGTGCCGCACGCCGAGCACCAGCGGGCGGATGCCGTTCGGGTCGCGAAAGCCAAATACGCCGTGTCCGATCACCATCGCGACGACCGCGTAGCCGCCGCGGCAGCGCCGGTACACGGCACTGGCGGCTGCAAATACGTCCGCCGGCGTCACCCGCGGCGTACCGACGCGTTGCAACTCGGAGGCAAAGACGTTGAGCAGCACCTCCGAATCCGATTCGGTATTGAGGTGCCGGCGGTCCTCGCGGATCAGCACTTCGGCCAGCTCCGCGGCATTGGTCAGGTTGCCGTTGTGCGCCAGGCAGATGCCATACGGGGCGTTGACGTAAAACGGCTGGGCCTCGCAGGCGGCGCCGGCGCCCGCGGTCGGGTAGCGGACATGGCCGATGCCGGCGTTGCCGCGCAGCTCGATCATGTGGTGCTGCTCGAATACGTCGCGCACCAGCCCGGAGCCCTTGTGCACGAACAGCTCGCCGTCCTCGGCCGTCATGATGCCCGCGGCATCCTGGCCACGGTGCTGCAGCACCGTCAACGCATCGTACAGACGCTGATTAACGGGACCGGAGCCGACAATGCCAACGATGCCGCACATGACTGACAGTTACTCCCGTGGCCGGGTTCGACGGCGGGGTCATCCACTTAATGAGGCCGACACCGAACTAGTGCAAGTGGATTTTACGCTCTCCGAGCAAACTGCGCAGCACATTGCCGGATTGCTCCGCGTACGGGACCAGCAGCGAGCGCTCATACCACTTTTCCTCGTGCAGCCGTACGGCATGGCAGAGGATGGCGAGCACGCCGAGCACGATGCAGCCGCGCACCACGCCCAGCACGAAGCCAAGCAGGCGGTCCATGCTGTTGAAAATTGACAGCCGCACGAAGTGCGTGGCGATCGCGCCAACCGCCATGCCAGCCATCATCACTGCAATAAAGACCAGCGTGCGTGCGGCCCACGGCCGCACGGCTTCGTCGCTCAAGGCGCCACCCAAGGCAGGCTCGAGCAGCGGGCCGTAGCTCCAGGCAACCCACAGCGCCGCAATCCAGGTGACGATGGCGATGCCTTCCCGCAGCACGCCGCGCATCAGCCCGGCGACGCTGGAGAACACCATGATCGCGATAATTAGATAATCTGCCCAGTTCATCGACCTACCCCGAACGGTGGCGCTGCGCCGAGGGCGGCGCGCCAAAGTCAAATTCTACTTGAGAGGGCCACCTGCCCGCCGGTTCCATTGCTCACTGTGTGGTGCTGATCACGCCCGGGAATCCTTGCAGGGTCAGGCGTTGCTGCAACGCAGCAGCCGCGGCACGGGTTGGTTGCACTGCCGTGCGCACGCGGTAATAGCCACGATTGTCCGGCCCGACCAGCAGTGGCTTCACGCCCTTGGAGCTCAGTCGCTGCATCAGATGATGGGCATTCTGCGGCTGCGAGAAACTGCCGAGTTGCACGGCCCAGCCGGTAGCGGCCGCGGGCGCTCCCGGCTTGCCCGGCGCCGGGGTTGAAACCTGGGTGGCCGGAGCGCCGGGCTGAGCCTGCACCGCAGGCAGCGGCGCTGTGAGAGCCGCCTGCGCTGGCGCGGCACTCGGTGGCGGGCTGGCGCTCGCGACCGGCCCGGGACCTGAAGTGCCGTCACGCAGCTGGCTCGGAACGGAAGGTGGCGCTCCGGTCCACGAGCCGCCCACGTGCCCCAGCGCCTCGCCGCGCTGACCGTGAAACATCTCGGGCACCACCAGCACGACGAGCACGACGAGGATCGCCGCGCCGGTGAGCCTTTGCTTGATCCTGTCCTCCAACTTAAGGGATTTCCTGCGCCATTCGGGGAGTGTGCGTCATTATAACGCAAGCCATTGCAGCGCCGGACCGACGGTATGAAAGGATCCGAACACTAAAACCCGATCGCCGTCGCGCGCCAGCTGCCGCGCGCGCTCGCAACCGCTCGGCACATCCGAGGCCAGTTCGGATGGCGCGCGCAGTGACCCAAGTCGCTGGCGCAACTCATCGCCGCTTAAGCCGCGCGGCTCGGCGATCGAGCACAGTACCCAGTGATCGATGTGCCGATCCAGCAGCTGCCCTACCGCCGCCACGTCCTTGTCGCCGAGCATTCCGGCCACGGCGATCGTGCGGCGCGCATCACGCTGTGCGAGTGCCTCGGCGAGCACCGCGGCGGCCGGGGCATTGTGCGCGACGTCGAGTACCCATTCGACGGCTCCGGGCACAATCTGGAAACGGCCTGGCAGCCGCACCGCTTCGAGGGCCTTAGCCACGGCCTGGCGCTCGAGATTGCGGGGGCCGAAAAATGCGCGCAGTGCCGCCAGTGCCGTGGCCGCGTTGCGGTACTGGATCGCCCCTGCCAGCGCCGGTGCGGGCAGGCCGGTCAGCTCGCCTCGCGTATCGCGATAGTCCCAGCTGCCATCGCTGCGGCGCTGCCAGGAAAAATCCTGCTCGGCCACGCACAGCGGCGCCGGCAATGCGGTGGCCGCCGCGTACACACTTTGCGGCAGCTCGCGCGTGCCAAGAATGACCGGCCGGCCGGCACGGAAGATGCCGGCCTTTTCACGGCCGATCGCCTCGAGACTCGAACCGAGCCACTCGACGTGATCGAGGCCAACTGAGCACAGCACCGCCACATCGGCGTCAATCACGTTGGTCGCATCGAGCCGCCCGCCGAGGCCAACTTCGAGCACCATCGCCTCGCAGCCGTGCATGTAAAACAGCTGCAGCGCCGCCAGTGCGTTGTATTCGAAAAACGTCAGCGCTTCGCCCCCGCGCGCGGCCTCGATCTGCTCAAAGGCGGCCACCAGTGCCGCATCCGCCACGGCTTCACCGTCAATCGCAATGCGCTCGCGGTAATGCACCAGGTGCGGGGAGGTAAACAGTCCGACGTGCTGCCCATGGGCGCGCAGCAGGGCCGCGAGCAGCGCTGCGGTCGAGCCTTTGCCGTTGGTGCCGCCGACGATGATGCTGCGGCAGCGCGCCGGCACCAGCGCCAGCCGTTCGGCCACGCGGCGCACACGGTGGAGCTGCAGATCAATCGCCTGCGGATGCTGGCGCTGCTGGTAATCGAGCCACTCGGGCAGTGTGCGGGGCTGCGCGGTCAAGCCGCCTCGAGCGGTGCCTGCCTCTGCATCAGCCGCATCAGCACTGAGAGGCGCTCGCGCATGTCGCGCCGGTCGATGATCAGGTCGATGGCGCCGTGCTCGAGCAGGAACTCGCTGCGCTGAAAGCCCTCCGGCAGTGTCTCGCGGACCGTCTGCTGGATCACCCGCGGCCCGGCGAAGCCGATGAGTGCACGCGGCTCGGCCACCAGCAAATCACCCAGCATGGCAAGGCTCGCCGAGACGCCGCCGGTGGTCGGATCCGTCATCACCGAGATGAACGGCAGCCGCGCCTGCGCCAGGCGCGCGAGCGCCGCCGCGGTCTTGGACATTTGCAGCAGCGACAGCAGCGCCTCCTGCATGCGCGCCCCACCGGTCGCGGAAAAACACACCAGCCCGCAGCGATCCTCAATGCACTGATCGACCGCGCGTTTGAAGCGCTCGCCGACCACCGAACCCATCGAGCCGCCGAGAAAGCTGAACTCAAAGGCGCAGGCCACCACCGGTTGCTCATGCAGCCGCCCGGCCAGGGCCACCAGCGCGTCGAGCTCGCCGGTGGCTTTCTGCGCCTGCGCCAGGCGATCCCGGTAGCGTTTGCTGTCGCGGAATTTCAGCGGATCTTCCGGCCCGATGCGGGCGCCGATCTCGACCGCCGAATCGCCGTCCAGAAAGGCCAGCAGCCGGGCCCGGGCGGCGATGCGCATGTGGTGCCCGCACTTGGGACAGACATTCAGATTTCGTTCGAGCTCGGCGCGGTAAAGCACCGAATCGCAGGCCGGGCATTTGATCCACAGCCCCTCCGGCACGGAGCGCGAGCGACGCTCCGTCTTGATCCGCGAAGGCACGATTTTTTCAAACCAGGACATCGCTACCGCTTAAGCCCCATCCCAGCTCCGGTGGCCCGATCATAGCCGAATCGTCCGGCAATCCGCATGCGGGTGGGTAACCGACCTGCCACAGATACAGGCCGTGGGCGGCGGCCGTGGCCTCGCCGGTGCGTGCGCTGCCCGGAGGCCAGCTGCTCGCGCGCGCGCTGCGGCGGCGCCAGCCCGCGGCCGATCACCAGCAGCAGGCCGACAATGTTGCGGACCATGTGGTGCAAAAACGCATTGGCGGTAATGTCCACCCACACCCACTCGCCGAGGCGCTGCACGGTCAGGTCGGTGACGTGCCGCACCGGCGAGCGTGCCTGGCACTCGGCGGCGCGAAACGCGCTGAAATCATGCTCACCGACTAAAAACATCGCCGCCGCGCTCATCGCCGCGACGTCCAGAGGCTGGTGCACGCACAGCGCACGGCCGCCGCTCAGCGCCGAACGGGCCGGACGATTCAGGATCAGGTAGCGGTAACGGCGCCACAGCGCACTGTAGCGCGCATGAAAATCATCAGGCACTGCCTGTGCCCAGCGCAGGCTGATCGTCGGCGGCAGCTGGCTGTTGGCGCCGAGCACCCAGGAGCGGGCGCTGCGCTCGGCGCGTGCGTCAAAGTGCGCGACCTGGGAGCGCGCGTGCACGCCGGCGTCGGTACGCCCGGCCGCCATCGGCGTCACCGGCTCGTCGGCGACAAAGCTCAGGGCCTGCTGGAGGGTTTGCTGGATTGAAGGGGCGGCATCCTGCTGCTGCCAGCCGCAAAACGGCGCCCCGTCGTACTCGACGCCGACGGCGATGCGCCCCACGACCGGCTCCGCGTGTCAGCCCGGGAGCGAATCAATCAGGCGCCGCGCTTCCTGCTTTTGGGAAACCGAGCCTTCGCTCAGCACTTCCTCGAGAATATTGCGGGCGCCGTCCGGATCACCCATGTCCATGTAGGCACGGGCCAGATCGAGCTTGGTCCCGATCTCACTCAAGGTCGCCGGCTCCAGATCTGGCAGCACCATATCGCCCTTGTCCAGGCGTCGCGTCGCTGTGGTATCGCCAGACTCGGCCGCCTGCCGGCCGACATCGAGATCCAGGCCGCTTAAGCGCGCGGTATCGCCCGCCGAGCTGCTCGCCTGGTGACCGACATCCAGATCAAGTCCGCTGCCGTTACTGTCCTTGTCGAGCACGACCTTTGGCATCATGCCGGTCGACCCGAGGTCGATATCGAGCGTACCCGGATCGGCTTTAAGGGCCTTGAGCCGCCCGGTCGCGCCAGGATCTTCCGAGGCCTGGGGCATGATCTGCGTGACCAGCTCGGTCGGCGCGTCGCTCTTCATCGACGGCAGCACGGTCGATAATTCAGCGTCGGTGAACAGCCAGGTGCCGCTCGCCGTCGGCGCGCTCAAAGTCGCATTGTCTTCCTGCGCCCCCGGCGTGCCGGCCTGCATCAGGTTGCGTGTTTCCTCGTCCAGGTTGGCGCGCATCGTCGGCGCCTCGTGCATGCCGGTAGCCCCGACATCCAGGTGCTCGGCCCCGTGCAGTTCCAGTCCCAGATCGTCGATGGCGAGCTCCGCCGTGCGATCGCCGCCACTGGCAGCTCCGCCCATTGCCGCCTCAAGCCGCTCCTGGACGCTGCCGCCTCCCGCAACCATGGGCTGTTCCACCGTTGGGCTGTCCGCGGCACCGCGCGGCAGTGCCGACCTGTCCATCTCCAGCGTGACCGTGTGCGACGGCCCCGCCGACTGCGGCATCTCGCGCGTTGAGCCGGTCTGATCGCCGCCGCGGGCCGGATCATCGAGTACAAAATCCACACCCGTGTCGCGCAAGGTCGCAGACTCGGCGGTCGCTTCCTTGTCGCCGAGCGCGGCGCCAAGGTCGAGGTCGACGCCATCGGCATTGTCGCGATGCACACTCGGCTCGCCAAGCAGGTCAAAATCAACCCGGTTCTGGCCGCCTTCAAGATTCAGGTCAACGCCGGCGCTGGCCGCGCCAGGCAGCGCACCGGACTCGCCGAACAGCGGATCATCGGCGGCGATCTGCCGGCCCATGATGATGACCTTCTCCCATTCGCCTGGCAGCGTCTTGTCGCGGCTCGCGGCCAGCTCGCGTGCGAGCTGCAGGAACTGCTCCTTGTTGCCCCAGACGAAATACACTTCCAGCAATTTCAACCGCAGATCGCGCCGCTCCGGCTCGCGCGAAATGGCGATTTTGATCAGATCTGCCGCCTGGTCGTACAGGCCGTAGGCCATGTGGAAGTCGGCCTCGGCCAGCGGATCGCCCTGATCAAGGGACACCGCCTCGGTCGGCATCGTGCCTTCCAGCGGCACGATCTGGCTGGTGGAAAGCTGATCGGTTTCGTCGGCGGCGATCTTCGGCCGCTCATGCGGCCCGGATTCCTCGACCAGGAACGAGGTGTCTTTCGGCGCCGTCAGCGTCCGGATTGGCTGCGTCTGGGTGTGGCTGTCGGCGGGCTTGGCCGCGCGCGTGTCGGCCGGCCTTGTCAGCTGATCGAGCGAGCGGTCGAAGCTCACGTCCTGGCGGGCGCGCATCGCACGCCAGCCGAGCGCCGCCGCGATCAGCGCCAGTGCGCCAACGGGCAGATACCAAAAACTGAGCAGCCAGTCCAGTAATCCTGGGGCGCTCGGCGCGGCCGGCGCGGCTTTGGCTGCAGGCGCTGCTGGCTTCTTGGTCTCGGCAACCGGTGCGGCCGGGTTATTCGGTGCGGGTGCGGCAGTCGGCGTAGTCGGCGCAGTCGCCACCGGCGGTGCAGCGGCAGCCGGCGGGGCCGCGGCCGGTGCCGCCGGATGACCTGCGCCACCTAACTGCTGCTGCAGCTTGGCGAGCTCGGCATTCTTTATTTCCAGCAGCCGCTGCGAGGCGGCCAGATCAGTCTGCAGCTGCCCGATCTGATGCTGCAGCGCTGCGGCATCGGCGGCCGTGCCCTTGCCTGGGCCGCCGCTCGCAACCATGGCGCCCGGCATCGCGCCGGCCGCTGGTGCGGCGCTTGGCGGCACCAGCCGCAGCTGCCCGGATCCTGCGGCACTCGGACGATTTTGTGCCCAGGTGCGGTATTGAGTGGCCACTTCGGCATTCGCATCGGCCGGGCCGACCGCGGCGACATCGGTTTCGGCCGGCAAAGTCAGCTCGGCGCCGGAGTGCAGGACATTCATGTTGCCGGCAAAGGCGTGCGGATTGGTCCGGTAAATCGCCACCAGCGCCCGCTCACGCTCGGACTGCTTGTAGTGGGTTGCGGCAATGTTCGACAACGTATCGCCGGCGCGAACCTGGTAACTGCCGGCGGCCGCGCTCACCGGCGCGGCGCTGGCGGCAGGCGTGGCCATCGGCATAGCGACGGTGGAAGTCGCCGCCGCCGGCCGCTGCACGGCACCGCTGCGGGTTGCGTCCCCTACCACCGGAGCGGCAACCGCGGCCGCAGTGCTCGGTCCCTGGGTCGCAAACACCGGCGGATCAAGCAGCACGGTGTATTCGTGCAGCAGATGACCGCGCGCCCAGTTGACTTCAACCAGCAGCGTCGCGAAGGGCTCGGTGATCGGATCGGCCGAACTGAGTTTGATAACGTCGCGACCGTCGGCTGACTTGCCTGGCTGCAGCTTCACCCCGCCAACAAAGGCAGGGTAATCAAGTCCATAGCGCAGAAAGCTGTCGCGCGAAGCAATAGTGGCCTTCAGACCCTGCAGATCCTCGGGTGCGGCTCCAACTAAATCGATTTCGGCATCAAGCGGCGAGTTCAGCGTGGACTTGAGATGGATGTCTCCGAGCCCCAAAGCCATGGCCCCGGCTGGCACCAATAGCGCCAACACCCAAGCTCTCACCAGCGTACGCAGCAGCATTATGTCTCCCAGCCGACCGATAATATTCTTTGAAAACAGCGGCTTACTGAAATAACTTGGGTCACGCGCGTATAACCGCCGCAATATAACTTATAAATAGTCGCGAACCAAAATCTCTGCAATCTGCACACTGTTCGTGGCAGCGCCCTTGCGAACGTTGTCCGCGACGATCCACAGATCCAGTCCTCGGTCATGCGACATATCCTCGCGAATTCTCCCGACATAAACCGTGTCGTGGTTCGCGCCTTCGGTAACCGCGGTGGGATAGCCCCCCGGCCGCCGCTCGTCCAAAACTGTGACGCCCGGCGCTTTTTCCAGCAGTGCGCGGGCCGCCGCGGCCGATATCTTGCGCCGGGTCTCAATATGCACCGCCTCGGAATGCCCGAAGAACACCGGCACCCGCACATCGGTCGGATTCACCCGGATATCGGGGTCGCCGAATATCTTCTGCGTCTCCCACAGCATCTTCATCTCCTCCTTTGTATAGCCGTTGTCCATGAACCGGTCGATCTGCGGCACGCAGTTGAAGGCGATCTGCTTGGCCATCACCTTCGGGACTCACCGGCTTGCCGTTAAGCAGCAGCGCGCGTCTGCTCGGCCAGCTCATCGACGCCTTTTTTGCCGGCCCCGGAAACCGACTGATAGGTCGCGATATTGATCCGCTCAATGCCCACCGCGTCGTAGATCGGCTTGAGCGCGACCACCATCTGGATGGTCGAGCAGTTGGGGTTGGCGATGATGTCGCGGTCGCGGTAGCCGGCGATGGCCGCGGCATTGACCTCGGGCACGATCAGCGGGATATCGTCGTCGTAGCGAAAGTGCGAGGTATTGTCGATCACGACGCAGCCGGCCGCCGCGGCTAGCGGCGCGTACTTTGCCGAGACTTCGGCACCGGGGGAAAACAGCCCCAGCTGCGCGCGGCTGAAATCAAATTTCTCGACATCGGTGACGCGGACGTTGCGACCGGCAAACGGCACGGTCTTGCCCGCCGAGCGGCTGCTGGCGAGCGCGAACAGCTCCCGCACCGGGAACTGCCGCTCCTCCAGCACCTTGATCATCATGTCGCCGACCAGCCCGGTCGCGCCAAGCACCGCCACATCGAAGCTCTTGCTCATCGCCCCGTCCCGCTCCTGCCGCCAAACCGGTCCGTCAAGTTTCGTCCTTCGCACCGCGCGTGATATCCGGCGTGCCGGAAACCACATCGGCGTTCTGCGCCCGGTGGCGCAGATAATGGTCGAGCAACACGATCGCCAGCATCGCCTCGGCAATGGGCGTGGCGCGCAGCCCGACGCACGGATCATGCCGGCCGGTGGTGATCACTTCGACCGGCTGTCCGGCAAGATCGATGGTCCGGCCCGGCACCTGGATGCTGGAAGTCGGCTTGACCGTCAGGTGCGCCACGATGGTCTGGCCGGTGGAAATGCCGCCGAGGATGCCGCCGGCGTGATTGCTGACAGAAATCCGGCCGGGCTCAGCTCATCGCGATGCTCGCTGCCGCGCTGCGCTGCTGCGGCCACGCCATCGCCTATCTCCACTGCCTTGACAGCGTTGATGCTCATCAGCGCGTGGGCGATGTCAGCATCGAGCCGGTCAAACACCGGCTCACCCAGTCCCTGCGGCACCCCAGCCGCGCAGACTGTCAGGCGCGCGCCAATGGAATCGCCCGCGGCGCGCAGATCCCAGATCAACTGCTCGAGCTCCGGCAGGCGCGCGGGGTCGGGGCAGAAGAACGGATTGCCATAGGCCGCCGGCGGATCCACCGGCTCGATGGCGAGCGCCGCCGACCGGTCGAGGTAGCCAAAAATCCGCACGCCGAGCCGCTCGGCGAGGTATTTGCGGGCGATCGCTCCGGCAGCCACCCGCATCACCGTCTCGCGCGCTGAGGAGCGGCCGCCGCCGCGATAATCACGAACGCCGTATTTTTGCTGGTAGCTGTAATCGGCATGCCCGGGGCGGAACCGGTCGCTTGCATCCGCTCGTAGTCGCGCGCGCGCGCATCGGTGTTCTCGATCAGCAGCCCGATGGGCGTGCCGGTGGTCCGCCCTTCGAAAACTCCCGAGAGGATGCGCACCGTGTCGGGTTCGCGACGCTGCGATACAAACTGCGAGGTGCCCGCTGCGGCGCCGGTCCACATCCGGCTGCAGGTCCGTCTCGGTTAAGGCCAAGCCCGGGCGGACAGCCATCGACGACGCAGCCGAGCGCCGGCGCCGTGGCTTTCACCAAAGCTCGTCACCGTAAACAAGCGGCCGAAGGAATTACCTGACATGCGACCCTTTGCTCTTAAGCGTGCCGCCGCCCGCGGCGCCGCGACTGCCGCGCGGCGCCAAGCAGCTGCTCGCGGCTGAGCAGCAACACCCCGCCGCCGCCGCGGCTGAACTGCAAGCCACGTCAGCGGCCAGTCCCGGTACTGGCGGCGCACGGCGTGCTCCGATATTGCCGACCTCCACGATCAGCATGCCGGCCGGTCGCAGATAGCGGCCGCCTGCCGCAGCATGCACGCGCACCGAATCGAGCCCATCGCTACCGCCGGCCAGCGCCTGCGGGGTTCGTGGCGATACTCGGCCGGCAGGCGCGCCAGTTCGCGAGCCGCCGACATACGGCGGATTGCTGACGATGATATCGTATGCGGCCCGCGGAATGCGCGCCAAGTGATCGGAGCGCACCGCCCGCACGCGCCGGCCCGAGCCGGTGGCGGCGCACTGTTGAGCCGCGCCACGGCGAGCGCGGCCGGATGATATCGACCGCATCAACCCGCGCGCGCGGCGAAAGCCCGCGCGCGGCGATGGCAATGCAGCCCGAGCCGGTCCCGATATCGAGCAATCCGGCGCACGCGCCGCGCAGCGATCCACGGGCGCAAAGCGCGCGCTCGATGAGCTCGGCGATCGGCGAGCGCGGAACCAGCACCCGCGGGTCGACCTAAAACGGCAGACCGGCAAACCAGCAGACGCCGGATGAGATAGGCGGCCGGCATGCGCTCGGCAGATGCGCCGCGTCGCGAGCGCCTGATCGCGGCATGCGCGGCGGCGCTGACCCGGCGGCGGGCGGTCAGCGCCGCGCCGCGCCGGTTCATTCAGCGCGTGCCAGCTCAGCGCCGCGGAGTCATCCCGCGGCCGTTTCGGTGCCATGCCCGTAATGAAGACGCGCGCGGGTGAGGCGCCGCGTCGCCGCGCCGAGCAGCCGCTCTACCGTCAGCGGCGCGGCCCGACCGGCGCGACGCGGTGTGAGATAATTCGTTCATGCAGATCAGGCCGTCGATCCTCTGGTCTGGTCGCCGCCGCGCCTGGCCGCCGGCTGGCGGGCTTCTATCTGGCACGCCAACTCGACAGACCACCGTGCCGCTGGCAAGCGGCACGTGGCTGCATCAGCCGCGGCCGCTGGCGACTTTCAGCTCGACCGATACGGCCGGTGAGCCCTTTACCGCAGCAGCGCCTGCTCGGCCGCCCGACGCCTGGTCTTCTTCGGCTTTACGCACTGTCCCGACGTCTGCCCGACGACGCTGGCGACGCTGGCGCAGGTGATGCACAGCCGGCCGCTTGCCAGACTGTCGCGTGATGTTCGTCAGCAGTCGATCCGCAGCGCGACACCGGGCAGGTGCTGCGCCAGTACCTGCACGCCTTCGATCCCGACTTTATCGGGCTGCGTACCGATCCGACGAGTCAGCCCGGCCTGCGCGCACAGCTTCGGCGTGGCCGTGAACGCGTGGAACTGCCCGGCGGCGGACTACACCATGGATCACTCGGCGATGGTGTTCCTGCTGGACGCGGCGCGGACGCATCGCGGCGGTTTTCACGCCGCCCTTTGACGTGAAGGCGCTGCGCGCCGACCTGCACACGCGGATCGATGCCGCCGGCGTGCTGTGATGACGCACCACTGCGATCGCGCCGCCCGTGGCCCCACGGCGCGCGCCTTTCGTTGCGCTGCAGTACGTTTTGCCGCAGCACGCGCTGTCGCGGCTCGTTCATGCAGCTCGACCCGCAGCCGCGTGGTGTGGCTGAAGAACGCGCTGATCGGCGGTTCGTCCGCAGCTTCCGCCCCGATCTGACGCGATTGCCTGCACGCCGAGCCGCTCGCCTATCGCGAGCTTCAATGCCTTTTTCACCCGCGCGCTGCGCCGCCGGCGCACGGCCGCTGCCACCGGACTCCGACGCGCTCGCCTCCCCGGTCGATGGCACCGTCAGCCAGATCGGGCGCCTCGATCAGGCTCCGACCTGCTGCAGGCCAAGGGTCAGCCTACACGCTGGCCGAATTGCTGGCCGAGGAGCGACTGTGGCGCGCTGTTCGAGGCGGCTGATTTCGCGACGCTGTATCTTGCGCCCTTCAACTACCATCGCATCCATATGCCGCTCGACGGCGCGCTGCGCGCCGCCTGGCACGTGCCGGGGCAGCCTGTTCAGCGTCAACGCCATGACCGCCGCGAGGGTGCCGGGACTGTTCGCGCGCAACGAGCGCATGGTGTGCGTGTTCGACGGCGCCCAGCGTTCGCCATGGTGCTGGTCGGGGCGCTGTTCGTCGGCAGCATGAGCACGGTGTGGCACGGAGAGATGACGCCGCGCCGGCGCCGGCGGGCCCTCGATGCTGCCGCCCGAAGTGCCGCGCGCAGCATGCTGGCGCGCGGCGCGGAGTTGGGCCGCTTCAACATGGGCTCGACCGTCATTCTGCTGCTGCCGGCGCAGGCTCGGCCGCTGGCGAGCGCAATCTCGGCCCTGGCAGCTCCGTGCGCGTCGGCCAGTCGATCGGCCGTCTCGCCGCGGCGGTGCAGGCACTGCATTGAGCGATACCCCGCAGCGCTGGCGGCCGAGCGCCACGCTGGCCACGCTCAAGGCGCGTGCCGCGCTGCTGGCGCAGGCCCGGCAGTTCTTCGCCGCGCGCGGCGTGCTGGAGGTGGACACGCCGGCGCTGATCAACTGCTCCGGTCACCGACCTGCATATCCATTCGGCCACGGTGCAGCTGCCCGGCGCCAGCCGGCGCAATTTTTTCCTGCACACTTCGCCCGAGTACGCGATGAAGCGGCTGCTGGCGGCCGGGAGCGGCGACATCTACCAGATCTGCCATGTTTATCGCGGCGAGGAAGGCGGTCGCCTGCACAATGCCGAGTTCACCCTGATCGAGTGGTATCGGCTCGGCTGGAGCCTGAGCGAACTGATTGGCGAGGTCGAAATTTTCGCCGCCGAGCTGCTCGCTGCGGCCGCCGGCGGCGTCCCTGAGCGCATTGATTACCAGCGGGCGGTCGAGGCGGCGGTCGGCCTCAACCCGCTCGGCGCCACGGTGGCCGAACTGGCTGAATGCGCGGTCGCCCGGGGACTGGAGCGGCGCTTCGCGACCGGGCTCGGGCGCGACGAGCTGCTCGACTGGCTGATGGGCGTATGCATCGGCCCGCAGCTCGGCCAGCAGGGCCTGTGCACGGTGCAGCGCTATCCGGCCAGCCAGGCGAGCCTTGCCCGCCTCGATCCGCAGGATGCGCGGGTGGCACTGCGCTTTGAGCTGTACCGCGGCGGCGTGGAACTGGCCAACGGCTTCGAGGAGCTGGCCGCGGCGCCGGAGCAGCAGGCGCGCTTTGCCGCCGACCAGCGCGAGCGCGAGCGGCGTGGACTGCCCCCCGCCGCGGCCGATGAGTTGCTGCTGCAGGCGCTGCGCGCCGGGCTCCCGCCCTGCGCGGGAGTGGCGGTCGGGTTTGACCGGCTGCTGATGCTGGCGCTGGGTGCCGGCAGCCTCGCAGAGGTGCTGAGCTTTACGCTGGATCGGGCCTAGCGCCCTTGAGCTTTACTGCTTGCCGCGCGAGATGTACTCGCCCGAGCGTGTGTCGACCCGAATCACTTCGCCTTCGTTGATGAACAGCGGCACGCGCACCACCGCGCCGGTCTCGAGCTTGGCGGGCTTCTGGCCGCCGGTGGCGGTATCGCCGCGCACGCCCGGGTCGGTCTCGACGATCTTCAGCTCCACATGCGCCGGTGGCGTCACCACCAGCGGCACGTTGTTCCACAGCGTGACGATGCAGATCATGCCGTCCTTGAGCCAGATGCCGCTCTCGCCGATGGCCGACTGCTCGGTCGCGTACTGCTCGAAGTTCTCCGGCACCATGAAATGCCAGAATTTGCCGTCGTTGTATAAGTACTGCATGTCGATGTCGATCACGTCGGCCGCTTCGAGCATGTCGCCGGACTTGTAGGTCTTCTCGACCGTGCGCCCGGTCTTGAGGTTGCGCACCTTGATGCGGTTGAAGGCCTGGCCCTTGCCCGGCTTGACGAACTCGTTGTCAACAATCGCAGAACGGGTCACCGTCAAGCATGACCTTCATGCCCGACCGAATCTCGCTGGTGCTGTAAACCGACATGCTGGATTTCCGTTCTGAGCGGCGGTCCTGCGGGCCACCAAAAATAGCCGGTTATCATAGCCACAACCCCACCCAGCTGCCAGCCGCGCGGCAGCGCCGATCGCGCGGCCCGAGCAGCAGCGGCCTGCCGCTGCCGTTACCATAGCGCCATGGTGCCGCCGTGAGCCTGTTTATCCTGTTCCTTGCCGCACTCTGGGCCGGCGCGCAAAACGCGCTCGCGGGCGGCGGCTCGTTCATTACCCTGCCGACGCTGATGCTGACCGGCATGGATGCGCGGGCCGCCAACATTACGTCAACGGTCGCGCTGTTCCCGGCGCAGCTCGCCACCGGCTGGACCGGCCGCCAGTGGGTCGCCGGCGCCGGTGACGTGCCGTTCCGCGCGCTGGTCATCATCTGCCTGATCGGTGGCGCGCTGGGAGCGCTGCTGCTGTTGAGCACGCCGCCGGCCTTTTTCGCCCGGCTGGTGCCGTGGCTGGTGCTGTTTGCCACGGCGCTGTTTGGCTGGGGAAGTTTTGCCAGGCGCACCGATGGTGCGCGCCAGCTCGGTCGCCGCGGCACGATGGCCCTGCAGTTTTGCATCGCGATCTACGGCGGTTACTTCGGCGGCGGCATCGGCTTTCTGATGTACGCGGTGCTGATGGCCGGCGGCCATCTGATCCGCAACGCCGCGGCGACGAAAAATGTGCTCGCCGGGGTGATGAACGCCTCGGCCGTGGCGATCTTCGTCTTTTCGCCGGAAGTGCGGTGGCTGGCCGCTGCCGTGACCAGCGGCGGTGCCATCATCGGCGGAGTGCTCGGCGCGCTGATGTTGCACCGGATCAACGAGCGATTGCTGCGCATCGCCATCGTCGTGATCGGCATCGCGCTGACCGTGGGGCTGTTCATACGCGCCGGCTGAACGCCGCCCCGGCACCGATTCGGTGCACCGGCAGGCCGCTACCTCGGTAACGACACCGGCCACACCGCGCGCGCGGTGCCGCCGGCATAGGCGCTGCTGTTGCCGGGAGCCTGTCGGACACTGCAGAAGTGCCGACCCGGTCGTGGCCCATGTGTGCGGGCGGTCACACGGCCCGCACCGGTGTTGGTGCTAAAATTTTACAATATATGGTGCCGTCACTCCCTGACCGCCTCGCGCCCAGCCTTGTCGCCGACACGGCTGCCATCCCAATTCTGGTCCACAGCCCGAACCGCGACTCGGTCGAAGCCCTCAACAGCGTGCTGCGTAACGGCGGCCTGGCCGCGCATTGCACCTGGATCCCGGCCGCACAGGATCTGGCCGACGCGCTGGAGCAGCTGAACCCGGAACTTCTGGTCTGCTACTCTCCGGCGACGCGCGAGCTGGTGGAAATTGCGAAGCTCCGTGACGTCGTTGCCGCCTCGGTGCCGATCATCGTGGTGCGCGAGATTCTCGATGCCCAGGTCATAGGCGAGGACCTGACCAGCGGCGCCCGCGCCAGCCTTGCGGTGCAGGCCCCGGTGCTCATGCTCGCCGTGATCCAGCGCGAGCTGCGCGCTTACCGGATCGAACGCACACTGACTGCAACGCTGCGCAGTGCGCAGGACTATCGCCGCCAGCTCGAGACGGTGCTGCGCGGCTCCCAGGACGCGATCGCCCAGGTCCAGGAAGGCATCATCGTCGAGGCCAACGACTCGTGGCTTGAGCTGTATGGACTGGCCGACGCCTCGGCCATCATCGGCCAGCCGGTCATGGACCTGTTTGACGCCGAAACCCACACGCCGCTCAAAGGCGCCCTGGCGGCCTGTGCCCAGGGCCGCTGGAACAGCGGGCATGCGCTGCGGGCGAACGCGCGCTTGCCCGATGGCTCGGTGGTGAGCGTCGAACTGCAGCTCAACGAGGGCGAGTTCGACGGCGAACATTGCGTGCGCCTGGCGGTCCCGGCCTACAAGCGCGACGACAAGCAGATGGCGACCGATCTGGCCGAAGCCGTGTATCAGGATCCGTCGACTGGACTGTGGACCCGCCGGCACCTGCTCGATTTGCTCACCGAACGACTGGCCACCTCGTTGCCCGGCGGCGTGCGCTGCCTGGTATGCGTGCGCCCGGATAAGCTCGCCCCCATCGAACGCGAAGTGGGCGTGCACGCGATCGAACCGCTGCTGTCGCAGATCGCGGCCCTCGTGCGTACGATGCTCGGGCCCAACGACATCGCCGGGCACTTCGGCGGCACCCGCCTGCTGCTGATGCTCGAGCGCGGCAACCGCCGCGACGTTGAAGCCTGGTGCGACAGCCTGGTCGAGCGCATCGGCCGCCACCCCTTCGAGATCGCGCAGCGCATGGTCACGATCAACTGCTCGGTCGGTCTGGCATCAATCGATCAGGGCAAACCGGATCTGAGCGCCTCGGTGCTGCGCGCGCTCGATGGCGCGCGGCGCGCGCGCGAGCTCGGCGGCGATCAGGTGCATACGGTTGAGCCGCCGGATCCGGACTCAAGGGTACTGGCCTACGACCAGGTCTGGGTCAAGCACATCAAGGCCGCGCTGATGGAAAACCGCTTCCGGCTGGTGCAGCAGCCCATTGCCAGCCTGACCGGCGAGGATCAGACGATATTCGACATTGCCGTGCGCATGCTCGATACCCAGGGCCGGGAAGTGCTGCCAACGGAATTTTTGCCGGCAGCGGCGCGCAACGATCTGCTGAAGAACATTGACCGCTGGGTGCTCGCCGCGGCACTGTCGTTTGTGGCCAAGAGCAAGCCCGATCTGGCGTTCGTACGCCTCGCCAAGGACAGCGTGCTCGATCTGTCGCTGGTCGGCTGGCTTGATACGCAGCTGAAATCGACTCAGGCCGATCCGCAGCGGCTGTGCCTGCAGGTGACCGAGGAAGTGGCCGCGAACAATCTGGCCGCTACCAAGCGCCTGGCCGGCGAATTAAAGGATCGGCAGCTGAAGTTCGCGCTCGAGCATTGCGGCACGCGCAGCAATTCACGTGAGTTGCTGCAATCCCTGCCGCTGGATTTTGCGAAGATCGACGGCTCGCTGATGCAGGGGTTGTCCAGCAATCCTGAACAGCAGCAGAAGGTGCGGCTGATAGCCGAAGCCGCCCACGCGCGCAACGTGCGCACCGTGGCCGAACGGATTGAGGACGCCAATACGATGGCGGTCGTCTGGCAGCTCGGGGTGCAGTACATCCAGGGCTATCTGGTGCACTCACCCGAAAAAGTTGTGCTGACGTCGTGAACGCCGTCGGGCGCGGCCTGCTGCTGGCCGCCGTACTGCTCAGCGCCTGCCAGCAGCACGATCCCGTTGCGCCGGCCGCGCCAACCGTCCATGTCAGCAGCGCGCTCGCCGCGGATCAGACCATGGTCCGCGCCCTCGATGCGATGCCCCGCACGCTCGATCCGTCGCTGTTGACGGACATTCCCGCCCAGCACGTCACCGACGATCTGTTCGAGGGCCTGACCTCGCTCGCCGTTGACGGCACGGTGATCCCGGGCGTTGCCAGCAGCTGGCAGGTCAGTGCCGATGGCAGAAGCTGGACCTTTCACTTAAGACCGGAAGCGCGCTGGTCCAATGGCGATCCGGTCGTCGCGGAGGATTTTGTTTACGCCTGGCGCCGCGAGGTCGACCCAAAGACCGCGGCCGAATCAGCGCCGTCGCTGGCGCCACTGCAAAACGCCCTGGCGATCATTGCCGGGAAGCTCCCGGTCAGCGAGCTCGGGGTCGCGGCGCTCGATGCCCACACGCTGCGGGTACTGCTGAACGCCCCGACCCCGTACCTGCTTTATCTGCTGTCGGACAATTTCATGCAGCCGTTGCATCGTCCGACCCTAGAACGCTTCGGCGACGACTGGGTGCGCCCCGAGCATATGGTCAGTAACGGCCCCTTTATCCTTACCGATGAGCTGATCGGCAACCGTATCGGGCTGCAGAAAAATCCGCGCTACTGGGCCGCCGACACGGTGCATCTGCAGCGGCTCGTTTATCTGCCGTTCGAGGACCGCTCGGCTCAGGTCACGCGGTTCGAGGCCGGCGATGTGCAGCTCACCGACTCTTTTCCGGGCGCGCAGTACCACTGGCTAAGATCCAGGCTCGGCGACCAGGTCATCAGCGGACCGTACCTCGGTATCTTCATGGTAGGTTTTCAGATGAGCCATGGTCCGTTCGCCTCCAGCCAGGCGCTGCGCCAGGCGCTGTCAATGGCGGTGGACCGTGACATCCTGACCGAGCGGGTTCGCGACGGCCTTTACCTGCCGGCCTACACGGTCGTGCCGCCGCTACCGGACTATCTGGCACCCGAGCCGCCGTGGGCCAGCTGGAGCCCGGCGCAGCGGCACGCAGCGGCGCGCCAGCTGTACGCGCAGGCCGGCTATTCGCCCGCGCATCCGCTGCGCGTCGAACTGCTGTACAACACCGACCCCGACAACCGGGCTAACTACGACGCGCTGGCGGCGATGTGGCGCGCGAATCTCGGCGCCGAGGTACAGCCCTATAACGAGGAATTCCGGGTGCTGCTGCAGGATCTGCAGCTGCGTAAACCGGTGTTCTTTCAGGAGTCGTGGATCGGGGACTTTCCGGACCCGCTGACCTTTCTCGAGCTGTTCCAGTCCAGCAATCCGCAAAATTACAGCCAGTATTCCAATCCGCACTTTGATGCGCTGCTGGCGGCTGCCGGCGCCGAGCCGGACATTGCCAAGCGGCATGCCGACCTCGCCGCCGCCGAACAGCTGATCGACGAGCAGGCCGATTGCCTGCCGCTTTATTATTATGCCTCCCGTCACCTGCTTAAGCCCTACGTGCGGGGCTTTCAGGTCAACGTCCAGGACCGGAACCTGTCGCGCTATCTGTACGTGCTTGAGCACACGGGGTCCTGACCATGGGCCGCTTCATCATCCGCCGGATGCTGGTCGCGATACCGACACTGCTGCTGATCGCAACGCTTGCCTTTGCGCTGCTGCATGCGACTCCAGGCGGCCCCTTTGACTCGGCCCGGCGCCTGCTGCCCGAGATCCAGAAGAGCATCGAGGCCCGCTACCACCTCAACGAGCCGCTGTGGCGCCAGTACGGCCGCTACCTGGCCGATCTTAGCCATGGGGATCTCGGACCCTCGTTCCAGTACCGCAACACCTCGGTCAACGAGCTGATTGCGCAGGGGCTGCCGGTCGATGCGCTGGTCGGCGGACTCGCCCTGCTGGTGGCCGTACTGCTCGGCTCGCTGGCCGGTGTGGTCGCAGCGCTGCGGCAGAACACCTGGCTCGATTACCTGCCGATGGCGGTGGCCGTGCTCGGAGTATCCATACCGGTGTTCGTGATTGCACCGGTGCTGATTCTGGTGTTTGCCATCGAACTGCATTGGCTCCCCGGCGGCGGCTGGTCGCACTCGGCCCGCCAGCTGGTGCTGCCCGTCGTGGCACTCGCCTGCCCCTACAGCGCCTACGTCGCCCGCCTGATGCGCGGTAGCGCCATCGAGGTGCTGCACAGCCCCTTCATCCGCACGGCGCGCGCCAAGGGACTGACGGAGCGCAGCATTATCCTGCGCCACGCCTGGCGGCCGATGCTGATGCCGCTCATCTCCTTCCTCGGCCCGGCGTTTGCCGGCGTGCTCAGCGGCTCGATCATCATTGAAACGGTGTTCGGGCTGCCCGGCATCGGTCGCTACTTTTTCACCGGCGCACTGAACCGCGACTACACGCTGGTGGTGGGCATCACCGTGCTCTATGGCGCGCTGATCATCGCCTTCAATCTGCTCGCCGACCTGTGTTACGCGTGGCTCGACCCGCGCATCCGGCACGCCGCATGAGCACGCCGGCGGCAGCTGGGCAGGGACCGTGGCAGCAGGCCTGGGTGCGGTTGCGTGCGCACCGCGCCGCGATGGCGAGCCTGGTGCTTCTTGGCATGCTGCTGGCGGCCGCCTGCCTCGTGCCGCTGCTGTCCCGTTACGACTACGTGACGCCCAACTGGGACGCCATGTTCGCCGCACCGGGCACACTGCCCACGCATTGGCTCGGTACCGATGCACTCGGCCGCGACCTGCTGGTGCGACTGATGTGGGGCGTGCGCATCTCGCTGCTGGTAGGCGTGGCGGCGAGTGTCATCAGTGTGCTGATCGGTGTGCTCTGGGGCGCAACCTCCGGCTACGCCGGCGGGGCGGTTGATGCGCTGATGATGCGCGCGGTCGATGTGCTGTACTGCATGCCGTTCATTCCGCTGGTGATCATGCTGACGGTGCTGTTCGGCCGCAATTTCCTGCTGGTCTTTGTCGCCATCGGCGCGGTCTCGTGGCTCGACGTGGCCCGCATCGTGCGGGGCCAGACACTGTCGCTGAAGCAGCGCGAATTCATCGTGGCCGCCCAGACGCTTGGATTGTCACGCCGCGCGATGATTGGCCGCCACTTCGTGCCCAATCTGCTCGGCGTCGTGGTCATTTATGCCACGCTGACGATTCCGGCCGTGATCCTGTTTGAAGCGTTCCTGAGCTTCCTCGGGCTTGGCGTGCAGGCACCGCTCGCCTCGCTTGGATCGCTGGTGGCCGAAGGCGCCAGCGGCATGCAGTCGCACCCGTACCTGCTGATCGTGCCCTCCAGCGTTCTGGCGTTGATCATCTTTTGCTTCAGTTTCCTGGGCGATGGCCTGCGGGATGCCCTCGATCCGCGGGACGGATCCGGCCGATGAGCGAAGTCCCGCTGCTGCAGCTTAGCGAACTGCGCGTCAGTTTCCCCAGCCATGCCGGCGAGTTACACGCGGTCGGTGGCGTGAATCTGGATCTGGCGGCGGGGGAGTTTCTTGGCGTGGTGGGCGAGTCCGGCTCGGGCAAGACGCAGCTGCTGCTGGCGATGCTGGGGCTGAACGGTGCGCGCGCCCGCGTCAGCGGCAGCATCCGCTTTCGCGATCAGGAACTGGTCGGGGCCGGCGCCGCCGCCTGGCAGCGGCTGCGCGGCGCGCGCATCGGGATGATTTTTCAGGACCCGCTGAGCGCGCTGAACCCGTACTTGACCATTGGCACGCAATTGACCGAAGGCGTGCGCCGGCACCAGAAATTAAGTCACCGCGCGGCGACGGATCGGGCGCTCGCGTTGCTCGAAGCGGTACAACTTGGCGACGGCGCGCAGCGCCTGCGCCAGTACCCGCACGAGCTGTCCGGGGGCATGCGCCAGCGCATCGGCATTGCGATGGCGCTGATCTGCCAGCCGGACGTGCTGCTGGCGGATGAACCGACCACCGCGCTGGATGTGACCGTGCAGGCCCAGATCCTGGCGCTGCTGCGGGAGCTGCGCGACCGGACCGGCGTCGCGCTGGTACTGGTGACACACGATCTGGGTGTGATCGCCGAGACCGCGGATAGGGTTTGCGTGATGTACGCGGGGCGCATAGTCGAGCAGGCGCCGGTCGCGGAATTATTTCGTGCCAGTCGGCATCCGTACACCGAGGCGCTGCGCCGCTCGCTGCTGAGTCTTGACGAGCCACTGCCCGAGCGGCTGCCCACCATCGGCGGTCAGCCGCCAGATCTGGCAGCACTGCCGCCAGGCTGCGCCTTCGCGCCACGCTGCCGGTACGTTCTCGCGCGCTGCCGCAGCGAGACGCCCAAGTTGACGCCGGTCAATGCCGGGCATGCGCGGGCGTGCTTTTACGACGGGCCGCTGGGGCGGCCCGGTACCGACGGCAGCTAGGCGCCGCGCATGAATCCGCCACTGCTGTCCGTCAGGGATCTGGCTGTGCGCTATCCGGTAGCAACGGTGGCGGGCCGCGTCTGGTTGCAGGCCGTAGGCGGTGTGAGCTTTGAGCTGGCCGCCGGCGAATGCCTCGGCCTGGTCGGCGAATCCGGCAGCGGCAAATCCTCACTGGCGCGGGCGCTGCTGCGCCTCGTACCGGCCAGCGGCAGCGCGTGGTTTCGCGGCGCCGATCTGCTGACGCTGCGCGGTGCGGAACTGCGCGCGATTCGCGAGCACGTACAAATGGTGTTCCAGGATCCGCAGTCGGCCCTTGACCCGCGCATGACCGTCGGGCAGATCATCGGCGAGCCGCTGCGCGAGTTCCGTCCGCGGCTCGACGCCAAGGGGCGCGAGCAATGCGTGCTGGCCATGATGCAGCGTGTCGGCCTGCTGCCGGTCCACCTGCACCGCTATCCACACGAGTTCTCGGGCGGCCAGGCGCAGCGCATCGGCATCGCCCGCGCGCTGATCCTCGAGCCCGAACTGCTGCTGTGCGATGAGCCGATCTCGGCGCTCGACGTATCCATCAAGTCGCAGCTCAGCAACCTGCTCAAGGACCTGCAGCAGCAGTTAAAGCTCGCGATGCTATTTATCGCTCACGATCTTTCGGCGGTGCGCTTTTCCTGCGACCGGGTGCTGGTGCTGTACCTGGGCCGCGTCATGGAGCTGGCCAGCCGCGCGAGCCTGTACTCAGCCGCGCGCCATCCTTATACACAGGCGCTGCTGCAGGCGATTCCGCAAGCCGATCCCGAGCGCCCGGGCCGGCTCCGCCCGGCTCTGGCGGGTGAAGCGCCCTCGCCGCTCGCGCCGCCGAGCGGGTGCGTGTTCCGCAACCGTTGTCCGCTCGCGGTCGCGCCTGCGCCGCCGAGGTGCCCGCGCTGCGTCAGGTGGGCGAGAGCCTGGTGGCCTGCCACCGCGCTGAGGAGAGCGGAGCCGCCTAGCGGTCGACTACGCGGTCGGCCCCGGGGAAAGCTCAGGCGCGGGTCGCCACGATCAGTCCGCCGATCACGAGCATGGCGCCGACGCACTGTGCCCAAAGCAACGTCTGCCCCAGCATCACGGCAATCAGAGCCGTGAAAACCGGCGTCAGGTTGCTGAACAGGGCCGTGCGCACCGCCCCGAGTTTCGCCACGCCCTCGTTCCACCACAGGTAAGCCAACGCGGTCGCCACCAGGCCCATGAACAGCACTGCGCCGAGCGCAGGTCCAGGCCACTGCAGCGCTTCGGGAGTTGCCGTCACACTCAGCACCAGCATCGCGATGGCCGCGATGCTCAGTGAACTGGCAGTGATCGCCACGGCGCTCAGATCACGTACAAAACGCTGCGGGATGAGCGAATAGATAGCCCAGCAAAGCGTTGCGCCGAGCATCAGCCAATCGCCGCGCGAAAAATCCAGTGCGCGCAGCACCCGCCAGGAACCGCCACTGACCACGGTCGCCACACCGGATAACCCCAGCAGCAGGCCGAGCAGCTGGCGAATCCCGGGGCGCCGGCCGGTCAGCAGCGTCGCGCCGGCCAGGGTCAGCGACGGCGCGAGACCCATGATCAACGAGGCATTGACCGCCGAGGTTGCGCGCAGCCCGTAGAACATGCCGAGATTAAAACCGATGGCGCCTACCACACCCATCGCCAGCAACGGCAGCGCGTTGCGGCGCAGTGCCGCACTCTGCCAGCCCTCGCGCGCTGCGACCCACGCCACCAGCACGAAAGCGGCCAGCGCAAATCGCCACAGCATCGCTGCCAGCGGCGAGAGCGATCCGACCGTGAACTTGGCGACGTGAAAGGTGGCGGCCCACGCCAGCGACGCCAGCGCGAGCTTCAGATAGATCTTCACTCCGCTTCGATCCGCTCCACGGTCCGCCAGCCGCGCGGCAACACTGCGCCGCGCTGGGCGCGGCTGCCGGTGTAGTGCTTAAGGTCTGCAGCGGTCAGTACCATCTTGCGCTCACCGGAGTACACGCGCAGCGCCTGGGTCGGGCCGAGCACCGCCACGGCCACCAGCAGTTCACTGCGCGCCGCGGCCTTGGCCGTCGGAATGCCAAACAGCTTGTTGCCCTTGCCGCGCGGCAGCTCGGGCACTTCGGCGGCGGCAAAAACCAGCAGCCGGCCTTCATTGGTCACGACCGCAACGCGCGCATCGGCTCCGCCGACCGGCGCCGGTGGCAGCACCCCGGCACCGGCAGTCAGCTTGAGTACGGCCTTGCCCGCTCTGTTACGCGAGTGCAATTCCTGCAACCGGACCGCAAAGCCGTAACCGGCATCGGTCGCGAGCAGCCACAGATCCTGCGGCTCGCCGATCAGCACCCCGGCAAAGCGCGCACCATCCGGCGGATCCAGCCGCCCGGACAGCGGCTCGCCCTGGCCGCGCGCCGAGGCCAGGGTGTGCGCCGGCAGGCTATAGGCGCGGCCGGTGCTGTCGAGAAACACGGCCAGCTGGGTACTGCGTCCGCGTGCCGCCGCATAAAAACTGTCGCCAGTCTTGTAGGAGAGCGAGCACGGATCGATCTCGTGGCCCTTGGCCGAACGGGCCCAGCCGCCGGCCGACAGCACGACCGTGACCGGCTCGCTGACCAGCAGCTCGCTCTCATCGATGGCCTGCGCCGCCGCGCGCTCGACAATCTTGGTGCGCCGCTCATCGCCGAATTCCTCGGCGTCCGCGACGAATCTCGCTGCGCAGCAGCTTGGTGAGCTTGGCCTTGCTGGCCAGTACCGCCTCGAGACCGGCACGCTCTTCGGCGAGCTGCGACTGCTCCTCGCGAATCTTCAACTCCTCGAGCTTGGCCAGGTGGCGCAGCCTGGTATCGAGGATCGCGTCGGCCTGCTCCTCGGACAGCTTGAAGCGCTTCATCAGCACCGGCCTCGGCTCGTCCTCGCGCCGGATGATGCGGATCACCTCGTCGAGATTCAGGATACGCGACGAGCATGCCATCGAGGATATGCAGGCGGCGGGTGACCTTCTCCAGGCGGTGGTCAGCCGCCGGCGCACCGTCTGCCGGCGAAATTCCAGCCACTCGGTCGAGCAGCGCCTTGAGCCCCATGACGCGCGGGCGCCCGTCGAGCGCGATCATGTTCAGATTGACGCGGTAGTTGCGCTCCAGGTCGGTCGTGGCGAACAGGTGGGCCATCAGCTGCACCGACGTCGACGCGGCTGGAGCGCGGCTCGATGCACGAGTCTCGTCGGATTCTCGTGGTCGGACTCATCGCGCAGATCCTCGACCATCGGCAGTTTCTTCTGCGCGCATCTGCTCGGCGATCTGCTCCAGCACCCGCGTCGCCGAGACCTGGTAGGGCAGCGCGGTGATGATGATGCTGCCGTCTCCTCGATCTCGTAGGTCGCGCGGGCGCTGAAAGCTCCCGACACCGTTGTCATAAAACTCCTTCAGCTCCGCGCGCGGGGATATGATTTCCGCGCCGGTCGGCAGATCCGGACCCCTGCACATGCTTCATGCAGCGCGGCGGTGGTGCTCTCCGGTTCATCGAGCAATGCACGCAGGCGGCGGCCACCTCGCGCAGATTGTGCGGCGGAATATCGGTCGCCATGCCAACGGCGATGCCGGAGGCGCCGTTGAGCAGCAGGTTCGGCAGGCGCGCGGGCAGCCACAACGGCTCCTCCAGCGTGCCGTCGAAGTTAGGCCCCCAGTCGACGGTACCGTCGCCTAACTCACCGAGCAGCAGGTCCGCGTAGCGCGTGAGGCTGCGATTCGGTGTAACGCATGGCGGCGAAGGACTTCGGATCGTCGGTCGAACCCCAGTTACCCTGGCCGTCAACCAGCGGATAGCGGTAGGAAAAAGCCTGCGCCATGTGGACCATGGCCTCGTAGCAGGCGCTGTCCCCGTGCGGATGGAACTTGCCGAGCACATCGCCTACGGTGCGCGCCGATTTCTTGTGTTTGGCGGCGGCCGACAGACTCAGTTCGCTCATCGCATAGACGATGCGCCGCTGCACCGGCTTGAGCCCGTCCCTGAGCGCCGGCAGCGCCCGGTCCAGGATCACGTACATCGAGTAATCGAGGTAGGCGCGCTCGGTGAAGCTCGCGCCATCGGCCGCTTCTCGACGCCTTCGAAATTCAGTTCCTGGTTATCCATGCCAGTCAGACCGGCACCCGCAGGTTGCCCTTACGCTCGAGCCAATCGCGGCGGTCACCGGCGCGCTTCTTGGCGAGCAGCATGTCCATCAGCGCGTCGGTCTTGTCCTTGGCCTCGATGGTCAGCTGCACCAGGCGGCGGGTACGCGGATCGATCGTGGTCTCGCGCAGCTGCGGCGGATTCATCTCCCCCAGGCCCTTGAAGCGCGTCACCGCCGGCTTGGTGCGCGAATTCTCCTCTCCATCGCTCCAGCAGCGCATCGCGCTCGGCGATCTCCAGCGCATAGTACACCTGCTTGCCGGCATCGATCCGGAATAACGGCGGCATAGCGACGTAGACATGGCCGTGGCTGACCAGCGGCCGGAAATGGCGCAAGAACAAAGCGCACAGCAACGTCGCAATGTGCTGCCCGTCCGAGTCGGCATCGGCCAGGATGCAGATCTTGTGGTAGCGCAACCCGGCAATGTCCGCCGAGCCTGCGTCCACCCCGAGCGCGACGCTGATATCGTGGACCTCCTGCGAGCTGCCGATCTGTCCCGGCTCCAGTTCCCAGGTGTTCAGGATCTTGCCGCGCAGCGGCATGATGGCCTGATAGTCCTTGTCGCGGGCCTGCTTGGCCGAGCCGCCGGCCGAATCGCCTTCGACCAGAAACAGCTCCGAGCGCACCGGATCCTGGCAGGTGCAGTCGGCGAGCTTCCCGGGAAGCGCCGGCCCGTTGACGGTGCGCTTTCGGGTCACCTGCTGCGCCGCGCGCAGCCGCTCCTGGGCGTTTGCGATCGCGAACGCCGCGATGCGCTTCGCCAGCATCCGGGTGCTGGTTGAGCCACAGCCCGGTCGCATCGCGCGCGTAGGCTCTCCACCAGTGCCGCAGCTTCACGGGAGCCAAGCTTCTCCTTCATCTGCCCGGCGAACTGCGGATCGCGGATCTTCATTGACAGCACGAAGCACGCCTTGCTCCAAACGTCCTCGGCCGTCAGCTTGATGCCGCGCGGCAGCATGTTGCGAAACTCGCAAAACTCGCGCACGGCATCGACCACGCCGGCGCGCAGGCCATTGACGTGCGTGCCGCCCTCGGTGGTCGGGATCAGGTTGACGTAGCTCTCGCCAATCGGGTGTCGGCATAACCCGGCGCCCACACCAGCGCCCATTCGACGACATCCTGTTCCGAGACGTGTTTGCCGGTGATGGGCTCGGGCGGCAGCCTTCGGCATCGCCGAGCTGTTCGAGCAGGTACTGCGCCGAGGTGCCCGGTGTAGAACCACTCGTCCTTCTCGCCCTCGCCTCGTTCTTGAAGGCTGACGCGCAGCCCCGGGCACAGCACCGCCTTGGCCTTGAGCGTGTGCTTCAGATCGGGCACGGAGAACTTGTCCGAATCGAAGAACTTCGGATCCGGCCAGAAGCGCACGGTCGTGCCGGTGTTGCGCTGGCCCACCGTGCCGATCACCTCGAGCTTCGAGGCGATCTTGCCGTCCTTGAAGCTGATGTTGTATTCCTTGCCGCCGCGGCTTGACCCAGCACTCGAGGTGCCTGACAGCGCGTTGACCACCGACACGCCGACACCGTGCAGACCGCCGGCGAAGTTATAGGTCCTGTCGGTGAATTTGCCGCCCGCGTGCAGCCGCGTGAGGATCAGCTCCACGCCGCTGATCTTCTCCTGCGGATGGATGTCGACCGGCATGCCGCGACCATCGTCGGCCACCTCCAGCGACCCGTCCTTGTACAAGGTGACGTTGATCTGCGTGCAGTAGCCGCCGATGGCCTCATCGACGCTGTTGTCGATCACTTCGTGAGCAAGGTGATTGGGCGCGGGTCGTGTCGGTGTACATGCCCGGCCGGCGACGCACCGGGCTCGAGGCCGCTTAAGACTTCGATATCGGAGGCGGTATAGGACTGCTCATGCAAACTGTATGCGCCCGCGTCGGGCTTCGGTGCGCGCCAGGGACGTGGCGCGCGCGGATTCTAGCAGAGCCTTCGGCGCCCGCGCGGCACCGCGCCGCTCACCGCTCCCTCACGCAAGGTCGGCCAGCAACGCCGCGCGCAGCGGCTCTGGCACCGGATCGATCCCGTAGCGGTATTCGGGATGGTCGATCCCGAGCGCCAGCGCTGCGCCGCCTTGCAACGCACGTGCCCCGTCGGCGCCGAGCTCGAAGCGCAGGAAATGCACGGCCGAAGTTTTTTCATCGTTCTCGCGCGGCAGATCCTCGTCGGCGATCGCGAACCGCGGCTCGCCGCCGCCCACCGAAGCCAGCAGCGCCGCTCGATCCCGCGCAGCTTGCGCCAGCCAGCGGGCCCGCTCCTGCGGCTCCGGAAATTCAAGCAGCATCGTCGCCTTGAATTGCTGGCCGTCGGGTATCAGCGGATTGTAGGCCCCCAGTTCCTCGGCGATGCCCGCGCTCTCGAAGATCTTCTCGGCGCGCAGCATCTCCTGCACCTGGTAGCTGACCGTTTGCCGATCCTCGAAGCTGCAGGTGCAATGCGGCCCCATAGCGAGCTGCCGCCCGGCGCGTGTGCAGGATCAGCCGGCTGCGGATCGCGGCGCGCGCGCGGGAATAGTCCTCGAGCGACAGCAGATCGGCGGCGGTGAGTTTGCGCATCGCCGGTCAGATCCCGTAAGCGATGCGCAGCAACTTAAGCGGATGCGTCGGCGCCGGGGCGTCCGCTCCCAGGCCGCTTTGGATCTGGTGGCCCGCCATCGGACAGTCGCTGGCGTAATAGTCGGCCCCGCCGCCGCTCGACGCGCTCGACCACCGGCTTGGCCGATCTTCACTGACGCGGCCCGGAACTCGCGCTTCAGGGCGTAAGTGCCGTCGTGACCTGAGCAGCGCTCGATCACCTCAATCGTGGTGTCGGGCACCAGCCGCAACAGGTCGCGGGTCTTCAGTCCGATATTCTGCACGCGCAGGTGGCAAGGCACGTGGTAGCTGACCTTACCCAGCCGGGCCGTGAAATCCGTGCGCAGCAGCCCCGCCTTGTGCCGCAGCATCAGGTATTCAAACGGATCGAAGATATGATCGCGGATGCGCAGTACCGCCTTGTCCTCCGGGAACATCAACGGCAGCTCCTGCTTGAACATCAGCACGCAGGATGGGATCGGCGCCACGATGTCAAAGCCTGCCTCGACCAGCGCCATCAGCACCGGCACGTTGACATCCTTGAGCCGCCTGACCGCTTCAAGGTCGCCAAGTTCGAGTCGCGGCATTCCGCAGCAGCGCTCCTTCGGCGCGAGCCGCACGCCGATGCCGTTGTGGCGCATCACCACCGCCAGATCTTCGGCCAGCTCCGGTTCGTTGCGGTTGCCGTAGCAGGTCGTAAACAGCACCACCTGGCCGAGTGTTTCGGCCGTAGCCTTCGGCGCCGGCAGCGGCGTTGCCGTGGCGCCAAGCCGCGAGCGTGCGCTGTGGGAGTGGTAACGCGGGAGCGGCGCCTCGCGGTCCACGTCCAGAATTTTTTCGAGCAGCACGCGGCCGGTGGCGCTCGCGTTGACGGCATTGACGATTTCGGCCACCACCGGGATGCCGGCGAGCGATCCGACCAGATCGGTCGCCGCCAGCACCTTGTCACGCAAGCGCACGTGGCCGGTGCGCGCCCGAAACGACTTGGCGCGCAGCATCAGGTGCGGAAAATCGACGTTCCACGGATGCGGCGGCACGTAGGGACACTTGGTCATGTAGCACATGTCACACAGGTAACAGTGCTCGCTGACCTGCCAGTACACGGTGCGCTCGACCTCGGCGATTTCGCCGTCTGCAGTCGCGTCGATGGCGTCAAACAGCGTCGGAAAAGCCTGGCAGAGACTGAAGCAGCGCCGGCAGCCGTGGCAGATATCGAAGACCCGGCCGAGTTCCTGCTCGAGCGCGGCCTGGTCATAGAAAGACGGATCCTGCCAGTTGAGCGGATGCCGGGTGGGGGCCTCAAGGTTGCCCTCGCGGCCCCCGCCGTTGCCAACACTCATATTGGTGGAACCTGACCGCCCGGCTTAGCTCAGAGCGTGTCCAGTGCCTTCTGGAAGCGGTTGGCGTGCGAGCGCTCGGCTTTGGCCAGCGTTTCAAACCAGTCGGCGATTTCCGAAAACCCTTCGGCGCGCGCCTGCTTGGCCATGCCCGGATACATATCGGAGTACTCGTGCGTCTCGCCGGCGATGGCGGACTTCAGATTCAGCTTAGTCTCGCCGAACGGCAACCCGGTGGCCGGGTCGCCCACCTGCTCGAGATATTCCAGGTGCCCATGGGCATGTCCGGTTTCGCCTTCCGCGGTCGAGCGGAACACGGCCGAAACGTCGTTGTAGCCTTCGACGTCGGCCTTGCCCGCGAAATAAAGATAGCGGCGATTCGCCTGCGATTCGCCGGCGAAGGCATCTTTCAGGTTTTTTTCAGTCTGGGTTCCTTTCAGCGCTGCCATTGTCATCTCCTCTGCGGTCCCCTTAAGGACCTTTAGACTAATTCTAACTGTTGTTAGAATCTATGCCGTTGCATGGCCCCCGTCAACCCGGTTTGACCATCGGCGCGGAGGCTGTGTAGGGTACCAAACCGCCTTCTATCGCCAAGCCCCACCGCCGTGCCACGCAAAGCCCCGACCGCCAATTTCGAGCATTCGCTCGCCCAGCTCGAAGCACTGGTCGCCCGCATGGAAAGCGGCGATCTGCCGCTCGAGGAGGCGCTGCAAAGCTTCGAGCGCGGGGTGCAGCTGACCCGCGAATGCCAGCGCGCGCTGCTGGCCGCTCAGCAGAAGGTCCAGATCCTGACGCAGCGGCCCGAAGGCGCGACCCTCGAGGACTTTGCCGCCGATACGGGCGCCGATGCCGATACCAGTGCAAGCTGAGGCGAGGATCGAAAAACCTGGCCGCGACGGGCTTGGCAAGCAAATCGCCGTCTGGCAGGCACGGATCGAGCAGGTGCTGGCCACGTGCCTGGCGAGCACCGACCCGGCAGTCCCGCGCCTGCACGATGCGATGCGCTACAGCGTCTTAGGCGGTGGCAAGCGCTTGCGGCCACTGCTGGTGTACATCACCGGCCAGACCCTTGGCGCGCCGGCACAGCTGCTCGATGCGCCGGCAGCGGCGGTCGAGCTGATTCACGCCTACAGCCTGATCCACGATGATCTGCCGCCGATGGACGATGATGATCTGCGCCGTGGCCGGCCGAGCTGCCACCGCGCCTTCGACGAAGGCACGGCGGTGCTGGCCGGAGATGCGCTGCAGGCGCTCGCCTTCGAGGTACTGGCCGTGCAGACGACGGCGCTCAGCGATTCGATCCGCGTGCAGATGCTGCAGGTGCTGGCGCAGGCGATCGGCACCGAAGGCATGGCCGGCGGCCAGGGGATCGATCTCGCAGCGGTCGGGCGCCCGTTGAGCGAAGCGGCGCTCGAGATCATGCACCGGCGCAAGACCGGAGCGCTGATCCGCGCCAGCGTTGAACTCGGTGCGCTGGCCGCAGGCTGTACGGAGTCTGCGTCCCGCCAGCGGTTGCGTCGCTTTGGCGATGAGTTGGGACTGGCCTTCCAGATTCAGGACGATATTCTCGATGTGACCGCCGAAACGGCCGCGATCGGCAAGCCCGCCGGCTCGGACGCGGCGCTCGCCAAACCGACTTATCCAAGCATCCTCGGGCTCGCGCGCTCGGAAATGCTCGCCCGGCTGCATCGCGACCGCGCCATCGCCGCCATCGCCGATCTGCTGCCTGCCGCCGAGCCGATGATCGAGCTCGCCCGCTATATTGTCCCGGCTGCAGGTCAGCCCGGTCCGCCGTTCGGTGCCGGCGACGAGGCCGTGTAGACTCAAAGCCCATGAGCGAGCCATCCGAAAGCTATCCGCTGCTGAGCGCGATCGATTCGCCGGCGGACCTGCGCGCCCTGCCGGAGCGGCAGCTCCGTGCCGTGGCCGATGAGCTGCGCGATTTTCTCGTCCAGACGGTGAGCACCCGCGGCGGGCACTTCGCCGCCGGCCTCGGCACCGTTGAGCTGACCGTCGCGCTGCACTATGCCTATGACACGCCGCGCGACAAGCTGGTCTGGGACGTCGGCCATCAGGCCTACCCGCACAAAGTGCTGACCGGCCGGCGCGAACGGCTGCACACGATCAAGCAGTTTGGCGGGCTCGCCCCGTTTCCGGCGCGCGCCGAAAGTGAATACGACACCTTTGGCGTGGGACACGCCGGCACCTCGGTCAGTGCCGCGCTCGGCATGGCCATTGCAGCGGCGCGCAAAGGGGAAACGCAGCGCGCCGTGGCGATCATCGGCGACGGCGCGTTGAGCGCGGGCATGGCGTTCGAGGCGCTGAACCATGCCGGCAGCCTGCCGGTGGATCTGCTCGTCGTGCTTAACGACAATGATATGTCGATCTCCGAGAACGTCGGCGCCCTGTCCAATTACCTGGCGCGGGTCATTTCCGGGCGCCTGTATACGCACTTGCGCGAGGGCGGCAAGCGCGCGCTACGGCACACGCCGCATATCCGCGAATTCGCCAAGCGCTCCGAAGAGCACGTGAAAGGCATGGTGCTGCCGGGCACGCTGTTTGAGGAGCTGGGTTTTAATTACATGGGGCCGATCGACGGCCACGATCTGCCGAAGCTGGTGCGGGCACTGCGCAACCTGCGCACGCTCCACGGGCCGCAACTGCTGCACGTCGTCACCCGCAAAGGCAAAGGCTACGCGCCAGCAGAAGCCGACCCGATCACCTGGCACGGACCCGGGCCGTTCGATCCGGTCAGCGGCACGCTGCTGAAGCAGCGCGCGAGCGGCCCGACTTATTCGGCAGTATTTGGCCAGTGGCTGTGCGATGCCGCTGAGCGCGACCCACGGGTGATCGGCATTACCCCGGCCATGCGGGAAGGCTCCGGCATGGTGGAATTCTCGCAGCGCTTTCCGGAGCAGTACTTCGATGTCGCCATCGCCGAGCAGCACGCGGTGGCGTTTGCCGCCGGGCTCGCCTGCGAAGGGCTAAGGCCCGTGGTCGCGATCTACTCCACGTTCCTGCAGCGAGGCTATGATCAGCTCATTCATGACGTGGCCTTGCAGCGGCTGCCGGTGCTGTTTGCGATCGATCGCGCCGGCCTGGTCGGCGGCGACGGGGCGACGCATAACGGCAACTTCGATTTATCGTTCCTGCGCTGCGTGCCGAACCTGACGGTGATGGCGCCGGCCGATGAAAACGAGTGCCGCCAGATGCTGCACACCGGCAGCGTGCTGGACGGCCCGGCTGCGGTGCGCTATCCGCGCGGCAGCGGGCCGGGCGTGAAAATCGAAGCGAAGCTGACCGCGCTGCCGGTGGGCCGCGCGGAACTGCGCCGGCGCGGCAGCAGTGGTCTGTTGCTGCTGTCCTTCGGCACGATGCTGAGCGCAGCCTTGAGCGCGGGCGAGGCGCTCGATGCGACGGTGGTCAATATGCGCTTCATCAAGCCGCTCGATGAAGCGCTGCTGCGGGCGCTCGCCCCGGCGCACGAGGCCCTCATTACGCTCGAGGAGAACGTCGTGGCCGGCGGCGCCGGCAGCGGCGTAGCCGAATTTCTCGACGCCAGCGGCCTGACGCAGCCGCGCCTGCATATCGGCCTGCCG
Source organism: uncultured Gammaproteobacteria bacterium (assembly GCA_963711435.1). Taxonomy (GTDB): domain Bacteria; phylum Pseudomonadota; class Gammaproteobacteria; order Steroidobacterales; family Steroidobacteraceae; genus FEN-1191. The sequence goes on along the minus strand of CAVQEB010000002.1, from coordinate 748,418 downwards.
GATAAGTTCCTCGGCCACGGCACGCGCGAGGAGTGTCTGGCCGAAGCCGGCCTCGATACGGCCTCGGTCCGCGCGACCATTGAGCGCTGGTGGCGGCCGCTCCTTGCCGGCTTAAACAGCGCGCGCGGCGGCGCGAAGCTCGCGGCCGGCGGCCGTCCCGGTCCTGGCGAATTCCGCTGACCGTGCCCATGGACACGGTCATGCCGGGCCGCGGCGCGCAGACGGCCACGGTCGAGGACGTGCAAAGCCGCGCCGACACGCGCCGGCTGCCCATTAACCGCGTCGGCATCAAGGACATCCGCCACCCGGTGCGGGTGCGTGACCGCAGCGCCGGCGAGCAGCACACGATCGCCAGCTTCAACATGTACGTCAGCCTGCCGCACAATTTCAAGGGCACGCACATGTCGCGGTTCGTGGAGATTTTGCACCACGCCCGCGAAATCTCGGTCGACTCCTTCCGATCGATGCTGCTGGAGATGACCGAGCGGCTGAACGCCGACGCCGGCCACATCGAAATGTCATTCCCCTATTTCGTCAGCAAGCAGGCGCCGGTCTCGGGGGTCGAAAGCCTGCTCGATTATCAGGCCTCGCTGATCGGCGAAGTGGCCGGCGGCAAGACCAGCATCTGGGTCAAGGTGGTGGTGCCGGTGACCAGCCTCTGTCCCTGCTCCAAGAGAATCTCGGACCGCGGCGCCCACAATCAGCGCTCGCATGTGACCATCAGGGCGCAGCTGCGCGCCCATATGTGGATCGAGGAGCTGATCGATATCGCCGAAAGCGAGGCATCCTGCGAGCTGTACGGCATTCTCAAGCGCCCGGACGAGAAATTCGTGACCGAGCGGGCCTACGACAATCCGAAATTCGTCGAGGACATGGTGCGCGACGTGGCGGCCCGCCTCGATGCCGAAGCGCGGATCGGTGCCTACGTGGTCGAGAGCGAGAACTTCGAGTCCATTCACAACCACTCGGCCTATGCGCGCATCGAGCGCGAGAAGGCCGAGCCGGCTGCGGGCTAAGAGCGGCGGCCGTTAATCAGGTCGTACGGATCTCGGCGCCCTGCAGGCGGCCGATAAGCGCCCGAAGAAATACGCGATTGAAGCGCAGCTGGCAGGAGGCTGACACCTGCTCGAGCAGCGTTGAGCTGACCTTGAGCACGGTCACCGGATCGGCCGCACGGATGGTGGCGGTTCGCTTGGCGCCCTGCACGTAGCTGGTCTCGCCAAAGCATTCGCCGGTCGACAGCAGACCCACCGACTGGCCGTTGCGCTCGACCGAGCAGTTGCCGCCCACCAGAATATAGAAGCGATCGTCCATCTCGCCTTCCTTGACGATCTCCTCGCCGCCGGCATAGTCCTGCCAGTGGCTGGCGCGCATCACCTCGAGGATCTCGCCGTGCGAAAAGTCATGGAAGAATTTCAGCCGGCGCAGCACGCCGAACTGCTCCTGCTGATCCATCCGCGAGTACTGCGCGCGCAGCTTCTGGTGCACGCGGGTGAGTTCGGCAGCGACGTCGAGGCCGGTTTTCTGCCGGCGCTCCGGATCTTTTTGCATCGCCACGGCGACGACGTTTTCCAGATCCTCCGGCACTTCCGGACGCAGCGTGTGAATCGGCGGCGGCGTCGCGTAAACGATCTGGTGCAGCAGTTTGGCAGGTTGCCGGCGCGGAACGGCCGGTTGCCGGTCAAGAGCTCGTACATGACGGCGCCGAGCGAATAGATATCCGAGCGGCCGGTCAGCTCCAGGCTCTGCACCTGCTCGGGCGACATGTAACTGGGCGAGCCGGCGATGCCCTCAATGCGCGAGATGTCGGAGTCCGCCACCAGGGCGATGCCAAAGTCGATGATCCGGACGTCGCTGTCCTGGGTGAGCATGATATTGGAAGGCTTGATGTCGCGATGGATCACGCCGCGGGAATGGGCGTAGTGCAGCGCCTTGACGCACTTGAACATGATCTCGACGACATCATCGACGCGCAGCAGATTATCGGGCCGGCAGTAGGCGGCGAGCGTACGGGCACCATGCACGTGCTCGGTGACGATGTAGCAGTGGCCGTTTTCCTCACCGGCATCGTAGATCGGCAGGATGTGCGGGTGCTGCAGCATGCCCACCATGTGCGCTTCGGAGAGGAACATCTTGCGGGAGATGCGCGCCCGTTCATCGTCGCCGCTCGCCTCGATGTTATAAACCTTGATGGCGACATCGCGCCCGTAATACGGGTCATGCGACAGATAGACGACGCCGGTACTGCCACGGCCAACCTCATTGATGATGAGGTACTTGCCGACGCGCTCAGGAATGGAACGCGCGGAGACGGGTTGGGTTGCCAGCTCTGCCATCGATTTGGTGTCCGTGGACGACGCCGATCAGGATACGGGCCGCGAGCCCGGGGGATCTGTGATGCGGATCCCGGATCGTCCCGTGCCGGCGTTATTTAGTCGTCGCGCGGCTGAAAATGGTCAAATGGCGCGGCCGAGAACTGCATCACACCCGCCGCCCCGAGCAGTTCCAGGCCGGTTTCCGCGCGTACGACCCCGCAGGCCGTCAAGGGCACACCGAGCCGCTGGCTGAGCTGCGCGAGCTGTCCTGTGCGTGCCGGCGGCACCGTAAAGCACAGCTCATAGTCCTCGCCCCCTTGCAGCGCGTGCTGCCAGGCGCCCTCGCCGAGCACCTGCCGCAGCGCCGCTGACAGTGGCAACTGGCCGACCCGCAGCTGCGCTCCGACCTTACTGGCCGTCAGCAGGCGCCCGGCATCGGTCAGCAGGCCATCGGAGATGTCGATACACGCACTGGCCACCGCGCGCAGCTCGCTGCCCAGTGCCACCCGGGCGGTCGGATATTCGAAGCGCGCCAGCAGCGCCGCCGCCGGCTCGGCCGCCGCTGCCAGCCGCCCGAGCTGCAACTCGAGTCCGCCGCGCGCATCTCCCAGCGTACCGCTGACACACAGCAGATCCCCGACACGCGCACCGCCACGGCGCAGTGCCGTGCCGGCTGGCACCAGGCCTGCCAGCTGCACTGTGATCGAAAGTGGGCCGCGCGTCAGATTGCCGCCGACCAGAGCGACCTGGTGCTCGCGCGCCAGCGCCGCGAAGCCGGCCACAAAATCCTCAAGCCAGCCGGCATCAGCGGCCGGCAGGGTCAGCGACAGCAGCGCCCAGCACGGCAGCGCACCCATAGCGGCGAGGTCGCTCAGATTGATGGCAAGCGACCGGTGTCCGAGCGAGCGCGCCGGGCTCCCGGGCAGGAAATGCGCGCCCTCAACCAGTGAGTCGGTAGTCAGCACCAGCTCCTGGCCGGCGGGTACCGTGACGATTGCCGCGTCGTCGCCGATACCCAGCAAAACGTCGGCGCGCGGCGCGCCCGCGTGCCGAAAAAAGCGCTCGATCAGCTCGCTCTCGTTCATTTTAGCCATTAGGCCAGTGCCGGCCGAAGGCGCCGCTCAATGTTCGTTGGGCCGCCATTCGCGGGCCGCACGATCCAGCACGCCATTGATGAATTTATGTCCGTCGGTCGCGCCGAACCGGCGCGCCAGACTGACCGCCTCGTTAATGATGACCCGGAACGGAATATCCGGCCGCTCGCGAAGTTCGTAGCTGCCAATGAGCAGTACGGCATGCTCGATCGGATCCAGGTGCGCCGCCTGGCGGTCAAGCAGTGGACCGAGCAGCTCATCGAGTGCCGCATGGTCGGTGCAGATTTTCTCGATCAGCTCCTGAAAGTACGCGTGGTCGGCTCGCGCCATGTCCGGGTCGGCGGCGAACTCCTGCACCACGTCCTGCCACGGGCAGGGATTGACCTGCCAGCGGTACAGCGCCTGCAGCGCCAGCCGGCGCGCCAGGGCCCGCGCCGCGGTGCGCGCTGAAAAGGCTTTGGCCATGCTCGGCGCCCCTAGATCCGGCGCAGCAGCTGCGCCATCGCGATGGCCGTATCAATGGCCTCGGCGCCTTTGTTGTGCGGTCCGGGTGCGGCCCGTTGTTCGGCCTGCTGCAGCGTCTCGGTTGTCAGCACGCCGAAGCTGACCGGCACTCCGGTTTGCAGCATCACCTGCTGCAGCCCGCGCGCGCACTCGCCGGCGATGTACTCAAAGTGCGCCGTTTCCCCACGGATGACGCAGCCGAGCGCGACCACGGCGTTGAACGCACCGCTTAAAGCCAGCTGCCGGGCCGCCAACGGCAGCTCAAATGCGCCCGGGACCCGCTCGATCCGCAGCGCCGATTCAATGCCGCCACGGGCCGCCCACGCGGCGCGGGCGCCGGCCAGCAATTGCTCGACGATCTGCTCGTTGTAACGCGCCGCGATGATGGCGACTTTCAGGTCGCCCGCCGACAGCGACTGATCCGCCGCAGAAACTGTGCCCATGCGAATCAGTATATCGCAAGGCTCAGCCGGCCTCGTCGATGTAATCAACGATTTCCAGGCCAAAAGCCGACAGCCCGTGCAACTGCCGCGGCGCCGAAAGCACACGCATGCGGCGCACACCCAGGTCGCGCAGGATCTGCGCGCCGATGCCGAAGGTACGCAGCACCGCGCCACTTTGTTGCGCCGTGCCTTCGGCACGCGCGCCGCGTCCGTCCAGTGAGCGCACCGCGTCGGCCAGTTCACGCGGCGATTCATTCTGGCGCAGTATCACCACCACACCGCACGGCGCCTTCGCCACCCGCGCCAGCGCCGCCTGCAGCGTCCAGGCGCGCGAGTCATCGCGCACGCCAACCACGTCGCGCAGCGTGTCGGTCAGATGCACGCGGACCAGGGCCGGTTCGGTCGGGCCTGGCGAGCCGTGGACCAGCGCCAGGTGCACGTCGCGGTTGACGTGATCCTCGTAACAAACCAGTTTGAAGGCGCCGTAGGCGGACTGCACGTCCCGCTCGGCAATGCGCTCCACCGAGCGCTCGGCTTGCAGGCGATGGCGGATTAAATCCGTGATCGTGCCGATCTTCAGGCCATGGGTGCGCGCAAATTCCTCCAGCTGCGGACGGCGCGCCATCGTGCCATCTTCATTCATGATCTCGACAATTACGGCTGCGGGTTCCAGGCCGGCGAGCCGCGCCAGATCGCAACCGGCTTCGGTGTGGCCGGCGCGCGTCAGCACGCCGCCGGGCTGCGACATGATCGGAAATACGTGCCCGGGCTGGCGCAGATCCTCCGGCCGGGCATCCGCCCGCACCGCCGCGCGCACCGTGCGCGCCCGGTCATAGGCGGAGATCCCGGTCGTGACGCCTTCGGCCGCTTCGATGGAGAGCGTGAAATTCGTGCTTTGCTGCGCATCGGTCTCGCTGACCATCAGCGGCAGCCGCAACTGCGCGCAGCGCTCGCGCGTCAGCGTCAGGCAGATCAGCCCGCGACCATAGCGGGCCATGAAATTTATATCATCAGGCTTGACCAGGGTCGCTGCCATCACCAGGTCGCCCTCGTTCTCCCGGTCCTCATCGTCCATGAGGACGATCATGCGTCCGGCCTGCAGGTCGGCGAGAATCTCAGCAATGCTGTTCAACTTCATGGCCGCGCATGATGCCATAGGGCAGACCAACCCATCGCGGCGATCCGTGTGCCGCCGTGGCCGCGGCGAGGCCCGGCTGCCGGCGGCGGCGCGTGGTCTCATGGTGCGCACTACGCTTTCTTGCACCTAAGGCATATTTGGACATGCCGACGGGCGCCCAGCGGTATAAGGGCGCAGGGTGGATGTTGCAGCTGATGCTTTTCCTGTCCGCTTTATTCATGGAGTTCATATTATGGGTAAGCGCCTGGACCTTACAGCGATCAAGACCGTCACCGGCTCGGGGTACCCGGCCCCTTTTGATCAGCCGTGCCGGTCGCGCCGGCGACAGCGGCTCGGGAATGCCGCGGCGCTCACGCAGTTTGGCGTCAACCGGCTATGCCTGCCCGCCGGCGCATGGTCGAGCCAGCGCCACTGGCACACCCTTGAAGATGAATTGATCTACGTCCTGTCGGGGGAAGTGATACTCATCACCGAGCAAGGCGAGGAATTACTGCGCGCCGGCGACGCCGCCGGCTTCAAGGCCGGCGAGGCAAACGGGCACTGTTTGCAGAACCGCTCCGCCGCCGAAGCGGTGCTGCTGGAGATCGGCAGCCGCACGGTGGGCGACGTGGTGCATTATCCGGACATCGACCTGGTTGCCCGGGCCGAGGGGGCGGCGGCATTGTTCACGCACCGCGACGGCACGCCCTACCGCTAGCGGCCGACGCCTGCAGTTAGGCATCCGCTTTGCGCCCGGCTATGATTGAAGGCCAGGCGTTCGCTCCGCTGATGCCTATTGGGACCGACTCAATAAACACTTTTGCAGGGAAAGCCAATGACCTACACCGGCGCCATCAAGTACTGCTACAGCCATTACGCGACCTTTGCCGGTCGCGCCCCGCGATCTGAATACTGGTGGTGGACGCTCTACGCCGTCGTATCGCTCATCGCCGCGTGCATCATCGATGGCATTTTGGGGACGCGATTTGTGATGGGCACGACCGTTCTCATATGGCTGCCTTACGGCTACGTCTACACGCTGGTGGCCCTGATCAATCTTCTGCCAGGATTATCGGTGCTGGTCCGCCGACTGCACGATCTGGATAAATCGGGCTGGTGGTTCTGGATTCTGCTGGTGCCTTTTATCGGCGGGATCGTGCTGCTGGTCTGGTTTTGTACCAAGGGCACAACGGGACCGAACCGCTACGGCGACGATCCGCTGGCGAACTCCGGGACCTGAGCGTAGCGCTTCAGCGCGCGCTCAACAGCCGCTCGGCGTAGCGCGCCATCAGATCCACTTCCAGGTTCGCGCTTTGCCCCACTTGCAGCTGCCCGAAGGTCGTGACTTCGAGCGTGTGCGGAATCAGGTTGACGCCAAAGCGGTCACCGGCCACCTCGTTGACGGTCAGGCTGACGCCATCGAGCGCGACCGACCCTTTGGCGGCGATGAATTTAGCCAGCGCGGCGGGCGCGCGCCACTCGAGACGGCGCGAGCGTCCCTCTTCCGTTGCGCCGACCAGCTCGGCCAGCCCGTCGACGTGCCCGCTGACCAGATGGCCGCCGAGTACATCGCCCAGCCGTAACGGCGGCTCGAGGTTCACGCGCGTGCCGGCCTGCCAGGAGCCGGCGGTCGTCAGGCGCAGCGTCTCGGCCGAGACGTCGCTCTCGAATATCGTATCCGTCAGGGCCACGATGGTCAGGCAGATGCCGGCCACGGCCATGCTGTCGCCGATCTGGTATTGGCTCAGATTCATCCCGGGCGCGCGAATGCGGACGTGCGCATCGACGCCCCGGACCTGGTAGGCCGCGATTTCGCCGAGCTGCTGAACGATGCCGGTGAACATGGCGTTACGCGGCCGGACGCGGCTGCGCCGTGATGCGCAGATCATCGCCGAGCAGTACGCATTCGCTGTAGGCCAGCGTCAGGCGATCCGTCAGCGCATTGATGGCCGGCAACTCGGCGAGCGGCCGTGCATCCGGCCCCAGCAGGCACGGGGCCAGATACAGCACCAGCTCATCGACCAGGTGAGCGCTCAGCAACGCGCCGCTCAGCGTCGCCCCGGCCTCAACCCAGACCTCATTGCATTGCAGCTCGGCCAGCCGCCGCATGACTGCGCGCAGCTCAAGGCCAGCGCCCGCGGCGCGGGCCAGCTGCTCAACCTGCACGCCGTCGCGCTCCAGAGCCGTGCGCCGGCGCGCGTCGGTCGCGGCCGTCATGACCAGCGTACGGCCGGCATTGGCAAACAGCCGGGCGCCGGGCGGCACGCGCAGGCTCGTATCGAGCAGCACCCGCAGCGGCTGACGGGTCGCGCCCGGCAGACGCACATTAAGCGCCGGATCATCGGCCAGCACCGTGCCGATGCCGGTCAGCACGGCAGAGCTTCGCGCCCGATACTGCTGCACATCGGCCCGCGCCGCCTCGCCGCTGATCCAGCGGCTGGCGCCGTTGGCAAGTGCGGTGCGCCCATCCAGGCTCGCCGCCAGCTTCATCCGCACCCACGGCAGGCCGTGCTCCAGCCGCCGGAAGAAGCCAACGTTCAGCTGCCGGGCTTCGGCCTCGAGCAATCCGCCGGCGACGTCGATCCCTGCGGCGCGCAGGTTCCCGGCGCCGCCGCGCATGATCGGGTCCGGATCGGTGGCCGCATACACCAGCCGCGCCACGCGGGCGCCACGCAGTGCCTCCGTGCAAGGCGGCGTGCGCCCCGTGCCGGCGCACGGCTCGAGCGTCACATAAGCCGTGGCGCCGTTCGCCGCGGCGCCGGCCACCGCCAGCGCCCGCACTTCGGCGTGCCCCTGCCCGGCCCGCTCGTGCCAGCCCTCGCCAACCAGCTGCCCGTCGCGCACCACGACGCAGCCGACCCGCGGGTTCGGATCCGTGGTGCACAGTCCGCGCGCGGCCAGCACCAGTGCGCGGCGCATCCAGCGCTCATCGGCTTCGCTGAAGGCGGTCATGACTTGGGTTTGGCGCGAGCGGTCGGTTCGCGCGGCAGCAACGGCAGCTGGTCGGCATTCGGATCGCGCTTGCGGCGGTGGTGATGCAGATGATCGATGGTTTCGCGAAACGCCTCGACGTCCTGAAAGCTCCGGTAAACGGAAGCAAACCGCACGTAACCGACCTCATCGAGGTGCCGCAGCTCCTCCATCACCATCTCGCCGAGCGTGCGCGAAGGCACCTCGCGCTCTCCCAGCACGCGCAGCTTGTGACAGACGCGCGCCACCGCCGCGTCGATCGCCTCACTGCTGACCGGTCGCTTCTCCAGCGCACGGATCAGCCCGGCGCTGAGTTTGCGCTCATCGAACGGTTCGCGGCTGCCGTCGCGCTTGATGACGCGCGGCATCAGCAGCTCCGCGCTTTCAAAGGTTGTGAACCGCTCGCTGCAGCGCAGGCACTCGCGTCGGCGCCGGATCTGCCGGCCCTCGCCCGCGAGGCGCGAATCGGTCACCTTGGTTTCCTCATGGCCACAGAACGGGCAATGCATGGCGCGTCCCTGCGGCGGCCTCAGCCGTTAGCCAACGTAAACCGGAAAGCGGCGGCACAGCTCAATCGCCGCGGCCCGCACCCGTTCGACCGTCGCATCGGCGCCGCCGGAATCGATGACATCGGCGATCCAGCCGGCCACGGTGCGGATCTCCGGCTCGCCAAAGCCGCGCGTGGTCGAAGCGGCCGTGCCGATGCGAATGCCGCTGCTGACCATCGGCGGGCGCGGATCGTTCGGCACCGTATTCTTGTTGACCGTGATATTGGCGCGCCCGAGGGCGGCATCCGCGTCCTTGCCGGTCATGCTCTTATCGCTCAGATCGAGCAGGAACAGATGATTGTCGGTGCCGCCCGAGACAATGCGATAGCCACGCGCCGTCAGCACCTGACACATGGCGCGGGCGTTGCGCACCACCTGCTGCTGATAGGCGCGAAATTCCGGCTGCAGCGCCTCGAGGAAGGCGACCGCTTTGGCCGCGATAACGTGCATCAGCGGGCCGCCCTGCGTACCCGGGGAAGACCATCGAATTGAGTTTCTTGGTGATCCCGTCGTTGGCCCGGGCCAGAATCAGCCCGCCGCGCGGACCGCGCAGCGTCTTGTGCGTGGTGGTCGTGACCACGTCAGCGATCGGCATCGGGTTCGGATACTTGCCGGCCGCCACCAGGCCCGCCACGTGCGCCATGTCGACGAACAGCAGCGCGCCTGACTTCATCGGCGATGGCGCGAAACTTGCGCCCAGTCGATGACCCGCGAATAGGCCGAGAATCCCGCCACGATCATCTTCGGGCGGTGCTGACGCGCGAGCGCTGCGACCTGCTCGTAATCGATCAGTCCGGTGTCGGGCCGTACGCCATATTGCGCGGCATTGAACAACTTGCCGGAGAAATTTACCTTCGCGCCGTGGGTCAGGTGCCCGCCGTGATCGAGGCTCATGCCAAGGATCGTATCGCCCGGCGCGACCAGCGCCAAGTAAACCGCCGCGTTCGCCTGCGAGCCTGAGTGCGGCTGCACGTTGGCGTAGTCGGCACCGAACAGCTGCTTCGCCCGATCGATCGCCAGCTGCTCGACGATATCCACGAACTCGCAGCCACCGTAGTAGCGCTTGCCCGGGTACCCCTCGGCGTACTTGTTGGTAAGTACCGAGCCCTGCGCCTCGAGCACGCGCGGACTGGTGTAGTTCTCCGAGGCGATGAGCTCGATATGCTCCTCCTGACGGACGCGCTCACCATCCAGCGCCTGCTCCAGGGCCGGGTCAAAATCCGCGATCAGCATTCGGGTCGGGTACATACAGCATGAGCCCTGATAGAGTGGGTACGGAGCGGCTGGCCAGTTCGCATCGAAAAACAGGGCGCGGATTGTACCCGAACGGCGGGCGGCGGCTTAAGCGCCGCATTGATCTTCAGGGGCGGACCGGCGCGGCAACAGGAGCGATTCGACCACGGCAGTCCACGCCGCGCCAGATTGGCCCGGTCGTAGCCGCCGCCGCCGAGCGCGAGAACGCGTCCGTGGCCGACCCTGTCGGCCAGCTCGCACAGCTCACGGGCCGCGCGCGCGTGACTGGCCGCCGACAGCTTAAGGTGGGCCATCGGATCGCCGGCCAGGCTGTCCGCACCACACTGCAGCAAAATAAATTGCGGCTGCAGGCGCTCGACGTGCGCCAGCATCTGCGGCCAGACCCGCGCAAAATCCGCGTCTCCCGCCCCGGCCGGCAGCGGCACGTTGAACTTGGTGCCCACCGCAGCGCCGCGGCCGGTCTCGCTCGCCTCGCCGGTCCCCGGATACAGGCTCTGGCCGTTTTCGTGCAAGTCCGCAATGATCAGCTCCGGATCAGTCTCGAAGGCGTAAAACACCCCTCGCCGTGGTGCGCGTCGATGTCCACGTAGGCGATTCGCCGCAGGCCCTAGCGGCGCCGCAGCTTTCGATCACCACGCCGCAGTCATTGAACACGCAAAATCCGGCGGCGCGCTCGCGCGTGGCATGGTGCAGTCCGCCGATCGGCACGAACGCGCGCCGGTACGGCTCGGCCATGATCCACTCGGTGGCCGCAAGACTGGCGCCGACGACGCATGCGGCCGCCTCGTAGACGCCGCGGTATGCGGGGGTATCGCCATCATCGAGCGTGCCGCAACCGGCGAGGGACAGCTCCTGCACCAGCCGCACGTATTCGGGCGTATGGAACAGCAGCAACGATTCTTCCGATGCCTGCACTGCCTCAAGCAGGACGGTGCGCTCGCGCAGCCCGCGGCCGTCGAATTCGCGCAGAAAGGCCCCGAGGCGGTCCGGCCCAAACGGGTGGCCGTCGGGAAAGCCATAGCGCGCCAGGCGCTCGCCCAGCAGCACACCGACCGGTGAATTGTTTGCCTTCACTTCCTGCGCCGAAGCTGCTTCCCAAAGCGGTTGGCAACCGAAAGCCTACCACAGCAATGCGGCGGCACCCGAGCCGGCCCGCTTAAGGCATCGCCTTGCCGGCAGGGGCCGTGGATAATACGGCCCCTTTTGGCCCCTCGGGGCCGCACACCCAGGACGTAAAAAAGATCCTGCTCATGGCGCAATACATCTATACGATGAACCGGGTATCGAAGGTGGTACCCCCGAAGCGCACCATCCTGCGCGACATTTCGCTGTCCTTCTTTCCCGGCGCCAAGATTGGCGTGCTCGGGCTCAACGGCTCCGGCAAATCCTCGCTGCTGCGGATCATGGCGGGCATCGATACCGGGATCGATGGCGAGGCGCGCCCGCAGCAGGGCATCCGCATCGGCTTTCTGCCGCAGGAGCCGGAGCTGGATCCGGCGCTGGATGTGCGCGCCACGGTGGAGCAGGGCTTGGGCGATGCCATGCGGCAGCTGCAGCAGTTCAATGCGATCAGCGACCAATTTGCCGAGCCGATGGACGATGAGCAGATGGCCAAGCTGCTGGAGGAGCAGGCGAAGCTGCAGGATGCGATCGATGCCGCCGGCGGCTGGGAGCTCGAGCGCAAGCTTGAGATCGCTGCCGACGCGCTGCGCCTGCCGCCGTGGGAAGCCCAGATTGAGCTGCTTTCAGGCGGCGAGAAGCCGCCGCGTGGCCCTGTGCCGACTGCTGCTCTCGGCCCCGGATATGCTGCTGCTCGATGAGCCGACCAATCATCTCGATGCCGAATCGGTCGCCTGGCTGGAGCGCTACCTCGAGGAATACCCGAGCACGGTCATCGCGGTCACCCACGATCGGTATTTTCTCGACAACGTGGCCGACTGGATCCTTGAGCTCGATCGCGGCCATGGCATTCCCTGGCAGGGCAATTACTCCTCCTGGCTGGAGCAAAAGGAGCAGCGCCTGGCGCTCGAGGAACGCGAGCAGGAATCGCTGCGCAAAACCCTGGCGCGCGAACTGGAATGGGTCCGCGCCAACCCCAAAGCGCGCCAGGCCAAGAGCAAAGCGCGCGTGCAGCGCTACGAGGAACTGGCGTCGCGCGAGTTTCAGGAGCGCAACGAAACCAACGAAATCTATATCCCCCCGGGGCCACGCCTCGGCGAGCTGGTGATCGAAGTCACGGACCTGCGCAAAGGTTACGGCGACCGGCTGCTGATCGATAACTTAAGCTTCAAGCTCCCGCCCGGCGGCATCGTCGGCATCATCGGACCGAACGGCGCCGGCAAGACCACGCTGTTTCGCATGCTCACCGGGGCGGAGAAGCCCGACGCGGCCAGATCCGGATCGGACCGACGGTGCAGATCGCCTACGTGGATCAGTCCCGCCAGAGCCTTGATCCGACAAGAAGACGGTGTGGCAGGAGATCTCCGGCGGCCACGACATATCAAGCGTCGACAGCTACGAGACCCCGTCGCGCGGCTATGTCGGCCGCTTCAACTTCAAGGGTGCCGCCCAGCAGCAGCTGATCGGCGAGCTGTCCGGCGGCGAGACGCAACCGCGTGCACCTCGCCAAGGTGCTGCGCAGCGGCGGCAACGTGCTGCTGCTCGATGAGCCGACCAATGATCTGGACGTCGAGACGCTGCGGGCGCTGGAGGATGCCCTGCTCGCCTTTCCGGGCTGCGCGGTCGTCATCTCCCACGATCGCTGGTTCCTCGATCGGATTGCCACGCACATCCTCGCTTTCGAGGGCAATTCGGAGCTGGTGTGGTTCGAAGGCAACTACCAGGAGTACGTCGAGGACCTCAAGCGCCGGCGCGGCGACGACGCCGCCCAGCCGCACCGCATCAAGTACAAGCGGCTCACAGGTTAGATGATCAGTATTATGTAACCCCGTGCCCTGGTTCAGTATTGTCATGCCAAACCTGGCCGGCCTTTGGGCTACACTGCACCGGTACAGGGGCGGCCGCGGGGATGGCCGGACCGGACAAAGAGCAAGCCACTTATGGCCACCTACATCGATTCATCCAGCCAGCTGCATCAGGCGCAGGCCAGCAGCCTGGCGCTGACCTGCCCGCACTGCCAGGTGCTCGCGCATATCACGCCGATCGCCGTGCCCTCCTTTACCGAGCTGAGCACGCACCGGCCCAAATACGTCGGCATCGTCTACCGGTGCGATGCCTGCAACTCGCCGGTGTTCCTGCGCATCGCGGCCAAGAGCTACCTGCCGTCGCGCATTGAACTGGCCTCGCAGTTCATCGAAGTCGAGCGCGCCAAGGAAAAATTCAGTTACACCTACCTGCCTGAGCCGGTCGAGCTGCTGTTTCGCGAAGCGCTCGCCTGCTACTCGAGCAGCACGTTCAACGCCTTCGCGGCCATGTGCCGGCGCACGATGCAGGCCACGTTCATTGATCTTGGCGAGGCTGGCAAGCTCAAGGTCTTCGATCAGCTCAACGACGTGCGCAACATGGCTGATTTAGACAGCGCCACCTTCCTCGATATCAAGAAGGTCATTTTCGGCAGCGACGCCGACCCGCCGCCGGGCCTGCCGATCGTCGAGGACCAGATGGCCGGCGTACTGCTTGAGGTGGTCAAGGACCTGCTCTACCAGGTGTACGTGCGCAAAGGCCGCCTGCAGCAGGCGATGATGATGCGCAAGTTCTTGTCGGAGGAGTCGCTCCGCAAGATCGAGGCCGCGCACAACGACCAGCCGGCCTGACCCTAATCCCGCTAATCCAGCGCGCTCAGCACCTCGCGGTTTTCCAGCGCGAACTGCAGCAAGCTGTTGCTGCCCTTGAGGCCAAGCTTGCTTGAGATCTTGGCGCGGTGTGATTCCACGGTCCGCGGGCTGACAAACAGCTCCGCCGCTATGTCGCGCGTGGTCTTCTTTTCCGCCACGCGCTTGAGCACGCGCCGCTCCGCCACGGTCAGGTCCTGCAAACTTGGCTGCCGGCCGACGAGCGCCGCGGCCCGATCCCGGCGGTGCAGCAGGAAGCCGGACATCGACGGACTGACGTAAGCGGAACCGGCCGCGACCGCGATCATGCAGCTGATGATTTCGCTGGCCGCATTTTCCTTCAGCACATAACCGCGGATGCCGAGGTTCATGGCCTGGTTGAAGGCGTGTTCGTCCTTGAACATGGTCAGTACCACAAACTGCGCGCTGCAGTTCTCCATCTGCAGCGACGCGACGACCTCCAGTCCGTTCATGTCCGGCAGATTCAGATCGAGCACGGCAAGATCGGGCTTAAACTCCCGGATCTGGTGCAGCGCGAGCTTGCCCTGATCGGCTTCGCCGACCAGTTCAAAGCGCGGATCGGCTTCGACCACCTGGCGCAGCCCCTGACGGAACAGCGGGTGATCATCGACGATGATGAGCCTGATGCGGGGCCGCGCGCTTGGCATGAGTCCATGATACCCGGCGCCTTCCGCTCGGTCACGCCGCCGCCTGCACGCAGTTTTTTTTCGCTGGCGCAGCCCGCAGGATGCAGCCAATATCAGCCAAGCCAGACGCGCGCGTTGCGAAACATTCGCATCCAGCCGCTGTCCGGGCCGGCATCGGCCGGGTGCCAGGAATTCTGCACCGTGCGGAACACGCGCTCCGGGTGCGGCATGATGACGCTGGCGCGACCGTCCGGCGTGGTCAAGGCGGCAATGCCGGCCGGCGTGCCGCTCGGATTGGCCGGGTAGCGCACCGCCACCTGACCGTGATTGTCGATATATCGCAGGCCAATCAGCCCTAAGCGCTCGCAGGCCTCCTGGTCGGTGCGCGTGGCAAATTCGGCCCGCCCCTCGCCGTGCGCCACTGCCACCGGCAGTCGCGAGCTGGCCATGCCGCGCCAGAAAATCGACGGCGAGTCGGCAATCTGCACCAGGCTCAGGCGCGCCTCGTATTGTTCGCTGCGGTTGCGGCGGAAGCGCGGCCAGTGCTCGGCGCCGGGTATCAGCTCCTTCAGCACCGCCATCATCTGACAGCCATTGCAGACGCCGAGCGAGAAGGTGTCGGTGCGGGCGAAGAAGCGGCCGAATTGTTCGCGGGCGCGTTCGTGCAGCAAAATCGAATGCGCCCAGCCGCCGCCGGCGCCGAGCACATCGCCGTAGGAAAATCCGCCACAGGCAATCAGGCCCGAATACCCCTCGAGGCTCGCCGCGCCGTCGAGCAGCTCGCTCATGTGCAGGTCGCAGGATTCGAATCCGGCCCGCTGCAGCACCGCGGCCATCTCCACCTGGCTGTTGACGCCCTGCTCGCGCAGCACCGCCACGCGCGGGCGCTTGCCGGTCGCGACGTACGGGGCCTCGATCGGCGCCAGGGCGTCGTAGCACAGGTCCCAATGCAGGCCCGGATCGCTTTCATCGGCAGCGGCCGCGTACTCCTCGGCCGCGCACTCCGGATCATCGCGAAGCTTTCGCATCTGGTGGGAGGTCGCCGACCAGGCGCGGCGCAGCTCCGCCCACGACTCATCGAGGATGGAACCCCCGCAGCTGACCTGCACCCGCAAAGCGCGCTGCGGCTCGCCGATCTGCTGCACGCAGCCGTCCAGCCCGTGGCGGGTCGAGGCAGGCTTGCACCGCCGCCAGTTGCGCGGCCTTAAGCTGCAGCAACGCGCCGGGCTCCTCGGAAAATAACTGCCGCAGCGGATCGCCGCGCGCAGGATCAAGCTTCATGCGCAGGCCGCAGTGTCCGGCAAAGGCCATTTCAAGCGCCGTCACCAGCAGGCCGCCATCGGAGCGATCATGGTAGGCGAGCAGCAATCCGGCCCGACGCAGTTCGGTCATTGCCGCGGCAAACTGCGTGAGCAGCGCCGCTTCATCGAGGTCCGCTGGCGCACCGCCACTGCGGTTAAATACCTGCGCCAGGGCCGAGGCACCCAGCCGGTTACGGCCGCGGGCCAGATCGATAAGCAGCAGCACGCTAGGTTGCGGGCGGCTGCTGCAGCTGCGGAGTCAGCGTGAGGCGCACGTCGGCGACCGGGGCAAAGGCCGACACGATCAGCGACACCGGCGCGATCACCGAGCGAGGCTCACCCTGCTCCTGCCAGCGGGTGACCATCGACAGGGAGTCCTTGCCCACCGGTATGGCAATGCCGAGGGCCGGGCACAACTGCTCGCCGATGGCGCGAACCGCGGCATACAGCGCCGCGTCCTCGCCCGGTTCGCCCGCGGCGGCCATCCAGTTGGCCGACAGCCGCACCTGCGCCAGGGAGTCCACGTCAGCGGCCAGCAGGTTGGTGACGGCTTCGCTGACCGCAAGGCGTGCCGCGGCCGGCGCATCGAGCAGCGCTACCGGCGTGCGTTCGCCAACGCTCATCGCCTCACCGTGTTCGTGGCGGTAGTCGGCCAGCGTCACGCCGACGTCACTGACCGGCACCTGCCAGGGGCCGACCAGCTGATCGCGGCTGATCAGTCCACCGACCGTGCGGTCCCCGATCGTTATCAGGAAACCCTTGTCGGCTACCGCCGGCAGCTGCAGCACCCGATAGACGGCCTCGCGCAGCGGGATGCCGGCAAAATCCTCGCGCGCCGCAGGCTGCGGCACCGTGCTCACGTTGCGCGTCATCTGCGGCGGATTGCCCAGGAGCGCTGCCACCGGCATGCGCACCGGATCGTTGTCAAAGTGCCGATCGTGCACCACCAGCCAGCCGTCATCGGTGATGCGGCCGATCACGGCAAACGGTGCCCGTTCGCGCCGCGCCAGCGCTTCGAACACCGGCAGCCCGGCCGGGCGCAGCACCAGCACGTAGCGTTCCTGCGCTTCGTTGCACCAGATCTCGAGCGGCGACATGCCAGGCTCGGCATTCGGTATGTCACGCAGCTCCAGGCGCGCGCCGCGATGCGAATGCGCGACCGCCTCCGGCACCGCGTTGGACAGGCCACCGGCGCCCACATCGTGAATCAGTTCAATCGGGTTGTCGGCGCCGAGCTGCCACAGGCCATCGATCACTTCCTGTGCGCGCCGCTGGATTTCCGGATTGCCACGCTGCACCGAGGCAAAATCAAGCGCTTCGCTGCTCTGGCCGCTGCCGAGCGAGGAAGCCGCGCCGCCGCCGAGCCCGATCAGCATGGCCGGCCCGCCGAGCACAACGATGAGCGAACCGACCGACACTTCGCCTTTGAGCGCGTGCATGCGCCGCACGCTGCCGAGTCCGCCGGCGAGCATGATCGGCTTGTGGTAGCCGCGGGCGCGGCCGGCGGCATCGCCGGGCAGCTGCATTTCCAGCGTGCGGAAATATCCGCAGATGCTCGGCCGGCCAAATTCGTTGTTGAATGCTGCCGCGCCAATCGGCCCCTCGGTCATGATCTCGAGCGCCGAGGCGATGCGGCCCGGCCGGCCGATGCTGCTCTCCCACGGCAGCAAGAATCCCGGAATCATCAGGTTGGAGACGGAAAAGCCCACGAGTCCGGCCTTCGGCTTGGCGCCGAGGCCAGTGGCGCCTTCGTCGCGGATCTCGCCGCCCGAGCCCGTGGCCGCTCCCGGGAACGGCGCGATCGCGGTCGGATGATTGTGCGTCTCGACCTTGAGCAGTATGTCGATCGGCTCATCCACGTAGCGATAGACGCGGCTGGCCGGATCCGGGAAATAGCGCGAGCCTGCGACCCCGGCGATGACGGCGGCGTTGTCCCGGTAGGCCGAGAGCACGCCGGCAGGAGATACCGCATGCGTATGGCGGATCATCTCGAACAGCGAGCGCGCCTGCGCCTGCCCGTCGATCAAAAAGCGCGCGTTAAAGATCTTGTGGCGGCAATGCTCGGAGTTGGCCTGCGCGAACATCATCAGTTCCACATCGCTCGGGTCGCGCTGCAGGCGCTGAAAGCATTCGAACAGATAATCGATTTCCTGTGCCGACAGCGCCAGCCCGAGCTCCTGGTTGGCACGCTCGAGCGCACTGCGGCCGGCGCGCAACGCCACGACCCGCAGCGCCTTGGGTGGCGATTCGGCAAACAGCACTGAGGCGGCGTCGAGATCACCGAGCACCGCCTCGGTCATCCGGTCGTGCAGCACGGCATCGAGCGCCGCGACGGTTGTGGCGCCCGTATTTGCATCCAGCGCCAGCTCGTACGCCGTGCCGCGCTCGATGCGCCGGATGGCCTCGAGCCCGCACACCCTGGCGATGTCGGTCGCCTTGCTCGACCACGGCGAGATCGTGCCCGGCCGCGGCACCACCAATCGCAGCCGCAATCCAGGCACCGCCGCGCGCGCCGCGCCGATGTCCGTCACTTCGAGCAATTGGGCCAGCCGGCTGCGTTCGCGCGCATCCAGTGGCCGCGCGCAGTGGATGAAATGGACCAACGTCGCCTGCAGCCCGCTGATGAGCGGTTCAACGGCCTGCAATCGCGCGAGCAAACGTTGCAGCCGAAACGCCGACCAGGCCGGCGCCCCAGGCAACACCAGCACGGTGTTACTTCTTCGGGCCGGTGCCACCGGCCGGAGCGGGAAACAGCGGCGTCGGAAATGCGGTCACATTACCGCCTTCCAGGGCCACCACTTTGCTGATGCCCTGCTTGCGCACCTCGTCGATCCGCAGCACCGACTGCAGCGGCAGGTAGCTGCGCTTGACGCCCTCGAACTCGGTTTTGATCCGCTCTTCGCCCGGATCGAGCACCACGGTGGAGCGCTCGCCAAAAACCAGTTCCTCGACCTCCACGAAGCCAAACAGGCTCCCGTGGCTGACCTTGCGGGCATAGATCTCGTAAACCTTGCCCTGGTTCACGAACATCACCTTAAAAATATGGTTTGCTGCCATCGGTATCCGGGGGGCGGGTGGGAACCTGCCCTGTCCGGACATTATATATGGGGTTGGCACGCCAGTTTTGACTGCCGCAGCAGGCGGCAGCCGGGGAAGCAGACCGAAGTTTTATGGGCCTAAGGCTGACCGTAACGAGCGATCAATGCCGCCGGCTGGGCGAACGGTCGAGTTTCGTCTTCGAGGGCGCGGGCGGCAGCATTGGCCGCGCCCACGACAATCACTGGGTGCTGCCCGATCCGCAGCGTTACCTGTCAGCCCATCACGCCCGCGTTCAATACCGGCACGGCGGCTACTTCATTGAGGACACCAGCACCAACGGGCTGTTCCTCAATGGTGACGAGGCGCCGCTCGGCCGGCGCGGACCGCAGCACCTGCGCCCCGGCGACACGTTGCGGCTGGGCGAATACCTGGTACGCGTTGCGATCGACTCGACCGAGGCGCAATCGGCGGAGGCCAGTGCCATTACGCCACTGCGCCATCCGGGCAGCGTCGAAGAGCGCGGCGAAGGCGATCTCGTCGCTGAATTTACGCTACAGGATCTGCTGCTGGTGCCAGATCCGGATTCCGGTGCCCTGCCACGCCTGCCGGACAATCCCGATCTTGCGCCGCTGCTTCAGGATCCGGGACTGCTTGAATTCGACAGCGGACCGCGCGCCAAACCGCGCGCGGCCCAAGCTGTGCCGCTGTCGCGCCGCGCGCCGCCAGCCGCTGGCGAGGCGCCAGCCGATAGCTTCTGGCGCGGCGCGGGAATCGATACCGCGCAACTACCGGTGGCGACGCAACCGCAGCTGCTGCATGTGGCCGGACTGCTGCTGCGCGAGGCACTGGTCGGGCTCAAGGATCTGGCGGCCACGCAGCGCAAGCAGCGCCAGAGTCACGGACTGAGCACTGCGGCCGAAGAGGCCGAATACAGCACGCTGCAGAATCTGTCGGTCGAGGAGCTGCTGGAGCGGCTGCTGCTCGGGCACGAGCGGCATGAGCTGGATGCCGTGCAATGGCTGCGCGAGTTGCTGAGCCGCGCGCGGCGGCAGGATGAAGCGCTGCTGCACGCGCTCGGCCCCGCGCTGACGGAATTCAGTCAACATCTGGATCCCGGTCCGCAGCACGCCGAACGGTTTCGCAGCATCACCGATATGAATGGCGGGCGCCTGCCCCATTTGTTCGCCGAGGCCTTGGCGCGCGCGTTTCGGGAACAGTTCGTGCGACCCGCAGGCGAGGATTAACTCGCGCTGCGGGTCGCAGCTTCATCAGAGAATCAGACTAGCGGGCCCAGTGGCCTTCGTGCAGCCGCCAGCCACCGCCCTCGTGTACCCAGGCATGCGGGACCCAGCGGTAGCCAGGACGCCCTTGGTGCCAGCCGCCGGCGACCCAAACGTGCGAGCCGCCGACCCAGTTCCAGTAGCCCGGGAACCAGACCGCGCCGACGAACGGCGCCGCACCGTAGACCTCGACCTGCGGCGCAGGCGGCGCCACCGTCACGACGGCACCGCCGTAGTAACCGGGACGAGCAGCCACGACGCAGCCACTCACCGATGCCGCCAAGCCGATGACGCAGGCAGCAAGAATTGCCGTACGTCGAAAACTAAATTGACTCATAACTGAACTCCGTTTGTCTTGAGAACCTGTAAGGCTTAAAACGGCCAGGCTCACCGACCGTTGACACCGACCTCTCGCGCGTCCAGCAACTGCTGGTTCAGCGGTCACCGCGCGGCGCTGCCTTGCGGGCAACCCGCCCGGCAGCATAGCGCGCAGCCATTGCCCAAAATTTGCGATTTGTCGCAGATTCCGTCAAACGTGGCCTCGGTCACAATCGTTGAAATCCACGGCACGGAATCTTGCTGCTAAAAAAGCTGCGGCCGACGATGCAGTCATGCGTCTCGCGCTGCGCGCAGCGCCGGCTCAGCCGCCGCGATGCTCATTTTCGGGTTGGGGTCCGTGCGGTGGACGCGGCGGCGCGCGACCCGTGTGGTCACTGCGCGGCGCGTGCGGCTGAGCGCCCGGCCCGGGTCCCCGCCGTTGCGCATTGCGCTGCGAGCGCTGCGGATTGGCAAACTGTCCTGGCCGGGCCGTGGCCGCCATATGCGGCACGCCGTGGTTAACCGAAGCCAGCAGATTATGCTGGGTGCCCGCACGGGTCTCGTGCTGCATTTGCATTGGCGTAGCCGGCACGTGCGCCTCACGGGCGGCTTGCTGCTCCTCGGCATTGGGCTGAGCCGCGATACCACCGGGACCGCCATTAAAGCTGGTCCGCAACGCTGCGCCAGCCATCACCGGCCGGCTGTACACATAGCCGATATGCGCGGCGCCGACGTTCATCACGGCAGTGTTGTAGAAGAAATGGCCGCCGTTCCAGTAGCCACCCTCAAAGCCGTGGCCACCAAACCCAAAGCCGTAATTGACGCCACCGTAGAAGCCGACATGCGGGCCCCAGTAGCCGGCGTGCCAGAGGTACACGCCGCCGCCCCAGCCCCAGTAGCCCGGCGTCCACAGAAACCCTGGCGTCGGCGCCAGCACCCACGTGCCGGGCACCCAGTAATAACCTGCAGGTCCCCAGGCCCAGTATCCCGGCGCCCATAGATAGTCAGGACCCGGCACCGGCGGCTGCACGTAAACCGGTAGCATCGGCGGCGCAACGTTGATGGATAGGCCAACACTGACCTGCGCCGGAGCGAGCAGCGGTATGGCGAGCATTGCCGCCAGCAGGCCGAGCGCACGGAGCGGACGTTTGATCTGCATAATGGACCTCAGCAAAAAATAACTAACGTTTTCGTCGCCGACCACCGGCGCCACCCGTTGCCGCGCCGAAGCGTATCCTATCCCTAATCACGCAACGCGCCGCTGCGCCGTGCGTTGACCGGCCGGCGCTGAAGCGGCAAGGCCCGTTCATTAAGATTTCGTCACGGCGACGCGGCCCGGACCAATACCGATCGGCGCAGTGCCGCAAGTTGAACCTGCCGGCGCAGCCGGGGACAATGACCCGGCGTTTTTATATCAGCTCGATCCAACGCTTGGGAGTACTGCCTCCATGCCGCGCCCGCATACTGAATTGGTTTCAGCCAAGCTCAAGCATTTGCGGCCCACCCAGATGACGCTTGGCTTTCGCGAAGTGCGGTACCGGCGGCGGATCTGGAAGAGCATCGGCAAGCAGGCACGCGAGCAGCTGCTGGCTTCGCACTGGTTCCCTGCCGTGCGCGCTCCGGACGGGCACTTTTATATCGTCGACCATCACCATCTCGGTCGCGCGCTGCTGGAAGAGGAAGTTGCGCACGTAAAGCTCATACTCCTGAAGAACCTGAGCCACATGCCGGCAGGGGATTTCTGGACCTTTATGGATCATCACCAGTGGGTGCACCCCTATAACGCCAAGGGCCGGCGCTGCGCTTTTGATTCGGTGCCCAACCGCCTGGAGAAGCTCACCGACGATCCGTACCGATCGCTCGCGGCGGAAGTGCGCCGGCACGGCGGCTTTGCCAAGGAGATCATGCCGTACGCTGAATTCCTGTGGGCCAATTACTACCGTGGCGTGATCCCGCAGGCGCTACTGCAGCACCAATGGCGCAAGGCCATGGCGCGGGCGATGGCCCTGGCTCACTCGGGGGCCACCGAGCACCTGCCGGGCTGGTCCGGCGTCATGTCGAATCGCTTACGGTAACGCGCAGCGCTAGCCGACACTTTCGGCACTATAGCGAGCGAGCAGTCCGGTGCGCACGACCTGCCGGTACACGCGCGTAAAGACCCAGGCGGCAATCAGCACCTGCACCAGCGCCAGTGCCGCCGCCAATGCCAGCCCGCCGGTAGCGTTGTCACGTCCGGCAACGGCCGCACGCAACGCTTCAAAAATGTACGAAGGCGGCAGCGCGCGTGCTACCGCCTGCATCCATGCCGGCAGGGTCGCAATGGGATAGAAGACGCCGGCAAATGGCGCGAGCAGCGCCGGCAGCGGCCAGATCAGCCACTCGGAGGCGGGACCGAGCCGCAGCACCATCGCATTGGCCAGAATGCCCAAGGCAACACCGAACAGAAACAACACTGCAAACAGCGGTACCAGCATCAGCCCAAGCGAGAGAAACGGCAGTCCAAAGATGACGGTCGCCAGCAGCAACATGACCACTAAGCCGAACATGCTGGTGCCGATGCTGGTCAGCACCAGTCCGGTCACATACTCCGAGATCCGCAGCGGCGTGGCGAACAGATTCAGGAAATTCCGCGACCAGACGTCTTCGAGGAACGCAACGTTGATGCCCTGCATGATGCGGCCGAAAAAATCCCAGAACAGCACCGCGCCGAGCAACTGCGGCACGAAGTTATGGCCGCCCGGCCCGACCGAATTCAGGTAACGGGTGATAAATCCCCAAAGAATGATGTCGACGGCAACCCAGGCGAACATTGGCAGGATCCTGACTGGGCTGCCGCGCAGCAGGTAAATCTGCCGCAAAACGACGCCAGCGACCGGACGCAGCCTCATACGCCGGCCTGCGGCGAGGCGGCCAGCGGCTCGCGCGCGATCCGGATAAACAGTTCCTCGAGCGTGGCCGCGCCATGTTCGGCAGGCAGCCGGCGCGGGTCGCCCTCGAGCAATATCCTGCCGTGTGACAGGAACAGTACGCGGTCGCAGACCGCTTCGACCTCGTACATGTTGTGCGAGGTCCAGAGGATGCCGCAGCCATCCCGCCCGGCGAGGCTGCGCAGCTGCTGGCGGATGGTCTGCGCGGCGGACGGATCAAGCGACGCTGTCGGCTCATCGAGCAGCAGCAGTTGCGGACGGTTCAGCAGCGCCTTGGCCAGGCCGACCCGCGTCTGCTCGCCAGATGACAGCACGCCGCATTTTTTCCGGCGCAGCGGTCGAAGATCAAATTCGCCGAGCAGTTCGTCGATGCGTGCGCCAAGTGCCGGCACGCAGTAGATCAGACCGAACACACGCAGATTCTGCTCCACAGTCAGGTTGCCAGGCAGCGCGGCATAGACCGCGGCAAAGTTGGTGTGGGCAAGCGCCTGCGGGCGGTCGCGGGCCAGATCGATGCCGGCAATGCTGACTGAGCCTGCATCAGGCTCCAGCAGGCCCAGAATCATGCTGATCGTGGTGGTCTTGCCGGCGCCGTTGGGGCCCAGGAGCCCGATAATCTCACCGGCCCGAACCGCGAACGATACATCATCGACCGCGACGGTCGCGCCGTAACACTTGCCAAGGGCCCGCACTTCAAGCACCAGGTCCGGCGCTGCGGTCCTGGCCTCAGCTGGCTGCATCATCAATTATTGTCCTGCCGCGGCCGCCCGCGGGGCCCCTGTTGTTGCTGGAAATTTCCGCGTTGGCGCAGCTTAGCAGGCGCAGCGCACCGCATCACGGCCTGCCGGCGGCGGAGCCCGTGGCGGCTTCGGGTATGATCTGGCCTGGATCGTGGCATGGCCACTGCGCACGCGCCCAAGGTACCGACTCGCAAGATGACTGCAGCCACCGATACGGTATTTCTGCTCGATGTCGACAACACGTTGCTCGACAACGACCGGCTGATTGACGATTTGATGGATCATCTGGCCGTCAACTTCGGCGTTGCCTGCCGGGACCGGTACCGTGAAATCCTGGAGCAGCTGCGCACGGAATTGGGCTACGTCGATTATCTGGGCGCGCTGCAGCGCTTTCGGCTGACGGACCTGAACGATCAACGGTTGATGATGATCTCGCGGTTTCTGATCGATTATCCGTTTGCGAGTCTGTTGTATCCGGGCGCGATCGAAGTCATTGCGCATCTGAGAACTCTGGGTCCGACGGTGATCCTGTCAGACGGCGATGTGGTTTTTCAGCCGCGCAAGGTTGAGGTCTCGGGTTTATCCCGGGCAGTTTCCGGGCAGGTACTGATCTACGTTCATAAGGAGCAGATGCTGCCGGCCGTCGAACAGCAGTATCCGGCCAGGCATTACGTCATGGTCGACGACAAGTTGCGGATCCTGGCGGCCATGAAATCGATCTGGCGCGACCGGCTCACAACGGTATTCCCGCGCCAGGGGCACTACGCGCTCGACCCGCAGATCGTTGCCAGCTATCCGCGCGCCGACCTCACCATCGAGCATATCGGTGACCTGCTCGAACAGGATTTTTCCGCATTGTTGCCGGCATCCGTACACGCACGTTAGCGAGAGCTTATGAACATCACCACGCAATTGCAGTCCCTCGGCCAGAGTCTGTGGCTTGACAACATTACCCGCGAGCTGCTGAGCAGCGGCACCCTTAAGCGTTACTGCACCGAGCTTGCAGTGACCGGGCTCACGTCGAATCCAACTATTTTCGACGAAGCTATCAGCAAGACCCAGGCGTACGACGCGGCCATCGCCCGCAAGGCCAAGGCGGGCTTGAGCGGCGACGCCCTGTTCTTTGAACTGGCGCTGGAAGATCTGCGGCAGGCGGCGCAACTGTTTGCCCCGGTGCATCAACGCACCGGTGGCGTCGACGGCTGGGTCTCACTCGAAGTCTCACCGCTCCTCGCCAATGATGCCGCCAGCACCGTCGCGCAGGCCAAGGCGCTGCACGCCCGCGCCGAGTGCCCGAACATGTTTATCAAGATACCCGGCACGCCGGCCGGTGTGCAGGCGATTGAGGAAGCGATCTTCGCCGGCGTGCCGGTCAACGTCACGCTGCTATTTTCCCGGGAGCAATTTATCGCTGCCGCGGACGCCTATCAGCGCGGCATCGAGCGGCGGATCGCCGCGCGGCTCGATCCGAAAGTCGGCTCCGTCGCCTCCATCTTCATCAGCCGCTGGGACAAGGCCATCATGACTTCGGGCCCGCCCGCGCTGCGTAACCGTCTTGGGGTTGCCATCGCCAAGCGGATTTATCGCAGCTACTGCGAGCGGCTCGCCGCTCCGGCCTGGCGGCGGCTGAGCGAGGCGGGCGCCCTGCCCCAGCGCCTGCTGTGGGCGAGCACCGGAACGAAAGATCCGCAGCTGTCGGATTCCTTTTACGTCGAAGCGCTGGCCGCGCCGCGCACCATCAACACGATGCCGGAGAAAACCTTACTGGCCTTTGCGGCTCACGGCCGGTTATCCGGGACCATGCCTGAGGACGGCGGCGATGCCGAGGCGGTGTTGGCCGAATTCGCCAAGGCCGGTATAGATGTCGCAGCCCTTGCCGCGCGGCTGCAGACGGAGGGCGCGCAATCGTTCACGAAATCCTGGGCGGAACTGCTGAACGTGATTGCGGTCAGAAGCAAACAGCTGCATCCCGCGGCAGTGTAGGCCGACGATTCTGGCGCTGCGGCGGGTGGACTAAAAGTTCTGCTGAGAATTCGCCCCGCGATTAAATTAACGATGGCGGAGAGGGTGGGATTCGAACCCACGTGCCGGAATTACCCGACCATCCGATTTCGAGTCGGCGCCGTTGTGACCACTTCGGTACCTCTCCCAGAACCGCAAACAGGCAAGCTGCTATTCTAACCAAGTTCTGGGCCCGGTGAGATCTGTCATGCGAGCTAATCCGGCTTTGGCACCGTTGCGACCGCTGGTTTTGCCTGCACTATGGCTGCTGTTGCTGAGCGGCTGCGCGCAGCCCAAGCCCGCGCTGGAGCAGCTCCGGGAGCGTGGCGAACTGCGGGTCGTGACTTTGAACGAGCCCACGACTTATTATCTCGGCGCACATGGCGCCCAGGGATTTGAGTACCGGCTGGCGCAGGCGTTTGCGGCGCAGCTGCACTTGCAGCTGGTTATTGTTCAGGTGCCCGATATGAATGCGCTGCGCAATACGCTGGTCAGCGGCATGGCCGATATCGCCGCGGCGCAGATTACTCCAGGCGAGGAATGGCGCCATCTGGCCATACCGACGACGGACTATCAGCAGGTCCCGCAACTGGTCGTACAGCGCCGCGGCCGTCCGCGTCCGTCGAGCGTCGCCGCGCTGGCCGGCGCGCGGCTGGTGGTGGCAACCGGCAGCCCGCAGATGCAGCTGCTGCGGCGCATGCGCGGCAGCACCGCGCCATTCCTCAGCTGGACCGAGCTGCCGCCGATCCAGGCTGATCCACTTGACTGGGTCAGCACCGGCGATGCGGACTACGCCATCGTTGACAGCAACGAATATGAGTTCGATCACCACCTGTACCCGGACGTCACGGTCGCCTTCATGTTGCCCGATCCGCGTCCGGTGCGCTGGCTGATCCGGCGTGACGCGTTGGACCTGCGCGATGCCGCTAACAGCTTTCTGACCGAGGCACGCCGCTCCGGCCTGGTGTCCAAACTGGTGCGCGAGTCGCAGGAGCCCGCGCACGGATTTCAGTATGAGGAAGCCCATCGCTACCAAGTCGATGTCGCGAACCGCCTACCGCAGCTGCGCCCGTGGTTCGAAGAGGCCGCCAGCAGCACCGGACTGGACTGGCGGCTGCTGGCGGCGGTCGGCTACCAGGAATCCAAGTGGGACTCAGACGCCACCTCCGACGATGGCGCGGCCGGCATCATGATGCTCACCGCCGATACGGCCGATTCGGTCGACGTTAAAGATCGCACCGATCCGCGACAAAACATCCGCGGCGGGGCCGAATACCTCGCCCAAGTCGTGCAGATGATCCCGGAACGAATCGCCGAACCGGACCGGACCTGGCTCGCGTTGGCCGCTTACAACGTCGGCTATGGGCATGTGGAAGATGCCCGCATCCTCACACAGATCCAGGGCCGCAATCCCGACCGTTGGAACGATGTGCGCCAGGCCCTGCCGCTGCTGGCCGAGGAACAATGGTACTCACAGGCGCGGCGCGGCTATGCGCGCGGCTGGGAACCGGTACGCTTCGTCGATGAGGTGCGCGGCTTTCTGGCGGTGCTTGAATACTCCGCCGGCGATTCAGCGGCTTCTTCAGCCGCGGCGGGCGGCAAAAAATCCCTGCATTAGCGCCGCACAGTCCTGGTCGAGCACGCCGCCGAAGACATCGACCCGATGGTTATGCCCGGGCAGCGCGAAGGCATCGAGCATGCTGCCGGCAGCGCCGGCTCGTGGATCCCAGGCGCCGAACACCACGCGGCGCACGCGGGCGTGCACCATGGCCGCAGCGCACATCAGGCACGGCTCGAGCGTGACATACAGGACCGTGTCTGCAAGCCGGTAGGTGCCGAGCGCCTGCGCGGCCGCACGCAGCGCTACGATTTCGGCGTGCGCCGTCGGATCGCAGCTGCTGATCGGTCGATTGGACCCGGTCGCCAAAACGGCGCCCTCATACACCAGCACGGCGCCGACCGGAACCTCCCCGGCGCGCCCGGCATCGGCGGCCAACGCCAGCGCCTGGCGCATGAACTCGATATCACGGGTCGCTTCCAATTATTGTCCCAGCTATTCCTATCGGCCCGATTGGCGGTGGCACCCATTTAACCCGGCGCGGCCCCGCCGCGCCAGCCGGCCGCCCTGGGGGATTTGACCGCAAGACCCGGAGTGCAGTGCGGCAGACCGCCCGCTAGATTGCGGCTGCGCTATGCGACAATACTGAGGTCAAATCATGAGCACTGCTGTCAACACCAGCCCCATGCCCGACCCGATCAGCGGGTCTGATCCGCGTTGGGCCGCGGTCCTGGCCCGCGACCCGCGCGCCGACGGCACGTTTTATTACGCTGTACGCACCACCGGCGTTTATTGTCGGCCGTCGTGCGCGTCACGGCGGGCGAAGCCGGAACATGTGCTGTTTTTCGGTACCCGCGCCGCCGCCGAGCAATCTGGCTTTCGCCCCTGCCTGCGCTGCAAGCCTGATCAGCCGCCGCTCGCGGCGCAACGCGCGGAGAAAATCGCCGCAGCGTGCCGGCAGATCGAAGCTGCGGAGCGGCCGCCGAGCCTGGCGGAACTCGCACACGCTGCAAAACTGAGCCCGTTTCACTTTCATCGCCTGTTTCGCGCCATCACCGGATTGGCTCCCAAGGCCTACGCCGCCTCTCATCGAGCCAAGCGCGTGCGGACCGAATTGCGGCGCAGTGCCACAGTCACGGCAGCCATCTTCGATGCCGGCTTCGAGTCGGGCGGGCAGTTCTATGCCAGCTCCACCCGCCTCCTGGGTATGCGGCCATCGGATTATCGCGCCGGCGGTCGGGACACGCAGATTCGCTTTGCGATTGGCCAGTGCTCGCTCGGCGCCATTTTGGTCGCCAGGACCGCCAAGGGCATCTGCGCTATTTTGCTGGGTGAGGATGCCGATTCCCTGGTGCGGGAGCTGCAGGATCGGTTTGCCCGGGCCAAGTTGATCGGCGGCGATGCGGAATTTGAGCAGTGGGTCGCCAAAGTAGTGGGGCTGGTCGAGCAACCGGCAGTCGGCCTGGATCTGCCGCTCGATGTGCGCGGCACCGCCTTTCAGATGCGGGTGTGGCAGGCGCTGATGCAAATCCCGTCCGGATCGACCGCAAGCTACACCGAGATCGCCCGCCGCATCGGCGCACCAAAGTCAGTCCGCGCAGTCGCTCAGGCCTGTGCCGCTAATCCGCTGGCGGTCGCCATTCCCTGTCACCGGGTGGTACGCACTGACGGTGCGCTGTCCGGTTACCGCTGGGGAGTGGCGCGCAAGCGCGCGCTGCTTGATCGCGAGGCGGGCTGATGTGCGCCGCTTACCTAAGAGCTGGCTAAGCCGGCAACCGATTTAACCATGCCGGACCCGTCAGTATTTCCTCTTGAGGGCGGTTGCGACTGCCGGCAGATCCGTTACCGGATGGAATCGGCGCCGCTGTTTGTGCATTGCTGTCATTGCCGCTGGTGCCAGCGCGAGACCGGCGCTTCGTTCGCACTCAATGCGATGATCGAAACTGATCGTGTGATACTGCTGGGCGCGAAGCCGGACCTTGTGCCAACGCCGTCGCAAAGCGGTCGCGGGCAAAATATCGCCCGCTGTCCGGTTTGTCGGGTTGCGGTTTGGAGCCACTATGGCGGCGCCGGACTCATAATCAGTTTCGTCAGGGTCGGCACGCTGGATGCGCCTGACCACTTGCCGCCTGACATCCACATCTTTACGAATTCCAAACAACCCTGGGTATTGATACCTCCGGGCACGCCCGCGGTCGCGGAATATTACGATCGCGAGCAGTACTGGCCGGCAGCGAGCCTCGCGCGCCGCCGCGCGTTTCTGCCTAAGCTCGAGGCTTATCAGGCCGCGCTGCGCGCATCATCGTCGTAAGGCGATGAGAAATAACACCTCTATTTTAATTTTTATTAATCAATATGTTACGGAGTTTTCTTCGCGTATTACTACGGACATGCGCAACGCTAGCGCCCACTCGCCGCCGCCGCCAGCGCATCATTGAAGCGCTTGAAGAGAGCATCGTACCCACCACTGGCCTCGGCCAGCCGCAACGGCAATACGCGTTGCACACAAATCTCCGTTGCATCGGGCGATGACTTAAGAATGCTCAGGCTTTCGCTGATGAAATCCTTCAAGGGCATCGCGTTCGGATCCGTCGCCTGTTGCGGCCCGTTCAGTTCAGTCTGCACATAGGGCGGGATGAGTTCGAGGACTTGCACGGCAGTATCCTTTAGCTGGTAACGCAAAGCTTGGGTGTACGAGTGAATCGCGGCCTTAGTCGCACAGTAGGTCGGGTTCATGGCCCGCGGCACAAACGCCAATCCAGACGTCACCGTCATGATCGCCGCATGGGGCTGCTTCAGCAGCAGCGGCAATAGCGCCGCATTGAGCCGGATCGGGCCGAGCAGGTTGGTCGCAACGGTTGCCTCGGCAACCGCAACCGAAACGTCGTGGACCGATTCAACCTTCATGATGCCCGCGTTGTGAATGACGACGTTCAGGGCCGGGTACCCGCTTCTTATGTATTGCGCGAAGCTTTGGATCGCCCTGGCGTTCTCAATATCCAGCACTGCGGATTTCATCCCTGGATTCGCGGCCGTGGTTTCATCCAGCCACGCCTGGCGACGTCCCGCGATGATCACCTGGTTCGCTTGCCGATGAAACGCTTCGGCCAGCGCGCGGCCGATGCCGGATCCGCCGCCGGTGATCAGGATCGTGTTGCCGGTCATCTGCATGATGCGATTCCCCTTCGCGCTAGTGCGGCAAATTATTCAGGCCAATGAGGAGCCGCATCGCCCTACCGTTCCGGCAGGCTGATGCTGACCCAGGTCAATCGATCGTGCTCGTAAACCGCCTGCGTCGGCCTGAGCGACTTGTCGTCAAAGCAGCCGATGGCAATGCCAACCCGTCCAGGACGAAATGCGGGGTACCAGAAAACCGTCGACCCGCACGTCGGGCAAAAATGAAACTCCACATTCAGGCCACTGTCGCCCCGGCGGACATAGGTCTGGGAAACGCCGGCTACAGACGTGCGTTCAGCGTCATAAAAAACTGCCACGCTAAAGGCGCTGCCGGTTCGCTTTCGGCACGCCGCGCAATGACAGGCCGAGATCTTATTGGGCTCGCCGGATGCCAGGATCGATAGCGAATTGCATGAACAGCTTGCCGTTCTCTCAATCATCCCTGCGTGCCCGCGCTCAAAGGTAAAAGCCGACATTCGGCGCCCATCAAGCTACCCTGAGGACGCGAGCCAGCAAGAACCCGTCGTAGCCTTTGGCCCCGACGGTCTGGATGACAGTCGCGGTAACTCGCGCATCGCGCGCCAGCATCGCGGTCATCTGACGCACGCCCTGCACTGAGGCATCCCCTGAAGCATCAACGACTTTCCCTTCGCGAACGACATTATCAACGACAATCAATGTGCCGACTCGCGACAGCGCCAATGATGCTTCCAGGTAGGCGGGGATATTGGCTTTGTCGGCATCGATAAAGACCAGGTCGAACGGCCCGGCCCGCTCGGCGCGCAACAGAGCGAGCGATTCGAGCGCCACCCCCTCCCGCACCTCGATGCGCTCGGCGAGCCCGGCGCGCCGGAAATTCTCCTGTGCCACCCGCGCGTGCAGGGCACTGAGTTCCAGAGTCACGAGTTTTCCGCCGGCCGGCAACGCCCGCGCCATCCAGATCGTGCTGTAACCTCCCAGCGTGCCGACTTCCAGAATACGCTGCGCGCCAATGCTGAGCGCGAGCAGCTGCAGGAGCTTTCCCTGGCTGGGCGATACCTGGATGCTCGGCAGGCCCGCTTTAGCGCTCGCCGCGAGCGCCGCTGTCAGCGCTGCATCGGGCGGCAGCAGCTCCCGCTCGAAATAAGCGTCCACCTCGCTCCATCGATCATGGTTCATAGGCGCACCTGATTATTGCCGTTCAAATCGTCATCCACAAAGTTATTGATTCACTCTCGCTCAATAGTTTTAGCATACATAGGTCGCTGTAAACATGTGACTTGACGGACGCCTTTCAGGAACTTACCGTTAATCTTTCCGTCGAAAATTAAGCGAGCGACCATGCCCAACACCGTGCGGCTCCATCGGGTCATGACCACGAAACCCGACAAAGTCTATCGCGCTTTCATTGAGCCAGACGCCGTAGCGAAGTGGCTCCCGCCGAACGGCTTCACCTGTGCCGTGCAGCACATGGACCCGAAGGTCGGCGGTACGCACCGGATGTCGTTTCGGAATTTCACCACCGGTCAGAGCCACTCGTTTGGCGGCGAGTATTTGGAGCTGGTTCCCAACGAGCGGCTGCGCTACACGGACAGATTCGACGACCCGAACCTGCCGGGTCAGATCATGGTGACGGTCACGTTAAAGAAGGTTGCGGTCGGCACCGAAGTCAACATCGTTCAGGAAGGCTTGCCGGATGCCATTCCCGTTGAAGCCTGTTACCTCGGCTGGCAGGAGTCGTTACTGAATCTGGCCAGGCTGGTCGAGCCCGAAATCGCTCCATGACGAAGCTGGCAATGGCCTTGCGTGCGCCGTAGCGCTACTGCATCTCCATGGGGGGTGCAGCAGTCCCGTCAGACCATTTTCCCAGGGGGACAAAGAGGATCGTGGGTTCGCCTGGGCCACCCTCCACGCCCAGCACCGGCGAGTCCGGTAGATTGGCTCCCCAGGCGGCGACGTCGGCATGCCTCTGGAAGAACATCAGGTGCGGGTGCCAGTGACCGTCGGTATCCGACAGCACACCCTGCTTGGACATCATATAGCCCATTGCACCCGGTGCCGGGGCTTGCTTCGCTGCGACTGAAGATTTGGACTTAGCGATCATCTCGGCCTTGGAAAGACCCGCCAGCACCCATCGCGTTCTTTCCAGATTGACCGGCAGCACGGTGCGCACGGCGGCAGGATTGAGGCAGTCCGGCCCACGGATCTTCGGGTTCCAGAACACGGGGTCATCGAAATACGCAAACCAGCCGCGCTCCACCAGGCATACAAAGCCGTTCTTGCCTTTGACGGCGGTTTCATACCCGTGCTCGCCCAACACGAGTATCTCGGCGTCGCCCGAGATCGAAGCGGGCGCCGCGCTGCGCGCGAGGGCAATTTCCTCGGACCGGCTCGCGACCCGATATTGCTCAACGGGAGCCATGTTCGGATACGGGGCCTTATCCTCGGCCTGCGCGCTGTCTGGCGCAGTCGTCCCTAGCAGCAAGGCCAGCGCGCTGATTCCAGCTACCATCGAGCCCGCTAATCCCCGCCGAACGGTCCCGGCCATGCGACGGTATTGGTGTAGCGCCGACCGATCTTCTGCATGTCTTGTCTCACGCATAACCCCCCCCCTCCCGCGCATCATAGGCTAACCGTGCTATTGCCGGTTTGACAGCCATCCGCACCTACTACGTCGGGCATCCGATCTGGCATGCCGCAGTCGGTCAGGAACTTCACCTGAAACTCAGTGCGGCCTGCTCGATACGCCGCCGTCTGATCCGGATTAGTTAACGTGGCAACGGTCGTAGAACCCTGGCCCGGTGCTTTGCGGACCGATCCTTGTTGACGCCGGTGCGCGAGCGCAAACTATCCGTGCAGAATTATGTGTCGACACGGGCCCGCGGTACGCACTACCGCAGGATTATGTTAATAACTCGAACCCAATAGGTCACACGCCATGAAAGCTCTGTATCAATCTTGGTTACTCACCATCGCCGCGCTCGCCGTCGCCGGAGCCGCTTGGGCTCAAGTGCCGTCGGGGAATGACACGACCGACGGTAACGGCAATACCGGAGGGGGGGACTTACGCGCTCGGAGGGCCAACGGCATCGAACGCCGGCGAATACAACACCGCTTACGGGTGGTACGCGCTTTTCTCCAACACGACCGGCGGCAACTTCAACAGCGCCTTCGGAGTAGGGTGCGCTCACTTTGAACACGACCGGCTCTGATAACACCGGCATCGGGAACAACGCGCTTTATGGCAATCTGACCGGCGGTGAAAACACCGCTATCGGGGTCAGCACACTCCATAACAACTCGACCGGCATGGGTAACACTGCCGTCGGATCCGATGCGCTCATATTAAGCAACGGCAACTACAACACCGCGATCGGGGTCCAGGTGCTCCAAGCCAACACGACCGGCGGCTACAACACCGGCATCGGGCTGGCCGTGCTCTGGTCCAACACGATCGGCACCGAAAACACCGCTAGCGGTGCAGTCGCTCTCGAAGCCAACACCACGGGATCGCAAAACACCGCCACCGGGTACGCCGCGCTAACCGACAACACGACCGGCGGCTGGAATACGGCGAGCGGATTCGGGTCGCTGTTATCCAACCAAACCGGCACCGAGAACACGGCAAACGGCGCAGATGCACTTGCCGCCAACGTGAGCGGCCTTCGAAACACGGCTTCTGGCTTTCAAGCCCTAAATCAAAACTTGGGCAACGATAACAGCGCAATGGGCGTTGGCGCGCTTGTCGATAACACCTCCGGCACCCTGAATAATGCGATGGGAAACTTTGCCTTGGAGTACAACACGACAGGCAGCAACAATAATGCGATGGGCTATGGGGCGCTGCTTCACAACACGATGGGCTCGGACAACAGCGCGCAGGGGTACTTCGCGCTCAAAGATAACACGACCGGTGGCCTCAACATTGCTATTGGCTACGAGGCGGGTATGTATCAGACCACCGGCAGCCAGAATATCTACATAGGCAATCCCGGCTCCGACGGCGAGAGCCACATCATACGGATCGGCTCCTCGTCGGGCGCGTCGGTGCAGAAGGCCGCATTCATCGCGGGCATCAGTGGGAACGTCCTCACCGGGGGTACCGTTGTAGTGACTGCCACGGGCCAGTTGGGGGTCGCCTCTTCATCCCGCCGCTACAAGGAAAACATCGAGCCACTGGGCGATGTCAGCGAGCGGCTCTACAACCTGCGTCCGGTGAAATTCCAGTACATCAAGCCGGACGAGCAGGGACAAAAGCCGGTGCAGTTTGGCCTGATCGCCGAGGAAGTCGCTGAAGTGCTGCCGGATGTCGTGTACCGCAACGCTGAGGGCAAGGTCGAGGGCGTCCGCTACGAGGAACTGACGCCGCTGCTGGTCAATGCGATGAAGCAACAACGGGATCAGATTGCGGAGCTGAGGCAGCAGGTGGCGGAGCTTAAGGCCCTGATGGCGCAGGTACCCCATGGAGCAACCGATTTGCAACTGGCCGCGCGCTGATTGTCTCGCTTAGCACCGGAGGCCCGAACCATTGATAGCGGCTGAATAAGCGGCGGAGCAAATACAACCACCTGGAAAACCTCATAAGGTTTAGGCGACCGCTTTAATTCGGTTATTTTATTGACGCTCCCTGGCGACGACGCCTCCTGCTGGCTGCGAAATTAGTCCTCAGCGGTAGTGCCGGCCTACCTGGGTGAGGTTTATTCACCACATTCCCGGCACTGGAGTGATCGCCGAACCTGGTGATCGTTTGTGCGCTACGAGGCGAGGTCGATTTTCTGCCGCAATCGGAGAGTCGACCTGACCACGATTACTTGCCGACCCCGATTTGCTGCATGAGCGTGGCGTTATCCCAGAACAGATATTCCTCGTCAATAACGCCCAGCTTGTTCCAATGGCCCAGGGTTGCCATCGGGAGGTGGTACGCCTTTCCGGTGGGCTGAATCGCGGTGCCGTCCCCCATGGCCATGGGCTTGGTAAAGGTGCCGTCGAGATATCCCATGACGGCCGTCCACTGCCCATCGGCCGTGCCAAACCGTACGGAGTGCTCGGTAATGCGGTTGTCCGGCGCGAAGGTCCACGAAGCGTCATGGATGACGTGACCCAGCGGCGGCCGGTTGCACAATGAAGTGGATCAGAGCCGCCTGCTGCCAATGATACTGGCTCATGCCGCGCCCATTCCCGCATTTCTTGTGATTGCAATAGATATGCGACTCACCGGTCAGCTTGCACTTAAGGTAAGTTCTGCACATGAATTCTCAAGGCAGATCGTGAAGGAGTATCAGACGATAGTCGTGGCGATGTGAGCAGTCTCAAGCTGGCCAGGACGCGGATGGCCAAGTCCGTGCTGGATGCCGGTTGGGGATGCTCAAGACGCAGTTGCTGTATTAGGGCCAACAGGCTGGCAGATGCGTCCAGATCGTCAACGAGAGAAACACCACGCGAGCATGCAGCAGCTGCAGGGCCTTTACCGGTCCTGCAGGTCTGGACATGCTCGTTGAAAGGACCTGGACGTGCACTGAGTGCGGTGTCGCTCACAATCGGGACGTGAACACGGCCCGAAACATCCTATCCGCGGGGAGGTCGCCCCCGTCCGTTTGCGGGAACAAGCTATCGCTTTCAGCCGCGCCGCCGAGCCAGACATCGAGTCGATGCGAGGCACGGATCAGCGCGCAGAAAGCGGCGGCATGAGCACCGGATGAACTTCAGTTCTTTGATGTGATCAGGGATCCCCTTGGTGGTGTGGCCAACCGGGTAATGCACAACGATGTTTGCACCTTGGCTTTTATGAAGGTTTTCCCACTGCTGCCCGGTTAAGACATGGAAGTCGAGGTCATCGAAGTTGGCCAGGTTCTTAGCCAGTTCCGGCGGCATGCCCGCAACCGTTGGCGTCGGTCCGCTGACCGTGCTGCCTGGCCAGCTGCTTTGCGCTGCGGCCGTACCCGGGATTGCCGCGATCAGAAGTCCAGCCGCAAGACCGGCGCTAAGTGCCGGCGGCTATACGCCTCTTTGCTTTGCCATGACTCGTGCCTTCCTGTTGGCAGTTAAACCCGCCGCCCTGGGTGACGATTTCCTGTCGATGTCTAATTCAGACGGTAACACCGGCTCTTGCGTCAACGCCCCCGCCGCGCCGCCTCGATCGCGGCGATGTCTATTTTTTTCATCGGCATCATCGCTGCAAAC
Source organism: uncultured Gammaproteobacteria bacterium (assembly GCA_963711435.1). Classification (GTDB taxonomy): domain Bacteria; phylum Pseudomonadota; class Gammaproteobacteria; order Steroidobacterales; family Steroidobacteraceae; genus FEN-1191. Next base: position 711,235 of record CAVQEB010000002.1, on the reverse strand, counting down.
GCGCGCTCGGCCGCTGCGGGATCGCTGTCGGAAAGCGCGGCCATGAGGGCGCGCGGGGTGATCTGCCAAGACAGGCCCCACCGGTCCTTGCACCAGCCGCACTGGCTTTCCTGGCCGCCATTTTTCACGATCGCGTTCCACAGGCGGTCAGTTTCGGCCTGGTCGTCGGTCGCGATCTGAAATGAGAACGCCTCGTTGTGCTTGATCTGCGGCCCGCCATTGAGCCCGACGCATGGGATACCAATCACGGTGAACTCGACCGTCAGGACGTCGCCCCGCTTGCCGCTCGGATAGTCGCCCGGCGCGCGGACCACTGCGCCCACGGTGCTGTCGGGAAACGTCGCGGCATAGAAGCGGGCAGCGTCTAAGGCGGTACCGTCATACCAGAGAATGACCGTGTTCTTGTTGACCATTGCCGTTCTCGTATAAGAATAATTGAAAGATTTTCGCAGCTTCGAGTGGCGCTTGTCGAGGCGACAGTAGGCGATTGATGCCGTATGGGTCGGAGTGCTTCGACAGCCATGCGACATGATTTTCGATCAATAGATCAGCATCCGCCTAGAACTCCGGGCACGTTTCGGGCACCGTCAAGCACTCGCAGTATGAGTGCACTGTCGTCGAAAGGCTCAAAGACAATCAGGTAATTTCCGTGTGAGCAAGTCCGTATCGTGTCGCCCAGGTCCGGACGCGTCGCGTAGTGATGCGGTCCGTCAGCAATCCTCTCGCAGAGTTGCCGTATCTCGCGAATGAACGAAACAGCGCGCCCAGGATTTTCGAACGCGATGAAGTCGCCAATCTCCTCCAAGTCGATTTCGGCTTGCGGTGTGAACTGTGCGCGCATTCATTTCGTGCGTTCTTTGGCCATTTTGCTGTACTTGCGTTCCAGACGATCAAGGACCCCGGCGGCGGATTTCGGTTTGCCGCTGCGGCGACCCGTTTCGATTTCGCCACGCAGACCGTCGATTACCGCTTGGCGACGCCGCTGCTCTTCTTCCAGAAGTCGCAGCCCATCCCGTATAACTTCGCTAGCGGAAGCATAACTCCCGCCCTCCACCTGCTCCTTAACGAAGTTCTCAAAGTGATCACCGATTGTGTAGCTTGAGGGCATGACTCCAAATCTCCACTTTCATGACTATCGTAATATATCATAAAATGATACTACGATTGAGGATCTGCTCACAGCACGCCACGGTGACGGTCGCAAGTCGGGATCCTAAGCGGACGTTAGCGGGTGGTCGAGTGGCGTCAGTACGGATTGTAGAACCGTTTGACGTAATCGAACACATCAGCTTTAGCTTGCTCTCTGGTCTGGTACGGCTTCTTGTTGACTCGCCCCCCTTGAACTAATAATCGAGCTGTCGTTCAATTTGCGCGGACGGTATAACCACGGTTATACTACCCTAATGAAAACTGCGATCTCTATTCCGGACGCGGTGTTCGAAGAGGCCGAGTGGCTCGCCAAGCGGCGTGGCTGGTCGCGCAGCGAGCTCTACGCAAACGCCGTGGCCGAATACGTTAAGGGCGAAAGATTCCTCGGTGTGCGCGAACGACTCGACGCGGTATACGGTAAGAATCCAGCCGATTCAGCGCTTGACCCGGCGATCGAGCGACTGCAGACGCGCTCGCTCTCCAAAGAGAAATGGTAATGCGTCGAGGTGAGATCTGGTGGGCATCGCTCGGCCCGCCGGTCGGTTCTAGTCCGGGATTTCGCCGTCCGGTGCTGATCGTGCAATCCAATGATTTCAACGAGAGTGCAATTCGCACGACGATTTGTGCCGTTGTTACCTCGAACATGCGGCTCGCGGAGGCCCCGGGGAACATTCGCCTGAGTCGCAAAGCGAGCGGCCTCGCACGCGAGTCGGTCGTCAACGTCTCGCAATTGATTACCTTGGACAAGCGACTTCTGACAGTGCGCGTCGGTCGCACGCCACCTGACGTACTGCGCAACGTCGATGCCGGCATTAGGCTTGTATTGTCGCTATGACGAATTGAATTGCCGATGGCGGCCGATCGCGGCCGATAGACTCCGTCACTTTCACTCAATCGTTTTCGGCACGAATAAGCACCGGAAAAGACAAGATTTCCTGTCAGGGAACGCCACATTTATCGTCAGATCTACCGCCAAAAACTTCCGTCTGGGGGCGACAGACGGCGATAGACGTCGGAAGAGTCAGGGTGCTTCGGCAGCAATACGCACGAGCCCTATGCGATTGAGAGGATCAGCTGCCCGGTTCTCGCGGTTAGCGCGGAGGATGACCGCTCTGGTATGGCCCGCCGTACCAGGCTCGTCCTCTCAAGTGTCTCCCACGGCCACCTCGTTGTCTTCCCGACAAATTGGAAGCAACACGCTAATACCTAATTGGCAGAGTTGACAGAAAATCGCATTGCGGGTTCCTGTAACCGCCGGCCAGAGTCACGATGTTGTCGTTCAACTGCAGAATGTTCTCGGCGTCATCGTAAGGAAGCCATGGAGTCGCGTTCTCGCCGTTCGGATCGCCCGACGCCGCAAATCGTGCCCAGTAGTCCATCATCTTGTTGGAAAGAGCGATCTCGGCACCACTCGGGGAGTAAGGATTGACCAACGCCCCCGTCTCGAGATTGCCGGACACGAACGGGAGCTCCGCCACGTGAAACGCCCGCACCGCCAATAGAGAGGCGTCGTTTTCATACGTGTGCGTGAACAGATAGCGCCAGACCGTAGATGTTTTGCGTCACTTACCGCGAGGGCGAAATTTCGCGTGTTGCAGGTATAGTCGGCGTCCGATTCCACGGCGTTCAACGCGTAGTTGGGGTTGGTGTAATCCGCCGCGGGGTAGAGCGAGAGGATCGTGTCTGGAGTTGCCCCGGTTTCGTGGACGGGTAGTTTCCTAAATTCTCACTTCCTGTCCTGCCAATAATCTCCTCTCAAAGTTATTCGGTGACAAGCGGCCGATCGAGGAGTGGCGCCGATGAGGATTGTACCAACCCTCGAGCCAATCGAAGATCGCCATCTTGGCTTCGGCCTGGCTCTTGAAGCGCCGGCGGTTCAAGACTTCGCGCTCGAGCGTTGCAAAAAAGGATTCCGCCATCGCGTTGTCGTATGCATCCCCGACGGTGCCCATCGAGGGCATGATCCCGGCTTCCTGACACCGCTTACCGAAAGCGTAGCTGGTGTACTGGCAGCCGTGGTCGGAGTGATGAATCACCCGCTGCGGTCGGCGTATCGTGATCGCCATGTCGATTGCTGCGAGCATGAGCTCGGTGTGCAAGGTGTTCTGCATCGCCCAACCGACTACCTTGCGCGAGAACACATCGAGCACGATCGCCAGATACAAAAACCCGCTCCACGTCGGAATGTAGGTCGCGTCGGCCACCCACAGCCGGTTCGGCCGTTCAGCGTAGAAGCGTCGCTCGACCAAATCGGCGACCTCGGGTCGCCGTGGCCACTGTCGGTCGTGACCACGAACTTGCGCAGTGTCGCTCCACAAAGCCCTGCTGCACGCATCAGACGGGCCACGCGCTTGCGCCCGACGCGAATGCCGTGCTCATCGCTGAGCTCCGCGTGGATCATCGGCGACCCATAGGTCTCGCGCGAGCGCCGATGAATCTCGTGGATGCGCGCCGTGAGGGCGATGTCGGCTCGCCGCCGAGCCGACATCGGTCGCTCATCCCAAGCATAAAAGCCGCTCGGGGATACTCTGAGCAGTCGGCACATAACCCGTACCGAATGGGTGGCCTGGTTCGCCTTCACGAATCCGAAGAGCGCTTCGGTGTCGCGGGCTTCTCGTTCGCAAACCAGGCCGCGGCTTTTGACAGGATCTCCCGCTCTTCGCGGAGCTTGCGGTTCTCGCGCCGCAACCGCGAAAGCTCCTCGCGCTCCGCTGTGGTCAACCCGCCGTCACCGCGACCTTCATCGCGATCGGCCCGCTTGACCCACTGGCGGATCGACCAGGAGGTGCAGCCGAACTCCCGCGCGAGCTCGTCAAACCCCCGTCCCGTGCGGTGCAGCTGGACCATCTGGCGCCGGAACTCCGGTGTGTATCGCTTGGATCTCTTGGACATCTTGATTCCCTCGTTTTGTGAACATGAAGTGTCCACAAAACCGGGTCAAGTCCAGTCGCCGGCACCGGCCGCCACTGCATCAAATGGTGAAAGAAGCCTAGCGGCATCACCGCTAACATCCAGGGTCGGCCCCAATACGTAGATAAATGCCAATTCATCGCTATTGGTGCCGATCAGCAGCGGCACCGTCGTACCGAACCGCTGCAGCCTGCTAAAAGGGTCTTCAGGCACGACAATGGGTTCGATGTTGATCCACCCGGTGGCCGTGGCATTGAGGCTGAGTCTGCTGCGGCACGTCCGCCGGCACCGCTCGCAGGCAGGCCAGCACATCCGGGGCGGTGTTTTAGCAATTCACGAGACTCGGCAAGGCCGCGTCCCAGGGATAAGCGTCGGCGACGTTGTTACCGATCAGCCCGCCCTTGATCGCGTAGCTGCTCTCCATTGCGGCGGCCGAGGAGAGGCCTGCAGCCGCGGGGGATGCGAGCAGCGCGTAGATGTTCTCAGCTCCCGCGGACTGGCCAAAGATCGTCACTTTCGCCGGGTTGCCGCCAAACTCGGCGATGTTGTCATGCACCCATTTCAGGGCCGCGATCAGGTCCATCAGTCCGTAGTTGCCGGAGGACCCCTGGCCCTCTGCCGTGAGCAATGGGTTTGCGAGCCAGCCGAGCAGCCCCAAGCGGTATTCCACCGTCACCACGATGACGCCGTGGCCCGCCAGCGGCGGGACGGCGTTCCATGGCGGATACAGCGGCACTGCCAACACGCTGCCCGCCGCCGTGAAAGTACACCATCACCGGTTGTTTCGAATTCGCAGGGGGATTCACCGCGAACACGTTGCAGTTGGCCGCAATCTTGCGTCCCCCGTCAGCACACCGCTGATGTCGATCTGCGGGCATCGGTTTCCGAACGCCGTCGCGCTGCGCACGCCCTGCCAGCTTGCCGGAGCTGCTGGCGGACGCCAGCGCAAGTCGCCCCACCGGAGGCGCCGCGAAGGGAATGCCGCGAAAAGCGCGGTAGCCTCCTTCAACCGTGCCTTGGAGCTGACCCGATTGGGTGCAGACGACGGTCGCGGTGCTCACGCAGTCCGTTGGGGAGGGCGCGCCGACGCCGCTGCTGCTGCCACCACCGCAGGCGCCGAGCGATAGCGCGGCGAGCCACGCGAAGCGCGTCAGGCGCTGCAGGCGATGAAATACCGAATAGTTAGGCATCACGCCCCCGTCGTTGTTCATGACTGCCGAGCGGCCTTGCCCGTTCTCGTCGCCGGCCCGGAAATGGCGCAGATCGATGTACGCTGCAAATTGCATTCTGTCGGCACCACGCGATCGCCATCTTCGGTCTTGACGGCCGGTAACTCGGCCATAGGTGTATGCCCATAGCGACTCTAGTTCTGAACGCGCAGATCACACTGGCCGTGTTTGAGCCGATCACCATTGGTCCTGAATACCGCGGCAAAGGTGGAGGCGTAGAGGGTCCGCGGTGAGGAGAGGTCCATCGTGAGGCCCTGGACAACGGTATTCATCAGGCACGTGTTCGCAGCGACCCACGTCGCGCCCGCATCTCCCGAGGTATAGACGCCGTCGCCTTCAAAGCCTACGAAGAGCTGGTTCGGATCTCGCGGGTTGACCTGCACCGCACCGGTACGCGCGGTCTGGCTGGTGCCAGGGAACCCATTGCCCGACGCAAAGAAAGTGTTGCCACCATCGACACTCTTGATGACACCGGGGTCCCCGGTGGACGGATCGCCCGCAGCGTAGACCACGTTCGAATCGCTCGGGTCGATCGTCACGGATAAAGCAAATGTTGGGTCTACTTTGACCCACGACACTCCACCATCGACTGTCTTCCACGTTCCCTTGCCACGGGCCGCCAGGAAGAGCGTGTAGCGGTTGTTCGGATCCATCGTGAGGCCGCGACCGCCGATGTTGAGGAAAACGCCCGGTGCCGCGCCCGGTGCCTGATCGATGCGAGTGAAGGTGGCGCCGTAGTCGGCGCTCTTGTAGACGCCCATGCTGAGTGTCGCGACGTATACAGTCCCATCGATCGGATCGACGACCGGCTGGGTCGGGTAAACGTTGGGCGGACCGAAGAAACTCCGCGTCCAGGTCTTGCCGCCATCTGACGTGCGCCAGAAGCCGTTGCCAGTGTAGCCGCCGACGTAGATTCGCTTTGAGTTGGCCGGGTCAAAGCCGACGCCACGCGGAGCGCGTGCGCCAAGGCCGTTCGCAGAGAGATCCGACCAGCTGCCGCCGCCGTCTCTGCTCACGAGCAGGCCGCCGTCGTTCGTAGTAAAGAAGAGGTGCTCGTCATCGTTCGGGTCGATCGCAATCGCATGACCGTTTTGGCAATTGCAGTTACGGATATTTTCCCAGGCGATCGCGCGCCAGGGCGAGGGCCGGGAGGAGCTGGCCCCGATCGGCCGCACGAACGCGCCTTCAAAGTTAGTGCCCGCGTACACGTTACCCGCGGAGTCGGCGTTGAGCGACAGACCGATGCCCTTGGTGATGCCCGTGTTCGTCCACGTTGCACCATTGTCGGTGCTGACCCAAAAGCCACCGCCTCCAGTACCGGCATAGAGGTTGGTTCCGCTCTTCGCGAGCGCATAGACGATGCCGTTGCCTGGCGAGCCCGCGAGCAAAAAGCTATAGCCGCCGTCGCTGCTCTTGAAGACGCCGTGGTTCGAGCCGGCGTAGACCGTCCCGTCGAGCGGGTCGATCGCCCATGACCAGACCGTGTCGTCGATCGAGAGCGCAGTCCAGCTCGCGCCGCCATCGGTTGAGTGATACCCGCCTCCGCCCGTCGTGCCGACGAAGAGCTCCAGCGGGTTGTTCGGGTTTAGGATCATGCCGAATGCCACGCCGAAGATCGGACCTGTGATGTCGGTGAACGTCACGCCGCCATCGTACGACACCTGGATGGCGCTCGAAGCCGTATAAACCGTATTCGCGTCATATGGGTCGACGGCGATCGCGAACGCCGAGAGGAAGTTCGGAGTGACCATCCAGGTCGTACCCGCATCGTGCGAGACGTAGAGCGCATCAATCGCGCCGGCGTATAGTGTGTTCGGATCGTTCACGCCGATCGCGAGCTGCTGAATCTGGGTCGCGGCTAGACCGGTGTTCGACGGCGAGAAGCGAAGGCCGCCGTCCGTACTCTTGAGTACACCGCCACCATTGGTCGATACGTAGACCGTGTGAGTTGCTGGGTTAGCGACCACCTGGGCTTCGACGCCGCCCGGTCCTGGGCCTACCTGCTGCCAAACATCCTTGGACGGGTCTGCGGCAGTCACGCGTTCCCAGGTGGAGGAAGCGTTGCCCGACGGGCTGCCAAGAGCCGCAAGCATACCGACCAAGGTCGCGAGAATACCGCTGGTGAGCTTCATTATGTTCTCCGATTTGATCAAGTAATCGACTTCAGAGTTAAAGGCGAGCGGCAGTTATCTCCTGGATGTCGGGCGCTTGCATGACGAGCGGGGGAAAATTGGCTGCCGAATCCGGGAAGATTCGCTGAATGCGCGGACGGACAGCCAACGCGAGCGGTGGGTCAGCTGCTGGACGAGGCAGCCCAGCAGATCTTCGCTCAATACGGCGTCGCTACGGGAAATCGGCAAACGTACCAACACAGCTTGGCGCAATCGTCAATTCAGCTGACAGCCGTATGTCCAGATGAAAAAGAGGCCGTCGTAGGGATCGCCGAGTCCCAATATGCTCTGACCCTGAACGTAGGTACGCTGGGTGGTGCTCGAGTCGACGGTGACGGTGGAATATGTCGTCACTAATCGTAGCTCCAAAGGACAATTGCCGATTGATCAAGACGTAGTCCTGGCCAAATTCGGCCATCTGATATCCCGCGCCGCTGAGCCAGGATCCGGTCACATCAATCGCACCAAAGTCGATGCGGTAGCCATTGTCGGATCCGAATCCCCCGGTGTAGCGGTAGGTCGCGGCGGGCACCCCGCCCAGCCGCGACGCCGTAAAGGGCTTCGATACCGACCCATTTTGATAGGTGCCGGATATCAAATCCTGCCCGGTGAATTTGCCGCGCAGAGACAGGGTGGATGGGCCCGAAAAATTGATCGAGAAGCTTCCATCCATCGCCCCGCTCAACCCTTCCAAGCCATCGCTGTCCTGGGTGACACTGGTAGTTAGATCACTCACGCGCGCGTCTAAGCATACCCATCTGGTGTGAAGGCAATGGCGATCAAGCCGTAACTCCTGTCCGTTGAGTCTGCGGCAAACGTACCAACGAAGCCTCCGGAATGGACGCAGTTATACGGCGCCGAGGAAGTTTGAGCAGCAGCCACCGAGGGATCGGCGACGCCCAGGGTGAGACCGTACTCGCGGTTGAAACCCACGTCGGCGCCGATGATCTTGTAGTAAGCGGGCGGCGATGTCTAGTACGGCGTACCCGAGATAACGCCCGTCGTTGTATCGAGCGACAAGCCGATCGGGAGTACCGGGGAAACAGAATACCCCGACAGGTAATTCGTTCCGCTAGGAGTAAGCGGGGTAATCGCGGTTCCAACCGAGAGAATCGCGGGACTTGGGTAAAAGAGCGGTCCGTCGTTGACTTTCCAGACTAATCGTGGCGGTGACTGTGCCCTGTGCGTTGACCGCCGAGAGCGTGTACGACTGGCCGGGGCTTAAGGGCGGTTGGCGTGCCCGAGATCGTACCAGTGCCCGCGTCCAGCGCGAGTCCGGCCGGTAGCGCGGGACTGACGGTGATCGTGGTATCCGAACTGACGGCGTCTGCCGCCATGTTCTCAGACACACCCAATGTGAAGACCAATGGCCGACCGTAGTCCAGGTAGGGCCCACCCGCCGCTGGCGCTGGCGGACTCGGATCAATTGGGTTGCCGACAAGATTGGGCGTCTGATGGCCGCTGTTCCCGCCACAATTCGCCAGAAGCATGGTGGCAAGCACGGCAAACGGACGGTACCCGGCACGCATGACTTTCTCCCAGACTGGCGAATTGCCTTGGCGGCAGTTATCCCCTGGTCGTTGGGCACTTGCATGAATAGTGGGGGAAGAGTGGCGTCCAAATCCGGGAAGATTCGGCGAATTCGCGGTCAGTCGGCCAAGAGAAATCGTCGCGGCCGGCCCGCAGAAGCTCAAAACTTCACATTCAATCCCAGACCGAAGCGCCGCCCGTCGCCGAACATCAAGTCCTGCGGCCGTCGGGTGGTGGGGAATAAGACCGCCGGGCGGGAAGCGACCGCACGGATGTAGTTGACGTCGGTGAGATTGCTGCCCCAGAGTTCCAAAGACCAGTCACTGCGCGACACCCCGATCCGGGCGTTGACCAGGGTCCGCTCACCGTCGTAGGCCCCGTCGATAGGCCGCACAAACACTGGACCCTGATAATTCGCGCCGACGCGCGCGAACCATTTGAGGCCCGACGCCATGGGAGGGGGCTCGAAGGTTAGCGCTGCTGTCCACTGATTCCGAGGAGCGCGCTGCAACACATTGCCGTCGACATAAGGCACGAGAGGAAACTGGCCCTGCGTCAGCACACGAGACGGGCCGACCGTACAGAAGTTCGACGTAGTGATCCCAGCCGAAAGTCCACAAAATGAGATGCCGCCAATGTCCTCACTGCCCGATTTGAATCGCGGATTGTCATACACGTAGCCCAGCGCAGCAGACCAGCGGGCGGCGATCTTGAGATCGGCGCTCCATTCGAACCCCGGAGTAGTGATCCCCTTGATATTGCGGATGATGTAGTCCGTACTCCCGGGCGTGTTCGCAGGGCCGCCAATCTGTGCGTTGCCCCAAGTAGTTATAGAACGCCGCCGCAAAGAACTTTGCACTGTCGGACCATAATGAGCCGCGATAACCCAATTCGTAGGTCATCTCGGACTCCGCGCCATAGTTCTGCTCGGAGGCCATCAGCTTCGGGTCGTTGTTGCTGCCGCCGGCGGCCCCTCCCGGGCGACCGACAACCACAGCAACGAGGCCTGGCCCACTTTCCAATCCACCGATAACCTCGGTGCGCTCACGCCAAAAGCGCCCAGTCCCTGACGCAGTTCGGCGTGCAGATCGACACGCGAAGCGAGGCGGTAGTCCAGTGCGCCAAACAGCTCGGTCAGATTGTTGTTGTTATTGATGAACTCCGTATCCTGAATGCGATTCGCGTCGGCAACGATCGCGGTATTCAGCACCGATATCGGCCCGCCATTGGTGTTGCCGGCAGTAGAGCCGTGAGGCGTTCATCCGCCTGAAGTTCAACGGGCCCCGCGCCCAATCCGTCGCCGTCACGCTCGCGAGCGAGCACTTCCTGAGCCCCGACCATCCAGTCCAGGCGGCCCGTGAATCGCCGAACACGAACCTCCTCGGTCAAATGTTCGATCGTCGTCGAAGTGCGCAGCACTTCATTGGATACCAGTCGCGTCACCGGCTGCGCGACGCCGCCGATGGGGTCACAATTGAGTCCGACCGTACATACGCCGAGCAGCTCGCCCGCCGAAGTTCCGTCCCAATCCCGATAGGCAATGGAGGCGCTGCGATAATACGTCGCCATATTATCCAGGCTCCACGAATTGGCATGCCACTCTACGTGCAGCGATCCCTGGAGTGTCCGAGTCGGACTGTCAGGAATATCCGGACTGATGTCGAAGCGGCGGGTGCGCGGAATGTCGCCACAATAGAAACTCCAGTATCCGGTCGTGGGATTCTCGCGCCCCACAGTTATAGCCCGGTCCGGTGAGCGTCGATTGCGCGGGAGGTCCGAGCTGGTCTTGGCTCAGCCGGATGTTGCCCGTGATGCGCCAGGCGGCGGCGGGCGTGTATTCCAGGCTAAGGGCCGATCCCGATTTGCGGTAACCGCCGAGGTTATGGCGCGGATCGGCGACGTTGACACCAGTGCCGTCGAAGTCCCGCCACGTGACCGACATCCTGCCGAGCAGACCCGGCGGGCCGAGCGGCCCTGAGATTGCGCCGAACAACGAATGATAGGCGTCGCTGCCGCTTTCCGCCTTGAATTCTCGCTCCCAGTTCTCCGTCGGACGCCGGGACACCAGATTGATGGCGCCGGCGAACGTGCTGTCGCCGTACAGGGCACTTTGCGGCCCCTTGATGACCTCGATGCGCTCGAGGTCAAACATGGACGCATCGTCACCGGCATCGTTGGCCTGCAGGACCCCGTCGATGAAGATGCCCACCGTCTCCGCACCAACGTCTCCGGGGTGAGCCTGCCCACGCATGGTTGGTGATGCATTGCCGCCACCCCACATTGGCTCAACGTATAGGCCAGGTACTTGTCCCGACAAAGACAGGAGCCCGTCGATACCAGAGCGCTCGATCTCCTGGCGTGAAATGACCTGAATGGCGAGCGGCACCGAGGAGAGAGGTTCAGCGATCTTTCGCGCCGTGATGACAACCTCGTCGAGCACGTCGTCACTCGCCCTGGTGGCACTCGCCGCAACCAACAGTAGTAACCACGTGAATGCCTCGGGCCGCACTCTCCGGGTCATCGACACCGCATCAGCCCCGTCTGTGTTGCATAGGCTTGTTCAATGCACGCCCCGTGCTGCCGTGGTTGCCGCTGTCGGCCGCCGCGGCGGTACTAGTCCCTTGCGCCGCAACGACTCGAGTTCAGTGCGCTGGTCCTCGACATAGTGACTCACATCCTCTGCAATGGCTTTGAACCGCGGATCATCGTGCAGTGGAGCCCATACGGGATCGTATTGCAGCGTATACCACCAGGTCTCGTAATCACCGGACCGGAACGAGTCTGCCAACTCCGACAGTGCGGCGCTCCGGTCGCCGTCCGACAGCGACATGGCAGCACGCAGGCGGCGCGCATACACGGAACCAAGTGTCGCCTCGTGGGCATCGTTCCACGCCGCTACTGCATGGCGCAATTCGAGCGCTTGTACGCCCTGACCGCTAGCCGCGAGCAGTTGCGAGAGGTAAAAGGCCTGGCGAAAATTCTCGAGCGCGAGACTTGCCTGCGGATTCTTTGACAAATTGTACTTCGCTTCAAGAACCCGAATGGATCGCGCCCATTCACCGGTTCTGATTGCATAATCGCGTAGCGCCTCACCGGCCTGCCAGTCGTCAAAAACATTACGGTCATTCCACGGTGATTCACCCATTGCGGCCAACCCGGCCGCGCGCCAATCACCGCGATACATGGCAAGGAGCAATTTCGCCCTCTCGGCGCCACCGGGTGTGCCGGCCGCTACATCGCGGGCGGCGACCTCGTCCCCGAGGTCCAGATAGATAGCCACCGCCTTTTGCCGAATCCAGGGATCGTCCGGATTAAGGGCAATCGCGTGCTCTTCAAGCGCGATTGCTTCGGCGAATTTGCCGTCGAAAAGCCAACGATATTTCCCATAGCGTTCGAGTGCTGGTACAAAGTTGGGGTCGAGTTCGAGTACGTCGAGCACGTTTCGCTCAACCACTTCGGTCTTCGAAACTCCCGCTTGCGTGGCCCAAACCGCCGCCTTGAAGTGCGCCGAGGGCGACATCGGATCGATCTGCAATGCTCTGCGGAGCATGCGCTGACACTCTTCCCACTTTTCCGATGGCATATCGTTCTTCAGGAAATCGGCATAGGCGGTGAGCCCACGTCCGTTGCTGGGATCGAGCGCAACGCCGCGGCGAAAATCCGCCTCCCGGATATTGGCGTCGGTGCTACCCCACATCGCCCGGGCAAAATAGGCGGAGCCCGATTGCGGATCGATAGTCAGGGCCTGGTCGATCAGCGGTCGGTAGCGCTCGCGCAGTGCCGCAAGATCCTGGCTGCGGCCGTCGGCCGCCTGCATATGGGCGTCGTACAGCGATGCATAGGCTGACGCAAACTGCGGGTCCAGGCGGATCGCCTTCTCAAAATACGGTACCGCCGCTTCCGACTCCAGGACAGTGAAGCGACCGAGCAGCGTGCGGCCCTTAAGAAACGCCAAATAGGCTTCCACGTCGTGGCTGCGTTCCTTGACGACCGGGCTGGGATTGCCACTGCCAGTTCGCAGCGCAATCGCATCGACAAGTTGGTCAGCGATCTCATCTTCAAGATCAAAGATGTCGTGCAACGGTCGATCGAAGCGTGAGGACCAGACCATGAGCCCGCTCGAGGCATCGACGAGCTGTACATTGACCCGCAATCGATCGCCCTCGCGCTGGACGCTGCCCCCGACGAGGTAGCCCGAGTTGAGACGCCGACCGATTTCCCGGGAGTCATAGTTCTGGTGGGGAGCGCAAAGGAGGAAGTCCGCGCAATCACCGCGAGACCCTCCACGTGTGACAGCCGGTTCAGAATCATCTCGGGGACGCCTTGCGCCAGATAGCCGTCGGATGCTTCGGCGCTGATGCTATCGAATGGCAACACCGCTACCGTGCGGGCGCTCGATGCGCTTGACAACACCGGTGTCCCAGTCGCAAACGGCCGGTACCACAATTCCACCCCGATCGCGAGGGCTAGAATCAACCCGAGCGCGACCCCCCATGAAAGAGACCGCCTAAAGCGCCTCCTTGCCGGAGCGATGACGTCGGCGTCAGTCGCAGTCGGTGCGAGCAGCTTTTCGGAGCGCGGCGCCTGATCCGAGTTTGCGGCCGGCGACACCGCCCTAACGGCAGGACCGTTATCCGCGCGCGAGACTGAAGCCACCAGCCGATACCCTCGACTACGCACCCCGGCAATGTAACGCGGCGCCTGCGCCTCATCGCCGAGTGCATCGCGCAGAAGTTTGACCCGCTTGTTGATTGTTTCGGGACTGACGATCAGCCCAGGCCAGACGCGTGCCATAAGCAGTTCGTTGCTGAGAACATTGGGCGCCGCCTGAACCAGTGCCACCAGCAATCGAAACGAGAGATTGGGCAATTCGATATCACGATCGTCGCGCAAGACTCTCTGTTGCCCGACGTCAACGCGCAAATCGCCGACGATATAAACCTCGCTGCGGGGTTCGGGTTGGTCGCTCGGCGTCATGCTCCTGGCCTAGATTGCATGGCTAATGCGTGTCGGTCGCGCTTGGCGGAATGGTGCCGACGGCCCGGACGTCCGCGGTCACCGTCGACGGGCCCGAAGGATTGCAGCTAGACACGGCTTCTACCCCCAGCGATCAGTCATTGGGCCAGCTAGTTTGATTAGAGACTGTCCACTTTACACCGTCTCTATCATCGGTAGGCGGTGTCTAGCCATCAGCCGGCTCCGTGCCATATATCGGCCTTGATCCGTGCAGCCCCCGCCATTCCTTGGCGCGTAGCAAGCGCTTCATCTCCCTACCACATCTGCATCGGGATCTACCGTGCCACTCTCATGTGGATGTCAGCAATTAGGCCCGGTATTTGCCAACTCTCCCGTCGATCTCCCCGTTGCGCTAATCGCGAACCGCGGCAACCCCATCAAGGGCCTGGTCACTCCCACTCAATTGTCTCGTGCACGTGTAAGCATTTGAAAGCAGGACATTTGTCTTTTGGGCGCTCAAATTTTACCGGCAGATATACCGGCAAAAATGTTGCTTGGGGGCGATAGACGGCGATAGATCCCGAAAGGTCGAGGCGTTTTAGGATCTACCCGACGCGAACAGCGATCAATGAATCCGTGGCTGCCCAGAACCTCGGTCAATTTCATTGCTCCACCCGCGATGGGATCGCGCGTCCTTCCTGGTCAGGCGAGCTCGGCCACGCACTGCGCCAGCGACATCACTTCCACCTTGGGACGGAGCGTATATCGCACCGAGCCCGGGTAAACCACCAATAACCGGTGTAATTCCAGGTCTTCGAGTGCCGAACTCATCGACGGCGTCATCTTCGGTGCATCAGCCCGTTTAATCTCGATTCCAATACGCCGCCCTTTCAGAAACAACAGCAAATCGAGTTCTGCGCCGGCTTGCGTTCGCCAGTAATAGGCTTTGGAATTGGGCACATGAGCGAGAAGTTGCTCGATGATGAAACCCTCCCATGAGCCGCCGACAACCGGATGACCATCGAGTTGCCGGCGGTCGCCTATTCCGAGCAACGTATGCAGGAGTCCCGAATCACGAACGTAGACTTTCGGGGATTTCACCAACCGCTTACCGACGTTCTCGAACCAAGGCTCCAGCACGCGCACAACAAGCGCGCCGGACAAAGCGTCGAGATGGCGTTTGACGGTCGTATGAGCCTCCCCCAGGGATCGCCCAATCTCCGAACTGTTCCAGATGCCACCTGAGTAGTGGGCGGTCATTGTCCAGAATCTGCGCATGGTGCCCGAGGGCACTTGCACCCCGAGTTGAGCCAAGTCGCGCTCGAGGAACGTGCGGATAAAATCCTCACGCCATGCGGTACTCGCCGCTTCCGTGCGCGCCAGGAACGAGCGCGGAAATCCGCCTCGCAACCATAATCGGTTGAGATCCGGGCGATTGAGATCTTCAAGCGTGAATCCGGCCATCTCGACAATGGCAATCCGGCCCGCCAGTGTCTCGGAACTTTGGCGTAGTAACTCCGGCGACGCGCTGCCAAGAATGAGAAAACGCGCTCGAATCGGCTTGCGATCCAACAATACCCTGAGAACCGGAAAGAGATCGGGATGACGCTGCACCTCATCAATCACTACCAATCCGCGTAATTGTTCAAGCGCCATCATGGGCTCAGACAACCGAGCCAGGTCGACAGGATTTTCCAGATCGAAGTAGGTGCTTTTCGCGGCGCCAGCAAGCTGTCGTGCGAGCGTAGTCTTGCCGCACTGGCGGGGACCGAGCAGCGCCACCGCGGGACTGGTTCTTAGGCCAGCGCGCAGTCTGGCTAAGAGCTGTGGCCGTTTAAGCATGCCATGCATAATGAGCGATCTACGCTCAATATTCAAGGCATGAGTTCGGCCTGGTCACTCCCACTCAATAATCTCCTGGCACTCTAACCCGCTGAGAAGATTAAAGCCTTCAACGAGTCGCCCTCGCAATACCGTCAGAAATACCGTCAAAGCAATTTTAGTTTTACGGCGATTCTTTGGATTCGGCAATCCGCGCCACCTGAACTGTTCAATAAACTATGTAAATTTACAGTTACCCGCGTATTTGAAAGTCGGATTGCCCTCTGCCGTTTTACCGGTCCCGGTAACGCTAAGTTCGCAGCGGACTCGAGGTCCTGCGATATGATCTACGAGAAATACGGACCCATTTTCGGCGCCAGTGTTCAAATTAACTTCAAATCGAAACTTCGAATCATGGATCATGACCGGCTTGGAGCCCGCGACTGTACCGGAAAACACCTGGTCGCCCGTATTGACCAGCGTGCCCTTGGCCGTATCGACCTTGGTCGTCACGTGGTATAGCACCCTACCATGTAGGTCACCGTTGAGTTCGACATCCACGGTACTTCTCTCGATCGACCCCGTTGAAGTCGTTTCCTTGGAATAGACAATTGCACCATTCAGCAAGTCGGTACCGGTTCCAGAAACCGTGACGGTACGGGTTCCGGAAGCGGGTTCTTTACCTGCGACAGCGGGTGCGGGTATCTGAAGCAGCCCGATCAGCAGCATCGCAGCAATGACAGGGGTTGGAGACGGCGGAATGTGACGCAAGGGAGTCTCCTGTTTGGCCCGATACACTCGAGCGATGAGTAATGAAACTAGCCCATCGCGAGGCAACCCCCAAGATGGCAAAGCCGACCTGTTCCCTCCATGTCCCACTTTGGCTCATGATGACCGCTGCCCACCGGTCCAATTTCTAGGGTTAGCTCTTTAGTGCCTGCAAAAATGACCGACCGACTTGATTCCTGGAAGGAGATTGCCCGCTACTTGAATCGCAGCGTGCGCACGGTGCGACGGTGGGAACGCCAGGAGGGATTGCCAGTGCACCGGCACGTCCATCGGGCGCTGGCCAGCGTCTACGCTCTCAAGTCCGAAGTCGCTGCGTGGCGGCAAAGCCATGCACTCGGACCAGCCGGCCGCGCGTCGGTTCCTGACACCTCGATGGGGTCCGCCCTGTCGATTGCCGTTCTGCCGTTCGCAAACTTAAGCGTCGATCCTGAGAACGCGTACTTCGCCGATGGCCTCGCGGAAGAAGTGACTACGATCTTGTCCCAGGTGCATGCCTTGCTTGTCACCTCTCGAACGTCATCCGCAACATTCCGTGGCACTAAGAAAGGAGCCAAGGCCATTGCGGCGCAGCTGGGCGCCCGCTACCTGCTTGAAGGCAGCGTTCGCCGAGACGCCCATCGACTGCGAATATCAGCTCAGCTCATCGATGCCGCAAAGGACATCCATTTGTGGGCCGATGCATACGATGGCACGATCGAAGAAATCTTTGCGATCCAACAACGAATTGCCCGCAAGATCGTCGACTCGCTGCGACTGCACCTCAGTGCACGCGAGGAAAAGCAACTCGGCGAGCCATCGATGACCAACGTTGCGGCCTATGAATGCTACTTGCGGGCGCGCCACGACGGATGGCGTTGGCGGCAAGACTCTATCGAGCGAGCCACGCAGTTGCTGCGGGAAGCATTGAGCATGATCGGTGCGAACATCCGTCTTTACGCGGCATTAGGTCTCGCACATCTGCAATACCGGGAAGCAGGCATTGATCTTAGCGAACGTCCACTGGTTGAGGCGGAATATTGTGCGCGCAAACTATTTGCGTTGAATGCCCACTCCGCGGCGGGCCTGCAGCTGCGCGGTTGGATTCGATATTCGCGCGGCCTTATTCAAGAGGCAGTTAACGATTTGAAGTCGGCGCTCGACATCGAACCCAACAACGCCGACACGCTATTGCTCCTCAGTAATTGCTACCTCATCTCCGGCTGCGTGTCCTCCGCGCGGCCCCTAATAAGGCGGCTCTCGGCGGTGGATCCCATGACCCCCGTGACTCGCTGCATGCCGGCCTTTGCGGACATCATGGAAGGACACTTCGACCAGGCCATCGATCCGTACCGGCAAATGTACGAGATGGATCGTGCGAATCCGATGGCGCACTTGTTCTATGTCTGGGTACTGATCTTGAACCGCAGGATTGACGAAGCGGCCGCGATCTGCCGTGAACTCCCGGCAGATTTGCGAGCTACCGTCCCCGGCCGTGTAGCCTCGTTTCTTTATCTTGCGGCGGCGGGTAGACCCCTCGATGCGCGGGCAGTGCTGACGAAAGCAATCGACGCCACTGCCAACGCGACCGATCTCTTTCCACGTTTCCTGGCGCAGGGGTTTGCGTTGGCGGGGCTACCGGAGGAGGCCCTGGTCTGGCTGAAAGTCGCGATAGACAAAGGCTTTATCAACTATCCTTTTCTCCAACAACACGACCCGTCGTTCGAGCGACTTCGAGGCGACGCGCGGTTCAGTGATTTGCTGGAAATCGTGCGCGATCGGTGGATGAGGTTCGAAGCGTGAATGACGCGACGGAATTTTCGTACTTATCTACTGCGCGGTATCAGATAGTAAGCGAAAGAGTCCGATAGTCCCCGTCACTCCCACTCAATAATCTCCTGGCTTCGTAACTCGTTGATGTAATTTAAACTTCATAAGAACACTGTTCTCAATACCGTCCGAAATACCGTCAGCAGGTTTCGCTTCGTGGCGATAGTGACCGATAGGTTCTGAATATCGATGGCGGCATCACACAAGGGCATGGATTTCCCACTTCGGCGTGGCCACATGAAACGAGGACATAGCTACATGCCCTATTTTCCGCCAGAATTCGGTAAGAACCGCCACCGAGCAATTACCCGCGCCGTTGCTATTATTTCTGGCGCAACAAGTTCGGTGCCTTCCTCAGGGACCGATTTCTTAAACATACGATCCATACGTTCTGAAAACACAGATTCAGGCTGTTCTGTGGTTAATAATTCCAGCTCTCCTAAGCGGCCGCCTCCGGCTTGAGCCATAGCCTCCGCGTCGCGCCGAGCAGCTGCCACTGCCTCACCCAATGCCTGGCTTCGCAACGCTTCCGGGTCCTTAGCAAAATAGGTCGCCGTCGTTACTCCAGTAGCGCCCGCACTCAACGCAGCATCGATATACGCCGCGACTTTATCCAACTGTACGGTCTGAATGTGGATTGAGTTGATTGCCTGGTAAGCCGTGCGTTTCTGCCGTTTTGCGGATTCATCGTAGTTCCAATTCGCACCTGCCGAGAGTTGCGTACCCACTATCTCTTCCGTTCGAATATTCGCTGCTCGAAGCGCATCCATTACGGCTCGCGAGAGCCGCGCATTTTCTGCGCTCGCAGCCGCCGCAGTCGCCGCCAACGTTTTTATCTCGATCGCAAACGAAGCCTTAGCTGGCGCGGCCGAGGCCTCTCCAGCGCCGCTTGCAACAATTTCGGGTTCACTAGCAGCACCCGACCGTATCGACACTGGCGTCTGCGCATGCGCGACGCCCGTTAGAAAAATAAAAACAGTCGCAATACTTAGGATGCTCCTGCGCTCGATAACAAGTCGTTTCCCTTTGTTCACTGTTTATTCTCCCTAGATTTCAATACCGAGTTCCTTTTGCCCCGAATGATTGATTGCGCGACCTCTCGTTCACGGTGTTCAAAAGCATCGGCGAATTGCTCAAGTTCCGCTGCGCTCATTCCGAGCTCGCGGCCGCGCACGCGCCAAGTTGAAACTGCCCGTTCGACTTCCGCAAGTATCTGAACCGTATCTTGCTTATCGAGCGTGAAATAGGCGGCCACCGCCATCAGTGCGTCGATGGAGGCGGCTGGACCTGCATCTTCGGAGATCCATGTTTTCATCTCACGCTGACGATCGGGGAAAGGGTTGATATCGAATGCGGGCGACAGGCGCCATTGATCCTTTGCGACATGAAGAAAGCCGTGATTGTGCAAGTGATCATCAACGTTGTTAATGAGAATCGAGAAGGCGATTCGGCGCCAAAGCTCTTCGATATCGACTTGTACGTCTGCTCCGTGCTGACGTATTGCGTCGACAATTTCGGTGTAGGTATGTTCTGTGGGTGCACCGACGGCCACACCTAGAAGTGTTGCTGCGGAGACATACATGAGTCTCCCCTTGGCAGTACGATCGAACCTACGAATGAGAGTGACCGGAATACCATCACTGTCAATGAGGCGTGCTTCGGAAGCATTGACGCCTGCCGCCCTAGCGAGATGCATCGCCAAGACCTCGCCCTTGGTGACAGCCCGTTCATCCGCGACGCTCGGAAACTTGCCTATGCTGAGCGCGCCATCATCGTCGATGACAGAGCATTTCGGGCGCAGACCTCCTAGCGACGTTCCTCGACCGCGAAGATAAGCAAGGTCTTCTGCCGTTTCGGTGTTGGTCTCGACCGCCCGGCTAGCGGTCATCAGCGTAGACAGCTCGATCAATGGCGGTGCGGTTCGCCGTTCCGCTCCGGCCGCACGTTGAAAAACGCCTTCCTCATCTTGAAATCGAAGCGCCCCCACTCGATTGATATCATCGACCGCGAGGAGAAAGTCGATGGGCGTGAGCGGTTGGCTATCCTGCGCTTGCCCGGCCGCCCTGGCTGTTGCCCGGCGCTTGGCATGATCACGAAGAATGACGCGACGCGACCAACCGTCCGGTTCGGTATCGGCTATAGCGCCGTGAAATGTGGATGCATCGAGGCTTGGCGGCTTGTGAAATTGCGCGCCAATCACTAGAGGTAGATCAGGTTCGAGCGCGAAACAATCCGATGCGGCAAGCCATTCCCGCTCGTATTCGAAAGCCGCACTTTGCCGCGCACCTTGGCTGTCAAAGCGAAGCGTGCCAATGCGACGATTGGCGTCGCCGAGAAAGACGCCGATCGTGCGCTTCATAGTGCTTGCGGTTCCTTGGGCACACGGACCCGTTTCGGCAGGTGGTCTGCGTCGAGCAGAAGACCGGTGTCATCTTTGCCAGGATCGGCTAAGGCGGTTAGCGCACCAGATAGCCCTAGTACAAAGAGCGCCATGGCGTAAATTCCGAAGGCGACGGTCGGATCACCTTTCTCAACTTTCAGGTAGGTGTTTTTATGGACGCCAATCCGCTCGGTCATCATGCCAATGGTCAGCGAGCGCTTGCGTCGCGCTACGGCAATATCAGCACCAAGCTTGGCAATAGCCTGTCGCAGGCGTAGCGGCAGGACCGATTTGCTTTTAGTGGTTTTCATAAGGTCTCATAAAATAGACCTTAAACGCATTAAAGTCTATTTTACGATACCAGATGGAGACTTTATTCCGGAGTTCCTTCGAGGGACATCCGCTTTCTAACCCATTGATTCTATTGCAAAATATACACGGCGCCCATGCATCCCAGGGTCAGGTATACATACCTGACCCTGGGATGCAGAAATACCGTCAGAATTTGTCGCTGGCCCGCGATTGTCAGCGATAGATGGCGAGAGAAAAAACGTTTGGAAACAGGACGTTAGTTTTGATTCGCGATTGTTGGCGATAGGTGGCGAAGGGTCATGATTCACTCCCACTCGATCGTAGCGGGCGGCTTGCCGGTAATGTCGTAGAGCACGCGCGAGACCCCGGGCACTTCATTGACGATGCGATGCGATACGTGCGCCAGGAATTCGTACGGCAACCTTGCCCAGTGCGCCGTCATGAAATCAACGGTTTCAACCGCACGCAGCGCGATCGTGTAGTCGTAGCGCCGCCCGTCACCCATGACACCGACGGAGCGCACCGGCAGAAACACGGCAAAGGCCTGGCTGGTGCGATCGTAAAGCTCATGGCGGCGCAGCTCTTCAATAAAAATTGCATCCGCCCGCCGCACCAATTCGG
Organism: uncultured Gammaproteobacteria bacterium; assembly: GCA_963711435.1. GTDB lineage: Bacteria > Pseudomonadota > Gammaproteobacteria > Steroidobacterales > Steroidobacteraceae > FEN-1191. Next base: position 689,561 of record CAVQEB010000002.1, on the reverse strand, counting down.
CAAATTCCCGGCGCACTTCGCCAGCAATGCGCACCGCAAGGCCTGGGCCCGGAAACGGATGGCGGTAGACGCTGCTGCGCGGCAGGCCCAGTTCGACCCCGACGCGACGCACTTCATCCTTAAACAGCTCGCGCAGCGGCTCAATGAGTTTGAATTTAAGCCCGGCTGGCAGGCCGCCAACGTTATGGTGCGATTTGATCACGTGCGCCTTGCCGGTGCGCGCGCCAGCCGATTCGATGACGTCGGGATAGATGGTGCCCTGGGCGAGGAATTTCACGTCCTGCAGCGCCCGCGCCTGCTCCTCGAAGACCTCGATGAACAGCCGGCCGATCGCCTTGCGCTTGGCCTCGGGATCGGTCACGCCGGCGAGCGCAGCGAAAAACCGCTCGCCGGCATCGACGCGGATGACGCGCACCCCGAGCGTACCGGCAAAGGTTGCCATCACCTCATCGCTCTCGTTCAGTCGCAGCAGGCCATGATCAACGAATACGCAGGTCAGCTGCGGGCCGATGGCTGCGTGCAACAGCGCCGCCACCACGGATGAGTCCACGCCGCCCGACAAGCCGAGCAATACGCGGTCGGTACCGACCTCAGCCCGGACCCGCGCGATGGCATCGTCGATGATGCTGCCTGCGGTCCAAAGCGCTGCGCAGCCGCAGATCTCGCGCACGAACCGCTCAAGAATCGCCCCGCCCTGGCGCGTGTGGGTAACTTCCGGGTGAAACTGCACGCCGTAAAACCGCCGCCGCTCGTCGGCCATCGCGGCCATCGACGCACCCTGGGTGGTGGCGATCAGCGCAAATCCCGGCGGCAGGGCTTCGACCCGGTCGCCATGACTCATCCACACGTCGAGCACCGCGGCGCCTTTGGCGTCGCGCCGATCTTCGATGCCATCGAGCAGGCGGTTCGGCGCAGCGGCGCGAACCTCCGCATAGCCAAATTCGCGCACTTTGCCGGGCTGCACCTGGCCGCCAAGCTGACTGGCCATCGTCTGCATGCCGTAGCAGATGCCCAGCACCGGCACGCCGAGCTCAAATACCGCCGGCGGCGCCCGCGGCGGCTGCGAATCAGTTACTGATTCCGGCCCGCCGGACAGAATAATCCCGCGGGCGCCACTGCGGCGCAGCACGGATGCATCGACGTCCCATGGATGGATTTCAGAGTAGACGCCGAATTCGCGAATGCGTCGCGCAATCAACTGCGTGTATTGCGCACCAAAGTCCAGAATCAGGATTCGGTGGGCGTGAATGTCCGTGCCGACCGGGGCATCCCCGGTTGCCAGGCTGGTATCAAGAGGCGCGGTAATTGGGCGCTTCCTTGGTGACCGAAACATCGTGCACGTGGCTCTCGCGCACGCCGGCGGTGGTGATGCGCACGAATTTCGGCCGCGTGCGCATCTCATCGATGTTGCCGCTGCCGGTGTAGCCCATCGCCGCGCGCAGGCCGCCGGCGAGCTGGTACAAAATCGCCACCAGGCTGCCCTTGTACAGCACGCGGCCCTCGATGCCCTCGGGCACCAGTTTTTCAAGCTCGGTGTTCGTATCCTGGAAATACCGCTCGGCCGAGCCGTGCTTCTCGGCCATCGCGCCTAATGATCCCATGCCGCGATAGGCCTTGTAGGAGGCACCCTGGAACAGCTCGACCTCGCCCGGGGATTCCTCAGTGCCGGCGAACATGCCGCCGATCATCACGGCGTGCGCGCCCGCGGCAATGGCTTTGGCGATGTCGCCGGAGTAGCGGATGCCGCCATCGGCAATCAACGGCACACCGCTCCCGGCGAGCGCTTCGGCCACATTGCTGACCGCCGTGATCTGCGGCACGCCGACGCCGGCAACGATGCGGGTGGTACAGATCGAGCCCGGACCGATGCCGACCTTGACCGCATCGGCCCCGGCGCTGGCCAGATCGAGCGCTCCCTCACGCGTCACAATATTGCCCGCAATGACCTCGAGGTCGGACCAGCGCGCCTTGAGGCGCGAAACCATTTCCAGCACGCCGCGGGAATGGCCGTGAGAGGTATCGACCACCACCAGATCAACGCCCGAGTCACGCAACGCGGCCACCCGATCGACGGTGTCGGGCGCCGTGCCCACGGCCGCCCCGACCCGCAGCCGGCCGGTCGAATCCTTGCTGGCGCGCGGAAACTCGGTGGCCTTCTGGAAATCCTTGACCGTGATCATGCCGCGCAGCTCATCGTCGCCGTTGACGACCAGCACCTTTTCGATCCGGTGCTTGTGCAGCAATCGCAGCACTTCCTCCTTGGGGGCGTTTTCGCGCACAGTAATCAGGCGGTTCTTCGGCGTCATCACGGTCGAAACCGGCGCATCCAGATGCCGCTCAAAGCGCAAATCACGGTGCGTCACGATCCCGAGCACCTTGGTGCCCGTGACCACCGGCACCCCGGAAATGCCGCGGGCCCGCGTCAGTTCAATCACCTGGCGGATGGTTGTGTCCGGCGAGACGGTGATCGGATCGGCAATCACGCCGCTCTCGAATTTCTTCACATGGTTGACCTGGCGGGCCTGCGCCTCGATCGACATATTCTTGTGAATGACGCCGATGCCGCCCTCCTGAGCCATGGTGATCGCCAGGCGGGCCTCGGTTACTGTATCCATGGCCGCCGACAGCACGGGCAATCCAATGCGGATGCGGCGGGTCAGCTGCGTGGACAGATCCACTTCGCGCGGCAGCACATCCGAGCGGGCCGGAACCAGCAGGACGTCGTCAAAAGTGAGTGCTTCTTCGAGAATTCGCATGGGGCTTGGGTCCCAAAAAGAAGCGCGCCATTGTACGCACAGCGCCGCGCACGGTAAACCTCTTTCGCGGCCGTCCTGGCACGGGGCGCCGGTGACAGAGCCGAGCCGGCCGGCGCCGCCGGGTTTAATATGGCCGCGCTTATGAGCGAGCCGCGCACCAAAAGTCCCCCGCCCGCCCGCCCGGGCCCGGGCCCGGCCGCGGCCGCTGACATCTACAGCATCTCGAGGCTGAACCGCGAGGCCAAGCTCCTGCTCGAATCCGGCCTTGGCGCCGTCTGGGTGGAAGGGGAAATCTCCAATTTTTCCCGGCCGTCATCCGGCCACTGGTACTTCACGCTCAAAGATCGGGACGCGCAGCTGCGCTGCGCGATGTTCCGGCAGCGCAATGTTCTGGCAGCCTTCAGCCCGCGCGAAGGCCAGCTGGTGCTGGCCCGCGGCCGTGTCAGCCTGTATGAAGCGCGCGGCGATTTTCAGCTGCTGGTCGAGTATCTGGAGGAAGCCGGAATCGGCGCATTGCAGCGCGCCTTTACCGAACTGCAGAGTCGTCTGGCCGCAGAAGGCCTGTTCGCACCCGAGCGCAAGAAGTCTCTGCCGGCGGTGCCCGCGCGTATTGGCGTGATCACCTCGCCAACGGGCGCTGCCATCCGCGATATTTTGCACACGCTCGCCAGGCGCTTTCCCGCAAGCTCGGTGCTGATCTATCCGGTGCCCGTGCAGGGCGCCGCGGCGGCGCCGGCCATCGTGGCGGCGCTCGATCTGGCCGGCGCCCGCCACGAGTGCGATGTGCTGATCCTGGCCCGCGGCGGCGGCTCGCTCGAGGATCTGTGGGCCTTCAACGATGAACGCGTGGCCCGCGCCATCGCTCGCTGCCCGATTCCACTGGTCACCGGCATCGGCCACGAGGTCGATTTCACCATCGCCGACTTTGTTGCTGACGTGCGCGCGCCAACCCCCACGGCTGCGGCGCAGCTGGTGGTGCCTGACCGGCAGGTCTGGCTGCTGCGGTTCGCCCAGCTGCAGGTGCGCCTCGCCGCCGCGGCGCGTCGCCAGCTGCAGGATGAGCGAACACGGCTCGCAGTACTCGCAGGCCGGCTGGCCCAGTCCCACCCCGGGGCCCGGCTGGTGCAGCACAGCCAGCGGCTTGACGAACTGGAGCAACGCCTCAATCGCGCGATGGCGCTTCGCCTCGAGCGGGCAGCAACCCGCGTGCAGGCCCTGCGCACACGCCTTGGCAGTCGCTCACCGGCCGCGGCGCTGCGCGAGTTCGCACTGCGGGCTGCCACCGCGCTCGGGCGTCTCCGTGGCGCCGCGCAGGTCGCGCTCGGCCGGGCGCAGGCACGGCTGGAACTGGCCGCACGCGCGCTGCAGACAGTCAGCCCGCTGGCAACTCTGGCGCGCGGCTTTGCGGTCCTGACGCGCGCCCGCGATGGCGCGCTCATCAACCGCGCCGATATGCTGGCCGCCGGCGATGAGTTCGATGCCCGACTGGCCGTTGGGACAATACACGCCAGCGTGCTGGCAAGGCGCTCGTAAGATGCCCGTCCGATTCAAACAATTTCTGCGGGCTTTGCCGCTAGCGGTCCTGCTGGCCGCAGCCCATGTTGCCCGCGCCGACGTGCCGTTGCCGCAGATGAGCGCCGTGCCGGGTGGCGTCGTACTGCTGAACATTCAGGGCGGCGGCGATACGGCACCGAAGGTTCGCTACGAAGGCAATCCGGTCATGGTGCTGCGCCAGCCGGCCGGGTGGGTTGCCGTACTGGGTATCGGACTGGATACGAGCGTTGGCAAGCATGCCGCGCAGGTTGAGCTTCCCACCGGCGTCGCTGAACGCCCCTTTACGATCGGATCGAAGCAATACAACGAGCAGCATCTCACTGTCGCGCCCGGTCAGGTGGATTTGTCGGCCAAAGATCTGGCGCGCTACGACCGTGAGAAATTGCAATTGCACGAGGCGCTGGCGACTTTCTCATTCCAGGCCCCCGACTCGCTGCAATTGGCCGCGCCGATCGAGGGCGTGCGTTCCAGTTCCTTCGGCTCGCGCCGTTTTTTCAACAACGAAGGGCGCGCGCCGCATTCGGGCATGGATATCGCCGCGCCGGTCGGATTGCCGGTGCACGCTGCGGCCGCCGGCCGCGTCATCGATACGGGAGATTATTTCTTCAACGGCAACACCGTGCTGATCGACCATGGCCTGGGACTGATCACGATGTACTGCCATCTGTCGGCCATCGATGTCGCCGTCGGTGACCACGTGGCGCGGGGGCAGGCCATCGGCAAGGTGGGGGCGACTGGGCGGGTGACCGGATCGCACTTGCACTTCGGCGTGGCGCTCAATCGCGCTTTCGTCGACCCGGCATTGTTCCTGCCGCCCGTGGCCGCCGCTTCGCCCTGAGCCGATCGAAGGGATTGGCGTCGGTCCGAAAATCCACGGCCACCGGAGTCGCAAACAGGTCGAACGCTTCGCGGTACACATTGGCAAGGTAGCGTCGGTAGGATTCCGGCACGGCGACGGTCTGATTGCCGTGGATGATGATCCGCGGCGGATTGCGGCCGCCCTGATGCGCGTAGCGCAGCTTGATGCGCCGGCCGCGCACCAGCGGCGGCTGGTGCGCCTGCAGCGCCTTTTCCAGGACTTTGGTCAGGGCCGGCGTCGGCATCGCCCGCATCGCCGCATCGAAACCGCGGACCATGTCGCGCGCCAGCTCCCCGACGCCAGTGCCATGGCGGGCCGAAATAAAATGCAGCGGCGCGAACGGCACGAAATCGAGCTTCAACGACAGCTGGCGGCGCACCTCATCGCGCTGCTCGGTCGCGATGCCGTCCCACTTATTGATCGCAATCAGCAGCACGCGCCCCCGGTTCAGGGCCTCCCCCAGCACACTCGCATCCTGCTCGCCGATGCCCTCGTGCGCATCGAGCACCATGACGACGACATGCGCTTCGGCCACGGCCTGCAGCGTGCGGGCGACGCTGACGCGCTCGACCGCATCATCGACGCGGCCGCGCCGGCGTATGCCGGCGGTGTCGACCAGCACGAAATCGCGCCCGTCCCGGGTAAACGGCACCATGATCGAATCGCGGGTCGTGCCGGGCTCGGCGCTCGCGATGACACGCTCTTCGCCGAGCAGCCGGTTGACCAGCGTACTTTTGCCGACGTTAGGCTTGCCTATGATGGCCACACGAATGGCGCTCAAATCATCGGCCGGTGCCACGCCCGGATCGATGCCATCGAGCACGGTGTCGATCAGCTCACGACAACCCTGGCCGTGACTGGCTGAAATGGTCATTGGCGTGCCGCAACCGAGCTCATAAAAGTCCGCCGCGACCGCTTCGGCATCGAGGCCTTCGGCCTTATTGACCGCCAGCGTGACGCGCTTGCCGCTGCGCCGCAGTTCGCCGGCGACAAAGTAGTCCTGTGGGGTGACGCCGGCGCGTGCGTCGGTGAGCAGCAGCAGGTAATCGGCCTCGGCGACCGCCTTTTCGGTTTGGATGCGCATTTGCGCCTCCACGCCGGTCGGTTGCTCGATCAGCCCGCCGGTATCGATCAGCACGCAAGGCACGGCACCGATCTTGGAGTAGCCGTACTGCCGGTCGCGGGTGACGCCCGGCACGTCCGCGACAATGGCTGCCCGGCTGCGGGTCAGAACATTAAACAGCGTTGACTTGCCGACGTTGGGACGGCCTAGGATGGCGACGACCGGCAGCATGATTCACCGCGGTCAGAGGCCAGCCGTTCGAAAGGCGGCGAGCTCGCCTCGGTCGGTAAAAGCCAGCAACATACCGCCCGCCTCGACCGGTGTTGCATCGATGCGGTCCGCCCGACCGAACAACTTATGGCCGATCTTATAGCGCGCTGCGAAACTACCGTCGGCCGGGTTCAGCCAGTGCAGGACGCCCTGGTAGTCGCCCACGACGATGCGACCGTGATCCAGCACCGGGCCGCTGAGCTGCCGGCGCAACAACGCACTCTGCCGCCAGCGCTCCACGCCCGTGACCCGGTCGAGCGCGACCACTTCCCCCTCGGCGGTCGACAGATAAACCGTCGTCGCATCGAGAGCCAGCCCGCGGTAGCTGGACAGTTCGCGGGACCAGGACAGTTGCCCGTTATCCCGGCTTAAGCGCTCGAGCTTGCCCTGGTAACTGGCCGCGTAGAGCTCATCGCCATCGATGATCACCGGGGCATCGATGTCGACCAGTCGCTGCAGTTCGGTACTGCCGCGGGCCTGCGCAACGGCCACCTCCCACACCGTCGTGCCGTTGCTGAGCAGCACCGCCATCAGCCTGCCATTGTCAAAGCCGGCGTAGACCGTATCGCCGGCAATGACCGCCGCCGACTGGCCGCGCAGCGACAGCTTGGGCGGCTGCTGATCGGCCACCCAGCGGACGCGGCCGTCGCCGGGCTCAAGCGCGTGCATAACTCCGTCAACGGTGCGGGCGATGATCACGTCGTCAGTTACCGTAGGCGCCGCGAGAATCTCGCCACCTAACCTGACGCGCCAGAGCACCGCACCGTCGGCTGCGGACAGCGCGATCAGCTCGCCGCCGGTGCCGCCGACCACCACCATCTTGGCGTTGGCGCCGGGGCCGCCACCGAGCTGGGCTTTCAGCTTACGGCTCCACAATTCCTTGCCGTTGGCCAGCGCGTAGGCCCGCACCACGCCTTTGGCGCTCGCCAGATACACGCGATCGGCCTCGACCACCGGCGCCAGCCCGAGCCGCAGCTTCGGCAGCTGGCCACGCAGCGACACGTGCCAGACCCGCTGCACGGCCACCGTCTGCTTGATCGGCTTGAGGACGGCTGGCTTGTCGTTGTCCTTGTCCTTGTCTTTCTTAGATGTGTGCGCACAGCCGACGGCCAAAGCCAGCAGGCACACCGGCACCAACAGCCGCGCTACAGATTTAAGCATGCGATATGAGCTCACGAACGGGTCAGTTCATTGATCTTGAGGGTCAGCAATCCAGCGTCGACTGCCGTGGAACCGCTGTCCTTCGCTTCGCGGTAAGCCTTAAGCGCCCCTTCCTTGTCGCCTTTGGCGTACAGCGCATCGCCGCGCACTTCGGCAAAGCGCGGCGCGAAGGCACCCGGCTCCGCGCCGCCCAGTGTGCTCAGCGCCAGATCCGGCTTGCCGTCATCGAGCTGCAGCCGCGCCAGGCGCAGCCGGATCAGCAATTTCAGTTCCTTGTCGGTCGTGGCATTCATGACGGCGGTCAGCCGGTCGGCTGCCGCGCTGGTATCGCCCTTCTCAAATTGCATCCGCGCCGCCAGCAGTTCGCCCTGTTCGGCGTAGCCGGTGCCGGGAAAATCGTGCGCCAGCGCGTCGGCCAGCTTGATCACAGTCGGCGCATCGGGTTTGGCAAAGGCGCTGATCAGCTGCTGGAAACGGCCGCCCGCCTCGAGCCGCACCTTTTCAAGATGGGCCTGGTAGGCGTGCCAGCCATAGACCCCGCCACTGGCCAGCAGGATGCCAAGCACCATCCACGGTCCGTTCTGGCGCACCCAGCCGACGACCAGCTCCCATTGTTCCCGCTCGCTTAAGGTCTCGTCCACGCTTCCTCCTGCATCATCGCCGCGATCCGCGCCGGCAGCTCGACCAGTGGGCAGTCACTCTGACCGCTCTGGTCGCGTAAAGGTTTCACCCCGGCCACGCCGCGTTGCACTTCTGCATCCCCCAGCACCAGCGCGAGCCGCGCACCGCTGCGGTCAGCCCGCCGGAACTGGGTTTTGATGCTGCCACCACCCAAATTGACGATCACCGAGCGCCCCGGCAGCGCATCGCGAAGTTGTTCAGCCAGGCACAGCGCGGCACGTTCGGCCGCCGCGCCGCTCACGATCAGGTAAATGTCCGCCGGCGCGGGCGCTGGAGCGCTCCCGACCTGCGCCACCAGCTCCGCCACCCGTTCGACCCCCAGCGCAAAGCCAACGCCTGGCGTTGCCTCACCGCCGAGCAGCTCGACCAGCGCATCGTATCGGCCGCCCGAACACACCGCATCCTGCGCGCCGAGCGCATCCGTCACCCACTCGAAGACCGTGCCGCCATAGTAATCCAGACCACGCACCAGACGCGGATTAATGGCGTAGGAAATCCCCATCGCATCGAGCGTCGCGCACAGCGACTCAAAGTGTGCCCGCGATGGCTCATCAAGATGGTCGGTGAGCAGTGGCGCCGCGGCAATCACGGCCTGCATCGACGGATTTTTGCTGTCGAGGATACGCAGCGGATTGCCACCGAGGCGGCGGCGGCTGTCCTCATCGAGCGCCGCCTCGTGCTGGGAAAAATAAGCTACCAGGCGTTGCCGGTACAGCTGCCGCGACGCCGCGCTGCCCAGGGAATTGATCTGCAGCCGCACGCGTTTGATCCCGAGCGCACGCCACAGCCGCGCCGTCAGGCCAATCAGTTCGGCATCCACATCCGGCCCCGGAAAGCCGATGGCTTCGACGCTGAACTGGTGGAACTGCCGGTACCGTCCCTTCTGGGGCCGCTCGTGCCGGAACATCGGCCCGGCGCACCACAGCTTGAGCCGTGCGCCGCGCAGCAGGCCGTTGGAAATCACCGCCCGCACCACTCCGGCGGTGCCCTCGGGCCGCAAGGTCAGATGCTCGCCGCCGGTATCGGTAAAGCTGTACATCTCCTTTTCCACAATATCGGTCTGCTCGCCAATGGAGCGCTTAAACAGCTCGGTGTGCTCGACCAGCGGCAGCCGCAGCTCCTCGTAGCCGTACAAGGACAGCAGTCCGCGCAGCACGCCCTCCAGGTGCAGCCAGGGTGCCAGCTGCTCGGGCAGTACGTCGTTCATGCCGCGCACCGGCTGAATCGGCTTCACTCGTTCATCCCCACTTGCCACTCAGTCATTGATTCTGATCGTTTATGCGTCGCAGCCGCCCACCGCCGCACCGGGCGCCACGCCGGTTACGATGCCCGAAGCGTGCGTTTATTCAGGGGCCCGATACGTGCCCGCTGGCATCCACCGTGAAACTGACATTCGCGGTGTGCCTGAGGCGCCACGGTACCGAGACGCTGCGGCCGTTGAGATTAAGCGTCACGGCGGCCGGATCGCCGAGCACCACGTGCAGCGGCGCCAGACCCTGCAGGTCCTGGCTGGAGCCGCGCTGGCCAACCTCGGCCCACAGCCTGGCACCATCGGCGGCATAGACCTCCGCCCAGCTTTGCCCGTTGAACCGCAGACTCAGCTGCACGGGGACCGCGCCGGTGGCCGGCGTCGCCACCGCCAGCTGATTTTTCTCGCGTGCCGGCACCGCCGTCGGCAAACCGGGGTGCTCATTCGCAGCCGGCGGCGCGGCCGATGCGACCGGCGCCGCTGCCGGTGCCGCCGCATCCGCGGCCGCCGGGCTCGGCTCGATTTTGATGGTTTCGGTAACGGCCGTGCTGGTCGCCGGCGTGCTGCGCGGCGCGGAGTGCAGTGCCCACCAGATCAGGACAGCGACCGCCAGTGCCGCGGCGGCAAGTCCCGCGGGCCACGGGCCCAGCTTCGCCGCGCGCGCGCTGTGGCCGCCGAGCAGCTGGCGCGGCACGTTCGACAGGTCCGGCGCGCTGGTGGCGTGCGGACGCTGGCAATAAAGCGCATCGATCTGCGCCGCCGACTCGCCCAGCAGGTCCGCGTAACGGCGCAGATGCCCGCGGATGTATACCGACGCGCCGAGCGCCGCGAAATTCTCGGTCTCCAGCGCCTCGATCGTGCGCGGCTCAAGGTGCAGCTTCTCGGCCGCCTGGGACCGCGTGAACCCCAACCGCTCGCGCGCCTGCTGCAGGCGCGCGCCGACACCGGCCAAATTGCCCGCTCCGGCCTCCTCCATGGCTCAGCTCGTGCCCGGCGCCATGGCCACCACCTGGTGCGCCTGGTCCGAGGCGGGAAATTCGCTCTGCAGGCGTTTGGCGTAGCGCTCGCCGTTGGCCGCGTCATTCAGCGCGCGGGCCGCCATCCAGCCGTTGAACAGTATTTCCGGCGTGGCGGCATGCGTGGCCAAAAACCCTTCGACATACCGGTAGGCGCTGGCCGGATCCTTTTGCGCCAGCTTAAGGCTCGACAATTCCAGCACCGCTTCGCCGTAGCTTGGCTGCAGCGTGAGCGCCCGCTCAAAGCGCTGCTGGGCCTCCACGTCCCGGCCGGCCCGGTGCAGACAGACGCCGGCGTTGGTCAGCGCCGCCCACGGGGTGCTGTACAGGCCATTGATCGCCGCTTCGTCGAAATACTTCACACCCGCGTCCGTGCGGCCCTTGTGGCACAGGTAGACCGCGTAGGCATTGACGACTTCCGGATCTTTCGGTGCCATCGCAATGGCAGTCTTGTATTCGCTTTCGGCCAGCTTGTCGTTGCCGAGCCGCTCCGCGAGCACGCCCTGGGCGCTGCGGATGTGCGCGTCGGCGGGGTTCTCCTTTTGCGCCTTGTCGAGCTTGATCTGAGCCTGGCTCAGATTGCCCTGTTCCATGTAGGCATAGCCGAGCTGCAGATTGTAGCCGGCCGCACTGACCGCATTGACCTGGCCGGGCGTCTCCGCCCCGCTCCCGGTCGAGGTGTGGACGCAGGCGGCGACCCAAAGTGCCGGCAGCGCCGCCAGTAATCGAATGTCCGCTTTCATGGATGCACCTGCATTGCCGAACGCATTTTGCCACCGAGACGCACGATCACCCTATCCTTAACGCTGCCGACCAGCTGCCCGCAGGCCGCATCGATGTCCTCGCCGCGCGTTCGCCGCACCGTGGTCATCACGCCGCCGCGCAGCAGTTCGTCGCGGAACCGGCCGATGACGGCATCGGGCGAGCGCTGATAACGGGTCCCGGGGAACGGATTGAAGGGAATCAGGTTCACCTTGGCCGGGTGCCCGGCCAGGAGCCTGGCGACCGCGCGCGCCTGGGCCGGCGAGTCGTTGATGCCATCGAGCATCACGTATTCGAAGGTCACGCTGCGCCCGTTCTGCTCATCGATGTAATGCCAGCACGCTTCGAGCAGCTCGCTGATCGGGTGCCGGCGGTTGATCGGCACCAGCTCGTTGCGCAGGGCATCGTCCGGCGCATGGAGCGATACGGCGAGCGCCACGTTGATGACTTCGGCAAGCTTGTAGATCTGGGGCACCAGGCCCGAGGTCGACAGCGTCACCCGCCGGCGCGACAGGTCAAAGCCCAGGTCATCGAGCATGATGCGCATGGCCGGCACAACGTTGCGGAAGTTCGCCAGCGGCTCGCCCATGCCCATCAGCACCACGTTGGTGACGATGCGCTCACCGGCCGGATGAAAGCCGAGCTCACGGTTGGCGAGCCACACCTGGCCGACGATTTCCGCCGTGGTGAGGTTACGGTTAAAGCCCTGCTGTGCCGTGGCACAGAAGGAGCAATCGAGCGCGCAGCCGACCTGCGAGGAGATGCACAGCGTGCCGCGATCGGCCTCGGGGATGTACACCATCTCGTAGGCCTGCGAGGCGTCGGCCCGCAGCAGCCATTTGCAGCAGCCATCCGCCGAGCGCTGCGCGGTAATGATCTGCGGCAAGCGTATTTCGGCGCGCTCGGTGAGCTGGGCGCGGAAATCCCTGGCCAGATCCGTCATCTGCTCAAAGTCGCTGCAGCCACGCTTGTACAGCCAGTTCATCAGCTGGCGCGCGCGGAACGGCTGCGCGCCGAGCTCGGCACAAAAGCCCACAAGCTGCTCCGGTGTCAGCCCGAGCAGATTGGTGCGCTCGACGGGCGCGGGAGTGTGTGCCATGACGGCTTGCTCGCTGGCCTGCACGGTTTTAAGTTCGCGGACAGATTTCCGTGCCGCTGAAAAAAAACGCGATCTCGCGCGCGGCCGTTTCGGGCGCATCGGACCCATGCACGACATTGGTCTCGATGCTTTTGGCCAGATCGGCCCGGATAGTGCCCGGAGCGGCTTTCTTTGGATCGGTGGCGCCCATGATGTCGCGGTTCATGGCAATGGCGTTCTCGCCTTCGAGTACCTGCGCCAGCACCGGGCCGGAGCTCATGTAGCGCACCAGATCGGGATAAAACGGCCGCGCCTTGTGCACTTCGTAGAACGCCTCGGCCTGGGCCCGCGACAGCTGCAGCATGCGTGCGGCCACAATCTTCAGACCGCGGCTCTCGAAGCGGCGCAGCACCTCGCCGATCTGGTTGGCGGCGACGCCATCGGGCTTAACAATGGACAGGGTGCGCTCGAGCGACATCAGGCCTACCTCAGCGTTCGGAAAAGGGTGCGGAGTGTACCTGTTCGCCACCACGGGCGGCAATCATAAACGCGATGGAAGTGCCCGAAACCTAAGGAATTTCAGACCGTGAAGCTCTCTCCGCAGCCGCATTCGGCGCTGACATTGGGATTCTGGAACCGGAACTGCTCGTTGAGCCCCTGCCGCACGTAATCGACCTGCGTCCCATCCAGCATCGGGAGCGACTCGCGGTCGACGACAATGCTGACGCCGTGCTGCTCGAACACGGCATCGGCCGGGCCCGCCTCATCGGCATAGTTCACGACATAGCTGAAACCGGAGCAGCCGGTTTTCTTGACGCCGAGGCGCAGGCCGATGCCGTGGCCGCGGCTCAGCAGCTGAGCGCGAACCCGATTTGCCGCCGATTCTGTCAAAGAGATCGCCATGGACACTCCATTGGACCGCGCCGGTCTGAAGCGTTCATTTTACCCCAGCGGGGCCGGCCAGCGCCGATAAGCATCGCGCAGCGCATCTTCGACGACCAGCAACCGGCCCAGGCGCTCGGCCGGCACGCTCAGCGCGGCCGCCCAGCTGTGCGGATCGCCCTGCCAGGGCTGTGGCGGCCGCCCGCCCTTGAGCCCGGAGGCGATCAAATCGCACACCGCGAGCGTATAAGGGCAGCCAAAAGCCCTAAACCGGGCCTCGGCAACGGCCCCGCCTGCCACCCGCCACTGAAACCACACCTGCGTGCCAAGGTCCGGGCTCCCGGCCCGGCCTTCGATCACACCTGCGGTGTCGGCCGCAAACGCGCCGGCATGCGCGAGGCGCTCAAATCGCTGCTGCACCGGCGCCGGGAGCGGCGCAGCGGGCGCCTTCCCCGCCGCGGTGCCGGCGGCATCCGCAGGGTCGCTCACGGACTGATCGCCCGCAGCCGCTTAACTTCGCGACGCACAGCCGCAACAGTCCGCTCGATCTGCTCGGCGGTGGTGTAGCGCCCGAGGCTGAAGCGCAGCGAGCTTTGCGCGGTGGCGGTGTCGCGGCCGAGCGCCCGCAGCACGTAGGAGGGCTCATCCGAATCCGAGTTGCAGGCCGAGCCGGTGGCCACGGCCAGCTCCGGCAAGCCGAGCAGCAGACTTTCGCCCTCCACTCCCTGGAACGCCACGTTCAGGATGCCGCTGACGCGCCGCAGCGGATGGCCGTTGAGCAGCACCCCCGGCAGGTCCTTAAGGCCCTGCCAGAGCTGATCGCGCAGGATGGCAAGCCGCTGCGCCTCGGCGGTGCCCTCCTCCAGCGCCAGCTCGCAGGCGCGCGCAAAGCCGGCAATCTGCTGCGCCGGCAACGTGCCGGAGCGCAGCGCGCGCTCCTGGCCGCCACCAAACTGCAGCGGCACCATCGTGGCCCGGCACCGGCGGTGAACGTACAGCGCGCCGATCCCTTTGGGTCCGTACAGCTTGTGCGCGGTGAAGGCGAGCAGATCGATGTTCAGCGCCGCAACGTCCACCGGCACGCGCCCGACGCTTTGCGCCGCATCGACATGGAAAGCCGCGCCGTGCGCCCGGCACAGCGCACCGATCGCGCCAACATCCTGAAGCACGCCGGTCTCGTTGTTGGCGTGCATGATCGAAACCAGCACCGTATCCGCCCGCAACGCGCTCGCGACCTGCGACGGATGAATCAGGCCGTCAGCATCGGGCGTCAGGTAGGTGACGGCAAAGCCTTCCCGCTCGAGCTGCCGGCACGGATCAAGCACCGCCTTGTGCTCGGTGCGGCTCGTCACCACATGGCCCGACCGTCGCCCGCGCACCACCCCGAGGATGGCAAGGTTATCGGCCTCGGTGGCGCCGGAAGTGAAAACGACATCGGCCGGGGCCGCGCCAATCAGCCGCGCGACGACGGCGCGCGCTGCCTCGACCGCCGCGCGCGCCTCGCGCCCGAAGTAATGCACCGAGGCCGGATTGCCAAAGCAACCATCGATGCTCTGGAACTGCGCCATGCGGGCCGCGACCCGTGGCTCGATGGGGGTCGTGGCGGCGTAGTCGAGGTAAATGGGCCGCTGCGGGGCGTTCATCGGGTTTGCGGCCGCGCCTTATCCTGTCCGGCCCGGCGTCGCTGCTGCTGCACGGCGGTCAGGATGCCGCGCAGAATATTGACCTCATTGGCATCGAGTTCTGCGCGCTGCAGAAATCGGCGGATGCGGTTCATCAGGCTGGTCCCGTGCTGCGTGCGGTCGCGAAAATCGACCTGTTCCATGACCGCGGCCAGATGCTCATACAGCTGGCCGAGCTGCGCGGCTGTCGCCAGCGGCTGCTCGCGCGGCGGCTCTGCCACCGCAGCGCCGCGCGCCCGGGCGATCTCATAGGCCACAATCTGCACCGCCATGGCCAGATTCAGCGAGGCGTAGGCGCCGATGGTCGGGATGCGCAGCAGCGCGTGCGCCGAGTCGAGCGCCTCATTGGTCAGGCCGGTGCGCTCCGCGCCGAACAGTACCGCCACGGGCGATGCCGTTTGCGCCACCGCGACCGCGCGCGCTGCGGCCTCGCGCGCATCGAGCACGCGGTAAAAATGATCGCGGTCCCGCGACGTTGTCGCCAGTACCAGGGTGCAGTCGGCGATCGCCTCGGCCACCGATGCGACCACGCTTGCCTGCGCCAGAATGTCATCGGCCCCGGAAGCGCGGACGGTGGCATCGGGGTGCGGAAAGATGCGCGGGTTGACCAGCACCAGCCGGCGCAGGTCCATATTCTTCATCGCCCGTGCCGCCGCGCCGATGTTGCCGGGATGCGAAGGATCGATGAGCACGATCCGGATGGCGCCGGCCAAGTCCGGCCCGGGAGCTGCCGGGGCGGTGGCGCCGGCCCGCGGCTCAGGTATGTCGCTGGTTGGCACAGGTTAAGTTCCTAACCTGATATTCTAGTGCAAGGCCTGGTGCCGGAAGCTGTTTGTCATGCATCCATTGCTCACGATTGCGGTCCGCGCCGCGCGGCGCGCCGGCGAGGTCATTGCCCGCAGTATCCCGCGGCTCGAAAGCCTTGATGTGTCGGCCAAGGGCCGCAACGATTTCGTCTCCGAAGTCGATATCGCGGCCGAGCGGGAGATCATCGCCATCATCCGCCGCCACTACCCCGAGCACGCCATTCTCGCCGAGGAAAGCGGCGCCTCGGGCGACAACGAGACGGTGTGGATCATCGATCCGCTGGATGGCACCACCAACTTTCTGCACGGTTTTCCGGTATTCGCCGTGTCGATCGCCGCGCAGGTGCGCGGCCGGCTCGAAGTGGCCACGATCTACGATCCGATGCGCCAGGAGCTGTTCACCGCCACGCGCGGCGCCGGCGCGCACCTGGAGAATCGCCGTATCCGGGTCACGCGCCAGCGCACCCTCGATGGCGCGCTGATCGCCACCGGATTCCCGTTCAGGGAAAATGTGGAGTACGCCGATGCGTACCTCGCTATGTTAAAAAACATCATGAGCCGCGCCGCCGGTATCCGCCGCCCGGGCGCGGCAGCGCTCGATCTGGCCTATGTAGCAGCCGGGCGCGTGGACGGATTCTGGGAGATGGGCCTTAAGCCTTGGGACACCGCCGCCGGCACGCTGATGATTGTGGAGGCCGGCGGCCGCGTCGGCACGCTGACCGGCGAGGAGTACACGCAGGGCGGCGATCTGGTGGCGGGCTGCCCGCGGGTGTACGAGGAATTGCTGGAAGCCATTGCTTTGCATGTGCCGCCGGGCGCCCGCAGGGTAAAGTCTGCCTAAGTTCGGCGCGCTCGCGGTCCTAAGGAATCAGTCGCCCTGGTGTGGCAACTCCAATGGGCTGGCCTCGTGACCTGTGACGACAATGCCGCGCCCCAGGTTGGAGCTGCGGATTCCGTAGGCGAAATACACAGCTATCCCGACCGCGAGATAGATCAGGAAGAAGTTTCGCGTCGCCGGCGTCGACATCAGGCTCATCAGGAGAATAAGGCACATGAGCGCGCCAAGGATCGGCGTCAGCGGATAGAACGGCGTCCTGAATAGCCGCACCAGCTCAGGATTAGTCGTGCGCAGATAGATCACCGTCACGCAGACCAGGGCAAACGCCGTCAGTGAACCGACATTCGTGAGGTCCGCTAGGGCGCCGAGCGACAGAAAACCCGCCGCACCCATAGCAGCTATGCCGACGATGATGGTGTTTATCCAGGGCGTCTTAAATCTCTTGTGGACAACCGCCAGCGACTTCGGCAGCAGGCCGTCGCGACTCATGGTGTAGAAGATTCGGGTCTGGCCGTAGAGCAGCACCAGCATCACGCTCGAGAGGCCCGCGATAGCCCCGATCTTCACCAGTAGCGCGAACCATGGCAGTCCCATCCGGTTCGCCGCTACCGCGAGTGGCGCGGCGTTATCGAGCGAGGCGTACGGCACGATGCCGACCAGCACTGCGGACGTCGCGATGTAAAGCAGCGTGCAGATGACGAGGGAACCCAGGATGCCAATCGGCATGTCCTTGCCCGGGTTGCGGGATTCGGCGCCGGCGGTGGATACGGCCTCGAAACCGAGATAGGCGAAAAATATGACTGCTGCGCCGTGTATGACCCCGCCCAGACCGTACCTGAAGGAGTTGTCTCCGGTGACCACGGCGACCAGTGCCCGACCCAGTTCGTGCCAAATGTCCATATTGGTGCCCGGCGGCCGAGCGGGAATCTCCGCCGGCACGAACGGTGACCAGTTTGCCGGGTGCACGTAATGTGAGCCGATGGCAATGAACGCGATGACGACCACCAGCTTGATGCCAACGATGATGTTATTTGCCGTCGCCGACTCCGTGACCCCACGCACCAGCAGCAAGGTCACGAGACCGATAACCACGATCGCGGGAAGGTTCATGACCCCGGTGGCCATTACCGCACCGGAAGCATCTTTTACCGGCACGCCAGGTGCCGCCGTCAACACCGGCGCGATCGTCAGATGCAAATCGGCGAGGAGACTGGTGAAATATCCGGACCAGCCAACCGCGACCGTTGAGGCTGCGAGGCCATACTCCAACAGCAGCAGCAAGCCCATGACCCAGGCCACGCCCTCTCCCATCGAAGCATAGGTGTAGGAATAGGCGGAGCCGGACACCGGCAGGGCGGACGCAAGCTCGGCGTAGCAGAGCGCCACGAAAGCGCACAGCACTCCAGTGATCACGAAGGAGAGCATGATCGCCGGGCCGGCGAACTGCGCCGCGGCCCGACCCGTGAGAACGAAGATACCGGTCCCGATGATGCAGCCGATGCCCAGAAGCACCAGATTAAGCGCGCCCAGGGAGCGCTTTAGCTCACTGTGCTTGTGCTCTGCTTGTATCTGCGCGACCGATTTGCGCTGAAAGATGCGCGCCAAAACTCGAGTCTTCGCCATTCTAGTGAGCCCGTCCGGAAATCGGCGTTTTGCGTCCGGGCCGATCGTAGCCCAAATTGTTAAGGAGCGCATCCGCCGGCAAGGGCGGTGCTGAAAGCCGCGAACTCATCGGGTGTCGGCAAAATTGCTGACTTGTTGCGCGCCTTCAACCGGGCTCAGCAGCGCGCCTGAATTCTGCGGTAGCCGTGGTAAGAGGCGCTAGGGAGCGCCGGGCGGGTGATGATCGGCGTCGTACTGGGCGATGTCTGCAGTGTCGATGTTCTCGGCCTTCCACACCATGGCGCGGTGGATGCGGTGCCAGCCGCTCGGGTGGTCGAAGAATATAATTTCCTCCCACTTGCCCGGCTGCATCTTGCGGTACTCGGACAGGTGTATCGCGGCCTGCGCAAAGCCATCGGGCTGGCGCGCAGCGTTCAGGCCGAAGGCGTCGGCCTCGGTTTCCGCGGTCCTGGTGATCGTGTTATTGACGGGCGTCAGCACAAACATATAACAGGAAAACAGCGCGGCGAGCAGCGGCAGGCCCGCCACATCGCGTACATCGCCGATGCCGAAGCGGCCTCCGTAGCGCCGCGCAATCCGCTCGTAGGCCCAGGGCAGCCAGGCAAAACCAATCACGATCACGAGGCCAAATGACAAGAGCAATTTGGTATCGTGATTGAGCACGTAATGGCCCATCTCGTGGCCGAGCACCGCCTTGACCTCTTCCGGCGAGGCGCGGTTCATCAGGTTGTCGTTCAGGCTTATCTGTGCGGTGCCAAACATGCCGCTCACGTGCGCGCTCATCTTGGTGGTCTGCCGCGAGGCGTCAAACTCATAGACCTGGGTGACCGGAATGCCGTTGGCCCGCGCGAGCGACAGTATCTGCGCCTTGAGCGGGCTTTCGGGGAGCGGATAGAACTTGTTGAACACGGGCTCCACGTAAGTGGGCGCGACGGCAATCAGCACTGCCACGATTGCCACGGCCACCAAAGATCCCCAGAGCCACCAGGTTTTGGGCGCCCGCCGGATCACCGCATAAATCACCGTGATCGCCACGATGCCGAAGACCAGGGTTACCACCAGGCCCTTGGCGGTGTCGGATAACCACAGCGGCAGGGTCTGATTCGACATGCCGTACTGGTGCTCGCGGAAATACTCCTCGTAGGCCGACCAGGGCAGCAGCAAGACCGTGCTGATGACCAGATACTGCGCGGCATAAACCGCGGTCTGCAGCCAAGTGAAGCGCGTCACGCGCTCGGCCCACAGGCGCATCCGCCGCGACAGGCCGGTCCCGAGCAGCACGCCGGCCACGGCGAGGCCGAGCAGGAAATCCCAAAGAATGAGCCAGTAGCCGCCCTCGAAGTAGGCATCGGAGCGGGTATGGGCCGCCGCCGACAGGGTGGCGAGGTAAGCCCGGGTGGCGACGTCGGGATCAAAATGCATCGGCGGGACCTTGCGCGACCGGGCGCGGCTGACTAACGGTGATCAGGGCATCTCGTCGACCGGACGCCTCTCGGTGGTCGGCAGCAGATGTTCGGATTTGAGGCCAAAGTCCAGCGCGATGGCGCTCGAAATGTAGATCGATGAATAAGTACCGGCCACGATGCCGATGATCAGCGCCTCGGAGAAGCCGCGCAGCGCCGGTCCGCCGAGCACGTACAAAGCGACCACGACAATCAGCGTCACGACCTTGGTCATGATGGTTCGCGACAGGGTCTGGTTGATGGACTGATCCAGCACCTCGACGGGCGGCAGGCGCCGCGCCAGCTCAAAGCGCTCGCGAATCCGGTCAAAGACCACCACCGTGTCGTTGAGCGAATAGCCGATGACCGCGAGGATCGCTCCGACCACCGTCAGATCAAACGAGGTCTGCGTGATCGAGAACACGCCGAGCACCAGAATCGGATCGTGCAGTACCGCGAGGATCGCGCCGAGCGACAGCCGCCAGGTATGAAAGCGCAGGGCGATATAGCCGAATATCAGCAGCAACGCGGCGCTGATGGCTTCGATGGCCGAGGTCCGCAGTTCGCTCCCCACCTGCGGGCCGACCACCTCAAGGCTCCGTACCTCGGCGCGCGGATCGATGCTCTTGAGCACCGCGTCGACTTGCGCGCGGATCGCGGCGCCGTCCTGGTTGGACTGCGGCGGCAGACGGATGGTCACATCGCTGGCCGAGCCGAAGTTCTGCACCGTCGCCTCGGCAAAGCCGGCGCCGGCCAGGCCGCGCTGCACGGCATCGCGATTGGCCGCGGTCGGGAACGCCGCCTCGATCCGCACCCCGCCTTTGAAATCGATCGCCAGATTCAGCCCGCGCATCATGAACGAACCAAAGGAGACCGCCATCAGCGCAATGGACAGCCCGTACCACACCTTGCGGGTGGACATGAACGGGAAGTTGGTGCTCTTGCGGAAAAATTCCACGACGGTTCGCTCCTTCAGCCTATCGACAGTTTTTCAATCCGCCGCGCGCCGCCGTACAGCAGCGTGATGAGCGCCCGGCTGCCCACCAGCGAGGTGAACATCGAGGTGAGGATCCCGAGCATCAGCACAATGGCAAAGCTTTTGATCGGCCCGCTGCCAATGACATAAAGCACAAAGCCGGCAATGAAAGCCGTGACGTTCGAATCAAGGATCGCCGAAAATGCCTTCTCGAACCCGGCGCGGATCGCCGCCTGCGGCGTAATGCCGTGCCTGAGCTCCTCTCTTATGCGCTCGTAAATCAGCACGTTGGCATCGACCGCGATGCCGACGGTCAGGATGATGCCGGCAATGCCAGGCAGCGACAGCACCGAGCCGAGCAGCGACAGCAGCGCCGTCAGCAGCACGACATTCGCGAGCAGCACCGCGTTCGCGACCATGCCGAAGGCATGGTAGTAAAGCGCCATGAACACAAACACGGCCAGCATGCCGATGATCAGCGCGCGCACGCCCTTGTCGATGTTGTCCTGACCGAGACTTGGGCCGATCACCTGTTCGCCGACCAGCTTGACCGGTGCCGACAGCGACCCGGATTTGAGCAGCAGCGCGAGGTCGGTCGCCTCCCCGGCCTTGAGGCCCGTGATCTCAAAGCTGTTGGAGAACACGCCCTGGATCGTGGCCAGATTAATGACCCGCTCCTCGGTGACATCGCGGGTCACCGGCTTGCCGTCGATCTGCGTCGTGACGCTGCTTTTTTCGATGTACACCACGCCCATGCGCTTGCCAACGTTGGCGCTCGTGTTGCGAAACATCGCATCGCCGGCCTGCCCGTTCAGGCGCAGCGAAACCGCCGGCCCGTTCTGCCCCGCGGTGGTCGTGGCATTGGTCAGCTGATCGCCGGTCGCGATGACTTCGCGCTTGAGCAATACCGGAATGCCCTCGTACTTATAGAGCTTGGAGCCAAGCGGGGCGCGGCCCAGCGATTCGGCTTCGACCGCGCTGTTTTGCGAGTCTTCCATGCGAAATTCGAGGGTCGCGACCTTGCCCAGCAGATCCTTGACCTCGGCCGAGTTGGTCACTCCCGGCAGTTGCACGTTCAGGCGATCGGCGCCCTGGCGCTGGACGATCGATTCGGACACGCCGAGTGCATTGACCCGCTTATCGAGCGTGATGCGGTCCTGATCGAGCGAGTAATCCTGACGCGCCTTGATCTGCGAGGTGCTGAGCGACATGTCGATACCGGTACCGTCGGGCAGGTTCACGACGCTGAAGGTCAGATCCGAGTTGTCCTTGCGCAGCGCCGAAACCGCGGCGCTGGTGTCGGCGCCGGCCGGGAGCTTGACCCGCAGCGTATTGGGGATGGCGCTGGTGCCGCCCGCCAGCGTCTCGATATCGGTGAAGTTCACGTGGATGCGGTTCAGAGTACGGCGAAAGCCCTGCTCGTAGCTCTCCAGCAGCCGGGTCACGGCACCGTTGATGTCCACTTCATACAGCAGGTACAGGCCGCCGCGCAGATCGAGGCCGAGCTTCATCGGCTTGAGTCCGATCGCACGCAGCCAGGCCGGGGCACGGGAGGCGTAGGACATGGCCGAACGGTAATCGTTGGCCAGCAATTCGTTGACCGCATCGCGGGCCTTGAGCTGCTCGGCCGCCGAGCTAAAGCGCAGCACCAGTCCGCCCTGGGTCAGGTAATCACTCTTGATCTGCACCTGCCGCGCCAGCAACTGCTGCTCGATCGCGCCGCGCGCTTCTACGCCAATCGGCACATGATCCTTGCGCGACATCTGCAGCGCCGGATCCTGGGCAAAGAAGTTGGGCAATGCGATGAACAGCGCGAGCAGCGTGACGAGCGTGACCAGCACGTATTTCCAGCGTGCGAATTCGAGCATGGTGCGCTCTCAGTTACCCTTGACCGTGCCCTTGGGAACCAGCTGGCCGATCTGGCCCTTCTGCACGCGGATGCGCACGCCGTCGGCCACTTCCATCGTTATGAAAGTGTCGCCAACGTCGGTAATCCGCCCGAGGATGCCGCCGCTGGTGACCACTTCATCACCGGTCGCGAGCTTGCCGAGCATCGCCTGATGTTCTTTGGCCCGCTTTTGCTGCGGGCGGATCAGCATGAAATAAAAAATGACAACCAGACCAATCAGAAAAAACATCTGAATGTTGCTGCCGCCGGTCGATGCGCCCGCCGACTGGGCGTATGCGCTGCTGATCAATCCGTTCATCGTTTTCGCCTCGGGTGCTTTTGTCTTAGCCGGCGGGCACTTAGGTGCCCCTGCGCACCGGCTGCCCGCAAAGGGTCGGCATTATGCCACAGGCGGCGCAGCGCGCCGCGGAATCGCGGCGATCCGGCCCGCCAGGCTCGCCAGCGTACCGTGCTCGATCGCCGCGCGTATCTGGCGCATCAGGTCGAGGTAAAAATGCAGGTTATGCAACGTGGCGAGCCGCACGCCAAGAATTTCCTGGCAGCGATCCAGGTGCCGAAGGTACGCCCGAGAGTACCGCGCGCAGGTGTGGCAGCGGCACTCGGGGTCTATCGGGCCGGTGTCGCGCTCGTAGACGGCGTTGCGGATATTGAGGATGCCCGCGGCGGTAAACAGGTGGCCGTTGCGGGCATGGCGCGTCGGCATCACGCAATCGAACATGTCGACGCCGCGCAGCACGGCGGCCACGATGTCCTGGGGATATCCGACGCCCATCAGGTAACGCGGCCGGTCAGCGGGCATCCGTGGGACTGTGCACTCGAGCATGTGCAGGCGCTGCGCCTCGGGCTCACCGACCGCAAGCCCGCCGATGGCCAGGCCCGGCCAGTCGCGCTTGAGCAGCGCCTCGAGCGAGGCCAGGCGCAGCGACTCGTGCATTCCGCCCTGCACGATGCCGAACAGATTCCCGGGCGCCGCGGCAGCGTAATAATGAGCGAAGCTGCGCTCGGCCCAGCGCATGGAGCGCTCCATCGACTCGCGCGCCTGCTCGAGCGCGGCCGGAAATCCGGTGCAATCATCAAAGGCCATGGCGATGTCCGAGCACAGCGCGCGCTGCACATCCATCGCCTGCTCCGGTCCCATGAAGACTTCATCGCCGTCGACCGGCGAGCGAAACCGCACCCCTTCCTCGGTGATGGTGCGCATCTCGGCCAGCGAGAAAACCTGAAAGCCGCCGGAATCCGTAAGGATCGGCCTCTCCCACCCCATGAACCCGTGCAGGCCATCGCGATGCAGCGCAATGACATCAGCGCCGGGCCGCAGCATCAGGTGAAAGGTGTTGCCGAGCACGATCTCCGCCCCGAGTGCGGTGAGCTCGTCGGGCACCATGCCTTTGACCGTGCCGTAGGTGCCGACCGGCATGAACGCCGGGGTCTGCACCGCGCCGTGCGGCAATTGCAGCAAGCCGCGCCGGGCGGCGCCGTCGGTTGCCAGCACTTCGAATTTCAGGTTCATGCGCGGGCTCCGGGCGCCGGCCACAGCAGCACCGCGTCGCCGTAGCTGAAAAAACGATAGCGCGCCGCCACCGCGTGCGCATACGCCGCCAGTACCGCCTCGCGGCCGGCGAAGGCCGCCACCAGCATCAGCAGCGTCGAGCCCGGCAGGTGAAAATTCGTCAACAACCCGTCGATCGCGCGAAACCGGTAACCCGGGCGGATAAAAAGCCTCGTTTCGGCGGCGCCGGCCTGCAGGCGCCCGCCTTCTGAGGCGGACTCCAGCGCCCGCGCCACGGTGGTGCCGACGGCAATCACGCGTCGCCCGGCCGCGCGCGCCGCATTGATGCAGGCAACGGCTGGCGCGCCGATTTCAAACCATTCGGCGTGCATCTTGTGCTGATCAAGATCCTCGGCACGGATGGGGCTGAACGTGCCGGCACCGACGTGCAAGGTCACGACGGTGCGGCCGATACCGCGCTGCTCGAGGCGCTGCAGGAGCGGTTCATCAAAGTGCAGGCTCGCGGTCGGTGCGGCCACCGCGCCTGGCACGCGCGCGAGCAGGCTCTGGTAGCGGTCGCGATCGACGGCTTCGGCCTCCCGGCGAATGTACGGCGGCAACGGCACCAGCCCATGCCGCTCGAAGAATTCCAGCGCCGGTGCCGGCAACTGCACTTCCCACATTGAGCCGTGGGACCGCAACACCTGCACCGTGCCGCCCGCAGTGGCAAACCGTTGTCCGGGCCGGGACCCTTTGCTCGAGCTCAGCTGCACCAGAGCCCGGCCGGCATCCAGCGGCCTCTCGAGCAACATCTGCACGCGCCCGCCGCTCGGTTTAGTGCCGTACAGCCGCGCCGGTACCACCCGCGTGTCGTTGAAAACCAGCAGATCCCCCGGCGCCAGCAGCTCAGGCAATTCACGCATGAGCGCATCGCGCGGTGGGCCCCCCGCACCATCCAGGCACAGCAGCCGGCTGGCCGAGCGCTCGGGGAGCGGCTGCTGGGCGATGAGCTCCTCGGGCAGGACGAATTCAAAATCACTGCGGCGCATGGCCGCGCATGATAACGGCGACTTAAGCGAAGTGCCGTACCGCGGATCCATCCGAGGCCGCTCAGCTGGTAAATCCGACCCAGCGACCGAAAAACACCGCACCCAGCCAGAGCATCAGCGACAGCATGCCGGCCAGCCGCGCCGCCGCGGGAGGTGGGCCATGATCCCAGCTGGCCACCTGCCGGTAGGCGCCAAACTGAAAGATCAGCATGTTCAGGAAGGCGAGCGCCATGCACAGCAATTTCATCCGGAACTGGAAATTGTGCACATAGCTCTCCGCGCGCGAGATGAACAGCAGCGTGCCGAACGCGGCGGCTACGCACCAGGCCGTCCAGGTCCACGGCAGCAGCTCCCGCGCCAGCGTCGAGACCGCGCCGCGGCGCGGGCCGATGCCGAGCAGGCGCAGATCCAGCATCGCGATCGAACCGAACATCAGCGCCAGGGCGAGCACGTGTAAGGTCTCAATGACTGGAAACAGCCATTCGCTGCCGGGCAGGTCGCCGCGCACCGCCGTCGCAATTGGCCAGGACTGGATTGTTTGCAGGAGCGCCGCCACTGCGGCGCGAATGGAGAATCCAACCATCATAGGAATGCGCTCGATACGTACACGATCATGCGTCCGCAGATCACGATGGCCACCCACAGCAGCGTCGAGCACCACGCAAACGCTGTGGCGCCGGCCGGCCGCAACGCAGCCGCATCCCAGCGCTCGGCGTTGCGCCCAACGGCCCGGGTGACGCCTGCGCTCATCAGTACGACGGCGACCAGCAGCGCCATCTTGGCCCAGAAAACCGGATTGACCAGCACTCGTACCGGCTCGGCCATTATCTGCACCGCGCCGGTGAGCAGCAGGACTGCAAGGCCCCGCCAGATCCACGGCGTGAGCTGTTGGGTCAGTTGCGAAATGCTGCGCCCGCCCCTGCCTAGGCCAAGCAGGCGTGAGTTGATGAGGATCGCCGAGAAAAATACCCCTGAGAGGGCGACGATGTGGACAGACTCGGACATGGCCGAAGTCCAGGGCCGCGCCTGCAACGCGACACTGAGCGGCGTTGCAGCGAGCCAGTCAGCCAGGGAACGCAGCATCAGCGACCTCGCGACCGCGATAGCGGCATCCGTGGGCCCGCCCGCATGGTGGCCTCGCTCGGAGTCGAACCGAGATGGGCAAGCCCGGTCGATTTTGAGTCGACTGCGTCTACCAGTTCCGCCACGAGGCCGCGGACCGGTACGATACCCGAATCGACCAGCAACCGGCCATACAGACAATGTTGAAGTTCTGTTCCGCCTGTGGGCAGCCCGTGCAGTACAGGATTCCTGCGGATGATCAGCGGCTGCGCGCCGTGTGCACGGTTTGCGGCACCGTGCACTACGAAAATCCCCGCCTGGTGGTCGGCTGCGTGCCCGTGTGGCAGGGCCGGATTCTGTTGTGCCGCCGCGCGATCGAGCCGCGCCGCGGCTTCTGGACGGTGCCGGCCGGATTTCACGAGATCGGCGAGACCGTAAAGCACGCCGCCGCGCGGGAGACCCGCGAGGAGGCCATGGCCGAAATCGAGATCGGATCGCTGCTGGCGGTGGTCGAGGTTCTGCATGCAGCACAGGTGCACCTGTTTTTCCGGGCGCAGATGCGCACCGCCGCTTGCGGCATCGGTGCCGAGAGCCTCGAAGTCGCGCTATGCGAGCCGAGCGCCATTCCGTGGCCCGAGATCGCCTTCCCGAGTGTCACCTTTGCCCTGCAGCAGCACCTTTTGGAGCCGCCCGGCGGCGGCGCAGGCGTTCACTATCTGACCGTCTAGCACGCGGCCATTCGAACGGCCGTAGCAGCGCCCTGAACGGGCCTTAGCTTGCGCTGCCGGCCGGCTTTGGCAGAATAAGCAGTCTGGCGGCGCGTTCGGCGCAGCCCCTCTCAACCGGCACCGTACCTAAGCGGAGCGTGCATGACCTTTGTCGTGACTGAAAACTGCATCAAGTGCAAATACATGGACTGCGTCGAGGTCTGTCCGGTGGACTGTTTTCACGTCGGCCCGAATTTCCTGGTGATCGATCCGGACGAGTGTATCGACTGTACGCTGTGCGAGCCGGAGTGCCCGGTGCAGGCGATTTTTTCCGAGGAGGAACTGCCCGCCGGGCAGGAGAGCTTCACCGCTCTGAACAAGGAGCTGGCCAAACTGTGGCCGGTGATTACCGAGAAGGGACCGGCCCCGGCCGACGCTAAGGACTGGGAAGGCAAACCCGACAAGCTCAAGCTGCTGGAGCGCTGAGACTTAAGCGCCTGGCCGCTCAGCTCGGTCCGGATGCGGCCGGATTGGCGTCGGCCTTCAATTCCTCGATCATCGCCGGCGGCGGCAGGTAGCCGGGCAGCATATCGCCGTTTTCCGTCACGATGCCTGGCGTGCCCTGCAGGCCAATCGCCTTGCCCAATTCATATTCCTGGCTCACCGGATTGGGTTTGCAGACCTTGGCCGCGAGCGGCCGGTCGAGTTTGGCTTGCGTCAAGGCCGTCTGCCGGTCTGCCGAGCACCACACCTGCTCGGCCTTGGTCCAGGACGCCGTGTTGGGTCCGGAGCGCGGAAAAGATAAATACCGCACGCGCACGCCGAGGCGGTTGTACTCGGCGATCTGACTGTGCAGCAAGCGGCAGTACTGGCAGTCGACGTCGGTGAACACCGTGATCGTGTACTTCGGATTCTTGGGGCCAAAAATCACCATCGAAGATTCTGGCACCGCAGCCAGCAGCGCCAGGCGCAGCGCCCGCCGGCGGCTGTCGGTCAGGTTGGCCTTGTCCGATAGTTGATACAGATCGCCGGTGAATGCGTACCGGCCATCCTCAGTGACATAGGCGATCTCGGAACCCTGCGTGTACTCGTATATCCCCGGCACCGGCGTGATGCGCAGTTCCGAGACCTTGGCTCCGGGGATATGAGCCGCTACGGCGCTCAGCTGCGCGTCGCTGGCAACGCCATCGGCTGGCGGCGCAGCCGCAGCTGCGTAACACGGCGCGAACGCGGTCAGGATCGCCAGGAGTTGCGTGAGCCTGTTCATGGGAGGCAGTCTAACAGAGCAGGACCGGGCGATCCTGCGCGGGCCGGATCTCAGCCGCGCGGATGGTGCTGCGAGTGCACTTCTTTGAGTCGCTCGCGGGCAACATGTGTATAAATCTGGGTCGTCGACAGGTCACTGTGCCCGAGCAGCATCTGCACCACGCGCAGGTCGGCGCCGTGGTTGAGCAGGTGCGTCGCAAAAGCGTGGCGCAGCGTGTGCGGCGACAGTTCGCGATCGACGCCGGCCTTGCGGGCATAGCGCTTGATGATGTGCCAGAACGCCTGGCGGGTCATGCGCTCGCCACGGCGGGTCGGAAACAGCGAATCGGTGCTTCGATCGAGCAGGATTTCACCGCGCGGGCCGTCCAGAAAGGACTTCAGCCAGCGCACCGCCTCTTCGCCCAGCGGAATGAGCCGCTCGCGGTTGCCCTTGCCCAGCACCCGTACGACACCTTGATTCATGTTGACCTGCGCCACGCGCAGGCTCACTAATTCGGAGACCCGCAGACCGGTCGCGTACAGCACCTCGAGCATGGCCCGATCGCGGCTGCCAAGCGGATCAGTCACGACCGGTGCCGAAAGCAGCGCTTCGACTTCCGGCTCGGTCAGGGATTTGGGGAGCGAGCGGCCGATCCGCGGCATCGCAATCTGCGCCGTCGGATCATCACGCACCACGCCTTCGCGCATCAGGTAGCGGAAAAACCGCCGGAATGAGGATAACTGCCGGGCCGTGGAACGGGGTCGCGCACCTGCATCGACCCGCGCCGCGATGAACGCCAGCAGATCGGCCCTTTGCGTCTTGGTCAGCTCGATGTTATGAAGCGCGAGCCACCGGCCCAGCGCCACCAGGTCGGCCCGATAGGCAGCGAGAGTGTTGGAAGAGAGGCCGCGCTCCATCCAGACTGCGTCGAGAAAACGACCGATCACCGGATTTAGCAGCTCCGGTGCCGCCGATTCAGCGGTGGCTGTGGCGTGTCTGCTCAATGTGTTGCCCTGTTAGCCCTAACAATGCCAGGGTGCCGGCGACCGACCTCTAGCGGGGCCAGTATGATGATGAGCCGGCCGTGGGCGATGTGAATTCCCTCACAACTGTCAGCACCCGTTAACATAAAGAGAACTGGATCACAGGCAGTCTTAGCAGCGACCGACTTCCCATTAATTATCGCATCCCGCACCGCAACACCGCTTCCATGCAAAGGCCGCTACTGCGGGCCGTCACCTGGCCCGTCCATCTGCTGTACAGCCTTTATGCCTGGGGGATGTTTCTGGCGCTCGCACTGCTTTCGCTGCCGCTTTTGCTGCTGCTGCCGGCGCTGCGCTGGAGACGGCGGCTGATTCGCGGCGTCGCGCGCGCGGCGCTGACGCTGGCCGGGATGCCGCTGTCGATCCACGCCACACAGCCAATACCCGAGCGGTGCATCACCGTCGCCAATCACTGCAGCTACCTGGACGGCGTGGTGCTGTGCGCCGTGCTGCCGCCGCGTTTTGGCTTCGTGATCAAACGGGAAATGTCCGCCGTGCCGCTGGCCGGATGGTTGCTGGCGCGCATCGGCTCGCAATTCGTCGAGCGCACCGACCGGCGCGGCATTACCCGCGATGCGCGCCGGCTGATGCGTCAGGCTGAAATCGGGGAGTGCCTGGCGTTTTTTCCGGAGGGCACGTTCAGCGAAGTGCCGGGGCTACTGCGTTTTCACATTGGCGCCTTTGCGGCCGCCATACGCGGGGGGCTGCCCATCGTGCCAATTGCCCTGCGCGACACCCGCAGACGCCTGCCGCCCGGCGGCATTTTGCTGCGGCCAGGCAGGATAAGAGTGCTGATACTGGCACCGATCGGTGCCGATCCGGCGCGGCCCGACGGGGCCGCGGCACTGCGCGACGCGGCGCGCGCCCAGATCCTGCTGCGCTCCGGCGAAGCGGATCTGGCCGGCGCCGGTAAAGTTGCGACGTGAACGATGTAGCCTTGCGCGAGCGCTTCGAGCAGGAGCTTAAGCGCCGCGGCTATGTGCCGGATGCGGCGCAGCTTATCGCCGTTGCGCGGCTGGAGGAGCTTCGCCTGGCGCTGGCGGAGCGACGGCCGTCGTGGCTGCGGTGGCTTTCCGGCCAGCACGCCGTGCCGGCGGCGCGTGGCGTTTATCTGTGGGGCGCCGTCGGCCGGGGCAAGACCTGGCTTATGGATCTGTTTTTCGCCAGCATCCCCACGGTGGCGCGCCGGCGCCAGCATTTCCACCACTTCATGCGCGACGTCCACGCAGAACTCGCCGCGCTGCAGGGACAAAGTGAGCCGCTGCGGGTCGTAGCGCGCGAGCAGGCGCGGCACGCGCGGCTATTGTGTCTCGATGAATTGTTCGTCGAGGACATCGCCGACGCGATGCTGCTCGCCACGCTGTTTGAGGCGCTGCTGCGCCAGGGTGTGGCGCTGGTGATCACCTCAAACGTGCCGCCCGCGGGGCTGTACCGTGACGGGCTGCAGCGCGCCCGCTTCCTGCCGGCGATCGCGCTGCTCGATTCGCAATTGGATGTCCTTAAGGTCGACGGCGGTACCGACTATCGCCTGCGCCAGTTGCGCCAGGCACCGGTCTACCTGTCGCTCGCCGATCCGGCCGCGGCACGGCGGGCCATGAGCGCCTGGTTTGAGCGCCTGGCCGATCCGCACGGCAACACTGATCGCAGATTACGGATCTGCGGCCGCACGCTGCGGGCGCTGCGACGGCGCGGTGACGTCGTGTGGTTTCGCTTCAGGACGCTTTGCGACGGCACGCGAAGCACAGCCGATTACGTGCAGATCGCGCATCAATTTCACACCGTGCTGCTCTCGAGCGTGCCGCAGATGGGGGCCGGGCAGGACGACGCCGCACGTCGCTTCATAGCGCTGGTCGATGAGTTTTATGACCGGGGCGTCAAGCTGATCGTCTCGGCGGCCTGCGATCCGCAAGCGCTGTACCAGGGGAGCCGTCTGGCGCCGGAATTTATGCGGACCGCGAGCCGTCTGGTCGAAATGCAGAGCGAGGCCTACCTCGCCCAGCCGCACCGACCCTAAAGCTTAGCCGCCAGCCGCATTCGCCGGTTGGATCTGCATATAGTTGCAAATTATATATTTCACTACTAAAATATACCCCTCTGAAATGAGGTGCCCATGCTTACCAGCCGAGTAAACGATATGGAGGCCACCATGCGGCGCATTGCCGCGCGCGGCGTGGACTTCAATCCCGACGAACTGCTCCTGCTCAAGACGCTGGTGCTGGCCGGGCGGGCCATCGCGGAAATCCAGGAAGAGGCCCTCCGCCCCCTCGGCCTGAACGAGAGCGAATACAAGGTGCTGGTGCAGCTGTTTTCGCAGCCCGACGGCGTCGGTCATCCCGGCGACCTGTGCAGCGGCAGCCACCAAAGTCCGGCCAACATGACGCGTATTACCGACTCGCTGGTGGCGAGCGAACTGATCAGCCGTCTCGCCGATGCGCAGGACAGGCGCCGCCAGGTGCTGCGTATTACGCCGGCCGGCGAAGCGTTGATCCGGCGCGCCTCGCCGATCGCCTACGCCCCGCTGCGCCAGCTGCTCGGACAGATTCCGCCCAAGGAGCGCGAAAGCCTGCAAACCCAGCTGCGCCGTATCATCGCCGCAATTGACGCTCTGCACACTGCGGCGCCGGCGGCCGCCAGCGCGCGCTCATGAGGTTTTCGGTCGGACCGGCGCTGCTGGCCGGGTTGTTGCTGGGCGGCTGTATTACGCCACCGCCGAAGGCGGGGGCGCCGGTGTTGCCGCAAAGCGCACCGATCGATGCAACCGATCCGGAGCTCGCCGCAACCTGGCCCGAGCAGCAGTGGTGGCTGCGCTACGGCGATGCAACCCTCAACGCGCTGATCGAGCGCGCGCTTAAGGACTCACCGGATGTCGCGGCCGCGAGCGCGCGCTTCGAGGCGGCGGGCGCCGCCGCCAAGCAGGTCGCCGCCAGTGCCGGCGCGCAGGTCTCGGCTGACGCGGACGCCAACCGGCAAAGGCTCAGTGATAACGGCCTCTTCCCGCCGCAGCTGCTTGGCTTCCACTGGTACAACGAAATTGATCTCGGACTGAAGGCCAGTTACAGCTTCGACTGGTGGGGCATGCACCGCGACCAGCTGCGTTCGGCGCTCGATTCGCAGCGCGCGCTCGCGGCCGAGCGCGACGCAGCGGCGCTGGCGCTCGCCGTCAGCGTGGCGACCGAATATTTTGCCTGGCAGGCCGATCATGCCCGCCAGGAACTGGCGGCCGAACGGGTTGTACTGGCCGATCGCGAAGTGGCGATCGTCGGCGAGCGCCTGGACGCTCAAATTGCGCGCATCGATGAGCTGCAACAGGCCAAGCAGGCTCTGTACGCGGCCCAGGATCATGCCGTTGATGCGACGACCTCAGAACAGATCGACCGCATTGCACTGGCAGCGCTGCTCGGCTGTACGCCGGCGCAACTGCCGTCGCTCACGGAGCACCCGCTGCCCGAGCTGCCGGTGGGGCTGCCGGCGAAGGCCTCAATCGATCTGATTGCCCGCCGCGCCGACATCGCCGCCAGCCGCTGGCGCATCGAGGCCGCGACCGAGGATAGGCGCGCGGCGCGCGCCGGCTTCATGCCTGATGTCAGCTTAAACGCCTTGGTTGGACTGAACAGCATCGAGTTCAGCCGCCTGCTCGAATACAGCAGCCGCGCCCCGGCGTTCGGGGCCGCTATTCATCTACCCATTTTTGATGCCGGCGCGCTGCGCGCCGGCTATCAGCGCAGCCAGGCCAATCTGGTGGCGGCGGTCGACGATTACCGCTCGGTGGTCATCGGCGCGGCCAAGGAAGTCAATACGCAGCTTGAGATGCGCGCCACGCAAAGCAAGGAGCTCGCGCTGCGCGATGTGCAGCTGAGCGCCGCCGAGCAGCTGCAGCAGGCCGCAGCGCAACGCCTGGGCGGGGGCTTAAGCGATGCCCGACCCGAAATCGATTCGCAGATTCAAGTGCTGACCGCCCGCGAAGCGCAGCTGCAGTCGGCTTACCTTCAGCTCAGCGCGGACCTCGCGCTGATCCACGCCCTGGGCGGCGGCTATGCCACGGAACCCAAATCATGAACGAACCGAATCCCACCCCCGCAGCCGCTGCGCCGACCAACGGCAAGCGCCGCCGGATCCTCACAATCATCATCAGCATTTTCTTGCTGGTCGGCATCGGCTGGCTGCTGCTGTGGGTGCTGGTGCTCTCCAAGCGCGAGACCACTGACGATGCTTATGTCGGTGGCGACCAGGTCGGCATCACCGCCCAGGTCACCGGC
This sequence comes from uncultured Gammaproteobacteria bacterium, assembly GCA_963711435.1. Classification (GTDB taxonomy): domain Bacteria; phylum Pseudomonadota; class Gammaproteobacteria; order Steroidobacterales; family Steroidobacteraceae; genus FEN-1191. The sequence continues at coordinate 656,102 of CAVQEB010000002.1, read as the reverse complement.
ACGGTGATCGAGGTGCTGGCCGACGACACGCAACGCGTCGATGTCGGCCAGGTGCTGGTGCGACTTGACCCGACCGACGCCGAGGTCGCGTTGCAGCGGGCTGCCGGTACGTTGGGGCTCGCCGTGCGCCAGGTGCGCCAGCAATCGGCGACGGCGACGCAGTTTGATGCGCAGATCGACAGTCGCCGCTCGGAACTTGAGCAGGCTCAGGCGCAGCTCGCCCGCCGCCAGCCGCTGCTCGCGACCCAGGCCATTTCGGCCGAGGAGTTGCGCAACGCCGAGACGGCGGTGGCCACGGCCCACGCCGCACTGCAGGCCGCCGAGCGCCAGGCCGCCGCCGCCCACGTGATCGTCGACGGCGCGCCGGTGGAGAAATCCGGCCGTGCTCGAGGCGCGCGCCGCCTTCGAGCAGGCGTGGATTGCGTTGCGTCGCACGACCTTGCGCGCGCCCGTGACCGGCTACGTCGCGCAGCGCAGCGTACAAATCGGCCAGCAGGTCGGGCCCGGCCAGCCGCTGCTGAACGTGGTGCCGCTCAATAGGCTGTGGGTCGACGCGAATTTCAAGGAGTCGCAGCTGCGTGCGCTGCGCATCGGGCAGCCGGCCGAATTGCAGTCCGATCTGTACGGCAGCTCCTTTAAGTTCCAGGGCCGGGTGCTCGGCGCCGCGGCTGGAACCGGTGCCGCCTTCTCGCTGCTGCCGGCGCAAAACGCCTCGGGTAACTGGATCAAGGTCGTGCAACGCGTGCCGGTGCGCATCGGCCTCGACCCACAGCAACTGGCGAGTCATCCGCTGCGCATCGGGCTGTCAATCGATGTCAATGTGGATACGCGCGATCGATCCGGCAATCTGCTGGCCAGCACCGCCGCCAATACGCCGGTGGCCACAACCGCGCTGTACGCGGGCGATGCGGCAGCGGCCGCACATGCCGCCGACGCGATCATCCACGGCGATGCGCTCGAGCTGCCTTAAGCGGTCCGCGAGCGGCGAGCGCCACCATGGCCGAGACAAAAACTGAAGTCGCCAACGGCGAGCCGGCGCCGCTGCAGGGGACCGAGCTTGCGCTGCTGACCATCGCGATCGCGATGGCGACGTTCATGGAAGTTCTGGACATGACGATCGTCAATGTCTCGGTGCCGCATATCGCCGGCACGCTGGGCGTCAGCCCCAACGAGGCGACCTGGACGATCAGCAGCTACACGCTGGCGGCGGCGATCATGCAGCCGCTGACCGGGTGGATCAGCAAGCAATTTGGCGAGGTGCGGACCTTCGTCACCTCGGCCTCCTTGTTCATACTGTTTTCAATGCTGTGCGGACTGGCAACGAGCATGCCGATGCTGGTCATTGGCCGGCTGTTGCAGGGCATGGTTTCCGGGCCGATGGTGCCGATGGCCCAGGCGCTGCTGCTGCGCAGTTACGCGCCGCAGAAGCGCGGCATGGCCATGGCGCTGTGGGCCATGGTGGTATTTCTGGCGCCGATCTTCGGGCCGATCCTCGGCGGCTACATCACCGATCACCTGTCGTGGCCGTGGCTGTTTTATATCAACGTGCCGGTCGGCATCTTCTCGGTCATCATTACCTGGTCGGTGCTGCGCAACCGCGAAACCAAGCGCACCCGATTGCCGGTCGATGTCATGGGCCTGGGGTTGCTGGTACTCGGCGTCGGGTCGCTCCAGTTCATGCTCGATAACGGCAATGACATGGACTGGTTCAACTCCAATATCATCACCGCTGCGGCCGTGACCTCCGGCATCTGTCTGACGCTGCTGATTGCCTGGGAACTGACCGACCGGCATCCGATCGTGGATCTGCACCTGTTCGTACATCGCAATTTCCGGGTCGGCCTGATCGCGCTGTGCATCGGCTTTTTCGCGTTTTTCGGCGTCACCGTGATCTATCCCTTGTGGCTGCAGACCACCGCTGATTACACCGCCACCTGGGCGGGACTTGCCACCGCGCCTGTGGGCATTCTGGGTCTGCTGCTGATGCCATTTGTCGGCAGATACATGGGGACGATGAATCTGCGCGCCGCCGCGACTTTTGGCTTCGTGGTCTTCGGCGTCTCGATGATCTGGCTGTCAAAAATGAATCCGACCGTGAGCTTCGGCCAGCTGATCCAGCCGCGGCTGCTGCAGGGCGTCGCCATGGCGTTTTTCTTCCTGCCGCTGCAGCAGATCATGCTCTCGGATATCCGCCCCGATGAACTGGCGTCGGCCGCCGGCCTGTCGACTTTCCTGCGCAACGTCTCCGGCTCGATTGCAACGGCCGTCAGTATCTGGATCTGGAGCCGGCGCACTGATTTTCATGCGACGATGCTGGCGCAGCACGTGCAGCAGGATGGCGTGTGGCAGAATTATTCAACCGACCTGGCCCATCTCGGCCTGACCCACCAAAACGCGGCGCTGGCTTTCACCGACTCGGTGGTCGTTCGCCAGGCCCAGACCATGGGGGCCAACGACCTGTTCCTCGGCTATGGCTGGATATTCATGATGATGATCTTCGTCGTCTGGCTGGCCAGGCCACCGTTTCGCGCCATCGGCGGCGGCGGCGCCCATTGAGGGGTGAACTCCGGTAACCCGGTAATGCTACGATCCGCGGCATGGATCGGGGCACGGGGGTCGCAATATTACAAGTCCCCGGCTGCGTGGACCGGCAGCTGCCGCTGCCCCGCACAATCAAGCATCGCGACGCAACTGGCGGCGAGATCTGACATCCAGTGTGCGCCAGGATGACCGAGCCGGAGATTTTCGCATGAGCGCCACAGCTGCCCGCTCACAAGCGCATGGTTTGGCCGCTACGCTGTTGCGCGCCTGGCGCCGCAGCTTGTCGGCAGAGGACTGGCAGGTGCTCAGTCCGATGGCGCGCGAGTATGCCGACGGGCAGATCAGCTTTGCCCGGCAGCGCAAGCGTGGCCAGATTCTGATCCGCGTCACCAGTCCGCCGTTTCGCGCCGTGGTCCAGTCCGGCGCCGGCTCAATCGTCGAGCTGGTCAGCGACGATATGCCGTTTCTGGTCGATACCATGACCCTGGCACTGACCGAGGCCGGTTACGGCGTGCGCCTGATCGTGCACCCGATCCTCGCCGCGACCCGGACGAAAACCGGGCAGCTGCGGGCGCTGGCGGCCGCTTCGGATGCCACGCGCGAGCTGAGTGAATCCTGGCAGCACTGGTGGATTGAACGGGTTGCCGATCCGGGCGAGTGCCGGCGGCTCGAAGAGCGGTTGCGCGGGGCGCTCGAGCAAGTACGGCTCGCGGCCACCGACTGGGAAGCGATGCGGGCCAGGATCCGCACGCTGTGCGTCGAGCTGGAAAATGATCCGCCGCCGCTGCCGGCCGACATCGTGCGCGAGAGCCGCGAGCTGCTTTTATATATGGAGCAGCACCACTTCACGCTGATCGGCTATCGCGAGCACGCGTTGAAGTTCACCTCTCATGGTCCGGAACTGGTCCCGATCAAAGGCACCGATCTTGGCATCCTGCGCCTCACCGGCCGTGAAGGCCGCCGGCCACGCACCCGGGTGCCGGCCGAGAATATCCGCCGCCACATGAAATCGGAGGACCTGCTGGTCCTGAGCAAGGCGAATCTGCGCTCCACCGTGCACCGCGGCGGCTACATGGACTACGTCGGCGTCAAGCGCTTCGACCGCCGGGGCAAGTGGTTCGGTGAGGCGCGCATCATCGGGCTGTGGACCTCAAGCGCCTATCGGGCCGATCCGCGCACGGTGCCGCTGGTGCGGTTGAAAGTGCAGCGGGTCATTGATCACTTTCCGTTCCGGCCCACCAGCCACGATGGCAAGCGCCTGGTGCAGATTATCGAGTCACTGCCGCGCGACGAGCTGTTCCAGGCTTCCTTTCAGGATCTGGTGAAGATCGCGCGCGACGTGCTGGCGCTGCAGGACCGCCAGCAGCCGCGCCTGGTCATGCGCCGCGACGAGTTCCGCCGCTACTGGTCGTGCCTGATCTACGTACCGCGCGATCGCTTCAACAGCGAGGTACGCCACCAGATCGAAGCGCTGGTGCAGCGCACGCTTGACGGCAAACATATGGACTCGTCGCTGACGCTGTCGGACTCGGCGCTGGTGCAGCTGCACCTGCTGGTGCGCACCGATCCGGGCGCGGTCGAGTCGATCGATCGCGGCAAGCTCGAGCGCGAGATTGCCGCCGAACTGATTACCTGGCGCGACCGGCTGCGCGAGGCGATGCTCACCGAACACGACGAGCAACGCACCGCGGCCCTGGAGCGGCATTACGCCGATGCCGTACCGGCCGCGTACCGCCAGGAGGTGCCGCCGGCGCTGGCCGTGTCGGATATTGATGATCTCGAAGCGCTCGATCAGGCCCCGGGCGCAGTGCATCTTAGGCTGCACCGGCCGGAAGGCCAGGCGCCGGAGCGGCTGCACCTGCGCATCATCCGCCGCGGCGAGCCGTTGTCGATCTCCGAAGTGCTGCCGATTCTGGAGAACTTTGGCCTGCGGGTCATCTCCGAGCACCCGTACTCACTGACCTGGCCGGGACGGCTGTCGGCCTGGATCCAGGATTTTGAGCTCGAGCAGCATGAGCGGCGGCGACTCGACGTCGCCGCGCTGGCACCGCAGTTCACCTGGGCATTCAATGCGGTGCGTGCCGGTGAACTCGATAACGATGAATTCAACCGGCTGCTGATCAGCGTCGGCTTATCGGTGCGCCAGGCCAATGTGCTGCGAGCCTGCTGCCGCTACCTGCTGCAGGCGGGCATTCCCTTCAGCCAGTCGACCATGGCCCGGACCCTCAATCACCATGCCGGAATCCGCCCGCGAGCTGTGGCAGCTGTTCGAAAGCCGGCTGAATCCCGAGCTGCCCGCCGCGCGGGCGGCACGCGAGGCGGATGCGGTTGAAAAGCGCATCCGCGATGCCGTGGCGGCAGTGCGCAGTCCCGATGAGGACCGGATCCTGCGCGCCTACCTCGCGCTGATACTCGCGACGCTGCGCACCAACTATTACCGTGACAGCACCGCACTGACCGGCGAGTGCCTCGCCTTCAAGTTCGATCCGAAACAGATTCCGCGCCTGCCTGAACCGCGGCCGGCCTTTGAAATCTTCATCTACAGTCCGCGCGTCGAGGGCGTGCACATGCGGCGCGGCCCGATCGCCCGCGGCGGCATCCGCTGGTCGGAGCGCGCCGAGGATTTTCGTACCGAGATCCTGGGCCTGATGAAAGCCCAGCACGTCAAGAACACGCTGATCGTGCCGGTCGGCGCCAAGGGCGGATTTGTCGCGCGCCGGTTGCGGCCCGGTGCCAGTCCCGATGAGCGGGCGGCGACGGTCAAGAGCTGCTACCAGAGTTTCATCCGCGCGTTGCTGTCGGTCACCGACAATATCGTCGCCGGTCGCGTCATCGGCCCGCCGCAGGTGCGGCGGCGCGATGTGGACGATCCGTACCTGGTGGTCGCGGCCGACAAGGGGACCGCGGCGTTCTCCGATGTCGCCAACGGCATCGCGGCCGAATTTAATTTCTGGCTCGGCGACGCCTTCGCCTCCGGCGGCTCGGCCGGGTACGATCACAAGAAGATGGGCATCACGGCCCGGGGCGCCTGGAGTGCGTCAAGCGGCATTTCCGCGAACTGGGGCGCGACATCCAGCGCCAGCCGTTCACGGTCGCCGGCATCGGCGACATGTCCGGCGACGTTTTTGGCAACGGCATGCTGCTGTCCAAGCAAACCCGCCTGGTCGCCGCCTTCAACCACGCCCACATATTTATCGACCCGCAACCTGATGCGGTGCGCAGCTTCAAGGAACGTGAACGGCTGTTTAGGCTGCCGCGCTCGGGCTGGAATGATTTCGATGCCGGCGTCATCTCCAGCGGCGGTGGCGTGTTCGACCGCGGCGAAAAGTCCCTGACCCTGTCGGGCGAGGCGCGTACCTTGCTGGGCCTCGACCAGGCGCACGCCAGTCCCGAGGAAGTCATCCGCGCCATACTGCGCCTGCCGGTGGATCTGCTGTGGGTCGGCGGCATTGGCACCTACGTCAAGGCCACCGAGGAACGGGACGGTGAGATCGGCGACCGGGCCAATGACGCCCTGCGCGTGAATGGCGCGGAGCTGCGGGCGCGGGTGGTCGGCGAAGGCGGGAACCTCGGCTTCTCGCAGCGCGGCCGCATTGAATACGCACAGCGCGGCGGCCGGCTGAACACCGACTTCGTCGACAATTCGGCAGGCGTGAACACTTCGGACGAGGAAGTCAATCTGAAGATCCTGCTCGCCAGCCATGGCAAGCACACGCCGCTTATCGGCAAGCGCCGTGCGACGCTGTTAGTGGCCGTGACAGATGAAGTGGCGGCGCACGTGCTGCGCAATAATTATCTGCAGAGCCAGGCACTGAGCCTGCTGCAACGGCGCGCCAGCGCGGAACTGGCCGATCAGTTGCAGCTGCTGCGCACTTTGCAGAGCACGGCCGAACTGGATCGGGCGCTGGAGTTTTTGCCGACCGATGCGCAGATCGAAGAGCGCCTGGCGCGTGGCGAGGGACTGACGCGCCCGGAACTGGCGGTGCTGCTCGCCTATGGCAAAATTGGCCTCAATCACGCGCTGACGCAAGCCAACATTGCCGCCGATCCGTACCTGGCGCAGGAACTGCAACGCTACTTCCCGGAGCGGTTCCGCCGCCGCTTTGCCGACTCGATCAACCATCATCGGCTGCGCTCGCAGCTGATCAATACCGCCACCACCAACAGTATCCTGCACCGGATGGATCCCGGATTTCTGCTGCGCCTCGGCGCCCAGACCGGCGCCGACACGGCCGCCATCGCCCGCGCTTACACCGTCGCGCGCGACAGCGCCGGATTGCGACCACTGTGGCTTGGCATCGAGTCGCTCGACAATCGCATTCCGACCGAGCAGCAGTACGATGCGCTGCTCACCGCGCGTGATTTTCTCGACCACCTGACCCGCCGCCTGCTGGCTGGCGGCGCTGCCAGCTATGCGGATATCGGCGCTGCGGTGGGGCGACTGGCGCCGGCTTTCCGTGAGCTGTCGGCGGCGCTGCCTGCGGCGCTCCATGGTCTGGAGCGCGACCGTTATTCGGCGCTCAACGCCAGCTACGTGAAAATCGGCATGCCCGTGGCGCTGGCCGGACACCTCGCCGCGCTGCCAGCGCTGCGCTGCACGCCGGACATCCTGCAGCTCAGCGGCGCGGGTGAAGTCCACAGCACCGCGACGCTGTACTTTTCGGCCGGCGCGCAGCTGGGCGCCGACTGGCTGCATCAGGCGATCGAACAGCTGCGCAGTACCGGCCCATGGCAGGCAATCGCGCGCGAACGCCTGTACGCGGCCAGCGCCGAGGCTCACCGGCGCATCTGCGCTGCGATCCTCAAAGGCGCAGGCCGGCATCGCGGCGCCGCGGCAGTCACCCAGTGGCTCGGGCGCGGCAGCGCCGGGATGGCTCAATGGCAGCAGACGCTGCGGGACCTGCGCAGCAGCGCCGCGCCGGACCTCGCGGCATTGATGGCCGGGGTCGAGGCACTCAGGCGGATCGCCTGAGCCATGAGCACGACCCTGATTCTGGTCCGCCATGGCCAGAGCACCTGGAATGAGCTGAATCTGTTTACCGGCTGGACCGACGTCGATCTGTCCGAACTCGGTCGCGAAGAAGCCGTGCAGGCCGGGCGGGAACTTAAGCGCGCCGGACTGGTGCCGGCGATGGTTTTCACCTCGGTGCTCACGCGTGCCATCCGCACGCAATGGCTGATGCTCGAGCAGCTTGATCTGCTGTGGTTGCCGGTCGAACGCCATTGGCGACTCAATGAGCGACATTACGGGGCCCTGCAGGGCCTCGACAAGGCCCAGACCGTTCGCCAGCACGGCGAGGCCCAGGTCAAGATCTGGCGCCGAAGTTTCGATCTGCCACCGCCCCCGCTGGCGCTCGATGACCCGCGCCATCCGCGCTTCGATCCCCGCTACGCCGACGTGCCGGCCGCAGAGCTGCCGGCCACCGAATCGCTCAAGGACACCCTGGTGCGGGTGCTGCCGTATTGGGAGCAGCGCATCGTGCCGCAGCTGCGCGAGGACAAACCGGTCATGATCGTCGCCCATGGCAACAGCCTGCGGGCGCTGGTCATGATGCTCGACCGGCTCACCGAGCAGGCGATCGTCGAGTTGAATATTCCGACCGGCGTGCCGCTCATCTATGAGCTCGATGCGGCGCGGCGGCCGATCGCAAGCCGGTATCTCGGCGATCCGGAAGCGATCAAAGCGGCGGCCGAAGCCGTCAGGCGCCAGACCGAAAAGCGCGGCTGAGCTTTAGTCGCGGGCAAGCCGCTTTTTAATCTGGGCCAGCCGACTGACCGGCGCGCGGCCAAGTTCGGCGCTGATCCAGCGCGCCGTGGCGATCAACGCATCCAGATCCACGCCGCTGGCAAGCCCGAGCCCATCCAGCATGTAAACCAGATCCTCGGTGGCCAGATTGCCGCTCGCTCCCGGCGCATACGGACAGCCGCCGAGGCCCGCGACTGAGGCATCGATTGTGCGCACGCCCGCCTCGAGGCATGCGTAGACGTTGGCCAGCGCCTGCCCGTAAGTGTCATGGAAATGCACGGCGAGCGAATGCAGTGGCGCCTCGGCAGCGCAGGCGTTGAGCATCTCGCGGGCCGCGTGCGGCGTCCCAACGCCGATCGTATCGCCGAGCGACACCTCTTCGCACCCCATGTCGAGCAATGCGCGCGTCACGCGCACCACTTCGCGAACGTCAACCCGCCCCTGGTAGGGGCAACCGAGCACACAGGAGACATAGCCTCGCACCCACAACTGCTGCGCGCGCGCGGCCTGCACTACCGGTCGAAGGCGCGCGAGCGATTCGGCGATATCGCAGTTGATGTTCTTGCGGTTAAAGGCATCCGACGCCGCGGTGAAGACCGCGATCTCGCGGGCGCCGGCAGCGACGGCGCGCTCGAGGCCCCGTTGGTTCGGCACCAGCACCGGATAGCGCACGCCCGCACGGCGCTCGAGTCCCTGCATCACGGTGTCGGCATCGGCCAGCTGCGGTATACGCTCGGCGCTGACAAAGCTTGTGGCCTCAACGACCGGCAGGCCGCAATCTGCGAGCTGGCTGATGAGTCGCAGTTTGACGGCCGCCGGCACGATGCGCGCCTCGCTTTGCAGGCCATCGCGCGGCCCGACTTCCACCACCGTCACCTGACGCGCTGCGCTCACGGCACTACCTCTAGCCGCCGGCGCCGTTCACGACTCACGCGCGACCCAGTTCGCCGGACGCTTTTGCAGGAAAGCCTGTATGCCTTCGCGCGCTTCGGCCGTGCCGCGGATCCGCGCGATGCGCTGCGCCGTTTCCTCAACCAGTTCATCGTCGAGGGTGCGGTGACTGACCATGCCGAGCAATTCTTTCGCCGCCTGCTGGGCCTTGGGTCCACCCAGCAACAGCGCGTCGGTGATCTGACTGACCTGATCATCCAACGCCTCGGGCGCGACTACCGCATGCGCCAGACCGATGCGTTCGGCCACTTGAGCGCTGAGGCGCTCGCCGGTCAGAAAGTAGCGTGCCGCCTGCCGGGAACCAATGGCGCGCACCACGTACGGGCCGATCGCGCTCGGTATCAACCCGAGCCGTACTTCCGACGTGGCAAATACTGCGGCGGTGGAGGCAATGACGATGTCGCAGACCGCGGCCAGACCCATGCCGCCGCCGATGGCGGCACCCTGCACTCGCGCGATGGTGGGCTTCGGCGTCTCGGCTATGCAGCGCAACATCCCGGCCAGCGCCCGCGCATCATCCAGGTTCTTGTCAAGATCGTAGCCGGCCGCGCGGCGCATCCAGTCGACATCCGCGCCGGCCGAGAAGCTTTTGCCGCGGCCTGCAAGTACCAGCGCCCGCACCGACTCACTGGCGCCTAAGATGCTAAAGGCCGCCGTCAGTTCGCTGATCAGGTGCTCATCGAAGGCGTTGTGCCGCTCCGGACGGTTCATCCAAACGGTTGCCACCGCACCGCGCTGCTCGATCTGCAAATGCTGGTACATAAGCCGATCCTCCCACACTTGGAGCGCTCGGGACAGCGCCAGCGTTGACGCGCCGGCGCGCGCCGGGACGCACGGACCGCTTGGGATTCAGGCTGTGCGGAGCAGCGCCTGCAGCAGCTCCGGGATTACCTTGAATAGATCCGCTACCAGGCCGATGTCAGCGACTTCGAAGATCGGCGCCTCGGCATCCTTATTAATTGCCACGATGCACTTGGCATCCTTGATGCCGGTCAGATGCTGAATGGCACCGGATATACCGACAGCCACGTATAAATCCGGCGCAATGATCTTGCCCGTCTGCCCGACCTGCAATTCGTTCGGCGCGTAGCCGGCATCGACCGCGGCGCGCGAGGCGCCGACCGCAGCCCCGAGCCGATCGGCCAGTTTATAAATTAATTGGAAATTCTCCGCGCTGCCCACGGCCCGGCCGCCGGATACGACCTTGGCCGCCGACTGCAGGTCGGGCCGGTCCGACTTGGCCGCGCTGACCGAGATGAACCGCGTGTGCGTCGGCAGCGGCACATTCAGATTCAGCGTCTCGATGGCAGCCGAGCCGCCATGGCCTGCGGCCTCGAACGAAGCGATGCGTACCGTGGCCACCACTTTGGCGGCCGGATCGGTTTCGAGCGTCACGATCGCGTTGCCGGCATAGATGGGACGGCGGAAGCGATGCGCCGATTCGCTGGCCATCAGATCGCTGATCTGCCCCACACCGAGCAGCGCCGCCACCCGCGGCAGCAGATCCTTGCCAAAACTGTTGGAGGGGCCGAGCAAATGCGAATAGCTCCCCGCCAGTGCCACCACCTGCGGGGCGAGTTGCACCGCCAGTGCGTGCTCATTCTCCGGTCGGTTGATGCAGATGACTTTCTGCACGCCGCGCAACGCGCTCGCCGCCGCGGCCACCGCCGCGCCATCGCTCGCAAAGACTGCGACGTGCACCTCGGCACCCGGAATCTGCAAGGCCGCGGTGACGCAGCGCGCGGTGCCCGCGTTCAGCCGCGAGCCATCGTGATCGGCAATGACCAGCACCTGTGTCACGAGACCAACCCCCGCTGACGCAGCGCCGCCAGCAATTCAGCCGTGTCCTTGACGACGATGCCGCGCGAGCGCTGGCTCGGTGCTTCAGTCTTCAGGACCTTCAGCTGCACGGAAGGGGTTAGTCCAAGTGCAGTATAATCAATAACTTCCAGAGGTTTCTTCTTAGCTTTCATGATATCCGGTAATTTGATGTAGCGCGGTTCGTTGAGCCTTAAGTCCGTCGTCAGCACCGCGGGTAAATCAAGCTCGATGGTTTCAAGCCCGGCATCGACTTCCCGCGTAACGCGCGCCACCGTGTCCTGCAACTCGACCTTGGATGCGAACGTTGCCTGCGGTCGGTCCCACAGCGCCGCGAGCATCGGCCCGGTCTGGCTGCAATCATCGTCGATAGCCTGCTTGCCGAGGATTGCCAGATGCACGTCCTCGCGACGAATGATCGCAAGCAAGGCCTGTGCGGCGCCGAGCGGCTCAATCCCCGCATCGGTCTTGACCAGGATGGCCCGGTCCGCACCCATCGCGAGCGCAGTGCGCAACTGCTGCTGCACTTCATCGGGCCCGATGCTCACGGCCAGCACTTCATCGGCCTGGCCGCGCTCCTTGATCCGCAGTGCCTCTTCCAGCGCAATTTCATCGAAGGGGTTAATCCCCATCTTCACGCCATCCAGCGCCACGCCGGAGCCATCCGGCTTGACCCGGATACGCACATTGAAATCAACCACGCGCTTGACGCCGACCAGAATTTTTCTCACGGATTGTCCTTAAAGCCGCAGCGGCCACTCGCGCCGGCCCGCTTCCGGGCTTGTGCCTGTTATTGATCTAAATATACCTGCCCGGTGGCGCCGCAGCATCATATCGGGCTTCGCCGGCACCCGACAGCATCGCGCTAACGCGCGCGCGTCACGCCGGGTGCGGCCCAGCCGTCGTACATGCCACCGTGCTTGATCGCCAGCGCCGCGAAGCGCTGCGACCAGCCCTGCATCTCGGTCACCGACATCCGCATCGCCTTGCGGGCATGCAAGGTAAAATCCTTGCCCATCTCCGCATCCATCGGCCGAAAATCCACGGCGAAGCCCTCGGGCACGAGCTCATCGCGCACGCCATCGCAGGCCTCGCTGGTCGGTAGATCAAAAAAGAAATCCACTTCGACCGGCTTGAACGGATCACCGCCCTGCGCCCGCACGCGCTTGACCAGGCGCTCATCCCAGCCCTCGGATTGCTGCCCGCGCACGCGCCGAATCACGGCGACGACACGCAACGCCGCCACGGCCGCGGCGAAAATCAAGATCACATAGGTCCAGTTCATGAGGCGTCGCTTAAGCTCGCTGTCTGCGCTGTCGCATCACAATCATTCGTCCGGGGCGATGGTGACCTTGAGGCCGCTGATGGCTTCAGTCAGCTGGATCTGGCAGGACAGGCGCGAGGTTTCGCGCCGCGTCATCAGATCCTTCAGCATGTCGGTCTCATCGGACATGGCCGCGGGCAGCTTGCCAACCCATTCCGGATCCACGTACACGTGGCAGGTCGCGCACGAACACATACCGCCGCAGATGGCCGTCACCCCGTCGTCCATGTCCCGCAACGGCTCCATCAGCACGCCGCCAGCTGGCACGTTCAGTTCCTGTTCGGCGCCCTCGCGACCAACGACCTTCAACACCGGCATGCGCGCTCCCCGCTCGCTTATCGAAGCGTTAGTTTGCCGGCCCGCCTGCCGCAACGCTAGTGCCCTAAAGCCCGCTCGAGCACCGGTGGTGCATGCCGCTGCCCGCGCGCCTGGTACCACAACCAGTTAAGCGCCCGGTAGACGAATATGGCCTGCTCCAGTCGCCCGCTGGCCGCATCGGCGGCGAGCCCGGCCGCCGACAGCAGAGCCCGCGCGCCACGCGCCGTCGGGGTGTAGTAGGCGAACAGACACGCGGCATCGAACAGCGGCTCGGCGACCTGCGCATACTCCCAGTCGAGCAGCCAAAGCGCACGGCCCTCGAGGATATTGGTGTGCACCAGATCACCGTGGATGATGCTCGAGGCGGTCGGCCGGTGCCGCAGCCTAACCAGGACGCGCCGCAGCCGCTCAAGCACTGGCCGCGCGCCAGCGCTGCGCGGCGCGAGCGCCGCGTAGGCCCGGCCAACCTCGAGCGGATTGAAGCGGGCGATCGGCGGTGCGGCCAGCGCATGCAACTGTGCCAGGCGCTCGCCAAGCCGCGCCAGGCTTGTCGATGACCGGCACTGTCTGGCGGTCCATATCCGGCCGTCCAGAAATTCCGTGACCAGCACACCGAGGCGCGGCCGCGCGGCAATGAGCCGCGGCGCCAGCCCTGCCGCAGCGGCTATCTGGTGCAACGCCCGCTCCCTTGGGCGCTCGACGCCCGGCCGGCGCCAGCTGGCGCCGTCAACGCGCAGCACGAACCGACCTTGCGAAGTGTCGATGCGCCAGACCTCATTGACGGTGCCACCGCGCAGCCGGCGGCAATATTTCGGCCTCTGGCCTGACTCGAGCCCCGGCACGCACGAGAGCGCCTCGGGCGTTGGGGGGCTTAAGGGCTGGCGGCGCGGTAGGTTCGCAGCCACGAGAAATACCCAAAGACCGCCACGGTCCCGTAAATGCCAAACAGCAGACTGGTCGCGACCAGGCCGCGCGAACCGAACAAAAACACCATGACGGCGTCGGTGCAGATCCAGTACAGCCAGTTATCCAGCACCGAGCGGGCGATCAGCCAGGTGGCGAAAAAACTGCTCCAGGTCGTAAGCGAATCCAGCAGTGGCCATGCGGCGTGTGTCTCCTCGGCCAGCCACCGCGCGCTCGCGATACTGATCAGAACAATCACTGCAACGGCCAGCAAATGCCGCCGCCACGACCAGCGGTAGACGCGGCCGGACTCCTCGCGCGCGTTGCGCGTCCAGCTGAACCAGCCATAAACGGACATGATGACGTAATACGCCTGCAGGACCGATTGCATCGGCAGGCGATGCAGCGCGGATAGATATACATAGATGATCGAACTGAGCGCGCCGACCGGCCAGCCGAGCCGCTGTCGGCGCATGATCAGCCACACGTAGGAAATGCCACTGATCACGGCCACTGCTTCGAGCCAACTCGTGTTCCGCAGTTCGCCGAGCAGCTGGCCGATCATGCCGTCGCCAGCGGGCCGAGCACCTTCATGACGAACACCGCCTTGCGCTGCTCGGCAAAGGTGCGGGCAATCTCGCGGTTGAGCAACGGCAGCAGTTGCTCGAGTGGCCCGAACACCTGCGTGCTCATGCTGTTGGTCACGACGCGCAGCCCGGGCTCGGTATTGAGGCGGGCGATGAATTGGCGGATCGGCCCGAGGTATTCATCGCAAAGCGGATACAGACTGATTTCGACTCCGATTTCCATACTCATTGCTCCTGATTGGATGCTGCACCGAACTGAAAACTGACCGTCGCGCCAACCTGTCGCGGGTTGGCGAGCTGCAAAAACTGCTGCTGTGGAAAGTTTGGCGGTATCAGGCCGAAATAAAAACCCTGCTGGGCATAGCGCTCATCAAAGAGATTCCGGGCCCAGAGGCTCGCCGTCCAGGCGCCGCGCTGCAGCCCGAGACGCAGGTTCTCGACGTGGTAGCTGCGCGAGGTCTGCGGATCGCTGGTGTAATAAAAAAACGAATCGATCGCATGCGAATCCAGTCGCGCAAACCAGCCGGACGGTCGATGATACTCGGCGGCCGCTGACACTTCGTAGCCGGGAGCAAAAGGCTGCGCGCGGCCATCCAGATCAAGATTCGCGAACATCGGTGCGACGTGGGTGTAAGTGGTGCTCAGCAGCGCGAGGCTCCCGCTCAGCTCCCAGTGTTCATCAACACGAAAACGGCCGGAGCTCTCCAGCCCCATGTTCTGGCCATTGGCGGCATTTTGCGTGAAAAATACATAGGTCAGCGGATCAGTCGGATAAAGCTGCTGCGAGGTGTAGACCTGCATATGTTCGCGGCGCATGAAAAACACGTCGGCCTGCCAATCGAAGCGCCCATCGGCTGCTTCGCGCTTGATGCCGGCTTCGGCGCTCCACAGATCCTCGGGTCCGAACAGCCGCTGTCCGGGCAGAATCTGCGAGCCGATATTGAAGCCGCCGCCCTTGTAGCCGCGCGCCAGCGTCAGGTACTCGCGCTGCTGCTCCGAGCTCTTGAATGTGTAGGAAAGATTGCCGCCCACCATCCCATTGATGGCCGCCGGCAATGCAGTACTGGCCGAGTCGGCGTAAGTGGCGTCGCGGTGCTCGATGCGCAGGCCGCCGGAGAGGCTCCCGCGGGCGCCGATGCTCGCATCGAGCGCGCTGTAGGCGGCCACATTGGTCGCGGCATAGTCACTTGACAGCCGCGTGACCCCGGCCCCGTTGTACTGGTCGTCGTACTCGTTGGTCTGCAGGTCATCCTCAGTCAGGCGCAGCGCATAGGCTCCCACCAGCCAATGCACCCGCCCCCATAGCGCCCGCGACGGATCGGCGGTAAAGCGCAGATCCTCGGCCACCGTGCGCCGGCTACGCTGATCGCTCTGGAAATAATCGTAAGGCGCATAGACGCCCCAGTAGCTGTCATTGCCCCAGTCGGCATCGTAGGAGTAGACGATGGCCGAGTCGGCGGTCGATGTGACGCTGCGCAGCTCCCCGAGCCCCTCCAGATTATCGATGAGCCGCAGCGCCGCGCCGCGCGAGAGCTGTGCATCCCGGCCCGGCTGATTCGACCAGGTGGTATAGGTGTTGTTGAGCGACCAGGCGTCATAGCCATCGTCGATGTTGACGTACATCAGGGTCAGGTCGGCATGCAACGCCGGCGTCAGCTGCCAGGCGAATTTGGCCCGCAGCGTGCCTTCGTCATAGCCGTTGGTCGAGTCGCGACCGAGGTACACATCCTGCCTGAAGCCATCGCTGCGGTATTGCTGCGCCACCAAACGCCAGCCGCCCGCCATTGAACCCCAGCCGTCACCGACGGCGATACCGGCCGACGCCGTGCCGTAATCGGCCCCGCTGATTTCGCCGCGCAGCTCAAAGCGATCGCCCGGATCCTGGGTGTGCACGCTGATCAGCCCGGCCAGTGCATTGGCGCCATAGCTGGTGCCCTGCGGTCCGCGCAGCACCTCAACCGAGCCCACGTCAAACAGCGTCGCGGGCGAGCCGACGCCGGAGAAGTCGATATCGTCGATCAAAAATCCGACCGACGGATTGGGCGCGCCCTGGTATTGCTCCACCTCGCCGATGCCGCGCAGCTGGAAAAACCGCGGTCGGTTCGTGCCGGCCGCCCAGTTCAGATCGGGCACTAAGGCCAGCACATCCTCCAGATGCTGCACGCCGGCGCCTTGCAGCGTCGCGGCATCGAGCACGGTGATGCTCTGCGGCGCATCGTCGGCCCCGCCACCTAAGTAGGCCGCGGTCACCAGCACTTCCTGGAGCGGTTCGTCGGCCGGCGCTGCGATGCGCGGCCACCCTGCGGCAGTGATAAGCGCCAGGCCGAGCCAATGGCTGAATCGATGCAACTGACCTGCTCCCTACGCCGGTACTAACCGGATCAGGTTCTACGGGTTCGCCGCGCGCCGCGGCATCTCAGGCTCCGTGGTTTCACGACCGGGAGCCACCCCAAGGTTCCGCTGATGACTATCCGACAGCGGCGCCGCATTTACAAGTCGCCCCCGCCGGGTTGCCGCTAGAATGATCAGCCTGATGAGCTCCCAGGTGCGAATTTTTCAGGTCGATGCCTTCACCGACACGCCACTGACAGGCAACCCGGCTGGCGTGGTGCCGGACGCGGACGGCTTAAGCGCTGTGCAGATGCAGGCGATCGCGCGCGAGCTGAACAACTCTGATACCGCCTTCCTGTTCGCCGCGGAGGCGCCCGATCACGATCTCAAGGTGCGGTTCTTTACGCCACGTGCCGAGACCGGCTTTGTCGGCCACGCCACGGTCGCCCTCCACGCGGTGCTGGCCAGCATCGGCCGCAGCGCACGCCGCCAGCAACAACGTACGGGCCTGGTACTGGTCGACGTCGAAAACGGCCCGCCGCCCGTCGTTTTCGTGCACCAGACCCCGCCGCCGCTGCAGGAGCTCCTCCCTGCGCAATCGCAGGCGCAAATCCTGGGCGCGCTCGGTGTGACCGCAGCCGATCTGGATGAGCGCTGCCCGCCGCAGTTCGCCGGAAGCACCGGCAACCGGCTGCTGATCGGCGTGCGCAACGGGGCAGTGCTGGCGCGGCTGACGCCGGATCTGCCGCGGCTGGCCGAGCTGTCGGCGCAGTACGGCGCCAGCGGCTATTTTCTCTTCACGCGCGAGCCGACGCTTACCGGTGTCGACACCGAGGCGCGCATGTTCTGCCCGGCACTGGGATTTGCCGAGGATCCGGTCAGCGGCAATGCCCACGCGATGCTTGGCGTGTATCTACATGCGCGCGCACTGTTGCCCGACGCAGGCGATCGGGCCGTGCTGCTCGGCGCGCAGGGGCACCACCTCGGCCGCCCCGGGCGTGTGCGTATTGAACTCGCGCTCAGGGCCGGCCGCATCGAATCGGTCACGATGAGCGGCAACGCCGTCATCGTGTTTGAGACGATGATGGGCTGCTAGCGGCCAGTCACCGCACGATTGCTGCACGGCATGGCCCTGATGAGATTTGCGCTGCTGATGCTGGTGAGTGGCTACCTGGCCATGCTCGCCGGCTGCGCCGCGTTGCAGCGCCGGTACGTTTATTACCCGACTCATCATCCGGATGTGCCTGGCCTTTCGCGCTGGCGCGCCGGTGATCAATTACTCGGATATGCCCGGGAGGTTGTCGCTCCCAAAAACGTCTGGCTGATGATGCACGGTAATGCCGGGCAGGCAAGTGACCGCGGTTATGCGCTGGCGGCTTTCCCGGCTGAGGATTCGGTTTACCTGCTCGAATATCCGGGGTACGGTGACCGCCCGGGCGCACCGTCCATGCAATCGATCAATCGCGCAGCGACCGACGCCTATGAAATCCTGAGCCGCCGCTTTCCGGATACACCACTGTGCGTGGTCGGTGAATCCATTGGAAGTGGACCTGCTTCGATCCTCGCGCTCAATCCCCGCCCGCCTGCCAAGATCGTGCTGATCACGCCGTTTGACGTGCTGTCGCATGTTGCGGCCGATCACCTGCCGCTGCTGCCGGTACGGCTCCTGCTGCGGGATAATTGGAATAATATCGAAGCGCTGCGAAGCTACCGGGGACCACTCGAGATTTTCGCGGCGCGCGACGATGAAGTGATCCGGATCGCACACGCCCGCGCACTGGCTGCCAGCAAGCCGCAGGCCATCTTTCACGCCATTGACGGCGGGCACAACCAGTGGTCGCTGCTCGGACAGGTTGCGATCAGTAACCCGTAACCTTATTCCTGTACGGCCAATCCCAGCCGGTAGCGCTTTATGCGCTGCTGGTAAGACAATGTCGCGTGCGCGATCAGCGCGCGCTCCCGCTCACCGCACGGGCGAACGATGCGCGCCGGCGAACCCATCACCACCGAGCCGTCGGGAAAATCCTTGCCGGGGGTGAGCAATGATCCGGCGCCGATCAGGCAATGGCGGCCAACGTGAACGCCATCGAGGACAATAGCGCCATTACCGATGAGGCTCTCGTCCTCGATGATGCAGCCGTGCAGCAGCACGCGATGGCCGATGCTGACGTTGCGCCCGATCCGCACCGGCATGCCGGCGTCGCAGTGAATGACGGTGGCGTCCTGCACGTTGCTGCCCGCGCCGATCTCGATGTCGGCATCGTCGGCACGCAGCACGCAGTTGAACCACACACTGGCGCCCTCGCCCAGGCGCACCGCGCCAATCAGCTGTGCGCCGGGCGCGATGTAGTGGTTATCGCTCACCGTCACCAGTTGCCGGCCCTCGAGTGTATAGATCATGGCAAAGCTCCCGATCCGATTGGCGGCGCGGTGATCTGCTGCCCGCCTAGTGTCCGGGCACCAGCTCGTTGAGCGTGGTGCCGCTCGGCGGCCTATCTTTGACGGCCGACATGACCAGATTGGGCAGCTGCGTCTCGTCCCACATCCTGTTTTCGGCGCCAGGGGCAATCACCAGCACCGCCAGGCGCAGCGATGGCACCATCCACAGCCGGTCGTGCCTCGCGCCGCGCAGAAATACGACATCATCGCTCGCGAGCGGCGCGGCGCCGCGCGCCGCCTTGCCCAGAAGAATGCCATAGCCATGATCGGCCCCCGGCGCGGTGGGGGCCAGCATCCGCTTGACCCAGGTTTCGGGCACGGCCTGAATACCCTCGAAGCGCCCGCCGTTCATCAACAGCTCGGCCACCCGCAGCCAGTCGATGGCGCGCGCCTCGAAGCAGCAGTCGGGCCGCACGGCCGCGCCGGCATGATCCAGCATGAATCGCGCCGGCGCCGCGTTAATGCGCCGCCACAGATGCGTGCTCAGATAATTGACGTAGCTCTGGTCAGTGGCCGCGCTGATGCTGCTGGCGAGCGCAGCGCCATCGAACGCGTTCAGCGCCGGCATCGGCATGTGGGCATTGGCGATCGCGTCACCGGCGGCGAGCGCTGCGAGCACCGACGCAAAGGCGCCGGTGTCGAGCAACGAATCGCGATCGGTTCCGTGTCCGTAGTACTCGGTCACCAGATGGCCGTGCCGCGCGATCAGCAGGACAAGCGCCTGCTCCTTGCGCGCAAGGTCCAGTGCCGCGGTGAGCGCGCCGTCATCCAGACGCTCCTCAGCCGCAGTGGCGCGTGGCAGGAGTCCTGCTTCGCCCCCCTCGACCGGCACGCTCGGCGGGCTCGGCCATAGCCAGCCGGTTTCGTATACCGCAATGGCCGCAGCGGCGAGCGCCACCGCCAGCCCAATGGCAATCAGCCTGATTTTCGTATTCATCGGGTTCGCATCACTCCGCAGAAGACCGCCTCGCCGGCGCGCAACTGCAGCTCGTGGGTCGCGCCGGCAGGCCAGTCACGCCGATCATGCGTCACCATCACGGTGGTCACTCCGTCCAAAATGGCCTGGCGGATTTTCCGCGCCAGCGCCGTACGGGTGCTGACATCCAATCCGGCAAACGGTTCATCCAGCAGCAGGATATCAGGCTCGCGCACAAAGGCCCGGGCAAACAGCACGCGTCGCAGCTGGCCGTAAGACAGTTCACGCAGCGTCCGTCGCGCCAGGCGCGCCGCACCGAAGCGCGCCAATACCCGCATGGCTTGCCGGCGCTCCGCTTCGCTCGGCGGCTCATCCAGCCCCACGCTTGCGTGCAGACCCGAAACCACCACGTCCGCAACCTTCAGGTACAGCGGGAGCGTGGCCTGCAACTCGGGCGCAATCAGCCCGACTCTGCGCTTGAACTCGCTGATCGGCACGCCCGCTTCAATACCGCGGCGCCTTATCTGCCCGGGGCTCGCGACGCCAATGTCCCCATACAACGCCCGCAGCAGCGTTGACTTGCCGCTGCCGTTGGGTCCATGTACGAGCCAGCAGTCGCCTTGACGAATCTGAAAATTCAGATGCCGCAGCACGGCCTGACCGTCGAGCCACACCCAGCCGTTACGAAGCGACAGCAGTGGCTCGGCCGCGCGCTCACGCGCCGGCCGCGCGCGTTGCGGCGCGCGTCGCGGCGCCGTCCGCGCTCGCCGGTGCAAGCGGTTGATGCGCGCGCAGTGGCTCAGCCGCCCGCGCGTAAGGCGCGCCAGATGCGTCGCGCTCGGTGGAATGTCCTCGAGCCGATGTGTGGCGAGCACCCATGGCAACGAACGATGGCGCAGCAGGTGGATCAGGCGCAGCACGCGCTGCCGGTTGGGCTCATCCAGCCCGTTGAGCAATTCATCCAGCAGCAGCAGGGCCGGACGCCAGGCAAGTGCCCGCGCCAGCAACACCAGCCGGCGCTCACCGTAGGACAGCGTTAGAAAACGTCGCTGCGCCAGCGGGGCAATGCCAAGCCGGGCGAGCAGCGCGTGAATTTTGCCGCGATCCGCCGCCGTCAGCCGCTCAAGCGGAATATCCGTCCGGTAAAGGCCGGTGCCGACGATGGCCGCAACGCGATGGTTCCACTGGTAGTGCTCGTAGCGATCCTGCCGTTCCGCGCCGAGATAGGCGACCTGCTCTTTGACGCCGTGAGGCTCATCGAACCGCTCGCCGCGGAGGCGGTAGATGCGCCGGCCTGGCCCGCCAGGCGTTGGCCAGACATCCCCGGCCAGCAGTTTCAGCAACTGGGTCTTGCCCGCGCCGTTGGCGCCGATCAGTACCCAGCGCTGCCCGGGCCGGATGCGCCAGCTCAAATCCTTGAGCACGCTGCGCCCGGCAAGGCGCAGGGAAATCCTCGACAAAGCCACTTCGAGATAGGGCCGCTTACGGGCCGAGCGTAGGGTCATGCGAAGTGCGGGTTCGCGGCAGCAACGGTGAGCCCGCAAGATAGCAGACTGCCTTTGGCCTCCCGCTTAAGGCGCGCGGATAAAAAAACGCTGCCGTCATTCAGCGCCTATCACGGGGGGTTGGATAGGTGCCACTGGCGGCAGCGTTGCCATTCGACCGTCCGCTGGACGGATCGGGGCCGCAGACTAATGGGGTCCGCTACTGCTAAGCATTGCAACCGCTGTGCCAGTTCATGCAGGTCGAACAAAAATGCCAAAATATCTCGCTATTTCATGAGCTTAAGTGAATCTGGCCCGGCGTGCGCCAGGCCCCCAAAACAGCCAATAAAAGTGCAATACGGCCTCGTCGCGCACCCAAAATGTGCGGCGCGATGATTGGCGCCGTCAGTTGCGCCTCGCACCCGGCTACCTGAACATCGCTGGCGGATGATTCCAGCCACCCGCCAAGGCCGCGCGATTTTGATAGCGCTGTCAGTGCTCATCGCAGCCCTGCTCATCGGCGCCCTGGCCATGAAGCCCCGCGGCTGGCTGCTGGTGCGAGAATTGTTTGAAGCCCGTGACCAATACACCGGCGCGGTCGCCACCCGCATCACGCGGTGGGCGGCCGACCCCGATACTGCAAGCCTATCGTTCTCGCCCGACGGTGCGCTGCTGGCCGCGAGTTCCCCGCTGTCGCCCGAGGTGCAGGTATGGGACTTGTCCAAAGATAGGCCAGCAGCGCGCACACTGCACCTGGCGAGCGGCACCGGACTGGCCACGATGCGAAATGTACTGGCGTTCAGTCCTGACGGCCGCTGGCTCGCGGCGGGCCACGGCCGCGCCAGCCAGGCCGAAGGGTACGGCGTCATCCGGATCTGGGATGCCCGCAGCAGCAAGCTAGCGCAGGATCTGAGCGAACCGCTGGAGGGCTCGATCCGCATGGGGCTCGCCTTTTCCCCCGACGGACAGTTCCTGATCTACACCAGCGATCGCGGCGAGCACACGCCCGGCGATCACCTGATCGTGCGTCGCACCGGCACCTGGCAGCTCGAGTGGGGTCTGCGCACTGATCCGTTTTATCCGCACACCGTCGCCATCAGTGCCGATGGGAAATGGGCCGCGATCGGCGGGGAGCGCAGCGAGCCGCACATGGTGCAGCGACCGCAGATTGACATCATCGATCTTGCCTCGCGCGAGCTGGTGCGCACGATCGATGCCTTTCCGGCACAGAGCGAGATTGAACGGCTGGCGTGGAACCGGGATGGCACGCGGCTTGCGGCCGCGGCGCGGCCGACGCTCGAGGGCGCCGAACTAAGCGGCGCCGCGATCGCCATATTTGACGCCGCCACGGGTGAGCGGCTCAGTGAGCAGCTCACCGAGGCTCCACATGTCAGCGCGCTGCTTTACAGTAGCGATGGCCGTTACCTTATTGAGGCCGGGCCCGATCGCACGGTACAGATCTGGGACGCTGCGCACCAACGGTTGCTGCAGCGAATCGCGCTCGATGCGCGGGCGGCGGCGATTTCTGCCGACAGCCGCCATCTTGCGGTCGCCTCGGGCGATGTACTGACGGTCTGGCAATTGCGCTGATGAAAAAATCGGCACGGGGAGAGCATTGATGCCGTTGCGAAGCACAGGACAGGCCATAACCGATTCGTTGCTTGCGCACGGCGTCGATACGCTGTTCGGCATTCCCGGTGCTCATATGTACGATTTCAACGATGCGCTCGCCGAGCGGCGGGCCGAGCTGCGTTTCATCACGACGCGCCACGAACAGGGCGCAGGCTACATGGCCTTCGGCTATGCCAAGAGCACGGGCCGCGTCGGCGTCTACACCGTGGTGCCCGGTCCCGGCGTGCTCAATTCCGGCGCCGCACTGTGCACAGCGTACGGCGCGACCACGCCCGTGCTTTGCATCACTGGCAACATCATGGCAAGGCTCATCGGCAAGGGGCGCGGCCAGCTGCACGAACTTCCCGATCAGCTTGCACTGCTTCGCGGCCTGACCAAGTGGTCGGAGCGGATCAACCACCCGACGGAGGCGCCGGGAGTGATGGCCGAGGCCTTCAGGCAGCTGGCATCAGGGCGCATCCGTCCGGTGGCGGTCGAAGCGCCGTGGGACGTCTTTGGCATGAAGGCAGAAGTTCAGGCCATCGGGCCGCTGCCGGCGGTGCCGCCTCCCGAGCCCGATCCGACGGCCATTAAGGCGGCCGCCAAGCTGATTGCGCAGGCCAAACGACCGCTGATCAGCGTCGGCGCCGGCGCGCTGGCGGCCGGCGAGTCGGTACTGGAGCTCGCGAAAATGCTGCAGGCGCCCGTGACCGCGCACCGCAGCGGCAAAGGCATCGTCAGCGCCGAGGAGCCCTACGGCATGTCGATGGTGGCCGCGTTCGAGTACTGGAAGACCGCCGACCTGCTGATCGGCATCGGCAGCCGGCTCGAGCTGCAATATCTGCGCTGGCGCTGGCAACCCAAGGACCTGAAGGTCGTACGCATCGATATCGATGCGACCGAATTCGTGAGGCTCAAACCCGATATCGGCATCGCGACGGATGCGGAACTTGGCACCCGCGCGCTGATCAATGCGCTCGCGCCGCTGCTGCCAAAGCCCGAGTCACGCGCGGCGCAGTTCCGTGAAATCAAGGCGCGCGCCGCGCAGGCGATCCGAGTTGTACAGCCGCAGATGGCCTACATCGACGTCATCCGGGAAGTGCTGCCGCGCGATGGCTTTTATGTCGAGGAGATTTCACAGGTCGGCTTCACGTCCCGCTTCGGATTCCCGGCCTATCGGCCGCGCGAATACGTCACCTGCGGCTATCAGGACAATCTCGGCTTTGGCTTCAACACGGCGCTCGGGGTCAAGGTCGCGAATCCGGATAAGGCCGTGGTCGCGATCAGCGGCGACGGCGGCCTGCTCTATGGGATCCAGGAACTGGCCACCGCGGTGAAATACCGCATCAACGTGGTGACCGTCCTGTTCAATAACAACAGCTACGGCAACGTGCGGCGCGATCAGATCGAGCGCTATGGGGGCCGTCTGCTCGGCGTCGACCTGCACAATCCGGATTTCATGAAACTGACCGAGAGCTTCGGAGCGCTCGGCCTGCGGGCGAGCACGCCAGCCGAACTTAAAGCGGCCCTCACGCGGGCGCTCGCCGCTGACCTGCCGGTGGTGATCGAAGTGCCGGTCAGCCAGGGCGAGGAGTGCTCGCCCTGGCCGTTTATCTATCCGACCGGCCGGGGATAATTCAGGCCGCCTGTATGCCGCCCAAGTCGCGGGCGACGGCGGCGTGCACGATCCGCCCGCGGGAGACGTTGACGCCATTGGCCAGCCCCGCATCCTCCGCCACGGCCCGCTCCCAACCCTTGTCGGCAATCGCGCGAACATAAGGCAGCGTGGCATTGTTGAGCGCGAATGCCGAAGTGCGCGGCACGGCTCCCGGCATGTTGGTCACGCAGTAGTGAATAACGCCGTGTTCGACGTAAGTCGGATCGGCGTGGGTGGTTGGCCGGCTGGTCTCAAAGCACCCGCCCTGATCAATCGCAATATCGACGACCACCGAGCCGGCATGCATGCTGCGGATCATCGCCGCGGTCACGAGCTTAGGCGCCGCCGCGCCGGGCACCAGCACCGCACCGATCACCAGATCGGCCTCGCGCACGGAGCGTTCGATGGTCTCGGTCGTCGAAAACAGCGTCCGCACCGAACCGTGAAACTGCACGTCGAGCTCGCGCAGGCGCCGGATGGAACGGTCAAGCACCGTCACGTCGGCGCGAAGGCCATGCGCCATTTCCACCGCGTGCGTACCGGATACCCCGCCGCCAACGACCACCACATTGGCGGCCGGCACGCCCGCGACGCCGCCCATCAGCACGCCGCGGCCACCATTGGCCTTTTGCAGATAGTGCGCGCCGACCTGCACGGCCATGCGTCCGGCTACTTCGCTCATCGGCGTCAGCAGCGGGAGCGAGCCGTCGGGAGCGGTCACGGTTTCATAGGCGATGGCAGTCGCGCCGGATTTCATCAGTGCTTCGGCCTGCGGCCGGTCGGCCGCCAGGTGCAGATAGGTGAACAGCACCTGCCCGGGACGCAGACGGGCACACTCGAGCAGCTGCGGCTCTTTGACCTTGACGATCAGTTCGGCTGACGCAAATACCGACTGGGCGTCCGGCGCGATGCGCGCTCCGGCGGCACGGTAATGCTCGTCGGTGACGCCGATGCCGGCGCCGGCACCCGTCTCAACCTGGACTTCGTGACCCGAGAGGACTAACTCCCGCACCGCCGCCGGTACCAGACCTACGCGGTATTCATGAATCTTGATTTCCTTTGGGACCCCGATGCGCATCGCTTTGCTCCTTTAAGAGGAAGTGCCCGGTTCGTTGCCGGGGCGGTGACGGCTGGCTGCATAGTGTGCCGGCGCCGCAGCGAAGAGTCTTGCAAAATCAGCCCTGTTTTTGATATAAATTGGAATATCCTGTCTCTTTTATAAATAAAAGTGAAAGATAATGCCGTTTGATTCTTTTGATCGTCGCATCCTGACTGAACTGCAGACGGATGGCCGGGTGTCGAATTCGACGCTGGCTGAGCGCGTGGGGCTGTCGGAGTCGGCATGCCTTAGGCGGGTAAAAATGCTCGAGCAGGACGGGGTCATTGAAAGTTACACGGCCCGTCTCAACCCGCTCAAGGTCGGCATCACCGTCAGCTTTCTGGTTCACATCACCCTTAAAGGGCAGACCGACCGGGATCTGGGCAGCTTCGAGGAAGCCGTGCGGGCCGTACCGGAAGTGACGGAGTGCGATCTGACGACCGGTGGGTCCGATTATCTGCTGCGCGTGGTGGCGCGCAGCGCCGCCGACTTCGAGCGGTTGCACAGCAAGGTGCTGACCAAACTGCCGGGAGTGGCCCGGGTCGACTCGAGCTTCGTGCTGCGACCCGTCGTCAAGAACGCGGTGCTGCCGATCGACTGATCGCTCGCGCGCGACAGCCGCGCGTAAGGGTGCCGGAAGTCTCGCAGGTCGAGGTTCAGGGCAATTGGATGGCGATCGACCCGGCCGAACCATTACCGAACGACAGGCTGTTCGGGCCGGCGGTGCGGGTAATCGTGCCACTGGGATTACTGGAGTTCCAGGCGCGCACCGCCACCTGATACGGTACGCCGGCACCGGACACCAGCGCGGTACCCGAAGGCAGATTGGTAATGGTGATCGTACCGCCTCCGCCCGGCAGGATCGCAGCGATGCCAGCGGTCTCAACCAGACGATTGCCGGAACTGACCGTAACAAATCCGGAATCGTACTCATCGCGGCTGGTGGTGGAGACGCTCACCGTCAGTGTCCCCGCGAAGGCGCCCGCCGGCAGCGTGGGCACGGGTGCCACCACAATTGTCGGCACGGCCAGCGTACCCGTTATGGTGCTCGGCACGGAATTGAGCGTATCGGCCCGGTACAGGCCGCTCGAGCCCACCACATATCCGCCCTCGCGTTCCAGCGGATCCTCAGTGGTGAAGGTGATCGCATTGCCGCTGTTATAGGCGCCTACCACCAGCGGTCCCGAGGACAGCGCAAAATTGTAAGCCGGCAGCGTGCGCGTGATCGGATCGACCGCAGTGCCGTCGATCCAATACGGTAATTCCCCGTTCGCGGGAACAGTTTCGTAAAAATCCACGCGCGCGCCGCCCGGCAACGGCGTGGCGAGCTGCCCGTTGATGTCGGCATACACGACGCTCGCGGGTGCCAGCACAATCGGGGTCGATTGCGCGACGGTCGCCGCACTGGCCGCGGTGCCGGGAGTCACCGGCACACCCCGGATCAGGACCGTCTGCGCGCCGGCTCCGGAAATCACCAGATCATAATTCGTGGTGGAGCCGCTCGGCGCCGGCAGCGGATAAAGCGTGAAACTCCCGCTGCCGTTGCCATTGAGGACAACGCGCTGCAGGACCGCGTGGTGAGTCTGAGAGCTGTCGGGCAGTTCGGCACTGACGGCGACGGCGGTGCCGGCTGGCAGCGCACTGGTATCGAGCGTACCGCTGATGCCGCCCGCGGTGCTGACATCATAGGCCGTGGTGACAGGCGTCAGGATATAGCCGATGTTCGTGCCATAAGCGTAACTGACCACGTCCCGGGCCGCATCGATGGTCATTCCCAAAATCACATTGCCCGCACTGCTGCTGGTCGAGCTCGCTGTGCTGGTGGTTGTGCTGGTGGCCGAGCTTGAATCGCTCGATGAGCCCGACGTGAAATTCTGAAACAGCGATGAGGTGCCCACGACCTTGAAATTCGTCGCGATCGTCAAGCCACCCTCGGGCTCCGGCAGTTCAAGCGGTCCCGTTCCGGTGCCGCTGTCGAGGTTGGTCACCGTAATCTGCGAGTTGTAGGTAAGGCCTTGGTTCTGCGCCGAAGTGAGCAGCGTGTCGGAAGCATCGGCCAGCACCAGGTGCACCTGCAGATAGGTACCGCTCGGGATCCCGAGACTCGTCGCGAGCTGCATCAGCGTCGCCGGCGTCAGGTTGGCCAGATCGAGCGTGATCGGATTGGGCAGCGTTGCTTCAATCCAGCCGCTGGTGGCTTCCGGCAAGGAATCCGGAGCGGATGAAAACCAGATCTGCTCGACGGTAATCCAGACGTGCGAAGCGGCCGCCGGAGCGGTACCGGCCACGTTGACCGTCGCCTGCGCCGTACAGCCGGCGAGGCCCCCAAAGCACAGGGCGATCGCCAGGGCTGCGATTGCGAGCGTCACCTTGCCCCGCCTTGCCATGTTGCCTTCCGTGATGCAGCGCGAAGCGCCAATACTAAGTGCCGGGCGTTACAAATTAAACCAACCGAACCACAGTTTTACCGCACCTGGGGCCACGGCGCCCTAAGATTTCAAGTGGCCGGCTTGTCGGCGCCGGCCTGCCCGCCGGCCGACTTGAAGCACTCCGTCATGAAGGATTTGCGCTCAGGGCCACGCGGCAGCTGCTTGTCATCGGCCTGCTTGCGGCAGGCCTGCCACTGCGGATTGTTGCGCCAGTGCCTGGCCGGATCGGGCTGGCCACTGGGTGTTTCCGGCCCGCCCGCCGGCGGCGGTGACTGTGCAAAGGCGCCGCAGGCCGCCAGGCCCAGTACCACGCCGGCGAGCCACGTTGCGCTCGATTTTTGCACGGTCATCTCATTCCCCTTTTTCGGCAATCGGTCATGAGGTCGCGTGCAGCGCCTGCCAGGCGGTCTTGCGGGTCTACGGGGCACCTATTTCGGTCGCCACGAGGCCGGGGACCTGCGCCTGCTGCTCTGGGGTCAGCACCGCGTAGATCTTCGCCCACGTATCGCTGCGCTCCTGAATGCGGGCCGCCGCATTGGCCTTGGCCTGCTCAATCAGTGCAGCGAATTTAGGATCGGTCGGCGCGGTTGCGGCAAGCGCCTGGCGATTGGCCTGGGCGGCGGCGAAGGCGGCTTCGCGCTGGGATTTGCCCTGCATGACAATCGATTTGATCTGCGTCTTCTGATCCGCGCTCAGGTTAAGCTTGTGCATCAGATGCCTAAAAGCGGCACGATGGTCGAAATCCCCTTCAGATGGGGACGGGCTGGCCGCGGGCTCCGTAGTCTCATCCTGCGTATTACCGGCGTAAGACAGAACGCTGAACGTGGCGGCCACAATCAGGGCCGGCAACAGTGTGCGAGATGGCCTCATGGATAATTACCTTTCAGGTCGTATTCGGATGGGTGGCTAAGATTAATTCAAGTCGAGCGGTTGCAAAGCGGGAACGAAACTCCAATGCTTGGAGTGTTCAACGTTGGCACTGGTTCCGCCGTTGACGGATTGCTGCGCCGCATTATCATTAACGTTTGCTTAGTACGCTTAGGCTTAAGGGTCGGCCGCCCGGCAACGCGGTGACCGGCCCAGCCCCTACAATTTGCGCCGCTGCCGGCGTGCTCTAAAGCGCAATTGACCGGAGTAGACGATGCAACTTAAAGACCCGCAACTGCTGCGCCAGCAATGCTACATCGACGGCGTGTGGGCAGATGCCGCTGGCGGCGAGCGCCAAAGCGTCACCAATCCGGCGACGGGACAAACGCTCGCCCACGTGCCGACGATGGGCGCTGCCGATACCAAACGTGCCATCGATGCCGCCTCGCGCGCCTTCGGTCCGTGGTCGAAGCTTACCGCTAAGGAACGCGGCGGCAAATTGCGCCGGTGGTTTGAGCTGATGATGGCCAACCTGGATGACCTGGCGACGCTGATGACGGCCGAACAGGGCAAGCCGCTCACCGAATCCAGGGGCGAAATCGCCTATGCCGCCTCGTTCATCGAGTGGTTTGCGGAGGAGGCCAAGCGCGTTTACGGCGATGTCATTCCCGGACACAACGCGGACAAGCGCATTCTGGTGCTGCGCCAGCCGATCGGCGTCGTGGCGGCCATCACGCCGTGGAATTTTCCCGCGGCGATGATCACGCGCAAGGCCGGAGCGGCGCTCGCGGCCGGCTGCACCTTTGTCTGCAAGCCCGCCTCGCAGACGCCGCTCTCGGCGCTGGCGCTCGCGGAGCTGGCAGCGCGCGCCGGCATTGGTGCGGGCGTCTTCAATGTCCTGACCGGGAGCGCTGCCGCGATCGGCGGGGAAATGACTTCCAACCCGATCGTGCGCAAGATCACTTTTACCGGTTCGACCGCGATCGGCAAGCAGCTGATGGCCCAGTCGGCCAGCACGCTTAAAAAATTGTCGCTTGAGCTCGGCGGCAACGCACCGTTCCTGGTCTTCGACGATGCCGACCTCGATGCGGCGGTACAGGGGGCCATCGCCAGCAAGTACCGCAATACCGGCCAGACCTGCGTATGCGCCAACCGCCTCATCGTGCAGGATGGCGTGTACGAGGAATTCACGCGGCGGCTGGTCACCGCGGTCAAGGCGCTGCGCGTCGGGGATGGCTTGCAGGGCGCCACCGACCAGGGGCCGCTGATCGATGCCAAGGCGCTCGCCAAGGTGGAAGAACACGTAGCCGATGCGCTGGCCAAAGGCGCGCATATTGCCCTGGGCGGCAAGCGCCATGCACTCGGCGGCACCTTTTACGAGCCGACCGTCATCACCGATACCAAGCCGAACATGCTGCTTGCGCACGAGGAGACCTTCGGCCCGGTCGCGCCGCTGTTTCGGTTCAAGACTGAACAGGAGGCGCTCGCGATGGCCAATGCGACCGAGTTCGGCCTGGCCGGGTATTTTTACACCCGCGATCTGGCGCGCGCCTGGCGCGTCTCAGAGGGCCTGGAGTGCGGCATGATTGGCGTGAATACCGGACTGATCTCCACCGAAGTCGCACCGTTCGGCGGCATCAAGGAGTCGGGCTTCGGCCGCGAAGGCTCGCGATACGGGATCCTGGATTACACTGAACTCAAATACGTCTGCGTCGGCGGCATCAGCTGATTTTGGACCTGCACGGCCGGTGGATCGCGATCGGCCCGATCATGAACCAGATCCGCCAACAATCAATACCCGTCCAAAGACCGGGGCCGTGGCGCAATCGGTCTCGGAGACGAGAGAGTCGGCTGGCTGTGACAAACGGGCGCTCCGGGAAGCGCAGATTCATAGTTACAATGACAGTGGCAACCGTTGTGCTGTTGGCGCACGCCTTTGCTTTTTTGCCCGCTCTTTATGCGAAAGAACCGCCGCAACCTGCCTCGCCGGAGGAACTCTATAAGGACCTGTTCATTGCCGTTCAGAGCGCGCAGATTCTGCCCGATGGCAAGGACTTCGCGGACGCGATTGCATTAGGTCCACCGGCTGGGATCCTGGCCGATTACCACAGGCTCCGTCCCGAAACAGCGCAAGCGCTGGCAGCCTTCGTCGAAGCTAATTTCACGCTGCCAACACCGATCGGCCCGGTGTCCGGCAATGCCGAGCCGATCGATATCAGCACGCACATCGATCGGCTGTGGGAACCGCTGACCCGCAGCACGCCGACCGTCCCTGCCTATTCCTCGTTGCTTCCACTGCCGAGGCCGTATGTCGTGCCGGGTGGCCGGTTTCGCGAACTCTACTACTGGGATTCGTATTTCACGATGCTGGGCCTCGCGCAGAGCGGGCGTCCCGATCTGGTTGAGAACATGGTGCGTGATTTTGCCTACCTGATCGACACCTATGGGCATGTCCCCAATGGGACGCGCACTTATTACCTGAGCCGCTCGCAGCCGCCATTTTTCTTCATGATGGTCGGGCTGCTCGATCGTAAAGACCCAGCGACAGCCTACGCTCGCTTTCTGCCGCAGCTTAAGCGCGAGTATGCCTTCTGGATGCAGGGGGCCAGCGGTCTTCGCGCCGGCGCCGCGCATCGGCGTGTAGTGGCGCTGAGCGATGGTTCGATCCTCAACCGCTACTGGGATGATAAGGCGACGCCACGCGATGAGTCCTACCTACAGGATACCGAACTCGCGCGCATCAGTGTTCGCAAGCCCTCGCAGCTCTATCGCGACCTGCGGGCGGCAGCCGAAAGCGGTTGGGACTTTGGGTCGCGGTGGCTTGCCGATGGGCAGACTCTGGCAACCATCGACACAACCGAAATTATACCAGTTGACCTCAACAGTCTTCTGTTTGGGCTCGAGCGCGCCATTCGCAGTGGCTGCGAGCGCTCGGGCGAGTACGCGTGCGTCCGTGACTTTGATCGCCGCCTCGTCAAACGCCGCGACGCAGTGAATCGTTATCTGTGGAACGCCTCGCGCGGTGCCTTCCTGGACTACCGCTGGACACGTCGGATACAGCTGCCTGAGCTCTCCGCCGCGGCCTTGTATCCGCTGTTTGTCGGCATGGCATCCGAGCCGCAGGCTGCTGCGTTGGCGGTAGTTGCGCGTCGCGAACTTCTTAGGCCCGGCGGTTTGGCGACGACCACGGTCGAGACGACGCAGCAGTGGGACCTCCCAAACGGCTGGGCGCCCCTGCAGTGGATTGCGGTGTCCGGCCTGCGAGACTATGCGCAGCAGTCGGTAGCGGAGGCAATTGCCTGTCGCTGGATGATGACGGTCAATGCCGTCTACCACCAGAGTGGCAAGCTGATCGAGAAATACGATGTGCTGACTCCCGGCCGCAGTGGTGGCGGCGGTGAGTATGCGTTGCAAGATGGGTTTGGGTGGACCAACGGCGTCATGAGAAGGCTGATGGCGCTCTATCCAGCCGATGCCGGTTATTCCTCGATTGATCAATGTCCAAAGGACCAGGAAACGCCCGGCGGCGACCATGGTATGAAGGACCAGTCATGAGAATCTCACATTTCGCCATTGTGCCAACAGTCATGCTGCTGATCGCAGCCACGGGCGCGTCACCCCCGGCGCGCGCCGAGGCATGGCTGCCCATCAGCGCCGATGAATTGCAGATGACGAGCGAGCCTAAAGCGCCATTGGCGCCGGCAATCTGCCTTTATCGACAGGTAGATCGTAATGATGATCAATATCGCGAGCACGTTTACCTTCGATTCAAGATACTGGCTGACGCCGGACGAGCAGTTGCCAGTGCTGCAATTCCCTACGACGATAACGTCGAATCCATCAGGGACATCCAGGCGCGCACGATTCGTCCCGACGGCACCATCGTAAATTTTAACGGTCAGGTATTCGATACGCCGATTGCCAAAAGCAGCACCGCAGATCAAAGAGCGAAGACCTTTGCCTTGCCCGATGCAGAAGTCGGCAGCATTATCGAATACCAATTCGAGCGCCTAACGAATTACGACCGCCTTTACAATTCCCACTGGATTCTGAGCCTCGACCTGTTTACAAAAGACGCTAGATTCTCTCTGATTCCCAATCCGCATCATACGGTGAAGTACAGCTGGCCCTTGGGGTTGCCCCTCGGAACCGAGCCACCGCATCTAGAAGCACCAAAGATCGTTATGGAATCGCACGATATTCCGGCCTTCGTGACTGAGGAGCACATGCCCCCCGAGAATGAGCTGCGATACCGTGTCGACTTTAATTATGTCGGCGGCCATTACGAGCAAATGGACCCCGACGCCTTCTGGATTTTTTACGGAAAGGTCGAGTCTCGTAGAATTGAAAGGTTCGTGGACAGAACAGGCGCCATGAAAAAGGTCGTCAGGCAGATTGTTGCCCCGGAAGACTCTGCCGACACCAAGTTGAGAAAAATCTACGCACGCGTACAGCAGCTCCGCAATCTATCCTACGAACGGCGCAAGTCCGAGCAGGAGATGCAGCGAGAAAACATCAGCAGACCAATTGACGTTGCGGATATCTGGGATAAAGGGTACAGCACGGCCGGGGACCTTTCCTGGCTTCTTCTGGCGTTGGCGCGTGCCGCGGGTTTTGATGCGGATCCGGTGCTCGCCTCGGGCCGCAATGATTATTTCTTTAATAAGAATATCATCAATCCGGCTGAGCTCAACGACGCCCTCGTTGTGATCCAGTTGGACGGCCGGGATTTATTCCTTGACCCGGGCATTCCATATGCACCGTTTGGACAGTTGCCATGGTACGAAACGGCTGTTAAGGCGATACGTCTGAATAACGACGGCGGGCACTGGATAGATACTCCGCTACCGCGACCCGCCGACGCGACTGTCGAGCGCAGAGGCGAACTGCAGTTGGATTCCTCAGGCACCCTGCACGGTGGCCTGACCATTACGTACTCTGGGATGGAGGCAACGCGGCTCCGGGTTGCCGAGCGCAACGAAGATGAGGCGGCGCGCCGGAAGTTTTTAGAGGATGATTTAAAGGCGGCCATTCCGGTGGCAAGTGAGGTGACGCTCACTAATTCGCCCGCCTGGGAGCGCGCTGACACGACGTTGGTTGCGGAGTTTAATTTGACGATTCCGGAGTGGGCTGAAACGGCGGGGCAACGGATGCTCCTGCCAGTCGGCGTTTTAAGCGCCGAAGAGCGCCATACCTTTGAGCACGCCGTTCGGGTGCAGCCCGTGTACTTTGAGTATCCGTTCCAGCGCGTGGACGATATTTCCATCGCTCTGCCGCCGAACGTGCGAGCGGACACCGTCCCGGAAGCACGCCATATCGACGCGGGGCAGCTGGCCTATCAGATGACCGCTACGCCGAGTCCGGGACTTGTTCACCTGCGGCGTGAACTGACGGTCAACCTGCTGCTGGTGAAGACTGCGGCGTACGATTCGTTGCGCAGTTTCTACCAATCAGTCAGAGCTGGCGACGAGCAGCAGATTGTGCTTTTAACAGCGGCGGGCACGGGCGGACACTAGCGTGCGTGTCCGACGCAGCATGAGGTTACTGGCCTGGGCGATACTGGCCCCGAGCTGCCTATTGCCGCTGCGGGGAATCGCGGGCACCGCTCCCGATTGGGTGCACGCTCAAGCCAACGCGCCGATACCGACTCACGATGACAAGACCGACGCAGTGCTGCTGTACGCCGAGACGGTTCTGACGGTCGAAACGAACGGAACATTGGTGCGTCGCGTGCGCCGGGCTTACAAAATTCTGCGGCCCGAGGGCGAGCGCTATGGGGTCGTACCGATCTACTTCAATTTTCAGAGCCGCGTTAGGACATTGCGCGGCTGGTGCATTCCTGCAGCGGGCAAGGACTACGGGGTTTCTGAAGGGGATGCCATCGAAAGTGGGCTGCCAGGCCTAACAAATGGTGGTGTGGCCAGTGACCTTCGCATCAAGGTACTGCGAATACCGGCCGCCGTGCCCGGAAACATTGTGGCCTACGAGATTGAACAGGAGTTGTGGCCGTTCCAGATCGCCGACACCTGGGTCTTTCAGGAGACTGTCCCGGTTCGCGAGGCACACTACACCCTGTCGCTCCCGCCGGGCTGGTCCTACTCGGCCGTCTGGCTCAATCACGCGGAGCAGGCCCCCAGCGCGTCCGGAGCCAATCAATGGCATTGGATGGTGCAAGATGTTGCGGGTATCCGTGTCCAGCCGCACATGCCGCCACTTCGGGGCATCGCAGGACAGCTCGTGATCGCACCTATCGCACCGGGCGGGCAAGTCAAAAGCCTGGCCAGTTGGCACGATATTGGTGCCTGGTACCTGAAATTGACTCAAGGCCGTCGCGATCCTGCGTCAGAGCTCACCAATAAAGTTGCCGAATTGACCGCCTCCAAGCCAACGGTGCTGGAGAAGATGCGCGCCCTCGCCGAGTTCGTGCAAAACGACATCCGCTACGTCGCCATCGAACTCGGCATTGGCAGCTACCAACCGCACTCCGCCACCGCGGTGTTCACTAACCGCTACGGCGACTGCAAGGACAAGGTGACTTTGCTTAGCGCTATGCTCAAGCAAATCGGCGTCGATTCCTATTATGTGCTGATTAACACCGAACGCGGATCGATCACGGCTAAAACGCCGCCAAATCTGGGCTTCAATCACGCCATACTGGCCGTCCAGCTTCCTGCCGGCCTGCAAGATCCCACCTTAATGGCCCAGACTCCCTTCGCCGGAATCGGAACAGTTCTGTTCTTTGACCCAACGGACGACTTAACGCCCTTCGGATACCTGAGAGGTCAACTTCAAGGCAATTACGGCATGCTGGTGGCGCCAGACGGTGGCGCCTTACTGGCGCTACCCCAGTCGCCCTTGGAGTCAAATGGCATCCACCGCACCGCCAAGCTTACGCTGGATGAGCAGGGCAAGTTGCGCGGAGACGTCCAGGAACTGAGGATTGGCGACCGAGCGAGCCAGCAGCGCCACGCAATACGGAATGCCCGCCAGGATACCGATCGCATTAAGCCAGTCGAAGCCTTGGTTTCTGACTCCTTCGCCACAGTGACAATCCTTAGGGCATCCATTGGCAACCTGCGCGACGACTACAAGCCCTTTGAATGGAACTACAGCCTGGAAGCCGAGAACTACGCCAAACTGGCCGGTGATCTACTGATGGTGAGGCCGCGCATTATCGGGAGTGATGCGTTGGGATTTTTGGAGACCAAGGAGTTGCGCGAACAGGCCATCGAATTTAGCGGCCCCGAATCGGATTCCGATTTATTTGAGGTAGCGCTTCCGGTCGGATACCGAGCTGACGACTTGCCGCCGCCTGTTGACTTGGACTATGGGTTCGCCTCCTACCACAGCAAATCAGAACTAATCGGCCAGATGCTGCGGTACGCGCGCACGCTGGAGGTCAAGGAATTGAGTGTCCCTGCTAGCAAGGCGGAGGATCTCCGGGCGTTCTATCGCGCCATCAACAGCGACGAGCGCAAGGTCGCGGTGCTGAGAAAGATCTCGCCTTAGATCTGCGCCGCACATTTAGATCAACTTCAATCCGTCCAAAACCCGAATGCGTGGGTGGGGAGCAGTCTGTTTGTTATGTTCATTGATTGTCCTTTTTAATTGCTGTTTACTGGCCAAATGGAGCTGTACCTGGTTGCAACGTTGAAGGGCTCACCGAAATGGGAGCGAATGCGCAAGCTCAAGCAGTGGGATCGTGTTGCAGCCCTGCGTGACGCCGATAGCCGCAAGGCGTTTGAGGCGAAATACGGACACCCGCCCGAAGTTATGACAGCGGATGAAGTGCAGGAGCCGCACAACTAAGCGGGTACTTTGCGATTGCGAACAGGCGGCGGTAATCGCTCATGCGCGCCGAAGCTGGATTACACCGCTATCCCGGCGTCTTGCTGTTTTCCTGCGCGCGGGTCACCTACAGCTCAATATGAGCAGCGCCGTCGTACACTTCGTTCGCACTCAACCCGCAACCGTCTAGTCTGGCCTGGTCTGGTCTGGTCTGGTCTGGTCTGGTCAATAGCCGACAGATCTCAAGCCTGCGCCGCTTTGTTCGCGCGGGCCTCGGCGTGGTGGTCGGCACCGAGCAGCATGTAATAGGCCGGCACGACGAATAAAGTAAACAGCGTGCCGATCGACAGGCCAGTGAAGATCACCAGACCCATCGCGTGGCGACCGGCCGCGCCAGCGCCGCCGGCAATCACCAGGGGCACGACGCCCAGCACCATGGCGGCGGTCGTCATCAGAATGGGCCGCAACCTAACCGAGGTCGCCTCCTCGATCGCCGCGCGCTTGGTGGCGCCCTTGCGCTGCAATTCGTTGGCGAACTGCACGATCAGGATGCCGTGCTTGCTGATCAGGCCCATCAGCGTCACGAGGCCCACCTCGGTGTAGATATTGAGCGTACCTAAGCCCAGGTTGATGAAAATCAACGCGCCGAACAACGCCATCGGCACGGAAACCAGGATGATGATCGGATCGCGGAAGCTCTCGTATTGCGCCGCGAGCGCGAGGAACACGATCAGCAGCGCGAACAGCAAGGTCACCGCATAACCACCGGACTCATTCATGTACTGGCGCGACTGGCCGGCATAGTCTATCGAGTAACCGTTCGGCGCGGCCTTGAGGGTTGCCTCACGCAGAAAGCTCAACGCCTGCCCGAGCGACACGCTCGGACCAATAACGCCCTGGATCGTCGCTGAATTGAGCTGCTGGAAGCGGTTCAGCGATTCCGGCACAACCTTGTTTTCAATGTGCGCCACGGTGCTCGCTGGCACCATCGTGCCGTTGGCAGCGCGTATGTAGACATTGAGGATGTCGTCGGGATTAAGCCGGTCAACCTGCAGCACCTGCGGTATGACCTTGTAGGACCGGCCCGCGATCGAGAAATAATTGACGTAGCCACCGCCGAGCGCACTACTGAGCGCCGCGCCGACGTCGGCCTCGGTAAGTCCCAGCGTGCTGATTTTGTCGCGATCGACCACGACCGAAGCCTGCGGCTTGTCGATTTTCAGGTCCTGATCGACGTAGTAAAACATACCGCTGGCCTTGGCCTTCTGCACCACTTCGCTGGCCACCGCCGCCAGGTCATCGAATGACTCGCTGGTGTTGATCACGAACGAGACCGGCAGGCCGCTGGCACCCGGGAGCGATGGCAACGAAAACGTGGCGATATTCGCGCCGGCGATCTTGCCGAGTTTCTCCTGCCAGACCTGCTGGATCTTCTCGGCGCTGGGCCGCTGGCCCCAGGGCTTTAGCAGCAGACCGCCGAAGGACTGGTTGATGCCGCCAAAGCCCTGCAGCTGAAACATGACCACGCCGTCCGGCATCTGCTTGGCGATCT
The DNA here is from genome assembly GCA_963711435.1 of uncultured Gammaproteobacteria bacterium. Lineage (GTDB taxonomy): Bacteria > Pseudomonadota > Gammaproteobacteria > Steroidobacterales > Steroidobacteraceae > FEN-1191. The sequence goes on along the minus strand of CAVQEB010000002.1, from coordinate 617,741 downwards.
CATCGACCTGCTCGCCGTAGCTGCGCATCTGCTGGGAAGTCGCATTCGGCTCGCCCTGGATCTGCATGAACAGGATGCCCTGATCTTCTTCTGGCGCGAGTTCTGAATTCGAGGTCGAATAAAGATAGACCAATCCGCCGAGCAGCAGCACACCCATGACCACGGGTACGATCCAGGTGTCCAGCACCGCCTTCAGAAAACGCTGATAGCCGTGGCGGATGCGTTCGAATATGCGATCGACAAAGGCAGCAAAACCCCCGGTTTCCGGGCCGGTGCGGATCAGGTGCGCGCACATCATCGGCGACAGCGTCAGCGCCACCACACCCGAAATTGCGACCGCGGCGGCAACGGTAAAGGCAAATTGCGAGAACAGCGCGCCGGTCAGGCCGGTCTGAAAACCAATGGGCGTGTACACCGCCACCAGCACGATCACCATGGCGATGATCGGCCCGCCCAGCTCCCGCGCGGCCCGCAAGGCGGCTTCCAGCGGCGAGGCGTGCTCTTCCTTGATGTGCCGGTCGACATTTTCGACCACGATGATGGCATCATCGACCACCAGTCCAATGGCCAGCACCAGCGCCAGCAGGGTCAGCAGATTGATCGAGTAGCCGAGGATCAGCATGATCAGGAAAGTGCCGACCAGCGACACCGGCATCGTCACGACCGGAATGATCACCGAACGCAGATTGCCGAGAAACAGGTAGATCACCGCGGTCACGATCAGCAGTGCTTCTACCAGCGTCTTGATGACTTCGTTGATGGAGGTCTGCACGAAGGTGGTCGCGTCATAGACAATGCCGCCTTCGATGCCGGTGGGCAGCTGCGCGATCAGCTCCGGCATGACCCCTCGTACCCCTTCGGCCACCTGCAACACGTTGGCGTTCGGCGCCGCCGAGACCGCCACGAACACCCACTGGTTGCCGTTAAAAGTTGCAACGTTGTCGTAATTCTCAGAGCCGAGCGTCACATCGGCGACATCCTGCAGCCGCACTATGGTCGAGCCGCTTTGCTTGACCGCGAGCTGCTTGAATTCATCGACCGTATGCAGGTCGGTGGCGGCCGTCAGATCGACCGTGACCATCTGTCCCTTGGTGCTGCCGATCGCGGCCAGAAAATTATTGTTCGTGAGCGCCGTATTGACGTCGGTGGCCGTGACCCCGTGGGCGGCCATGCGGGCCGCGTCCAGCCACGCCCGCAGCGCGAAGGTGCGGCCGCCAAAGACATCGACCTCCTTGACGCCTGGAACCGAATTGAGTTTCGGCTGCACGACGCGGGTCACATAGTCGGTCACGCCATTGTTCGGAATGATCGCACTGTGAAAGCCCATGTAAATCAGGGCCCCGCCGCGATTTTCGCCGACGGTGACCACGGGCTGCTGCGATTGCGGCGGCAACTGATTCTTGACTGACCCGACTAGCGTGTTGATTTCGCTCAGGGCCTTGTACGAGTCATAGTTGAGCCGCAGCGTCGCGGTAATGCTCGATTGCCCGGCAACGCTGGTGGAGGACAGATAGTCGATCCCCTGCGCCTGGGCCACGGCCTGTTCGAGCGGCTGCGTAATGAAGCCCGCGATGGTCTGCGCGTCGGCGCCATAGTAGGTGGTCTCGATGCTCACCTGACCGTTTTCGGTCAGCGGATACTGGCTGACCGAGAGATTGAACAGCGAGCGCAGGCCCAGCACCACAATCAGCAGGCTGATGACCGTCGCCAGCACCGGCCGGCGGATGAAAATATCAGTGAAGTTCACTTGCGGCCGCGCTCAATGTTCTTGCGGATGCGGGTTGGCATCGTCTTTGGGCTGGATCTTGTTATTGATAATCAACGGCGTGCCGTTCTTGAGCTTCAACCCGCCAGTCGTGACCACGAGCGCGCCCGGATCGAGGCCGCTTAGGATCTCAACCTGATCACCGCGCGCCGTTCCGGTCGTGACGAACACCTGCTGGGCCTGCAGGGTCGGCGCATCCTTGTCCTTACTCTTCGCCTTGGCCGGATCGGCCGGTATTGGCTTGGCGACGAACACCGTCGCACCGTAGGCGTTGTAGGTGATGGAGGTCTGCGGCAGTGTCAGGTGCGGCTGGGCAGCGCCCACGTTCACTGCCACCTTTGCGAACATGCCCGGCAACAGCTCGCGCTTGGGATTTTGAATCAGCGCCTCAACCTCGACATTGCGCGTGGTGTCGTCCACCTTGGAATTGACCGCAGTGACTTTGCCGGCAAACTGCTCGCCCGCGAACGCATCGGTACTCATCACCACCGTCTGCCCGGGCGCCAGCGCCGCCAGCTGCTGCTGCGGCACATAAAAATCGATGTATATGGGGTCGATCGTCTGCAAGGTCACGACCACGTCGCCGGCCTTCAGATACTGGCCGGGAACGACGGTGCAGATGCCCAGCCGCCCGCTAAATGGGGCGCGGATAATTTTCTTATCGATCAGTGCCTGTTGCTCGGCGACCTGCGCCTTCTTGGACTTAAGGTCGGCCGCATCGGCATCAAGCTGTGCCTTGCTGATCGCCTCGACCTCATATTGGGCCTGACTGCGCACCAGCACCGCCGCGGCCAGATCGGCCTCCGCCTGCAGGGATTCGAGCTGGGCACGGTCCGAATCGATATTAAGCTCAAGCAGCTCCTGGCCCTGGTTGACCGACTCGCCCGATTGCAGCAGCACCTTGCTCACCAGCCCATCCATCTGCGTGGCCAGATCCGCGCCGCGCACGGCACGCAACCCGCCAATAGCCTCGGACTGCGGCTGCCAGGAACTCGACTGCACGGTCATCGCGGTGACCGTCACCGGCGGCACGGTGGCCGAGGCCATGTACTTGGCAATCATCATGCCCACGAAGGTGTGGTAGCCAAAGACCAGACCGAGCAGCAGCACTACGGCCCCGACCATAATCAGCATGCGACGCTTCATCATTCGTTCCTTGGAGCATTGGCCGCTGTGGCAGCGGCGGTATTGGCATTCCACCAACCGCCACCCATGGCCTGAAACAACGCGGCAGTATCGGAAAAACGGGCAGCCTGGGCGGCGATCAGACTGATACGCGCCAGGGCGTAGCTGCGCTGGGCATCGAGCAAGCCGAGATGGCTGATGGCGCCGATCTCGAACTGCCGCGTGCTCAGATCCAGATTCTCACGGGCCGCCGACTCGGCGTCGGCCTGCGCCGCCAGTGCCGTGGCATCCAGTTCCAGCGCACGCAGCGTGTCGGCGACGTTTTCAAAGGCCTGCAGCACCGTCTCGCGGTACTGTGCCGCGGAACTGTCATAGGCGGCCACTGCTGCCCGGCGCTGCGCCGAGAGCTGCCCCCCCAGAAACAGCGGCTGCAGGAGCGATCCGCCCACGCTCCAGACCCTGGCGGCGTTGTTAAATAGCGTACCGGCCGTCAGGCTCTCAAAGCCGTAACTTGCAGTGATGGACAGCTGCGGATACAGATTGGCGGTCGCCACGCCAACGGCCGCAGAGGCATGATGGAGCTGTGCTTCGGCCACCAGGATATCGGGGCGCTGGTGCACCAGATCCGACGACAGGCTGACCGGCAGCTGCGGTGGCAACTGAAACGAGGCGAGCGTGAACTGCGGCAGATCGGTTGCGTTCGGCAGCTTGCCGCACAATACCGCCAGCCGGTGCCTGGACTGCGCCAGCGCGAGCTCCAGCGGCGGAATCGTCGCGAGCGTCTGCTTGACCTGGGTCTCAAGCGCCAGCATCACCGAGCGGGCCACGGCGCCGATCTGCAGCTGCCGCTGGGTCAGCGTGAGCTCCTTCTCGTCCGCATCGACCATATCGTGCGTGGCCGCAAGCTGCCCGCGCAGCAAGGCTTCCTGCACCGCTGTGGTCACGATGTTGGCCGTCAGCGTCAGGTAGGTAGCCTGCAGCTCGTTGCGCTGTACGTCGCGTAAAGCCCGCACGCCCTCGATCTGCCGGCGGGCGGCGCCAAAGATATCCGGCGCGTAGGAAACATTGACCGAGGCGCTGTAGACGGTGAGCAGCGTCTGGCTGGCAATTGAAGCCGGAATGCCTTCCACTTCGGGCGACAGGCGCTGCCGCGTCGCGCCGGCATTGGCAGTGGCCGCTGGCCACAGCAGGCTGTCGCGCTCGGCAATAAGGTTTTCCTGTGCCTGACGCAGGCTCGCCTGGGCCGCGGCAAGCGTCGGACTGTCCTTCAGTGACAGCTCGATCAGGCGGTTTAAGTCCTCGGAATGAAACAGCGTCCACCACTGAGCCGGGATCTGCGCGCCGGGGGCAAAGGTCTGTTCGCTGCCGCCGATTCCCGGCGCCCCCGTGGTCTTATCCGGCAACGAGCCCGCCACGTAGCCGCCAGCGTCCGGGCTTGCCGGCCGCTTGAAGTCCGGCCCCACGGCGCAGCCGACCACGATGGACGACAGCAGCACGCAGCACAGGTTTCGGATCATTGTTGCCACAGCGGGCTCCGCCCCAAAAGCGCAAAGTGCCCCAGCCAGGGGGTGGGGCTGAGCCGAACCTGGCAGGACAAATCGTTTTGGTTCACACCTATTGTCGCCCAGCCGACGGGGTCGCGTCCAACCCTAGTACCCCGATTCGGGGGGGAAAGTTTCAGTCCGGACAATGCCGGCGCGGCCAGCCAGACCCCTAGCCGGCGCCGATCGCCACTTCGACAATCAGGTCGGCCGCCTGTTCCGGTGTCATTTTGGTCGTATCAATATGTATCTCGGGTGCCACCGGGGCTTCGTAGGGGCTGCCGATGCCCGTAAAGTTGGCCAGCTGCCCGGCGCGGGCCTTCTTATAGAGTCCCTTGACGTCCCGGCGCTCGGCCTCCGCCAGCGGCGTATCGATGTGGATCTCAAAGAACTCACCACCTGCCATCATCTCGCGCACCATCTGCCGTTCGGCCCTGAACGGAGAGATAAAAGCTGTGATCACAATGATCCCGGCGTCGGTCATGAGCCGGGCGACCTCGCCGACGCGACGGATGTTCTCGATGCGGTCCGCGTCGGTAAAGCCAAGATCCCGGTTCAGGCCGTGACGGATGTTGTCGCCGTCCAGTAAGAAGGTATGGCGGTTCATCCGGTGCAGCCGCTTCTCCACCAGATTGGCGATGGTTGACTTGCCCGCCCCGGAAAGACCGGTGAACCACAGCACCGCCGGCCGCTGGTTCATTAGTTTCGAGCGCGCCTCCCGGCTGACCTCCAGCTGCTGCCAGTGAATGTTCTGGCTGCGCCGGAGCGCAAAGTGGATCATGCCGCCGGCCACCGTGGCATGCGTCAGCTTGTCGATCAGGATGAAGCCGCCCAGCTCGCGGTCACTTTCATACGGTGCAAAGACGATGGGCCGATCGGTCGCAAGATTGGCGATGCCGATGGCATTGAGCTCAAGGGTCCTGGCGGCCAGATGCTCGAGCGTATTGATGTTAATCTGGTACTTGGGCGCATGCACCGTCGCGCTGACCGTCTGGGTCGCGAGTTTCAGCCAGTACGGCCGGCCGGGCAGGAGCGGTTCCTCGTCCATCCACACCAGGGTGGCCTCAAACTGATCGGCCACCTGTGGCGGTGCGGCAGCCGCCGCCAGCACGTCACCCCGCGAACAGTCCACTTCATCCTTAAGGCAGATTGTGACCGACTGGCCGGCGACGGCCTGCGCCGCCTCACCTTCGGGCGTGAGCAGTCGGCCCACCGTCGCCATCCGGCCGGCGGGCAGCACGCGAACGGCATCGCCGGGACGCACGATACCGGCGCCGATCAGGCCGGAAAAACCGCGAAAGTCGGGATTCGGCCGGTTGACCCACTGCACGGCCATGTGAAACGGCGAGGACTGTGCCGCATCGGCATCGATCGGCAGGCTCTCCAGTCGCTCAAGCAGCGTTGCGCCGCGATACCAGCTCATGTGGGCCGATGGCGCGGCAATGTTCTCACCCGTCAGGCCGCAGACCGGAATCGCGGTAAATTCGCCGATGTCGATGCTGGATGCGAATGCACCGAAGTTTTCGACGATGGCATCGAAGGCGGCCCGCTCATAGCCGATCAGATCCATCTTGCTGACCGCCAGCACCATGTTGCGGATGCCGAGCAACCGGGCGAGGTACGAGTGCCGGCGCGTTTGTGTCAGCACACCCTTGCGGGCATCGACCAGAATGACGGCCGCATCGGCGCCGGAGGCTGCCGTGACCATGTTGCGTGTGTACTGCTCGTGGCCCGGAGCATCGGCGACGATGAATTTGCGCCGCTCGGTGGAGAAAAACCGGTAAGCCACGTCGATCGTAATGCCCTGTTCCCGCTCGCCCGCAAGGCCATCGACCAGCAACGCAAAATCAAGGTTCTGTCCCTGCGTGCCGAAGCGCTTCGAATCAGCCGCGAGCGAGGCCAGCTGATCTTCATAGATCATTTTTGTGTCATACAGGAGCCGGCCGATGAGCGTGGACTTGCCATCGTCGACGCTGCCGCAGGTGATGAACCGCAGCAGATCCTTGCGCTGGTGCTGCGTAAGGTAAGAATCGATATCCGTCGCGATTTGCTCGCGCACCGGATGGCCGCCGCGTGGCTTAGCCCTCGGCATCAGAAATATCCTTCCTGCTTCTTCTTTTCCATGCTGGCGGCCTGATCGAAATCGATGGCGCGGCCCTGGCGCTCGGACATATGGGTCAGCAGCATCTCGCGGATGATCTCCGGTACCGTGGTCGCGGCACTTTCCACGGCACCGGTCAGCGGATAACAGCCCAGGGTGCGAAAGCGGATCCGCCGCATCTGCGCCGCTTCGCCGGCGTGCATGGGGAAACGCTCGTCATCGATCATCAGCGTGAGCCCGTCGCGCTGCACGGTAGGGCGCAAGGCGGAGAAATACAGCGGCACGACGGCGATGGCGTGCAGATGAATGTATTGCCAGACATCAAGCTCAGTCCAGTTGGCCAGCGGAAATACCCGGATGCTCTGGCCTTTGGCTTTTTTGGCGTTATAGAGACGCCATAACTCCGGCCGCTGATTTTTGGGATCCCAGCGGTGATTGGCCGAGCGGAAGGAAAATATCCGCTCCTTGGCGCGGCTTCTCTCCTCGTCGCGACGCGCCCCGCCAAATACGACGTCAAAGCCGTGCTGCTCAAGGGCCTGCTTCAGGCCCTCGGTCTTCCACAGATCGGTGTGCAGTTTTGAGCCGTGCTCGAACGGATTGATGCCGCGCGCCCGGGCATCCGGATTTTGATGCACGATCAGTTCGACGCCCTCTTCGCGCACCAGCCGATCGCGAAACTCGTACATCGCCTTGAATTTCCAGGTCGTGTCGACGTGCAACAGCGGGAACGGCGGGCGGCCCGGCGCAAAAGCCCTGGCCGCCAGGTGGAACATGACAGCAGAGTCCTTGCCCATTGAATAAAGCATGGCAGGCCTTTCGGCCTCCGCCACCGCTTCACGCATGATGTGGATGGATTCGGCCTCAAGCCGCTGCAAATGCGTGAGCGCAATTCGCGCCTCGGTCATAAAAACTGCTCCATCGCGACGGCACCTGGCCGCTCAGATGAGGGCGATATCGGCCTGTGTCACGCTGCCGGCGCCGCCGCAGACGATGCGGGCCAGTGCCTGCGCCCGCGGCAGCACCTGCTCGACATAGCAGCGCACGCCGTCAAGCTTGGCCTTATAAAAGTCCGCCTCGGCGCCGTCGGCCGCCGCGGCGGCCACGGTGGCCGCCCGCGCCATGAGCCACCCGGCAATGACCAGCCCACAAAGCTTCATATATGGTACCGACACCGCGAGCGCGCTGTCGCGCTCCGCCGCATAAGCCTTGAGGATCGATGCCGTCGCCTCGCGCAGCCAGCCGACGCTCTGAAGCGATGCCGCGGCGGCCAGCCTCGGTACCGGGTGAGCCGATGGCTGGCGCTTAAGCTCTCCCGTCATCGTATCGATGAGCGCCATCATGGTCGCGCCCTGGTCGGGGCCGAGCTTGCGGCCGAGCAGATCATTGGCCTGAATGCCGGTGGTGCCCTCGTAGATGGATGAAATCCGCACGTCGCGCAGATACTGCGCGGCGCCGGTTTCCTCGATAAACCCCATCCCGCCGTGCACCTGGATACCGAGCGAGACGATCTCGGGCCCATACTCGGTACACCAGCCCTTGACGATGGGTATCAGCATCTCGCCGCGCCGCTTGGCCAGCGCCCGCTCGCCAGCGTCCGGGCGATGCTCGGCCGAGTCGAGCTCGTGCGCGGCAAACAGCGCCAGCGCGCGCATGGCCTGAACGCTGCATTTCATCACCAGCAGCATGCGCTTGACATCCGGGTGCTGGATGATGGCCGAGCCGCCGCGGCCCTGCACCCGATTTCGTGCCCAATCGAGGGCCCGCTGGAACGCCCGTTCGGCGAGCGCATGGCCTTCCAGGCCGACCGATAGCCTGGCCGCGTTCATCATGATGAACATGTATTCAAGCCCATGGCCGGCCTTGCCGATCAGCTCGGCGAGTGCGCCGCCGCGCTCGCCGTAGCTCATGGCGCAGGTTGGGCTCGCATGAATGCCGAGCTTCTCTTCAATGGAGGTGCATTGCACATCGTTAGGCTCGCCGAGCCCGCCGTCAGCATTGACCAGTATTTTGGGGACGATAAACAGCGACAAGCCCTTGACGCCGGCGGGCGCACCTTCAATGCGCGCCAGCACCAGATGAATAATGTTGTCGCTCATCTGATGATCGCCCCAGGTGATGAAGATCTTCTGACCCACCACCCGGAATTTGTCTCCCACCGGCACCGCTCGCGTGCGCACCGCGCCTAAGTCGGATCCGGCCTGCGGTTCGGTGAGCACCATCGTGCCGCTCCACTCGCCGCTGACCAGCTTCGGCAGATAAAGCGCCTGCTGCGCCGGTGTGCCGCACAACTGCAGTGCCTCGACGGCGCTATGGGTCAGCATCGGGCAGAGCTTGAAAGACAGGTTGGCCGAGGCCCACAGCTCCTCGACCGCGGCGGTGAGCGCGCGGCCGATCGGCTGGCCGCCGAACTGCTCCTTTGCATTGAGCTGCGGCCAGCCCGCAGCAATGAACTCGCGGTAGGCCTCTTTAAAACCCGGCGCCGCGACCACGCCGGCGGCGGTCCAGCGGGCGCCCTCGCGATCGCCACTTTGATTGAGCGGCTCGAGCACCTGTTCAGCGAAGCGCCCGGCCTCGGCCAGGATCGCGGCGGCTACGTCGGCGGGACAATTGGCGTATACGTCGCCACCGATCAGCTCGTTCAGGACAAACTCAAGTTCGCGAATCGGGGCGTGATACATCCGCTATGCTCCACTATTCTTGCTGTCAACAACTGCCGCCGCCTGCCGCCGGCGCAGCGCCGCTGCACAGATTTCATCCTTGCGCTTCGCGCTCGCGCCCAGCCACTCGCCGATCTCGGAAGCGCTGCGGCCGCAACCGATGCAGATCTGCCGTGGATCGAGCCGGCATACGCCGGTGCACGGCGATGCGGGCTCGACCTGCCCCCGAGCATCATCCATGGGCGCCATCGCGCGCGGCCCAGCGGCTGATAATCTTAAACATCGCGTCCAGTCCGTCAGTTAAGGCGGCGGGGCCAGGCTGCAGGATCAGCGGCGATTTGATCTCATGCAACTGCCCGTCCCTCACGGCCGGGATGGCCTGCCAGCCGGCGCGCGTTGCGACCGCCTGCGGCACGAAGCGCTTGCCGCACCACGAGCCCAGAATGATATCCGGTGAGCGCCGGATGACCTCATCCGGGTCAGCCAGAATGCGGTTCTTGCCGAGGGCTTCGGTCGCCCGCTCGCGGAAAATGTCTTCGCCGCCGGCGATGCCGATCAGCTCGCTGACCCACTGGATCCCGCAGATCTGCGGCTCATCCCATTCCTCGAAGTAGACCCGCGGGTGGCTGGGTAGCCTGGCCGCCGCCCGCCTCACCGAAGCAATGTGCCGCTCAAGCTCCCGGACCAGGCGCTTGGCCTTGGCCTGCGCGCCGACCATTGCGCCGAGGCGCAGTACGTAGGCGAAGATCCCGTCGACCGTGCGGTGATTGCTGATCCAGACCTCGATGCCGGCCTTGATCAGGTCGCGGGCGATGTCGGCCTGGATGTCGGAGAAGCCGATGACCAGATCCGGCCGCAACGCCAATATCCGCCCGATCTTGGCACTGGTGAACGCCGATACGCGCGGCTTGTCCCGGCGCGCCTGCGGCGGCCTCACCGTGAACCCGGAGATTCCGACGATGCGTTGCTGCTCGCCCAGGGCGTACAGCACTTCGGTCGGCTCCTCCGTCAGGCAGACGATGCGCTGCGGATAGCCAGGCGCGCTCGCATCATCCCGTGATGTTGAGCGCCTCATGCGTCGATCAGCATGCAAAGTTCGGCCGCCGCGCCGCACTACACGTTGCGTCGGTACTGACCGCCTACCCAATACAAGGCACGCGAGATCTGGCCGAGCGATGCGACTTTGACCGCCTCGAGCAGCGAGCCAAAAACATTGCCGCCCGCGGCCGCCACGCCCTGCAGCTGCTTGAGCGCTGCGGCGGTGTGCGCGGCATTGCGCCGCTCAAAGGCCCGCACGGCTTCAACCTGGTCCTGTTTCTCCTCCTCAGTGGAGCGGATCAGCGCTGCGCCCTGATGCGCGCTGCTCGTGTCGTGCCCCGAGAGGAACATATTCACGCCGACGAGCGGCAACGTGCCGTCGTGCTTGACCGTCTCGTAGTGCAGGCTCTCTTCCTGGATTTTGCCGCGCTGATACATGGTCTCCATGGCGCCGAGCACGCCGCCGCGCTCACTGATGGACTCGAACTCGCGGTACACGGCCTCCTCCACCATGTCGGTCAGGGACTCGAGCAGGAACGACCCCTGCCACGGATTCTGATTCTTATTCAGACCCAGTTCCCGGTTGATAATCAGCTGAATGGCGACCGCCCGCCGCACGCTCTCCTCGGTCGGCGTGGTGAGCGCCTCATCGTAAGCATTGGTATGGAGTGAATTGCAGTTATCGAACAGCGCATACAGCGCCTGCAGCGTCGTGCGGATATCGTTGAACTGAATCTCCTGGGCATGCAGCGAGCGGCCCGAGGTCTGAATGTGATACTTGAGCATCTGGCTGCGCGGACCGGCTGCGTAAAGCTCGCGCATGGCCCGCGCCCAGATGCGCCGGGCCACCCGGCCGATGACCGCGTACTCCGGATCCATGCCGTTGGAGAAGAAGAACGACAGGTTGGGCGCGAAATCATCGATCTTCATGCCGCGCGCCAGGTAGTACTCGACGATCGTAAAGCCATTGGACAGCGTGAACGCCAGCTGGCTGATCGGGTTCGCCCCGGCCTCGGCGATGTGATAGCCGGAAATCGACACCGAGTAGAAATTGCGCACGGCGTGCTCGATGAAGTACTGCTGCACATCGCCCATCATGCGCATGGCAAATTCGGTCGAGAATATGCAGGTGTTCTGTGCCTGATCCTCTTTCAGGATGTCGGCCTGCACGGTGCCGCGCACCGCCGACAGCGCTTCGGCGCGCAGCCGTTCGTACTCGGCCTGCGTCAGCACCTCCGGGGCGATCAGCTCGCTCCCATGCGTGCCGAGCAACGCGAGACCCGAGCCGTCGTGCCCTTCCGGCAGCGCACCCTTATAGATGGGGACGCTCGGCATCGCCGCGCGCAGTTGCGCCAGGCGTCGTTCGGCGGCGGGCCAGCGTCCCTCGGCCCTGAGGTACCGTTCGATGCGCTGATCGATCGCGGTATTCATGAACATCGCCAGGATGATCGGCGCCGGACCATTGATCGTCATCGACACCGAGGTCGTCGGGCTGCACAGATCAAAGCCCGAATACAGCTTCTTCATGTCATCGAGGGACGCGACCGAGACCCCGGAGTTGCCGGTACGGCCGTAGATATCCGGACGCGGATCGGGGTTTTCCCCATACAGAGTGGTCGAATCGAACGCGGTCGACAGCCGGGTCGCCGCGTGACCGCGCGCCAGGTAGTGAAAGCGCCGGTTGGTGCGCTCAGGCGGCCCCTCGCCTGCGAACATGCGGATCGGATCTTCCTCCTCGCGGCGGTACGGATAGACGCCGCCGGTATACGGGAACGATCCCGGCAGATTCTCGCTCATGATGAAGCGCAAGATCTCGCCCCAGTCGTGGTACTTGGGCGCCGCGAGCTTCGGGATGCGGCTGTGGCTCAAGGTCTCGGTGTAGTTTTCACCGGTGACCTTGCGGCCGCGCACGGTGTAGGAGAAGCGATCCTCGGTGATCGATTGCACCCGCGCCGGCCAGGCCTTGAGCTCGGCGACGCCTTCGGCACCGATTTCGGCCAGCGCATCGTTGTACGAGCGGCGCAGCTGCCGGCGGGTCGCATCGGCATCGGCGCCGGTGAGCGCTGCGGCCGGGTACGGATCCAACGCGGCCGGCAGGGCCGCATCGTGCAGCGCTTTCAGCGACTCGTACAACCCGCCCGCGCGGTGTGCCGCTTCGGCGCGCTGCGCAGTCTGTTCCTTGATACGCCGGCCGCCGCCGGCAATCTCAGCGAGGTAACGCGCCCGATTGCCAGGAATGAGCGGATCGCGCGTAATGAACTCGGTCGGGCCGACATCGCTCACGGTCCACTTGAGCGAGCCCACCGACTGCTCATCGAGACGGCGGCAGATAGCGGCAAACAGCCGGTTGACGCCCGGGTCATTGAAGCGGCTGGCGATGGTCGGAAATACCGGCACCTCGGCATCGGCGATTTTCATCCGGTCCGGGTGATTGCGCCGCCACTGCTTCTTGACGTCCCGCAGGGCATCCTCGGCCCCACGCTTCTCGAATTTGTTGAGCACGACGAAGCTCGCGAAGTCCAGCATGTCGATCTTTTCGAGCTGACTGGCCGCACCGTACTCGCTGGTCATCACATAAATCGGCAGGTCCACCAGATCCACGATCTCGGTGTCGCTCTGGCCGATGCCCGCCGTCTCCACCAGGATCAGGTCGAACCCGGCCAGCTGGTACAGGTCGATCACGTCCTTGAGCACGACCGAGGTCGCGAGGTTTTGCCGCCGCGTCGCGAGCGAGCGCATGAACAGGTTCTCGGCAGCGAGGCTGTTCATCCGGATCCGGTCACCGAGCAAGGCGCCGCCAGAGCGGCGGCGGGTCGGATCGACCGCGACGACGGCAATCTGCCGGTCCGGATAGTGCCGCACCAGACGCTGCAATAATTCGTCGGTCAGCGAGGATTTGCCGGCACCGCCGGTGCCGGTGATGCCGATGACCGGGACCCGGCGCCGGTTCTTGGCGATCGCGCGGCGGATTTTCTCGCGGCTGGCATCATCGCCCCCCGCCCGCTCGCCGGCGATACCGCCTTCGAGGGCTGTGATGGTGCGCGCGACCTGGCGGTGATCGCGCGGATTGAGCGGACCGAAGCTGTATTCGGGCCGCGAGCTTTGCCGCACCCGCAGCATTACATCGGCAATCATGCCGCTCAGGCCGAAGTGGCGGCCATCCTCCGGGGTGTAGATTTTCTCGACCCCGTGCCGCTCCAGCGCGGCAACTTCCTCCGGCGAGATCGTACCGCCGCCACCGACGATGACGCGGATATGCGCGCTGTCGAGCTCGCGCAGCATGTCGACCATGTAGGCAAAATATTCGTTGTGACCGCCCTGATAGGAACTGACGGCGATCCCGTCGGCATCCTCATCGATCGCGGCGCGCACGATGTCGGCGACCGAGCGGTTGTGCCCGAGATGCACGACCTCGGCGCCCGCCGCCTGCAGCAGCCGGCGAATCATGTTGATGGCCGCATCGTGCCCGTCGAACAGTGAGGCCGCGCTCACGAAGCGCAGCGGCGGCGCACTCGCTATGGCATCGCCTTTGAGAGCACTGGCTGTTGAGTTCACTGGCATGCTTCCGGCAGCTTCGGAGCTAAGTTACTGGATGGTATACAATCTACCAGTCCGTAACAACCGACCCGGCCGGCCGCTTCGACCGTCAGTTGCAACCGTGCCATGCACGCGGCCGCGGCCGCGGGTCAGATCCGCTCGAATATCGCCGCTATACCCTGGCCGCCGCCGATGCACATGGTCACCAGCGCGTAGCGACCTTTGATGCGATGCAGCTCGGCAATGGCCTTAATAGTAATGATGGCACCGGTCGCGCCGATCGGGTGTCCGAGTGAGATTCCTGAACCGTTGGGATTGACCTTGGCCGCATCGAGGCCAAGCTCCTGGCTTACCGCACAGGCCTGCGCGGCGAACGCCTCGTTAGCTTCAATGACATCCAGGTCTGCGATCTTGAGCCCGGCGCGTTCAAGCACCTTGCGCGTGGCCGGCACCGGTCCGATGCCCATATAGGCCGGCTCGACGCCGGCATGTGCGTAAGCCACCAGCCGTGCCAGTGGCGTAAGGCCAAGCGCCATCGCCCGTCTGGCATCGGCGAGCACCACCGCCGCGGCGGCATCGTTAAGACCTGAGGCGTTCCCGGCAGTGACCGAGCCGTCCTTTTTGAATGCAGGCTTCATCTTGGCCAGCTGCTCGGCGCTGGCATCGGGCCGCACATGTTCGTCGGTGTCAAACTGGGCCGGCCCCTTCCGTGTCGCCACTTCCACAGCAACGATCTGCTCCTTGAAGCGGCCGGCGGCAATGGCCGCGGCGGCGCGGCGCTGGCTTTCGAGGGCCAGCGCGTCCTGCATGGCGCGCGAGATGTGGTAGCGCTCCGCGACGTTTTCGGCCGTCACGCCCATGTGAATCTGCTGCCACGGGTCCTGCAGGGCGCCGAGCATCATGTCGACCAGTACGGAATCACCCATGCGGGCCCCAAAGCGCGCTGCCGGCGCGCTGTACGGGGCCCGGCTCATCGACTCGCAGCCGGCGCCGATGGCGATCTCGCAATCGCCGAGCGCGATGGCCTGCGCCGCCGAAATGATGGCCTGCAGGCCCGAGCCGCACAGCCGGTTGACGTTGAAGGCCGGCGTTTCCTTCGGGCAACCGGCATCTAAAGCCGCAATGCGGCCCAGGTAGGCATCCCGCGGCTCAGTCGGAATGACCGTTCCCATCACGACGTGACCGACCACTGCCGGGTCTGCGCCGCTGCGCTGCAACGCTGCGCGCACCGCGGTGGTCGCGAGCTGCGCATTGGGAACATCCTTGAGCGCGCCGCCAAAGGAGCCGATGGCGGTTCGGGCAAACCCGACTACGACGATATTAGATTGCGAGATTTCGTTCATGACTGACCTCGGATAAATTCAGGCGGTTGCAGCGATGTCACGCGAACGCCGGCGGGCATCAGTCCGCCAGCGCCCTGACCATTTTAAAATGGCTGATATTCACTTCCAGGAATTGCGATCCCTCGATGCGGTAGCCGAGCCTGGCGTAAAAGTCGCAGGCATAAGCCCGGCTATGCAGCTCGACCGTGCGGATGCCGCGCGCCTTCGCAATCGCCTCCGCAGCCTTCACCAGTTGCCGGCCAATACCGCGCCGCTGCGCGGAGGGCGCGACGACCATCTGGCGCAACTTGATCCGATCAGCCGAGAGCGGCTTGAGTATGAGGCCGCCTAACAGCGCGTCGTCCTCGAGCGCAGCGACATGAATCATCTGAGCTTCGCCGGCCACATCGGCCTCACTGAGACTTAAGCCCAGCGGGTGCCTGAGCACGGCGTCGCGAAGTGCCTTGAACTGCTGGTAAAAGGCAGAGCCGTAGGGCACTTCGATAATTCGAAGCATGAATCAGGCCACCTTCGCGCAGCCCTTATGCGCTGCATAACGCCACGGTTGAGCGGCGCGCCAACGCCGTGAAGTGATCGGCACTATATTCATGAAAGCGTCCGCTCCAACCGGTAGTTAAGCCGCAGAGATAGATAGCTTCACTCCAAGGCTGTGAAGCACTTTTAAGACCGTGTCGTAGCGAGGTTTTGCGCCTGGGGTCAATGCCTTATATAGGCTCTCCCGTCCTAACCCTGCTTCGTCCGCGATGCTGCTCATGCCCCGAGCTTTAGCGACGTGGCCGACCGCAGCCAGAAATACATCCGGGTTGGGGTCTTCCAGCGCAGCGGTAAGATATTCAGCAATCACCGCCTCATTATCTAGAAAGGCACTTGGATCGAAATTCCTAATGCGAACCATAGGTATCACCCTAATGTCTTAAGCAGCCGTTTTGCACGTGAGATGTTGCGTTCCTGAGAGGACTTGTCCCCTCCACATAACAACACAATCATCATCTTCTGCTTCAGAGCGAAATACAGCCGATATCCCGGCCCGAAGTGAACTCGCATCTCTTGAAGCCCACCACCAAGGCTCTTGCAGTCACCCAGGTTTCCAAGACGGGCGGACTCCAACCGGGCGAGGATGCGGGCCTTGCCCTTTAAATCCTGTAGCTCTCCCAGCCAGGCCTCGAAGAATGTCGGTGTATCGGATTTGGTACACAGAACGAGTGTATCCGAGTGGATACAGGCCTGCAAGTGCGAAGCGAGCGGCCTAACTGAACGTTAAACGCCACGAGTGACTATTCGAATACCGGCACGTACCTGCCACTAAGAAAGAGCTCGAGGGGATCCGCAGCAGCTACCCGATTGGACGGGCGGGCATTTCACTGAGCCGTACGAACAAAAGACGCAACAATCACCGGATTTCGGCCGCAGCAACGTCCAGCAGCTGGCGCATTCATAAAAGTAGACACAGGCATCAGTCGGCATCCTCTCCAAAGTCGTGGAGCCACAGTGAGGGCACGTCAATTCAGATACCAGTACGAGCGGCGGATCCATCTTGTTGCGGCTAACTAAACGACATAAAGAAGACCAAAGAAAATAGCTTCCCGGTTTTCATTTCTCAGCGCATTGCAGATTATGCCCGCTGCCGGTTTACTTCAGTGCGCGACGCCGTCCTGTTTGTAGACGACGCCACCTTTCATTACGAATGGGATCGATTGCAGGCGGGTCACATCAGCCAGCGGGTCCCCGGCGACACCGACCAGGTCGCCGTAACGGCCAACCGCAATGGTGCCGACATCGCCGCTGCGCCCCAGCGCCTCCGCCGCGGTCACGGTCGCGGCCCGGATGGCCTGCAGCGGCGTCATGCCCCAGGTCACCATGGTCGCAAACTGCTTGGCGTTATCGCCGTTCGGATACACGCCGCCATCGGTGCCAAAAATCATCTTCACGCCGGCTGCATTTGCCTTCTTGAAGGTCTGGCGCTGCGCCAGCCCGATCTGCCGCTCCTTATCGAGGGATTCCTTGAACATGCCATTTTTCTCGCCTTCGGCCAGGATGTAATCGTCGTTGTAGATGTCCATCGAGAAGTAAACGCCGCGCTGCTTGGCCATGGCAATGGCTTCGTCGTCGGCAAGACTTGCATGTTCAATCGTGTCGGCGCCGGCGCGGATCGCATCCTTGATCCCTGAAGTGCCGTGCGCGTGCACCGCCACTTTCAGCCCAAGCATATGGGCTTCATCCACCAGCGCCGTCATCTCGGCCAGGTTCAATTGCTGTCCGGCCACGGTATCGCCCTTGGACATGACGCCACCGGTGGCACAGAACTTGATGACTTCAGCGCCGTACTTATGGAGCTTGCGCACGACGGCACGAATCGCATCCGGGCTGTCCGCCACGGCCGGGGCTGGCACGGTGATGGAAGGCGGAAATTCGGTCGAGTCGCAATGACCCCCGGTCGCGCCGATGGCATAGGTGGCCGGCACGATGCGCGGCCCCGGCACATAACCGCCCTCAATGCCCTGCTTGATAGCGACATCGTCATAGTTGCGCGAGCCGACGTTGCGGACCGTGGTAAACCCGGCCTCCAAAGTCCGCTTGGCATTGGCGACGCCGACGACGGTCCAGAAGTTATCGGTGAACTGCAATTTCTTGTAGCCGCCCAGGCGCGGATCGGAGGTCAGATGCACGTGCATGTCGATCAGACCGGGCAGCAATGTAATGCCCGGAAGATCGACGCGGCGGGCGAGCGCCGGGATCGGATCGCCGGCGCTCTGCACGGCGGTGATCCGGCCGTCGGTAACGATAATCTGCGGGTGCGCGACCATCCGACCGGCCGTGACATCGAGCATCTGATCGGCCGTCACGGCCACCGTCTCGGCGCGGGCCAGGCCACAGATTCCGACGGCAGCCATCAAGGCAACAGTGATACGGCGCATCGCGAAACTCCTAGGATTCAATGGCCCGACAATCAGGAGCGGGAAGTCCGCTTTCAAGCCTAGCTTGAAACGGCCGGCGCCGTCTCGGTAAAGACGGCCGGCCGGCGCCAGACGCTCGCCAGCCAGGGCTGCTGCTCCAGCGGCAATCCGCTGGGGCGGTAGTAATGCATAAGTTCAAAAAATCCGGCCGCCTGCAGCCGCTGAGCCCATGCTTCCCAGTCGTGGTAGGCACCAAAGCGGCCGCCATTCCAGCCCTCTTCGTTCGCGCCGCGCGGATTGGAACTGAACAGCACGCCACCAGGCCTCAGTGTGGCGTGCAGCTGCTTCAGCACCCGCGCCAGTTCCTGGCCCGGCACATGAAACAGCGAAGCGTTGGCAAAGATCCCGTCAAAATACTGATCCGGCAGCTCAAGCTTGAGGAAATCCTGTTGCCAGACCTCGCAGCCCGTCGCGGCACGGGCCATCGCCGCAAAGGCATCCGACCCGTCCAGTCCGATCGCAATGTGCTGCAACTCTGTCAGCCGCTTAAGGTCCCGGCCCGGACCGCAGCCAAAATCGAGAATTTTGAACGGTGGCGTCCCGTCAATGTGATCCAGCAGCGCCGCGATGTTCTGGCTGACATCGTGATCGCGCGTGCCGGCGCGAAATTGTTCGGCGTTACGGTTGTAATGCTGGAGCGTGTCGGCTGAAATTCGCTCCAGTTCCTGGCGGTCAAATTTCATGCTGACCCATGACCTGTCACGGGGACCTCAAGCGCTGTAACGGCCGGCGATGATCGCAAGTCTACCGCGCCCGCTTCAGCAGGGGTGGGCTTCGGGCTCTCGGCGCCCAACGCTACCTGCCGGTTTATCATCATCGGGCCTGCGCTTTCGGGCTGGGAATTTCCGGCATCCGGGGGTGTTATATTGACGCCGGGCGCCGGAATTTCGGTTTGGTTGCCAGCGGCAAACAAAATGGCCGAACTGATGCGTGCCTGGCCCGCACCGCCCTCAAGGATGGCCGATGTCCGAGATCATTCCACGGTACGGTGCCATTGAAGCCGGCGGCACAAAATTCATCTTGGCCATAGGCGATGAGACGGGCCAGATTATGGATCAGGCGCGAATCGACACGCGCGAACCCGCGACCACCTTGGCTCAGGTCATTCAGTACTTCATCGGCGCGGCACCCAGGTTCGGTACCCTGCGCGCCGTAGGCGTAGGCGCCTTTGGACCCTTGGACTTAAGGCCCGCATCGCCGACCTTCGGGTATATCACCACGACGCCCAAGCCCGGTTGGGCGCAGACTGACCTGGTGGGCACGCTGCGACGCGGCCTGGGCCTGCAGGTGTACCTGGATACCGATGTCAACGCCGCCGCGCTCGCCGAGCGGCGCTGGGGCGCCGGCCAGCAGCTCGACAGCCTCGCCTACGTGACCGTCGGCACAGGGATTGGTGGCGGCATTCTGCAGCACGCTCGCCCCATCCACGGCCTGATGCACCCCGAGATCGGCCATATTTTCGTGCGGCGCCACCCGGCCGATGCGGACTTTGCCGGCATTTGCCCGTTCCACGGCGATTGCCTTGAGGGGCTCGCCTGCGGCCCGGCGATCCGCGCGCGCCTCGGCCATCCGCTCAACGAGGCCCGGCCCGCTGATCCCATCTGGGACATCGAGGCCGATTACCTCGGCCAGTTGTGCGCGCAGCTGGTGCTGATGCATTCCCCGCAGCGCATTCTCATGGGTGGCGGCGTCATGCAGCCGGAGCGATTGCTGGTCGGCATTCGCGAGCGCATGCGCCACTGGCTGGGAGGCTATGTGGCGCTGGCAGAGCTCGCGGACCCGCATTACCTGTGTGCCCCAGGACTTGGGACCGCGGCAGGGATCAAAGGGGCCCTCGCCGTGGCACTCGATGGCGGTGGCTGAGCTTTCGCCATGCCTAGCGCATTCACCGGCAGGATTTCCGTCTCGATCAATCAATGGCATGCACTGGAACTATATGAATAGATTAGCGACTGTTGTCGCAATGATGCTATCCATCGTTGGATTGCAGGGTTGCAGCACCTTACCAAGCAAGGACAGGACTCCCAATCCCGTCGTCGGCGCTTGGTTTGTCAAGGACACCGATGCGCCGTTTCCGTATCACATGTACGTATTCAATAGCGACGGGACAATGCAACAGGCGAACCCTGACGCAGGCGATCCGCATGCGAGCGACAGTGACGGCAAAGGCATCTGGGTGGCGGACGGCGACCGGATCAAAGGCAAGTGGGTAGAAGTTATAGCAGACCGTGCAACACATCATTTTACGGGCCGCACGGAAATATCTTATGAATTCAGGGTGAGCGGCGATTTGTTTGTCGGCACAGCGACGGCCAGCTCGTATGATGTCAATGGCGTTCTCACCGATGGTCCGACCGCCCCGGGCCCTCTTGAGGGCAAGCGCATTACGCTTCCGTGAGGCGGTCTGCTAGGCCAGCGGTTGACCCGAGCCCGACGGTCGCGAACGTCGGCCTGTCTGGCCCAGGTGAATGTTTCCCGAATTGGCGGAACGTCCCCCGTTACGACTCGGCTTCCACCCGCATCCATTCGATCAACTGGACTTCATGCGCGGTCAACGCCGCGAGAGCAGGCTGGTCCTCCGCAGGTCCGATGGCTTCGAGCGCCTTGAAATCGGCCACGTACCGGGCGTACGAGCTGATGGATTGCCGCATCAGCTCCCTCCAGTCGCTGCCGACTGCGGCGCGAGCGTCCAATGCGCCGTGCTCCTCGAGCGTGGCCTGGGCTCGCGGCGTCAGCTGATATTTCCGGATCAGCGCGCTCAACTGGCTCGCGGTCGCCCGTTCGAGCGCTGCACACTTCGCAAGGAAGGCCGACTGTCGGGGGTACGCGAAGGCCAATTCGTTAAAGTAGGCCGCACCGGCGACTTCGTCTTCGTAAGCCTCCAGCACTCGCTGCCTGTAGAGCGCGTTTTCCATCCGGATCCTGGTCTTCCCTAACCGGCGCCCTGGCAGCCCTCTTCTGCCCGCCGCCGGGCATCGAAACAATGAAGGCGCGGACGACGGACCGCGACCCCTGAGCGCCGCGGCGCCAGGGGGTGTTTGTCGACGGCCTTGGGGCCCCGCTATTGCCGCATCGCTACGCGAGTGTCTTTTTCTTGCAGTTCGGCCAGCGCGCTCTGCATCGTGCGGTTTAATTCAACCACCTCCGCGAGCTGCCGCTTGATTTCATTGACTTCGCGCAGCTGCGACGCCTGCGCCGCAAGTTGCTCGCTCAGCGCGTTGACGTGATCATGTTCCGCCGAGAGCTGCTGGGCCTGGGCCGAAATCACCTGGTGCTGTTTCTGCAGCTCATTCAGCAACAGGGTTGGGAGCAGATGATAAGCGACCGACTCTGGCTCACCAGCGTCGTTATAGACCACGAGCTGCGGCAGCACATCAGCGACTTCTTCGGCAATCAGGCCAACTTGGACCGGTCGCTTGCCGTCGGCCTGCGGCTGCTTGTAGCGGAATGTCACCGGACGGAGTCGATACAGCTGCTCGCTCACGTCCCCCATCGGCTGGATATCGTCTTTGTAGCGCCTCGAGGAAGACACCACGCCCAATTGACCGGTGGAGCTCACGACCACCGCCGTTCCGCCGCTGATATTGGTCCCGGCAATTGCGGCGACGAACGTCGCCGATTGCGTACCGGGAGTCCCGATTCGGATGATGCCCGACTCCGCGGCGACTCCCGCATTGCCAATGTCGATGTTGTTGCTGCCTGTAGTGAGGTTAACGCCCGCCTTATAGCCAACGCCGATGTTCAGATTGCCGCCGGTATTGTTCTCAAGCGCAAAATACCCTTGCGCACTGTTGTCCGAGCCAGTCGTGTTGTGCAACATCGCGCCATAGCCGACCGCGTTGTTATTGTTGCCGGTGATGTTGTACTCCATGGCGAAGTTTCCCATGGCGTTGTTCAGCGTGCCGATCGTGTTGTTGTGGAGCGCATTCGCACCCATGGCGTTGTTGTCGCTGGCGGTTGTATTGGTCTGCAGTGCGCCTTCGCCCGCAGCGTTATTACGGTTACCGGTCGTGTTGGCATACAAGCGCATTGGCGCCGGAAGCCGTATTCTCGATGCCTGATCGAATTAAAAAGAAGTGCCTGATACCCTATGGCGGTATTGTCGTTGCCGTTCGTGTTGTTCTCGAGCGCATTCGTCCCGAACGCGCTGTTTTGCGTACCTGCCTGATTACATATAGGGCGTGATAACCTGACGCGGTATTGTCGCTACCGGTGGTGTTGTTTTCGAGCGCGTTGACCCCGGAGGCGGTGTTGTAGGAGCCGGTCGTGTTGGAATAAAGCGCCTGATTGCCGACCGCGACGTTGTAATTCCCGGTCGTGTTGGCATACATGGCATGATTGCCGACGGCATTATTTACATATCCGGTCGTGTTTGTCACCAGGGCCGCAGTTCCGACCGCGGTGTTAGAGGATGCATTGTTACTGGCGAGCGCTTCCCAGCCGACAGCCGTGTTGGAGCCGCCGCTGCTGTTGTTTATCATGGCTTCCCAGCCGACAGCCGTGTTGGCGGCGCCGACGGTGTTGTACTGCATGGCCGACCGCCCGAGTGCCGTGTTCTGATAGCCGGTCGTATTCGCATAAAGCGCCGTCCCACCAACCGCAGTATTCTCGTAGCCAGACGTATCGTATTGCATCGACTGATTGCCGATGGCTGTGTTTCTGTAACCCGACACCGTATCGTTCAGCGTCAAGGTCCCGAAGGCCGTGTTCGAGTACCCGTCTTGCCACGCTATTGAGCGCACCACGTCCGCCACCCGTGTTGTAGGTTCCGGTCGTGATGCTCAGCATGGCGTTCGTGCCCATAGCAGTATTATTGTTTGCGTCGCTGGTCACAGGGTTGCAGCCTGGGCTTGCGGGCTCACTTGCACAAACCGGGGTCTGCGCGTGCACCAACCCGGAACTCAGCACGAAAACAGTCGCGAGAACCCAACCGGCCCATTGCGCGGCGTTGCCGGTATTCCCTGCGCCGCCGGATCCGGCTGCCGTTGGTGGCGGCATGCCGACCCGAAAGCGGCGGGAGTCGCTGCCACAAATGCGCGAGCCAAAGCACGCTGTCTGTAACTTCATCGCTGCCATCCCCCTGAGGTATTTATGGATTCCGGAGCGCCTTCGTGAACGAACGGTGGCCCGCCGGCGCGCGTAATTAGACGGTACTCCCGGCACCAATCGTGTCAAGTTTTGCGGCGCGGCTGTCTGCCGGCCGGCCGCTGGGCGCGTGGCTCCACGATCATCACGCGGTCATGCGCCGCCATGTAACACGCTGAATTAGCACGCGAAACAGCGTACTGGCGGCCGGTGTGCGACAATGTGGAACCATGGCGATCGTCAGAGGATTGCTCGACCGGGCGGTGCTGGTGTCCGCCGCGGTAGCCGGGGGACTCATCCCCGGCTTCATGGCGCAGTATCGCCAGCGGCTCGGTGGCCGGCTCGATCAGGCGCTGCTTGACCTCGCGCCGTGGCAGAAGCTCGCGGACCAGTCTTTCAACGGCGATCTCGACAAGCTAATTCAGTATCACCTGAGCAGCGCCGACCCGACCTTTCATTCTGAAGGCGGCATCATCCACGCGCTGGTCGCCACCGTGCACGAGCTGCAGATCGCCGTAGCAGCGCTGCACGGGAACCTCATCAGCCAGGCCGGCTATCTTGCGCTGCACGCCGACCCCGGCCTCACGCGCGCCACCTGGGCCGACTGGGTGCCGACCTTTGCTCTCTCAGGCGGGGGACTTGCCTTTGCGGCCACGTTCGCCATCGTCGTGTGGCTGCTGTTTCACGCGCTATGGTCGACCGTGGCGGTCGGTATCCGGGGCTTGGGGAGCCGCCGCCGACCCCCGCAGCGCAGAATCGAACCGACTCTTTAATTTAGGGTCGTCAGCACTTGTCGTTCTTTTGAACAAGTCCAAACTGACACGCTGCGATGCATGAGCGACGTTCCCGCGGGAACGCCTCCTACCGACCTACTCATTAACCCTCAACGAATCGGCGTTTCTATGGCGCGGCGTCTCCAGCGCGTTCCGCAATTGGTCGGGCAAGGTGCACAAGCGAAAGCAGATATTTCCCCGGCTCCTCAGTCATCGGCAAGTGCGCCGAATTGTCAAACCAAACGAATTGCTTCGCCGGCGCGTCGACCGAGGCGAACCAATCTTCTGCCAGCTCGGAGTTGACGTTGAAATCGTGGCGGCCGGCGAAGACTAAGAGCGGGCAGCTGAGCTTGCGGATACGGCTTAAATCTAGAGCAAGGGCTTCGGGAAGCATGTATCGCTCGCTGAAGGAATTCCCCTCCCAGATGTGCGAAATTTCGAGATTCGTGTAGTCCGGCGACAGATCGGCAAGGTCGCCTTCGGCCTTGTTGCCCTCGCGGTACGCCATTGTGCCGCCGTAAAATTCGACCCATCGACGTTGTGTGTAGATGTTTGCCAGGGGGATCAACCCGCCAGAGGGCGGATACGGAGCGATGGACTCCAGCTGCCTGACCGCTTCAGCGTTTCCCGTGCGGCGGGCGGCCTCCATCGCATATGTCCAGCCACGGCGTTCACTCTCGGGCATATTCGTCATCTGACCCACGCCAATGTAGGCATGCAGCCATTCGGGATGACGTTTCGCAATCTCCAATCCCAAGTAGCTTCCCCAAGAGTGACCGGAGAGGAACATCTTCTTCTGCCCCAACGTGTTTTGGGTCCACAGGGTGATCTCCTCGACATCAGCGACCATACGGTTCAGCGTCAGTGTCGGCGCGATCTTGGTTGGGTCAGTCAGGAGATAAGTTTTGCCGGTGCCGCGCTGGTCCCACTGCACGACGGTAAAATATTCCTCCCAATCCCGGCTGAACCACCAGCTCATCGGTATGGAGATATATCCCGGGCCACCATGAATGTGCAGCAGAACCGGGTTTCGTCGGTCCTTGCCACGAATCGAAACCCACTGGTCGATTCCTCCGATCCTGACCTTTTCCAGCCGCTCGATTCCAAGTGGCGTCACGATCCGACGCGCTTCAGCGATAATCCCAGCAGCTTCAGCGCGGCCAGCGTCTCTTAGCTGCTTTCGGGTTGGAGCCACGGCGTCGTCTGCTGACGCCCCGCCGCCCAGGACCAGTCCAGTGAGCCCGGTGGCGATAAAGTCTCGTCTTCGCAAGTTACTGCTCCATCATAATCTTGAACAAGTAGATGTGGGCCGTGTTGTGTCGGTTTTCGAATGGCGAAAACATCACCTGACATCCAACCATCGTTACTCTCGCGAACCGAATGACCGCTAAGCGGCGATCATTCTAGATCTGTCGCCGGCGGGTATTGGCCGGGAGCCGACTGATAGGGTTCCAGAACGTCGCCGTTGGGGTCGGAAATTCAGGGGCGACCGTCGAATGGGTAAAGATGACCCGTTGCGGTATTTCGTGGGCGCCGGATTTCGGGCAGTGAGACGCGACTGCAATCGTATGACCAACGCGCGCCCTTGTCCATCCACGCAAGCCATCTCACGACTTGCCGGCGTAGTCACCGTATTCCCAGTCATACGGCACCCGCGTGTCGCCAAGGATAAATTCAACGAGATCAGCGAACCCCACCTCGGCACGAACGTCGTTCGACAGGATGACAACGCAGCGCTGAGTAGCTTCAATGCAAACCAGAGTGTTCGCGGTTTGCCCGTCGTGCCCACCCTTGTAGAAACCGTGACCCTGCGGACCGTCGAAGACAACCACGCCCAGGCCAGCGTATAAGTCCTTGCGCTGTTCCGTCAGTGGCAGGTCGGAAAAGGCTGGCGGGAATTGATGCGCAGTGGCGATATGCAACTGCGGCCTCGTCATCTCGGCGCGCGAAGCGGCGCTCAGGCCATCGCCACGGACGAGGGCGGCAGCGAATTTCGCCAGGTCGGATATGGTGGTATTCATCGAGCCCGCCGCCCGCACCTTTTTGCGTTGATCATGTGCCTGCGGCTCGCCCTGATCGTTCCAACCATCAGCTACATTGGGGTCTGCGCCGTTGTGCCATATCAAGCTGGTGCGGGTCATTCCCAGCCTATCGAACGTGGCTTTGGTCAGGTCGCCGACATCGAGTCCCAACCCCTGCGCCGTGCGCCCATGTTCGATCACGAACTGCAGCAGAATAAAACCTTCGCCCGAATAGCTGTAGCGTGTCCCAGGCTCGAAATGAATGTGCAGCTTTTTATCTGGTTCGATGAACCAGAAGTTTAGAAATCCTGTTGAATGAGTGAGGCACATGCGCGGCGTAATCCTTTCCCAACGCGAATCGCCGGCCAAATCCTTGTAGGGCCCGTATTTGTCCGGGAAAACCGGATCGGGATCATAGCTGGGCAACGGTTTGTCGAGATCCTCCTTGATAGGTGTATCAAGATTGAGCTTTCCCTCGTCAACCAGTTGCATCACGGTGTAGGCAAAGACCGTCTTGGTGATGGAGGCTCCGTACATGACAGTATCCGTCGTCAGCGGATCTCTCTTTGCGTCGCGGATGCCGAAGGCACGGACATAGGTGACTTTGCCATGATCAATTACCGCAACCGCCATGCCGTTGGCGTGAGTATTGGCCATGATCCTGGACACTTTCGCGTCGATAGCGGCGTCGTCGGGTATTGGGTGTGCGGCCACTGCAACGCGAGTGAAGGACGCAACGGCAAGCAAAGCAAGAACTGGCAGAGCCTTTTCTCTCAAATTCACACCGAGCATCCTTGTAAATGCACTATCCATCAGCCAGCCAACCCACATCCCCACAGTATGCCGGATAAATGCCGTTGCCCGGCTCCTGCCGCCGGCGAGCCGGGCGCATCTTGCAAAGCCTGCGGCGAAACAGGGTCTATGCCCGGGACGCCTTGATCAACATTTCCGCTGGTGTTACTATAGTAACACCTCTCGTTCGGAGCCATTATGGCTGGCCCCATAACAACTACTCTTAAAATTGCCGCGAATCTCAAGCGGCGGGTCGTGGCGGCAGCCAAAGCCGCTGATAAATCGCCCCACGCATTTATGCTGGAGGCGATCGAGAACCAGACCCGACTGGACGAACAGCGCCGAGCATTTGTTGCTGAAGCGGTCGCTGCCCGTTCCGAAGCGCTCACGAGCGGCGAGGGTTTCTCGGCGGCGGATGTGCATCGTTACATGGCAGCTCGAGTCCGCGGCGGCCGGACAACGCGACCGATAGCGCGAACGTGGCGGAAGTAGTCTACTCGCGACCGGCATTTGCGGACCTGGAGCGACTAGCTGATTTTCTCGTCAAGAACGCGCCAACGGCTGCCGTCACGGCGATTGAGGTCATTGGCGACGGGATACGGATTCTTGGTCGACACCCGCTGGTCGGCCGGCCATGCGAAGAAGGGCTGCGGGAGCTATTGATCTCGTATGGCAAGAGCGGCTATGTGGCGCTCTATAGTTACGAGCAATGGGATGATGTGGTGTTAGTGCTGGCCATTCGTCATCAGCGGGAGGCGGGTTTGTCGATGTAGGTGCGACGATTTACGCGACCTGAGCTGGATCTGGCAATTCACTGTCCGCAACAGCCGACTTTCCGGCTGTAAATCAGAAGGTCTGACATTCAGCTAAGTGCCCGCATTTGTTCTCAAAAGGAGACACTGAGCGTATCGAGGGCCGTGAGGCGGGGACCGTAGGCTGACTGGAATATGCCGATCCCTTCGGCCGGTCTGATCAGATTGACGCGGTCAAAGATATTGAGTATCGCCAGGCGGTTGGTCAGGCGGTGATGCCCTGCAAGCACCCAGGTGCGTTCAGCGCTGATATTCACCTGCACCACCTCAGGGAGCTTTTCCTCGTCGGCGAAGCCGCCGCGCAGTCCGCTGCTGTAAGTGGCATCCACACTGAAGGCGTACGGCTTAAGCTGCCAGGTAGCGCCGGCTGTTGCGCCAAACAACGGCTGATGATCCAGAACAATGGAGTGGCTGTCGATATAGGCCAGTTCATCCGGGTCAAAATTAAATTGCCCGGTCGCGACGCCTTTCTGCAGGTTTCTGCCGACCGTCAGATTGGCATAGGCAGAAAAGCTCTGGGCCTTGTAGCGCGTGGCGAGCTCCGTGCCCCAGATCGTACCGTGATCGTAGTTAAACGGCGCAAAGATCGGCACGACCCCGAACTGGCCAGTATCAAGATAGTGGTGCGTCAATTCGTAAAAGCCGTCGGCCGAGATCGTCCACTCGTTCGTCAGCTGGTGCACGACGCCGGCATCCCACTCGCCATCGTCCTCGGTGGTCGGGGTCGGATTGCCCGGGGGACCTGCGGCCGTCGTGCCAACGAACGCCGCCTGGACGGTC
Organism: uncultured Gammaproteobacteria bacterium; assembly: GCA_963711435.1. Classification (GTDB taxonomy): domain Bacteria; phylum Pseudomonadota; class Gammaproteobacteria; order Steroidobacterales; family Steroidobacteraceae; genus FEN-1191. The sequence continues at coordinate 589,417 of CAVQEB010000002.1, read as the reverse complement.
GGTGAGATACCCAGGAAGGACGGCACCTGCATGTAGCGCGCGAACCCGGCATGCCAGGTCGTGCGGGGGTCGGCCTGAAAGATGAAGTTGAGGGTCGGATCGAGCTGCTCGCCGCTGCTGAATCCACTTAAGTGATCCCAGCGCAGACCGCTGTTGACGCTGAGCCGATCAGTCAGTTTCCACAGGTCGCTCACATAAATGCCGGTCACCACGTTGCTGGCATGATCGCTGTTATTAACCGCGACCGGCACGTCGCTGCTTTGCGCGCCCGTGTCATCCACGGGAAATACCAGCGAGTCATCGCTCACGCGCACGCCGTAGTCGCCGACATAGAACCCGGCGCCGAGCGTATGTGCGCCGAGCGCATAGGTGAGATCGCCTTCCAGGGTGTGGTCGCGATCGGCATGATTGGCGGTCGAGGCGACGCCCTGGTAGATCAGCTCGCCCGCCTGGTCCGGCCTGAACCGCTGGGTAATCGAATGCTCGGAGTAGGCCAGCTGGTAGGCAAGCTGATCGGTGGGCGTGCTGGAGAGCGAGACGACTGCCAGCTCGTCGCTGAAATTCAGATAGGAGTTGATGGCCGCCGATGACGGAATATTGGCCAGACCGGCGAGCGTGTACTGCGGCATCAGGTTGCCGACGTTGGGCAACTGGTTGTCGCTGTGCGCTGCCGATAGCAGCACACTCAGGGTAGTGTCGGCATTGACCGGATAGGTAAAGAACCCAAACAGCTGGCCCTGCTGCGTGCGGTCGTGGATCGGATCCGGGCCGGGTGTGGCTGAGCTGAAGGCGTCATTGCCCTGATCGTAAATACCACTGACGTAGGCGCTGAGTGCCCCGATGCAGCCTGCGTACTGCGCGCTTGGCTGCACGGTATCGAGCATGCCCGCCGTGACGCTCAGATCACCGCCAGGCTGCTCGCACCCATCCTTGGTCCTGATGTCCACCACGCCCCCGGTCGCATAGCTGTAGCGGGCGGGCAGCACGCCATCGAGCAGGTTGACCCGCTCGATAAACATTGGATTGATCATCGACAAAAAGGGCGGATTGGTATTGATATCGAGCGGAATCAGCACGCCGTTGATCTGGTACTGGAATTGCGGCCCCTCGGTATTGCGGATATGGATCTGCTGGTTCTGGTCGATTGCCACGCCCGGCATTTGTGCCAGCACGTCGGTCAGGGCCGCGTGCTCGCCGCCGGGCGAATCACTGATGTCCTGCGCGGTCACCGCATAAGCATTGGCGCCGGTATCGGACACGGCCGGCCCGCCGAGGCGCGTGGCCTGGACGATCACGGTCTCAAGTGGCGTGTCATTGAGCGCTACCTGCACGGTCGGCAAGGCAAGTGCAGCGCCGGAACTCTGTACCGGCGCGCCCGTACTTAAGGTTTGCGCGTGGAGCGGCACAACGACCGCCAAGGCGGCCAATAGCCACACTAGACTCGATAATGGGCGGACTGCTCCCGGAAGCCGCCAGCCGCCGACCCGACCGGCAGGACCGGTGCCAGCCACGTAACTTACTGAATCAAATGCGCTTAATCGGGCAGATTCGCCGCGCAACTCGCAGTAATGGGCCAATCGGCTGCTAGTCACAGTCGGTCCTTAATACGAACGATAATGATTCTCATTTACATGATAAGGAGAGAGCCGCAACGCGTCAAGCGCTGGCCCGATCGCGGCGACAGTTTGAATTGCCCTAGCGCTTGTGATTTTCTGACCGGCAGCGCCGCCGACCTGCCCGCCGAAATTCTCCCGAGGCTTGCCGATGACAAAGAAGCGTCGACCCCCCGCCCGACACCCGAGGCCATCGCGCACCGCGATGAGCGGGTCAGATCCGCTCGCGAGATTGTCGATCCGCAAATCATCCCGGCGCGGCGGCTATGGCTGGCTGCGTGATCTGCCCGACGCTCGGGATTTTGCTTACGCGGCACCGCTTAACCGTTTCCCGCAGGGATTGCCGGCATCGGTCGATATGCGCCCGGCCTGCCCGCCCGTTTATAACCAGGGGCAACTGGGCAGTTGCACCGCGAACGGAATTGCCGGCGCCATCGAATTTGATCAGGGCAAGATCGGCAATCAGGAATTCACGCCTTCGCGGCTGTTCATTTATTACAGCGAACGGGTGATCGAAGGCACAGTCAATCAGGATTCAGGCGCGCAGGTCCGTGACGGCATTAAATCGGTGGTCACGCTGGGGGCGCCGCCCGAAACCGATTGGCCCTACGTCATCGCCAATTTCGCCGAACGACCGCCGCCGCTTGCCTATTCCGATGCGAAGCTCGACCTGGTGTCCTCCTACGCCCGCGTCACGCAAAACCTGGCACAGATGCAAGGGTGCCTCGCTGAAGGGTATCCCTTTGTATTTGGCTTTACCGTGTACCAGAGCTTCGAGAGCCAGGCGGTGGCGAGTTCCGGCATTGTGCCGATGCCCTCTCCCGGCGAGGCGACAGTCGGTGGGCATTGCGTGCTGGCGGTGGGCTATAGCAACACCACGCGCACGTTCATCATCCGCAATTCGTGGGGCACCGGCTGGGGCATGAAGGGCTATTGCACGATGCCCTATGAATATCTGCTCGATGCGCAGCTGGCGAGTGATTTCTGGACCCTACGGTCAGTGACCGGCTGATGGCCCGCCGCCAGGCGCGGGCAGCCACAATAACTATGACTATCGAGTGTCGAGGCGCTTTTCCATAAACACGCTCAGCGGATCCTCAACGTAGGCACCGAACGGCCCGCGCTCGATGTAGCCCAGCCGCCGGTACAACCTGAGCGCTTCGGGTTGGCTGATGCCGGTCTCAAGCCGGGCCAGCCGGATGCCGCGGCTTTTCAGGTGATCTTCAAGCCGCTCCATGATGGCCATCGAGTACCCCCTGCCCCGGTGGCTGTGCAAAACAAAGACCCGCTTGATTTCTCCGTACGCGCCGTCATCCGACAGAATCTTGACCGCTCCGCAGCCGACCAGCTCAGCGCCGATCAGGCACCCCAGAAACAGGACATTCGGCGCCGTCAGTGCCGCGATATCATCCAGATGATTGCTCGCCGCAGGATAGAGCGAGGCCATGTACTCATCGGCCATTGCGATCAATGCCCGCGCATCAGCCGATGCCGGATTGGTGGGTTCGATCGTCATGAAAATGAAAGCAAAACCATGAAGCCTGCGTGATTCTGTGGTAACAAGGGCCGCCAGCGGTTCAGAACGCTTTGGCCCCAGTAAGTCACTGATTTCTTTAGCAACTCGACTGTAACTTTCCCGTCAATCAAGTGTTTTAGCTAGATAGAGACCTTAAAAATTGAGGGGGTTTGGCAGCCAGCCTAACCTTTTTTGCCCGCCGCCGACCGTCGGCCTGAGATTGCTTTAGGCTTCTGCTGGCAAGCCACTTTCGGAGCATGAGCATGAGTTCACCTGAGAAACCGAAGCGACCGCTGCTGAAGCGGACATCCATTCGCATCGTGCTGGCCGTGGTCGCCGTAATCATCGCATTTGCGGTGTTTAAGCTCACGCGACCTGAACCGCCGCTGTATCGCGCCAGCGGCCAGTTCATGAAGGCTGCGGTACGTCACGAGTACGGATCACCCGATGTCGTTCGCCTCGAACAGATCGATAAGCCTTTGCCCGATGACAATCAGGTTCTGATCAAAGTTCACGCGGCGGCCGTCAATCCCCTCGACTGGCACTACATGGAAGGCACGCCCTACATCCTCCGCCTGATCGGGGTCGGGCTGATGAGGCCCAAGGACCCACGAATGGGCGTCGATCTGGCCGGAGTGGTCGAATCGGTCGGCAAGAACGTCACGAAGTTCAAGCCAGGCGATGCGGTCTATGGCGTGGGCGACAGTGCTTATGCCGAGTATTCTCCGGCGCCCGAAGATAAAATCGTCTTGAAGCCAGATGACATTACCTTCGAGCAGGCGGCAGCCGTGCCCATCGCCGGCATCACCGCACTGCAAGGCCTGCGCGATACCGGACAACTCAAAGCGGGCCAGAAAGTTTTGATCAACGGTGCGTCGGGCGGCGTAGGTACGTTTGCCGTACAGATCGCCAAGGCCTACGGCGCCGAAGTCACCGGCGTATGCAGCACCCGGAACCTGGACCTGGTTCGATCTTTGGGCGCGGATCACGTCATCGATTACACCAAGGAAGATTTTGGGCAGAGCAACCAACAGTACGATCTAATTTATGACAACGTGTCCAACCGTCCGTTGTTGTCGTTTCGGCACCTGCTGACTCCCACGGGAAGATACGTCCTGATCGGGGGCGGTGGACCCGCGGAGAGTCGCTCATTTTTTGGCCCGATACGGACTATTATCAAAGTGACCGTGTTGTCCTGGTTTGTAAAGCATAAGTTCTTCTTGTTTCTTGCCTCGATCAACGAGCCCGACCTGATGGTCATGAACAAAATGATGGAAGCGAAAACTGTCACGCCGGTGATCGACCGAACCTATCCCTTAAGTGAGGTCCCGGCGGCGATGCGCTATGTGGAAGCAGGCCACGCCCGCGGCAAAGTCATCATTGTTGTGGCGCCGGAGAACTGAGCGGCGGCATGAGCACCGGAATCAACGGCTATCGCGCCCCGCGCGGATGACGTCCGTTGGTGTCATCTTGCCCCGATACGGCTCGCGCTGCAGTAAGCGCTCCGCCATTTCTTCTGCACTGGGGTGCTCCGCAATCTTGCGAACCTCCCGGATCAAGAAGTCGGACAACGACAATCCCGACAATGCCGCCCGCGCCTTCAGTCGTCGATGGAGGGCATCCGGCACATGACGCAATTGGATCGTTTTTGACATGTGAAAATGATAGTTACATGTGGAGAACATGTCACCGAGCAGAAATTATGTCTCGTGGCCGGATGCGGTTCCCATAACTGCCATGGAAGGGTAAGCGATAGCAGCCTCAACCGGTCAACGTGCTCTTGTGCGGCGCATCATATGGTGGCCCTGCCCCTCCTCGCGCGCCGTGACGCCCACCGCCCGCCGGCCGTATCGGTAACATGGCGCTCCTATGACAGATGCTCCATCGTCCTCCCGCCGCCGCGGGCGCGAGCGCGGCGCCCGCTCGACCGGTCCATCGCTTGCCCCCATTCCGCGACTGACCAATCACTGGGCCCCACTTGAAATACTGAGCGCAGAGCAAGTCGAGCTGATTATCGAGGCGGCCTACCGGATTCTCGAGGAAGCGGGACTCGAGATCCGCAGCGCCGAGGCCCGCGAAGTTTTCCGCCAGGCCGGTGCGCTGGTGGACGAGGAAACGCAGATGGTGCGGCTTGGGCGCGACATCGTCGATGCGCAGCTTGCTCATGCACCCGAGCGATTCGTGCTGCGTGCCCGCAATCCCGAGCGCGATCTGCATGTCGGCGGCAACGTCGTGAACTTTGGCCCGGTCAACGGCGCTCCCAACATCACCGATCGGGAGCATGGCCGTCGTTACGGCGATCTCGAGGCGTTTCGCAATATTCTCAAGCTGACGCACACGCTCGGCATCCTGCACTGGCAGGGTGGCATCGTGGTCGAGCCGGTGGACGTGCCCGTGCCGATCCGGCACCTTTCGACCTACCAGGCCCATATCGAGTGCGCCGATATCGTCTGGGCGGCGCGCGGCGTCGGCGGCATCCAGGCTACGGATGCCATCGCGCTCTCGGCCATCGAACACGGCTGCTCAATCGAGGATCTGGCCGCGCGCCCAACGCTGCTGACCGTGACCAATGTCAATTCGCCGCGCCGCATGGATCAGGAGATCCTCGACAACATCATGGTCATGGCCCGTCATGGCCAGTGCGTCGTCATCACACCGTTCACGCTGATGGGCGCGATGGCTCCCGTGACGCTCGCCGGCGCGCTGGTGCAGCAGACAGCCGAGGCCTTGTGCATCATTGCGCTGTGCCAGATGCTCCGGCCGGGCACACCCTGTGTGCTCGGCGGCTTCACCTCGAACGTCGACATGCGTACCGGCTCGCCCGCGTTCGGCACTCCCGAGTATGTCAATGCCGTGCTCGCCAGCGCGCAGCTGGGCCGAAGGCTCAAGATTCCGGTCCGCACCAGCGCGGTGAATGCATCGCCCACGGTGGATGCGCAGTCGACCTACGAGACCGCGTTTTCGCTGCAGGCGGGGATCTTAAGTCACAGCCACCTGATCAATCACGCCGCCGGGTGGCTCGAGGGCGGGTTGTCGGCTTCGCTTGAAAAAATCATCGTCGACGCCGAAATGTTGCGCAACTGGGCCGAGCTTTTAAAGCCGATCGCTTTTAGCGAGGACGACATCGCGGTCGACGCCATTAAGGGCGTTGCCGCGGGCGGACATTTCTTCGGCGCTGCGCATACGCTGGCCCGTTACGAGCACGCGTTTTACCGCCCGCTGCTGTCGGACTGGTCGAACTTCGAGAACTGGACCGATGCCGGCGCCCGCGATGCGACCCAACGCGCCACGGGCATCTGGCAGAAAATGCTGGCCGACTACGTTGCACCGCCGCTCGATCCGGCGGTCAAGGAAGCGGTCGGCGCGTTTGTCGCCCGCAGGACTGATGAAATTGCCCGCAGCGGCGGCTAACGCCGAATCCGAACTCCCATGAGCGCGCGGATCAGCAACGCCCGCATGTATGCGGTAACCCCTGAGGTTGAGGCCCTGTGGCGGCAGCTCCTGCGCAATGTGGCCGACGATGCGGGGGTCGCAATGGACTACGTTCCCTACCCGGCCCCGCAGCCGCTCGAGCATCTTTGGGCGCGGCCGGATCTCGGTGCAGTCTTCATGTGTGGCTATCCGATAGCGCGCAGGCTCGCTCCGGTGGTGCCGCTCGCCGCCCCTATTCCCAGGGCCGCCTGGGCGGCCGGGCGGCCCTACTACCGATCGGATCTTATCGTCCGCCGGGACTCGCCGTACCGCACAGTCGAGGACACCTTTGGCCACCGCGCCGGCTTCACCGTCGAGCACTCGCATTCCGGATTCAACGCTTTCCGCCATCACCTGCTTGCCTACCGCACGGCATCCCGTCCGACGCTTTACAGGGAAATGCTCGGCCCGCTCGTGACCGCCAGGCGGATTCTCGACAGCGTGCGTGACGGGCGCATTGACGTCGGGCCGCTGGATGCGTACTGGCACCTGCTGCTCGCGCGCCACCAGCCGGCACTTACGGTGGACGTGCGGGTGCTGGCCTCGACCGAGGCGGCGCCGATGCCGGCCTTCGTTGCCGCGGCCGACACGCCTGCGGACGTTATCGGCAAGCTCCGCACGGCATTCGCCGGCGCCGCGCGGCGTCCGTGGTTCAAGGATCTGGGTGACCCGCTGCTGGTCGACGGGTTTGCCGAGGTGAGCGAACGCGATTTTGCAGTGTTGCTGGAATGGGAGCGCGAGGCGATCGCCGCCGGTTACGAACGGCCCGCGTGAACCCGATGCGGTAATACGGCAGGCAGCCGGCAGGCGAGATCGTGCGTGCCGATCTTCAGGCCGGCAGGCGCGCGGGGACCCGGCCGGTGGGGTGGCGCAGCTTATCGTGCGGCCGGAACATGAAGCGACGCGCAACGTCAAAGTACGTCACGTACAGCAATCCGCCGTTTTCGGCGATGAGCCGGTCGCGGACCAGCCGGTAGCGGGCGTTATATTCGTACCACGGAATCATCGGCGCTTCGTGATGCAGCGAATGCAGGTTGTTGAACAGGTACAACGGCCCCAAAATCCACGAGCGTTCCACGAGGGCGGTGCGGTGGCGCGGTTCGGCGCGCGCCCGGTGCTCGGCAAAGGAGCGGAACAGCAAAATGGCGTTACCGGGCAATACCAGCGCCACGATATAGAGCCAGAGCGGCATGTGGCAAACCACGGTCACCCAGACAATGACCGGTACGCACCAGAGCAGATGCTCGAGCCAGTCCAGCCTTATCTTCTCCTCATTGCGCCACATCGTGATCAACTCGCCGCGCCAGAACTTCGCGATGCGCCAGGATGAGCCGACCACGAGCCGCCCGGGCAGCGTTTGCTGCAGGCTGAGGAACACGCGCGTCAGCGGCTGCATCCGCGCCAGATCCTCCGGTGTCCAGTAAAACGATTCCGGGTCATCGAGCGGGTCGGTTATCTGCGCGTCAACGTGGTGCACGATATGGGTCTGCTTGTAGCGCTCATACGGCAGCCAGAACGACAGTGGCACCATGCCGAGGATACGGTTGAGGGCTGGCCAGCGGGTCGGGTGACCGTGCAGGATCTCGTGCTGCAGCGAGCTGTGCAGCGTCAGCAGCACCGCACCGATGGGCGCGACGATCCACAGCGGCCAGCGACCATACGCATAGGTGATCGCGAGCCACCCGCCATAGCAAAGCAGTAGCAGCAGCAGGGTCGGAATTTCTACCGCGGTTCGGGTCCAGCGGCCTGGCGCCTCACGCGCCGCGCCGCGCTGTGGGGTCGTTGCGCTCATCGGGCGCGGTCCAGCGTCAGTAACATTCGTGGCCCGATTATAGCTGATTTCGCGGGCCAGCGTTGCGGAAGCGGACGCGGTTGTGACGTGCTGCGCGCTCCTTGGGATCAGCCGACATGCGCGGCGCGCAGGACCCGTCGCTCGACCGCGGCCATAGTGTCGTAAAGCAGGATGGCCATCAGGCCAGTCACCAGCCCGCCTTGCAGGATAAAGGCGGTGTTATTGGAGAGGAGCCCGGCAATGATCACTTCGCCTAAGCCCTTGGCGGCGACGGTGGAGCCGATGGTCGCCGTGCCGACGTTGATCACCAGCGACATGCGAATGCCTTCGAGAATCAATGGCATTGCCAGCGGCAGTTCCACCGAGATGAGCCGCGTGCGCGCGCTCATCCCCATGCCGTCGGCGGCCTCGATGACCGACCGCGGACAGCTTTGCAGCCCGGTAACGGTATTCTCGAAGATCGGCAGCAGGCCATAGGCAAACAGCGCAATCAGCGTCGGCGTCTCGCCAAAACCCACCAGCGGCACCGCGACGGCGAGCACCGCCACTGGCGGAAAAGTCTGCCCAATGTTGACCAGCGTGCGCGACAGCGGCAGAAATTCCCGGCCGCTGGCGCGCGTCACCAGGATGCCGAGCGCCACGGCGATGATCGTGCTGGCCGCGGCGGCCACGAACACCGTGCCCAGGTGCGCAAGCGCGAGACCCAGCAGGCTGTCCTGAGTGTAGATCGGCGGGGCGCCATATTCGGTCAGCGGCGCGAACACCGGTGCGAAGCTTCGCGGGGTCAGCAGAAACGCCATTAGCAGGCCAAAGGCGGCAAGCCGCAGCACGGTGGCGAAGCGCGGCATCAGGATTGCCGGCCGTGGGCGAGAATGGCGGCGATCGTCAGGCGACCGGCGGGTTTCCCATCGGCACCGACGACGGTCGCCTCGCCAGCGCCGCTCCAGACCAGCTCCGACAGCACATCGCGCAGCGATGCGGATGCGGCGACGTTGGGACCTTCGGCAGCGCCGGGTTCCGCGGCTTCGGCCGCCGTGGTGAGCGACAGGAGCTTTAAGGCCCGATCGCCTGTGCCGGTCAGGCGCGACACAAAGGGATCGGCGGGCCTCGTCAGCAGCATGGCGGGCCGGTCGTACTGCAGCACCTTGCCGTCGCTCATGACGGCCACGCGATCACCGAGCCTGAACGCCTCATCCATATCGTGCGTCACGAGCACGATCGTTGTGCCGAAGCGACGCTGGATGCCGCGCAGATCGTCCTGCGCCTTGCCGCGGATGATCGGATCGAGCGCACCGAATGGCTCATCCATCAGCAGCACGAGGGGCTCGGCGGCCAGCGCGCGGGCGACGCCGACGCGCTGCTGCTGCCCGCCCGAAAGCTGATGCGGGTACTTGCCGGCGAAGGCGGCCGGATCGAGCTGGAACACCGCGAGCAGCTCCTCGACCCGGGCGCGGATTCTGGCCGGTTTCCAGCCCAGAAGGCGCGGCACGGTCGCGATATTTTCGGCAACCGTGCGATGCGGAAACAGTCCGTGACCCTGAATGGCATAACCAATCCGGCGCCGCAACAGGTGCGCCGGCTCGGCCTCCGTGTCCCGGCCTTCGATCAGCACGCGGCCGCCGCTCGGCTCGACGAGCCGGTTAATCATGCGCAGCAGCGTCGACTTGCCGGAGCCCGACGTGCCGACGATCACGGTAATCGTGCCACGCTCGATGGACAGCGATACGTCATTGACCACCGTCACCGGGCCGTATTGCTTGCTCAAGGATTCGATTTTGATCATCGGAGCTGCTTATTCATGGCATCGACCACCGCATCCAGCAGCACCGCCGATGAGAACGCCAGTGCTACGGTCGGGATGGCGCCGAGCAGCACCAGATCAATCGCGGTCTGCCCAAGCCCCTGAAACACAAAAGTACCGAAGCCGCCGCCACCGATCAGCGCCGCGATGGTGACGAGGCCGATATTCTGCACCAGCACGATGCGGATACCGGTGAGAATGACCGGCAGCGCCAGAATGAATTCGATATCGATGAGCACCTGCCAGTTGGTCAATCCCATGCCGCGAGCCGCCTCGACGGTCGCTGGCGATACGCGTGCCAGTCCCGCCACCGTATTGGCCACCACCGGCAGGAGCGAGTACAGGAACAGGGCGATAACGGCCGGGGCGGCACCGATGCCGCTGATGCCAAGCTGCCCGGCCCAGGGCTCCCGGGCAGCGAGGGCCCCTAAGGGCACCATCAGGATGCCAAACAGCGCGATCGAGGGAATGGTCTGGATAAGGCTCAGGACCTCAAGAATGACCGCCCGGATACGGGGTAGCCGGTGACAAAGGACCCCGAGCGGCAGGCCCATGAGGACCGCGGCCACCAGTGATCCGACGGCGAGCAGCACGTGCTGGCGCGCTTCGCGGGCGAAGCGAGCAGCGTTGACGGCGTATTCGCGCATGATCGACAGATGATCGAAATAGCCGCTCGCTAAAGCGAATGCCACCACGGCCGCGGTCACCAGCAGCGCCAGCACCCGCGCACCGGGCCGTAGCTTAAGCCGGGCGGTGGCATCGGTTGCGATTAGTCCCAGTGCGATCAACAGCACCCAGAACCCCGCGCCCGGCGAGATCCGCACCCAGCGGTTGCCGGGCGGCGTCAAGGCATCCGCCGCGCCACCGATCGCGAGCGCCACGGCAACGATGCCAAGCAACGCAGCGAGCAGGCGGATCCGGGCGTTGCCGACGGCGATGGCGATCACCGCGACCAATGCCAGGATCGAGTAAAACGTCAACACCAACCATGTCGGCAGCACATCGATCAGTGCGCGCGGGTGGCCGGAGACAATGCGATTGATTTTGAAAACTACAAATGGCAATAGCCAAATCGAGGCCACGCCGACCACGCTGAGCAGCGTGCCCAGCCGGTCAAGGTGAAAAGGCCGTGCGGCCGCAACCGTCATCGCGCCGGCTTCATTTGATGAATCCCTTGGACTTAAGGTAATCCTCGGCAACCGCCTCGGTCGGTTCGCCGTTGATCTGCACGCGGCCATTCAATTCCTGCAGCGAATCCTGGGTGAAGCTCTCCATCAGCGGCTTCACGATCGCCGCAATCCTTGGGTTGGCCTTGAGCACCGCCTCACGGATGATCGGCACCGGGGCATAAGCCGGCTGGTCGTGCTTATCATCGGCCATGAGCACCAGGTCGGAGGCGACTATACCGCCGTCGGTGCCGTAAACCATGGCAGCGTTGGTGCCGTTGGTCTCTTCGGCTGCCGCCTTGATCGTGGCCGAAGTATCGCCACCGGCCAGCACGATCAGCTGATCAGATCGCATCGCAAACCCGTAGGTCTGTTCGAGAGAGCGCAGCGTCGAGGAATTGACGAACTCGGACGAACAGGCCAGTACGACCTTGCCTCCGGCCGATACCCAGCGGGCAAAATCACTCATCGTATTGAGCCGGTTCTTTCTGGCGACGTCGCCGCGCACGGCAATACCCCACGAGTTGCTGGCGTTGGCGGGCGTGAGCCAGACAATTTTGTTCGCCTGGTAGTCGAGTTGCGCGCCGCGCTCGTAGCCGCGCTTGAGGTCCCTCCAGACCGGATCCGAGGCGACGTTGAAGAAGAACCCGGCGTTGCCGGTGTACTCGACATACAGATCGATCTCACCGGCAAGAAGCGCCCGGCGCACGACCGGTGTGCCGCCGAGCGTCATGCGATCGACCGTGGGGATACCGTTGGCGTTCAGCAACAGGCGGATCATGTGCCCGATCATCGCTGACTCGCTCGACAGTTTCGAGGAGACTACGACTGCCGCGTGCGCCGCAGGCAGCGCCGAGAAAATGAGCACCGCTGCCAGCGCGAGCGACTTCAGAAATCTTCGCTATGGGCCACCTCCGCGCCGCCGCTCGGCGGTCGGCCATCGAGCATCGAATTACACCTTGTCTTTTGCCACCCGGTCCGTCAAGGCCCGACTTGCGGCCGCAGAAAATGCAGTACGATACGATCGAGTTGCGGCCACGGCGCCCGGCAGCTGAGCGCCGAAACTGATCACCGACAATGCTGCGTTTTCGGCTTGCAACCATTTGATTTGTCATGGTCTTGAGGTAATCAGCCCATTTCTTTCGCTTCTCGACAAGCCACTCTGCCAGCCCAGGCATCCGCGGCGCAGCCCGGGCTCGCCCGTGGAGCGTTTTTGGCCGCTATAGATAAGGTGTGCGATTGATGGCCCCGGGTAGGACGCGTGGGTCGCCGGGGCGGTATTCCGCGGTTCGGCTCGTATGGGAGGGGCTGACCGGCCATACCGGCTGGTCCCGGGCTTGGCGCAAAGCCGAGCCGAAGCCCCGTTACCAGGTGGTGATTGTCGGCGGCGGCGGCCATGGTCTTGCGACCGCGTACTACCTCGCCACCGAATTCGGCATTCGCGATGTGGCGGTTCTGGAGCGCGGCCCGATTGGCCTTGGCAATGTCGGGCGCAATACGACCATTATCCGCTCAAATTATTTTCAGCCGGACAATGTGCGCTTCTACGAGTTCTCGCTGAAACTCTGGGAAGGGCTGGAGCAGGCGCTGAACTTCAATGCCATGGTCAGCCAGCGCGGCACGCTCAATCTGTTCCACACCGAAGCGCAGCGCGATTTATTCACCCGCCGGGCCAATGGCATGCGACTCCAAGGGGTGGACGCCGTCGCACTCAGTCGCGCGGAGGTCAAGGCGCGCGTGCCGCTGCGTAGACCTCGATAACGGCCGCTACCCGGTGTTGGGGGGATTCCTGCAACCGCGCGGGGGCACGGTGCGGCACGACGCAGTCGCCTGGGGCTATGCGCGCGCGGCGTCCGAGGCCGGCGTTGACATCATCGAGCAATGCGCGGTGACCGGCATCCGGCGCGACGGTGGACGCGTCACCGGGGTCGACACCACACGCGGTCTGATCGCGGCCGACACCGTGTGCCTGGCGGTTGCCGGGCATTCCTCACAGCTTGCCGAAATGGCGGGCCTCACGCTGCCCATTGAAACCCACGTCCTGCAGGCCTTTGTCAGCGAGGCCGTCAAACCGGTGCTCGATGTCGTGCTGACTTACGGCGCCGGGCATTTTTATGTAAGTCAGTCCGACAAAGGCGGCCTGGTATTCGGCGGCGCGATCGATGGCTACAACACCTACGGTCAGCGTGGCACTTTGCCGATGGCCGAGGAGGTGGCGGCCGCCGCCGTGACCTTGCTGCCGGGCCTTGCGCGCCTGCGCGTGCTGCGGCAATGGGGTGGCGTGATGGACATGAGCATGGACGGCTCCCCCATCATCTCGAAGACGCCGGTTGACGGCCTGATTCTGAACGGCGGCTGGTGCTACGGCGGCTTCAAGGCCATCCCGGCGGGCGGGATGACGACGGCTCATCTGATCGCGCGCGGCGAGCCGCATCCGGTGGCCGCGCACCTTGATCTCGGGCGCTTCGCGGCGGGTCGGACGGTCGATGAACGCGGTACCGGTCCCTACCCCTACCTGCACTAAAGAGTTGCGACGATGCTTCGGATCCCCTGCCCGTGGTGCGGTGAACGCGACGAAATCGAGTTCCGCTATCGCGGCGATGCATCGATTTCGCGCCCCGCTGCCGACGCCGGGCTCGAGACGTTCACGACCTACACCTATGCGCGCGAGAACCCGCGCGGCTGGCACCTTGAGTGGTGGTTGCACGTTGCCGGCTGCCGCAAGCTGATAAAACTTGTGCGCCATACCCTGACCCATGAAATCCGCGCCGCCGGCCGTGCCGAAGATTCGCTCACCCTGCCGCCAGAAGGCTCAGACGGATGAGCGGTCCGCATCGCATAACCGCCGGGCTCCTGACCCAGGCCGCCACGGCCATCGAATTTAGCTTCGATGATCGTGCCCTGACGGGTCTGGCCGGCGACACGCTGGCCTCCGCCCTGCTCGCCAACGGCCTCCGGCTCGTTGGACGGAGCTTCAAGTATCACCGGCCGCGCGGCATCGTGACGGCAGGTCCGGAGGAGCCCTGCGCGCTGGTCGATGTACTCACGGAAAATGGCCGGGAGCCCAACAGGCCTGCGACCACGCTCGAGCTCGTCGCCGGTCTTAAGGCCGAAAGCCAGAATCGCTGGCCGTCGCTTGGCTTCGATGCCCTTGCGATCAATGATCGCCTGAGCCGGTTTCTGCCTGCCGGCTTTTACTACAAGACCTTCATGGCACCCGGCTGGGCCTGGGAGAGGCTTTACGAGCCGCTGATCCGCCGCGCGGCAGGTCTCGGCCGGCTGCACGCGGCAGTCACCGACCACGCCGCGCCCGCCGAGACGGTGCACGAGCACACGGACGTACTGGTGGTCGGCGCGGGCACGGCGGGCCTGACCGCTGCGGCGGCTCTCGGCGGAAACGGACTTCGCATACTGCTTGTCGATCAGGACGTCGTCTTGGGGGGCGGATCGCTGCTTGATGCGCGCTTCACTTCCTGGCGGGAGGCGATGCTCGCGAGGCTCGCAGGTCTCGACACCGTGCGTTGCCTGTCACGTTGCGCAGTGGTCGGCGCCTATGGACACGGCGTATTTGGCGCGATCGAGACGCTGGCGCCAGAGGCAATCGCCGCGAGCGGCGGGCTTCGCGAGCGCATGCGGATTATTCGCGCGAGACACCTGATCCTGGCGACAGGTTCGGTCGAGCGGCTGATCGCCTTTCCCGGGAACGATGTGCCGGGGGTGATGCTGGCAGGCGCCGCCCTCGCCTACCTGCGACGCTACGGGGTCGCGGTTGCCCATCGGCCAGCGTTTTTCCTGAATAATGACGAGGCCTATGAGGCCGCGTTTGCCCTGGCGCGCGCAGGCGTCCGTTGTGCAGGCATCATCGACGTGCGACCGGCATCCAAAGCAGCAGACCGCGCCCGCGCGCGTGGCATTGAAGTCCATAGCAATTCCGTCATCGCCGGGGTTGCCGGACGCCGATGCGTACGCGCGCTTCAGGTCGCCGATGCCGACGGGCGCAATCGCCGTACGATCGAAGCCGATGGCCTGCTGATGTCGGGAGGCTATTCACCTGCCAGTGCACTCGCGAGCCAGCTGGGCGCCGCGCTTTCGTGGCAGCCGGCCATCGCGGCCGTTACGCCGGCACTTGATCCGGCGAGCGGCTACGTGGTGGGCGCGGCGCGTGGATGCTTTGGGCTCGCGGCCGCGGCGCAGGACGGCGCGAGTGCGGCTGTGGCGATCGCCGGGGATTTCGGCAGAAATCCGGGAACCTTAGTTACCGCGCCTGACCTGCCTGTGGACCCGGAGGGCACCTCGATATCGGCGGTCTGGGAAATTCCCGGCCGGGGCAAGGCCTTCGTCGATCTGCAGCACGATGTCACCTGCGATGACGTGCGGCTCGCGCAACGTGAGGGGTACGAGCACGTCGAGCACATGAAGCGGTACACGACGCACAGCATGGCGACCGATCAGGGGCGCATCGGCGGCCTGGTCGGCAGTGCGGTACTCGCGGCAGCGCGCGGCGTGCCGCTGTCCGCAGTCGGGCAACCGCAACCGCGACCTTACCTGCAACCGGTACCCTTTGCGGCCCTCGCCGGAATGGAAGTGCGCGAGCATTTTAAACCGAAGCGCCGGCTCCCTCTGCATGACTGGCACGAAGGCGCGGGGGCGACGTTCGTCTCGGTCGGAATGTGGCTGCGGCCGCTCGTGTATTCAAAGCAGAACGGGTGGGATGCGGTGCTGAAGGAAGCCCGGGCCGTACGCCGCGCGGTCGGCATCACCGACGTGTCGACGCTCGGCAAGATTGACGTTCAGGGCGCCGATGCCGGCGTCTTCCTCGATTTCGTCTACGCGAACACCATGTCGACGCTGGCGGTCGGCCGCGCCCGCTACGGCATCATGCTGCGCGAGGACGGCATGATGCTCGATGACGGCACCGTATCGCGATTCGGGCCGGAGCACTTTGTCCTTACTACCACGACTGCCAACAGCGCGGCCATTCTGGAACACCTGGAGTTTCAGCTGCAGGCCAACTGCCCGACGCTCGATGTGCTGCTGACCGACGTCGGCGACCAGTGGGCGCAGTTTGCGCTAGCCGGGCCGCGCTCGCGCGAAGTGCTCGCCCAGGTGGTCTCAGGCGTCGATGTCGCAAACGATGCCTTTCCCTTCATGGCCGCCGCCGAGGCGCGGATCGCAGGCTCTGCCGGGCGGCTATTTCGCATTTCATTTTCCGGTGAACTGGCTTACGAACTGGCAGTGCCCGCCTCCCAGGCGCGGTCCGTGTGGCTCGCCGTTCTCGAGGCCGGGAAGAGCTTTGGTATCACTCCGTATGGCCTCGATGCACTCAATACCCTGCGTATCGAGAAGGGGCACGTCACCGGCGCGGAACTCAACGGCAACACCAGCGCCGATGACTTAGGCATGCAGCGGATGCTCAAGAAACAGGGCGACTTCGTCGGCAGGATGCTGTCGCAACGATCCGGACTGTCCGCCCCGGACCGGCTGCAGCTGGTCGGGGTGCGACCCGTCGACCCGGCGCGCCGATTGCGCAATGGGGCGCACGTGGTGCTACACGAGACCGACGCCGCCAGCCTCGGGTACATCACCTCCTCCACGCCGTCGGTCGAGCGCGATGGCTGGGTCGGCCTCGCGCTCGTGGTCGGCGGCCGCGCGCGGATCGGGCAAAAGCTCATCGCCCGCTCCCTGATCCACGGCGAAACCCTGCCGGTTGATATCGTCAGTCCCCATATGCTCGATCCGGAAAATCTCCGTGTCCGCGCTTAAGCAGCATTCGGCAGCCGTCGACGGCACCCGTGTGCGTTTCGGTACCTGCGCATTCGATATCGTGGAGCTGGCTGCACGTCGTGGTCGCTCCGAGGAACTTGCGGCTGTTGCCGCGCGCCGCGGTGTGCCACTGCCGGCGTTCGGCCGGGCTACGATGGGCGGCGGGCAACTGGCCGTTTCGGTCCGGCCCGAACGCTGGCTGCTGCTGAGCCTACCGGCCGAGCCGGGTCTGGCGGCCGCCACGTGGCGGCAGGCCTGCGCCGGCACGGCCGCGACGATCGACTTATCCAGTGCGCTCGCGGTGTTCTACCTGGCCGGTGCTGACAGCGCCGAAGTGCTCGCCCGCGGTTGCCGGCTTGACCTGCATCCGACCGTGTTCCCGGCCGGTCACGGCGCCGCGACCACCATCGCCCAGGTGGCGGTCATCATTGTTCAGCTCCCTGCCGCGCGACTGCTGTTGACACCGGCGACGACGGCACGGCATTTTGCCGAATGGCTCGCCGCCACCGGCGCGCCGTTCGGCATCAGCCAATTGGGCGCGGTGCCGTTTACAGCATTATCCGGAGAGTCGTTTTCATGAAGTCCTCTGCCCGGGCGGTCATCATCGGCGGCGGTGTGGTCGGCGCCAGCGTCCTCTACCACCTCGCCAAGATCGGCTGGACCGACGTGCTGCTGCTCGAGAAAAGCGAGCTGACCTCGGGCTCCACCTGGCATGCCGCCGGTGGCATGCACACGTTTAATGGCGAGGCCAACATATCGCGGTTGCAGAAGTACACCATCGACCTGTATCGCGAGATCGAGGCGATGTCGGGACAATCCTGCGGACTGCACCCCAATGGCGGGCTGATGCTGGCAGCGACACCGGGCGAGCTCGACAGCTTAAAGCTCATCTGCTCGCGCGCGCGCTACCTCGGCATGGAAACCGAGATGATCTCGCTCGAAGAAGCCAGGCGCTTCAACCCCCTGATCGACACGCAGCATTTCATCGGCGCGCTGTGGCGGGCCGATGGCGGGCATTGCGACCCTTCCGGCACCACGCAGGCCTATGTCAAGGCAGCGCGGCTCCTGGGTGCCTCGGTGGAACGATTCACGCGCGTGCTGTCGCTTAAGCCACGGAGCGATGGCTCATGGGACGTCCTCACCGACAAGGGTAACGTGCATGCCGAGCATGTCGTCAATTGTGGGGGACTGTGGGCGCGCGAGATCGGGCACATGGTCGGGATCGAGCTGCCAGTACTGGCGATGGAGCACCATTACCTGATCACCGAGGACATTCCGGAGCTCAAGGGTCGAGACAAGGAAATCGTCAACACGACCGACTATGCCGGTGAGATCTACATGCGTCAGGAGCGGGGTGGCGCGCTGATCGGCACCTACGAACCGCACGGTGTTGTTTGGGCGCCGCTCAAGACCCCCGACGACTTCGCGATGCAGCTGCTGCCGGACGACTTCGAGCGGCTGGCGCCTTATTTTGAGGTCGGCTTCCGCCATTTCCCGGCGCTCGGCCGGGTGGGTATTCGAAAGGCGATCAACGGCCCCTTTACCTTCGCACCGGATGGCAACCCGCTGGTCGGCCCGGTACGCGGCGTCCGGAATTACTGGGTCGCCTGCGCCGTCATGGCCGGATTCAGCCAGGGCGGCGGCATCGGGCTCGTGCTCTCGCGCTGGATGGCAGAGGGCGATCCCGGTCAGGATATCCTCTCGATGGACGTCGCACGCTTTGGCGGATTTGCGACGCCGAAGTACACGTCGATCAAGGTCCCGGAAAATTATTCCCGGCGCTTCCGGCTGGTCTATCCGAACGAGGAGCTGCCGGCGGCCCGTCCGGTCCGCCGCTCGCCCATTTACGACCAATTGCGTGACGCCGGCGCCGTGATGGGCGCGAATTTTGGCCTTGAGAACGCGCTCTGGTTCGCGCCGCCCGGCACAGCGCCGGTCGAAACGCCCACCTACCGGCGCTCGGAAGCCTTCCCGATCGTCCGCGCGGAATGTCAGGCCGTGCGCACGGACGGTGGGGCTTTATGAGACCACCAATTACGGCAAGTACGAAGTATCGGGGCGTGGGGCGCGGGCCTGGCTCGATCGGGTGTTCGCCTGCAAGATACCCAGACCCGGCCGGCTCGGACTCGCACCGATGCTCAATCCCGCCGGGCGGATCGTGGGTGACCTGTCAATCGCCTGCCTGGCCGACGATCGCTTCCTGATCGTGGGCTCCGGATTTGCCGAGGAGTTTCACCTGCGCTGGTTCTGGCAATCGAACCCGCCGGCAGACGTCGCCATGCGCTCGGTGGCCTCGACGCTGGCGGGCGTCTCCATCGCCGGGCCGAATGCGCGCGAGCTCGTGCAGCGCCTGGTGCGGATCGATCTGTCGGCGGCGGCCTTCAAGCTCTTCGATGTCAGGGAGACCGCGGTCGGGTACGCGCCCTCGATCCTCACCCGCGCCGGCTTTACCGGGGAGCTCGGGTACGAAATCTGGACCACGCCGGATTACTTCGCCTCGCTTTACGATGATCTCCGCGAAGCAGGACGAGAACTCGGACTCGTGCATTTTGGCGGACGCGCCCTGTCCTCGCTGCGGCTCGAGAAAGGCTATGGGTCGTTTAACAAGGATTTTCGGCCCGATTACACGCCGGGGGAAACCGGGCTCGATCGGTTCATCGACTTCAGCAAGGCAGATTTTGCCGGCCGCGCCGCGGCATTGGCGGAGCGCTCTGCAGGACCTAAGCGACGCTTCGTGGTCATGGAAGTCAAAGCGCGCGACGCCGAGGTCATCGGCTACGAATCCATCATTCACGAGGGCACGGCGATCGGCTACGTGACCTCCGGCGCCTACGGTCACTGCATCGGCAAAAGTCTCGCCGCAGGCTACGTGCCGGCGGCGCTCGCCCGCGACGGCACAAGCTTCGAGATCGATATTTTCGGCGAGCCCTGCGCGGCGACCGTGCGGATTAAGCCGCTTTACGACCCAGACAGCGCGCGCTTGCGGGGTTGAATAGTGCGCGCCGCTGCACACCTGCTGTGAAAATGAGCCCACTTAGCGAATCAAAGGACAAGTTTGATGGACCCGAAAATTATTACCCCGGTTGTGATGGCCGCCTTAGTGATCTTTGCGATCTACCGGCGCATGCGGCGCACGTTCGGTCGCCAGAAGGTCAGTGAGAAAAGAATCTGGGTGCGGATCAGCATTTTCGCCGCTGTCGGTGGAATTTTTCTGCTGGCATCGCTGCGCAACACTTCGCTTCTCGGTGCGCTGCTCGGTGGCCTGGTCGGTGGCGCGGCGCTTGGGATTTTGGGTCTGCGGCACACGCAGTTCGAGCTCACGCCGGAGGGCCGCTTTTACACGCCACACACCTACATTGGCCTGATCGTGACCGCCCTGTTCCTGGGCCGGCTTTTATACCGGTTCCTGGCATTGAATCTCGGTGGGCAGAATGTGGCTTCTGCGGATCAAAATCCGTTCGCCAGCTATCAAAGCAGTCCGCTGACCATAGGCATTTTTGGTGTGCTGGTCGGCTATTACGTGCTGTTCAACCTGGGCATACTGCAAAAATTCAAGACTTTGGCGGTAACGGAGCCCAAGCACGCCGGAAATTAAGCTCGGTCCGTGGACGGAGCACCCGCCTGCCGACAACGACCGCAGAGCCGTCGGGAGTGCTGATTTGACGGCCAATGCAGCACCGCGTTAGTCTGTATGCGGCGCAGCAACGGGGTCGTTGCGCCAAGCTTGACGGACATATAAAAGCCCAATCACGGTCCGGACCCGACGCGAGTAAGGCATGGCGATTTTGCCGACTCAACACCGACGATGGCGAATCGTGGGCGCGATCGTGGCCGTGCTTGGCTCCCCGCTTGTCGTCGCCTCCGGCATCAAGCTGCCGGCCGGCACGCAGATCCGGCTGGTACTGCAACAGACCGTCAGCTCCGCTTACACGGCGGCGGATGCCACAGTTTACTTCCGGGTCATGGACGATTTAAACGTCGCCGACCATGTTCTGGTGCGCCGGGGCGCGCTGGTCACCGGCAAGATGATTCGTGCGCAAGACCGTCAGCGCCTGGCGCAGTCGGGGAGCTTCGCATTTGATGTGCATTTTGTTCCGGCGATTGACGGCCAGAACATACGCATATTTGGCAGCCTGGCACGCAACGGCCGCAGCCGGGACGATGCCTACGCTGCCAATGTCATTTTATTCGGCGTGTTCGGATTGCTCACGCACGGCGCCAATGCCTGGGCCAACCGCGGCACGGTACTTCAGGTCGAGGTGATGAGTGACCGGATTATCGATGTCGATCGCACCGCAGCGGAGACGGAGCACCGCCCGGAAGCCGATTACCATGGCGCCGTGACCGGGCACAAATTCGACTTTGCATCCAATAACACGGTAAAGCTCGATCTGGAGAAAAGCTCGAAACTGGGCGACGTCTACTTCGACCTGCACGCGGACCCGGCGCTGGGCGCCGACCAGCTCGATGCCACGAAATGGCAAATCGTCAGCATTGACAACGCCGCGTTACCGGCGCCGATATTGCCAATCGGGCCGGCGGGCCAAAAACTGAAATTTGACAGCTGGTCAATACTGCAATATTGCCACGATGGCGAGAATCACCTTGGCTTCACGGTGGCGCTCGCCGACGGCCGTACCATGGATGCCGCGGACACTGTCATCGTGAAATTCAAGAAAAGAGACGCGTCATGAATTTAAGGGTCGGTTGCCTGCTGACCGCTGCCACTATCGCCGCGGGCTTGGCTCGCGGCCAGGAGCAACCGCCGCCGGTAGCCGCCGTGGCCGCGCCGAGCGAGGCGGCTCCGGCATCGACGACGCGACAGCTCGTGCTTCATGCCGGGGCCCGCATACCGCTGCGCTTTCTGGATGCGCTGACTTCGGCTACCGACAAGGCCGGCACGCAGTTTCGCCTCGAGGTTACCGACGATATACAGGTTGATGACTTCATCGCCATACCCGCCGGCTCGCCGGCGATTGGCGAGATCATCGATGCCCGTAAGGCAGGCATGTTGGGCAAGCCTGGTATATTGATTGTCGCAGCGCGTTACATTCTTGTCGGCGACCGGCAGATTCGACTGCGATCGAACCTCGGCAATGCCGGGCGCGATACCAGTATGGCCGCGATGTTCGTGCCCTTCATACGGGGAACGCAGGCTGAGATCCCGGCGCAGACCGAAGTGCTCGCTAAAGTCGCCAATGACGAAACCTTTGTCGCGCCTGCGATTTCAGCAGCCGAACAAAAATGACTTTTTGACAACGGAGGAATGTAACCATGTTTCCTAGAGCTGCAAAATCCGTATGGAGCCTGACAGTACTGTTGGCGTTCGCCGCGGCGGCTGGCGCTGAGGATGCTGTCGGTACCGACCAGAACACGGCCGCGGCTCCGGCTGCAACGGCCGCACCGGCGGCTGCGGCTGCGGCTGCTCAACCTGCAGCGCCCGCCACCCCAGCTGACACGGCCACGGCTCCGGCTGCAACAACCGCGCCGGCGGCTGCGGCTGCGACTGCGGCTGCTCAACCTGCAGCGCCCGCCACCCCAGCTGACACGGCCACGGCTCCGGCTGCAACAACCGCGCCGGCGGCTGCGGCCGCTCAACCTGCTATGCCCGCGCCCTCGCCTGGCACGGCCACCGTGATCTTCTTTCGACCCTCGCATTTTATGGGGGCCGCGGTGGGCTTTATCGTGCGCGAGGATCAGACCGAACTTGGCAAGCTGCGAAGCGGAACGTATTTTTCGATCCAGGTACCGCCTGGCAAGCACGTCTTCACAGTCCATTCTGAAGCCAAGGATGTGCTGACCATGGAAGCCGACGCCGGTGAGACCTATTATTTTGAAGGTTCCATTGGCGTTGGCGTATTAGTCGGACACCCGCATCTTGCCCCATCGGACCAGGGCAGCTACGAGGCAGCAAAACCCAAGATGAAGGAATCGCAGCCGCTTGTTAAAAGGACTTAGCGCGTTAGCGCGGCCGGGTGGCTTGATGGATGATCCGACGCCGCCCGTCAAGTGAAACCTATGTCGCAATTCGAGCTCGGGCAATTAAATGTCGGCATCATCCGGGGCCCGATGGATTCGCCGCTCATGACTGAATTCGCCGCCAACCTTGACCGGATCAATGCCCTGGCGGATGGCTCGCCGGGCTTTGTGTGGCGCCTGCAGACCGAGGCGGGCGACGCCACCGCAATACGTCCCTTCGAGAACGAAAACAACCTGGTCAATATGTCGGTATGGCGGGACCTGGAGTCCCTGCGGCAGTATGTCTACCGCTCAGCCCATGTTGAGATCATGCGCCGGCGACGGGAATGGTTTGAGCCGATGCGGGAAGCCTATATGGTCCTGTGGTGGGTACCCAAGGGACACCGCCCGGATGTGACCGAGGCCATCGCGAAGCTTGAGACGCTGCGAAAGGCGGGTCCGACACCGCAAGCCTTTACGTTTGGCCAGGCATTCCCGCCTCCCGACGCACCGCAAAATCAATCGCCAATCAATCTCGGCGGCCAATGCCCGGCCACGTAGCGGTTGGGGGTAATGGTCGAGGCGCGGTATGGGACTTCAAAGACCCATCTTCTGAGATGACGCCAACTCGAAGCGATCCAAGTTCATCACTTTGTTCCAGGCCGCCACAAAATCACGCACAAACACCGGCTGCGAGTCGCTGCAAGCATAGACTTCCGCGAGGGCTCGAAGCTGAGAGTTCGAACCAAAGACGAGATCGACCACGGTGCCCGTCCACTTGAGCTCGCCCGTCGCCCGATCGCGCCCTTCCAACACGCCTGCAGAGGAAGCGGATTTCTGCCACTGAGTGCGCATGTCCAGGAGGTTCACGAAGAAGTCATTCGTCAAAATCCCGGGTCGCTTGGTGAAGATACCGTGCTTGGACTGACCGGCGTTCGCATTCAGGGCGCGCAGGCCGCCAATCAGCACCGTCATCTCCGGGGCGGTCAGTGTCAGCAATTGCGCTTTGTCCACCAGCAGCTCACCGGCCGGTCCTTCCAGTCCCTGGCGGATATAGTTGCGGAAGCCGTCAGCTTTCGGCTCCAGTACCGCGAAGGCCTCTACATCGGTCAGATCCTGCGACGCATCCGTGCGCCCCGGCGAGAAAGGAACTTTTAGGTCGTGCCCGGCCTGCTTCGCAGCCTTCTCGATGGCTGCGCAGCCGCCCAGAACGATCAGGTCAGCAATTGAAACCTTCTTTCCGCCGGACTGCGCGCTGTTGAAGTCCTTCTGGATCGCTTCCAGCTTTTGCAGGACCTTGGCCAGTTCGCCTGGCTGATTGACCTCCCAATCCTTCTGCGGGCCAAGCGAATGCGCGCGCCATTCGCACCACCGCGCTTATCGCTCCCGCGGAACGTTGCCGCAGACGCCCAGGCCGTGGTAACCAGCTGGGAAATGGACAGCCCAGAGGCCAGGAGCTTGGTCTTCAGGGCAGCAATATCTTGCTCGTCGACCAATTGGTGGTTCACCGCCGGTATCGGGTCCTGCCACAGCAGCGGCTCCTTGGGAACGAGCGGGCCGAGATAACGGGACACGGGACCCATATCGCGGTGCGTCAGCTTAAACCACGCCCGGGCGAAGGCGTCGGCGAACTGATCCGGGTGCTCGTAAAAGCGCCGCGAAATCTTTTCGTAAACCGGATCGAACCGCAACGCGAGGTCCGTGGTCAGCATGGCCGGCGCGTGACGCTTTGACGGATCGTGGGCATCAGGCACCGTACCGGCCCCCGCGCCACCCTTCGGCTGCCACTGGTGCGCACCGGCCGGGCTCTTCGTCAGCTCCCATTCGTAGCCGAACAGGTTCGAGAAGAAGTTGGTGCTCCATTTCGTCGGCGTGCTGGTCCAGGTGACTTCCAAACCGCTGCCGATCGTGTCGTCTCCTTTGCCCGTGCCGAAGCGGCTCTTCCAGCCTAAACCCTGCTCCTCAATGCCGGCAGCTTCCGGCGCAGGACCCACCAGCGCGGCATCGCCGGCACCGTGGGTCTTGCCGAAGGTGTGGCCCCCGGCGATGAGCGCAACCGTCTCTTCGTCGTTCATCGCCATGCGCGCGAAGGTCTCGCGCATATCCCTCGCCGCAGCGAGCGGATCCGGATTGCCGTTCGGGCCTTCCGGATTGACGTAGATCAGGCCCATCTGCACTGCCGCGAGTGGATTTTCAAGATTGCGGTCGCCGGAGTAGCGTTTGTCACCCAGCCAGGTGCCCTCGGAACCCCAGTAGATGTCTTCTTCCGGTTCCCAGATGTCTTCACGGCCGCCGGCGAAACCAAAGGTTTTAAATCCCATCGATTCCAGAGCAACGTTGCCGGCGAGGATCATCAGGTCAGCCCATGAAATCCTCCGGCCATACTTCTGCTTGATCGGCCAAAGGAGCCTCCGCGCCTTGTCGAGGTTGACGTTGTCCGGCCAGCTGTTCAGCGGAGCAAAGCGCTGGCTCCCGCTCCCGGCGCCGCCGCGACCGTCGCCGGTGCGATACGTGCCGGCGCTGTGCCAGGCCATGCGAATGAACAAAGGTCCATAATGGCCGAAGTCCGCCGGCCACCATTCCTGAGAATCCGTCATCAAGGCACGCAGGTCCTTGACCACGGCATTCAGGTCAAGGCTTTTGAACTCTCTGGAGTAGTCGAACTCCTCGCCCATGGGGTCGGACTTCGAGGAGTGCTGATGCAGGATGCCCAGCTTCAGCTGATTGGGCCACCAGTCGGCATTGGATGGAGCGCCAGCTACGGAGTTCTTGCCAGCGTCGCCCGAGAGTGGGCATTTGCTTTCGGTTTCCATCTTGCCTCCAACTGAGTGCTTTGGCTTCGCCATGTATACCAATTTAGTGGCTGGATCCCGGCGAATCCAATCGATCCTTTGACTGAGAGCAATAGAGCAAATCTATTGCAGCCACTCACCGACTGATGAGGGTTCAAAACGCCACGGTTCTGAAGATAGCCGCTTCGGATCCGCACGTATCTACGTGCTAACCGCAGGACTGACTGCAGTCACCGTCGTCTTCGGGCCCACCCATTGGTCGGATTGCGCCCTATTACGCGCAGCCGCAAGCCATGGGTGCCGGCCCAGGCCCTCTCGAACAAGGCCCGGGCCGGCACCCTTACTAACTAAAAGAAGTGGGAGCCTGAAATCCCTCCGTACACGCCCAGCCCTGCCGTCAGCAGCGAGACGGCAACAACGATCCAGGCGTAAATCCCGCTCAGGCGGTGCTCTGCGGGAAGCGCTTTGAAGGCCAGAAACACCAGAAAACCCAGAACGACAGGCAATATCAGGGCATTCATCACCTGTACACCGATATTCAGCGCCACGAGATTGGGCGCCATGCCCACGATCACTGCACCGCTAATGACCACCAGGGTATAGACGCCATAGAACCATGGCGCTTCGAGGGGGCGGTGTTCAAGGGAGTGCCGGTAGCCCGTAACCTCGCCAAAGCCCCAGGCACAAGCCAGCGACACCACGATCGCGGCAACCATGGCCGCTCCAATCGTTCCGAGTCCGAAGACAAATCGACCGATATCCGGACCCAGGACGGGTGTCAGCACTTTGCTCACGTCGCCGATGGTATTCAGACTCGCGTTGCTGTTGACCTTGCCGATGGTGGCTGCTGCCGCGACAAGAACCGCTACCATTACAGCCTGTGTCACGACCGCGCCCACAGCAGTGTCCCAACGGGCATAGCTATAGTGCTCGGGCCGCAATTTCTTATCGGCCACCGCGGATTGCTGATAGAAGACCATCCAGGGCATGATCACGGCGCCAATATTGGCCGCCATCAGGTACAGGTAACGGTTATCACGCAGGGGCATCTGCATGAGTCCGTGCGCCAGCTCGATGCCGTGCGGATGGGTGTTATAGGCGACCCAGAAGAAGGCAAACTCGAAAAGACCCAGAATAATGGCGACCCTCTCTACGCGGCGATAGCTTCCCGTCAGGACGACCAGAAGCAGAACAATCGTGCTGAGGCTTAGGCTGAGCACTCGCGGTACCCCGTACAATTCGCCAACGCCGGCAACGCCGGAGAATTCCGTTAGCAAGGCGCCGATGCATGCCACTCCAAGGCCTGCAACCGAGATCCACGCCCATGTCGGCCCGAAGGTCTCACGGATGAGCTCGGCATGCCCCTTCCCGGTAAAGATGGCCAGACGTACCGTCAGTTCCTGAACGACATAGAGGACCGGCACCAATAACAGTTGCAGCAGCAGAAGCCGGTATCCCCATTGCACGCCGCTCTGCGCAGCCGTGATGATGCTGCCGACATCGGTGTCGGCGAGCATGACGACCAGTCCTGGCCCTACGACGGCAAGCAATGCCCTCCAACCGGAAGTTGGGATCCGGGGTCCCACCGGAAAGCCTGCTTGCCCCCCGGTTGCATCGGGGTCGCGAGCTTGAGACCTGGCGGTCTCTGTGCCGCTGTCTTTGGCGGCGGGTTTAATTCGAGACCTATCCATCGCTCAGTGACTGGCAGCCAGGTTCAACGTGACTTCGGCGCCTGCTGCGCGCGGTGGCAATTGCAAACTCAAGGTGTGCGAGGCTTGGTCGAACCGTCCGCCAGAAAGCGGCTGCCCGTCGATGTACGCGGTCGTTGGCGCTTCCAGACCGTGAAGGACGACCGTCCAGCTTCGGCTTGACGGCGCCCCGGCCCACGTCCCTTCCGAAGGCGCAATGGCAAGCGTCCTGCTGGCGTCGTCCCACGCGAGGCGCGTCAGCGCGAACGCGCCATGGCGATAAGCTTCGGTCACGCCATCATCCTCGTACAGCTCGAAACTTCCGCTGGCCCCGACCATACGTGCACCTGCAGCTGATCCGCGGGCACCAGCGCCGTACTCAGCGCGAACGGCCCCATCGGGATCACCGCGCCAGCGCGCACATACAATGCCGCATCATCGCCGGTGGGCGGCGCAACCGACTGGCCACCGCTCAATTTAGCTCCGGTCCACCAGTCGAACCACTGGCCGGGCGGCAGCCAGATGCTGGTTCGACTTCGAACCGGCGGCGCGACCAGCAGCGACGGGCCCATCAGATACTGGTAGTCGCGCCGCCAGGCTTCCGGCTCCGCGGGGTACTGCAAAAACATCGCCCGCATCATCGGCGCACCGGTCACCGAGCTTCGCGCGACAGCGTGTAAAGATAAGGCATCAGGTGATAGCGCAGTTCGGCATAACGCCTGGCCAGTGCCTGTACGTCGGGCCCGTACTCGGTCGGCCAGCGCGGCCCACGGATGCCGTGCAGGCGCCACACGGGACTGAGACTTCCCTCGACAATGGCATACCGGCGATAGATATCCTCATCAATGGACTGGAAGCCGCCAGCGTCATGATTAAAGTACGGCATCCCGGATATACCGGCGGCCAGCATCGCGGTGACTTGCGCCGACTGGTCGGACTCATTGCCCTCGGTGTCCCCGGTCCAGTAGGTACAATAGCGCTGCAGGCCGGAGGTGGCCGATCGAAACCAGATATACGGCCGCTTGCTGCCGGCAAAGCTTTCATCCCAATGCCCTACCAGCGCCTTCGCGCCCGTCAGCACGTACTGGTTTTTTAACTCGAGCCACGGGCGGCCACCGCTGAAGGGCGCCCGTTCGTCGTCAACCATGGCTTCGTCGGTTTCGTCCATCCACACCATGTCGTTGGGATAACCGAGCTTGGGATTGAGTACGTTGCCCCACATCAGCTGCCAGAGCCAGTCGTCGGCCGCGGGATTGAAGAATTTCAGCAGATAAAACGGCACGCCGGGATTCCAGGTGCCACCGCGAATACCGAATTCGGGTTTCCAGCCAACGCTTTGCATGTACATGGTGCCGTTGAAATCGACGTCCACCATCAGCCCCAAGTTGCTGCGCCCACTGGTAAAAGGCCCTGGGATCCGGATAGTGCACCGGGTCAAAGGCAAAGATGGAGTCATGCCAGGTTCCCCCGCCCGCGCGCCAGGTATTATCCATGATGATCGCATCGACCGGAATGCCGGCGGCCCGCAACTTCGGCAGATGGTCAAACCACCAGCTCATTCCGGTCTTAAGGCTCTCGGCCTCGTGCGGCTTGTCCGAGACCTGCAGGCCAAACATGCCCTTGCGTTGCAGCCGTGGCCGGCCGGTCAGCTGCGTGTAGCGGTCCAGCAATTCCAGCGGCGTGGCGCCCGCCACGACAAAGTAATCGAGCTGGGCGCCCAGGTCGGTGCCAGTCACCTGCAAGTCGAAATGGCCCTCCTGATTAAAGCGAAAGCGGTGCGGATACAGGCAGTTGAGGAAAAATCCGTACCCCTTGCTGGATAGGAACCAGGGCGCGACCAGCGAGGCCTGGCTGCCGTAGCTGCGTGAAATCGACCGGCCGCGCAAATCGAGCGGCGCCGCATCACGCCCGAAAAATCCGTGCCCCAGGCCCGCGAAATGCTCATCGATGTCCGGCACAAAATCGATGCTCACCGCGCCACCGTCCCATTGCACGCCACTTTGCTCGACCAGTTGCGGCTCGGCGGCGCCGTTAAGGCGCCAGCGTGCGGTCAGATTGGCTTTGGCGAGCGTCAGGCTCACGCCATCGGCCTTGCCGGTACTGATCGTGAGTTGCCCCGGCTCGTCGACGACCACGAGATACCCGCCCAGGTCATGGCGCTCGACCATGAGCAGCGCATCGTCTGGCACGAACGGCTGGCCTTTATGCGCGACCTGCACGCGAATCATGTGATCGCCGTACGGGGTCAGGCGCATTTTCGCGCCAGACGTGCTGTCCACCAGCAGGCTCCGATCTTGCAGCCGATGTCCCGCATAGCGGCCGATGCGCTCTGGCGTTCCCGAGGGCCGATCATCACCGGACATGGGATTGGCCGGGCGCCAGGCGAAGCAGAGTATTGCCAACGCCACAAGCCCGATGGTTTTGGCCTTGCCCGACATTCGCGTTGCCATTTTGCGTGTTTCTCAGTCCGACAGGCCCGCCAGGCTGCGGCGGATGATTACGGGTACGCTGCTGCCAAAGTCTGAATTTCCTGCGGCGTAAGAGTCAACGAAAGCGCCACCGCGTTCTCCCTGGTGTGCTCAGGTGACCCGGATTCCGGAATGGCGATCACATTCCCACTGCGGATGACCCAGGCTAACGCCACCGCCGCTCCCGAGCAGCCATGCGCCGCGCCGATCTGCGTCGGCGCGGGATCGCCTACGACCAGGTGCCGGTCGCCGCCCAGCGGCGAGTACGCCATGATCGGCATATTGTGCTTGGCGCACCAGGGCAGCAGGTCACGCTCGATATGGCGGTTATTGAGACTGTAGGGCACCTGGTTGGTTGCGCAGCGCTGGCCATCCGGAACGCGGAACAGATCCTCCATCTGAGCGGTGTCAAAGTTGGACACACCCCAGGCGCGAATCTTTCCGGCTTTGCGAAGTCCTTCGAATGCTGCGACCACGCCAGGGAATTTCGCGCTGGGAACCGGCCAATGGAGCAGGTAAAGATCCAGGTGATCGGTTCCAAGACGGCCGAGGCTCGCCTCGCAGGCACGGGCGATGCCATCTCCATCCACCTGATCGCCTTCCACCTTGGAGACCAGGAATATCTGGTCGCGCCGACCGGCAATCGCCTGACCAATGAACTGCTCGGAGCGGCCACTGCCGTAATTGCCCGAGGTGTCGATCAGCGTCATGCCGAGCGCGAGGCCCGTTTGCAGCGCCTCTGCCTCAACGGCCGGCGGATGCCGGTCCTGGCCCAGATGCCAGGCGCCCTGACCGAGCGCGGGGACGCTGGTTCCGTCCGGCAACCGAACGGTATGCCCTGCGGTCTTCGGTACCGCGTCGGTGGCGGCAGGAACCGCGGTATTGGGTTCCCCCGCCAGCACTTTACTGATAGCGGGCAAGGCCAAGCCGAACGCCGCACAACGCACACTGAATTGACGCCGGTTCAGCAAATGCTGGTTCCTGGTTCCCATCTTCCTTCTCCTTTCAGGCCCCAACCTGCAATTACCGCCTACAAATCAATCTGTCCCGCGGGCAGTTGGATTTCGCGCAGAAATGAACCAAGTACTCGATGGCGCCCAAATGCCGTCTTCCCGTGCAAAGACTGCTAGGGTATCGCGAAGTTCGATTGCGACCTGTGGCTTGAGCCGTTCGCCTTCCGTTCCCGCCAAGCGAATGATCTCGCCGGCCGGCCCCAGTGCCATCGCGAATTCAACTGCGTCGTCGAGGTTCCGACCTATGCAGATATCCGTGTCGAAACGCTCGAACGTGATGCCGGCAAATCCAGCGGCCTTAAGCATTGAGCTCACCATGTCCGGGCCCGACATCGAGAACGGTCCAGGGCCGCAGTGGACCTGGTTGGTGTCCTCGTGCGACACGATCGGAACAATCTCTCTCACCTTAAGTTCAGCGTTGTGCAGCCACGGGTTGTCCTCGCGCTTGCGCCACACGACCTGGGTGAGCAAACCACCGGGTTTGAGCGCGGCACGGATGTTGCGTAGCGCCGCGCCCGGCATCATGAAGAACATGGTTCCGAAGCGGGCGAAGGCGTGGTCGTAAGGACCCCGCAGGTTGTCAGCCTGCACATCGGCCGTGAAGAATGCAGCATTGCGGACCCCGGCTGTATTGGCTTCCTGCTCGGCAACATCAATGAAGCGCTCGGCACAATCGACGCCTACCGCCTGGCCGTGGGGACCGACGAGTTCGGCGATCCTAATAGTGCTGTCGCCGAACCCGCAACCGATGTCAAGAACCCGATCACCCGCCTTAAATAGCTGCCGCGACAGCAGTTCGTCGCTGTGACCAGCAAGTCCAGCGATCAGCAAGTGCTTGAAACGCACGAACTTCTCGAACAGCACGGTATTCCAGGCCTGAATAACCACGCTGTTCTCATCCATGTGACTGCTCCGCCGGTAAGGGGCTCGGCTACGATAACGCGTCGGGCGCCGGGGCGGTATCCCTGGCTTCTGTGGCCGCATCAGCCCATGGCGACCGGCCGCCAGCGGTGGTTTCTGGCTGAATCGGTGAGGTACTGAGCCAGCAGCAATGGTCCGATAGCGCCAGTCCGCTTCGATGCTACGGTATTATCCATGTCACCGACGGAATATAACGATAGGCGGTCTCAAGGGATCAACGAAACACCTTCACTTCATCTTTAGCCTAAGAGGTGTTTGGTATGAGAGCAGGACGTCACTCGAGCGTTTCAATTGCTCAACGCATAGAACTCTGGCTTCGATATAAGGCGGGCGAGTCGATCCTGGGGATCGGTCGGGTGTGGGCGAGCGAACCAGCAACCTCTATCGTGTCCTTCAAGCCTGCGGCGGTATAGCTGCACCCCGTAGCGGTCCCCGCTCCCCCAGAGTTCTCAGCTTCAGGGAGCGCGAAGAGATTTCGCGCAGCGTTGCCTCGGGCGAGAGCTACCGAGCTATCGCGAGGCGCCTTAATCGGGCTGTTTCCACGGTGAGCCAGGAAGTGGCTCGGCACGGAGGCCGATGCTGGTATCGGGCCGCTAAAGCCGACTGGGCCGCTTGGGAGTTAGCGCGCCGTCCGAAGGCTTGCCGTAACCGTGTGGTCATGGCCGCATGTTCGGGCGGTCGTGACGTGTGGATGATCGGTACATCGTAGCGGACAAGAGTGTACGTGTCCGCTTGAGGTGTAAATGGGCACGTCCACTGTTGCGATTCGGGCCGACACGTTGGGGCGACGAGTGGTGCCGAGACACTTTCGGAGCCTTGAGGATAAGCTGAAGATGATTGCCGAGGCGCGTGCGTCGGGCGCTTCGGTGGCTGAGGTCGCCCGTCGGCACGGTGTAAACGCCAACCTGCTGTTCGTGTGGATGCGCCAGCAGGAACAGGGTGTGCTGGTGGCACGGACCCGCCGATCACGGCCGAAGCTGCTGGCGGTGAGGGTAGCCGCGGTGGTGGCGCAAGCGCCAACACGCGCTGCGCCGATCGCGGGCGCGACAGCGCGAGTGGGGTATCTGGAGATCGCGCTGCCCGATGGCACATGCATCCGCGCTGCCAGCGCGGTGCCGATGGAGCGGCTTGAGCAGCTCGTGCGCTTACTGCGCTGATGATCGGGCTGCCGCCTGGGGCGCACATATGGCTGGCGGCTGGCGCCACCGACATGCGCAACGGCTTTGATGGCCTGGCGGCGATCGTCAAGACGGCGCTGAGTGAAGATCCGTTCTCGGGCCATCTGTTCGTGTTCCGTGGCCGGCAAGGGGATCGGGTCAAGATTCTCTGGTGGGATGGCGATGGCATGTGTCTGTTCGCCAAGCGTCTCGAGCGCGGCAAGTTCGTGTGGCCACGGGCCACGAGTGGCACGGTCTCGCTTTCCCCGGCGCAACTGGCGATGCTGATCGAGGGGATCGACTGGCGACGAGTCGAGCGCACCCACAGACCCGAGCTCGTCGTGTAGCAAAGCGCTTATTTCATAGCACTTGCGCGTGCATCGAGTGTGGCGCGGCGGTATAATGCGCTCGTGCAGACCCACGCCGAGCTGCTCAACGACATCCAGCGACTGAGCGCGCTGGTTCGAGAGCGCGACGCCGCTGTGGAGGCGATGCAGAGCGCACTGCGCAGCCGCGAGCTGGAGATCGAACAGCTCAAGCTCACCCTGGCCAAGCTCCGCCGGATGCAGTTCGGTCGTCGCTCCGAGCAACTCGATGAGCGGATCAACCAGCTCGAGCTCTCCATCGAGGAACTCGAGTCGAGCGCGGTGCAGGAGGCACCGGCCGCGCAGACACCGGAACGAGAGAGGGACAAGCCGGCGCGCAAGGCGCTGCCACCCGAGCTGCCGCGCGAAGCGATCGTTCACGCGCCCCTCCCGACTGACTGTGGGTGTCCCGCCTGCGGTGGACCCTTGCGGCCACTGGGCGAGGATGTCTCGGAGATCCTCGAGTACGTTCCCGAGCGCTTCAAGGTAATCCGCCACGTGCGGCCCAAGCTCTCGTGTGCACGCTGCGCTCAGATCGTGCAGGCGCCGGCACCGAGCCGGCCGATCGAGCGCGGCATCGCCGGTCCCGGGCTCCTGGCCCATATCCTGGTCGCCAAGTTCTGTGACCACCTTCCGTTGTACCGGCAGAGCCAGATCTATGCCCGCGAGGGGATCGATCTGGATCGCTCGACACTGGCCGGCATGGTGGGCCGCTCGGCCGCACTCCTGACCCCGCTCGCCGAGGCCATCGGCAAGCACGTGCGCAGTGCCGCCAAAATCCACGCCGATGACACGCCGATCCCGGTGCTCTCGCCCGGGAACGGTAAGACCAAGACCGGAAGGCTGTGGACTTACGTTCGGGATGATCGGCCGTGGGCCGATCCCACGCCACCGGCGGTGTGGTTCCGCTACTCCCCGGATCGCAAGGGCGAGAGGCCACTCGCGCATCTGCGCGACTATCACGGGATTCTGCAGGCCGACGGTTACGCCGGGTTCAACCGGCTGTACGAGACCGGTCGCGTCCAGGAAGTAGGTTGCTGGGCGCATGTGCGTCGGCCCTTCTACGAACTCGACGCGGTGGGTGACTCGCCCACGGCGCGCGAAGCCCTCGAGCGCATCCAGGCGCTGTTCGCCATCGAGGCGGAGATCCGCGGCCGGCCGGCCGCGGAGCGGCAGGCCATCCGCCAGGCACGAGCCGGACCGCTGCTCGAGGATCTGCATCGCTGGTTCCACGCCACGCTCGCCAAGCTCTCGCGCAAGTCGCCGCTGGCGGTCGCGATCCGTTACGCGCTCACGCGTTGGGCGGCACTGACGCGATACGTCAACGACGGGCGGTTGGAGCTGGAGAACAATGCCGCCGAGCGCGCGTTGCGCGCCGTCGCGCTCGGTCGCAAGAACTTCCTGTTCCTCGGCGCTGACACGGGCGGCGAGCGGGCCGAGGCGATTTACTCGCTGATCGGCACCGCCAAGCTCAACGGCCTCAACCCCGAAGCCTACCTGCGCCACGTCCTCGAGCGCATCGCTGATCACCCGATCAACCGGATCGATGAGCTTCTGCCTTGGAACGTGGCGGCCAAACTTGAACCCCTCCAACGCGCAGCCTGATCATCCCGTCAAGACGGCCGGGACCAAACGCTTACGGATAGTTACATGAGGATCGCCAAGGTCTCCGGAGAAGCGGGGGCGGTTCACACAGCCCTAAGGACCCTTCCAATCCTTGGCCTTCTTGAAATAGTAGTCCGCTTTGTTTTTGTCCGGCTTCAAGCCTAACCCGCCAAAGGCGTAGCCAACAGCGAGCTTCATGCTTGCAAACGGATCCCCTTTTTCCGCAGCTTCTTGGTACCAAGCAACTGCCTTGGCTTCGTCGACGGGTACACCTCGGCCCTGCTCAAACGCCTTTCCAATCTGATGCGCCGCCATCGAGTCACCCAAAGTCGCGGCAAGCGAGGCATAGTGAAGCGCCTTTGCCTGGTCTTTGGCTCCCCAGTGACCTTCATCGTAGACAAGAGCGAGGTAACTGGCTGCCGCCGCAAACCCCGATTCCGCAGCCTCTTCGTACAACTGCCCGGCACGGACAAGGTCCGAAGTCGTTCCTTTGCCTGCTTCGTAGAACCGCGCAAGCGTGAAGAGTGCTGGCACGTATCCACGCTTCGCGGCATCGCTTGCCCATCGGAATGCCTCCCTGGTCGCCGTTGGCTCTCCCTTTTCTTGCTCGAGGTGCAGCGCCAATTGATTCATCGCAAATACTGAGCCGGATTGTGCAGACTTCTCATACCAACGACGAGCTTTCTCGTAGCTTTGATCTACAAGGACGCCATGTTCGTGTAGGACAGCAAGTGTCACTTGCGCTTCGATTGCGCCTCCGTTTGCAGCGTACGTTAGTAGCTCGATACTCGTGAGATGGGCCACTAGCTACTACTCCACCGCGCTCAAACTGTCATTTTGAATAAATATCATGGATTAACGGTGTTCCAGGAATTGTCGGGCCCTGAGGTCCAACAGGAAGTTTTAGGCTGTTGCCTAAAAGGCCGGTCTCTGATGCGCAAAGCTTGTTATATTGATCGATCAAATCATTCAGGTCTTGCCGCAATCTCAAGATCTTAGCGTTTCCCGGCCCGGGCATCGCCACCCCCGCAGTATTCGTAGCAAGCGGTGTATCGCTTAGAACTTGGTGCAAACGTGAAATCGCGTCACGCATTTGCTTGCAGTGATCGCCTGGCGGACACCCTGGTCCTCCTCCTGTTGGACTGGGGCGCGCCTCATCACTGCGATTCGGATCGCCGGCGGCCGTCGGAAATACGATTGCGACAATTCCGGCGCCTATCGCGGCGACTGCTGCTGCAGTCGCCGTCTCCACAGTTCCAATGGCAGGCCTTACCCATGTACTAGGATCAAACAATCCGAACAAATCTTTTCCGCTGATTGGATTTCCACCGGTGTATGCGTACGTCGAGTAGCTCACGCCCAATAGCCCAATTGGATCGCTCTCGACATACCTGCCGACCTGGGGATCGTAGTCTCTGAAGTAGTTGTTGTAGAGCCCAGTCTCCGGCAAGTAGTACTGGCCTGGGAATCTCAGATTGTAGACAAATGTACCGAGCCCTCCAGGATTCTGGTTCGGCGGAAGGCTCCCAAACGTATCCGGATCCCAACGCCACGCAAGTGTGTTGCTCGAGGGCTGCGTGATCTTTCGTGGCGTTCCGAGATGATCTGAATGGATGTAACAGACTGAAATCGAACTCCCATTGGGCTGCAGTGTTGCCACGGGAAGATCATCCATCCATACCGTTTCTTCAATTAACGTGCTCGTGCTTGTGTATTCGCCCAGGATGTGCCCCGCTTCATCGTACATAAGTTGGGTTGTGCCGCCATTGCCGGATTTTTCGATGAGTTGGCCGAGGGCGTTGTAGACGTAGTTGGTAGTACCTCCGCTCGTCAATACACTACTTATCCGGTCGCGTTGATTAAATGTGTAGGTGTTACTTCCATACCCGTGCACTTCGCCAGCAGCAAGATAGCTATAGGTTCGTACGAGCCCACCACTTGTCGAAGCGATTTGATTATTAGAGGAGTTGATCAATGCTGTATAAGCAACGCTTCCCATCTGCGAGGTTATGTTGCCGTTGGCGTCGTAGGTGTATCCTCGAGTGAGTGCGCTGCTCGTTGCGCTGTAGACAGTATCGTAAGGGGCACTCGGGTCAGTACTTTGCGGGTAATAACCAAAGGTCCACGTGTTGCTGGAAAGCCCCGAGTCGCTGATCCCAGTGATACGTATTGCAGCATCGTACGTGTATTTAGTTCGAATCCCGGGCCCACCCTTGATGCAGTCGTCGTTCGCTGCACGAGTGTAATAATCTTCGCGTGGCTGTTTTACGGCGGTCTGCATTACTGCTGATACTACTAGCACTGCTTTCAAGTGCCTAGTTTCCTGCCTCCAATCGTCTTTGACGGTCTTCCGGCAAAGCAGCGCAGTCTCCTGGCGCGCGAAGCGCGTCAGGAGATGGATTTGATGGCTGACTGCGCGAGTATCCTATTGCCGGCGAGCGGGGAAGGATCGTAACCGCTGAAATGGTAGCGGTCGGCCTGGCAACAGATGTTCCACGCTTCGCAGCAGCGCGCCGATGGGATGAGCTGCGGCGGCAGCTCTAAGATCCTCAGCTGTAACGTGCAGATAGATCTGGGTGCTGGTGATGAGCCGATGACCGAGCAGATCGCGAATGGTCACGAGCCCAACGCCCTTGCGCACGAGATGGGTCGCAAACGTGTGGCGCATCCGATGAGGTGAGAGTGGAATGCCAAGGCGGCTTCGCTGGCCGCAAGTGCGCACTCGCTCATAGATGGCGCCGCGCCCCAGCGCTCGGCCGAAGCGTGAGCGAAAGAATGGCGCGTTCGGCAATGCCGGGCCACGCGCTTGCGCGTAGGTCTGCAGCAGCGTCGCGAGCTCCGGGTTCAGCGGAATCGTGCGCTCATGGCCGCCCTTGCCACTGACTGTGATCGTCAGACGCAGCAGATCCACCTGGCCACAGCGCAGCGATGCGCACTCAGAAGCACGAATGCCTGTACCGTACAAGAGTGATAGCAATGCCCGATCGCGCAGGCCAATGAGCGTGTCCGCCGGTGGGCCGCTCAGCAAACAGCTGACCTGCTCGGGCGAGAGCGCTACGGGGAGTTTGCGTGCAACCGCCTTGATGCTCGGAAACCCGGCCATCGGGTTGGCGTTCGGCGCCAGGTGCCCCATGGCGACGATGGCGCGGTAGAAGCTGCGAAGCACGACGACGGCTCTGTTGACGGCCGAGTCCCCGTTGCCGCGGTCCTCTCGCAGGTGCTGCAGATATCGCAGCACATCGCATGCCGCGATGCCATCGGGTGGACAGTCGTTCTGGGTAAGACGGATCCAGTCGCGAAACTGGCCCAGGGCATCCTCATAAGCGGCGAGCGTGAGCGGCCGCAGGCCCCGCGCCACGCAGTGCGTGCGGATGTAGAGGGATATCCAATAGGACCACATCATGTGTGCTCTCCGATCGGTAATGTGCGCACGGCGGCCTCGGGTCGCTGCGGCAGCACGTGCAGGTACACGCCAGTCTCTTGGGGACTTCGATGACCCATGAGCGAGGCGATAACGGCCAGGTCGACTCCGCGATCCATCAGGTGCGTAGCGAAGCTGTGGCGCAGTGTCTTGGCGGTCACGCCTGATCTCAGACCGGCGTGCGCGGCGGCCGCGGCGACGATGGCGCCGACGTCCTTGTCGCGGATGCGGCGGTGCTTCTTTATCGTGCGAAACAGCGCGCCGCGCTTGCCGTGCTCGAGCAGGTACGCCAGGAGCTCTGTATAGAGCGCTTGTGGGATCGGAATGGCCCGCGGCCGATCGCCCTTGGCCTTGAGGACCACGAGTTCCTGACGCTCGCGGTTGATGTCTGCCACGTCCAGGCTGCACAGCTCGTTGGTTCGAAGACCGCAACCGTAGAGCAGCAGAATGATCAGCCGATCACGCCGAGCGGTGGGCCCTGCGCCAGTGGTGGCGTACACGAGCCGCTCGGCCTCCTCCAGCGTCAGGTGCTTGGGCTCGGTGCGACGAATGGTGTGCTGCAGGCTAAATCCGTCGAGTACGTTGCGCTCGCTGCGGCCGCTGCGCCAGGCGTAATCAAGCAAACCGCGCAGATGGCTCAGGTACTTTGCCAGGCAACTATCGGTCCTGCCCTGCTGGCGCTCCACTTCCAGCCAGTGCAGATAATCCTCGAGGCTCAGGCGCCATAGATCCACACCGGGGCGGATCTGCTCCAGGCCCGCCATCGCCCGGCGCAGCGTGCAGCGCACGTCCACGATGGTGCGAGCGGTCTTGCGGCCTACCTTATCGAGGTAACTCAGGTAGCCTTCGATCAATGGATCCAGCGTGTTCATGCGGCCTCCCGCTGCGCGGGCGTTGCTAACCAGTCGTTGAGCGGGTGCGCCTGCATCGCGGCACGGCGTTGGGGGTCAGCGATGTGCACATAACGCACGGTCGTGGCGATGCCGGCGTGGCCCAGAATCCGTTGCACTTGTGCCACGTGCACGCCAGCTTGCAGCAGATCCGAGGCACAGGTATGGCGAAACTGGTGCAGGCTGCAGATCGGCACGCCGGCACGGCGCGACATTGCGTGCACCGCGTTGCTGATGTGCTGGCCCGTCAGGCGAGATCCACCGCGGGACACTAAAAGAGCCTGTTCGCCGAGCTGCCCAAAGTGCTCCAGCTGGTTGTGGCGCCGGGGAAAATACGCCTCAAGACAACGTAGCACCATCTGCGGCAGCGGCACGCAACGCTCCTGGCCACTCTTGCGCCCATCGATGCGCAATGTACCCTCGGCGCGATCGAAGGCATCCACGTTGAGCCGCTCGAGCTCCCCACGCCGCAATCCAGTGCCGTATAACAGTGAGAGCACGGTCACCCACAAATGCCCGCCGAACTCTCCACCGCGCCGAGCTGCCTCCGTCCACAGGGCCTGCAGATGAGCCTGGTCGATGCGCTTGGGTAACCGGCTGTACGGCGTGACCTTCGGACCCTTCATCCAACGAAGGGGGTTAATCGTCCACAGCCCCTGCCTTACGAGAAAATCCCCAAAGCCGCGCATCGTGCTGAGCGTTCCATACACCGTCGCCTTGGCTCGAAAGCTCGAGCAGCTGGCCACGTAGCGCGTGTGCGTATTCCGGCGATGGCGGTCCGCCATTCCGGCTGAAGCCGGTCCAGCATTCCGGATGATGCCGGGCTGGGCGTGACGCGGTCATGAGACTGTCGTTCAGAACTTGGTCACGGTCAATGTTTTTTGGATTTAGGCGCTTCGGGCGGCTTGCCGCCGACGGTCTTATGCCGGCGCATGGACTCGCCTTTGAGCACGAGCCGGTAGCTGTTATGCACCAGACGATCGAGGATCGCATCGGCCACGGTCCGATCACCCAGATAGGCGTGCCACTGATCGAGCGGTAACTGGCTGGTGATCAGCGTTGATCGCCGGTCGTAACGATCATCGAGGATCTCGAGCAGATCGCGCACGGTCTCAGCACTCAAGGGGGCGAGACCAAAATCATCGAGCACCAACAAATCGGCTTTGGCGAGTTGACGGAACAGCGCGGAGCGCCGTTGCATGGCGCCGTAACGAGCGAGTTCCTCAACGAGACGTGGCAATCGGAAGCAGCGCACGGAGAAATCGGCCCGACAGGCGGCGTGGGCGATGGCGGCGCCGAGAAAGCTCTTGCCCACCCCGGTGGGCCCGGTAATCAGCACGTTCAGGTGCTCGCGAATCCAGGCCAGATCGGTCACCTGGGCGAGTTGATGCGGATCGATGCCTCGTGGGGTGCGGGTATCGAGATCCTCGATGCAGGCGGGCACCGTCAACTTGGCCCAGCGCAGGCGCTGAGCGAGACGAAAACTCGCCCGCGCGGTGATCTCGTGCTGGATCATCAGGCCCAATCGATCCTCGAAGGAGCGGCTGGCCCGATCGGGGGATGCGATCTGCTGCTCGAGGGCGGCAGCCATCCCCTCAAGGCGCAGCTGGTGCAGTTGTTGGAGCAGCGGTTCGGTAAGCATAAAACTCCTGGGTGGTGGTTACTGGAAATACTCGGCCCCGCGCACGTTCTCGTGCGCCAGATCGAGGGCGGGTGAGGCGGCAGGGGCAGCCGGGTTCTGGATGAGCGTGCGCACCGCGCGGTAGCTCAAGGCGCGAAGGGCGAGCGCCCGCTCGCAAGCCGCTTCGAGTCGCGCCGGGGAGAAGTCGTGGGCGAGGCGCAGGATGCCCTGGGCGCTGCGCAGGGTCTCTTCCGGGTGTTTACGAGCGGCGGCCTGGGCTTGCACGACGCCGAAGGTGGCAGGGCCTACGACAAAAGCGCGCTCCAGCACCCGATCCAGATGCTGATCGATCACCGCGAGGTGCTTCTCGGGGCGATGCACGCGACGGGTCAGGCGCTGGGCGCGCTCCAAAGCGCGCGGATGGGCGGCAACGAGCTCGCCGGCATGAAAGATCTCAACGGCACGGGCGGTGAGGCGCACATCCACGCGCTCACCGATCAGGCGGTACGGGACCGAGTAATACGCGCGGGCCACCTCGATGTGATAATCGGGATGGACCTTGGCCTTCTTCCACTCGCCGAACTCGTAAGGACGGTTAGGCAAGGCCTTGAGCGCCGATCGCTCGAGCTCCTCGAAGCGCGAGCGGCGGCAACCTGCGATCTTTTTAAACGGGCGGGTGTTGAGCCGCTCGAGGAGCTCGCGGATGTGGCCGTTGAGCTCGCCGATCGAGAAAAAGGTGTGGTTACGCAGCCGCGCCAGGATCCAGCGCTCCACCACCAACACCCCGGTCTCCACCTTGGCCTTGTCGCGCGGCTTGCGGACCCGTGCGGGCAGGATGGCGAGCTCATAGTGCTCGGCAAAGTCCTGATACGCGCGGTTGATATCCGGATCATACCGGTGCGCCTTGGTGATGCCGGTGCGCAGGTTATCGGGCACGATCGCACGCGGTGCGCCGCCGAAGAACTCGAGGGCTCGAACGTGGGCGCCCAGCCAATCGCCCGCCCCCTGCGTTAAGGTCGCTTCGGCATGCGTGTAGTTGGAAAAGCCGAGCACGGCGACAAAGACTTGGGCGTTACGGATCGCGCCGGTGTGCTGATCCACGATCGGCACCGTCTGGCCGGCGTAATCGACAAAGAGCTTATCCCCAGGCGCATGCTCCTGGCGCAGCACCAGCTCCTGCGTTGCGAGCCAGCGCCGGTACTGATCGCAAAACACGCTGTACTGCCAGCCGTCCGGATGGGTGCTCTTGTACTCCTCCCAGAGCAGCAGGCGGGTCACGCCGCGGCGGCGCAGCTCGGCGTGCAAATAGGCAAAATCCGGTCTTGGCGTGCGCGACAGCGGTACTGCGCGCCGATACATCCTCTCGTGCAAGGCCGCTTCATCGAGCGCCGGGCCAAGCGGCCAGGTGATGCCCGCATCGCGCGCCCGGCGCACACACTCCTGCACCGTTGAGCGGGCGCTGCCGATCGCAGCGGCGATCTGTCGGTCGCTGAAGCCCTCGGCCTTCAGCCGCAGGACCTCACGAATCTTGCGCACGGGTAACCTCTCTTGCCCCACTGCAGCTCTCCTTCCCACTGGAAAAAGAGACCACAGTAATGGCGGTTAACCCGCGTCACACTCCCCCGGCCGGCATCAACCGGAACGGTGGCCCGGCATGGACCGGAATCCTGGCCCGGCATGCTCCGGAACTGGTGGCCGGCATCGACCGGAATACGCACGCGTGATCAGCTCGGCATCGATGCGCTCGATCGATACGCGCGGCCGACGCTGCTTGAGCCACAAGCCCCATCGGTCCAGACGTGCACCGGTATGGTTAATCGTCGCCTCGCCAATCCCGCGCGCGCGGTACTCCTCTAAATAGCCATCCACCAGTCGGTCCCATCGCTTCATCGCTGGTCTCCCAAACGCAAAAAGGCGGGCCGCTTGCGCTACCCGCCCATACGTTATAGAACTCAACAATATGACCCCCGATATGACGCCTTCGGGAGCCCTAAAGGACCCTGAACTGAACTAAACAAACATTTTCGTTAGTTAACGCGATATCGAAATATTTTTAAGGCGCTGCTGAATAGATGGATACCTATCTATCCCCTGCCAACTCAACAATTCTCGCCTCGCCCCGGGCTTCAGCCGATCAATTCGAATCTCATCCTCGTACCGCGCAAGAACCCCGTCAATTAATCGATCTGAGCGCGGTCCCTGGGCTCCTCCTATTCGTATGCCTCTTAGGCTCTCCGTAAGAATGTATAGAATCACTACCTCTTTATGTCGGCCGTTGTATTTGTTATCGAGCAAACTGTTCCAAAGCAATTCTTGCGCAAGGTAGCGATTTCGTTCTACAAACAGCGCCGGAAATAACTCTCGAATCAAGAACATTTTATCTCGAAATTTCAAGTCTTAGTCCTATCAACTAATGCGACGCCTACGTTAGGCAGGATTCTGCCAAATATTATATTGCTTCGCAGCCGGAAAGGGTGTGTCGAGTCGCGGAAAGCGGCAGCCTCACACTAGTCACTTGCGCCGGACGTCTCCCCGGCGTCTTCAATTCTACGCTTATT
This sequence comes from uncultured Gammaproteobacteria bacterium, assembly GCA_963711435.1. Taxonomy (GTDB): domain Bacteria; phylum Pseudomonadota; class Gammaproteobacteria; order Steroidobacterales; family Steroidobacteraceae; genus FEN-1191. The sequence continues at coordinate 545,838 of CAVQEB010000002.1, read as the reverse complement.
AATGGAGCGAATATTCGAACTCCGCGGCTCGGCACTCGCAAGGATCTGGGAGAGACGACAAAGTTGGTCGTACGGGATTACTGCGTCTAAACACGCCTTGCGAGCATTTGCCATCATCCCATTGCTAGGACACGAATCATTCGTACGTGTCGGTCCGTCTGTACGCGGCGCGGTCGGACTTGTCGCGGTAGCTTGCCTTCCACAACTCTTGCGAATCATTTGCAGAGAGTCAGATTCGGATGATGTTTTCTGAGTAGGCCAATCCGGTCCCGACGACGCCAAACATATATTTTGCGTGCAATCGTACGGTTGATCTAGCTCGGGTAAAGATCCTGGTGGAGGCAAAATGACCGGCAACACAACGTCCCCACCGAAACCAGTTATTATCCTGAATATCGTCCAAATAAATCTCAACCAACCTTTTCCTTCTAAATCTTCCGGGCCAACTTTACCAAACGGTGCGGGAGCCCGCGGTGGCACCTGAACGCCCGGTTTAAAGTCCTGAGGGCCTAAAGGAGAATCCGGACCGCCAGCCATAAACACTGGTATAGGCGACGATTCAGGATCCGTGAGCACTTTTCCCGTTACAACAATCTCCTGTAGATCGTCGTCGGCATCCGAGGCCGACGGTGTCAATGGCTCTGGGGTATTGGTCGTGGCTGTCTCTGCCTCACCCGAATTTGGACTCGGTGTCACATCCGGATCGGGTCCGGCAGATGGCTGGGGGTCGGACGGCGCAGGCGTTGAATCGGTGCTCGACTGATTTGCGCTTTGATCTTGGCCGTTCGAATCGCTGGACGAGTCTCCGCCTCCGGAATCGCTAGACGAGTCTCCGCTTGAATTAGACCCGAGTTGAGACGAACCAGTTGATTGAGAGGACCCGCTGTTCGGAGCTTGGTAGGTGGTGACGCAACCGCCGCCGGCACAAGCCATGGCCCAAAGGCCGGCACCGCCGCCATTGTCGGTGCCAGAGTCGTCGGGGTTTTGGGTATCAAACCCGCTAGGGTCTACATACGTTAGAGGGTTGTTAGTTACATAGGCATAGCGGTTAAAGGACTGCGCACTGGTCAGATCCGGGATATTGGGATCTGCCGACAGGAACCGCCCGGTAATGGCATCCTGAACCCGCCCGTTCATGTGGTTGAGCCCCATGGACTGGCCGAGAGCCGTCTGGAACGTGAACCCTTCGCGACTCAGTCCTGCGATTGTCGTTAAATCTGAACTCGCAGGTGCTCCGGACCACGTGGTGGGATTTCGGCGGGCACCAAAGGAGGTAAAACTCTCATTAATGTCCACCGCGCCAGTGCTGGAGGTAATTGCCGAAATGCTGCCGATGTGATCGTTGAGCAAATAACTCCAGGTATTCACCAGCGTGCTCTTGCGGCTTAGGATCGCCACTGGCTCGCTGCCGGCATACACATAGTGGCGGTAGTCAGTAATGTTGGCGTCCACCTGCTCCATCAATCCACCGATGTAATAGGTCGTCTCGGTGGCGCTGTCGTAATTTTGCATCCAACGACTACGGTCGGGACCGTAGGAGAACTTCACGTTCTCGGTACCGGTCACGTCAACTGCTGTGACGGAAGTCGGGTAGTTATAACTCGACCAGCTGATGGAAGATCCGAAGCGACTGGTAGCGTTGCCGTTGCCGTCGTAGGTGAACGTGTAGGACGAACTCCCCGCCTCGGTCACCGCATGGTAACGCGCCGGATCATAGGTCCAGCTGGCCCCGCCGGCGAGATCCGAGCGCGAGGTAATGTTCCCGGAAGCATCGTAAGTCACGGCCAGATTCTGCGTGCCATTGAGCTTGGAGGAAGTCAGCCGGTAGTCGTTGTCGTAATAAAAGTTTTCGGTCAGACCGAGATTGTTATTCTGCCGCTCCGTTAGATCGCCACTTTCATCGTAGAGGTTCGACTGGTTAAGGATGGTGCTGCCTCCACCCACGCCCGCGGTTACGGGGCCCAACCAATCGGTGACTCCATCGTACGTGCGATTGGTCACCACCCCATTCCCGAGCGTGTCCTGTGTGATCTGCCCAAAGGCATTCTGGGTGTTGGCGGCCCACACCGTCACGTTGGGAGTATCCGAAACATCCGTGACAGTGCTGAGGATGCCGTTGGCATAGCCGTATTGAACCTCCAGCGAATAACTGGAAGTGCTCTCTGGGTAAGTGAGCGTATTAAGAAAGCCCGTCAAACTGTTGTAGGCCCAGGTGTAGGTGAACGTGTCAAAGCCCGGAATGCTGATGGCCCGTGTCGAGAGGCGCCCGTCCGAGTCATAGGTCTCGGCTTCCGAATACCCCGAGGAGTTGCAGGAGGTCCCTGTTCCAGTGCAAACGCTCTGCAACTTCCCAATATTGTGGCTTGCCGGCGTGGCTCCCCAGGTCCACTGTGTGAACAAATCCGGTTCGATCCGCGTAAGCGGCCGCGACAGCGCGTCATAGGACTCCGAGAATGTCTGGAGTTGACCCGCTTTTGTGGACACGTCATGTTCACAAAAGGAGGGTTCGACGATGGTCAAGAAGGTACCCAGATACGCACCGGAGTTCCGTCGGCAGATGGTGGAGCTGCATCGGACCGGTCGGTCGTTCGAGGAGCTGGCGACGGAGTTCGGCTGCACGAGCTGGTCGATCCGGCAGTGGGTGAAGCAGGCGGATCGGGATCGGGGCCGGGGCGACGGCGGCCTGACGAGCGCAGAGCGTGAGGAGTTGACGCGGCTCAGGCGTGAGAACCGCAAGCTGCTGCAGGAACGGGACATCCTGTCAAAAGCCGCGGCCTGGTTTGCGAACGAGAAGCCCGCGACACCGAAGCGCTCTTCGGATTCGTGAAGGCGAACCAGGCCACCCAGCCGGTACGGGTGATGTGCCGATTGCTTCGAGTCTCTGCCAGCGGATTTTATGCCTGGCAGGATCGACCGATGTCGGCCCGTCGGCGGACCGACATCGGCGTGGCTGCCAAGATCCATGAGATCTACCGCCGATCCAAAGGCCGCTACGGCTCGCCAAACATCCATGCCGAGCTCAAGGACGATCACGATGTGCATGTCGGGCGCAAGCGCGTGGCACGATTGATGCGGGAAGCCGGCCTAAAAAGCATCGTGGCGCCGAACTACGTGGTGACGACAACGCCGGATGGTGCGGCGGCCGCGAACGAGGATCTGGTGAAGCGGCAGTTCAAGGCAGACGGTCCGGATCAGCTGTGGGTCGCTGACGCGACCTACGTGCCGACCTGGGCCGGAACGATCTACCTCGCCATGGTGCTGGATGTCTGGTCGCACAAGATCGTCGGCTGGGCGATCGAGGATCACCTGCGCACCGAGTTGATGCTGGATGCCTTGAACATGGCATTGGCCCAGAGGCGACCGAAGAACGTCATCCACCACTCGGACCACGGTTGCCAATATACAAGCTACGCGTTTGGCAAACGCTGCCAGGAGATGAACGTGATGCCCTCCATGGGCACGGTGGGCGATGCCTACGACAACGCCATGGCCGAGAGCGTGTTCGCCTCGCTCGAGAAGGAACTGCTCAAGCATCGGCGGTTCAAGTCGAAAGCCGAGGCCAGAATGGCTCTGTTCGAATGGATCGAAGGCTGGTACAACCCGCACCGGCGCCACTCCTCGATCGGCCGCTTGTCACCGAATAACTTTGAGAGGAGATTATTGGCAGGACAGGAAGTGAGAATTTAGGAAACTACCCGTCCACGAAACCGGGGCAACTCCACGACATTGAAACAATGCCTCTCCATGGGCGTTCGAGGCCGCATCCAGGCCCTCTCAATGCGCGCATTTACTTGACCCATGTAGCGTCCAAGAGCATCGCTCTCGGGCGCCGTTCTTCGCCTCGGGGCTTGGGTTTTCCGCGCCCTCAGCAACATGGCCTAAGTCGATGTCTGGGAATGGATCGGGACTGCGCACCGTAATCTGCAGATCCTCGGGAGTCAGACCCCGGGAGGCCAACTTTTCTGCCAGTGGTGTCTTGGCGGGAGCCTCTTGCGAGTCTTTGATAAGGATCATCGTCATCACCGGCTCCCGATCCGAATCGGTCGCATTCGCCCCGAACCCTTGGAAGTCAGGCATTTTGGTTCGCACCGGCCCTCCAATCCAGAGCGCCGGACCGATCAATAGTATATGAAGGAGCAAAGTAATCGCCGCCGCCAAAACACCTGGGCCAAGACTTCGCGCGGGCACCTTGCGTCGCGCCCTCAACCAAGTTCTCCCGGTCTGATTTGGCATGGCGCAATCGGAGATTTACAATCTTCGCAAGGTGACATCGTTAGTGAATGTTAAGTAGTGTTTTGGTTAGCATGATGACTAAATTCGGCTTTGCGGCGATCAATGTGTGCGGGCGATATAGTCTGGACAATATTCCGCTCTCACTGCTTGAGTTCACTGTTTGCAGCAATAACAAATTTAAGGATCTCTCGCAATGTGGTCTGGGTGAAGGGGTCCATGTGGTGGACGTCCACTTCCAGGGAGTATTAATACGTATCGAGTGACACGCCTAAATTTCTTGCTCGCCTTGGTGATCTCGCTGATCCTGGGAGTCTGCTTACTTTTCTCATTGGATCCACAACCCTATTTTGAAACTCCGCTCGGCTATAAGGGACTGGTTGGAGCGACCTTGTTCGTTCCTTTTCAAATCGGAATGTGGTTTCGTTATTACCGAAATGACGAGGGCTACGTCCCCGCCGCCGCCACCGGAGTTGCGCTAAGTGCACCTGCTATCGCAAGTCTGTTCATTCCGCAGATCACCGGTCAGCACCTTGCTGCCCAAGTGGTACTCTTGTCCCTGTATCTCTCACTCTCGAATCTTGCGTATGCACTCGCTAATTGGGCGAAATCCCGGAGAACATGGCTCGACCCCTAGCCGGCGCTTGAGACGGTCGCGATGAAGTACAACAGTCAACTTGAGACTTGAGCCAAACAATTGCGTTACACGTGAAATAACAAGCCGATTATTCCCGAGCTGACATGGATAAGAATCGGAACAACAAGCGTCCCAGTGAGTGCATAGGAGGCGCCGAATACGACGCCGTCCGCACTGATGACAGTCAATTCACCGGATGTCGCGGGCTCGTGCATTAACCCGAAAGCTAGCGCCTGAAGGACAACCGCAGCAAAAACTCCAAATCGCGCTCGATAAAGAGGCAGCAATAGCCCGCGAAAAAGTATCTCCTCTGCGATGGCCCCAAAGGTTATTCCGATCCACATTAGGATAAAAAATGTATCGGTGGGCCTCCTGCCGGAAGCAGTAGCATCGCCATGAACGAACGGATTGACCGGGTGCCATGTGAATCCGCTTCTCATGGCAATTGTGAGTAGCAATCCAGCTACAAACACACCTGCGGCGTACCGGTAACTTGCGCTGGGTCTTCGCAGTCCTATTCCCGACAGTCCCAGCCGAGAAACTGCCATAACACTTGCGCTCATCGCCAGAAGGCAAAATGCCGTAATGCTCACGCCTAGAATAATCAGAGTATTGTTTACGATGGTCATTAACAATAGCACTGAGTCTGGATGACTCGACCACCCAAGCCGAGCGGCAACGAATGTCAAAAGAACGAGAATTCCTGTGCCGTACACTCCGACAGCACAAGAAATCCAGATTTTCGCCGTGATGCCATTAGCCAGAGAAGCGTCCCCGCTAGACACCCGCAGTGGCCAAAAAAGGAAACATCCGGCGCCCGTCAGAACGAGCAGTTGAATTGCGGGAGTACCGACGCTAGCTACGAGCCCGCAGAGGTATAGCGACGTCGAACAGACGTCCTCTAACATTGAGCACCGTTAGCCAGGTGGTATAGTAGATAATTGATACGCAGGCTCTCCTGATTTCAGCGGCCAATTTGTCACGCCACTAGGTGGCAACCACAAAACGCGCATTACCACTCGTTTGCGCGGTGTTTAGCGCGCATGGTGGCCATAGAATCGGGCAATCCCAGCCCCGAGCTAGCGTCATTTGGGAGCCAACTCTTGGGTATAAGTACCGCCAACGCAAACACATCGTAACATGATCGATTTCGGATCGTGCGCCACTACGTGCGCATTTCTCATAACCGAAACCATAGACTTATTAGAAAAACCAGCCCTCGACTTATTGTGGCCCCCCTGACCGGCCATATTTAATGAGATTAATCCAAGCATCTGGAAACGTATCTCCAGTCCAAGTGACGTCATTAAACAGGTTATAAATATGCCCTAGGGCAGGGTCAATCTGGTAGTGATTGTAATCATCCTCTGCAAGTTGCTTGTACAACTTTTCGAACTGCGCAAGGAGCTTTGCATAGAGAACCGGCGAAACGGACGATGGAATTCCCATTTTGGCAGCGGCTGCATCCGATAGCATATCAAGGGCATTATCAAACTCTTGCTGAGCAACTGTATCGTTGCTATAGGCAGATGCCGTGACTACCACTTCTTCTAAGTTGTCCGTGCCAGTGCTACTTGGAGTTAATGGTTCGGGTGAAAACGCTGTGGGCGTCGCTTCTCCACCGGAATACGGACTTGGAGTCACATCCTGATCCGGCCCGGCCCATGGCTGAGTATTAGGCTGCGCGCTTGTTGAATTTGAGCTCGACTCATTGGTGTTTTGATCTTGGCCGCTCGAATTGCCGCCGCCGACGCCCGGGTCGCTGGACGAGTCTCCGCTTGAATTAGACCCGAGTTGAGACGAACCAGTTGATTGAGAGGACCCGCTGTTCGGAGCTTGGTAGGTGGTGACGCAACCGCCGCCGGCACAAGCCATGGCCCAAAGGCCGGCACCGCCGCCATTGTCGGTGCCAGAGTCGTCAGGGTTTTGGGTATCAAACCCGCTGGGGTCTACGTACGTTAGAGGGTTGTTAGTTACATAGGCATAGCGGTTAAAGGATTGCGCGCTTGTGGGATCGGGGATATTCGGATCCGCCGACAGGAACCGCCCGGTAATGGCATCCTGAACCCGCCCGTTCATGTGGTTGAGCCCCATCGACTGGCCGAGGGCGGTCTGGAACGTGAACCCTTCGCGACTAAGTCCCGCGATAGTCGTTAAATCCGAACTCGCAGGTGCTCCGGACCACGTGGTGGGATTTCGGCGGGCACCAAAGGAGGTAAAACTCTCATTAATGTCCACTGCGCCAGTGCTGGAGGTAATTGCCGAGATGCTACCGATGTGATCGGAAAGCAAATAACTCCAGGTATTCACCAGCGTGCTCTTACGGCTCAGGATCGCCACCGGCTCGCTGCCGGCATAGACATAGTGGCGGTAGTCAGTAATGTTGGCGTCCACCTGCTCCATCAATCCACCGATGTAATAGGTCGTCTCGGTGGCGCTGTCGTAATTTTGCATCCAACGACTACGGTCGGGACCGTAGGAGAACTTCACGTTCTCGGTACCGGTCACGTCTACCGCCGTGACGGAAGTTGGGTAGTTATAACTCGACCAGGTGATAGAGGATCCGAAGCGGCTGGTCGCGTTACCGTTGCCGTCGTAGGCGAACGCGTAGGACGAACTCCCCGCCTGGGTCACCGCATGGTAACGCGCCGGATCATAGGTCCAGCTGGCCCCGCCGGCGAGATCCGAGCGTGAGGTGATGTTCCCGGAGGCATCGTAAGTCACGGCCAGATTCTGCGTGCCATTGAGCTTGGAGGAAGTCAGCCGGTAGTCGTTGTCGTAGTAAAAGTTTTCGATCAGACCGAGCTTGTTGTTCTCCTGCTCCGTTAGATCACCACTTTCATCGTAGAGGTTCGACTGATTGAGAATAGTGGTGCTGCCTACACCCACGCCCGCGGTCACGGGGCCCAACCAATCGGTGACTCCATCGTACGTGCGACTGGTCACTACGCCATTCCCAAGCGTCTCCTGTGTGATCTGCCCAAAGGCATTCTGGGTGTTGGCGGCCCACAGCGTCACATTGGGCGTATCCGAAATATCGGTGACAGTGCTGAGGATGCCGTTGGCATAGCCATATTGAACCTCCAGCGAATAACTGGAAGTGCTCTCCGGGTAGGTGAGCGTATTAAGCAAGCCCGTCAAACTGTTGTAGGCCCAGGTGTAGGTAAACGTCTCATCGCTCGGAATGCTGATGGCCCGTGTGGAGAGGCGCCCGTCCGAGTCATAGGTCTCGGCTTCCGAATAACCTGAGGAGTTGCAGGAGGTTCCCGTTCCGGTGCAAACGCTCTGCAGCTTCCCGATGTTGTGGCTTGCCGCCGTGGCTCCCCAGGTCCACTGCGTGAACAGATCCGGCTCGGTCCGCGTAAGCGGCCGCGACAGAGCGTCATAGGTCTCCGAGAACTGCTGACTCTTCGCATCTTCCCAGTTGGTAAGCTCGCCCAGCGCGTCTGGCGTGTAGGACCACGCTCCCATATCCGCGTCTACCGTGGATGTCTTAAAAGGCGCGATGCCGTAGCCGTAGGTGAATGTCGAAAGCGTATGTCCCAGGCTATCGGTTCGCTGCAGCGGGCTGCCGGCAGAATCGTAGGCGGTTGTGACCGTGTACCCCACCGCATCCGTGGTCTTCCTCAACCACCCGTTCACGTCATTGACCGTAGTCTTTGAGTGGCTCAGGGCATCGGTGGCAATGCCAGTGCGGCCGGCGTACTGGTATTTAGTTCGAATCCCGGGCCCACCCTTGATGCAGTCGTCGTTCGCTGCACGAGTGTAATAATCTTCGCGTGGCTGTTTTACGGCGGTCTGCATTACTGCTGATACTACTAGCACTGCTTTCAAGTGCCTAGTTTCCTGCCTCCAATCGTCTTTGACGGTCTTCCGGCAAAGCAGCGCAGTCTCCTGGCGCGCGAAGCGCGTCAGGAGATGGATTTGATGGCTGACTGCGCGAGTATCCTATTGCCGGCGAGCGGGGAAGGATCGTAACCGCTGAAATGGTAGCGGTCGGCCTGGCAACAGATGTTCCACGCTTCGCAGCAGCGCGCCGATGGGATGAGCTGCGGCGGCAGCTCTAAGATCCTCAGCTGTAACGTGCAGATAGATCTGGGTGCTGGTGATGAGCCGATGACCGAGCAGATCGCGAATGGTCACGAGCCCAACGCCCTTGCGCACGAGATGGGTCGCAAACGTGTGGCGCATCCGATGAGGTGAGAGTGGAATGCCAAGGCGGCTTCGCTGGCCGCAAGTGCGCACTCGCTCATAGATGGCGCCGCGCCCCAGCGCTCGGCCGAAGCGTGAGCGAAAGAATGGCGCGTTCGGCAATGCCGGGCCACGCGCTTGCGCGTAGGTCTGCAGCAGCGTCGCGAGCTCCGGGTTCAGCGGAATCGTGCGCTCATGGCCGCCCTTGCCACTGACTGTGATCGTCAGACGCAGCAGATCCACCTGGCCACAGCGCAGCGATGCGCACTCAGAAGCACGAATGCCTGTACCGTACAAGAGTGATAGCAATGCCCGATCGCGCAGGCCAATGAGCGTGTCCGCCGGTGGGCCGCTCAGCAAACAGCTGACCTGCTCGGGCGAGAGCGCTACGGGGAGTTTGCGTGCAACCGCCTTGATGCTCGGAAACCCGGCCATCGGGTTGGCGTTCGGCGCCAGGTGCCCCATGGCGACGATGGCGCGGTAGAAGCTGCGAAGCACGACGACGGCTCTGTTGACGGCCGAGTCCCCGTTGCCGCGGTCCTCTCGCAGGTGCTGCAGATATCGCAGCACATCGCATGCCGCGATGCCATCGGGTGGACAGTCGTTCTGGGTAAGACGGATCCAGTCGCGAAACTGGCCCAGGGCATCCTCATAAGCGGCGATCGAGAGCGGCCGCAGGCCCCGCGCCACGCAATGCGTGCGGATGTAGAGGGATATCCAATAGGACCACTTCATGTGTGCTCTCCGATCGGTAATGTGCGCACGGCGGCCTCGGCTCGCTGCGGCAACACATGCAAGTACACGCCAGTCTCTTGGGGACTTCGATGTCCCATGAGGGAGGCAATAACGGCGAGCTCGACGCCGCGATCCATCAGGTGTGTAGCGAAGCTGTGGCGCAGTGTCTGAGCGGTCACGGTTGTCGGAGACCGGCGCGCGCGGCGGCCGCGCGACGATGGCGCAGACATCCTTGTCGCGGATGCGGCGTGCTACTTTATCGGTACGAAACAGCGCGCCGCGCTTGCCGTGCTCGAGGAGGTAGCCAGCAGCTCTGTATAGAGCGCCGTCGGGATCGGGATGACCCGCGGCCGATCGCCCTTGGCCTTGACGACCACGAGTTCCTGACGCTCGCGGACGATGTCTGCCACGTCCAGGCGCACAGCTCGTTGGTCCGCAGACCGCAACCGTACAACAGCAGGATGATCAGCCGATCACGCCGAGCGGTGGGCCCTGCGGCAGTGGTGGCATGCACGAGCCGCTCGGCCTCCTCGAGCGTCAGGTGCTTCGGCGCGGTGCGACGAATGGTGTGCTGCAGGCTCAATCCATCGAGTACGTTGCGCTCGCTGCGGCCGCTGCGCCAGGCGTACTCGAGCAAACCGCGCAAATGGCTCAGGTACTTTGCCAGGCAACTCTCGGTCCTGCCCTGCTGGCGCTCCACTTCGAGCCAGTGCAGATAGTCCTCGAGGGTCAGGCGCCATAGATCCACACCGGGGCGATCTGCTCCAGGCCCGCCATCGCCCGGCGCAGCGTACAGCGCACGTCCATGATGGTGCGAGGCGCCTTGCGACCTGACTATCGAGGTAGCTCAAGTAGCCTTCGATCAACGGGTCGAGCGTGTTCATGCGGCCTGCCTCCCCGTTGCTAGACAGTCATTGATCGGGTGGCCGGCATCGCAGCACGACGTTGCGGGATCAGCGATGTGCATGTAACGCACCGTCGTGGCGATCCCCGGCGTGGCCGAGAATGCGCTGCACCTCGGCGAGTGAACGCCGGCCTCCAGCAGATCCGAGGCGCAGCTGTGGCGAAACTGGTGCAGGCTCAGAGCGGCACGCCGGCACGGCGCGCGAGTGCGTGCACCCGTTGCTGATCGCCTGGCCCGTCAGGCGATCGCCCCGCGCGGCTCACGAGAATGCCTGCGCGCCGAGCTGCCCGATGCGCTCGAGCTGGTTGTGCCGCGCCGGGAGATACCCCTCGAGGCAACGATAGCACCATCTGCGGCACCGGCACGCATCGCTCGCTGGCCGCTCTTGCGCCCATCGATCGCGAGCGTCGCCTGCGCGCGGTCGAAGGCCTCAATGTCGAGCCGCTCGAGCTCCCCGCGCCGCAATCCCGTGCCATAGAGCAGCGCGAGCACTGTCACCCAGAGCCGCCGGCTGTACTCGCCCTGCATCGCGCTGCCGCGCGCCACAGCGCCTCCATATGTGCGCGCTCGATCCGCCGCGGCAGACCGGCTGTAGGGTCGTACCTTCGGCCCCTTCATCCAACGCAGCGGGTTCTGCCGTCCACACCCCTGCGCTTCGAGATAATCGCCAAAGCAGCGCATCGTCGAGAGCGTTCCATACACCGTCGCCTTCGCTCGAAAGCTCGAGCAGCTTGCCAGATAGCGCATGATGCAGCTCGGCATCGATCGCTCGAGCGATCGGGCGCGGTCGCCGGCTCTTGAGCCACGTTCCCCACGGCCGCAGACGTGCACCCGTGTGCGCTAATCGTCGCCTCGCCGATCCCGCGCGCGCGGCACTCCTCGACGTACCATCCACCAGTCGGTCCCATCTCCTCATCGCTGATCTCCCAAACGAAAAAGGCGGGCGGCTTGCGCCACCCGCCCTATACGTTATAGAACTCAACAATATGACTCCCGATATGACGCTTTCGGGAGCCGGAAATGGCCCTGAACCGAACTAAAAGATCCTTTAGTAAATTTGGATCGGGCATGAGTTTGTAATAGAGCAACCCAAGGGCGGTGAGACGACCGGCCTAAGCGCTGGTCCCAGTAAACCTGATCCAGGGACGATCAATTTTTCTCCAATCGACCTGACACCCGATTTAGTCCCGTTCCGGATTAGAGTCCGCGGTTGATTTGAGAGGTCCCCATTTTCAGTCCTACTAGGTATGTGAGTCTGCGACCTGGTTTGCTGATCGAAAGCCTCGCGAATTCCCGCGGCGATGTAGCGAGGCAAAATAATCGGCTGAGGGCCGATCAGGGCTTTTCCGCGATGATTCTCCCATTCTTTTCTATGTAAATTGGTGTGCCATACATCTTTGCCGTTTTGCGGGCAGTCTTGGCAGCGCGACGGAGCGCCCGGCCCGCAGCGGTTGCAAGAGGCGCCATCTTGGAATGTCTAACCTTCTTCATGGGCCCTTCGCCAATAAGACCGGTGACGCACCCGAATTGTCATACAACGCCCAGCTATCCGCCAGAGGCTGATACCGAGTCCTGAAATTTACGAGTCCGCGTGCAAATCGCCGCAGTACGTCCGCACGTGGCACGTCATGGCCTCCTTGCGCGACGCGGGAAGCAATGCGCTTCAGAGCCAGACGCCGGCGAACTCAACTGCAGAAAGACAATCTCGATGCGATAACCGGCCTGCGTCCACTGCCGCAGCCAATCAACATAACTCACGCCGCTCAGAGTGCTCTCAAAGGCAAAGTCCAGACGATCCCTTGTCAGCCGATCTAGTTCGGCCAGGACCAACCGACCCGCCGCCCGCGCCGCCAGCGCCGGCCGCAGCGGCGACAAGCCTGCGGCAATCAAATCCACGTTTACGAAATGCACTATGCCTCGATCGGGCTGCAAGAATTCCCGCGCGAAGGTGGTCTTGCCGGCACCGTTCGGCCCGGCGATTACGATACACTTGGGGGCCTGAGTAGACGCGCTAGCCATGTCCGAATTGTAGATGATCAGCCAATGAGCACGTTGGCGAGACGCGCCGCGTTCGCGGAATTCCACTCTTCAACCAATTCTAGCCTGGGCTGCGGTGGGACGCCCTGGGACGGCCTGCACCAATCAATTAGCGCCGAAATGTGAAATTTCACCGCGAATCTGAGCACTTCGCGTTAAAACACAGAAATTTGGGACGGCCTGGGACGCCCTGGGATGCGCTGAACCCCGCTGGGCTGTGGTGGGACGGCCTGGGACGCCCTGCACCAACGACGATGGCGAAAAATTTAATGTTGCAACGCCCTGGGCCTTGCTGAACCATGTTTGCAGCGCGGAGCTTTGTGGGTAGATTTGCGGGTAACTCTCAAATCGCGAATCGATTAAGATGTTGTTTTAATTTGAAAAACAGCCTCAATTTAGGGTCCTCTCCTGGGCACTAAAATCAATAAGTTACAATATATTTTTAAAGTGTTAGATTAATAAGAAAAATGGGCGAACTACCCAAAGGCGCGCAGCCTACCAGTTCTTAGTGCTCAGACGCACTCAAACGCGAGCATGCCGCTGGGATCACAAATTTCGCTTCTAAACCTACGCCTTCGGTCTTGCCACGTTCCAGCTTTTGCAGGCAGCTGCAAGCCGCGTCGCCCGCTCCTCCTTGTTGGCTCGCAATGCGGCGGCCGTCGCCGTAACCCCCGTATCCATCTTCGCGCACGGGTCAGCGCCGTGATCAAGTAACACTTGAATGACGTTGTCCACCTGGTCGTCATTATCGTGTCGCCCCGCGGCCCCCATAAGCGGCGTAAATCCTTTTTTTGCTCGTGCGTTCACATCCAAGCCTCGGTTTATCAGCATCAATACAAGTTCGGGGGACGCGCCCGACGCGGCCGCGTGAAGCATCGTCAATCCGGCTATATGCGGTGGATCGATTTTTGCGCCCAATTCAATCAACTCGCTCGCGCACTGGTTGGCGCCGACCAGCAGCGCGCCGTAAAGCGGTGGGTTAATCTCACCGGGGGAGCTTGGATCCGCACCGGCTTTGATAAACGCACGCACCAGCGAGGGCCGGCATTGCGGAACGGTTGATATGAGTGCAAGAGGGTCGAAACCGTCAATCTTGATTTTTATATTTGCGCCTCTATCTACCAGCTCTTCTGCAATTACGTATTCTCCCTTGTACACCGCGACTGCCAATAAGGATTGCCCATCACCGCTCTGGTAATTGGGATCGGCCCCCTCTGCCAGAAGTCTCTTCACTTCCGTTACAGAGTTTGCCGCAACTGCTCTGCTGAGCAGCCTATTTAAATATGGATGACAGCCGGCACCGATGGCTGCCGCCACTAAAACGGTCACACGAACGTGTCTCGATAGGACCATATGATTTTATTGTGCCGGCGTTAAATTCGTCGTGGTAGTCCAGTGCTTGGTTTGAAAGTGGCAATCACGCCGACCCCGTCCTTAACGTTATAGAACTCAACAATATGACCCCCGATATGACGCCTTCGGGAGGCCTAAAGGACCCTGAACTGAACTAAATTTGAGTTTTTCACTAACTCTCAATTACTTCGGTCACAAATGATGCAATTGCGGCCTTTGCACATCGCGCAGAGGTTGGTGAATAAACGAGGCGAGCATTTGGATCGCTGCCGGCATCCGGATTGTCGAATGCGTGATGTGTCTGGGTGTAGAGTTCAAAACGAACATTGTTGCCTGCGCTATCCATTTCTGCAATGACCGCAGCAATCGTTTCCATGGGTGATACTTGATCCTGGGTGCCTTGCAGGATCAAAACCGGCGGACGGATACTGGTTGCCATTCCCGCCGCCGCAGTCTTTAGCAGAGCCGAACACAGGATAATTCCGGCGATATCGGCACCGCTACGCCCATAGTCCAACACCACCATCCCTCCGGCGCTGTAGCCCAAGCACAGAATGGGTGTGCTGGTAGAAACCTCTTGCCGCAGTCGTGCCACACATGCGGCTAGCGCAGCGACCCCTTGCTCGCGATGATCAATGAGATTCTTCACCATTGGCCCGACCTGATCCGGGCTGTCCGGGCTGAAACCATCTCCATACAAGTCAGCGATCACGGTTACGCAACCCAACGCCACGAGATGTCTGGCGTGATCGCGGGCCAACGGGCTTTGTCCGCGCCAATCGGGCAGCAGTACGACAGCGGCCTTCGGTTCCAAATCCGTAAGTCTAAGGATACGGCCGCGATAGTGCTTGTCGTCTACCGCGTAGTTGAATTCCGTTTCGGTCGTACTGCTCATTGTTCAATTCCTGCGTACTGGTGTAGTGGCAGTCTGGACTTGCCCCAGTACGCATGACAGCTCCGGGCTAGTATTGGACTTGCCCTGACGCTGCCCCATTTCTCGGACGGTTCGGCGCTGGAGATTCACCAGTGTCGATAAAGATGAGGACTCGGCATAGTCAGGTTGTCGTGCGCTCCCAGAATTTACCGGGTTTAATGATGACGATACTGCCGAAGCTTCTCATGGCCAACAGGTCCTTATCGACGGTGATCAAGAGGTCGACCATGCCGGCTACCGCCGTACCCAATATCGGGGACATCTGTCGGGTCTCGACACGTGTCAGCCGGAAGGTCAACGGGCACTACATTCGTTGCCGCATTTGCCAAGAAGCGTCGCAGCTGCCGGATGTCATTATCCGGAAATCCAAACTTATCCCGGAGCTTTCTCGTCAACTCTTCAACGATAAATCGGGAGATCACCAACTCATGATGAGTCAATAGATCCTCAAGTAGCTCAGCGCAAACGCCTGCACGGCTGATCGCCGCAGCGATCAGCACTGAGGAATCCAGCGTCACCTTCACGGCCGATCGAGCACACGAAATACGTCGTCATCCGTGTGCACACCCTGTGCCTGGGCCCGCTTTACCAACCTGCTACGCAGACGTTGGAACTCCGACACGGCCAAGAATCGCCGCAGCGCTTCGCGGGCCAAGTCGCTCTTCGATACGCCGGCCGCATGACTTTGCCGCTCCAGCGCCACGTCCAGATCGTCAGGAACACGCAACGTGATCGTACCCATGTATTACATTGTAATACAACGAGACCCCAAAATTCAACTTGGCTCACTTTGCTGGGCCCACTTTGCTCTGCGGAAAGAGGAGGTCCGCCTCCGGCGCTGCCAAGTGCTAGTGTCCTGCATAAATTTCTCACTGGGCGGCTAATCGAGAAGCCGCAAAAGCCAAGTCGTCGATGATGGCCTCGTATCGTCGGCAGCCAATGGGCTGGGGTGGGACACCCTGGGACGTCCTGAACCATCCAATTCAAGCGATTGTTTTTATTAAGATAATCAAATTGCCCCCCGCTCCGTTGACAGGCCAAATCGCGAAGCTCTCGCCATGTTGACAAGTTATACCTACTCATATAGGATTTTCTTGTAAAGTCTTACCTACTCGGTTACACCATGCTCCACTCATTGGCCCTGCAGCAGCTCGATAAGACACTTCGTCCCTGGCGCTCTCTGCCGCGCTCACGGCCGAGCGGGGGCTGGCTGCGTGCTGTACGACAAGCGTTGGGGATGACCACGCGTCAAGTGGCGAAGTCCGTGGGTGTTACTCAGGCTGCGGTTGCAGATGCTGAGCGCACTGAAGCCAAAGGCGATATCACCTTCGCGACGTTGCAGCGCTACGCCGCAGCTCTCGATTGCGAGGTGGTCTACGCCCTCGTGCCCAAGCGCCCTCTGAGGGAAGTCGTGCACGAGCGGGCGGACCGCATCGCGCACGATGAGGTCGCGCGCGTGAGCCATTCGATGGCGCTGGAAAATCAGTCTACCGGCCACGAATACTTGAAGCGCCAGATTGCACAGTTGCGAAGAAAACTCCTCGAAGGCAAGCGCTCGCGCCTTTGGCAATGAGGTTTGAGTATGCGCCAGGGGCGACGCCCATCGATTTGGACGAGGCAGCAGGACTTATTCCCGGACACCTGACCGTGCAGCGCGAGCTTAACGAGTACGAAGAAGCCAATATCCTTGAGGCCACCGAATGGCTCTTCGCTCGCCGCCGGGGAGATCCATTAGATGAGCGCTTCATTCACACCGTACACCGCCGAATGTTCAATCAGACTTGGCGGTGGGCGGGAAAGCCGCGCCGCACGGACAAGAATTTAGGCGTCACCTGGTTCCAGATTCCCGAGCAACTGCGCCAAATGCTTGGCGACGTTCGCGCTCAGATTGAGCACCGTGCGTATCCACCCGCTGAAATTGCAGCCCGTTACCATCACCGACTCGTGGCCGTCCATGTGTTTCCGAACGGCAATGGACGCCACGCCCGTCTTATGGCGGATTTGCTCCTAACAGACGTTGCCGGTCAGCGCTTTGAATGGGGTCGCGGTTCATTAATCACTCCCACCCAGCTTCGAGCGCGCTACATTGCCGCGTTGCAAGCGGCCGACGCAGGAGATTATCGGCCGCTTCTAGCATTCCTGGAAACCCCGTGACCCGTTCAGACACGAGGGTATTTGTCCGTCACGCTCAACCAAACGAGAGCAACTAACGCGCTCGCTATGCGGCCGCACTTGCACCGCTCTCGCTTGCCGCCTGATCATCCCGTCAAGAAGGCCGTGACCACCCGCTTACGCGCCTACCCGTCCTTATGTTATAGAACTAAACAATATGACTCCCGAAATGACGTTACCGGAAGCCGGAAAAGGCCCTGAACTGAACTAAACGGGCAATTGTATGGAGTCTCCGGAGAAGCCGGGGCGGTTCACAGCGGCGGAGCGTGGACTGTTGTCCGCAGATGCATCAAAACCCTTCTGTCATCGTCATCGGGGCGATTCGGCGAATCAGGGCTCCAGCTATTGGCGCGCGATTCCCGGGCGCATTCCCCTCAGCACGTATTTCTGGACCTTGCCGGTGGCAGTCTTCGGCAATTCCGTCACGAACAGCACGGCCTTCGGACATTTGAAGTGGGCCATATGCCCTCGCGCAAACTCTCGAATTTCCGCCTCCGTCGCGGAACATCCGGCCCGTAGAACGACGAACGCATGCGGTGTTTCGCCCCACTTTTCATCTGGCACACCGACGATCGCGGCTTCTTGAATGGCCGGGTGCTGCAGCAATACTCCCTCGACTTCGATGCTTGAAATGTTCTCACCGCCGCTGATGATCACGTCCTTCAATCGATCGCGGATTTCCAGATAGCCGTCCGGGTGCACGACGGCCGCGTCTCCGGAATGGAACCATCCGTCGCGAATGCTGCGGGCAGTGGCTTCCGGGTCGTTGAAATAGCCTTTCATCACGACGTTGCCGCGAACGACGATCTCTCCCGACGTGGAACCGTCGCGCGGCACCTCGCGCCTGAATCATCCACGACGCGCACCTCGCCGGATGTAACCAACTCGACTCCCTGGCGCGCCTTGATCTCGGCGCGTTCGGCTGCGGAGCGCGACGCAATCTCAGGTCGTGCCTCGCATATCGGTGATGAACGGAGAGGTCTCCGTCAGCCCGTAGACATGGGTTATCTCCCATCCCAATTCGCCTTCCACGCCGCTCGATCGTCGCTGCCGCCGGCGGCGCCCCGGCTGTCACCACGCGAACCCCGCGCGGAACCCCGCTTGCGCAGTTCCGCGGTCGCGTTGGCCGAGCCGATCAGCACGGTCGGCGCCGCGCACAGCATCGTGCACGCGACTCCTGCCGCGACGCGCTCGAAGATCTGCACCGGGCTCCACCTTGCGAAGGCAAATGTGAGTGCCTCCCACGGCCGTCACCGTCCACACGAATGTCCAGCCATTGCATGAAACATCGGCAAGGTCCACAGATACCGATCCGCACAGGTCATGTGGTGATGGATCAGCGTGCCGACGGAATTCATGTATGCATTGCGGTGCGTGATCATGACGCCCTTGGGTCGGGACGGTCGTTCCGCTGGTGTAATTGATCGTCAGCAGGTCGCCTTCCGGATGTTCGGGCCGCTCGAACGCCGGTGCGGCGCGCGCAAGGATCGATTCGTAATCCGCCAGCCCGGGCGACGCCCCAGCTCGAGTGCTATGAAATTTTCGACCCCGGTCAGCTGGCTGCGCGCGCCGTCGAGCCCTTCGAGGAAGTCGGAGTGAGCGCACACCACACGCGCGCCGCTGTGGTTAATCAGGTATACAAAATCGTCCGGCCTGAGCCGATAGTTGATCGGAACGAGAACGGCGCCGATCTGAGGAATCGCGTAGTAGGATTCGAGTTGCGCGTGGGTATTGGGCGCGATGTAGGCGACCCGGTCGCCCCGTCGTATCCCCATGGCTTGCAGCGCCGCCGACCACCGGTCGCATCGATCGAAGAACTCGGCGTATGTCCAGCGTCGATCGCCGTCGACTACAGCTTCTCGGGCACCGTAGAGGCGTTTGGCACGGCGCGCGAATTCAAGTGGCGAAAGGGCAATTTCCATGCGGTACTCCTTTGAATACTAGGCGCGGCCCTCAATAATTGCTGAGCGGGTGCGCTTCAAACCATCCGGCAAGCCTCGGCGGAGCACAGTAAATTCCAAGATCGTGAGGCGAGCAGAATTCAGGACGAGTAGCAAGTGCGACCAAGTGCCGATGCTTGGATTTGGATCCATGGGTGAGCCTAATGCTCCAACCGAGTATGTAGACGTGCAGCAGGAGGCGCTTCTCGTAAATTGTTGGTGGCATCGGCTACGGTCCGCGTAAATCGGTTAGATTTTCGCAACGTTCCAGCGAGAGCTTCGCGACCCTCTTGGCAAACTCCGGATTCATATGGCCGACGCCATTGTGCAGGACGTGGTGACTTAGCCTTCTCCCGCCAGGAAGCAGCAGAGCATTTGTGGCGACTTAGGCATTAGCCCATTTGAAGACGGCGCTCTAATGCTGGCTCGCACCAGGACGGCAACTCGCTAGGATTGCCGCCGCCCCCGCTGCGGCGACTACACACGGTTAACGTGGCGGTTTCGGAAGTCGTAGGGGCATCATAGCCGGTGACACATCCGGTCATAGTAATAATGGCCAGCAGCAATGAGCCAATATAGAAATGCCGATTCACTCGGACCCCCGTTAGTTTGAGCGACGCATGTAGTGTCACCGTGATTCGGTGACCAAGCCCTTGGAAACTCGAAGACTACGCCGTTTGCGAACCCTCAGCGACGGACCGAACCGCAGCGTTATATTCGTATCCCCCGTATTTCGAATCCACAAGTGATTGTCGGGCGGCCTGTTTGCCGCTGGGCAAAGACATTGGAACCGTATGGAAGTGCACGGTCAAGAGGCCACAGCCGTCGACCTTCCGATCACTCTAACAATGCCAAAACCCGCCCAATTACGGCCAGCAATGGCCAAGATACTCGTTTCCAACACCGCGCTCTCTATTGGAGCCGAGAGGCGCCGCCCCACGCATTCCGGGCGGTCCGAATCCTTCCCGTTCCGGGGTTGAAAATGGTCGTGTTTCCATCAGCGATGACTTTGATCCAGGAACCAGACTTTTCCCTAGTCGACGGGCGGCTGTCGGCTAATTGGCGAAATTCGCCTGCCGAAATCACCTTCCGCATGCTGGACGTACTTGGCACCGAGGCGACATTTGCTACTAACGACGGAACTTAGAATTCTGGTGTTTGGTCAGATCCGCAAACTGAGCGGAGGAATTTTTAAAATTGAATGCGACGTCCCCCGCGCTCAGTAGCGATTAGGTCTGTAGCCGTCTGCCCGATGAGGTCGGTCCCTTTTTCGTAGCATTTACAACTGGAGTTTCGATGCTCCTGAGCCGAAATTCTGACCTTTCATCTCAAACTCATTCGGGGTCAGTCGACCAAGTGAGCCGTGGGGCCGGTGGTGATCGTAGTCGTGCTTCCACGTTCCCAAAATCTCCCGCGCCTGATCCAGCGTAGCAAACTCATTCACGTTTAGACACTCGTCACGCAGTCGGCCATTAAACGATTCGATGAACGCGTTCTCCGTCGGCTTACCTGGCCGGATGAAGTCGAGCTTCACACCGCGCAGGTAACACCACTCATCGAGTACCTTTGAGGTAAATTCCGTTCCGTGATCGACAGTTATCGCGTAGGGCAACTGGCGACTCTGGGCAACCTTGTTCATCGCATCAACGACGCTTTGACCGGTCAGCGCAAAGTCCGCCTCCAGGGCAACGCATTGCCGATGCCACTTGTCGATCACCGTCAGCACGCGAAACTTCCTGCCGTTTGATAGCTGGTCATGCACAAAATCCATGGCCCAGTACTGCCCGCCGCCGGTGGCCGTCGGCGCGGGTCCCCGATGCAGGCTGATGCGCTTGCGACGACGCACTCTCATACGCACCTGGAGCCCCTCCAACTTGTACAGCCGGTGTACGCGCTTGCGGCCCACCTGCCAGCCCTCTCGAGTCAAGAGGATGTGCAGACGCTCGTAGCCGAACCGAGGGCGGGCGGTGGCGAGCTCGCGCAGCCGCTGGCGCAGCACGCTGCTGTCGCGGGCCTGCGAGCGATAGTACCAGGTGGCGTTGCGCAGGCAGCTCAACGCACAGGAGCGTCGTATGCTCAGCTGAAAGCAATCTCGTATCCATCGCGCGATATCCTTACGTCTGGGCGTTGCTAGATCTTTTTTTTAATGACTTCCTGCAGGACGTGCCGATCGAGTGTCAGATCGGCCACCAGGCGCTTGAGCCGCGCGTTCTCATCGCGCAGTTGCCGTAGCTCTCGCACCTCCAGGATCCCCATGCTCGCGAACCGCTTCTTCCAGACGTAATAGGTCGCCTCGCTGATCCCCATCTGCCGGCACACATCCGCGATCGGCTGGCCGGCCTCGCCCTGCTTCAGGGCGAACAGGATCTGCTCCTCGGTGAACTTGGTCTTCTTCATCGCTTCCACTCCTTGCCGTACAAGGACTCGGGAAGCACCTTACTCTAGTTCTAAATGACTACGAAAAATCGGGGTGACGTCACCCGAGGCCGATGGGTCGTTGTGATCGCAGTAATTCAGCCATGATACGTTTCGTACAAGCCCTTGTTACACTGGTTGCCCTCACAGGCTGCACGTCGGCGACGCATCAGGAGCAGATTAAAGGACCGCAAGCCATCGGCGTCTCGCCTGACGCGCCAAAGGACGCAATTGGGATCATGCTCGGCTGGACGCCTGACCAGACCATCACGAACTTTAAGCATCTCGATCAGCTGTTCCCGGTTCGCACCGTACCGCACGGCTCCTCAGTGCTGGATCTGCCCAACGGCGAGCCCATCGATCCGATCGTGCCACTTGAGGGCCGAAGGCTCACGGTCGATCAACTGATGGACGAGTATCGCGTCACGGGCGTCATAGCCCTGCACCATGGCCGTATCGTTCTTGAGCGTTACGCCCATCACCGCACGGCGCAAGACTGCTGGTTCTCTGCGTCGGCCGCCAAGTCGATCACCTCGACGCTGATCGGCGCGGCCATCAGGGACGGGTTGATCGGCTCGGTTGACGATCCCATCACCCGCTACATCCTCGAACTCAAGTCCGTACCCGCGTTCGACGGCGTTACCCTGCGCCACCTGATGAGCATGAGCTCTGGCCTCAGGTTTAACGAAAACACCAGGGACCCGACCTCGGATCTCGCCTTGACCGACGGTGGCGAGATCATCGATGGCCGCCCGCCGATCGTCAGCTACGCTATGAAACTCACGCGAGCGCATCCGCCAGGCACCGTTGAGGAGTATCAGAATATCAACGCGGACCTGGTCGGCATCGCTCTCTCCCGCGTGCTCAAAGGGCGGACAGTCTCTGAATACCTCTCGGAGAAGATCTGGCGGCCCGCGGGCATGGAGGCTGATGCGAACTGGGTGCTGAGCAAGGTGGGAATCGAACGCGGCGGTTGCTGCTTCTCGGCGACCCTGCGGGATTACGCGCGTTTTGGCCTGTTCATCGCGAAGGGCAATGCAGGACCTGCGGGCGCCGTGCTGCCGGCTGGTTGGATCGATGAAGCGAGCACGCCCGTTTGGCCCGCCACAGACCGCGGCTCCGGTTATGGCTGGTTCTGGTGGGTCCGCCAGGACGGCGGTTATGAAGCCGTGGGCGCCTATGGCCAGTCGGTCACCATTTATCCCAGAGACGACGTGGTCATTGCAATCAACGCCGCCACGCGCGATCCGCGGGGGTTCGGCATTGCGCGCTGGAGACTGTTAGAGGCGCTCGACGCAGCCGCGGTCGGCCGAGCAGATCCGAACGACAAGACGAAGTAGCGCCAGCAGCGTATTCATTGCCACGCGCTAGCGTACAAGCCAATAGTATTTGGCCATCCCTGTCGATAATCGGTTTGCGTCGTTAGTCACTTCAACAAACTGACAACCGCTGAAGGCGTCACTCGTGACCAGCGGCAGTGGGTCAAGACCAAACGTTCGCGCAAGGGTTGCGTCGACTGGTTGAGCCCAAGGCCATTCTAGGAAAAGTTCACGCTTCGCGATTGGCCGATAATTGTCATCGTTGTTTGTTTGAAATCCACTCCAAAAACGATCGCAAAGAAATTATTTCACTGTGTTCAAACCGCCCAAGGCCCAACATCGCCCGATCACCAGTCACAATAAGCGCGGCCCCCGCCGCGTGTGCGCATTCCAGAATCCGATTGTCTGGCTCGTCTTTAAGCAAAAAAATCGTCGCTTTGGGCTCGACCCACTCTGCTAAGTCGCCCAAAAACACGGCGACCCGGGCGAGTTCTTCGGCGTCTCGGGAGAACTTGGCTCCTAGAATTCGCAACACTTCGCCCAGAATGGGTTTGCATAGGATCAACGTCACGTCGCCGGCCAGAACCGCTGTCAGTGCACGAACTCCCTGTCCGCCGGGTAGCGTCAAGGCTGAAATCAGAATATTGCTGTCAAAGACGACCCGCATTGCAAAGCGCGTCAGCCCTTGGAATCCAGATATCGAGCCAGATCCTTGTCATTCAGGATGCCCCGATCCTTGGCGCGCTTCGACCAGTAGGTCTGGACCGCGCCATATTCTTCCCGTAGCCGCGAAAGCCGGTAGGCCCGCATTGCATCTTGTACGACCGCACTTAGGCTCTTGCCCTCTTCCCGAGCCGTCGTTGAGGCAAATTTGGCCAAATCCGGTGGAAGGGAGATCGCCTTCTTTACCGCACGATTGACGTTTGAACGTGCCATATCCTTAGTCCTCCCAATACCAGTATGACTGAATACTACCACAAGCAAAAGAGCCTAAACACCGAGGCCAGCTCACGATTCCTAACCAGAGCCAACGAGTACGAGGCAATTTGGAGCTTGATGTCCGGCGGCAGCACGCTGCCGGCTTGAGTGGACGTGTTGCGACCGATGGGCTGTGGTGGGACGCCCTGGGACGGCCTGAACCAACCAATTGTTACGAAGGTGGGCGATCTGTGCAGCGAACTGGGTATAACCCGTCAGGCGGGCCGCGGCAGGAGCACCAAGTCGGCCGCTTCCTCAGCATCTTTGAGGAGCGTCTTGCGCGGCGTGCCTATCCGCGCACGCATGGTCAGGCCACGAGCAAAATCCGTGACTTGGATCGCGCGCACGGCTACCGGAAAATCAGGCGGGATGTCTCCCGCACAGATCCCGTCCCGGAAACGGCGCTCCACCAGCGCCGCGCCGCCCGCGACCGTGCTCTGCAGGAACCGCTGAACCTCAGCGTCGTTCACAAGCGGCGCGACGCACACCATAAGGCAGCCCCGGGCGGACCCTTTCTCGGTCGCACTTTCGACGGCGTACCTCAGAAAGCCCGCGATCGAGTCGCGAAGACCCTGTGGCGAGAGGAGTGCCTTCGCGGCTGATGCGCCCTTCCGTTCTGCGTACGCCCTAAGGACGCGCAAGAATATCGCCCGCTTGTCCCCAAAGACGGCATACAGGCTCGGCCGTCCCACACCCATCCCGGCGACGAGATCGTCAATCGTCACTCCGTCGTAGCCTTTCGACCAGAACACCTGAGTCGCCTTTTCCAGCGCCCCCGTCTCGTCGAAGCTGCGCGGTCGACCCCGCGGCCTAGCGGCATTTTGAATCATTTGGTTCAAAACTCATTGACAATGGCCATCGCACCAATATATAACTGAATAGTTCGTAAATTAGCAAGCCGGCCCTGGCCTCGCGGGGCCTCACGACTCGACCTTCACCCTTTACCACGGAGACGCCCATGGAACATTCGATCGCGCTCGTCACCGGCACCACCTCCAAGGATAGAAAATATGAACGAAAGTATCTTAATAACCGGAGCAAATGCTGGGCTTGGGAAAGAGACTGCCCGACAGTTAGCATTGAAAAAAGAAACAAAAAAGGTAATTCTTTTTTGCAGAAATCAAGCGAGAGCAGAGGCAGCAAAAAAAGACCTTGAGGAGAAAACGGGGAAAAAGATTTTTGAAATTATTATTGGGGATGTTACGGATGCAAATTCTGTAAGAAAAGCAGTAGAAGAAATAAAGGAACCTATTGATGCAATAATTTTAAATGCAGGTGGAGTCAGTTGGGAAAACGGCTGCGAAATCTACGCCTTCCGGTATGAATCAATTAGCTGCTACGAATATTTTAGGTAATGTAATTCTAGTGGAGGAATTAATTAAACGGGACAATTTAAGGAAAACAGTTCTATCAGTCAGTGCGGAAGCTGTTCCAGGAGTAAAGATGCTCGGAGTAAAACCAGTTTCAATGAGGACTTCTTCTGTAGATGAGTTTGCTGCTGTTCTTGATGGATCATATTTTGGTAATAAGTTCAATGCATTGCAAGCATACGCATATGTCAAGTATGCAGAAACCATGTGGACGTTATCAATGGCAAGAAAATATCCTAAGCTCAAGTTTATTGTTGTGAGCCCAGGGAATACAAAAGGAACTCAGGCGCCAGATAGTCTTCCCCCGGCAATGCGGTTTATGTTGAAGTATGTGATGATGCCTATTGTATTCCCATTGATGGGCGGAATGGTGCATAAGCTGGAAGTAGGTGCAAAACGCTTTGTAGATGCCATTTCGGATGAGCGGTATAAAAGCGGCGTTTTTTATGCCAGTAAAGAGGGTAAGTTATCAGGGGACATGGTGGACCAGAGCACTTTTTTTACTGATTTGAAAAATACTTCATTTCAAGATAACGCCAACGAGGCAATTCACCATTTCATAAATTAGGCCTGAAAAGTAGTAGTTCTTCATATATGAGTCTGGACAAGAATTTGACAAACAGAATCTTTAGGATTGCTATACAGGCTCAATCTGCTGTGATACTTCTCATTAACCAGCAAGCATCGGCGTTCGGAACCGACGTCTCGGGCCAGGTCAGCGCCGTTTGAGTGACGAGCATGCTTTGCTTATCTCCGTCTCCGTTGGCTGATCAGCGTCCGTCGTGGCCAGTCGTGGCTCAGATCGGCTTGCGCATTGCATCCAGCGCAGCACGTGCGAGAAACCCAGATCGGGTCTCACCCTGCTTCCTGGCATGGGCATCGACTGCGCGGAGAACGCGCTGCGGCAAGGTGATGTTGATCCGTGCGGCCTTGTCTCCGAGTTCGCTGGCGTCAACGTCGACGACCGCCCAGGTCCAGTTGCGATAGCTCCGCTTCTTTTGGAGCTGATCAATCGATGTTGCTGCAGGGAATGCTTTGCCATCATCCAGAAGTCCTTCCAGATGAAGTAAAATAGCCTCGCGCGCATTAGTAAGCGCCTCGTCTAACGTGTCACCCGCCGAGAAACAGCCTGGCAGATCTGGGACAACGACGCCGAATGCATGTTTGGCGTTGCCGGTTTCGATGGCAATGGGATATCGCATAAATCTACGTCCTCACTTCAAGCCAGCCTGCTTGCGAATCGCCTGCACTAGGCCTTTCCCTAAGTCCTTCTTAGGATGTGGCACGGTGATCGTGCCAATCTTGGTCCGATGCACAAACTGATGGTGACTACCGCGGGTGCACTGCAATCGCCAGCCATCCGCTTGCAGCAGTTTGATCAGTTCGCGACTCTGCACCGTGTGTATTATACACACCGGCATACCTCTAAGCCAACGGCAATGGGATTCGGAAAATGGCCGCACCGATCGCTGGTACTCATTGAACTCAGTGGGCTGGGGTGGGACACAGCGGAAGTGGCTTGGGGCGGGATTGCTGGAACAGGTTCAGAGGGTCGGGGCCGAGAAAGGGCGAATGATTCCAGAAAAGTCTTTGATTTAGGTTTCATGATTAACCTAAAATAAGACCGCCTGTTATTTTAGGCTCGGCAACTCCGCATGCTTCGAACCCAACCTGGTCACTACATTGCCGTATCGACGGCGGGAGAAGCGTTCAGTGCTTTTGTCCCGGCACCGCTCCCACCAGAGCCGCCGGTGGCATGGTCGCCGGCATTGCGACACAAGTTCGACGCGGCTCTGGTGGCGCTGGGGCGACTGGATTCCGTCACCGCGCTACTACCCAATGCCGCATTGCTGCTCCACAGCTTTGTCCGCAATGAGGCGGTGCTTTCCTCGCAGATCGAAGGCACGCAATCCTCGCTCGCCGATCTACTACTTTACGAGGTCGACGAGGAGCCCGGCGTACCCGTGGAAGACGTCCGGGAGGTGAGCCGCTGCGTGGCAGCGCTGGAGCGGGGCTTGAAAAGAATTCGCGGTGGCCTGCCAGTGTGCACCCGGTTGCTGTGCGAAATGCACAAGGTGCTGCTCTCACACCGCGGCGGAAACGCCAAGGCGCCGGGTGAGCTGCGACGTACACAGGTATGGATTGGCGGCACTCGGCCCGGCAACGCGGTGTTTGTACCGCCGCCGGCCGGCGACGTCCCAAAGTGTCTGGCTCCGCTGGAACGCTTCCTCAACGACGAGCCCGAACCCGTACCGCCGCTGCTCAAGGCGGCGCTTGCGCACGTGCAGTTCGAAATTATCCACCCGTTCCTGGACGGCAACGGTCGTATCGGTCGGCTGCTGATCGTCCTGCAGCTGGTGGCCGATGGCGTGCTGCGCGAGCCTATGCTCTATCCGAGCCTCTACTTTAAGAAGCACCGGGCGCTTTACTACGAATTACTGAATGAGGTGCGCTTGCGCGGTGACTGGGAGCGCTGGCTGGATTTCTTCGCGGAAGGAATCGAGACGAGTGCGACGCAAGCCGTGGCGACGTCGAACAAGCTGCTGGCGCTCGTCAAGGCAGATCGCGATCGAATTGCCCGCCTCGGGCGCGCGGCGCCTTCAGCTCTCGCAGTCCACGAGGCACTGCAGCGTCAGCCCATCGCGACGGCAGCATCGCTGGTCAAGGCCACCAGGCTCACAGCGGCCACGGTGAACAAATCGCTCGCTCATTTGGAACACATCAGCATCGTCGGAGAACTCACGAATCGACTGCGCGGTCGAGTGTTCAGTTATGGCAAGTACGTAAAAGAGCTGGCTAAAGAGAGGGAATCGCCGTGACCGAGTCGGATCGGCTCGCGGCGCTTCAGGCGGAAAACAACCGCCTCGTCGCACTACTGGATTCCCATGCGATCCAATGGCGGAAGTTGGCGGTCCCCCCACGCCAATGTCCGGAATTTCATGCTGCCTCCTGAAGGCTTTATTATCTCTCCCGCTTAGGCCCAGTAGTCGGTACCGTGCGGTTCTGGAGCCAAATCCTTCCGTCTATATCGATGTCACCGACACCGGTCGTAATGGGCCTGCGCCAGCACTGTGGCGTGAGCAAGCGATACGCTCGGTGTTCACCGGGTTCATACGCGAAATGGCCGACATCCGTGGCGCGTCACCTGCTACGATTCCCTGACCATGACTTCTTCCCCGTCAATTGCCAGCAGTTCACTGTACGACAGAGTCTTCGCGCTGGCGCGGACTCTCGATCAGGAAGCGCTCGCGCGCCATGCGGATATCAATGCCGCATTGCCCCAGCACCGTCTGAGTGCGCTTAATCTGGCGCATTACATCGGCCTGCGCAAACAGGACGTGCGCGCGCTGCAACTCGAACTGGCGGCGACCGGCCTGTCATCTCTTGGCCGCTGTGAGGGGCATGTCTACGATACGGTGAACCAGCTGTGCGCCTGGTTATCCGGGGCCGGCCTGCAGAAAGTGACCGCAACGCACGGTGATTACCCGGATGCGGTGACTGCCGAGCGGCTGTTGCACAATAACGCTCGCGCATTGTTTGGGCCCAAACCCGGTGATCGCCATGTCTACATCATGGTGACCGCGCCGGATTCTGCCACCGCGACAGCAGCGTGGGCCGACGGCCTGATTAAAGCCGGTGCAAATTTGCTTCGGATTAACGGCGCGCACGAGTCGCCGGCCGAATGGCAGCAGATTGCGCAGCAGTTCAGGGAACGCGCGGCTGCGCTGCGCACTCCGGTGCGCATCGTGGTTGATCTGCCCGGGCCTAAACTCCGGGTCGAGATACGGCAACATGAGCGCGGCGTCAATCATGTCCCGCGGCGCAAGGACGAACAGGGCCGGACACTCGGTGCGTCCCTGGTCGAACTGGCTAGCGAGTGCACCGGCAAGAATCAGATCCCCTTGCCGGCCGAGTGGTTACCCCATCTGCTGGTGGGCGATACGCTTGAACTGACCGACCCCAGCGGCCGCAAGCTCCCGCTGACCGTCGTTGAAGCCAGCCCACACGGCGCCAGCGCTGAGTGCTGGCACTCGCTCTACGTGATTGGCGGTCTGCCGGTCGCCTGGCGACGCGGGGCGGCGCAGTTGGGCCAGGGCGTAATCGGATTGGTGCCGGATACCCCGCGCCAGGTCGTGTTTTCGGAAGGGGATCGCTTTTTCGTCGGTGATACTGGGCACTCAGAAGAATCCCATGAAGTTTCCCTCTTCCTGCCCGAACCCGGGGTGTTGGCTAAGGTCCAGGTCGGTGAGCGGGTCATTCTCGATGACGGCCGCATCGTCGCCGTGGCCGAAGCACACCAAGACGGCGGCCTGCTGTGCCGTGTGACAGAGACCGTCAAGGCAAGCGCGCGGCTACACAACGGCAAGGGCATTGCATTTCCAGACAGCAACGTTGTTTTGGAATCACTGGGCAGCGAGGATGAGCATGCGCTCAGCTTCGCGCTCGAATGCGCCGACGCCGTCGAGGTCTCCTTCGTGAATTCCGCCGCTGACGTGGACCGCGTGGGCGAGCGCATTCGCTTGGCGGGCAGGCCCGGATTCGGCATGATTCTGAAGCTCGAGACCCAGACCGCGATGCGCAATCTGCCATCGATCCTGTTCGAAGCACTGAAACATCATCCGGTGGGACTTATGATCGCCCGTGGCGATCTGGCTGTCGACGTAGGGTTCGGGCGGCTCGCCGAAATGCAGGAGGAACTGCTGTGGTTCGGCGAGGCCTGCCACTTGCCGGTGATCTGGGCGACGCAGGTGCTCGAGTCGGTCGCGCGTTCCGGCCTGCCAACCCGAGCCGAAGTGACCGATGCAGCCATGGCGATGCGCGCTGAATGTGTGATGCTGAATAAGGGCCCCTACATCGCCACGGCCAACAGGCTGCTGGCCGACATCATTCGCAAGATGGAGGCGCACCAGTATAAGAAGCGCTCCCTGTTCCGGCCGCTGTCCGTCGCCGGGCCCTCTTCTGCCCTTGATTCCAGTACAACCCGACCTGAGCGATGATGTAAGCGCGGTCCCTGTTCCGCCCCGCCATTGGGCGCACCTACCAGATCGGAATTTCGTAGGGCAGTTCAATCAAATTCGATCCGGGAATGTAGGGGACGACTCTCAAGCCCGGCGCTACTGTAATCCCGGGGGGGGGGGGGGGGGGCGACGTCGATCCCGCACGAACCGACACGCTTTGCAATCACCGTTCCCGTAGCTGCCAAATAGACAGCCCTGTTCAACTTCAATTGTCTTCTGTTGGTTCGGTCCCGAAGGTGTCGCAGTCCGAAAAGTGACCGCCGTCCAAGCCGCGTCGAACCCACTTAAGTCGCTGGCTCGCGCTTCCTTGATTTAGGGGGTCTGGCATCAATTCCCCCGTAGCCAAGTGCGCCAATCGTTCGCGGCCAGCACTTTCCACATCACTTAATACTTCAGCGAGATTCGATCCGAGTTTGATCACACCGCGCTTTTCGGCAGACCTCAACCACAAACCGGTGTAACAGTCAGCTTGAAGCTCCATCCGTGTGAGCGTCCGATTGGCAAGTTCCGGAGTGCTGGTTGACCGGGCCTGTTCTACCATAGCGGTCGTTCCGATTATCGCTTGAACATGATGCGCGACCTCGTGGGCCACCACGTATCCGCGCAACACGTTCTCCTCGCTGCGCCCGCGCTTGGACAGCAGCTCCATGAACGAGCTGTCCAAGTAGAGGCGCTGGCTGATCGGGCAATAGAACGGACCCGTCAATACCGAGGATAGATTGCAAACGTTGCTTACTTTTTGGTCAAAAAAAGTGACGTCCGGCTTTCGATATTTGTCGCCACGCGCGACAAATTGCTGCGACCAGAAGCCGTTTACATCCCGCAAATCGCCCTCGACCTGCTGTTCAGTGACCTTGCCCGGTTCTGTCTCACCAGCCCAGGTGCAGAGTGCTGGCAGCAAAAAGCCTAGTGCCACGATTACACGCCACTTAGGAGCCATGCTAATTCTCCTCACTATTAACCCAACGTCATACTCTATACTCTCCAACGACGCCTGCGGACATCCAGTCATCACCGTGACTCTTGCGGACCCAAATCGCGGGAAAGTAACAGTTTTCGCGGGAATCAGGGCGTACTGCCGGAGGGCGCGCGGCCTACCAGTTCTTGGTGCTGGCACGCGCTGAAAGTTGCGTTCGAGCCGGCGGTGGAACACACGGATGCCTTCGGCGCCGTAGAGTTGCAGCAGTCGATACAGAGTCTCGGGACTGTAGCCCGGCCGCACGTCCACCTGAAGTTCACCGCACGCGCGCCGGCGCAACGCCATGACACTACCCGGAAGACGCCAGAACCCCAAAGGAAAGCACAACTAAGGTGATCTCAACAGTGATGCTTAGGGCTCTTTTTGGGCAAGTTTCAATCAACGACAGTTACAGACCGACGGGCTGCGAATGGACGTGGTGATGGAGCGTTACTACAATGAAAATTGGCCTCGGAATATCCCAAACCCCCAAGTCTTCAGTGGTGGATTGCATGCATCGCTCGCGCATTAATGGTCTGCTGATCGATTGCAATACCGATGATGTCGACGCCGCCGCGAATTTCTGGGCGAAAACACTGGGCCGTCCGGTTGATATGAATCATCCGGGATCCCGCGGCAATTACCGCATGCTGGAAACGCCGCCCGACGAGCTCAGCGTCCAGGTCCAGCGCGTAGAGCACGAAAGCCGCGTGCACATCGATATAGAGACCGACAATATCCCGGCCGAAGTTGCAAGGCTAGAAAGACTGGGTGCCACGGTCGACGAACGCAAGGAGCGCTGGGTAGTCATGCGCGCGCCGACGGGCCAGCGTTTCTGCATAGTTCGCGTACAGCGTACCAATTGGCCGAAAAACGCTAATCAGTGGGACTGACGCGCGTCGCCGCCCGTGTATCTTGGCCACTCCCATTCTAGGGTTGACAATGGTCGTGTCGCTATATGACATCTTGGGGACAAAAAACGCGACTTCCGACTCGACGACAGGCGGCTGGCTGCCAAGCCCGGTCAGCGTTCTTGCTGAACAGGTTGGCATTGAGCGGTCGATCACAGCTTCCGGTAGGCTGGTGGAATGGGCCACTGCATTGTTCAACTGGCGCCGCCATGCATGAGTCGATAATGGCGACTCGGCCTGCTTGCGGCGTCGTTTCTGGCCTCTGTTTCCGCATTGTGCGCAAGCTCAAAACCCGCCGGACCTCCTTGCCAATCCCTGAGCACGGGCGACCTACGGTTTCACAAACTAACGAGTAAGCTCTTTCGCAACTCCCGCACCATCCGGGTCCTGCTGCCACTCGGATACGACGCGCCCCAGAACGTACATCGAGCTATCCACATTGGATATGACAGTGGCAATCCGGAGGTAACGAAACACCGGGTAGCTCAGTGCGCTCCACGCCGAGACAGCAACGGCAGTGGACGCCGCGCGGACACCGAGGCGCTCACGCACTGGCTGATTCATGCTGGCACATTACAACTCGGCGCATACGACGGGGGCCAGAGCAATAGTTAGACTCCCAATCGCCAAAAAACGGACCGCTCGCGCTCCCCGATTGTGAAATGTAGAACCCAACAATTTGACTCCCGATGTTGCCGGGTGCAGCGAGGATGTGCCAACCAGCTCCTCCTCGTATTGGAGCGTGCCAGGCTTCGGTAAGTCCAGCGCCAGCGCCACCAGCGGACAACTTTGCCGCTGGCTGTAACCCTGGGGCGCCCACCAGCGAACCCATGCAGCAATTGAGCGATCTTATTGAACCCCAGCGTTCAGGCGCCGGGGCGGAGCATCCCACGTGAAGCCGAATGCAGTCAGCATAGACGCGCAACCTTCGATCGTGCTCGGTCGGCATGTGACGGGTCAGTGGCCAACCGCCAGCCGGCGCGAATGGCTGGTCACGAACGGGCTGGGTGGCTTTGCCTCCGGCACGGTCTCCGGTGCCAATACGCGCCGTTATCACGGTTTGCTGATCGCGAGTTTTAAGCCGCCGGTTGAACGGCTGCTGCTGCTGGCCAAACTGGAGTTGTCGGTAATCTATCGTGGCCAGAACTACGAGCTCGCTGCCAATGAATTCGCCGACGGGACGGTGGCGCCGCGCGGCTTCATTCATATCGAGTCTTTTCACCTCCGGGAAGGGATTCCCACCTGGCGCTATGCCATCGGCGATGCGCTGCTTGAACAACAGATTTTCATGGCGCAGGGCGCTAACACCAGTTTCATGGGGTTGCAACTGGTGCGCGCCGCTGAACCCATGAAGCTCACGCTGCGGCCGCTGTGTTGCTACCGCGACTACCATAGCCAGCAGCGTGGCACGCAACCCTGGCAGGTCGAGGCCACCGAAAACGCCTGTACGCTGCACGCCTTCAGTGGTTCGCGGGCGCTGCATCTGGCTATCCAGCAGGGTCGTTTTGTACCCGCCTCAGACTGGTATTGGAATTTCCGGCATCGCGAGGAAGCCGACCGCGGTCTGGATAGTCTGGAGGATCTGTATTCACCGGGGACGTTTACCACCGAGCTTGAGCCCCATGCGCATACGTTTGTCAGCGCCACGACGGAAAGCCACGAGGTTCCTTCTGCCCTGGCAGTACTTGCAGCCAGCTCGCTGCAATGTCGGGCACTGACCGCTGCGCTGCCGCTCCGAAATGCCGAAAGCGCTCCGGACTGGGTGCGCCAATTGGCCCTCGCTGCCGATCAGTTTCTCGTTGAACGCCGCGGCGCCGAGGTGCCAGGCCAAAGCGTCATCGCTGGTTACCCCTGGTTCGCAGACTGGGGACGGGACACGATGATCGCGCTCCCCGGTCTGGCCACCACTTTACAGCGCCATGCGCTCGCCGCCGGGATCCTGCGCACTTTCGCGCGCCATGTGGATCGCGGCATGCTGCCCAACCGGTTCCCGGACGGTGGCGAGGCACCGGAATACAACACGGCGGACGCCACGCTCTGGTTCTTCCACGCGCTCGATTGCCATGTCACCGCGGCCGGCGATGATGAGCTGGCAGCCGAGCTGTTGCCGACGCTGCTTGACATCGTTCGACGCCCATCAACGGGGCACGCGCTTTGGCATCGGCGTGGATCCCCGCGACGGACTGCTCGCCGCGGGCGAACCCGGCGTGCAACTGACCTGGATGGATGCGAAGGTCGGCGACTGGGTAGTCACGCCGCGCACCGGCAAGGCAGTCGAGATCAACGCATTATGGCTCAATGCGCTGCACGTGGCCGCCCGGCTTGCCGACCCGCTTTGGCGATCCTGCCGCAACGCGCCTGTGCAATGAGTTGCTCGAGCAGGCCAGAGCGAGCTTTGGCGCGCTTCTGGAATCCGGAGCGGGAATGCCTATTCGATGTCATCGACGTCGACGGCGGCACCGGATCTGACGCCAGTATTCGCCCCAACCAGCTGTTCGCCTTGTCGCTACCTTGCAGTGCTCTGCCGGCGGGGCAGGCCCGCGCGGTTCTCGATGCCTGCGCGCGCGATCTGCTGACCAGTTATGGGCTTCGCAGCCTCAGCAGCACCGATCCGACCTACATCGGCCGCTACGAAGGTGACGGGCGGCAGCGGGATGGTGCCTATCACCAGGGCACGGTGTGGAGCTGGCTGCTTGGGCCTTTTGCGCTGGCCCATTATCGCGTGCATGGCGATGTGCGCCAGGCGCAAGCCTTTCTGGAACCGATCGGCGAGCACTTGAGCGATGCCTGCATCGGCTCGGTCAGCGAGATCTTCGATGGCGATGCGCCGCACACAGCGCGTGGCTGCTTTGCCCAAGCCTGGAGCGTCGGCGAGGTGCTGCGCGCCTGGGTGTTTCTGGAACAACAACGGCAGGCAAACCGGAAGGGTGGCACATGACTATTGAGGGGCGGCGATTGCAGGAGGACCGTTCGGGTGCGGGCGGCTGGAAGGAATGGGGCCCGTACTTAAGCGAGCGTCAATGGGGCACAGTGCGCGAAGATTACAGCGCCCATGGCAACGCCTGGGACTACTTTCCGCACGAACACGCGCGCAGTCGCGCTTACCGCTGGGGCGAGGACGGCATTGGCGGTTTCTCCGACGCTCAGCAGCAGCTATGTCTGGGGCTCGCCATGTGGAATACGCGTGATCCGATCCTGAAGGAACGCCTGTTCGGATTGACGAACGGCGAAGGCAATCATGGCGAAGACGTCAAGGAACTTTATTACTACCTTGACGCAACCCCTTCCCATAGCTACCTGAAGATGCTCTACAAGTATCCACAGCGTGAATTCCCCTATGCCCAGCTGGTGGAGGAGAACCGCCGCCGCGGTATCGGCGCGCCCGAATTCGAAGTGATCGACACTGAAGCCTTCAGCGACGATCGCTATTTCGATGTAGTGATCGAGTATGCCCAGGCCGAACCCCAGGACATTCTGATGCGCGTCACGGCGCACAACCGTGGGCCCGAGGCGGCGCCGCTGCACCTGCTGCCGCAGTTGTGGTTTCGCAATACCTGGGACTGGGACGGCAATACCGAGCGCCCGCAGCTGCGCATGGCACAGCACATCGCCGTGCAGGTGGATCATCCCAAGCTCGGCGGCCGCTATCTATACGCCGATGGCGCGAAGCGCACGATACTGTTCTGCGACAACGACTCAAATCCGGCCCGCCTTTGGGACAACCATTCCCGATCTGGCTACTGGAAGGACGCCTTTCACGATCGTGTGGTCGCCGCGCTCGAGCACGCCGTCAACCCGGCGCGCACTGGGACCAAGGCCGCAGTCTGGTACGAACTGGATATCCCGGCACGTGGCTCGCGGACAATTCAACTGCGACTTTCGCCGCGCGAGCTTGAGCGGCCGTTCGCGGACTTCGAGCGCATTTTTTCGACCCGCATCCATGAAGCCGATGAGTTTTATGCCAACCTGCAAGCGGGCATCGACAACCCCGACGCGCGGCGCGTGCAGCGACAGGCCTTTGCCGGCATGATCTGGAGCAAGCAATTCTTTCATTATGATGTGCCGCGCTGGATTCAGGGCGACCCGCAGCAGCCCGCGCCGCCGGCGGAGCGACGCCACGGCCGCAACCGCGAATGGCTTCATCTGAATAATGCCGACATCATCTCGATGCCGGACAAGTGGGAGTACCCATGGTACGCGGCCTGGGACCTGGCCTTTCACTGCATCCCGCTAGCCCATCTCGATGCCACCTTCGCCAAGGAGCAGCTCGTGCTGCTGACGCGCGAGTGGTATATGCACCCCAATGGCCAGATGCCCGCCTACGAATGGGCCTTTGGGGATGTGAATCCGCCCGTGCATGCCTGGGCCAGTTGGCGCGTATACCAGATTGACCGGAAGCAGAATAACGGCCAGGGCGACCTGGCATTCCTCGAGCGTATCCTGCACAAGCTGATGCTGAATTTCACCTGGTGGGTGAATCGCAAGGACACCGAAGGCCGCAATGTATTCCAGGGCGGGTTTCTGGGACTG
This sequence comes from uncultured Gammaproteobacteria bacterium, assembly GCA_963711435.1. GTDB lineage: Bacteria > Pseudomonadota > Gammaproteobacteria > Steroidobacterales > Steroidobacteraceae > FEN-1191. Next base: position 509,206 of record CAVQEB010000002.1, on the reverse strand, counting down.
GACAACATCGGCGTGTTTGACCGCAGCGCGCAACTGCCGACCGGGGGACATATCGACCAGGCGGACGGCACCAGCTGGATGGCGATGTACGCGCTCAACCTGATGCGCATTGCGCTCGAGCTGGCGCAGCACAATCACGTCTACGAGGATATTGCCACCAAATTCTTTGAGCACTTTCTGCACATTGCTGAAGCGATGAGCAATATCGGCGATGAGGGCATCGGTCTGTGGGACGACACCGACAAGTTCTTTTACGACGTACTGCATCTGCCCGACGGCGCCATGATGCCCTTGAAGGTGCGCTCGATGGTGGGGCTAATTCCGCTGTTTGCGGTCGAGACGCTGGAGCCCGAACTGCTCGCGAAACTGCCGGATTTCAAGCGGCGCATGGAATGGTTTCTAAACTATCGACCGGATCTCGCAGCGTTGGTATCTCACTGGAGTGAAGAAGGCCGCGGCCACCGCCGCCTGCTGTCACTGCTGCGCGGCCACCGCATGAAGCGTCTGCTGGTGCGAATGCTCGATGAGACCGAATTTCTCTCCCCTTACGGGGTGCGCGCCCTCTCGCGCGCGCACGAGCACACACCCTATAGCTATCACCTCGATGGCATGGATCTGCACGTCCGCTACCAGCCGGCGGAGTCCGACTCCGGATTGTTTGGCGGTAATTCCAACTGGCGCGGCCCGATCTGGTTTCCGGTGAACTTTTTGCTGATTGAATCACTGCAGAAGTTTCATCATTACTACGGTGACGAATTCCGTATCGAATGCCCGACGGGATCGGGCACCTTTGTCACACTCGAACAGGCCGCCAGCGAGCTTGCTACGCGCCTGACCCGAATCTTTCTGCAAGATACTAACGGCGAGCGGCCGGTCTATAGCCATCACCCGCGCATGCAGCAGGATCCCCAGTTCCGCGATCACGTGCTCTTTTATGAATACTTCCACGGCGACAGTGGCCGCGGTGTTGGCGCCTCGCACCAGACTGGCTGGACCGGCCTGGTGGCAAAATTACTGATGCCACGCTATCAACTTCCAACGGCGACGCTGCCGGGCGCAGCGCGCGCAGAGCCCACGCCGCCGCCCTCCACCCAACCGGCCGGGGTCGGGCGAGCCAAGAAGCCCGGCCGGAAGCTTTAAGCCAATATCACGCCGAGGAATTTATTATGGATGCAAGCGAACGTTACCAGCATCTGCCCACGCCAGTCATGCCCCGGGTGCCCCCGCAGAAGCTGCTGCTCGGGCAGAAGGCCATCGTTACCGGCGCAAGCTCCGGCATCGGACGCGCGATCGCCATTGCGCTTGCCGAGGCTGGCGCCGATGTACTTATTAACTACGCTTCGGGGGAAGACAAGGCGCGGAGCCTCGCGGCAGAGCTGTCGGCGCGCGGCGCCAAGGCCATCGCTGTACGTGCCGACGTCGGCGATGAAGCGCAGGTCGAAGCGATGTTCAGCCGCGCCATCGACGAACTTGGTACCGTGGACATTCTGGTCAATAACGCCGGCATGCAGCAGGACGCGCCGTTTCACGAAATGACGCTGACCCAGTGGAACCGCGTTATCAATGTAAATCTCACCGGCCAGTTTCTGTGCTCGCGCGCTGCAGTGCGCGAGTTCCGCCGCCGCGGCGTCCGCCCCGACGTTTCCTGTTCGGCGGGCAAAATTCTCTGCATCAGCTCGGTGCACGAAGTCATCCCCTGGGCCGGGCATGTCAATTACGCCGCCTCCAAAGGTGGCGTGATGCTGATGATGAAAAGCATTGCCCAGGAAGTCGCGCCCTACCGCATTCGTGTCAACTCCATCTGCCCGGGTGCAATTCGCACGCCGATCAACATGGAGGCTTGGGATACCCCGCAGGCGTACGCGGAGCTGATGAAGCTGATTCCCTACAAGCGCATTGGCGAGCCCGACGAGATCGGGCGCGCCGCGGTCTGGCTGGCATCGGACTATGCCGATTACGTGCATGGCATCAGCCTGTTTGTGGATGGCGGTATGACCCTTTATCCAGGCTTTGAAACCGGAGGCTGAGGTGATCGCGCGCGATATACCGTGGGCGCAGCTCGCCGATCACCTGCCGGAATATCTAATCGAGGCGTTGTGCCTTGCTCTGTTCATGGTATCTGCCGGGCTCCTCACAACCGCGTTCGAGTATCCCGGCTCGTGGCTGAGGAGCGCGATTGCCAGCAGCGCGGCCCGTCGCGCTCTCGAAGGCACGGCGATGGGCCTAACTGCCATCGCGCTGATTTATTCCCCGTGGGGGCGGCGCTCCGGCGCCCATATGAATCCGGCCGTGACACTTGCCTTTCTGCGCCTGAAAAAAATACACGGCTGGGATGCCTTCGGCTATATCCTGGCGCAGTTCATCGGCGGGATGATTGGCGTACTTGCGGTCCGATTACTGCTGGGAGCCGCGTTTACGTCGCCGCCGGTATCGTGGATTGCGACACTGCCCGGCGACGGCGGCGCGCTGCCCGCCTTCGTGGCAGAGGTCGCGATCTCTGCCGGGCTGATGGTCACCGTGCTTGGCCTCGGCGCCTCCCAGCGCTGGGCGGCCTACACCGGCATTGCCGCCGGCGTGCTGGTCGCGCTCTACATTACATTTGAGGCGCCGTTGTCCGGTATGAGCATGAATCCCGCGCGCAGCTTCGCCTCGGCCGCCCTTGCCATGACCTGGCAACCGCTGTGGATTTACTGCCTGGCTCCGGTGCTCGGCATGCAGGTGGCGGCACAGCTACACCTTTGGGGTACCGGCCGCAACGGCTGCGCCAAGCTGATGCACACGCCGCAAGAGCGCTGCATCCACTGCGGCCACGTGCCTGCGAATTCTTATCAGCCCATGCCATCGGGCCCGGCGCGGCGATTTTTCTCGTGACTGGCGCAGCGTCATTCGATGCCATCGTAATTGGTTCCGGCGCCGGCGGCGCCGCGGCTGCCTATCGCCTGGTTAGGGGAGGTCTGCGGGTTCTGCAGCTCGAGAAAGGTCCACGGCTGCCGGTCGATGGCAGTACGCTCGATATCGATCGGGTCGTACACAAGGGCGAGTTTCTGGCGCGCGAGATCTGGCGCGACCGGCGGGGCGCACGGCTTTGCCCCGAAGAGCATTTCAATGTCGGCGGCAAGACCAAGTGGTACGGTGCCGCACTGGCCCGCTTTTCGCCCGAAGAGTTTTCGGCCGACGCGGCGCACGCCTGCCGGCGCTGGCCGTTCGGCTATCAAGAGTTGGTACCTTATTACCAGGAAGCCGAGCGCCTGCTCGGGGTACGTGAATTCCCCGCCGAACCCGGCTTGGCGCGCATCTTATCCCGCATGGCCGGTGCCGGCAGCCGCTGGTGCAGCAGCGCGTTGCCGCTGGCGCTCGTGCCCGAGATTACTCAGCACCCCGAGGAGGCAGCGCACTTCGACGGCTTCGCATCGGTGCGCTGCCTCAAGGGCGAGGCCGATTGCTCATTGATTGCGCTGCTCGAGGGCAGCCCACTTTATACATTGATGACGGGTGCCGAAGTGGTCGCACTGCTCGCGCCCATCGCCACACCCGAGCGCATCTGCGGGGTGCGTCTGGCCGATGGCCAGGAATTTCACGCCGAACACGTATTGCTGGCTGCCGGCGCGCTGCACTCACCACGGCTCCTCGGGCGCCATCTGAACGCCAGCGGGCTCGCCGCCTCGTTGCCGGCGGCGGCCCATGTCGGGCACAATCTCAAGCTGCATCTGCTGACCGCCCTGATCGCCGTCGGTGTCCATCGCCAGGACGATCTGCTGCGAAAGACGCGACTGCTGAGGCATGAGCACTATCCGCACTCGAGCGCGCAGCCTCTCGGTTTCGACGGCGAACTGATCTCGACCCTGGTGCCTGGTTTCGTTCCGCGCGCGCTGCGCCGTAGTATCGGTGCTCACGCGTACGGATTCTTTCTGCAGACCGAGGATGGTTCGGATCTGCGCAATCGAGTGACGGAGCGGCAAGTCGGAACCGCTATCGAGCCGGTGCTCGACTACGATGAGCGGCGTCTCAGCGCGGCCAGGCGCGAGCACCGTGCCTTCACCGGCGCACTGCGCCGCTCATTACTCCGCAGCGGCCGGCTTGGACTCGCTCGTCGTATCGGACTGGCGGGCACCGCCCACGCGTGTGGCACCTTGATCTGCGGCGACGATCCGGCCGACTCGGTCGTCGATGCCGGCGGCCGTGTGCATGGCATGCGCGGCCTGTACGTGGCCGATGGCAGCGTGCTGCCGCGCAGCAGTCACGTCAATCCCTCGCTCAGTATCTACGCCTGGGGTCTGCGCCTGGGTGCTTCGATCGCCGCTGGCCAGCGCCACACGGCCCCACACACTGAGGGCACCTCGTGAGGCGCTTTCGACTGATACTGTTGTTGATGCTGGTAGCCCCGCCGGCGGCACTCGCCGCGGCGGGCCAAGGCATTTTTGCCATTGATTCTGTCGGCATCCCAGTGACCGATCTCGAGCGCGCGCAGACCTTTTACACGGAGGTACTCGGCTTTACGAAGGTGGACGAGCGGGAAGTTGCCGGTGATGCCTACGAGCACCTGTATGGCGTGTTCGGAATGCGTCTGCGCCTGGTGCGGTTGCGCCTCGGAGATGAGGCCATTGAGCTGATGCAGTTTCTCGCGCCGCGCGGTCGGGCAACTCCCGCTGACTCGCGCAGCAACGATCGATGGTTCCAACATGTCGCCATCATCGTCAGCGACATGGGCCGCGCCTACGAGCGCCTGCGGCAGTACCACGTAGAGTATGCCTCGAGCGGCCCGCAGCGCCTGCCTGATTGGAATCCCGGCGCGGGCGGCATACAGGCATTCTACTTCCGCGATCCGGACGGCAACTTCCTGGAACTCCTGCAGTTTCCGCCGGGTAAGGGCGCGGCGAAATGGCAGCGGCGCGATGGCACACTGTTCCTCGGCATCGATCACACCGCCATCGTCGTTGCCGACACGGAAGCAAGCCTAGCCTATTACCGGGATGAACTGGGTCTGCAGATCGTCGGCGCCAGTGAGAACTACGGCACCGAACAGGAGCACCTCAACAACGTGTTCGGGGCGCACTTGCGCATTACAGCGCTGCGTACCGCGGCCGGCCCGGGAGTCGAGCTGTTGGAATACCTCGCGCCACGTGATGGCCGGCCAGCGCCGACCGACACACACGCCAATGACCGCTGGTATTGGCAGGTGAACATGCGCTCGCGGACAGCCGACGCAGTGCTCGCCGCGGCGATCAGCCGACACACGCCGAACGTGTCGGGCGGCCTAGTGGCACTCGAGGGCGGAGAACTGGGATTCCACGCCGGATTCATCCTGCGCGATCCCGACGGCCACGCGGCGCTCATCGAGGATATGCCTTGATGTGCATACGGCCGGCCGGTGCGATCTGCGCGCACCGATTCGTACTGCCTTGCCCGCGCTGCGCCGTGAGCAGCTGCAGCGGACGGGGCGGTCGCGCCAAGCTCGGCGTCCGGGACATTCTTGGCTCAATACCGGCAGGATGCCGTTCGCGAGCTGATCCGAGTATTGCTATGGAGATTAAATTGTGAACCCCGAAGCTGCTCCGCCGCACTCGACCTTTGCCTGGTCCTCTCGCTGGGTCGCTGCGCACACGGAGTTTTTTCGCATTCTGCGTACTTTTGCCTGGCCGCTACTGGATCTGGCCGTGCGCATCGGACTCGCCCAGGGTTTCTTCGTCTCGGGATTGCTGAAGCTCTCGAATTGGCAGAACGCGCTGTTTCTGGCGCGCGAAGTGTACCCGGTCGCCTGGATGGATCCAGTCACCGCCGCCTATACGGGCGTCACGATCGAGCTGTTAGGGGCGCTGCTGCTGGCGGCGGGACTGCTGACGCGTTACGCCGCGCTGGCAATGCTGATGCTCACGCTGGTGGTCCAGTTCAATTACAACGCGGTCGATAGCCAGCTGTTTTCAGTCGCCGTCTTCGGCTGGTACGTATTTCACGGTCCCGGGCCACTGTCTTTGGACTCCTTTTTGCGCCGGGGACTGGCCGACAGCGCATTGCCGCAGGCGGCCCGAATTTCCGCGGGCTTGTCGTGGGTGAGCAGGCGGCTTGCCCCGATCTACCTTTGCGTGCTACGCGTCTGGCTGGCGGTTACTCTGCTGGTAGCGGCATTGCAGGCAGGATTCGGCTTCGATTTGTCGGCCGCAAATTTTCGCCAGGAGCTGCCGCTCGGCACAGCCCAAACTTGGCCCGCCCCATTTCTGCTGATTGGCGGTGCGATGCTGCTGGCCGGTTTGCTGACTCGCTATGTCGCAGTTGCACTCGCGCTGCTGAGCGCGGGCACCGCCATGATGATGCCGGCGGCGTCCGCCAACATCCTGCTATTTGCGACGCTCGCTCTGCTGGTCATTTTCGGCGCTGGACCGGTCTCGGCCGATGCGGTCATAGGCCTGGGACTGCAACGGAGATTTCCCGAGCTGCAAGGTAAGCCTGCCTTTGCCCTCGAAGGCTTACCCCGCATTGTCATCGTCGGGGCGGGATTTGGCGGCTTGAGCTGTGCCGGGGCGTTGCGGCGAGTGCGCGCCTCCGTCACCCTGATCGACCGGGCCAACTACCATCTGTTTCAGCCGCTTCTGTATCAGGTGGCCACCGCCGCCCTGTCTCCTGGCGATATCGCGACTCCAATCCGCCCACTGTTTCGCGACAACTTTAATACGCAGGTGCTCCTCGGCACCGTCACCGGCGTGGATACCGACCGCCAGCGGGTGCTGGCCGGAGGTAAGGAGATCCCCTACGACTATCTGGTGCTCGCCACCGGCGCCGCGCACAGCTACTTCGGTAAGGATCAGTGGGGCCCTTACGCGCCCGGGCTCAAACGCATTGAGGATGCCACCGCGATTCGGCGGCGGTTACTAACCGCTTTCGAGCAGGCCGAAGCCACGGATGATCCCGCCGAGCGGGACGCGCTGCTCACCTTCCTAATCGTCGGCGCTGGCCCCACCGGTGTAGAGCTGGCCGGAGCCGTCGCCGAGCTGGCGCGCTTTGGCATGGAAAAGGAGTTCCGGCGCTTCGACCCGGCCACGGCGCGCGTGATATTAGTGCAGTCGGCCCCCCGGGTGCTGCCCACCTTTCACGAGCAACTGTCGGGCATTGCCCAGCGCTCCCTGGAGAGGCTTGGGGTAGAGGTGCTGATCGGCAGCCGCGTGGAACGCATCGACGCCGACGGTGTGCTCGTCAGCGGCAAGTCGATTCGGTCGCGAACCGTGCTGTGGGCAGCCGGCGTGATGGCGTCACCTGCAGCGAAATGGCTCAATGCGGAAATGGATCAGGCTGGCCGGTTGATCGTCGGTCCGGACCTCAGTGTCGCCGGCCTCCCGAATGTATTTGCAATCGGCGACACGGCGCTATCAAAGGCCTGGGCCGGTCAGCCCGTTCCAGGGCTGGCACCGGCGGCCAAACAGGGAGGTCGCTACGCCGCAGGTGTCATTGGGTCGCGATTGCACGGCGGTCCGGCGCCGGCACCGTTCCGCTACCGACACCTTGGGAGCCTCGCCACGATCGGGCGAAAGGCGGCGGTCGTCGAATTCGGGCGCTTCAGGCTCTGGGGCGCTCCCGCGTGGTGGCTGTGGGGAATCCTTCATGTTGGATTCCTGGTGGGCTTACGCAATCGCGTGACAACAATGATTAACTGGTTCTGGGCCTATCTGACGTTTGGCGCCGGCATACGCCTCATCACGGGCAGCGACCCGCAGTCAGAATCAAGCCGACGTATCGTTTAGGATACGTACCGCAGTAGGCGTAACCCCGGGACGGCTTGGGACACCCTGGAATGCGCTGGGGCTCGCTGGGCTGGGCTGGGAAGGCCTGTGAAGCCCTGGACCAACATCGCGGCGATAAACTTAATGTTGCAACGCCCTGGGACGCGCTGAACCATGTTTGCCGCGCGGACCTTCGCGGGTAGATTTTCGGGTAACTCGTAAATCGTGAAGTAATTAAGTAATTGTTTTTATTTGGAAAGCCGTCTCAACTTAGGGCCCTCTCCTGGGCACCAAAATCAATAAGTTATAAAACATCTTTAAAGAATTGGAACAATAAGAATCAGGGCGTACTGCCCAAGGGCGCGCAGCCTACCGGTTCGTGGTGCCGGGACGCACTGGAACGTAAGGCTCCGTCCCGTTACGGGGACATCTCGAATCAATCAAATCTGATTCCTTATCTACGCTGGCGGCCCGCTAAACTTGCACTCGTGCTATCGCATCGCTGCTAGGGCGACGTCACCCGCCGGCCTCCGTCGCCGGCAGGCATTCGTGCGACCTTGCTTGCGATCAGATATGCGTTGCCGTGTGGCGCCGATGGGTACTTGGCACCGGCATGAGCCCAGTCGTCGGCAGCTTTGGTCCAGTCGATGAGAGTCGGTCGGGTGCCGGTTTTCAGTGCAATGGCCAAACTTCCAAAGAGCGTGCGCCAGCGGCCGCTGTAATAGTCACCAACCAGGCCGTTCCAGTCCCGGCACGCATAGTCCTGCAAGTTGGTACCACTCGCCCAGCCAGTCACCAGCGAACGCACGTCGTAGCGCAGCGTTGCCGCCTCGACTGGGTTGCTGGCCTGCGATTCCGCGTCGTGCAGCCAGGCCCCGAACAGGAAGTGGCTGTCGGTGCCTAATAACGAGTTGAGCAAAGTGAGTTGGCGTTGCCACTGGTCGGTCAGGCGCTGGAAGTTCCCCAGCTCGCCGGCCTGATAAGCAGCGTTAAGGGCCGGCAGCAGCGTGCGGCTGCGGTTGACCATTACCTGCCGCGCCACGTCGACCAAATCGTAGCGATAGGCGGTGTTGTTGCGCAGTTTTGGATTCACCTTCAATAACTCATCGAGAGCTTGGGCGAAGAGCGCCGGCTCATACGGCATCGCAGCCGCGCTGGCGGTCAGGCTCGGCTGGGCAGAGAACAGACCCATCGGCTGCCTGGTGTCTACATCGGACGGCCAGCTGTAGACCGTATCGGCGAGGATGCGCCAGGCCGCCTGCGCGTGCGAATCGGCACCGCCGTAGCGAGACGCGGCGTAGTCGGCGAACCATGAATGCAGATCGACCGGAGCGTCCTCCCAGGCCATGTCGGTAAAGAACGCGACTGCCGCCGGGTTGTTGTCGATGGCCTCGGGCATCAGTGCGATGCCGTCCAAGGTGGTGGTGGCCGCCCTGCGCCAGGCATGGAACTTGTGGTTCCAGTTAGCCAGGCCGGCGCCGATGTTGGTGTGCCCGCCGTAGTTCCAGATCGTACCGAATGCGTATGGGGTACCGAAGAAATCCTTGTCCCGGTCGATAACGTAGGGCTGATCGGAGATGCCATCCAACACCAGCATCCTGGACCTGTCGACGGCGGCAAGTGTGGCCGGCAGCGGGTTCTGTTCCCAGCCGAGGATGGCCCAGATCGCACCCGGGTGCGCCGCCTCCAGCGCCCCCTGCACTGCCTGCGACGCCTTCGTCACATCCACGCCGCCGGCCATGCCGCCCTCATGCAGCAGGTCCATTTTGTACATGGAGGAGTTGCCAAATAGCGCGCTCTGCGCCTGATAGTAGGCGATGGCCACCTTCGCGAAAAAGTCGTTGGTCGGGTCCAACCAATCTGGACGTGGCAGACCGTCCCAGTCGCCCTGCGGCACGGTGCGCGCGCCAGCGTTGCGAATGGCGAAACTTGGCGGCACAGTGCCGTAATAACCGGGCAGCACCGGCGTCATTCCCAGCTCGCGCAGGCGGTCGGCGATCTGCCGGCCTAAGCGTGCGTGCGCGTCGATGAGCTGTTGCGAAACCGGACTGCCAACGCAGCAAATGTTCTGCAGTAGCCACCACGGCTGGTGCGCTGGCTGCGGGATCCAGTTACGCAGCTCCTGCGCCGAATAGCCAAAGTCTTGAAATGCCCGTTGATACGCGGCTTCCTGACCCTCGTAGACCAATACCTCGTTGATGCCGTGCAGGGCCAGCACGTCGATGCGCTGCTGCCATGCGCTCCAGCTCAAATATGCGCCCGCGTAGCCCTCGTTGGTGTCGTTGAGCGCAAAGCGGTGCGTGACGTTTGCGATACGCAGTTTTGGGCGGGGCGGCAGCGGGAGGCGGGCCGGCAGATTGATAAAGGTGCTGCCATCGAGCGAGATGTCACCATGCGCTACATGCTCAAGGTACCAGCCGAATCCGGTGAGCAGTACCGCCGGCGTAGTACCGCTGAGCAACAGCCGGCCGTGCCGCGTCGAAACCTCGAACCTGTCCCTGCCCGCATTCTTGAACAGCGGTTCGAGCTCTAATTGGCTTGCACGGGCCGGGCCGAGCAGGCGCCGCAGCGCATCGGCCGCCGGTGCAGTACTGAATGCCTGCTGGCGCAACGGCGCCGCCCGGCCCGCCGTCGGGGCCACGGTGAGTGCCAGCAACACCGCCGCGCCCAAAATTAGCCATTCCCGCCCGCACCGGTGTAGCTTCATGCACCGTCTCCGCCTGTAACGTCGTCTCGTTTCCGGAACAATCAAAATGCGAGTTCGGCCTATATCTTGATGAAAATCCGTCGTCGGTACAGCAGATAGACCGGCAGCCAGCAAATCAGCAGGAAGAGCGAAGAATAGGTCAAGTCGGCCAGCGCGCCGTTCGGGACCGCCCGTAGGATCGGTGCCTCCAGCCACGGCTGCAGCCTGATGTCCGCGTGCAGCGGGATCCACCACAAGGTCGATGCCAGCAACTCGGACAAAACATAGACAACAATGGCATTAGTGCCGAGCGCCAGCAATGCAGTGCGCCACCACGCCGATGGCGCCTTAACGTCCGCCGATGGCGGATGCAGGTCAGACAGCCACAGGAAACACGCCAGCAAAAGCAGACTCCAGCCACCGGCGAAGAGCACGAAGGAGCTCGTCCACAGCTTCTTGTTGATCGGGAAGTCGATGTTCCACAGGGCACCAAGCAGAAGGCAGACAACACCGGCAAGAACGATGCCAGTGGTTTTTCGCAACAGCGTTTGCCCGCTACGCAACCAGACGCCCGTGAGCAGGCCTAGCCAGGTGGTTGCCAACGCTGGCAGCGTGCTGAGCAGGCCTTCGGGATCGCGCGTGCGTTCGTAGAGGTGTGCTGCGGAAAAGACCCGGCGGTCGAGCCACGCGGCGAGATTGCGATCCGGGTCGAGCAGCGGCACCTCGTGACCGGGGATGCCAATGCCGGGTACTTGCACGAAGCGCATCAGTAGCCAATAGCCGATTAGCACGCTTACCGTCAGCGTGAGCGTGCTGCGCCATGCGGGCAGTACCAGGTACAGGCTGGCGACAATCAGGTAACACGCAGCAATACGCGGCAGCACGCCGTAAAAGCGCATCGTGTGGAGCGCGAAGTGCGGGTAGCTATTCACCACGATGCCGAGCAGAAACAGAATGACGCTGCGCCGCACGATATGCACAAACAGCGATCCCCGGGTTGCGCCCTGCTCGATGCGTGAGGTGGTAGAGAACACGATCGACACACCGACGATGAACAGAAAAGTCGGGAATACCAGATCCGTCGGAGTGAACCCGTTCCAGTCGGCATGCTTGAATATCCAGAAAGCCTGCGCGCCACCATTATTGTTGGCCATGATCATCAGGCCAATAATCAGGCCGCGCAGCAGATCGATCGCTTGCAGCCGTGGCCGAGCTGTATCGTGCGTTCGGAGGGAGGGGTCCAGGATTTTACCTACATCAGTGAACTGCCTCCGCGGTGGGAGTGAAACGCCCATGGTCTGTCCGGGACCGGAGTGAAAAGATTCCTATGCAGGCGCAGTCGGATGTCCCACGTCATTCGCATCTGGAGCGTACTAACTGGCACTTCGTCGCGTACCCATCGCGCGTACTCGCTTTGCTCCCAGTACTCGGGCACTCCAGTCATGCAGCTGCCCTCCGGCAAGCCCTTACATAAACCTGACGCAGTTGGGGCTAGCCCTGTTGGCCATAGCTGCCGTGCTGGCCGTGGTGGCGGCGGTACCCGGTGGGCTGCTCGGGCGCCCTGACATGCGCATCAGCAGCGGCGGCGACTACGGCGCGCTCGATTGGTTCGTCGACCAGACACAGGCCGCGCTGCCCCGTCCAGGCGTACTGTCGGTTTCCATGTGGTGGTACAAGATCGCGATGCTTGCCTGGGCGTTATGGTTGTCATTCGCTCTGACCCGCTGGCTCAAATGGGCTTGGGAGATTTTCACGCGCGATGGCCACTGGCGTTCGGCCTCCAATGCACCGCCGCCTGCTCCGCATCATGCGTCGCAGGCAGAGTGAGCTGCCGCGAAGTGCGTTACGAGCAGATCCCGGGCAGGATCAGCGCAAGTTTCCTCAAAGTGTCGTTCAACATGCCTTCCTATCGCGACGGTGAGCCACAGGAAAGAATCTGGCTAGATTCCAATTCTCGGCCATTGTTGGGAGTGTCCGCCGATGGCTCAAACGCTGCCCCAGCAGCCGGACAGGGGCACGAGGGACCTCTCTTCGGTAACGATCCTTGCCTACTAGTAACGGATGAGAGGCAATTTCCCTAAGAATCGAGCATTGGTACCTGGCCGGTGGGCCATACTGATAAGCTAAGACGCTAAAAGACCTGAACTGCGAGTAACCATGTCCACTACAGGTCATCGTCTTCTCGTGCTCGGCAGGCTCGCTCTGCTAGCCTTTGTGCTTGCGAAGTCTCGCCCTGCGAGCGCCGACAATTTCGGTCCCAGCCACTACGACCGTGCGACGGATGAGCTCGTCGTGACGATACTGTACGGTGGCACGAATTCGAATCACAGATTTACGCTCAAATGGGGACCCTGCCAGATCGACGAGTCGGGCCATCGCATGCCACTGGTCAACGCCGACATCCTCGACGATCAATTCAACGACGTTGAGCAACAGCAGTACACGCTAGTGAAGCGCTTCAGCCTCGCAGATATGCCATGCCCGCGGCCAGCCAAGGTATCGCTGTCTACCGCACCCGGATTCAGCTCCGATCTGGTGATCCCCAAGTAGGCAAAAGTGCCGACTCGGACTGATATTGCGGACCTTGTTGCTTCGAATCTCGCGCAACTGCCAAGGAGGCGGTGTGAACAATTACATGAGATCGACTGGGGATTTCGCTGCAGCGCCGCCGCGCGCCGCTCGGCTCCCGGTGATCGTCGCAGCGGTGAGCCTGCTGTGCGGGGCTTCTACGACGACTGCCGCGGATTTTGAAGTGCCACCCGATCAATCACCCACCGCACTGCTGCCGTCCCATATTGTAGCCGGAAGAAATTTTAGTATTGTCGATCCGGTCCAGGACGACGGACTGATGCACCGCTATGTGATTGACAGTCGCTTTGGGCGATTTGAGGCGTACGGGCGCTCAAACCTGGAAATCCGTGTGCACGAGATCGCGGCCCTGACCGAATTAGCCAACACCTCGGACATTAAGCTGGTTGCTAATGGCGTGGAGCAAGGTGCTGAGAATCAAATCCATACCGTAATTGGCGTAGCCACAAATCCCATAGGGACTGTGGCCGGGATCCCCAAAGGCATTGCGCACTTATTTAACGGATTCGGAGCTGAAGGCGAAGAGGCGCTCGCACAAGGGCGGCGTCTCGTTAAGGTCTCGGGCGATCCGGCTAGCTCGCAAGAGGCTGCCAAGGCGGCCGACGCCGCCAAGGAATTTGCGGCCCAGTATTTCGGACTTACACGTGCAGAGATGCGCTGGTACAAGAAACTCGGCGTGGATCCCTATACCGACAATGTCGTTTTGCGCAACGCCATTCGCAGGAATGCCAGAGTTGAAGCTACCGCGAGTTTTGGCATGCGCTTCGCGGGTCTGCCGCAGCTTCCTGGCATCGGCCTGATGGAGCGTGCGACAGATGCTATTTACAGCGAAAACCCGGCCGCGGTTCGGGCGCGCGCCCGCAAAATACTGAGCGGCTACGGGCTCAGTTCGAGCGAGATCGAGACCTGGCAGAACTCTAAGGTACTCAGTCCGACCCGCCAGGTGCTGCTGCTGGCAGCGGCGGACGCGCTGACGGGGGTCGAAGGGCGAGGTGAATTATTTCGCCATGCACTTGGGCTGACTTCCGGTGATGAAGCAGAGGTGTACTTGCAGAGCGTCGGTCTGCTCCTGCAAGCGCACCGAGCGCAACCGCTGAGCGCCATTCTGCCGGGCGTTCGACTGCCAACTGCACGGCGAGCAGACGGGCAGGTCGTGGTCTGTGGCGCCTTTGAGTCCGTCTACTGGACCGAGGATGTTGCCACTGGCGAAACGCAAGTCCGGCAGTCGTTGCCTGCAGGTGTTTCGACCCCAGAGCTGTGGATTTCCGGCAGCATGTCTGAGCGGGCACGAAGCGAACTACACCAACGTGGGTGGGAATTACGGGAGATTGTGTCGGGGTCGGTGGCGAAGACCACGCAGGAATAGCCTTTCGACTTTTACTACCTGCTGCCCGTTGCGATCACATTGGCACCCAGTTAGACGAAGTGTTGGTCGTTCGTCATTGCCGTAATGGGATTACTGGTTCGCAGAATCCTAACGCTGCACTTAAGATGAGGATCTGGAGGTTTGGACTAAGTGATCAGGCTTGACCGACACTGCCGCCAGGTTAAGGACCAAAGGCTTGACGCAGGAATGATTCAGACTTACTAAGCAGCTCGGCCCGTGCAGCTGAGTCCTCGAGTTGATGGTCTAGATTGTCCCACGTCACCAGTTCACACCGCACGCCGGCGCTCTTAAGACTTTTGGCCATGTGCTGGGACTCGCGAATCGACACGTTGCGATCCATAGCACCATGAAACAGCAATACCGGCGCTTTAAATTTATCGGCATTCCGGGCTGGCGACCCAGCGCGAATCTGAGCCGGGTCGCTGCCTATGGTTTTCACCCACAACTGAAAAGTGGTGAAGCCCCTCCACTCTTCCTTCAAGTCATCTAAGTCAGTGACCGGGGCGATTGCAACAACCGCCTTGAAGACGCTTGGATCAACCACGGCCGATTGGAGCGCGGCGTAACCACCATAGGACCAGCCCACGACACCGAGCATGCGGGGATTTGCGATGCCCTGGGAGACCAGCCAACGCCCCCCGTCGAGCACATCTCCGACCGCGATAGACCAGGAATGATAGCCATTGTTCAGATACCAACCGTCACCATAGCCAGCCGATCCCCGAAAATTTGGCTGCAATACCGCGAAGCCGCGCGCCGCAAAGTATTGCGTCAGCCAGTCGAATCCCCAGACGTCCCGGGCAGCCGGGCCTCCATGCGGAAGCACAATCGCCGGCAGCCCCTTTGCGCTCTCCATCCCCGGTGGGAGCGTCAGATACCCTGGTATCATGGTGCCATCAGCCGCCGGATAGGTAATCGGCTTCACTGCGGCGAGTTTTACATTCTCCAAGGGCTCGCGTACTAGCAAGAGCGGCCGCAGTTGGTGTGTGTTGCGGTCAATGAGATAGTAAGTGCCCGCATCATTGTCGCGAGTTACCAACAACAGCAGTCGGCGCTCATCGACACTCGAATCAACTATCTCCACTGACGGCTGATTCGGTAGCGCCCGTGACACGCCGGCGACCAAACTTTCCAGCGCCGGCTCAAAATAATGAGCTCTTGGTAAATCTGTTACGTACCACACCCCGGCAACGCGGTTGCGCCGACCGATCATAAGCAGATCGTCAACATCAACTTCCGGATGGGAGTACACCAGCTGTTCTCGCAGAGAGCCATCCAGGGCAACTGTGTAGATCGCGCTGCGACCGTCGAGCTTTTTCGCCCCATAAGCGACATTGAGATCCGGATCAACCGCGAGCGGTATGAAGCCGGTTCTGTCGAATTCGTTATACTCGCTCAGCTTCTTCCACGTCTCAGAGCCAGGTAGGCGATATAAATATCTGGTAACTCCACTATCCTCCCCAGTGGAGTCAGGTCTATCTTCCACAGCCATGACCCGCAACGTGCCGCGGCCATCGGTAATGAACTCGCTGGCACTAGACTGCGCCGGCTCCACGATTTGCACCTTAAGAGTTCGCGTGTCGACAAGGTCGACGCCGAGGCCTTGTGCACTCGATCCCAAAAGAGATCCCGTATGATTGTCGGGCAAATACTGTCGGCTTATAAGCACCACCCCGTCTTTGCCAGGCATCCAATCAATTATGCGGCCGCCATTCAGCAAGTAGCCACGAGAAAATTCCTTCACCTGGGTACTCAACTGCTGCGGGTTGCTGCCATCAGCGTTTACAGCGATCAGACGAGTAGCGAAAAGCAAATCCGTTACGTTACCTGCACCGCGCACAACGCCATATATGGTGCAGGCCAGGCGGTCGTTGGCTACCCAGTGACAATCCCTGATTCGCTCGGGATCACCGGTTGCGGTCAGGGCAGCCTTGGGTTTGGCGGCCGGATCGTCGAGGCGCAGGGTGAGAAGCACCGATCCCTGTCCCTTCCGCGGGGTGATGACAGCAATGCTAAGTCCATCCGGCGATAGCCTGACATCCGTATTACTCGGCCGAGCGCCAAATGCGACTGCAGCATCAAACTTTGAAGGGTCCGGTGACGACCAGGACGCACTGATCGATAACAATAAAATTAGAATGATGCTCGAGCCGCGCATAAGTGGCACGTTAGGCTAGGCCTTCGATCTTTGGAAGTGATATTTCTCCGGGGCTTCCATTAGCTGCAGGTCACCGGGTCCGGCGCACGACCTCCGGCAGTGGGCTGCCCCCGGTATTCCGAACACTGACTCTGCCAGTGTGGACTTCCCGCGAGACTGATGAAGCAACGCCCGGACGCATGGGCTGGGGTGGGATTCCCTGGGACGTCCTGAACGAACCAATTCACGCCAAGATGGCAGGTTTTTTCACGAATCTTACCGGCGGGCCTACTAGGGCCGCTCAGATCCGGGACGGTTGGAGAGCTGCTGCGCGACGGCAAGTAGTGGCTGGCGGTATAGACTGCTGAGCGCCGGCTGATGGGACTGTGCGACTCTCGCCAGTCCCACCAGTTCCCGGGCTTCGGCGTAGTGTCCAAGTGCAATAAGGGCGACCGCCAGGCTCACGCGCGCCTCAGCCAGCCACAGACCATCTGGGTCATCCAGGTTCTCGCGCAGTTCCACCGCGCGTCGCAACATTGCAATCGCCTCGCCGGCCCGGCCCAGTTGCACGAGCGATTCGCCGAGCAATCGTTGGGCCTGCGCCTCCGCGTCGGGCAGGAACTGGCGTTCCGCGGAAGCCGTGATGGCGCGAACGAGCGCCAGGCCCTGGCGCCGCACCGCTTCTGACTCCCCGCGTAGAAGGCCGACACGCAACTGGCCGAGGGTCACCATGACGTAAGTGTCCGACAGTTCCGCTTTACGCTGCGCCCATTTCTGGCCAACCTGCTGGTAAATCGCGCTCGCCCGCTCAAGGTGACCTTCGCCCAGTTCCAGCGCCGCACCCCGCAACAGGCTGCGCGCGTACCCCAGAGAATTCTCGCCCAGGCGCTGGCGCAGCTCCTCGCTCGAGGAGGCCTGCAGCTGCCGCGCCTCCACAAACTTACCCGCTGCAGTCAGCGGCGCAACCAGTTCCGACTCGCTGATCGCGTAGCGCAGCCGCTGGTCCTTCTGATCGCGCATTTGCGCCAGATTCCGGCGGAGCAATGCCTCAGCCTTCGCCAGGCTACCGCGGGAATATTCCACTCGGGCGAGGTTCTTCACCGTCTCGGTCGAATCGTCCAGCCCCTGCGCGGTCTTTTGCTCTGTGGCCAGCGCTTCCAATAGCAGGGGCTCGGCCTCCCGCATACGCCCGCTGCGGTAATACATCTCGGCCAGGCGCGACTTCGCCGCCGCCACGACCGGATGATCCTGGCCCGCCGAGCTGGCCAGCAGTGCAATGGCCTGGCGCAGATTGGCTTCCGATGTGGAGTACTCATGTGCCAGCGCCTGCACATCTCCCAGGTCGAGGTAAGCGTTGCCGATCGCGAACGCGTTGCCTTCCAGGCCCTGCTCAAGCTCAAAATCCAGGAACCTGCGCTTCCAGGTCTCCGCAAGCGCATAGTCATCGGCAAGCTGCGCGTAGTAACCGAAATACTCGAGCACTTCGCCATGCAGCGGATTCTTCGGGTCCTGTTTCTCCACAATGGCAAGCGCCTGCTTCAGGTCGCCAAGCCCGGCAGCGCGCGCTTCCGGGCTGCCGTCATAGGCGGCGCGCGCGCGCTGCAGAAGCAGCGACGCCCTTGTCAGCGAGCCGCTTTCACTGCTGCTGTCCAGTGCGGCTTGCGCGGCGTCGAGATGCCCGAGTGCGTCGGCATCCCGGCCGTTGTCAATCAGTGCGCGGGCCAGATGAATCTGCGCGTCAGCCATGGCGCCGCTGCGCGCGCCATTCGCGGACCGCTCAAGATCGTCGACGCGCTCCTGCGCGAGCGCGATCGCTTGGTCGTTGACGCCGAGGTCACTATAGAGCGACGCCAGTGTTGTAAGGAGCTCGCCACGAACTTCCGGCTGCTCGCGCAAATTGACGCGGATGCGCTGTGCGCCGATCGCCAGCAACTGTTCGGCCGTCGTTTTGCGCGCTTCGGCTCCGTCGGGGCTTTGCAGGCTGCTCTGCCTGAAGATGTCCAGCAGGAAATCCTTTACCGCGGTAGCCTTGCTCGCCTCCACCTCGGCCTGCGCCGCGTGGCGACGCGCGACGCTCGCCTGCCACAGCGTGCCGGCAATTCCCAGTGTGAGTATCGCTAACAGCAGCATGACCGCGCAGATTGGCAGCCAGCGCCGACGGACAAAACTGCGAAAGACATAGGCACGTGCGCCGCTGCGGGCCAGTACCGGTTCGTGGCGCAGGAATCGCGCCAGGTCGTCGGCGAGGGAGCGGGCATCCGGATAGCGCGCCACGGGATCCTTGCGCAGGGCCTTGGCGATGATGGCATCCAGATCACCCCGGAGTTCGCGTGCGGGTATGCCGCGTTTCTCCGCCACGGCAACGCTCGCCGGAACCAGGCGCTCCTCCAGCAGACGCCGGACGGCTGCCGCCAGCGGCAGCTCCGAGACCTCCCACGGGAGTTGCGCCGTTAGCAGTTGATACAGCGTCACTCCGAGCCCGTAGGAGTCGGTTGCCGTGGTGATGGGGCCCCCGGTGAGTTGCTCGGGCGCCGCATAGGCCGGTGAGAGGTGCGCGGTACGGGTCGCGTCTCCTGCGG
Organism: uncultured Gammaproteobacteria bacterium; assembly: GCA_963711435.1. Taxonomy (GTDB): domain Bacteria; phylum Pseudomonadota; class Gammaproteobacteria; order Steroidobacterales; family Steroidobacteraceae; genus FEN-1191. Next base: position 490,119 of record CAVQEB010000002.1, on the reverse strand, counting down.
TGTCGCTCTGCAGAAGCTTGGCTATTCCAAAATCCAGCAGCTTGGTGCGCCCCTCGGGCGTCACCAGGATATTGGAAGACTTCAGGTCCCGGTGAACGACCAGATGGCTGTGCGCATAGGCGACCGACTCGCAGACCTGTAGGAAAAGGGCAAGCCGTTCGGCCAGACTGGAGCGATGCGCATCGCACCACTGGCACAGGGTCTCGCCCTCGACAAGCTCCATGACCATGTACGGGCGCCCATCCGAATAGACGCCGCCATCGAGCAGGCGGGCGATACCCGGGTGGTCCAGCCCTGCAAGGATCTGTCGTTCTGCATTGAAGCGCAGGATGGAGGCCCCCGGATCCACCCGCAACAGCTTCACGGCAACCGTCTGCTCGAACTGCCCATCCGCGCGCTGGGCTCGATAAACCTCGCCCATACCCCCGCGCCCGATCAGATCCTGGATGCGGTAGGCCCCAATGCGGACGCCTGGCGCAAGAGTGATCGGCGGCAGATCCGGGCTGGTCAGTGACTCGATCGCGGAGGCATCCAGCAGCGGATCGGTCACGTCGATGTGCCTGAGCAGGGACCCCAGCGCGGCGCGCAGTTCTGGCTGGACGGCGTCGACCCTTTGCAGCATTGCAGCGCGGTCAGAGTCGGGCAGCGCCAGCAGTTCATCAAACGCTTCCTCCAGCGTTTTCCAGTCGACGCCGAAGCCTGACATCCTGCTGGACACTAAATTGTCCTATGTTCCCGGCCCGGGACGGAGGCCTCGAGCTCGCGGCGCAGCCAGGCTCGGGCCTTGATCCAGTCGCGTCGCACCGTACGATCGGTCAGACCGAGCGCCTTGGCCGTCTCCTCGTCCCCGTAACCTGCAAAAAACCGGCACTCAACGACCTGCGCAAGTCGCGGGCTGAGCTGCGCGAGCTGGCCGAGCGCATCGTTGACATCGAGCACACCGCGATCCGACGGCGCACTGACGTCGAGGTCCGGATCCAGTGGCAGCAGCGCCGCACCACTGCCGCGCTTTGCCGCAATCCGGTCGCGCGCATAGTTGATCAGCGAGTGCCGCATGGCCAGAGCAGCGGAACGCAGGAAATGGGCCTCGTCGTTAAAGGTCCCGGAACGATGCAATTTGAGGTATGCCTCATGGATCAAGGCCGTGGTCTGCAAGGTCTGTCCGGCACTCACGCGCCGGCGTTCCCGCCGCGCCAAACGCCGCACCTCTTCATAAAAGAGTGGCAGCAGCTGCTCGGCAGTCCGCCTGACTTCCGGCGATGCCCCAATGTCCCCACTGTCCGCGAAGACGTCGCCCAAAACGCTTCCCCCTCGTGCCCACGGCAGATCTTGGCAGAAACAGTCAGCCGAATGCAGCCTCCTTAACCTAACGGGCGGCCCTGGCTGGGGATTATCCCGGGATGTCCGGAATAAGCGTCACTTGGTGTTCTTTAAGTACAGATGCCCGATTGCAGGAATTTCCCATGAAGCGAGCTCTACTTGCCGTACTCTCCGCCGCACTGCTGCTGTCGCTATGCGGCTGCCACTGGGACCTTTTCGGCCACTCCCATCGGGCCGCGCCTGCAACCACCGCACCGACCGTCGCCGTGCCAAACGTCGTCGGCGCCACCCAGGCTGCCGCCGGCAACACCCTCACCGCCGCCGGGCTGGCCGTCGGCAGCGTCAGCCAGGGCGCGAGCGCGACTGTCCCATCAGGCGATGTGATCAGTGAGAGCCCCGCCGCGGGCACCCAGGTTGCGAGTGGCACATCGGTTGACCTGGTTGTTTCCACTGGGCCTGCGCCGGTCTCGGTTCCCAATGTGGTCGGCGACACGCAGGCGGCAGCGACGTCCGCGCTTACGGGCGCCGGACTCAGTGTCGGTACGATCACGCTGGCCTCCAGCGCCACGGTGGCTGCCGGTGATGTCATCAGCCAGAGCCCGGCGGCCGCCACCTCGGTAGCCGCTGGCAGCGCCGTCAGCCTGACCGTATCCACTGGCGCGGCCGTCGCCGGGTCAGAAAGCATTTTGCATTCGTTCGGCGCGGCGGGCGATGGAAGTGAGCCGATGGCTGGCCTGATCCTGGGACCGGATGGCAACTATTACGGCACCACGGAGCAAGGCGGCGTCAACGGCGTAGGCACCGTGTACAGGCTGACGCCAGCCGGTGTCGAGACGGTCATATATTCTTTCGGCGCGAGCGCGCAGGACGGTACCTATCCAAGTGCCGGACTCGTGCTGGGCGCGGATGGAAACTTCTATGGAACGACGTCGAGCGGCGGGGCCCTTTTTAGCGCCAACGGCAGCTTCGGCGGTACGGTATTCAAGATCACGCCCGCTGGCGTCGAGACGATCCTGTATACCTTCGGTGCGTCGTTGAACGACGGATACAATACAGCGGCGGGCCTGATCCAGGGCACGGACGGCAATTTCTACGGTACGAACACCGCCGGCGGAGCCAACAATTTTGGCACGCTGTTCAAGCTCACGCCGGCGGGCGTGGAAACGGTCCTGCATTCATTTTTTGCAACGCTCACCGATGGCTACGATCCGACCGGCAGTCTGATTGAAGGTGCGGATGGCAATCTGTACGGTCTCACCGAGGCCGGCGGTGCGACCAATGGCGCCGGCGGCGGTACGCTGTACTCGGTCACGCCGGCAGGGGTGGAATCCATTCTCTACGTTTTTGGCATAGCCGCGAACGACGGATCGGTCCCCACCGGCGTCGTACAAGGTGGCGATGGCAACTTTTACGGCGTATGCAAGGATGGTGGCGCTAACGGCAACGGCACTTTGTTCAAGGTTACGCCGGCCGGCATCGAAGCCATCCTTTATTCATTTGGCGGGAGCGCCGGGGACGGGGTGCAGCCAGCCAGCATTATCGTGGGCTCCGACGGCAACTTTTACGGGGCCACGGGCGCTGGCGGAACGGGCGGGGACGGAACCGTTTTCAGTGTCACGCCGGCAGGCGTGGAAACGGTCCTCTATTCCTTTACGGGCGGCCCTGCGGACGGCAAGTATCCCTTAAGCAGCCTGCTGCAGGTGTCAGCGGGTATGTTCTACGGGACAACGACACAAGGCGGCGCCAACAACAACGGCGGCACCGTGTTCAGCATCACCACGGGGAACTGATCGCGCACTTTGTCCGGGCCTAGCAGTCTGTCGGATTGAGACTTTCAATTGAGCAAACAAGAACCAGTAGCGATGGGACGGCTTGGAACGCCCTGCACCAACGGCGAGGAGAAGAACTCAATGTTGCAACGCCTTGGGACGCGCTGAACCATATTTGCAGCGCGGAGCGTCGTGGGTAGATTTGCGGGTAACTCTCAAATCGCGAAGCGATTAAGTGATTGTTTTTGTTTGAAAAATGGTCCCGATTTTGGGTCCTCTCCTGGGCACCATAATCAACGAGTTACAGTGCATTTTTCAAGTTTTAATTTAATAAAATCGGGACAAATTTCCAAAGGCGCGCAGCCTACCAGTTCTTGGTGCCTGGACGCACTGACTCCGGAACTTGGCGGCCCGATTGGGAGATCAATCCCCGGCGGCAGTGCGGCTCAGCATTGTTTGTGCAAACGGATCAAATCCATAATTTGCCCTCGCCTAAGGCGTCAACATAGCAAGTACATCCAGAACTGTTACGGTGCGAGGACTACATGGATCGCTTCACAATCTCACTCGACGAACACTTAGCAGCAGCATTTGACGAGTTGATTAAAGAGCGCCGCTATACCACGCGCAGTGAAGCGGTCAGGGATATCCTGCGGGCACATCTGCAACAAAATCGCGTGCAACGCGACAACAAAGGCGCCTGCGTCGCCAATTTATCCTATGTGTACAACCATCATGAACGCGAGCTATCCGAACGTCTAGCCATCATCCAGCACGCCCACCATGACTTGACCATCTCGACAATGCATGCCCATTTGGACCATGAGCAATGCATAGAGAGCGTGATGTTAAAGGGCTCCGTGCAGCGAGTGCGCGTATTTGCCGAGGAGATCATGGCCGAGCGCGGGGTGCGCCACGGACAGCTCAATCTCATCAGTGTCGAACTGGGCCGACCTCACAGCCACGGCGGTCCCGCCCACCGACACCTGAAACCTGCCAACTGACCACCCTGCCCCTGCCGGTCCTGTGTGCCGCACCTATGCGGCCACGCGGCTGAGCCCCCGCTGCGTAATGTCTTTTCATTGCTGAATCGATAAGAAAACTTTAATATTCGTCTTATCACGTATGCACTATTGAAAATCCCTCCTACTCGTTGCACCTGATTTCGAGTCTTATGCGCGCTAAAGAGCAGAAGCGCAAAAAGCGGGGAACCCAAACTTTATGAGGCACCGGATGGCTCGGATCAGGCGCCGGGCGCCCGTGCTGCCTGCAAGCAGGAGGCTGAGCCTGACCGTACCGACGAGCCGCTGATGAATATCACGGCCTGCGGCCGCGCCTTCGCCAGTGCCGTGCTGATCGGCAGCGGATGCGCCACGTCGGCGGCCTCGCCGGCCTACGCCGACGCGGCGATCTCCACTAGCGACGCTGCCCCGACCTCCTCGTCAGCAACGCTGGAGGAAGTAGTAGTCACCGCTCAGCGCCTGAGTCTGCTCGGCACCGCCGCGACCGCGAGCGAAGGCGTCGTCGCCGATCAGGAATTGCGACTGACACCGCAGTACCGGCCAGGTCAACTGCTCGAGACGGTCCCGGGGCTCATCGTTACGCTGCACAGTGGTGAGGGAAAGGCGAATCAGTACCTGATGCGCGGCTATAACCTCGATCATGGTACTGACCTGGAAACCTACGTTGACGACGTGCCGATCAATCAGCCCACGCACGCGCACGGCCAGGGTTACACCGACCTGAACTTCATGATTCCAGAACTGGCCGACGAGATTACCTACACCAAGGGCCCCTATTACGCCAGCGTGGGCGACTTTGGCGCGGTCGGCTCGGTGCGCGTCGAGTACCGCGACATGACACCGGATCAGATCTCAGCCACGGCCGGTACCCTGGGCTTCGAGCGCTTACTGGCCGCCGGATCCGAGCCGGTCGGCAATGGCAACCTGCTGGCGGCCGCCGAGTTCCAGCACTACGACGGGCCGTTCGTCACGCCGGATGATGCCCGCAAGGAAAATTTGGTGCTGCGCTACAACGAAGGTGATGCGCAGAACGGCTACTCCATATCCGGCATGTTCTATCACCAGCTGTGGACCAACACGACGGACATTCCGATCCGCGCGATCACCGAAGGGTTGGCGCCCAATCGATTTGGCACGCTCGATCCCACCGACGGGGGTCACGCGCTACGCAGCAGTCTCTCAGCTGAGGTTCATGAGTCCGCCGGCATTGGCCAGTTCACGGCCAGTACCTTCTTCATCTACAACGAGCTGCATCTTTTCAACGACTTCACCCAATTCCTCAATGATCCAGTGCACGGTGATCAGGAAGATCAGTTCGAAAATCGCCACGTCTTTGGCGGTGCAGCTAACTACACGCTGCCCGTGCCGCTCGGCACTATCCAGAATGAGATTTCCATCGGTGTGCTGACCCGCTACGACCTCCTGGGGGTCGGCCGGCTGCCCAGTGAAGCGCAGATCAACCTTTCACCGGCCAATGACCCGCCCTCCTTCTCCAACCTGGATCAGGTTTATCTGTTCGCGGCCGCCGGGTATGTACAGGCCACAACGCATTGGGGCAGCACATTTCGTACGGTGCTCGGGTTTCGGGACGACTATCAGCATGGCACGGACCTTGACTATCTGGCTGCCCTGCATGAGTCGGCCGGCTATACCAACGCAGGCACGAAGGCCCAGTCCCTGCCGCAACCCAAGGCTAGCCTGATCTATGCACCCTCCGATCGCCTGGAGTTCTACTTAGCGGCCGGCGAGGGCTTTCACAGTGCCGATCTGCGCGGCGTGAACCAGGATAAGAGCGTGGATCTGGGGTTGCCCAACACCCCGCTGCTCGCAAAACAGGAAGGCGAGGAAGTGGGTCTACGGGCCGCACCGCAGAAATACCTGACCTTCACGTTCGCGGCCTACAACCTGTGGCAGCAGTCCGAAACGATTATCGATCCCGACGTGGGTGCGGACGCCGCCGGTCCGCCTAGCCGTCGCTACGGTTATGAGTTCAACGTCACCTACCAGATCCGTCGCTGGCTTGAGTTCTATGGAAGTTACTCGGGCGCTCACACGCGGTTCACGCAACCGTTTGACGACGGCACCGGCCACCTCGGTACCTACATCACCGATGCCCCGCTGGCGACGGGCTCCTTTGCCCTTTATGTGACCAACATCGGCCGGTGGAGCGGTGGCCTGGATTTTCGATATCTGGGCAATTACCCGCTCTCCTCGGGGCCCTGCGTCAATTCCGCCGCCGTCAAGGACTTTCCGGGCGTTGCGACTTCATGCGCGAATGCCCCGACCGCTCTTGACCAGGTCAACGGCAAGGGATTCGGCGAACTGAACCTCGGTGTTCACTATGCCTTCGCCTCCGGCTGGAGCACCGCGCTCGGTATTTACAATGTGCTCAACACGAGCGCCGCCGCGGCCGAGTTCTGGTATGTCGATCGGCTGAAAAACGAGATCGCAAGCTATCCTGAAGGACGGGCTGATATCCATGAACACCCGCTCGAGCCGCTAATGGCGCGAGTTACGATCTCGAAGCAATTCGGAAACTGAATACTTGGGTGCCAGCCGGCGGACGAAACTTGCGGCCGCGAAAACGGCACGTCAAAAAGCGCCGCTCCGGGTCAAGGGCGGACCTCTTGGACAGCGCCGGTCTAGCCCATTGTCTGCCAAATCGGGGAGATGTCGGGTGCTACGAAAACCCGATCAAGCTTATCGAAGGTTAGAGTCTAAACCCTGCCGCTACTCGAGATCGCACGCACGTCGCAAGCGCGAAGCTGGCTGCAAAGTCAGAACGCACCGTGTCCGAAAAGGCCGACCAGGCCGATCACGATCAAATAAAAGGCAACAATGTAATTCAGCAACCGCGGCATTACGAGGATCAGAAGGCCCGCAATTAGAGATACCAAAGGAGCCAGACCGAAATGCAGATGGAGATTCATTGGGAGTTACCTCGGCATTTAGTAGATTTAAAGTTATGACGGCTAATTTCAGGTTTGCAAAGCGTACAACGCAAATACACCTATCCGCGCAGCACTTTTGGCCATAAGCATTCCTGTCTGGACCAACCGATTAAATTGTCTATGAACACCCGCTCCATTCCGGTCCTCGTCTAATACTCCATAGGAGGAATCCATTTATTGGTCTTATCTCCTCATCAGTCGGGCTGGCGCTCATTGGGGCGGAAATAGAGCCTCAGGGGCACGTCGCTTTCTTCCGAATTGCCGACAACAAATGGCGATGGAACTGGTGGCAGACCGTTGCCTCGATCGACGCCCATAGCCAGCGCGGACCGCGCCGGCTCAGGTAGCGCGTGGTCACGGCCAGCTGGGTGTGCTGTCCGGGCAATTCCTGCAGCGCGTACGCGCCACCGCAGAGCAGAACGCCCCTGGGAAGTGCGAGATCCTGCTCGACCACCGCGAACTCGTAGAGCTGGCCCGGCACGATCCGCGTCACGCGTTTAAGCAGATGGCCACTCTCGTAAAGGCATTTCGCCTGCTCGCCCACGGCCGACTTCGAGCCGACGCTACCGATCGGCATCGGCAACAACAGCCGCAAGTGCAGTGGTGGCGATTCCTCAATCTGCTCGTAGAACATGAGGTTACGCCATACCTGGGCCGCAGGCGCAGAAATAATCCCGTGTGTAACGACCGCAGTGGTACTCATGCCAGACTCGCGGCTGCCACCACGTCGACAATGCCCCATAGCATCGCTCTGTCGCTGGCGGCCCGGTTCGTCGACAGCGTCGCGGGTGGTTCGCGAAAGCTGCGTAGGACCACCTGTGCGTCCGCCGCCGCCGCGTGCCTGACGGCGCCGATGAGCCGGCTGCGATAGGGCAGCGTCGCGCCGTCCAGGATATTGGAGAGCGCAAAGCCCGCAAAACTCCCGGCTGGTTCGCCTTCCAGGAAGCTGGCGGCGTCGACGTGCATCAGTCGGATGTTGCTAGCTTGCGGCGGTATCGGCTCATCGGCCAGCTCACCCAGCAGCAGAGCCCGCGCGTAGGGGTTCGTGCGGTTGGAATGCAGGGCGAAGCAGCGCTCCATGCGCCGGCGCATGACCGAACCGAAGTGCGGCGGCAGGAAATCGAGGAAAGGCGCGGCGTAGACCCTACGCAGTGCGCCCAGCGACAGCAGAGCGTCAAACGCCGCGCGGAAACGGGCCGTGTCCAGATAGCGGCGCCAGTAAGCGGTTTGCTCGCCGGGATCCTGCAGCTCCAGGAACGCCTGCAGTCGCGACCGCCGCCAGCCCACGAGCGGCGCGAAGCTGCGGGCGCACGCTAGCAAACGCTCGGCCGCTCCGCGCGCACTGCGTTCACCCGCGAAGCGGCCAGCAGCGTAGGCCAGCTGGAACGGGTTAATGTCCACCGCCACGACCTCGTGACGCGGCGCGAGTGCGAGCGCAGTGCAACCGGCCGAAGCGATGCAAAACACCCGGCTTCCGGGCCGAAACGCGGCAAGCTCAATCGCAGCGTCCTCGTACATCCGGCCGAACAACAGTACCGCGGGGCGGCGCCGGGCGTCGAATCGGCCAAGATTCCAGGCCGTATTCGCGGCTGACGTGCTCACGGCCTCGCCGGCAGGCTGGCGGCGACCCATACCAGCGCGAGGAATGCAATATTCTTAACCACCATTCCGGCCGGATCATAGATGATGTGGCGGGCCCAAAGCAGGCCAGCGCCATTGAGCGCCACGAGCAGCAGCGTTTGCGCCACCGCGCATTGCAGCGGTGCCACGGTGCTGACCACCCACAGAGCTAGCGCAAGCTCTGCGACACCGAGCGCGCGCAGAAAAAATCCCGCCCCGGCCGGGCCCAGACCGGGCACAGCCGCAACAACCTTGAACTCGTGTGGCTGGCCGCTGAGCAGCTTGCACCACAGACCCTCATAGACCCACACCGCGGCGACCGCCGCACGAATCAACCAGAATGGTGGCAAGGATGTAGACGTGGCGTAACTCCAAAAGGCCGCTGCAAAATTATCAATTAACCGCTGCTGCGTACATACAGGCGGCTCGCACGAGCCTCAAAGGCGGTAATAGTGCCCGCGATGGAGAACGGCAGGATCCGGTTCACGACGCGCTGCAGCAAGAAGGACTGCAGCTCCAGCTCGACCGTGACGCTGAGGTTACAGGCTTCAGCAGGGCCCGGCGCAAAGCGCCACCCTAAACGGTAATGGCGAAACAGCCGATCGGATGAACTCACCTCGATTCGCTCGGGACGATGCAGCTCGGTGCGCGAGTCAAATTGCAGGCGCACGGGCCCGATCCCGAGCACCTGCTCGACCTGGAGCACATTGTTCTGCCGCGACACAATCCGCGCAGAAATCCAACCCGGCAGGAACTCAGGGTAGCGCTCGACATCGGCGGCCAGATCAAACAGCTGCCCGCAACTGAATGGCACCACGCGCGAGATTGTGTCGGTCCTCATGGCTGCAATGGACTCAATCCAGAAATCGGCGGTGCATAATCAAAGGGGTTGAGAACTGGAAGAAAAATGCGGCAAAATGACGGGGCGTTGAGCGAGGTCGCAACTGCCGACGTGCCAACGGCGGGATTCTAACTTCAAGCCAGCACATCAAGGGACGGATTGCCCATGATTCGCATCGCTCTTTTCATTGCATTTTTGCTGCCTGCTGCAAGCTACGCAGCCGTGGACGCCAAACTTGCTGCATCCTGCACCGAGTGTCACGGCGAAAAAGGGCTCAGCACCTCGCAGGATGTGCCAACCATTGCCGGTATCTCCAAGACCGTACAGACCGACTGGCTCAAAGCTTACCGCGCCAAGTCCATACCCTGTGCGAAAGTGCACTATAAGAGCGGTAATACGAGCCTCGAGAGCAACATGTGTGCCGTGGCGAAGGATCTGAGCGACGCACAGGTTGCTGACCTGGCTAGTTATTTCTCGACACTCCCTTACGTTGCACAGAAGCAGGCGTTCGACTCAGGCAAGGCGGCGACGGGCAAGCTCGTGCATGACCGCGACTGCAAGAAATGCCACTCCTCGGGCGGCAAGGACCCCTTAGATGACGCGGGTATTCTCGCGGGTCAGCCGCTTGAATGGCTCAAGGCCACTCTCGCCTCTTTTCAGCATGACAACAATAATCAGCCGCCACAAATGCAGGAGGCCATAAAGAAGGAGTCAGACGCGTACCTCGAAGCGCTCGCCAACTATTACGCGAGCGAACAATAGCCAGCCACAGGGGCAACATCGATATGAATCAGCCTAGCGGAGGCGGAACGGGCAGCGCGTGGTCACGCCTGTGCGCGCGAGTGTGGGCAGTGCCGCGACGCAAGTGGCTGCTCGGAATCCCTCTGGGCGGCCTGCTCTTCTTGGTACTCGGCATTGGCTTCTTTGCCGCAACCAATAAGTTCCTCGAGGTGACGAGCACGCCGACGTTCTGCAGCAATGCCTGCCACGAGATGAGTGCATTTGCCGTGCCGTCCTGGCACAGCAGCATGCACTACAAGAATCCTTTCGGCGTGCAGGCCGCTTGCGGGAATTGCCACGAACCGGGACCGGCCCTGCCCATGATGATCCGCCGGATCCAGGCCCTCGGGGAGATCTGGGGTCACATGACGGGCGAGATCGATACGCAAGCGAAATTTGACGCCCAGAAGCCCCGCATGGCGCGCCACGTCTGGGCCTATATGAGGTCTAACGACTCTCGCGAATGTCGGGCCTGCCATAACGCGGCCGCGTGGGACCTGAGTGCCCAGAGCCACTCGGCTCAGGTTCAGCATGAACAGATGCCGACCAACGGCAAGACCTGCATCGACTGCCATCAGGGTGTCGTGCACGAGGTCCCGCTGGGTGCCGAAGAGGGATCGTGAGTGGGCGCATGCCGCACGTCGCGGCCGGTGAGCATCTGACAGCGACGAATCACGGCTGCGGCAAGTACGTACGGGGACATCAGGCTGCACGCGATATGCTGTGTGCAGCATGACAATTGCGCCTGTGACTTCGGCGTTCGAAGGCGAGCAAGTACCGCTGCAACCGGTCGCGCTGGCTATCCCTGAGTATCTGCGACAGGTGTATGGGTGGGCCTATGTGCACCCGCGTGCAGTTCGACTGTTCGAGCGCAGCTGGCTGGTCAATCTGATCCTTTTCGGCAACTACGCGCGGCTTCGCGACGCCGCACTGGCCGAGATGGGCGCAACCTTGAGAGGCCGAATACTGCAGTTGGCATGCGTTTACGGCAACCTGACCGTCAAGCTCTACAGGCGTCTGGAGGCGGACGCGCAGCTGGATGTGGTCGACATCCTGCCGATTCAGCTGAGGAATCTCGGCAGGAAGCTGCCGGCCGATGCACGGGTCGCCCTGGTGCACGGCGACGCTTCGTTGCTCAGCTGCCCGGATGCCAGTTACGACCAGGTGCTGCTGTTCTTTTTGCTGCACGAGCAGCCGCGGCGCGTTCGCTCCTCAACGCTTGCCGAAGCGATGCGTGTGGTCCGGCCCGGTGGCAAGATCGTCGTCGTGGACTATCATCGGCCCGTTGCCTGGCATCCGCTGCGCCCGCTGATGCGGGCTGTGTTCCGTCGACTGGAACCCTTCGCGATGGATCTGTGGACCCACGAGATCGGTGAATTCATGCCAGATTTGTTGCAGCCGGCGTCCTGGTCGAAAGAGACCTATTTTGGAGGGCTGTACCAGAAGCTCGTGCTGGTGCGCTAGCGCGCATGGAGACGTTCACTGTCGACATCGCGATCATCGGCGCGGGCGGTGCCGGGCTGCGTGCTGCAATTGCGGTTGCCGAATCGTACCCAGCGCTCACAGTTGCCCTGATCTCGAAGGTCTATCCCATGCGCAGCCACACCGTCGCGGCAGAGGGCGGCGCGGCGGCCGTTACGCTCGGACACGACACGCTCGAAGATCACTTCCACGATACTGTGGCTGGCGGCGACTGGCTGTGTGATCAGGACGTGGTCGAGTACTTCGTCGGCCATGCGCACGAGGAGCTCGTGCAGCTGGAGCACTGGGGCTGCCCCTGGAGCCGCAGGCCAGACGGTCGGGCCAACGTGCGCGCCTTCGGCGGCATGAAGACGGAGCGCACCTGGTTCGCGGCCGACCGCACCGGCTTCCACATGCTGCACACGCTGTTCCAGACTTCGACCAGATACCCCGCTATCCACCGATTCGACGAGCATTTCTGCGTGGACCTGATCGTAGAGGACGGCCAGGTGCAGGGCGTGCTCGTCATTGAGATCGCCAGCGGCAATTTTCGGCTCATTCAGGCGAAAGCTGTGATCATCGCTACCGGGGGCGCCGGCCGCGTATTTCGCGAGAACACCAACGGCGGTATCGTCACCGGCGATGGTATGGCGCTGGCCTACCGCCACGGCGTGCCGCTGCGTGACATGGAGTTCGTGCAATACCACCCGACCTGCATGCCGGGTACAGGCCTGCTGTTTACCGAGGCATGCCGTGGCGAAGGGGGATTGCTGCTGAACCGGACGGGCTATCGCTACTTGCAGGACTACGGCCTCGGACCGGCCGAGCCCACGCCACGCAACAAGGCGATGGAGCTTGGTCCGCGCGACCGCCTGAGTCAGGCCTACTGGCATGAAAGGGAGCTTGGCCGCACGATCCCTGGGCCGCATGGCGAGGTCGTGCACCTTGATCTGCGCCACCTGGGAGAAGCCAAGCTGCGCGAGCGCCTGCCGCAGATCTACGAACTCGCGCAGCGCTACCTGGGGATAGATCCGAGCCGCGCGCCGATCCCGGTGCTGCCGGCCGTGCACTACACCATGGGCGGAATCCTGGCCGATGGCAGGACGGCTTCGCCCATACCGGGCCTGTACTCTGCCGGGGAATGCTCGAGCATCGGCATCCATGGGGCTAACCGTCTCGGCTCGAATTCGCTGACTGAGCTGCTGGTCTTCGGCAAGGTCGCGGGATCTGCGGCGGCCCGCTACGCGATGGGGGCGTCCGGCTGCAACGCCGTGCGCGTGGGGGCGCTGGCCGAAGCAAGTGCCGCCCGTGCGCTCGAGCTTCTGATGCGCCCGCGGGCCACGGAGCGCATCGCGACCCTGCGCCGCGAGATGGCAAAGAGCATGGAAGACGGCTGCGGTATCTATCGGACCGCCGCGACCCTGCAAAGCACCTGCGAGTGCCTCGCGGCGCTCAAGGAGCGGTATCGCGGCATAGGGCTCGATGATCACTCCCGGGCGTGGAATACCGAGTGGCTGCTCGCCATCGAGCTCGGCTTTCTGCTCGACGTCGCACAGGCCATGGCGCATTCGGCGCTGGAGCGCCGTGAATCGCGCGGTTCCCACCAACGGCTTGACGGTTTCGAGCAGCGCGACGATGCCGGCTTTCTCAAGCACTCGCTGGCCTTTTTCCGCGCCGATGCTGTGCCGCGTATCGATTACGGGCCGGTGAAAATTACCCGCTCGCAGCCCGGCATCCGCATTTACGGCACGGCTGCCGGGACGGTTGCGGCCCATGGCTGAGCAGAGAACCGTGGAGATCCAGGTGCTGCGCTACCACCCACAGCATGATGAGCGGCCGGCCTGGCAGAGCTATCAAGTACCATTCAGTGATGACACCTCGGTGCTGCAGGGTCTGCTCTACATCAAGGACGAGATCGACGGCACGCTGAGCTTGCGCTGGTCGTGCCGGATGGCGATCTGCGGCAGTTGCGGCATGATGATCAACGGCAAGCCGCAGCTCTCCTGCCACACATTCCTGCGCGAGCTGCTGCCGGGCCCGGTGCGGGTCGAAGCACTGGCGCACTTGCCGATCGAGCGCGACCTGATCGTAGCCATCGACGAATTTGTCAGCAAGCTCCGAAGCATCAAGCCCTATCTTCATCCCCAAAGAGCCGCGCGCGCTCAGCGACGGCGAGTACCGGCAGACGCCCGAGGAGCTCGAACGCTACGAGCAGTTCAGTAACTGTATCAACTGCATGCTGTGCTACGCCGCGTGCCCGGAGTACGGTCTGAACACCGAATTCGTTGGTCCCGGCTTGCTCGCGCTTCTGCATCGCTACAACGCCGATTCCCGCGACGGCGGCCGTGCCGAGCGGATGCCGGTGCTCAACGCCGAGGAAGGTGTCTGGACCTGCATGGCGGTCGGGTATTGCTCGGAGGTTTGTCCGAAGGCGGTGGACCCGGCCCACGCCGTGAACCAGAACAAGGCCACGAGCGCCGCGGACTACTTTCTGAGCTGGCTGGGCCGCAAACGGGGCCCAGCATGAGCTTCGCCGTCGAGGGCCGGCGTCCCTATATTCGCTCGATGCGAGGCTGGTGGCGCCGCGATCCTTTTTTCGTGCGCTACATGCTGCGCGAGGCGACCGCGGTCGGCGTGCTGCTCTACGCCGCCATACTGACGGTAGGCGTCGTGCGGCTGGCCCAGGGCGAGGCGGCGTGGAACGCGTGGGTAGCGGTGCTGCGCTCGCCGTGGGCCGTGCTGCTGCATGTGGCACTGCTCCTCGCCATGGTGTTCCACGCAATCACCTGGTTCGAGATTTTGCCCAAGACTCTCCCGGCGATTCGTCTGGGGGGCCGGCGGCTATCGGCCGCGACCATCACCCGCAGCGGCTGGCTGTCGACCTTAGTCGCTACCGTTGCGCTCTTCGCGCTCGCCGGGTGGTGGGGCTCGTGAGGCGCTCCAACGCACCGATCTTCTGGGTGCTGTTCGGCGCGGGCGGTATGCTGGCGGCACTCATCGGCCCGGTGCTGGTGCTCATCACGGGAATCGCTGCGCCGTTGGGCGCCGGACTGCCCGCCGATCTGCTCGGTTACGCGCGCCTGCTCGCCCTCGCGCGAAGTGGGTGGGGCAAGATCGGTCTGTTCCTGGTGATTTCGCTGTTCGCCTGGCATGCGATGCACCGCATCTTCCACAGCCTGCACGATCTTGGTCTGCGGACCGGGGTGTTCGCGAAGCTGGCTTGCTACGGCGGGGCGCTGACGATCAGCGTTATCGCCGCGGTCGGTCTGCTCTTCCTTGGCGCTTAGTGCGCCTGCCCGCCTCCCTGGCGCGGGCGAATGCGTCAAGCTCAGTCGATGGAGGCCGGCGGCGCAGGCGACGACTGGAAGCTGTATCGCACGCTCAGCCCCACCAGGTTGACGTTGTAGGCGAACGGATTGCGCCCGACGCTCAGCAGATTCGGTAACGTCGCCGGCCCAACGCCCTGGAGCGCCCAGTCGCTTGCGTCGTAATTGGCGTACGCGTAGCGCAGGTGCAGCGACAGCGCGGAGCTCCAGCGGTAGCGCAGGTCGAAACGCGCCGAGTCGAGCGTGGACGCGTTCTCGGGGAAAGCCTGCGCAAGCCCGCCAATGACTGTGTTGGTGTTCGCATAGGAGGGCGCGTGCGCGTACTCGAGATTCAGGTCCCAGCGCGTCTGCAGCACCAGGTGCAGTCCGGCACTCGTACTCCAGTAGCGCTCGTCATTGGTAACCGCCCACGGGGCGGTGGCCGGACCGGTGAAACCGTACTGCGTGTAATCGAGCGTCTGGTAGCCGGCATCGATATACACACTCAGCCGCTCGTGCGGCGCGTAGGTGAGCGTGCTGGCGGCGCGACCCTCGTGCGTGCTCTGCAGGCCGAGTGCCGACAAGGGGTAGTGGTCGTTCGCGACGAATCCCTCCAGCGACCAAGTGACCTGCGGAGCGATCGCCCAGGCGCCAGTCAGGGAATAGAAGCGCTGGTCCAGGGGCGCGATGTTGTAATCGAGCAGCGACTGGTTTTCGAGCAGCGGGAGTGCCGTTCACGTTGACGGGCCCGGACTTGCGGGTGTCGCCGCCACCTTTGAGCGTCAACGTCACTCCGGCATGCGGCGTGATGATGGCACGCCCCCAGCCCTGCCCGTCCTGGGTCCAATTGACGAGCTGGCCCGGCGCATAATGGACTTCCTGGTACTTCCCACCCACGCCCAGACGCAACCAGTGCGCGGCCGTGAAGTCGGCGCTGCCTTCGGCGCGCGACCGATCCTGGCCGTAGCGGAGCGCCGTGGCCGCTCCTCCGGGAAATGTGTCAGTCACGATGTAGGCAGGTACCGTGATCACAGGGGTCTGATCATCCCGCCCGTCGTAACTGGCCGTGCCGCGCAGATAAAGGCGCGTCAACGGGCGCGATGACAGCCCGAGCGAGTAATGCGTCAGGCGCAGATCGCCATCCAGTGACCCCTGTGCGAGGGTGGGGGATCCAGGCAAGGTACTGATTGGCAGGAACGCTTGATCCTGACTCAGCCGCCCGACCGAGACGGCAAAGGTGAGCGTGGTCGCCGGGTGCGGGAAGTGGACATCTCCGGAAGCACCAATTCGCCACAGGTTGTTGGCTCGGCGGCAGCGCCAACTGGCCGCTGTTCGAGCCCGGAACGATCGCCGGATAGGGATTTGCAAAGATGAGCGAGTCGGTGTTGTCTTCGAACCAGGAGCCGCCGTATTCGATGCGCAGGCTCGAGCGTTCCCCCGACCAGCGCGCGCCGGCCTCAACGCCGTGGTCACATAGTCGATCGGCTGCGGCAGCTCGACGGCCTGTGTCAGGAAGCTCGCACCGATCAGGTCGGTGCCCTCCTTCTCCTGGCGGCTGAGATTGCTATAGAAGGTCCAGGCGGAACTGGCGAGGTAGTGACCCGAGAGCGTCAGCGTGCGCCAGTCATAGCCGAGACCGAAGCGACTGAGGCTTGAATCGAGGTCGGTCATGGCAGCGGTCGAGCCGGCACGCACCCAGCCGCTCGGCAGCGTGAGCGTTCCTGCTGCCGACGCCGCCGAAGGGCGTCACCGTGTCGTGTAGAGCCGGTTCGGCTGGCCATCGTAGCCGAGCGCGATCGCATAGCGGCCATCCTGCCCCGCCTCGATGATCCCTTCGCGTGAAGCGAGGCCGAGATCCCGAAGATCGTACTTCATGTAACCGCCGTCAGCCTTTTGCAGCGCGCCGCTCGCCGCAGCGTCAGCATATGCGTGGCCCGCGACGATGCCGGTATAGCGGCCGTAGCTGTCATTCGCCCCGCTCGCGCCGAATGGCGCCGACCTCGGCTTCGCCGTTGTAGCCGGTAAAGAACGGACACTGCTCGCACTTCCAGTGGCTGGTGTCGACCTCGGGCTCAGCCGCCCCGACACCGCCCGCTGCGAGGCTCGCCGCCGTGGTCAAGACCGAGCGCGCGCAGGAGCAGCGTGGGGGGCTTCATCATCATCGCTCCTAGCGCATCAGCGCCTGCCCGGAGGGATGGTTCGAGCCGTGGATCTGCGAATGACAATTGACGCAAGCACTGCCCACCAGGAATTGGCTCGGCATGCCGCCGCCCGGCAGTCCCTGCGGCGTCATCGGCGCCGAGGGGTGGCCCTGCCCTTCATGACATTGCTGGCAGAGGAATGGCGGGCGGACCTTGAGGAGCGCCGGCTGCACAGAGCCGTGCGGCTGGTGGCAGTTATCGCAGTCCTCGCCCACTGGCTGATGCTCCCAGAGGAACGGCCCGCGGTACTCGGCGTGGCACATCGTGCAGGTCCCGGTGACGGACTCCCCGATGAGGCTGCTCGGCCCGCTCGAGCCGTGCGCCGCATGACAGGAGGTGCAGGCCATCTTGCCCTCATGCAGCGGGTGATGGAACGGCTTCAGCAGGTTGCTGTGCTGCGATTCGTGGCAGCCGCCGCACACCTCCGCCTGAGTGGCCACCTGGCGCACCGGGTCGACCACGTGTGTGCAGGGTGTGGCAGTCGGCGCAGGCGATTCCGGCCGCCGCGTGTGGCGGTCGTGCTCCACAGGTGAGCCGTATTCGTCTGATGGCAGGCGAGGCATTTGCCGTTTTGCACGGCGACGCTGCTGATGCCCTTATGGCTGAAGTCGACGATGCCGGCGGGCTCCTTGCCCCTGGCCTTGGCGTGCGCATCGCCGGGGCCGTGGCAGGCCTCGCACTGCAGGCCGTCCGTGCGCAAAAGGCGCCCCGGGAATCGCAGGACGGCCGTGCTTGGTGCGGAATATCCCCATCAGCGCAGGCGTCGTCGTGGCAGCCCAGGCAGGTGTCGGCGCCCTTGTGGCTGTAGGCGGGAGCGCCGGCGTATCGGCAACGGCCGGACGCGCCCAGGCGCCGAGGCGGCCCGAGCAGCAGCGACTGCCGCGACAAGTCCGCGCGACGCGCGGGATCGGATCAAACTCGCAAGCGCGTGCGATCTCGCGGCCGCTTCGCGCTGACACGGCCATCCTCAGCGCCCGCTACCCTGACACCGATCGCAAGCGGCTCGACTTCAAGGCGTGGGCCGGATGACATTGTGCACCTTGCGCCACGTCGGCGACGGCACCCGGGCCATGACATACGGCGCAGGTCTCGACACCGGCCGGGTTGGAGGCCGGAACCATCCGTCCCTCGGCATCCTTGAGCACGCTCGTCGAGCCACCATTCTGCTCCATGTGCGAGATCACGAGGCTTACCTCGTGGCAGCCGGTGCAGGCGGCCATCGTCGGCGTCGTCGAGATCGGGTTGCCGGGCGTAGTCGCATCCGCCGGGTTCTTCGACAGGCCCGTGTCGGTGGTCATCGCCTGCATCAGCGTGTCGCCGGGGTAGAAGGTCGGGCCGCTGGCCGGGTTGGCGTGGCAGGCATAGCAGTTGCCGCTGTCCTGCGGGAAGACGACGTCGCTGAAATTGTTCACGCTGCCGCCGAAGCCATAGATGATCCACGGCGTATAGTTCGGCTGCGTTCGCCGCCAGGCGTCGGAGTGGATCTCGTGGATGTGGTGCTTGAAGTCAATCGTCTGCTCCCACAGCCCGTCGACTCCCGGGGCCACCAGCGCCCTGCCGCTGGCTGACGTCGGTCGATGCCGGGTTGTGGCATACGACGCAGGCCTGCGGGTTGTCGTTGCGGTTGTTGCCGTGCAGCTGCAACACGCTGTGGCACACATCGCACTTCGCGATATCGACGATCGTGCGGCGAGGCACAGGCGTGGCACCCGTGGTGTTGCCGTAACCGACTGCCGTGGTCACTCCGACGCGGTCAGCGGCTGGCCCGGCCGCAGTCGTGACAACGCCCGGATGTCCCTCGAGCACCGCCACGACGTTCTGGATCGGCGCGCAGGCCGTGCCGCTGCCCGGCGGGCACTGCGCCGCCGGCGGCGCCGGCAGTGCCGCGCCCGACGACCGTGAAGCTGCCGTCGGCGAGCGGACCATACAGCGTGCTCGGCGCCGGCGTCGCCGGTACGCGAAGCGCCGCCATAGGCGAGCGTCGAGGCTGAACAGTCTGGCCGGCACGCCGCCCGCGCCCGGCACCAGCGGATTGACCGACACCGGCTGGCCCCAGCTCCCCGCCGCCGGTGCCGCGGCGCTGCCCCAGTTGGTGTAGTCGCTCGTGTCCCAGCCGATGTCGATCGCCAGGCGCGCGGCCCCGTGCACACCGGGTCGTCGTGCCGACCGTGGGCTGCGTCCCGCCGAACGGCTGGTTGGCCAGGATGCCGTTACCGACGAACGTCGGGCTCGGTCAGGAGGTTGTAGGGCTGATTGTTGTTCGTCGGATCCGTGACCGAGATATTGACCACCGGATAGGTGCTGCCGCCCTGAACCGAGAAGGTCACGCGTGTTGACGTTGAACTGGTACCGGGTCGCGGCGACCACATCCGGAATCACGTGCGCCGCGACCACCTGCAGCTGGCCATTGTCGAGGTTCGAGCCCGGGCCATGGCAGGTCACGCACTGCGTGTCGTTGGCGACGATGTTGGTGCTGTGGTTCGCGCCGGTGGCGAAGTTCACGTTGTCGTGGCAGGCGCCGCAGGCCTCCGCCGTCGGCACCGAGGCGTAATTGGCCGCCTCCGTTGCGCCCGCGAGGTTCTGCACGTGGCAGGTCTGGCAGTTGCGGGTATCCTGCGGAAAGAGAACCGTATTGAAGTTGTTCAGGGACTCCATGTAGCCCACGATCCAGTATCCCTGGCCCAGCGTCGGGGTCGTGTCCTGGGCGGCCAAGGCCGGCGGGTTGATGCTCGGCAGGTTGATGCCGGTGTGGATCTTATGGATCATCTGCTTGAAGTCGAGCGGGTTGCCGCTGTAAGGATCCGTGTTCTGCGGGCTGTGGCACATCACGCAGTAATGCACCTCGACGCGGGCACCGCCGTGGGCGTTGAGGAAGCCATGACAATTGTCGCAGGTCGAGGTCTCGACGATCTCGCGAGTGAAGATGTTCGTCGGTCGCGCCGGTCGAGGGCTGAAAGGTATAGGCGCCGTTGTTGGCCTGGGCGAGTCCGCGGATCTCGAACGCCACGCGATGCGTCAGGGTCGCATCGTAGGTTACGACCGGATCGGTCGTGATGTCCTTGTCGAAGGTGTAGACGTAGGTGCCGTCGCCATTGTCGACCAACGTGCCGGTCGCCCCGCTCTCGGTGGTCGGCTGGGTCGCTGGCGCCGTGTCGCACGCCGTCACGCCCGTAGGACAGCCGCTCGGTGTCACCGTATGGTAGATGTAGGACGTCCAATAGCTCGACATGCCGTTGGTGCCGGGTGTCAGTTTCGCAACGGCGAAGCTGATGTCCGCCGCGGGCAGGCCGCTCAAGGGCTGCGCCATTCTCATCCACGAGCTGGAAATTGACGACCGGCGGTCCGCCGACCGTGACGCTCGTGATGGTTCCGGTGATCGCGGTGGCGGTCGTGACGTCGAGCGCCGTTACCGGCCCGGTGGGTCCGGCGCGGCCCGGCCGGACCCGTCCCGCCAGCCGCGCCGGCAGCGCCCTGGGCTCCGGTACTGCCGCTGCATGCCGCTAGAATGTCGCGAGTACTAGGCCACTGACCGCCGCCGCAATGGCACCGTGCCGATGCCATCTGTCGCTCCGAACCATCGCGCACATGATTCCCCCTCTCTCGACTATCATCCCTCTGGCGGGTTGACGAGCTTGCCCGTGCAACCAAATGTACGCTGATTTTGTATTTGCGCATTTGGCGCCACGTTAGATCGCGCTAACATGTAAGTACGGTCGTACTGCGCAAGCTCGATCATAGGCTGGTTATGGCCGGAGAGACACGACCCGAAGAGCTACCAAATTAATAAAATGCGTCTAAAGTGTAATAATTGTGTGTGAGCATGGATGCACAGGGCTAATTCCGAATGCACTTAAGCGTAAGAGACGCGTTCTGGTTCCTGGCGGGAGTGCTGGCCGGCGGTGCCGTCTCCCTGTGATCTATCCATTGCTGCTGATGAATGCAGGGTGCCGCACCGGCGCCCGCGACGATGAACGCTGTCGCCGCGCATGCAGGCGCTGGCGCGCAGCCGGGACAGTCCATGGACGGCGCGATTGCCGCGCTGAGCAGCGCCTGGCCCAAGGCGGGGGCAGCGATGCCGATTGGGAGCTTCTCGCACGCTCATACGAGTTCGTGCACCGGCCCGAGGCCGCGGCGGCCGCCCGGGAGCGACGCCTGCTGCCGGGTGCCGGCGCGGCAGTCGGCGTGCAGCGCTGTGCCAGCCGAGCCCTCGGCGGCAGCAGCAAGCTGATGACAAACGCCGCGGCCGCTCGCAGCCGCCATGACCTGGCGGCGGCGGCGGCGGATTATCGGGAGCTCGCCGCACTGCAGGCGATGAGTGCCGATACCTGGGCCGACTATGCAGATGTCACTGCCGGACTCAACGGCAATTCCCTCGCCGGGGAGCCCGAGAAGTACCTGCAGGAGGCCTTGCGGCTCGACCCGCAGCACCCCGAAGGCGTTGTGGCTTGAGGGAAGTCTGCAGCATGAGACGGGGCAAAATCGCAAGCGGTGACGACCTGGCAGAAGCTGGCGGGGGTTCTCGGGCCTGAGTCACCGGATGCCAAGGTCATCGCCGCCAATCTGGCGGAGGATCGAGCGGCTTGCGGGTCCGGCGACCGGTCGCGACCGCAGGCGCCGGCGGCGTTGCGGTGCGCGGCGAAGTGCTGGTATCGGACGCGCTGCGGTCACGCGTGCCGTCCGGCTTGACGCTGTTCATCGTCGCCAAGTCCGTCAATTCACCGGGGCCACCGGTCGCGATACTGCGCACGACCACGGGCAACTGGCCGGTCAGATTCGAATTAAATGACGCACTCGCCATGATGCCGGATCGCAAGCTCTCGACCGCCGGTCTGGTCACGATCGAGGCGCGCGTGTCGAAGTCCGGGCAGGCGATGCCGCAGAGCGGTGACCTGCTCGGTGTGACGACCGCGTTGGACCCGACAGCCGGCAAACCGGTGCGGATCATCATCGAGCGGATGGTCGGGTCGTAATTGGGATAGCTACCGCATGGCAAACGAGGCATTCATCAGGCAGTTGCTGGCGACGATCGATACCCGGGACGCGAAAGCGTTTGCCGGATTCCTGACCGGCGATGCAAGTTTCCGCTTCGGCAACTATCCGGCCGTGGTCGGGCGCGAGGCGATCGAGGCGGCAGTCGGGGATTTCTTCAGGGCGATCAAGAGTCTGTCCCACCGCCTGGAAGAGCAATGGTCGCAGCCGGATGTGCTCATCTGTACTGGCCTGGTGACCTATACCCGTCACGACGACAGTACACTGCAGGTGCCCTTCGCCAATATCCTGAAGCTGCGGCGCGGCGCCATCCACGACTATCAGATCTTCGTCGACAACTCCGCGCTGTTCGCGCCCTGAAGGGCTCGTGGCATCGGCGTGCGTCAACCGAGCAGCAGCCCCACCGCCAAAAGCACTAACGTGACGTGGATCATCACCACGTTCAGTCCCATATAGGTAATCAGCCGCGGCAGGTTATCAGCCTCGGCGTAGACCTGCCTCGCCAGGAACATTCCCAACGGCAGCGGCAGCAGAGCCAGCAGCGACAGGCGCGGCAGGCTTCCGAGGGCCACGCCAATGCCGATCGCGGCAAAAGCCGCGGCTACCAGTACGCCAAACACCACGGCACTGCGCCGCCGGCCGAGCACGATGGGCAGGTGCCGGCGGCCCACCTGGCGGTCTGGCTCGATGTCCGGAAACTGATTGAGCAGCAATAATCCGCTGACCAGGAACATCGGCGGGAGCGAAGCAAGTGTGGCGGTCCACGTATAGCTTGCCGTCAGCACGAACGCGGTGCCCATCACCATGAGCGGACCGAAGCCGAGACCAGGGGCGAGCAGACAAAGCAAAGGTCGGCGAGTCACCCGCGGGGTATAGGCGACCACGAGTAGCAGCCCGGCAAGACCGAGTGGCAGCAATCGCACGCCCCTTTCGTAGACGAAGAAAAGACCGATCGCCGCCGTGGCGGCCAGACAGATGAGCGCGGCGGCCCGCACGGCCGCTGCCGCTTCCGGATGGGCAGGCAGTGTACCGCTGCCGCCACTGAACGGCGTTCGCACGGTCAGCGCGTCCAGTCCGGAACGGAAGTCGTCATACTCGTTGAGCAGATTTACACTGAGGTGTGCTGCCAGCGCGCCGCACAGCACCAGCAGGCATTCCGCGACCGACACGTGGGTCCCCATCTGCACGGCGACGCCGATACCGATCAGCACGCAGATCGGCGTCAGCGTCAGGAAGTTGGGTCGCGCGGCACGCAGAACCGACCCGACGATGACACGCTCCATCAGCCGACCGTCCCTTGCGTCCGAACCACGCCCACGGTCTGCCGCCGGCGCAGCAGCCAGGCGATGGCACCGAGGCCGAGAAACACGGCGGTGACCAGAAGTCCCATCGTGGAGCTGTCGACCAACGACAAAGACGCCAGCCCGCGGATCCGGCTGCTGCAAAGATCGATCCATTCGTGAAGTGCAACGGCCAGGGCGAGGCAGACCGACAGGCCGGTGATCAGCGTATTGAGACGCATCGTACGGTCGTGATCTGCGATCGCCCAATCGTAAAGACGCAGCATCAGCAGGCTCTCCAGGGTATCCATCAACGCCATTCCCGCGGTGAACAGCAGCGGCAGCAGCATCACCCCCCAGAGAGGAATGCTGCCATCATGCGCCGCGGCGACCGAGATCGCGAGCAGCGCAACCTCGCTGGCGGTATCGAAGCTCAGACCAAACAGCATGCCGAGCGGAAACATCTTCCAGCTGTGATCGACGCTATGGCCGGCGCGATCCAGGCCGAATGCCTGACGGTGCCCCGCGTCGGCGTGACGCTTGCGCAGCCGCGCGGCGAGCAGACGCAGGTTGGCAAGACCGATCAGGGTCAGAAACCCGGCCGACACCACGCTGCCGAAGAGCGACCCCCAGGCCGACAACTGCGGCAGGAACGTGCCGACGTGGCGCGCTGCGACCACCGCCACGGCAGTGAGCGCCAGCACGACCGTCGAGTGCCCCAGCGAGAAGAACAGTCCGACGCCGACCGGACGTTCCCCTGCAGCCCGCAGGCGCCTTGTCACGTTATCGATGGCCGCGATGTGGTCGGCATCGAAGGCGTGTCGCACGCCGAGCAGGTAGGCGATCATGCCGACGCCGAGGCCGGCAACACCGAAGCCCCCCAGCGACAGCACGCCCCCAGCTGCTGCCAGGTTCAGTGCCGCCACCGCGGCGAGGATCCAGACGAGGCGGCCCCGCACGTTCATGGCCTAGTCTGGATTACACCGCGGCACCGCCGCAAGACCGAGAAAGTGCTGCGCGAACATCAGCGATTCCCCTGCAACGTCTCGATGTGAGCGACGAGCTGCCAGACTTCGGAGTCGCTTAAGGAAGGCCACGGCGCCATGGCCGTGCCGGTCACACCATAACGAATGGCGAGAAAAGTCTGTCCGGCGCTGGTGCGCTCCGACCACGGCGGCAGGGTCAGATTGGCGGGGGGCGGGATCATCGCGTCCTGCCGCAGTCCGTGACCGTCGCCCCGCGCCCCGTGGCAGATTGCGCAGTGGGCAGCGAAGAGCTCTGACCCCGCGCGTTGTGCTGCAGCGGAGGAGAGGATGGCCTCAGGGGGACTCGCCGCGCCACCGCTACATGCCGAAATGACGGGTAAGAGCGTGGATAGGACGCTCGGCAGCGCTGCTCTTAGAATGTGCAACCAGTTCGTAACCAAGAGTCTGTACTTCCCTAACGACGGCCGAGACCAGCGCATCGAGCGCCGCGCCCACGACCCGCGTGCGGCCCACCCCGAGACCGATCGAGCCGGGCACGAGGCCGAGCAGCACCACCGAGGCCGGATAGCGATCGATCAGGCGCGCGGCATTGAGCAGGTCGGCAACGCCCACCTGATGCACCGAGAGCCGGTCGCGCACTGCATCCGTGACATCCCCGCCCTCCAGCCGTACCAGAGTGCCGGGCGGATCATCGGTCGCCACGGCATCGACCAGGATGACGTGTCGGGCCTGGGCAATCTCATCGAGCAGCGAAAGCCCAAGCGTGCCGCCCTCGACCAATCGGACCTCCGGCGGGCTGAGGTAATCGCGCTCCAGCCGGTCGACCGCGGCCGCGCCGATCCCGTCGTCACCGAGGAGCACATTGCCGAGGCCGAGCACCAGAACGCCGCCGCCCGGTTCTGCACTCGCGGGCACTGCCGTCTCACTCACGGCCGTGCGGTTCCTCGAACTTATAGCCGGAGATGATCGAATCGAAGAGCCCGTTACGCTCGACCAGCGAGTAGAGCACGGGGAAATACACATGGGCGACGGCGAAGATGAGGATCGCCCACATCCCGATGTGATGGATCAGACGCGCCACCTGCAGGCCGTCGAAGAGCGGGATCAGAAAACCGAACACCTGCATTGGCGAGCCGAGCGGAGCGTACACGGTATAGAGAGCAAAGCCGGTGGCCATCATCACCAGATAAACGCCGAAGATGCCAGCGTAGGTCAAGCCGGCCAGGGCGTTGTGGCCGAGATAACGCACTGGTTCCCGGGTCAGGAACCCATAGTAAAGGGCCGACTGCCGAAAGCTTCGCCAGCGCTGCCGCGAGACCGGGATCAGCTCCGACCAGCGCGCATAGCGGTTGCCGGTGAACGCCCAATAGACGCGCACCAGCGCCGAGAGCGTGAATACGATCGATGCATAGAGGTGCACGCTGCGCACCGAGCCCATCACGAAATGCGCACTCGCGGGGCCCGGCACGCTGATGAAGGGGTGACCGATGTAGTAGCCGGTGCCCGCGAGCGTAAGGATCGAGAAGAACAACAGCCAGTGGGTGAGCCGCACCGGCAACTCCCACACGTACACCCGCTCGAGGCCTAGGCGCCCGGCGGTACCGGCGTGCACCGCGCTCACGACACCCTTACCCGCGCCAGCTCGCGCCGCGTGGCATCGACCACGTGCACGCCGCAGGCCATGCACGGATCGAAGGAGTGCACCGTGCGCAGGATCTCGAGCGGCTGCTCGGGCTTCGCAACCGGCGTCCCGACGAGTGCAGCTTCATAGGGACCGGGCTGGCCCTTGGCATCGCGGGGTCCGGCGTTCCAGGTGCTCGGAACCACGCACTGGTACTTGGCGATCTTGCCGTCCTTGATGTGTACCCAGTGGCCGAGGGAGCCGCGCGGCGCCTCGTGAAAGCCGGCGCCGAAGCACTCCTGCGGCCAGGTGCTCGGATCCCATTTGGAAGTGTCCTGGATCCGATAGTCGCGCCGCGCCATGCTGTCGGCGAGCGCCTCGACCCACATGCCCATCGATTCGACCAGCACCTGCGCCTCGATTGCGCGCGCTGCGATGCGCCCGAGTGTAGAGAACAGCGCCGAGGGCGGCGCGTTGAGCTGCTTGAGTGCCTTGTCGATCAGCTCCTTCGCGCGCGCCGGACGCCCCGTTGCATAGGCAACCAGCATGCGTGCCAAGGGTCCGACCTGCATCGGCGCCCCGTCGTAGCGCGGCGACTTGAGCCAGGAATACTTCTCCTCGATCGTTGAGGCGCTGATAAGGAGGCTTCGGCCCGGTGTAGTGCGGATGGGTCTCGCCCTGATAAGGATTGAGCCCCTTGTCATTGCCGACCGAGTAGTCGTACCAGGAATGGGTGATATATTCGTCGATCTTCGCCTGATCGACCTGATCGATGCGCGACAGGTCCTCGCTATGGATGATGCCCGCGGGAATGTACAGCTGCGGGTCGGCGTCATCATCCAGCGGGAAGTCCCCATAGCTCATGAAGTTCGTGACCCCTGCGCCGATCGAGAACCAGTCCTTGTAGAACGAGGCGATAGCGAGCACGTCGGGTACGTAGACACGCGTGACGAAGTCCACGCCCTCCGCCACGAGTTTGCGCAAGGCGGCGATCGTGCCCATGTTGAGTGAAGCCTGGGCATCCGGGTCGACCGGCGTCGCCATACCGCCGACCAGGAAGCTCTGCAGGTGCGGATTCTTGCCGCCGAGGATCGCGTGGATCTTGATGAAGCGGCGCTGCCAGTCGAGCGCCTCGAGATAGTGGGCCACCGCCATGAGATTCGCCTCTGGCGGCAGCCGGTAGGCGGAATGCCCCCAGTAGGCGTTGGCGAAGATGCCGAGCTGACCGCGCTCGACGAAGGCCTTCACCCGCTCGCGCACCTCGGTGTAGTACTTGGCGCTCGAGAACGGCCAGTCGGAAATCGACTGCGCGAGGCTCGAGGTCTTGGCCGGATCGGCGCTGAGCGCGCTCACGATATCGACCCAGTCGAGCGCCTGCAGATGATAGAAATGGATGACGTGGTCCTGCACGTTCTGTGCCGCGATGATCAGGTTGCGCAGGATGCGCGCGTTCGGTGGCGGGCTGGCACCGATCGCATGTTCCACTGCGCGGATCGAGGCGATGGCGTGGACCGTGGTGCACACGCCGCAGATGCGTTGCGCGAATGCCCAGGCATCGCGCGGGTCGCGCCCCTCGAGGATCAACTCGATGCCGCGGAACATGGTGCAGGACGACCACGCCTCCTTCACCGCGCCGCCGTCCACCTCGGCCTCGATGCGCAGGTGCCCTTCGATCCGCGTCACCGGATCAACGACTACGTGAGTCATTTCTTTACCCCCGTCGGCTCGCCCGCGCCCTTATCAGCGTGGAGCTGCGGCTCCGGCGTCGGCCGCTCCTCGCGGCGATGGCGCATCACCTCGCCGACGCCGTGGGCAATTACGCCGGCGGCCACTACTCCGGTCGCTCCGACACCGACCGTATCGAGCCAGCGGTCGGTGTTGAAGCCGGCAACGTTCGGCAGCCGCTGATAGAAAGGCGTCATTATGTCCCAGAAGTTCGGCTCCGCACAGCCGATGCAGGGATGGCCGCAGCCGATCGGCCAGTTGGTGTGCTCGTTCCAGCCCACGTTCGGGCAGTTCTGCGAGGTCGCCGGCCCTTTGCAGCCCATCTTGTAAAGGCAGTGGCCATGCCGGTGCGCCTCATCGCCCCACGCCTCGACGTATTGGCCGGCGTCGAAATGCGCGCGCCGCTCGCAGCCGTCATGGATCGACTTCCCGTAGGCGAACAGCGGCCGGCGGTACCGATCCAGCGGTGGCCACTTCTTTGAGCGTCAGGTAATAGACGAGCAACGCGGTGATGTTCTCGGCGTTGGCCGGGCAAGCGGACATGTGGATCAGGTTCTTGAGCCCGGGCACGGCGTCGGCGACTGAAAGCGCCCGCGTCGGATTCGGGCGTGCGGCCGGTATGCCGCCGAAAGTGGCGCAGGTGCCCACCGCGATCGTCGCCATTGCACTGCCGCAGACCTCGCGGGCGATGTCGAGTGCCGCTCGCCCGCCGATCGTGCAAAAGCCGCTGTCGGGGTCGCCGGGGATCGAGCCCTCGACGAGCGCAATGTACTTGCCCTTGTACTTGCGGACCGTCTCCTCGAGCGCGCCCTCCGCCTGGCTGCCGGCGGCCGCCATCAGAGTCTCGTGGTAATTGAGAGAGATGGTGTCGAGAACGAGGTCCGCTACCGTCGGATGACTCGCGCGCAGGAAGGATTCGGTATTGCCGGCGCAGTCCTGAAATTCGAGCCAGACGAGAACCGGGCGCCCTTCACTCTCTACAGCCGACCGCGATCGCCTCCGCGGCCGCTTTAGGCAGGCCTAGCACCGCGGCCATGCTCGCGCAAAAGCCCATGAAATCGCGCCGCGATACGCCCTGGCGCTCCAGATCTTGCATCAACTTGGTGCGCGTCACTTAAGCGTCCCCCCCATTGCAAGTTCCGGCGATTATCGGCTGCCGCCTATAGGCTGGCAATACTCAGAACTACGTAGGGCATTGAGATTTTAGGGCCCGTATATTGCTACCTACATTACCGCTTTCGGCGGCGAGCCGAAGAGGCGTAAAATAATATTTTGCTGTGGTTTGATCGGTTGTTATGCGGATACAGCCGCGATGGAGGGGGGCCGGCGTGCATGAGCTCTCGATTGGCCTGGCGCTGCTGGCGGAGGTTTCTAAAATTGCGGCCAGTCATGGCGCGACGACAGTCGGGCGCGTTAATGTCGAAATTGGCCGGCTCTCGGGTGTCGAGCCGCAGTTGCTGAGTCGAGCCTTTGAGATCGCACGCCTCGGCACATGCGCAGAGCACGCGGTATTGTCGCTTTCAGTTCTTGAGATCACAGTGCGCTGCCTGGATTGCGCTGCTGAATCGCGCGCACAGCCCAACCGCTTGCTGTGCGGCGCGTGCGGCGGCTACCGCACGCAAGTGCTTGAAGGGAATGAGCTACGACTGCGTGCCATCGAGCTGGACGTAGCCGAAGCGCAGGCCGCCCCGGCGGCCTGAGCGCAACGGAGAAAACTGCCCATGTGCGAGACTTGCGGATGCACCATCACGACAGGAAATGAGCAGCTCGCGGGCCGTCAGGGCGCCGGGCCGCGAACGACCATCGAGGTGCTGCAGGAACTCCTCGCGGCCAATGACCTCGTGGCGCAGCACAATCGCGCCCACTTCGATGAGCACGGTGTCTTTGCGATCAATCTGATGTCCTCGCCGGGTGCGGGCAAGACGGCGCTCCTGGAAGCGACAATCGTGGCGCTGCGCGGGCGCTATCGAATCGCGGTCATCGAGGGTGACCTCGAGACCGACAACGACGCCGCCCGTATCCGCGCCCACGGCGTGCCGGCCGTGCAGATCACTACCGGCAGCGCTTGTCACCTGGACGCGCACCTGGTGCATCAGGCGCTACACGAGCTGCCGCTCGCGGGCCTTGACCTGCTGTTCATCGAAAATGTGGGCAATCTGGTATGCCCTGCCAGTTTTGACCTCGGGCAGCACCGCAATGTTACGCTGCTGTGCACAACGGAGGGCGATGACAAGCCGGCCAAGTATCCGGTCATGTTTCGCGCCGCCGATCTCGTGGTTCTCACCAAAACCGATTTGCTGCCGGTACTGGATGATTTCGATCCGGCGCGCGCCGAGGCCGCCTTGCATGCCCTCGGCCGCGAGACAGCGATGATTCACACAGCGGCACGCCGCGAGCCTTCGATCGGTCCCTGGCTCGAGTGGCTCGAAACCGAACTCGCCGCGCCGCGCCCGATCGTGGTGCAGCCGCTGCGGCGCACTACAGCCGCGACAGCGGCCAGGGCCTGAGCCATGTGCCTGGCAATTCCCGTGCGAGTCGTCGAGCTGCTCGAGGACCAATGGGTCGAGGTCGAGATCGGCGGTGTTCGCAGCCGCGCGTCCACCGCGCTCGTCGACGGAGTGGCCACCGGGGATTACGTCATCGTTCATGCCGGATTCGCGATCGCGCGCCTTGACGTTGAGGAAGCGGAAAAGACGCTTGCGCTTTTTGAGGAGCTTGCCGCGCGGCTCGAAGGGCCTGCCAATGCGCTACATCCGCGCCTTCCGTGATGGCATCGCCGCCCAGGGCCTGGCGCAAGCGCTTGCGCAGCGGGTCGACAGCAAGCGCGAATATTATTTAATGGAATTCTGCGGCGGGCACACGCACGCCATTTTTCGCTATGGAGTCGAGGACCTGTTGCCCGGCAATGTGCATCTGGTGCACGGTCCGGGCTGCCCGGTGTGCGTGCTGGCGATCCCGCGACTCGATGCCGCAATTGAGCTGGCCAACAATCCGGATGTGACGCTCGTGAGCTACGGCGACATGCTGCGCGTGCCGGCCTCGCGCCGTCGCAGCCTGCTGCGCGCACGCGCGCAGGGCGCGGATGTGCGCATGGTCTACTCGGCGCTCGAGGCACTCGAAATCGCCGCGGCTCATCCCGAGCGCCAGGTCGTGTTCTTCGCGATTGGCTTTGAAACCACCACGCCGGCCAGCGCGCATGTAATCCTCGAGGCGCAGCGCCGCGGTCTCGCTAATTTCACCGTCTACTGCAACCACGTACTGACGCCCGCCGCGATCCAAAGCATCCTGGACTCCCCCGAGGTGCGCGAGTGGGGACAGGTACGTGTGGACGGATTCATCGGGCCCTCACACGTAAGTGCGGTCATCGGGAGCCGGCCGTACGAGTTCTTTGCCGAAGAATACCAACGGCCGGTCGTTATCGCAGGCTTTGAGCCGCTCGATGTCCTGCAGGCGATCCTCATGCTGGTGCAACAGTTGAATGACGGGCGCGCCTGCGTCGAAAACGAGTTCACGCGCGGGGTCACGCGCGAGGGCAATCGCAAAGCCCAGGCGCTGGTGGCCGAGGTGTTTGAGCTGCGCCGCCGCTTCGAATGGCGCGGCCTGGGCGAGCTGCCGTACAGCGGGCTGCGCATCAAGTCGGCCTACGCGCCATTTGATGCCGAG
This sequence comes from uncultured Gammaproteobacteria bacterium, assembly GCA_963711435.1. Classification (GTDB taxonomy): domain Bacteria; phylum Pseudomonadota; class Gammaproteobacteria; order Steroidobacterales; family Steroidobacteraceae; genus FEN-1191. Next base: position 458,585 of record CAVQEB010000002.1, on the reverse strand, counting down.
CAGCGCTTCGTCCTCAAGGCGCAACCGGTACCCGAAAACAAGGCCTGCCAGTGCCCGGCGATCATTCGTGGCGTGAAAAAGCCGACCGACTGCACGCTGTTTGCAGCCGCCTGCACTCCGCACAATCCCATCGGCTCGTGCATGGTGTCGGCCGAGGGCGCGTGCGCCGCCTACTACAAGTACCGACGCGGTGCCGTACTGGCCAGCGCCTGATGCGGATCCTGCTGCTGGTGCACAGTTTCAACAGCCTGTCGCAGCGGCTCTACGTGGAGCTCGCACGCGAGGGCCACGAGCTCTCGGTGGAGTTCGATATTCACGATCGGGTGACCTGCGAGGCGGCTGAGCGCTTTCAACCGGATGTGGTCCTCGCCCCGATTCTCAAGCGTGCCATCCCGGAAGCGCTGTGGCGGCGGCGATCGGTGCCTCATCGTGCACCCGGGACCGCCCGGAGATCGCGGTCCAAGTGCACTCGACTGGGCGATTCTGCGCGGCGTTCGCAGCTGGGGGGTCACGGTGCTGAGGCCAACGCGGAGTTTGATGCGGGGCCGGTCTGGGCCGAGCGCCTCCTTTGATATGCGCCTCACGCGCAAGAGCAGCCTATACCACAACGAAGTCACCGAAGCTGCGGTCATCGCTGTGCGCACCGCACTCGCGCGCATCACGGCGGGCCGACGGTCCGCTCGCCGTTGGCAGCAGCGGCGCGCACGGCTGGCAGCCTCCGCTCAAGCCATCCGACCGGCCATCGACTGGCTCACGACGATACCGCGATCGTCCTTCGCAAGATCCACAGCGCCGATGGTTCTCCCGGTCTCGAGGATCGGTCCTGCTCGACCGGCGCTTCAAGCTCTTTGATGCCCACGCGGAGCCGCATCTCACCGGCCACCCGGTGCGCTCATCGCGCGCTGGGACGAGGCCATCTGCCGCGCCACACGCGATGGTGCCGTGTGGATCGGGCAGCTGCAGCCGCTCGATACCGTGCAGACCGTTCAGGCGTCCAGCCGCTCTGGCGCTCGGGACCCTCGCGGAGAGCGTACCGTCGAACCGAACGCCCAGCCGTCGGCGCGACGGACTGCTGCAGCGACCTTGAGATTCGCTACGAGGAGCGCGAGGCAATCGGCTATCTGCATTTCAACTTCTACAACGGCGCTCTGAGCACCGCACAGTGCCGAGCGTCTGCGCGCCTGCTACGCACGTGCGCTGCGGCGCCCGACCCGCATCATCGTGCTCATGGGCGGCGAGGACTTCTGGTGCAACGGCATGCATCTGCATTGCATCGAGGCCGCGGACAGCCCCGCCGATGAGTCCTGGGCGAACATTAACGCGATCGATGACCTGGCGCGGGACATACTCGCTACCGAATCCCATCTGACGCTCGCCGCCTTGCGAGGCAATGCTGCGGCGGGCGGCGTGTTCCTCGCTTTGGCGACCGATTGCGTGCTCGCGCGCAGCGGTATCGTGCTCAATCCTCACTATCGCAACATGGGCAATCTATATGGCTCAGAGTACTGGACGTACCTGCTGCCGCGGCGCGTCGGCACAGAGCGGGCGCGCGCGCTCATGGGACAGCGCCTGCCGCTCGGCGCTCCTGAAGCGCACTCGCTCGGACTAATCGATGGGCACGCGGGACCCGACCGCTCGGCTTTCCGCACGCTGATCGAAAGCACGCGGCCGCACTGGCCGACCCGGCACAGTTCGCGCAGGTCTGGCGGCAAAGCGCGCTCGACGTGAACGCGATGAGCAGGAACGGCCGCTCGCCTGCTACCGCGCCGCGGAACTCGCACAGATGCGGATGAACTTCTACGGCTTCGATCCGAGCTACCACATCGCACGCCACCGCTTCGTGCACCGCACGCCCAACGCCTGGACGCCGCTGCATCTGGCGCCGACATCGCCGCCCGCAGTTCGTCGCCCCGAAGCCTGCGCCGGCCCCGCATGAGCACGCGACGCCCTGTGCCCGCGAGCACCGCGTCGACCGCCTCGACGGCGCGCCGCTGGCGACATCGCGGGGCGGGTGCAGGGCGTTGGCTTCAGGCCGTTCGTTTACCGCCTGGCCCACCAGTTCGAGCTCGGGGTTGGGTGCGCAACAGCGGCGGCGAGGTCGAGATTCATGCGCAGGGTCCGGCCGACCGGCTGCGGGCCTTCGGTGAGGCGCTGCTGGCGTGCGCGCCGCCCACGGCGCGGCCGCGGCTGCTCGATGCACAGACGGCGAGCGCGATGCGAGCCGTAAGGCTTCCGCATTCTGGCGAGCGCCGGCGGCGCACAACCGTACGTACACGTGCCGCCGGACCTGTTCACCTGCGATGACTGCCTTGCGGAGCTACGCGACCCCGCGCCCGCCGCTACCGCTACCCGTTCATCAACTGCACGCAGTGCGGACCGCGCTATACGCTGATTCGCGCGTTGCCCTATGATCGGGCGAATACGACCATGGACGCGCTTCGTGCTGTGCGCGGACTGCGCCCGCGGAATATGCCGATCCGCTCGACCGTCGCTTCCATGCGCAGCCGCTCGCCTGTCCCGTCTGTGGTCCGAGCTTGCGCTGGCGTGAGGCGAGGCGCGCGATCTCCGGCAATGCGCCGTCGCTCGCTGCGGCGCTCGCGGCGCTGCGCGCGGGACGCATCATTGCCGTGCGCGGCATCGGTGGTTATCACCTGCTGTTGCGATGCCGCCGACAATGACCGCGGTCGCCCGGCTGCGCGGGCGCAAGATGCGGCCGACGAAGCCGCTGGCTGTTATGGTCCCGTGGCGCGGCGGCGACGGCCTGAGCTGTGCGCGCGCGCTTGTGGAGCTGACTCGCACAGCAAGCGGCCGCGCTTAGTGCGACCCGACGCGACCCATCGTGCTGTCGCAGCGAAGACCCAATGCTGCGCTTGTCAGGCGCGATCGCGCCGGGGCTGCGGGAGCTTGGTTGATGCTGCCGTACAGTCCGCTGCACCACTTGCTCCTCGAGGAGTTTGGCGCAGCGCTGGTCGCGACCTCCGGAAACTTAAGCGGCGAGCCGGTGCTGACCGAGCCGGAGGAAGCGGAGGCGCGTCTGGCCGATGTGGCCGACGGCTTCCTGCACCACGACCGCCCGATCGCACGCCCGGCAGATGATCCGCTCGTGCGCGTGGTGGCCGGAGCGACACGTCCACTGCGTCTTGGCCGGGGTAACGCACCTCTTGAGTTCGATTTCCCGGAGGAATTTCAGCGCCAACCCTTGCGGTAGGCGCCTATATAAAGAATACCGTCGCGCTGGCCTGGGACGACCGTGTCGTGGTCTCTCCGCACATCGGCGAACTCGACAGTCCGCGCGCTCGTGCCGTATTTGCGCAGGTTGCCCAGGACCTACAGCAGTTTACAGCGTGCGCGCCGTGCGCATCGTTCACGATGCGCACCGGGCTTTCCGAACTCGCGCTGGGCGCGTGATTGCGGGCTGCCGAGCCACGCCATCTGGCATCACCACGCTCATGCCGGCGCAGTGGCTGGCGAATACTCGAGCAAGTCCCCGCTCTTGTGTTTCACGTGGGATGGCGTTGGGCTCGGTTCGGACGGCACGCTCTGGGGCGGCGAGGCGCTGCTGGGGCGGCCGGGACAGTGGACGCGTGTTGCGAGTTTCCGCACTTTTCGACTCCCGGGCGGCGAGCGCGCCGCCCGGGAGCCTTGGCGATCGGCGCTGGCACTGTGCTGGGAGTGCGGACGCTCGTGGACCCGGGGTATCGAGCTTGGCGGCCCGCTGCTCCGCCGAGCCTTCGACGCTGGCGTCAACGCTCCAGTCGACGAGCGCGGTCGGGCGATTGTTCGATGGGGCGGCCGCACTGATCGGGCTTCGCCTCCAGACCAGTTACGAAGGCGAAGGGCCGATGTGCCTGGAAGCCCTGTGCGAAGGCAGCGGCCCTGCCATTCCGCTGCCGCTGTCGCGTGACCCATCGGGCGTCTGGCGCTGGACTGGTCGCCTCTCGTGCCGGCGCTGCTCGATGGCGAACGCACCCCTGCGGCGCGCGCTGATCGTGTTTCATGCAAGTCTCGCCCAAGCACTGTGCGATCAGGCGCGGGCGGTTCGCGAGGGCACAGGCGTCGTCCGTGTGGGACTTGCTGGCGGGGTATTTCAAAATCGCACGCTGACCGAACGTGTCCAGGCCCTGTTGATTTCCGCCGGGTTCGAGGTGCTGATTCCGGAGCATCTGCCTATCAACGATGCGGCGATCTCTTTCGGCCAACTGATCGAGGCGGCCGCTTCCGACTCCAGAGGCGCCCAATGAGCTCCGCAAGCCGGTTCCGGGACACGCACATCAGCTCGCCCACGGCAACGGCGGGCGGCAGATGCACGCCCTCATCGAGGAGCTGTTCGCCCCGGCGCTGTCGAACTCGCAACTTGATACGTCCGCCGATGCAGTGCCCTGCCGATGCCCGCCGACCAGGACCTCGTCGTAACGACCGATGGCTTTACGGTGCAGCCGCTCGAATTTCCAGGCGGTAACATCGGATCGCTGGCTGTGCATGGCACGGTTAACGACCTCGCGGTCTCCGGAGCCGAGCCCCGTTACATGACGTTGAGCATCATTCTCGAAGAGGGCCTGGAATCGCCACCCTGCGCCGCGTCGTCAGCGCGCTTGCGGATGCGGCGCGCGACTGCGGAATTGCGGTCGTCGCCGGCGATACCAAGGTGGTCGGGCGCGGGGATTGCGACGGCATGTATATCGCAGCGACCGGCTTGGGCTTTCGGGTACGCGGCACGACCTTTGCACCCGCACGCGTCCGTATCGGTGATCATATTCTGGTAAGCGGTCCGGTCGGGGATCACGGTGCTGCGGTGCTGCTCGCCCGGCAGGATTTTGGCCTGCGCGGCGAGCTCCGCTCGGACGCGGCGAGCGTGCTACCTCAGGCACAGGCTCTCATGAAGGTACCGGGCTTGCGCTTCATGCGCGATCCCACGCGCGGTGGGATCGCGACTGTCGCGCACGAACTGGCCCGCGCTGCAGGTCTGGCCATGCGCCTCACCGAAGCGCAGATCCCCGTCAGCGAAGCCGTCCAATCGGTCTGCGAGATTCTCGGGTTTGATCCGCTGTATCTCGCGTGTGAGGGTCGAGTTGTGGCGGTGGTTGCACCAGAGAGCGCTGATGCGGCGCTTGCAGCACTGCGTGAAATTGCTCCGCAAGCCGCACGGATTGGCGAGGTCGTCCGGGGCCCGCCGCAGGTTATCCTCGACACGGCGTTCGGGGGGCAGCGGGTACTGGATGAGCTCGAGGACGATCCACTGCCGCGAATCTGCTGATGTGTGATTTAAGGGACGCGTACGTTATGACCCAAGGCGCGCATCAGTATGCAGGAGAGGTTTCGACTATCCGCCGGCAACCAACGGGCTGAATTGGGACACTGTGTGGCGCCCTGCACTAATGTCACGGCGAAAAACCTAATGTTGAAACGCCCTGGGACGCGCTGAACCATGTTTGCAGCGCAGAGCATCGTGGGTAAATTTGCAGGTAACTCTCAAACCGCGAATCAATTAAGGTATTGTTTTAACTTGAAAAACAGCTTGAATTTATGGTCCTCTTCCGGGCACCAAAATCATTAGATTACGAGTCATATCTAAAGTAATAGATTAATAAGAATAAGGGTGAACTGCCCAACGGCGCGCAGCCTACCAGTTCTTGGTGCTGGCATGCACTGAAACGTGAAATGGAGCCCACATCGGGACCTAATCACGTCGATCCGCGTAACGCGATCACAACCTATATATGAATGATCGCCTGGTCTGGAACGCCTCTTGCGTGCGCGCTGGTACCTCGACGTCACACCAATATCTAGTCCTTCCTACTGCTCAAAATCGGGGGGCATCGGTGTTTCCACTTAGCCAGACGCGGTTTGTACGACTTTAGTGCCGCAATGCGAGCGGCGACCCTTACCCGACCCAGGCCGATGGTCGTCTGAATACGGAGCTTGCCATAATTACGCGAAACGCAAGAGTGAGCAGACTCCGGCGCGATCGTGGTCCGTCGCGCTGGGCATGCGCGGTCGTAGCTGTGGTTGACGAGAGTCTGGCAGCGCTATGCGCGCGGCAATGGTGCAGTGTTCCGATGGTCAGCCTCGCGGTTGCTCGGTACATGCCGAGGGAAGTCAGGTAGTCGCGTGAACCCGCGCATCGCGGTATTGACGAGCGGCGGTGACGCGCCAGGAATGAATGCCGCGACCCGCTCGGTGGTGCGCTGCGCGGTGGCGCGCGGCTTTGAGATGATGGGAATTCAGCACGGCTACACCGGACTCATGGACGGGGATTTTCGGCCGCTCGGCCCAAGGGATGTGGGCGGCATCATCCATCAGGGCGGCACGATGCTGGGGACCACGCGTTGCGAGAGGCTCAAGACCGAGCGCGGCTGTGAGGCCGCGCTGCGCGCACTGCAGGCGCACCAGATATCGGCACTGATCGTGATAGGTGGCAACGGGTCTCAGACCGGCGCCTGCGAGTTCGCGCGCCGTGGTGCATCGATCGTCGGCGTCGCCTCCACGATTGACAACGATTTGTATGGGTCGGATGTCTCGATCGGTGCCACGACAGCAATCGATGTCGCCCTCGAATCGATTGATCGACTGCGCACCACCGCCTCGGCGATGAAGCGGGCGTTTCTTGTGGAGGTCATGGGACGCCACTGCGGCCATCTTGCCTTGATCGCCGGCATCGCCGGCGGAGCGGAAGCCATCGTGCTACCTGAGACGGACGCAAGCCCCGAGAGTGTCGCCGAGCAGTTGTTTGCGGCCTATGGACGGGGTAAGAGTCACGCGATCGTCGTCGTCGCGGAGGGCGCGAAGTACAATGCCGACGCGCTGGCCGGATATTTTCGCGAACACCGGGCGCGTCTTGGATTTGACCTGCGAGTGAGCAAACTCGGTCACATCCAGCGGGGCGGTGCGCCGGGTGTGTTTGACCGGATGCTTGGCACGCTGCTGGGTGCCGCGGCGGTGGAGGCCGTGGCCGAGCGTGTGTTTGGGGTACTCGTTGGCATGCAGGATGGCAAGGCAGCACGCACGCCGCTCGTGGAGGTCGCGGGCAAGACGAGACCGGCGGATATGCGCCTGCTCGATCTGGCGCGTGTATTGGCACTCTGAATGTCACAGCGAGTGGTTGCACTCGCACGGAGGATAGGGTCATGTTATTGAGAGAGGTATGCACACCCGATGTTGTGTGCTGTAGCGCGCAGATCTCCGCGCTGGAGGCCGCTCGGCTGATGCGTCACAAGCATGTGGGCGATCTCGTGGTGGTCGATGATCCGAAGAAGGAGCGCACACCGCTGGGCGTAATTACCGACCGCGACCTGGTGGTCGAGGTGCTCGGCAATGAGCGCGATCCGGCTGCCACCATTGTGGGGACCCTGTTGCACACGCCGGTGGTGATCGCGCAGGAATCCGAGGATACGAGCCAGTTGATTGAGCGCATGCGCGCCCACGGCATCCGCAGGGTGCCGGTAGTAGATCAGCAAGGCGGCGTCGTGGGCATCATTACTCTCGATGATCTGCTTCGATTGTTTGTTACAGATGCGAGCGCACTGTTGGACATCATGGCCAAGGGCCAGCAACGTGAGCAGCACTCGCGTCGTTAGGGAATCGGGCACATCGATTGTAGGGCGGCGGACCGGAAATCCGATCGGAACCCTTCCCGGCACGTCTCGATAATCGACGTGCCGTATTTCGTGGCTGTGGTAGCTACCCAGGGCCCGATCTTGCGCATCATCGGTCGCCACGGCGAGGCCACGCTGCCGCTGCGCATTTCGGCTGCGGTCCGGGGGTCGGCGAGTTTTTCACCAGGTTTCACGAGCCGGCGGCCGGCGTGAGCTGCCTCCCCCCGCCGCGTGTGCGATCGCCTAGTGGCGGTGCGCGTGGAACCCATTCGGTGATAGAGAACGCGGCCATCGAAACCCGGTAAGCTGACGCGCCGCTACGAGTCGGTCGTGGCCGTGGACGCGCTCGACCTGCGCGTACCGTATGGCGTGATCTTCGGCCTGCTGGGTGCGAACGGTGCCGGCAAAACCACCACGATCAAGATGCTCACAACCCTGATCCGACCGAGCGCGGGCGCCGCTACGGTGGCAGGCTTCGACGTAGTGACCAAAGCCGCTGAAGTGCGGCGCCAAATTGGTTATGTGCCACAGCTGCTGTCGGCAGATGGGGCGCTGACGGCGTGCGAGAATCTTCTGCTTTCCGCTTAATGCTGGCTATTGCAGTGAAGCTCTATCCGCGGCTGGCCGAATAGCGCCTGAGCACTACGGTATTCACGTATGGGCAATGGATCGATGAGCGAGGAGCATTGCACTGCCGAACCCGATCAGGTTCAGGAGCTGAAAGCAGAGCATATTTTCGGAGAGTTGTTATGCCCGATGCAACCCTAACGGACAACATCCGCTGGTTTTCGCAGCTGCGCAATACCGATATCGCGCTCGTCGGCGGCAAGAACGCATCGCTGGGCGAATTGTATGGGCTGCCTCCTTCGGAGGGCGTGCAGATCCCGAACGGGTTCGCGATCGTTGCCGCCGTTTACCGGGAGGCATTGACGCAGGCCGGCGCGTGGCAAAAGCTGCATAAGCTGCTGGACGATATAGATAAAACTAATGTGGAGCAGCTCGCCAAGCGCGCTGCTGAGGCGCGCGACCTCGTCTACCGGGCGACCGGTGCGCCGCAGCTGCGACCGAGATCGGTCCGCCTACCGGGAACTCAAGAAACAGTACGGCGGCGATGTGGCGGTCGCCGTGCGCAGTTCGGCGACGGCTGAGGACCTGCCGACCGCGAGCTTCGCAGGCCAGCACGAGAGCTATTTGAATGTGAGCGGCGAGGCGAACGCGGTTGACGCTTGCCGGCGGTGCTTCGCCTCGATCTTCACCGACCGAGCCATAGGCTACCGCCTCGACAATGGCTTTGACCACTTCAAAGTCGCCTTGTCGGTGGCCGTGATGAAGATGGTGCGTTCGGATCATCGGATCGAGCGGCGTGATCTTCACGCTCGACACCGAGACCGGGTTTCGCGACGTGGTGTTCGTCACCGGCGGCTATGGCCTCGGCGAGAATATCGTCCAGGGCAGCGTCGATCCAGACGAGTTCTATGTGCACAAGCCGACCTTCAAGAAGGGATTTCGGGCGGTGCTGGCGCGCAGGTTGGGCGCCAAGCAGCTCAGGATGACATACGCCACAAGCGGAGGCGCGGGAGCGACGACCAGGAACAAGGCCACGTCGAAGGCCGAGCGGGAGCGGTTCTGCCTCTCCGACCAGGACGTCCTGCCCTGGCCGGCTATGCGATCGCCATCGAGGACCATTATTCGCGAAAGCCGGGCCGTCCCATGCCCATGGACATCGAGTGGGCGAAGGACGGCGAGGACGGCGAGCTCTATATCGTTCAGGCGCGCCCAGAGACGGTGGCCTCGCGCCGCGCCGCGAAGACGCTCAGAACTACGCGATCAAGGGATCGGGGCCCGGTTCTCGTCACCGGGCGCGCGGTCGGCGAGAAGATCGCGACCGGGATCGCTCGCGTCGATCTCCATCCGTCAAGGATCTCGACACCTTCCGGCCCGGCGAGATCTTGGTGGCCGAAACGACGACGCCCGACTGGCAGCCGGTGATGAAGACGGCCGCGGCGATCGTCACCAATCGCGGCGGGCGCACCTGCCATGCGGCGATCGTGGCGCGCGAGCTCGGCGTGCCGGCGGTTGTCGGCACGCGGGATGCCACCTCCAAGCTCAAGACCGGCGAGACGGTGACCGTCTCGTGCGCGGAAGGCGACGTCGGGCAAGTCTACGAGGGCGCCATTCCCTTCGAGATCGACGACATCGACCTCAGACACCTGCCCACGCCGAAGACCGAGATCATGGTCAATCTGGGCGATCCCGATCTGGCCTTCCGCACGGCCGATGCTGCCCTAACGCCGGCGTCGGCCTGGCGCGGATGGAATTCATCATCCAGGAGCACATCGGCATCCACCCGATGGCGCTGGCCGAGCCCGCCAAGGTCGAGTCGGCGAAGGCCAGGGCGGCGATCGCGCGCGCCGACCCGCGGCTATCCGCAGCCGACCGACTTCTTCATCGAGCGGCTTGTCGGAAGGCGTAGGGACGATCGCGGCGGCCTTCTATCCCGCCCGGTGATCGTCCGCCTCTCGGATTTCAAGACCAACGAATACGCGGGCCTCATCGGCGGCGCCGGCTTCGAGCCCAAGGAAGACAATCCGATGCTGGGCTTCCGCGGGGCCTCGCGCTACGACCATCCGGCCTATGCCGCCGGCTTCGCGCTGGAGTGCGCGGCCCTGCGCCGCGTGCGCGAGACGATGGGCCTGACCAATCTCAAGTCATGGTGCCCTTCTGCCGCCGCGAGGAGGAGGCGCCGCCGGGTGATCGCGGCCATGGCGCGGCACGGGCTGAAGCGCGGCGAGAATGGGCTCGAGGTCTTCGTCATGTGCGAGATCCCGAACAACGTGATCCGGATCGACGCCTTCGCCGAGCTGTTCGACGGCTTTTCCATCGGCTCCAATGACCTGACCCAGCTCACCCTGGGCGTGGACCGCGACTTCGGAGATCGTCGCCTTCGATTTCGACGAGCGCGATCCGGGCATGCTGGAGATGCTGCGGCTGGCAGTCACCGGCGCGAAGCGCAATGGCCGGCATGTGGGCATCTGCGGCGAGGCGCCGGCGAACTATCCCGAGATCGCCGTTCTGGTGCGGCTGGGGCATCGACTCGATCAGCGTCAATCCGTCGAGCGTGGTCAAGACCATGGGTATCGTGGCCGACGCGGAAGCGGAATTGGCGAAGCCGCTAGAGGTAAAACGGGCCCAACGGGCCTGAGCGTCGCGGCCCCGTCGCAAGCCGGGCTGCGTGATTGTACTCGCGTTTGTCGGGCCGACGATGGGCGTCGCTCTAGCTAATCTGAGCGATACGCGAAGATCGCGCAGGGCGAACTCGTGCGTTTTTTTGCGGAAGCCGCGCGGTATCCAACCGCTCTGTTGGCGCCTCACGCTGCCTGAACTCGCCGAGATATGCACTTGCAGCTCATGCCCGGTCGTTGCCATTACCTTTGCCATAGTATGTGGGCGGTTTCCAGCGGTACCACTACTCCGGCGCGCAGCGGCGTAATGCGGGCGGTGTAGTCAGCAGCTGCGCGAGTGCAGGTCACGCTGGCCCGATAGAATCGACGGCCTGAACTGTCCGGGGCAGAATCCGCACAGAGCATCTGCTGTTGCGTGGCCTTCCCGCCGTTGACTCCTTCGGCATACAGATCGACGCGCGCCGCTTCAGCATCCAGGCCATCCGGATAGACTTCGAGTTCAAACCGGTGCTGACCGGCCTTGGTCTCATATCGCAACGCACCGAAGCGCACTGCACCCCAGCTCCGATCCAGTGAGCGCTGCCATTCGAGGAGCTGCTTGGCCGATGCGCCATTATTCATCGTGCGTGCTCGTAGCGACTCGGCAGCGGGCAGATAGTGTCGTTCGGTGTACTCCCGCACCGTTCGAGAGGCCGAAAAGCGCGGCGTCAGCTGCGCCATGCTCTCCCGGATTCGCTTCACCCAGGCGCGCGGGATGCCGCTTTCGTCACGCCCTGTAAAACTCCGGAATCACCTCGCGCTCTAGCCGCTCATAAAGCTCACTCGCCTCGGCGGCGTCCCAAAGTGGCCTCATCAGTATGTTCCCGGCCATCACCGAGCGCCCAGCCCACTTCAGGTGTGAAGGCCTCGGCCCACCAGCCATCCAATTCGGAGAGGTTAAGGCCACCGTTGACAAGCACCTTCATACCACTCGTCCCGCACGCTTCCCACGGCCGCCGCGGCGTGTTGATCCACACATCGACGCCCTGCACCAGGTGCTCGGTCAGCAGCATGTCGTAGTCACTGAGGAAGATGATGTGCGGCCGGGGTGCGAGCTTTGCCGGATGAACTGCACCCACTCCCCGGATAAGCTCCTGGCCGGGCAAGTCGGCAGGATGAGCTTTTCCCGGCAAGAATGAGTTGCACCGGGCGCTCGGGGTTCCTAAGTAGACGCAGGAGCCGTTCCCGGTCATGCAGCAAAAGATTGGGTCTTTTATACGCGGCGAAGCGACGCGCGAAGCCTAGCGTTAAGGCGTTTGGGTTAAACAGCCCCTCAGCCTCGGTCACCGCCTCGGCGGGCGCTCCGGATGCGGTAAGCTGCCTGGACAGGCGTGCGCGAGAAAAGTCTAAAGAGCGACTTCCTCGCGGCGGTGCGCAATTGCCACAGCTTCTCATCGGAGATCCCGCGCACGGCCGGCTCCAACGTTCCCGCCCCATCCCGCCAGCGGTCCTTGCCGCAGGCCTCTGTCCACAGGTGCATCTGCTGACGGCTGAATCCCAGGTGGGCATGTGGACGCCGTTGGTCACGTGGCCTATGGGCACTTCCTCCTCCGGCCAGCGCGGAAACAACGGCGGCAAAAAGCCGCTGACTGACCTGCGCCGTGTAAGCGACTGACACCATTGACTGCTCCGCTGCCGCGAAGCGTCAGGTAGGCCATGTTAAAGGCCTCCGAGGAATCGTTGGGGTTCGCGCGGCCCAAAGCCAGCAGCTCGTGCAACTCGATGCCCAGTTTCTGGCTGGCATAGCCACCCAGGTATTGCTCGATCAGCGTTGGGTCAAAGCGGTCAAACCTGGCCTCGACCGACGGTGTGGGTGGTAAAGAGGTTGCCGGCGCGCGTCGCTGCCAGCGCTACCTCGAAAGGGCTGGCCGGTGGCCTGCATGAAGCTGTAGGCCCGCTCCAGCACTGCAAACCCAGCATGCCCCTCATTTAAATGGCAGACCTCCGGCCGAATGCCCGAGCGCGCTGAAGCAGTCGCCAGCCACCGATTCCAAGGAGCAGTTCCTGCTTTCAGTCGCAACTCCGGCCCACCTCCGTACAACTCGCTGGTAATACCGCGGTGCACGGGGATAATTGGCCGCATCATTACTGTCGAGGAGGTAGAGCTTCACCCGGCCGACCTGAACCTGCCAGGCCCGCAGCCAAACCGAGTACCCGGGCAGTGCGATCTCCAGCCGCAGCCATTCGCCGTCCGCCTGGCGCAAAGGCCTTATCGGCAGCTGTCCGGGCTCGTTATAGGGAAACAGTGCCTGTTGTCTGCCCTCGTTTGTCGATTCACCTGGTGGAAGTAACCCTGCTGGTACAGCAGTCCCACGCCTACCACGGGCACGCCCAGATCACTGGCCGCCTTAAGTTGATCGCCGGCCACGTTTCCCAGGCCGCCCGAGTAAATCGGTAGGGCCTCGCTCAGCATAAACTCCATGCTGAAGTAGGCGACGCAGGTCAACGAACTGCGCGCATGCTCGCGCTGAAACCAGGCTGGCGCCTCGGCGGTCTGCCGCCGGATCCGCACCAGGTCCTCAACGTTCTTACGAAACACGGGGTCGGCCAAAACCTGCCTGAGCTTCTCGCGTGAAACTGTCTGCAGCACAACCCACGGGTTATGCGTGAACGCCCACAGTTCCGGATCAAGCTGGCGCCACAACTGATCGGTCGCGTGATTCCACGCCGAGCGCATGTCCAATGCGAGCTCCGCCAAGGCACTGAACCCCTCTATGGGTGCGGCAAATTGGTCAGATATATTCTGGTCGGGCGATGGTTCGCTCATGGGCGGTCCGACCCGTTGCGAGTCTCTTGGGTTTTTGCACGCTCCACTGTGAGCCTGTGCCGCACGACTTACCCTCCCCTACCTGAGCTGACCGTTGGGTGCTCAGACTTCAACCTTCGCATCCAATGTCTACAGGCGCAATCCGTGCCTCTACGCATGGAACTGCATGCTTACTTAACGGCTCGCGGCCCTCACCATATCGGCGGTGCGCTCAGCAATCATGATGGTCGGAGCGTTGGTGTTGCCGCCGATCAGCCGGGGCATGATGGACGCATCCACTACCCGCAAGCCGGCGATGCCACGAACTCGCAGCTCACTGTCCACCACCGCGGCCGAATCGTTACCCATGCGGCAGGTTCCGGCTGGGTGGTAAATGGTTTCGGCCTTGCACCGCAGCGCCATCTCAAGATCCTGAGCACTGCTGAGTTCTTCGCCGGGGAATATCTCCGCGCCCCGGTACCTTGCAGGAACGGGCGCTGCGTTCAGGATCTCGCGCGAGACGCGCATGGCCTCGATCATCACTTCCGCATCCTGTAGGTCGGTGAGATATCCGGGGGCGGATCCGGGGCGGATCTTCGGGACGATTTGAACTGCAGCGACACCTGACCACGGCTTCAGCGGCCGAAGTGCACAGGCGTGCAACGTGTAGCCGTGACCACTGAGGCGATTGCGGCCGTGATCGTCGAGCTGGGCGGGCACGAAGTGCAGCTGAACGTCCGGTCGCTCATCCGGAGCCGAGCCCTGTGCGAACGAAGCCGCCCGCTTCGGCGACGTTGCTGACACCGGGGCCGGATCGCGTCAACAGGTAACGCAGTCCGACCATCAGCTCCTGCCACGCATTGAAGTCGTAGGTGACGGCCTGGGTGCATTTGTAGAGGGTGCATATAATCCAGGTGGTCCTGAAGATTTGCGCCCCACCTTCGGCACTTTCTGCCACCACGGGGATATCGAAGCGCGACGTGCTTGATCGGCTGGGCCTATGCCTGAAAGCAACAGCAGCTGGGGCGAGCCGATGGCGCCTGCAGCCAGCAGTACCTCACGCTCGGCGCGCACCGATGTAGGATCTGCCACCCTGTCGAATTTCGACGCCATACGCTCTTTTGCTTGTGAGCCAAAATGCGCACCGCCACGGATGTTGAATTCGGATCTCAAGATTAGGGCGCCGCCGAGCTGGGCGGGAGATAGGCCACCGCAGTGCTGCGGCGGCGCCCCGAGCGCTGCGTCACCTGGTAGAAGCCGACGCCCAGCCTGCTCCGGCCCATTGAAATCCCAGATTGCGTTTTATGCCCGCAGGCGACCCCCGCCTCCACAAAGACGGCGCTGAGCAGATTACGGAAACGCAGATCCTCGACCGACGAGCGGCCCATCAACCCCCATGATAGGCACTGGCGCCGCGACTTTGATTCTCCGCCTTTTAGAAAATAGGGCAGCACGCTGGCGTAACCCCAGCCTTTCGGCACCGAGCTTTGCCCATTCATCGTAATCGAGGCGGTGGCCGCGTGTGTAGCACATGGCATTAATCGAGCTGCTGCCACCGAGCACCCGGCCACGCGGCCAGTATAGTCTGCGGCCGCACAAGGTCTCTCTTCCGGCTCGGTGTAAAAGCAGCCAGTCAATTCTGCGGATTGTCCACCAGACGCGCAATTCCGGCGGGCATATGGATAAAGGGGCTCGATCGCGCCCGCCGGCCTCCAGCAACAGCACACGGACCTCCCGGTCGGCAGAGAGTCGATTGGCCAGCACACAGCCGGCGGAGCCCGCGCCAATGATCACATAATAGAAGGGGCGCTTATCCATTGGAGGCTCCTGCCGACATGGTGGCCTGGCCGAGTTGTGAATCGTCCCCGGAGAAAACCCTGCATGAGTTGCATGTCTCGTTCCTCTATAGCCAGCAACAAGGGTTCGGCATCGCTCATTTCTCGAAAGGCTGCGAAGCCACGTTCCAGGAAGTCTTGCAGCACCCCAAATCCGAGAGCATGGGCCGGCACGTGGCCAGCATGCAGGAGCAGGCCGATCCTGCCACGGCCTATGAGCCGCATGAGATCCTTTCCAATACTCACGACCAAGCCGATTTGGCGGGTGCGCGCGGCACGATCCCCGACCGCACGATAGGCCAGCGCATACCGCTCCGCAGTGATGGGCCTTTTTGGCAGGACGGCCCGCATCGCCTGATCGAGCTGGGCGGTGAGCATCTGCAACGCGATGGCCTGTTCGAGCACATTGCGCGCCGCACGCGGTAATGCGCGCCTCAGGTATCGCGAGGCGCGCAGCAGCTGTCGATCGCGCTCAGTAAAGTCCTGGGCCCCATACAAGTTGCTCAGGAAAAATCTTACCGCCTTGGAGTATCGGGGGTCGCGTTCCAGGTCCGAATAGGTGCGTGCCAGACGTGCGCTCTGCCAGCGGCGTAGTTCAACCAGGCGTGTTAGGAACTCCACTGGTGGCGCACCCCCGCCTTCGAGCGGACGGTCGCCCGCGAACAGCTCGTTTCGCGGCTCCGCTTGCTTCACGCCGACGGCAGCCCGGCCAAAGCCGTCATGATGTATTCCAGCACCGAGACTGTACGTAGCAGACCCAGATGGCCCACGCCGCGCACGATATGCTGCTGCGCGCCCTCCAGTCGAGCGCTCAGCGCCGGGACGATAAGATTGTCTTCCAGGCTGTAGATGCAGTGGATTGGGACCGAAAAGCGGCCTTCCTGCTGATCATTCAAGCTCCCCGGCCAGCCGAGTCAGGAGCCATCTGCCGCAGAGCGGGCCATGGCAGACCGCGGGCAAACGCAGTTCCATGGTGGGGCGCGGCGATTGTTATGATGCGGCCGATCACGCCGGCGCCAACTCTACGCAGCAGCGCACGCGCGACCAGACCACCCATGCTGTGCGTCACGATCGTGACGGCTCCGCCATGGCACTGGCGCTGCAGAGCCGCCAGCTCCGGCTCCACGCGCCTGGCCTGGGTATCAAGATTAGCGAAGAGTGGCTCCAGATTGACGGCCCGTACTGAGGCGTAGCCGGCCGCGGTCAATCGATCCTCGAGAGCGTTCCAGACTCCCCGGTTACACAGAATGCCGTGAATCAGTAATATCGGGCGGCCTGCTCCTGCGGCACTGGTTGTCGAAACGGTTGGGGTACGCTCCTGGGCATCGACACAAAGCATGAGCACGGCCCGGATGAATTGAACGGTCTCGCTGGCGATAGCGCGCAGGGCGTAGTGACATTCACCTGGCCGCTTTGGCCCCGGCGCCGACACCCAGGCGATCACGAAGGAAACCATGACCAGCAACACGGGCTGCGCCAGCAGCGATAGCGCAGCCAGCCACAGCGCGTTCCACGGCGACCATCCGCCGTGGACGGTCAAGCCCGTGGCAATCAGCGTAGCCAGCAGCAGCGCGGCGGCCACAACTCCACACCAGAAGCGCGCCGCCATCATGTGCTCACCCGTTTGTCGTTGAAACGGCTAGCAGCTGTTCAAGGCGCCCCAGCGCGCGATTGAGGCGTCGGGTCATTTGCCGGGCGCGCTCTGAGTGCTCAATAGCCGCGGTTGGGAAGAAGCGGCGCCGGTCACGAAGCGCTTTGAGATTCAAGCGCAGCCCGTGACGTTCCAGAACGGGCACAAGAGCATCGGCCTGTGCCAGCAAATCGTGCCGGGTGCGCTGGTAGGCGTGCTCTGCCAGCCGCTGGCGTTCGGTGTAACTGAATACATTGGCAAAAAACAGTCGCTCATCATCCCGGTCCGGCTCAAGCAACAGCGTGTCGGCACCGGGGAAGCGGCTGCCGTAAGTCGCCATGCCGACCTTCATGCGCGAGTAGATCAGTGCCCGGAAGGTCTGTCCTAGCACCGCGGGCAGACCTTCGGCCGCGAGATTGGTGTGTTTGGATGCGCGTGTCCCTGATGCATCGAACGGCACCAGCGGATTGATACAGATCAGCAGATTGCAGCCCGCTTCCAGGGCCAGCGAGGCATTCATCGTGCGAATCAACGCGCCATCAACGTATTGTTGCCCATCGATGGTGACCGCCGGATACAAGCCGGGCAATGCGGTGCTGGCGAGCAACGCGCGCGAGATGGGCACCTTATTGTGGGCGGGGCCGCCAAAAGCTACCGAGGCCCCGGTGTTCAGATTGGTGGTCACGACGTACAGACGCGAGCGCAGCTTGCGAAAGTCGTCCGTGCGGCCTTCGGATGTAAAGACCTTCTCCAGATAACGCTGCAGCGGCACATTGTCGAACACGGCCGTGGGTAACAGCCGAGCCAGTGAGCCGACACCCGCAGCCCAGCCGCCACCGTGCGTATCAAACGGCCGTTGCACAAGGTCGGCAACCACCTTGGGTAATTGCCCCAGCCGCCGCAGATACTCACCAATGGCCGGTTGCAGCAGCATCGATGGCGAAAACGGATAAGCCGTCGAATCGCCGTGCACAAACATCGTCGCCAGTGACCCCGTATCGATGCCGCCAGCCAGACCGGCGGCGATCAGGGAGCCGGAACTCACACCAACGTAGACCTCATAATCGGTCAGCCGGCGGCCCTCGAGAGCCTCGCTCAACGCATGCAGGGCGCCCAGCTCATAGAAGGCGCCCAATGGCCCGCCGCCCGCGAGCGCGATCCCGAACTTACCGGCGCCCGCGCGGCCGCGCCGCGCGGGCTCTATCGTCAGCACAATCGCTCAGGCGTGCAGCGCCGGGGCAGACGAAGCTTTTCGGGACACGATCACTCGCGGCCGGCCGTTACTACGCTTTGAAACCCGCGCGAGACGGTCAATGTTGGCATTGAGCGCATCAACACGCCTGCTGAGGAACTTGATCTCCTCGGCGCTCGGCACGCCAAGCTGTGCCAGCGCGCGATGCACTCGGGTCTGAAAGATCTTCTCAAGACTCTCGAACGCGTCGGATGCCTGACCGCGCACTTGTTTGACTCGGGCGTTAAGCGTTGCTTGAACCTCTCCGAGCGCACCGCGCAGCGCCTTCTCGGCCGCTCCGCGCGTATCAGCGTGAACCCGTGCACCCTCGCGGATTAGCTCATCGAGCAGCTTGGGCGCCCCGTGCTGTGCTTTGGATGCCGCGCCGAGCCCGGCGAGCCAAACCTGATGAACCACATCCAGCAGTTGTGATTGGGTGCTCGCTTTCGGGCGGCTGGCCGCCTTGGATGATGCTCGTTTCTTGGCCATTACTATCCCCTTTTGGTGCGGCGGATGCCGCGGCTGCGTAGTTGCCCTTATTGGGCCGTGTAACTCATAGGGCTAATATAACGACGGATCTCGAGAAGTGAATATTCGTAGTTCCCGCAGAGTGAGCCCAGTCATGAACAAAACGAGCTCGGCAGACGCCACCCCTGCAGCCATCGGACAGCGACTGGCCGTTGGAGGCCTCGCGAAACACTGGAGCAAATTGCACCTGGGAGACCGGGAGCCGTACCCCGACGAGGCACACGTGACGCGGTTGGCGAGCAAACGCCCTGTCTTTGGGGCCTGGGTCGAGGCGCATGGCGGAGCCGCCAAGGTTGCCAGCGGCGTTCAGGGCGCCTGGCGCGACTTTCATAACGGTGACTTTACCCATGCAATCAAGGCGGGCGCCAAGCTGGGTGCACTGGGTGCTACCGTAGCCAACAAGGCGGCGGCGATCGAGACACTGAACGAGGGCAGCAGCAAACCGCGCAGCCTCAAGCTCCTGGAGGCGGCGATCGAGCGAGGCGATCGCGCCATTGAGGAGCTGCCCGACGACGCTAACGCCCATTACATGCTCGCGCTGGTGCTCGGGCGGTACAGCCAGGGAATCTCGATCCTAAAGGCGCTCGCAGAGGGACTGGCCACGCGCGTACGCAGTCAACTGGAGGATACCTTGAAGCTCGAACCGCGCCACGCCGAAGCCCACATTGCGCTGGGCCTGTATCATGCAGAGATCATCGGCAAACTTGGTGCGCTGCTTGCCGGATTGACCTATCAGGCTTCTGCGGAGGCGGCCATCGAGCATTTTCGTCGCGCGCTCAAGCTGGCTCCCGCTTCTCCGATCGCCCACATTGAGTACGCGAATGGGCTCATGCTGTTAGATGCTGCGTCCAATCGCGAGCAGGCCCGCAAGCTCTATGAGCAGGCTGCAGCAGCCGAACCGGCCGATGCGATGGAGCAGCTGGATGTCGAGCGCGCGCAGCGTGGGCTCGAGTGAGATATCAGCGGCGCCACTCTATCTAAGGCGGTGGTGGGCGGCAGCGGGTGAGTCAAGTAATGAAGCGCCCCCCATCAGCACGAGATACACGAGCCGGTCGAACTCTGTAGTGATCAGGGCCATCAGCTCGCCTAGCTCCGGGATCAGGTTGCGAATCCCGGATCACGCCAAACTGCACCGCGCCGGCGTAGGTGAGAATACTCACGCCGGTGCCTATGCTGCCGCTCTGCGGCACCCAAAATAGCAGTTGCGACACTTCGGCACCGCCGAGGCTGATGGGCTGCGCCGGTCCACGCAGATTCGAGGCCACCACACTGGCCTTGGCGCTGAAGAAGGCGATGGCCGGGTCTTCGACCGAGGCAGGCAGACTGCCCCACGCAGCATCAGCAATCCAGACAAAGGCCAGCGCCCGGCGATGAGGCCTTCAGTGACTGCATCGACTGGTGCACCGCAAACAGCCGCTGCAGCGGATGGCGCATTCCTACCGGCAACTCGACAAACACGAGGCCGAAGCGATTGCCGAAACCCCATCTGCGCATCGCCCTCGGATCGCAGGTTGACCGGCACGGTGGCCCGGATCGTCACGCCAGCGGTATGGTCCCCATGGAGTTCGTCGAGATAGCGCCCCAGCGCACCGGCCAACGTGGCAATGAGTACGTCGTTGATGGTGCAGCCGAGCACGCGCGCCAGCGTGCGGACTTCCTCGAGGGCCAGCGGCTCGGCCCAGGCCGCATGCTTCACGCCGGTGAGCGGCCGCTTCAGGCGCGTCGGTGGGTCGTCTGCCAGCAGCACGCCTATGCGTGCCACCTCGCCAGCCAGGCC
This sequence comes from uncultured Gammaproteobacteria bacterium, assembly GCA_963711435.1. Classification (GTDB taxonomy): domain Bacteria; phylum Pseudomonadota; class Gammaproteobacteria; order Steroidobacterales; family Steroidobacteraceae; genus FEN-1191. The sequence continues at coordinate 438,025 of CAVQEB010000002.1, read as the reverse complement.
AATCATCTCCCGCGTGGCAGATCCCGCCTCCCCCGGATGCATCACATAGTGAACGCCCTTCTCTATCAGCTCAGCGCCTTTACGCACCGATTGGGTCAGCAGATCAGGAATCAGGGCGCTCGCCAGTTCCGCCGTCGAATAGGTGGCGGCTGTCGCCGTTTGCGCACCAACTCCCAGGTCGCCTGCCGGGCTGGCTGCGGGGTCTGCCAGTCGCGCCAGCACCTGCATCAAGGCCATCCCATCGGCGTAGCTGTGATGAATCCGCACAATAATTGCACTACCGCCCTGATATTCCTCGACCAGGTGAAAAGCCCACAAGGGCCGTCCGGTGCTTACTGGCGTGCTCGCCAAATCGCCCGCCAGGGCTTCCAGCTCGCGCTGGCCAGCCGGTGCGGGCAGCGCCACGCGCAGCAGGTGGTCATTGAGATCGAACTGCTCGGAGCGCACCCAGCGTCCGCCCAGCGTATCCACGACCGGCACGCACTGAAAGCGCTCGAAGATGACAAAGCGCTCGGCCAGGATCCGGCGCAGCTTGGCGCGCGACAGATGGCTGCGAAGATCAGCAAGCCGACAATCATCATCGGATTGGTCGGCCGCTCCATCCGCAACCAGGCACGGTCAACGGCCGAAATGCTCTCAGCTGCCATCATTCATTGTCGCTCAATTCAGTAGGTCGGTCTCGGTTTACCACGATGCGCCGCAGGGCGCATCAGGCTGCCTCTATTGGGGCGCTGCCCTAGAGGGGAAAATAATGGGCTATCTGGTGACCGGCGCAACCGGCTTTATCGGCCGCCATCTGGTCGCGGAGCTCGGGGCGTGGGGTCAACCCATATGGGTACTGGTGCGAGCAGGTTCGCGGGTAGTCGAGCAGCTGACCTGCGGCTGGGGCGAGTGCGGCGCCCTCGTCAGACCGCTGCTGGGAGAGTTGAGCGAAGCTTTCCTCGGCGTTGCGGCAGCGGAGCGCGAGTCACTGCGCGGTCAAATCCAGCACTTTTTTCACTTGGGCGCGCTCTACGATTTGAGCGCTGAAGCGTCCGATCTCGAGCGTGCCAATGTGGCCGGTACCCGCAATGCGCTGCAGCTGGCGCAGGAGATCGGTGCCGGCTGCTTTCACTTAGTCAGTTCGATCGCAGTCGCCGGGCGCTATCGCGGCACCTTTACGGAACAAATGTTTGAGGAGGCGAAGGACTTGATCACCGTATTTTCGGACCAAGCATCAGTCTGAGGCTCTGGTACGCGACAGCTGCCGGATTCCATGGCGCGTGTATCGGCCGGGTATGGTGGTCGGACACTCGGGCACCGGCGTCATGGACAAAGTCGACGGTCCCTATTACCTCTTTAAGGTGATTCAGAAGGTCCGGGACCATCTGCCACGCTGGGTACCGCTGCTTGGATTTCAGGGTGGCCACATTAACCTCGTGCCGGTCGACTTCGTTGCCGGTGCGATCTCCCACCTGGCGCATCTGCCAGAGCTGGATGGCCGCTGCTTTCACCTCACCGATCCGAAGGATCGGCGGGTCGGGGAGGTGCTGAACTTATTTGCCAAGGCAGCACATGCGCCCACAATGAGAATTCGGTTCAGCTCGGGTCTGCTGGCTGCCCTGAGCCAACCGGCGGTCGCGGGTTTGCAGTTTGTACAGCCGATCATTGGCCAAACTCTGCAAAACCTTGGCATCCCAAAATCCGTGATCGATCTTCTAGACTACCCGACGTCGTTTGATTCCCGACAGACCCAGGCTCTGCTGGCGCCCGCCGGCATTCGTGTCCCGGCTCTTGAGGACTACGCTTGGCGCCTCTGGGACTTCTGGGAGCGACATCTGGACGCTGAGCAGGCCAACGGCCGCCATCTCGCCCAAACGCTCCGCAACAAGTGCGTCCTGATCACCGGCGGATCATCCGGCATCGGCCGCGCCACAGCACGTAAGCTCGCTGCCGCCGGAGCGTTGGTGCTGATTGTAGCGAGGGACGCAAGCAAACTCGGGGCCGTGCGTGCGGAGATCGAGTCGCAGGGCGGTCGAGTGGTCATTTACTGCTGCGATCTTACTGACTCGCAGGCCTGCGATCAGTTTATTGCGCGGCTGCAGGCCGAGTACGAGTCGATCCACATTCTGATCAACAATGCCGGCCGCTCGATCAGACGGGCGATCGACAACAGTTACGACCGTCTGCATGATTATGAACGGCTGATGAGCGTCAATTACTTCGCCGCGGTGCGTATGACCCTCGGTCTGCTCCCGGCGATGGTCCGGCGCGGCGCGGGTCACGTGATCAATATCTCTTCCATCGGTGTATTGACGAATGCACCGCGATTTTCCAGCTACAACGCTTCTAAGGCTGCGCTGGAGAGTTTCTCGCGCTGCGCGGCGGCCGAATACGCCGCCCGCGGTATTCGATTCACGGTGATTAATCTGCCACTGGTCAAAACGCCTATGGTGGCTCCGACGAAGATCTACGATGGCCTCGCACTGATGCAACCGGAGCAGGCGGCCGATCTGATATGCGAAGCGATCGTTCGCCGGCCCGAGCGCCTGGCGACGCCGCTCGGTAATTTCGCGCAGCTGGTGGAGGTGCTTGCTCCCGGCGTCGGCCGGGCAATTATGAGCGAAAATTTCCGTATATTTCCGGAATCGACTGCCGCCGGAGGCGGCACCACTGGTGATAAAGGCGCGTCGCCGGAAATGCTGGCGTTTGCCGCACTGACGCGCGGAATTCACTGGTGAGCGCATGCGCGATACAGCCGTTGAACTCATGCTCCCAAATTGGGCGAAAGGCCTTCGCATGCCGATGTACGAATTTTCATCCACGTGCGCGGGAGACCCTGACGAGGGGCCCGCGCTAATGTTTAACGGATAATTTATGGCTCAAGCTGCCCGGTCTTCTGAAACAGATCACACCATGGATACTTTGGTTGCCGATGAGGCCTTGGCTCTACAGCGTCTATACCATTGGGAACGGACGGCACCGGACCGAGTGGCCTTGACCCAGCCGATGGGGGGTGCAGTGCTGCGCGAGTACAACTGGCGCGAGGTGCTCGGGCAGTCGCGCCGCATGGCCGCGCACCTGCTCGGAATGGGCGTGCAACACGGCGATCGCGTTGCCATCCTCTCCAAGAATTCCGCACACTGGCTGATGAGCGACTTTGCTATCTGGCTTGCAGGCGGCGTATCCGTACCGTTATTCCCCACCTTGGCTCCCGGCACCATTAGCCAGATCCTGAAGCACAGCGAGGCCAAGGTGCTGTTTGTCGGTAAGCTCGATGGCTGGGCCAGTATGAAGGCAGGCGTACCGCAAAACCTGCCCTGCATCAGCCATCCCTTGTCCCCGGAGGATGCGCGGCGCGACTTCCCACAGTGGGACGAGATTATCGCTGCGGAGGCACCGCTCCGCGGTGAACCGGTGCGAGCGGGCGATGACCTGGCGACGATCATTTACACTTCCGGCACGACCGGCACGCCCAAAGGCGTGATGCACTGTTTCGCCGCCATGGCCTGGGCGGTGGCCACCGCCATCAAACGCGTGCCGCTCAAAAACAGCACGCGGATGCTTTCCTACCTGCCTCTGGCTCATGTAGTCGAGCGCGCCCTGGTCGAATGCGGCCAGCTGGAAAGCGGCATGCACGTGTACTTCGCCGAGACACTGGAGACCTTCGCGGCAGATATGCAGCGCGCCCGGCCAACGGTATTTTTCTCGGTACCGCGCCTCTGGGTTAAGTTCCAGCAGAGCGTACTGGCCCAAATGCCTGCAAGAGAGCTCAATGTCCTGCTGAGAGTGCCGATCATTAAGGGCATCGTGAGCCGCAAGATCCTCAGCGCTCTGGGTCTCGATCAGTGCATCTTTGCGGTCGGCGGTGCGGCGCCGATGCCACTGGAATTGCTGCGCTGGTACGCGCGGCTCGGTCTGGAGGTTGGCGAGGGTTATGGCATGACCGAAAACCTCGCTGCCAGCCATCTTAGGATACCGCAGGAGTCAGCCGTTGGTACCGTAGGTATCCCCTATGACGGCGTGCAGTGCCGCATGGATCCCTCTACTCAGGAGATCCAGGTCAAGAGCCCCGCGACAATGCTCGGTTATTTCAAGCAACCGGAGCTGACCCAGCAGGCATTTACCGTCGATGGCTGGTTGCACACAGGCGACAAGGGTGCCGTTGACGCTGCCGGCAATCTGCGCATCACCGGCCGCATAAAGGATGTGTTCAAGACCAGCAAGGGAAAGTACGTTGCGCCGGCCCCTATCGAAGACAAACTCATGATGCACGCGGCAATTGAGGCCTGTTGCGTAACCGGCGCCAACCTGAGTCAGCCGATTGGACTGATGATGCTCAACGAGCATGCGGTCAAGCAGGTTGCCGATCCGGCCGCCCGCAAGGATCTTGAGAGCTCATTAGCCGCGCACCTCAGGGCAGTCAACGCGACCCTCGATCCCCATGAGCGGCTGGATTGCCTCGTCGTCATGTCCGAGGCCTGGACCGTGGACAATGATCTGATCACGCCGACACTCAAAGTCAAGCGCAACCGCATTGAGGATCGGTATGCTGCAAACTACGAACCCTGGATCCGCACGGGCAATCCTGTAATCTGGCATGAGCATTGATTCAGCCACCGAGTGGAACCCGAGCTAAGGCGGCGCCCTGTCGAATCATAAACCGGGCCCCGCGCCGAACTCATCTGCACATTTTCCGGCCGGGTCCTGTTGCCCGCGCATGTCGCGGCATCGCCGCTGGCATGGTCCCGTGCCGCGGCACTACGCCGCGTGCGAGCCGCTCAATTACGCGGCTGTCTGCTCAAGCCGGAACGTGCGGGTTTGATCATCATAGCTGAACAATTCCGCATAACGGCCCCAGCCGATTACGGCACGCAGCGTACGCTCGGTGGCCTCGGCCGTCAGGCGGTCCTGGAGCTCAAATTCAAATCGCTCGCGCGGTGCAACGTGGTTAGCGCGCTCATCCAGCACATGCCGGATGTGCGCCATCAAGGGCACGAAGTGCAGCAGATGCTCACGCATCAGTCGCTTGCGCTCCTCGATCTCGCCGTGCGCGAAAAGCCTGCCGGCGGCGGTCAGTTTGATGACCCCGCCCTGCAGCTCGGCAAATTCCAGCAAGTGTAGTGCCTCGGCGATCGGCAACAGATCATTGATTTTAAGCGCCAGCGTTCGGGCGAATTTGGCCAGGGCTGCCTGCCCGTCATAAGGTTGCGCAACCAGGGTCTCGACGAACCCACCGAGCCGATTGATCGACACCTGCGGGAGCGACAGGGGCAAGCCGCCGGCTACTGGCCCTTTGCCGCCCGCGGAACTGGTCAGCCGGGCCGTCAAAATCGAGTAAATCTCATCCACTATCGAACGGAATTCATCGTCGAGGCGATTGCGGGGTTGCGGCAGAGGCACGGTGATCTCCGCTTCGATATGTCCAGGGTTGGCCCCAAGCACCAAAATCCGGTCGCACATCAGTACCGCCTCGTCAATATTGTGCGTCACCATCAGCACCGCCTTGGTCGGTAGCTCATGGGCTACCCAAAGGTCTAGAAAGTCGGTCCGCAACGTCTCGGCGGTCAACACATCGAGCGCCGAGAACGGTTCATCCATCAGTAGCAGCGTCGGATCGCTGACAATCGCGCGGGCGAAGCCTACGCGCTGGCGCATGCCACCGGAGAGCTCCCGGGGGTAGGCCGATTGAAATCCATCCAGTCCGATCAGATCGATGGCGGAGCTCGCCCGGCGGCGCGCTTCGGCGAGCGGCTGGCCAAGCGCGTCAAGACCCAAGACCACATTTTGCAAAACCGTGAGCCATGGATAGAGTGCAAAGGTCTGAAACACGACCGCAATTCCTTCGGCCGGGCCATGCAGTGGAGCGCCGCGATATAGCACCTGTCCTGAACTTGGCTCGATGAGGCCCGCAGCGATTCGCAACAGGGTCGACTTGCCGCAACCGGAGCGCCCAAGCAGGCCCACAATCTCGCCTTCCGCGATCGACAGATTGATATTTTGCAGTACCGGCAGTGGCGCGCCATCAGGCTTGGCGAAGGCGCGGCAGATCTGTCGCAGGTCGATCACCAGGGGGCGGTTTGGCGTAGTCATAGACTTATCTCAGCCGAGGCGTGTACGGCGCTCAGCCATCAGGTACAGAGGCCGCCACAGAAACCTGTTCATCGCGATTACCAGCGCCGACATGATGGCCACACCGAGTCCGATCCGGGGGTAGTCACCGGCGGCCGTCATCTGGGCAATATAGGCACCTAAGCCGCCAGCACTGAGCCTGGTCGATCCCCACTGCACTGCCTCGGACACGATGCTCGCATTCCAGGCACCGCCAGCGGCGGTGATGACGCCTGTGACGTAATACGGGAATATCCCCGGCAGCATTACTTGGCGCCACCATCGAGCACGGCCGATACGCAGGCTCGCCGCGGCCTCGCGTAAATCCGTGGGATAGGCACTAGCACCGGCGATGACGTTGAAAAGGATGTACCACTGGGTCCCAAGGATCATCAGCGGCGGAAGCCAGATTTTTGGCGTGCAGGGGATAATCGCACGACCAGAAATACCGACCCCCGGAAAAAACAGGTTGGCCGGGAAGGCCGCCAGAAATTGCGCGATTGGCTGAATGCGCTGCGGTCAACGCGGGCGCAGACCAACGCCAACCCCTATGGGCACCCACAGCGACGCCAGCAGCACCAGGACCATGACACGTAGCAACGTCAATACTCCTTGCCTGCGGCGACCCGCAAATCGCTCCACGACAGTGTTGCGCCGATACGCCGGAGCACCAACACGCAAGAAGGCCACACCACGAGCGCCGCACCACCAGAGGACATCCAGGATTCGGGCCGGCAGCAACGTCCAGCGATTGCACCGCCGAAATCGCGCGGCAGGTGAAGTCGCGCGCGCGCAACTCGCTCCCGAGCCGGCCGCCGCGGGTCGGTGACCAGCGTAGATCAGTTTTGAGCGGCGAAAGAGGTCCAGCACCCAGCTTTGGGGCACAACCTGTGCGGCGGTCTGTTCAAAGCGGAATTTTTCTGCCCAGGTGACCAGCGGCCGGAACAGTAACTGATCGTAGAGGAGGATGGCGACGTCATCGCGGCGATCGCCCAGCCGACCGCGGCCAGATTGCGCTGGTCGATGGCCGTGCGACGTAAGAGCCTACACCGGGCAGCGTAATCCGCGGAGTCACCGACCGAGATCGCCTCGGACGCGACCACGAAGAACCATCCCCCGGACATCGACATCATCATGTTCCAGATGAGACCTGGCATGGCAAACGGCACTTCGAGCTCCAGAAACGCTGCCAGCCGGTAAGAGCGGAAACTGCTGCTGGCCTTCCTCAAGGTCGGCCGGTATTGTTCGCAGCGACTGATAGAAACTGAAGGCCATGTTCCAGGCTTGGCTGGTGAAGATCGCGAAGATCGCTGCCAATTCGGGCCGAGTACCCGCTGCCCGGAAACAGCGCGACGAAGAACACGACCGTAAAGGACAGATAACCGAGAATCGGCACCGATTGCAGACGTCCAGTAATGGGATCAACACCATTTCGGCGCGACGGCTCTTGGCAGCCGCGTGGCATAGGTGAAAGTGAAAGCAGTGACGCCAGCATGGCGGCCAGCATCCGCATTACCGTACGCAGCCCGTAGAGCGGAAGCGCAGTCGGCGAGAGCGAGATTGGCTGGGGCTGCGTCAGCGGCAGGGGCGCCAGCATCTGGTGTGCGCCAGTGCCGAACGCAATGACAGTCCCTAACACCAGCAGCACCGCGGTCAGGTCTCGCCACCCCGGCATCCGCTGCTGCCAAATGTGGCCATGAAACCATGCCGCACGATACATAACCGGCTGCGTAACCATCAGGGGATTGTCGTAGGGTCCATGCCGCCAGGCAATTCATGTTATGGGCGAATCGATAATCGGCCGCCGTAAGCCTTGGGACTCTACGTACCTTACGAAGGGCCAGCGACGCCGTTTCGGGTGCCGCCCGGGCGTACAAGGCGGGCGGTGTTGCTCACGAGAGTGAAGTGCGCGCGGTCAAAGTTTTGGCTGTGTGTTTATGCGTATGGCTAGTAGGAGCATAGCGCGTAATCTTGCTTAATCCTGAGTGGATAAGCTTTACTCCATGAATCCCACAACGTCAGGATTGATCTTGCATGTTGATGATGAGCGGTCGGTGCTCGAGGGGCTGGCGCTGCTGTTGAAGCTGGACGGCTACACCGTCCAAAGCGCTGCCAGCGGAACCGAAGCCTTGCTGCTGGCCACTGGAGGTCTGCAGCCCGATGTGATCATCGTGGATTTCAATCTTGCTGAGGACATAAATGGGGCCGAGGTCGCTGAGCAGATCCGGGGCGTTCTTCACTACACCCCGCCAATCATCATGCTGACCGGGGACCTGAGCAATGCCGAATTCCCGTACATTACCCAGGCGCCCGTCTGGCTTATCCGCAAGCCCGTGAATCCGGAGCTCCTTCTCGCTGCGCTGCCGGGACTCATCCAACTGTCACGAGCGACGCGCAGGCTGGCTCGATAGTCTGCTGCCATCTCTGGGCCGAGGCAGGGAGATTTGGCAGCGGGGTCCGCATTTTCTCTTATTTCGCCGTTGCGCGACTTGCTGCAAACTGACAGCAGGTTGTCGGGCCGGTCGGTGGCCTATCTGGTTTTCTGCACGACGATTATTCAGCGACCAATTGGTAATTATCCAGAATCCATAGCAGCAATCGGCGCATCATACTGGCCGCCGAATGCAATCGGCGCCTGAGAGAGGTGACCAGCGTGACGCGAAAAACGATGAGCCCGACGGTGCTTGTATTGTGGGCGCTGTTGACCCTTCCGGCGCCGGCATGGCCTGCGTCCGTGGCGGAACAGCAGTTGGCGGCAGCCTTGGGAGCCAAGCCCGACCTACAGCACGGCGCGAGCCTGTTTAAAGCGTGTGTTAGCTGCCATGACTCCAATGGCAGTGGCGAGTTCAACGGCGACGTTCCGGCGATCGCCGGTCAGTACCAGCGTGTACTGCTGCGTCAGCTGATTGATTTCCGTTACGGCAAGCGCTGGGATCTGCGCATGGAGGCTATTGCTGGCTCGCACTATCTGTCGGGCGCTCAGGATCTGGCCGATGTCACCGCCTATGTCAGCGCACTACCACGCTTTACTGAGCCAGGAAGGGGCGATGGGCAGCTGCTCGCGCACGGCATGCAGGTGTACCAGAGCGAGTGCGCATCCTGCCACGGGTCGTCAGGCCAGGGAGATGCGCAAAAGGCCGTGCCGTGGCTCGCCGGGCAGCACTATGGGTATCTGCTGCGGGAAATGTATTACACCTTTGATAATAGGCGGCCAAATCTAACCAACCATCGCGTGTTTCTGGATCATTTCACACGTCCCGATTATCAGGGCGTAGCCGACTATCTGTCGGGCTTAATCTCCGCACCGAGCGACCAATAACAGTTCGTGTTCTCGCGGCGATGGGTTCCGGTCCGCTTCGGTCCATGACCTCATACTGATGCCGCTCACTTGGCCGTGGATTAACTTGATTTATCGAAGGTAGCGGTCGAATGTTGTTAGGAACGCACCTCGCTCGCGATGTAGTGGGTGACCCGCGGCTCGCCCAAAGTGAGCGCCCGAAGTCGGTCTTCCGCGATCCGATCGGCACTGGTCACTCTTTGATGCTGACGGACGTGCTCGAGCCAGGAATCTAACAGGAAGGTTTCCAGGTGCCGCGTCTCGTGTGCCGTATCCTGAAACACGCCCCAGGCATAGGCTCCATCACGCTTGCGCTCCCGCGCGATGGGAGCAATCGCCGCAAGAAATGCCGCTCGGTTCTCAGGCGCGACGTGATACTCGACGGTCACCAGAACTGGACCTGCATCATCCCCTACGGCGCCTTGGAGCACCGGCTCCGGCCAATGCATGGAGGGTGTCAGATCGGCGGCGGGCCCCGTGTGCAATCTCCAACGCCGGCTGAGTGCAATCGCTCCCAGGGCACCCGCCGCGGCGATGTAGTGCGCAGGCGCCAGCCCCAAATGCTCCGCGACCCATCCCCACAGCGCGCTGCCGATGCTCATCGTTCCAAAGAACACCGTCACGTAGGCGGCGAGCCCCCGCCCCCTGACCCACTCGGGAAGCGCCGCCTGCGCCGAGACATTGAGCGTTGCAAGAACAATAATCCACGACACCCCCGCCAGCACACAGGCGAGCACCGCGAGCCACTCGCGATCCGCAAAGCCAAATAGCGCGAGAGCGATCCCGGTACCCAGCTCGCCAAGTGCAACCACCGTGTTCGCCTTGGCCTTCGCTTTTAGCTTGGGTAGCAAAATAGCGCCCGCCACGGCACTTGCGCCAATGGCTCCAAGCAGCACTCCGTAGACGGTCGGCCCTCCGTGGAGCTGACTGCGCGCAAGGAGCGGCAGCAGGGCCCAATAAGCACTTGCAAAGAGGAAGAATCCGACCGCCTGCGCCAATGTGGCCCGAAGGTGCGGATTGTTTCGCGCATAGCGAACCCCGACGCGCATTGCGCTCGCCAGGCGCTCGGCGGGCAAAGCCTTAGCGGCTCGCGCGGGGGGCCGCCACCAGAAGATAACGGCAATCACGCCGAGATTGCTCACCGCATCCAGCCAGAAAGGCGCGGCCAAGCCAAAAGCAATGATGATTAAGCCGGCAAGCGCCGGTCCGATCGCCCGGCTGACATTCACGCCCAGGCTGTTGGTGGCCACGGCGGACGAGAGAGCGGGCCGTGGCACCAGCTGCGGCACGATGGCTTGCCAGGCTGGAGTTTCCAACGCACCCAAGGCGCCGATCAGAAGGACAAACAGCAACAGCACAACCGGCGTGACGAGCTTCAGGCTGACTGACAAGGCGAAGAGCGCAGTGAAGATCGTGGTGAGAATCTCGAGCGTCAGGATGACGCGACGCTTGTCGATCATGTCGGCCAGCGCGCCGGCCGGTAGTGCCAACAGAAACAGTGGCAGGCTGGTCGCCACCTGAACGAGTGAAACGACCAGCGGGTTGGCATCGAGATTCGTCATCAGCCACCCGGAAGCGGCGCTGTACATCCAGCCACCCACATTGGACACGACGGTGGCGATCCACAGGTAACGGAACACCGGATAGCGCAGCGCGCTCCACGCCGAGGCCGCAGCGGAAGAGGACTCCGCGCGGCCAGCGATGTGCTCATCCGCTGGCGGGTTCATGCTCGCACTTTACAACTTGGCGCACCCGACGGGGGGCGAAAGCAGTCGGTCATGTCTCGGCGCACGCCATCGGCAAGTACGGTCCTCGCTATAGCCGCGCCAAGGGGCATAGGTTTTCGGTCACGATTCCTGCCTGGGTCGACGGTCGGAGTACCGCTCAGTACCCAAGCATATGGCGATTCAGATTACGCTTAATACGGGACCGGAGTCGACAGGGCGGTTTTTGCATATTGCGTCGGCGCACAAATCCTAAGCCTGCGAGTTCAAGGCGCTGGCCTGTCTGCGGCTCTTGTCGGACATATGCCGAAGAGCCAGGACAAAGGCGGTCGCAAGCAGGCAAGTAAAAATGGCCGAGGCGACGAACTTTGCGATGGATGGATCGGTACAGTTGAAATAGAGCAGCTGGAAGATATTGATGACGATGATAGCCTTCAGCATCCAGTTCACGTGCAGGCGCGATAGCGCATAAGCGCCGAAGGGCGCCATGAACAACACGACCGGATAGGCGCACAGCCACGTCTTGATCTGGTAGTTACTCAGGCCGTGATCGATAAATGCTCGGTAGCAAAACCCAAGAACGCTGATGGACGCCTGCAGCACAATGCTCATGCGGGTCGCAATTTTCGCCGTCATCGAAAAGTGCGTGACCAGCAGAGTGTAGAGACAATGTCGCCGCCCGTACCGAACAGGCTGGAGATCATTCCTCCCGCGATCAGTATGACTCCGAGGTAGACTCGGTCCATTGCGGATTTGAGGACCAGACGAGTCATCACCCCGCGATGTTCACTGAAGTAATAGGCGATCACAAAGGTTGCGCTCAGAGAAAGGAAAAACGCCTGGATGAGATAGACATGGATCTGCTGCAGCAGCGCCATGCCACTCAGAAATCCCACCAAACAAACCGGCACAAACACCAGCAGGGGCCTGTAGTCCTTCAGCACCGCATCTTTGGACGACAGAATAAAGATGCTGGCGCTGGTCATGCCAACGCTCTGGATCATCATGCTGAAATCACGGGCCAGCACCCGATCGACGTGCAAGAAGACGTTCAGTACCGGGAACGCGACGGCGCCGCCCCCTTCCGGGGTGAACCCGGCGACAAAAGCGCCCGCCACCATCATGGCGGCGTAATACCAATGGGCTAGCCAAAACCCGATGCTGTCGAAATTAGCGAACAACAGCACCCAGACGCCCAAGGCCGAAAAATACCAACCCGCGAAAAGCCTGCTCTTGAACACGGCTACTCCCGTTCTCCGGCCCGCCGCGCCCCACCCTGCGCGAGCTACAACTGCATCGAGGGCCGAGCGCGCTGCGAACCCGCGTCGGGACTCATGTGACTACTTTACTATTCCGCCAGGGCGAGGTTGACGCCGGAGGACCCGAAAAAGGCCCTGACCGCCTGCTCTACGCTTGGATCCAATGCGCTGACGGCCTCGTTCGATACTATAGCGGCCGAGGAGTCGGAATCACTACAGGAAATCTGCCCGCTCGCCTATAACCGGCCGTCGCGCACTCCGCGAGTCGGCATAGCGCGCCTGCCCTATACCGCGGCGCATCGGAAATTACACTGCTAACGCTATTGAGTGCTCGCCTCAGACGCTGCCGCTCAACAGATGGTCTAAAGATCGCGGTGATCAGCGTCTTCGCTCGGTCGATCCGACAAGAACCGATCGGCCAATGAACGGTACAGGGAGCGCCGGCACACCAGTGCACTGGCCGCTCGCCCGATGAGCACCACGGCCATCAACGGAAGGGTCAAGGCGCGATTTCCGGTCATCTCGGTCACGATCACCAGCGCCGTCAGCGGTGCTTGCACCACGCCGGAAAAGTAGGCAGCCATCGACAGCACCACCATGGCGCCTGCCGGTGCCACCGGCCACAGGGCATGCAAATGAGCACCGACCCCGGCGCCGACTGCGAGGGAGGGCGAGAAGATGCCGCACGGTATGCCGCTTAAGTAGGACACCAGGGTGGCGAGCGCCTTATAGAAGGCAAAGCCGGTCGAGGGGGTGGCCTCATTCTGGAGCAGCAGCTTAGCTTCGGAGTAGCCCGTGCCAAAGGTCGTCCCTGCGGATAACCAACCAATTCCGGCGATCACCGCGCCGCAACCCGCGGCAAAGAGGACCGGGTGCTGTATGCGAAAGGTCTGTAGCCGCGCCGGCAGCGCACTGCCCAGGCGGACCATGGCCAGAGAAAAGGCACCTCCAAGCAGGCCGCCCGCGATCCCGCAAACCGGCACGGCTATCCACATCCGAGGCTCACTCATCAGGGCGCTTGTGGATCCGAAGTAAGTGTAATTGCCCACCAGTGCGAGCGATGTCACGCCGGCGATAATCACCGCGGCCAGGATTGTCCCGCTGGTTCGCTCTTCGAAGGAGCGTGACAGTTCCTCGATCGCGAACACCACGCCCGCCAGGGGCGTATTGAACGCTGCCGCCACACCTGCGGCCCCGCCGGCCAAAATGAGGCCGCGGTCCATATCGACTGCTGAAAATCGCGCGAAACGTCGCAGCGAATGCATGATGGAGGCCCCGACCTGTACGGTGGGCCCCTCGCGGCCTGCGGACCCCCCCGAGGCCAGTGCGAGCAAAGTCAGCAGGATCTTGCCGACCGCAATCTTAAGAGAAAGCACGCGATCGCGAGCCCGCTCGGTGGGCATGGCAAGGGCCGCAATCGTCTGTGGAATGCCGCTGCCCTCAGCCCCGACAAAGACCCTGCCAGTAAGCCAAGCGCACAGCCCGAGACCCACGGGAGCCGCTACATAGGGCCACCAGATCGCTGTTGCGCGCGCCTTGAAAAATAGCGCTGTGGCGAAGTCGCCACCTTTGGCAAACAGCACCGCAGTGGCGCCGGTCGCCACGGCACCACCCCAAAACACCAATTGCCGGCGCCACTCATCGACTCCGAAGCGCTCTTTTAACACGGCGTTCATAGAACACCGGTCTCCCGGCCCATTCCAGGAGCCGGTGGAATAAAGCGCTCGTGGCACCCGATACCGATAAAGCGTACGCGCTTAAATCGTTTGGATATTGTCAATTTCAGGCACACACAGTGGTTTCAACGCTCAAGGCTGCAAGGGTCACCTTGCTCACGTGCCGCGCCCAGCGGCCAAAAGGCATGCTTCGGCCGGCCGTCGAAATACACGACTATGATCCCACCCCATCCCGCCAACTCGACGGCAATTTAACACAGTTGCATTACAACCAATTAATAATCCATTGATACAAATCCTTTCGCTGCCAATGTATTATTTGACCCGCTTTAACGCGGACCCCGTGTTGAGACGTGGTAATGACAACACCCTGCTAAGCCTGGAGACACTCAGCGCATGAACCCCCTGATTAAACTGACCTCCTTTGGCCTGATCGCCATGTCGGCGGCGCAAGCCGCTCAGGCGGGCGTCGATGCGACCAATGAGAAGATTGCTCGCATGTTCAAGAAGTCAGTTTCCAAATGACCTCCGGCTGGCGGACTTCGCCACATCTCACGGCAGATGTTGGACCTTGAATTCGCACGCGGTGGATCTCGCCTGACGCGCCTCGGCATTGGCCCGCGCTGCGCGCCCGGTTCGGTGGCGCGCAGCACCCTTGATAAACGCAGCCCTCAGCCCTCGAATGCACACCGATAGTGCCGTTACTGCAGCGGCGGTGGACTCGTATTGCGGAACCTGGGGCAGGCAACCGACTCGCCTGCCTATCAGTCTGACTGCGACGGGTCCACTTAAGGGCTATCCATTATCTTTTCGCTTCGGCTTTGCTCGTAGCACTCGCCTGCATCTTGGCGGTTTCAACCTACAGACACTTTGAATACACGTGGGATGAGCCTGAACACCTGGCCGCAGGGCTCCAACTGCTCGATAAAGGCGTTTATTCCTATGACATCCAGCATCCGCCGCTGGCCCGGCTCGCCATTGCGTTGGGGCCCTATCTCGCCGGTGCGCGCTCCTTCGGCGAGCCCGGCCCCAGCGGTGTGCAGGAGGGCCAGGATATCCTGTACCGAACCGGCAGGTACGAGCAGTATTTGACGCTCGCTCGACTGGGCACATTGCCGTTCTTGTTAGTGCTGTTGGGTGCCACTTGGTTTTGGACCCGCCGCTATTTCGGTTTAGCCGAAGCGACGCTTGCCGTGTTGTTCCTGTGCTCGACGCCCCCGCTGATCGGGCATGCTGCTCTCGCCACTCTGGACGTACCCGGTGCCGCCCTGTGCACGTTAGCCTTTTACGCCCTGCTGCGATGGTTTGAGGCACCCTCGTTCCGTTGGGCGCTCGCTGCAGCTATTACGTCCGGGCTCGCCATCGGCACCAAACTGTCCGGCCTGCCCTTCATCGCGGTGACGGCGGCGGCGTGGTTTCTTGTGTGGGTTGCCGTGACACCCGGCGAAGTACTGAAGTCGCACCTGAAGTCGGCGCGGGTATTACTCAGCGCTGTCGCCATTCCGTTGTTCGCGCTGCTTACTGCAACGCTTTGCTACGGGCTGCAATTCAAGTATCTGGTTGATGCCACACACCCAACCAATAGCGCGTTGGATTGGCTGGCCGGAACTAACGGCCTGGCGCACAATTTAGTGTACGCACTGGCCTGGCGGGTACCGTTGCCGGTTGGCGCCGAGGAACTCCCCTGGAGCATCCAATCGCTGCTCTGGCACAACAACAGTGGCCACTTGTCCTACTTGCTCGGGCACGTCAGCCAGAGCGGTTGGCGGGATTTTTATCTGATTGCGCTCGGAGTCAAGACACCGCTCCCGCTGCTGCTGCTGAGCCTGTATGGGCTGGCTCATCTGCTGTGGCGGGCTCGGTCTAATAAATCGGCGCAGCGTACGACCCATCGAAGTTGGTTTGCCGCGGCGCCAACCGTCGCCTTTGTAGTGCTTCTGACTTTCTGTAGCCTATATAGCCACATCAACATCGGCGTCCGCCATGTCTTTGTCCTGTACCCGCTGATGGCCATCGCCGCATCGGCCGGCGCGCTCGCGCTTTGGCGTCAGTCGCATCACTTCGCGCCTCGCGCTGCCCTTAGCGCACTGCTGCTTTGGCAGGTCTCCACTCTGTGGTCGGCCTATCCGGAATACCTCGCTTACTTCAATGCCGCCGCCGGTTCTCATCCCGAGTCAATTCTGGTCGATTCCGACCTCGACTGGGGCCAGGATCTCGAAGCCCTAAGAGGCCGTCTTCACCAATTGCATGTAGGGTCCTTTGGCTTCGCTTATCGCGGTAGTGCCGATTTGAAGGCCGAGGCCTTGCCCGGCGTCCGGGTGCTGCCGCCATTCACGCCGGCAACCGGCTGGGTTGCAGCCAGCCTCTACGCCAAGGCCCTGGCCGGCAATGGCGCAGCCTTTGCGTGGCTTGATAACTACTTGCCCAAGGAGCGTATCGGCAAGTCGATTGACCTGTACTACATTCCGGAAATACACAAATCGATGTAGTTCGGTCGCTTCGCTACTACCTGTCAGAGATCCGCGAGCGGTCGATGCGCATGCCCTTTGTCCTGCACTCGCAACTCCGCGACCAGCTTGTCCAGGTGGGCACTGAGCGTAAGCAGTGATTGGTTCGACAGCTCAGAGAGCGCAGTAGGCAGCAATCCCTCCGCCGGCCTGGGGGCGCCAGCCAGCAACTTCGTAGCCGCCTTGGTCAAGGTCAGCCCTACACGTCGCTGATCTTCTCCGAGTCGGAGCTTGCTTAGAAAGCCACGGGTCACCAAGGCCTCTACCAGTTGGCTACAGGTCGACTGGTGGATGGAGAGCTTGCCTGCTAGCGCAGACACCCCTATTCCCGGTTCCTCGCTGACCTCACGCAAGACCCACAGCTGGGAACCCGAGATGCCGCAAGTCTGCTCGATCTGCCTGAAGTGCTGCCGCACGGAGCCAAAAATTAGGCGGAACTGCTTGAGCACCGCCAGTGTGAGCTGCTCATGCCTTCCATTTCCCGACGACCGAATCTTTGGTGCCATGTGTTAACTCGCGTCGCGGCCAACCGAACCCAGTTTTCATTATAGATCGGGCTAATCAAATTGAGTAACGACAGAGCTGTCTGAGCAAATCGGCGCTCTTCGAGTACCAGTGATAAAGAGCGCTACGCCATGTATATTGACGTGGTTCGGGACCCCGGTTGTTAACCAAGATGCCGGGCGTGCTTACGCCGGATGGGATCCGCGCCCATGCACACCTCGAGACCCTGATAATTCGAAGTAACGCACGTCCACGCCGGGGACAGCGAGCGTGGGCAAAAAACGCAAGGGGAGACTGGCATGAACCGTATTAACGCAATTCGAATTTGTGATCTGCGGATACCGGCATTGGGCTGCGTGGCCTTTGCCCTGCTCGCCACCAGCGTGCATGCCGCGACCCCGCCCCTGCAGATGAACGTTATCTACGAGTGCTTGCCCCCGTACAGCCTCAAATACTTGTCCTGCACGGGCACCACCGCAAATGACTGGTGCGAAGTTCAATCCTTCGTTAACGGCCACCCTTTTCAGCGCGGACGATCCACCTATCCGCAGGTCATGAACATTCTGCCGCAATGTCACCTGCAAACCGCTGCGGAGGCCCAGGCTGATGCGCGCAGCGCGCAGGCGCCTCTGCCAAACATGCCAGGCAATTCTGGCGGCACTGGCGGCACGGGACCCGGTGGGTTCAAGGTCGGCGATCGCGTGCGCATCCTGAGCGATGGCTGGCAGGAAGCCGTCATTACTCAGATCCACGGCACCTTCTATCTGGTGCATATGTCGAATGGAGTGGACGTCTCCAAGATGTGGCCCAGCGAAGTGCGGCGCCTTGGACAGCTGACGGCCGAGGATCATGCGGCCGGCCAGTACGATCGAGGCGATCGCGTGCAGGTGGTGGTGAACGGCCGCTGGATGGACGGTGTGGTCAAGGGCCAGAACCTCAATATGTACAGCGTCGAGGTGCCGGGAGTTGATACGGGCTTCGGCGATGATCACGTCGACACGACGCCTGAAAACATCCGCATGTCGATGACCGCGCCACCGCCCGCGCCGGCGCAGCGGGCGGCCGGCCAGGTTCCGAAGCCCGGCTTCGTGAGCTGCGCCGGTCGCTATGAAGGCCGGTGGGGACTCGCCGGAGGCATGGAGGGCATGAGGGTCGTCTTCCGCTCCGGCACCGCGACGATCACCGAAGGGTTGGGCGGCGAAATGCCTTTCGACTGCTTTACCGGCGGCGGCAAAGTCGCCTTCTACAAGCCGGGCTCCTTCACGCCCTTCTCCTATGACTTCGACATCAATAACGACGGTACCTTGCAGACGCCGCTCGGGACCATCAAGAAAATGGGCAATTGAGCGGCGCCATTGCGCGGCCTGTAGCTGTCAGCAGAAGAGCCGCTAACGCTGCTCAAGAGCGCTCGCACCCTGAACTAACCGAACCATCTCCTGCAGTTCATCCCAGGCCGTATCCGAGACCGCGCAATTATCCAGATCGCCTGCTCTCCAGCATATGAAATGATATCCGTTGCGGGTTGCCTTGCCAGGCAATGACTGCCGCCCGTCGGCCCAACTGAATACGTTGATGACATGAGCGCCGTGCTGGTACACGACTACCGCGGCGCGCTGATGCGCGAGGTAATCGACCCGGCCGCCAATGAGTTTAAAGCCCTGGGAATCGAAGTCGGCCACCACCGGTGAAACATCCGTGTGACCGGCAAACCAGGGCTTCACGGTATGCTTATCCGTGGAGAGCACATCAGTCAGGTGCGATGACATCAACGAACTCACGTGGGCCCCCAGCAGCTCATCAACCACGGCGCTCTTAAACGGTGACGCAATCAATACGAAGGCCAGCGCGGCCGCGACCGCAGCGGAGCTGAGGCCGCTGACAGCGCCCAGCCAGAACGATCGCGTGCGCCAGATGCCGTGAGTGCGCTGCCGTGCCTGCGACGCTGGAGCGCTTTCCTGATCCAGGGCGCGCATGATCCGCGCGCGGAGCGCGGGCGGCGTCTGCGTGTATGGCAGGTCACTGCGCAGCGCACTACGCAGCTGCAGCAGATCCTGATGCAGTGCGCGACACTCGGCACACTGTTCCAGGTGCCGTTCAATGGCCGCGGCGGCCAGGGCATCGACCTCGCCGTCGACATAGGCCTGCACCTGCAGAGATTCAACGCATGGCACCGGGGGCTCCCTCCACCTGCTGCAGCCAGTGTTTTCTCAGAGCCGCGCGCGCACGGGCCAACCGGGACATGACGGTCCCCAGCGGCACATTCACGACAGCGGCAATCGCACGATAATCCATGTCCTCAACTTCTCTCAGGATCAGAATTTCCCGATACTCCTCCGGCAGGTCGGCGATGAGCCGCTCCAGCGTGCGTGCCTCGTCCTGACGTATCGAGGCACTTTCCGGACCGGGCTCAGCCGAGATCAGGGCCTGCCCATCCAGCGGATCCTGCTCCTCCGGCAGCGGCACCTGCGCTCGCCGCTGCTGTTGCTTGAAGGCGGTCGCATGGCAGTTCCTGACAATGGTCAGCAGCCAGGCCTTGGCGTCGGAACCCCGCAGGCTGTCAAAACCGCGGTAGGCGCGCAGCATCGCCTCCTGCACGCAGTCATCCGCACCCTCAGGTGAGCGGGTGAGCCACCGGGCGAACCGGTAAGCATCGTCCAGATGCGGCAAGACCTGGGCCTCAAAGCGCTGGCGCCTGTTATCCATGCATCAGCCTGCGCCATTCAGTCACTGCACCTAACCTGTCCTTGCGTGAGACAGAAGACTCTCGGCGCGTGCATTTTATTCCCAATAGCGAACGAAGGGCTTCCATACACTCGGCTGCCAGGCTCGCAGTCGCACCGCGCGGCAGTTTGGCAGCCCATTCCAGGGGCGTCTACCGCGCGCCAGTGGCGGCGTCAGGCCGCACCGAACCTTCGCTTCTGATCCGACCGGGGTCAGTCACATAAAAAATAATTCGAACCTGGGAATAAGCCGGCGCGTTGAGAAGTCTTCTTGCCGGAACGCACCACCGAAGGAGACGGACATGTCGGATGACAAGTTGCTGCAATCACGTCGCGACGCCCTCAAATGCATGGCCTACGGCGGCGCGGGGACCCTGTTCGTGCTGGCCGGAGGTGTCTTTACGCCGGTCAACCTGGCGCTGGCCGGCGAGTACGGCAAGGGCGGGATGAAGCCTGGCAAGCCGTTATTCGTCCAGATCAGCGATACCCATATCGGTTTTAACAAGGAAGCCAACCCGGATGTGGACGGCTCCCTGACCCGGACCATTGCTCTGGTCAACGGGATGGCCGAACAGCCCGCACTGATCATTCATACCGGGGATATTACCCACCTGTCGAAGCCGGCCGAGTTTGACCTCGCGCAGCAGTTGCTTTCGGGGCTCCGTACCACCGAGCTACACACCGTGCCGGGCGAGCACGACACCACCGACCCGACCGTTACGGAATATTTCAACCGCTTCGGCAAGGCCTCGAACAACAAGGGCTATTACAGCTTTGATCACGCCGGCGTTCATTTCATCGCGCTGATCAATGTCCTGGAGTTCAAGGCCGGCGGATTGGGCACGCTCGGACCCGATCAACTCGCCTGGGTGGCGGCCGATTTGAAGGGGCGCTCCTCCAGCACGCCGATCGTGGTGTTTGCCCATATGCCGCTGTGGACTATCTATGAACCCTGGGGCTGGGGCACGGGCGATGCGGACCAGTTGATGAGCCAATTGCGTCGCTTTGGCTCAGTGACCGTACTCAACGGCCACATTCACCAGATCGTGCAGAAGGTCGAAGGGAACATGACGTTTCATACCGCCCGCTCAACGTCCTACCCGCAGCCGGCTCCCGGAGAGGGTCCCGGTCCTGGGCCGGTTAAGGTGGCTGCCGATCTGTTGCCCAAGATGCTGGGAATCACCAGTGTCAGTGTCCAGCTACATCCGCGCGCTTTGACCCTTGCCGACACGGCACTCGCCTGAGAAGAACATGAAGATGAAGATTAAACATTTCCAAACACCCTTAATGCTGCTCGGATTGGCAGCGCTGGGATTCGCCGCGGCATGGCCGCCGACAACGGCCTGGGCGGCAGAGGAGACCCAGACTCTTATCAAGGATTTCATGTTCGCGCCGCTCACCGTCAAAGCCGGGACCACAGTTACCTGGGTCAATGCGGATGATGAGCCGCATACCGTGGTCAGCGATAGCGGATTGTTCCGCTCCAGCGGCCTGGACACTAATGAGAAATTCTCCTTTACCTTCGACAAGCCGGGCACGTATCACATTCATTGCTCCATTCACCCCAGAATGACTGCAACCGTCATTGTTGAGTGAATCCCATGAAAGTCGAAAAGCACATCGCCGCTGCCGTAGCCGGCACGCTGGCGGCCTTGGCGCTCGCTGCCGCGGTATTCATTTATTCTGGTGTTTATGACATCGGCGCAGATGATCACCACACGAAACCGGTACTGGCCGTGATCGAAACATTGCGCGAACGCTCGATCAGCGTGCGCGCAGAGTCGATCAGAGTACCGAGCCTCGAGGATCCAGCGCTGATCGCCGCCGGTGCAGAACGTTACTCAATGCTGTGCGTCGGCTGCCACCTCGCGCCGGGAGTCGACAAATCGGCGCTTCGGCCCGGACTCTACCCACACCCGCCCAACCTAGTGCAGGAGAATATCCAGGACCCGCGCAGGGCTTTCTGGACCATCAAGCACGGGATCAAGATGAGCGCGATGCCGGCCTGGGGCAAGAGTCTAGACGATATCGCAATCTGGGAACTCGTGGCGTTCCTGCAGCAGATGCCGAACATGTCGGCGGATACCTATCAGCAGCTTTCGAGCAGCCACGCAAAGTGAATCCGCCCGGCATGCGGGATGCGGTTAGCTTCAATGGCACAGCATGTGACTGGCAGCCCGGAGCACGCCTCGTCCGACTCCAGAGGTCAGATTGCGGCCCGTAACCGGACTCTACCGATCGCCAAAAAAAAACGGAAACGACCGTTGCTAGCGCCAATCGTGATGGTGGTAATACGCGCCGCCGCCGTAATACCCTCCCCTTCCTCCTCCGACAAACCCGACACATCCACTCAGCAGGCTGCTGAGTACCAGAACTGCAACTAACCATTTACGCATTTCGATCTCCATTATCTTGTCGTGCAACCGCTACATGACAGAGGCTGCGGGAGTGCACGGCCATAACATCTAAGTAATCCATTGCGGCCATCCAATTAGCAGCCCTGGCCCATACAAGGCGCCGGCGAGCCCATCCGAAGGTAGCGTCCACCGCTACCTTTCCAAGTCGCGATGACGGACTGCCGGAGCGGCCCGCAACATCATTCAACTGCAGGGTGCGCATTTTCCCAAGCCAGAAACTTAGCCGTCTGCGGGTCGGTGCGGTCCGGCAGACAACAGCGGGACGAGGCGATCTTATCCCCGCGTATCTCGCGAATTCCCCACAGGATGATGCGATCGGAGCCTGATTTCTGAATCTTTGCACTGTGCGCCTCAAAGCGCGTCACGACGACATCTCCAGAAACATACGTATTCAGCACAGTCACGTGACGACTCCTATCCTTCACGATTCGTTCCAGATCCGACTGGATTGCTGCCTTACCGACGCATGGCGCAGCGGCGCAGTTGCCGCTTTCTGAATCGATTACCGCATTATCGGTAAATAATGTCATTGCCCCTGCCACGTCGCCGCGGTCCATGGAATCGAGAAACTGATGCTGCACGTCCACAGGGTCCGCCTGGGCAGCGGTTGCGGCAGCAACTCCAATGATCAGCAGCGGTAGACCCCATTTAACTGTGAATGACTTGAGCATGGCGCAACACTCCAATGCGATTGATGACACCTAAGCACCCGCCGGGGCCGGAATCCCGGGCCCGTGCAAGTCGCAGCGAAAGCCCTCCGTGTGGCGGGTCGCAGCCGCTCAGTGCCGGCAATTACTCACCGTCGCCCGAACGCTGGATAAGAGTATTGGATAACGCTCACTGCGAGTCTGTACGACCCCGCACATAAGAGTCTTTGAAAGACAGATCACCGCAGCGACTTTGATCAGGCGCCGGTCTTGGACACCCGCCCGTCAATAATCATCATTTTCCTGGCGGCGAGTCTGGCGATACGGCTGACCGCCATTCGCGCGGCGCCGCAATTCCAGACTAACCGTCGCTCAGCAGCTCCGCGATCGGATGTAGCTCCTCGAGGTGTTGCGATACCACCTTAACAATCACGATGATTGGAACGCTGAGCAGCATGCCCCACACGCCCCAGAGCCAGCCCCAGAACATCAATGCAATGAATATTGCAGCTGGATTGATGCTCGCGATCCGGCCGGTCATCCAGGTCCCCACGAACACGCCGATCACGGCGGCGATCGCCAGCGACGCACCACCGATAAGCAGCGCCATCGATAGCGAGTTAAACTGGATAAAGGCTGCCATGCCGGTCGCGGCGGCGGTAACCACCGGCCCCAAGTACGGAACGATGTGCAGCAATCCGGCGGCGGCCGACCACGCCCCGGCGTTTTCAAGGCCCAGCCAGTGAAACACCAGCCAGCTCAGCAGTGCGATCAGCAGGTCGGTGGTCAACATCATCAGCAGATATTTTTGGATCGAGTGATTGATATCATTCAGGATTTGCACGGTAATCTGTTTTCGCAACAGCGTCGTTCCGGTCAAGCGCACCAGATTGCGCTTGAATTTGTCGCCACCGAGCAGCAGAAAGGACGCCAGCACCACCACAACCGCCGTCTGGCCAAGCACCTCGAAGGTGCCGAGCGAGCTTTTCCACAGAAAGCTTCCTAATCTAAAGGAGGGCTGGTCGACGATCACGTGGGTGGCCGCATGCCGCGCTGCCACCGAAACATCGGGGGCCTGGGTGGCCGCCTTTTCCACCTCAGTCGCCGCGTTTTGCATTTTCTGCATGTCGCCGGCCTGGGTGATCTGCAGAGCCGCCAGCCCCGTCGACAGCTTCGCTGCGGCCTCGGGCAACTGTTCCACGATGGTCTGCATCTGCCCACGCAGTGAATACACGCCAAAAGCGAGCGCGCTCAGCATGCCTGTCATCACGATAAAGGTAGCGACCATGCGCGGGGCCCTGATCGCCTCGAGCCACGACACCAGCGGTGAGAGCGTGTAGGAAATGACGACGCCCAGCAGCAGCGGAATCACAAATGCGCGTGCCCACGACAGCGCATAGATGAATGCCAGCACTGCCAGTATTGCCAACGCCAGACCACGGGCATCTACCGCCGGGCGAGAGGCTGGCAGTGTCGCGAGCGAGGACTCATCAGCCGGGCCGCCCGGCTCGGCCTTACGGGTCGCGTCGGCGACCTCGACGATTGAGACGATTGAATTGGCGGCGGATTCCATAGATGAACTGCTGCTCTGGTTGGGTCGCTGTACGGCTCATTATTCCGAGAGACCACCACGAGGGATGGTGCTGCCCATTGTTCATGAAGGTAACCGGCGCCACGGGCACCGTCTGTTCGCTCGCGCACGGTGGGGAGCGCCTCGAGGTGGTTGAATGATCTTATGTCCCAGCAGCAGTACGAGTTTTCACCCCTGAGCTCCTGTCGACGGGCTCTCGCGGGCCCCAACCGAGCCTGAAACCACCGTGTCACCGTCAGCAGCCAATCATGTCACGGGACACCTGCTGGTAGCGGCTGCTCTATTAGCGGCGAGTTTTTGGGCATCGGCCGGTGAAGTATTTGGGCCGCCCTGTGCGTCACATGGTCCCCAGGCCATGCTCTACATCAGTCAACCCCTCTGGTCCCGCGGCAAAACGCCCCGCGTGTACGGATTGCGGATCGAAGAGAGCCGCTCGCTTCCGGCCAATTTGCAGACCTCAGCCCTCGTAGCCCCGCACCGTACGCAGCTGGTGGATCTGCAAATCCGTCCGCAGCAGGACGTGCGGCTCGAATTTGGTACCGGAGTGACCTGGAACGTCTCGCGCGCGACCTTTGGCCCGCCAACGTCGGTCTCAATTGTGGCGATCAGGCTGCCGCTGAGCGCCCTGCAACTGCCAGATGCTCTGCACCCGCGAAAAGCAGTTGATTACTCTCGTTACGACCCCTGGCTATTGGAAAATGCTCTCCGCGACTCTCCGGCAGCGCCGATCAGTCCCACCTACTTGCCGCCCAGCCTACGTTAACGGCAGATCATGCTGCACCGTGCAATTGCCTGCGCCCAGCGTCTGGGCGCGATGCACTCACGAAAGCCGGGGGTGCCGCAACAGTCTCATTGCGCTGACGGTAACGAACATCCGACAGCAGCCGCTCGACTTCCTTCTTGAGCACGCCATAGCACTCACACGCGCCCGCCTCCAACCCGGATCGATCAAGCACGGCTATGTGGCCACGGCGGTAGCGTATGACGCCGGCGCGCTGCAGCCTGCCCGCGGCTTCGGTTATTCCCTCCCGTCGCACGCCCAGCGCACCGGCGACCAGCTCTTGGGTCATGATCAGCTGGTTGGTGGGCAGACGATCCAGGGTCAGTAGCAGCCACCGGCACAATTGCTGATCGATTGAATGGTGCCGGTTGCACGCCGCCGTTTGACACATCGTAGTCAGCAAAGCCTGCGTATAGCGCAGCAACAGCCGCCGCAGCAGTCCTGGACGTGAAAATTCTTCCTTGAGCACCTTGCCCGATAACCGATAACCGTGTCCGGCCGTTTGCACGACGGCCGAGCTGGACGTGGTGTTGCCCCCCATAAATAGCGCAATACCGAGCACTCCTTCGTTGCCCACGCTGGCCATTTCTGCCGACGAGCCGGATTCGAGCATATACAACAGTGACACAATTGCACTGGTCGGAAAGTACACGTGATGCAGCTGGCTGCCCGGTTCGTAAAGCGACTCGCCGAGCAGCATTGGTATCGGTTCCAAGTGCGAAGCCACGCGCTCGAAGTCCGCGGTCGGGAGCGCGGAGAGCAGATGATTGTGGTTTGGGCTAGGGCTGGACAGATCTGACATGCAAGCCCTCAAAGCTTCCGGCTGTCATTCGTTAACAAGTTCGACACCGATTCCACGATAGCCAATGAAGCGACACGACTGACTGAACATCGGTTCGCCACTGACCTGAAAACTGCGCCGGGTACCACCCGCTACCTCACGGCTCATGACAAAATCCAGGAACGGCTGCCGATTGGCTATTTTATCAAGCAGTGCGGCGCGCTCCGTTGAGTTCCAGCCACTCACATCCGCCTCAATGGAATCACCGGAGAACGATTCAACCTGCATTCCGAGCATCTCAAGTACCGGCCCGGAGACCTTGGTAAATGCTCCGCTTTCGTCCTGCTCCCAGTACCAGTCGGTTGCCAATTCGGTGAGGCTGCGAAATCGGGCTTCGCTCTCGCGCAACTCCGCAGTCCGCTCCGAGACAATCGACTCCAGATTTCTATTCTGGGCCTCCAGCCGCCTGTAAAGCAGCCGCACTTCAATTATATTGGCAATGCGTGTCTTGACCTCGACCAGATCGAAGGGCTTGCTTATAAAGTCGCGGGCCCCTGCTTTCAGCGCGCGCAGTTTGTGCCCGGGTTGGGCCGTCAGCACGATCACCGGCAGGTAGGCATCCGACTCGATCGTCTTAAGAGCCTCCATGACCTGGAACCCATCCATGCCCGGCATCTGCAGATCCAGCAGGATTAAGTCGTAGCCGTTCCTGCGATGCAATCCGCATACTTCCTGAGGAAGTCTCGTTGCAGACACATTTGAGTAGCCGGCCTCACTTAAGACTTGCGTTAGCAGAGCGACATTTGATGCCTGATCATCGACAATCAAGATCCGTGCAGCGAGTATTTCCTTCGCTTCTATATTCACGCTATTGTCTCTGCCTCAGGTTATCCGGCTCGGCGGCCCGTGGCCGCAGCGCGACATCCAAAGCAGCCATGAACTCGCTCACTACGATCGGTTTAGTAAGGTAACGGAAGAATCCCGCGTCGAGGCCTTTGGCAATGTCGCGCGGCATTGCATTGGCGCTCAGCGCAATCACCGGAATTGATCGGGTGAGCGGATCCTTGGCCAGGATCTTCAATGCGCTGGTACCGCTGATGCCCGGAAGATTGATGTCCATCAGAATCAGGTCCGGACGAACCGCACGCGCGATTTCAATGCCGCTGATCGCGTCCATCGCGCTGCGAAGAAGAATATCCGGTCGTCGCGAGATGAGATCCTCGACCAGCATGAGATTGGCTGGATTGTCTTCGATGTAAAGCACTGTGCGCAGCTGCGGCTCAGGCGCCGCCAGCGCCGTCGAAGTGGGCATACCTACCACCTCGCTGATTGCGACGCGTGGCTTACTCGTCATTCCAATTTCAATCCAAAATATACTGCCCTGCCCGGAAATGCTGTCGGCGCCAATCAGACCGTTCATTGACTCCATCAGGCGCTTGCATACCACCAAGCCGATACCGGTTCCTTCCTCGCCGCTTGCCTCCCGGCCCATACGATTGAAGGGCTCGAACAGGTGCGTCAGTTGTTCCGTCGTCAGTCCGTCGCCCGTATCTCTCACACTGATCCTCATACGCCCGGTCCCGGTCACTGTGTACTCCACCGAGACCGAACCGCAGCTATTGTTGTATTTGATCGCATTGGAGAGCAGGTTGATGAGCACTTGCTTGACGCGCGTCCGGTCAGCCAGGATGTAGTGCGGCGAAACAGCCTGCGGGAATGCAACCTTGACATTGCGACTAAGCGCCTGTGGCCCAACCATCGCCTGGCACTCGGCCATGACTTCAGCGAGAAAGATTGGCTCTAGAGACAGGGAAAGCTTTCCCGACTCGATCAGCGTGAGGTCAAGGATTTCGTTGATCAACTTAAGCAGATGCCAGCCGGCCTGAAGAATCTGATCGACGCTGCGTCGCTGCGATGGGGTCGGTGACGGCGCGCCCGAATCGATAAGCTGCGCGAACCCGAGAATCGCGTTGAGCGGGGTACGCAACTCGTGACTCATACTGGAAAGAAACTCGGATTTGGCGATGTTGGCGGTATTAGCCGCAGCCATCGCATCCTGCAATTCACTTCAACCTGCTTACGCGCCGAGTTATCCGTACCAATTAGCAGGTAGCCAATGATGTCCTGCAATTCATCGCGCAGCGCAGTGATCGAGATGAGTGCCGGAAATCGACTGCCGTCCTTGCCGATGTACGTCAACTCATAGATATCCTCCATTCCCCGCGAGGCCTTGAATACCAAAGCCTCAAAGCCGGGCGCAATCGGCGTGGCAAGTTCCAGGCTCAGCGCCTCGGCGCGGGCCCTGACTTCTTCGGGGTCGTGAATGTCACTGGGGCTAATCTTGTTGACAACTTCAGCAGCCCGATACCCGAGCATCCGTTCTGCACCCGCATTGAAGAGCTGAATGATGCCTTTTTCATCCGTGGCGATGATCGAAAAGCTTGCGCTCGTCAGGATCGCATCCTGCAGGGCATCTGCTTTAAGGAGAGTCTGCTGAGCACGCGCTTCGTTGCTGCTCTCCGCGCCATCCGACGGAGCGCGCCCGGCGGACCCATTTCTCTTCTGAGTCACGCATTGGGTCCTTAAAAGCATTCGGCATACTCCTGTGGCGGGAGTTGTGCGCATAATTGTCATCGGGTGCCGGCAAAAGGGCTCCGCATCGCGGCGCTGTCAGGAAGTCGCAGACAATCGCTGATTGTTGCCTTGCGGTTGAACGCTGCGTCTGTACGCTTGACCACATACACGGCGGATTTCACGACATCGCGCCGACTTCCAGGTCACGCGCAGTGGTAGCCGAGGGCGCCGCTGGTTCCTGATCCAGGCACGGTTGACCGATAATCTAGTGCGGCCGAAATTGCGCACTCCGCTGCTCGGGCCAGAAATGCTGCCAAGCGCATAGGCCCGGCCTGCAGTGGATATGTTCGAGGCGGGATCGAGCGTGCGACCCTTCTGGAACCTAAACCGCCGGCGGGAGCCTTTAACTAGCTACGCGCGCTGTAGGGAAGCAGCCGGTCAAATTCGGCCTTGACAACCTGATAACACTCGCAGGAGCGCGCCTCCAGACCTTTACGATCCAGCACCGTGATTCTGCCGCGGCGGTACTGTATTAGTCCGGCCTCCTGAAGGTGGCCAGCGGCCTCAGTGACGCCTTCCCGTCGCACGCCAAGCATGTTGGCGATCAACTCCTGCGTCATCCGCAATTCTCGGGACGCCAGTCGGTCCAGACTGAGCAGGAGCCAGCGGCACAGTTGTTGATCGACAGAGTGATGCCGGTTGCACACAGCGGTCTGAGCCATTTGGGTAATCAGCGCCTGAGTGTATCGAAGCAACACGTGCACCAGCGGGCCAAAGCGAGCGAACTCATGCTTGAGGAGGCGCGCTGAGAGCCGATAGGCATGCCCCGCACTTTGCACCACGGCGCGGCTGGGCGTGGACTCGCCGCCCATAAATAAGGAGATACCGAGAATACCTTCATTACCCACGATCGCTATTTCCGCCGAAGCGCCATTTTCCATGACATAGAGCAGAGAGACGATGGCCGTCGTCGGAAAGTAAACGTAGCTCATCTGGGCTCCGGGCTCGTAGAGCACGTCGCCGAGCTTCATGGGAAAGAGTTCCAGATGCGGGGCCAACCGCTCGTAGTCACTGGCCGGCAATGCGCTGAGCAGGTGATTCTGAAGGGGACTGTGGGCCAGAAAATCGGCCCGCGGTGAAGCCGTCAGCGCGGACT
Source organism: uncultured Gammaproteobacteria bacterium (assembly GCA_963711435.1). Lineage (GTDB taxonomy): Bacteria > Pseudomonadota > Gammaproteobacteria > Steroidobacterales > Steroidobacteraceae > FEN-1191. Next base: position 408,261 of record CAVQEB010000002.1, on the reverse strand, counting down.
TGGCCGATTTCTGCCCCTTCCTTGGACCCGGTTTGCCGGCTGCCATTTCCCGCACTTTACACCGGTCAGGGACATTTGAGCCAGCCTCCTCCCCACCCCCCCTCGTGGGCGTTACCGGTAGTTGTTGCGGCGCAGCCGTTGCTACTGCGTGGCCTATTTGGAAGCCGTGCGCTGAGTATTTCCGCAGTTACTTTAGTCAATGGCGTTGGGCTTGCACCGAGCCACAGCCCTTCTGCTCCCACGGGTCGGTCGCTCGCCCACTCGAGCCATGATAAGTGCGGATCGGGGCATACCCAGCGCGCACGCATAACTCCCCGGAATTTAAATTCGCTGCCCACGAATGAGCCGAACCGCGATCACGATTAACGCTAAAACCAACAGAATGTGTATGAATCCGCCCATCGTGTAGGACGTCGCCAGTCCTAAAACCCACAGAACCACCAGGATGACGGCAATTGTTTCCAACATGGCTTTATTCCTTATTTAATTATCAGCGGCGTCTCGAGCGCTTCTTAGGCTAGCCGCACCATCGCCGCCTTTCCGGACGCTAGCGCACACACCGCTGTCTTTACTGAAAATACTCGCCGCGTTTGCGACGACTGCGCAGTCATTCTGAAAGCCAAATTGAAGTTGCTTCGATGAGCGCAGGCCTTGCGCTATCGCAATTCTGTCTATGTGCGGGGCCGTACAGATCATGCGATACGATCGAGATACGCTCGCTCTGACTTATTATTCAAGACTCCCAGGTTCCTGCCCGAGTAGAAAGTGCTACTGGACTAGGAGCAACTCTGGGTTCACTAATTGATCAGGTCCCTTAAGGCTCCTGGAGAAACTCCTATGCACCCCGCTACTTCACTTACCCGAACCTGGCTGCTGCAGGGAGCATTTGCCCTGTTAGCGTGCGCAGTCCTTAGCGCTTCCGCAGTTGCTGCTTCGATCGATATGCCGCCGGTGGCCGAACCTCAGAGCGCCGAGCACCATGTCGGCAAGGTCATCTGGGCAGATCTAGTGACACCGGACCTCGCTGGCGCCGAGCGGTTCTACGGCGGACTGTTCGGCTGGACATTCCGTAACTCCCGGGCCGGAGATACCAACTACGCCGTGGCGCGCTTGGACGGACGGCCCGTAAGCGGTTTGTTCGAGCGCACTCAACCGTCCACGGAGCGACGGCAGCCGGCTTGGCTGACTTTTATAGCAGTAAGTGACGTCGAATCCACAAGGAAAATCGCGCTGGCGAACGGTGCAACGGTTCTGGCCGAGCCAAGATACTTGCCGCATCGCGGCCGCCAGGCGGTGCTATCCGACCCTGAGGGCGCAGTTTTTGCGGTTCTGGCCTCGAGCAGCGGCGATCCGCCGGATTATATGGCGCAGCCTGGTGAGTGGATCTGGAGTTCATTGCTGGCCACTGACCCAGACACCGACGCGGCGTTCTACCAGCAGCTGTTTGGCTACGATGTCTTTGAACTGCAAAGTGATGATGGTCTGCAGCACCTCATTTTGTCGACCGACGAATTCTCGAGAGCTAGCGTCAACACACTGCCTGTCGATGCTGCCCGGCGACATCCCCATTGGATCAATTTTGTCAGGGTAACGGATACGGTCGCTGCGGCGAACACTGCTGTTGCCTTGGGTGGGAGGCTATTGGTCGAACCACGAATCGATCGACATGGCAGCAAAGTTGCAGTGGTCGCCGACCCCAGTGGAGCGCCGATCGGACTGATGGAATGGTCAGAAGCCATGACTGTCGGGCAAGTCAAGTGAGCCGCTTAAATCCGCAGGTGCGGATTTCGGCTCTCGGAATTCTGCTGGTGCTGGCTCTTGGCGGCTGCGTCGTTAGCGGCGGTGGCTACGATGGCGATGTCGGTGTGTCAGTCGGCTACTACGAGCCCTTCGGTTATGACTATGGCGGATGGGGCTCCAGTTACCACGTAGGACCCGCCCATGGGGGCGAACGTCGACCGGAGCAAGCAGCCGCCGGGCACAATTATCGGCCGGCCGCCTCGTCGCGGCGAACTCCTTCCATTCCCACACGTCCGCGCAACGGCCGTTAACGTCTCTTGCGAACAGTGCGCATGCGCCGAGTGCTTGGGCTCGGTGCCGCGCGCCGCAGCCCGCTAGCGCCCAACGCACGCATCTCATTGCCCTGGCCTGGCCGGCGCTGATGCCCGGCATATCTAAACCAGAGAACCGCGCGCTTCGTGTTCCCAACCATCGGTGCGCTGACGAACAGACTGCACAGGCGCGATGACCTAACCTAGCGACTACGGTGGATCCAGAGCGATTCACCGGAGTTTCCCCTCGACGTGTTCGCTCCGCGGCACGCCACTACTCACAAAATCTATCTTCACTTACAGGACACTCATGAAGCTTAACTTTTCAATGGCCGTTACCGGCCTCACCATGCTCGCCTTAATTGCGAGTTCGGCGACGTTCGCCGCCACTAAATCACAGATCAACGAGCGCGTGACTGACACGCTTGGGCAGTTCGATTCGATAAATTCAGCGAATAAGACTCTCAGCGACAAGGCAGCTGGCGTGCTGGTGTTTCCCCGCGTAACTAAGGGTGGCGTTGGTGTCGGAGCCGAATTTGGCGAAGGCGTATTACAGGTTGACGGCAAGACCGTCGGCTACTACAGCGTCGGCTCCGGTTCAGTGGGCCTGACACTTGGTCTGGCTGAAGCACAGCGAGATCATCATGTTCATGACTCGCGATTCACTGGATAAATTTACCTCGGGCAAAGGCTGGTCCATTGGCGCCGATGCAGGAATTACTGTCATCTCCACTAGCGCCAATGGCAGCTACGACAGTGCGACCGAGCAGAAGCCGATTCTCGGGTTTATGTTTGCCGAGAAAGGACTGATTGGCGACTTGTCGTTTGAAGGATCGAAGATCACTCGCATCAAGAACTGATTTTCCATCGATGTAAGACCCGGCGCCCACGGTGCCGGGTCTTTTTTTAGTGGTCAGGGTGGTATCGCCAGTTAGAGTGTCTCAGCGCCATAGAGGGCAGTCAGAAACACCATGACTACCGCGCACACCATGTACGCCACAGCAAGTATTGAGAAATTGGCGAGCGTGCGAAGCCACCGCTCACCATAGACTCGGCGCAACGACTCATAAAAATACCAGGCGAAATAGCAGGCTACTGAAATCGTTAGCAGAGTAATCGCTGTCCTTGACGATATCCAATGAATCAATAACAGATAGACCGACATCACCAAGAATACGCATGCCTGATTATGGACGAGCAGCAATAGGTGATCGACATAATGATGACCGGCACCCGAGTATAGGATAGTCAGCAGCAAAGCGAGAATTGGCAGAAACACAAACATTGCCCGGCCCAGGTTGTGGATGAATTCTCGGCCCAGTTCTCGGGTCTGATCCGCCTGGCTCTTTAGACACGCGCTTATGAAAGGCCGTCGAATCCAATCCGGCCCTGGCATATTGGCGACCGCAGACTTGCATAGCTTCGCAATATTTTGCGGCTGGAGCCCGCATCCGCCTGGATCGGCGAAACTCCCGACGACCGCGCGGGGCCGACCATCTCGGCTTGCCGGTCGGCAATGGATCCCTCTGACAAGCCAACTGACGGCTTACCGATGCTTCAGCGCCAGCAATGCCCTGAGCTTCAATTGGTTCTTTTGAATTGATCTGGTCGCCACCGGCCCCGTGAACGCGAAGACCACGAAGAATATGACGCTAAATAAAATGTACAGCCGAAAGGGCGACAAATAACTGACGCGCCGGCCCTCAAGATATTTTTGTGTCAGAAATCCGGGCTGAATGAGCAACGGACGCAGCGTACGCCATAAACTCGAATCCGCATGGGTCAGTACCTCGGCTGCCTCGCCTATGAATCCCAATATCGAATGTGAATGAGCGCCGGCGCGTTGCCCGCAGGCGCTACAATACGCCCCGTGCAGATCGCTGCCGCAGTTGGTCATTGCTGCCAACCACCCCTCCGCTTGATGTGACCACGGGCGCCATGGTGACACGCTTTGGATGGCTAGCAGGCACTTCAGTCACGCGATCCCGATTCGGCCGCATAATTGCCGGCTCCAAGCCGCCGAGTCTGCGTCTATCGTGTCCACACTCATTTGATGAGATGCCCTCACGGGGCAATCAACGGCTTGCCACGTACGCTGTCGTAAACGCCATCCAGCGCCTCCAGGCTTTTGAGGTTCGCGACGCCGCCGGACTGGGTCGGAGTACCCAGGTATTGAACCCTGGGTTCGGCGCCCGTAAAGGCCGGCCACGCGGAAAGACCCTTACCATTCGGGTTGCCCGAGCTCGCGAAGTTGAACCAGTACGCAGACATTTCTTCGGCTAAGGTCCGATCGTCCCTGCTCCATTGCCATGGCCACTGGTCCAGGTGGTCAAAGACATACCACAGCTCGGCAAAGTGACTGGCGCCCCAGCCGGCATAGACGGACTCGGCCGGAAAAGGCGGTTGTTGCTCGAAATAATAGTAATAGACCGGATAGTGACCGGTGGATGCTTGCAGTCTCGCCCACGCCCACATGTCCCAGCCAAAGCGCAAGTCGCGCTCGAGATCAAGACGAGCCTTTGGCGCCTGGGCGTCTGTGGAGTGTGGATAGGCCGCCGTGATCGCAGCCGGTAATGGGCCGAAGCTGCTCGCAATATCAGCATCAAAGGTGGCCGCCGTGGTATGGCTGGCATCCGTCAGCGAGCGCGCCTCTTCGGCATTCGATCCTATGAGCAGCGGAACGTCATTTTGCCTTCCGGCGGCAAACGCCTCGCTTGGCGCGCCCGGCAGCACCATGGGTTCGATCACAGGATGGGTTACGCCGCCGGCATTGCCACCGCCCAGCAGACGCGCCGCCGGCAGCCCGCGAAGTTCCGCCAGCGTGGCGGCACTGAGCGAAGCCTCGTCCTTCTCTCCGTCGCGCTCGGCATTGGCAAGCAGGTACCTGGGCGCCAGGCCAAGGGGCTCGAACAGTCCGCCGCTCTCACCGATGGCACGCTGAAACAAACCCTTGGCGCGGGGCGAGGCCATTACACGCTCACCGAGATGGCCCCGGAGGATTGGCCAGCAATGGTCACCCGATTCGGGTCCCCGCCAAACGCGGCGATGTTGCGCTGAATCCACGCGAGTGCGGCAATCTGGTCCATTAATCCGTAGTTGCCCGATGAGCGCTGAGGCGACTCACGGGTTAGTTCCGCAGCGCCAGAAACCCGAGCGGACCGTATCGGTAGGCGATGGTGACTACGATCAGGCCCTTGCGCGCAAACTGCTCGCCCCAATAAAGGGGCATGGCAGCCGAGCCATTCCTTAGCCGCCACCGTAGACCACACCAGTACTGGTCGACCTGCCTTCGCATGTTCGCCGGCGTCCAGATGTTCAGGTAAAGACAATCTTCACTTGTAGCGGGCGGTGTCTCGCCCGGCATGGAGACCCCTTCCTGCATGCACGCCGGTGCAAAAACCTCGGCCTTGCGTATCCCGGTCCAGGCAGCCGGTGCCACCGGCGGTCGCCAGCGCAAATCGCCGACCGGCGGTGCAGCAAAGGGCACTCCCCGGTAGACGGCCACTTCTCCTTGAAGCAGACCGGATAGTGCACCTGTCTCCGTCAGTGCCTGGGGCGTAGCCGCGGCCCAAACGGCTTGCCAAGCCGCGAGCATTACAACGGCGAATTGCCATTGATTGCGCATGCGGCTCCTTGGGTGACTCGGGGATCGAATGGCAGAATGGCCATCCCCATCGATCCGATTATCACCCTTTATTCGATGGGATGACCTGATTTTGGGTTGTTGCAGCCCGCTCATTTTCATTGCGCGCTGTATTGCTCAACTGATGAAGCCTGGGACAGAACAGCGCCGAGGCGAACGCAACCAGTGCGGCGATGAAGCTGGGCATCTTCAAACTCGTGCAGAGGTCTGCCTTACGGGCGGCGAGATTGTGGCAGCCCGGCAAGCGATAGAGCACATAGAGTAATGGGAGAATCTCTAACTAGTCCAAACCCGCGGTGGCGGTGGCCGGTCGGGCATCGCCGCACATCTTGGCGCTCGCAAACGGCAGCATTTTTAATCTCATTCCGGCACACGGTGACGCTTCGCTTGCGCACCGCAGCAGAAGCGAGCCGCAGCCCCCCAAACGAAAGTTAACACCCGACTAATTGAGATAGCGCTCACGGACACCCTGTAAGCAGTTGACATATCGTTTTTTGGCAGCGCGCAAAGTGCGCAGGATTTGGCGCGAACAACGTGGACCGGGAGACCCGGCCGCAGTGCTTCAGTACGTTGGTGAAGGGGAGCATGCAACAGTACGGGTGAATTGAGGTGGCCGATTGAGTGGGCGCAATCACTCAAAGGACTGATCGCTTAAATGGATAGTCAACTCCACTTTCGCCTGCTGTTCGAGGAATCCCCGGACATCTCGCTCGTACTGCTGCCAGATGCACCCCGGTACACGATGGTCGCGGCGACCGGTGCCCGCTGGCGCGCAACTCACACGGCGCCCACACCCTGGGCCGAGGCCTCTTCGAAGTATTTCCAGACAATCCCGACGACCCGTCCGCCTCGGGTACGAGCAACCTGCGCGCCTCGCTCGAGCGCGTGCTGAAAACACGACAACCGGACAGCATGCCGGTTCAGAAATATGACATCCGCGGGCCTGACGGCAGCTTTGAAGCCAAGTACTGGAGCCCGGGAATACCCGTTCTTTCGCCCTCCGGTGAATTGCTGTACATCCTGCACCGGGTCGAAGATGTCACGGCGCTGGTGCGCGCCAGCGAACTGGGTGAACAGCTACGCGGCCAACAAAGCGCAATGGAACGCGAAGTCATCCAGCGCAGCCACGAGCTGAGCGCAGCCCTTCGCGAAGTGCGGGAAGCGAATGTAAAGCTTGCTGACCTTGACGTCGCCAAGACGGCGTTTTTTCAGCAACATCAGCCACGAGTTCCGAACACCGCTTACGCTGATGCTGGGGTCTCTGGAAGATGAACTGGAGCAGCGCGGAAAGCCGCAGCCCGCGGTGGGCTCGAGCGCATCGAGATCGCTCACCGCAACGGCCTGCGATTACTGAAACTGGTCAATGCACTGCTCGACTTCGCTCGCATCGAGGCCGGTCGCATGCAGGCGCACTTTCAGCCAACCAACCTTGGCGGAGCCCCTGACCGCCGAGCTCGCCAGCAGTTTCGATTCTGCGACGGTGAGCGCGAAACTCACGCTGACCATTGACTGCCCATCCTTGCCCGAGGCCATATACGTCGATCGCGAGATGTGGGAGAAGATTGTCCTCAATCTCGTCTCGAACGCTTTCAAGCACACCTTCCAGGGCGGAATCGCCGTTCGCCTGGCATGGGTTGACGGATCGGCGCAGCTCACTGTGGAAGACAGTGGCGTCGGAATTGCTGCGGACGAAATTCCGCGACTGTTCGAGCGCTTTCACCGCGTCAAGGGCGCGGCATCCCGCACGCATGAGGGCAGCGGCATCGGCCTATCCCTGGTGCGGGATCTGGTGAAGCTGCATTCGGGCTCGGTACGGGTCGAAAGCGAGCTGGGCAAGGGCACCCGCTTCATAGTTACTCTGAAGGCCGGTACGGCGCACTTGCCGGCAGACCAGGTCGACCAGAGCGACGACGGCGCTCCGGCAGGCCGCACTGCAGCGGCGCACGTGAATGAAGCCCGGTCATGGCTGCCGTCTGCATCCGATACTACAGTCACAATGGCGCTACCGCAGCACGGCGATTTGCGGCCGCGCATTTTGCTGGCGGACGACAACGTCGACATGCGCCGTCACATCACCCGTCTGCTGCGTCGCTCCTATGAAGTGCTGGCGGTTGCCGACGGCGAAGCGGCGCTCGAAGCCGCCCTCGCCAACCCACCGATCTGGTGCTGTCGGATGTGATGATGCCCCGGCTCGATGGCTTCGGGTTGCTCAAGGCACTACGCGCGGACGTACGCACTCGGCAGCTGCCTGTCATTCTGGTGTCGGCGCGGGCCGGTGACGAAGCAGCGATCGAGGGGCTGGACGCGGGTGCCGATGACTATCTCATCAAACCGTTTTCCGCGCGGGAGCTGCAAGCGCGGTCCGCCACCTCGAGCTCGCGCGCAGCGTCGCGAGCTCGAGCATCAACTGGAACAGCGGGTTGAGGGCGCACGGCGGAAGTGGGCCGCCTGACTCGGGTACTGCAAATGCTTTCGGGAATCAACACGGCGCTGGTGCGCATTCACGACCGGGATCAGGTCATGGGTGAGGCCTGCCGACTCGCGCAGGGCGTCGGTGGTTACGCTTTGTCCATGATCGCCCTGATCAACCCAACGACCCGCATGGCGCGGCCGGTCGCTTGGTCGGGATACGGATTTCTGAAACACCCGGAGCTGGAGTTCCCGGTGACCGACCGCGATGGCGCCGATTTGAGCCTCATGGGCCGGGTCATCCGCACCGGTGCAGCGCTGTTGTGCGAAGACATCCAAGATACGACCCACGTCATCGACGGTCGCGATAAACTCATCGCTGCCGGCGTTCATTCCATCGCATGCTTACCACTTAAGGTCGACGGCACGCCGGTCGGATCCGTTCTCTTCGGCACCCGCAGGAACGACGTCATCAAACCCGACGAGCTGCTGTTGCTTGACGAGGTCGCGGCTGACCTGTCTCTTTGCACTCCAGTACCTCGACAAGCAGGACGCAGTTCAATTCCTGTCATATTTCGAGCCACTCACCGGTCTTGCCAAGCGAGCATTGTTCTGCGAGCGGCTGCAGCGCCTGCTCACACGCGGTGCCGATAGCCTGCCGTGCCTGGCGGTCTCGGTTTTCGACATCACGCACCTGGCCGTCATCAGTCATTCATTGGGTCGACATACCGGAGACCGGCTATTGCAATGTGTCTCCGACCGACTGAAGGCGCGATTTGCGGACACGGAGCAGCTGGGGCACCTGGGTGGTGGAACTTTCGTTTGTGTGAACGCGCTCGACGAGCGATCGGCGGTGGAAGGCCACGGCTCACACGAGGCATATCACCCGACTCTTTGCACAAGCCTTCAGTGTCGACGGACGGGAGGTTCATGCCGAGGTCAAGTGCGGGGTAGCCTACTACCCCAAAGATGGCCAAGAGCCGAACGAGCTGGTGCAGAACGCAGAGGCTGCCCTCAAGGCCGCCAAGAGCGCGGGCGAGCGCTATCTGCACCACCGCATGGAGATGAAATCCGATCTCGCCCGGCGGGTCGGCATGGAGCATCGGCTGCGCACCGCCCTCGACAATGGTCAATTCCTGCTCCACTACCAACCGAAGATCACGTTACGTACGGGCAAGGTCAGCAGCGTCGAGGCTCTGATACGCTGGCAAGATCCGGAAATGGGCCTGGTCTCACCGCTGAATTCCTGCCGCTGCTCGAAATCCGCTGGCCTTATGCCAGCGACCACTGCCTGGGTTCTGCGGCAGGCAACCATTGACTGCCGTGATTGGCGCCGTCAAGCACTGCCGCCGATAAGAGTCGCCGTGAACATCACGCCGCCAGAGCTGCGACGCCGAAATGTCGCGCACGAGATTCTGGAGCTAGTCGGCGACCTGGCCGGCGATACAGGCTGGGGCATAGACATCGAGATCACCGAAGGAGCCCTGTCGGGGGATTCCTCGTCGTGTGTCCACGCATTACGACTGCTGCGCGCCGCCGGCATCGGCGTTGCAATCGATGACTTCGGGGCGGACTTTTCTCCCTTGCGCGTCTGGCGGAGCTGCCCTGTCGGCACCCTAAAGATTGACCGAATGTTTACCAGCCGGCTCCCTACCGATCGCAGCAGCTGCACTCTGGTTTCAACAATCATCGCATTGGCGCATGCATTCGCGATGACTGAGGCGGTCGCGGAGGGCGTCGAAACTGAAGCGCAGCTGCAACATCTCGTACAAGCAGGTTGCGATGAATCGCAGGGCTACCTGCATAGCCGGCCGCTGCCGAAAGTGGACTTTGAAGCAGTGGCTCCTTCGAGCAACCGCCGCCGCGCCCGACACGAGCAGGTCCGGCACCGGGTCCGCTTGATCGCGCACTACCTGAGCTAAAGCTAAAACAGCCGCCCGGCCCGTGGCGCCGTGCACGCCAGGGCCGCGGTTCTCGCGCGGCCAGCCTCTGAACCGGCGGCCTAGAACTTGGCCGTAATCATCAAATCAAAGTCACGCGGCGGCTGCCGAGTCAGAAAATCATTGCCGTAAAACGGAATATCGTTGGTCAGATTTCGCCGGTCGGTGAGGTTATAAATCGAGAACTTGGCCTGAAACTTCTGGAACGCGTAGAACACGGCGCCATTGAGCGTGTACTGCCAATGAATTACCGGTGCCTGGTAATAACCGTTGGCGGCCGTAAGGGTTGCGAGCAGCGCCGGCGGAAGACCCGGGAAGCCGCTGTTGACGGCTGCAGTCTGGGTGGCGGCAATATCCAGGTAACCGGATTGCGTGACAGCCATCGGTCCCGTGACCTGAATGTTCGCCTGGGCTCCCCAGCCGGAGTTGTGCTTGTAGTTCGCAAGCACATTGAACAGATGCTGCGGCACGCCCGGATCCACAAAGGTCTGATTCGGCTGGAACACCGCCGCCGTCCCGAGGCCATCATAGTTGGTGCCGGGCTGGGCCGGAAAATTATAGAAATAATTGGGCGTATCAAGCGTCGTGTGTAAATAGGAGTAACTGGCGGTGGCGAAGAAATTTGGATTGGGCTGGTAATTGAGCTCGAATTCGGCCCCTTTGATGTGCGCAAATGAATTGTCGCTGGCGGCCGGCCCGGTCGATACGGAACGCTCCTGATAGAAGCCGGCTACCGAAATGAACAGCGCTTTGTCCAGCAGATCGAATTTCACGCCCGCTTCTTCCAGCAGCGTGTGCTGGCGCAGGTACACCTGGCGGGTCCACCCCCCAGGTGGCCACGGCTCCGTCATTGGCTGTCGGCAGCACGTATTCGGCCTTGTTGTACGTGGCGTAGGTCGACACGTGCGAGCTCGGGCTGTACACCAAACTGATGTTGCCGTTGTACAGGCCGTACCAGGCGGTGGAGGCACTGATGGGGAAACCGAAGTCGTCCGGCCCGCCGAGCGGATCGGAATAGTCTAACTCCACCAAGTCGCCGCGCACGCCGTACAGTACGCTCCATTGCGGGGAAAATTTCAGGCGATGCTCGAGAAACACCGCGGCGTCGCGCAGGTCCGAATCCGCCGTGCCGTCCAGTTGCACGTAAGGAATGCGGCCTTCCACCCCCCACTGCGGATGGTTGAACGCCCCATTGTATAAAATCGCCCCGGACGGAGCCTCCAAGGCTGCCGGGACTATCCAGCTGGCGGGGTCTCCGGACAGATCAAAGATGCTCACGGGCTCGTTGAGGAAGTTCTGAATGTCCAGCACGTGCGCATAGCGATAGGTGAAGCCCGCATCGATGTTCTGGCCCACCGTGGTGCCGAAGTTGAATTTGAAATCAGTCTTGTTTTCGATCGTGAAACTGTTAATGGCTGTGTCCGCGTAGTAGTCCTCGGTCTGGTTGTAGCGATCCATAAAATCGTAAAAAGTATTGTTGACGATCGAAAAATGATCCGAGACAACATAGGTCGCGATCAACTGGACCTTGCTGTGCTGCGCCTTGGCACCGGTCCCGGGAGGCTCGTCGATGATGATGCGGTTGTTGAGCGGCACGTAGCCAGTCAGGAAGATGTTGCTGCCAAAGCCCTCGATAGGGGTACCGGCGGCGATACCCCCGGCCAGATAGCTGTTATTGTCGATGAGCTGCTGATTCACCCGATTGACACCGTCGTTTTCGCGGTAGGTGGTGCCCTCGAATCCCGCCGTCAGCAGCACGGACAATTTGGGCGTGACGGTATCCAGCAAGGAAGCAAACACCGACTGCTGGTGAAAAAACATGTCGTAGTAATAACTGCCGCTGTCATCGACCGTAACGCTCAATCGTCCCGCCAAATTTCCACCCAATGGCCCGCCGACATCGGCTGAGGCGCGGCGTTTCTGCTGAGTGTCAAACTCGACACTGAAGTCCTCCGATGATTTGGTCTCCGACGGCATCTTGGTGACGATATTGATCGATCCGCCGATGCCGGCTCCCGGGCCGCCCTGCACGCTCGCTGGCCCCTTGACGATATCAATCGAATCCACACTATTGAAACTGATCGGCGCGCCGTACCCATTGAGGGTGAAGCTGTCGCGCATGCCGTTGAAGAACATGTCGGCGTATTGACCCCGGATGCGCGGAATATTGGGTTCACCGAAGGATGCATCCGAATAGCTGCTCGAGGTCAGGTAGGAGAACCCTCCCGGGTTCTGCACATTGAGCGCATCGAGTTGGGCGTGGGACAACAGCGTGTTGTTGCGCGGCGTGTCCATCACACCCAGATCCAGTCCATAGCTCGACTCTGAAGTCACAGTGGTCGGCAGGATCAGATCACCACGCCGGATGCCATTGACGATAATTTCATCGAGGTCTCCCTGGGCAGCGATTGGCGCAGTCACCGAAGTCGCCGGCGCTGTGGCCTGCCCTGAGGCATTGGAGTCGGCGAAGGCCGGAGTCCCCGCCAGCAGCGCCAGGCCCCCTATCGAAATCAGTCGTCGAGGCATGTTCGCTCCCCGGTTTTCGTTTGGTGTGGAGTTATCGGTCAGCCCAGTCAATATGACTTTGGTATTTTGATGCTCGCCCAGCAGTGCACTTTTCGTACCAGCGATAGCCGCTACCGGCTAATGCTAAGTAGACCGTGAAGTTCCCTAGCTAAAGTCACGACTTTGCTCTGTTTTCGAATTATCTGCCGGCTACGGCTTCCACGGCGCCTGTGATGGTGCCGCGACCGCGCCCGATCTTCGCCACTTGATAGTGCAACAGTTCCAGCGACTGCACAATCTGTGTGCGCCGGCTGCTCGCGCATTGACCAAGATTGAATTGCGCTGCCTGGCGGTACGATGGAGCGTCTAAGCCGGGATCGACATCGTGGCATACGTGCCAGGATGAGGGGTCGGCGATGAGCATCAGGGTCCTTGGCCCATGCCGGAGTTCAGAGTGCGCCAGACGTGACTGCAGGTCGCTTCGCCTGAATTTGAGATAGACGGTCTAATGCTGCGAATTTCCTGGGATGAATAGCCGATGAATGAGGTCGCGGATCACTACCGGCAGCTTCTGGCGCCGATTTATCTTTGGATGGCCGGTGGCGCGGAAAGCGCACTCGTTCAAGGCGCCGCCGATTTGGCTTTACTCGGTATTACGCCCACAAGCGGTACCCCGGCCGTGGACCTGGGTGCCGGTTTCGGCATGCACTCCATTCCGCTGGCGCGGCTCGGCTACCAGGTGACAGCCGTAGATTCATCGGCCCTGCTGCTTAAGCAGTTGCGGGAACTGGCAGGCGGCCTTGCCATCCGGGCAATTGAAGGCGATCTGCTCGACTTTGAACCGGACCCGACTGCTGCACCGGCCCTGGTGCTTTGCATGGGCGACACCTTGACCCACCTGGCCAATGCAGCCGTAGTTGGCCGCCTGTGCTCCCGCGTCGCCCGATGGATGGCAGCCGGCGGCCGCTTCGTAACAACGTTTCGGGATTACACGTTGCCGGCGCGCGGGGATGCCCGATTTATCCCCGTGCGAAGTGATGCGGACCGCATTCACACCTGTTTTTTGGAGGAGCACGGCCAGTACATGCTCGTGCACGATATTGTCCACGAACGCCAGCACGACGGAGCCTGGCGCCTGCGGGTCGGGCACTATCCAAAGTTACGCCTGGATCCCGACCAGGTAGTGCAATTTCTCGAGCACGCGGGCCTGAGTGCGCATCGCCAGACCGGGCCCCGAGGCCTGGTTCAGATCAGCGCGGTCAAGACCCGCTAACGGCTCAGTGCTTCAATTCGGTCCCGGGTGTCCGCTCGGCGTATTGGCTCCAATGACCTGTGATCTCATTGACCACCGTGCTGCCTACCCGATACGCAGCTTCCAGTGCGGGCATGAACGCCGACAAAGCGGCGTCCTCAGCCGCGTCGCTGTCCAGCAGCTGAACGACCGTCTGGCCGGATCCAGGAATGGTAAAATCAGAGCCCGTACGCAACACCAGCACGCGATTTAGCTGGATGCGATGCGTGTGTGACAGCGCGGTGAGCGAAGTCAGGATGCCGCAATCCTCCATCGCCGTCGTGACGGCTTGCCCCTTACCGCCGCTCCAGTAGTCCATCCACTGCTCGGCCAGCGTATTCATCCGCTCACCCAGCCACCAATCCGACGCGGAGACCTCGTCGCCCTTGAGCACGAACGGCGGCTTCAGGGCATTCGGGTATCGGGCGTAGCCGGCGCGAATCTTTTGCAGATCTGGCGTGTCCTCCAAGGGCACGTTGCGGGTCAGCTGATAGGCCCAATCCACCAGTGCGGAGTTCAAGCGATAGCCGTTGACGCCGCTGATCCGATCGAGCTCAGGCGTCGGCGCCTGAAATGGCCGGCTGCGGCCGAGCGGGATGTGTCCGGTAGGCCAATCGGGCGGGATCTCGCGCGCGTCAATCTCGAAATTGAGGTCGCGATCGATGATCCACTCGGCCCAGGCAGCGGAACCGACCGAGGCATACCGCGGATCGATCCCCGCGATGGCCGGTACAATCCAGTAGGCCTTGGAAAGATCGAAGCGATCATCGAGGCCGAGCGCCATGACCGACGCCGCGGCACGCAGCGAACCTTCGCCGGTGACGATGCCCAACACCTGTTTCTCGGCGTTATAGCGGAGCGGGTGATTGCCGAGCGGAAACGGCAGCACCCGCGGCAACGGCAACCGCTCCACCCAATACTGGAATTCCCCCGGCGTGTCGCCCGTGTCCTTGCCGAGCTCGAAAGTCGTCACCACCACCACGCGAACCGGCAGTTTATGCAATGCGGCAGCGTCGGCGCAGGTCGTCGCGAGCAGCATGCCGAGGACACAGCAAGCCCACCACCGCCTGATCACAACGCTTAGCGATAAAGCTTCGACTGCATTACGTACCACGAGACGGCGCCTCCAAATCAAGTTTGCCTTCATCCGCCAAGCATCCGGTGAATCGAGGCGCACTGCCCCACGCATTAGATCATCGTGCACGGATTGTACGCGACGCGTCGGTCAAATCCACGCATGACCGGCGGGCGCAATCACCGGCCATTGCCGTGGGGGCGCGAACCGCAGGATCTGGTACAGTTCAGCGGCAGAGGCGCGGGTGCGCCGAAAGCGCGCCGATACTTCCGGCGAATCGACAGGGAAATTCCATGCAGTACTCGCGACGGATGTTGCTCAGTGTATTGGTGCCGGTTCTGGCCGCGTACGCCACCATGGGCGCGCCGCAGGCCCGCGCCGCCGTTGCCGAAACAGCCACCCACACCCGACCGCTAATCGTCTTCATGACGGATTTCGGCGTCCTGGACGATGCGGTTGCGATCTGCAAAGGCGTGATGAAGACCATAGCCCCCGAAGCGGAGATCATTGATCTGACGCACCAGGTCACGCCCTACTCCATTGCGGACGGCGCGCGCCTGCTCGTTCGCACGTCGCAATATTATCCGGCCGGAACGGTTTTCGTGACCGTAATCGATCCAGGCGTCGGGACGAGCCGCAAGTCGATCGTCCTGAAAACGCGCAAGGGACAGTATTTTGTGCTGCCTGACAACGGCCTGGTAAGCCTGGTAGCCGAACGCGATGGCGTGGCCGGGATCAGGGAGATCCGCAATCCCAGCTGGCTGCTCAGTGGCTCGTCCTCCTCGACTTTTCACGGGCGTGACGTCTACTCACCCGTCGGCGCGCATCTCGCG
The DNA here is from genome assembly GCA_963711435.1 of uncultured Gammaproteobacteria bacterium. Classification (GTDB taxonomy): domain Bacteria; phylum Pseudomonadota; class Gammaproteobacteria; order Steroidobacterales; family Steroidobacteraceae; genus FEN-1191. The sequence continues at coordinate 392,514 of CAVQEB010000002.1, read as the reverse complement.
CGCGGCGAGGCGTGGACCAAGGTCGGACCGGCACTGGATACCTACACTCGACTCGAGGTGCCGCAGGCGATCAGTGATGCGACCGGCATCAAGGGGCTGGTGGTCGCATTGGACGGTCCGTTCGGCAACCTGGTCACCAACATTGGACAGCAGGCGTTCCAGCGGCTCGGATTCTCGGTCGGCGACACCGTGCATGTTTCGGTCGGCGGCCAGGAGCTGTCGTTGCCGTTTGGCCGCACGTTCGGCGATGTGGCGCCGGGCGCAGCGTTGCTTTATATCGACTCGCGCAATCTGGTCAGTTTAGCGATCAACCAGGGAAATTTCGCCCAGAAATACCGCATCGAGCCGCCGGCGTCGTTGGTGATTTTGAGTAAATAATCCGGCGGCCGGCGGCTGCCTGCGACCACGCTGCACGGGGCTGATTAGCGCGGCTAAGCCAGGTAGATGAATCGCCCAATGCAAAGGGCAGCCAGAACATACACCAGCCAGTCACCGAGCCGAGCCTGACCGCGAACAAGCTTCAACACCGCGTGGCTGGTGATGCCGAAAGCGAGACCGTTGGCTATCGAAAAAGTCAGCGGGATCATGATGACCGTGAGAAAGGCAGGAATGGCGGCCCCGGGATCGAGCCAGTCGACCTCGGCCAGAGCTCCCATCATCAGCGCCCCGACCAAAATCAGAGCCGGCGCCGTCGCCGCCGCCGGGACGGCTTGGACAAGCGGCGCAAAGAACAGCGTACACAGGAACAGCAAGCCAACTACCACGCTCGTCAAGCCGGTACGGCCACCTACCGCTACGCCGGAGGCGCTCTCGATATAACTCGTGACCGGGCTGGTACCGGCCAGCGCACCCACCAACATGGCGATGGAATCGCTCAACAGAATCCGATTTAACCGCGGAATGGAGCCATCCTTGGCCGTAAGCCCCGCCTTTTTAGCGACCGCCACCAACGTGCCGACGTTGTCAAACATGTCAACGAACAGAAAGATAAACACGATCTCTACCAGTGACAGGCCGACACCGCCCTTAAGGCCGAGCGCCGCAGGCACATCGAGCTTAAAGGCCGCGGCCGACAGGTCGCCCAAGCTGTAAGCGCCCGGAGCAAAATGAGCCAGACCAAAAATCCAAGCGACTGCCGCTGTCAGCAACATGCCAAGCAGCATCGCTCCTTTAACCGCCCGTGCCTGCAAGGCGGCAATAAACAGGAGCCCCAGCATCGCGATGGCTGCCGTGGGCGCGGTGAGGCTGCCGAGACCCACCATGGTACCTGGCTTGGCGACGATGATGCCGGCGTCACTCAAGCCGATAAACGCGATGAACAGTCCGACCCCGCCGCCCACCGCCGCAAACAGCGACCGGGGTACAGCGTTGACGATCAATTGCCGCACGCCGGCAACGGTCAGCAACAGGAAGGCCAGGCCCGAAAGAAACACGCAGCCCAGGGCCGTCTGCCACGGCAGGCCCATTCCCTTGACAACCGTATAGGTGAAATAGGCATTGAGGCCCATTCCGGGAGCGACCGCCAACGGATAGTTGGACAGCACACCCATCAGAATGCTGCCTAATCCAGCCGCGAGGCACGTGGCCACCGCCACGGCGGCAACCGGCATTCCAGCCTGGCCAAGAATTACGGGATTGACCACCACGATGTAGGCCATCGTCATGAAGGTGGTCAACCCGGCCAGGACTTCCGTCCGCACGGTCGTGCCGTTCTTAGCGAGGGCGAAGAAGCGTTCGAACATATCGGCGGTCCCGTTCATAAGCCTTGGCGCTAAAGGGAAGCGATCGAGCCGGCCGCGCCGCGACTTCGACGCGCAGTAAATGCCGGGCCTGCCTGCAGCGCCCGGCAGTGCATTATAACCACGTGCTGCGCGACGCCCGCGGCCGGCGCAACCTTGTAAGCCACTTTCTTGCTATGCTAGTTTTAGCGGAAAAGAAGCGCCGGCGGCGATTGATGGCGAGCCCGCCATGACATCGCGGGCACGACGCAAGCAACCAGGACCTGGCACTTTGCGACCTGGGGGACCACCGATGCCGAACTCACCGCGCATAGCCGTCGTCGGCAGCGCCAATACCGATCTCACGACCTTTTGCGATGCATTTCCCAAGCCGGGTGAGACGCTGTTCGGCAGGAGTTTCAATTTGGGATTTGGCGGCAAAGGCGCCAATCAGGCGGTGGCCGCTCGTCTGTGCGGCGCCGAGGTCCTGATGTTAGCCAAGGTCGGCCGTGACCTGTTCGGCGAGGCGACGATCAAAAATCTCGCTACCTTCGGAATCGACACTGCGCACGTGATGATTGTGGACGACGTCTCAACCGGCGTTGCGCCAATTTTCGTTGAACCGAACGGGCAGAACCGCATCCTGGTTGTCAAAGGCGCCAATGACCGCCTGACCGCCGCCGATGTCGATGCCGCAGCCGCCGATTTGGCCGGCGTCGATACGATCATTCTGCAGTTTGAGATTCCGCTGGACACCGTCTACCACACCATCCGCTTTGCCCGCGCCCACGGAATCCGCTGTATCGTCAATCCCGCGCCGGCCATTCCGGCGGACATCGGCCAGCTGACGGAAGCCGATTACTTCATCCCGAATGAGACCGAAGCCGAACTGATCACCGGCCGGGCCACACACTCGATCCAGGAGGCGACCGCCTGTGCTGCCGATTTGGTCAGCCGGGGCTTTCGCCGTGTCATTGTCACGCTTGGCGAGCGCGGATCACTGCTGGCTGATCGCAGCGGCGCGGTTCATATGCCGGCCTTTCCGGTCACAGCGGTGGACACGAGCGGCGCGGGCGATGCGTTTATCGGCAGTTTCGCCACCTTTATCGCCCGGGGCCTGACCGAGCAGCAGGCCATCGCCCGTGCCAATCTTTACGCGGCGTTATCCACCATGCGGGTGGGTACCCAAAAATCATTTCGCGAACTCGCGGAGTTTGAATCCGAATGGTCCCGGCGCAACCCCTGACTTGGCGAGGGGGCTGGAACCCCAGAGCGCAGCTGCTTTATTAAGGAATGACAACATGTTTGTATTGCACAGCTATCCGCTGGCGGTCATTTTTTGTTTCATCACGATGCTGTGCTGGGGCTCTTGGGCCAATACCAAGAAGCTCACGCCGACAGGCTGGCGCTTTGAGCTGTTTTACTGGGACTACTCGATCGGCGTGCTGCTGCTGACCGCCGCGCTTGGTGTGACGCTGGGCGCCTGCGGCCACGAGGGCCGATCGTTTTTGCCCGACCTTGCGCAGGCCTCCTGGTCCAGCTTGATATCAGCGCTGATTGGCGGAGCCATCTTTAATCTTGCCAATATTCTGCTGGTTGCAGCGATCGAGATCGCTGGCATGGCGGTCGCGTTTCCGGTGGGCATCGGGCTGGCGCTGGTCATCGGGGTCATCTGGAATTATCTTGCCACGCCGCTCGGCGATGTCGCCCTGCTCGCGGCCGGTGTGGCTTCTCGTCACCGCAGCCATCATCCTCGACGCTATCGCCTATCGCCGGCTGCCCGGCGGAACTGCCGGCGTCAGCAGCAAGGGCCTGATCCTCTCGGTGGCATGCGGAATCCTGATGGGCATGTTCTACCGCTTCGTGGCAGCGGCCATGTACAGCGACCCTCTGGCTCCCACAGCCGGCAAGGTTGGCCCCTACGCCGCCGTATTCGTATTTGCCGTCGGCATATTGCTGAGTGGCTTCATCTGGAATTCGATTGCCATGCGAAAACCGGTACGAGGTCCCCCGGTCAGCTTTCGCGACTACGCCATGGGCAGCTGGCGAGCGCACCTGTTTGGGGTGCTGGGAGGCGTTATTTGGGGAGTCGGTATGTCGCTGAACCTGATCGCTTCCGGGCGGGCCGGATTTGCCATCTCTTACGGTCTCGGCCAGGGCGCCACGATGGTCGCAGCATTCTGGGGCGTGTTCATCTGGAAGGAGTTTCGAACTGCCCCGCGCGGTACCGCGGGGCTGATTGCGGCCATGTTCGCCTGCTTTATCACCGGCCTGGCGCTGATTGTGCTGGCGCGCACATCGTAGGGTCTGATGCACCGATTCAGTTGCGTGCGTCTTTGCCGGCACTGCGAAGGTAACGCGTGAACGAGGCGCCTCAGTCCCCACGCCCCTCCGGCCCCGAGCTGAACGGCCAGGCGCTGTCCCCGAATCGCGGCGTGCCACTTGACGAGCAATGGGTTCAGAGCGTGCGCGCTAACACTAGCGCCGTTGAACGACGGGCAGCAACGTTGACCGCCCGCAGGGCCATCAAAAAGGACTGGCAGATTGCCTGGTTGCTGAAAGCCGTGTCGTGTATGGATCTGACCACCCTGTCGGGCGATGACACTGAAGATCGGGTCCGGCGCCTGTGCGCCAAAGGCGCGCAGCCAATCGATGCGCAAATCAAGCAGCAGCTCGGCATTACCGCACTGCCGGTGCAGGTAGCTGCCATCTGTGTTTACCAGCTCTTCGTCGAGGTCGCGTTGCGGGCCCTGGAGGGCACTGGCGTGCGCGTCGCGGCCGTATCGACTGGTTTTCCGGCTGGGTTGAACGCTTTTGAGGAGCGTGTCGCCGAAGTCCGCCGATCGGTCGCGGCCGGCGCGCACGAGATCGACGTGGTCATCACCCGCGCGCACGTATTCGGAGGGCAATGGCGGCAGCTGTATGACGAGATCTGCGCCTTCAAGGACGCTTGCGGCACTGCACATTGCAAGGTCATCCTCGGCACCGGTGATCTGATGACGTTGCGCAATGTTGCCAGGGCAAGTCTGGTGGCTATGATGGCGGGCGCTGACTTCATCAAGACTTCAACGGGAAAGGAAAGCGTGAACGCAACGCTGCCGGTTGGTCTGGTCATGACCCGCGCCATCCGTGAATACGCGCAGCAGACCGGCATGGCGGTGGGCTTCAAGCCCGCGGGTGGCCTGCGCACGGCAAAGCAATCGCTGGAATGGCTTACGCTGATGAAGGAGGAACTGGGTCGACCGTGGCTCGAGCCGGCATTGTTTCGGCTGGGCACGAGCAGCATGCTAGGCGATATCGAACGACAACTTTCCTATCACGCTAACGGCCGCTATTCGGCCGGCTATCGACATGCCCTGGCGTAGGTCGGGCATCCGGTTGTCAAGGCAGGCGCTATTGTGGCATCCCGATTGACCGAACATCTCGCGACCATGGATTACGGCGCCGCTCCGGAAGATGCCGCTCTTTGCCGCGAGTGGCTCGGGCAGTATTCGCACCGTTTCGGGCACTACATTGACGGCGCCTGGGTCGCGCCAGCAGCGGGGCAATATTTCAAGACCTGCGACCCATCGACTGGCGAGCCGCTGGCCGACATTGCCGCAGGCGGCGCTGCCGATGTTGGGGCGGCAGTTCTTGCCGCGCGAGGTGCGCTGAAGGGCTGGCAGGCTCTGAAACCCCATGCCCGCTCCCGCTACCTGTATGCCCTGGCGCGGCAGATACAAAAGCATGCGCGCCGACTGGCAGTGCTTGAGAGCCTGGACAACGGCAAGCCTATCCGGGAGAGCCGCGATCTCGACGTACCGCTGACAGCAAGACACTTTTATTATCACGCGGGCTGGCCGCAACTGCTGCCACAGGAATTTCCTAATTACCAGGCCTGCGGTGTAGTCGGACAGATCATTCCATGGAATTTCCCGTTGCTGATGCTGGCCTGGAAGATTGCCCCGGCGCTCGCCACCGGCAACACCGTGGTGCTAAAACCGGCCGAATACACACCGTTGACAGCGTTAGCGTTTGCGCAGCTTTGCATTGAGATCGGGCTGCCTAAGGGCGTTGTGAACATTGTTACTGGCGACGGTTCGACCGGTGAGGCCCTGGTGCGACATCCGGACGTCGACAAAATTGCCTTTACCGGGTCAACCGAGGTCGGGCGTGCAATCCGCCGCGCCACGGCCGATTCGCACAAGAGACTTTCGCTCGAATTGGGAGGTAAGTCCCCCTTCGTGGTTTTTGAGGATGCGGACCTCGACAGTGCCGTCGAGGGCCTGGTGGACGGGATATGGCTCAATCAGGGCCAGGTGTGTTGCGCCGGTTCGCGACTGCTGATGCAGGAGAGCATTGCCGGGCGACTGTTGCAAAAGGTGCAGGCGCGTATGAGTCGCCTGCGCATCGGGCCGCCGCTGGATAAATCCACCGACGTCGGCGCGATTGTCGATCGGGTGCAGCTCGAGCGCATTGAACGGCTCGTGAAGCAAGGGGTAGCCGACGGCGCTCGTTTCTGGCAGCCCGCAGGGCCCGTGCCAACCGGTGGCCTGTATTACAAGCCGACGCTGCTGACAGACGTTCATGCGTCATCTGCCGTCGTGCAGCAGGAGATTTTTGGTCCGGTACTGACGGCGATGACGTTCCGCACGCCGGCGGAAGCTGTGGAGCTGGCCAACAACACAGTGTATGGCCTTGCGGCCAGCGTCTGGAGCGAAAGCATCAATCTCGCCTTGCAGGTCGCCGCGCAGATTCGCGCCGGGGTCGTCTGGGTCAACAGCACCAATGCCTTTGACGCCGCCACGGGCTTTGGCGGTTACCGCGAAAGCGGCTTTGGCCGCGAGGGCGGCCGCGAGGGCATCCGCGAATACTTGGAGCCGGCCTGGTTCCGAAGCGCACCGCCTTTGGTCGTCGGTGCGCCCCGACCTACCGAGCCGACTAAGCCCGATGCTGGGGCGATCGAGAAAACGGTCAAGCTCTACATTGGTGGCAAACAGCTACGCCCGGACTCTGGCTATAGCCTTGAGTGCCGTGCCGCTGACGGTACGTTGCTCGGCGAAGTGGCGCTCGGTAATCGCAAGGACATTCGCAATGCGGTCGAAGCGGCCCATCGCGCTGAGAGCTGGGGACGCACGACCGCCCATTATCGCGCCCAGGTGCTGTATTACCTCGCGGAAAATCTCGAGCAGCGCCGCACCGACATTACCGCCCGGCTGGCCTGTGTCGCCGGACGACGGGGAGCTGCCGATGAGCTGCGGCTCACGCATTGAACGGCTGTTTTTCTATGCGGCCTGGGCCGACAAGTATGACGGTGCGGTACACCAGCCGCCGCTGCGAAATATTGCCATCGCCATGAACGAGCCGCTCGGCGCGGTCGGAGTGCTGTGCCCGGCGCAACGCCCGCTGCTCGGCTTTTTCTCGCTGGTACTGCCGCTGCTCGCAATGGGAAATACCGTGGTCGCGGTGCCGTCGACAACCTACCCGTTGATCGCTGGAGACCTTTATGCGCTATTTGACACCAGCGACCTGCCGGCCGGGACCGTCAACCTCGTGACCGGGCACGCCGCTGAATTGCTGCCGGTGCTGGCCGAACACGATGACGTGGCCGCATTATGGTGCTTCGGCGATGCGCAAATGTGTGCCACAGCAAAATCGCTATCGGCTGGGAATCTTAAGCAGGTCTGGACTAACGAAGGCCGGGACATAAACTTTGCCGACCCGCTGCGTGGTGCAGGTCGCTGGTACCTGGAGCATGCCTGCCAGGTCAAGAACATCTGGGTACCGTATGGTGAGTAACGCGCAGCGCAACCCCGATCGGGGTCGCGAAGCATCCCGCACAACGCGCGCAAGGCATTGTCGATGGCCGCGGTAAAGCCGCCCGCCCGCGGCAGCAGATCAGCCTGGCAAGACCCGGTCGGCTCGCCTTTGTGACCATGGAGTCGTTTATCCGCGGTCTGCCCAAGGCAGAACTGCACCTGCACATCGAGGGCACCCTCGAGCCCGAGATGGCGTTCAATCTGGCGGCAAAGCATGGCATCGCCCTACCCTATAACTCCTTGGAGGCGATGCGCGCGGCCTACCAATTCACCGATCTGAAATCCTTTCTCGATATCTATTATGCCGGCGCCAGCGTGCTGCGCGATGCGGAGGATTTTCACGCGCTCGCCAGCGCCTATCTGCGCAAGGCTCATGAGCAGGGTATCGTGCACGTTGAGATATTCTTTGATCCACAGACCCATACCGGGCGCGGCATCGCGTTCGACGCGGTGACCGAAGGAATCACCTCGGCCTTGCACGATGCCGAGCGGTCGTTCGGCATCAGCCACCGTTTGATCATGTGTTTTTTACGGGACCAGAGCGCTGAGAGCGCGATGCAGACGCTTGAAGCCGCCCTCGGCCGCCACCGGCGTGACATTATCGCCGTAGGCCTGGATTCCGCCGAGCGCGGTAATCCGCCATCGAAGTTCACCGCGGTTTTCGACCGTGCCCATGCCGAGGGCTTGCTCACGGTCGCCCATGCCGGTGAAGAAGGGCCGCCTTCGTATATTGTCGAGGCTCTGGAACTGCTTAAGGTTAGCCGTGTCGATCACGGCGTGCGCTGCGAAGAGGACGCCGCCCTGGTGGCGCGACTCGCCAAGGAGCGAATACCGCTGACTGTGTGTCCGTTTTCCAACGTGAAGCTAAAGGTGGTAGATCGGCTCGAAGACCACAACCTCAAGCGGTTGCTGGATCGTGGACTTTGCATCACGATCAACTCTGACGACCCGGCGTATTTTGGCGGCTACCTGCTGGAGAACTTCCTGGCGATCCAGCGGGCGCTCAGCCTGTCGCGTCAGGACATCGCTACGCTCGCAGCCAACTCCATTGAGGCCTCGTTCTTGCCGCCGACGGAAAAGCGCCGCTGGATTGAATCCATCGCGAGAATTGCCACGGCGGACGCACCGCCAAGGTAGATTCCCGGCCGCAGCTCAGGGCCCACGGCCGGCACCCAGCCGGCCGAGCCAGATGAGGAATTGAGCCGCGGCATCGACTTCAGGCTAGGCCGGGACGGGATCCGCACCCTTGCGGCTGATTGCACCGCAATCGACACACCCCTAATAGAGGAAAAACTGGCAATATAAATGGTCAGCGTCTGCCACCTGGGACAGCGGCTCAATACCGAGGCACAAATGCCCGAAACGACTGCGGATGAAAAGCTCTACATCACAGCCGATGAACTGCTGTCGGATTCCTTCCGGCTTGGCCTGAAGATCTTCGATAGTGGGTTCCGCCCCACCTACATCGTTGGCATCTGGCGCGGCGGCACTCCCGTGGGCATTGCCGTCCAGGAATTGCTCGATTTCTGCGGGGTCAAGACTGACCATATCGCTATTCGCACCTCGCACTACACCGGGATCGGAACCACAACCTCAAGAGTTCGGGTGCACGGCCTCAATTACATCGTCCGCCAGGTCAATGCCGAGGATTCGCTGTTGATCGTTGACGACGTATACGATACGGGTCACAGCATCCTGCAGGTCATCGAGGATCTGCGCAGTAAATGCCGGAGGAATACGCCGGAGATCCGCATCGCAACGGTCTACTGCAAGCCAGCGCGCTGCATTCCAAGCAGCGTGCCCCACTATTACCTGCACGAGACTGACCACTGGCTGGTATTCCCGCACGAGATCGCCGGACTTACAGTCAGCGAGATGCTCACGCGCAAGCCTGGTATCGACGCTGTGCGCGATCGCCTGGTGGCATTGCGCCGCGACCTGAGCAATCCGGAAACGGCCCGTTCAGCCTAGCCCGCGGGAGATGTGGCCTAACTAAGCTCGATGATTCAGCCATGAAGTACATGCCACTCGTGTGGGCAGGACTCTGGCGCAAACCGGCCCGAACCGTCCTCACCGCCCTGTCCATCGCTGTGGCGTTTCTGTTGATCGGCCTGCTGCAGGGCGTGAATGCGGGCTTTGCCGAAACGATTGCCAAGGCGCACCGCGAATTTCTGGCCACTGATCCGCGCGTTCGCGGCAGTCCGCCTCTGCCCATCGCCATGAGCGACGAAATCAAGAAAGTCCCTGGCGTGCTCACCGTTGTACCGCGCGCTTATTTCATGGGCGATTACCGCCCACCAGATGGCGTGGCGGCCCTTGCCACCGAGCCACGTGCATTCTTCTCTTTGCGGCCGGGGCTTCACGCGGAACCGGCGGCATTGTCGGCAATCGAGCGCGTGCGAGCGGGCCTGCTTGTCACGCCCGCGCTTCTGCATTATTTCGGCTGGAAAGTCGGCGATCACCTCACGTTAAGATCGCACGAGCTGAATGTGAACGGCACTGGCGATTGGGAGTTCGAGATCGTAGGGATTTTCGATTCAGTGAATTCCCCAAACACGGCCTACTTCGGCATCATGAATTACTCATACCTGGATGAAGCGCGCGTCATGAACCGCGGTACCGTCGAGCGCTTTTACGTGCGTATCGCGGACCCAGACCGGTCCGTCGCGACGGCTGCCGCAATCGACCAACTGTTCGCAAATTCATCCCACGAAACGACTACGCGCTCGGACCAAGTGCGCGCGGAGTCTGACACCCGCCAGCTGGGCGATATCCGGTTCTTCACCAATGCCGTTCTGGCCGCGGTCCTGTTCATGATGCTGTTGCTGACAGCCAATACGATGCGTCAGTCCGTGCAGGAAAGGATTCCCGAATACGGCATCCTCAAGGCCATGGGTTTCAGCGACGGCAAGTGCACAGCGCTGGCGCTTGTCGAGGCCGCTATCATCTTTCTGGTTGCAGCGATCGTCGGCCTGGCTCTCGCTTCATTCATGGCGCCAATGGCCCGGGATATCGCGCCTTCGATATACGTGTCAAGGAGCGTCGTCATTCACGGCATCGGGATTGCGCTGCTGCTGGCAGCCGCCAGTGTGGCATTGCCGTGCTGGCAATTGTATCGACTCCCGGTAGTCGCCGCGCTTCCGGGCAGGCATATGTGAGTACGTCGAAACAAGTTCTTGATCTAAGTGCCGTCGGTATTCGCGGCATTTCGCATCGACTAGGCAATTCCTCGGTCATTGTTATTGGCACCGCGTGCGTCGTTGTGGTTTTAATTTCAGTGCTGGCGATGGCCGAAGGCTTCGATCGCACCGTCCGGGGCGATGCGCGCCTGGATCGGGTAGTGCTGCTGAGCAAGGGGATGGAATCTGAAAGCGCCGGGGCCCTCTCGCGCGACAATATCGGAGTTATTCAGGCCGCCCCTGAAATCAAGAAGAATGCGGACGGCAAGCCGATTCTGTCGGCGGAAGTCGTGCTGGTGGCGCCGGTCGTCCGCCGCAACGGTACGGATGCCTACATCACACTGCGCGGTGCCGGAGAGCGGTTGCTCGATTTACGCCCGGAGCTGAGGATCGTGTCGGGACGGATGTTCAAAGCTGGCTTGCAAGAGCTGATTGTCGGTAAGTCGGCACATTTGCAATTTCAGGGTCTGGACCTTGGCGAGCCGCTGCGCTTGCCAGGTGGCGACTGGACCATCGTCGGCATCTTCGCCGGCGGCGATAACGTACGCCAGTCCGAAGCGATTGCCGACGCGACGACCCTGATGTCTGCCTACAAGACGGATACCTTCAATAGCGCGACTGCAATGTTGATCCGGCCTGATGATTTGGGTCGGTTTAAAGAGACGTTGAATCGCGAACCCTCCCTCAGGGTCGATGTCCTGCCTGAACCTGAATATCTGGCGATGACATCCCAATATATGCATCGGCTCCTGACGACCGTGGCCTATGCCATTGGCGGCATCATGGCTATCGGGGCTCTGTTTGGTGCGCTGAATACCATGTATTCGGCGGTGGCTGCGCGCCGCTACGAGATCGCCACATTGCGCGCGCTGGGTTTCGCGCCGAGCGCCGTTCTGGGCGCAGTTGTGATCGAGGCGGTTTTGCTTTCGCTTGCCGGAGCTTGCATCGGAATCGGGATCGCGTACGCCGCTTTCAACGGGCGCGCGATCAACACTTTAGGCGGCTCGCGGTGGGATTCGCAGCTCGTCTACTCGTTGACCATCTCACCGTCCCTGGTCATGGTGGCCGCGGCCGTTGCGTGCGGCATAGGCATTCTGGGCGGACTGTTACCGGCAATACGCGCAGTTCGGATACCGGCGGCGGAAGCGCTGCGGGCCAACTAAAGCCATGGGGATCCCCGGCTATAAATTATCGGGCCGCTACAGCAAACTAAGACCCCTATGGCTCCGACACTTAGAGTAATTGACCCAAAGCTGCATTTGGCTCGCGCGTTTGCCATGCCGTGGAACGCGACGAGCATCATTTTTGTGGCGCTCTCCTCCCTCTTGCTTGCAATAATCGAAACGCATGGCCCCATGATGCCAATCGGCCTGATCGGAATGTTCTTCCTCGCCTCGTGGCTCTTCAACTACGCGTTCGAAATGCTCGAGCACGCAGCCAATGGTGGTACTGGCGCACCGATCGCTTCAGTTGAAACGCTCAGCCCGTTCAATTGGCGTCCGCTCGTCACAGCGGCAATCTGCTTCTGGCTCGCACTGCTGGGATCGCGATTTGGCACAACGGGCAGGGTTATCATTATCCTGCTCTTGCTCGTGCAGCCGGCGTTCATAGCAACATTGGGAATGGGCGACGGCCTCCTTCAGGCCGTGAATCCCGTTAGCCTGTGGCGCGTCATCGTTGGCATGGGCGCGTACTACCTGCTGGTTTTGGCCGTGATCGGCCTGTTTATAGCTCTCGCCATAGCCCTGCAAACGACGGACCTTTGGCCCTTTGAGCGGTATGCGTTGCTTGAAGTCGCCATCCTGACGGTTTTTGCCGTGCTCGGCACCGCCGTGTTCCTGCGGAGAATTGAAATCGGCTTCCAGCCACGTGCAAGTCCTGAGCGCGAGATGGAGCGCAATGATCGCGAACACCTGCGTCAGCTCGATGAGATTTTAGATGAAGCGTACGAGCAAGCGCGCCTTAAACGCTACGAGCGCGCAGCGTCCGTCATCAAACTGTGGCTATCAAATTCGGACGAAATAGGCATTCCCGATGACGTCAATCTCATTCTCGAGCGCGTGAGGGGCTGGGGCGATCCGGCCGCTTCCAGCGTCATCGAGAGAGCCATTGGTGCATCGACGGGGGAACAGACACAGCTTTAGGGAAAATTTCGGCATCTATAAGTAGGTGCCCTGGCATAGAGCACGCCGAGAGTCGAGAGATGCTCAGTGATAGGGCCGTTCAGAAAGTAAGGGCCCATCGCCGCTTGCAGCGCGGCGATCATCTTCTCGGCGTCGGCGCCGAGCCTGGCGCGCGTCGTGCTCGGGGTCCCCAGCGCCCGGAGAATCAGATGTTCGAGCTGCAGCTGTTGTTCGCCGTGAGCTATCACACGCTTGAAAGGCACAAACGGCGTACCCGCAAAGAACTGATCCTCGTTAAGCTGGCGCAACGGACGCAATTCATCGTGCGCCCAATGGGCCCGGGTCGCCATGAAAACTTCGCGCCACTCGGCGCCATCGGGATTCTGTAATGGCCTGCACACCAGGATCCGCCCTTCAGGCTTAAGCCACCGATCGAGCTGGCGCAACGACTCGGTCGTGTGCAGATACCAGTGAGCCCGTCCCATGGTAATCAGATCAAAGCGCCCAAGGCGCGCCGGCGCATCCTCGACGCGGGATTGGATCAGCCGGATGTCGCAGCCGATTGCCGCGGCTTTCTTCGCCGCCTCGGCCAGCATCGGATCTTCCTGGTCGATACCGGTCAGGCGGGCAACATACGGTGCGAAGCCCAGCGCAACTTCGCCGGCGCCACAACCCAAATCGAGAAGATGTTCTTGGCCGGTGAGCGGGATAGCTTCGGCCACGGCAGCAAAGAATTGCGGCAGGTACGGTTTACGGTACTGCCGGTAGCCAATCGTCTCCGACCACATGATTTAGCTTTCGCCCTGTCGGACGGACCTGCTTTGGCAGCTCATGTTCTGATGCACACGTACGCTGCAAACAGATGGCTGCGCCAGAGCGGCTCGATGGCGTCGGCGCGAAAGCCACTGTCCCCCAGCAACTGAACCAGATCCGCCTCGCGCCCGGGCTTCATCATATCGCGCAGGGATTTTTCCTTGTCGAGAATCTCCGCGTCAGAAAAATGCTGTCGTTTGTAATGCAGATAAAGCGAGGTCAGCATGTCCTGGGTCTTTGGGTTCCTGGCGAAGGTCTTCTCGGCGACCACGAAGGCGCCCCCCGGCACGAGGCCTTCATAAATCCTGCGGCAGACATCCCGCCGATGCCGCTCAGGCAGAAACTGCAGCGTGAAGATGCTGGTCACCAACGACAGATCAGCAAGGCCGTCGAAGGCGAGCACGTCCTGCACCCGGAAACTGATGTTTTCACCTTCGTGCCGGGCCCATTGCGGCTTAAAGCCCGGCTCGATGTCGAGACCGACGTAACGGGCCGCGGGTGCGCGCTCATGGTTGCGGCGGCGAATCGCCGCCAGCATGCGGCCGGTAGAGCAGCCGATATCGCATACCACGGTACCGTTCTCGACAAAGTACTGGGACAGTTCGACGCAGTCCGCAAGCAGACTGCCGTAGCCGCGAATGCTCTGCTCAATATGGCGGTCAAAGTCGTCCGCATAATTGGCAAATGAGAAAGGGAGCTTGGTAGGACGGTCGGTCAAGGGCACGGTTCTCGCTCGGTCATCTCGGCAAGGGGCAGCGCTGGAGGCCCCGGTTAATCCGGCAATGGACTTAAGAATGTTGGCTTCCGGACTCGAATGCAATCGCTTACTGATCGAGCAGAGAGAGAAATTCCTCGAATTTCCCGGTAGGGCCCCGCTCGATGGCCGAGACAGCAACGACCTTTACGGCAAAGGGGTAGCCGAGCGAGCCGCGAACCAGCTCGATGGCAGTGTCCCGCTCCTCACCCGACAGGGGCCTTGAGGCTACCACCCGAAGTTCAATGGCATCGATGTGCGTCTGGACGTACTGCGCCTGGATAATCGCATCAAGCACGCGGATCCTGCCAAGTCCGAGCGGCCAGTACCGGCGGCCATCAGGTGTGCGGATCAAATTACGGGTCCGTCCAAGCACATGCTCGATGACCGGTAATCCGCGGCCACATGAACAAGGCAACCCGAAGCTGGCGAAATCACCTAGTTCATAGCGCAGCAGCGGAGTGGCCAGATTATGCAGAGCAGTGATCACGACGCGGCCCGGCACGCCGGGCGCGCAAGAGCGGCCGTTTGCATCGAGGATTTCAACGAGAACGCTCTCCGACTGCACGTGCAGGCGCCCCTGCTCGCGGCACCTAAACGCAATATGCCCGACCTCATTGGCCGAGTACATATCAGTCACGCGCACACCCCAGTCCGTGCGCAGTCGTGCCTCGAGCGCCGGATCGAGCGGCTCGGAGATCAAGCGCACTTCCTCGAGACTTGAATTACGGTCAGCCAACGCCGGCAGCCCATCAAGCAGCGCATCGGCAACACTTGGATAGGTGAGCAGGTAATGCGGATCAAATCTTCGCAGCCAGTCGATGAGCACCGGTACCGGCAGGCCGACGTGAATGGCTGAGGCCGGTCCCGTGCCGGTCAGTTCAGCCATCGGTGGCCCCCACGAGGGCAAATCCTCACCGTGCGGGTCTCTGGCCGATCGCGGCCGATGGCGAATAACGCCAAGACGCCGCGTCGGATCCCGCCGTTGCCACAGATGCTCGCGTGCGGTCAGCGCATTCCAAAGCTGACGCGTGAGCGCGGTGGTGGCAACCTGCACCGGAATTCCGGTCGACCCGGACGTCTGCAGCACCTCCACCGGCTGCTGTGCCGCCGGCAAGGTGTCGGCCTGCATGGCTGCACCATGGCGGCGCAGATCGGCTTTGCTGAGTACCGGCCAGGTTTGCCAGCTGCGCCAGAAGCACTCGGCATCGCCCGTTGACCCCATCAGCTCGGCTGCCAGCGTCCGCTGGGATGCGTAAGGCGAGCAGTGAGCGCTGGCCCAGACCGCTAATGCGGCCAGCTGTTGCGCCTGATGGGAGGCAAGCGACGCCGGGGTCAGCCGTTGGGAGCTCGCCAGGCCGTCGAGAAGATCGCGAAGACTCGCTGTGCTGGCAACGAACTTCGGCCAGCGCGCCGGTTCGACGCCCGCGCTGGCTCCCGGCCCAAAACTAACCGAATACGAAACCATTGCGCGGCTCAGCCGCGAATGGCCGTTCGCTCCATCTCAGAAGGAGAATATAACGCTGAGCGTTGCCACACTGGGCGTGCTGCCCGCGACCTTGAATGTGTCCCACTCCAGCCGGAAGCTGACCGGCGTCACCGGGATACCGTACTGTACCCCGACACCGCCGTAAGCACTCGAGCCTGTGGAACGCTTGGACGAACCGACCGGGACAACCGTGCAGTCCGCACATGGAGTGACAGCACCAGTGATGGTCTCGTTCGACGTCCAATCCAGCACGCCCGCGCGAATAAACGGCGAAACAGGCAGCGGCAGCTTGGCTATTGCGGATAACCCATAGGCGTGGCGGGTGTAGCTGGCGAGCCCGGCGGCGCCCTCCGGCCCGTCAACCTGGCCCGCGAGCGTTGCCTTGGCTGTCCCGAGACCGAGGTACTCGGCCTCGACACCGAGGACCGGGATGATTTGATAGCCCACGCCGGCACGCCAGATGCCCACGTGGTTTGAGTTGATGGTGCTGCTGACCCCGCTGCCAGTGTTATTAAAAGTATAGTCGCCCGGGGCCGCCTCCAGCGTATTGGTCCAGTCGCCGTTGACTTCACTGCTTTTGAGCGGGCTGAACATCTCGCCGCCGCCCGCAGTGACATACCAGCCGCCCGCGTGAGCAGCAACCGTGGCGGTACCGAGCGCAACTGCCACCGCACTCTTAAGCAGCTTGTTATCCATTAATTTTCTCCCCGAGGCGAAGGTTCGAAAGCGGCTCAGGCAAAGCCGGCATTGAATAAGTCCGATTTGGCTATACTAGTCGCAATCTCTACGGGTTTTCAATCTGCCGCTGCCGGGCTGCCCTGACGGCAGGATGATGGGAGCCGGGGAACATCGCGCGCACTTTGATTCGGGGCCAGAACCAATGCAAGACTTCATCCGGCGGCTGTTCGCGGACCCGCAGATGCTGCGCATGGGCCACGCCCAGCGCGGCGAGGATCTGAACCTCGGGCTGGGATGGATCTATTACGGACTCGGGCGGCTGGTCCGCCCCAAATTTGCGGTAGTGATAGGTTCCTACCGGGGTTTTGTTCCGTCGGTGATGGCGCGGGCGTTATTGGACAACGCGGAAGGAGGCGAAGTCATTTTTATCGACCCATCCTATGCCGATACGTTCTGGCAGGATCCGATCCAAGTGCAAAGCCATTTCAGGGAACTGGGGCTGACCAACGTCCGGCATTTTTGCCAAACGACCCAGCAGTTTGTCACCACCGCCGACTACGCCGCACTCGATGAGGTCGGGTTGCTGATGGTCGACGGCTACCACACCGCTGAGCAGGCGCAATTTGACTACCTGGCTTTCCTGCCCAAGCTTGCAGCCAGCGGCGTGGCGATCTTCCACGACACGCTGCGCCAGCGCGTCAGCACGTTCTACGGCGCTGATCGGGCCTATGAACATACCGTGCGCAGCTTCATAGACCGGCTGCGCTCGGCGCCGGGACTCGAGGTGCTGACGCTGCCATTTGGCGCAGGGGCCACGCTCGTTTGCGGCCGGCCGGCCTCTGACATTGCGCTGGATCATGCCGTGAGCTGATCGCGCCGGCGGCGGCAATCCCCTAAACCACATCATATGAGCGCCCACAACCCAATGATCCCCGATGCCGGCTCGGCAGAACGCCTGGCGCCAGTGCTACCGGGCTGGAGCGAGATCCCGGTGCTGCGCTCGCCGCTCGTCATTGGCCTTCTGCCAGGAGAAGGCATCGGTCCCGAGGTGGTAAGAGCCGCACAGAGCGTGCTCACGGAAATCCAACGCCATGTGCCGTATGCCTTCGAACTGCGGCAAGCGCCGGCGACCGGCCCGGGGCTCAGCGGGGCGCTGATCGATTTCTTCTCGCAGGTTTTTGCCGATGGCGGCGCGGTGCTGTGTGGCGCAAAAGGCGGCCGATTTGTCTACGAGCTGCGCGCACATTTCGATCTGTACTGCAAATTGGTGCCCGTCAGGCCGCTGGTAGCACTGCGCGGAGTCGGTGTGCTGCGCCCGGAAGCCACCGCCGGTGTCGATCTGCTGCTCGTGCGGGAAAATACCGGTGGCCTATACCTCGGTGAATACGGCTTCGACCAACATCAAGGCCGCCGGCGGGCCTTTCATCATTTGCACTACGATGAGGCGCAGGTAAGCCGAATCCTCCAGGCAGCGGTTGGCGCAGCCCAGCGGCGCCGACAAAAGCTGTGCGTAGTGACGAAACCAGGTGGCGCACCGTCCATCAGCGAGCTTTGGGCCGAACAGGCCAAGCGGCATGTTGCCGGCACGCCCGTTGAGCTGCGGTTCCTTGAGATCGACACGGCGGCCTACCAAATACTTGCCGAAGCGCGTGCGTTTGATGTCGTCGTGGCGCCCAATATGTTTGGCGATGTGCTGGCCGATGCCGCGGCCTTGCTGCTCGCCTCGCGCGGCCTGACGCTCTCGGCCAACCTGGGCGCCGGCGGACTGGGGGTCTACCAGACCGGGCACGGTGCGGCCTATGAACTGGCCGGCAGCGATCGGGCCAATCCGATCGGTCAAATTGCCGCATTGGGCCTGTTACTTCAGGAAAGCTTTGGCCTGACGCACCTTGTGATGCAGATCCGCGCCGCGATCGAGGACACGCTGCAGGCCGGCTGGCGCACGCGAGACATCGCGGGGCCGGGAAGCCGACTCGTCGGAACGCAACAAATGGCTGAGCGCATCGCGGCTGCACTTGGGGCCAGGCTGGCGCCACTGCAGATTCGTACCACCAGCGAGCAACCGGTGACTGTGGCGCAATGAACCGGGCGGCGCTGCTGCTGATCGATCTGCAGCAGGATTTCCTGACTCACGCGGCGCTTGAACCGCCCGCGGAAAACCTCGTTGTGGCCATCGCGCGCTGCCTGCAGGCTTTCCGCAGCGCCGGTCTGCCAGTGCTGCACGTTCACACCGTGGTACGCCCCGACGGGGCTGATCGCATGCCGCACTGGGCAGCGCGCGATTTTCGGGGCTGCATTGAAGGCTCAACCGGTGCGCGGCCCCCTGCAGAGCTTGCACCGTTGCCACATGAGACCGTCGTGCGCAAACGGTTTTTCAGCGCCTTTGCGGACGATGCTCTGCACGCCGCGCTCACGGCCGCCGGCGTTGATTGCCTGGTGCTGGCCGGCGTGCATCTTCACGGCTGTGTGCGCGCGACGGCCTTTGACGCCTACGAGCGCGGTTACGAGGTCCTGGTCGCCGAAGATCTGGTTGCCTCCTACTCTCCCCTGCAGGCTGCGGCGGCGCGGGCATATCTGTCCGGTCGCGCGGCATCACTGCTTCCGGCGCAGGACATACTCGAGCGACTGGGCCTCGCGCCGGCAAGCGGCGTGCCGGCCGGATCGGCGCTGCCGGCAGCCTGCATCGATCACCGGTGGATCCAGGGCACTGGCCGTTCGCTGACCGTGCACCGGGATCCGAGCCGAAGCGTCCGGATTTCCACGCAGGTGGCACACGCGGAAGCGACGGAGATCGCCGCCGCAGCTGCGGCTGCATATCGGGCGCAAGTCCCTTGGGAGCGCCTCGGGGTCGAGGGCCGCCTTCAGCACCTGGCTGCAATCGAGGCGCTGCTGCGGGAGCGACGCACGGCGCTCGAGACTTTGCTTATCGCCGAGATCGGCAAGCCGGCGCGGGATGCGCGCGAGGAACTCTCGCGTACGCTGGGACACCTCGAGGCCGTGCGCGACTTGCCCGTTGAGGCAATGGTCGGCAGCAGCATAACGGTGCGCTACCGCCCCGTCGGCTGCATCGGCCTGATCACGCCATGGAATAATCCGGTGGCCCTCGCGATCAGCAAGATTGCGGCAGCACTGTATTTCGGCAACACCGTGGTGTGGAAACCATCCCCTCTGGCAGGCCAGGTCTCGATGGCACTGATGGAGGCGCTGATTGATGCCGGATTGCCGTCCGGCGTGGTCAATTTGGTCTGTGGCGACAGTCGCACTGCCGGGGAACTGATCGACGCGGCGCCAATCGCTCGGGTGAGCCTGACCGGTTCGGTCGCCGCCGGCCAGGCCGTGGCAGCGCGCTGCGCGCTGCACGGCAAGCCGGTGCAGGGTGAACTGGGCGGCAATAACGCGCTTATCGTCCTGGACGATGCGGATATTGCGGCGCATATGCCGCAATTGGCAGCTGCCGCGTTTGGCTTCGCGGGCCAACGCTGTACCGCGATACGACGCTTTATCGTGGCGGGCTCGCGCATTGAGGAATTCGCCTCACGCTTCGTTGCCGCCACGCTGGCACTTAAGATCGGCGAGCCTGCCTCCCCCGACACCGACATCGGACCGCTGATATCGGAAGCGAGCGTCGCGCGCCTTGAGCGCGTGTGCCTGGCCGCGCGGGACTCAGGTGCAAGAATACTCACCGGCGGAGCTCGCCCGCCGGGCTTCAACCACGGCGCATGGTTTGCACCCACCGTTGTCACCAACGTTGACCGTACGACGCCTATTGCGCAGACCGAAACCTTCGGGCCACTGGCCATCCTGCTGCCAGCCGCAGATCTGGGCGAGGCGCTGGCCGTACTCAACGATGTTCCACAGGGACTGATCGCGGGGTTAATGGGCGGTGATCGAAGCGCCCGGGAACGGTTCGCGAATGAAGCGCGGGCTGGCATTCTCAATTTTCGGCCCGGTCCCGTGCCGGTGCACCCGGCAGCGCCCTTTGGCGGTTGGAAGGCGTCCGGGTACGGTCCGCCTGAGCACGGGATTTGGGACCGGGAATTTTATGCGCTGCCGCAGACCGTTTATCGCGCCGGAGCGGGCCCATGACGCCAGCCGACCAAGCGAAATTAACTGGCGTTGGACCGGGTTCACCGATGGGGCTGCTGTTTAGGCGCTACTGGCTGCCGTGCGCGGCGAGCAGCGAACTTGCGCCCGGCACCACCCGCCCCGTCCGGCTGCTTGGCGAGAATCTGGTGGTCTATCGCACGAGCGGCGGCGCCTTGGGCTTAGTCGCCGAGCGCTGCCCGCACCGTGGCACTTCACTGCGGCACGGAATCGTGGATCACGAGGGAATTCGCTGCCCCTATCATGGATGGAAATTTGACGGCACCGGCCTTTGCATCGAGACGCCGGCCGAGGCCGCGCTCATCCGGGCCCGCACCGTGGCGTATCGGGTCGAGGAATTGGGCGGCCTGGTGTTCGCCTACCTCGGGCCTGAGCCGGCGCCACTTTTGCCGCGCTACGATCTATATGTATGGGACAACGTGCTGCGGGACATCGGGCGCGCGGTGCTGCCGTGTAACTGGCTGCAGATAATGGAAAACAGCGTCGACCCGACCCACGTCGAGTGGCTGCACGGACACCATCTGCCGCAGATCCAGCAGCAGTCCGGGGCCACCCCGACCGATGACTACGCGCGCCATCACGTCCGCATCGGCTTTGACCGCTTCCGCTATGGGATCATAAAGCGACGCATAGTGGCCGGCCGCAGCGAGCAGGATGAGGACTGGCAGGTCGGCCACCCATTGATCTTTCCATTGATGCTTCGCGTCGGTGCGCAAGGACAGCATCGCTTTCAGATCCGTGTTCCGATCGATGACACGCATACCCTGCACTGGTGGTACTCGGCCTACCGGCCGGCGCCCGGCAAGCGGGCCCCGCAGCAGCCGCAGGTGCCGGTCTACGAAGTGCCTTGGCAGGACGCCCAGGGGAATTTCATCCTGGACTTCGTGGACGGCGGCGACATCATGGCCTGGGTCGGGCAAGGTCCGATTGCTGACCGCAGCCGCGAGCTTCTCGTCAGCTCCGACCAGGGACTGGTGCTCTTGCGGCAGATGTATTTTGAGGAGCTGGAGCGCCTGCAGGCCGGGCAAGATCCGCTGGGCGTGATTCGCGACGCGGCCGAGAATTCCGTGATTGAATTTGCCCAGGAACAGGACAAATTTGGCGCCGGCAGTACTTTTTTGCAGCACGCTCTCGAAATCAGCCACGTCCGATATAGCCCCATCCGTGATCAGATCCGTCAGCTGCTCGAAATGAACTGAGCAGGCGATGGCCGGGCCAGTCAGCGTCTTTTTCTATGTGCAGACCCTAAGCGGAGTGGGTCATTACATTCGCAGCTTTGAGATTGCCAGGGAGCTGGCACGCCACCACGACGTGCTGCTCGTTGACGGTGGCCGGCATATTCCGCGACCGGCCGAGGCTGAAGTCCCGCGACTCGAGCTGCCGCGGCTGACCCGCACGGCACAGGGACTTGCCGCGCTGGATTCCAACGAGCCGCTGGGCACGCTGCTGGCACGGCGCAGCGCCTGCCTGCGCGCTGCGGTAACGGCGCGACGACCGCATGTAGTGGTGATTGAGCATTATCCGTTCAGCAAGTGGGAACTGGAGCCGGAAGTCAATGCCTTGCTGGCTGCGGCGCGCGAGGCACGCCCTGGCGTCGCGGCAGTGTGCTCGGTGCGGGACATCGCGCGCCAAACGCGATTCGAGAACTGCCCGGAGGAAATTTATACAGCGCAGGTCCTGAGCCGGCTGTCGAGTGACTTTACGGCGATTATGGTACACGGCGAGGAACACCTCACGCCGCTCGCGGCTCACTTTCGAAGTGCCGACGCGATTAAAATTCCCGTGCACTATACCGGCATCGTCGCCGAACCCGTTGCCAAGGCTTCTGCATCGCAAGCCGGCTTGCGCCCGCCAGCCAACGATTGGCCCTATATATTAGTCAGCTCTGGCGGTGGTGACGATCCGCTGGATCTGGCCGGATCGGTGGCGGCGGCTGTGGCAGCATCGGCGCCCGGAGATCCGCTGCACGGCTACCGCGTTGTCGCCTGCCGAGGTCTCACACCCGCCGCACCGGTGCAGCGCGGTCCGGGCTCCTGGACAGAGTTGGCATTCAATGACAATTTTGTGCAGTGGCTGGGCAGCGCCGCTTTGTCGGTCAGTTACGCCGGCTACAATACCTGCGCAAATCTATTGGCGACGCGCCAGCGCGCGCTGCTTGTCGCGCATCCGGCCATGTCTGACCAACCCACCCGCGCAGCACTGATGGAGCGCGTCGGCGCAGCACGCGCACTGCGTCGCAATGACCTGTCGCCACAGGCCCTCGCGCAAGAAATTCAAGTCGCTTTAGATGCACCGGCTCCGGCTGCGAAGCTCGCTCTGGATGGCGCACTTCGATCTGCCGCCCTGCTTGAATTCATCGCCAATTGTGGCGGCAGGCGCTGACGCCGGACCCTCGGCCGGTACCGGAGGTATTGCCAAGTGCACGATCTTGGCCGGCAACGGGCAGGCAGATACATCGCTCGCGCCAGCAGGTCAGATCTGGGGCTAAGCGCTGCCCTGCCCCGCGGGATTG
The DNA here is from genome assembly GCA_963711435.1 of uncultured Gammaproteobacteria bacterium. Lineage (GTDB taxonomy): Bacteria > Pseudomonadota > Gammaproteobacteria > Steroidobacterales > Steroidobacteraceae > FEN-1191. The sequence goes on along the minus strand of CAVQEB010000002.1, from coordinate 369,346 downwards.
CACTGCTTATTCGGGCTGGCTAGCCAGTGGGTGGCCGTGCAAGCGGCACGCGGCGTTTTAGCTTGCGACCCGGCATGCATACTAATACCGTATGGCGGCGCCCAAAGAGAACAAGTGGCAAAGCCGCAATGACGAACGCTGCAAACGGCACTCCCGATAGTTTCATCATTGAGACGCGTGGCCTGACCAAGGAGTTCAGTGGCTTTGCCGCGGTGACCGATGTTGATCTGCGCGTGCGCCGTGGTCACATCCACGCATTGATAGGTCCCAATGGCGCGGGCAAGACGACCTTCTTTAATCTGCTCACCAAGTTCCTGATCCCGACCCGCGGCGAGATCATCTACCGGGGCGCGGACATCACCTTAAAAAAGCCGGCCGAAGTCGCGCGCCGCGGCCTGGTGCGCTCGTTCCAGGTGTCGGCCGTGTTCCCGCATCTGACGGTGCTGGAGAACGTACGCATAGCTCTGCAGCGCGGATTGCCGACAACCTTCCATTTCTGGAAGCGCGAGGCGACTCTTACGGTGCTCAACGCGCGGGCCAGACAGTTGCTGGACAGTGTGGATCTCGGCGCCTTCGCTTCGGTAGTTGCGGTCGAGCTACCGTACGGGCGCAAGCGCGCCCTCGAGATCGCTACAACCCTGGCCATGGACCCGGAGGTGATGTTGCTGGATGAGCCTACGCAGGGCATGGGTCACGAGGACGTGGAGCGGGTAACCGCCCTCATCAAGGCGGCTGCAACTGACCGCACCATCCTCATGGTCGAGCACAACATGCAGGTAGTCGCAAGCATCGCCGACACCATCACGGTCATGCAGCGCGGACAGATCATTGCCAGCGGCGCCTATGCCGAGGTGTCGTGTAACCCGCTCGTAGTGGAGGCCTATATGGGGTCCTCTGAAACAGAGCTGCGGTCCACACGATGACGGCGGCAGAGCTGTTGCGCGTGAGCGGGCTGCACGCCCACTACGGAGAGTCGCACGTCCTGCACGGCGTTGATTTTCACGTCGGGCGCGGCGAGGTAGTGACGCTGCTTGGACGCAACGGCGCGGGCCGCACGACCACTCTCAAGGCGCTGCTCGGCCTGGTCAGCGGCCGCTCCGGCTCAGTGACGATCAACGGGCAGGAAACGATAGCGCTGTCGCCGCACCGCATAGCACAACTCGGAATTGGCTACTGCCCCGAGGAGCGGGGAATCTTTTCCAGCCTTTCGACTGAGGAGAATCTGCTGCTGCCGCCACCAGTTGCCCCCGGCGGCATGTCGGTCGCGGAGCTCTATGCCATGTTTCCGAACCTCGAGGAGCGCCGCGCAAGCCGCGGCACGCATTTGTCTGGCGGCGAGCAACAGATGCTGGCGCTGGCGCGGATCCTGCGCACCGGAGCGCGGCTGCTGCTGCTCGATGAGATATCCGAAGGGCTCGCCCCGGTGATCCGGCAGGCCCTGTCCCGGGCCGTGCACCGACTGCGCGAGCAGGGCTATACCATCGTCATGGTGGAACAGAACTTCCGTTTCGCCGCGCCGTTGGCCGACCGTTTCTATATCATGGAGCGCGGCCGGATCGTGGAAAATTTCGCGGCGCGGGAACTACAGGATAAAATGCCACTCCTGCACCGGTATCTGGGTGTCTGACTCGCTAGGCAACAACGGGGAGAAAGCCATGAAACTGCGGATGCTGGTGACGGGAATGGCGGCAATGCTGGCGGCCACGGCCGGAGCGCGCACGGCGCTCGCCGCGGGCGACCAGGTCGTAATCGGTGACATTGACGATATGTCGGGTGTATACGCCGATGTGATGGGCGCGGCTGGGGTGGAATCCATCAAGATGGCGATTGCCGACTTTGGCGGCACGGTGCTCGGCAAGAAAATCGTTGTCCTGACCGCCGATCACCAGAACAAGCCCGACATCGGCGCCTCGAAATTCCGCGAGTGGGCTGATGAGGACGGCCTCAACGTGCTGCTGGGCGGGTCCAACACCGGGGTCAATATCGCCATGGCAAAGGTTGCGGCCGCAAAGAAGGTGCCGTTGTTCAACATCGGGCCTGGCGGGGCATCCCTTACCAATGAGGACTGCACGGCTTACTCGGTTCACTATGTATACGACACGACCGCGCTCGCCAATGGCACGGCCACCGCGATCATCAACGCCGGCGGCAAAACGTGGTTTTTCCTGACGGCAGACTACGCCTTCGGCACCCAGCTGCAGGCGGCGGCCTCCAAGGTCGTCGAAGCCAACGGCGGCAAGAATCTTGGCGCGGTCCGGGTGCCGCTCGGCGCTGCGGACTTCTCCTCCTTTCTGCTGCAGGCACAGGCCTCCGGCGCTCAGGTGCTGGGACTGGCCAACGCCGGTACCGATTTCAGCAACTCGCTCAAGGCCGCCAACGAATTTGGGATTACGCACACGATGAAGCCGGCGGCGCTGCTGGCCTTCCTCACCGACATCAACAGCCTCGGCCTCGCGACGGCGCAGGGGCTGTACCTCACCACCGGGTTTTACTGGGATCTGAACCCGGAGACGCGCGCGTTCTCCAAGCGCTTCTTCGATAAGGTCGGGCGGGAGCCAACCATGGACCAGGCGGGCGCTTACTCGGCCACCCTGACCTACCTCAAAGCCGTGAAAGCCGTGGGCAGCACGGATTCGGACAAAGTCATGGCGGAACTCAAGAAAACGAAGATCAATGACATGTTTGCGCACGACGGCTACATCCGCGCGGACGGCGCAATGATCCACGAGATGTACGTGATGCAGGTCAAGACGCCGCAGGAATCTAAGTATCCGTGGGACTATTACAAGCTGGTGAAGAAGATGAGCGGGGAAGGCGCGTTCGGTCCCATCACCGGTCTATGCCCGCTCGCTCCCAAGTAAATTGGTAGCCATGCGTAAGCGCCCCGGTGCGTGATCCGGAGCGCTCCGCCGTGCAGCACCACCCCGTCTCTTTGCAACGACCGTGACCCAGATTTTCGGCTTTCCGGTCGCCGTCATCCTCGGGCAGCTGATGCTTGGCCTGGTGAACGGCGCTTTTTACGCGATGCTCAGCCTCGGTCTCGCAGTCATATTTGGCCTCCTCGGTGTTGTCAATTTCGCCCACGGCGCTTTCTATACGCTGGGGGCGTTCATCGCGCTGCTGGCGCTGAAACTGTTCGGGGTCAACTATTGGGCCGCGCTGGTGCTCGCCCCGCTGGCAGTGGGCCTGATCGGCCTCATCGTTGAACGGCTGCTCCTGCGTCGCCTGTACGGGCTCGATCCGCTGTATGGCCTGCTATTGACCTTCGGTCTGGCACTGATCTGCGAGGGTTCGCTGCATCAGGTGTTTGGGGCTACCGGCGAATCCTACCCAGTCCCGGCGGCGCTCGCCGGGGGCGTCAACCTCGGCTTCATGTTCCTGCCGTTGTACCGGGCCTGGGTCATTCTCGTATCGGTGCTGGTGTGCTTCAGCACCTGGTTCGTTATCGAACGTACGCGCCTCGGTGCGTTGCTGCGGGCCGCTACCGAGAATGCCCCGCTCCTGCAGGCCTTCGGCGTCAATGTGCCACTGCTTCGGGCAGCGACTTACGGGGGCGGTGTGGCCTTGGCGGCGCTCGCCGGCGTGCTGGCCGCTCCGATCGTGCTGGTCAACTCGCACATGGGCAGCTCGCTCGTCATCGTCGTTTTTGCGGTGGTCGTCATCGGCGGCATGGGATCTATCTTCGGCTCGATCGTCGGCGGGCTCGGGCTCGGCATCATCGAGGGCTTCACCAAGGTCATCTACCCGGAAGCTTCCAACGTCATCATCTTCATCATCATGGCGCTGGTGCTGATCGTGCGGCCCGCCGGACTGTTCGGCAAGGTCTGAGCCCGCATGCCACTCGCAGCAATATTCTATGCACTGGTCACGCTATTCGCGTTTGGCGTTCCCTGGCTTGGCATCTATCCCGTGTTCATGATGAAGCTGCTCTGCTTTGCCATGTTCGCCTGCGCCTACAACCTGCTGCTCGGCTTCGGCCGGATGTTGTCTTTCGGTCACGCGGCATTTTTCGGTTTTGCCGCGTATGCGACTGCGTGGCTGATTACCGCCCATGGCTGGGGCGCAATCCCGGCAATTCTCGGCGGCATGGCGGCCGCTGCGACTTTGGGCTTCGCCGTCGGCGGTCTCGCCATCCGCCGCCACGGCATCTACTTTGCCATGATCACGCTGGCGCTCGGACAGCTGGTGTATTTCGTGTGCCTCGAGGCGCCGTTCACGGGCGGGGAAAACGGCCTGCAGGGCGTGCCGCGCGGTTCGCTCTTCGGGCTGCTACCGCTCAGTTCCGACCGGGCGATGTACTACCTGGTGCTCGGCGCATTCATCACGGTCTTCCTGTTCATCGGCCGTGTTGTCCGTTCGCCGTTCGGTCAGGTGCTGAAGGCAATTCGCGACAACGAACCACGTGCCATCTCGCTTGGCTACGAGATCAATCGCTATAAACTCCTCGCCTTCGTGCTGTCGGCGACGCTCGCGGGGCTGGCCGGTTCGCTCAATGCCCTGGTGCTGGGCTTCGCCACGCTCTCGGATGTGCAGCAGTCAACTTCTGGCGAGGTGATCCTGATGACGCTGCTGGGCGGAACCGGGACTTTCTTCGGTCCGGTGCTCGGCGCCGGGATCGTCGTCACCCTGCAGGAGTACCTCTCCGACCTCGTCGGCGGGTGGGTTACGGCTATCATCGGGGCAATCTTTGTCGCCTGCGTGTTGGCGTTCCGCCGTGGCATCGTAGGCGAGTTGGCCGCCGCGGCTTCGCGACTTAAGCGCTGACTCACCATGGCGGACGGCGCCGGTGCGCCCTCGCGCCATCCAACGGCCGGCATTCAGGCGTTACTGAACAGCATTCCTTAATTGGAGCAAAATCATGCGGTTGAAGGATAAAGTGGCAGTCGTTACCGGAGCTGCAAGTGGTATTGGCAGGGAAATCGCACGCAGATTTGCGCGCGAGGGCGCAATGCTGGTTGTCGCTGACATCGATGCCGCGGCAGCCAGCGCCGCAGCGGCCCAGCTGGATGGCTCCGGCAAGCGGGCGCTCGGAGTTGCAGTGGATGTTGCCGACGAAATGCAGGTCGAGCTGGCCATGAAATCTGTGATCAGCACTTTCGGGCGAATTGACATTTTGGTAAGCAATGCCGGGATTCAGATCGTGGCGCCGCTCGAGACGATGCTGTTCGATGACTGGAAAAAGGTTCTCGCCATACACCTGGACGGCGCTTTCCTGATGACCCGCGTGGCGCTGCGGCATATGTATCAACAGGGTGGCGGGAGCATCATTTACATGGGTTCGGTCCATTCGATGGAAGCTTCCGTATTGAAGGCGCCCTATGTCACGGCCAAGCATGGGCTGATTGGCCTTGCAAAAGTGGTGGCCAAGGAAGGCGCCAAGCATGGCGTCCGCGCCAACGTCATTTGCCCCGGTTTCGTGCGAACGGCTCTGGTGGACCAGCAGATCCCCGCACAGGCAAAGCGGCTCGGCCTGTCCAATGACGCCGTGATCAAGAATGGCATGCTCAGTGCGACGGTCGACGGCGAATTCACTACGACCGAGGATGTTGCCGAGGCCGCCTTGTTCTTCGCATCCTTCGAGTCAAATGCGCTGACCGGTCAGTCGTAAGTCGCGAGTCACGGCTGGCACCTGCAGTAGCAGCGACCCCGGTGAACTGCCTACCGATCTGAAGGTAACCATTCGCCGATCTGAGCGAACTCAAGGGGTAACAGAATGAACGTTGCCGGCCCCCGGGGGTCGGACCCTATCGAGGCTGATTTTGGCGTTCCGGAGTACTAGATGTTGCTTGCCACGCTCGCGTTCCTAGGCGGTGCACTGACGATTGTCAGCCCCTGCATACTTCCGGTGCTGCCGTTCGTGTTTGCGCGCGCTGGGCAACCGTTCCTCAGGAGCATACTGCCACTGCTGCTGGGCATGGCCGTTACCTTTGCTGCCGTTGCCACCCTGGCTGCGGTGGGCGGCGGCTGGGCCGTGCGTACCAATGAATACGGGCGTATCGGCGCGATGGTGCTGCTGGCGCTGTTCGGGATCATGCTGCTGTTTCCGGCACTGGCCGACGCCCTCACCCGGCCACTGGTGGCGGTGGGGAACCGACTCGCTGAGCGACAATCCAACAGTGGCCCGGCCATGGCCGGAACCTCCTTCGTACTCGGCATCGCGACCGGCTTTCTTTGGGCGCCCTGTGCCGGACCCATACTGGGGCTGCTGCTGACCGGGGCGGCCATCCAGGGCGCCAACATAACGACATCGCTCCTGCTGCTGACCTACGCGGCCGGCGCCGCTACCTCCCTGGCGCTCGCCATATTGGTAGGCGGTCGCGTCTTCGCGGCCATGAAGCGATCGCTCGGCGCCAGCGTATGGATCCGACGCGCACTGGGCGTGGCGGTGTTGGCCGGCGTTGCCGTGATTGGCCTCGGAATGGATACCGGTGTGCTGACGCAGCTGTCGCTGCCACGGACCGCCAGCGTTGAGCAGGCGTTGCTGGATCGGTTCAAGCCAGCGCCAGCCGCTGGCGGCGCGATGATGGCCTCGAATGTCATGGTCGGCACAACCCCTAACAAGGGCGCAGCTTCTGGGTTGCCGGTTGAGGGCGAGTTGCCCGCGCTGGACGGTGCGGTCAAGTGGTTCAACTCCCCGGCCCTGTCCCCGGCGGATTTACGCGGCAAGGTCGTATTGGTCGATTTCTGGACCTACTCGTGTATCAATTGCCTGCGATCACTCCCTTATGTGCAGGCCTGGGCTGAGAAATACCGGGATCACGGACTGGTGGTCATCGGCGTGCACGCGCCGGAATTCGCGTTCGAGAAGAACCTGGACAACGTCGCGCGTGCGGTGCGCGATCTGAAAATTACTTACCCAGTTGCGGTCGACAACAACTACGCCATCTGGCGCGCGTTCAACAACAATTACTGGCCAGCACACTACTTCATCGACGCCGCAGGCAGGATTCGCGGCCACCACTTCGGTGAGGGCGACTACCCGGCCTCCGAGCAGGTCATCCAGCAGCTGCTGGCAGAAGCTGGTGATGTGAATGTCCCGCAGGGGATCGCCAACGTACAGGCCAGTGGCGTGGAGGCCGCCGCGGCGGACGAGCAAATCCAGTCCCCGGAGACCTACATCGGCTACGGCCGCGCGCAGAATTTCCAGCCGGCGGGCGCTGAGCTGCCCGATCAGCCGCAGGATTATCTGACCCCCAAGTCGCTGAACCTGAATGAATGGGGACTGGATGGCTCGTGGCAGGCGGGCGAAGAGCAGGCGGTGCTGCTTAAGGCGCCGGGGCGCATCACCTATCGGTTTCACGCGCGCGACCTGCACCTGGTGCTGGGTCCCACCGCCGATGGCAAGCCGGTCCGCTTCCGGATCCAATTGGACGGCGCGGCGCCCGGCACCGAGCACGGCGTGGATGCGGATGCGCAGGGAAATGGCACCGTCAAAGAACATCGCCTGTACCAGCTGATCCGCCAGTCTGGCAGCGCGCGCGACCGGACTTTCAGCATTGAATTCCTGGATCCTGGCGTACAAGCCTACTCATTCACCTTTGGCTAGAGCGGAAGGCATTCCTATGAAGCTGACTGATACGGCGACCGGCATTGACAGCCGGGAGGCTCCGCGCCTCAGTCGCCGCCAAGCCCTTGGCGGCGCCATAGCGTCGCTCGGCACTTGGGCTGTGCTGGGCGCGCTGCGCCCGGCGGCGGCGCAAACCGCCAGTTCTCCCGGCGTACCGATCGAGGCTTTTTCGCCGTCAGGACAAAGCCTCGGTGTCGCGCTGCAACCCAAGTTCACCCACACCGAGGCGGAGTGGCGCCAGTTACTGTCGCCGATAGCCTTTGCAGTGACGCGCGACGCGGGCACTGAAGCGGCATTCTCCGGGGCGCTGTGGAATAACCACGCCGACGGGCTTTACGGTTGTATCTGCTGCCCCACGATATTGTTCGATTCGAAAACCAAGTACGAATCCGGCACCGGCTGGCCAAGCTTCTGGCAGCCGATTTCGAAGTACAACGTGCTCGAGCAGCGTGATCTCAGTCTTGGCATTTTTCGCACTGCGGTTTCATGCCGGCGCTGTGATGCTCATCTCGGGCACGTATTTGATGATGGACCGAAGCCGACCGGGCTGCGCTATTGCATGAACTCGGTAGCGCTCAGGTTCGTTCCCCGAGCCTGACGGCAGCGCAGCCCGACCACTGGAGAGCTGAGTATGTCCCCAATGACTTGCCGCACCGTTCAGCTACTGGCGCGCAGCGCCCTAGGCTTAACGTTGTCAATCATGGCCGCACTGCTGCCCGCAACATTTGCCGGCAGCCAGGCGGCGCAGGCATCTGATCTTTCGGTCGCGCTGCCGGCCCCGGCGCTGGACAACCCGAAGACGTCCAGTAGTCCATTGCAGTCGGCAGTCTTGTCCGGCGGATGTTTCTGGGGGACGCAGGGAGTGTTTGAGCACGTGCAGGGCGTCCGACAGGTAGTGGCCGGCTATGCCGGTGGCGAGAAGGCGACAGCCGATTACGAATCGGTCAGTACCGGCAGGACGGGTCACGCCGAATCTATCTACGTCAGTTTTGATCCGGCCATAGTCTCGTACGGCGAGATTCTGCGCATATTCTTCTCGGTGGCGCATGATCCGACTGAAGTGAACCAGCAGGGTCCGGATGAAGGCACGCAGTATCGCTCGGAGATTTTTTATGCTGATGTGAGCCAGCAGCGGATCGCGCAGGCGTACATCGCACAACTAGATCAGTCTCACCTACTCGGCCGGCCGATCGCCACGCGGGTGGACCCGTTGAAAGGCTTTTATGCGGCGGAGTCCTATCACCAGGATTATTTGTACCACAATCCCCACAGTCTCTACATCATGGTCAACGATTTACCGAAGATCACGAAATTGCAGCGATTGTTCCCCCAGGAATACAGCGACAAGCCCGCGCTACTGCTTAATGTCCGATAAGACCGGTACCTTAAAAGCCCCGCCAAGACATTGAACGTTTGGCGCAGCTTCGGGAATCCTGGCCGCATTTGACTAATCGTGGTTCTAAATAATCATCACGGCATTGGCGTAAGATTTTGCCGCCTATGACCTTCAGGATCTACGAATTCGATCGCGCCATCGTGCGCAGACCTGCGACGAGCGTTACCAAGGGCCTTCGCGCAACCGATCGGGGCGATCCAAGCTATCCCGGCGTAAAAAGCGAGCACGATGCCTACGTTGCCGCGCTGCGCGAGGCCGGCGTGCAGGTCGAGGTGCTGGAGCCGCTGGAAGAATATCCGGATTCCATTTTCGTCGAGGACCCGGCACTGGTCTTCACGGCTGGCGCGATCACGCTGCGGCCCGGAGCTGCGAGCCGGTTCGGCGAAGCTCGGGTCATGAGTGCCGTATTGGCCCGGTACTTCAAAAAGGTGCTGCAACTTCCGCGCGGCTTCGTCGACGGCGGCGACGTGCTGCGCACGCCGGACAAAGTGATGATCGGGCTCTCGGCGCGTACCAACCTGGAAGGCGCCGAAGCACTGATAGAATGCCTGGCCGAGATCGGCCTGAGCGGCGTCATCGTCAACACGCCCGCCAACGCTCTGCACTTTAAATCCGGCTCATCACTGCTCGACGATAAAACCGTATTGACGACTCGCCGACAGTCAGGCTCCGGTGTGTTTTCAGGCTACAAAAAAATTCTGGTCCCGCCGGGTGAGGAGGCAGCGGCTAACGCGCTGCGGGTCAATGACCGTGTCCTGGTAGGTGCGGATTTTCCGGCTACGGTCGCGCTGTTATTGAGGGCGGGTTTCCAGGTTGTACCACTGCACACCTCTGAGATCCGCAGGATCGACGCCGGATTATCCTGCATGTCGCTTCGCTGGCACCAATAAGCAAAAGCCGCGCAAGCTTCCGTACCGCCTGCTGCAACGGCGGCGCGGCAAAGGGCTGTTACCGTTTAAAAAAGTTGAACGGCCCACGCCGAACATCCTGTCGCCTGCCTTCGCCTGGCTGGCTTGCCCGACTCAATTGAAGCTGGACTCGGAGAGCTGAATCTCTTTGGTAACTACGACGTCTTCTGCCGATCGCGCCAGTGCGATCCGGTAGGCTCCCGAACCAATATGCCAGCGATCTGCGGACTCGTCGAAGTGTGCCAACAGGCGCCGATCGAGTGTCAGCTTTACCAGCTGCCGCTCGCCAGCTGCCAGCAAGACCCGCTGAAACCCGAGCAGCCGGTATTCGGGCTGTCCGGCTGCCGACAGCAGATATACCTGCGGCACGTCGGCGCCGCTGCGGGCTGACAGATTCTTGACACTGAAGCTGACGCTTATTGCCCTGCCCGCTTTGACCTCAAAGTCGCCGTAATCAAAGACCGAGTAGCTCAGTCCAAAGCCGAAGGCATACAGCGGCTTGATATCGTGTTTTCGATACCAGCGGTAGCCGACATCGGCGCCCTCCGTGTATTTGACGGTCACATAGGCATCCGGCTCGACGCCATGATTCGGCAAAACCGGCCGCATCGACTGGCGCTCGTCGACGGGAAAAGTAATCGGTAAATGCCCGGACGGATTTACCGCTCCAAATAGAATGTCAGCAATTGCTTGGCCGCCTTCCTGTCCGGGATACCAGGCTGCCAGCACCGCACCGACCTTATTAAGCCAGGGCATCGCCACCGGATTGCCGGTTTCCAGTACCACTATCGTGTGCGGGTTTGCGGTCGCGACTGCAGCAACGAGCGCGTCCTGCCCATTGGGAAGGTTAAGGTTAGGGATGTCCTGACCCTCGAGCTCATGGCGGGTGACGAACACAATTGCGACATCAGCCGTCGCCGCCAGCGCCGCCGCATCTTCCGGAAACTTCCCGGCATCGTAAAGCACCTCGGTATTGGGAGCGGCAGCCTCAATCGCCTTACCCGGGGACGACGGGAAAAAATGCTCATCTAAGTACCTGGTCGACAAATTCCGACCGCCCACTGGTACCGTTACCGTCGGACCGTTCGACGGCGTAACCTGCGAGGACCCACCACCGGAAAGTACTCCCAGGTGCGCCTGACCGCCGATCAGCGCGATGCGCTTGAGCGACGGCGACAGCGGCAGCAGCGGCCCGTCGTTCTTCAGCATTACGATGCCCTCGCGCGCCGCCTCCAGCGCGTCAGCGTCGTGGCTTTTGTAATCGATCGCCTCGCGCACCGGCGGGAAATCGACAATCCCAACCGCGAACATCGTGCGCAAAATTCGCCGCACCATGTCATCGATCCGGCTGACCGGTACCGAGCCCGATTCCACCGCGGCCTTCAGCGCGGCTCCGAACCACACATGTTTGTCGTTTTGCTGGCCGGACTCCTGGTCCAGTCCGTTCATTTCATAGCCGGGTGCGTAGACCGCGCCCCAGTCGGATAAGACCCAGCCGCGGTACTGCCAGTCACGCTTCAGGACATCGTTGAGCAGCCAGCTGTTGTCGCAGGCGTAAACGCCATTGATCTTGTTGTACGCGCACATGATCGCGCCGGGATGGCCCCGCTCGATCGCTAATTCGAACGCGAGCAGATCCGATTCGCGCAGGGCCCCGCGGTCAATTTGCGCGTCGAGCCTCGTGCGGTTGGTCTCGTGCGCATTGAGCGCGAAGTGCTTTAAGGTCGAGATAACATGCTGGTCCTGCGTGCCGCGCACGGCCTCGCCCGCCAGCGTACCGGCGAGCAACGGATCCTCGCCGAGGTATTCAAAGTTGCGACCGTTGCGCGGATCACGGGTGAGATCCATTCCGCCACCCAGCAGCACATTGAACCCCTTGGCATGCGCCTCGGTGCCGATATCCGCACCCAGCCGATACGCCAGCTGCGGATCGAACGTTGAAGCCAGCGTCAGCCCGGCGGGCATCGCGGTGGCCACATCGCCGTCGCGTTGGCCCAGTGGATTTACCACTCCAAGGCTCGCATCGGTCTCAAACATCGCCGGGATGCCAAGAGGCGGAACGCCGGGGATATAGCCAGCCGTGGGAATCGCACCTTCGGGTATTGACACCGGTTCCTGCCCCGGCGGCTGCGCCGGCATGGGCCCGTGCAATAAACTAAGTTTCTCCGGCAGCGTCATGGCCGCCAGCGCGAGCTCTGCCCGTTCATCCGGTGATCGCCGGGCATCGAGCCACGGCCGGGCGGTAGCGTCGGTCGCGGCGCTCGCCGCTGAAGCGCACCACACCAACGCCCCGAGGATCAGCAGACTCCGGCTACCGGAGCTGGCCGAGGACCGGTTCCGCAATTCACTGTTCATAGCGCTCCCCCGGTATCGATCGACCGCGCGGCCCGATCAATTGGCTTAAGAACATGCCTGCAAACCGAAACGTAAGTTCATCAGGAGTTAGGCAGTCTCGGCGACACAGCATTTTATTTATACGGTAAATTATTTTTTCTATCAACAAGTTATAGAGGTTTCTTAATTGCGAATAGGTATCAGAAAACGGTTGGAATTATCCGATCGCCCCGGGCGACGGGATTGTGCCTAAGGGGCAAGCGTCCGGCGTGAGCCCTGATTACAAGCGAACCCAATTGTGTGTTTCGAGCAGGGCCCGACAGGAACGAGCGTTAACCGTATTTGAGGTCTGCGCTCTGTCCGACCTCGATAATATATCCGTCAGGATCGCGGATGTAGCAGCGCGTCTCGCCGTACTTGGGGATCGGCTCCGTGATGAACTGAGCTCCTCGACCTTTCCATAATTCATAGCACGCTTGAATATCCGCAACGCGGAAATTCATAAAGCTATTGATGTGATTCGGGTCAGGGACGCTGAGCGTTACCGTCGGCTTATCCGGGGTCGGCCCGCCGCCAACGTTCAGAATCAGCCAGATATTCGCAAGCTGAAGGTACCCCGGCGCGTTGCCGTCACCCAGGCTCAGAATGCGAGCGCCGAAGACCTTTTCGTAGTAGCGAGCCGATCGCTCGATGTCGGCGACGGTAAGAAAATGCGCGATGCTAATCCCCTCTCGCGGGGGCATCTCAAAGCTGTTATGTCCGATCTGTACGCTGCTCATTGGCGACTCCAATTCCGAAAGCGAGCGTCCGCTGGGTAGCGCGTCGCGTTGCCGCCCGATCACCGCGCTGCGGCACACTGAACATACGCCGCCCTCGCGGTAGCTAAAGCTTTGCGGACCGACGGGGACGCGGGAGCAACAGGCCAAAAAGACCCTCAGCGCGCAGTACTCCAGCGGTAAGTAGCCTCCAGCACCCACATGCACATTGGCCCAGGAACCTGCCAGGCGATTACCGGCGTCGCCAAACCAGGTTCTGTAATCGTTCCACCGTTATAGGCGTAGTGCTGATTGGTGAGATTCGTGCCATAGAATGCAATCTCCCAGGACCGGGACGGAGATGCCAGCGCGACACGTGCGTTGAGCGTGCCGTAGGCACCCTGATAATTGAAGTCGTTAATGACATTGAACTCGACCTTGTCCTGCCAGGCATAATCGGCTGAAAACCGCAGCAAACCCGGGGCAGTCACAAACTCGTAGCTCGCACCGAGCGAGGCCTGCAGCGGCGGACTCTCGTTGAACTTGTTGCCGGCGAGATTCTCCGGCGGCTCGCCAGGAATCGGCGTGAACATGAAGGTCTTATAGTGGGCATCGGTCCAGCCAAACGAAGCGTCGACCGACGCATGCGCCATTGGGCGCCAGTGGCCGTCGAATTCGGCACCGCTGACCGTTGCGTTGCCAGCGTTAATCACAAGCGTATCTGGCGTGCCGCCCCCCATGCCGTTGGGTTCCAGCACACTCACCAACCGCTGCATTTCATCGTACTGACCGTAAAACACATCTTCGTTCAGCGCCAGTGCGCCATCAAACAGCTCAGCCTTAGTTCCCAACTCATAGTCGGTAAGTTGCTCGGGACGGAAAGGCGTATCGGCATAGGAAGCCAAGGGCGCGTTCCAGCCACCTGAACGCTGGCTGCGCCCAATGCGGGCGTAGGCGGTCCACTGCGGTGTCAAAGCGTAGTGGCTGGACAGCTCCCAGGACCAGTAGCCAAAGTCTGCCACTTTGTTGATATCGGGGCACGGTTCGATGGGTAGAGCACCGCCGGCTGTGAGTGGCAGCTGGCAGTACTGACCGACCACCGGGATAACCAGGTAGTCGTTTTCCTGAATTTCGCGCTGATCCTTGGTGTAGCGCGCTCCGGCCGCGACCGCCCAGTCCGGCGTGATTTTGTACTCGCCATGCAAGTAAGCCGCATCCGAGCTGTTGACGACCGAATTTTGCTCGTAGCGCGGATACGGATCGAACTCGCCGGCGATATTGGGGTTTTGTCCCGTCTCCTCCTGCAGCAGGCCGTCGAGCTGGCTGACCGCCGCGAGGAATCCCGGCGAAGCTGGTGAGAGGAGCGACGGCGCGCTGCCGTTGTCGCGGAACCAGTACAGGCCGCCAACCCAGTCGAGTTGCCCGTCAAATGCCTTGTCGGCAAGCTGCAGCTCGGCGCTTTTCTGATTCGATGTGTTGTAGAGCGTGGTATCGGCAAACGGAATCGGCGAGGCATCGACATCCAGCGCCGTGCTGGCGTCAAGACGCCGGAAACCGAGAATCAACTTGGCGGAAAGACCGCCATCGAATCGATGTGACATTGTCAGCTGCAACGCGTCGGTCCGCGCATCATCGAAGCCCGGCAGGCTCCCGTCGGTCTGGTACAAATCAGACGGGAACTGCACGGTGGGCAACCCACCGAGCGGGACTTCGGCAAATAATTGGCCCAGCTGCGCGATTTCTGTCCCGGGGGCCGGACCTGCCAGCGGATGCAGGACGGCACCATACTCATTAGCCACGAAATGCTCGTAGGTAAAAAATGCCTCAGTGGCCCCGCCCAGTACCCACAGGGCGCTGAACCGCGCCGTATAGCGGTGCTGGTTCTCAAGGTTGTCCTGGCCATTGCCCAGGCTCGAGCCGAATCCGGCGCGGCTGTTATCCTGGTAGGCGGCCCGCACGGCAAAGGTATCGCTGAGCGGCACGTTGACGATCGCCCGGTCCATGAATTCGCCGTAATCCCCGCCAGAGGCGGCAACCTCAATCGAGTCCGCGCCCAGGTCCGGCTGATGGGTGGTCAGCGAGATTGATCCGCCGGTGTTATTGCGCCCTGACAGGGTACCCTGCGAGCCACGGGCCACTTCAACCGAGTCGACGTCGAGCAACGTAGCCATCGCGCCCTGCCCGTTGGCAACGTACACGCCGTCAACGTATAGCCCGACCGCCGAATCGAACACAATGGCCGAGCGGTTGACCGTCTGCCCGCGCATGGTCACATCGAGCGCAGAAACAGATTGTGGTGAGCTGACCATCCGCAAATTGGGGATGCCCCGACCCACATCCTGCACCGTGTCTGCTGAATCCTCCCGCAGCTGTTCGCCGCTGATGACACTGATTGCCACCGGCGTGTCCTTGAGCGGCTCGGCGCGCCTGCGCGCATGGACGATCACTTCCTCGAGCGGCTCGGTGCTGGCGGCGGCCCCGGGAGCCTGAGCCACATCCGCCGAGTACGCGCCCGCCGACAACGCGAGGCCGGCGGCAAGGATTACGGACCGATGTCCAAAGCCGCGGCGGGCCCGCGGGCCGCCGGTATCTGTGGTGCTAATGCTGCTGCTCCCTAAAGTGGGTGGATCGGACCATAGTGATCATCCCCTTGGCCAGAATCGATGTTATGAGACCCGGTGCCAAGCCGGATACACGCAGCGTAGCGGCAACACCCGGTCGCCTTCAAGATCTACATGACGTGCCGGCGGATGGACGAGCGATAATTGCCATTATTTCCCTCAAGCCGTGGCTTCGCACACTAACCAAGAGGTGCCGGTTGACTGCCGCTGCTGTGGGGTTCCGGTACGGGCCCAGAGGTCGGCGCAACCGGTACCCTCGCCGGCGGAGCGGGAGTCGGCTCAGGCGCCGGCAGTAGCTCATCAAATGACGGCAGATCCGTTGGCACCGCATCGCCGTCGACCTCGCCCTGTTTATGCTGCAGAAAGGCAGACCGCAGGGTCGCATAGGGATCCACTGCGGTGCCAAGCAGTGCCTGCAGCTCGGCTTCCGTCGAAACTTCATTGTCCAGATCAGAAAACCCGAGTCTGGCATTGAGAATCGCGCTCTGATGGGCGTAATCCAGCCGACGCAGTGGATCGAGCAAGAAATCAACGCCGCTGCCTATAAGATCGCGCAGCGTGCTCGGACCCACCATGGGTAGATACACGTAGGGGCCGGGCTGAATCCGGTAGCGGCCAAGCGTAACGCCGAACTCATTGTCATGATGGTACAGACCAACGTGCGCTGCGACGTCTACCAGGCCCAACACGCCAAATGTCGAGTTTAAAATAAGGCGCGCGGCCGGCGTCGCCGCTCGCTTGAGGCGAAGTTGCAAGACATCGTTGAACAGCGCCGCCGGCTCGGACAGATTGACAAGCACGTTATGAATGCCACGACCGATCGGCCCAGGTGTCAGGAAGCGGTAGGCCTTCGACAACGGCCGGACCAAGTAGCGATCGATCCGTCCCTGGATCGCGTAATCAGTGCGGTTTAAGCGCTCCCACGGGTCAACCTGCACCCTTGAGGTTACCGGTTCGGGTTTTTCCAATGACGCGCAACCGGAGGTGACGGCACCCAGCAAAAACGCCAGCAAAATGGTGTGAATGGCGGCCGGGAGCCGCACTGATGAACCCGATCGCTTAGCCGGGCTGGACCGCACGTGCGCAGTCGTGTTCAATCGCAGGCCATCGTAGTCATGAAAATGCCAATGAAGATCCTTGGAACCCGCGGCCCTGCGCGGCACAAGGCGCGGTGAGCAAGCGCCCCTCGCTAATCGCGCGTTTGGTTGCGCGTTTTGCCGATCGGGCCCGGATGGTCGTCGCGGCGAGCGTGGTGCTTGGCTTGGCAGCGGCCTGGTATGCAGCCGGCCACTTTGCGATGAGCACTGACACGGCCGAACTCCTATCGCCGAAGCTGCCCTGGCGAATTCGCGAGTCGTCGTTCAATGCGCTGTTCCGGCCAGAAGGACCGCAGATCGTGATCGTCGTTGACGGCGATTCGCCGGAGCGAAGCGAGGCCGCAGCCGCAGCACTCGCTGCGCGACTGCAGACGGAGCCCTCGTTATTTCCGGCCGTGCAGCGCCCTGATGCGGGTGCATTCTGGTCTCACAACGGACTCCTGTACACGTCTACCAGAGATGTCCAAGCTACCATGGCCGAACTCATCAAGGTAGAGCCGTTGCTGGGGCCAATGGCAGCTGATCCATCGCTACGCGGCCTGATGACAACGCTGTCGACGGTCCTGCAGGGCATAGCCGCAGGTTCGGGGTCCCTCGAGGATATGCGCAAGCCGATTGAGGCGCTCGCCGGCGCGCTCGAGCGTCAGCGGTCAGGACAGCCCAGCTTTATTTCCTGGCGCACGGTGACTCGCGATACGCCGCCGGCTGCGCGCGAGCTGCGGCACGTGATTCTGGTCACGCCGCGGCTGCAATTTGAACAGCTGGAAGCCGGCAAAGAAGCCACGGAAGCCATCCGGGCGGCGGTCAAGGCTTTGCAACTTGACCCCGAACACGGGGTTCGTGTGCGCCTGACCGGCCAGGTGCGCCTGGAAGATGAGGAACTGGGCACGCTCTCCGAACGGGCCGCCCTTATTGCGACTCTCGCGTTCAGTTCAATTGTCATCATGCTGTGGATGGCGGTCCGCTCATTTCGACTCATCGCCGCCATCCTCGTCACCACGCTTCTTGGGCTGATCGTCGCCGTTGCCGTAGGCCTTTTTATATTCACCCGCTTCAATGTGATTTCGGTTGCCGTGATTCCACTTTTCGTTGGGCTTGGCATCGACTTTGGCATTCAGTTCAGTGTCCGTTATCGGGCCGAAAGAATCCCTGGCGTCGACGTGCGAACGGCCCTGATTGAATCAGGTCGAACCATGGGTCGCTCGCTGTGCCTGGCAGCCACCGCCATCGCCTGCGGGTTCTTTGCCTTCGCGCCGACTGACTATATTGGTGTGTCCCAGCTCGGCATCGTCGCCGGGCTCGGGATGATCATCGCGGTGTTCCTGAGCCTGACTACCCTGCCGGCCCTGATCCAGCTGATTCGGCCGCCCGGCGCGCCCGGCAAAACCGTTAGTCGCAGACTCGCGCGCATTGATGAATTCGTGCTTGACCATCGGCGGCTCGTGGTGGGGACCGGCTGCGTGGCAGCGTTCGTGTCCCTGCTGGCTCTGCCGCTGCTGCATTTTGATTTCAACCCGATTCACCTGCGCAGCGCCAAGGTTGAATCAGTTGCGACGCTGATCGATCTGACGCGTGATCCGGACCAGACCGTTAATACTCTGGAAGTGCTCAGCCCGAGCCTTGCGGACGCCGATAAACTCGCCAGCCGGTTCCGCAACCTTCCCGAAGTGCTGAGCGCGCATACGCTGTCAAGCTTCATACCTGATCATCAGGCAGAGAAAATTGCCATTATTGCGGACGCTGCCAACCTTCTGGATCTGGTCGTAAACCCCATCGCCGTTGCACCGCCACCGAGTGACGCACAAACCGTTGCGAGCCTCAATCAGGCTGCCGCGGATCTTGACCGGGCGGCAACCGGTCAGGCTCCGGCTGCCCTGGCCGCACACCGGCTCGCGCTGGAGTTATATGCGCTCGCCGCGGCTTCCCCGCGCGCGCGCGTCGCCGCAACCGAGCTTTTGATGCCCGGCATGGCGCGGACTCTCGCCAGTGTTCGTGATTCGCTGCAACCTGAACCTATCAGCCTCGCGACATTGCCGCCGGAGCTCACGCGGGACTGGTTGACGGCCGACGGGCGCGCGCGGGTCTCGGTCGTGCCGCGAGGGGACTCCAATGACAATGCAGTGCTGAGTCGCTTTGTCGCGGCCGGGACGGCACTCGCGCCGACAGCGACCGGCACGGCCGTCGGCTTTTGGGCGTCAGGCCGGGCGATCGTCGGGGCCTTTGTCGAAGCGGGCGTGCTGTCCTTTATTGCCATTGCGGCGCTGCTGCTGATCGCGCTGCGACGGTGGCGCGATGTGGCGATCACCATGGCGCCTATTGTGCTCACGGGGCTGCTGACCATGGGCAGCTGCGTGCTCATTGGTCAGCCATTGAACTTTGCCAACATCATCACCCTGCCCCTGCTGTTCGGGATCGGCGTCGCCTTCCATATCTACTTTGTAATGTCCTGGAGGTCGGGTGGAGTGCATCTGCTGACCTCGAGCCTGGCGCGCGCCGTGTTTTTCAGCGCGCTTGCCACAGCGACCGGGTTCGGCAGCCTCTGGGCATCGAGCCATCCCGGTACCTCGAGTATGGGCAAGCTGCTGATGATCTCGCTGCTCTGGACCTTGGTGTCTGCGCTGCTGTTCCAGCCGGCGCTGATGGGTCCGCCGCCCGCCACTATTTCAGCAGATCCTCGCTGAGTAAGTTCAGGTGTGCGATCAACCCGGCCGCGCCACCGGCGGCGATAGGCGCGGCGAAGTCGGATCTGCGGATCGAGAGCTGACTTACAGCGCCATAGTAGACGTCAATCACTTTCCACGAGCCCGCTGCTCCACGCATGCGGTAAAGAAGGTTTACTGGCGCCTTCTGCGGCGGGACAAGTTGCGTCTGCACTATCTTGTCAGAACCGCGCGAAACGACCTCCGGGTCGAGCTCGAATCGCTCGCCGTCGAATGAGCGGAAATTCTTTGCGTAGCTGGCGATCGTCAGGCGCTCAAAGGCGACAACCGTCGCCTGCTGCTGCTCGGCTGAAAACCCAGCCCAGGCGGACCCTACCGCAAATGCAGTCATGGCCCGCAGGTCGAAAACATTCTCAATTATCGGGGTAAGTTTTCGGTAGCGCTCGACGGCAGCAACCGTCGCGCCGGATTTCATAGACTCCAGAAGCGCTTGGTCAAGCTCCGCGATCTGTGCGGCAGCCGGATCGGTGGCGGCCAAAAGCGCACGTGCGGGCAGAAGCAGCGCGATAGCAACAGCCGCCCATCCGGCAGCTAACGACGCAGCTTCGCGCTGCTCACCGAATCGCCTGGCAGCTCCGCTCATGGCCCAAATCCCCCGTTTAAAGGCAATAACTCTCGGCGCTGCGCTATGATCGCGTTATTGGCGGCCAGCACCAGCCGCACGCCGGTTTGCATTATAGATGGCCGACCGAATTCAGGCGATTGACGTGTTACGCGGCGTCACCGTCGCACTGATGATCGTCGTCAACACTGCAGCTGTTCAGGGCACTGCCTATGCCCCCCTGCGGCACGCCGAATGGAACGGATTGACGCTTGCGGATCTGGTCTTTCCGACGTTCCTGTTCGTTGTCGGCGCGGCCCTCAGCTTCGTACTTGACCGCTACGGGCAGGCCGCGCCATCCGTCGTACTGCGCAAGATCGCCATCCGTACGGTGCTGATCTTTCTGTGCGGCTACCTGCTGGAATGGTTTCCGTTTTGCAGCGTCGACTCGTCAGGCCATTTGGCGCTGGTAACGATCGGTCACACCCGCGTCCTCGGAGTTCTGCAGCGGATCGCTCTTTGCTACGGCTGTGCAGCGCTGATTGTGCATGCCTGGCGGCTGCGCGGCGCCGTGGTGTTTAGCATCGGCGCGCTACTTGGGTACTGGTGGTTGCTGTACAGGTTCGGCGACTACACGGCGGCGGGCAATGCCGTGCTCAAGCTCGATCGACTGGTGCTCGGGGAAACGCACATGCCACACGCGGCGAGTGTCGCGTTTGACCAGGAGGGCCTCCTCAGTACGCTGCCCGCCATCGTCAATGTACTCGCCGGTTATTTGACCGGGCGCTTCCTGCTCGTTCGCGGCACAGGACAAGGCACTATTACCAGGCTGGCATTGGCAGGGGCAATCTGCGCCCTGGTCGCGCTTTGCTGGAGCGCGGTGCTGCCTTTCAACAAAAAGCTCTGGACCAGTTCCTATGTACTTTGCACAGCGGGCATTGACCTCGGTGTCCTTGCCGTACTCATTTACCTCGTAAGCGCCGGTGCCAATCGTGCCTGGGTGGGCTTTTTTGGAGTTTTCGGGCGCAACGCTCTCGTTATTTACATGCTCAGTGAAGCAGGCAATTCGGTGCTGAATATCGTTCCGCCGCAAAGCGCCGGCTGGTTCAACGCAGCTTCCGCCCCCGGCATCGGAGCTTGGCTGGCCAGCAAGTCCGGGTCGTTACTCGTTGCGATCATCTGCATGTTCCTTTGCTGGTGCGTGGCCTATGCCCTGGACCGAAAGAGCCTGCATATCAAAATCTAGTGAATGCAAACGTATGCAATCGTATGCGCATACAAGTCACGCCTGTGACTCTGACAGATTTCTTCACTGTCAGTCCAAGCTCGTTGCGAGCCGCCGCAGGCCGCTGACAAACCGCGTAAGCTATTTAAACTAACTGCCAGAAAAGCGGGATCGCGGCTGGCGGCATTTGGCGCGCCCGGCGACGCGTGGCTCTGGTCGCACGGTGCTAACCGTGTTCGCAAAGGCCTGACGACCAAGACGCCTCGCGAAGAAGCCGAACGCAAAGGGATGTTGATTTGAAATCCGTCATTTTGGATGCACGCCGCAATCTTCTGGCGTTCTGGATCGGCAGCGCATTGGTAACTCTGGGTGTCGCGCTGCATTTGCCGATGTTTCTTATGGGTCGCCACACCGGCTATGTACTGGCCGGCATGCCGATGGACCACGGCATGTATTGGGGGATGGCCGCGATAATAATCGGCATAGCCTTTGCAGCTTATGGGCTGCTGCCCAAGACTCCGGCCACAGCACCCGGCTCACGGGTGGACTGGGTCGCGATGGTCCCCCCGGAGGATGCACCGCTAACGCTGGCCCACTGGGGCATGGCAGCCCTTCTGAGTCTGGCACTCATCGTTGACATCATGAAGCCGGCGAGCCTCGGGTTTGTCACGCCAGGCATGCGCGTTGAGTATGGCGTTGATCGGCAAACTGTCGCCTGGCTGCCGTTTGCCGCGCTGGCCGGTACGGTTACGGGTTCATTCGTTTGGGGCGCGCTGGCCGATTTGTACGGCCGGCGCGCTTCCATATTGCTCTCGTCCGTCATGTTTATCGGCACATCCATATGCGGGGCCATGCCCAATTTTTGGTGGAACGTAGGTATGTGCTTTTTGATGGGGGCCGCCGCCGGCGGCATGCTGCCCGTCGCCTACGCGTTGCTGGCTGAGATTATGCCGACGCGGCAACGGGGGTGGAGCCTGGTGCTGGTGGGTGGGATCGGTGCGATCGGCGGCTATTTCGCAGCCAGCGGCCTATCAGCCTTGCTGCAGCCCACCTTTGGCTGGCGCATAATGTGGTTTCTGAATTTACCAACGGGACTGCTGCTGGTGACCTTAAGCCCGCTGCTGCCCGAATCTGCCCGCTTCCTGCAGCAAATGGGTCGCAGCGAGGAAGCGCGCGCCATGTTTGCGCGCTTTGGCACTGTGGTCACCGTAGCGACGCACCGCGACGGCGAGTTTTTAGATCCCAGGCACGCACCACTCCCGCCCATCGACCGGCAGTTCGTCGGGATAACGACCGCACTGACGCTGGCGGCCCTGGCGTGGGGGCTGGTTAACTTTGGACTACTCCTGTGGTTACCAGGCGCGCTGGTTGCTGAAGGGCGCAGCGTTGGCGACTCCAGTGCGTTGATCGCCAGGTCCACACTAATCGCCGCACCGACCATTTTGATCTCCGCGTGGCTTTATAGCGTATGGAGTACCAAATGGTCGCTGGTCACCATGATCAGCGTTTCGGCCTTAGGGCTGTTTGGATTGGTCTTGCACGAAAGCGGAGTGGCGGCTTTCGCCAGTCCGCTGATTCCTTTGGCACTGGTGATCCTCGGATCCAGTGGCGTGATATCCATCTTATTGCCGTACACAGCGGAGAACTATCCGGTGCGCATTCGGGGCCGCGCCACCGGTTGGGTAGCCGGTTGCAGCAAGCTCGGCGGTTTGCTGGCACAGGGATTGAGTGTCATAGGTGCAGTTCCCGTGTTTGCTACGTCAGTAGTGTTCGTCAGCGTCCCGGCGGCCGCCGCGCTGCTTTTACTCGCCATATTTGGGAATGAGACTCGCGGAGTCGACCTGCGCGAACTGGATGCTACCGGCCGCTTAGGCACCAACGCGGCTAATGCGTCGCGGCGGCCGTAGCATACGATCGTCGAGACATTCGTATCGCGGCGCCCTGCCCGCCGATCAGTATTCAACGTGAAAACGCAGCGCCCAGAAATGGACTGGGCCGCGATCCTGGTTGTACCCGGGATTACGCACGTACTGAAAATCCGGGCTTAGCTGCCACCGCAGTGCGGGTTGCTGCGGCCAGTTCAACCCGATGCGGTAGTAGCTTTCCAGGATCTGCTCGTGGGCGTAGTTGAGCCTACCGTCGCACAGCAGGAAACTGCAGCCGCCGGCGGCCAGGTATTCCCGGTGCGGTTCTGACAGGCTCTCGCTGACCACCGCGACTCCGAAGCGATCGTCGCTGCGGTGCCAATGGCTGCCCGCGAGCTGCCCGCCGAGGCTGGCGACCTGATCCACATCGGTAAACGCGAAGGTCTGAGCTTTGCCATCGTCCCGGCCGTAGCGCATGAATAGCCCGGTGTCGCCGTTATCAGCCAGCGGTTGCTCGGCGTTAATGCCAAACCCGCTTTTGTGACGGCCATCCCGCGCATCGGCGTTTATATTGGGCGTCGATCCGGTGGCCGCCGCAATGGCCAGGGCCTCCTCATAAAGCCCCATGCGGGCCGTGTTGAGATAACCCAGGAGCCTGACGATTGTGCCCGTATCCCAGAGCGAGAGTCGAAGTTCGAGATTCTGACCATGCGCGAGCCCGATTGAATAATCGAGTTCCTGCTGATTGGCCTGCAACGGCATCAGATAGATGCCGTACTTCAGGCTCCAGCTCGGGCTGATGTAGCCCACGACCACGCCGTTCGTATAGCCGCGAGTATTGGCGGCATAGTCCCAGGCGGTATTGGCCCAGAGCGACGAATTCAAAAACTCCGTGCGCGCCGCTCCGGCATACCGGTTTTGATCAAAATCATCCGGCAGCGCCACGCGGCCAATCTTCAGCTCCAGACGGGTGGCCGCTTCACTGCCGGGGATCTGGTCCTGGCCACGATCGACTGATTCAACAGCATCATCCAAAGGCAGCATGAAGCGCGCGTACAGACGGGCGATGTAGAATTCCTTCCTGATACCGGCTACGCCCTCGCGCACGACTTCGCCGTTGGTCAAACCGGCCAAGCCCGTGGCATTACTCACGCCCTCGCCGTCGAATTTCTCCGCATCCAGATAGACCTGACCCCAATTGACCGGAGCCCAGCCCGTGTAGATGCCTACCGTGTTGGTAGCCTGCGTGTCACCGCGCGGATTGAGGCTCAAGGGTCCGGAATAAGGTGAACGAAGCGCAGACTGATTCTGATCGATGAACGTGTACTGGGCGCCCAGCACCATCGGCCAGTCGTTTGCGGCCGCCGGCGCCGCAAGCGATGCATCCGCTGGGTTCGGGTCAGGGTTATCGCCTGAATTATCCATGCGCCAGTAGCCGCCTGCATACCGATAGCGCAAATTAGCCACATCAGCGGTTGGCGCAGCCAAGCCC
This sequence comes from uncultured Gammaproteobacteria bacterium, assembly GCA_963711435.1. Lineage (GTDB taxonomy): Bacteria > Pseudomonadota > Gammaproteobacteria > Steroidobacterales > Steroidobacteraceae > FEN-1191. The sequence continues at coordinate 344,825 of CAVQEB010000002.1, read as the reverse complement.
GAATATTTCTCCCAAATTGCATCGCGTTTTTTCTGGCTCGACTCGCAGTTTCGCAGGCTGAATTTAAGCGACGAGGAAACAGTTCGCAGGCGGTGAGCGCACAGAAAATCTCGCAGCTGCATAATGTGGAATGCTGACTCAGAAGCCAACTGCTAGCCACCGGTCTCAGATCGGCTGGCTGCAACGAAGTCGCATTGGCAGCACTGGGCGGCGCGGCAGAGCGCGACTGCAATACCATTAAATTATTGTTTATAGCCAATGAGTTACTGATTCTTTCTAATTTTCATGATTAATACCAGAACCGGGCGCAATTGCTCCCGGGCTGTCCGGCCCCGCCATGGAAATAGGCAATAATGCCGTCGCACCGGCTGTTTCGGCGGCTGCTCGCCGAGTCGCTCAGCATTACTGGCCAGCTTGTTCTTAACCGGGGGAGTTCGCGCATGAAGGTCCGGCCAGCATCCGCCTTGACGGCGCCCTCGGCCGTGGCCAGCCGGACCGCCGCGTTCTGCAGCTGCCTGAATCGCTCCGTTGGCCGCCGGCGCCGGTAATGCGGGAGAAGCTCAACAGCGCTTACGTTGTCGGCAAAACTGCTGCACCTGGGCTGGCGGTTACCGTGGTCGTCGCGCTGGCTGCGACCTACCTGGCCGATCACTACCACACGCCGCCGGTGATATTCGCGCTGCTGCTGGGAATGGCGCTCAATACCTTGTCCGCCGAACCGCGGTACGCAGCGGGTATCGGCGTGTCGGCGCGGGTACTGCTTCGCATCAGCGTAGCGTTGCTCGGCGTGCGCATTACCTTCAACCAGATCGGAGATCTGGGCTGGTCGACCGCAGCGATGGTCATTACGGCGGTCCCGCTCACTATCGGTTTCGGCTGGATTCTCGCCAAGGTGTTCCGTATCGACGGCAGATTTGGCGTGCTGTCGAGTGGCGCCGTTGCAATCTGCGGGGCCTCGGCAGCCATGGCCATCGCGGCAGCCTGGAATCGCAAGGACTCCGAGCGCGACACGGTGCTGGTCATCGCCTGCATCACCACCTACAGCACCATCGCCATGGTGCTGTACCCGGCCCTCGTGGCACATCTGCATCTCGATGCGCTGCAAACTGGCCGGTTTCTTGGCGGATCAATTCACGATGTCGCGCAAGTGGTTGCGGCGGGCTACGCTTCTTCACCGACCGCGGGCGATGCTGCAACCATTGTTAAGCTGATGCGCGTGGCCATGCTAGTACCGGTGGTCCTGGTTATTTCGCTGGCGACTACCAGCCAGCGCCGAAAAGCCGGTTCTGCCAGCAAGCGAGTCGCGCTCCTGCCGGGCTTTTTGCTCGCGTTCGTGGCACTCGTTGCCCTGAACGGATTTGATCTGATTGCAAAGCCGCTGGCAGCGGCGCTGACGGATTTTTCCAGGTGGCTATTGGTGATTGCCGTCGCCGCGCTCGGCATGAAGACTTCGGCCCGCGAGATCATGGCCGTCGGCGGCACCGCGGTGGTGCTGATTGCGGCCGAAACTATCTTCCTCGGCCTCCTGGTGCTGACCTGGATTATGGCGGGAGGCTAGCCTTCACGGCGGGCGCTGCACCGACATAGATCCGTGCAACGGCCGTCGGGCAGAACCGACAAATACCGGAGACCAGGCGATGAAACTAGTCGATACCGCAGAGCAAGGCATCGTTCAGTTACCCTCGCGGTATTCAGTGCTTGCGACCATGGATAGGCTCGAGTCGCTGCTCAAAGACCGTGGCATCACCGTGTTCGCCCGAATCGATTTTAGCGGTGACGCCGCCCGTGCCGGGCTTTCATTGCGCCCACAACAACTGCTGATCTTTGGCAGTCCTAAGGCCGGGACGCCTTTGATGGCGACCGCGCCCACTGCCGGACTGGACCTGCCACTTAAAGCCCTCGTTTGGGAGGATGCCGACGGCTGCACCCACGTCGCCTACAACGATCCTCAGTACATTGTGCGGCGCCATGGCCTGCCGGCAGCGCTGGGCGCCAACCTTGCAGCAGCCCTGCCACTTCTCCAGCAGGCGGCACAGTAGTAATAGCTCAGGCGACCGCCGCAACCCTTCTCAGATACACGCGCAATTGGTCGTGCAGATTTCAGCATGACCTCAAGGAACTAAGAATTATGTATGTAATTTGGCTCTCCGACACCGTATGCCGACCTCCAGTGCCCCCGCGGTAGCAGCAGGACCCCTCACTTGCGCGAGTGCGGCGAGCCCTGACCTTCGTCCACTGTCAGCGCCGGCCCGGTCGCCGGATGTTGCTCCGAGAGTCTTACGCGCAGGGCTAAATCGGTGTGTGAATCGGCATTGCGCAGCGCCTCTGACAGGCTGATACGCCCCGCTTTAAACAGATCAAATAGCGACTGGTCAAAGGTCTGCATACCGGTTTCATTGCCCTTGCCCATAGCCTCCCGAATTTCATCAATTCGGCCCTTCTCAATGAGATCAGCGACGTAAGCCGTGTGCTGCAGGACCTCGGTGGCAAGCGCGAGCTTGCCGTCCGGGGTCGGAATCAGCCGTTGGGAAATCACGCCCTGGAGATTCAGCGACAGATCCAGGAGCAACTGCTTGTGCGCCGGATCGGGGAAAAAATTAATGATGCGCTCGATGGCCTGATTGGCGTTGTTGGCATGCAGGGTCGAGAGGCAAAGATGACCGGTCTCGGCGTATGCCAGGGCGTGTTGCGCAGTCTCCTGATCCCGGATTTCTCCAATCATGATCACGTCGGGCGCAGCCCGCAACGCGTTGCGCAGCGCCTCGCCAAAGGACCGCGTGTCGATATTGACCTCGCGCTGATCGACGAGCGAGCGGCGGTGCGGGAATAGGAACTCGATCGGATCCTCTATGGTGAGAATGTGGCCATCGGCCTGCGCTGAGCGGTGACCGATCATCGCTGCCAACGTAGTGCTCTTGCCGGACCCCGCCGCTCCGACGACCATAACCAGCCCACGCTTGAGCATGGCCAAATCAGCGCAGATGCCGGGCAGCCCCAGCTGTTCAATGGTTGGGATATTTGATTTGATTAGCCTTGCGACTATCGCGACTTCGCCGCGCTGGTAGTACACGTTGATACGAAAGCGTCCTACGCCTTCCATGGAGAGTGACAGATTGGACTCCATGGTCTCCTCAAAAGCGGCAGTTTGGCGGTCCGTCATGATCGACTGAGCCAGCTGCCTCACTTCACCGCGCTTGAAAACCGGCGTGTTGACCGGGTGCGTCACCCCTTCGATCTTGATATGCGGTGCCGCGTCGTAGGTGAGGAAGAGGTCCGATGCCCCTTTTTCAACCATCAGCGCCAGCAACGCATGGATGTCTGTCATAAATGCATAAGCCTTCGGATGGAAGTGCCGCCAACTTTAGCATTCGGCACTACGCTAAGTCGTTAATTTCAAACTTAAAATCAAATAATTTGGAATTTTCTTGCTGGCTGCATGATCAGTAATCGGACTTTGGGAAACAGGCGACCGAGTCTGAAACCCCCATCAGGCATTGATTGGTTATTCACTTCGGCCGATCATTAATCAAATGAGTCGGAGGCTATCGGGCAGCGGTAATCAAGGCTGTCCAGTTGTCTGCGCTCAACCGCGCGGCCGATGACGACGCCGGCGATGATTCGCTGGCAACCCCACCGCCTCGGCAGCAGATGGGCATGGCATCTAAATCTGGGCGGGAGTAAGGCATGAAAATTGGGGTTCTTGGTTCGGGTGATGTGGCAAAGACGCTCGCTGCCGGCTTTTTGACCCACGGACACGAGGTAATGATCGGATCCGGAACGACGGCAAAGTTGACAGATTGGGGCAAGTCACACCCTGGGAGCAAAGTGGGCGATTTCGCTGCGGCAGCACGTTTCGGCCAATTGATTGTGCTCGCAGTCAAGGGTACGGCGGCGCAACAAGTGCTGCGCGCCGCGGACCCGACCAATCTCACCGGCAAGACGTTAATTGATGTGACCAATCCGATCGCCGATGCGCCACCGAACAACGGCGTACTGAAATTTTTCACTAATCTCGACGAATCCTTAATGGAGCGCTTGCAACGAGATTTTTCTGGCGCGCGCTTCGTAAAGGCGTTTAATTCAGTCGGGAATGCCTGCATGGTGAATCCGAAATTCAAGGGCGGCAAGCCGACCATGTTCATCTGTGGAAATGACGAAGCGGCCAAGAAGGATGTCAGCACTCTTCTCGACCAGTTCGGCTGGGAAACAGCGGATATGGGCAAGGCCGAGGCTGCGCGTGCCATCGAGCCGCTCTGCATGCTGTGGTGCATCCCCGGTTTCCTACGCAACGATTGGACGCACGCCTTTAAGCTACTGACCTAAACGCGCATATCCTGTCCACCGGCAGATTGCCCGACCGCGCCAGTAGTCTGTCAGCGCCATTTTCCAGGCACTGACCGTTTGAACGGCAGACGGTCGAGTCCGCGAACCAACCACGACAGTTGGGCGATCAGCGTTTCGCCACTGACGCGGCCTCGATTCGCCTGTGGCGCGGCTACGTCGGCTCCGCACCACCGGGCACTTCCTTGCCGTGGGCGGCCAGGAATTCATCTATGGCGGTCAGACATTCCGGCTCATCAAGGAGCGGCGCATGGCCTCGATTGGCCACGGTGACCAACACCATGTCAGGCTTCTGCTGAGCCATCCGGGCCACCGTGGCGGCACTGATCAAATCGGAGAGCGCGCCGCGGAACACCAGCATCGGTATGCTGGTTATCTTCTCATAAAACGCCCAAAAATCCGGCGGCTTTCCGGTGAAGTCCTTGAATGCCTCGCTGATTTTCGGATCGAGATCCGGCACAGGAATCCCATTGGCACCCTCCCGATAACCCTGGCGTGCATACTTAAGCCAGTCCGCGTCGCTCAACCCCGGCAGCGCACCCCCGTAGATACTCTTGGCCTGCGCCGCGGCTTCCTTCCAGCTGCTCACCGGCGGCAGTTTCCCCGCATACGCGGCGATCCGTCGTAAGCCGGCCGGATCGAATTCCGGGGCCGCCTCATTTAGCACCAGACCCGCGATCAGGTCCGGTCGCATCGCACCCATCAACATACCCATCAATGCACCGAGGGAGGTGCCGATGAGAATCACCCGGCCGTGGCCGCAGCGCTGCAGCAGCGTCACGACATCCTGGATGTAAGTGGTGGGGGTGTAGTGAGCCGGCTCGGGATCCCAGGCAGAACGACCGCGGCCGCGCAGGTCCGGAGCAAGCACTTCGTATCTCGTACTTAGGCGAGCCGCCAGGGTGGCGAAGTCACGGCTGTTGCGGGTCACCCCTGGCAAACACAGCACCGGCAGGCCTCCGGGCTCATGAGCGGCGTAAATCGCGCAATACAGCCGCAAGCCATCGGTGCTGTCGAAATAGAAATCTCTCGATTCGGTTGTCATAGTTCGCTAACCGCGCTCCAGTCTGGAAAATTATATTCGCGCCGCAGTTCGCGCTTTAGCACCTTGCCATTGGCATTTCTCGGCAGGTTGGCGCGAAAAACCACGCCGCTGAGGCGCTGTTGCTTGCCGACCCTGGCATTGGTCCAATCCACGAGCTCGGCCGCGACTACGCTGTGGCCGGCACGCAGTACCACCACGGCAAGCGGTGTCTCACCCCAGCGCTCGCTTGGCACACCAATCACCGCAATTTCCGCCACCGCGGCGTGCTGACGCACGACTTCCTCAATGTCGGCAGGAAAAACATTCTGCCCGCCGGAGAGCAGCATGTCCTTCTTGCGATCGACGATATACAGAAAGCCGTCGGCGTCCAGCCGGCCGATGTCCCCGGTCCTGAACCAGCGCCGCCCGGCCGGATCGGTCCAGGTCGCCTCGGCATTGGCCTCGGGCCGGTTGTGGTAACCGGACATGATCAGGCTGCTGCGTCCGACAATCTCTCCGGCCTCGCCGGTAGGCACCACGCGATCCGCCTCATCCAGCAGCACAATGTCGGTGCCGGGAAGTGGTTTGCCCACCGAGGTGATCCGCGCGTCAAAATCTTCCGGCGCCAGCGTAGTGACCAGGCCTTCGGTCAGCCCGTAAAGCTCAATCAGCTCGCAACCGAGGGCGGCCGCAATTCCACGCTTTATCGGCGCAGGAAGCGGCGAGCCGCAGCACATCAGGGTCTGCAGCGAGCTCAGATCGTAGCTACCAACCGAGTCCAGCTCGAGCAGGCGCTGCAGCTGCACGGGTACGAAGGCCCCATGGGTCACGCGATGACGCGCGATGTGCTCGAGCAGATCTGCGGGCCGGAAGGAGCGCATGACCGCCACGGTCCCGCCGCGGTAGAAAGTCGCCAGCATCGACACCCAGCTGATATTGGAGAACAACCCCAGTGAGCACACCGTAACGGCACCGCTGTGGTAGCGCAGGGCGTCGCCCACGTCGGCCGCCCAGCGGATCCGACACAGATGCGAGTGCACAATGCCCTTGGGCTGACCCGTCGTACCGGAGCTGTAAATGATGTTGCAGGGACTGTCGGGTTCCAAGCTCACGGACAGCGGGGTCGCCAACTGCGCATCACACCAGGGGCGAAATTCCTGCCAGTAGCCTGGCGGTGCGTTTACACCGAGGTAGCGCTGCTCAGGAATGCCGGGAAGCTCGGCGCGCAGCTGCTCGACGCGCGCGCACTGCTCGTCGGAGGCGATAACGGCCACCGCCCCGGAATCCACGATCATCGCGACCAGTGACTGGTCTGAGATCGACAGGTTAAGAGGTACCACAACGGCGCCGGCTTTGATCGTCCCCAATAGCGCTACCACCATTTCCAGGCTGTTGTGCATCAGCACCGCAACCCGATCGCCCGGCCGTACGCCCAGGGCCCGCAGTCCGTTGGCGACCTGGTTGAGCTGGGAATCAAAGGCCGACCAGCTTAACGTGCGTTCGCCGTCAATGATCGCAGCCTGGGCGGCGCGCCAACGGCCGTGCAGCGCAAGGATCTCGGGAAACAAGGCCAGCCGGGAATCAAAGGCACTCATATCCGACACGCGGCGGCTAGGATGCCGCCTCCATCATTGAATCCAGCCTCGCACACCACTGCATGCATCCCGAAATTCCGGCCTATGTAGAGCGTCGCCTTTGCATCGGCCGCTATTGGCGGTCGGCCGGGGCACAGTGCCAGGCTTACAGGCCCGGCACTGTGCCGTCTCAGTACTGGTAGGTCACGGTCGCCAAGACCGTGAGCGGCGCGCCATAGTACCCAATCTGGCTTAAGCCCCCTAAAAGACCGGTGCCAAACCCGCCGAAATCATAGCCGGCCACTTTGTACCATTTATTCAGGATGTTCTTGCCTTCAACCGCAAATCGCCAGTTCTTGCCCATGGCATACGCCATACCCGCATCCAGCACCGAATAACCACCCTGGTCGGTGACGCTTGGCGCGGTATTGGCCACCTTGGTAAAGCTCTGATAGCGGAAGGTCGAGTGCGCACTCAGATCCCCGCCACCGACATTCCAGACGTAGACCCCGGACAGCGAGCCCGTCCAGCGCGGGGCGTCGACCGGTGAGTTTTGCGAGGAAACGTTCAGATATCCGCCGCCGGCTGGGCAGCCGGCCGTCCCCGGTGAGCAGCCGACCAGGAAGTCCTTGTAGTACGCATCGAGGTAGCCAACGTTGGTCGTGAGGGTCAAGGCCTGAATCGGGCGCCATACCGATTCGAACTCAACTCCCTTATTCAACTGCGTACCGGCATTAAGCACTGCCGTCACGTTGGTTGGAGCAGGAGGCGTGCCGATTTCTTCGAAATTTTGGGTCGTCAGCTGTACGTGATTATAGGGCGAGTAGAAGACGGTCAGATTCAGCGTCAGCCGCTTATCCAGCAGCGTCGATTTCACGCCCAGCTCGTAGCTGTCGGCAATCTCCGAGTTGTAGCCATTTACCGTCGACGGGTCAGCCGCCTCATTGCCGCGCATGTCAAAGCCGCCACTCTTGAAGCCCTCGCTGTAGGTTAGGTAGCCCATGACCTCATCGGTGAAGTGATAATCAAATCCAAGGCGCGGTGAAAGGTTAACGAAGCTGCGATTGTTGGTGTAGTTGGTCTCCGGAGCGCCCAGCGGGATGAATCCCATCGGCGGGTTGTCGGGATCAAAAAACGTCGTGCCGGGTGTCAGCGTACCCGCATAGTAATTGGTGACAAAAACGTTAGCGGTTTTCTGATCCTCGTTCCAGCGCGCACCGACATCCATGTCCAGTCGGGGGGTCAGATTCCAGGTCGTGTCGAAATAGGCAGCGTAGCTGTCAGTGATGACACCACCTTTGGTCAACTGCGTGATGCCCGGCGGCAGGCCCGCCGCCAGCGGGGCGCCACCAAGACTCAGAGTGACATCATAGGCACCGGCTGCGGTACCGTTGAAATAATACAGACCTGCGACCCCCTTCCATTGCGAACCACTGTAGGTCACCTGCATCTCACCCGTGGTTTCGTGGTCAGCGTAATGGCCTGGTACCTCAAACCAGGGAGCATCCAACTCGCTGAAGTTGATAAATTGGTTTGTCAGGCCTTGGCGGTAGGCCGCGACTGCCTTATAGGACCATGCATCGCTCAGATTCTGGGTGTAGGTTCCGGAAAAGCCGTAAAAGGCGGAGCGATCCTGATTCACCGGCATATCGCTGTAGGTGTCAAAGCGGCTGTCCAGCGGTGTCTCGAGATAGGGATTGGCGGCCAGCCGTTGTCCTCCGACCTCGTTGGATCTGTCGTCCATATCGTCGAGCAGAAACTTCAGCTTGGAACTCTGGCCCCAGGTAATGGTGAGATCGGCGCGACCGGTGAGCACGTTTTTGTCACTGACGTCCTGACCGACGCTGTTGTAGGGCCGTGGCATCCCATCGTCTACAATCTCGCCCCAGCCGTCGTGGCGCAGGTACGCTCCGGCCACGCCAAAATAGACATGATCATCCACGATGGGCATCGAAGCCGCGACTTTGATATCGCGCTCATCGTAACTGCCGCCCGTAACCGAGACCTTGAAATAAGGATTGTTCGAGTCACTGATGTCCCGGGTTATGTATTTTATGGCTCCACCGATGGTGTTCTTGCCATACAGCGTGCCTTGCGGACCGCGCAGTACCTCGATGCGGTCGACATCGTACAGATCCAGGAGCGCTCCCTGCGGTCGCGCGATGTAGACATCGTCGAGGTAGATGCCAACGCCCGGCTCGTTACCCCAAAGTGGGTCGCTCTGGCCGACGCCGCGGATGTAGACATTGATGGTACTGCTGGTCGCGCGACCGGCATTGACTTCAATGTTCGGGGCGGCTGCGGTTAAATCGGCCAGACTCTGCACATTCTGCGTCTGCAGCTGATCGGCATTGAGCGCCGTTACGGCCAGCGGCACGCTTTGCAGCTGTTCTGTGCGCCGCCGGGCGGTGACCACCACTTCCTCGACGGTCCCGTTATCGACGGCCGCCCTCCTGTCACTCGATGGGCCGGCTGCCCCCGTTGTGGAATCGTCACTGGCCGCCATGGCCGCCGCGCTGGCAACCAAGGAGCAGATAAGTAACCCACTGCAAAGCCTGCGAATCATGGCTGGTCCCCCTACTTGTTTTAATGCCACCGCACGCCAGAGTGCGTTGAACAGTCGTTGAAATATAATTCAACGGGTGTTTAACTGCAAATCATGGAAATAAAGCCAGCCGCCCGGCCCCCGGCATCCGGTGGCCCGGGACAGCCTGGGCACCGGCATTTGCGCCTTTGCGCGCGGCCCGGGTTAGAATCGCCGTTTCGCAGGTCACTAATAAAAATGCGGCGGGCAAAGCGCACAACCAAAGACAAGCTGATGGATGCCGCCGAGAAGCTATTCGCCCGGCGGGGCTTCCACGGCGTTTCCCTGCGGGATATCACCGGCGAGGCGGGCGTCGATCTGGCGCTCGTGAATTACCACTTTGGCAGCAAGAAACAGCTACTCGCGGCAGTCATCGAACGACGCGGCCTGGGACTTAACGAGGAGCGGTTGCAGCGCTTGGCCGCTGTGCGGCAGCGCGCCGCGCCGCGCCCGCCCAGCACCGAGGCGGTGGTCGGCGCGTTCTTCGATCCGATCCTGGATCGACTCGCGCATGCCGGTCGTGGCTGGCACAGCTATTTTGCGCTACTGGCCTATGTCAACAACTCGCCCGAATGGGGCCGAACGCTGATGGGTAAGACTTTCGACGGCGTGGTGCGCCAATTTATCCAGGCAGTCATGGATTCGCTCCCGGGCGCGGCACCGGAGGATATCTTCTGGGGTTACAACTTCCTCACCGGTGCGCTGACGCTGTCGCTGGCGGAAACCGGCCGCCTCGACGCACTATCCAACGGTTTGTGTCGCTCAAATGACGTCGCGGCGCTGCGGGCGCGTCTTGGCCCGTACGTAGCCGCTGGTATACGTGGCCTCGCGGAGGCCAAACGGCCCGCGACGGTCGAGCGCTAGAGTTCTGTGGTGGCGGCACCGCGTGCAACGGAGGCTTATGCGCGGTACGCACTGGGACTGCTGCTGCTCGTTTACACCTTTAATTTTATCGACCGGATTATTCTTGGGATTCTGGTGCCGCCGATCAGGGCGGAGCTGCATCTGACCGATACCCAGCTTGGCCTGCTGGGCGGCACGGCGTTTGCGATCTTCTATACGGCGCTCGGTGTGCCGATCGGCTGGTTGGCTGATCGCTTCAACCGCGTGTGGATCATGACCGTCGCGCTGGCGCTGTGGAGTGCGTTTTCTGCCGCCACTGGGCTGGCCCACAGCTTCGTCCAGCTGTTCATTGCGCGTCTTGGTGTCGGGGTTGGTGAGGCTGGCGGCGTCGCGCCGGCCTACTCGCTGATTAGCGACTATTTCCCGCCGGCGCGACGCGCGCGGGCGCTAGCCATCTATTCCTTTGGTATCCCGATTGGCAGCGCCGCGGGACTGCTGTTCGGCGGTCTGATTGCCGCCAAGGTTAACTGGCGGCTGGCGTTTCTTGTGGTGGGCCTGCTCGGACTCATCCTCGCGCCACTGTTCCGCTATGCAATGAAAGAACCCGTACGCGGCGGCCTGGACCCGCCGACACAGGTGCGACGGACACCTAGCCTTCGCGACGTCGCCGTTCTGCTGGCCGGGAAAGCCTCGTTCTGGAGTCTTTCGTTCGGCGCGGCGACCAGTTCGATCATGAGCTATGGGGCATTATTCTGGCTACCGTCATTTTATGTGCGTAGTTACCATTACACCCTGGTCCAGGTTTCCTGGCTGTTCAGCTCGTTGCTGCTGGTGGGTGGAGTGGCGGGCATCTGGCTCGGCGGCTGGCTCGCTGATCGCCTCGGCGCCCGCAGCCGCGCAGCGTACGCATTAATACCGGCCGGCGCCTTTCTGCTTTCGGTGCCGCTATATGCGCTCGGCGTTTTAGCTCCCCCGAGCCCCTGGTCGCTGCCAATCTTTGTGGTGCCCATTGCCCTGGCGCTCGCCTGGCTCGGACCTACGATCTCCGCCATCCAGCACCTGGTGCCACCGGATATGCGAGCGCTGGCCTCGGCACTGTTCCTATTCATTAACAATCTGATCGGCCTCGGCTGCGGCTCGCTGCTGATTGGCCTGTTATCGGATCACTTCGCCAGCCGTTATGGCAGTGAGTCGCTCCGCTATGCCATTTTGTCCGGCACTGGTTTTTACCTGATCAGCGCCGCGCTGTTCCTGTTAGGTGCGCGTTTCCTGACACGTGAGTGGCAGAAACCCTAGCAGCGCGTCTTGCTCCTTATGGGTTCGCGCTCGCCGAGCCCGGCCAAGCCGGTTACGCAGCCAGCACGATCAAAAACATCCTGCAGGCTGATGTTAGTTCGGCGCGTCTTGACGCGAGCCGCCGAGCCCGACGCATTGCCAGCTCTATTGTCGCGTCCGGGACTGTCTGCGTGAACTACGCATTGGCTGTTAATACCAGGCAGCTACACTTTCCTAGTCTCTTTCCGCTCTCGACTTGTGATGGGCCGCTGACGAAATGTTTGTGAATAGGACGCCTAATCGGCTGCTGCAATCAGCGGCGGCAGCGACCTTAGCGCTCTTCATCCTGGGCGAGGTATACGCGCCGCTTGGAACCTGGACCGGCCCGATTCTTTGCGCTTGGTTCATCGGCACCCAAAAACCGGTACGCGGCTATCTGGTGCTGGTGGTCCTTGATTTCATTCCGGAGCTGCTGTCCGACTGGCACACCTCTTCGCTGGCTCCGGTGCAGTACCTGGCTTGGACCGTCGTAGCGGCGTTTGCGGCGGTGCTGCCGTTCCTCATTTATCGTCTCACGAGTCAGAGCCGACAGACCTTTCTTGCAACGCTCGCCCTGCCCTTTTGGGGAATCGCCGTTGGGCTCTTTGCGCAGCGCTGCTTCCCCGCCGGAGTATATGGGTCACTTGGCGGCGCCCGGGCCGCAAGCACCCTGCTGGCCAGTATCAGCGCGGTCCTGGGTCCGATTGCAATCGCATTTCTAATCTACTGGAGCGCGGCGGTCATCAACTGGATGTGGGTCCGCCAATTCCAGGTTCGCCGGGTTGCCATAGGCGCTGCCACGTTTGTGGCCGTGTGGGTTCTGCTGCTCGCGTATGGTTACTCGCCGTGGGCCGCCCACTCGACGATGCCCGGCGGCTTCGTACCAAAGGATTCTTGGGTGGCGTGGATCTGCACGGTTGCTGGCCTGATATGGGGCGCCTGGAGTCTCAGCCAGTCGGGACGACAGCGCCGCGACTGGGCGCACCGCACAAAGACCGTTTCACTGCTGAGAAGTCCGCAAAGCGGCGAGCCACTGCGTGTAGCCAGCGACGGTGGCAGTGAAGCATTAGTGAGCGAAAAGGGCGAGCGGTATCCGATTCGCAATGGCCTCGCGGAGTTTCTGCAACCCGAGCAACTTACCGGTTCCAACCGCAAATATAACCGCCTGTATGAAGCCATCGGCGGCATGTACGATGACATTCAGAGGGTCACGTGTGCCTTCCGGGGCATCAACCGGGACCAATACGTGATGAGTTACCTGCGCTTTCTGGAAGTTAAGCCTGGGGATATCGTACTGGAGACATCCGTCGGCACGGGTCTTAATTACAAGTATCTGCCGCGCGGCCTGCAACTAATTGGCCTGGATTGCTCGGCGCAGATGCTGGCCAACTGCCAGCGCAATTTGCATCTTTGGGATCTCGATGCGGATCTGCTGCTCGGCAACGCCGAGGACCTGCCGCTCGCCAACGACAGTTTTGACGTGGTATTTCACGTGGGCGGCATCAATTTCTTCAATGACCGGGCCAAGGCGATCAGGGAAATGATCCGGGTGGCAAAGCCGGGGAGCCGCATCCTGATTGCCGATGAGACCGAAGAGCATGTGAAGGCCGCCTACGAACGGATACCCATCAGCAGCGGCCTGTTCAAGAGCCGCGAGCATGCAGTCACGGCCCCCGTGGACCTGGTGCCGCCGGAAATGCTGGATGTACACCTTGAACTGCTGCGGAACGGACGGTTTTATGCGCTGACATTTCGCAAGCCCGGCACACCAAGCCAGGGTATCGCCGCGCCCAATGCGCGAATAAGTGGCGCAGCGCTTGCTCGCGCCCGGGCTGCGGCGTCTCACGGGTAAATTGACGCGCCTGGACGGATCCGAGCCGCCGACCGTCTGGTTCGCAGGGGTAATCGACGAACTGTTAGATTCCGAGTCTTGACGGCGCCCCAAGTTGACGACACGTATCGCTGCCGGCGCCGCCCGGGAGTGCGAATGAGAATCCCGAGCGCCTGTCGGCGCCCGGGACCGGCAGCTTGAATCAGGACTCTTAGATCTGGTCGGCCAGTATCAAAGGCACGGCACGAACGCGCTGCTGGCGCTTCACGCGCAGGGTAAATTTGGTGCCTACATCGCCCTTGAATTCCTCACGCAATTTGTAAAGCGGCACCTGCTTCGCATTCTTGCCGTTGACGCTCAATATTTCATCGCCAGCGGAAATGCCGGCTACCGCCGCGGCGCTGTCAGTGGCCACGTCCGCCACATCAATGCCGCCGTCCTTGGCGCGGGCAATCCACAGTCCCGATCGATCAAACACCTCGCGCTGCGCCGCCAGCGCATTAGGCTGAAGCCAGAGCATCTGGTGGGCATAGTCCAGAGTCACCGTAAAGCGCTTGAGCAGGTCACCGCCGATATTGCCGGCAGTGCGCGCCGCCTCGGCGGCGCCGGCCTTGTCGGTAACAATTTCCGCCACCGGCGCATCGATAGTGACCGATCCGAGGGTCAGGGCGCCGGCGCGCGCCAGCAACGCCTTGGATGGGCCACCAATGCCGTAACCAACGGTCGCGCGGCGCGACGCATGGTATTTGTCGATCAGCCCGTTGGCAGCGGCAAAGGGCTGCATCACGGTCAATGCACCACGAGAGCCGGTGTCGATCTCAAACTCGCCAGCGACGCCATCCAGTGTGCCCGCGACCATCGGGATATGGGCGTCGAAAGTAAATGGGACCGCTACGGCATTTTTTGGCGGCCGGAATGCCGACTGTTTGGTGAAGGTCATGATGCGCCTGGCGTAATCAATCGTCAGGACGGCGCGTTTGACGAACTCGTAGCCAAGCAATCCGGAAGAGTCCGCGCCTTCCACCGCTACCCATCCTGGCGAGGACTCGGTGCCAAATACCTGATCGGGCAACGCCAGGCCGCCCAGTGAGACGCTTTTGACTTTGGCAACGCCAAAATCCTCGATCTTGTCGCCGAAGCCGCCGCCGGCCAGCGCGCCTTCCACAGCAATTCCCAGGGATTTTGCAGCACTGGTATCCAATATGTCCGTGGCGCCCGTGTCGAAGACGAATGCCAACGGCGCCGCCCCGTTTATCGAGGCCTCAACATAAATGTGATTATTGAGCAGCCGGAACGGCACGCTCACGGAATCCTTGCCCGCCGGCCAAATCGCAGAATTTGGCGGCGGCGGCGGCGGCGCATAGCGGCTAAGCTGTTCAGGCCCCGAAAAAACGATTGAATCCACGTCGCTCACGGTGTCGTACTTCGGATCGCCGCCGACCCGATCGATGGTCTTCTTTGGCACCATCAGTCCACCGAACTGAACGTAATTGGAGACGATAAACGTGTGCGGCTGCCCACCGGTCAGCTGTACTTCGCGCGCAATCCGGTGGCTGGCCGGATCGAACCATACCTCGAACGGCTCAGCACCCTTGGGAGTTATTTTCACGACCTCATAGGTTGTGCCGTCGGCCGCGCGTGCGCCGGTGTACTCGCGCGTAGCGGGAAAGCGATTCGGAAAGTAAAATCCGTAAGCACCGCGATAAGCATCCTGAATGGCCTGCGCGACGGCTTCGCCGCTGGTCTCCACCCTGACTTCCTTGCTGCTGTCGGTGGTCCAGGCCTGCCTGCCGTCCCAGCCACTGCTTCCCGAAACCGGGCCGAGCGTGAACGAGCCGCCATTTTGTAGCGAAGTCAGATCCTGCCAGGACTCGTAATGACCGCTCAGACCGCCGGAGGAGACTGCCCCCGTTTCATGCCAGGTGACCGTCTGGTCCCAGACTGAGCCGCCGGTAGCCTGCTTGGCAGCGTCAATCAACGCATCGGCACTGGGCGGGGTTTGCGCCTGGCTCACCGACATTCCCACCATTGCCAAAAGGATCACCAAAGCGGCGCGCGTTACACAGTTCATGAAATCGCTCCGTTAACCTGACTGTTTAAATTGCTCACGACCGGGGGTGAGCGAGGACACCATTTGAGAATTGACGACTGCGGGGCGCTGCGCTCTGTTGCTTGCCAGGTGGTTCAGTTCATTCTGACAGCCGCGCCCGCAAATCCAATGCTAGCAGAATGGCCATCAGGTCGCGGGACGAAATTGGTGCCCGCGAACGCTCGTGCAAGGGAGCGGCATGACGCCCATAACTGAGCGCATCGCTCCAGAGTTTGCAGCGCCTGGCGCCCGCGGGCAATGGAAACGGCACGCGCAAACAGCCGGCACCGGCCTGCGGCGAGGCTAGAGTCCCGGCGCATTGCTTTCGGCAATATTGTTGACAACGCGTCTTACACCCGGTGCTGCCAGGGCAACGGATTGCGCCAAAAACCGCTCCGTGCCGGTATCAACCATGCCGCTCAGATACACCACATGATCCAGGGTCTGCACGTAAACCAGATTCGGGGGCTGCAGCGCCGGATGCTGCCCGATCAGCGCCTGCACTTCGGCGTTGAGCTTGGCGTCGCCGGGGCACCCCTGGAAACCGCATTTCTCGTACGCAGCACATCCGGCCAGGGCGTTGGCTACAAAGAAGCCGCAGGCCAGCACGAAGGACTTGCCTGGCTGATTCATGGTGCGCAGTGATGGCTGCCTGGATTTGAAGATTCGCACGACGGCCAGGCTGCTCCGCCCGGAAATTCAAATGGCCTATCCGCACGCAACGGCCCGCTAAATCCCCGCATATGGCTCGGCTTTCTCATGCCGACGAGCAGCGTAATTCAAGAACATTAAAGGCCGGTTAATGCTTAATTAATAAAGGAAATTTAATGCTGCTAGCATCACTACCGAGCGCACGCATAACGGTTGCCGAGATCAATGAAAATACGGGATCTGGGGCGCAACGGTCCTGAGCGTTACGCGCTCGCGTGATGAGCTGCGCCGCTTCAATCAGTTTTTGTCCACAGCGGTGTGAAATCGCAATGGATACTCTGCGCCACTGGCTCAAGCCCGCCGCAATGCGGACGCACTACTCGGGCAGCGTGGCCCCCGTGCCGCCCATTTCCTTCGGAAAATCCTTCAACTTGGGCAGTCCGTCCTTGATGCTGACAACCTTCTCGCCGTAGGAGACGTGAAGCGCCGGCTTGAAGGCGAGTGTCGGCAATACCGCGGCGTACACATCAACCAATTTCATCGGTGGATGGTCAGTAAAGAGATGCCCGCCGCAGGTTTTGCACCACTTGCGGGCGCTGTTTGCGGTCTTATTGAAAGTGCCAATGTTGCTCGCGCCCTTGGTGACCTTTAAGGCAGCCGGATTCCACAGCGTGAAGGCATTCACCGGCCCCGCCGACCAGTGCCGGCAGGATTCGCAGTGACAGTATCCCATCGCCACCGGTTCGCCGCTCACCGAGAATTCGACCGCGCCGCAGAAGCATTTCCCCTGATGTTCGGCCATTGGCAGCTCCCATTTGTTGTTGGCTTTCGAATGATAAATAGCGCCAGGCGGTTTGCGTAGCCACCCGCCTGCCACTCAGCAATTCCGGGGTCTAGTATGCGCCCCGACGCAAGCGGCGGGAAATTGGCCCACGTTTATCGGCCGGCACTAGCCCGTACGACGGGCCTTCGCCTTACCTTGCTGGTGTAGTTCGACCTTGCCAAGGTCCGCAAGCACGTGCTGTGCAGACGACCGGAACCGCTTCGGGTCCCGATAGGATCGGGCCACTAACATGGCACCTTCAAGGGCCCCGAGTAACACCTGTGCCCTCTCCCTAGGCGCTTCCTTAAACCTAAAGCGGCCGGCGCGGCTGCCCGCCTCCAGCACCGCTGTGAGGCTGTCTAGGAGGTTATTGCGAAGATTGCGGCGCACCGCGATCCATACTGGCGTCCACCACGGCCAGTGCCGTCATGTTCAATATGCGCCGGACGCTCGCCGTGGGTGTCAGTATATGGACCGCTTTCGCCGCTCCGAGCAAGATCGGTCCAACCGTAATGCCCCCGCCGGCCGCGGTCTTCAGCATGTTGAAGCCAATATTGGCGGCATCCAGGGTCGGCATAATCAGCAGGTTGGGCTCACCGGTCAGCCGAGAGTGCGGATGCACGATATCCAATAGCTTCCTGGACAGCGCCGCATCGCCTTGCATCTCGCCCTCGATTTCAAGAGCAGGTGCAGCAGCCAGAATGATTTTGAGTGCCTCGCGGACTTTTTTGGCCGAGACACTGTCGGCGGACCCGAAACTCGAATGCGAGAGCAACGCGACCCGCGCCGCCAGCCCAAAGCGGCGCACTTCCTCGACCGCGAGCAACGCAATTTCAGCGAGTTGCTGGGCGTCTGGCTCCTCATTGACGTAGGTGTCACAGATAAAAATGATCCGGTCGTGCAGCGCCAGCGCGTTCATGGCCGCCAGATTTTTTACCCCGTCACGGCGGCCTATCACCTGCCGGATACAGTCCAGATGCGTTGCATAGCTTCCGGCAATACCACACAGCATGGCGTCCGCCTCGCCGCGGGCGACCCGTAAGGCGCCGATCAGCGTCGCCATGGCCTGCTGGCGCAGTAGCTCCGGCAGCCGCGCTACAGCTTTGGCCGCCGCCAGGTCCTTTACCGACGGCGCGACCTCGCCTGGATTTACAACCACAAAGTCGCGCCCAAGTTGCATCCGCAGTCCGAGCTCGTGGCACCTCGCCTCGATGACATCGGCCCGGCCGATCAGAACCGGATCAGCGAGTTGCTCATCCAAAGCGATCTGCACCGCCCGCAATACCCGATTGTCCTCCCCTTCTGCGTAAATGACCCGTCCGCGCGCTTTCTTGGCGGCGTTAAACACCGGCCGCATGATCATGCCGGTCTGAAACACAAACCGGGTCAGCTGCTGTTCATAGGCAGCCATGTCCGTGATCGGTATTGTCGCCACGCCGCTGTCCATGGCCGCGCGGGCCACGGCCGGCGCAATCTTGATGATCAGCCTAGGATCAAAGGCTCTGGGGATCAGCGAGTCCCGGCCAAAGCACACCTGCTGCTCACCATAGGCCGCCAGGGCCACGTCGGATTGCTCGGCCTGACCCAATTCGGCGATGGCATGCACCGCGGCGAGCTTCATCTCCTCGTTGATAGTCGTGGCACCGACGTCGAGCGCGCCGCGAAAGATGAACGGGAAGCAAAGCGAATTGTTCACCTGATTCGGGTAATCGGAGCGACCCGTGCAGCAGATCGCATCGGGCCGGACGCCCTGGGCAATCTCGGGCCTGATTTCCGGCTCCGGGTTGGCCAGCGCCAGGATCAGCGGATCTCTGGCCATAGTCGCGACCATTTGCGCCTGCAGGACGTTGCCCGCCGACAAGCCGAGAAAAATGTCGGCGCCTTGCACGATTTCAGCCAAAGTTCGCGCCGCGGTCGGCCGCGCAAATTTTGCCTTGTCCGGATCCATATCAACCGGCCGGCCGGCATAGACGACGCCGTGGATGTCGCTGATCGTGATGTTTTCCCTGGGCAGGCCGAGCCTGACCAGTAAATCAAGGCACGCCAGCGCCGCCGCTCCCGCTCCCGAGCCGGCGAGCTGCACGTTACGGATATCCTTGCCAACAATTTTCAGCCCGTTAAGAACGGCGGCCGCGACAATGATGGCTGTGCCGTGCTGGTCGTCGTGGAACACGGGGATTTTCATGCGCTCGCGCAATTTGCGCTCGATGTAAAAGCACTCCGGTGCCTTGATGTCCTCGAGATTGATGCCACCAAACGTCGGCTCAAGGCTGGCTATGATGTGGACCAGCTTGTCAGGATCGGTCTCGGCAATTTCGATGTCGAATACATCGATGCCCGCAAATTTCTTGAACAGGCAGCCCTTGCCTTCCATGACGGGTTTGGCGGCCAGCGGCCCGATGTCGCCAAGCCCCAGAACCGCGGTGCCGTTGGTAATGACTGCCACGAGGTTGCCGCGCACAGTCATGCTGCGAGCCTCTGCTGGCGACTGGGCGATCAGCCGGCAAGCCGCAGCCACACCCGGCGAATAGGCCAGCGACAGGTCGCGCTGATTGATCAGGCTCTTGGTCGGCGTAACCGCAATCTTGCCCGGCGGATACTGGCGGTGATACTCAATGGCCGCCTCACTCAGTCGTTCGTCCATCTGCTTGTCCTATTAAATTGTCGGTGGCCTGCCTAAGGTGGACAGAAAATCATCCCGACGATAATCCCCGCAATGCAAACATATTGCAGCAGCTTGATTTTTTCACGGAGTACCAGCCCGGCAAAGGCCAGCGTTACGACCGGATAGGCGCCAGTCAGCGGGGTTACGATCGAGATCGGCCCGAAGCGCGCCGCGATGATGACCCCGAGGTCGCCGCCGGCCATCATCCCCATCGGTACCATGGCGTGCAGCCACTCGCGAAACGAATGCTGTCCCTGCCGCCCCTTGAGCAGCCCGTAAACACCGAGCGACAGCGCGCCGCCGACGGTACTGCACAGCGCCAGATTGACTTCGCTGGCCTGTGGAAACGAATAAGAGTATTTGATGATGGTTTGCGCGCTCGCCCAGCAGACCAGCGCCATGAATGACAACGGGATCCAGCGCCGGCTAGTGATTTTGGTATCGCTGCCGGCCGGGGAGTATGACAGACCGAGGCAGCCAACGATCACCAGTGAAACGGCCGCATATTGCAGCGGCGCCAGATCCTCGGCGAGGAAGATCCGGGCGAACACAACGGTCAAGGCAGGGTATGCCGCCGACAAGGTACCGACAATAGTGATCGGCCCTGCCACAATCGATTCGAAGTATAAAATCCAGCCGGCGCCGTCAAACAGGTAAGCCAGCACACCCAGCGCGAGGAACTGATGGCCGTCAGCGGCCGTCAGCGCCGGATGGCTCCTGGTGAGGAAAAAACTGAGGTTGACGATCGATTTAGCCAGCACGAAATAGAGGCAAAAGCGCGCCGGCGGCACTTCGGCAATCCATTTTTTCACCAACCCCTGACCGATGCCGTACAGGAACAATGCGATCAGCGACGGCGCGAGCCAGACGAGCAGCGGACCGGAAACTGGAGCGGTGGCCATGCCCCATTCTGGCATGGTCCCGGATATCATTGGCTGGCTGATCGATGCAGATATTGCCAGGGCTAAAGCCGCGGGTCTGCCACCGGACGTGGGAACAGATAGCGAATGTTTGCCGACGACTATGCGCCCAGATGCTACTGGGCAGCCGCGATCCCCTCGGTGTCGGTCGCCCCGCTGCCGGCGGCAGCCGACGTGGTCATCGTCGGCAGCGGCTATACGGGCCTCACCGCGGCCCGGGAGACGGCACTGGCCGGGCGTTCAACGCTGGTGCTCGATGCCGGTGGGATCGGCGATGGCTGCTCGGCACGCAACGGCGGCCAGGTCGCCTTCAGCATCAAACCCTCTCATGCCGAGATCACCCGCCGGCACGGAGTTGCCATTGCAACCCGGATTTACCAGGAAGGGTTCGAGGCCGTCGCCAACCTGCGCGAGCAGGCGCGCGGTGAGAACGTCAATTGCGACTGGCGCGATGTGGGGTGCTTTGTCGGCGCGCATACGGTCCGGCATTTCGACGCACTGGTCAGGGAGGCCGAATCGCAACCGCCCGGCCTTGAAATCGCCTTCAAGGTCGTGCCTCCCGAGCGCCAGCTTGAGGAGATCGACAGCCCGTTGTACCACGGCGGCGTCGTCTACCCGGATGAGGCGGCGATCCATCCGGGGCAGCTGGTGCGCGCTCTGCACTCCCGTGCTGCGGTCGCCGGCGCCGAGTTTCGGTCGCACTGCGCCGTGACTTCCCTTACCCGTACGCCGGCCGGGTTCGAGGTACTCACGGACCAGGGTGTGCTGCGGGCCAGGCAGGTGCTGATTGCGAGCAATGGCTACACCGGAGCGTTCTCGCC
This sequence comes from uncultured Gammaproteobacteria bacterium, assembly GCA_963711435.1. GTDB lineage: Bacteria > Pseudomonadota > Gammaproteobacteria > Steroidobacterales > Steroidobacteraceae > FEN-1191. Next base: position 323,345 of record CAVQEB010000002.1, on the reverse strand, counting down.
GTGGCACCGCCGCCGGATCCTGCCGATCGGCAGCTACATCATTGCGACCGAACCGCTCGATCCGGCGCTGATCCGCCGTCTGATACCGCGCGGCCGCAACGTAGGCGATACGCGTCGGGTCATCGTTTATTACCGGCCGTCCCCCGATGGCACCCGGATTCTTTTCGGCGGACGCGCCGCGGCGCACGAAAGCGACGTCACGCGTTGCGTGCCCAGATTGCACGCGATGCTGGCCCAGATCTTTCCCGCCCTGGGCAATGTCCGCGTAAGCCATGCCTGGATGGGCTTCGTCGGATTTACCTTTGACCGGATGCCGCATTTCGGTGAGCGCGACGGCCTTTACCACTGCATGGGCTATTGTGGCCAGGGCATTCCGAGCGCCACTTACTACGGTCGCAAGATCGGCCTGGCCATCGCCGGCCGGCCCGGTGGCGATACGGCGCTGGCCGGCCTCGATTTTCCCAGCCAACCGTTCTACAACGGCAATCCCTGGTTCCTGCCGGCACTGATACTCGGCTACCGGCTGCGTGATAGGCTCGGCATCTGACATCATTTGAATCAGCTTTGCGGAGCCTGCCGATGAGTAGACCGATGCCGTTCGAGCTTGCCGTGCCGATCAATGCGACCGATCACGTCCTCGGTGCGGAGCACGCGCCGCTGACCATCCTCGAGTACGGCGACTTTGAATGCCCAAACTGCATGCAGGCGGCGCCTGCGGTGAAGATGCTGCTGAAGCGCTTTGAAAACCGGATCCGTTTCGCCTATCGCCATTTCCCGCTCGAGGAAGTGCATCCGCACGCGCTGGCGGCAGCGGAGGCGGCCGAGTCCGCCGGCGCCGAGGGCAAGTTCTGGCCGATGCACGACCTGCTGTTCGAGGGCTCCGGCAAACTGGGCAACGATCAGTTGCGGGCCTACGCCAAGCGGATAGGGCTGGATATGGCGCGCTATACCGCCGAGATGGACGATGAGATCTACCGTCAGCGCGTTCGGGAGCATCTGGCCGGCGGCCGTGCCAGCGGCGTGCGGGCAACCCCCACGTTTTTCATCAACGGCAAGCTATTCGATGTCTCCTATGGCATTCACACCCTGGCTGACGCGGTAGCTGCAGCGTTGAAATAAGCCGCAGTTGCCGCTCAGCCGGAACGAAAGCCAATTCGCGCGTGGCTGCCGTCACAGAACGGCTTGTTACCGCTCCCGCCACAGCGACACAGGTAGGTCTGCGTGACCCGCGCCACGACGCGCCCGGTGCCGCTCGTAATTTCGAGATTCCCCCCAATCTTCAGCGGCCCATCGGGCTGCGGATCGATAGTCAGCGGGCCGTCCCGCACCGGCAGCGCATCCGCCGCCCCGGTCGGCGGCTCCCCGGTAGCCGAGAACTTGACCTCATGATGCGAGCCGTCGCAAAAGGGCTTGTTCTTGGACGCGCCACAACGGCATAGCGTCATGCGATAGGAGCCGGCAAGACCACCAAGACGGATGTCTGCCCGGACCGCATACGGGCCGCCCTCGCGGACTGCGAGCAAATTGACTTCGGGTACGCGCTCCTCCGTGCCGCCGTCCTTGCGCCGGTAACGGATAGCTCCCGATGGGCAGGCATGGGCAATTTCAACCAGCCCCTCGGCGTCCATTGCATCGGGCTGTATCCACGGGCCCTGCACGTTTGCCAGAAAGACCTTAGGCCCCCAGGTGACACAAAAGCGCGAGTGAATGCATTTCTTGCCTTCATAAATCAGGGTGAGGCTTTTGCCTTCAATTTCATCCACTCCGTCGCGGGTCACGGGCGCGGGCGGCGCGACAGCGGGTCCGGTTGCCCGCACGGCCGCTATCGCGGGCAGCGATCCCGCTGCCGGGACGTTGGCAAATTCCCGCTCCGCCCGCTTTGCCAGCTCCGCCAGCGTGCGGGATGCCGCCGCAACTCGTTCATCGCCTGGCGCATTGAGCCGCGCGGCGGCTTGCGCCAGTTCGCGAGTCCGTTCTACAAAGAATCGCCGGGCGGCCGGCCCGGGCGGAAACGGCGCCGCATCGCGAAGCGCGACAAAAGACATGCCCGCGTTGCAATCTGGATTAGAGGGTCCGGCGGGCAGCCGGGCGGCACGCTGGCCAAGTTTGCTGATCGCCGACATGAGCCCAAGCGCCAGATCGATTGCCAGCCCTTTTTCCGGCGAGGGTCGCGGCACAACGTATGAGTAGGCAATCAGGCGCAACATCAGGGCGTAACTGGTGTTGGCCACATCCACCGTCTCTGCCGCCTCCTCGTTTTCAATCCACACGCGCCCGGTGGCGCGCATCGGCGTACGCTGCACCGGATTCGTCGCGGCCGGAAAGGCTGGCGAGAATGCGGGATTCTCTTTTTTGAGCAGGGCCAGCTCGCGCCGGATACCGATGAATCTTTGAAAATGCGAATCCGCAATGTCCAGGCGCGCGCCCTCGCCCTGTTCAATGATCGCGGTAAAGGCAGCCAGCGCCGTCTTGGAGCAGATGACCGGCTTGGCGCCGTTAAGGTTGACCTCGGCGGCCGATAACTGCAGCGCCGGATCCCCGCAGAAAACCTGCGGCTCACCGATCAGGGCAACAAATTGACGCAGGTTCTCGCTGAGCGTTTGGTAAAAAGTGCCGACCGTGTCGTAATCCACGGCCATCGGCGTCAGTCGCGCCAATCGGCTGCCGCGTGTGTAGAGAAAATCGGGTGCATAGTCCACGCCATCGGGCTCGGGCGAGCCCTCCGGCCGCTCCAGATGGATGAAGTGCTGCAATACCTGCTCGCTGAACGGCGCAAGTTTCACCACCACACTGGCCGGCAAGCCACCCGGGTCGAGCGGAAAATTGCCGCGCCCGAAGCGCGGTGAACCGCCGAGGGCAGAGGTGATATTCCACACCGCCGCCAGATGGCCCATTTCGTCGACGGCAACCCGAAGAATCGCCTGACGCCAGCGCGAGACCGCCTCGCTTTCCCGCGCACTCATCCCCTCGCCGACCCCATCGCGCAAACTGAACGCCGCATAGAGATAGGTGCACATCAGATCGTGTTCGAGCTCTGCGGCCTCGTACAACGCGTGCAGCAGGCGCTCGCGGGTCGGCACACTAATTTCTGCGTTCATCAACGATCTCCCCGCGAGTCCAACCATCCGGATACCTTTATCTTATACCGGCCGTCAAGTGAGGCTATTGACGGGGCGGCCGGGAGTTAAGGCGCCCTCCCGTGCAATGCGCAATGGCTGGCCGCCGTTGAGGAAATTTGCTAATTTTCCTGGCGACGGAACCAGCGGGTCTACCGGCCCAGTTTCGCTAAGGGAGGGCATCATGGCTTCGGTACTGGCGCCCGGCAATACCGCGCCAGATTTTCGTCTCCAGGCCACGCCCGACCAGCCGCTGGCCTTGCGTGATTTCCGCGGCAAGCCGGTAATCCTGGCCTTTTACCCGGCCGACTGGAGCCCCGTGTGCGGGGACCAGATGGCGTTGTACAGCGAAGTGCTGCCGGAGTTTCAGCGCTACGGGGAGGTGCTGCTCGGCATCTCGGTTGATGGCGTATGGTGCCACGCGGCATTCGTCAAGGAACGCCGCCTACGCTTTCCATTGCTCTCCGATTTTGAGCCCAAGGGTCACGTCGCCCAGGCGTACGGCGCCTATCGCGATCAAGACGGAGTGGCAGAGCGCGCGCTGTTTGTAATCGACAAAGCCGGCATCGTACGCTGGAGCTATTGCTCGCCCATTGGAGTGAATCCCGGAGCGGATGGTATTCTGGAGGCCTTAGAGCGTCTGGCCAAGTAGTGCTGCGATATGAGTCAACTGAAAATTCCCGTTGGGCCTGACGATCATAGCCAAGGCGATGTTGCCGCACCGTGCACGCTGGTTGAATACGGCGATTATCAATGCCCTTACTGCGGACAGGCTTATCCAGCGGTCAAGAGGCTGCAGAAGCATTTTGGTAAGCGATTACGCTTTGTATTCCGGAATTTTCCGCTGAACCAGGCCCACCAGTATGCCGAGGTCGCAGCCGAGACGGCGGAGTTTGCGGCCGCGCACGGCAAGTTCTGGGAAATGCACGATCTGCTCTATGAGAATCAGGATCGGCTCGATATCGACCTGCTGGCTGAACTGGCGGGTACGTTGCAGCTTTCAGTTAAGGAGCTGCAGGCCGCACTGCAGGCAGGTCAATACCGCAGCCGTGTTCGCGCGGATTTCTCCGGCGGCGTGCGCAGTGGCGTCAACGGTACACCCTCATTCTTTATTAATGGCCAGCGCCACGACGAAGCGCCGACATACGAGGCACTGGTCGATGCGATTGGGCGAGCCCTGGTCGCAGCGGGCGGTTGATCCTTTAGGTTTAAGGCGCCGAGCGCCTGCAAATTCAACTGGCCAGTACCCCGACGGCTCTGTGAGCACGTTCACAGTTTGCCATCCTGCCTTTATAAGGACTCGGCCTGCTGTCTGCACCGGGCTGATAACCGAGACCTGGGACCGGAATAGCCCCTCCTTGTAATTGACAATATGCCTGTTGGCCATGATGGAGGTCAGGGCAGCCTGTCGGCACGTAACTTGCCACGGCGCTGCCAGCAACCGCGTGCAGAATCGCCGGCAGGCATTTTTCGAGTCAGTGACCGTCTCGGTGGCGGCGCTGATAGTCGTCGGCTCCGGCATCCTCGGGTTGTGGGTGACTTCGACCAACTCGATTCGCGCCAACTACCACGATTATTTACTCGCGTTGGCCGAGACCGCCTCCCGGCTCGTGGATCCAGGGCTGCATAACCTGATTCGCCAGCCGGAGCAGCGAAACGGACCTGACTACAAGCGCGCCGTAGACCCATTGCGTCGCATGCGCGCGGCCCTGTCTGACGTCCATTACATTTACACCGTGGTGCAGAACGGACCCGAAGTCCGCTTTGTGCTCGACGCCGCTGATCCGGGCAAGCTCGGGCCCGATGGCATCGACGATCAGTCCGGGGTCTGGGAGATCTACGACGAGCGCGATCCGGCCATGCTGCAGGCGCTGAACAACGGCCAGGCCGCGGTAACGGATAGGCCCTACAGCGACAAGTGGGGCACCTTCATGACGAGCTGGGCACCGTTGAAGGACGAGTCCGGCCGACAGATCGGAGCCGTAGGCGTCGACGTGGATGCCAGCGTCTATGTTGCCCGCCTCGCTTCCGCACGGCACTGGGCGCTGCTCGGTCTGGTGCCGGCCGGTCTGTTGATCGCTATTTTGGGCGCGGCCTTTTACCGCATCCGCCGGCGTGGGCTCGCCGATGCCGAAGCGGCTAAATTGGCAGCCGATGTGCTGGCGGCTCAGCGCCAGCGGCTTAAGGCGGTTATCGAGGGTACCAATGTCGGCACATGGGAATGGGATATCAAACGCGGCGTCACCTTCGTCAGCGATGGCCTGGCGGGCATGCTCGGGTACGAGCATGAGCAGCTGAGCGCCCTCACCGATGATCAATGGCAGGCCCATATTCACCCAGAGGATTGGCCGGCAACAGAGCAGGCCATGGCAGTGTGCCTGGCCACCGCGGATATGGTTTTTGTCCACGAATTTCGCATGCGGCACCGGGAGGATCGCTGGGTGTGGATCCTGGCGCGCGGCAAGGTCATGGAGCGCGGCCTCGAAGGTCACCCGCTGCGCATGGCGGGAATTCACGTGGACGTGTCGGCGCGAAAGCTGGCGGAGCTGACGTTGCTCGAAAGTGAAAATAAATTCCGCTCGCTGTTTGAGCTTTCACCCGTTGGCATTGCCCTCAATGATTTGCACAGCGGCCAGTTCCTGCAGGTGAACGAAGCCTTGGTAGGTCCGACGGGCTACACGCGGGAAGAGCTGTTGCAGATGAGCTACTGGGACATCACGCCTGCCAGCTACACCGCTCAGGAGACGACGCAGATTGCATCGCTGGCGCAAAATAATCAGTTCGGCCCTTATGAAAAGGAGTATCAACGCAAGGACGGCAGCACCTATCCGGTGCTCGTGTCCGGAATCCGCCTGCGCGATGCTTCCGGTCGGCCGGTAGTCTGGTCAATCGTTCAGGATATTTCGCACCGCAAAGCCATGGAATCGGAGCTGGCCGCAGCGGCCTGGCAGGACAAGCTCACCGGACTGGCCAACCGGGCACTGTTCATGGATCGCCTGCAGAAGGCCGTGGTTCGCGTACGGACCGGCAAGCAGTCGCTGTTTGCAGTGCTGTTTCTGGATTTTGACCGCTTCAAGCTTATCAACGACACCCTGGGTCACGAGGCCGGCGACGAACTGTTGCGACAGATCGCTATGCGCCTGCAGGGGGCCTTGCGTGCCGCCGATAGCAGCGCTGAGGAGGCCAACCTGGTCGGTCGCTTCGGCGGTGATGAATTTCTGGTCCTGATCAATGATCTGAAGTCCGCCGGCGACGCGAACCGGATTGCCGATCGCCTGCTCGCCGCCCTGGCACCGGTCTACAGCATATTTGGCGTCGAAGTGCACTCCACCGCAAGCCTAGGCATCGTCACCAGTGAGCAGGGTCAGGCGAGCGCCGAGGACGTCGTGCGCAACGCTGATGTGGCCATGTACGAGGCCAAACGCTCCGGCCGCGCCTGCTCCGTGGTCTTCAATGAAGCCATGCGCACGCGGCTAACCCGGCATGTGGCAATCGAGACGAACCTGCGGCGCGCGATCGGCACGGCCGAGCTCAGCCTGGTCTATCAGCCTATTATGGACCTCGAGTCTGGGCGGATGATTTCGGCTGAAGCCCTGTGCCGCTGGAATCATCCGACGCTCGGTCCCATCACGCCTTCCGAATTCATCCCGATCGCCGAGGATTCCGGGCTCATCGTGGCCCTCGGCGAGTGGGTCCTGAATGAAGCCTGCCAGGCATTGGCCGGCTGGCGAAAGCTCGACCCGCAGCGTGCGCCCCAGACCGTAAGTGTCAATATCTCACGGGCGGAATTGGCTTTGGGTAATCAGTTGCTGGATCAGGTGTGCGCCACACTGAAGCGCTGCGGGCTGCCGGCCAGCTGCCTGCAGCTTGAAGTCACCGAGCGCGAAGTCATGCGCAATCCCAAGGCATCGCATGCCCTGTTGCACGCCCTGCAGTGCCTGGGTGTGCACCTGGCGATGGACGATTTCGGCACCGGCACATCCTCGCTGGCATTCCTGCGGGACTATCCCTTCGACACCATCAAGATTGACCGCTCCTTTATAAAGGACCTGACCACCAGTCAGGATGTTCTGGCGGTCATCAAGGCAACGGTCAATCTGGTCGATAACCTCGGCATGGCGAGCCTTGCTGAGGGTGTCGAGGAGCCCGCGCAATTCGCCGCATTAAAGTCGCTCGGCTGTCGCTTCGCGCAAGGCTACCTGTTCAGCATTCCGGTCGCGGCCGGGCAGCTGCTGGATGCCGGCTCCCGGGCGGAGCTGCCGCACGATGCCATCGATACGGAATCTCGCCCCGCAGCAACCCGGCGGTCCGCCGGCAGCTAGCTCAGTCGGCCGTGATGCGTGGCGGCGATGGGCTGCCATGCAACCTATCAAGGTCGCCGTATTCTGCAAATCAGTGTTGGATTTCCGTGAGCACTAGCCGCTACAAGTTCCGCGCGCTGCGTTCCCCATCCGTTACCACCTCGCCCCTCCGTCCTCAGCTGGCGAAGGATCCGCTGGCGCACGCTCGCTCCAATTAACACCGCTGGGCCTAATCAGCGTCCGCGGCAGTATGTGCACCGCACCAACCAAACGGCACTTTCCCGCTCCGGCATACAACTGTGAGCCCCAACACAGCTATTTGCGGCGCACGGCCGATTATTGATGCTGTCGCCAAACGACAGACATGAAGGCCGAAATGCTGGATTAGGGCTTTTGGGCCGTGCGGGATCTGAATGCATTCGACCTACAATCCTTGGCTCGTTTCCCTATCGATCGCAGTAGCGATTCTCGTCTCGTTCACTTCGCTGCGCCTGGCCTCACGAGTCGCAGAATCCCCGAACTCGGCGGGTCGACTATGGCTAATCCTCGGTGCGATATCCATGGGGGTCGGCATCTGGGCGATGCACTTCATCGGCATGCTCGCGTTTTCGCTGCCGATTCAGCTCCGTTACAGCATCAACCTCACCTTCGTTTCGCTTGGCGCAGCAATCCTGACCTCCGGCTTCGCCATCAAGATTGCGAGCAGCGCAAAGTTGGGGCTTGGGCGTCACTTGGTCTGCAGCCTGGTGATGGGTCTGGGCATCGTCACGATGCATTACACCGGGATGAGCGCAATCCTGATTTTCCCAGCCATCTCCTACGATCCAGTTCTGGTCGCCGTGTCGGTTGGAATCGCAGTCACCGCGTCGTTCGCCGCACTGTGGCTAACCTTCAATTTGCGAAGTGGCAGGCACCGGCTCATCTGGGCCGCGAGACTCGGCGCCGCAGTGGTCATGGGCCTAGCGATTGCCGGGATGCACTACACGGCCATGGCGGCCTCGGATTTTCAGCCCGGCGCCTTCTGCCGAGGTGGTGTAAGTCTCGACAATCAGTGGTTGGCGATCTCGGTTGCAATTGCCACCTGCGCATTATTGACCATCACCCTGGTTACCGGAATATTTGACGCACACTTGGCGGCACGCGCGCGGCTGCACGCGCAGCGGCTGCAAACGATGAACTCGCGCCTGACCTATCAGGCTATTCACGATGCCCTGACCCAATTGCCGAGTCGCGCGTTATTCATAGACCATTTGCAGCAGGCAATTGACGCCACTGCCTCCACAAAAACTTCGATTACGCTACTGGCCGTGATGCTGGTCGATCTCGATCGCTTTAAAATCGTCAACGATTCGCTGGGGCATAGCGTCGGTGATGCGATCTTGCGGGAGGTCGCAACGCGGCTTAGCGACATTGTCGGTTATACACATATGGCGGCTCGCCTGGGTGGCGATGAGTTCCTGGTATTGGCTCAGATGGCCGACACCGGCAGTGTCATCCGCATTGCAAATCAAATTGTCCAACGGCTGAGTCAGCCGTACAGCATCGATTCGGTTGAGTTGCATTTGGCGGCCAGTGTGGGAATTACGACTTATCCGTTTGATAACTCTGCGCCGGATGTTCTGATTTCTCATGCCGACGAAGCGATGCATGAAATCAAGTCTGACGGCGGCAACGGCTTTCGGTTCTTTGTGCCGGGAACGACGGTATTTACGCTGGAGCGCCTGCAACTTGAGAATGATCTGCGGCACGCCGCAGAGCGCGGCGAGCTGCAGCTTCACTATCAGCCCCAGGTTGACATTGCCAGCGGACGGATCGTTGGCCTGGAGGCGCTGGCCCGATGGCGGCATCCGAAGCGCGGCTGGATCCCGCCCGGTGAGTTCATCCCTATGGCAGAGGCCAGCGACCTCATACTACAGATTGGCACCTGGGTATTCGACGAGGCCTGCCGGCAGGCACGCATCTGGCGCGACGAGGGATTTGCCGACATTAATATTGCGGTTAACCTCTCGGCTCGGCAGTTTCGGCAACCGGCTTTACTGTCGATGGTTGAGCGGGCCGTAGTCCGCAACGCCTTGCAACCTCGCCACATCGTAATCGAACTGACCGAGTCTGTGGTGATGTCGGACCCGCAGCGATCGGCAGAGATTCTCGAGCAGCTACAGCGCTCGGGCTTTGACGTCGCTATCGATGATTTTGGCACTGGCTATTCATCCATTAGTTATCTTAAGCGGCTTCCGATCAGCAAGCTCAAAATCGACGGCAGCTTCATCACCGACTTAGGTGTCAGCACCAAAAGCGATTCGATTGTTAAGGCGGTCATCGCACTCGCACGCGGCCTCGGCATGACCGCCATTGCCGAAGGCGTAGAGACTGCGACTCAGCTTTCCTGCCTAAAGGCCTTTGGCTGCGACCAATATCAGGGCTATTTTTATAGCCGTCCCGTTAGCGCCGCCGACACTGCGGAGTTGCTGCGGCGCAAGCCAAAGCCAGTTGTGGAATTCGTCGATGACTGGCGGCTGCTTGAATTGAGCGGCTAGTGCGCCTCGCAGAGCGCCGGCGGCGGCGGAGCAACGATCACCAGGTAATAATCGAGCATTTGCGCGAGCTTGGAATATCGATCCTCGCCGTTAGACTTCACGATATAACCGGCCACATGGGCATCGTAGGCCGCCGCGCTATCACGATCACTGTCGGAACTCGTCAGAATGAAGACAATTGTGCGTTGCAGCGACGGATTGCTACGCAGCTTGCGCACCAATTCCAGTCCATCGAGTCTCGGCATACGGATGTCGACCAGCAACAGATAGGGCGGTTGCAGGCGTGAGCGGCCATTGGTCCCAAGGAGCATATCCAGGGCCTCGACGCCATCACGGGCGCGAATCAGCGGATTGTCTATTTTTGCGCCGGCAAGGCCGCGGATTACCGCCGCCGCGTCGATATCATCGTCCTCGACCAAAAGGATTGTCACTTGAGGCGAATTCATGTCGCACCCCTCTTCGGCGCACCGAATTTAGGCCAGTCAAACCAAAAGTTGGAGCCCCGGTCACCGACCGGCTCGACTCCGCAGCTCCCGCCCATTTTACCGACAATCCTTCTCACTAGCGCCAGGCCCATCCCGCTGCCTTCCCTCTCATCTCGGGGTTTCAGTGTTTTAAACATTTCAAAGATGACCTCTCGGTACTCTTCAGGGATTCCCGGACCATCATCGATTACAGAAAACCGCAGCCACGGGCCAGTGGACTCGACTGCCACCGAAATGTTCCCAGTGCCTCGATCGTGATGTTTAATCGCGTTGTCGATTAAATTGTGCAGAACCTGCTCGAGCGGTACTCGGCAAACCTGAATTCCATCGAGAGAAGAATCGCACTGAATAGAAAAACCGAGCGGCAGGTGGGATGTGGCTGCGATATCTGCAGCCAACGCGGCGGCGTTCATCGGCGTTCCCGCCGGTTCCGCAATGCGACCTTTCCGCGAATAATCCCGAATATCGTTCAATAACCGCCTCATCCTTTCTACACGCCTCTTGATTAACATCAGGCGCTCGCGCGTTTCAGATGAAAGCGACTGATCGTCGCTGAGGATCCATTGTGCGACGGTACTCACGCCATCCAGCGGGGAGCGCAGGTCATGTGAGGCCGTGTAGACAAAGCCGTCGAGTTCCTCATTGATCTGCGCCAGGTCGGCATTGCTGCGTCGCAGCTCCTCCTCAGCGCGTCGCCGTGCCGTGATGTCGCGCATGATTTTTGAGGCACCGACGATGTTTCCGGCGCGATCGCGAATCGGGGATATGGTCAGCGATACGTCCAGCTGCGTACCATCCTTACGGCGGCGAACCGTTTCGAAATGCGCAACGCTTTGTCCGCTCCTGATTTTGTCGAGAATCAGGGCTTCCTCGTTTTGCCGATCGTCCGGAACCAATCGCATGACCGACTGGCCGACAATGTCGTCGGCGGAATAACCCAGCAGACGCTCGGCGCCGGGATTCCAGCTGCGGATGATACCGTTGAGGCTCTTGGTCAGGATTGCATCATCGGCAGACTCGACCAGCGCGGCCATTTGCTGCTGAACCGCCTCGGCCCGCTTGCGTTCGGTGATATCGATGATGGAAGCCAGCGTGAAGATACCGGCGGGCGTTTCGATCGGATTCAGCCCGATCTCAATTGGCACTTCGCTACCATCCTTGCGTCGACCGAACAGTTCCCGACCCGCACCCATTGAACGGCTCTTCGGGTCGCCAAAGAATCCTGCCACGTGGTGCGGGTGCCGATCACGAAAGCGCTCCGGAACCAGGAGTTCGAGTGGTTCACCAATTAGCTCGGTGCGCGCATAACCGAACAGGGCTTCGGCATTGCTATTGACCAGCGTGATCCTGCCATTCCTGTCCGCCATCAGCATGGCGTTCGGTGCGGCCTCCACGACCATTCGAAAGCGGCTCTCTGCCCGCCTGCGCTCGCTGATATCAACGATGGAGGCCACGGTGAAAAGCCCGGTAGTGGTCTCGATCGGGTTCAGGCCGATTTCGATTGGAATCTCTGCGCCATCCTTGCGCATTCCAAACAGATCGCGCCCCGCGCCCATTGAGCGGGCCTTGGGGTTCGAGAAGAACTTGGCCACGTCGCCTGCATGCTGCTCCCTGAAGCGCTGGGGCAACAGCATTTCCAGGGGCTGGCCAATAAGCTCTGTCCGCGAATAACCAAACAGCGCTTCGGTACTGCGGTTGACCAGTGTGATCCGCCGGCTGCGGTCAGCCATAAGAATTGCGGCCGGGATACCTTCCAGAATCAGCTCAAACCAATTGCCGCTGTGAGTTCCTTCGGAAGACACGGTTGTAGCCATGTCAGCATCACCTCAAGGAAACCCCACCCGAACTTCCAACAAGAAGGAGCGGGTAACTGCGGCTGGATTTCATGGGCGGCACCACGTGATCACAACATAGAGCTCCAATTGCTGGTTCGCAATACGCGGAATAGCGGGACTTAACGCAAGCCAATTATATCATTTTGACTGCCTAGGTATTTTATGACTTGGCCCCCGAATCCGGAAAATTGGCCGGCCGCTTCTCCTTTACCGCCTGCAATCCTTCCTTCAGATCTGCCAGGCGGAAGCCGAGAAACTCCAGTGCCAGTGAGGCATCAAAGCTTGGCCCGGCGAGACGCAGCCAGTTGTTGAGTGTATGTTTTGTCCAGCGAACGGCGCTCGTGCTACCCGCGGCCAGCTGGACGGCCACTTCAAGTGCGGCCGAATACACCGCCGCATCCTCAACGCAAACCGACACCAGGCCGATACGCTCAGCTTCGGCGCCCGAAAGCGGCTTATTGGTCAGCAGGTAATATTTGGCTTTGGCCAGACCGCACAAAATGGGCCAGATCAGCACGGCATGATCTCCGGCGGCGACACCGAGTCGCGTATGGCCGTCCAGTATCCGCGCACTGCGGCCGGCAACGGAGATATCGGCCAGCAGCGCGACGGCCAGTCCGGCACCGACCGCCGTGCCACGAATCGCGGACACGACCGGCCTGGAGCAGTTAACCATGTTGTAGACCAGATCACTGGCCTCTTTCCAGACGCGCAGGAGCGTTGCCTCATCGGCCATCATGTGCTCGATCATCTTAAAGTCGCCGCCCGAGGAAAAATGCTCGCCCGCCCCACGTACCAGCACCGCGCGAACCGCCGGATCAAGATCGACCGTCCGCCAGATCAGCGCCAGGTCACGATGCATCGCCTCATCGGCGGCGTTGAGGCGCGCCTCATCGCCAATGATGATTTCAAGCACGCCGTCCTTGGGCTCGAGCGCCTTTAGGCTCGGAAATTCGCGGCCGTATCGGCCCAAATCGATGGCCACGGTTATTCTTCCCTGACAGTGACAAGCGTGGCGATACTACCGGCAAATTGCCGCAGATCCTTGCCGGCGGCGCGGTTCTGCGGCGAAGCCATGGCAGCGGCAAAGGTCTGCTCATCCGCAAAGTGCATTTCGGCAATCAGGTAGTACGGTGACTCCCCACCCCAAGGCGGCGACGTGCAGCGATTCATTACGAGCTTGGCAAGCCCCGGAATGCTCTGCACGATCGGCCGATGCACGGTCGTGTAGTGACGCTCAAAGGCCTCCGGATCTGCGGGCTGGCGATAAAGCGCAAGCAGTTTGAACACGGATTAAGCCTCCTTGATCGCGTCGGGCACCGCGTGAATACTGACCATCGTGAGCACGTCGTAGGACGCCACCGTTTCGCCGGCTTGGTTGGTTATCTCCGTATCCCACCGCACTTCGCCCCACCCTTTGTCGGCGCGCAGGGATTTTTCCTTGCAGGTCAGGCGTACCTGAATCTGCTCACCCGGCTTGACCGGCTTTACAAACCGCAAATTGTCGAGCCCATAATTGCCGAGTACCGGTCCATAGGCCGGATCTACAAATAAGCCCGCGGCTGCGGAAATCAAAAAATAGCCGTGCGCAACGCGTCCGCCAAATAGTGGATTACGCGCCGCCTCCGCTTCGCTCATGTGCGCGTAAAACCGGTCGCCGGTGAGCGCCGCAAATTGCTCAATGTCCTCTACGGTGACCTCGCGCCGCCCAGAGTGCAAGGTGTCGCCTATCGCCAGCTCGTGGAATGGCTTACGGAACGGATGCACGCCGGGATCCAATTCACGCGCTCCGCGGATCCAGCGCCCGCCAACGGCCGCCAGCGTGTCGGGCGATCCCTGTAGGGCGACACGCTGCATGTAATGTAGCACGCCGCGAATCCCGCCCATCTCTTCGCCACCGCCAGCGCGACCCGGCCCGCCGTGCACCAGATGCGGCAGCGGCGAGCCGTGCCCGGTGGATTCCTTGGCGCAGTGCCGATCGACCACAAGAATGCGGCCGTGGTGTGAAGCCAGGCCCAGCACCATTTCGGCCGCCAGTTGATGATCCGCGGTGAAGATTGAAGCGACGAGACTGCCGTCGCCACGGCGCGCGATCTCGATCGCCTCCGGCGTACGATCATAGGGTACGACTGTTGCTACCGGTCCGAAGGCCTCGACCGAGTGCATGGCGCGCCCGGCATTACCGTCATTGGAAAGCATCAATACCGGCGGCATAAATGCCCCGGTCGCGCGATCGGCACCCTGCACGTCAAATCGCTCGACATCCCCGGACACTATTCTGGCTTCTTGATGCAAACGTGCGACCCGGCCCAGGACTTCCTGCCGTTGACTCAGACCGGCGAGTGGCCCCATACGGACCGCCTCTAGGCGCGGGTCGCCGACAATCACCTTGGCCAGAGCCGCCTGCAGCGCGCCGACCGCGTCTGCACACACGGCCGCAGGGACAATGACCTTGCGGATCGCCGTGCATTTCTGCCCCGCCTTGATCGTCATTTCCCTGACGACCTCTTTTATAAATAAATCGAATTCCGGCGTTCCGGGTCTGGCGTCGACTCCCAGGATCGCCGAATTGAGCGAATCGGTCTCGGCGATGAAGCGCACCGAGCGTTCAACAACGAGCGGATGACGGCGCAGCGCCTGGGCGGTACTGGCCGAACCGGTAAATGACACGACATCCTGACTGGTCAAATGCTCGAACAGATCGCCGACTCCGCCGCAGATGAGTTGCAGCGCGCCCTCGGGAAGAATTCCTGACTCGATGATGCGCCGTACGACCAGCTCGGTCAGGTAGCTGGTAGCCGTCGCCGGTTTGACGATAGCCGGCACTCCGGCGAGCAGCGTCGGCGCCAGCTTCTCGAGCATCCCCCAGACCGGGAAGTTGAAGGCATTGATATGTACGGCCCCACCCTCCAGCGGCACGCTGATGTGCTGGCCAATGAACGTTCCGGTCCTCGACAGGGCTTCCACGCCGCCGTCCAGGTACACGCGGCCGTCGGGCAGTTCCTTGCTGCCTTTGCTCGCGTAGACAAACAGCGTCGAGATTCCCCCGTCGATGTCGATGGCCGAGTCGTACTTGGTCGCGCCAGTGGCAAAGGACAGCGCATAAAACTCCGCCTTAAGCTCGGTCAGGCGTTTGGCCAGTGCCTTGAGGCAGGCGGCGCGCTCATGAAACGTCAGTCGGCGAAGCGCCGGACCACCCACCTGCCGGGCGTGATCAAGGAGCGCCCGAAAATCAACGCCAACCGATGAGGCTTGCGCGATCACTGCACCGGTCGTCGCATCGCGCAGCGCGACCGCGTTGACCTGGCTGCCGTGCCATCGACCCATTACATAGCTTTGCAGCTGCATCATTGCTCTCCGGAAGCCACTCTTCGCGCCGTTGTCGCCACCGGACCCGGCCGCCAGTCGTCAAATATGCGCCCTTCCACAACCAGCCGCCGCAGCAAGGGCGCTGCGGTCCAGTACTGCGGACCATGACTGGCTGCCAGACGCTCAATAGCCGCAAGCACCGACGGCAGACCCAGCGTGTCGGCATAAAACATCGGCCCGCCGCGGAAGCGCGGAAAGCCGTACCCGTTACACCATATCGCATCGATGTCGGCAGCCACAGCGGCAATACCGTCCTGCAGAATCTGCGCGCCTTCGTTGATCAGGGCAAAAATGCAGCGCTCGCGGATTTCCTGGTCACTAATAGTCCGCCGCTGCACTCCGAGACGCGCCGCTTCAGCAGCAATCAGCTGGTCCACTTCCGGATCATCCATGGGGCTGCGTGACCCAGCCGCGTACCGATAGGTGCCCTTGCCGGATTTCTGACCCAGGCGTCCGGCTTCCACCAGCATGTCCGCCACCCGATAGTAGCGTGGATCGGCAGGCGGATCCGGCCGCTCGCGCCGGGCGCGGTACCCGACATCAAGGCCTGCCAGGTCGCCAACCGCATTCGGTCCCATGGCCATGCCAAAGTCCCTGAGCACCGCATCGATCTGCGCCGGCGATGCGCCCTCGAGCAACAGCAGCTGATTCTCCCGCCCATAACCATACAACATGCGGTTGCCGACAAAGCCAAAACCGTTGCCTACCACGATGCCAATTTTCCGCATCCGCCGGGTCACGGCAAGGGCTGTGGCAATGGCATCGGCCGATGACTGGCGGCCCCGCACAATCTCCACCAGCTTCATGACGTTGGCCGGGCTGAAAAAATGCATACCCAGCACGTCGCTGCCGCGACCGGTGGCCGCCGCAATGGCGTCGATATCAAGCGTCGAAGTATTGCTGGCCAGCACCGCACCGGGTCGGCACAGATCGCTCAACCGCGCAAAGATCTCCCGCTTGATGTTCAGGTTCTCGAACGCAGCCTCGATAACCAAATCCGCGTCGCAACTGGCTTCGATCCGATCGGCGCCGACAACCCGTTCGATCGTCGCGGCAGCCTCCGCCGCGTTCAACCGGCCTTTCTTCACGGATGAATCAATCGCCGCCCGCACCCGCTGCAGGCCCGCATCCAGCGCCTCAGGCTTGGCATCGATGAGGGTGACGGTCAGGCCCGCGCTTGCAAGGCTGACGGCAATTCCCGCGCCCATCGTGCCCGCACCGATGACCGCCGTTCGCGCCACCGACCGGGCACCACTCATCTGCCCGCTGCTACCCCGCTCGGCAAAAAATAATCGCCGCAGCGCACGCGAGCCGCTCGACAACCGACACTCTTCGAAGGCCGTCCGCGCAAAGCTCGCTGCCTCGGCAAATGGGCTTTTAGCCGTTGCCTCGACGCACTGAACCAGGCGTTCAGCGGCCACTATGCCGCGATGCTTGGCCACTGCCATACTTCGCTGCTGCTCAAAAAAATCAGGATTCGGGTCGGCCGGTGGCACGGGCGCATCGCGCAGCCTTCGAGGCCTGGCGCCGGCCGCGAGCAGTTCCCGGGCGTAGGCGATCGCACCTGGCAGGGCTTCGGGATTGCCCAGCAGCCGGTCGATAATTCCCAGCGCAAACGCGCGTGGCGGCGCGATATCCTCGCCGCTCAGCATCAATTCCAGGGCGATCTTTGGTCCCACGAGCCGCGGCAGGCGCAGCGTGCCGCCCGCCCCGGGAAATAATCCAAGGGTCAGTTCCGGAAACGCCAATCGCGTCTCCAAAGTCGCGACCCGATAATGACAGGCCAGCGCGAGCTCAAAACCGCCACCGAGCACCGAGCCGTGCAAGGCGGCGATAACCGGCTTGCTGCAGTCTTCGATGCGCAGCAGCGTGTCGTTGAGCTGCGGCGGCTTTGGCGGCGCGTCGAATTCATGGATATCCGACCCGGCTACAAAGTGCCGCCCGACCCCATAAACCACAATTGCGCCTGCGGTTGGATCTTTATCGGCTGCCTCAATCGCCGCCAGCAGCGCCGCGCGCGTCGCCTGGTTCAACGCATTAACGGGCGGGTTGGACAATTCAATCACCGCCACCGCGCCGTCACGATGAAGCGTGATGCTGGCTGCCAAGCGCTCGGGCGCTGCCGGTTCAGACACGCTCAAGCACCAAAGCGATGCCCTGCCCCACACCTATGCACATCGTGCAAAGCGCCAGGCGCCCACCGGTACGGGCTAGCTGATAGGACGCTGTAGTCGCCAGGCGGGCACCGCTGGCACCCAGTGGATGACCCAGCGCGATCGCGCCGCCATTCGGATTCACGTGGGGTGCATCATCGCCCAGGCCCAGCTCGCGCAGCACCGCCAGCGCCTGGGCCGCGAAGGCCTCGTTCAGCTCGATAACATCGAATTGCTTCAGATTCAGACCGAGCCGGCCCAGAAGTTTGCGCGTGGCCGGCACCGGACCCATGCCCATAATCCTCGGTTCCACGCCGGCCACCGCGGATCCCACGATGCGCGCGCGCGGCATGAGGCCAAATTTTGCAACCGCCCGCTCGCTCGCCACCAGCAGCGCACAGGCGCCGTCGTTGATGCCCGACGCGTTACCGGCCGTCACAGTACCGGATTTGCGAAACGGCGTCGGCAGCTTCGCGAGCGCCTCGAGACTGGTTTCGCGTGGATGCTCGTCCTGGGTGACCAGCACGCTCTCGCCCTTTTTGGACTTAACGGCGATGGGTATCTGCTCTTCGGCTAATACGCCGTTGGCCTGCGCTTTGAGCGCCCGTTGCTGGCTGCGCAGCGCAAAGGCGTCCTGATCGGCCCGCGCAATACCATATTGCTCAGCCACGTTTTCGGCCGTTTCCGGCATCGAATCGACGCCGTATTGCTGCTTGATCAGCGGATTGACGAACCGCCAGCCCATCGTCGTATCAAACATCTGCGCGTCGCGTGCAAAAGCCGCCTCCGGCTTCGAGATCACATAGGGTGCCCGGCTCATGCTCTCGACGCCGCCGGCGATGATCAGCTCCGCTTCTGCCGAGCGGATCATGCGCGCGGCAAACGCAACAGCATCCAGGCCCGAGCCGCACAGGCGATTGATCGTTACCGCGGGCACCCCGATCGGCAGACCGGCGATCAGGACCGCCATCCGGGCGACGTTGCGATTGTCCTCGCCAGCCTGATTGGCGCACCCATAAATAACGTCATCGAGCGCCGCCCAGTCCACCGACGGGTTTCGTGCCATCAACGCCCGGATGGGCTCCGCCGCAAGATCATCGGCACGCACACCTGCAAGAGCGCCCCCATAGCGCCCAATGGGCGTTCGGACCGCATCGCACACAAAGGCATCTGTCATGTCGCTAGGCTCCCGCCGAACACGGCGCTTGATTCCGATCCAATATCAGTACAGGCAGTTGCCCGATTGGGCTTTGGCGCCAACGAAGGCTCAGTGGCCGGTGAAGCGGGGCGCGCGCTTTTCACGGAACGCTGCGACCCCCTCAGCGTAATCGGCGGTACGGCCTAATTCACGTTGTAAATCCCGTTCCAGATCCAACTGCTCTTCCAGCGATCGCCCCCAACTCTCATATAAAGCCTGCTTGGTGCGGGCGAGTCCGAGGGTCGGCGCGGTCGCCACCTGCTCGGCGAGTGCATCGACCGCATAGGTGAACTCGGCGTCCTCAACGCAGCGCCAGATCAACCCCCACGCCGCCGCCTGCTCAGCTGGCAACCGGTCCCCGAGCAGTGTCAGGCCAGCGGCACGGGCTGGGCCGATCAGCCGTGGCAAAAACCACGTCCCGCCAGAATCCGGCACCAGTCCCAGCTTCGAGAATGACTGAATGAAAATCGCTGACCGGGCTGCGATAACCAGATCACAGGCGAGCGCAATATTGGCGCCGGCCCCGGCGGCCACGCCGTTGACGGCCGCAATGACCGGTAACGGCAGTTTCTTCAGCGCCAGCACCAGCGGTTTGTAGTTCTTCTCAATGGACTCGCCAAGATCGGGCGCCTGACCGCCAGCCTTCACGGCTCTATCGTCCAAGTCTTGCCCGGCACAAAAGCCTCGCCCAGCGCCTGTCAAAACCAGCACGCGCGCGCCGGCCGCGCCGAGCTGCGCCAGGGCATCGCGAATTTCCGCGTGCATCGCCGCGTTCAGACTATTGAGCTTATCCGGTCGATTGAGCGTCAGCCGGGCAACGCCTGCGTCAACCGAGAAACGGATGGTCTCGTAATTCATGATTTAGCCCCCGAATCCGGCCTGTGCCTTAACGCTCGTCAAAGCTGATCTCGATCTCCGGACTGGTTGGCCGCGATTGGCAGCACAACGTGTAACCTGCCGCAATTTCCCAGTCTTCGAGTGCATAATTTTCGGCCATCGCGGCCGTTCCCCGCACCACTTTCGTGCGGCAGGTCGAACAGATTCCCGCACAGCAGGAGTAAGGCAGCTCCAGGCCCGCACGCGTGGCGGCCTCCAAAATGGACTCGCCTTCCATTGGCATGGTAAATGCGCGCCGCCTGCCATCCATTACTACGGTGACCTGAGTCGTGCCGGATCGCCGCGACGCGGCCGCGGCACTCTCTTGACCGGCGACCGCTGCAGGGGCTGTCACCGAAAAATACTCTGAATGGATCCGCTGGCCCGGTACGCCGCGACTCAACAGCAGTTCGCTGATTTCGGCAATCATCGTATCCGGACCGCACACAAAAAATTCATCGATCGCCGCCAGATCAAAGACCCGCCCGGCCAGCTCCTTAACCTTGGCAGCATTGATGCGTCCGTTGAACAGCTCGATGTCCTGTGCTTCTTCACTCATTACAAAATGGATCGCCAGTCGCGGCATATAGCGATTCTTAAGCGCCAGCACGTCCTCCAGGAACATCGCGCGCGCGGCGCTGCGATTGCCCAGAACCAGCAGCATGCGGTTTTGCGGGTGCGCTGCCAGCATGGTCGTCATGATCGAGAGCACCGGCGTGATGCCGCTGCCTGATGCAAAGGCCAGGAAGGTTCGTGGACCGCCTGCGCCTGCAGGCGCGTGGAAGCTGCCGTTCGGTGTCAGCACATCCAGGCGATCACCCACACCGGCTTGCTTAGCAAGGTACGTCGACATGGATCCGTGCGGATGAACCCGCACGCCGATGCGAAGGTCCCTATCCGTTGGCGTGCTGACTATCGAGTAGGTGCGGCGAACCTCCGCACCATTGATATCGGCTCGAATCGCCAGATGCTGTCCCGCTTCAAAACGGAACGCTTCGCGCAGCGTATCAGGCACGGCAAAGCTCAGGCTGACGGCGTCCTCGGCCAGCGCACTGCGGTCGATCAGTTGCAGCGGATGAAATTTGAGCATGGCCTCGGGGTCCGGTCGTCAGATGCACTTGAAGTAATCAAAGGGCTCGAGGCAACTGGTGCAACGGTAAAGAGCCTTGCAGGGCGTGGAGCCGAATTCACTCAGTCTTTCGGTTGCAGTACTGGCGCAACGGGGACAGGCGACAGCCAGCGCTGTCTGCAACAATCGGCGGGGACTGCCGACCGACTCCGCCGGCGGCGCTATGCCGTACTCGCTGAGCTTGCGCCGGCCACTCGCGGTAATCCAATCGCTCGTCCAGGGCGGGGCCAGAACTTCAATCACGGCTACGTCCGGAAATCCGGCCAGATGCAGCGCTGCCACTATGCTGGATTTGATGATCTGCGTCGCCGGGCAGCCTGAATACGTAGGCGATACGCCAACCTGCACCTGCCCGCTCACCGTCTGGCGGGCGTAGCGCACAATGCCCAGATCAGTCACGCTGAGCACCGGAATCTCCGGATCCAGCACGGTATCGAGTATCGCCTGCAGCCGGGCGTCGGCGCCGGCTGGCGCTGCCGCTGGTGGCGCCGCGTCCGCTTCGCCGTGCACGTTAGATCTCACCAATTCGCGCCCGGATAGGCACGCTGCATGTATTGGAAGTCGGCCAGCAGATAGCCCAGGTGCTCGCCGTGCTCACCGCGCTTGCCATACCACTTGAATGGCGTTGCCGTCGGACGCTTAAGCATCGCCTGCCCCAGCACTTCATCAACTCTTACCGACCACAGCTGCTCGATGGCATCGAGGGAAGGCGCGATTTTTGCTTCCGCCATCTGCGTATCGAGCTCATCGGCATCAAACAGCTCGCGCACAAAGGGCCACAAGATGTCGAGCGCCCGCTGGCTGCGCCCATGGCTCTCTTCGGTGCCGTCACCGAGCCGAATCAGCCAGCCGGCGCTGTAGCGGGCGTGGTAGCGCGCCTCCTTGACAGCTTTGGCGGCAATTTCAGCCAGGCGGGCATCGGCTGAGTGCTGCAGCGCTTCGTAGAGTTCCAGCAAGTAGGCATCGATCAGAAACTGACGAACTATGCTCTGAGCAAAATCCCCGTTCGGTTGCTCGACCAGGGCAAAATTCAGATACGCGGATTGATCGCGCAGGAACGCAAGCTCATCTTCGCTCCGGCCGCGACCTTCCAGCTCGGTGGCGTAACTCAGAAACAGCCGCGCCTGCCCAAGCAGGTCCAGCGCCGTGTTGGCAAGTCCCAGTTCCTCCTCGAGTGCCGGCGCTTTGCCAATCCATTCACCCAGCCGCTGCGCGAGAATCAGACTGGTGTCGGCCAGGCGCAGCACATAACGGAATCTTGGTTCCGTTGGCGCATCCGACCCGACGGTGCTCGTTGTCCCGGCCAGCTCACTCACAATGTCTTGACCTCTTCCGGAATGTCATAAAAAGTCGGGTGCCGATAAATCTTATCGCGCGCCGGTTCGAACAGTTCCTCGGCATCGGCAGGATCCGAGGCTACGATGTCACTCGAGCGGACCACCCAGATGCTGACCCCTTCGAGCCTTCGCGTGTAGACATCGCGAGCGTGCTCGAGCGCCTGCTGGGCGTCCGAGGCATGCACGCTGCCCACATGCCTATGGTCGATGCCAGACCGGGCGCGGATAAAAATCTCGAAAAGCGGCCACTCTTTGGCTGATTGCATGGCTAAACTCCAAAGGATCTGATCAATCGGTACCAGCGTTCAGGCCGCCCGGTCACTCAGGCGACAGCGCTGCTTCTCGGCGTAGGCCACTGCGGCCTCCCGAACCCATCGCCCGGATTCATGGGCGTCACGTCGTGCGGCCAGACGCTCGCGATTGCATGGGCCGTGGCCCTTGAGGACCTGCTCGAACTCCGCCCAGTCGATCGCGCCAAAACGATAGTGCTGCGTCGCGCTGTCAAACTGCAGCTGTGCGTCCGGCACTGTCAGACCCAGGAATTCGGCCTGCGGCACAGTAAAGTCGACAAACTTCTGTCGTAGCTCATCGTTGGAGAAGCGCTTGATCTTCCAGCGCATCGACTGGGCGCTGTGCGGAGAATCGACGTCGGAGGGGCCGAACATCATCAGCGACGGCCACCACCAGCGATTGAGCGCTCCCTGGGCCATCTGCTTTTGCTGCGCCGTGCCGCGCGCCAGGCGCAGCATGATGTCGTATCCCTGACGCTGGTGGAAACTCTCTTCCTTGCAGACGCGGATCATGGCACGCGCATAAGGGCCATAGGAGCAGCGGCACAGCGGGATCTGGTTCATGATGGCCGCGCCGTCCACCAGCCAGCCGATGGCCCCGACATCGGCCCAGGTTGGCGTCGGATAATTGAAAATGCTGGAGTATTTCGCCTTGCCGGAAAGCAGCTGCTCGATCAGCTGCTCGCGCGATACGCCGAGGGTTTCGGCCGCGCTATACAGGTAAGCGCCATGCCCGCCCTCATCCTGTACTTTGGCAATCAGAATGGTCTTGCGCAGCAGCGACGGCGCCCGCGTGATCCAGTTGCCCTCCGGCAGCATGCCGACGATCTCAGAATGCGCGTGCTGCGAGATCTGCCGGATCAGGGTCTGCCGGTAAGCATCCGGCATCCAGTCCTTCGGCTCGATCTTCTCCTCGGCATCGATCCGCGCCTGAAATTTCGCCTCCAGACGTTGCGTCGCGGCATTGCCTGCCGGCGTGCTCTTGGAACCAGGGGCATCAAGGCCTTGTGTGTACATCTACCTCTCCGTCGGCCGGGCGTCTGAAATTCCTGCTAATCGTGACACAAATAAGGCCAAAGCCTCAGCCGCTCCACTTTTCCAGCCGCTGCGTCAGCACCTGAAGAAACTGATTGGCGCGTTGTCCGTCCAGCACCCGGTGATCAATGGTCAGGGTCACGTAACAGCGTGGCCGAATCGCAATCTGCTCCTGGCCGCCCTGCTCAAGCACCACAACCCGCTTCTCAAGCTTGCCGATACCCAAAATGCCGGACTGCGGCTGGTTGATCACAATCGGCGCGGCGAGCAGGCTGCCGCTCACGCCGTGATTGGAAATCGTGAAAGTGCCGCCGCGCAGGTCGGCCGGCAGGAGCCGTTCCTCCCGCGCGCGCGTGACCAAATCAGCGAGCCCACGCGCGATGCCGAAAAGATCAAGACCCGGGACGTCGCGCAGCACCGGCACCACGAGGCCGCCGTCGGCCAGCGCTGTTGCGACCCCAATGTCGATGCGATCAAAAACCTCGAGCGCATCCCGCGTCCAGCGACTGTTCAGTTCCGGCACCGCCCGCAAGCCATCAACGCAGGCGGCAAGAAAATACGCGGTCAGCGTCAGCGGCGCGCCGCGTCGCTTAAAATCTGCCTGGTGCTGAGCGCGATGCGCGAGCACCGCTGTAAGATCGGTTTCGAAGAGAGTGGTCACGTGCGGCGCCGTGTGCACGCTCTCGACCATATGTTCGGCGATGAGCCGGCGCATCCGCGTATGCGGTGCCATGCGCCCGGCCGTTGCTGAGGCCGTTGGTGCTGCAGCCGGGTGGCTCAAGGCCGGTGCCGCGGCGGCATCGCGCGGCGCGCGCGCGGCGTGCTGCAAAACATCGTCCAGCGTGATCTTGCCGCCTTCGCCACTGCCGCGGACATCCGCGGGCTCGAGCCCGCGTTCTGCCAGCAGCCGCCGCACGGCCGGACTTAAGGCCCCGGCGCCGGGTGGCTTCGTGACCTGCCGCGCTTCAGTCGCTGCCGGGCGCGCCGCCGGCGGCAGCGGCGCAGCGCTCACTGCCGCAGCAGACCGTGCCGCCCCCTCGCCGCTAGCGATACGCGCCAACACGGCACCGGATGCCACTTCGGACTGTTCGGCCTGCAGAATCTCGTGCAACGTGCCGCTGCACGGGGACGGGATCTCGACGGTGACCTTATCGGTCTCGATTTCGAGCAGTGGCTCGTTGACGACGACGCGGTCGCCAACGGCTTTGTGCCACTTGAGCACTTGGCCGCGGGTCCCTTCGGCCTCATCGCTCGGCAGCAACACATCCACCAGCTGGTTCATGGCTCAATAGCTCGCCACGCGGCGCATGGCCGCAACAATTCCGGGTACCGACGGCAGCACCGCCTCGAGCAGCCCGGGATTGTGGGGACTGGGGACATCCGGCATTGCCACACGTTCGATCGGCGCCTGCAAGGAACCGAAGGCTTGCTGGGCCAGGACGGCGGCGATTTCGGCACCAAAGCCGGCCGTGATCGTGTCCTCATGCACGATGAGACAGCGACCGGTTTTTGCCACAGATCGCAACACCGCGGCGCGATCCCAGGGCACCACAGTGCGCAGATCGAGCAGCTCGACATCCACCTGGGATTCCGCTGCCGCCTGCTCACAGCGTTCGACCATCGCACCCCACGTGACTACCGTCAGCTCCTCGCCGGCGCGCAGCTGCTGCGCCACACCGAACGGCACGATAAATTCATCGCCCGGATAAGGTCGCCGCGCCCAGGCACCATCGAGCATCGCCCGATGCTCGAAGAATATTGTCGGGTCGTTGCCGCGTAGCGCCGAGCGCAGCAGCCCCACCGCATCCTCGGCGTTAGAAGGCATGGCCAGCCGCCAGCCAATGGCGTGAGCGAACTGCACCTCGTTGCTCTGGCTATGCCACGGATCGCCGCATTTAAAGTAGCCGCCCGGCACGCGCACCACCATCGGCGCGGCAAACCGGTTCGCGGTACGCCAGCGGATCGTGCCGCAATCATTGAGCTGCTCAGTGGCAGGCTCGGCGTATTTGCGAAACTGCAGTTCCGGCACTGGCATCAGCCCCGCAGCGGCCATACCGACGGCCCGGCCAATGATGCCTTCCTCCGATAGGCTCGTGTCGAAGACCCGCGCCTCGCCAAACTTCTCCTGCAGACCCAGGGTCGCGGCGTGCACTCCGCCCTTGCGCCCGACGTCCTCGCCGAAGATGACGACACGCGGATTAACCGCCAGTTCATGCTCCAGCGTGCGCCGGATGGCCGTCAGCATGTTAATGCGCGGCCCGTCATGACGCGCCAACGTCTCGCCATCCTTCATACGATGGCCAGAGGCCCATAGGCCGCCCTGGCTCTGCAGTTCGGCCGAACCGTCCGCGGCCTGCTCGGAAAATACGTAACGCGTGGCGCGGGCCGGGTCAGGCTGCGCCAGCTTGTCGGCGCGCATAAAGGCCGCTTCGACCTCGCCGCGAACCCGCGCATCGAGCCGCGTCCACTCATCAGCCTGCAGCGCGCCGGGCACCAGCAACTCCCGCAATTTGTGGATTGGGTCGCGCGCGCGCTCCGCGGCGAGTTCGGCCGCGGATTTATAAGTCTGGGTGTCTTGGCCGGAATGGCCGGACAATCGCGGCACGGTCAGCCGCAGCAGCGCGGGCCCGGATCCCGAGCGAACCGTGCTGACCGCCTCGGCGATCAGCGCCGCGGCCGCCCGCGGAACTGAGCCATCGCCGTCGAACAGCTGCAGGTTGCGAAAGCCAGACAAGTTCCTGGCGATATTGCCGCCTGGCGTCTGCAGCTCTGAGCGGACGGAAATGCCGTAGCCGTTGTCTTCAATATAAAACAGCAGCGGCAGCCGAAGTGTGGTCGCGATATTCAGCGCCGACCAGAAGCCGTTGGTGGCGGTAGAGGCCTCGCCACCCATCGCCACAGCGATGCTGCCGGCGAAGCGCGCATCGCCCAAGGTCTCGGTGTGATAGCGGATCGCCTGTGCCCAGCCCACGGCCGGTGTGTATTGCGTACCCACGCCGCCGCAGGCCGGCAGTACGCAGGGTCCTTCCGTAAGCGGACGGTTGAATACCACGCCGATATCGCGCCCTTCGCTGCTGCTGCCGGTACGCATCATGGTCCCGGCCAGCGCCTGCTCAAGGGTCAGTCCGAGCGCCAGCATCAGTGGGCGGGAACGGTAGTAAAGGCTGAGCCCGTCGCGCCTGCCGTTCAGTTGGCAGGCGAGCAGCGCTTGGGTGACTTCGTGGCCGCGCGCCGAAAAGTAGTAAAGCACCTTGCGCACCGGCACCAGGCGCGATTCCTCCAGATCATCCAGGGCACGCGAGCGCAACGAGCGTTCCGCCACCCGCTGCCAGTCGATATCGGCAACTTGGGCAGGCGGGCGGACAGCCGGGATTTGGGCACTCATTTAATGATTTGCCGGTGGTTCCGAGCTCGGATTGGCCCCGTGGGAGCTTATTCCCGGATTCGTAGCATTTAACACCATATTTCACGCCATAATGAGCTATTTTTAGTGATATTCTCTAAAAAGATGCCACAAGGGAGCTCAAAAATGAAACTGGACCGCGCCGACGCCCGCATCCTGTCCGCGTTGCAGGCTGACGGGCGCCTCTCGGTCGTCAATCTCGCGCAGAGCATCGGCCTGTCGCCGACGCCCTGTGCGCGGCGCATTCGTCAGCTGGAGCAAAGCGGCGTGATTGAAGGCTACGCCGCGATCGTCAATCCGGCGCGGCTCGGGCTCAACGTCCAGGCCTTCATCCAGGTGAAACTGCAACAGCACGCCGATGAGATCGTGACCGCCTTCGAACGCGAACTCGCCAAACTCGAAGAGGTGATCGCCTGCTTTGCGACTACCGGCGAATCGGACTTCTTGGTCTATGTCGCCGTGCCGGATCTCGAAACGCTCAGCTCCGTCGTCCTGAAAAAACTGCTGAAGATCCCCGGTGTGCGCGACCTGCATTCAAGCATTGTCCTTGAAACCATCAAGCGCTCGGCGCGCCTGCCGTTGGCTCATTTAGCGCTCGATAAATAGCCGGCGCAACCCATTATTGACGCGCCGATTCATGCCTCCCCCGTTGCCGGCCTGGCTACTGCGCGTAGCGGCGCGCATTTTAGCGCGCCACCACCGCCCGTCCCTTCAGCGCATACGATCGGCCGCGGAACAACGCGATGCGCTCACCCCGCTGGTTGACAATTTCCGCGTCGTAAACGCCCGTGCGTTTGCCCCTCGACAGCTCGGCGCACCGGACCGTGAGCACATCCCCCAAGCTTGCCGGGGCGCAGAATTCAATGCTGAACCCCGACGCCACCGTCATTTCATTGCCCGAATTGCAGGCAAAAGCGAAGGCGGAATCGGCCAGCGCCGCGATCAGCCCGCCATGGCAGATCCGATGACCGTTCAGCATGTCTTCGCGCACGGTCATCGACAGCGTTGCAACGCCGGGCGTCAATTCAAGCACCCGCATGCCGAGGTCACGGGATGCGCGGTCACGGGCGAACATTTCATCGCGCACCCGATCCGCTGTCGCCTGCGCCGAGTCTTCAGTCATGGATTTATCCTTACGCCAGAAAACTTCGCCTTTCAATTGAAATACTAGATGCAAAGCTTTCCGCGCACCAGATTGACTGGCGCGCCGCGTGCGGCCGGTCCCGCGACGGGACAGAAGTCGCGGAACCCGGCGATCAGCGGCCAGCCGGCACCAGCGCGGCGCGATGCTTCGCGCCGATTCTGAATCGTGCCGCGATCGTGGCACAATCCGACCCAACTATTGGGCGAGCAGAGGATTTTTATGATTACGCTGTTTCATCATGCCAAGAGCCGATCGACCCGCTTCATATTCCTGCTGGAGGAACTGGCGGTCCGCTACGAGATCAAGCGGGTTACGACCAGGACTCGCGATGGCACCGGCAAGGCGGATCCGGCCAATCCTCATCCCCTGGGTAAAGTCCCGGCGATTTCTGACGATGGGGTCACGGTCTTCGAGTCGCCCGCCATTGCGCTTTATCTGACCGATAAATTTCCGCAAAACGGCCTCGGGCCGCGTGTCGGCGACACTGGGCGCGGCGCCTATCTGTCCTGGCTCAGCTTCTACTCCGGGGTGCTGGAACCGGCGCTCATGTCGAAGTTCATGAACTGGGAAGTGCCACGCGGTACGGCGGGCTGGGTTCCGGTGGAAGAGGCGGTGGCGGTGATCGGCAGAGCGCTTGCCGTGGGGCCCTATCTGCTCGGCGGCCGGTTCAGCGCTGCGGATGTGTTGTATGGAACGACGTTCGCGCTATTTGCGCAAAGTCCGGCCATTCCGAAATCTGCCGCCATAGACGAATACGTCAAGCGCATCGTTGCGCGACCGGCCTACGCACGGGCGCAGCTCCGGGACGAAAGCCCCTGACCTGTCAGGCTCTCAGGCGCGCAAACTATCGACAAAGCCGGCCAGATACAGGCGCAGCTGCTCGCGCACCGCCGGATCCTGAAGGGTGCCGTCGGCGGCAAACACACTCTGGGCGTGCGACACCAGCATCTTGGCACCGAACCATGGCCGCGTACCGAGCGTCCGCAGCACAGGGAGCCAGGCGGTCTGGCTCAGTGTTGTGCCGAAGTTGCCCGGCGATGCTCCGAGCAATGCAACCGGCCGGTCCCGGAATACCCGCTTGACGTCCGCGGGCGGTCGCGACAGCCAGTCAATGGCATTTTTGAACACACCGGGGACACTGTTGTTGTATTCAGGCGTCACCAGCAGCACACCGTCGGCGCCGGCTATGGCGTCTTTGAGCGTGGCGACCGCGGCCGGAATGCCTTCGCTCGCTTCGACGTCACCGTCATACAGGGGTATGCCGTGCAATGTGTATTGCTCGAGCGTCACGTCCGCGGGCAACATCGTGGCGGCCGCGCGCAGCAACGCGGTGTTATACGACGCGCGCCGCAGGCTGCCCGAAATTCCTACCAGTTTCGTCATCGTAATTTCGTGCCCCGACGAGGCTGGTATCCTCGCACACCCGGCAGGCCTCGCCTATAGCTTGCGGCAGGGCCCCATAGAAGGAGGCAATCGATGCCCACCCGTTTCGAATTGACATGCATGAGCGGATGCGGCCTGCTGCTGGTCGCGGCGCTGAGCGGCGCGGGCGAGGGATCAGCAACCTCGAAAGACGACTTCGTGGCGCGCCTTGAGGCCTTGGCGTTGTTGCAGACACTCAACGCGGAACTTTTGAGCCACGACAGCGCCACAGCAACGCTTGAGCAATGGTGCGCGGCGCACCATCTGGCCGATCCGGCACGGATCACCGCCGAAAGATTGCCGAGCGCTGATCAGCCACCTACGGCTAAGCAGCGACAGGAGCTGCGCGTCACGCCTACTCAGGCCGTGCGTTACCGCCACGTAAAATTGCGTTGCGGTGCCGTCGTGCTCTCCGAGGCGGAAAACTGGTACGTGCCGTCGCGCCTGACCGCGGCAATGAATCAACAGCTCAATGCCACCGACACGCCGTTCGGCAAAGTCACGCAGGCGCTGCATTTCCAGCGCCACACGATCGGCGCGCGGCTGCTGTGGCATCCGCTCCCGGACGGTTGGGAGCTGCAGTCGGTTGCGACGGGGACGAGCGCTGAAGCTCTGAACCCGCCGGCGCAGGTGCTTGAACATCGAGCGTTGCTACTGCTGCCGGACGGGATCCCGATCAGCGAAGTCATTGAGACTTACACCGGCAATGTACTGGCATTCGCCCCCGCGCAGCCTTAAGACGGCCACCTTTTGCCGGCTACCGGCGCATGCGGTCGATGCCGGCAATCAGCGGATAAAAGGACTCGAGCAGCGGCAATGGCAGCTTCAGCTGCGCCGCTTTGCGCACGGCATAACCTAAGGTCTCTTCAACTTCCAGCGGGCGCCCGGCTTCCAAATCCTGCAAAGTCGACATGCGATGCTGTGGGGCCTTGATTTTAAGCTGCTGACCAAGAGCCTGAATCGTCGCGACTGCATCGGCCTCTGCTTGGCTGCAGATCGACGCCACCGGCAGCGTGGACTGATCAGAAACCGTGACCTTTGAGGCTGTTGCCAGGCGCCCTACTTCCCGCACCAGGCGGGCGAGCACCAGTGCCGCATCCTTATCAACCAGGTATCTCCAGGTCTCGGCGCGCGTCGTCACGGACAGCGCCATCAATCCCACCCAGGCGGCAAACTTGGACCACTCGAGGCTCTGAATGTTTGGCACCGCGCTGGTGCGTACGCCCGCCGCATCCATGGCTCCGGCAATTTTCTGCGCCCGGGGGCTGTCACCGCCGGCCAACTCCCCCACACAGATTTGCTCGTTACGGGTAAACAGCGCCTCGCCGCTCGCCAGCAACTCGCCGCTGGTATTCGCGAGCGCGCCGAGCACCCGCTCCGGCCCCAGCGCCGCAGCGAGCTGCTCGTCTTTCATCAGGCCATTCTGAATGGAAAATGCCACACCGATCTGCGCACCGCGTATCGGCTCAAGGGCAGCTTCAGTGCCATGCGTCTTGACCGCCACGATCAGGACGTCGGCCTGCTTCAGCTGCGAGGGATCGCCGGTTACCGCGACGGATTGCGAGAAATCCGCCAGCCCCTTGATGCGCAGTCCCGATTGCTCAATCTGCTGTACGCGTCGGCCGCGCGCCAGCATCAGCACCGAGTGGCCGGCGCGCGCCAGATGCGCGCCGACGATGGAGCCCAAGGCACCGGCGCCGAGGATCGCAAATTCAACTTTGGCGTTTTCCATTTCGGTTCACTGCGAGTTACGTGCCGCTGCGCTCGACCGGCGCCACCTGATACAAAGCGTCGAACCGCCGGTGCGTGGCGCAGTGCAGACGGATTTCAAAATGGTACGCTTCGGGCAAGGATGAGTCCATGACCGGGCTGCGTGGTTGCGTTACACAATCTTCGCCGCGCTGCAGCCCGATGCTATGCCGCGGCGTCCGTTGGCCACGCATTGCAGCGTGGGGTAGTGTCTCTGTTTGAAATTGACTGTAAGCTGGAGCACCACTGCCGGTCGAATTTTTGAACGGATCAAACTGTTATGGACCAGCGCCGCTTACTGGACGTTACTATCATTGCGTCGCTCATGATTGTCTTTGGATTGGCAGAGATTATTACGGGTTTCACCCACAATTTCTTCGGTCTTCATACCGCGCAGGGTGCGACCGCTGCTTATCTTGGTGCGATTATCGGCGCTCTCTATGCCGCAGCAGGCTTTCTCATTTTCACTGTGAACCGGCATATGGCGATATTGGCCATCGCGCTTCTTGCTGTCGTCATACTCGGGCGCATTGCCATGGTCATGAGTGGCCTCTATCCCGTTGAAACCTTCAGACAAGCCGCAGCCATTGTGCTGGGAACATCGATCGCGGCCAGTTTCGCTATTTACATCGGCATTAGACGGTCAGCCTTCCGATGAGCCGGCTGAATGAAAAAAGGTAGGCGATAAAATGCACTGCACGCAACAGCTCGCACTGTCGCAATCAGTTTGCGCGCCCGGTTGGCCGTTACCGGCAAACGCATGACGGCTGTGCCGTCACCGGAATCGCCGCCCTGCCCGTTTTGCGTAACGACAGGGGCGGTACTGCGTCATGCCAGCGCTTACGCGCGCTACGACCTTAATCCGGTGACCCGCGGGCACATGCTGGTTATCCCGCTGCGCCACGAGGCGGACTTCTTCCGGACTTCCGCAGCGGAGCGGTCGGCCATGCTCGCGCTGCTCGATGAGGCCCGCTCGTTGCTCGAGCGCGAGTTTCATCCTGACGGCTACAACCTAGGCGTCAATGTGGGAGTGGCCGCCGGCCAGACCATTGGCCACGTTCACCTGCATTTGATTCCCCGCTACCATGGCGACGTCGAGCAGCCGCGCGGCGGCGTGCGCGGTGTCATACCAAGTCGACAGAGCTATTAACCAGGAGAGCATCTCATGGATGGTTCATTTCTGCGCTTCTACGTGCATGAAAATCAGCGACACCACCACGTGTTGCTCTGGGAATGGCTCCTCACCCAGGCCAACAA
The DNA here is from genome assembly GCA_963711435.1 of uncultured Gammaproteobacteria bacterium. Taxonomy (GTDB): domain Bacteria; phylum Pseudomonadota; class Gammaproteobacteria; order Steroidobacterales; family Steroidobacteraceae; genus FEN-1191. The sequence goes on along the minus strand of CAVQEB010000002.1, from coordinate 290,709 downwards.
GATCGGTATTCACGGTGGCTCGGCGTTTCGCGCCATGGCCGGATTTGGCCGGCACCACGTGCTGCACGAGGCGCATTTCTTCGAACTGGCCGGCAGCCTGACCGTCGAGGTTGAATTCATCGTTACTGAAGATGAAGCCAATCACCTGCTTGAGCTGATCGAAGCCGAGAAGATCCGGGTTTTTTATGCCCGGATACCGGCGCGGTTCGGCATCATCAGTCCGGACGCTGGCGAACAGAAACCCGGAAGCCAAACGGTATAGTGGTCGGCCGCCCGGGATGCGCTCTGATTCAGACTCAAGAGGTTGCGAATGTCAAAGGTTGAAGATCGGCTGCAAGCGCTTGGGCTCGCCCTGCCACCGCCCTTGCAGCCACCGCCGGGCCTGGTGCTGCCGTTCAATTTTGTCCGCATAGTCGGCAGCCGCGCAATGATTTCCGGTCACGGGCCGCAGCGGCCCGACGGCTCGATCGCCGAGCCGCGTGGCAAGCTCGGTCGCGAGCTGTCGCTCGAGCAGGGCTACCAGGCTGCCCGGCTCACGGCCCTGGCGATTCTCGGCAGCCTTAAGCGCGCGCTCGGTGATTTGGATCGGGTGTCGGCCTGGACGCGCGTGTTTGGCATGGTCAACTCGGCACCTGGCTTCAATCAGCAGCCGAACGTCATCAACGGATTTTCCGACTTGATCCTCGAACTGTACGGTCCGGAGGCCGGCGCGCACAGTCGCAGCGCGGTCGGCATGGCGGAACTGCCGTTTAATATTCCGGTCGAAATCGAAGGCGAAGCCGAAATCATCCGGGACGACGCCTGAGTCCGCCATGGCCAAGATTCCTGCAGCGAACGTAACGAATGTGCCCACTGGCGGCGCTCGAAATTCCCGTGCCGGCTGAGAACGTTGCCGCCGCCATTGCTCCCGGGTCGCCCGGCATCGGACCGACCTGGAGTAACGGCACCAAGGACATGGTCGGCTGCTCGCTCGGTCCATCGCGCCTTTGGTTCACGATCGGCGGCGGCATCATCAATGAGGTGTATTACCCGCGGGCGGACATCCCGCAGATCCGCGACCTTGGGTTCATCGTCGCTGACGGCCGCGGCTTCTGGGTTGAAGTCAAACGACTGGCTTCTTATCACCTTGAATCTACCGCTGCCGGCGTGCCGGCCGTCTGTATCGTGCATGAGCACGAGCGCTTCCGCCTCGTGCTGCGCGTCGTGCCGTGTTCGCATCGCGATGTGCTGTTGGTGGAAGTAACACTGACCGGGGATGCCTCATTGCGGCCCTATGCCCTGCTCGCACCTCACCTTGGGGGTACTGGCCGCGACAATCACGCCGAGACCGGTGTCCATCATGGGCGCAAGATGCTCTGGGCCAAGCAGGGACCGTTCTCGCTCGCGCTCGCCGCGGTCGATGCCACGCAACGCGACGCCTGGGGCCGAATCAGCGCCGGCTTTGTCGGAGCCAGCGACGGCTGGCAGGATTTTTCGCATAACGGCTCGATGACCTGGGAGTACGCCGCGGCCGGCCCGGGCAATGTCGCACTGTTGGGCGAGCTGCCGCGCCAGGCGGTGATCGCTCTTGGCTTCGCCGCCGGTCTTGGTTCCGCGGCAACATTGGCGGTCTCAGCGCTGATGGAGCCGTTCGAGATCAGCTGGCAGCGGCAGCTTCGCATGTGGCATGCCTGGCATGAGGCCTCTACCCGCCAAACGGTTAAATCCCTGGGTCTGCCGCCCGACCTGACCGAGCAGTTTTTCCTGTCGGCGATGGTGCTGCGGGTGCATCAGGACAAGATTTATCCAGGCTCCATGGTCGCGAGCCTGAGCGTGCCCTGGGGAAATTCCCGTGACGATCTCGGCGGCTATCACCTGGTGTGGCCGCGCGATCTGGTCAAGTGCGCCCTGGCGCTGCTCGAATTGGGCAGCACCGAAGAGCCCCGGGAAATCCTGCAGTATCTGATCGCCACGCAACACACCGACGGTCACTGGAACCAGAACCAGTGGCTCGGCGGCAAGCCGTTCTGGAAAGGCGTGCAGATCGATGAAGCGGTATTTCCGGTGCTGCTGGCCGCCGCGCTCGCCAGCCGCGATCAGTTAGGCGGCATCGAGGCCGCGGACATGATCCGCCGGGCGCTGACCTTTGTCGCCGGCACCGGGCCTGCCAGTCCCCAGGACCGCTGGGAAGAGGACGCCGGCCTGAACGCATTTACGCTCACCATCTGCATCGTCGCGCTGGTCGCGGGCGCCGAGTTTCTCGATGAGCCGGCCCGCACTTTCGCGCTGGAGTTAGCCGATTTCTGGAACGCCAAGATTGAGGACTGGATCAGCGTGCGGGACACCCCGTTCGGCCTGAGCCACGGCGTTTCACGGTATTACGTGCGCGCCGCCCCGGCGGACATTCTTACGGACCCGGCCGCGATGTCGCGGCCGATTCCGATACGCAACTGGTGGCCGGAGCACAGCGTGCCCGCGGCCGAACAGATCGGTGTCGATTTTCTGCACCTGGTTCGCCTTGGCCTGCGTTCGGCCGATGATGCCGTCATCACCGGCAGCGTCAGATTGGTGGACGCGCTGCTGCGCGACGACACGCCAGCCGGTCCCGGCTGGCACCGGTATACCGACGACGGCTATGGCGAGCACGAGGACGGCTCGCCCTTTGACGGCACCGGCCGCGGCAGGCCGTGGCCGCTGCTCAGCGGCGAGCGCGGCCATTACGCGCTGATCCGCGGCGAGGATGCCTTGCCGTACCTGCGGTCCATGGCGGCCGCCGCATCGACCGGTGGCATGATTCCCGAGCAGGTATGGGACGCCGAGGATATTCCCGCTCGCCTGCTGCGCCGAGGCAAGCCCACTGGCTCGGCAACACCGCTCGCCTGGGCGCACGCCGAGTTCATTCAGCTGGCCGCTTCATTGCACCGTGGCTACGCGGCCGATCGTCCTGAGGCGGTCTGGCGCCGCTACCAGGGTCGGGCGCCGAAAATATCCGTGGTCTGCTGGTGCGAGCACGCACCCATTATCAGCGCCCCGGCAAACGCGCGGCTGCGCGTGTGTCTGCGCGCGAGCGGCGCCATCCGCGCCCGAATCGACAGCGCCGCTTTCGGACCGCCGCTCCCGACCCGCGATACCGGACTCGGACTGCACGCCGCCGAATTCAGTCTGGCCGGGCTGCGCCCCGGCCAGACCCTTCGCTTCGATTACCGCATGGCGCCGGACAATTCATGGACCGGCATTGAGCGCACAGTGCTGGTGACCGCAGCCTAAATCCCGCGCGGTGGCGCCGCCGACGGCGCCGGGGCCGGAGCCGGCGCGACGGGCGCTGCTGGCGGCACCTGAGCTGCGAATGCAGCGACGCCCATAATGTTGCCGGCATTCATGCTATCGACCATCGCGGTCGGAATCAGGATGGTTGCGCCGCGCTCCTTGGTGGTCTCATAAATGATGTTCATTGCGCGCAGCTGCAAGGCGGCGGGATTTTGCGCATAGATATTGGCCGCATCCAGGAACCGCTGCGCAATGTCCTGCTCGGCCGAAGCCAGTATCACCCGCGCGGCTTTTTCCCGCTCGGCCTGCGCCTGGCGGCTCATCGCATCCTGCAACTGCGCCGGGATGGCCACGTCGCGGATCTCGACCGATATCACCGCCACGCCCCAGTCGGCGGTCTTGCGGCCAATTTCCTCCTTCAGCTGCTGGTCGGCGATTTTTCGTTCGGCCAGCAGCGCGCTGAGCGGTGAGGAGCCGATCATTTCACGGAGCGAGGTCTGCGCTACGCGCAGGATGGCCTGGCGATAATCGGTGATCTCCAGCGCCGCGCGCTCCGGGTCATGCACCTGCCAGAAAAGAATCGCATCGATGTTGGCCGGAACGGTATCGCGGGTCAGCGCCTGCTCGGCATTAAATTCCGTGGTCTGAATACGCTGATCGATCCACACGGTCACGGTATCGACGATGGGGATGACGACGAACAGGCCCGGGCCGCGGATCGCATGCAATTTACCGAGGCGCAGCACTACCGCCTTTTCCCATTGCTGGGCCATCAGCAGCGACAGCGGCACCAGCACCGCGACCAGTATCAGCAGCGCCGGCAGCAGCCACGGCGGCACGATGCCGAGGTCCGGCTGGTAGCGGTACAGCAGTACGGCGGAGACGATCAGGATGATGGACAGCACCCTGGCGGGGGCGTTGACGCGGATATTGTTCATGACGGAGCATCCTTATCTATTAGCAATATTCGTGATCCACTGTGCGACATCGCGCGGCTCGATACCCGCAGCCCTGGCGGTGGCCACCACCTGCTGGGCAAAGCTCTCCAGACGCTGTGCCTGCTTGGCCGGATCCAGCGGTGGCGGATGATCGGCCACGAAAGTACCGCGGGCACGCCGGATGACAATCGCGCCGGCCTGTTCAAGTTCCTCATAAGCGTGGCGAACCGTGTTCAGATCAATCTTCAACGTGACCGCCACCTGTCGCATCGTCGGCAACTGCTCGCCCGGACGCAGCACTCCGGCACCGATCGCTCCCAGCAGCTGCTCGCGGATCTGGACATAGATCGGAATGCCGTTGTTCTGAATCTGGATGTTGCTCAGCATGCTGTAGTACTGTATTAGCTTATGCATACAGTCCTACATATCTATGGGCTTGTCAAGCGCACAGGCGACCGGCGCCTGGGGCCGATTAGCGGCTTGGATAGCGACAATCCATCCACAAAATCAATGGGTTAAAGAAATAATGAGGCTCTGGTTGCCGGAGCCTGGTTCCACGCGATCGCCAAGACTAGTGGCGCCGATTGCCGTCAGTGCGTCGGGGCGCGGGCCGCTGGCGCATTTGTGCGGGCAGCCAGCGCCATGGCGATCAATGCCGCACCGCCGAAGACTAGATTGATGCCCACCAGCAGGCCGATCGCCCACGCGGCCGAGCCGGGTAGTCCGAGGTAGATGAGGCCAGCCAAGATCAGATCGGTGATGCCGCTAAAGAGCATCAGGCCCCAGCGCCCGGAAAGCTCGCGCTTGTGCTCCAGCGCATACATGATCGAAGCGATACCTTCGGCTATGAAAAACACGGTCAGCACGATCGTGAGCGTCAGGGCACCCCGCAGCGGCCACCAAAGCAGGATCGCGCCAACAACTATTCCAAGAATGCCCGAAAGCAGCGACCACCAGAAACCCGGCGCGTGGCGCATGCGAAGCGTCATGACCAGGCCGATGATTCCACTGATGAGAAAAAGCCAGCCGACAATGATTTCCATCGCGATCGTGGCGAGCAAAGGTAGCACCACGGCCACGACACCGAGGATCAGCAGAATGACGCCCTCAGCCAGAAACGACTGCCAGTGCGCGTGCAATGAGGCTGCCACTTCAGCTTCTAGGTTAGCAAGTGCGGACTTATTCATTTCCATGCTGCCCCCGAATTCTCGTAACCCAAGCTTAAGTCCTGGTCGGTGTCATTTCAAAATCCAGTAGCATTGCAGTTCACTTCACCAGCCAGAGCGTCTGGCGCCGGCTTGCTGAGCAAAGATCATCCGTTGCCGTGTTGCGCGCATGGGCTCCGGAGGCCGACAGCGCCTTGCGATTGTTCCGAGGCATGCCCCGCGATGGCTGCCCCGATCACCATTCCGCACCTCGTGCCGCCTCGCCCCGAGTGAGTAAGTCGGGCCGCACCGCTCGCTCGACGAACTTGCTCTGCCTGCGCACGTCCAAGGACCTTTTCGCCCAGCCACTTCCCTCAGGGCGCGGGCCCGTTGAGCAGACGATCCAATACCGTAAGCGGCACGGCGCTTTCATTCAGCGCGCTTTCATGGAATTTGCGCAACGAGTAATCCTTCGGGTGCAGCTGCTGATAGCGGGCGCGGATGGCTTTCCAGGCCTTCCAGCCTGAGTAATAAAAGTCCAGCTGGCAGGATGAGAGCTGCGCGCGCTGCAGCTTGGCAGTGGCTTCCTCTTTTTCCTGGTAGGTATCCTTCATCATCAGGTCGAGCGCCTGCTGGTCGGTCATGCCCATGGTCTGCAGGCGGACGTCGAGGATCGTGTTGGCCGTCGCGCGCAACAGCTGCTTTAACCACGCCAGGCGCATGGCAGGATCATTATTCAGGTAACCCTCATCAGTGACCATTTCCTGTGCGTAGACGGCCCAGCCCTCGATATAGGCGCCATTGCCCCAGAACTCGCGCAACACCCGTCGCGCCAGCGGCTGCAGCCGGTTGGCATACTCAAGCTGCACGTAGTGCCCAGGCATCGCCTCATGAATCGTCAGCTGCTGCATCGTGTAGCTGTTGTATTCGCGCAGCTTCGAGTCGATCCGATCCTGCGGCCAGTCCTTCGGGATCGGCGTTACCCAGTAAAACGCCCCGAGCTGCGGCTCGAGCGCCGGGGCGGCGTTAAAGCCAGCCACCGCATAGATGCCGCGCATGAACGGCGGCGTCTCGACGACTTTAAGATTGTCGCCCTTTGGCAGCGTCAGCAGATCCTTTTGCCGGACGAAGTCCGTGGCCTCAGTCAGCGTCTTTTGCGCTTCGGCCATGTAGGTGTCGGGCGTTGCGTGATGGCTCGCGACCGCTGCCAGCGCCTCCTCGACACTGCGCGGCGCGGCCAGGCGCACCATTTCCGCCCGCGTGGCCTGCAGATCGGCCTCCGCGTCCTTAAGTATCTGCTCCGGCGTACGACCGGTGTCCAGCACCAGAGCACATTTGCTCGCGTAGTTGTCTTTGCCGAGACGCCAGTCGCTGGTTTTCTGCGACAAGGTGTTTTTCAGATAATCGTTCAGATCGTGCAGCGCCAGCAGCGCCGGGCCGGCGGCCGCCGCGTAATCGGCCTGCAGCGCAGCCGGCGTCTCGGCACGCAGCGTCTTGTCGACCAACTCGATGTTGCCGTCGTTCTCTTCCTGCGCGACCCGGTTCCACACTTCCGGGGAATCGACCAGGTTGGCCTTGGCCTGCGCCACCAGCGCGGGCAAGCCCTTCAGGCGGCCAATGATGTCCTGAAATCGGACCTCCGCGGCCGCGTAGTGCAGCACGAACGGGTTATACAGGCCATTGCCGATCAGCTCCACGTAGACGGTCGGGTTGTGCCGGTAGCTTTGCAGACGCTCGAGCTCCAGCAGATTCAGGCCGACGTTGTCGCGGACGATATCGAGGTCCGCGAGGCGCTCGGCATCGAGCTTGGCGTCCTTGAGCGCATCGAGCCGGTGCGTCAGCCGCCGGTTGAATTTGCGCTGCTGCATGATGCCGGCCGCACTGAAATCATCCCACTGCTGATCCAGGCGTACGCCGTTATGCACGTGGTAGCCGGCACTGGTGGCCGAGACCGGCGACAACACCAGGCTCTGGTAGACAAACTCACGCACGACTGCATCGGCCCCGGATTCCGGGGTCGCCGCCAAAACTTGAGTTCCGGCCGCCAGCCCCAGCACGGCGCAGACAGCCAACGAGTATCGATTAAGCATTTAGGCCCCCTGTTTAACCGGCAGCGATTTTAGTTATCGACGCGCCTGGCTCGCGCCCAGATTTTAGCTGATCGGCCCGGCAATTTCGTACAAAAAATCCTGCGGCTGGTCGTCCGCCGCAACCGTCTGGCCGGGGCGCTCAGCGGCCACGCCGCTGCAGCTCCTCAAGCTTGGCCTTAAGCGCTTCGAGCTTCTGCCCCGCCTCGCTCAGCTTGCCGGAGGCGGTCAGCTGCTGATAATCGGCAAAATCGCGGGCCGCATCGGCGATCAGCGCGTGCAGATCTTCTGCGCCTGAAGTCACCGCCGGTGCAGCCGCGGGATGCCCTGCGGTGGCAGCCGCCGACGGCTGGGCACTGATGGAGGAGGCGCCGCCACCGAACAGCGCCGTCATGGCTGCCTCAAACGTCGGTCCGTAAGCGAGCCGATCCTGGACCGCCAGCACCACCAGGCGCATCTCCGGCATCGGGCTGCGGTCGGCCTGCAGATAAATGGGCTCGGCATACAGCAACGCGCGCCCGATCGGAATGACGATCAGGCTGCCGCGCCGCACGTGCGAGCCCTGCTGGTTCCACAATGTCAGCTGGCCCGACAGCTGGGCGTTCTGATCGATGCGCGCCTCGATCTGCAGCGGCCCGTCGATTAACCGGGTCTTCGGAAAGTCATAGACCAGCGCCTGGCCATAATGCTCGCCATCGCTCCGTCCGGCGATCCAGCCGATCAGATTGTTGCGGTTGGCGGGCGTGAACGGCAGCATCTCGATGAACTCCGTAGCCGATTCACCGGGTAAGGTCATCAGCACGAAATTCGGGTCCATGACGCGTGCGCGCTGGTCAGCCGAGCCGATTTCGGCGGCCACGGTCCACAGATCCTCGCGGTTGTAAAACACGTCCGGGTTGGTCATGTGATAAAGGCCATACACTGCGGCCTGAACGTCCAGCAATAGCTCGGGATACCGCACGTGCTTGCGCAGGCCGGCCGGCATCGCCGCGGCATCGGCAAACAGGCTCGGGAATATTCCCCGGTAGGCGGCGATGACCGGATCCTTGGCATCAAATACGTAAAACGTCGTCGCGCCCGTGTACGCATCCACCACAATCTTGACGCTGTTGCGGATGTAATTGATCTGATCATCGCCAAGGTCATAGCGACGCGCATAGGGATAGGTCAGCGCGGTCGTAAATCCATCCATCAGCCAGTAGATCTTGCCATCCTCGCCGACCACCACGTACGGATCCGGATCCAGCGTCAGGAACGGGGCCAGCGCCTGCACGCGCTCGCGGACATTGCGCCGCATCAGCAGCCGGCTGTCGGTGGAGACATCGTCGCTGAACGGCAGCTTGGTCAGGTCGCCGCGATCGTATGCGATCAGCGTGCGGCGCAGAAAGCCGCCCAGCCGGATGCCGCCGGTGCCTTCGTACGTTGTCAGATTATTGGCATCGCCCTGCGGATAATTGAATTCCTGCTGGCGCGTCTTGACGTACACGTCGGTATTGGTGAGCTCGCCGAAATAAATCTCCGGACGCGTGACCGCCAGTTCCGGGATCGTACTTTGGATCGGCATGTTGCTCAGCACCAGCGTTGGCAGCCCTTCCGGCGTAAAGCCGTTGACCGGGTTCATCGTCACGCCGTAGCCGTGCGTGTAAATCAGCTTCTCATTAATCCAGTTGCGGCTGCTTTCGGGGAGCTTGTCGATATTGAGCTCCCGCGTCGCCAGCATCATCTGCCGGACCGAACCACCGATCTGGTAACGATCGATGTCAATGTCGGGAAAATCGTAGTAAGTACGGATTTCCTGAATCTGGCGCAGCGTGTCCTGCAGCGCGCGCCAGTCCCACAGGCGAATATTTTCCAGCGTCGGCTGGTTGTTGGCCGCGTCTATGGCCTCGATGCTGGTGTCGGCCGGAAACGGATGGGTCTCGATGCGATCGAGCGCATAGGCGGCGCGTGTCATCTCGATGTTGTACTGGATATACGGGCGCTCGCGCACCAGCTGATTGGGTTTGACGATGAAGTTGCTGACATACCAGCCAATCACCGAGACCAGGAGGTAGCAGCCGACTGCCGGTGCAATAGACACCAGCAGCCAGCGCGGACGCGGTGTCATCGTCGCACCGAATCCGGCCAGGACCGCGCCGGCCAGCAGCGCCGCGCAAACCAGCAGCAGGCCGATCAGCGTTACATGGGCGTCGGTGTAGTTGACGCCGGAGAATATCGTGGCGTCCTGAAACAGCCGCTCATACCGGCCCAAATACACGCGCAGCGCGATCACTGCCAGCAGCACCGCGAGCGCAATCGACAGGTTTTGCCACAGGCGCCGCTGGGTCACGCCGTCGGGCGACTGGCCGAGAACCCGCACGCCGCCGGCCGCAGCGAGGAACAGCGCTGCGATCAGGCCGACAATCACCGCCAGCGTCAGCAGCCAGCCGGACAGCAGTTGCAAGGCCGGCAGCGTGAACAGGTAAAAACCCAGCGACTGGCCAAAGATCGGATCTGCCGCTGCGGCGGTGGCCGGCGCATGCCAGTAAAGTGCCAGCGTCGTCCAGCGGTTCATCATGCTGATGCCGATCAGCACCGCAATGAGCGCCGACAAACCGAGCGACAGCCAGCGGAAGATGCGTTCAATCGGTACGCTCAGCGCCGGCCCGCGCCCCGGATTGAGCCCGATCAGCCAGTCCTCGAAGCGCGCCGGCCTAAACAGCCGCACCGCTCCGTACAGCACGGCAAAAGAGGCCAGCGTGAAGGCGCAGAACAGGCCGGTCTGCAGGTTAAAGCGCGTCCAGAAAACTGCCGCATAGCCGAGCGAGTCGAACCACAGCGCGTCCACGTAATACGACACTGCCGTGCCGCCCATGAACACGATGAGCGCGAGCACGGCCAGCATAAAGAGCGGGCGGCGTCGACGCCGCGGTGGACCATCGATCAGCAGCGGGCCGCGACGGGCTGCGCTCACGGGCTGTCCTTACGGCTCACAGCAACTCCACGGCCATCGCGGTCGCCTCGCCGCCGCCGATACAAAGACTCGCCACGCCACGGGTTTCGCCGCGAGCCTTGAGCGCCGCCAGCAATGTCACCAGCATGCGCGCGCCGGAGGCGCCGATCGGATGCCCGAGCGCGCAGGCACCGCCGTTGACGTTAAGCCGGTTGCGCGGAATGTTCAGCTCCCGCATCGCGATCATCGCAACGACCGCAAAGGCCTCATTGACCTCGTACAATCCTACCGCGTCGGCAGACCAGCCGGCGAGCGCCAGCACTTTGCGCATGGCCGGCACCGGCGCACTGGTAAATAACCCGGGCTGCTGAGCGTGCGCAGCGTGCGCCACGATACGCGCCAGCGGCGACACACCCAGCCGGCGTGCGACGCTGGCCCGCGTCACCACCAGCGCCGCGGCGCCGTCAGAGATCGAAGAGGCGTTGGCAGCCGTGATCGTCCCATCGGGCGCAAACGCCGGCTTCAGCGTCGCGATCTTGTCGACTGAGCCCTTGCCGGGCTGCTCGTCGATCGCGACCTGCTCGACGCCCTTGCGGGTCGCGACCGCGACCGGCGCGATTTCGGCCTGGAAAGCGCCCTTGGCGATCGCCGCCTGCGCCCAGCTCAGTGACTCGGCCGCATAGGCATCCTGCGCCTCGCGGCTCAGCCGATATTCCTTGGCCGCCGCCTCGGCAAATACGCCCATGAGCTTGCCGGGCTCATAGGCATCCTCGAGGCCGTCAAGAAACATCGAGTCCTTGAGCACATCGTGACCGATGCGCGCTCCGGTTCGATGCTTGGCAAGCAGGTATGGAGCGTTGGACATGCTTTCGATGCCGCCGGCGACCACCAGCTCCGCACTGCCGGCAACGAGGGTGTCGTGCGCCAGAATGACCGCCTGCATGCCGGAGCCGCACATTTTATTGATCGTGGTGGCCTCGGTGCGCAGCGGCAGCCCCGCGGCGACGCCGACCTGGCGCGCCGGCGCCTGACCGAGCCCGGCCGGCAACACACAGCCCATGAAAATTTTATCGGCCAGTTGCGGATCAATGCCGCCGCGCTGCAGTGCAGCCTTGACCGCGGCTGCGCCAAGATCGGTCGCTTTGACGGTCGATAAGACGCCGAGCAGTCCGCCGATCGGCGTGCGCGCGGCGGATAAAATCACGACCGGATCGGCTGAGTTTGTAATGTGATCGTCCCCGCTGCAGATGGCCTGGCCGTGGCGCGGCCCTTAAGCCGGCGCCGCGAATTATCCCACGCCAACGGCCCGGAGCTGTCTTTACTTACCGGTATCTATGATACTTTTAAGTATGCTAACTACCAACCGGGCCCTCAATTGGGCCCGGCTGATTGGGTCGACCCCGGGAGCGCCGCGGATGAAGGAGCATCGTCTGACCAAGCCCACTGCGGCTCGCGCGGCCGGCACGGCCGAATCGCCGTGGATTCCGTCGCGGGAGCGCGAACGGAGCCGTGCGATCAAGCGCGAGGCGGTGATCCTGGCTGCTGCCCGCGCCTTTCGCGAGCGCGGTTATCACAACACTTCGCTCGACGATGTGGCGGCGGCGCTCAACGTCACCAAGCCGACGATTTATTATTACGTCGCCAACAAGGAAGAGATTTTATTTGAATGCTTCCGTGCCGGGCTCGATGAGATCAAGGCCGTGTTTGGCCAGCTGGGCGATGCAAAGCTCCCGGCGCGCGAGCGGCTGCTGACGCTCATCGGCCGCTACGGCGAAGCGATCGCCGGAGAATTTGGCTGGTGCATGGTGCGCGCCGAAGACCAGGATCTGAGCCCCGGGATGAGCCGGCGGGTCAAAGCGCTGAAATCCGAAATCGACCAGCGCATCCGCGCTTTGATCAGGGAAGGGATCGAAGACGGATCGATCGGGCCGTGCGATCCGAAGATGACCGCCTTTGCGATCGCCGGCGCCTTGAACTGGATCAGCCACTGGTATCGCAAGGACATGTCGCTGACCGCGGCCCAGATCGGCGCCGCGTTCGGCGAAGTATTCGATCACACGCTCAGGCCGTGGTAAGCAGCCGACCCGTAGCGCCGCCGGCCGGCATCGCGCTCGCCCACACCTGATCGATCCGGAAGCTGCCTTGCGGGCTCAATAAAAGCATAAACTGGCCGGCGGGCTTCGTGCTGGGCGTCATTTTTCGGTATCCTCGCGCTTAAGACAGCCTGGCGGCAGGTTGGATGGGGATATTCAGTCAAATCAGGCGCCCATCGGTCCGCCCCTGCGATGCATCAAGAGCCCTATGAGAAAGCCGACTGATCTACCCGATCCGGACAAGGCCCAGTCGCCACGCGGGGCCTCACAACCTCACTTGCATGTGCCGTCCGTGCCAGCCCGTCCCGGCAATGCGCCCGATTTCAGTTACTTGAAGCTGTCGCCGGCCGGCGCAATGCCGCGGCCGCAGGTCGATATGCGGGCGGCCGATTTCGGCGAGCTGGCCGCAGGCCTCGTGCGGGTACTCGACGATAAACACCAGGCCATCGGTCCCTGGCAGCCAGCCCTTGATGCCGCGACGCTCAAGGCCGGTCTGCGGCACATGCTGCTGACGCGGATTTTTGACATACGCATGCAGCGCACGCATCGGCAGGGCCGCATCTCCTTTTATATGCAGTCCACTGGTGAGGAAGCGGTGTCGGTTGCCCAGGCCATGGCGCTGCAACCGGGTGACATGCTGTTTCCTTCGTACCGCAATCAGGGGCTGTTCGTCACGCGCGGCGTGCCGCTCGTTGAGCTCATGTGCCAGTTGCTGTCGAACCGCGGCGATATGTGCAAGGGGCGGCAATTGCCGGTCATGTATCACTCCGGTCCGAAACGGATCTTCTCCATCTCCGGCAATCTCGCCACCCAGTACCCGCAGGCGGTCGGCTGGGCCATGGCGGCGGCGATCAAGGGCGAATCACACATCGCGGCCAGCTGGCTTGGCGACGGCAGCAGCGCCGAAGCGGATTTTTACCACGGGCTGCTGTTCGCATCGGTCTATCGCGCACAGGTGATTCTCAACGTCGTCAACAACCAGTGGGCGATCTCAACCTTTCAGGGTTTCGCCGGCGGCGAGCAGCAATCCTTCGCGGCCCGTGGACCGGGATTGGGCGTTGCCGCCATCCGCGTCGATGGCAATGATTTTCTGGCGACCTACGCGGTGACCCGCTGGGCGGCCGAGCGCGCGCGCGCCGGGCACGGCCCGACGCTCATCGAATTAGTGACCTACCGCGCCGCGGCGCACTCCACCAGTGACGATCCGACGCGGTACCGGCCGCGCGATGACTATCAGCATTGGCCGCTCGGTGACCCGATCGAACGGCTAAAGCAGCATCTGATGCACCTCGGCCATTGGACCGAGCCGCAGCACTCGGCACTGACTCAGGAACTGGAAGCGCATGTCGAGGCCAGCTGGACCGAAGCGATGGCACAGGGCCGACCTGAGGACGGTTGCGCGCTCGATCGCACGCTCATGTTCGAAGATGTGTTCAAGGAGATGCCCGAAAATCTGCGCCGCCAGCGCGACGAGCTGATCGGCGAACGGGACTGAAGCCCATGGCACAGATGAACATGATTCAGGCGCTGAATTCGGCCATGGACGTGATGCTGGCCCGCGACCCCGCCGTCGTACTGATGGGCGAGGATATCGGCTATTTCGGCGGCGTATTTCGCGCCACCGAAGGACTGCAGCGCAAGTACGGCGAGCATCGCGTGCTCGACTCACCCATTGCCGAAGGCGGCATCATCGGCACGGCCATCGGCATGGGCGTCAATGGCCTGCGGCCGGTGGCTGAAATCCAGTTCTCCGATTACATCTATCCGGCCTTTGACCAGATCGTCAGCGAGCTGGCGCGGCTCCGTTACCGCAGCGCCGGAACCTTCTTCTCACCGGTAACCGTGCGCACGCCGTGTGGCGGCGGCATCCGCGGCGGCCAGACACACTCGCAAAGTCCGGAAGGAATCTTCGCCCACGTCTGCGGCATCAAAATCGTCATGCCATCCAACCCCTACGACGCCAAGGGGCTGCTGATCGCCGCTATTGAAGACGATGACCCGGTAATATTTTTCGAGCCCAAGCGGCTGTACAACGGCCCGTTCGACGGCACTCCCGACAAAGCCGCGGTACCGTGGAAGGGCCATCCGTCGGCCGAGGTGCCGGAGGACTATTACACGGTGCCGATCGGCAAGGCGAAGATCATCCGTGCTGGTTCAGCCGTCACGATCGTGACTTACGGCACCATGGTGCATGTGTGTGAAGAGGCGGTCCGCAGCATCGGCCTGGACGCCGAGATCATCGACGTGCGCTCGATGATCCCGCTCGATGTCGACACCATCTGTAATTCGGTCAATCGCACCACCAGGTGCGTCATCGTCCACGAGGCGACGCGCTTCTCCGGCTTTGGCGCCGAATTGTCCGCGACCATACAGGAGCGTTGCTTCTGGCGTCTGGAAGCACCCATTGCCAGGGTCACGGGTTGGGACACGCCCTACCCGAGCGCCTTTGAATGGGATTATTTTCCGGGACCGGCACGCATTGTCCATGCCCTCAACCAAGTCATGAGTCCGCCATGAGCCGCTTCGTATTCCGTCTGCCGGATCTGGGCGAAGGCACGGTCTCGGCCGAGATTGTTGCCTGGCTCGTCAAGCCGGGCGATCAGGTCGCAGACGGCCAGCCGATCGCCGAGATGTCCACTGAAAAGGCTGTGGTCGAGCTGCCATCGCCGGTCACGGGCAAGGTGATCTCGCTGAATGGTGTACCGGGTGATGCGATCGCCGTCGGCAATGAGCTGATTGTTTTTGAATCTGCCGACGGCGCGGCAACGGCGGCCACCGTCAAAAGTGCAGCAGCGCCGGTGCCGCCAGAACCGCCGAAGCCCGCCGGCGACGTGCGCGCCTCGCCCGCAACGCGCCGCCGCGCCCGCGAGGCCGGGATCGATCTGAACGAGGTCAACGGTTCCGGGCCGCGCGGTCGCATCGAGCCGCAGGACCTGGAACCGGCCCTGAAAGCGCCGGCCGCTGCGGCCATCGCGCCACCGGCCGTGGCGCGACCGCCGAGCGGGTCGGGTGCGGCCACGGAAGAGATCAAGGTGCTCGGTGTGCGCCGGGTCATTGCCCAGCGGATGAGCGCCGCCAAACGCAATATTCCGCACTTCTCCTACGTCGAGGAAGTTGACGTCACCGAGCTTGAGGCGCTACGGCTGCACCTCAACGCCCAGGCGGGCCCGGCAGACGCCAAGCTCACACTGTTGCCGTTTCTGGTGGCGGCACTGATACCGGTGCTGCAGCGCTTTCCGCAGTGCAACGCCCATTACGATGAAAGCCGCGACACGATTATTCGCTTCCGCGCCGTGCACGCCGGCATCGCCACGCAGACCAAGGATGGACTCAAGGTCCCGGTGGTGCGCCATGCGGAGTCGCTGGCGCTGCAGCCGCTGGCCGCCGAGATCCGCCGGGTCACGCAGGCCGCACGGGACAACAGCGCCAGCCGCGAAATACTGACCGGCTCGACTATCACCGTGACAAGTCTTGGCAAACTGGGTGGCATCGCATCGACGCCGATCATCAATGCCCCGGAAGTGGCCATCATTGGTGTCAACCGGGTAGCCGAACGCGTGGTCGTTTATCACGGGGCGATGGCCGTGCGCCGGATCATGAATCTGTCCTCCTCCTTCGATCATCGGTTCGTTGACGGCTTCGACGCCGCGGCGATGATCCAGGCGCTTAAGGAGCGCCTGGAGTACCCGGCCACGATCTTCATCCGCTAGCGCGGCCGCCGCAGCAGGCTGCGGCGCCGCAGAGCATTTCTATGGACGCCACCGATACGCCCCCGGCCGCCGAAGCGTCGCTGCAACAGTGGTTCGCTGGACAGCGCCGGGCTTTTAGCACGGAGCCCTACCCGACACTGGCCGAGCGGCGCGAGCGGCTGCGCCTGCTCAAGCGGCAGCTGTGCCGCTACCAGGAGCGGCTGACCACTGCCATGGCCAAAGACTTCGGCTGGCGCTCGCCGTTTGAGTCGCGAATGATCGACGTGCTGGCGCCGGTGCTGGAGATCAATCACGCCCGCAAGCACCTTGGCGGCTGGATGCAACCGAGCTACCGGCGCACCGAATTGCTGTTTACCGGCAACAGCCTGCACGTCAGCTACCAGCCCAAGGGCGTTGTCGGCGTGATTGCGCCCTGGAACTTTCCCGTCTATCTGTCGGTAGGTCCGCTGATTGCGGCGCTCGCGGCCGGCAACCGGGTCATGCTCAAGCTGTCGGAAGCGACGCCGGCGACGAATAGCGTTTTGCGCGGACTGCTCGGTGAAATCTTTCCCGTCGATCTGGTCAGCGTCACGGGCGAAGAGCTGCGCGATCCGAAATTGTTTTCGGCGCTGCCCTTCGATCATCTGGTATTCACCGGATCCACCGCAGTCGGTCGCGAGGTGATGACCGCGGCGGCCGCAAATCTGACGCCGGTAACACTGGAGCTTGGCGGCAAGTGCCCCGCAATCGTGCTGGATGATTACCCGGTGAGCAAGGCGGCGCTACGCATCGTTCACGGCAAGTGCCTGAACGCCGGCCAGATCTGCGTCGCGCCGGACTACGCGCTGCTGCCACGCAATAAAGTGGCCGAATTTGCCACCGCCGCCCGGCAGGGCTTTGCGAGCCTGTATGGGCAGATCGGCGCCAACGAGGATTACACCGCGCTAATCAACGAGCGTCATGCCGCCCGCCTGCAAAATCTGCTGGCCGATGCGCAAGCCAAGGGAGCGCAGGTCATCGCCTGCGGCGATGACGGGCCGGGACGCAAATTTGCGCCGCGGCTGGTGCTCGGGTGCCAACCCGATATGCAGCTCATGCAGCAGGAGATCTTCGGGCCGATACTGCCCGTTATTGCTTACGACACACTGGATGAAGCCATTGCGTTTGTGCAAAGCCGCCCGCGCCCGCTCGCGCTTTACGCCTTCAGTTACGATGCGCCGCAGCGCGACCGGCTGCTGCGTGCCACCCAATCCGGCGGCGTCAGCATCAACGACTGGGGCTGGCATGCGCTCAATCACGATGCGCCATTTGGCGGCATCGGCGCCTCCGGTACCGGCTCCTATCACGGCGAAGAGGGATTTCGGGAAATGTCGCATGCCCGTACGGTCTTTCGCCGTAACCGCTTTTTCCCGATCTGGCTGTTTTACCCGCCCTATGGCACCGCCATCCAGCGTTTGATATTTCGGGCGGTGCTCGGCCGGCCTGATCCGAACGCCGGTGCCGCAGCACCACGCCGCAACAGCGATTGATCTACTTGCTGTGCATTCAATTATGCGTCAGCTGAAACTCAAGATTTGGGCGCTGTGCATGGTCTGGGGCGGATCGATCGCCGGCGCCGATGTTACGCAGGCGCTATCGGAAGGTCGCCAGGTCTTGCCCCGTACGCTCGTGCCCGCACACTACGAACTTAGCTTGATCCCGGATGGGCAATCGCTGACGTTCAAGGGGACTGTGCAAATCACCGGCGATGCAGGGACGGGCGGACGGCAGGTGGTGTTGAACGCCAAGGGCCTCACATTCGAGGCAGTGCGCCTGGACGGTCAACTGACCGGCTCGGTGGCGTTGGACGAGAAGATGGAGCGGGCGACCATCACGTTTCCTGCAGCCTTCGCCCCCGGACGACACACGCTGCAGGTCACCTATCACGGATCGATCACGCAGGGAACCGTCGGCTTCTTTGCGATGGACTACGAGGTTCCCTCCGGTAAGCGCCGCACGCTCGCCACCAATCTTGAGCCTACCGATGCACGCGCTCTGCTGCCGTGCTGGGATGAGCCTGCGCTTAAGGCTAGCTTCGCAATCTCGGTGATTGCACCCGCCGACCAGATGGCGGTATCGAACATGCCGGTTGAAGCTATCACCCCGATGGCAGGCGGCCTGCAGCGCGTACGCTTCGCCGCGACACCGCGGATGTCGACCTATCTGCTGTTTCTAGGTATCGGCGACTTCGAGCGCATCCACCGCGAGGTAGACGGCGTGGATGTCGGTGTAGTGTTTAAGCGCGGAGACGCGGCCAAAGCCGCTTACGCACTTGACGAAGCGGTCGCCTTGCTCCACTACTACAACGGCTATTTTGGCGTGCCCTTTCCCTTGCCTAAGCTCGACTTGATCGCCGCGCCCGGGGAAATAACTGGCGGCTCGATGGAAAACTGGGGTGCCATATTTTATTCTCAGGATCATCTGCTTTTTGATCCTGCAGCATCCACCGAGCGTGAGCGGCAGTGGGTTTTCCTTGTCGTCAGCCACGAGATGTCCCATCAATGGTTCGGGAACCTCGTTACGATGGCATGGTGGGACAATCTGTGGCTGAACGAGGGCTTTGCCCGGTGGATGCAGACCCACGCCGCGGACGCGCTACATCCCGCCTGGCACACGGGTCTGCAGGCCGCGGAAATTTTCGAGGCCGGCAAGCGTGAGGATGCTCAGGTCTCTACCCATCCGGTGTTGCAGCCAGTAATCAGCGCCGAGCAGGCGGTTCAGGCGTTCGACGGTATTACCTACGATAAGGGCGCAGCGGTCATCACAATGCTTGAGGCCTATGTCGGTGCCAATGACTTCCGTAGCGGTGTCCGCAATTACATGCGCAAACACGCGTTTGGCAATACCGTGGACAGCGACCTGTGGCGCGAGATACAGGCGGTTGCAGGCAAGCCGGTTCTCAACATCGAGCATGATTTCACGCGCCAGGCGGGCGTGCCGCTGGTGCGCGTGGAATCTGCCGGGAGCGACACGCGGCTTATTCCAAGCCAATTTGCCGAAGATCCGGACAGCCTCAAGGGCGCGCCTGAAACCCGATGGCGCTTGCCACTCGCCATCGCTGCTCCCGGCCAATCCCCCACAACGATCATTCTCACCCGTGCAACGACCTTGCAGGTTGAGGCACCTTTGGTCAATGCCGGTGGCACTGCCTACGCGCGCGTAGCGTACCCGCCTGGTGGCGCAGCTGCCCTGGCTGATCGCATGGCGCAACTTTCGCCGATGGACCAGGTGACGCTCATAAACGACGCTTGGGCGCTCGGGCAATCCGGATACGCTTCAGCGCAGAATCTGCTGACTTTCATATCCAAGTTGCCAGCCAATGCTGACCCCGTTGTGTGGGACCGCGCCGTGGAGCTGCTGGTAACGCTGGACCGGGCCTTCGATGAGGACCCCGCTCGGAGCACCTTCCGTCGGGAGGCTCTTGAACTGGTGGAGCCGGTCGCCAGCGAGGTCGGCACGGTGCCGCGCCTGGGCGAGAGCCCCAATGCAGCGACTCTGCGCTCCGATCTTTGGCTGGCCCAGGTACGATTCGGCGATGTCGCGGCGCTGAGGCGCGCGCAGCGAATCTTCGCCGACGGCGAAGGCTCGAGTGCCGATCAACGCGCCGCGCTCGACATAGTGGGTCAGGCGGCAAACGATGGTACGTTCAATGCGCTGCTCAGGCGCGCGCAAGCGATTCACGACCCTCTCGAGAAACTCCGCATCCTGCGGGCGATGGCGCTCGCAATAGACCCGAGCCTATCGGCCCGCATGGTGGACATTGCGCTCGGGCCCGATGCGCCAGCGGGCTCCAACAAAGATCTGCTTGCGATCGCCGGGGCGGAAAATCCGGACTCCGTGTGGCGGGCACTTGCGCCGCACTTGGCGAAGGGGCCCCTGCCGATAGACCAATTGGAGCGCTGGTATCTCATTCCTTCCATTGCGGCCGCCTCCGCCGACCCGACTCGAATTGAAGATGTGCGTCACTACGGTGAGGAGGACATGCCGGCGGACGCGCGTCGCCCGGTCGAAGCGGCCATCGCCTCAATCAGGTTGAACGAGAAAGTGCGGGCCGGCGCGCTTCCGGAGATCAACCGCTGGATCGCAAGTCACGCCCGCTGATTGCCGTCCCTTCGATCCGCCAGCGCGTGCCCGCCGGCAACCCGCTGTCACGACAGGGAAGCGTCGACAGCCCGGTTGCCGCCACAAAAAATGACCGCTACGGTCTGGCCGGCAAAGTCCTCGGCTCGGTCAATGAGCGCCGCCAGTGCCACACCGGCTGCGCCTTCAATGCGCCAGCGCTGCTCTTCGGCCACCTGCATTGCCGCGCCGATCTGCTCCTCGGACACGAGCACGCCGGCATCCACGACCTGTTGGCCTAAGGCGAGCGTGATGGCGCCGGGCTCCAGATCTCCAGCTGTGCTGTCAGACAGCGTCGGGCGCTCCGGAACCGTGATAAACCTCCCCACCCGCAGGCATTCATAAAGCACCGGCGAATTTTCCGGCCAGCAGCCGACAATGCGCGTGTGCGGCAAGTAATGACGTAAATAGGCGCCGACGCCCCCGATCAGCCCGCCACCCCCCACGGCGATCAGCACGGCATCGAGCTTGGGCAACTGTTCGGCCAGCTCGAGGCCGATCGTGCCCTGCCCGGCGATCACCATCGGATCGTTGTACGGCGAGACGTAGCTGCGCCCGCTCGCTGTGGCCTCGGCCCGCGCTGCCAGCTCCGCGGTCAGCGGATCCTCGCCGACCAGCCGGATCCGGGCCCCGGCGCGCTGGATTTTGTTGCGCTTGCCTTCGCTGACGGTGCTGGAGAGAAAAATCTCAGCATCGATGCCTAACGCTGCGGCAGCGGTAGCCACTGCCAGGCCATGATTGCCCGTTGAGGCAGCAATAACGCCCGCCGCCGCAGACTTTGGCGTCAGGCTCATCAGCTTGTTCGTGGCGCCGCGGATTTTGAAGGAGCCGGTGATCTGCAGCTGCTCAAGTTTGGCAAAGGCCCGCAGCGCCAGGTCACCGCGTACCAGACCCGTCAGATCGATCGGCTCAACGGCGGTGCGGCGCACGCGCGTGGAAAGGCGCAGCGCCGCTTCGCCAACGAGCGCGGCTATGTGCGGCGCGGTGTAGGGATCGGACGCCGCAGGGCGCTTAAGATCGAATGCGATCATGGCTATTGCCTTGCTCCAGAACTCACCGGGGCCGCGAACCTACCCGGTCGCTTAATCGCCTTTGAGCGCGCGGCGGTAAGCATGCAGCAGCGGCTCGGTGTAACCGTTTGGTTGCGCGGTCCCTTTGAAGATCAGATCGCAGGCGGCACTGAAGGCGATCGAATGCTCAAAGTCAGCTGCCATCGGCCGGTAGGCCGGGTCGGCAGCGTTTTGCCGATCCACGATCGCGGCCATGCGTTTGAGCACTGCGCGCACCTGATCGGCCTGCACGATGCCATGCAGCAGCCAGTTGGCAATATGCTGACTTGAGATCCGAAGCGTCGCCCGATCCTCCATCAGCCCGACATCGTGGATATCCGGCACCTTGGAGCACCCTATGCCCTGATCGATCCAGCGCACGACGTAACCGAGTATTCCCTGCGTATTGTTTTCCAGTTCCTCGCGGATCTGGCTTTCAGTCCACTGCGGGTTAGTCACCACCGGAACCTGCAGCATCAATCCCGGGCCGGCCGCGGCCGATGTGCGAAGCGCTGCCTGGCGCGCCGCCACGTCCACCTGGTGGTAATGCAGTGCGTGCAGCGTCGCCGCCGTCGGGCTTGGCACCCAGGCAGTGCTCGCGCCCGCCTGCGGATGCGCAGCCTTGCTGGCCAGCATATCGGCCATTTTATCGGGCATCGCCCACATGCCCTTGCCGATCTGTGCGCGGCCGGCGAAACCGCAGGCAAGTCCCACCTGCACATTATGGTCCTCGTATGCCTTCAGCCAGGCGGCGCCTTTCATGTCGCCCTTGCGCATCACGGGCCCGGCCTGCATCGCCGTGTGAATCTCATCCCCGGTACGGTCGAGAAACCCGGTATTGATGAAGATGATGCGATCTTTCACCGCCCGGACGCACTCGCTCAAGTTCACGCTGGTGCGCCGCTCCTCGTCCATGACGCCGATCTTCACCGTATGCCGCGGCAAACCGAGCAGATCCTCGACGCGGTCGAACAACTGGTTGGCGAAGGCCGCCTCCTCCGGGCCATGCATCTTGGGCTTGACGATGTAGATAGAGCCGGCAGTTGAATTTCGGTACCGGCCTTTCCCCTGCAGATCGTGCATGCCCACCAGAGAACTGACAACCGCATCAAGAATGCCTTCCGGCGCTTCTTCCCCGCCGATGCGCACCAGGTCGGAGCTCATCAGATGACCGACATTGCGAATCAGCATTAAGCTGCGCCCTGGTAGCCGGCCGGGAACGCCGTCGGGCTTGGTAAACTCGCGATCCGCATTGAGGTGGCGGCTGATCGCGTGGCCGCCCTTGGTCAGCTCCGCCGTAAGCTCGCCGGTGATCAAGCCGAGCCAGTTGCGATAGAGCGCCACCTTGTCTGCGGCATCGACCGCGGCGACCGAATCTTCCATATCCATGATCACCGTGGTCGCAGATTCCAACTGCAAATCGGCAATCCCGGCGGGGTCGGCGCCACCGACCGGATGGGCGCGGTCAATTTCGATCTCGGCGTGCAGGCCATGGTGGCGCAATACGATGGCGCTCGGCGCTTCGCGGCTGCCGCGAAAACCCGCCAACCCGTTCGCGTCGGCGAGCGCCGTGCGCGTCCCGTCCCGCAGCGTGACCTGCAGCTGCGCGCCGCTGAGCGCATATGCGCCCGCCGCGGCGTGGCTTCCCGCCTGCAGCGGCCAGTTCTGATCAAGAAAGCGCCGCCCAAAGGCAATCACTGCGGCGCCGCGCAGCGGGTTGTACTCGCGCCCGCGACCGGCACCGCCGTCCTCAGGGATGGCGTCGGTGCCATACAGCGCATCGTAGAGGCTGCCCCAGCGCGCATTCGCCGCATTCAGCGCATAGCGTGGAATGCTCAGCGGCACGACCAGCTGCGGGCCGGCCATCGTCGCGATCTCCCCGTCAACCGGGCCGGTGCCAATCTGAAACGGCGGACCTTGCGGCACGAGGTAGCCGATCTGACGCAGGAACGCCTCCTGCTCGGCAATCTGCAGCGCCGGGGCTCCGCGCTGCCGATACCAGTGATCGATCTGCGATTGCAGCGCATCGCGCCGCGCCAGAAGCTTACGGTTAAGCGGCGCCAGATCGGTGAGCAGTGCGGCCAGTCCAATCCAAAGTCGTTCCGGCTGCAGGCCGACGGCCTGCGCAACGCCGCCCTCGATAAAATCGCTCAGCGGTTCGGCCACTTCCAGCCCGCCGCGATTGCGGTAGCGGATCGCCATGCCCGACGGCTCCTTAAGTTTTGCAGCGCGACTGGCGCGCGACAGGTCGGTATTTTAGCGGCAAGCCGCCAGTGCGGCTCGCCAATCCGGCCGGTCCGACCGATAATTGGGTCATCACCCGCTTAAGCCTTCGATGGATGGCGGTGGCCAGCAGGAGCCGGAGCATGAGCATTTACGAATTTGAGGCCAGGACCATCGACGGCAAAGTGCAGCCGCTCAAGGCTTACGCGGGCCAGGCGCTGCTGGTGGTCAATGTGGCCAGCAAATGTGGCTACACGCCGCAGTACGCCGGCCTTGAAAAGTTATACCGCCAATACCGGGATCGCGGTTTTGCGGTGCTCGGCTTCCCTTGCGATCAGTTCGGGCACCAGGAACCGGGCGATGAACAGCAGATCAGCCAGTTTTGCTCGCTGACCTACGAGGTCAGCTTCCCGATGTTCGCCAAAATCAACGTCAATGGCAGCGACGCCCATCCGCTGTACCAATACCTGAAGCAATCTCAACCCGGCATTCTTGGGACCGAAGCGATCAAATGGAATTTCACCAAGTTCCTCGTCGATCGGCACGGACAGGTGGTCGGGCGCTATGCGCCCAACGATGAGCCCAAAAAGATTGAGCCGGACCTCGTGGCGCTGCTTGCGCAACCCGCCTGACCGACCGCTGACGCCGGCCGCTCAGAATTTCCCGGCGTTGTAATCCTCAACGGCCTGGCCGATCTGCGCGCGGGTATTCATGACGAACGGGCCGTAGCGCACCACCGGCTCGTGCAAAGGTTTGCCGGCCACCAGAATGAGCCGCGCCGCCGCTTCGGGAGCGGCAAGCTGGAGCACGGCGCCATCGCTGAGCACTGCCAGATCACCGCGCACCGTCTGCGTTGCACGAGCCCCTAAGCGCGCCTGGCCCTCGAAAACATAGGCAAAGGCCGCCAGTCCCGCCGGCACCGGCACGGTCAGGCTCGATCCCTGTGCCAGTGCGATGTCCAGATACAGGGGGTCCGTAGCCACGCCCTGCACCGGGCCGCGCGTCTGGCCGAACACGCCGGCGATCACCCGGATCTCAATGCCGGGAGCCGGCCGCACCAGCTCGATGCGTTCCGGCGCGATGTCCTGGTAACGCGGCTCAATCATCTTGTCCTTGGCCGGCAGATTGACCCACAGCTGGAAGCCGCGCATGCGGCCAGACTGCTGCTCTGGCATTTCCGAATGCACAATGCCGCGTCCGGCCGTCATCCACTGCACACTGCCGGGCGACAGCAGGCCTTCATTGCCGTGATTGTCCCGATGGCGCATCCGCCCTTCGAGCATGTAGGTGACGGTCTCAAATCCGCGATGCGGATGATCCGGGAAGCCACCGATGTAATCGGACGCGGCCGAGGAGCCAAATTCATCGAGCAGCAGGAACGGATCCAGATCCGGCAGCTCCTGGCCGCCGATCACCCGGGTCAGCCGTACGCCGGCCCCGTCGCTGGTCGGTCGACCGCGAATCAGCCGCTCCGCCTCGCGCTCATTCAGCGTGACACCGGCCGAGCTTGCAGTTGCACTCATCACATGCTCCCGGCCGCCGCAGCAGCCCTCATCAGGCCCAAGATCCAAACGCCCAGCGCGGTCAGATGGGTCCGCCAGCAGGCGTTTTCAAGCCCCGCCGGTCGCGGCGGGCGATCGCCCGATCAAAGTTCGAACGGATGGCGCAGCACGATGGTCTCGTCCCGGTCAGGGCCGGTCGAAATCAGGTCCAGCGGCACGCCGACCAGCTGCTGCAGGCGCTCCAGGTACGCGCGGGCCCTGGCCGGCAACGCCGCGTATTGGGTAATGCCAACGGTCGATTCGGGCCAGCCCGGCATTTCCTCATAGACCGGTTCGAGCTCGGCATACGCATCGGCCATCAACGGCGGCTCCGACCGCACCGCCTTGCCGTCCCGGTAGCCGACGCAGATGCGAATCGTATCGAGCCCGTCCAGGACATCGAGCTTGGTGACGCACAGGCCCGAGACACTGGAGTGCACGACCGAGCGACGCAGTGCCACGGCATCAAACCAGCCGCAGCGGCGCCGACGACCGGTGACCGAACCGAATTCGTGGCCGACGCGCGAGAGGTGCTCGCCGTATTCGTCAAACAGTTCAGTCGGAAACGGCCCGGCGCCGACACGCGTGGCATAGGCCTTGACGATGCCGAGCACATGGTCAAAGGCCAGCGGGCCGATGCCGGTGCCGGAAGCGGCGCCGCCGGCCGTGGTGTTCGATGAGGTGACGAACGGATAAGTGCCGACGTCGACATCGAGCATGGCGCCCTGCGCACCCTCAAACAGCACGTTGGCGCGCTGCTCGCGAAGCTTGGCGAGCACCGCCGTCACGTCAGCCACCAGCGGCCGCAGCCGCTCGGCGTAGGCCACCGTGTCATCGAGCGTGCGCTGAAAATCCACTGGTGCCTGCGCAAAATAACGCTGCAGCACGAAATTATGAAAATCGAGTACCTCGCCCAGCTTGGCGGCGAAACGGTCGCGCTGGTACAGATCAGCCACGCGCAGCGCGCGCCGCGCGACTTTGTCCTCGTAGGCCGGGCCAATGCCGCGGCCGGTCGTACCGATGGCATCGGCGCCGCGCGCCTGCTCGCGCGCCCGATCGAGCGCAATGTGCGAGGGCAGGATCAGTGGACAAAACGGCGACACCAGCAGTCGCTCGAATACCGGAACTCCCTGGTCGATCAGCGTCTGCGATTCCCGAAACAGCGCTTCGAGCGACAGCACCACGCCGTTGCCGATCAGGCACTGCACGCCGTCGCGCAAAATCCCCGAAGGCAGCAGCGACAGCACGGTCTTGCGGCCGCCGATGACCAGGGTGTGCCCGGCATTGTGGCCGCCCTGGAAGCGTGCGACGGCGCGCGCCTGCTGGGTCAGCAGATCGACGACTTTGCCTTTGCCCTCATCGCCCCACTGCGTGCCGATGACGACGACAAAGCGGCCCATCAGGAGCGTACCGCAAACAAAATTGCCACACCCATGATCATGCTGACCAGACCACCGACCCGCAACTCGCGGTCGCTGACGGCAGCCATCAGCAGCCACATGCGCTTGGCTCCCGGCGGGCTGACAAAAGGCGCGACACCTTCAATGACGAAATAGATGGCGAACGCCGCGCCAAGATCCGACCAGTTCAATAGCACAAGGTCCTCCGCCAATAGCTTGAATTCATATCAGTGCTGCGCGTTGCTGTGCAGGTACTTGAAAAACTCGCCGTCCGGCGCGATCACCAGCAGGTCACCCGGCCGGCCCATCGCCGCGCGGTAGGCCTGCATGCTGCGATAAAACGCGGCGAACTGCGGGCTGCGGGCAAAGGCCCGGCCGCTGATCAGCGAGGCCTGCGCTTCGCCTTCGCCGCGGATGCGCTGCGCGTTGCGCTCGCCGTCGGCCAGAATCTGCGCCTGCTGCTTGTCGGCTGCGGCCCGAACCCGC
The DNA here is from genome assembly GCA_963711435.1 of uncultured Gammaproteobacteria bacterium. Lineage (GTDB taxonomy): Bacteria > Pseudomonadota > Gammaproteobacteria > Steroidobacterales > Steroidobacteraceae > FEN-1191. The sequence continues at coordinate 263,722 of CAVQEB010000002.1, read as the reverse complement.
GCCGCCTCGGCCTCGCCTTCGGCGCGGCGCTGCCCGGCCAGCACATCAAAGCCCTCCTGCATGCGCTGATAAACCGCGGCACTCAAATCATCGGGCAGCTGCACGCGCTGCAACTGCACCGCATCCAGCGCAACGCCGAGCTCCCGCAGATTGGCAGAGGCGCTGCCGACCGCTTCGGCGCGCAGCGTGGCGGCCGGCTCGGCGATAAATTGCCGCAACGTGCGTTTAGCCACGGCCGCTTTCAGATTGTCGACGATGATCTGCCCGAGGCGCTGTTCGGCGAGCTCCTCGCGGCCACCGGTCGCCAGCAGCTGCCTAAGCGGATCGGTAACGTGCCAGTTGACCAGCAGATCGACCACCAGCGTCTGCTTTTCGCTGGTCGTGAACACTTCGCCGACATAGCTGCGGGTGGCCTCGCGCCGATCAACCTTGAACAGCCCATCCATCGGCCAGCGCCAGTGCAGGCCCGCCTCGAGCTCGACCGGGCTCATGCGGTTGTAGCGGCTGAGCACGACATCATCCGTGTCGCTGACCACGAATATTCCGCGCACCAGCAAAGCCGCCAATGCGGCGATGACCAGCAGCAGTCCGAGGCGCTTGAAGTTCATCAGCGATCGTCCCGGTCGCGACCGCGCGGATCGGCGTCGGATGCTGCGGGCGGCGGCGCGGCCGGCAGTGCTGCGGCGCCGGCATTGGCAGCGCCGGCTGCCGGGACAGCGGCCGCTGCGGCGGCGCCGCTCGGATTGACCAGCTTGTCGATCGGCAGGTAAATCATGTTATTGGCGCCGCTCTTGCCGTCAATGATGACCTTGTTCGGTCCGGACAGGATCGCCTTCATGGTTTGCACGTACAGCGTGTTGCGCGTGGCTTCCGGTGCCTGCGCGTAGGCGGCGGCCAGCTGCGTGAACCGCGCCGATTCCTCTTCCGCGCTGGCGATGAGCTGCGCCTTGTAAGCCTCAGCTTCCTGCAACTGAGTCTCGACGGTGTGTCGGGCCTTGGCCGGCAGGTCGTTGGCATAGGTCTGCGCCTCGAGTGCGGCGCGCTGCCGATCTTCGATCGCCTTGCTGGCGCCGCTCCACGCGGCCTGCACCGGCTCGGGTACCTGAATGTCCGTCAGGTTCAAAGCAATGAGCTTGATGCCGTTGCCGGCGCCGTCGAGTGCGCTGTCAATAAGGCGCTGGGTGTTGGCGGCGAGGTCCTGTCGCTGCGGGCCTGACAGCGCCTGATCGAGCGTCATGCCGGACAGGGATTGACGCACGGCGCTCTCCGTCAACGCACGCAACTGCAGCTCCGGATCCCGATAACCGTACAGCGCCCGCCGCGCATCGCTGAACTGAAACTGCACTGCACCGCGTACATCAAGCAAAGCCAGATCTGCGGTCAACGCCCGCGACTGGAAGTCGACACTGGCGATTCGCTCGGTGTTGATTCGCGTCAGGGTCTCGATCGGCCACGGCCAATGCACGCCCACGCCGCCCGGACCGAGGTCGGCCATAAACCGCCCAAAGCGCTGCACCACGCCGTGTTCGCCCGGTTCGAGCTGGTACAGACCGCTGAGCAACCACACGCCCACCACCAAAAGCGCGGCCCACAGGCCCATCAGCGCGCCGCCGCCCGGCGTCGCGCCGCCGCTGCCGCGGCGACGCCAGCTTGCCAGCCGATCCAACCACGATCCGGATCGCGGCGGCGGGCGAGCAGGCTCACCCTTGGAATTACCAGGTTCGTTCCAGGCCATAGGATTGCCCGCGGGCGGGGGTCAGGGCACGAGCGCTGTGCCACGCGGCACGGCGCCGGATTCTAGGTACGCGGCCCGGGGGGCACAAGTCGCCTTCCTGGCTTTACGCTCCGGCGGTAGCAGGCGGATTCCGGGCTGGCGCGCGAGCTGCTCGAACTCGGCGGCCGGAAGCTGTACCTGCAGCCTGATGTGCCCGTCCGCGGTCGTGCGCTCCTGCTGCACGACCCCGGCGGCAAACAGCCGGGCCCGCAACGCGCCGGCCGCCGCCGGCAGCTCAAGCCACCTGCGGTGCACGGCCATCTGCAGGCGTTCGGCAATCGCTGCGGTGAGCAATTCGAGTCCCGCGCTGCGCGCGGCACTGATCCATACCTGCGTGACGGTGCCGCCGGCGTCGCGCTCGAGCTTCGGCGCGCGCCGGAGCCGGTCGATCTTGTTGAAGACCCGCAGCTGCGGCACCGCACCGGCGCCAATTTCAGCCAGCACGCGGTTGACCTGCAGGATGTACTCGTCGCGGCGCGGATCGGCGGCATCAACCACGTGCAACAGCAGGTCGGCTGTGCGCACTTCCTGCAAGGTCGATTGAAAGGCCGCGACCAGCTCGTGCGGCAGCTCGCGGATAAATCCCACCGTGTCGGCAATGACAACACTGGCCCCGCCGGGCAACCGGAGCTTGCGCACCGTAGGATCGAGCGTGGCAAAAAGCTTGTCGGCGACGTAGGCGTCGGCGCCGCTCAGCGCATTGAACAGCGTCGACTTGCCGGCGTTGGTGTAGCCGACCAGGGCCACGGCGGGGACTGGAATCTCGGCGCGCACGCTGCGGCCGGTGTCGCGTTGCTGGCGGAGCTTTTCCAGCCGCCGGGTCAGCGTGCGTACCCGCGTGTCGAGCAGCCGACGGTCCGTCTCCAGCTGCTTTTCGCCGGGACCACCGCGAAGCCCGATGCCGCCTTTTTGACGCTCAAGATGGGTCCAGCCGCGTACCAGGCGCGTGGACATGTGCTTGAGCTGCGCCAGCTCCACTTCGAGCTTGCCCTCAAAGCTGCGGGCGCGCTGCGCAAAGATATCGAGAATCAGGCCGCTGCGATCGAGCACGCGGCGGCCGATCAGCTCCTCGAGATTGCGTTCCTGGCTGGGTGAGAGCGGATGATCGATGAGAATCACGTCGGCCTGCTCGGCCTCGGCGACTTCGCGGATCTGCGCGGCCTTGCCGCTGCCGACGAAAAACCGGGGGTCGGGGCGGTGGCGCCGGCCGCTCACGACCGCTACCGGGGAGGCCCCGGCCGAGCGCGCCAGCTGCTCGAATTCCTGCAGGTCCTCAGGCCTGAGCGGTTTGCCCAGGCCGAGGCGCACTAGCACCGCCCGCTCGCCCGTCCGTGGGCGTTCAAACATGCCGCTGTCCGCTCGGTCGCATTACTCGGCAGCAGCCTCCGCACCGTCCTCGCTCGGCAGATGCACCGCCCGCGCCGGCACCACCGTGGAAATGGCGTGCTTGTAGACCATCTGGCTGACCGTGTTTTTCAGCAACACGACGAATTGATCGAAGGAATCGATCTGCCCTTGCAGCTTGATGCCGTTGACCAGATAAATCGAGACCGGAACGTGCTCCTTACGCAGCGCGTTCAGAAACGGATCCTGCAGTGATTGGCCTTTGGCCATGTAAATTCTCCTTATTAGGCGTCGCTGGGGGACGACGCTAACGCGTCAGCGCGTTGGAATAAGTCTATCATGCCGAACCGGCTGATCGCACCGCCGCACGGGCTCCGTGCAGCGCGCGGTCGAGCTTTTTTGACAAATTGGGGTCCGCCCAGTCGATGCATTCGAGCCCCGGGTCGGCCTTGATCCAGGTCATCTGCCGCTTGGCAAGCTGCCCGGTCGCCTGCAGCGCCAGTTCGCTGGCCCGCTCCAGTGTCGCTTTGCCAGCCATGTGCGCCCACAGCTGCCGATACCCGACCGAGCGGATTGCCGGCAGATGCTCGTTCAGGTCAGGGCGATGGTGCAGTGCGCGCACTTCCTCAAGCAAACCCGCTCCCAGCATGGCTTCCCAACGCGACCGCAGCTGACGGCGGTGCTCCGCCCGATCGGCGACCACCAGGGCGAGGCGCAACCAGCGGTAATCGTCCGCTACTACTTTGGTCTGTTGCTGCCAGGCCGAAATAGGTCTACCGGTGAGGCGGTAGACCTCCAGGGCACGCTGGATGCGCTGCGGATCGCGTGCGTGGATGCGCGCGGCGGCCAGCGGATCGACTCGCGCCAGTTCGCGGTGCAGGGCTTCCCAGCCGTCGCGTTCGGCCCACGCCGCGAGCTCCGCGCGCAGCGGCGCAGAGGCCTGCGGGAGCGGCGCGATGCCGTGCAGCAGCGCGCGAAAATACAGCATCGTGCCACCGACCAGCACCGGCAGCCGGCCCACCGCCAGGGTCTCGCTGATCGCCGCCCGGGCGTCGCGGACAAATTCGCCGGCTGAATAGGCTGCCACCGGATCGCGGATATCCACCAGGTAGTGCGGCACGCGTTCGCGCGTGGCCTTATCCGGCTTGGCCGTGCCGATATCCAGACCGCGAAACACCTGCGCCGAATCGACGCTGATGATCGACAGCGGCCATTGCTCGGCCAGGCGCAGCGCCCATTGGCTTTTGCCCACCCCGGTCGGGCCGCACAGCACGACGACCAGCGGCCGCGCATCCGCTGCAACACCCATGGTCAGCGGCCCCGCAAAAACAGCTGGTCTAATTCCGGCAGCGACAGCCGCGTCCAGGTCGGGCGGCCGTGATTGCACTGGCTCGCCCGGTCGGTGCGCTCCATCTGGCGCAGCAGCGCATCCATCTCCGGCAGGCTGAGGCGCCGGCGCGCATGAATCGCGCTGCGGCAGGCCAGGGTGCCGAGCACGCGATGCGCGGCACCGTCGAGGTGATGCGCGCCGTGTTCCCGGCCCAGGTCCCGCGCCACTTCGGCAATCACCGCCGCCACGTCGGCGCCGGCGAGCAGCGCCGGCACGGCGCGCAGCGCGAGCTTGTCCGGCGCCAGCCGCGCCAGCTCAAAGCCGAGCCGCGAGAAATCCGCTTCATGCTCGAGCAGCAGTTCGATCTCGGCCGCCTGGCAATGCACCGCTAGCGGCTCGAGCAATCGCTGCATCGCGGGCGCCGCCCCTTCGTACTGGAGCTTCAACTGCTCGTACAGCACCCGCTCGTGCGCGGCATGCATATCGACGATCACCAGCCCGGTGCTGTTTTGCGCGACGATGTAAAGCCCATGCAACTGGCCGAGCGCCGTGCCAAGCGGCCGCTCCTCCTCAGCTTGCGCCTCGGCGAGCACCGCGGTATCGGCAGCACCGCGCAGCCAGAGCAGCTGGCGGTCCACGTCATTGACAACAGGGGCGTCGGCCCATAACGGTTGCGTCGCCCAAGCGCTGCGGCCCGCTGCAGTCAGCGCCAGCGTCGCTGCGGCCGGCACCGACTCGCTCGGCCGGGTACCAGCCAGCGCACGCTCCACAGCACGGAACACGTAATCATGCACGGCCCGGCTGTCGCGGAAGCGCAGTTCGAGTTTGGCCGGGTGCGCATTCACATCCACCAGCTGCGGATCGATCCGCAGTTCAAGAATGTAAGCCGGGTGCCGGCCGTGATACAGCACGTCGCGATAACCTAAACGAACGGCATTGCCGAGCAGCCGGTCGCGCACCGAACGGCCGTTGACGAACCAGTACTGCAGATCGGTGCCAGCGCGCGCAGCGGTCGGCAAACCGAGCCAGCCACGCAGCGACAGCCCGCCGTGTTCCTCGATCGCGACCGCGCGCGGCAGAAAGTCGGGACCCACGATGCGCGCGATGCGCGCGGCCAGCGCGCGCTCATCGCTCGCGCCCGGCAGCTCCAAGATCAGCCGCTCGTTGTGCCGGAGCCTGAAGCTCACGGCGGGCGCGGCCAGCGCCAGCCGCTCGACCAGGCGTGCAATGTGGCCAAATTCGGTTGCCGCCGTGCGCACGAATTTGCGGCGCGCCGGCACGTTGTAGAACAGATCCCTGACTTCCACCGTGGTGCCCGGCGGGTGCGCCGCCGGCCGCGGCTTACGCGGCGCGCCCGCCCTCGACCACAAGTTCGCTGCCCTGCTCTTCGCCCACCGCGCGGGTTGCGATGCGCAGCAGCGCAACGGAGCCGATGGACGGCAGCGCTTCACCGCGAAAGCCGAGGCTCATGACGGCTGCGAGGTCTTCAAGTGTTGCGATCTTGCTGGTCGCGTGCCGCTCGATGGAAAGTGGCAGTTCGGCGCGCGCGATGCCGCGGCCATCGTCGCGCACGCGGATCAGCTGCAAGCCGCCGGCCTCGATGTCAATTTCGATGCGCGTAGCGCCGGCATCGAGTGCGTTCTCGGCCAGCTCCTTGACGACGGAAGCGGCGCGCTCGATGACCTCGCCGGCGGCGATCTGGTCAATCAGAGCACTGGGAAGGACACGGATCGGCATGCGCGGCCCGAGGCAATGGGAACGCGCGTCAGTTTACACGCCGAAGGCCTCAGGAGCGGCTGCGCCCGCCCGCCGACGGATCGGCATCGGCCATATGCCGCTGGCGGGCAAACGCTGTCCCGTCGGGCGGATGCAGGTGAAAGTATCCGGCCAGGCCCGTGCCGATGGCGTCGGCGAGCCGTTGCTGGTATTGCCCGGACCTGAGCTTGCGCTCCTCGGCCGGATTGGAAATGTAGGCAGTCTCCACCAGCATCGAGGGAATGTCCGGGGACTTAAGTACCATGAAGCCGGCCTGCTGCACCTGCTTGCGGCGCACGGCACCGACCCGATCGAGCGCGGCCAGCACCCGGTCGGCGACCTCGACGCTGGTGCCGATGCTGTTTTCCTCGAGTGAGACGTCCAGCAATACCGAGGCGAGCGACTGATCCTTGTCGGCCAGCCGCACGCCACCTTTGAGATCGGCGGCATTTTCAAGGTCGGCCAGCTGGCGGGCGGCCTCGCTCGATGCGCCGTGGTCGGATAGCACATAGACTGAGGCGCCGTCGATACTGCGGTCACGCACGGCATCGGCGTGGATGGACACAAAGATGTCGGCGTGCGCGGCGTGCGCAATCTGCATACGTTCGCGAAGCTCGATAAAGCGATCGGAATTGCGCGTGAGCACGGCGTGCATGCCCGGTTCGCGATCGATCCGCTCGGCCAGCGCTTTGGCAATAGCGAGCACAACGTCCTTTTCATGCGTGCCATCGCGCCCTGAGGCACCGGGATCTTCGCCGCCGTGACCGGCATCGACCGCCACAATGATGTCCCGATCACTGGCGGGCGGCGCATGGGCGGCGGTGACGACCGCGGGCGGATTGGCGGCGGCCACTTGTGCCTTGTCCCGGGCTGTGAGCCTGAAGTTCAGTTGCTGCGCAAGGCCGCGGCCGCTGCTGAGATGCATCGATGAACGGGCCGCAGTATTCAATGAGAGCACGACGCGCAGCGCCCCATGCGGTTGTGCGGCGATACGCACCACATCGACCAGTCCGGTCGCAGGCGGCAGCGGCAAGGTGCCGGGGGCGGCCGTGGCCGGCAGGTCAATGACCAATCGATCCGGATGCGTGAGTGAGAAGCTCCGCTGCTCAACCGGGGCGGATAACGACAGCGTTAAAGTCGTGACATCGGCGGCGGCATCGAGCTTCACTCCGAGTAACCGGGCCCCCGCCTCAACGGACGGGGCGCCGAGCAGGCCGACGGTGGCCGCCAGAATCAACCCTCGCGCCCCCAAGCAATGCCTCAAGCCGTCTCTCCCGCCGATCCGGTGCTCGGACTGTACGTCCGGACAATAATCATTTCAATAGATATCAGCGATCTACAACGCTTAATTCCATTCAACCTTTAGCATCGCCCGCCGCGATCGCCGCCAGCCATTGCTCCCCCACCAGTGAGCCGGCCGCGAGCTCGCAGCGACGGCCCGACTCCTCCGGCGCGAGCGTGAGCAGCAGATCCGGCCGCGGCAGCGCCGCCGGCGCCCGCTCCGGCCACTCGATCAGCAGCAGCACGCCGCCGCGGCAGCTATCGCGCAGCCCCAGGGCCTCGGCGTCGGCCTCGCCCTGCAGCCGGTAAAGATCCACATGCACCACCTCGCCGCGCGCCAGCGCATAGGATTCGATGAGCCCGTAAGTGGGGCTGTGGATGGCGCCCTGCTCGCCGAGCGCGCGCAACAGGCCGCGAACCACGGTGGTTTTGCCGGCACCAAGCGGGCCGTGCAAAAAAATACAGCGGGCGTCGGTGTTACTCCACGGACAGCTCAGTGCGAGCGCGGCGCCGAGCTGCTCGGTCTGCGCCGCTGCGGCCAGGTGCCTGACGTTCATTCCTGGCCGTTGATCCAGCGGGTCAGGCCCGCAGCCACTTCGAGCGCCAGTATTCCGCGCTGCCCGTGGACACGGGCCAGCTCATCGCCTGCCATCGCGTGGGCCTGCACGGCCGCCACGGCCGCCTGCCACGGATCGCGGCATTGCGCGAGGATTCCGGCGACCGCGCCGGTCAGCACATCGCCCATGCCGGCACTCGCCATGCCAGGATTGCCACTCTCGCACAAGGCGGTGACATGTCCGGCCGCGCCGATCAGCGTACCGGCGCCTTTGAGTATGACCACACCGCCGTGCCGCTTAAGCAGCGCGTTGAGCGCCCCGACCCGGTCGCGTTGCACGCTCGCCGCGTCGGTGCCGAGCAGCCGGGCCGCCTCACCCGGGTGCGGCGTCAGGATCGCCGGCGGCGCACGCTGGCCTGACTCGGCCAGCAGATTCAGCGCGTCGGCGTCGATCACCAGCGGCTTGCCGCTGCCGAGCGCCGCGTTCCACAGCTGTCTTGACCAGTCCGTGCGGCCGAGCCCGGGGCCGATCGCGACCACGTCGGCTTCGTGCAGGAGCGGCGCCAGATCGGCCGCCGATTCCACACCCTGGCTCATCAGTTCCGGCCGGCCGGCAGCAATGCCCGCCACATTGACCGGCGCGCAGGCCACGTGCACGAGGCCCGCGCCGACCCGCAGGCACGATTCCCCGGCCAAGCGGACCGCCCCTGGCATGCCCGGCGCGCCGCCGATGATCAGCACGCGGCCAAAATCGCCCTTGTTCGCCTGACGCGGCCGGGGCGGCAGCGCGCGCGCTATATCCTTGGCGCTCAGGCACTCGAGCACCGGCGGGCCATGCTCGCCGGACGGTATCGGCACTTCCAGATCATCGACGATCAGCCGTCCAGTGCAATCCGGCCCCGCGCCGAGCAGCAGGCCGCACTTGGCCGCCACGAACGTGATCGTGCAGTCGGCCCGCACCGCTTCGCCGAGCTCGCGTCCGGTGTTGCCATCGAGGCCCGAAGGCAGATCGAGCGCCAGAACCGGCCGGCCACAATGATTGATGGCGCGGATCACCAGCTGCGCGTCAGAGCGCAACGGTTCGCGCACGCCGGTGCCGAGCAGCGCATCGACGATCACCTCGCCCTGCAGCAATCCCGCGGCCGAGAACGGTTCGACGCGCCCGCCGCTCGACAGAAATTCATCAGCCGCCTGGCGGGCTTCACCGCGCAGCTCGCCGACCGGAACGGCGGCCAGTGCGATGACCTGCAGGCCCGCGGCCCGGCCGAAGCGGGCCAGAACGTAGCCATCGCCACCGTTGTTGCCGCCGCCGCAAACCACCGCAATTTGCGTCGCGCGCGGCCAGCGGCTGCGCAGCGCCCGCAGCGCCGCTTCGCCCGCGCGCTTCATCAGCGTGTAGCCGGGGATGTGCAGGACTTCGATGGCGTGCCGGTCGAAGGCCCGCACCTGCTCGACCGAGTAAAGCAATCTGGCAGCAGACATCCATTGATTATACTGGCGCGGCGGAGCGTCCATGCCTCAAAACCAAACGACCGACTGGGCCAGAGCGCGCGCGCAGCTTGCGCAGCGCGCCATCGAGCTCGGTTTTGCCGCGATCGGCGTCAGCGGTGTTGAGCTTGAGGCCGATGAGGCTCACTTGCTCGGCTGGCTGGCCAAGGACCGGCACGGGCAGATGCACTACATGGAGCGCCACGGCCGCAAGCGCAGCCGACCGGCCGAGCTCGTGCCGGGCACGGTACGCGTCATCAGCGCGCGCATGAATTACTGGCCAGCGCAGGCCGCTGACGCGGGCAGCGTGCTCGGCGATCCGGCCCGCGGCTACGTGTCGCGCTACGCGCTCGGCCGCGATTACCACAAGGTGCTGCGCCAGCGCCTCAAGCGCCTGGCCACGTTTGTCGCCGAGCTCGGCCAGGTGCACGGTGGTCGCGTGTTCGTCGACAGCGCGCCGGTGCTGGAGAAAGCTCTGGCCCGCAACGCCGGCCTCGGCTGGATCGGCAAGCACACCAATCTCATTGCCCGCGAGGCCGGTTCGTATTTTTTCCTGGGCGAGATCTACACCGATCTGCCGCTGCCCGTCGATGCGCCGGGCAGCGCCCATTGCGGCAGCTGCAGCGCCTGTATTCCTGCCTGCCCGACCGGGGCCATCGTCGCACCCTACCAGCTCGATGCGCGCCGCTGCATTTCTTATCTGACCATCGAGCTCAAGGGCGCCATACCCGAGGCGCTGCGCCCGGCGCTCGGCAACCGCATCTATGGGTGCGATGACTGCCAGCTGGTGTGTCCGTGGAATAAATTCGCGCAAAGTGCCGCGCACCCTGACTTCAAAGTCCGTCACGGCCTCGATGCGCCGCGGCTCGCCGAGCTGTTTGGCTGGAGCGAATCGCAGTTCGCCGAACGCATGCAAGGCACGGCCATCCATCGGCTGGGCCACGAGCGGTGGCTGCGCAACATCGCCGTGGCGCTCGGCAACGCGCCGTCAGGCCCAGAAGTACTGGCGGCGCTTGAAAGCCGGCGCCAGGATCCCTCGCCGCTGGTGCGCGAGCACGTTGACTGGGCGCTGGCGCGTCACCGCGCCGGTGCCGCCGCGCCACCCGCTTAAGGGCTGCGCACCTGCAGATTGTCGATCATCCGCGCGCGACCGAGATGGGCCGCCGTCAGCACCACCAGCTCCCGCGTCTCGGCACCCGGCAATCCCAGATCATCGGCGGCGCGCACCTCGAAGTAATCGGGCCGCATCCCGGCCTGCTCGAGCGCCTGCCAGCCGGCGCGGCCGATCGCGGCGAAATCCCGATCACCGGCATCGATGCGCTGCACCGCCGCCCGCAAGGCCGCGTGAATGGCAGGGGCTCGGGCGCGCTCCTCGGCCGACAGGTAGCGGTTGCGCGAGCTGAGCGCGAGGCCATCCGGCGCGCGCACCGTCGGCGCGCCGAGGATTTCGACCGGGATGGCCAGATCCAATGCCATGCGCCTAATGACCATGAACTGCTGGTAATCCTTCTGGCCAAACACCGCGACATCGGGCCCCACGATGCCGAGCAGTTTGGCGACGACCGTGGCCACGCCGTCAAAATGCCCGGGCCGGAACTGGCCGCAGAGAATCGAGGACAGGCCGCGCACCGTCACCAGCGTCGGCTGTGTGCCGTGCGGCGGATAAAGCTCGGTGACGGAGGGGGAAAACAGCAAATCGCAGCGGCCGGTTTGCAGCAGCTCGGCATCCTCATCCGGCGTGCGCGGATACTGGCTGTAATCCTCCGTCGGCCCGAACTGCAGCGGGTTGACGAAGATGCTGGCGACCACACGATCGGCCCGGTTGTGCGCGAGCGCGAGCAGACTGATGTGGCCGGCGTGCAGGTTGCCCATCGTCGGCACCAGCGCGACGCGCTGCCCCGCGCGATGCCAGGCGCGCACCTGCGCACGGACTGCCTCGACCGTATCGGCCCGCTCCATTTACGGCCCGATCCCTAGAAGCCGTGCTCGGGGGCCGGGTAGGTGCGCGACTTCACCGCCTTCACGTAGCTGGCAACGGCCGCGGTACAGCTGTCGTTGCCAGTCATGAAGTTGCGCACAAAGCGGGGCTTGCGCCCCTCGGTGATATCGAGGATGTCGTACAGCACCAGAATCTGGCCATTGGTGTCCGGCCCGGCACCGATGCCGATGACCGGCACGCTGGCCGCTTCGGTAATGGTCTTGCCCAGCGCCGATGGAATGCACTCGAGCAGCAGCATATCCGCGCCTGAGGCTTCGAGCGCCCGGGCGTCGGCCAGCATTTGCGCGGCCGCTGACTGCTCGCGCCCCTGCACCCGAAAACCACCGGTCTTGTGCACCGACTGGGGCTTGAGGCCAAGATGCGCGCACACCGCAATGTCGTGCCGGGCCAGGAACTCCACAATCTCGGTCTGCGTACCGCTGCTTTCGAGCTTGACCATGCGCGCGCCGCCTTCCTGCATCAGCCGCACCGAGTTGGTGAGCGCCTGATCGGGCGTGGTGTAACTCATGAACGGCAGGTCGGCCATCAGAAACGCCCGGCGCAGGCCGCGCGACACGGCGCGCGTGTGATACACCATGTCGTCCATGGTCACCGGCACCGTGGTGTCGTGCCCCTGGATCACCATGCCGAGTGAGTCGCCCACCAGCACCATGTCGACGCCGGCCGCATCGAGGCAGGCGGCAAAGCTGGCATCGTATGCAGTCAGCGAGGCTATGCGCTCGCCATCGGCGCGCATCTGGTTCAGCGTGCTGAGCGTGACCGGCGGATTATCCGAGCCGCGTTGTTGCAGTTGAGCGTACATGGCAGCGCAGAATGAAGCAGATTTGCCGCACAATCAACCGGCGGCCGCTATAGCGAGCCACGCCCGGGCGGATTGAAGTACATCCGGCCGCGTTTCATGCGGCTCATGGCCGCCAGCAGCTCGGCAAAGTCCTGCTCGTTATTGACGGGGTCGATGGCGGCGGCGTTGACGATCAGCAGCGGCGCGGCGTTGTACTCGTGAAACAGCCGGGCGTAGGCGTCATTGAGTTTTTCCAGGTACGGCCGCTCGATGTATTGCTCGTACTTGATGCCGCGCCGGCTGATCCGCTGCAGCAGCACGTCCACGGGCGCCTGCAGATAGACCACCAGGTCAGGGGTCGGCACCGGCGGCGCAAGCTTGGCGTGAACCTGCTCGTAGAGCTTGAATTCCTCGTCCTCGAGCGTCACGCGCGCAAACAGCCGGTCCTTGTCGAGCAGGTAATCGGCGATGCGCAGCGGCGCGAACAGATCATGCTGCTGCAGCGCCGCCAGTTGCTGCGCGCGCTGAAACAAAAAATAAAGCTGCGCCGGCAGCGCCCCGGCGCGCGGGTTGCGGTAAAAGCGCTCCAGGAACGGGTTGCTTTCGGAAGGCTCCAGTACCAGCTCAGCGCCGAGCGCCGCGCCGAGCTTGACCGCGAGGCTGGTCTTGCCGACGCCAATGGGCCCTTCGAGCACGATGAACCGCTGCGGCAGATCTACGTCCGGCATAAAGCTTTAGCCCGCGGCCTCATCCATTGCCCCGATGCCTTCGCTGCCGATCTTGAGCGCCAGCTCACGCACCGGGCCCATGCCTGGAATGACCAGCGCGGGCGCGACCTCCAGCAACGGCAGCAGCACGAAGTTACGCGCCGCTATTCCCGGATGCGGCACCGTCAGCTGCGGCAGCGCGATGCGCAGGTCAGCGTACACCAGCAGATCCAGATCGATGAGGCGCGGACCCCAGCGCTCCCCACCGGATCGCGCCCGAGACTGAGCTCGAGCGCGCGCAGCGCCGCGTGCAGCGCGACCGCATCGAGCCGCGTCTGCAACGCGGCCACCGCGTTGCAAAAATCGGCCTGCACCACCGGTCCCAGCGGTCGCGAGCGGTACAGACGTGAGTGGCGCAGCAGTTGCGTATCCGGCATCGTGCCGAGCGCCTGCAGCGCCCGGCGGATCTGCTGCGGCGGCTCCCCGAGATTGCTGCCGAGGCCAACGTAGACTGGTTGCCACGGCATCAGCCCGAGCCCGTCCGGCGACGACGACGCCGGCGACGACGGGGCGCGCTGCCAGCGGGTTCAGAACTGCCGGCACCTTCGGCGGTCTCGGCCTCAGCCGGCGTCGCATCGGCGAGCTTGGCGCGCTCCTCCGGCGTCGCTTCCTGCAGCCGCGTCCACCAGGCGGCGGCGGCCGCCGAGGCCAGCCCCAGACTCGCGCGCAGCGCCAGCAGATCGTAGGCGGCCCGGAACCGCGGCTGCTCGAGCAGGCGCAGCGCCCGGCGGCCCCGCGGGTTTTCCAGGCGCGGCTGCAGCGCAAACAGCTCGCGGACGCCGAGCGCCACGCGCCGCGGTATGGTCACCCGTGCCTGTGCTTCGCGCAGCGCCCGGTCGGTTGCTTCAAGAATGGCGTGCTGCTCATGCCAGTGTTCGGGCGGCTGCGCTTCGATCGCGCCTGCAATCGGGCCGTACAACAGCAGCGCGAACAGGTAGGTCGGCGTCACCGGGCGGTCAGCCTGCACCCGCTCGTCGGTATTGCTTAAGCCCCGCCACAGCAGCTGCTCGACCAGGCCATTGGGATGGCGCTGCAGATAGCGCTCGACCGCCGGGAACAGCACTTCGAGCAGCCCGCGGTGACGCAGCGCCTTGAGGCCCGCTGCGGCGTGACCGGTCAGAAACAGCTTATTGGTCTCATCAAACAGCCGTGCCGCCGGCACGCCGGCGAGCAGCTGTCGCAGCTGCGGGATCGGCGCCGCGCCGGCCGCATCGAGCTTAAATCCGAGCTTGGCCTCGAAGCGCGCCGCGCGCAGCATGCGTACCGGATCTTCGCGGTATCGCGTTTCCGGATCCCCGATCAGCCGCAGGCGATGCGCGGCCACGTCCTCGATGCCACCCACGTAATCCCAGATCGAGAAATCCGCGATGTTGTAGTAAAGCGCGTTGACAGTGAAATCGCGCCGCCAGACATCCTCATCGATAGTGCCGTAGATGTTGTCGCGCAGAATGCGGCCGCTATGATCGTGCGCCCGATGAATGCTGGATGGCGGCAGCTCCTCCTCCGGCTCTGCGGCCTCGCCTTCGTCGTCGTCGGCGTCCGGGATGGGCTCAAGTCCCGGCGATGGCGCGCTCGCCGCACGGAACGTGGCCACTTCGATGATCTCGCGACCGTAAACCACGTGCGCGAGCCGGAAGCGCCGTCCGACCAGACGGCAGTTGCGAAACAGCCGGCGTACCTGTTCGGGCAGCGCATCGGTGGCGACGTCGAAGTCCTTCGGGTGCCGGCCGAGAATCAGATCGCGCACGCAGCCGCCGACCAGAAAGCCCTGAAAACCGGCATCCTTGAGCCGGTACAGAACCCGAAGTGCGTTGGGCGAGATGCTTTGGCGCGATACCGGGTGATCAGAGCGCGGAATGATGCGCGGCCCGCCCGGGGCGACCGTCGATGCCGATATTTCAGTCAAATTAAATTGCGAGCCTCTTGAGCAAAAAACAAGGCCGCCTATACTACTGCGCCTTTTCGCCTTGCTCGCCGGATAATTGCTCCCGTCGTCTAGAGGCCTAGGACACGGCCCTCTCAAGGCTGTAACACGAGTTCGAATCTCGTCGGGAGCGCCAATAAATCACACACTTACTGTACGCTCAACGTCGCAGAAACAGCTTCAGGTAGGTTTCGGGTAAGTTCCGCGGGCATCCACGCCTGGCCGTCCGCGCGCCGTGAGTACTATGTTCTCCGAGGAGTGTGCTGCGCCGCAGCAAATTGAAGGGCGGGGACGAACGAGCGACCGCCATAGGCGCGTTCGCGGCAACGGCCGGAACTCATGATCACTCACGCGGACCAGTCTCTAGGCCTCCTTGCTCGTGGGAAAATGGGATGACCGGCGCTTGATGCGCGCCCATGGCTTGAATCCGGCAAGAGCTGTGCGAATGAGAAGCTTTGAGGAGAACCAGCCCATATTCTCATCACCTATTGATTAGAAACCTATTGAGTTGTGAGGCGAATTGGTCCATATTCCCATCATATTGTGAGGAGAATATGTACATCTGGAAACGGAAAAACTGGCCTGACTTCCGCTGGGACAACGCCGCTCTTCTCGAGCCGCTCGCCGCCGCTCGACTCAAGCAAGGCCAACAGCTCGGCAACATGAAACGGCTGGGCTTTGATCTCAAGCTTGAAGCTCAGGTCGCGACTCTCACCGAGGACGTCATCAAGAGCTCGGAGATTGAAGGCGAAGTCCTCGATCGAGACAGCGTCCGGCTCCTCCCTCGCACGGCGCCTAGGGGTGCCAGACGCCGGCGCCGCTCCGACGGATCGACGTACCGAAGGCGTCGTCGAGATGATGTTGGATGCCACGGAGAACTACATGAAGCCGCTCACGGCGAAGCGCCTGTTCGGCTGGCAGGCCGCGCTCTTCCCGACCGGCTTTTCGGGCCTGCGTCCGATCCTGACCGGTGCCTGGCGCACCGACGTCGAAGGGCCGATGCAAGTGCTTTCGGGACCCGTCGGTCGAACGCGCGTCCACTACGAAGCGCCACCAGCCTCACGAGTCGACAAGGAAATGAAGCGCTTTCTCGCCTGGTTCAATGGCAAGCGGGCAACCGACGGCCTCCTGAGTGCGGCCCTTGCGCATCTCTGGTTCATCTCCATCCATCCGTTCGAGGACGGCAACGGCCGCATCGCGCGGGCGATCGCGGATCAGGCGCTTGCACAGTCCGAGAACTTAGGCCAGCGCTTCTACAGTTTCTCGAGCCAGATCCGCAAAGACCGCAAGCAGTACTACGAATCGCTCGAGAGCGCACAGCAGGGCGACGTCGACGTGACGGTGTGGCTCCTATGGTTCCTCGGCTGCTTCTCGCGCGCGATCGACGGCGCCGGGACGATCCTTTCGAGCGTCTTAAGGAAAGCTGACTTTTGGCAGCGGCATGCAGGTGAAGCATTCAGTGACCGGCAGAGAGATATGCTGAACCGTTATCTCCAAGGCTTCGAGGGAAAGCTCACCGCCAAGAAATGGGCTCTCATCACCAAGGCGTCGGTGCCCACCGCCCAGCGCGACATCAACGATCTCATCGCGCGCGGCATCCTGCGCCGCAATTCTGGCGGCAGCAAGAACACGAGCTACGATTTTGCAGAGCTTTCGCAGGGAAATTGAGCGTCGGATCGAGGAGAATTCCAAGGCCATCAGCCCGACCCATTAAGAAGGCCTTCTCAAGGTTGTACCACGGGTTCGAATCCCGCAGGGAGTGCATGAATTCAATAGTTTATTTACGAAAGCAGGCCTCGTGTCCAACGAATGTCCAAAGGAGCGGCTCATAGTTTCGTGTCCGACCCTCCATGGCGCGCCCTTCTGGCTCAATCGCCACGCCACCCTTCAAGCGTTCTAAGCCGTGACCGGTCTATGGGGCCTTGACAGCAAAGAAGCGTGGCGGAGCCTAATTGCCCAACCCTCCTGAGAAGCGTTTCCTTCGAAGGAACCGCCTTCTCTGGGACTCCAAGCACGGCTGCCAGAATCCCTGCTGCTATAATTGGCTGGTCTTCTCAGCGTCGGAAAGCCGCTCAAACCCATGCCCATCGACCGTCAGAAAGAGCGCGTCTCTCGATCCCACGCCGAAGCCGAGGATGGCGGGTACGTGCTCGGCACGCCTGCGGAACGGCTCGGGGAAGTGTGGGAGTTAACGAAGGAAGTATGGTCGTTTGCGGAGGGCAAAAATGCTGAACAGAGACTACAAAGAGATGTTGCAGTGTTTAGCCGACGAGAAGGTTAAGTTCCTCGTCGTCGGCGCCTACGCGCTCGCTGTGCACGGCTATCTGCGAGCCACCAATGACATCGATTTCTTCGTCTGGGCCAACGCCGAGAATGCGGCGAGCCTGTTTAGGGCCCTGAGCCGCTTTGGAGCTCCACTCAGGAATCTCTCCGCCGCTGACTTCGCCTCTGAAGGAGCCGTATACCAGATCGGCGTCGGGCCCCGCCGGATCGACATCATCACTCGGATCGACGGGGTTAAGTTCGAGGACGCATACGCTCGCCGTCTGACCGTACAACGCGAAGGCGTAAAACTACCGGTGATCTCCCGCGACGATCTTATTGCGAACAAGCGAGCCACTGGCCGCACACAGGACTTGGCTGATGTCGAGCACCTGACAGCCCGCACTCGATCTCGCGACGACGACCTCACGCGATAGTCAAACCGCACCGCTGTCTTGATCGACAAGCATTGGGAATGGGTCGCTTGCGCGCCTTGACGTCTCCGGAGTTCCGGAGATCCGATAGGCCAGCCGCTGGGACGCCGTGCCCGGCTGCAGTAGTTGTAAGTGTGAACCGGCATTCAACATTGACCAGGGAGTCGGCTGTGCCCTATATCATCGCTTTCCTGCAACCGGACGTTTTCAGATCGCTTATGAATCGTCTTGCCACATTGCTGAGTCTGCTTTTGGCTTTGGTGGCGAGCACGCAAGCCTGTGCCCAATACGACCAGCATGTGGTGTTCGACAATGCCCGGGCAGATCACTGGTTTTACTACAGCCACGGGAGCGCTGTGGCGCCGAGCACGGTCGAACTCGATCACGGGCATTTGCCCCTGGCCACCGATACCGTGCACTCCCCGCCCAACAGCCTGCGCTTGAGCTGGCGTTCCCTCACCGGCGGCAGTTGGGAAGTGTCCATCGATACCGTGCGTGGCTGGCGACCCGTCCCGCTGACGGGCGATACGTTGAGCTTTTGGGTTCGTGCCGATGCACCGCTCACCGCGGATGATGCGCCCCGCCTGGCCATAGTGAGCGACACGGGCGCAGGCCCGCCGGCGATCTCGCTGCTCGGGAACTTGAAGACCCTGCCCGCCGGCGAATGGACGAAGATTACGGTACCGTTCTCGGCCTTTGTGGGAATCTATCGTGGCACTTCGGATACCAGCGTGACCGCCGAGCACCTGGCGAAGCTGCAAATCTTTCAAGGTCTGGACGACGGAGCGCCGCACAGACTATGGCTCGATGACATTCGTGTCGAGAACAGCGCTGTCCATCCGGGGCCGCCGCCTGCCGCGCCGGCGAATCTGGCGGCACGCGGCTATGAACGCCATATCGAGCTCGAATGGGCCGCGGTCCCGCAAGCGGAGTCGTACCGCGTGTATCGCGCGGACAGCGCGGGAGCGTTCAGGTTTGTCGCGCTACAAAACGGCCGCTACACCCGCTTCGAGGACTTCGTGGGCGCAGCGGACCGCGCCGAGCGCTACCGCATCACCGCGGTCGATGAGGCGGGCGATGAATCGGCGCCATCGCCCATCGCCGAAGCTACCACGCGAACGATGAGCGACGAGGAGTTGCTCACCATGGTGCAACAGGGCAATTTCCGTTACTACTGGGATGGGGCACATCCCAATGCCGGCATGGCGATCGAAATCACTCCAGGCGATCCCGATCTGGTGGCAGTCGGCTCCTCCGGTTTTGGCATCATGGCGGTGATCGCCGGCGCCGAGCACGGTTTTATCTCCCGCGATGCGGCGCGCGAGCGCTTGGAGAAAATTTGCCGGTTCCTGGATCACGCTGACCGCTTCCATGGCGCCTGGCCGCATTACCTTAACGGGCAAACGGGGCGCGTCATTGCGTTATTCGGCAAGTACGATGACGGCGGCGATTTGGTTGAAACCGCGTTTCTCACGCAGGGCCTGCTCAGCGCCCGCAGCTATTTTAACCGCGATACGCCCGCCGAGCGCGAGCTGCGCCGGACCATCTCGCGCCTGTGGGAGGGCATTGAGTGGGACTGGTACCGGCAAAAGCCCGACAGCGATTTTCTGTATTGGCACTGGTCGCCTGATTGCGGCTTTTACATCAACCACCCGCTAATAGGTTGGAATGAGACCCTGATTGTCTATCTGCTCGCCATCGCCTCGCCGACCCACGGCGTGCCGGCATCGCTGTGGCACAGCGGCTGGGCGGGGCAATCGCCGCTGGCGGTGGCCTATCGCCGCGGCTGGAGCGGCACCCGCGACGGTGACCATTTCGTCAACGGTCACAGCTATTACGGCATTCCGCTCGCGGTCGGTGAGGGCAATGGCGCGGAGCTGTTCTTCACCCAGTTCTCCTTTCTTGGTTTTGACCCGCGTGACAAACGCGATGCCTACGCGAATTATTTCGACAACAACCGCGCCATAGCCCGGATCTCGCAGGCCTACGCAATGGATAACCCGCGCCACTTCCTCGGCTACGGCGAGGATGCCTGGGGGCAATCGGCCGGGCAGCATACGGGGGGCGGCCGGGCCCGGCCGGCCGATGACAATGGCACGCTGGTGGTCCACGCCGCCTTGGGTTCCATGCCGTATACGCCCGCGGCGTCCTTGAAGGCCCTGCGGCACTACTATCGCGACCTGGGGTCAAAGTTGTGGGGAGTTTATGGCTTCAGCGACGCCTTCAATCCAACCGATGACTGGTACGAGGAAGAGTATGAAGGTCTTAACCAGGCGCAAAGCGTGGTGATGATCGAGAACTACCGCACCGGCCTGCTGTGGCGTTGCTTCATGGCCAATCCCGAGATCCCGCCGGCATTGCAGCGCATCGGATTCCATACGGATCATTCTTTCCGGCGGCGTTAACCTCGTCGCTCACAGCGACGAACCTGGCCGCGGTGTATGCTGTTCGAAAAGGAGCCACGGCAGCGCATGAGCGATACGGCCCGTCTCGAAGTGATCGAAACCAAGCTTGCCCATCTGGAACGTGCGGTCAGTGAGCTGAGCGATGTGGTTTACCGGCAGCAGCGCGAAATACAGCTCGCGTTGCTACGCAACCAGCAGCTGAAGAGCCAGCTAGACGGGTTGCAGACCCTGCCGGCAACCGGCCCGATGTCGGAAGAAAAACCCCCGCATTACTGAAGGCGATCGCGTCGCATCCAGACGCAGCGCGCGGCTTTAGGAATCGAGCAGGCCGAATTCGCGCAGCGCCGGCACGAAATTGTCGTTGTCGTGCCCCGGCAGGCTGAGCTTCAGCAGCGCAAAGCGCTGCAGCGGGGAAAGTCGCCGCCACTGCCGCGCCGTCGGCGCCGGCACGCCCACCTTGGCGGCCCAGGCGGTCACCTGCTCGGGCACGCGGCCGGCATGTTCCCACGCCGGTCGGGACGCAACGGGCAAGCGCACCGCCGGCTCATGCGAATGCGCATCGATCAACGCCAGCAACAGCGAGCCGAACGATGGCAGCTGCTCATAGCTGCCGCTTGAGAGGTTCAGCAGCTGCAGGCGCTCGGCCGTGCTGAACTTGTTCCATTGCTTCAGCGACAGCTTGACGCCCGACAGATCCAGCTGCAGCCGCACGGCCATGGGAATGCACTGCAGTGAGCCCGCAAAGTCGCGTTCGAAACTGAAGATCTTGCCGTACGCGTCCACCGTGTAATCTCCAACCAACCGCTCCGATCCGCCCGGCGCCCGGCTTAAATCGGCTACGACGCGCGGGCGCCGCTGGCCGCACTGTTCTGGCCGGCGGCCGTCGCCGAATCGGCCAGCAGTTGCACCGCCCGTCGCCCCGCTTCACTCAATCCGGCGCCGCCGTGCGCCAGGTGAGCGATGATCTCCTGGCGCATCCGCGGCTCCCAGTAACGCTTCAGATGCATTGCGATGCTGGCCACCGCCTCATCCGACACAGCGGTACTGGCAAAAAACGCGGCGATATCGTTGACCATCGCGACCAGCCGCTCGGTATTCAACGCGACTCTCCCGTGGCCTCCGCCGCCGTTGCGGCGTGCTGATGTACCGGTCGCGACTGACGCTGGGCCCGTACCCATTCAGCCGGCTGACTGACCTTGGCCACCTGCACTGCCGTCACCTTGTACTCGGGGCAGTTGGTCGCCCAGTCTGAGTTTTCGGTCGTCACCAGATTGGCGCCGGTCTCCGGGAAATGAAAGGTCGTATAAACCACGCCCGGATGCATCCGCTCGGTCACGATGGCCCGCAGTACCGTCTCGCCGGCGCGGCTGTTGACGCCAACCCAGTCGCCGGAATGAATGCCGCGCAGTTCAGCATCGCTCGGGTGAATCTCGAGCTTATCTTCCGCGTGCCAGCTGAGGTTCGCGGTGCGGCGCGTCTGCGCGCCGACGTTGTATTGCGCCAGCACGCGCCCCGTCGTCAGCAGCAGCGGGTAGCGGCCGGTGGCGCGCTCGGAAGTCGGCACGTACTCGGTGACAAAGAACTTGCCCTTACCGCGCACGAACTGCTTCTCGTGCATGGTCGGCGTGCCCTCGGGCGCGCCCGCATTGCAGGGCCATTGGATACTGCCAAGCCGGTCGAGCTTCTCGTAGGTGACGCCGGTAAAAGTCGGCGTGACCCGCGCGATCTCATCCATGATTTCGGCTCGGGTGCGTGTAGCGCATCGGATAGCCGAGCGCCTCGGAGAGCCGCACGGTAACCTCCCAGTCGGCCAGCAGCGCGAGCGGCTCCATCGCTTTGCGCACCCGCGAGATGCGCCGCTCGGCATTGGTAAAGGTGCCGTCCTTTTCGAGGAACGAGGAGCCGGGCAGGAATACGTGCGCGAGCTTTGCGGTCTCGTTGATGAACAGATCCTGCACGATCAGGCATTCGAGCGACGACAACGCGGCGGTCACGTGGTGCGTATCGGGATCTGACTGCGCCAGATCCTCGCCCTGGATGTACATCGCCTTGAAGCTGCCATCGAGGGCGGCATCGAACATGTTGGGGATGCGCAGTCCCGGCTCCTTGTCGAGCGACACCGCCCAGGCGCTTTCAAACAGGTGTCGCACGGAATCGTCCGAGACGTGCCGGTAGCCGCTGAACTCGTGCGGGAACGAGCCCATGTCGCAGGAGCCCTGCACGTTGTTCTGCCCGCGCAGCGGATTGACGCCGACGCCCTCGCGGCCCAGATTGCCGGTCGCCATCGCGAGGTTCGCGATGCCCATGACCATGGTCGAGCCCTGGCTGTGCTCCGTCACACCGAGGCCGTAATAGATCGCGCTGTTCGGACCGGCGGCGTACAGCCGCGCTGCCTCACGCACCTTGGCCGCCGGCACGCCGGTGAACCCTTCGGTCGCCTCCGGTGAATTGCGCGGCGCCGCGACGAAAGCTTTCCACTGTGCGTAGGATTCGGCCTCGCAGCGCTCCGCCACATACGCCTCTTTCGTCAGGCCTTCGGTCACCACCACGTGCGCGAGGGCGTTGATCAGCGCTACGTTCGTTCCCGGCAGCAGCTGCAGGTGCAGGTTGGCCTCTGCATGCGGCGTACGCACCAGGCTGATGACGCGCGGGTCGGCGACGATCAGCTGCGCGCCCTGGCGCAGGCGGCGCTTCATCTGCGAGGCAAAGACCGGATGCGCGTCGGTCGGATTGGCGCCGATCAGCAAAATCACATCGGCCTGCATGACTGAATCAAAAGCCTGCGTGCCGGCCGACTCGCCGATGGTCGATTTCAGGCCGTAGCCGGTCGGTGAGTGGCACACCCGGGCACAGGTATCGACGTTGTTATTGCCAAAGGCCGCGCGCACCAGCTTCTGCACCAGAAAGGTCTCCTCATTCGTGCAACGCGAAGAGGTAATGCCGCCGATCGACAGCCGGCCATATTTTTTCTGGATCCGCTTGAGTTCCGAGGCGGAATAGGCAATGGCCTCATCCCAGCTGACTTCGCGCCACGGATCGGTAATCTTGGCGCGGATCATCGGCTTGGTGATCCGGTCCGGATGCATCGCGTAGCCGTAGGCGAAGCGACCCTTGATGCAGGCGTGGCCATGATTGGCCTTGCCGTCGCGGTCCGGCACCATGCGCACAATCTGTGTGCCGCGCATTTCCGCCTTCAGCGAGCAGCCGACGCCGCAGTAGGCGCAGGTCGTTGTGACCGCGCGTTCGGCCGGGTGGTGCTCAATCAGCGTTTTCTCGCTCAGCGCGGCGGTCGGACAGGACTCGACACAGGCACCGCAGGAGACGCACTCGGATTCCAGAAAGGTTTCATTCTGGCTGGCCGCGATCTGCGAGGAAAATCCCCGGCCGGAGACCGTGAGCGCGTAGGTGCCCTGCACTTCCTCGCAGGCACGCACGCAGCGCGAACAGACGATGCAAAGCTCAGGGTTGAAGCTGAAATAGGGGTTGCTGCTATCCGTCCCGCGCTGCGCGCGGGGCGCGCGCACCGCCGTATAGCGCGAATCCTTGACGCCGTGTTCGGCCGCCTGCGTTTGCAGCTCGCAGTGCTGGTCGGCGGGACACCCCTGGCAATCAAGCGGGTGTTCGGAGACATACAGCTCCAGCACATCGGTGCGGAGCCGGCGAAGTTCCGGGCTTTGGGTGCGCACCTGCATCCCGGCCGCAACCTCGGTCGTGCAGGAGGCCGGATACCCGCGCCGGCCCTCAATTTCCACCAGGCACAGGCGGCAGGAACCGAAGGCCTTGAGCGTGTCAGTGGCACACAACTTGGGCACGGCAGTGCCTGCCAGTGCCGCGGCGCGCATGATCGAGGTGCCGGCCGGCACCGTTACGGTCGTCCCATCGATCTGCAGCGTGACCTCAGCGGCCGGCTTCGGCGCCGGCGTACCGCGATCCCGATAACCCACTGAATACATAATGTGTCGTCCTTAACGGGCCCGCCGGAAGTCTTCCGGAAAATGCTTCAGCGCGCTGCGAACCGGGTACGGGGTCAGGCCCCCCAGGCCGCACAGCGAGCCGTTGAACATGGTATCGCACAGAGTCCCGAGCATCGCAATATTGCCTTCGCGGTCCACCCCTTGTGCAATGCGATCAATGAGTTCGGTGCCGCGGGTCGAGCCGATCCGGCACGGCGTGCACTTGCCGCAGCTCTCGATGGCGCAAAATTCCAGTGCGTAACGGGCCATCTGCGCCATGTCGACAGTGTCGTCAAAGACCACGACGCCGCCGTGGCCCAGCAATCCGCCGGCTGCCGTCAGCGCTTCGTATTCCAGGGGCGTATCGAGTTGCGCGACCGGCAGATAGGCGCCAAGCGGCCCGCCGATCTGCACCGCCCTGACCGGCCGGCCGCTCGCCGTACCGCCACCGAACTTTTCAATCAGCTCGCGCACCGTCAAATCAAACGCCCGTTCGATGAGGCCGCCGTGGCGGACATTGCCGGCGAGCTGAATCGGCAGCGTGCCGCGGGATTTGGCCTGTCCGAAATTGCGGTACGCGGCCGCGCCGTCGGCGAGGATCCCCGGCACCGTGCTCAATGTGACCACGTTATTGACGACCGTGGGCGCGCCGAACAGCCCCCGAATCGCCGGCAACGGCGGACGCACACGAACCTCGCCGCGGCGGCCCTCGAGGCTCTCGAGCATCGAGGTCTCCTCGCCGCAGATGTAGGCGCCGGCGCCGAGGCGCACTTCGATGTCGAAGCGCCGGCCACTGCCGAGCAGATTGGCGCCCAGATGGCCGGAGGCGCGGGCCGCTGCAATCGCGGCCAGCAGCTGCCGATGCGCATGCGGGTATTCGACCCGCAGATAGATGTAACCCATGGTGGCGCCAACGGCGAGGCCCGCGATGGTCATGCCTTCGAGCAGCACCAGCGGATCGCCCTCCATCAGCATGCGGTCAGAAAATGTGCCCGAATCGCCTTCGTCCGCATTGCAGCAGATGTATTTCGTGCCGGGCGGCTGATCCAGCACCGTCTGCCATTTGATGCCGGTCGGAAAGGCTGCGCCGCCGCGGCCGCGCAGACCCGATTCGGCCACTTCGCGCACGATCTCGGCCGGCTTGAGCGTCAGCGCCCGCTGCAAACCACGGTAGCCGCCGTGCGCCTGGTAATCGGCGACATCCAGCGGATCGATCAGGCCCACGCGCGCGAAGGTCAGGCGCTGCTGCCCGGCCAGAAACGGATGTTGATTGATATCACCTTGGCACAGGGCGTGCGCCTTGCCCTCGAGCATGCCAGCGCCGATCAGGCCGGGAACATCAGTGGCACTGACCGGCCCGTAGGCAACCCGCCCGCCGGGCGTTGCAACCTCGACCAGCGGCTCGAGCCAGTAAAGCCCGCGCGAACCGTTGCGAACGATGCGCACCTCGCGACCGCCGGCTGCCGCGCCGCGTGCGATCGCCCGCGCGACCGCCTCGGCGCCCAACGATCGGGCACTGGTGTCAGTCGGCACATAAACCGTTACCGTTGTCATGCCACTTCAGTCCTTGCCCGCAAGCAGTTCATCGAGGCGCCCGGCACTGACGCGTCCGTGCACCCCCTCGTCAATCATCACCGCCGGCGCACAGGCGCAGTTGCCGAGGCAAAACACCGGCTCGAGTGACCAGCGCCCATCGGCTGTGGTCTCGTGGAAGCCGATGCCAAGCCGCTGCTGGGCATGGGCGGCCAGCTCCCGGCCGCCCATCGACTGGCAGGCCTCGGCGCGGCAAACCCTAAGGGTCCGTTCACCCGGCGGCGAATGGCGGAAATAATGATAGAAGCTGACCGCGCCCTGCACTTCGGCGCGCGACAGGTTCAGCTCGGCGGCGAGCACCGGCAGCGCTGCCGGCGGCACGAACCCGAGCTCGCGCTGCACCGCGTGCAACACTTCAAGCAGCGGCCCCGGCACGCCCTTGAAGCGGCCCGTGATCTTTAGCAGCTGGCCGCGCAACTGTGGGTCGCACTCCATGTTCCTAAGCTCCGGTGGCGCGACGCACCCGCCACGCATGTGAGTAGATGTTATAACTCTGTTCGCGCAAAAACCCAATTAAGGTAATGCCGGCGGCCAGTGCCAGATCGACCGCCAAAGTCGAGGGTGCGCCGATGGCTGCCACCAGCGGTACACCGGCCACCATCGCTTTTTGCACCAGCTCGAAACTGGCCCGGCCACTGAGCAGCACCACCGCTTCGGTCAGCGGCAGCGCACCATCGAGAAATTCTGCCCCTACCAGCTTGTCCATCGCGTTGTGCCGGCCCACATCCTCGCGCAACAACGTCAGGCTCCCGCTGCGGTCAAACAGCCCGACCCCGTGCAATCCGCCCGTCAGCTGAAACTCGCTTTGCGCGGCCCGCAAGGTTTGCGGCAGCTTCAATAGCACCGCCTCATCCAACTCGCCGAGGCCCGTGGCCGGCCGCATCGGTACCGGGCTGATCGCGGCGATCGCACTTTTCCCGCACACGCCACAGCTGGAGGTGGCGTAAAAATTGCGCTTGATCCGCCCGAGGTCGAGCGGCACCGCCGGGGCCAGCGTCACGAGCACCACGTTCGGATCGGTTGCGGAACCTTCGGTGGCCGCCACGTCACTGCGCTGGCGCAGCAGTCCTTCACCGAATAAGAACCCGACCGCAAGCTCGGCGTCGTGGCCGGGTGTGCGCATCGTCACCGCCACTGCTTCGCCAGCGCCGCTCTCGCCGTGGCGGGCCACGCGGATCTCGAGCGGCTCTTCCACCGCCACCGGATCCTGGCGCACCGACTCGGCGTGCGCGCCGACGGCACTGATCAGCACCGCGCGGCTTGCCAGCGTGTCCATGGCATTGTCCTCCAATGAAGCTGCAATGATGCACCATCGCGGCGCGCGGGCGACGCGTTGCTCCGGGGCGACCATCGCGTTGACGATCTGCGCCACGGCGGGCGAAGCCCAATAGCCTCGCGCGTCGCCAGTATCGGGCGCTCAGTACCGATAGTGATCGGGCTTGTAGGGCCCATGCCGGTCGACGCTGATGTAGCGGGCCTGCTGGTCGGTCAGTACGGTCAGCCGGGCCCCGAGCTTGCTCAGCTGGAGCCTCGCGACTTTTTCATCCAGCAGTTTTGGCAATACATGCACGCCGACCGGATATTTTTCCGGGTACGTAAACAGCTCGATCTGCGCGATCACCTGATTGGCGAAGGAACTGCTCATCACGAAACTCGGATGGCCGGTGCCGCAACCGAGGTTCACCAGCCGGCCCTCGGCCAGCAAAATGATTCGCCGGCCGTCGGGAAAGATCACGTGATCGACCTGTGGCTTGATGTTGTCCCAGGCGTACTGCTTGAGCGATGCGACATCGATTTCGTTGTCGAAGTGGCCAATGTTGCACACGATCGCGTTGTGCTTCATGCGCTTCAGGTGCTCGTGCGTAATGACGTGGAAATTGCCCGTGGCGGTGACGAAGATATCGGCCTGGTCGGCCGCCTCATCAAGCGTCACGACGCGAAAACCCTCCATGGCCGCCTGCAGCGCGCAGATCGGGTCGATCTCCGTGATCCAGACCTGCGCCGACAGGGCGCGCAACGCCTGGGCGCAGCCCTTGCCCACGTCCCCGTAGCCGGCCACCAGCGCGATCTTGCCGGCCACCATCACATCGGTAGCCCGCTTGATGCCATCGACCAGGCTTTCGCGGCAGCCGTATAAATTGTCGAACTTGCTCTTGGTGACCGAATCGTTGACGTTGATGGCAGGAAACGCGAGCTTCCCTTCCTTGGCCATTTGATACAGGCGCTTCACGCCGGTCGTGGTTTCCTCCGTGACACCCTTGATCTGAGCCAGGCGCGTCGAGTACCAGTGCGGGTCGGTCTGCAGCTTGGCGCGGATTGCCGCAAACAGGTGCTGCTCCTCTTCGCTCCCCGGCTTGGCCAGCAGCGTCGCATCGGTTTCGGCCCGCGCACCCAGATGCAGCAGCAGCGTCGCATCGCCGCCGTCGTCCAGGATCATGTTCGAGTATTTCTGGCCAGGCCACTCGAAGATCCGGTGCGTGTAATCCCAGTACTGCTCGAGCGATTCGCCCTTGATGGCAAACACCGCCGTGCCGCCGGCCGCGATGGCCGCCGCGGCGTGATCCTGAGTGGAGTAGATATTGCACGACGCCCAGCGCACTTCGGCGCCGAGCGCCTTGAGTGTCTCGATCAGCACCGCGGTCTGGATCGTCATGTGCAGCGAGCCGCTGATGCGCGCGCCGCGCAGCGGCTGCAGCGCGGCAAATTCGTCGCGGATCGCCAGCAGGCCGGGCATCTCGGTCTCAGCGATCGCGATCTCCTTGCGGCCCCAGGGGGCAAGCGCCAGATCGGCCACGGCGTGGGCGGTGTGCTTGACACTTTTCAGATTGGCATTCATCGGCATTAGGCTCCCGGCGGTCGGCTCGAATGGTTGCGGTTAGTCCTTAAAGCTCTTCAGTGCCAGCGCTTGGCCGCCGCGGCCAACGCTGCGGCCTTGTCAGTGCGCTCCCAGGTAAAATCGCGCTCGCGGCGGCCAAAGTGGCCGTAGGCGGCGGTTTGCTGATAAATCGGCCGAACCAGATCCAGCATCTGGCGCATGCCGTACGGCGTCAGGTCAAAATGCCTGCGTACCAGCGCGGTCAGCCGCTCGCGAGTGAGGGCACTGGTGCCGAAGGTTTCCACCATGATCGAGGTCGGTTCGGCCACGCCGATGGCGTAGGACACCTGAACTTCGCAGCGCGAGGCGAGGCCTGCGGCAACAATGTTCTTGGCCACGTAGCGGGCAGCGTAGGCCGCCGAGCGATCCACCTTGGACGGATCTTTGCCCGAGAACGCCCCGCCGCCGTGGCGGGCAAAGCCGCCATAGGTATCAACAATGATCTTGCGCCCGGTGAGCCCGCAGTCACCCACCGGTCCGCCGGTGACAAAGCGGCCGGTCGGATTGATATGAATCTTGGTGTCGCGCCTCAGCCATTTCTTCGGCAGCACCGGCTTGATGATCTCCTCCATGACGGCCTCGCGCAGGCGTTTGTTGGTGATATCGCGGGTGTGCTGCGTCGACAGCACCACCGCTTCGATGCCCACGGGTACATCGTCTTCGTAGCGCAGCGTCACCTGACTTTTGGCATCGGGGCGCAGCCACGGGAGCTCACCTGACTTTCTCATCTTGGCTTGCTGATGCACGAGCCGGTGCGCGTAGACGATGGGTGCCGGCATCAGCACGTCGGTCTCGTCGCTGGCGTAACCGAACATCAGGCCCTGATCGCCGGCGCCCTGCTCGCGTTCGCGCTTGCGATCAACGCCGCGAGCGATGTCTTCCGATTGCTTGCCGATAATATTGATCACGCCGCAGCTGGCGCCGTCAAATCCCATCTCGGAGCTGTTGTAGCCAACGCCGAGCACGGTCTTGCGCACCAGCGCCTCGATGTCCACCCAGGCTTTGGTCGTCACCTCACCGCCGACGATGGCAACTCCGGTCTTGACCATGGTCTCGCAGGCGACCCGGGCCCGCGGGTCCTGCGCGATAATGGCATCGAGCACGGCGTCGGAGATCTGATCGGCAAGCTTATCCGGATGGCCCTCGGAGACCGACTCGGAGGTAAACAGAAAACTGTTTGACATGTTGAGATTCGTCCTAGCCTGTTAAAAGGTTGCCGGGCCGGCCGCACCGGCCCGGCTACGGCAGGGCCGCCTGAAACTCGTCCTCAAAGCGCTGGCGCAACTCGCCCATTGTAAACCGATGGTTCTGGGTGCCCAGCGATTCGATCTTCAGGGCCCCCAGGAGCGAAGCCATCCGTCCCGTCTGCAGCCAACTTAGGCCGTGCAGCAGGCCGTGAATGAGCCCGGCGCGATAGGCATCGCCACAACCGGTGGGATCGACCACCGCCCGCGGTTTGGTTGCCGGTATGGCCACCGCACCGTGCTCGGTATGAATGACCGAGCCGTCGGCACCGCGGGTCACGATCAGCGCCTTGACGTGGCGCAGCGCATCGGCGACCGACCAGCCGGTCTTTTTCTGCAGCAGGGACCATTCGTAGTCGTTGACCGCGATCCAGGTCGCCTGGCGCGCAAACGTCAGCAGCTCTTCGCTGCTGAACATCGGCAAGCCCTGACCGGGGTCGAAGATAAAAGGAATGCCGGCCGCGGCAAACTGGGTCGCATGCGCAATCATGCCCTCGCGGCCGTCCGGGGCAACAATGCCGATCGCTACGTCGCGCGCGCTGCGGACATCATTGAGGTGCGAGTGCTGCATCGCGCCCGGGTGGAAAGCGGTGATCTGATTGTCGTCCAGATCCGTGGTGATGAACGCCTGGGCCGTGTGCTCATGCTCGAGCACGCGGATATATTCCTGGCCGACGCCGGTGCGCTCCATCCATTCGCGGTACGGCCCGAAGTCGCGGCCTACGGTCGCCATCGGCAGCCCGACATCGCCGAGGAGCTTGAGGTTGTAGGCGATGTTGCCGGCGCAGCCGCCAAACTCCCGGCGCATGCGCGGCACCAGGAACGAGACGTTCAGGATGTGAATCTTGTCGGGCAGGATGTGGCTTTTGAACCGGTCCGGAAAGACCATGATCGTGTCAAAGGCCATCGAACCACAGATCAACGCGCGCGCCGGGCCCTTCGCTTGGACACTCATCAAACGTTGCAACTCCAGATAGTTGCCGATGCCGGCGCCGCCGAAGATCGCGGCGCAGGCCTCGGCGGGCGGCGCACCGCCCGGAAACGGCGGCGGATTTTAGCCTCTTTTTAAGGCCGCGGTGCGATATCTGGTCATGGCACCATCAGGCAGCGGCGGCGCCGGGCCGCCGCCCGCTCAGGCGCGCCCGAATTGCTGCTCTTCAGTGCTGCCTTTGAGCGCCGCGAGCGAGGAGGCGCCGGAACTGATCGTCTGCGTGACATCGTCAAAGTAGCCGGCACCGACTTCACGCTGATGCTTGGTCGCCGTGTAGCCGTCGGCCTCAGCGGCGAACTCGGCCTGCTGCAAGGCGACGTACGCGCTCATCTGGCTTTGCTTGTAGCCGCGCGCCAGGCTGAACATCGAATAGTTCAGGGCATGAAAGCCGGCGAGCGTGATGAACTGGAATTTGTAGCCCATCGCCGCCAGCTCGCGCTGGAAGCTGGCAATGGCCTGATCATCGAGCTTGCGCTTCCAGTTAAACGATGGCGAGCAGTTGTAGGCCAGCAGCTTGTCCGGGAACTCGCGGCGAATGCCTTCGGCGAAACTCCTGGCCTCGGCAACATCCGGGTGCGCAGTTTCACACCACACCAGGTCAGCGTAGGGCGCATACGCAAGGCCGCGGGCGATTGCCTGCTCCAAACCCGCGCGCACGAAATAAAACCCCTCGGGGGTGCGCCCGCGCGCCGCATCGATGAACGGCCGGTCGCGCGCATCGACATCGGCGGTCAGCAGGTTGGCACCTTCCGCATCGGTGCGCGCCACGAGCACAGTCGGCACGTTGCAGACATCGGCGGCGAGCCGCGCTGCGGTGAGCTTGCTGATCGCCTCCTGCGTCGGCACCAGTACCTTGCCGCCCATATGTCCGCACTTCTTGGCCGATGACAGCTGGTCCTCAAAATGCACGCCGGCGGCGCCGGCTTCGATCATGGCCTTCATCAGTTCGAAGGCATTGAGCACGCCGCCGAATCCGGCCTCGGCATCGGCCACGATCGGCTTGAGCCAGTCGATCGCATCGTTCCCTTCGGCGTGGTAAATCTCGTCGGCGCGGCGCAGCGTGTTGTTGATGCGCCTGATCACCGCCGGCACCGAGTCGGCCGGGTACAGCGACTGGTCCGGATACATCTGCCCGGCGAGATTGGCGTCGCCGGCCACCTGCCAGCCCGACAGATAGATGGCATCGAGTCCGGCCCGGACCTGCTGCAGGGCTTGGTTGCCGGTCAGCGCACCGAGTGCATTCACAAACGGCTTCTCATTCAGGTAACGCCACAATTTCTCGGCACTTAGGCGCGCGATCGAATGCTCCAGCGGCCACGTACCGCGCAGCCGCACGACATCTTCGGCCCGATAGGGGCGATCGATGCCGCGCCAGCGCGGGCTGTCTTGCCAGGCCTGGTGCAATTCGGCGGCGGTCGGCAAGGCACGGTTCGGGTTCATAGTGATCGGCTCTCCGTATTTGCGCCTGGGCGGCAGCTTGATACCGGGGCCCGCGGGCAACGCCGGGCTTAAGGCCAGAGTAACGGCAATGATTGCCACAATTGACTTACAAAACTTAACAACGTCAATTTCACAATTGACGGCCGCAGGCCCGACGGGGTCGCGGCCAGCGCGGCCGGGCGATAACCGATTTGTTTATGATGATTCGTGATTCAGCCGCCAATGGCTGGCCGGCGCCGTAACACCACACCCTAAGCCGCGGGAGCGACCATGGCCGAGCGCGATGAAATGGAGTACGACGTACTCGTCGTCGGCGCAGGTCCCGCTGGGCTGAGCTGCGCCATCCGGCTGAAGCAGTGCAAGCCCGAGCTCAGCGTCTGCGTGCTCGAAAAGGCTTCGGCCATCGGCGCCCACCTGCTTTCCGGTGCCGTGATCGAGCCCGAGCCGCTCGATGCGCTGCTGCCCGCCTGGCGGCAGGCGACGCTGCCGGTCTGCGTTCCGGCAGGGCGCGATGAAATGCGCCTCCTCACCCGCACCGGCAGCATCCGGCTGCCGGTGCCACCGCAGATGCACAACGCCGGCAATCTGATTGTCTCCCTGGGGGGCCTCGCACCGTGGCTTGCGACACAGGCCGAAGCGCTCGGCGTCGACGTGTTCGCCGGCTTTGCCGGGGCCGAGGCCCTGTTCGATGCCGAAGGCGCGGTCAACGGTGTACGGATCGGCGACATGGGGCTCAAAGCCGACGGCACGCCAGGCCCGAATTACACCGCCGGGCCGAACATCCGCGCGAAGACGTCGGTGCTGGCCGAGGGTTGCCGCGGCAGTATCAGCAAGCAGCTGATTGCCCGCTTCAAGCTCGATGCCGACTCGGACCCGCAAAGCTACGCGCTCGGTTTCAAAGAGCTCTGGCAGCTGCCCGCCGGCCGCGTCCGAACCCGGCCTGATCCAGCACAGCTCCGGCTGGCCGGCCGATTGGCGTACTTATGGCGGGAGCTTTATTTATCACCTCGACAAGGACCGGGTCTATGTCGGCTACGTCGTGGGCCTGGACTACGCCGACCCGCGCTTCGAGCCGTTCGAAGCCTTCCAGCAGTTCAAGAACCATCCGCGCAACCGCGGCCTGTTCGAAGGCGGCGAAATCCTCGCCGCGGGCGCGCGCGCCATCGCCGCCGGCGGCTGGCAGTCACTGCCGCGGATGGAAATGCCTGGCGCGCTGCTCATCGGCGATGCCGCCGGCACGCTCAACATGCCCAAGATCAAGGGCATTCACCAGGCGATGCGCAGCGGCATGCTCGCTGCCGAACATCTCGCCGAACACGGCACGCCGCAGGGCTTTGATGCGCGCTGGCGCGCATCGCCGGGCGGGCAGGAGCTGCGCAAGGTGCGCAACATCAAGCCCGGCTTCAAGCGCGGCCTGTACGCCGGCATGGCTAATTTTGCGCTCGAGACCGTCACCGCCGGACACACGCCGTGGACGCTGCACAACAAGGCAAGCTACGCCGCGCTGCGCAAGCTCGATGAGTATCACTCTCCGGATCGCGGCTGGGGCGAGCGCACCCTGCCGCCGCGCGACCGGCTCGCCTCGGTGTATTTTGCCGCCACCAGCCACGATGAGCACCAGCCGGTGCACCTGCATGTGGCCGACACCAACGTGTGTGCCACGAAGTGCATCAAGGAGTATGGGAATCCCTGCACGCGCTTCTGCCCGGCCGGCGTGTACGAGATGATCAGCGACGGTGCTGGCGGTCAGAAACTGCAGATCAACGCCGCCAACTGCGTGCACTGCAAGGCCTGCGACATCAAGGACCCGTACCAGATCATCACCTGGACCACGCCCGAGGGTGGCTCAGGCCCGAACTACCAGAATCTCTAAAGGCACCCGCTGCCGGATCAGGCGGCGCGCGCGTGCCGGCTCAGCGCCGGCGGCGCATCGAGGCGCAGCGTCAGGCACTTGGCCGAACCGCCAGCCTTCAGAAACTCCGACAGCTCATATTCGTGCAGGCGATAGCCGGCCTGCTCGAGCGCCGCGCGCAG
Organism: uncultured Gammaproteobacteria bacterium; assembly: GCA_963711435.1. Lineage (GTDB taxonomy): Bacteria > Pseudomonadota > Gammaproteobacteria > Steroidobacterales > Steroidobacteraceae > FEN-1191. The sequence continues at coordinate 229,492 of CAVQEB010000002.1, read as the reverse complement.
CGGCTCACTGGCGCGGTGCATGAACACTTCGCGCCCAAGATTGACGGCATTGCAGGCAAATTGCCCCGCGTCCGCGGCACTGACGGCAATGCGCTTTTCGGGCGCGACGCGCCGCTCGATCTCGGCGCGGCTGGTCGGATGGAAGGCCTCGGGGAAATACAGCACATGCCCGCCCGACAGCGGACAGAAGCAGGTATCCAGATGATAGTAGTGCGGATCGGCGAGCCGCAGCGCGACGATGTCAAAGCCGAAAGCCCGGTTCAGATACACCAGCACCTCCGGCTCGCTGCGCAGGCCAAGGCCGGTCCATAGCACCGTGCGGCCGGCGTCGTACAGGCAATCGCCGGCACCCTCAAAGCCGATGTAATCGGGCAGCTCAAGCAGCGTGTAGCCGTGGTGACAGAACCAGTCCTTGAAGTGCGCTTCCTCCGCCCGCCGCTCGTGCGGCTGGAAGTGGCTGGCCATGACCCGATCATCGATCACGACGCCGGCGTTGGCCGTAAACACCATGTCCGGCAGGCCCGGCCGCGGCTCGAGCAGCACCACTTCAGCGTACGCCGCGATGCCAGCGCGCAGCCGCTCCCACTGCTGGGCCGCGAGCGCCAGGCGCACCGCGCCGCGCTGCATCCAGGGATTAATGACGTAGTTAACCTCGAAATACTTCGGGGGACACATCAGCACCTGCGTTGCATTCACGGGCTTGCTCCTGTCAGATAAATGAAGGCCCGCTGCGGGCCGCGCCTAAGCGCCCTGCCGCGGCAGAAAAATCTCGGCGATCATGCAGCGGATGCCGCCGCCGCCCAGGCGCTCAATGGTGTCGATCGAGCACAGCGCCGGCCGGGCGTGCAGCTCAACGAGCTGTCGCTGTGCAGCGCTGAGCGCCTGCCAGGCACGGTTCGAGACCGCGACCACCGGCCCGGCGCGCCCGCCATCGAGAAACAGCACGTTGCCGGCAAGCTCGCCGATCTGCTCGCTGCTCAGGTCAAGCAGCTGCTTGCCGTCGCCCTGCAGCTGATCGCTCACGGCGCGCGCATCGGCCGCTCTGGCGAACAGCCCGCTGCAAAGGATGGCCAGCGTCGGCCCGACCGACATCAGCACATTGGTGTGATAAACCGGCTGGCCGCTGCGGTCGCGGCTGCGGAACGAAATCGCGCGGTAATCGAGCGCGCGGCAAAACGCATTGAGCGCCGTGGCGCTGGTCCGCGCTGACAAAGTCGCATAGGCAACGCGGTGCGCCCGGTCCAGCACCAGACTGCCGGTGCCCTCCAGATACTCGCCCTGCTGCTCGTAATGAGTCAGATCCACCGTGCGCTGAATGCGCCAGCCCTCGGTTTGCGCCAGTTCCGTCAGCCGCTGCGGCTGGCGCTCGCGCCGGCGGTTCGCCGCCGCCATCGGATACAGCACCAGCGTGCCGTCCTCGTGGGTCGAAAACCAGTTGTTCGGAAACACGGCATCGGGCGTATCGGCTGCGGCCTCAGCGGCCAGCACCGCGACCCGCACGCCGGCGTCGGTGAGTGCCCGCACCGCATGGTCAAATTCCCGCTGCGCGGCTGCCAGCGTCGCCGCGCGCGACTCGCTGCCGACGCGCTGAAAAGCGTTGCTCGCCAGCGTTTCCGGATTTGCATAAAAGCTGGCCGGCCGCACCAGCAGCACGCGGTCAGTGCACTGGCGTTCCGGCGTTGGTGCCACGCGCAGGCCGGCCGGCTTCACGCGGCGAGCCCCGTCACGTAACCAAACAGATCCTTCGGGTCGACCGGATCCGGCACCAGCGCCGTGCTTTTGCCGACGCCGAGCTCGCGCGCCCGGTCAAACACATAACGCAGCGCCGAATAATCCTCGAGCGCGAAGCCGACCGAGTCGAAGATCGTCACTTGTGCGGCATCGCTGCGGCCCACTTCCTGGCCGCCGATGATCTGCCACAGCTCGGGCGCGGTCGCATCGGCGCCGAGCGACTGGATGTCGCCTTCAATGCGCGTCTGCGGCAGGTACTCGACCACGATGCGTCCGCGCCGCAGCAGCGCAACATCCAGCTCGGTCTTGCCGGGACAGTCGCCGCCGATCGCGTTGATATGCACACCGGGGCCGATCATCGCGTCCTTCAGCACCGTTTGCAGTCCCTTGACCGCCGTTGCGGTCGTCACGATCGGCGCACCGCGCACCGCTTCGGTCACGCTGACACAGGCGGTCAGCTTCAGGCCCGAGTGCGCCAGGTTGGCGGCAAATTTTTTCATCGCCAGCTGGTCGGTGTCAAAGTAACGGATCTCGCGGATGCCAAGGCAGGCCTTGAAGGCGAGCGCCTGGAATTCGCCCTGGGCACCGGTGCCGATCAGCGCCATGGTCCGCGCGCCGGGCACCGCCAGGTGCCGCGCGGCGACCACCGAGGTCGCGGCGGTACGCAGCGCCGTCAGCACGGTCATTTCGGAAATCAGCCGCGGATAGCCGGTGCCGACATCGGCGAGCATGCCCACCGCAGTAACGGTCAGCAGACCCTGGGCCGGATTGCCCGGATGGCCGTTGACGAGCTTGAAGCTGAACCATTCGGCATCCGAAGTCGGCATCAGCTCGAGCACGCCGCGCTGTGAATGCGCGGCCAGCCGTGCGGACTTGTCAAAACGGGCCCAGTGGCCGAAATCCGCTTCGATCCGGTCGGCCAGATCGCGCAGAAAGTTTTCCACGCCAATGCGGCGCAGCAGCCGCGCAAGGGTTGGCGTATCGATGATCATGACCATAGGGCACCTCGCTTAAGCGCCAAGTATGGCGGGCCGCCGGCGCAGGCGGCGCGGTAATGGCATTACTGCGCCGCAGCCGCTGCGGCCCGCACCGCCCGGCGGCGCAGCGCTTGCGGCGCGCGAGCGCGGCTTTAGGATTCGGCCGCGGCCACCGTGGCGACCGGGTAGCCTGCGAAGAGCTTGGACTCGGCCATCACGACCACGCTGACAACTTTGGCGACGCCATGCTTGCCGTCGGTCAGCTCATCGTTGAGCCGCCGGTAATGCGTCATGTCGCGACAGACCACGTGCAGCAGATAGTCGAAGGCGCCGCTCAACTGGAACGCTTCGGTCACCTCCGGCAGCCGCGCGATCGCCTGTTCAAAGCGCCGGAAATCCCCCGGCGTGTGATTGGCGAGCGTGACTTCAGCAAACACTTCCAGGCAGGGGCCAAGCTTCGGCAGCGCGATGTCAGTCAGGTAGCGCCGGATCACTCCCTCGCGCTCGAGCCGGCGTACCCGCGACAGGCACGCGCTCGGCGACAGCCCGACCTGCGCCGCCAGATCCTGGTTGGAGATCTGGGCGTTGCATTGCAGGCCTTCGAGCAGTTTGACGTCCAGCCGATCAATCTGCAGCTTCATGATTTGCCCCTGCCCCGCCGAATGGCGCTGCGCCAGCCGATTTCGCTTTAATATCCAATGAGGGTTCTTTATTCTGGATAATTACGATCTTTCAGGCCATCCAGTCTACCGCAGGCACTGCCTCATGAACGCCCGACCCGGACCGCAGACCGATACGCACTCGCTCGACGACCTGCGCGCGGCGCTGCGCCGGCTGGCGCTGCAGGATGAGCCGGCGGCGGTCGAACGCGTGCTCGGGCAACTGGAATTTTCCCAGGCCGCCGGCATGCGGGCCAAGTCGCGGGCCGCGGCGCTGGTCGCCGGTGCCCGCGCGCGCGCTGCGGAACGACCCCTGATTGATTCGTTCCTGCACGAATTTGGCCTCTCCAACGCCGAAGGCATCGCGCTGATGTGCCTGGCCGAAGCGTTGCTGCGCATTCCGGACGACGAGACCGCGGATCGGCTGATCGCCGAAAAGATTGCGCAGGCCGACTGGGCGGCCCACCAGGGCCAGTCCTCATCGCTGTTCGTCAATGCCTCGACCTGGGCGCTGATGCTGACCGGCCGGATCGTCGATCTGCCGGAGGAAACGCGCCGTGATCCGGGCGCGTGGATGCAGCGGGTCACGCGCCGGGTTGGCGAACCGATGGTGCGCACGGCGCTGCGGCGTGCGATGCGCATCATGGGCGGCGAATTTGTCGTCGGCCGCACCATCGAGGAGGCACTGCGCCGCTCGCGCGCACAGCCGGATCTGGCGCTGTGCTCATTTGACATGCTCGGCGAAGGGGCGCGCACCGCGGCCGACGCGACCCGCTACCTGAAAGCCTACCAGCATGCGCTGGCGGTGATTGGTACTGACCGGCCGGGCGAGGCGCCGATGCAGCGCTCGGCGCTGTCAATCAAACTCTCCGCGCTCGAGCCGCGTTTCGATCTGCTGCATCGCGACGCTGTGCTCGCACGGCTCGGCCCGCCATTGCTCGCGCTCGCGCGGCAGGCGGCGCAGGCCGGGATCGGATTGACGCTTGATGCCGAGGAAGCCGACCGGCTCGACCTGTCGCTCGATCTGCTCGCGTTGCTCGCAGCCGACCGGCAGACGCAGGCCTGGCCGGGACTCGGCGTGGCGGTGCAGGCGTACGGCTTGCGGGCGCTGCCGCTGATTGACTGGCTGGCGGCGCTCGCGCGGCTGCACGGTCGCAACCTGGCGGTGCGCCTGGTCAAGGGCGCGTACTGGGACGCGGAAATCAAGCGCGCCCAGGAGCGCGGGCTGCACGGCTATCCGGTGTACACGCGCAAAGTCAACACGGATGTGTCCTATCTCAGTGGCGCCGCACGGCTGTTCGCCCACGCGCCGCTCCTGTACCCGCAGTTCGCGACGCACAATGCCTACAGCGTCGCGGCGATCCTGGAGATGCGCCCCCCGGGCGTGGCCTTCGAGTTCCAGCGCCTGCACGGCATGGGCACGCTCCTGTACGACGAAGCGCGCCGTCACGATCCCGCGTTCCCGCCGATCCGCGCCTACGCGCCGGTTGGCCGCCACGAGGATCTGCTCGCCTACCTGGTTCGCCGGCTGCTAGAAAATGGCGCCAACACCTCCTTCGTCAATCGCTTCATGGATGAAGCCGTGCCGGTCGAGGAGATCGTCGAGGATCCAGTGACGTTGCTCGAGCGCACCCCGGAGCGGCGCAACTTGAGGATTCCAGAACCGGCGGAGCTTTACGGGGCGTCGCGGCGCAATTCCCGCGGCGTTGACTGGGGCGATCCGGCCGAGCTCGCCCGTCTTCGCGCGCTGTCGGGTCCGTTGCCGCCGGAGCTCGCGAGCGCCGCGCCGCTGATTGGCGGCGAGCCGCAGCCAGGCAAGATCCTGACGATCGCCAACCCGGCCAATCGTCGCGAGCGCGTCGGCGAGTGTGCCGAGGCCAGTGCGGAACAGATTAGCGCCGCGATGGATCAGGCCGCGGCAGCACAACCGCAATGGGACGCGGCCGGCGCCGGCGAACGCGCCGCCTGCCTGCTGCGCGCCGCGGACCTGCTGGCCGAGCAGCGCGACTCACTGCTGCAACTGCTGGTCAAGGAGGCCGGCAAAACCTGGCCGGATGCGGTAGCCGAAGTGCGCGAGGCCGAGGATTTTTGCCGCTACTATGCCAATCAGGCGCGGCTGCATCTTGGCGAGCCGCTGGCGCTGCCCGGTCCGACCGGCGAGCGCAACACGCTCAGCCTGCACGGCCGCGGCGTATTCGCCTGCATCAGCCCATGGAATTTTCCGCTCGCGATCTTCACTGGCCAGGTGGTCGCGGCGCTGGCAGCCGGCAACAGTGTGGTGGCCAAGCCGGCCGAAGCGACGCCGCTGATCGCGATGCGGGCCGTGCGCATGCTGCATCAGGCCGGCGTGCCCGGTCAGGTGCTGCAGCTGCTGCCCTGCCCCGGCCGACTGTTCGGCCAGGCGGCGTTGGCGCATCCGGCGCTCGCCGGCGTCGCGCTGACCGGCTCGACCGCAACGGCTCAGCTGATCAACCGAAGCCTCGCGGCACGCGACGGCGCGATACTGCCATTCATCGCCGAAACCGGCGGCATCAATGCCATGGTGGTCGACTCCTCGGCGCTGCTCGAGCAGGTGGTCGACGATGCGATCAGCTCGGCGTTTACCAGCGCCGGGCAGCGCTGCTCGGCGCTGCGGCTGCTGTACGTGCAGGACGATGTGGCCGACGCCCTGATCGAGATGCTCAGCGGCGCGATGGACGAGCTGATCATCGGCGATCCGGCCGACCCCGCGACCGACGTCGGCCCGGTGATCAGCGCGCAGGCGGCCGAACAGCTCGAGGCGCATGCGACGAGGCTTCGCCGTCAGGCCCGGATGTTCAAGGAATGCCGGGTGCCAAGCGCCTACGCGCAGGGCCACTTTGTCGCCCCGAAGCTGTTCGAGCTCAATGACGGGCGGGAACTGGGCAGCGAGCAGTTCGGGCCGATCCTGCACCTGGTGCGGTATCCGGCGCGCGCGCTCGACGCGGTGCTCGAGACGATCCGGACTTCAGGCTATGGGCTGACGCTCGGCATCCACAGCCGCATCAGCGGCATGTGGCAGCAGGTCGTGGCCGGCACGCGGGTCGGCAACACCTACGTCAACCGCAACATGATCGGCGCGGTGGTCGGCGTGCAGCCGTTTGGCGGTGAGGGCCTCTCAGGCACGGGACCAAAGGCTGGCGGGCCGCATTACCTGCTGCGATTTACCACCGAGCGCACGCTCACTGTCAACACTGTGGCCACCGGCGGTAATGCCGAACTGCTGTCACAGTCCTCGTGAGTTTTTGCCCCCAGGCGGTTCGCCGGCAACTCGGTATCGCCTTCAGTGCCCGCTTAGGGCAGACTGCCGCAAACTCCCGCTGGGGTAAGTTCCTACCATGAGCATCTGGTCGACCAAATCCGTGGCCCTGATGCACGCGGACGCTTACGGCGAACACAAGAACAAACTGAATCGCTCGCTCGGCTGGCCGAGCCTGACCGCCTTCGGTGTTGGCAGCACGATCGGTGCCGGCATCTTCGTGCTCACCGGGCAGGTCGCGGCCACGCACGCCGGGCCCGCGGTCACATTGACTTTTATCGCCGCCAGCATCGTCTGTTTTTTCGCGGGCCTCTGTTACGCCGAGTTCGCCGCCATGGCACCGGTCGCCGGCAGCGCCTATTCCTACGCTTACGCGACGATGGGCGAGGTCGTCGCCTGGGTTATCGGCTGGTGCATCTCGCTCGAGTACGTGTTCAGCGCATCGCTGGTGGCGATCAGCTGGTCGGGTTATATGACCGCATCACTCCACGACATCGGCATCAATATTCCGGCGGTACTGTCGAGCGCGCCGCTCAAACTCGACACGCAGGACCGGATCGTCAGCACCGGCAACTGGCTCGATTTGCCCGCGGTGCTGGTCACCCTCGGCTGCACGGTGCTGCTGATGATCGGCACGCGCCAGTCCTCCTGGGTCAATAATCTGATCGTCGCGGCCAAGGTCACTGCACTGGTCATTGTTGTGATTGTCGGCGTGCATTACATCAATCCCCACAACTGGCAACCGTTCATACCGGCCAACACCGGCGGCTTCGGCAACTTTGGCTGGTCGGGCGTCGCCCGCGGCGCCGCCATCGTGTTCTTCTCCTATATCGGCTTTGATGCCGTCTCGTGCCTGGCCGAGGAATCCAAGAATCCGCAGCGCACGATGCCGATCAGCCTGTTCGCTTCGCTGGCGATCTGCACGACGGTGTACGTGGCGGTGAGCCTGGTGATCACCGGCATGGCCAATTACCGTAGCCTCGATGTTGCCGATCCGCTGTATTTCGCGGTCGCCTCGGTGCACGGCCAGCTCGGCTGGCTGAAAATCATCCTCGCCATCGTCGCCGGCTTCGGCTTGATATCGGTGGTGCTGCTGAGCCTGCTCGGCCAGGTGCGGATCCTGTATGCGATGAGCCGCGATGGCCTGTTGCCGGAAACCCTGTCGCGCACCAGCGGCAAGCAGAATACGCCGCGGCTCAGTACGCTCATTACCGGGGTGCTCGGCGCGGTGATGGCCGGCTTCCTGCCGCTCGACCTTTTGACCGACGTCATCTCGATCGGAACGCTGATGGCCTTTGCCATCGTCTGTCTCGGCATTCCGATCCTTAGGCGCACGAACCCGGATGCCAAGCGGCCGTTCCGCACGCCCTGGGTACCGGTGATCCCGGCCCTCGGCGTTGCGAGCTGTATTGCGCTGATGTTCAGCCTCTCGGGCCGGACCTGGTTGCGGTTCGCGCTGTGGCTGCTCATCGGCCTGGCGATCTATTTCTCTTACGGCTACCGGCACTCGCGGCTGCGTAAACTGAACGAGGCGGCCGCCGCCAAGCCGGCCGTCGCCTGATGCGGCATCTCCCGTCCCGCCGATGAGCGCCGCCCAAACCCTGTCGACCGCCGACGCGAAGCTCGCCGAGTTGCTCGGCGCCTGTGCGGCTGGACAGTCACAGGCACTCGAGCAGTTGTACGCGCTCACCTCGCCGGTGCTGTTTGGCTGCGTGACGCGCATGGTCCGGCGCCGCGCGGTGGCCGAAGAGATCCTGCAGGATGCCTTTGTCAGCATCTGGCAGCGCGCGTCGCAGTACCAGCCGGACCGCGGCTCGCCCATGGCCTGGATGATTGCCGTGGCGCGCTACCGCGCTATCGACCAGTTGCGCCATGAACGTGGCGCGCCGGTGCTGATGCCGGATATTCCCGAGGCGGGGTCCGAAGCCGACGAGAGCGGCGAGCTCGCGGGTCCAAGCGAGGCGATGGAGCGCTGCATGCGCCAGCTGACGGGCCAGCAGCAGCGCTGCATCGAATTTGCGTTCGTCAACGGTCGCTCCCATGAGGAAATTGCGCGTCTGACCGGGAGCCCCCTCGGCACGGTCAAGAGCTGGATCCGCCGCGCGCTGCGCGCCCTGCGCGAGTGTCTCGAATCATGAAGCCCACTGATCCGCAGCTGCTCGAGAGGCTCTCATCCGAGTACGTGCTGGGCACGCTGCGGGGACCTGCCCGCCGTCGCCTGGCGCGCTGGCGCGAGCAGCTGCCGCTCGTCGATGCGCAGTGCCGCAGCTGGGAACAGCGGCTGAGCGCGCTCACCTTGCGTCGCCACCCGCATGAGCCGCCGGCCCAGGCGTGGCGCTCCATCGCTGCGCGCCTCGGCTTTTACCGGCCGAGCCCGCTGCTTCGCTGGACGGCGAGCCTCGCGCTGCTCGGCCTGCTGGTTGCGCTTGGCAGTTACTGGAACGGCTTCGCGCCGCTGCGGCCTGCGGGTGTGGCGCTGATCAGCGCTCCGGGTCAGCCGCCGCAATGGCAGCTCGAGTATTTTGCCGAGCCGGGGCAGCTGCACGTGAGCAGCGCCAATGGACCGGTGCTGCCCGCCGGCCACGACTACGAGTTATGGGCGCTGCCGGCAGGCGGCAACCCCGTATCCCTTGGCCTGCTGCCGGTGCGCGGCGAACGCGATCGCCCGCTGAGCGAGGCGCAGCGCGCAGCGCTCGCGCACAGCACGCAGGTCGCGGTGTCGCTGGAACCGACCGGCGGTTCGCGCACTGGCCAGCCGACCGGTCCGGTCGTCTTTACCGCGCCTCTGCGTTCCGTATCGTAAGGCCAGGCGTCCGCGCGGCCGCCACAGCCCAGGACCCTGGCATGGCCATGATTCATTCGATGAGGTAGTGATGAAATCAGACGACTCCTCTATGTTCGCCCGCGTTTTCAAACGGTTGGCCGTCATCGAGGATTTCGAGCTCAAGGCCGTGATCCTGAGCATGCTGTATTTCCTGTTCCTGTTTGGCAGCTACTCGGTCGTCAAGCCGGTGCGCGATGCGATGGGGACGGTCTACGGGGTCAAGCACCTGCAGGAGCTGTTCACGGCGACTTTCCTCGCTAGCCTGGTGTTCGCACCGCTGTATGCGGGCCTGGCATCACGCATCCGCCTCTCGACTTTCCTGCCTTGGGTGTATGGCTTCATCGCAGTCTCGATCCTGGCCTTCATTGCGCTGTTCCGCGGTGCGAGTGATCCGCAGAAGCTGCACTGGGTCGCGGCCGCGTTCTACGTGTGGGTCAGCACTTTCAACATGCTTATCATTTCAGTGTTCTGGAGTTTCATGGCCGATATCTTCTCGCGCACCCAGGCCAAGCGTCTGTTCGGATTTGTGGCGGCGGGGGGCACGGTCGGCGGCATTGTCGGCCCGCTGCTCGCGAAATACTTGAGCCAGAGCATCGGTAACAACGGCCTGATGGCGATTTCGGCAGTCGGATTTATTGTCACGGCCGCGTTGGTTCGGTTGTTGGCGCATGAGAAAGCCAAACTCGCTGCCAGCGGCGCCGAGACGCAGAAGACGAGTCTGGATCGGAAGCTCACGGGTGGCCTGTTCGATGGCTTCGTGCTGCTGCTGCGCTCGCCCTACCTGCTGCTGCTGGCGCTGTTCCTGCTGCTGATGACTTGGATCTCAACCATTGTCTACTTCCAGCTCGGTGATCTGATCACCAAGGCCTTCGTCAGCCCGGATGAGCGTACCAGTGCCTACGCCACCATCGAGCTGGCGGTCAACAGCCTGGCGGTCGTAGTGCAGCTGTTTGGAACCGGCCGCCTGATCCAACGCTTTGGCGTGGGCACAGGCCTACTGCTCAATCCGGTGATCATGGTTATCGCGTTCCTAGCCGCGCTGCTCTCCCCGGTACTTCTGGTGCTGGGCGCCATCCAGGTCGTCCGTCGCGTGGCCGAGTATGCCGTGGCCAAGCCGACGCGCGAGATGCTCTTCACCGTGGTCGACCAGGAGAGCAAGTACAAAGCCAAGAACGTCATCGACACGGTGGTGTACCGCTTCGGGGACCTGAGTTCCGCTTGGGTGAGCCACGCGGTACTGCCTTTCGGGGTGGCGGGTCTGGCAATTTTCGGTGCCATTGTGTCGGTGATCTGGTTCCCAGTCGCGTTCCTGCTCGGCAAGCGCTATGAAAGCGCTCGGCCCGGTACAGGGGATGCCGAGCGGTAACCCGTCAATGGCTGGCCGTGGCCAGCGGATCAATCGCCTGCTTACGTCTAAGAACCTCGAAGCGCCGGCCGAGGCCCAATGCGCTCACTGCCCACGCCCCGCTGACCGCCAACCCCAGCGCCACCGTGCCCGCAAGCCCGGTGCCGGCCCAACGCAGGCCTGCCACCAGCCAGGCGGCCGTGATATCGCCCAAGCGGTAAATCACGGTGTCGATGACGTTCTTGGCCTTATAGCGGCTTTCCTGCGGCACGACGGTAAAGCAGATCTCGCGGCTCGGCCGGGCGATGGCATATTGCGACACCCGGCGCACCACTTGCACGGCCTGGATCATCAGCACCGTCGGCGCGAGCGCGATCGCACTGAATGCCACCAGCATGATCAGCGGATTGAGCACCAGGCCGGCGGTGACGCCGAATTTACGGATCAGCCGGCCCACGCCCAGAATCATGATCAGCGCCGAAGCAATATTGACCATCAGGTCAATGTCGGCGATCACCTCCGTGCGCCGCTCGATGCCGGTGAAGGCCTTGCTGATCAGATCAGTCTGGAAGAAATAGGCCACCGTCGATGCCCAGGTCATAAATAACATGAAGGCCGCCTGATGACGCTGGTAGGCCGATCGGAGAAGTTCACCGAAGCCTTCCAGCGGATTGCCGGCCAGTCGGTGCGTCAGGCTCGATGTCTGTCCGGTGGTCGCGCTCAGGCGTAACCGCTCCTTCTCGCGCATCAGCCAATAAATCAGGCCGATGACCACGGCGAAGCCGGCCGCAGCGAGCAACAGCAGGCCGTTTAGCCCGAGAGCGGGCACGTACAGCCGGGTGAGGACCGATCCGCCGATGGCACCGAGACTGCCACCGGCCGCAATCAGTGCAAACAGCCGGGTCGCCTGCGCGACGGAAAACAGGTCAACCATCAGGCTCCAGAACACCGAGATCATGAACAGGTTGACGACGCTGAACCAGACGTAATAGGCGCCGGCAACCCAGCGGCTCGCCGGCGCGAATGCAAACAGGCCGCTGAACAACAGCACGTTCAGCAGCCAGAACCAGAATGCGCCCGGCAGCAGCGTCGTGAGCTTCAAGCGCGAGGCCAGCGCGGTGTAGATGGGCGAGCACAGCACGGCCACAACGAATGTCAGCGTGAACAGGTTCTGCAGTTGCCCGACGCCGAATACCGTGGCCATCGAATCGCGCAGTGGTCGCAGAATGTAGTAGCTGCCGAGCAGCATGAAATTGCAGGCAAAGGCGAGCGCCACCGCCCGCCGCTCCTGCGGTTCAATCTGCACCAAGGTCGCGAGCGCCGTGGTCAGGCGCGATGCCGCAGCCCCCATTAACGGACCCGCACCAGCAAGAAGGCGGCCACCAGCGCCAACAGCGCGGTGGGCAGCCAGGCGAGCACGAGTGGATCGAGATTAAAGACGGCCGTGCCGCTGGCCACGGTACGCTGCACAAAAAAGTACAGGATGCCGATCATCAGCCCGATCGTCATGCGCGCACCGCTGCCGGCCGAGCGCATCGAGCCGAAGCCAAATGGCAGCGCAAAGACCACCGCCACCAGCACGGCGCAGGTACGCGCCAGCGCCGACCAGAACGCGAATTCGTAGGCCTTGGAGTCCTGCTGATTGGCCCTAAGCGTCCGGATCGACTGATACAGCGTGACCAGCCCGAGCTCGGCCGGATCGGTCGCTGCCAGCTTCAAAAACGAGTCGGCCGAGGAGTGCAGCATCCGCCGCGCCGGGGGCTGAGCCGTCACCTGATCGTCGCTGAAGCGCGATTCGGCGTAATCGGCTGGCAGCTGCAGGCCGCCGCGGCCCGCGCCGCTCGCCTGCGAGGCGCGGCCGATGGCAGCGATCCGGTTGTCGGGTGTCAGCTCGAATACCAGCACGCCGCTGAACACCGCTGCAGCTGAGCGGCGCTGGATATTGATGATGGTGTCGCCATCGCGCAGCCACGCACCCCCGCCGCCAGCGAAATTCACGTTGTTGTACTTGGCAAAGGCCTTGCGCTCATCGGCGCGCTGCTCGAACCGCGGCGCCACGAACTCGCCGACCAGCAGCGCCGCGATCACAACCAGCACGCCGGCGGTCAGCACCGCGCGCGCCAGACCGAGTTTGCTCATGCCGGCGGCACGCATGACCGTCAGTTCATGCGAGCGTGCCAGCGCACCAATGCCAAGCATCGCGCCGATCAGCACCGCTGCCGGCAACGCCAGCAGCGCCAACTGCGGCAGATTCAGCACGGCATAGGTCAGCGCATCGAGTGCTGCATAATGGCCAATCCCGACCTCCTTCTGTTCAGTCAGGAACTGCGCCATGACGGCGAGCATCAGCAGCACCGCCAGCACCAGGCCGATGCTGTTCAGCAGTGTCGCGGCGATATAGCGATCCAGCCGGTTCATGCCTTAAGGCCCCGACCCGTTGCGCCATCGCGGCGCGAGGATCCAGGCGAGCGCCAGCAGCAGGAACAGCCCGTGCACCCACCACATCCCGAGGCCGGCGGGCACCAGGCCGCGCTCCAGCCAGCTGCGGGCCGCAAAACTGAGCGCGCTGTAGCTCGCAAACAGCAGCACGGCGAGCCCGACGCGGCTGTAGCGGCCCTGTCGCGGCCGCAGTCGCCCGAGCGGCATCGCAAAGGTCGCGACCACCAGCGACATCACCGGCAGGCTCAATCGCCACTGCAGTTCGGCACCGACCTTGCGATCGGCGCTGCCGAGCAGCTGCATCGTAGGCCGCTGGTCGATGCGCAGGTTTGCGGCTACCGTGGTGTCGGTGAGCAGCGGTATGGTCGCCTCCGGAAAGCGCAGCAGACTGTAGCGCTGCGTTCCCGGTATTCCTTCGAGCCGCTCGCCATCAAACAGCTGGATGCTCTGGGTGCCGTCAGCGGCAATCACGCGCCTGGCGCGCTGCGCGACCGTGGTCTCGACCAGATCGCCGCGGCTGCGCTTTATGAATACATCTCGCAGATCCCCGGACGGGTCAACGGTCCTGGCGTAAACCACAGTGCGCCCGCCGTTCAGCGACCGGAACTGGCCGGCCTCCAGCGGCACCTTCAGCCCTTCCTGCAGCGCCTGCTGCCGAAGCCGCGCCTCGCCGGCGGCCGCCTGCGGGGCCAGCTGCAGGCTGAACCATGCACTGAGCGCTGCCACCGGCAGCGCCAGGGCCAGCATGGCCGCATAGCTGCGCCGTGTGTTCAGGCCGCAGGCCTGCGCAGCCACCATTTCGCTGTCGTGGTACAGCCGGCCCAAAGCCAACACAATGCCGAGCAGCAGGCCGAGCGGCGGCAGCAGGGTCGAGAAGGTCTGCGCCGCGCCGAGGCCGATCAGCCCGAGCACCACCGCCTGCGGGTACTGCAGCTCGGCGGCCCGGGCGAGCACCGTGCCGACCTGGTAGACGAACAATATGGCTGCCAGCGTCAGCGTCACGCCGAGGAAATTCAGCGCCATTTCACGCCAGACATATCGCTGCAGGATTCGCAAAGGCCTAGCCCCCGGCGCCGCATCGGCTAAACTGCCCGACCATTGAATCAAATCAGGACACCCGTCCGCAGGGGACCCTAAGGGTCGGCCCGGGCCAGGCGTCCAGCGGTGGCAGGTTATACCGAAACCTGCCTTCGGTGTCTTAACAGGTCACAGCGCGGGCGCGGTCGATGGCCCGGCCTTAGGGATGGGGAAGCGACATGCAGTATCACGCGTTCAGCGGCAACGTTGCCGCCCAGCGGAGCGATTGTCTGGTCATTGGCATCACGGAGGAGCACGCGCTCGGCGCGGCCGCCGCGGCCGTCGATAAAGCCATGCGTGGGCGGCTGCGCGCCTGGCTCAAGCGCGGCGATTTTTCCGGCCACGCGGGCGAAACGCTGCTGCTGACCGAACCGGCCGGCCTGCGCAGCACGCGCCTGCTGCTGGTGGGCCTTGGCGCCGCCAAGTCCTATAACCGTCGCAGCTGGCGACGGGCCGTCAAGACCGCAGTTGCCGCGCTCGCGCGCACGCGCATCGGCGCCGCGGACCTCGCCATAGAATTGCCGGCAAGCGAGGCGCCGGATGCCTATTACCTCGGCCGCTCGGTGGCCGAGATCAGCGGCGATGCGCTGTACCGGGTTAACGATCTTAAAAGCGGCCGGCGCCCGCGGCCGGCGCCGCTGGCCCGGCTCGGGGTCGGTCCGCTGCCGGCTCGCGCGCTGCCTGAAGCCCGCCGCGGCCTGCGCGATGGCGCGGCGCTAGCCGAAAGCGCGCGCCTGCTGCGCAACCTGGGCAATCTTCCGGCCAACATCTGCACGCCGCGGTACCTCGGCGAGCAGGCACAGAAACTGGCCCGCGCCTACCGCTCGGTGCGCGTGCGGGTGCTGAACGAAGCGCAGATCCGGCGGCAGAAGATGGGGTGCTTTCTGGCGGTGACCCGCGGCAGCGAGCAGCCGCCGCGATTTCTGATCATCGAGCACCGCGGCGGCCGGCGCAGCAGCGCTCCGGTGGTGCTGGTTGGCAAGGGCGTGACCTTCGATACCGGCGGCATCTCGCTCAAAGATCCGGCCGCGATGGACGAGATGAAGTTCGATATGTGCGGGGCGGCGACCGTGATCGCGGCGCTGGATCTTGCGGCGCGCTTGAAGCTGCCGCTGAACGTGGTAGGTCTCGTGCCATGCTGCGAAAATATGCCCGATGGTCGCGCCATTAAGCCCGGCGACGTCGCCGTCAGCGCCAGCGGGCAGACTGTTGAGATTCTCAATACCGACGCCGAAGGCCGGCTGATTCTGTGCGATGCCCTGCACTATGCCCGCCGCTACAAGCCCGCCGTGCTGATCGACTTCGCGACGCTGACCGGCGCCTGCGTCATCGCACTGGGCAATCACCACAGCGGTCTGCTTGGCAATGACGAGCCGCTGATTAACGAACTGCTGGCCGCGGGGCGGCGCAGCGACGATCGGGCCTGGCAGCTGCCGCTGACCGAAGAGTACGGCGAACAGCTGCGCACCAACTTCGCCGACATGGCCAACATCGCCGGTCGCGAAGGCGGCACGATCACCGCCGCGGCGTTCCTGAGCAAATTCACCCGCGGCATGAAATGGGCGCATATGGATATCGCGGGCACCGCCTGGCTGTCCGGCGCCGCGAAGGGTGCGACCGGCCGTCCGCTGTCGCTGGTGGCCGATTTCCTGGTGCATCGCGCCCGTTCCTGAAGCGGCGCCGATGCCGAGCGTCGACTTTTACGTGCTCGAAGGCGCCGATGAGCGCGTCCGGTGGCGCTTTGCCTGCCGGCAGATCGAGCAGGCCTATCTCGACGGGCAGCGGGTGCTGGTCTGTCTGGACGATGACTCGCAGCTGGCCGCGTTCGATGAACTGCTGTGGACCTTTGGCGATCGAAGCTTCGTGCCCCACGAGCCACTTGGCGCCGCCGCCGACTGGGAGACGACCCCGGTGCATCTGGGTACGCCGGCAGCCGTCGCTGCAGGCGTTGGCCTGATCGTGAATCTCGCCGGCGCCCTGCCGGCTTCGATCGCCGGTAGCGAGCGCGTGCTTGAGATCATCGATGCCGACCCCAACCGGCGCGCGGCCGGGCGAGCGCGGTACCGAAGGTATCGGGACCTCGGCTTGCAGCCGAACACGCACCAGAGTCCGGCCGGGGCTTGAGCGCTACAGAATCCAGTTAATGAGCTATATATCCTAAGATATTGATAATATAGCTTTTTAAACAGATCTTTCGCAGCGACCCCTCGCCCGCCGATCGCGCCACGCGCTGCCTCGCGTGACCCTATAATTTTTCCTTTGCACGAGCCCTAAGACAATCACCGATGGACAAGGTCTACGCACCGGGAGAAATCGAGCAGCGCTGGTACCAGCATTGGGAAGCGCAAAACTGGTTCGCGCCGCGTTCGGGCACGGGCGCGTACTGCATCGTCATCCCGCCGCCCAACGTGACCGGCACGCTGCACATGGGCCATGCGTTCCAGGACACGATCATGGATGCGCTGACGCGTTACCAGCGCATGCGCGGTGTGATGACGCTATGGCAGCCGGGAACGGACCATGCCGGCATCGCGACCCAGATGGTCGTCGAACGGCAGCTCAATGCCGAGGGCCAGAAGCGCACCGATTTAAGTCGCGAGCAGTTTGTCGAGCGCGTCTGGCAATGGAAAGCACAATCCGGCGGCACGATTGTCCAGCAGCTGCGCCGGCTCGGCGCGTCCGTGGACTGGTCGCGCGAGCGCTTCACAATGGATGCCGGATTGTCACAGGCGGTCATCGAAGCGTTCGTGCGATTACACGAGCAGGGCCTGATCTACCGTGGCCAGCGGCTCGTTAACTGGGATCCGGTGCTGCGCACGGCGCTGTCGGATCTGGAAGTGCTCAGCGCTGAAGAGGATGGTCAGCTGTGGTACCTGCGCTACCCGCTGGCCGACGGCAGCGGGCAGCTGATCGTCGCCACGACCCGGCCGGAGACCATGCTCGGGGACACGGCAGTGGCGGTTAACCCCGAGGACGAACGCTACCAGCGTCTCATTGGCCGGCAGGTGCGCCTGCCGCTCGCGGATCGCTTGATCCCGATTATCGCCGACAGCTTCGTCGATCCGGCGTTCGGCACCGGCTGCGTCAAGATCACGCCGGCGCACGATTTTAATGATTACGCGATGGCGCAGCGCCACGGGCTGCCGCTGCTGAATATCCTGACCCCCGACGCGCGGCTCAACGACAATGTGCCGCCGGCGCTGCGCGGCCTGGATATTGCCCAGGCGCGCCACCAGGTGCTGGCCTGGTTCGAGCAGCATGAGCTGCTTGAGCGCGTCGAGCCTCATCGTCACGCCGTGCCGCGCGGCGACCGCAGCAGCGCCCTGATCGAGCCTTACCTGACCGACCAGTGGTACGTGCGCGTCGCGCCGCTTGCGGGACCCGCGATCGAGGCCATCGAAAGTGGCCGGATCCGCTTCGTGCCGGGCCATTGGGACAAGACCTATTTTCACTGGATGCACAACCTGCAGGACTGGTGCATCAGCCGCCAGCTATGGTGGGGCCATCGGATACCGGCGTGGTATGACGAGCAAGGCAATATCTACGTTGCCCGCGATGAGGCCGGCGCCGCGGCGCAGGCTCGGGATAAGCACGGTCACGAGGTCGCGCTGCGCCAGGACGAGGACGTGCTCGACACCTGGTTCTCCTCGGCGCTGTGGCCGTTCTCGACGCTCGGCTGGCCGATGCAAACGGCGGAACTTGCCCGCTTTTATCCGACCAATGTACTGGTGACCGGCTTTGACATTATTTTTCTCTGGGTCTCGCGCATGATCATGCTCGGCATAAGGTTCATGGACGACGTGCCCTTTCGCGAGGTTTATCTGCACGGCCTGGTGCTCGACGCCGATGGGCAAAAGATGTCCAAGTCCAAAGGCAACGTGATCGATCCGCTGGACGTGGTCGACGGTATCACGCTGCCGGTGCTGCTGGAGAAGCGCACCAGCGGGCTGATGCAGCCGCACCTGGCCAAGCAGATCGCAGCGGCCACCCGGCGCCAGTATCCGGATGGCATCATGGCGCACGGCACCGATGCGCTGCGCCTGACGTTCGCATCGCTGGCGACGCAAAGCCGTGACATCCGCTTTGATCTGGGTCGGGTCGGCGGCAGCCGCAATTTCTGCAACAAGCTGTGGAATGCGGCGCGCTTCGTGCTCGCGCTCAGCCCCCCTGCGGAACGGGACGGGCCCCTGCAGTTGAGCGCCGCCGATCGCTGGATCCGCTCGCGGCTCGGTCACACGATACGTACCGTCGATAAGGCCTTTGCCGAATACCGGTTCGATTTTGCTGCCTCGGCGCTGTATGAATTTACCTGGTACGAATTCTGCGACTGGTATCTGGAGATGCTCAAGCCGGCACTGCAGGATCCGGCGAGCGATCCGGCCACGCGCCGCGCCGCCTGGCATACGGTGCACGAGGTGCTCGAGACGCTGCTGCGCACGCTGCACCCGCTGATGCCGTTCATCACCGAGGAGATCTGGCAACGCCTCAGCCCGCTGCTGGGCCGCACCGGCCCGAGCATCATGCTGGCGCCGTGGCCCGCGGCTGAAAAGTGGCCTACCGACGCAGCGGCCGAAGCCGAAATGCAGTGGCTGACGCGCGTGGTACTCGGCGTGCGCCAGATCCGCGGCGAGATGGACATCTCCCCCGCGCGGCGCCTGCCGCTGCTGCTTAAGCAGCACTCGGCCGAAGATCTGCGCCGGGCGAGCACGCACGCGACGCTGCTGCTGCGGCTCGCGGGTCTTGAGTCGGTGCGGGCGCTGGCGCCCAAGGAGCGTGCGCCACCGGCCGCCGCCGCGCTGGTTGGCGAACTGACGCTGCTGGTGCCGATGGCCGGCTTGATTGATCCGGCCGCCGAGGAGCAGCGCCTGAGCCGTCGCATCGACAAGACCCTGCAGGAGATTGCCCGGGCGCGCGCCAAGCTTGGCAATGACAATTTTGTCCGCGGTGCGCCCGGTGAAGTGGTGGCCCAGGAGCAAGAACGCCTGAGCGGCTTTGAGACCGCGCTCGGCGGGTTGCAGCGCCAGCTCGAGCAAGTGCGGGCACTGGAGCGGCCATGAAGCGCCTGCAGGCGGCACTGGCGGCGATCGAGGGCGTCATTCTCGGCAAGCCCGAGCAAATCAGGCTGTGCCTCGCCTGTCTGCTGTGCCGCGGACACCTGCTGATCGAGGACGTGCCGGGCGTCGGCAAGACCACGCTCGCCCACACGCTCGCTCACGTGCTTGGCCTTAAGTGGCGCCGCGTGCAATTTACCAGCGACCTGCTGCCCGCCGACGTCATTGGCGTATCGGTGTTCGATCGCTCGGTGCAGGAATTTCAATTCAGGCCGGGTCCCGTGTTCACGCAGCTGCTGCTGGCCGATGAGATCAACCGCGCGAGCCCCAAGGCGCAGAGCGCATTGCTCGAAGCGATGGAGGAGCGGCAGGTCAGCGTCGATGGCATTACCCACACGCTGCCGGACCCGTTCTTCGTGGTGGCCACGCAAAATCCGCATGAGCAAATCGGCACCTACGACCTGCCTGAATCGCAGCTCGACCGGTTCCTGATGCGGGTCAGCCTCGGCTACCCGGACAGTGCCGCCGAGCGCCAGTTACTGACGCAGGCCGACCGGCGTGAGCTGCTCGCCGATACGCAGCCGGTTATGAATCCATCTGAACTGCTGGCGGCGCAGCGCGCGGTGCGTGCCATCTATGTCTCGGGCGCACTGCTCGATTACGTGCAGGCGCTGGTGGCCCGCTCGCGTGCTCAGTACGCGCTCGGACTGTCGCCGCGCGCTGCCCAGGGGTTGCTGCGCGCGGCGCAGGCCTGGGCACTGCTCGCCGACGAGCGCGCCGTGCTGCCCGAACATGTGCAGGCGGTGCTGCCAGCGGTGGCCGCTCACCGCCTCGAGGCGCGCAGCGGCAGCGAAGCGGTGGATGCCCTGCGGCTCGCAGGTGAATTGGTCGCCGCGGTGCCGGTACCGGCCTGATTGCGCCTGCGCGAGCGCATCGCTGAGCGTGTGGCCGGCTGGGCCCGCCGGCGTCAGGGCGAGGAGCTGCTGCCACTCGAACTGCAATCACGCCGCCTATACATCCTCCCGACCCGGATCGGCTTCAGCATCGGTGCGCTGCTGCTGATCATGATGCTGGCCGGACTGAATTACGCCAACAGCCTGGCGCTGCTGCTGACCTTCACGGTCGGCAGCGTCGTGCTGGCGAGCATGCACGAGTGCCATCGGACGCTGCGCGGCATGATCGTGGCCGAAGCCACGGTCGGTGAATGCTTTGCCGGCAGCACCGGCTGGCTCGAGCTGCAGCTGCAGAACTCGGTCGCCGTGGCGCGACGATCATTGCAGCTGCGCAGCGCCGGCGGCGAAGCGGTGAGCCTCGATCTGCCGGCCGCCGCCGCTGCCAGCGTCAAGCTGGCCATCGCCGCGCGGCAGCGGGGTCGCCAGGCACTGCCACGTCTGGAGCTGGCCAGTACCGCGCCGTTCGGGCTGTTCCGCGCCTGGACCTGGCTGCATCTTGGATCCTCATTCGTCGTTTATCCGGCGCCGGTGGGTCGGCGTGCGCTGCCGGAGCGCTCCGGTGGCCGCAGCGGCCGCGGTGCTCCGCAGGGCGCCGGGGAACATGAGTGGGTGGCGCTGCGCCGGTTTCAGGTAGGTGACAGCCCGCAGCGGGTCGCGTGGAAATTGGTGGCACGCGGTGCGCCGCCGATGGTCGCCCAGTACGCTGGCGATCCGGGCGCCCGGCACGTGCTGCGCTATAACGAGCTGACGCACTTAAGTACCGAAGAGCGGCTGAGCCAGCTGACCCTGTGGGTGCTCGAGTGCGAGCGACGGGGCGAGAGTTACGCGCTGCAGCTGCCGCATCTGTCGCTGCCGCCCGGGTGCGGTGCGCGTCAGCGCCATGCTGCCCTGGAAGCCCTTGGCCTGTTTGTAGCCGCCTGAGCCGCTCATGCCATCGACTTCCAAGACGCTCCCGCCCACCGCCGTCGTTGTGCCGGCCGCGATGGCGCTGGCGCTCGCCGGCCTTTTTGTAGCGGCGGCCGCAAATCTTCAGCACCTCGCCTGGTGGTGCCTGCCGTTGTGCGTACTGGCGATCGGCTGGCGGCTGTCGGTGGGCCGTCATCTGCGCCGCCTGCCGGGACGCGCCGCGCGGCTGATTCTCGTAGCGCTGCTGACTTTGACCGTCATCGTCAATCTTCGCAGCTTAAGCGGCTTGGCGGTCTGGGCGACGCTGCTGGTGGCGATGTGCACCGCCAAGCTCCTCGAGGCGCGCACGCCGCGGGATTGGTACCTGCTGTGCGGCGCGGCGCTGTACCTGCTGCTCGCCGCCTGCCTCGATCGGGAGCAGCTGTGGCGGCTGCCGATTTACGTCGCGGGGTTGTGGCTCGTGATCAGCGCGCTGCATGGACTGGGCAGCGGTGGCGGCACACCGCCGGCGCTTGAGCTGTTGCGGCGGGCCGGCCGAAGCCTGTTGCTGGCGCTGCCGCTTGCGCTGGTGCTGTTCGTGTGCTTTCCGCGCCTGCCGGGCGCGTTCTGGGCCCTGCCGACCGCAGAGCAGGCGGTCACGGGACTGGGCGATGAGATGAGCCCGGGCAGCATCTCGAGTCTGTTCGAGTCCGACCAGCCGGCCTTCAGGGTGCGCTTCGACGGTGCGGTGCCACCACCGGAGCAGCGCTACTGGCGCGGCCCGGTGCTGCACGATTTTGATGGCTACACCTGGCGGCGGCGCACTGGCGGCTTTAACGGCGCTCCCGAGCTGCAATACCTGGGGCCGGCCTACCACTATCAAATCACGCTCGAACCCAATGAGCACCACACGATCATTGCGCTCGAGATGCCGGCTTCGCCAAATCTGCCGTTCGCATTCTTCACCGGGGATGAACAGCTGATTGCGACCCGATCCGGCGACGCGGCGCGCAATTACACGCTGACATCCTATCCACTCGCCCGCAATCCAGCGCCGTTATCGCAGCTGGCCCGGCAGATTGATCTGGCGCTGCCAGCCAATCGCAATCCGCGCACGGTAGCGCTGGCGCTGGCGCTGCGCCGCGACGCGACCTCAGATCAGGACTATGTCACGGCGGTGGTCAGATACCTGCGCGCCGGTGGCTTCCAGTACACGCTGACGCCGCCACGCCTGAGCTTAAACTCGGTCGATGATTTTCTGTTCGATACCCGCGAAGGATTCTGCGGACATTTCGCCTCGGCCTTCGCGACGCTGATGCGCGCCGGCGGCGTGCCGGCACGCGTGGTGACCGGCTACCAGGGCGGGGAGTGGAACCGCTTTGGCGGGTACCTGAGCGTGCGCCAGTCCCAGGCGCACGCCTGGACCGAAGTGTGGCTCGAGCCATCCGGCTGGGTGCGCATCGATCCGACGGCGATCGTCGCACCGCAGCGGCTGACCGGAGGTATCTTCGATCTGCTGGGCAGCGCCTTCGGTTCGACCGAGCGCGTCCTGCATGAAGTGCCCTGGATCGGCAATGTCGTTGCCGGCTGGGAGGCGCTGAGCGCCTGGTGGCAGGACGATGTGGTTGGCTTTGGGTTTTTGCGCCAGATGAATTTGCTTGAGCGGCTCGGCTTCAACAGTGCCGACTGGCGAGCGTTGCCGGCCTTGCTCGCCGCCGGCGGCAGCGTGTGGATGCTGTGGATGCTGTGGATCCTGCGCCACGAGTGGCGCAGCGCCGCCCCCGACCGGCTGGCGCGCGCGTGGTTGCGGGTCGGCGCCAAGCTCGCCGTCGTCGGCCTCGGTCGCCGCGCCAACGAGGGCCCGCTGGCCTATGCCGAGCGCTGCGCGACGCAGCGGCCGACGCTGGCCGAGCCATTGCGCGCGCTCGCGCGGCAATATGCCGAGCTGCGCTATGGTCCGCCGCCAGCGCCAGCGGCCCTGCGCTCATTTGCTCGCGCCGCGCGCGAATTCCGGGTCGCCTAATTGCCACTGCCATGGCAAGCTCGGATTCCATGGAAGCCGGCCTGGCCTTGAACTATCGGACCCGCGACGCCGGCCTGGTGCGCGTCATCGGGCCGCTCGGCATGGCCGCCGCAATCGTCAACACCGTGGTCGGTGCCGGCATATTCAGGCTGCCCGCATCGATGTACGCGGCGGTCGGATCGTACGCGCCGCTCGCCTTCCTGCTGTGCGCCGTGGTGATGGGCGGGGTGGTCATCTGCTTTGCCGAGGGCGGCAGCCGGGTGCCGACCAGCGGCGGTACCTACGGCTATGTCGAGGCCGCGCTCGGCCGCGGCGCCGGTTTTCTCTCCGGGGTGCTGCTGTGGTTCAGCGGCGTGCTGGCCTTAGGCGGCATTGCCAGTGCTGTGGCCGATGGCCTGGTCACGCTGGTACCGGCAGCTTGGGTCGGCCCCGCGCACGCGCTGGTGATTGTCCTGGCCGTCGGCGGCGTGGCAGCACTGAATATCCGCGGCGCTGTCACCGGCACGCGCTTCATCGGGGTGGCGACGCTGATCAAGCTCACGCCGCTGCTGATTTTCGTGGTCGCCGGCGCCACCGCGTGGCACGGCGCCAACCTGGCTGGCAGCGCGCCCTCGCCGCAGGGCTTTGGCCGGGCGCTGATCCTGGCCGTATTCGCCTTCAGTGGCATGGAAACGCCGCTCAGCGCCAGTGGCGAGGTGCGCGAGCCCGAACGCAACATTCCGCGCGCGCTGTTCGGCGCCATGCTGTTTTGCACGGTGCTGTACGTTGCCATACAGCTGATTGCCCAGGGGGTGCTCGGCGCGGCACTGGCCGATTCACCGACGCCGCTGGCCGCCGCGATGGGTCGCATCAGCCCGCTGTTGAGTGACCTGCTGCTCGCCGGTGCCACGCTGTCGATGTTTGGCTGGATGGGGAGCGACATCCTCGCCATGCCGCGGCTGATGTTTGCGGTCGCGCGCGATGGGCTGCTGCCGGCCGTCCTCGGGCGCGTGCACCCGCGCACGCACGCGCCGTACGTGGCGATCCTGACCTACGCTGCCATCGGCATGGCGCTGGCGCTGACCGGCACGTTTACCGAATTGGTTTCATTGGCGGCGCTGGCGTCGGCGGGACTTTACGTGCTCGGCTGTGCTGCCGCCTGGCTGCTGGCGCGGCGCGGCCTGCGCGGCGCGGCCGAGCCGCTGGGGTTCCGTTATCTTGGGGTTGCCGCAGCGGTCGGGATCATTGGCATGCTGCTTTTAATTGGGCTGGCCGACTGGCGGGAGATTCTGGGATTGGTCGTCGTCGTCGCGGTGAGCCTCGGCGCCTACGCTTTGCTGCGTCACCGCCGCGCCACCAACTAGCGAGGCACGGCGGCCGGAGCGGGCACCCGCCACAGCACGATGCCGCCAGCCAGGAACAGCACCGCGACCGCGCCGATGGCCGCGCGGGAACTGCCGGTCACCGCCGCGGTGACACCGACCAGCAGCGGGCCCAGCACCGCCCCGAACTTGCCGGTCATGTTGTAAAACCCAAAATACTCGGCTGACTTGCCTGGCGGAACAAACTGCCCGTACAAGGCCCGCGACAGGCTCTGCACGCCGCCCTGAACCAGGCCGACCATCACCGCCATCGCGAAAAACTGCTCAATGCTATGCAGGTAAACCGCCCAGGCGGTAACCAGCAGATACATGAGCAGCCCGATCAGGATGGCCCGTTGCGCGCCGATTCGCGTGCCGAGCCAGCCAAATCCGAGTGCCGCCGGAAAGGCCACAAACTGCGTCAGCAACAGCGCCTTGAGCAGGCTGCCGCTGTCAAAGCCCAGTGCCATGCCGTAATCAACGGCCATTTTTACGATCGTGTTGATGCCATCGATGTACAGCCAGTAGGCGAGCAGAAACAGCCACACCGGCCGGTCGCGGCGCAGCTTGCGCACGCTGGCCGCAAGCTCCGTAAAAGCAACGCCGAGCGTGCGGCGCAACGAGCCGGCGGGCGTTCCGCTCGCCGCGCCTTCGCTGACATTGAACGCGAGCGGCAGCGCGAACAATAGCCACCACAGCGCCACCGTCAGGAACGAAAACTGCACGGCTTCAGCGGCCGAGTGCAGCCCGAACCATTGCGGGAACTGGGTCATCAGCACATTGAAGGCAAACAGCAGGCCGCCGCCTAAGTATCCGAGCGCATAGCCGAAGGCCGAGACCCGGTTGAAGTCCTGCGGCGCGGCGACCCGCAGCAGCAACGCGTCGTAAAACACGACTGAGCCGCTGTAGCCGGCGACCGCCACTACAAACAGACCCGCGGCCAGCGGCCAGTTGCCCGGGCCGACGCCATGCAGCGCGCCGGTGGCTAGCACCCCTAAGGCGGCAAAACCGAGCAACAATAATTTGCGCCGCGCGCTGCGGTCGGCCATCGCGCCAAGGAGCGGTGCGAGCATGGCTATCAGCAGTCCCGCCGCACCATTGGCGAGCCCGAGCCGGAACGTCGTGGTGGTCGCATCGGTGCCGACGCTCCAGTACCTGCCGAAAAAAGCTGGAAAAAATCCGGCCATCACCGTGGTCGTAAACCCCGCCGCGGCCCAGTCATACAGCGCCCAGGACAGCACCGGACGGCTGAGGTACCAGCGCTTCAAGCGACGTCCTCGATCGCGTGCTCGCGGGTTTCGGCAAAACGCACCGTCGGCCAGCGCTCGAGGGTCAGCGCCAGGTTCACGCGCGAAGGAGCTAAGTACACCAGCGCGCCGCTGTGGTCGACGGCCAGATTGTCGAAGCAGCGCTCGCGAAATTCCTCCAGCTTGTCCTCATCATCGCAACTGACCCAGCGGGCCGAGTGCACGGCAATCTTGTCAAACACGCAGCTCACCGCATACTCGTCCTGCAACCGAAACGCCACCACTTCGAACTGCAGCTGGCCGATCGCGCCTAAAATCAGCTCGGCGCTGCGCAGCGGCTTGAACAATTGCGTGGCGCCTTCCTCGCACAGCTGCGACAGACCTTTGGCCAGCGCTTTCATGCGCAGCGGATCCTTCAGCACCGCACGGCGGAACATCTCCGGCGCGAAATTCGGCACGCCAGTGAAATGCAGCACTTCGCCTTCGGAGAAGGTATCGCCGATATTGATCGTGCCATGGTTGTGTAGCCCAATAATGTCGCCGGCCCAGGCCTCCTCGGCCTGCGAGCGGTCCGCCGCCATGAACGTCAGGGCATCGGAGACGCGCACCTCCTTGCGCAGGCGAACGTGATACAGCCGCATGCCGCGCCGGTACTGGCCCGAGCACAGCCGCATGAAGGCGATGCGGTCGCGATGCCCCGGATCCATATTGGCCTGGATCTTGAACACAAAGCCGCTCAGCTGCGGCTCGTCCGACGCGACGCTGCGCTCGCGGGCAGCGCGCGGCTGCGGACCGGGCGCGTGCTCGACGAAGGCGCTGAGCAGCTCCTCGACGCCAAAGTTGCTGATCGCCGAGCCGAAGAAAACCGGCGTCTGGTAACCGGCGCGGTATTGCTCAACGTCAAACGGCTCACTCGCCCCGCGCACGAGCTCAATCTCGTTTTGAAAATGCGCCGCCTGCTCCCCAAGCAGCTCGGCCGCCGCCGCTGAATCAAGACCCTCGATGACCCGGTTTTCGCCGATGCGCCCGCGCGCGCCGGCCTCGTAAACGTAGATCCGGTCCTTGGGCAGATGATAGATGCCCTTGAGCTCGCGCCCCATACCGATGGGCCAGGTGACGGGTGCGGTGTGAATGCCGAGCACCTTTTCAATTTCATCGAGCAGCTCGACCGGCGGCCGTCCGTCGCGATCGAGCTTGTTGATAAAGGTCATGATCGGCGTGGCGCGCAGGCGGCACACTTCCATCAGCCGCACCGTGCGCTCTTCTACACCCTTGGCGCAATCGATGACCATCAGGGCCGAGTCGACCGCCGTCAGCGTGCGGTAGGTGTCTTCGGAGAAATCCTCGTGGCCGGGCGTATCGAGCAGGTTGACGATGTGGCCACTGTAGGGAAATTGCATCACCGAGCTGGTGACCGAGATCCCGCGCTGCTGCTCGAGGCGCATCCAGTCCGAGGTGGCGTGGCGGGCGGCTTTACGGCCTTTGACAGTGCCCGCCATCTGGATTGCGCCGCCAAACAGCAGCAGTTTTTCGGTCAGCGTGGTCTTGCCAGCGTCCGGATGTGAGATAATAGCAAACGTTCTTCGACGCTTGATTTCATTGGATATTTCTTCCGACGTCACCGATCTATACTCCTTGCCATTCGAAGGGTATCAGGTCAGTGAGGAATTGCTCGAGCACGTGCGCTCCGGCGGCTGCAATCCGGACCACCGCGGACGTGACCGTCAGAATAGGAATGCTGTCGCGGCCCGAGGGTGCTGGCAGGCATTCCAGTGCGTGAAAAGACGCCTTGAGGCAACTCTCAGGGGCGAAAACCCCCGCGCAATCGTCAGGCGCGACTACGACGCGTGGTTGCGAGGGCGAAACTGGATCATCGGCTTTCGATAGTCGATCAGCAAGCCACCAAACTGCCGCAACACATCCATTCCCATCAGCATGGCCGGCTCAGCCAGCAGATTGAGGCGGCCAAAGAGCGGTGCGTGATCGAAGGTGATCCGCGCCCCGATTATGCGCAGGGACCCGAGTCCGAAGCTCGGGATTGCGATTCGGGTGTTTGAGGAATGCAAGCGGCTCGCCGACTGCTCCGCTCTGGATGGGCGAAATGACCCTCCTGTAGTCTTGAGGAGGTCGCACAAGGCCGCATTGCCGTACGTCGAGGGCGAGCCGGTATCGATGATGGTGTTCACGGCCACGCGATGGACGCGCGTTTTCACGACGGGTAGTTGCCGATGCGAGAGATCCAGCGGCAGGGTCTCGACTCCCTTACCGATTGCGCCAGCCTGGGCGGACCGCAGCAATCCGAGCTTGCTGCGCTGAAAGTCGATAAAGACCTGTTCGTTGGTGAATCCAAGCAGTGCCAGGAAGCCGTCCGCGCAACCCAGCGGATCGGCGATCACCGGCAACGCGCTCACTGACAGCACCGTCCTGCCGAGTGATACCGCATTCACGCGAATCGACTGCACCGGTACGCTATCGGCCACGCCATGAACGAGCATCGACGATTGGCCATCCAGTGTGCAGCCAAGCGATCGGGCCACTCGCTCGGTAATCGCCGAGCAATTGGCGCCCGTATTGACGACCAGCCTAAAGGGCCCTTGACCATTGAATCGCACCGGCGCATGAAAGCGCCCCCAACGATCGCGCGTCATTGCAACAAAATCATCGGCGTGCGCCAGGGTTGTTGCTTCAAAGTCCGACGCTGGTTGCACAGTCAGGTCTCCCCGCGACGCCAATCAGGCGTGCTCCTCGATAAGTGGCTTTTAAGACGCCAGCTTCGTCCATGGGTGCGACCCATCAGCCGTCGTGACGCAGCGCCCCGGCTACTCATCGTCGCGATTGCCCTCGTTTCGTCGCCGTTAAACAAAAACCGGTGAGGGCCACTTCATTTGCGCGGACGATAACCGGCTGGCGGGCAACGTGAAAAAATATGGTATGAAGCCGGTTCCCAGCGTGATGAAGTGCTCTTGCAGGGTGATGACAAGTTTTGCCTGATCGATGGCCAACTTGCCCCGATCGGTACCACCTCAAGGGCGGGCCAAAAAAAGCCCCGCACGAGACGGGGCTTCAAATGAACTCTTACAGGAGGAATTTAGAAGACGATGTATTTCAGGTTGATATAAAAGTTCCGCAACAGCGGGTCTGCAATGAGCGCGTTGTAGCCCGCCGCAAAATTGTTTTGTGGTGCATTGGTGAACGGCGGACTCGTGTTGAGGATATTCTTGATTCCAAACAACACCGTCAGCCTGTCGATCGGCTTGACGCTCGCGTAAGCATCAATGAGCGAATAAGCGCCTACCGTGCGCTGATTGTTGTTGCCATCAAGTAACTCGTCGATGTACCCGGAGTAGTAGCGGTTGCTCAGTCCGCCACCCCACATATTCCCCGGACTCGTCCAGCCGACTCTCAGGTTATGCTGCCACCTGAAGGCCGGGTTAAGTTCAGCAATGACTTCATTGCCTACCAGGTTGAGGGACGGCCCGCCGTTGTACTGCTGCTCCAGAAACTGCGTGACCGCGGTCCCTTCAAGATCCTCGTGGAACGTCCCAATCGGGGTACGCTGCGTGTATTCGATGCTGAGGTCGATCCCGTTGGTCGTGATCTGGCCGGTATTCTGAAAGTTCCGGACGATGTATCCACAGGTCGGTGCCGTATAAGGATTGCACTGGTTGGCCTCTGCGATCGACGGAGTCAGTGTCCCAGCTGAGTTCGCAACAATGAGGTTCGCGAACTGGGCCGGATCACTGTAAATGGCCTCGGACGGAACGCTTGAAATGGTGTTCTTGAGCAAGATTCGGTAATAGTCCAGCGTAATGCCCAGATCCTCAATGGGCGAGAAGACGATGCCAATATCGAAGTTTTGCGATGTTTCGGGCTGCAGGTTTTTGTTTCCGCCGCTCAACTCCAGTCCCTGCGACTGACAAGCCAGTGCGTTAAACGGGCCACTGTAGGTGGTGCCGGTGCCGCCGTCGCTGGCCGGGCAGTCCGGGTTCCCTTGTCCCATGGTGCCGGAGCTCGAGGCTGACAGGAAAGGCGGCGTGTACAGGTTGTAGAGCGTGGGCGCCCGGAAGCCGGTGGATGCCGTTCCCCTGAAAGTCAGGAAACTGGCCGGCTGATAGCGCAGGGATACCTTCGCGTTGTTGGTATGGCCAAAATCGCTGTATCGGTCCTCGCGATCCGATATGTCAAGATCGAGGTTCTTTGAAATCGGCGCGTCCAGCTCGACGTAGGCGGCCTGTACGTCGCGACTGCCGGCGACGGAACTATCCGTCAGTCCGGTTGCGGCCGCCACGAGGTCGTTATAGGGCGTGGTCGCGTAGGTAAAGCGCTCACCGTTCACACTGAAGCCGACAGCTATAGTCGCCGGTGTGCCCGCATTGAATGCATCTCCCAACGGGTGGCTGGCATGTCCGTCGAAACTCCATCGCGTGTCCCCGCCTATCGCGTATGTGCCGTTGATGTACGAGGAGTTGATCAAAGCCTGTCCCGCCGCGCTCTGGGGACCGAAGGGGTTGATCAGATCGCTGAGCACGCCGCCGGGCGCCAGCATGGCCTCATTGGGTATGCCCCCGGTCCAGCGATTGTCGTCGCTGTTCTTGCTGTAATTGAAGTCCGTCGTGTAATCCCAATCAGCGTTGTTGCCTGAGAACGTCAGCAGCACCCGCTGCTCGGCATTGAGGTTGCCGCCGTAGCGGCTGTTGTTGGGGTCGGTCCAGATCGCTAAGGGAACGGTGGGCTGACCATTGACCATGCCCGTGGCGGCCAGACTCGGCGCCGGAGTGTTGCAGTTCGCCGGGCCCCGGTCGCATGTCAGCTGAGCGGCCGTCGGGTAGTAGGGGCTATTGGGGTCCATCTGGAATTCATAGAACATGGGCCCGGAGTAACCGTTTACTTCAGATTGGGTATAGAAGTACTGCAACTGCAGCGTGTTGTTGGCCGGCAGCGCCTTGGTGAAGGACATCATCCCGGATATCTCGTGGGACTCCGGGAGCAGATCCGTCGCAGCGGAATATCGGTATGAGCAGTCGCCGTAATACTCGGTCAGTTGCGGATTGCCCGCGCAGGCCGGATAGCCCGACTGCCAGAGGTTTTGGTTGACATCCTGGAAGATCCCCGGCCACGATCCTGGAAAGTTCGTATTGGGGACTCCCTCGGACGGATCAAAGCCACTGGCGGAAAAAGCCCGCTGCGTCGCCTGGAGTTCCTGTTGCCTGCTGTAACTTCCCGTGATCATGAAGTTATAGCCGTCGCTCTTCAGATCCCCATGTCCGAAGGTAAAATCTCCTTCGGCCGAGCCGCCGCCGGCTTGCTGCGGGCGGTCGAAATTGACCTGAAGCTGGGCCCCCTGGTAATCCCTCTTGGTGATGAAGTTAATCACGCCCGCGATCGCGTCTGAGCCGTACAGCGCCGAGGCGCCTTCCCTAAGCACCTGGACGTTGTCGATGGCGGAGAACGGAACCCCGCTCAGGTCGACCGCATTGCCGGTGAAGGCGTTGTTGGCCAGCCGTTCACCATCGAGGAGCACCAGGGTGCGGCCATTGCCCAGCCCGCGCATATTGGCGTAGGTTCCGCCTCCGGAAAACGTCCCTACGGCGGAGGCGATGTTGACGGATGGGTTGCTGGAGGTAATCGTGTTGAGCGCCTGCTCCACACTCTCAATGCCCTGATCCTTGAGGATGTCGGCCTTGAGGATGGTGATAGCCTCCGCGCTTTCCTTTTCGGTCCTCTTGATGAGGGAGCCCGTGACCACGACCTCCTCAAGTTGGCCCGTGTCCGCCGCCCCGGTGTCCGCCGTTTGGGCGGGCGCTGTCTGAGCGAGCGCCGGCACAGCGACGCCGGTCAGGCATGCGCCTACTGCCAGCGCAATTGCGAAGTCCACGAGCAAAGATCGAACAGGAACTTGATTGCCCATTTTCATTGTGGTTTCCCTATCAAAGTGAGCCCTGCGCGGCGGCGTGCTTAGCGTCGCGAAGTCGCACGTTGCGTTGCCGCGACATAACAACCGGCGCGCGCCGTACCATTTGCGCGGACGATAAGCGGCTGGCGGCCGTTGCGAACAAAAATGGTATGAACCCGGCTCGCAGCGTGATGAAAGAGCCTCTGCGCGTGATGAGGTGCGGTGACCGATCAATGAGATGCGGCTTGACGGCCTGCACCGTCCGTCCGTGCTCAGCTGTTCGCCGCGGGGGTTCCAGGCGCGCCGAAGACGGGGGTGCGACACTCTATATTCAAGAGATCGGGGCGATCGACGGTTCCGAATGAGTGCTGATACGCGATGCAGAGCTCGACGGATCGAGGTGCCATGTCACCGTCCGGCTCCGGATCACTCCGGCCCGTGCGCTGCCGCGCATGTGTGGCACTCGCCAGAACAGCTTGCTGCCCCGTCGCGCCAGATGGCCGCGCACATGGTGTAGCCGACGCAATCGATGCGCTGGTCCTGAACCGCTGCCGCACGCAGATTTGTACTCCGGCAGCAATGGCGCAAACACTTCTATTTGTTCGAGCAGTGCTGCTTTACCTGACCTGGCGCGCGAGCGGTTCAAACGCTCGAGCATTAGCGGTCGACGCGGCAGCCCCGGACGCGTGGCGAGCAGCAAAAAAAACGCCAGCAATACGGGTACGCCAATCGCTAGTCTACCCAATGACTGATGAGCGACCGCTGCGGCTTGATCCGATGTCAAATGCGCCTTGGCGTAGTAGTCCTGCCAGGAGCGCTCGAAGCGAAAGCGAAAACAGCGCCGCAAGATATCCGCCTCCCCGAGCGTCTCATCCAAGACGCACATCGAAGATCGATTCTGCCGGTCAAACACTTCAGGCTCCTCGCCTTCCTGGGTGTCGAAGTCGAAGTACGCCTCCATACTGCTTGCCATCGCAGTCGTGTCCGACTCACCCTCATTTGCCCAGAATGCGCGCAAGAGGCCTTGGCGACCCTGCGGGGTCGATTGAAAGAAGGCACCCCCCCAGCCCGAACGGGCCGAATCGGCCGGACTTTTGAAACCGTATAGGCCGAGCTCGCTGCGCCAGGGCGCTTCAGGCCATTCGACCCATACGCGCTCAGCCGGCACGTGCAGCAGATCGGCACAGGCGAGTGTGCTCGCTCCTTTCGAGTAAGCGAGCGCAGTACACAAGCGCGTCAGTTCATCGCTGAGGACATATCGCGTGGCGCACTCAGCAATGTGTTTGGAAAACTCGGCCGCGCCACTTAACTGCGTGATAGTGCCGTCCTTCGTACTCGCGACGATGCACGGCGTGCGACACTGCGCGATACGATCCGCCAATCTCATCCTTCAAAAGTAGCAGCGCCGGCAAGCGGTAGCCCCACTTTGGGATGAATCAAGCCGCCAACGTGATGAATCACTCTCCTGCTGAGATGAACCCTACGAGTCTTTATGACGTCGTGTCGGAGTAGCGCTTCGTCAAGGTAGGCAGTGGGATCACCTGCAGGATCGAACTACGGTAGGCAGCCGTGGAGTGCAGGCACACGCCGGACGTGAGCGTCATGGCGTAGGTTCCGTGACCTGCCACCTCGGCATAGACCACGGCGGCCGCGTTCACCAAGAGCGATCGATCGATGCGAATAAAACCACAATCCGCAAGCCATATCGATAAACGCTTAATGGAATCACGGCGCAGATATTCCGTTTTGCCGACGCGCAAGGTGACATAGTTACCGTCCGCTTCGATGTAATCGATCGACTTCGGATCGAGCGGATAGAGTCGACGTTGCCGCTCCCCGACTACAAATCGCGGCGGGAGCAGCGACGCATGACGGGGCATCAGGCGACATCGACATCAAGCGCCCGTCATTGGGTAACGTGCCGTTGAGTCGATCGTGGGCGCGGGCCATCGCAAGGTCAAAGCGCGCTGTAGTCACTGGCATCACGAAGTAGTCGAGTGCGCCCTCTTCGAAGGCCCTGGTGGCATGATCGGCGCGGCGCGAGACCATGATCCCCATAGCGATGGGTATCGGCGCCCACCGCTCGCAGGAGCTCGAAACCGGACATGTCCGGCAATTGCACGTCTGAGAGCAAAATGTCGGGGTTCAGACGGTCCGCCGCATCGATAGCGGTCTTGCCGCAGGTGGCCTCGCCGACTACTTGCACGTCGCTGCGGCGCGCACAGAGCCGCATGAGACTTTCTCGAGCATCGACTTGATCTTCCACGATCAAAAGCTTCACGGATTTTCTCGGGGGAGATTGCTCAGGCAAGCACCGCGCCAAGAGCCATCGCGCGGCAATAGAGGCAGTGGGCCATCACCGGCCTACCCCTGCTCCGTGCTCACTGCAGATGCAAAGCTGGATTGCGCACCGAAGTAGCACTCGATGGCCTCCAGCTTGTCATCTCGAAGACGGATATATTCGACATTACGGAAGGTTTTGCCGTTCTTGGTCCGACAAACGTACATCACAAACGCCTCATTGCCGCTGCCAAATACCCGCAGCAAGTCAAACCGCTCGATAAAATTAATCTGCGTCTCCCAGCATTGCGTTTTGAAGGCGCTCTTGCTGATGTGGTCGTCACCGGCTGCGCTGGTAAATGTGAAATTGTCCGCCAACAGGATGTCGACCGGGCGCCAGTCCTTTTGCTCCCATGCCGCATACCATTTACGGATGATCTTGTCCGTCTTCGGGCCTAGCCCGGTCTCCGCGTTCGCCCTCGCCGTTTGCGGGACGCTCGCCGCTGCAACCAGCGCACAGACACCGGCCTCGAGTACGGTTCGCCGCGACAGTGCTCTTTCCGTCATAACTCATGTCCTCCGATGTTTATGTCTCCGCAGGCATCGCCACCGAAATGTCAGAGCTAGACTGTACAATCGAGAATCTACGGGGGTATCGCTTTGCGTCGATTCGGGCCAACAACGCGACAAAGCGGACATAGGAGGCGTCCAAATACCCGCGGGAGAAATGCTGCGCAGCACTAGATTGGCTTCACGGCGCCCGAGCACCGTTCACCCTTCAGAAACATCGTGGTCTGATCCAGCAAGTCAAATTGCGCTTTTGCCGGAATCATCATGCGCCGATGACGGTAGGTGCAGCGAAACTGCCCACCGGGCGCAAACTTGAACGCTTACACGTTCTCCCCAATCAATCGCTCCACCGCCGCGCGGTAGTTTCTGGTCAGTTTAAGCTCCGTGCCATCGTTGAGTACCACGGTGTATTCGCCTTTGTCCCGTGGTCGAAGCTCCTTGACCTGTTCGGCATTCACCAAGGTGGAGCGGTGAATTCTCACAAATCCGGACAGCGCCAGCCGAAGTTCCACGGCGGCGATGGTTTCGCGCATCAACCAGCTTTTGCCCCGCGCATGAACCGACACATAGTCTCCCTCGGCCTCGATCCAGTCTATTTCAGACAAGCGAATGAATGATTATTCGACCGTTGGCCTTAACCGGCAGCCGATCCATCCCTGTTGCCGTCGAAGGCGAAGCGGCGACCTGCAGTTCTGCGGCCGCTTGGCTGAAGCGCTGAATCATTGCGCTGTCCGTCGCGTGCGACATCGCCTCGCGGACCCGTTCCACGGCTGCATCGAATCGCTCCTCGTTCACGGGCTTGAGGAGATAATCGAGTGCGTGCACTTCAAAGGCCCGCAGCGCGAATTTGTCGTAAGCGGTCACAAATACCACATGCGGGCGCGGGCCATCGGTAATGGCACTGATGACATCGAAACCTGTCTTTCCCGGCATCTGCACGTCCAGAAACACCAGGTCCGGTCGATGGCGGTGAATCGCCTCCACCGCTTCTCGCCCGTTGCGGCATTCGCAGACCAGTTCCAGCTCCTCGCATCGCCGCGAAAGCGCCCTGAGACCGCGACGCGCCAGCTCCTCGTCATCGGCGATGATGGTCCGAATCCTCATGCTTCCACGGCCTCGAGTGCGCTGTCACTGGGCTGCCGGACAGGGGTCAGCCTAAATGGGAGCCTGATCACCACTGCGCATCCCGTGCCGTCCGGTCGGCTGCCTATTACCAGACTAGCGGCGGAACCATACAAGGCCTTCAGTCGATCGGAAGAGTTTTGCAGACCCATGCCAAAGGCATGTAGCGTACCCCCAGTGAGCCCAGGGCCATCGTCCTCCACCGACACCACCAGTTCCGCGAGCTCCTTGCGCACTGACACCCATAGCGAGCCGCCGGCGTCGCGGGGCAGCACACTGTAACGTACTGCATTCTCGACCAGCGGTTGAAGAATGAGCGTCGGAATGAACGCATCGAGCGTCTCCCGCGAGGCCTCGACCACCGCGTGCAGCCGCGTTCCAAACCGGTACCGCTGAATGCGCAAGTACTGCTCAATCAGCTCGCTTTCCTCTTCCACGCGAAGTTCCGGCGTATCCACACGCTGCAGAGTTGACCTAAGAAAGGTACCCAGGGCATCGACCATAGCCGACGCGGTTACCGAGTCTTGTTCCCGGACCAGGGTCGCAATACCGTTCAGCGCGTTGAACAGGAAATGCGGGTTCAAGTTCGACTGCATCGCGCGAAGACGAGCCGTGTCTGCCAATTTGCGTGCATTGACTACATTGGCGCGCTCGATTTCGAGATCCAGCATCGCGTTGATCCCAAAATAAAGGGCGGCCCATGTGAATAAAATAATGGAGTAAAAGGGCCATAAGTAAATCGAGAAAAACAATGGTCTACCCGCCTCAATGACCGCGAACGCCGTAAATGAGGATCGCCATGAATCCACGTGTAGCACCGCAGGCAGCAGCATGCGTATGGTGATGTGCTCCATGGAATACCACAGTGGCGCCAGCAGCACGCTTGCGGTCAACGCGATGACCGCGAACATGACGTATGAGTGTTGTAGCCGACGTGACCGCCGGTAAGCTGCCGTATGCCGAGTGTGATAACACAATCCCCACCACTGCAAAAATAAACGTATCGAACAGCGCCGGCCATAAGCCATACTCTTGGCTCGCCGCAAACGAGCAGACCACGTAAGGGCTGTCCATCCACCTGCCTGAAGCACGGCAAAGAGGCTGGTCTTGGAGATCTCTCTGCCCGAAGCCAAAGTGATGGACGAAGGCTTTCTCGCGGGCTGCTCAGCGTCATCCGAGCGTCTAGGGGTCATGAGTCGCCTCGGTGTGTCAACGGGAGATAGTGTACCGTGCCGTGCAGCCGGTAAGCTTTAACGATCCCGGGTCAGTCCGCTTCGTCGCGGATATAGTCCCGTTCGTCGCCAAACATAGGATGCAATGCGGCCCAATGGATCGACTGGGCTCATCGAGAAGGAAAGAGACGAACAAAATCTGCCGGCTTCGATCCCGTCGGCCTAAAGACCGAAGCGCATTACCAGAGCATCCTCTCGGCCGTTCTCCGCCTGGTAATAACCGCGCCGTACGCCGATTTGCGCAAAGCCCGCCGAGGCATACAGGCGGATTGCGGCCACGTTGGATGGACGTACCTCGAGAAAAATGACCCGCGCCCCATCATCGCGCGCCGCGCGGATCAGGTGCTGCAGCAGCCGGCGACCTAAGCCCCTGGAGCGAAATTCCGGCCGCACGCACAGGTTCAGCAGGTGCGCCTCCCCCGCCGCCGCCGAGTGCACGCAGTAGCCGACCACCACATAACCAAGCTCGATCACGCTGCAGCCGTAGCCGATGCGCAGACAATCGCGGCAATCCTCGGTCCACGGAAATCCGTAGGTGCTTTGCTCGATGCGCAGCACTTCCGGCACATCGTCTTCACGCATCGCCCGGAGGTTCAGTTCCGGGACCGGCGTCGATTCGCTGACCACGGCCGACATGGCGAGCGCGCTCCGACACCCGGCCGGCCGGCGCCGCGGCCGCGCGCAGCCGCGCGAGCTCCTGGCGCACGAACTTCAGATCCGTCCAGGCCTTGCGCTTCTCGCTCGGACTGCGCAGCAGATAGGCCGGATGGTACGTGGCAATCAGCGGGATGCCTGCGGCGCCGAACTGATGCACCCGGCCGCGCAGCTTGCCGATCGGCGTGTCGGTGGCGAGCAGGTTCTGCGCCGCAATGCGCCCGAGCGCCAGCATCAGCCGCGGCCGCAGCAGCTCGATCTGGCGTTGCAGGTACGGCAGGCAACTGGCGACCTCATCAGGGCCCGGATCGCGGTTGCCGGGCGGACGGCACTTGAGCACGTTGGCGATGAACACGGTCTCGCGCGGATGTCCGATGGCGATCAGCATCGAATTGAGCAGTTGACCGGCGCGGCCGACGAACGGCTCGCCCTGACGGTCTTCGTCGGCGCCCGGCGCCTCGCCGACCACGAGAATCTCGGCGCGCCGATTGCCGACCCCGAACACGGTCTGGGTGCGGCCGCTACGCAAACCGCAGCGCTGACAGCCGCTCACCTCGGTGGCGAGCTGCTGCCAGCTGCCGGTTACCGCGTCGGTGAGCGTGTCCGCGACCGGCGGCGGCATTGCGGCCGGCGCGCGTCAGGAGCTCGCGACGCGGCAACTTCGGCTGCCGCCGGGGCAAGTCGGCGGTGGCGGCGGACTGCAGCCAGTGGCGAGCGCGGCACCCAGACGTCAATGCCGAGCGCCTCGCAGATATTGCGCGCGCCGGTTCACGGCGGCCGGGCCCGGCGCGGCGCGCCCGGGCGCGAACCGCGCGGCGCAGCCGCCGCCAGACCCACAGGAGCGGTGACCAGATCGCATAGCAGACCAAAGCTGGCCAGCAATGTGCGGGGCGGGTCGCCGCGCGACGATCACGATGACCACGACGAGCAGCACCAGCCAGAAAAACCGGATCGGCGCGATCGAGGTCGATCTGTCTTGAAGCTCGGAAATCCGAAGCGGCTGACCATCAGCGCGCCGGCCAGCGCCGTGACCACGAAGGCGAGTATCAGGCCGGCAGCCCCGGCTCGCGCCATTCGCTCGACCGCCAGACGAAGGCCGCGACCATGGCGGCGGCCGACGGACCGGCAGCCCCTCGAAATAACTTTTGTTTTGGGTCGCGGCCGCGGGAATTGAAGCGGGCCAGGCGCAGCGCCGCGCGGGCCGCGTAGAAAAATGCCGCCAGCCAGCCAAATCGGCCCCAGGCCTGCCGTACTCGGCGATCCGCGCCACGCCCCACTGGTAAGACACAATCGCGGGCGCGAGCCCGAAGGAGACCATGTCAGCCAGGCTGTCGTATTCCTTGCCAAACAGGGTTTCGGTATTCGTCAGCCGGGCCACGCGCCCGTCCAGCGCCGTCAAATACCATGGCGACAAACACGGCCACGCCGGCGCGCTCGAAGTTCCCGTCGATAGCAGCCACGACGGCATAGAACCCGGAAAACAGGCAGGCCGTCGTCAGCAGGTTGGGCAGCAGGTAGATGCCGCGACGGGGCCGGCGTGGTTCGCCGGACGTCTGATTGCGCGTCCATGTCGCCCGGCATCATAGGGGCGCGGCCCGCGGCGCTAGCAACGCCCGCCTAGCTGAGCCGCCGAAGTGCCCGAGGATGACCGGCTTCATCGAGGCCCGGTCGAGGAACCCGTTGCATGCGACTGTCGAGCTATCC
Organism: uncultured Gammaproteobacteria bacterium; assembly: GCA_963711435.1. Lineage (GTDB taxonomy): Bacteria > Pseudomonadota > Gammaproteobacteria > Steroidobacterales > Steroidobacteraceae > FEN-1191. The sequence continues at coordinate 190,209 of CAVQEB010000002.1, read as the reverse complement.
GATCAACACGACCAAGGAGACGCCGGCCGAGGCCGAGCTGATCAGCCATCAGCTGATGTTGCGGGCCGGGCTGATCCGCCGGCTCGCCGCCGGCATCTACAGCTGGCTGCCGCTCGGGCTGCGCACGCTGCGCAAGGTCGAGGCGATTGTGCGCGAGGAGATGAACCGCGCCGGGGCGCTCGAGCTGCTGCTGCCGGCGATCCAGCCGGCCGAACTGTGGCAGGAGTCGGGCGCTGGGAGCAGTACGGCCCGGAGCTGCTGCGGCTGAAGGATCGGCACCAGCGGGACTTCGTCGTTCGGCCCGACGCACGAGGAAGTCATCACCGACATTGCCCGCCGCGAGCTCAAAAGCTACCGCCAGCTGCCGGTGAATTTCTATCAGATCCAATCGAATTCCGCGACGAGATGCGGCCGCGCTTCGGCGTGATGCGCGGCCGCGAGTTCATCATGAAGGACGCATATTCATTTCATATCGACCAGAGCTCGCTCGATGCGGGCTACGCAGCTGATGCGCGCGGCCTACACGCGCATGTTCGAGCGCATGGGGCTTAAGTTTCGCACCGTGCAGGCCGACACCGGCGCGATCGGCGGCAACGCCTCCGAGGAATTTCAGGTGCTGGCCGAATCAGGCGAGGATGCGATCGCGGTCTCGGACGGCGATGGCTATGCGGCGAACATAGAACTGGCCGTGGCAGTTCCCCCGGCAAGCCCGCGGCCGGCCCCGACAGAAGCGCTCACGCGGGTCGTCGACGCCGGGACTGCGCACCATCGCTGCGGTGAGCGCGCTGCTCAAGGTCGGGCCGAGCGCTGCCTTAAAACCATGCTGGTGGCGGGCAGCGCCGGCGATGTCATCGCCCTGGTGCTGCGGGGCGATCATGAACTGAATGCCCTCAAGGCACAGAAAGTCCCCGGCGTCGCCAGTCCGCTGCGGCTCGCGAGCGTCGAGCAGGTGCTGGCAGTGAGCGGCTGTGAGCCCGGCTTCATCGGTCCTTTGGACCTTAAATGCCCGATCTATGCCGATCATGCGGCGCTCGCCATGGCCGATTTCATCTGCGGCGCCAACGAGGCCGACTACCACCTAAGCGGTGTGAACTGGGGCCGCGACCTGCCGGAGCCCAAAGCCGCGGATCTTCGCAATGTGGTGGCGGGGGACCCCAGCCCCTCCGGTGTCGGCAGGCTGAAAATTGTGCGCGGCATCGAAGTCGGGCATATCTTTCAGCTCGGCAACAAATACAGCCTGGCGCTCAACGCGACGGTGCTCGGTGAGGACGGCCAGGCCACCGCCATGCTGATGGGTTGCTATGGCATCGGTGTGACGCGCATCGTAGCGGCAGCAATTGAACAGAATCATGATGAGCGTGGCATTATCTGGCCGGATCCGATCGCACCATTCCATGTGGCACTACTGGCGCTCAATGTTCACAAATCGCCCCAGGTCCGCGAGGCGGCCGATGCGCTGTACGTCTCGCTGTGCGAAGCCGGCATCGAGGTGCTGTATGACGATCGGGACGCGCGGCCGGGCGTCAAGTTCGCCGACGCGGAGCTACTCGGCATTCCGCACCGCGTCGTCATCGGCGAGCGCGGCGTGCAGGCCGGCACGCTTGAATACCGCCATCGTCGCGCCACCGCCAGCGAGGATCTGCCGCTCGCTGACGCGGTGGCAGCGCTGCGCGCGCGCCTGGCTCACTGACGGCTGCGCCGCCCTCGCCGCCGCGGCACTGCTGAGCGGCGCGGCCTGGGCGGCCGATGCGGCGCCGGCGCAGTCCGACCCGCAACTGCGCACCGTCGTACAGCAGGCGATCGACGATACCGCCTGTTTCACCGACCAGTACGATTCGGCCGTCTGGTACAAGCTGATGGAGCCAAAGCTCCGTCGCTTTGTCAGCGATGAAGCCGAGCGGCTGCAGATCCTGCATTCGGTCTATTGCGAAACTCACCGGCCGAGCGCCGCACCGCTCCCGCCCGGACTGGTGCTGGCGGTGCTGGAGGTCGAAAGCCGCTTTGACCGCTGGGCCATCTCCAGCGCCGGCGCCGTTGGCCTGATGCAGGTGATGCCGTTCTGGCCCGAGCGGCTGGGGCTGCGCGCGCCCGCAGCTGATCGGCGTCGAGACCAATATCCGCATGGGCTGCGCGATCCTGCGCTACTACCTGCAGGCCCAACGCAATGACGTGCGCAGCGCCCTCGCGCACTACAACGGCAGCATTGGCCGGCGCGATTATCCGGACCGCGTGGTCGTGCGCTGGATGGATTACTGGAAAGGCGCCGATGATCTGGGGCGGCGCGCCTCGCTTTAGCGGACTGCGAAACCCTGCGGCGGATCTGCCAGCGCCGCCGCGTCCTCCTCAATTCTCACTTCGATGACGCGGGCCGCGCTCGGGCCGATGGCCAGCCAGTCGGTGAACTGCCGCAGCGTCTCGATGGGGCCCACGACCAGCACCTCAACGCGCCCGTCCGGCAGGTTGCGCGCATAGCCGCTAAGGCCAAGCTCCGTGGCCCGCTGTGCGGCCGAGGCGCGGTAAAACACGCCCTGCACCCGCCCGCTTACCCAGCATCGCTGCGCTTTCATGACCTGCCCGTTCTGGCGCCGCACCCGGCCAATGGCCCATCGATTTTAGCTTCTTAATCTGGTGAGGCGCTGCGGCGCAGGTAAACTGGCGCCCCCATGAGCGAGATTCTCGTCCTTTACTATTCCCGCGGCGGCGCAACCGCTGAACTTGCCCGTCAGGTCTGCCGCGGCGTCGAGTCCGTGGCCGGCGCCAGAGCCACGCTGCGCACGGTCGCCCCGGTCAGCGCCGCCAGCGAAGCGGTCGCCCGCCCGGTGCCCGACAGCGGCCCGCCCTATGCGACACTTGAGGAGCTGCAACGCGCGGATGGTCTGATCATCGGCAGCCCGACACGCTTTGGCAACATGGCCGCCCCGCTGAAGTATTTTCTGGATGGCACATCGAGCCTGTGGCTGAGCGGCGCGCTGGCCGGCAAGCCGGCGGCGGCTTTTACCTCGACCCAGACGATGCACGGCGGGCAGGAGAGCACGCTGCTGACGATGCTGTTGCCGCTACTGCACCATGGCATGATCCTGGTGGGACTGCCCTACACCGAGCGCGCGCTGCGCGAGACGCGCGGCGGCGGTACGCCCTACGGCGCTTCCCGCTTAGGCATCGAGCAGCCACTGACTCGTGAGGAAAGCGAACTCGGCCGCGCCCTCGGCGCGCGCGTCGCGCAGCTTGCGGTCAGGTTGGCGGCCGCGCCAGCACATCGCGGATAAACGGCACCGTCAGGCGCCGCTGCGCCAGCAGCGCGGCTTCATCGAGCGCATCCAGCAGGCCATAAAGTGTCGGCATGTCGCGCCTGAACCGCCGCTGCAGATACAGTGCCGTCTCCTCCGGCAACTCGAGGCCGCGCAGCTGCGCCCGCAGCCTGAGCGCCTCGCGCTGCGCCGCCTCATCGAGCGTCAGCAACGGCAACAGCACCGCCGCGCGCAGCCGCGATGCCAGGTCCGGCAAGGCGAAATTCAGTCGTTGCGGGAGCGACTCCTCGGCGACGATAAGGCTCGCGCCCCGCTCTTCAGCATCCCGATACAGATTGAACAGTGCCTGTTCCCATGGCAAGCGGCCGAGCACCGCGCCCAGATCATCCAGACACAGGCAGCTGACGCGCTGCAGGCCCTGCAGCACCTCGGGGTCGAGGCCCGCCAGTTGCGCAAGCGGCAGATAAACCGCCTCGGCATGTTCCGGCACCTGCGCACAAATGGCCTGCAGCAGGTGCGTCTTGCCGCTGCCGTGTGGCCCGTACAGCCAGCAGACCGTGCGTGGCCCGGCGGCGATGTTGCGCAGCTGCGCTACCGTGTTTGCATTGGGGCCGGCCAGGAAACTGCCAAATACGGCGCGGTCACGCAGCCGCACAGCCAGGGGCAACTGCTGCATGCGCGTGCCCAGCCCTCAGCTACGCCGCCAGCCGCACGCCGCGCTGCGCAGTCTCACGGACGTAGCCATAACCGCTGATCAGCACGGTCACGCAAGTCAGAATGGCGAGGGCGTCTATCACGCCGCGAGGCGGAAAACCGTAAGCGGCGCGGACCACCACGGCCAGCACGTAACAGATCTGCACCACCGTATTGACCTTGCTGGCGAGGATGGGTCTGGCACTCAGCGGACCCCAGCCGAGCCGGTAAACGACCGCCCCGAGTGCGATCATTACGTCCCGGGCCACCGCCAGCGTGGCCAGCCACAACGGAATCAGGCCCAGCCAGGTGGCGAGCAAAAACACCGACACCAGCAGCAGCTTGTCGGCCGCCGGATCGAGCACGGCGCCGAGCTGGCTGGTCCAGCCAAAGCGCTTGGCCAAGTACCCGTCCAGCCCGTCGCTGGCCGCTGCCAACGCGAACAACCACAGCGTGCGCTCATAGGCGCCGCTTTGCAGGCTGAGCAGAATCGGCCAGATCAGCGCGATGCGCAGCAGGCAGATGATGTTGGGCAGGTGGCGCATGGGTTCGATACTATAACGCGGCGCGGCCGGCCCTGTCCGGCGGGCGACGCGTAACTTCAAAGATGCTCTGGCCGATCATGACCGATAAACGCAGCTATACCTATCGCGATGCCGGTGTCGATATCGACGCCGGCGATGAACTGGTCGAGCGCATCAAGCCGATCGTGCGCCGCGACGATGCGGCCGGAAGTGCTGGCCGGCATCGGCGGCTTCGGCGCGCTGGTCGAAGCTGCCGCTGCATCGCTATCGCAATCCGGTACTGGTCTCCGGCACCGACGGCGTGGGCACCAAGCTGCGCCTGGCGATCGACACGCAGCGGCACGGCACGTCGGCATCGATCTGGTAGCCGATGTGCGCCAACGACGTCGTCGTGCAGGGCGCCGAACCGCTGTTCTTTCTCGACTACTTCGCGACCGGGCAGACTCGATGTCGCGGTCGCCGAGACGGTCATTGCGCGGCATCGCCGAGGGCTGCGCTGCAGGCCGGCGCGGCGCTGGTCGGCGGCGAGACTGCCGAAATGCCGGGGATGTACCACGGGAGCCGACTACGACCTGGCCGGTTTCTGCGTCGGCGTGGTCGAAAAATCCGCCATCATCGACGGCTCGGCGGTCGCAGGCCGGCGATGCGGTCATCGGCCTCAGCTCCTCCGGAGCCGCACTCGAACGGCTATTCGCTGATCCGGAAGCTCATCGAAGTCGCGGGCGCCGACGACCGCACCCAGGTCGCGGGCCGCAGCCTTTTCGACCTGCTGCTCGCGCCGACACGCATCTACGTCAAGCCCTTGCTGGCGCTGCTGTCGGGCGCTGCCGGTGCATGGTCTGGCGCATATCACCGGCGGCGGCCTGACCGACAACATCCCGCGCGTGCTGCGCGCCGGATCAGCAGGTCCATCTGAGCCGCAGCGCCTGGCCGCGCCAGCCGCTATTCGACTGGCTGGCGCGACACCGGGAACATCGCGCCGAGCGAGATGCACCGCACCTTCAACTGCGGCATCGGCATGGTGGCTATCGTGGCCGCCAGCCAGCGCGAGGCGGCGCTGCAGTTGCTGCGCGATGAGGGCGAGACGGCCTGGCTCATCGGTGAGGTGCGCCCGGGCCACGGTGCCGTCAGCTTCGAGACATGAATGAGCTGGCGCAAGCTGCGCCTCGCAGTGCTGATCTCCGGCCGCGGCAGCAACATGGATGGCCATTGCGCGCCACTGCGCCGATGGCCGGATTGCGGCCCGCATCGCCCGGGTGATCGCTGACCGGCCGGACGCGGCGGGCCTTGCTGGCGCTGCACAACTGCACCTGCCGACGGCGATCGTGCCGCGCGAAGCCTATCCGGATCGCGAGCAGTTCGAAGCGGCGATCAGCGCGCAGATCGACAATGGCGGTGCCGAGCTCGTGGTGCTGGCCGGATTCATGCGGGTGCTCTCCGCTGCGTTCACGGCGCGCTACGCCGGACGGCTGATTAACATCCACCCATCGCTCCTGCCCGCCTACCCTGGCCTGCACACCCACCGCCGCGTCCTTGCAGCCGGCGAGCCCCGCCACGGCGCGAGCGTGCACTTTGTCACGAGCGAGGTCGACGGCGGCCCGGTCATCCTGCAGGCGCAGGTGCCGGTACTGCGCGACCGACACCGAGCAAACTCTTGCGGCGCGCGTACTGGAGCGCGAGCACGTGATCTTTGCGCAGGCCATCGGCTGGTACGCCGACCATCGCCTCCAACAGCAGGGACCTTTTTTTGTGCTCGACGGTCAAACCCACAGTGCGCCGATCGTGGCCAGTTAGTCACCCTAAGGAAAGCGAACCTCATGTCGCAAGCCGCAGTCCGTCAAGCCTTGCGCCGCGCGCTGTGGCTTACCGCAATGCTGCTCGGTGCCCAGTGCGCCACGGCCGAGGAACTGCAGTCCTTCGAAGCCACTTATGCGGCGAGCGGTCACGGACTTGGCGGTACCTCGGTCGTGCGGCTGACGCAGACCGGGCCGCAGGAGTGGACCTACAGCTCGACCGAGGAGCCGCACGGCATCCTGCGGCTGCTGCTGCCGGCGAAAATCGTGAGCGAAAGCCGGCTACGGATTGACGCCAACGGCGTCGAGCCGCTGAGCTACCGCGCCGATGATGCCGCCGGGCGCAGCAGTCGCGGCGTCGACATTCACTTTGACTGGGATAAGGGCCGGGTGAGCGGTACGGACCAGGGCCAGGCGATCGATATGGCACTGCAGCCGGGCGTGCAAAATGACCTGTCGGTACAGGTGGCACTGATAGTGCAGCTGCTGCACGGCGTGACGCCAACGGGATTTTTACTGTACGACAAAAGCGGCATCCGCAATTACCGCTACTCGCGCGACAGCGCCGAGGTACTGGACACACCGATGGGCAAAATCGCCACGATCGTCTATCGCAGCCAGAAAGACGGTTCGCCGCGCGTCACGCGCTTCTGGTGCGCGCCGTCGCTGGGTTTTGTGCCGCTGCGCGCCGAACAGCGCCGGGTCAGCAGTGACGGCACATCGAGTCAGGAGTGGCTGTTGAGCGCCGTCGCCGTCAAGCGCCCTGCCACCCCCTAGGCCTTGGGGAGCGTGACGCCCTGCTGGCCCTGTATTTGCCGCCGCGGTCCGGTAGGAAGTCTCGCACACCTCGTCGGATTCGAAAAACAGCATCTGCGCCACCCCTTCGTTGGCGTAGATGCGCGCCGGCAGCGGCGTGGTATTGGAAAACTCCAGCGTCACGTGCCCTTCCCACTCGGGCTCCAACGGCGTCACGTTGACGATGATGCCGCAACGCGCGTAGGTGGATTTTCCAAGGCACACCGTCAGCACGTTGCGCGGAATGCGGAAATACTCCACCGTACGCGCCAGCGCGAACGAATTGGGCGGAATGATGACAGGACATCCCCGACACGTCGACAAAGCTCTTCTCGTCGAAATTCTTCGGATCGACAATGGTCGAGTTGATGTTGGTGAAGATCTTGAATTCGCCGGCGCAGCGCATGTCGTAGCCATAGCTGGAGGTGCCGTAGGAAATCAGATCTTTTGACCGTCGACGGCCCGCACCTGGCCGGGCTCGAACGGCTCGATCATGCCTGCGCCGACCGCCATGCGCCGGATCCAGTTGTCTGACTTGATGCTCACTCGGTATCCTTTGATTTCAGCTGCGTTCGATCACAATCTTGGGAAACACGGCGCTATGATCGCGGCTGCGGGTCGCGAGCGCGCCGGCCGTGTGCCGCGCCATCTCAATGTAAGCTAACGCCCGCGCACTGTCCGGCGCGGCCACCACCGTGGGCCGGCCGCCGTCGGCCTCCTCGCGGATATGCGCATCGAGCGGCAGCTGGCCCAGCAGCCGCACACCGTATTCCGCGGCCAGGCGCGCGCCGCCACCGGAACCGAAGATCGCCTCCTCGTGCCCGCAGGCGCTGCAGACATGGGTGCTCATGTTCTCGACGATGCCAAGCACCGGCACGCTGACTTTCTCGAACATGACCAGGCCCTTGCGGGCATCGGCGAGTGCGATATCCTGCGGCGTGGTGACGATGACCACCCCGGCCACCGGGACCCGCTGCGCCAGGGTCAGCTGAATATCGCCCGTGCCGGGCGGCATATCGACCACCAGATAGTCGAGCTCTCCCCAGGCGGTGTCGCCAAGCAGCTGGGTCAGCGCCTGAGTGACCATCGGTCCGCGCCAGACCATGGCCTGCGCCGGATCGATCAGAAAGCCGATCGACATCGCCTGCACCCCGTGGGCCTCGAGTGGCCGGATGCGCTTGCCGTCGGGGGAAGTCGGGTGCTGGCTGCCCAGGCCCAGCATCAGCGGCTGGCTGGGTCCGTAGATGTCGGCATCAAGTATGCCGACGCGGGCGCCGCCGGCAGCCCAGGCCAGTGCCAGATTGACTGCAACCGTGGACTTGCCGACCCCGCCCTTGCCGCTCGCGACCGCCACGACGTTGCCAACCCCGCCGAGCGGCTTGAGCTGGCGCTGCACCGCGTGGGCGCTGATGCGCGAGCGCAGCTGCAGCTTGAAATCGTTTACATCCGGCAGCACGGCTTGCAAATGGGCACGCAAGGCCGCGCTAAATGCCGCTTCGTAGCCGATTACCGGGATCCCAAGCTCGATGGTAGCCTCGACAGTCGCACCGGCTAGACTGAGTTCAATGACCGCTTCGGCCTGCCCCAGACTCTGTCGCAAATAGGGGTCAACATAGCTGTCCAAGGCACTGCGGACTGCGGCGGGACTCAGGGGCATGCTGCACTCACTGTTCTGGGGACAAAACTTGCGCTAGTTCACGATTCTAGCGCGTCCAACCGCGTTGCACGGCCCCGGCGGGCCGGCCGGCAATTGACATAAACGTGGCATAATTCCGGAAATCAACGGTCGGCTCAATACACTATTCGGGACCAGGTCGGGCGGCGCGGCCCCCTTGAGTAGTGCCTACTAGGATAACGCTGTTGTTCGCATGAGCTTTTTCTCAAATCTGCGGGCCGACCGGCTGATCTACCAGATCAAGTCGTCGACTGAGCTGCTGAGCGAGCCGACCCAAAAGGCCATCGCCAGGCTCAAGGAAATGGGCCCGTCAGTCATCCCGGTGGTGCTGGCGGCCCTGCCGGATGCCGACAAGCACTGCACGGTCGCGTTCGTGGACATCCTGTCCTCGCTGATCAGTGCCAAGACCTTCCCGCGCTTTGCCGAAGCATTGATCGAGGGCAGCCCGCGGGTGATCGCCGGGGTCTCGTGGGCGCTGACCAGCTCGCGCAACTATCCGGCCTCGATGCTGCTCGATGCACTCAGCCGTCCGGGCATCTCCAAGCCGGCCGTGATCGAAGTGATCAACGCCCATCGCGGGCGCCTGACGGTGCGCGAACTGCTCAACGCCGCCTACGCCCAGGAGAACAACGAGAAATCGGCGCTGTTCAAGGTCATCGCCGAAATTGTCGATGACGCCGGGAGCCTGGAGCTGGTAGCGCGCCTGCAGGGCAAAGACACCATGGCGCGCCTGCACATCATTAATATCCTGGCGCGCTTCAACAAGGCGGAGGTCCGGCGCGCGCTGCACACGCAGATCAATGATCCGAACAAGCTGATTCGCGCCGCGGCGCTGACGGCGCTGGCCAAGATGGACGGGCCATTCGAGACCGAGCAGCTGTGCGCGCTGCTGCGCGATCCGGAAGTTGAAGTACAGAACCGCGCCGTGGAAGTGCTGATCAAGGGCAAGGACCCGCAGACCGTGAAGTTTCTGGTGCCGGTACTCAAGGACGAGAACGAGTACGCGCGGCGCTCGGCGGTGGAAGTGCTTAACGAAGTCGGTGACGGCAATTCGGTCAAATTTCTGCTGCAGGCCATCAAGGACGACGACTGGTGGGTGCGCAGCCGCGCCGGCGATGCGCTCGGCAAGATCGGCGGCCCCAAGGTCATCGACGCCGTGCTGGAGCTGGTGCGCGACAAGGACGAGGACATCCGGCGCACGGCGATCGAAATTCTCAACCAGACCAAGGACGAACGGGCGGTCAGCCACCTGATCGAAGCGACGCGCGACGCCGACTGGTGGGTCAGCGAGCGGGCCGTGGATGCGCTGGCCGCCATTGGCAACAAGCGCGCGATGCCGCGCCTGCAGGAGATGCTGGCGCGCGGGCAACCCAAACAGCTGCCGATCGTGGTGCGCGCCATCGGCAAGCTCGGCGATGCGGCCTCGGTCGGATTGCTGACTCCGCTGCTCAAGAGCCAGGAAAAAGACGTCTGCATCGAAACCATCCAGGCCGTGTCGCGCCTGGTCGATGAACCGCATGCCGAACAAATCCGTGTGCAGCTGCAGGCTCATATGGGCAACGCCGATGCCACCGTGGTGCGCGCCGCCGAGCGCGCACTCACCGAGATGGATGTTCGCTTCTCGTCCGGGATCAATACCGGGCCGGCGCCGGTACTGTCCAGCAACGACTCGCGGCCCCGTGCGCCGCGCCCGGCATCGGCTGAACCGGCACGCACGCTGCTGATCGCCGAGAAGGACGTGGCCAAGGTCATGGAACAGGCTGCGGCATCCGGCACGCAGCGGCTCGATATCTCCACCCTCAATCCGGGCGATGTGATCGAGGGACGCTACAAATACATCGAACGCATCGGCAAGGGCGCCTTCGGCACCGTGCTGCTGATGGAAGACACAGTGGTCGATGAACGCCTGATTCTCAAGTTCCTGAATCCGAACGTGGCCGAGGACGAAGAGGTGATGAAGCGCTTCGTGCACGAGCTGCGTTATTCGCGCAAGATCACCCACAAGAACGTCATCCGCATTTACGACTTCCTGTATATCCAGGGCAACTACGCGATCTCGATGGAATACTTTCCCTCGCACACGCTCGGCGGGGAAATTGTCAATGAAAAGCCGGTGGTCCAGGGCCGCGCCGTCCGTTTCGCCATCGATATCGCGACCGGCATGGCGGTCGCGCACCAGGTCGGCATCGTGCATCGCGACTTGAAGCCCGCCAACGTACTGATCAACAACGACGGGCTGCTGAAGATCGTCGACTTCGGCGTCGCCGCGGCGCACCGCGAAGGCGACACGCAACTGACCCGCACCGGCTACGTCATCGGCTCACCCAAATACATGGCCCCCGAGCAGATCCTCGGCCGCAAGGTCGACGAGCGGGCCGACATCTACGCCTTGGGCGTGATGCTCTACGAGATGGTCACCGGCGTGCCGCCGTACTCGCGCGGCGACCACATGGCCGTCATGTACCAGCACGTGCAGGGCAAGGCCCGGCCGCCGCTCGAATTGAATCCCGACCTCTCGCCGCAGCTCGCCGAACTGGTGACGCGCTGCATGGCGGTGGACAAGACCAAGCGTTACCAGACCATGGAAGAGCTGCGCACCGCGCTTGAGAAGCTCCTGCCCAGCGCCCGAACGGCCGCCTGAGGTTCGGTTATGGCACGCATCGACGCATTCTTGAAACTGGGCACGCAGCAGAACTGCTCGGACATTCATCTGGCCGTTGGCGTGCCGCCGATGTTGCGCATGAATGGCGATTTGGTGCCGATCAAGTTCCGCGACCTTGGGGACGCAGAACTCGAAAGCTACATCACCGAAGTGCTGACCCCGAATCAGTCGGATCACTTTCTGCGCGGCAATGACCTGGATTTCTCCTACGTGTCGGCCGAAGGCGGGCGCTTTCGCGTCAACGTGTTCCGCAAGGACACCGGTATCGGCGCGACCTTCCGCGCCATCCCGACCGCGATCCCAACGCTCGAGTCGCTCGGCCTGCCACCGGTGCTGGCCAAACTGACCGATCACCACCAGGGCATGATCCTGGTCACCGGTTCGACCGGCACCGGCAAATCGACCACGCTCGCGGCGATGATCGATCTGCTGAACCGCACCCGGCCGCTCAACATCATCAGTCTGGAAGATCCGATCGAGTTCGTGCACAAGAGCAAGAGCAGCCAGGTCATCCAGCGCGAACTCGGTACGCACATTCCGAGCTTTGCCGAGGGCGTGCGCGCCGCGATGCGCGAGGATCCTGACGTCATCCTGGTCGGCGAAATGCGCGATGCCGACACCATTCGCATGGCGATGACCGCCGCCGAAACCGGCCACCTGGTGCTCGGCACGCTGCACACGACCGGCGCGGTCAAAACCATCGACCGGATGATTGATGCGCTGCCGGCCCAGGAGCGCGAGCAGACCAAGAGCTTTTTGTCCCAGAGCCTGCTCGCGGTCATCACCCAGATTCTGGTGCGCTCGCACGATGGCCGCGGACGCAAGGCCGTGTGCGAAATCCTGATCATGACCAAAGCGATCGCCAAGCTGATCATGACCGATCAGTCACACCTGGTCGGCAGCCAGTTGCAGACGGGCCGGGACCTGGGCATGCAGATGCTCGATCAGGCGCTGCTCGCCGCGGTCAACGCCAAGCAAATCGACCCGGACGATGCCTTTGCGTATGCCACCGACAAGCGGGTGCTGCAAAAATTCGTCACTGACACCAGCATGCTGCCGAAGATCAGCGGCGGCGACCTGGCCCCGTAGCCGGGCGCAGCCGGACCCGTACCCATGGCACAGATCGACACCTTTTTGCAGGAAATCCTCAAGCGCAAGGGCTCGGACCTGCATTTCATTGCCGGCGATCCGCCACGGGTGCGCCGTTACGGCGATCTGGCTCTCGCTGCGCCCGGAACCGCTGACGCAGGAATTTACCAAAGACACACTGTACGAGATCATGCCGCGCAAGGCGATCGAACGCTTCGAGACGCGCGACGGCGCGGACTTTGCCTACAGCCTGGCCGGTGCGGGACGCTTTCGCGTCAATGTCATGCGCCAGCTCAACGGCATGGGCGCGGTGTTCAGGGCCATTCCCTCCAAGGCGCTGACGCTCGATGAGCTGAAGATACCGATGGCGATCCGGCAGATGTGCCGGGCCACCAGCGGCCTGATCCTGGTCACGGGCAAAACCGGGTCAGGCAAATCCACTACGCTTGCGGCAATGATCGATGACATCAATAAGCGCGTCAAAGGCCACATTCTCACGGTCGAGGATCCGATCGAGTTCGTGCATGCGCGACAGAACTGCCTGATCAGCCAGCGCGAGATTGGCGTCCATTCCCAAGGCTTTTCCCAGGCGCTGCTGTCGGCCTTGCGCGAGGATCCGGACGTGATTCTGGTTGGTGAGTTGCGCGACCTGGAGACCATGAGCACGGCCATAACCGCGGCCGAAATGGGCATTCTGGTGATGGCAACACTGCACACCAACGGTGCTGCGCCGACCGTGGACCGGCTGGTCAACGCCTTCCCGACCGATAAACAGCCGCATGTGCGCACGATGCTTTCGACCTCGCTGCGCGGAGTGATCTCCCAGCAGCTGCTGCAGCGGGCCGACGGCGAGGGCCGGGTCGCGGCGATGGAAATTCTGGTCAATACCTCGGCGGCCGCCAACCTGATCCGCCAGGGCAAGCTCGATCAGATCGAAACCGTCATGCAGTCCGGGGGGGCACTGGGCATGTGCACAATGGATATGGCCATTGAGCGCCTGCTCGAACAGCGGCTGATCAACGGCCGCGAGGCGTACGCCAAGAGCATCAACAAGGCCAAGTTCGACGCCATCAAGGATCAGACCTGAGCTTGGCCCCCGCTCCCGATTCCGGGGCGTGACCCGCCGACGTGTAATAATGCGGTTTTAGCCTGGCAAAGGCCCGATACCGCATGCCCCGCAAGATTCTCGTCACCAGCGCCCTGCTGTACGCCAACGGGCCGCTGCACCTTGGCCACATGATCGAGGCCGTGCAGACCGACATCTGGGTCCGCTTCCAGAAGCTGCGCGGGCATGACTGCCACTATGTCGGCGGCGAGGACACGCACGGCACACCGATCATGATCCGCGCCCAGCAGCAGGGCCAGACGCCGGAGCAGCTGATCAATGCGGTGGCGGTGGAGCACCGGGCCGACCATCGCGGCTTTCTGATCGATTTTGATCAGTATCACTCCACGCATTCGGAAGAAAACCGCGAACTGACGCTTAAGCTGTACGGCCTGCTGCGCGACCGCGGCCACATCGCCCGGCGCGCTGTGCGCCAGGCATACGATGCCCAGGCGCAGATGTTCCTGCCGGATCGGTACGTGCGCGGCACCTGTCCGGTCTGCAAGACGCCGGAGCAATTTGGCGACAGCTGCGAGAACTGCGGTGCCACCTATACACCCGCCGACCTGATCGATCCGGTCTCCACCGTGACCGGGACCCGGCCGGAGTGGCGCGAATCCGAACATCTGTTTTTCCGGCTCGGGCAGTTCGAAGCGATGCTGCGCGAATGGCTCGGCAACGCCAATCTTCAGCCCGCGGTGCGCGCCAAACTCGCCGAGTGGTTCGAAGCCGGATTGCAGGACTGGGACATCTCGCGCGACAGCCCCTACTTTGGTTTTGAGGTGCCAGACGCCCCCGGCAAATTTTTTTATGTCTGGTTTGATGCCCCGATCGGCTACATCGCCGCCTTCAAGGCCTTAAGCGCCCGTACCCCGCTCGACTTTGACGCTTACTGGCACTCCGAGACGAGCACCGAGCTGTATCACTTTATCGGCAAGGACATCAGCTATTTTCACACGCTGTTCTGGCCCGCCGTGCTTTATGGCTCGGGACTGCGCCGGCCGACCGGCGTGTTTGCGCACGGCTTTTTGACCATCAACGGCCAGAAGATGTCCAAGTCCCGCGGTACCTTCGTCACCGCGCGGCACTATCTGAACCAGCTCCCGCCCGAACCGCTGCGTTACTATTTTGCCGCCAAGCTCGGCGGCGGTATCGAGGACATCGACCTCAGCATCGATGATTTCCTGGCGCGCACCAACTCCGATCTGGTCGGCAAGCTGGTCAATATCGCCAGTCGCTGCGCAGGATTTATCGAACGCGGCGGTGGCAGTCTGGCTGCGACACTGCCCGATCCTAATTTGTATAGCGAGTTCTGGGCCGCCAACGAGGCGATCGCCGCCAGCTACGAGACGCGCGAGTACGCAACCGCGATCCGCGACATCATGGCGCTCGCCGACCGCGCCAATCAGTACGTGGATCAGCAAAAACCGTGGGCCATGGTCAAGGATCCGGCCCGGGCCGCCGAAGTCCGCTCCGTGGCCACGCAAGGGATCAATCTGTTTCGCGTGCTGATGGGATACCTCGCCCCGGTACTGCCGGCGATGGCGGCGAAGGCCGCGGTGTTTTTAAATGGCGACCTTGGCAGCTGGCAGAGTCTTGAAAAACCGCTGCTCAACCAGCCGCTTCGGCCCTACCAACCCCTGGCCCTGCGGCTAGATCCGGCGGCGGCGGCGCGGCTGATCGAGCCGCCGGCGGCCGCGGCCGCTGCGCCGGGCCCGCAGGCCGCTGCCGCATCGGTGAAGCTGGCCGAATTTGCGCGCCTGGATCTGCGCATCGCGCGCGTGATCGAGGCGAGCAGCGTGGCCGGTTCGGACAAATTGCTGCAACTGAAGCTTGACCTCGGTGCCGACCAGCGCACCGTCTTCTCGGGTATCCGCGCCGCGTATCAGCCTGAACAGCTGGTCGGCCGGCTGGTGGTGGTGATTGCCAACCTCGAGCCGCGAAAAATGCGTTTCGGGGTCTCCGAAGGCATGGTATTGAGTGCCGGCGATGACGCGGCGGGGCTGTTTCTGCTGTCGGCCGACAGCGGCGCGCAGCCGGGAATGAAAATCAGCTGAGCCGCGGGGCGGACTGCAAAATTGGCAGCGCCAAAGCCTATGGCCTCGACGCCCTTCGGGCTCGCCAGTAGCGGATCAGCAGATACCCGCCCGCCATTCCCCCCAGATGCGCAAAGTGCGCGATGCCCTGACCGGTGCCGAAGATGCCGAGCAGCAGTTCCAGTACGCCATAGAGCGTTACAAACAGCCAGGCCGGCATCGGAATCGGCACCGGCAGCAAAATCAGCTTGCGGTACGGGTAAGCCATGCCGTAGCAAAGCAGCACGCCAAATATGCCACCGGAGGCGCCAACGGTAGGGCCGGTGGCCGGCCACCACTCGGCCGTAACCCAGGTCTGGGTCAACGCCGCGGCCAGCACGCACACCAGGTAATAAATCCAGAATCGGCGGGTGCCGAGCAGCCGCTCGGTGTCGGGACCAAACATCCACAGCGCGAACATGTTGGTGAAGATGTGCAGAAAATTGGCGTGCAAAAAGGCATAAGTCAGCAGCTGCCAAGGCTCGAACGGCAGCATCCCGACCACACCAGCCGAGTGCAGCGGCCAGAGGGCGAGCGGCGCCCACAGATTCTCGCCGAACACGTACTGGGTCAGCACGAACACGCCTGCGTTGGCAATAAGCAGCGCGCGGACGGCGGGAGTCAGATTGCGGAACATGGCAAGTTGCGAAATGATCGGGAACCAGTCGCCATTGTGCCAGTTGCCACTGATCCCATGGACTCCTTTTTATCACGCAGGCGGCACGGCCTGATGCCACCGCGAGCCGGCCACCGATGAGCAAGGCGCTACCCGTGGACGCGCAGGCTATCGATGCCTTGCTGCCGCAGACGCAGTGCGAGCGCTGTGGCTACGCCGGCTGCCTGCCCTATGCGAGCGCCATGGCCGCCGGCGAGGCGCCGATCAACCAATGCCCGCCGGGCGGCGCGGCACTAATCCGCCAACTCGCCGAGTTGCTCGATCAACCAGTGCTGCCGCTCAATCCTGTCAACGGGCGCGAGGCGCCGCCGACCGTGGCCTGGATCGATCCGGAGGTCTGCATTGGCTGCGCGCGCTGCCTGCCACCCTGCCCGGTCGATGCGATTTTAGGTGCCAAGCGGCTGCTGCATACCGTGCTGCCGGATTGGTGTACCGGCTGCGAGCTTTGCCTGCCCGCCTGCCCCGTCGATTGCATTCACATGATCCCGGCCACGGCAGCTGGCCCGGCGCCGCAACTCAATCGCAGCCGCTACCAGGCTCATCTGCGCCGGCACGAACAGGTGAGCGAGCAAAGAGCCATTGAGCTCGCGAAGCTCAAGCGCCAAGCCGGAACACCCGGCGGCACGGAGCGGTGAGCCTATGAACGCCGCCAGATGCAGGCATATCTACGAGGCGCTGCGCGCGGCAAACCCGGAGCCCAGAACGGAGCTCAGCTACCGCACGCCGTTTGAGCTGCTGATCGCCGTCATACTGTCCGCGCAGGCAACGGACAAAAGCGTCAACGCTGCCACCGGCAAATTATTCGCCGCGGCGCCTGATCCGCAGTCGATGGTAGCCCTAGGGCTCGCGCGCCTGAAGCGACATATCCGTACGATTGGCCTTTTCAACACCAAGGCGCGCCACATCATGGCCACCTGCCGGGAACTGATCGCCTCGCACGGCGGGCAAGTACCGGCAAACCGAGAGTCCCTCGAGTCGCTCCCCGGCGTGGGCCGCAAGACCGCCAACGTGGTCCTGAACGTGGCTTTCGGCCAGCCGACGATTGCGGTCGACACGCATATTTTTCGGGTGGCCAACCGCACGGGCTTAGGTCCAGGGCGGACCCCGCAGGCGGTCGAGACGGCGCTGCTGGCCGCCACGCCGCCCGAGTTCCTGCACGATGCACACCACTGGCTGATTCTGCTGGGCCGCTACATCTGCCAGGCCCGGCGACCGCAGTGCTGGCGTTGCCCGATCGCGCGCTGGTGTGAGTACCCGGATAAGAGCAAGGCATGAGCCTATCTGCCCGCCCGGACCGCAACGCACGGCGCGCCGGCCGCTCGCCCGATAAGGCCGCCTGTCCTAAGCGGCTCAGGTCACGGTAAATCCTTATGGCGACCGTTCACTCGCTGCACTGCTATCCGATCAAGTCGGCCCGCGGCCTGAACCCGCAGCGCGTGGCGCTGACCGAGTTGGGTTTTGCGAATGACCGGGGCTGGATGCTGGTCACACCCGACGGGCGGTTCATCAGCCAGCGCGAGTCGCCGCGCCTCGCGCTGCTGCAGCCGACGCTGACCGCCGAGCACCTGATGCTCAATGCAGCAGACATGCCGGCCTTGCAACTGCCACTGCGCCTTGCCGGCCCGTCGCTGCCGGTGACGGTGTGGGGCGATGAGTGCCTGGCCTTCGATGCCGGCGATGCCGCGGCGCGCTGGGTGAGCACGCTGATCGCGCGATCCTGCCGGCTGGTGCAATTCGATCCGGCGCTAGAGCGCTTCAGCGATCCGCGTTGGAGCGGCCCGATCAAGGCCCGGAATCGGTTCACCGACGGCTTTCCGATCCTCGTGATCGGTACCGCCTCGCTTAAGGATCTGAACCGCCGCCTGGCCGAGCCGCTGCCGATGGAGCGCTTCCGGCCGAATCTGGTGATCGACGGCCTCGATCCCTATGAGGAGGATCGGCTTGCCGAACTGCGCATCGGCGCCGTGACGCTGCGGCTGGTGAAACCGTGCACCCGCTGCATTATCACGACCACGGACCAACAAAGCGGCGAGCGCCGCGGGCCCGAGCCGCTGCAAACGCTCAAGACCTACCGCTATGACTCGCAGCTGCGCGGCGTGAAATTTGGCCAGAACGCAGTCATTATCGCCGGCGCTGGCGAGTGCCTCGAAACCGGGCAAACTGTCCTGGTCAGTTAGCCAGGCCAATACCGGCCGTCGCCGGAACTGTTACTTGGCTCGCTTCTTCGGCAGATAAAGATCGGTGAGCGTGCCCTCGAAGGCCTCGGCCGCCATGCCCACCGACTCCGAAAGCGTCGGATGCGGATGAATGGTCAACCCGATATCGGCTGCGTCAGCGCCCATCTCGATGCCCAGAGCCACTTCGCTGATGAGCTCCCCGGCGTTCGTGCCTACGATGCCGCCGCCGAGCAGCCGATGGGACTGCGGATCAAAAAGCAATTTGGTGAAGCCCTCATCGCGCCCGAGCGACAGCGAGCGACCGCTCGCGGCCCAGGGAAATACCGCCTTTTCAACCGCCACGCCCTGCGCCTTGGCCACCGTCTCGGTCATACCGACCCAGGCCACCTCCGGATCCGTGTACGCAACTGACGGGATGACGCGTGCGTCGAAGAAACTTTTTTGCCCCGCCGCCACCTCGGCGGCCACATGCCCTTCATGCGTGGCCTTGTGTGCCAGCATCGGCTGGCCGACCATGTCGCCGATCGCAAAGATGTGCGGCACGTTGGTTCGCATCTGCTTGTCGACGGCAATGAATCCGCGATCACTGACATTGACGCCGGCGGCGTCAGCGCCAATCTTCCCGCCGTTGGGTGAACGCCCGACCGCCACCAGCACCCGATCGAAGCGCTGCGTGGTGGTGCCGTCCTTGCCCTGAAAAGTCACATGCAGGCCATCGGCTGCGGCACTGACGGCGGTGACCTGGGTACCCAGCAGAATCTGCTCGTAGCGGGATCGGATCCGCTTCTCGAGCGGCCGCACCAGATCCGGGTCGCAACCGGGCATCAGCTGGGCCGTCAGCTCCACGACACTGACCTTGGCGCCGAGCGCCTCGTACACGCAGGCCATTTCAAGACCGATAATGCCGCCACCGAGCACCAGCAACCGGCCCGACACCTGGCCGAGCTCCAGCGCACCGGTCGAGTCGATCACCCGCGGATCGCTTGGCAGGAACGGAAGCGACATTGACTCGGAGCCGGCAGCGATGATGCATTGCTCAAAGCGGATGCGCTCCGTGCGGCTGCCTTCGGTCACTTCCATGACATGCGGGCTGATGAAGCGGCCGGTGCCGCGCACGACCTCGACTTTGCGCTGCTTGGCGAGGCCGCTGAGGCCACCCGTCAGCCGACCGATGACCTGATCTTTCCACGCACGCAGCCGGGCCACGTCTATCTGCGGGGCGCCAAAGCTGACGCCGTGCTCGGCCATCGCCCGCGCCTCATCGATGACCTTGGCGGCATGCAGCAGCGCTTTGGAGGGAATGCAGCCGACGTTCAGGCAGACCCCGCCAAGCGTAGCCCAACGTTCGATAAGCGTGACCTTCAAGCCAAGATCCGCAGCGCGGAACGCTGCGCCTGTAGCCGCCGGGGCCGGCGCCGAGCACGAGAAGCTGCGCCACGCGGTCCGCCGGTGTTTCGGCGGCAGGTGGCGCAGCGCTCGCCGGCGCGGCTTTGGGTGGCTCCGGGACCGCCGCCGCTGCGACGGGTGCTGGCGCCGCCACGGCAGCTTGGCCCCGAAGCGCTGGCCTCGATTTTGACGATCGGCGTACCCTGCGAGACCTTGCCGCCTTTGGCGACCAGCACCTCGAGTACTTTGCCGGCCGCGCTCGCTGGCACATCCATCGTGGCTTTGTCGGTTTCCAGTGTGATCAGCGGTGTTTCAAGCTCGAGCTGATCGCCGGGTTTGACAAGCACGTCGATGACTTCAACGTCCTTGAAATTGCCGATATCCGGACAGGCGATCACCACCTGCGTCACTTGATCGCCTCGAGCAGGCCATCCACGTTGGCCAATTCGGCGCAAAGCGCAGCGGTGAACCGCGCCCCCTGCGCGCCGTCGATGACCCGATGGTCGTAGGACAGCGATAGCGGCAGCATCAGTCGCGGCACCAGCACCGTTTCGCGGTACGCCGGTCGCAGAATCGACTTGGAAAGTCCCAGGATGGCCACTTCCGGCGCGTTGATGATGGGCGTGAAGGCCGTGCCCCCAATGCCGCCGAGGCTCGTGATGGTGAAGCAGCCGCCCTGCATCTCGGCGCCGGAGAGCTTGCCCTTGCGCGCCTTGTCCGACAGGTCCCCGAGCGCCCGGGCAATTTCGAACAGGTCTTTGCGATCCGCATCGCGGATCACCGGCACGACCAGTCCGTTTGGCGTGTCGGCGGCAAAACCGATATGACAGTACTGCTTGAGCACCAGGTTCTCGCCGCTTGCATCCAGCGAGGCGTTAAAGGCCGGGAATTTCTTCAATAACTTGACGCAGGCGCGGATTACAAAGGCAAGCGGCGTAAGTTTCAGCCCTTCCGCCGCCGCCCGAGCCTTCAGCCAGCGGCGCGCGTCCTCGAGCTCGGTGATATCGGCTTCGTCAAACTGCGTTACGTGGGGCAAGTTGACCCAGCTCGCGTGCAGCCGCGGCCCGGAGATGCGCTGAATGCGATTCAGCGGCTGGATCGTCACAGCGCCGAATTGCGCAAAGTCCACCACCGGCACCCGTGGCAGGCCGGTCCCGGTTTGTGCCGCGCCGGATGGCTTAGCCTGTAACTGCGCCTTGACGTAATTTTTGACGTCATCCTGCAGCACGCGATTCTTAGGGCCGGTGCCGCGCACGCGACTGAGATCCACTCCCAGCTCGCGCGCAAATTGCCGCACGGAGGGACTGGCGTGCGCGGTGGCAAAGCCAGCCTCACTGGTCGGGGATACGGACACGGGTGTCGCCGGCGCGGCGGCGCGCGTTGGCGCAGCGGGCGCAGTGGGAGCGGTGAGCGCAGCGGGCGCCGGCGTCGCGGCTGCAGCCGTTGGCGCGGCAACCGGGGGCGGCGGCGCCGCTGTCGCGCCCGCGAGTATCGCAATCGGTGTTCCGGCCGACACCCGGTCGCCCTTCTTAACCAGCAGCTTGTCGATCACGCCGGCCGCGGGCGATGGCACATCCATGGTCGCTTTTTCAGTCTCGAGCGTCAGCAGCGGCGTGTCGACCTCGACCCGGTCGCCTTGCTTGACCAGCACTTCGATGATCTCGACATCTTTGAAATTGCCCAGATCCGGCACCGCTATCGGCCCGCCGGTCGGTGGCGCGGCAAGCGGTGCGGCCGCCGGCTGCGGCGGCGGCTTGGCTGGCGCTGCCGCAGCTGCGGCTGCGGCCGCGGGCGCGGCAGCGGTGGGTGATGCGGCCGCTTCGGCACTGCGCAGCAGCGCAATGACCGTGCCCGCCGAGACGCGACCGCCCTTGGCGACCAGGAGCTTTTCGATGACGCCGGCGCCGGGCGAAGGCACGTCCATCGTCGCCTTCTCGGTCTCGAGCGTCAGCAGCGGCGTATCGATGGCGACCTGGTCACCTTGCTTGACCAGCACTCGATGATCTCAACGTCCTTGAAGTTGCCGAGATCGGGTACTTTGAATTTCTTTGACGCCACGGTGCGACTCCCGGCGGTCAGCTGTACAGCGGGTCGGACTTCGTCGGATCGATGCCGAGCTTCGCCACCGCCCCGACGATGGTCGCGGCGGTCGATCTGCCGGCATCGGCCAGTGCCTTCAGCGCCGCGAGCGCGATGAACTTGCGGTCGACCTCGAAGTGCCAGCGCAGCGGCGCGCGTGCATCGCTGCGTCCGAAGCCGTCGGTGCCGAGCGTTGCTACTTGCCCGGCAGCCACTGCGCGGATCTGATCGGGCACCGTTGCGCATGTAGTCGCTCGCCGCGACGATTGGGCTGTCGATGCCTGCGAACAGCTGCTGCACGTAGGGTACGCGCGGCGCCTCGTCCGGATGCAGCAGATTCTAGCGCTCGCAGGCGAGCGCCTCGCGACGCAGCTCGCTGAAGCTCGTGATCGAGTACACATCGGCCGGCACGCCGAAGTCGCGCTCGAGCAGCTCGGCCGCAGCGATCACTTCGCGCAAAATGGTGCCGCTGCCGAGCAGCGTCGCGCGCACTTTGCCCTTGCCGCCGGTGCGCAGGCGGTAGCCACCGCTGACGATCCCGGCCTCACTCCCCGCTGGCATCGCCGGCTGCTGGTAGTTTTCGTTCATCACCGAGATGTAATAAAAGACGCCCTCGCCGTCGCCGTACATGCGCTGCAGGCCGTTCTGGATGATGACCGCAAGCTCGTAGGCGTAGGTCGGGTCATAGGCTCGGCAATTGGGCATGGTGGAGGCCAGCAGATGGCTGTGCCCGTCCTGGTGCTGCAGGCCCTCGCCGGCAAGCGTCGTGCGCCCGGCGGTGCCGCCGAGCAGGAAACCGCGCGCGCTGCATGTCGCCGGCGGCCCAGATGAAATCGCCGACGCGCTGGAAGCCGAACATCGAGTAGTAGATGTAAAACGGCACCATGCATGCCGTGGTTGGCATACGAGGTCGCCGCGGCGATCCACGAGCACACGGAGCCCGCCTCGTTGATCCCCTCCTCCAGCATCTGGCCCTTCTTGTCCTCGCGGTAGGACATCAGCTTCTCGGCATCCAGCGGCGTGTACAGCTGGCCGACCGGGGAGTAGATGCCGATCTGCCGGAACAGGCCCTCCATGCCGAAGGTACGCGCCTCATCCGGCACGATCGGCACGATGTGCGGACCGATGCTCTTGTCCTTGAGCAGCGCGGTCAGAATCCGCACGAAGGCCATGGTCGTGGAAATCTCGCGCTCGCCGGTGCCGTCGAGCATCGCCTGAAACGCGCTCAGCGGCGGCACGGTGAGCGCCGGGGCGGTGCCCTGCGCACCGGCAGATAGCCGCCAAGGGCCTCGCGGTGCTCGTGCAGATACTGCATCTCCAGCTGTCCTCGGCCGGCCGGCTGAACGGCACGGTGCTGATTTCGGCGTCGCGTGATCGGGATATTGAGCGATCGCGAATCTCGCGCAGCGACTCGTCGTCGAGCTTTTTCTGCTGATGCGCGCCATCTGCCCTTCGGCGGTTTTGCCGAGCCCGAAGCCCTTGACGGTCTTGGCGAGAATCACCGTGGGTCGGCCGCTCGGCTGGATCGCCGCGGCGTAGGCCGCGTACACCTTGCGCGCATCATGGCCGCCGCGATTGAGATTCCAGATCTCCTCGTCGGACATGTTGGCGACCATCTCCAGCAGCTCCGGATCCTTGCCGAAGAAGTGCTCGCGCATGTAGGCCCCACCCTTGGATTTGAAGTTCTGGTACTCGCCGTCGACGCAGCCTTCCATCACGCGGCGCAGCCGGCCCTCGGTGTCGCGCGACAGCAGCGGATCCCAGCGCGAACCCCAGATCACCTTGATGACGTTCCAGCCGGCGCCCAGAAACGCCGCTTCCAGCTCCTGGATGATCTTGCCATTGCCGCGCACTGGCCCGTCGAGGCGCTGCAGATTGCAGTTGATGACGAAGACCAGGTTATCGAGCTGTTCGCGCACCGGCATGGTCAGCGCACCCATGCTCTCCGGCTCATCCATTTCCCCGTCGCCGCAGAACACCCAGACCTTGCGATCCGATTCGGGCATCAGGCCGCGATGCTCCATGTAACGCATGAAGCGGGCCTGATAGATGCGCCATCATCGGCCCAAGGCCCATCGAGACCGTCGGAAACTGCCAGAACCCGGGCATCAGCCATGGGTGCGGATAGGAGCTCAGACCGCCGCCGGCGACCTCCTGGCGGAAGCGGTGCAACTGGTACTCGCTCAGCCGCCCCTCCAGATACGCGCGCGCATAGATACCCGGCGAGGAGTGACCCTGAATGTAGATCAGATCGCCTTTGTGCTGCGCCGAGGGCGCCCGCCAGAAATGGTTGAAGCCAACTTCATACAGCGTCGCCGAGGATGCATAGCTGGAGATATGTCCGCCGTACTCAGTGGACTTGCGGTTGGCGGCCACCACCATCGCCACAGCGTTCCAGCGGATGTAGGCCTCGATGCGCCGCTCGATGGCACGATCGCCCGGATAGCGCGGCTCTTTAACCAGCGGGATGGTATTGACGTAGGCGGTGTTGGGCCGGAACGGCAGGTAGGCGCCAGAGCGGCGCGCGTGATCAATCACTTTCTCGATTAAATAGTGGGCGCGCTGCGGCCCTTCCGCATTCAGCACCGAATCGATCGATTCCAGCCACTCGCGGGTCTGGGTCGGATCCGGATCGTCCGGCGGCGTGAATTGGTTCATAGGGGTCCTGAAATTATCCTTATAGGACGCTGTGTTAGGATGCACATCGCGCGGCGGCCAGACTCTACGGGACCTTCGCCTTACGAGCCGGGATGATCCGGATTTTTTCCAGCTTGGTCAAGCAAATACAGTCCTCTGAACCGCCGATGCGCACGAGCTTAGTTCCCGATCTTGCGACCGCTCGCATCCGGCGTTCGCGCGCCCCGCTCAGCGACCGTGCCCTGCGCGCCTGTGATGCGCTGCTGCTCATCGCACCGCCGCAGGCGCAGGACACCCTGGCCGCGTTGCCAGAGGCGCGGCGACTTCTGAATCTGCACCAGCGCAGCGCAGCCGCGCCGTTGAGCGTGCGCAGCACCGCACTCGCCAACGCGGCGCAGACCGTGGTCGTGCTCGGTTACAGCAAATCCGCAGCCACCCACTTCGAGCGCCTGGCTCTGGCCGGCCGTCTTTGGCGCGAGCTGGCCGATCGCCAGCCAGCGCGCGTGGCGCTGCTGGTCAGCGCGGCGCTCGAGGATCGGGCCGAATGGTACGAGGCACTGCTGGCAGCAGCACTGGCTCATAACTTTGCGCTGCCCGATTACCGCAGCAAACCGCCGGCGCGATGGCGACTGGCGCAGTTGCAGCTTTTCGGCGCACCAGCGCTGCCGCTCGCGCGCATTGTGGCTACTACCCGCGGCACCAACCTTGCGCGCTGGCTCACCGCCTTACCTCCCAACAAGCTCGACGCGAGCGGCTACCGGCGCGTGCTGGCGGCACTGGCACGCCGGCATCGCCTGCGGCTGCGCTGGTATTCGGAAGGTGCGCTGCGGCGGCTCGGCGCCGGCGCGTTTCTCGCCGTCGCCCGCGCCAACCCGGCGCGCACCGCCGGCATCGCCCGCCTGAGCTGGTCCGGCAAGCGCGGCGAAGCGCCGGTAGCGCTGGTCGGCAAGGGCATCTTGTTCGACACCGGCGGCACGAACCTCAAGAGCCATCGCAGCATGCTCGACATGCACACCGACATGGCCGGCAGCGCCGTGGCGCTCGCGACCGTCATAGCGCTGTCGGAGTTGCGCTCGCCACAGCCGGCTGAGGCGTGGCTGGCGATTACCGAAAACAACATCGGCCCCAATGCCTATCGGCCGCAGGAAATCGTGCGCGCGCTGAACGGCACGACTATCCAGGTGATCCATACCGACGCCGAGGGGCGCATGGCGCTGGCCGACACGCTGGCGCTTGCGGCCCGCGCGCGCCCGGCCCTGATGATCGATTACGCGACGCTCACCGGCGCTTGCGTGAACGCGCTGACCGAACGCTACAGTGGCGCGTTCACCAATCGCCCGGTGCTCGCCGACGCGCTGCTGGCCGCGGGCGCCGCCAGTGGCGAGCGCGTATGGCAGTTTCCGCTCGATGCGGATTTCGACAGTGATCTGACCAGCAAACTGGCAGACCTCATGCAGTGCGCGGTCGATGGCAAGGGCGATCACATCCTGGCCGCACGCTTCCTCAACCGCTTCGTGCCTGAGACCGTGCCCTGGGTGCACCTCGATCTGTCTTCGGCCACCCGCAACGGTGGCCTGGCGCACGTGCCCACGGACGTAACCGGCTTTGGTGTCCGCTTCACGCTGCAGCTGCTGCTCGACGGGCGCTGGCGGGCGGCGCTGCGGCGGCGCCAAGCGACGCCGTGAAAAGCCTTACGCTGCGCCGGCCGGATGACTGGCACCTGCACCTGCGCGACGGTTTGGCGCTCGAGGCCGTGCTGCCGTTCACGGCCGCGCGCTTCGCGCGTGCGGTGATCATGCCGAATCTGGCGCCGCCGGTGACCACGACCGCCGCAGCGCTCGCCTACCGGCAGCGGATTCTCGCGGCCCGCGGCCCGGCAAGCGACTTTGAACCGCTGATGACGCTGTACC
This sequence comes from uncultured Gammaproteobacteria bacterium, assembly GCA_963711435.1. GTDB lineage: Bacteria > Pseudomonadota > Gammaproteobacteria > Steroidobacterales > Steroidobacteraceae > FEN-1191. The sequence goes on along the minus strand of CAVQEB010000002.1, from coordinate 163,685 downwards.
TGACCGACGCGACCAGCGTTGAGGAGATTGAGCGGGCGCGCGCCAGCGGTCACATCGTCGGCTGCAAGCTGTACCCGGCCGGGGCCACCACCCACGCCGAATCCGGGGTCACCGATATCGGCCGGCTCGAGGCCGTGCTCGAGCGCATGAGCGCGCTCGGACTGCTGCTGCAGGTGCACGGCGAAGTCACGGATCCGGCGGTCGACATTTTCGATCGCGAAGCCAGGTTCATCGAGCGGGTACTGGCGCCGCTCATCGTTCGCCATCCAAGGCTCAAGGTGGTGTTTGAGCACGTCACGACGCTGGAAGCCGTGAACTTCGTCCGCCAGGCGCGCGCCGGTGTCGCTGCCACCGTCACGCCGCAGCACCTGCTGATGAACCGCAATGCGCTGCTCGCCGGCGGCATCCGCCCGCATCTTTACTGTCTGCCGGTGCTGAAGACCGAGCCTGACCGACGCGCGCTGCTCGAGGCGGTTGCCGAGGGGCACCCGCGGTTTTTCCTCGGCACCGACAGCGCGCCCCATGCGCGGCACCTTAAGGAGAGCGGCTGCGGCTGTGCCGGCATCTTCTCGGCCCACGCCGGCATCGAACTGTACGCGGAGATCTTCGAGGCGCTCGGTGCGCTCGACCGGCTTGAGAACTTCGCTTCAGGTTACGGCGCAGATTTTTACGGACTTAAGCGGAACCGCGAATCAATCACGCTCCTGAAGGATGCATGGACGGCGCCAAAGCATTACCCATTCGGGGCCGATGAGCTGGTGCCGCTGCGCGCCGGCGAGCCGCTCACCTGGCGCCTCGCCTGAATGAACGTTCCCGACGGCTTCATGGCGCGACGCTTCCGCGGCTTTTTGCCGGTGGTCGTCGACGTGGAAACCGGCGGCTTTAACGCCAGCACCGATGCCCTGCTGCAGATCGCCGCGGTCATGATCGAAGTCGATACAGCAGGCCAACTGGTGCGCGGCGCGACGCATTCCTTTCACGTGCGGCCGTTCGATGGCTCGAACATTGAGCCGGCGGCCCTGCAGGTCAACAAGATAGACCCGTGGCATCCGCTGCGCCCGGCACTGCCGGAGCGCGATGCCATCGGGCGGATCTTCAAGGAAATTCGCGCCGGCATCCGCGCCCATGGCTGCCGCCGCGCGGTGCTGGTCGGCCACAATGCCTGGTTTGATCTGTCGTTCGTCAACGCCTGCGTCAGCCGCACGGGCGTGAAGCGCAATCCCTTTCACCCGTTCTCGAGTCTCGATACCGCAACGCTGGCCGGTGCGGCGCTCGGCCAGACCGTGCTCGCCAAGGCGGTGACGGTCGCCGGCTTTGACTGGGACTCGGCCGCGGCGCATTCGGCCAGCTACGATGCCGAGCGCACGGCCGAGCTATTTTGCCTGGTGTGCAACGAACTGGCGCCGAGTTACCAGCGGGCCGAAGCGCGCGCGCGCGAACTCGGCTGGCAGGATGCGGCGCCGGATCCGGCGATCAACGCCGAGGACGATGAGGAAGACGCGCTCGATAGCGAGGAGCCGTAAAGCGGCTGGCGCCGCCGGCACGAGGATTTAACTGAGTGCGCCGGCCTCGGCCAGCAGGGTCTTCAGTTCGCCACTCTGGTACATCTGCAACGCGATATCACAGCCGCCGACCAGCTCGCCCTTGACGTACAGCTGCGGATAAGTCGGCCAGTTGGACATTCTCTTGAGCGCCTCGCGCATTTCAGGGTCATCGAAAATATTGACGTGGTGAAAGCGCGCGCCAAGCGTGCGCAACGCGCCGGCCGTCTGCGCCGAGAAGCCGCATTGCGGCATCTCCGGCGTGCCCTTCATGAACAGCACCACCGGGGCGCGCCCCAGCTCGGCTCGGATCCGCTCATTGACATCCATCGTCGCTTTACCTCTGCACCGAGCCCGGCCTGGAGGGGGCTCCGGGCATCGGGACGGGAATTGCATTGAATTATGGGGTCCCGTGGCCTATTCTTCAAACCCGGTCCGGTCAAAGGCCGGTCAACTAAAACAACAGCTTAGCGAGGATTGGACGATGAACCCCCTCAAATCCGTCACCGGCTCAATTGTCGTCGGCGTAATCATCGCGATTATCATCACCCTGGCGATTCAGCCTCACGCCTTCAATGAACTGGGCCTGGCCCGCTGGGCTCATATCCTCGCCGGCGTCATGTGGATCGGGCTGCTGTATTACTTCAATGTGGTGCAGACGCCAGGCCTCGCTGCGGCAGCGGCCGACAAAGGCGGCCCAGGTGGCGCGGGGGTCGGCAAGTACATCGCGCCGCGGGCGCTGCTGTGGTTTCGCTGGGGGGCGGTGGCGACCTGGCTGACGGGCGTCTGGTACCTGGCCCGGTCGGGCAATTTCATGAGCGCCGCAACCCTCGGCCATATGGGCCAGGAATACTACGGCCTGGTCATCGGGCTTGGCGCCTGGATGGGCACGATCATGCTGTTCAATGTGTGGGTGCTCATCTGGCCGAACCAGAAGAAAATCCTCGGCATCGTCCCAGCCACCGATGAGCAGAAGGCGACGGCGCGCATGATTGCGGGCAATGCCTCACGCGTGAACTTTGTGCTCTCGATCCCGTTGCTGATGTGCATGGCGGCGGCCTCGCACGGCTTGCCATTCTAAAACCGCGTTGCCGGAGTCGCTCCCTGCCGATTTGCCGGAGCAGGTGTCCCGCGCCTTGCGCGAGGACATCGGCTCAGGCGATGTCACGGCCGGCCTGCTGACTGAGCAAAGCACGGTCCGCGCCAGCGTCATCTGTCGTGAGCCTGCGGTGCTCTGCGGCCGCGCGTGGTTCGATGAATCCTTTCGCCAGCTCGATGCGCGCATCGCAGTGCACTGGCTGCTTGACGAAGGCGCCGACGTTGCGGCTTCGACTACCGTTTGCGAGCTCAGCGGACCGGCACGCGCCATCCTGAGCGGCGAGCGCACGGCGCTGAACTTCCTGCAGCTGCTCTCAGGCACCGCCACCCTCGCGCGGCGCTACGTTGAGGCCGTTGCCGGCACCGGCTGCCGGGTGCTCGATACCCGCAAGACCGTCCCGGGGCTGCGCACGGCCCAGAAGTACGCGGTGCGCTGCGGCGGCGCGAGCAATCACCGTCTCGGGCTCTTCGATCAGGTGCTGATCAAGGAAAATCACATTGCGGCTGCCGGCTCGGTCGCGGCGGCAGTACGCGCGGCGCGAGCGCAGCAGCCGCGGCTGCGCATCGAGGTCGAGACCGAGAATCTGGCGGAGTTCGAGCAGGCGCTCGCGGCCGGCGCCGATATCATCATGCTCGATGATTTTGCGCTCGAGGATGTGCGCCATGCGGTCGAGCTGAACCGCGCGCACCGGCCGCCGGCGCTGCTCGAGGTCTCTGGCGGCGTGGACCTCAAGCGCATCCGGCCCTTGGCCGAAACCGGGGTTGATTTTATTTCGGTAGGCGCACTGACCAAACACGTCAGGGCCATTGACCTGTCGCTGCGCGTTGACTGATGAGCGCCGCGGCGGCGCCTGCAATTAGGATGCTTTGCGTCGGGCGAAATGCCGGCCGGTGACGATCCAATCCATCGGCGTATCAAAGGGCTGCGGATAAATCGTCGCCAGGCGCCCCTCAAGTGATCCCACACCGATGCAAAGTGGGCGCGGCGGCGCAAGCGCCGCCAGCGTCCTATCAAAGTAGCCGCCGCCGTAGCCAAGCCGATAACAGTCATCATCAAAGCCGACGAGCGGGGCCAGCAGCAGGGTTGGCTCGACAGTGGCGCCTTCGGCCGGTACCGGTATTCCCCAGACGCCGCGCTCAAGCCGCGCCTCGGGCCGCCACTCCCTAAAAAGCAACGGCTGGCCTTTGGCGATAATCACCGGCAATGCCACGCGTACGCCGCGCTCGGTCAGCTCGCGCATCCAGGGTCGAAAATCCGGCTCGCCGCGAATCGGCCAGAAGGCGCCGACGATCGCGCCCGGGCCTGGCCCAAAAAGTGTCTCGAGTTGCTGCACGATCAGCGCCGCGTGCGCCGCGCGCTGCTCCGCCGGCACGGCCGACCGCATCGCGATCAGCCGCTCGCGGGCGCTCTGGCGCCATCGCGCCACGCCCTCAGGCGGTGGAGGCGCGGGCTCGGCCGTTGAGCTGGGTTCCATTTCATGCAGATAACACGGCGGCGAGGCCGGCTCCCGCGGCTTGCCATCATCGTCCAGGTCAGTTGGCATCAGCTGCTCCGTGCGTATTGGCACTGCACCACCACGGTGTCGCCCGCGGGCGAACGCGGAGCGCCCGTCGTCGGCGGTCCCGCAATCCACGGAATTGAGCATCAGCCAGGGCCCACCGGCCGGTCAAGCATCCGAGCGTTACCTCGATTAATTCGCAAGAACTTGCTCCAACGCGTCGGCGGCGTCGCGACCGAATCGACGGGTCAGGGCGCGTAGCAGGTCTAAGTTCACGGGGCCCTGGGCACGACGATACGCGGACCGCGCGTCAAGGATGTCCTGCGGACGGCCGGCGAAGCACTTCATTGCAATAAAATCCTCGCGACCCACGAAGCGCAGGTTCACACCGATGAACGGAACCTCCACGGTTCGATCGAAAATGCCGGGATCCATGCCACGCAGCGCCCCTAAGAGATCAACATGATTTTTGTATCCGTCGCTCAAAGTGAGCATCGAGCGGATGGGGTCGTCCGCGTCGCCGTGGCGTAATTCAGTTTTGAATCCCGCGCGATCAAATTGCGTGCGCAGCACGGTCAGGTTTTCCGGGGTTGTGAAGAGGAGCGCGTCTACGTCGCTTGAAGCGCGTACGGCGCCGTGGACTGAGAGCGCAAACGCGCCAATGACGGCGTAGTTGGTGTGCTCATGCTGCAGGATCTCTACGGCATCGAGGAGCAGCAGCGCAGATTGGCCTGCTCGGTTAGTCCTCACGGCGCTGGTTCATGCACTTGCCGCGCTTCAGCTGAGCGACCTGCCTGATGCAAAGCTCCCAAGAGCTGATTGTGTTCGAGGAAGGCTTCGAGTCGCTGCGAGGGCGTAAGACCAGCCTCGGATTGGATCAACGTCTCACGAGCCGCATCTGCAAGTCCTGAGCGCGGGCCCTGGGGCGATCGGGACTGGATGCCAGAGACAAATGCGCCCGCTTCCTGCGGTGCGTGACCTGTCTGTAGGGTTATAGGCAGACCCGCGCGTACCGCGACGCGGATCAGTAGTTCGAGCGAAAGGTCTGACACACGACCGTTGGCTATCTTGCTCAGGGTCGGCTGCGGCAGCCCGAGTTGCTTTGCGGCGGCTATCTGAGTAACTCCCAGACGATGGGCGTATCGGCTCAGTTGCAAGGCGACGTCACTGCGTAGCGCTTGGACGGTTGCCTCGTCGGGACTGCACATGGTAGCTCGCATATAGTATATCTACTATAACTTGGAAGTCATGTCAATACTTCCTATATATTCAATCACATAACTATTCATGGCTCGGCAATGCATCTTGAGTAACAACGCAGCCCTATTGGGGAGGAGCCTCAGGTCAATGTCAGCCAGTCTCACCGGTATCTGACAAATCTTGCTCAGCCGTATGACAAATCCTGCCCAATCTTAGAAGAGTGTTGGACACCGGGCACGGTTGGAGCTGCCAACAATTCATCTCGATCCGATTGGTCGTGAGCTTCCAAGTCGAAGCGAGGATTGGATTATTAGCGGCGTCACGGGCTCGGGTTTTAATGCCGACAAACAGGACGATACGCCGCGCAAAGTTTTCGATACGTCAATACTGACGTCGCTCGGTTGGCGGCCACGCATTCGCCTGGCTGACGGCATCCGCGACGCCTATCAATCGAATGCGCCGTCGGCGTGAGCTGGCGCTGTAACGAGGCTGAAATGCAGCTGGGATAGAAAGTGGAGGCAGCCACGGCCCCGCGCGTTAACCCGTTCAGACCTGCGCATTCCAGCACAGACCGGCAAACGGCCGCCGGCGCATCGTTGCACGAGAAATTACATGCCCAAAACCGCACTGATCACGGGGGTCACCGGCCAGGATGGCGCCTATCTGGCCGAGTTCCTGCTGGAACAGGGCTACGACGTGCACGGCGTCAAACGTCGCGCCTCGTCCTTTAATACTGATCGCATTGATCATCTGTATCAGGATCCGCACGAAAGCGGCGTTCGTCTGCACCTGCACTACGGCGATCTGACCGACGCCACGAACCTGATTCGCATTGTTCAGCAGGTACAGCCGGATGAGATTTATAACCTCGGCGCACAAAGCCACGTCGGCGTCTCGTTCGAGACTCCGGAATATACGGCCAACTCCGACGCTCTCGGCACGCTGCGCATATTGGAAGCAATCCGTATCCTGCGCCTCGAGCACAAGACGCGTTTTTACCAGGCCTCCACTTCCGAGATGTTCGGCCTCGTCCGGCAGGTGCCGCAAAACGAACTTACCCCCTTCTATCCCCGCTCACCGTATGGCGCTGCCAAACTGTACGCGCATTGGATCACGGTCAATTACCGTGAAGCCTATGGCATGTTCGCCTGCAGCGGAATTCTGTTCAATCACGAGTCGGCATTGCGTGGCGAGACCTTTGTAACGCGCAAAATAACCCGTGGCCTGGCCCGCATTCGCGAGGGTCTCGACGACTGCCTGTACCTGGGCAATCTCGATTCGTTGCGCGACTGGGGGCACGCGCGCGACTACGTCCGCGCTCAGTGGCTGATGCTGCAGCAACCGCAGCCGGAGGATTACGTCATCGCCACCGGCGAGCAGCACTCGGTGCGCGAATTCGTCCAGTCGGTCGGCAAGCGGCTGGGCATGCGTCTGGAATGGCGTGGCGAGGGCCTCGATGAACAGGGCTTTGATGCCAAGAGCGGCAAAGTCATCGTCAGAGTGGATCCGCGCTACTTTCGCCCGACAGAAGTTCACTCGCTGCTTGGCGACGCCAGCAAGGCCCGGACGCAACTGGGGTGGCGGCCGGAAGTCAGTTTTGAAAGCCTGGTCACGGAAATGGTCGCGACCGACCTGCAGATTGCCCGGCGCGACGCATTGATCGCCCGCGAGGGCTTCAAGACTTACCGGTATCGCGACTAAAGTCCGCCCGGGGCGCAGGATTTGGACAGCGACAGTCGCATTTTCGTGGCCGGCCACCGTGGCCTGGTCGGTTCGGCCCTGGTCCGTTGCCTTAAGTCGAAGGGCTATACCGCACTCCTGTTGCGCGAGCGGGCGGCGCTCGATCTGACGCAGCAGCACGAGGTCGAGGCATTCTTCGCAGCCACGCGGCCCGAGTACGTCTTTCTGGCTGCTGCGAAAGTCGGCGGGATTTTGGCCAATAGCACCCGCCCGGCTGAATTCCTGTTTGAGAACCTGGCCATTCAAACCAACGTTATTCACGCCGCTTACCGGCACAGGGTCAAGAAGCTGCTGTTTCTGGGCTCCAGCTGCATCTATCCGCGCGACGCCCCGCAGCCACTGAAGGAGCACTACCTGCTCAGCGGACCGCTCGAGCCCACCAACGAGTGGTACGCGATCGCGAAAATCGCCGGACTGAAGATGTGCCAAGCCTACCGGCGCCAGTACCGGTTTGACGCCATTGCGCTGATGCCGACCAATCTTTACGGGCCTGAAGATAATTTCAGCCCCGAACAGTCGCACGTGCTGCCAGCCCTGATCCGCAAGTTTCATGACGCGGCCGAGCACCGTGAGCGGGAGGTCGAAATCTGGGGCACCGGCCGGCCGCGACGCGAATTCCTCCACGTCGACGATTTAGCCGAAGCGTGCCTGTTCCTGATGCATCGCTACTCAGACGAGGCGCCGGTCAACGTTGGCTGGGGTGTAGACATTTCTATCGGTGAGCTGGCGACGCTCATAGCCCAGATCGCCGGATTCGACGGGCAGCTGCGTTTTAATCTCGACAAACCGGACGGTACACCGCGAAAGGTTCTCGATACGTCAAAACTGACGGCGCTGGGCTGGCAGCCGCGCATTCGCCTGGCTGACGGCATCCGCGACACCTATCAGTGGTATCGCCGGTCCCTGGAATTCGTGGGCGCATAGCTCGCCGAGCCCCCACCACGATGCCGGCCGGTCAAGCGGCCACGCCAAAATAACGCGCTGCGCCTTAAGGCCCTGCCACCAGCAGTTGGCTCACCGGCGCCCCGCAACATCGGAGATCACGTGAGGTTGTGACAGGATCAATTCTTGCCACACACGTCCCGGTAGTAGATAGGGACAAAATTCGAGGTCTTGTTGGGATTGTTCTGGCGAATCGCGGTGGCGCTAGCACGAATCTGGCCGGTCAATTCGAGGTTTCCAGTTCGCTCCAGGGCGCTCGCATAATCATCCAGAATCAGGGCGAAGTCGATAGGGTCGCTCAACTCCAAATGAAAGTCGCTCATTCTGGTTACGGCTCGTTTGTAGTAAGAGACCGAATCGCTGAACTTTCCCTCGTCATAGGTGAGTCGCGCGAGCTCGGAAAGCGTTGCGGTGCGATGCGAAAACTGATCGTCCATCAGCTCGCCAAGGCGAAGCGCTTCGGTCAAGAGCCTCTCAGCCTCCGCATAATCGCAGGTATAGCCCGTCATGCGTCCAAGTTCATAGGTGTAGAGCATCACCGCCTGTGCGTCCCCAGAGTCGCTCCGACTCCCGCGTGAGTCGCGGTACTGACTGGCTTGCGTGAGCGCCAGGCGAAAGGCGTCGCGTGCAGCGACATAGTTCCTCGCCTTTTCCGCCTTATAGCCGACCAGTGCGTATTCCGTGCTGCACGCCGTAACGATCATGAAGAGCAGGGCTCCGGTTACTCGCGTTATGTAGCGCATTTACTGTGCACCTTTAAATTGAGACAGGAAGCGCAGATAGAAATTGAGGGGCACATCATTGTCTGGAGGCCATCGCAAATGACGACCCGATTGGTCCTGCAGGCTCGCATTTTGCTGCAAGTTCCCCTTCAAGGCGGCGCGGCAGCTGACACGAATGTGAAGGGCCGCTGCATCAATCCAAAGCAGTTTAACGCACTAGCGTCACATCCGGTTTGAGTGCGCAGTTCGATCCAGTGGGACGACCGCTTTGCAAGGTATCTGCTTCGCAGTGCAAGCTGTGCCGCGTGCCGCCTCACGGATCCTCAGCCAGGCGGAACCCGACAAATCGATTACGATCATTAATTAAACGCCACCCGCGAGCCCCTGCTATACCAGGGACTCCGCGGTTGGCAATCCAGGGGCCACCACGGGTCACGCGTTGCGAGCACGCGCCCGTGCTCCAGGCAGAACCGTCAAGCGGCGCACCTTTGAACTTGCCGGTCCACCAATCCACGTCATGCCAGCAGTCTTGCGTCCACTGCATCACGTTGCCCATCATGTCGTAGAGGCCCAAGCCATTCGGGGGATAGGATCCCACCGGAAGCGTCGAGTCCTGATTGTCGTTCGCAAATCGCGCATCGGGTGTATTGCCCCAGTAGTATTTTGTGGTGCTACCGGCCCGCGCTGCGTACTCCCACTCCGCCTCAGACGGCAACCGATAGCGCCGGTACGACTGCTGATTGAGCCAGACGATGAAGGCTTGAGCGTCATCCCAACTGACGTCTATCACGGGGCGCTTGCCTCTACCCCAGGTGTGGTCATCTGGAAGGTCCCGCCCCGTGCTCTTCGCGAAAAGATCGAACTGTTCGAAAGTTACATCGTAGGCGCCTATCCGAAAGGCCCGCAGCGTCAAGTCACGCTCTGATCGATCGGCCCAACCGACGTGCCCGCCCATCCGGAAGGTCCCTGCCGAGACGGGCACCATCGTTGCGGCTATCTCCGCCACCAGAAGCAAGGTCTGCTCGCTCGGCGTCGCCTGCGGTTTAGCTTGAACTTGGGCAGTAAGTGGTGACGCCGTCAGCACGACGCAAGCCGCCAGGACACCTAAGCCCCAGCGATGGCCATATTTAAAGCAAGTCTCGAGGCGGAAGGTCATGGTTCGCACCTTACCCCGAATGCGTAAAAAAATGGTCGAGACGTGATTCGTCGCTGAGGTGGTGTTGCCGGTCCCTGGAACGCGTGGGCGCAGAACTCGCCGAGCCCGCCACCATGCCGGATGGTCCGGCGAAAACGACGTCGGTCGTCTCAAGCCTCCGGCCTGAGGTGCGGAAACAACAGTACATCGCGTATCGACGGGGAATCGGTCAGGAACATCACCAGCCGGTCGATGCCGACGCCGAGCCCGGCCGTCGGCGGCATGCCATATTCCAGCGCCCGGATGTAATCATCGTCGTAGAACATGGCCTCATCGTCGCCGGCTTCCTTGCGCGCCACCTGCGCGCGGAAACGGGCCGCCTGCTCTTCCGGGTCGTTCAATTCGGAAAACCCGTTGGCCAGTTCGCGACCGGCCAGAAAAAACTCGAACCGGTCGGTGACGAACGGATCGGCGTCATTGGATCGCGACAGCGGCGAAACCTCGGCCGGGTACGCGCACACGAAGGTCGGGTCGTGCAGGTGCTGCTCGGCGGTGTGCTCGAATATCTCCATCTGCAGCTTGCCCGCACCATCGCCCGGCGCGCAGTTGATCCCGAGCCGCGCACAGGCAGAACGCAGATAGGCCAGATCCCGGAGCTTCGCCCGATCCAGATCTGGGTTGTGCTCGGCGATCAGCGCCTCGACGGTCACGCGGCGGAACGGCCCCTCAAGATCATAAAGCCGCCCCTGGTAATTGATCTGCCGGTTGCCGATCAGCGTGTCCATCATGCCGACAAGCAGCCGCTCGATCAGTTCCATCAGTTCGCGGTAATCGGCAAAGGCCCAGTACAGCTCGAGCATCGTAAACTCGGGATTGTGCTGGGTGGAGAGACCCTCGTTGCGAAAGTTCCGGTTGATCTCGTACACCCGCTCAAGTCCCCCGACGATCAGGCGCTTCAGGTACAGCTCCGGAGCCACGCGCAGATACATTTTCATGTCGAGCGCATGGTGGTGGGTCACGAACGGACGGGCAGTGGCGCCGCCGGGGATCGGCTGCATCATCGGGGTTTCGACTTCGATGAAATCGAGCGCGTCCAGATAATCGCGCAGGTAGCGGATGATGCGGGTGCGGGCGCGAAACACGTTGCGGCTGGTCTCGTTGACCAGCAGGTCGACGTAGCGCTGCCGGTAGCGGGTCTCGGTGTCGGCCAGTCCATGCCACTTGTCCGGGAGCGGGCGCAGCGATTTGGCGAGCATCGTGAGCGCCTCAACGCGCACGGTCAGCTCTCCGGTGCGGGTCCGAAACAGCGTGCCCTGCGCCCCGAGGATATCGCCGACATCGAAGCCCTTGAAGGCCTCATAGGCATTGCCGAGCGCCTCATCCTGCAAGAACAGCTGCATCAGGCCGCTGCGGTCGGCGAGCTTGGCGAAGCTGGCGCGACCCATCACCCGCTTGAACATCATGCGCCCGCCGACGCGGACGTGCACCGGATTGGCGGTCAGCCAGTCATTGTCGCGGCCGGCATAACTGGCCAGCAGCTCCGCCGCCAGCGCATCGCGACGAAATTCATTTGGGAAGGCGATGCCCGCGGCGCGCAGCGCCGCGAGCTTCATGCGCCGCTCAGCGATCAGGGGATTTTCCTCATCCGCCATGGCTACAGTCCCGCCTTCAAGCTCGCTTCCAGAAACTGATCCAGATCGCCATCGAGCACTTTGTCGGTGGCACCGACCTCGATGCCGGTGCGCAGATCCTTGATCCGCGACTGATCCAGCACGTAGGAGCGTATCTGGTTGCCCCAGCTGACATCCGACTTGGCATCTTCCAGCACCTTGGCCGCCGCGTTGCGCTTGTTGACCTCAAGCTCATAGAGCTTGGCCCTGAGCATCTTCATCGCGGTCGCCCGGTTCTTGTGCTGGCTGCGCTCATTCTGACATGCCACCACGATACCGCTCGGCAGATGCGTGATGCGCACCGCCGATTCGGTCTTATTCACATGCTGGCCGCCGGCCCCGCTCGAGCGGTAGACATCCATCCTCAGCTCCGCCGGATTGATCTCGATGTCGATCTCGTCGTCGATCTCCGGCGAGACGAACACCGAGGCAAAGGAAGTGTGCCGGCGGTTGCCCGAGTCAAACGGCGATTTTCTGACCAGCCGGTGCACGCCGGTTTCAGTGCGCAGCCAGCCGTAGGCGTAATCGCCGCGCACCTCCAGGGTCGCGGATTTGATGCCGGCCACTTCCCCGGCATTCGAATCGATGACCTCACAACTCATGCCGCGTGCCGCGGCCCACTTGATATACATGCGCATCAGCATCTGCGCCCAGTCCTGGGCCTCAGTGCCGCCGGCGCCCGCCTGAATATCCAGGAACGCGTTGTGTGCATCCATCGGGCCGCGGAACATGCGCCGGAACTCGAGCTTGCGCACGGCCGCCTCGATGCTGAGGCTCTCTTCGGCAATCTGGCTGGCGGTGGATTCATCGCCCTCGGCCTCGGCCATCGCGAGCAGTTCGCTCGCTTCACGGGCCGACAGCACCGCCTGATCCAGGCCGAGCAGTTCGGCGCTCAGCCGCGCGCGTTCCTTGCCGAGCTCCTGGGCCCGGTCGGGCTGCTGCCACAGGGCCGGATCTTCCAGCTCGCGGGAGACCTCTTCGAGCCGTTCCTGCTTCGCGTCGTATTCAAAGATACCCCCTCAAGGAGACGGCACGCTCCTCGAGATCTTTCAACGTCCGCTTAAGCTGAGTGACTTCCATAGTGGTTCCGCGCGCAAAATCGGCCCGCATGTTAACACGCAGCCCGACCGATCAGACCGGCAGCACGTGCTCGATCACCAGCTGCAGCCGCCGGCTGCCCTGATAATCGTTGGTGCCGAGACGGTAGACCACGCGCATCCGCCCCACCGGGAGCGACTCCGGGGCGCCCGGCTGCAGAAAATTGAAGGCAATGGCATCCAGGCTCCCCCGCCCTTCAGAGCAGCCGATGCGCAGCTTCAGATGCCGGTCACCGACGATGCGCCCGGATTCGACCGCAAACACACCGTCGAACAGCGGCTCGGAAAAACCGGCACCCCACGGGCCGGCCTCGCGCAATGCCTCGGCGGTCTCGAGCGCAAGCTCGGCCTCGCTGAGCGGCCCGTCCGTCTCGATCAGGTCGGGCGAGCCGCAGCGCGCCAGCCACCGCGCCACTTCAGTGTCAAAGGCGCCGGCAAACTCATCCAGATCAGCTTCGGCAAGCGTCAGACCGGCCGCCATCGCGTGGCCGCCAAACTTCTCCAGCAGCTGCGGCGCGCGTGTGGCAATTGCATCGAGCACATCCCGGACGTGCACCCCGGGCACCGAGCGGGCCGAACCCCGCAGCGTGCCATCGTCGGCGCGGGCAAAGGCCACGACCGGACGGCGCAGCCGCTCCTTGATCCGGCTGGCGACGAGCCCCACCACCCCCTGATGCCAATGCGGATCGAACAGACAGACGCCCGCGCGCTGCGCGCTCGCCGTCGGACCGAGCAGGCTCCGTACCGCGAGCAGCGCCTGCTCCTGCATGGACGCCTCAATGCCGCGCCGCTGCACGTTGAGTGCATCGAGCTCCGCCGCCAGTTGTTGCGCCTCGGCGGCCTCATCGCAAAGCAGGCAGCGGATGCCGATGGACATGTCGGTCAGGCGACCGGCGGCATTTAAGCGCGGCGCCACCGCAAAGCCCAAATCCCCAGCGGTTAGCTCCGCGGGCGAGCGGCGCGCAAGCTTAAGCAGCGCAGTGATGCCCGGCACGCAGCGGCCGGCGCGAATGCGGGCCAGGCCCTGGGCCACCAGGATGCGATTGTTGGCATCGAGCGGCACGACATCGGCCACCGTCCCGAGCGCCACCAGATCGAGGAGCGAACTCATCGGAGGGGCCTGCGCAGGCAGCTCGCCCGCCTCTTGCAGCGCATAGCGAAGCGCGGTCATCACGTAGAAGGCCACACCGACGCCCGCCAGCGCCCGGCTGGCAAAGGTACTGCCTGGTAAATTTGGGTTGACGATGACCTGGGCCGCGGGCAGCTCAGCGCCCGGCAGGTGATGGTCGGTGATCAGCACTTCGATGCCGCGCGACACCGCCGCGCGCACGCCCGCAGCACTTGAGATGCCATTATCGACCGTGACGATCAGCGACGGCCGGCGCTCGGCGGCGAGCGCTACGATTTCCGGACTCAGGCCATAGCCGAATTCAAAGCGGTTCGGCACCAGAAATTCCGCGCGCGGGAACCCGAAGCCGCGCAGCGCCCGCAGCATCAACGCCGTGCTGGTCGCGCCATCGGCGTCGTAATCACCAATGATCAGGATCAGTCCGTCGCGGTGGGCCCGCAGCAGCTGCGCAGCATCGGCCACAGCCTCGAGCGAGCTGACCGGCGCCAGGCGCTCGAGCGACAGCTGCAGCTCCTCGGGGCGATTCAATCCGCGGGCCGCGTACACGCGCCGGACCACCGGGTGCAGGCCATAGCCGAGCGCCGCGCCGTCGCCGCGGATTTCGCGTTGATGAATCTGGAGCCTCTCCGTCACAACATCTCCCACCACGCACGCGCGCGCCGCCAGGCACGCCATTGATGTACCCGCTTCATGAGCACCCGCTGGCCTGCGACCAGCAGCTGCGCTTCGCGCAACGCTCCTGATCCCACGGCCGCCAGCACCGGCGCGAGCCAGCGCTCATCGATGGCCTGCAGCGCCGCAGCGCTGTCAACCCGCAAAATGACTACCGTGTCGCCGGCGCGCGGCGCCGCGCCAAATGTATCCGGCAATGCCTGCGAAGTGCCACCACCCAATCGCCACAGGGCCGCGGCCACCAGATCGTCGCCGAGCAGGGTCGGCAGCCGTGGCGGCGCCAGCGGCTGCGCCGCACCGCCGCCCCACAACCACAGACCGGTCGCCCCGGGTAGGCCACGCGCGAGCCGCGCGCGGTTGACCGCATGGCCGTGCAGCCACATTTCGAGTTCTGCCGCCATGCGTCGCAGCGGCACGGCATCGCTCCCCGCCGGGCTCGCTGCCCCGAGCCGCGCACCGAGCCAGCGCGCCGGATCCTGCGTTGGCACTGGAGCCATTGCCGGACCGGCCAGCAACAGTTCGCGCCGGCCCGTGGCGTGCAGCTCCCAGTCCGAACCGGCAAACACACGCGCAAAATCGCTGGCCAGAAGCTGCTGCTGGCCGTCATCAAAATAGAGCAGTCCGGCCGGATCCAGATGCACCGTATCCAGTCCGGCGACAGCATGGATAGGTGTTGCGAGCCAGTAATGGCGGTCGGGCCGCGTCTCGGTCAGCCACCCCGCTGCGGCGAGGCCGCCCAGGGACGACGATCCGCTGTTCTTGCCGTACGCGGCCAGCAGCCATGCGCGCCAGTCAATATCCTGATCGGCGCGGTGTCCGCGCACCAGCCAGCGCTCAAGCGCCGGCAGGCGCGGCAACGCCGCGCGGGCTTCGGGCGCGAGCCGCGTCGGGTGCAGGTCAGCCAGAATGAGGACGACGGCGCTCACCTGTCGTATCGTAGCCGTCATGCAGCTGCTCCTCGACTCCAGTTCCGGAATTCTGCTGGTTCGAAGCTACGCCGTCGGCCAGGTCATCATTGGCGATCAGGTGCTGACGGCCCCCTGTGTCGTGGCGCCGCGTCAGCTGATTACCCATTGGGTCGTCGGTCGCCCATCAGACCTTGAGCTGACGCAGCTCGAGCCGCTGCTGGCGCTGAAGCCGACCGTCATAGTGCTTGGGACCGGTGCGCAGCTGGAGCGGCCGCCGCTCGCGCTGCGCCGGCAGCTCGAAGCGCGATCGGTAGCGGTCGAGACGATGGATCTTGGCGCGGCCTGCCGCCTGTACAACGTACTGGCCGGGGAAGGCCGCCAGGTGGTTGCCGGATTGTTTCCGGTTTAGTTAGCGAATCCCGGCTTGAGGTCGATCGAGAGCATAGGTGCGCCGGATCAGGAACTGATCAGTCACATTGCGGTCAGAAGGATTGGGTGGCGACGCGGCCACCCCGAAAGTTAAAACGCACCGAAAGAAGACACAGAGGGAAAGGGTTTTTATTTCAACCAACCGATGACCCGAAGCTGACAGAATCGGACAGCGGTATTTGATTTTTTTTATTTTTCTTCAACGTTTTTGTTGTTATCTGAACTCTCGGTTTTCCCCCCGCCTCTGTGTCTTCATCCGGTGCGTCTTCACGCTGGCCTAAGGCTCTGTCGCCTAACCCCGACAACGCGGAGGCATCTTAGACGTCTTGCCATTTCCTTGGCAAGTGTTCAATTACAGATTATTTTTCAATTAGTTACAGACATTATCTATTGTCAATTATTAGTACTTTGTCGGACCCGTTCTAATCTGGAGCAGCGATTTAGGGCCGTTTTTCTAGGGTCCGGGCGTTTTGAGCTCGCGGCCGCAGTGCTCCGGTCTTCGCATTTGATGCTGCAACTTTACCGACAAAGCCCATCGCAACTCGTTGTTTCAGCGGATCGCCATCCTGGCACTTCAGCCGATCCCGCCCACCAGCGGAACAAAGCTCACTGAACCGAGCAAGCGGCGCTCGAAGCCGTGTTCGCGCCGCACGATGCGCAGCAGTTGTTGATCGCCATCGGGACCGACCGGCACGACCAGCCGTCCGCCCATGGCCAGCTGGGAAAGCAGCGCCTCGGGAATCTGCAGCGGCGCTGCAGCGACCAGGATGCCATCGAACGGCGACTGCGCCTTCCAGCCGTCGGCGCCGTCGCCATGGCGCAGGCGCACGTTGCGCAAACCAAGTTCCTTGAGCCGGGCCCGGGCCCGCACCTGCAGGCCGAGGATCCGCTCGATCGAATACACCTGCGTGACCAGTGGCGCGAGCACAGCAGTCTGGTAGCCGCAGCCAGTCCCCACTTCCAAAACCCTGGCCGGCGTGCCCCCTTCGAGCAGCGCTTCGGTCATGCGCGCGACGATGTAGGGCTGCGAGATGGTCTGGCCAAAACCGATCGGCAGCGCCGTGTCCTCGTAGGCGCGACTGGCCAGTGCTTCATCGACAAAGATGTGACGCGGCACATTGCGGATGCGCTCAAGGACTGCCGGGTTGACGATGCCCTGATCCCGCAGCCGTTGCACCAGGCGGTCGCGGGTCCGCGCCGAAGTCATGCCGATGCCGGCCAGCCGCGCGTCATTCATGGCAGCGCGCCGAGCCAGCGGCGCAGATCCGGGACCGAGCCGTGCCGTGTCAGGTCCACCGACAAAGGCGTCACGGACACCTGCCCGGCGGCGACCGCGGCGAAATCGGTCCCGGGACCGGCATCGGCGCCCGCCCCTACCGGACCCACCCAGTACACCGTTTCGCCCTTCGGATCCTGCGCCCGTATCGACGGGGCCGACCGATGCCGCCCGCCGAGCCGCGTGGCGGTGAGGCCTTGCAGCTGCTCGTACGGCAGGTCCGGAACGTTGACGTTTAAGATCAGGTTCGGATCGAGCGGCCGGCTGAGCAAGCCGCTGACCAGCTCGCTCGCCACGCGCGCCGCAGTTAAAAACTGCCGCGGGCTGCCGCTGTGCGTGCAAAGCGATACGGCCACCGCCGGCAGGCCGAGGAACCGCCCTTCGATCGCGGCCGCGACGGTTCCGGAATACAGCACGTCGTCGCCGAGGTTGGCCCCGTCGTTGACGCCGCTGACCACCATGTCGAATTCAAAATCAAACAGGCCGGAGATCGCCAGATGCACGCAATCGGTCGGCGTGCCGATCACGTAATGCATGTCGGGCTCGACGCCAAATACCCGAAGCGGCACGTCCAGCGTCAGCGAGTTGCTGGCGCCGCTGCGGTTGCGGTCCGGGGCCACGACGGTCACGGCTGCCAGTTTGGCGAGCGCTTCGCGCAGGCACTTTAAGCCCTCGGCCCGGTAGCCATCATCGTTGCTGACGAGTATTTTCACGGTAAGGCCAGTATTGCTCTGCGGCTTGCTGATTCGCGGGCGGTGCTAGCCAATATACTGAACCGAGGGTTGCGGAGGAATGCGTGGGCTCGCCCGACGATGAGGAGCGGAAGCTGTTTCGCGAAGCGGTGCGCGGCGCGCGGCCGCTGCGCGCCCCAGCGCGGGCGCCGGCGCGCGCCCGCCCGCCCCCGCCCAAGGCCCGCTTCGCCCGTGCCGAACGCGAGGCGGTGCTGCACGAAAGCCTGCAGCCAGCGCCAGAGCTTGCGGTCGGGGACGAGCTGAGTTTTCGTCGACCCGGTGTGCCGGACACGGTGCTGCGCCGCCTGCGCGGCGGTCATTACCGGATCGAGGCCGAGACTGATCTGCATGGCTTGAATGTCGAGCAGGGCCGCGAGCAACTGCGCGCGTTCCTCAAGTATGCGCTCGCCCGCGAGCTGCGGTGCCTGCGCATTGTTCACGGCAAGGGACTGCGTTCCGGCCAGCGCGGGCCGGTGCTCAAGCAGACGGTCAACTCGCTGCTGCGGCAGGCCGACCCGGTGCTGGCCTTCGCCTCGGCCCGCGCCGCCGATGGCGGCACCGGCGCGACGCTGGTACTGCTCGGCCGGGCGCTCAAGCCGGCTCAAGCAACACAGTCGCGAGCGCCGCCAGCCCTTCGCCGCGGCCGATAAAGCCCAGTCCTTCGGTGGTCGTGGCCTTCAGGTTTACCTGAGCCTCCGCCAGTCCCAGGCTTCGCGCGACGCTCTGGCGGATGGCCTCGCGCCACGGCCCGATGCGTGGCGCTTCGGCCACCAGCGTCAGATCCACGTTGACAATCCGCCAGCGGTGCGCGGCCAGCATGGCCTTGGCTGCGGCGACGAAGCGGGAACTGGCCGCGCCGGCCCAGGCCGGATCCGAATCCGGAAAATGCTGGCCAATATCGCCCAGGCCCGCTGCGCCAAGCAGCGCATCCACCAGCGCATGCAGCAACACATCGCCGTCCGAATGGGCGATCACGCCGTGGCTGTGCGGGATGCGCACGCCGCCGAGCATTAATGCCTCGCCCGGCCCGAAGGCATGCACGTCAAATCCGGAGCCGACTCGCACGGGCCTTTAACTCCCTGACCGCGGGGCGCGCTGGCGCGCCCCCAGAATGGCCACCGCGATCAGCAGATCTTCGCGGCGCGTGATCTTTAGATTGCTCGCCGTCGCAGCGATCAACCGTGGCCGCCCGCCCGACCACTCGATGGCCTCGGACTCATCGGTTGGCATCCGGCCGGCCGCGAGCGCCGCGTGCAGCGCCGCGCGCAGGCGCCCGAAGCGAAACATCTGCGGCGTCTGTGCCCGCCACAGCTCGCCGCGCGGCACCGTGCCGATGCATCTCCCGTCAGCTCCGGCCTGTTTGACGGTATCGCCGACCGGCTCGGCGAGCAGCGCCCCGTCGGGCTCCCCACTGCCTGCGGTCAGCAACTGATCCAGATCGGTGCGACTGAGGCACGGCCTGGCCGCATCATGCACCAGCACCCAGTCCTCGGCGCCGGCATCGGGTGCGAGCGCCTCGAGCCCGGCGAGCACCGACTGACAGCGCTGCGCGCCGCCGGGGGCGATCCGTACGCGCGAGCGCACCGCCGCACTGAGCCGCTGCTCCGCCGCAGACGTGGTTGCGACGGCGATGCCGACGCAACGCTCATCACCGAGAAACACGCCGAGCGCGGTTTCCATGACCGTCAGCTCCCCGATGCGCTCAAATTGTTTAGGTATCGCGCCTTCGAAACGCTGGCCCTGACCGGCGGCCGGCATCACGAGCCAGTAGCGCACGGGCGGGGCGCCTGCTACCGCGCTGCGGTGCGCGTGGCCGAAGTGGTTGCCGGGCTTGCCGGTACGACGGCGGGGGCCGGGGCGACCTGGAAAAACGTCTCGTTGCTGGCAATCATCCCAAGGTCACTGCGGGCCCGCTCCTCGAGCGCGGAAAAGCCCTGCTTCAGGTCGCGCACCTCGGCCGCCAGCTGGCTGTTGCGTTCCGACAGCCGGTTGTTCTCGGCCCGCTGGGTAGCGACTGCGGATTTCAGGCGCAGTACTTCGGAGACGCCATCGGCGGACAGCCACAGGCGGTAGTGCAACATCACCAGCACGGTCAGCAATACGGTGGCAAGCCATTTCATCGCGCGCGCAAGCCTAACAGAATCCGCTGCCCATCATCAGAGCTTGCCCGCAAAGGCGTCGCGGCCGGCGTAGCGCGCTACCGCGCCAAGCTGCTCCTCGATCCGCAGCAGCTGGTTGTATTTGGCGATCCGGTCCGTCCGCGACATCGACCCGGTCTTGATCTGGGTCGCCGCGGTTGCCACCGCCAGATCGGCGATGGTGCAATCCTCGGTCTCGCCGGAGCGATGCGAAATCACGGTCGCGTAATGGGCCTGATCGGCCATGTTGATCGCCGCCAGCGTCTCGGTCAGCGTACCGATCTGATTGGGCTTGATCAGCACGGCGTTGGCGATGCCGCGGGCAATACCCTCGGCAATGATGCGTGTATTGGTGCAGAAAATATCATCGCCGACTAACTGGAGCTTCCGCCCCAGCCGCTCGGTCAGCAGCGACCAGCCCTCCCAGTCGGCCTCGGCCATGCCATCTTCGATGGTGATGATCGGGTAGCGATCGGCCAGATCGGCCAGATACTCGGTAAACTCAGCCGAACTGAAGCTGCGTTTTTCGGCTTCCAGGTGGTAGCGGCCGTCGCGGTAGAATTCGCTGCTCGCGGCGTCCATGCCAAGATAAACGTCCCGCCCGAGCTGGTAACCGGCCTTTTCGACCGCCGTCGCAATCGTCGTCAGCGCCTCTTCATTCGAGCCAAGATTCGGCGCAAAGCCACCTTCATCGCCCACCGTCGTGCTCTGGCCCTGGGCATCGAGCAGCTTCTTCAGCGTATGGAAGATCTCTGACCCGTAGCGCAGCGCCTCGCGAAACGTCGGCGCGCCAACCGGCAGAATCATGAACTCCTGGACATCCAGACTGTTATTGGCGTGTGCGCCGCCATTGATGATATTCATCTGCGGCACCGGCAGCACCGGCTCGCGGTCGCCACCGAGGTAGGCGTACAGCAGCTGCTTGTTTTCCTGGGCGCCAGCGTGGGCTGCGGCCAGCGACACGGCCAGCAGCGCGTTGGCGCCGAGGCGGGCCTTATTTGGCGTGCCATCGAGCTCGATCAGCCGCGCATCGAGCGCCGCCTGGTCTGCAGCCTCGTACCCCGTAAGCGCCGCGCGCAGTACGGTGTTGACGTGGTGCACCGCCTTGAGCACGCCCTTGCCGCCGAAGCGCTTCGGATCGCCATCGCGCAGCTCGACGGCTTCGCGCGTACCGGTGGAGGCGCCGGACGGTACGGCGGCGCGCCCGACAGCGCCGCTCGCCAGAACGACTTCGGCTTCGACGGTCGGATTGCCGCGAGAATCGATGATCTCCCGGCCAACAATTTCCTCGATGCGGCTCATAGACGGCTTTCCTCAAACGGTTTGGCCTTGGCGATGCGATCCAGCTCCACGAGCGTCGACAGGAGCGAGGCGACGCGCGGCAGTGGCCAGGCATTAGGACCATCGGACAGTGCCTGCTCAGGGCGCGGATGCGTCTCCATGAACAGCCCGGCGATCCCGGCGGCCACGGCCGCGCGGGCCAGCACCGGCACGAACTCGCGCTGACCGCCGGAGCTTGCGCCCTGGCCGCCCGGCAGCTGCACCGAGTGCGTGGCGTCGAACACCACCGGGCAGCCGGTGGCGCGCATGATCGCCAGCCCCCGCATGTCGGTGATCAGATTGTTGTAGCCGAAGCTGAAACCGCGCTCGCAGACCATGATCGAGGCATTTCCGGTCGAACGGGCCTTCTCGACCACGTTGCTCATTTCCCAGGGCGAGAGAAACTGCCCCTTTTTGATGTTCACCGGCCGGCCGGCAGCGCAGACGCGCAGGATGAAGTTGGTCTGCCGGCACAGAAAGGCCGGCGTCTGCAGCACATCGACGACGCTTGCGACCTCCTCGATGGGCGTGTCCTCGTGCACATCGGTGAGCACCGGGCAGCCGAACTCGCGCCGCACTGACTCGAGAATCTTCAGCCCCGCGGTCATGCCAAGCCCGCGGAAACTCTTGGCCGAGGAGCGGTTGGCCTTGTCGAAGGAGGCCTTGAAAATAAACGGCACTTTGAGCGCGCGGGTGATTTCGCGCAGCTGGCCGGCCACTTCCTGCACCAGCGAGGCCGACTCGATCACGCACGGGCCGGCGATCAGAAACAGCGGCTGATCGATGCCGACTTCCCAGTCGGCGAGCTTCATGCCGTGGCCGGCAGCTGCGCCAGGCGGCTGGCGCGCGCGGCGCGCACAAAGCCGGTGAACAGCGGATGGCCGTCGCGGGGCGTGGAGGTAAATTCCGGGTGAAACTGCGTGGCGACAAACCACGGATGCGAGCCGAGCTCGATGATCTCGACCAGCCCGTCGCCGGAGAAGCCCGAAAACGTCAACCCGGCGCGGCGAAACTCGTCGAGATACCCGTTGTTGAACTCATAGCGGTGGCGGTGGCGCTCGCTGACCGTGTCGCGCCCGTATAGCTCACGCGCCAGCGAGCCGGCCGTAAGCTGCACCGGCTGGCCGCCGAGGCGCATGGTCGCGCCGAACGCCGCGCCGGCGTCGCGCTGCTGCAGGCCGTGCATCTGGTCCTGCCACTCGGTGATCAGCGCAATGACCGGATGGGTCGTGGCGCGGTTGAACTCGGTGCTGTTGGCATCGCTCATGCCGAGCACGTGCCGGGCGTACTCGACAATGGCCAGCTGCATCCCGAGGCAGATCCCGAGGTAGGGAATGCGCCGCTCGCGCGCATAGCGCACCGCCTGAATTTTGCCTTCGATGCCGCGCTCGCCAAACCCCCCGGGCACCAGCACCGCATCCATCCCGGCGAGCCGTCCCGGACCGTCACGTTCGATATCGGTCGACTCGATGTAATGCACGTTGATGCGGGTGCGGCTCTTGAGCCCGGCGTGGATCAGCGCCTCGTTCAGCGAGATGTAGGAATCGCGGATCTGCACGTACTTGCCGACCATCGCGATATCAACCTGACCGTCGGTACTGTTGCGGGCGCCAACCACCTGCCGCCACTCGCCGAGCTCTGCCGGCGGCGCATCGATGCGCAGTTTGTCGACCACGATTTCATCGAGGCCCTGGTCGTGCAGCAGCAGCGGGATGCGGTAGATGTCGTCGGCGTCGACCGCCGAAATGACCGCCCGCTCCTCCACGTTGGTGAACAGCGCGATCTTGCGGCGCTGCTCCTCGGGCAGTGGATCGTGGCAACGGCACAGCAAAATGTCCGGCTGGATGCCGATCGAACGCAGCTCCTTGACCGAGTGCTGGGTCGGTTTGGTCTTGATCTCGTGCGAGCCGCCGACCACCGGCACCAGTGTCAGGTGGATATACACCACCTGCTGGCGGCCGAGCTCGACGCCGAGCTGGCGGATGGCCTCGAGGAAGGGGAGCGATTCGATATCGCCGACCGTGCCGCCGATCTCAACCATGCACACGTCGGCATCGCCGCCGCCGAGCTTGATGCTGCGCTTGATCTCATCGGTGATATGCGGAATGACCTGTACGGTCGCACCGAGGTAATCGCCGCGCCGCTCTTTGGCGATCACGCGCTCGTAAATGCGGCCGGTAGTGTAGTTGCTGTTGCGCCCGGTCACCGTGCGCACAAAGCGCTCGTAGTGGCCCAGATCCAGATCGGCCTCGGTACCATCGGCGGTAACGTAGACCTCGCCATGCTGGAACGGGCTCATCGTGCCCGGATCCACATTGATGTAGGGATCGAGCTTGACCATCGAGACCTTCAGGCCCCGGGCTTCGAGAATCGCGCCGAGGGACGCGGAAGCGATGCCTTTCCCCAACGAGGAAACGACGCCACCGGTGACGAAGACATATCGGGTCATCTGCAGGATTCCGCCGCGTGCGTTAAGTCAGCTGTTCCGTGGCCGAACTATCGCGCTGACGACGGGCGAACAGACTAGCAAATCGGCGCCGGTCACTCAATGATCATAATCCGGCGGCTCCCAGCAAAGCCGTGCCCGCGCGCCGCGGCCCAGCGCCAGCTTTGGGTCGAGCCACAGGTCCGCGACCGCGAGCAGGCGCTTGCCGCTGCGAAGCAGTGGCACGCGATCGCGCAGCCACGGCCGGATCCCGGCCTGCTGCAGCAGCGCCTTGACCGCGACGTGCCCGTGCCGGTCGTTGGCGCGCTCCCCGCCACGGCGAAAACCGACCCGCAGCAGCGCCGGCAGCGCGGCCAGATAAAGCGGCCCGTGCGGATCGCGCACCAATCCCAGGCGCCCGGCGCCGGGCAGCACGAGCCACGGCATACGCTGCCAGCGCCACAGCGTCGGGCGCGGCGGCGCGGCGTTTTCGACCCGCACGGCGTACAGCCGCTCGCCGTGCCGGTGCACGGCGAACGGCCCGAACCGCACTACCGGCGTGGCATCGTGCCGCGCGGCCAGCAAGGGACCTGCCATCTCCCGCAGCCGCCGATGATCCGGCTGCGTAAAACCACGCCGGGCAAGCCAGCGCCGCAGGACATGGCGGCGCTGCGTAAGGCTCCAACGGCGCAGCACCGCAACGCTGAGCGCGGCACCGTCCATCGCCTGCGTCAGCAGTGCGTCGGCGGCCTGGTCGAGCAGCTGCTGCGCCTCGGCCATGAGCGCGGCGCTGCGACTGACCGTGCCGGCCGCGGCCGGCCAGCGCGCCAACAGCGCCGGCAGCACCTGCTGGCGCAGGAAGTTGCGGTCAAAGCGCGGGTCGCGGTTGCTCGGATCCTCACTGTGCGGGAGCTTGAGGCGCCGCACCGTGGCGCGCAGTTCGGCGCGGCGCGCGCCAAGCAGCGGCCGAAGCAGCACGCCCTGGCCGAGCGGCGCCCGCTCGCCCATCGCAGCCAGGCCTGCTGGACCTGCGCCACGCAACAGCTGCAGCAGCACCGTCTCGAGCTGATCGTCCTGATGCTGGGCGAGCAGCAGGTATTCGCCGCTCCCGAGCTCCCGGGCCAGCGCCGCGTACCGCTGCTCGCGCGCCAGCGCCTCGACCGAGGCGCCGCGCGGCACCTTAACCGGAGCATCAATGACGCGCAGCGGCACACCCAGGGCGCGCGCGGTGCGCACCGCCTGCCGCGCCCACGCGCTGGCGCCGGGTTGCAGGTGGTGATTGACGTGCACGGCCCGGAGGCGCCAGCGCCAGCGCCGACGGAGCGGTGCGAGCAAGCCGAGCAGCGCGGCCGAATCGGCGCCGCCTGAAAATGCCACGCACAGCCGCGCGCCGCGCAACGGCTCGATCTGCCGCTGAAGCTGCGCGGTGAGCCAGGCGCCCGTCAACGGGGCCGGATTCTTCGCGGGTGGGGGGTGCGCCGCGCGGACGCGGCGCGTGGTCACGGCTCGCTCTCGGCAAACACCCCGAAGCTGGCGAGGCGCACCTCGCGCTTGGCGCGCAATTGCTCCAGCGACAGGGCCTCGAGTTCCTTGAAGTTCCGCAGCACCGCCTCGCGCAGCGTGGCGGCGGCGGCCGCCGGATCGCGATGTGCGCCACCGAGCGGCTCCTTGAGCACTTCATCGACCAGCCCCAGGTCGCTCAACCGCTCGGCGGTCAGATTCAGCGCCTCGGCGGCTAATTCCTTGCGGTCGGCACTCTTCCACAGGATTGAAGCGCACCCTTCCGGCGAGATGACCGAGTAAGTCGAGTACTGCATCATCAGCAGCCGGTCGCACACCCCGATGGCCAGCGCGCCGCCGGAACCGCCCTCGCCGATGACGACGCTGACGATGGGTGTATTGAGCGTCGCCATCTCGAACAGGTTACGGGCGATCGCCTCGCTCTGATTGCGTTCCTCGGAGCCGACCCCTGGATAGGCGCCCGGCGTATCGATCAGCGTCAGCAGCGGCAAGCCGAATTTTTCGGCCATTTTCATCAGCCGCAGCGCCTTGCGGTAGCCTTCGGGCTTCGGCATGCCGTAGTTGCGCCGCACCCGCTCCTTGGTGTCGCGCCCCTTCTGATGCCCGATCACCATGATTGGCCGCTCCGCAAGTCGCGCCAGGCCCCCGACCACGGCCAGATCGTCGGAGTACATCCGATCGCCGTGCAGCTCCTGAAAGTCGGTCAGTACGGCGCCGATGTAGTCGAGCGCATAGGGGCGCTGCGGGTGGCGGGCCAGCTGCGTGATCTGCCACGGCGTCAGGTTGGCAAAAATGGAGCGCGTGAGCTGATGGCTCCGGGCGCGCAGCCGGTCCATTTCCTCGGCAATATTAAGCTGCGCGTCCGAGGTGACGTGCCCGAGTTCCTCGAGCTTGGCCTCAAGCTCGGCGATCGGCTGCTCAAATTCCAGAAAGCTCACGGCCATGGGCGAGTTATCCCCTGCAGCGATCCCGGATTTTACGGCCCGGCCAACCCATCAGGGGCGCCGGCCGGCCACGTCTGCAATCCGCCCGAAGGGTACGGGTCTGGCTGGCAGTTCGCAAGGCAGCGGCTGGCCGGTGCCTTTAGCCGAGCGCCGCGCTCCTCGGGTCAGCCGGCTGGCCGTAGGTCAGGCGCACCGCTCCCAGCAGCGCGCCGAGCTGCTCAAGCAGCGCGCGGGTCGGGCGCACTTTCCACGCATCTGGCAGTACCAGCACCGCACTCGCTGCGGCACAGCGGCGACGGATGATGACCGTGCACTGCCCGCCGCGTGCCGGCTCGAGAATACGCTCGAGCTGCGCCAGCATTGCCGACGGCTCGGCGGCATCCGGCCAGTCGAGCACCAAGTTGCGCGCCAGGCGCTCGCGCACCAGATCGAGCGGCTGCACGGTGCGCGCGCCGATCCGCCAGGCATCGCTGAAATCATCGAAGCGCAGCGCGCCCTCGACGTGCACCAGCGCATCCTTGACGATCAGCTCACGACAGCGCTGCAACACCTCATCGTTGAGGGTCACCTCGATGCGCCCGCTGCGATCATCGAGCACAAAGCTCGTGCGCATGCCGCGCCGCCGGATCTCAAGAATCAGGCCGGCCACGCTCACGGTGCGCGCATCGCTCCAGCGCGCTGGCTCGGCGCCGGCCGGCTTTTGCTCGGCGGCGTAATCGCTGATGCGCCCCGTGCACAGAAAGCCCAAGTCACGTTCCAGATGTGCAATCGGGTGGCCGGACAGAAACAGGCCGAGCGTTTCGCGCTCGCCGGCCAGACGCCGCGCCTCGCTCCACTCGGGCACCGCCGGTGCCACCACCGGCGCCGCGGGCGCGTCGAAGGGCTTTAGTCCCAGCAGATCGAACTGGCCGCTATCCTGCGTGCGTGCGGTCTGCTCGCCCGAGCGCATGGCTATGGCCAGACCCTCCATCAGCGCGGCGCGGCTGGCGCCGAGTGCATCAAAGCTGCCGGAGCGAACCAGCGCTTCCAGCACCCGCTTGTTGACGCGCTGCAAATCGGTGCGGTGGCACAAATCCTCGAGACTGCGATAGTGCCCGTGCGCCTCCCGCTCCTTCACGATGGCATCGACTGCGAGGCGACCGACACCCTTGACGGCACCCAGTCCGTAGCGGATTGATTTTGGGCCATCGGCGCGAAAGGCGTAGACGGAAGAGTTGACGTCCGGCACCTGCACCGTCAATCCCAGCGTCTTGCACTCATCGATCAGCGTGACGACCTTGTCGGTCCGATCCATATCGGCCGACAGCACCGCGGCCATGAACTGGGCCGGATAATTGGCCTTAAGGTACGCGGTCTGGAACGACAGCATCGCATAGGCGGCCGAGTGCGACTTATTGAAGCCGTAGCCGGCGAATTTCTCCATCAGGTCAAATATGTGAGTCGCCTGTCGCGCCGGCACGCCACGGGCCACGGCGCCGTCGACGAAGATGCTGCGCTGCTGCGCCATTTCCTCGGCGTCCTTCTTGCCCATCGCGCGGCGCAGCAGATCGGCGCCGCCGAGCGTATAGCCGGCCAGCACCTGCGCGATCTGCATCACCTGCTCCTGATACAGAATCACGCCGTAAGTCGGCGCCAGCACCGTCTTGAGCTTCGGATGCAGGTAATCGATCGGAGCGCCGTTGACGTCCTGCCGGCGGTTGATGAAATCATCGACCATGCCCGATTGCAGTGGGCCGGGACGGAACAGCGCCACCAGCGCGATGATGTCTTCGAATTTCTCCGGCTGCAGGCGGCGGATCAGATCCTTCAGGCCGCGCGATTCAAGCTGAAACACCGCCGTCGTGCGACACTGCCTGAGCATCGCGTAAGTGGCCGGATCGTCCATCGGCAGCGCCGTCAGATCCAGTGGCGGCTCACCGGCCTGCAGCCGCTCGGCATTGATCGTGCGCACCGCCCAGTCGATGACTGTCAGCGTGCGCAGTCCGAGAAAATCGAATTTGACCAGGCCCGCCGCCTCAACATCATCCTTGTCAAACTGCGTGACGACATTGGCGCCGTTTTCCTCGCAGTACAGTGGCGCGAAATCCGTCAGCACCGAGGGGGCGATCACCACGCCGCCGGCGTGCTTGCCGGCGTTGCGGGTCAGGCCTTCGAGCGCCCGCGCCAGATCGATCAGCGCCCGCACCTCCTCGTCCTCGCGGTACAGGCGCTTGAGCTCCGGTTCCTTCTCGAGCGCCTGCGCCAGCGTGATGCCAAGCTCAAACGGAATGAGCTTGGCGATCCTATCGACCATCGGGAACGGATGGCCGAGCACCCGGCCCACATCGCGCACCACAGCCTTGGCGCTCATGGTGCCGTAAGTGATGATCTGCGAGACGCGGTCATGGCCGTACTTGTCGGCCACGTAGCCGATGACCCGATCACGCCCCTCCATGCAAAAATCGACGTCGAAATCCGGCATCGACACGCGCTCGGGGTTTAAAAAGCGCTCAAACAGCAGGTCGTAGCGCAGCGGATCGATGTCGGTGATGCCAAGCGCGTACGCGACCAGGGAGCCGGCACCTGAGCCGCGGCCGGGACCTACCGGCACGCCATGGCCGCGCGCCCAGCGGATGAAATCGGCCACGATCAGGAAGTAACCGGCAAAGCCCATCGGGCAGATGACCGACAGCTCCGATTCGAGGCGCGTCTGGTAGCGCGCCCGGTCGGCCTCGCCGGCGGCGGCGTGCTCGAGCCTATCGTGCAGACCCGCTGCCGCCTCGGCACGCAGATACGCGGGCACGGTGGTGCCGGCCGGCACCGGATAATCGGGCAGCCGCGCCTGCCCCAACTGGTGCTGCAAGCTGCAGCGGCGCGCGATCTGCACGCTGTTGGTGAGCAACTCTTCGCTTTCCGGAAACAGCTCGCGCATCTGCTGCGGCGTGCGCAGGAACTGCTGGGCGGTGTACCGCCGCGGCCGCGCCGGGTCGGCCAGCAGCGCGTGGCCGTGGATGCACACGCGCGCTTCGTGGGCCGCAAAATCCGAAGGCCCAAGGAAGCACACGTCGTTGGTCGCCACTGCGGGTACGCCGTGGCGGCTGGCGAGCGCGAGTGCCGCGGCGATGTAGGATTCCTCGCCGGCGTGGCCGAGGCGCTGCACCTCGATATAGAACCGATCGGGAAACAACTCGCGCCAGGCGGTCAGCGCCGTGGCCGCGGCCCCTTCACGGCCATGCAGCAGCAGGCGGCCGATATCGCCGGCCATCGCCCCGGACAGGGCGATGAGTCCGGTGGTGTTGGCCGGCTTAAGCCACGAGCGCTCGATCAGGGGTATGCCGCGCCGTTGCCCTTCCAGCCAGCCGCGGCTGACCAGCCGCGTCAGGTTGCGGTAGCCGTCCTGGTTCTGGCATAGCAGCGTGAAGCGCGAGGGCCCCTGCTGCTCGTCGGCCTCGCGCAGCAGCAGGTCGACGCCGATCAGCGGCTGCACGCCGCGCTGCAGCGCGGCGCGATAGAACTTGATCATCCCAAACAGGTTGTTCTGGTCAGTGAGCGCGACGGCCGGCATGCCGGCGCCGGCCACCGCCTCCATCAGCTCATCGATGCGCACCACGCTGTCGCTCAGCGAGTACTCGGTGTGCAATCTCAGGTGAACGAATGTGGGTTCGGTCATGCGCTCTCTAGAAGATCGGTTTCAGTCGGCCCGGCGGCTGCGCAGGCCTAACCGTCACAGTCCGCCAGAGCCGTGATCTTACCGGAGCGAAGCTCTGTCGATGAATCGGCGATGGCCCCAGCCGGGCGAGCGCCTCCAGGTGCGCCGCGGTCGCGTACCCCTGGTGGCGGGCCAGCCCGTAGCCGGGAAATTGGCGGTCGAGGCTCGCCATTAGTGCATCGCGGTAGGTTTTGGCAATGATGGAGGCGGCACTGATCGCCGGAATCAGATCATCCCCGCCGATCACGGTTTCAACGACACAATCCGCATACAGATCAGCCAACTGGGGCGCCTTGTTGCCATCGATCATGATATGAGTCGGGCAACACGCCAAAGCCTCGAGCGCCCGGCGCATCGCCAGCAGCGTGGCCTGCAGGATGTTGAGCGCATCGATTTCCTGGCAACTCGCCTCGCCGATCGACACCGCCAGCGCTCGCGCTCGGATCTGCAGCGCCAGGCTTTCGCGGCGCGCCGGGCTCAGGCGCTTGGAATCGCGAAGACCGGCAACCCGTCGCGCTGGATCTAAAATCACGGCGGCCGCGATCACCGGACCGGCAAGTGGGCCGCGCCCCGCCTCATCGACGCCTGCAAGCCAGTGCCTCATGCCGGCAGCAGCTGCAGGATGCCATCGGCCGCACGGCCGGCGCCACCCTGCGCCAATGTGACGTGAATAGCGCGAAAACGCTCCCGCAGCTGCTCGCTGCGCGCCGCATCCTCGAGCTCTGCCAGCAAGGCCGCACCGAGCAATGGACCGCGGACCTGCTGCTGGAAGAACTCCGGCACCAGGGCCTCGCCCGCCAGCAGGTTGGGCAACGAAAAATACGGCACCCGGATCAGCGCGCGCACCAGCAGCGCGCTCAGCGGCGCGGCCTTGTAGGCGACCACCATCGGGCAGCCGCACAGCAGCGCCTCGAGCGTCGCCGTGCCGCTGGTCACCAGCGCGGCATCGGCGGCCTGCAGCGCCGTGCGCGCCTGGCCGTCGAGCAGCCGGATGCCGGCCGCTTGGGCCCCGTGCGCCTGAAACAGCGCGCGCGCGGCGGCGGAAGCCATGGGCGCCAGAAACAGCAGTTCGGGCCGGCGGGCTCGCAGCCACTGCGCGGCCTGCATGAAGGGCGCGCCGAGCCGCTGCACTTCGCCCGCGCGGCTGCCGGGCAGGAGCGCCACGACGCGGGCGCCGGGATCTAGGGCAAGGGCCAACCGCGCCGCTGATCGCCCGGAATCGGACGGAATCTGATCGGCAAGCGGGTGGCCGACAAACAGGGCCTTGACCGCATGGGCGGCGTAAAAGGCCGGCTCAAAGGGCAGCAGGCACAGCACCAGATCGCAATCCCGCGCGATCGTGCGCACCCGCCCCTGCCGCCAGGCCCAGACCTGCGGGCTGACGTATTGAACGGTCTTAACGCCGGCCGCTTTGAACCGCGCAGCAAGGCCGAGATTGAAACCCGGCGCATCGATGCCGACGAACACGTCCGGCTGCCACTGCAACAGCCGGCGCAGCAGCATGCGCCGCAGCCGCCACAGGCGCGGCAGGTGCGCCAGCGGCTCGACAAATCCCATGACTGCAAGCTCATCGGCAGCGGCCAGCGCCTCGCAACCGGCCGCGCGCATCAGCGGCCCTGCGACACCGCAAAACTGCGCGCCCGGAGCCCGCTCGCGCAGCGCCGTGATCAGCGCCTGGCCGAGTTGATCGCCCGAGGTTTCGCCGGCGACCAGCGCTATGCGCAAAGCTCGCATCGGGGCACTCATTCCTGGGCCAGCCGCAAAGCCGGCGGGCCGTTCAGCGGATCAGCCCGCGGGTCGAGCTGGCGATGAAATCCACAAACACGCGCAGCTCCGGCTGGCGCGCGGCCCGCTCAGCCAGCTGCACGCAGGCATCGGCCAGCAGCAGATCGCTGCGGTACAGGACGCGATAGGCATCGCGGATGTTGCGAATCTGGTCGGCGCTGAAATCGCGCCGCCGCAGCCCCTCGGCATTGACCGAGTGCGGCACGGCCGGCTGGCCGGTGGCGAGCACGTAGGGCGGCACATCGCCGGTGACCGCGGCATTATTGGCCAGGAAGGCGTGCGCGCCGATCTTGCAGAACTGGTGAACCGCGGCGTAGCCGCTGAGCACGACCCAGTCGCCGAGCGTCACGTGGCCGGCTAATCCGGAAAAATTGGCCATGATGATGTGGCTGCCGAGCTGGCAGTCGTGCGCCACGTGCGTGCAGGCCATGAACAGGTTGTCGTCGCCGATGCGCGTGGCATTCTGATCCTGCACCGTGCCGCGATTGATCGTGCAGAACTCGCGAAACACGTTGGCATCGCCAATCTCAAGGTGCGTCGGCTCGCCGCTGTATTTCTTGTCCTGGGGGTCATCGCCGATCGAGGCAAACTGATGAATGCGGTTGTCCCGGCCGATGCGCGTCGGGCCTTTGATGACCACGTGCGGCCCGATCCAGGTACCGGCCCCGACCTGCACGTCGGGGCCGATGACGGAAAAGGGCCCCACGTGGACATCCGGCGCCAGCTCAGCGCGCGGATCCACCAGCGCGTGCGGATCAATCATCGGCGCCCATCGGCGTGGCGTTACCGATATCGGGGGCGAGCATCATCTGTGCCGATGCGGCCTCGTGCCCGTCCACCAGCGCCGCGGTCGACAGGCGCCAGATACCCTTGAGCGTGCGCTCGAGCGTCGCGGTCAAAATCAGCTGATCGCCCGGCTCGACCGGACGGCGAAATCTCGCCTTGTCGATGCCGACGAAATAAAAGCGCGTGCTCTCATTCGGCTTGATGCGGGCGGTGGCAAAGGCGAGGATCCCCGCCGTCTGCGCCAGCGCCTCGATGATGATCACGCCGGGCATGACCGGCCGGTGCGGGAAATGCCCCGGGAAAAACGGCTCGTTATAGGTGACGTTCTTCAGTGCCCGGATGGATTTGCCTTCGTGCAGCTCGAGTACCCGGTCCACCAGCAGCATCGGGTAGCGGTGCGGCAGCCACTGCAGTACTTGGTTGATATCGAATTTTTTAGGCTCATTCATCGCTTCGATCCTGTTCGCCTGCCGATTCTTCCAGGCCACTGGCCGCGCGCTCCAGCCGTCCGACCCGGCGCGCGAGCTCATCGAGCCGCTTGAAGCGCCCCGCCAGCCGCCGCCACAGCCGCGCGGGCTCTGCCGACAGCACGCCGATGTACAGATCCGGCGTGCGGATATCGTGCGTGATCGCCGAGAAGCCGGCGATTACCGCATCGTCGCAGATCTGCAGATGCCCGGCGATCGTCACCGCGCCGCCGATCATGCAGCGCTGGCCGATGCGCGCGCTGCCCGAGATGCCGGTGCAGCCGGCAATCACGGTGTGCGCCCCGATGCGCACGTTATGACCGATCTGAATCTGATTGTCGAGCTTGGCCCCGGTCTCGATCACCGTGTCTTCGATGGCACCCCGATCAACGGTGGTGTTGGCGCCGATCTCGACGTCATCGCCGATGAGCACGCCGCCGAGCTGGGGCACTTTGAGCCAGCCGGCGGCGTCGCGCGCAAAACCAAAGCCGTCGGCGCCGATGACCGCGCCTGGATGGATGATGACTCGCTCGCCCAAGCGTACGCCGCGGCACAGCGTCACGCGGGCCCCGACCTGGCTGTCGGCGCCGATTTGCACGTCCTCGGCAACGACGCACCCGCGCCCGATGCTGACGCCCGCCGCGATGCGCGCGCCGCCGGCAATCACGGCGAGCGCGCCGACGTGCGCCAGCGGATCGACGCTGGCGCGGGCATCGATGATCGCGCTGGGGTGCGCACCGGGCTGCGGCAGCGGTGCCGGGTGCAGCAGCGTTGCGATGCGGGCGTAGGTGGCGTGCGGATTGTCGCTGAGCAGCACCGCGACCTTGCAGTCCGCCGCGCTCGCGCGGTCAAGCACCACGGCGCTCGCGCGGGTCAGCGCCAGCTGCGCGCGGTACTGCGGGTTAGCGAGGAAGGTGATTGCGCCGGCACCGGCGCCGGATAACGTGCCAACCCGGTCGATGGGCACTCGCGCGTCACCGCGCAGTTCGGCGCCGACCTTCACCGCAAGCTCGCCGAGCAGCACGCTCACGCTACGCCCCGGCGGCCGCGGCCATCAGCCTAAAGCTTACTTGCCGGGGGGCGCTGCTGCCGGTGGGGTGGCCGGCGCGGCTGGCGTCGCTTTGGCCTGCAGGTAACCGAGCAAAGGTCCGGTGATATCAAGGGTGTTGGTCGCGAAGATCACCGAATTATTGGCCAGCACCAGGTCCAGTTTCTGGCCCTGCGCGTAGGTGCGCGTCTCGTTGACCATCTGGCCCTCGAGCTTGGAGAGCTCCTCGTTCTGGCGCGCGTTGAATTCTTCCTGCAGGTCGCTTTGCTTGCGCGAGAATTCCTTGTTGCCTTCGCTCAGCTCTTTTTCGGCCTTGGTGCGCTGGTCTGGCGACATCGTCGCGGCGTCCTTCTCGAGCTTCTCCTGCTTGGCCTTCAGCTGTGCGCCTAGCTGCACCAGGTCGCGCTGCTTGGGCAAGAACTCGGTGCGCAGCGACTCGGATGCCGCTTTGCCCTGTGGCGACTCGGTCACCAGGCGCTGGAAATTGACCACCGCGATCTTCAGCTCCGACGCTGCCTGCGCTTGCGCCATGGCGGCAGCGCCGCTGAGCAGAACCGACATTGCTATAGTCCAATAACGCTTCACTGCCTTGCTCCTGGTGCGGTTAAAGGTCGCCGGCGGGCAACCGGGGCCGTAACAGCCGGTTATTATGCCTGAAACCTGGCCGATCAGAACGACTGTCCTACGGTAAATTGGAAGCTTTCCGACCGGTCCGCGAATTGGACCGCGTTGCCCACGTATTTATTGAGCGGGAAGCCGAGGCTGAAGCGGAAAATGCCCAGCTGCGGGGCCAGCCACTGGACGGCCACACCGGTCGATTCCTTCATGCGTCTCCAGCCAAATTCGTAGTCGACCGGGGTCAGCTCGTCCCGGCCGAGGTATTGCGTCTTGTCGGTTGAGAAGACGTTGCCATAATCAAAGAACATGGTCGCCCGGGCGCTGGTCTGCCATTTCTCCGGCAGCGGCAGAATCAGCTCGGTGCGCGACACTGTCAGAAAGTTGCCGCCGTAGGGATTGCCGTTGCTGTCCTTCGGGCCGAGCGAGCTTTCGTAAAAGCCGCGGATGCTGTCCGGTCCGCCGGCGAACATGCGTCGGTACGGCGGCAGCGCGGTGGTATCGCCGAGCGGCGCGCCATAGGTGACTTGGATGCTCTGCGAAAGTGTGAACTTCCAGATGAGCGGCAGGTAGCCGGCAAAGCTGTAATTGGCGACGTAATAGCGCACATCCATGCCGGGCGGCACGATGCTGAGCGATACCGAGTTGCGGATGCCGCGATCGGCAAAAAGACCCCGGTTCAGCGACAGGTAAGTCCAGCCGACCGTAGCCTCGACCGTCTTGTACTCGGTGCCATGCAGCAGCGTGTCAGAGGTCACGGTGCTGCCATCCGGCAATACCGCAGTCGAGACCACATCCTCCAGATAATGGTGACCGTTCTGGTCCACCCAGTCGATGGCCTGCTGCGCACTGCTGCCGCCGTAAGTCAAAAGGTTGACGCGTTGCAGGTTCAAACCGGCGGTGACGCCCTGGTACTCGGTGACCGGGTAGCCGTAGGTCAGGCCGACACCGGCACTCTCGGACTTGAAATTCGAGGAGGTGGCAACGAACTGGGTCGAGTCGCGGTAGTTGACCGAGAACTGCCGCCACAAACCGTCGGCATTGACGTACGGGTTGGTGCTGGCAAACGAGTAGACGCGCTGGTAACGGCCCGAATCGGCCTGCACGCCGATGTTCTCGCCGCTGCCGAGAAAGTCGCTGTCGGAAAAATTGGCGTTGAGGATGAATTTCTGCGAGGCCGAGTAGCCGATACCGCCGCCAACCTGCGCGCTCGGCCGCTCCTTGACCGTGAACACGACGTCCACGAGGTCAGGCGTGCCCGGCACCTGGGTCGTCTCATAGCTGACTTCCTCGATGAACGGCTGTTGCTGGATGCGCAGCTTGGACCGCTCCAGCGCCGCATTGGACATCAGGCCGCCTTCGAGCTGGCGCAGCTCGCGGCGCAGCGTCTCGTCATTGCTGCGGGTCGAGCCCTTGAACGATATCTGGCGC
Source organism: uncultured Gammaproteobacteria bacterium (assembly GCA_963711435.1). Classification (GTDB taxonomy): domain Bacteria; phylum Pseudomonadota; class Gammaproteobacteria; order Steroidobacterales; family Steroidobacteraceae; genus FEN-1191. The sequence continues at coordinate 127,728 of CAVQEB010000002.1, read as the reverse complement.
ACATAGGCGCGATTGCCAGGCTCGATGAACAGCGTGATCGCCACCGTCTTGTTCGCCTCATCGATCGTCGGCACCGGATCGACACGCGCGAAGAAAAAGCCCTCCGCCCCCAGCCGGTTCTTGAAGGCCTCCTGGGTGGCGGTGATTTTTTTCTGCGAGTAGATTTCCCCGGGCTTCATCTGCACCAGCGGCGTGAGCTGATCCTGCGGCACCACGGTCGTGCCCGCGATCCTGATCTCGCCAAGTCTGTAGACGATGCCTTCAGTAATATTGACAGTGATGAAGATGTCGCGCTTGTCGGGCGCGATCGCGACCTGCACCGAGTCGGTGTGGTAATTGGCGTAGCCCCGGTCCTGGTAGAACTGCTGGATCTTTTCCAGATCGCCCTGCAGCGATTCACGCGAATAGCGGTCGGTTTCCTTGTACCAGCTGGTCAGGTTCGGCGTGGTCAGCGCCAGCGTGTCTAAGATTTCCTTGGCCTTGAAGTGCGTATTGCCGACGATATTGATCTGGCGGATCTTGGCGCGACTGCCTTCCTTGATGTCGATGCTGACGCGAATCCGGTTATTGGGCAGATCCTTCTCGGTGGTCTTGATCGACACCGCGTACTTGCCGCGACTGTAGTATTGGTCGGTCAGATACTGCGTCACATCCTCAAGGGTGGAGCGGTTAAAGGTCTTGCCGGCCGCGAGCCCCACCGTGCGGAGCGATTTTTGCAGATCCTCGGTCTTGATGTCCTTGTTGCCCTTGATGTCCACGCTCTCAAGCGATGGCCGCTCCAGCACCGCGATGACCAGCGTGGTGCCGTCGCGCCGCAGCTCGACGTCGCGGAAGAATCCGGTCGCATACAGCGCCCGCAGTGCCTCGCGGATGCGCTGCGCATCCATATGGTCGCCGATATTGACCGGCAGGTAGTTAAATACCGTGCCTTCGGAGATGCGCTGCAGGCCTTCGATCTTGATTTCACTGACAGTGAAATTCGGATCGGCGATTTGCTCCGCGGCCCACAGGACGCACGGCACCACAAGCAGTGCAAACGCCGTCCATACCGCGCGATAGTTCATGCGCACCCGCCGTAAACCGTAGGGGGAAATCAACCGAACTGCCGCGCGATGTCGTTAAACAGCGCCAGAAGAAGCAACAGCCCAACCATGGCAAAGCCGACCTGCTGACCGGCAGCCTGGGCCCGCTCCGACAGCGGTGAGCCCTTGATCCATTCAATAATCTGCATCACAACCTGTCCGCCATCGAGTATCGGAATGGGCAGCAGGTTCATGAAGCCCAGGGCGAGACTGACGAGCACCAGAAAACCGAGAAACGCCGACGTACCGGCACCGGCCGAGTCACCGGCCAGTTGCGCCATGGTAATCGGTCCGCTCAGGTTCTTGATCGAAACCTGGCCGACCAGCATTCGCCAAACCAGCCGGCCCTGCAACGTGGTCATGTCCCAGGCCTGCACTGAGGCCTGGCTCAAGGCGCCGAGCGGCCCGAGCGCGACATGATGCAGCATGGAGGGCGGATAAGACACGTTGAGTTGCGGCCGCACATGGATGCGCCCGATGCGCACGCCGTCCTGCTCTTCGGCCGCCGCGGTCACGCGCGCCGTGTAGGGCTCACCGTCGCGCAGGTACTGCAGCGTCATGCTGTCGCCCGGGTGGGCGCGGATGCGCACGGCCAGCGCGTCAAAATCGGCGACCGGGTCACCATTGATCGAAACGATCCGATCGCCCGTGCGCAGGCCCGCGCGCGCCGCCGGCCCGTCGGCCTCGACCGCGCCCAGCACCGGGGGCGGCGGTGGCACAAAAAAATGAATGCCAAGGCCCGTCAGCAGCGCCGCCGGCTCGCTCAGCTGCCGGCGCTGCGCGACGGTGCCCAGATCGAGCTGCATCGTACGCTCGCGGCCCTGGGCGTCGCGCGCGGTCAGCGACACCGGCGCCCGAGCGGTCACGCCGTCGAGCAGTCCGAGCACCACGCCACTGAGGCCCGGCACGGTCTTGCCGTTGACGGCGACAATCTCATCGCCGCTGCTTAAGCCCGCGCGCGCCGCTGGGGAACCTGCGGTCACGGCATCGATGAGCGGTCGCACCTCGTTCATGCCGCTGACCATCAGCACGCCGGTGAGCACCACGATCGCAAACAGGATATTGAACGCAGGTCCCGCAAGCAGCACCACGATGCGCTGCCAGTGCGGCCGGCGGTTGAAAGCGCGGTGGACTTCCGACGGCTCGACCGGCCCTTCGCGCTCATCGAGCATCTTCACGTAACCGCCGAGCGGGATGGCGGCGAGAACGTATTCAGTCTTATCGGGTCCGGCGACGCGCTTCCACAGCGGGGCGCCAAAACCGACCGAGAAGCGCAGCACCTTGAAGCCGAGCCGCCGCGCCACCCAGAAATGACCGAACTCGTGCACGGTCACCAGGATGCACACCGCCACCAGGAAGGCGAGTATGTTCAGCCACACCGACAGCGTCATGCCGGCGCCCTGCGGGCGGTCGGGGAAAACTGGGCAATGGCCGCCCGGGCGCATTCGCGCGCGCGTGCATCAGCGGACAGTACAGCCCCCAGATCCGTCATGTCCCCGCCCTGAAAACCATCCATTACCGTCTCAATGACCCCGGAAATATCCCCAAAGTTCAACTGATTGTCGAGAAAGGCCTGTACCGCCATCTCGTCGGCCGCATTCAGCCAGGCCGGGGCCAGTCCGCCGCGTCGGGCGGCCGCCTCGGCCAGTCGCAGGCAGGGGAAGCGCTGCGGATCGGGCGCCTGGAAATCCAGGCTACCGGCGCGAACCAGATCGAGAAATTCTACACCAGAGCTGAGCCGCTCGGGCCAGCCGAGCGCCTGCGCGATCGGAGTGCGCATATCCGGGCTCCCCAATTGCGCCAGGAGCGATCCGTCCTCGTACTCGACCAGCGAGTGCACCAGGCTCTGCGGGTGCACAAGCACCGCAATATCGCCCGGCGGCACGCCGAAGAGCACGCCGGCCTCGATGCATTCCAGGCCCTTGTTCATCAGCGTCGCCGAGTCGACCGAAATCTTGCGCCCCATGCGCCAGCGCGGGTGGGCACAGGCCTGCTCCGGCGTCACGCGCTGCAACGCCTGAGCGTCGAGCGCCAGGAACGGCCCACCGGATGCGGTCAGCAGCAGGCGGCGCACGCCGGCCGGCCGGCTGCCCGCGCGCCACGAAGCCGGCAGGCATTGAAAAATGGCGTTGTGCTCGCTGTCGATCGGGATCAGCGTCGCGCCCGAAGCCCGGACCGCGCCGATCAGCAGCTCGCCGGCCATGACGGCCGATTCCTTGTTGGCGAGCAGCAACCGCTTGCCGGCCGCCGCCGCAGCCAGCGTCGAGCGCAGCCCCGCCGCCCCGCTGATGGCCGCCATGACGATGGCGGCGGCCGGATCGCGCGCGAGCGCCTCCAGTGCATCGTTGCCCTGCTGCACCTCGGTCGCCACACCGGCAGCGCGGAGCGACTCGCGCAGCTGCTGGGCAGCGGTGGCATCCTGCATCACCGCCACGTCGGGGCGAAATCGCCGGCACTGCTCGCTCATCCGCGCCACATTGACGCGCGCCGCGAGCGAAACCACGCGGTAGCGCGTGGCGTGCCGTTCAAGCACATCGAGCGTGCTCGCACCGACACTGCCGGTACTGCCAAGCACCGCGACGCCGATCATCGCAGCACCCCAAGCCACAGCAGCCCGAGGCTAAATACCGGCGCCGCCGCCGTGACGCTGTCAATGCGATCCAAAATCCCGCCGTGGCCGGGCAGCAGCCGGCCGCTGTCTTTCATCCCGACCGAACGCTTCAACATGCTCTCGGTCAGGTCGCCAACCACGGAAAACGCCGCCGCGGCAATGCACACCGGCACGAACAGGCCCACCGGCTCGCCAAACCAGTACGCACCGCCGAGGCCGAGCGCGGTGGCGAGCAGCAGGCCGCCAATGACCCCTTCCCAGGTCTTGGCCGGCGAGACGCGCGGCGCGAGCTTGATGCGCCCGTAGGCGCGTCCGGCGAAGAAGGCGCCGATGTCGGTGCCGAAGGCGACGATCATTATGAACAGGGCCCACTGACCGCCGCGCGGACTGGCCTCCACCACACGCAGGAGCGACACCCAGGTTGGAACCAGCGCCAGCATGCCGGCGAGTGCGGCACCGGCCGCGTTGACGCGGCCGGGCGCCAGGCCCACCCACAGCAACGCAATCAGCCACCACAACGCCGCGGCGCTCATCAGGCGCTCAAAGTCGGCCGTGCTGGCAAGATACGCGCGCGCGCACCAGGCAACGGCGGCCAGCACCAGCACGTAGGCGAGCCGGGCGCCTAAGCGCCGTGCCCCGACAAAGCCGGACCATTCGAGCGCGCCGGCCACGAAAAAGACCGTCAGCAGCGCGCGCGAGGCCCACACCGAGCCGCTGAGCAGCGCCGCCACCACCACAGCGGCGAGCGCCATCGCCGTGGCGATGCGTGTGGCCAGCCCGCTCAAGCGCCCGGCACCTGATCGCCCGTCAACCCGAAGCGCCGCTGGCGGGAGGCAAAATCCGCGAGCGCCAGATCCATCGCCGCCGGATCAAAATCCGGCCACAGCGTGTCGGTAAAATAAAGCTCCGTGTACGCGAGGTTCCATAACAGAAAGTTGCTGATCCGCCGCTCACCACCGGTGCGGATGAACAGGTCCGGATCCGGCAGCGCGTGCAAGGCGAGCGCGCCGGCAAAGCGCTGCTCATCGATGGCATGGCTCTTGAGCGCCCCGGACTCACATTCGCCGGCCAGGCGCTGTGCGGCGAGCACGATGTCGCGCCGGCCGCCGTAGCTGAGCGCCACCTGCAGGTTAAGCCGCGTGTTGCCTGCTGTCAGCGCCTCGGTCTCGGCCATGCGCCGCTGCAGATCGGCGCTCAGCACCGCACGCTCGCCAACGAAGCGCACGCGCACGCCGCTTTGATGCAGCGCCGGCACATCCTCATCAAAGGCGTCCATGAACAGGTTCATCAGCACCATGACTTCCTCGGCCGGCCGCCCCCAGTTCTCACTGCTGAAGGCAAACACGGTCAGCGCCGCGATGCCGCGCTTAAGACAGTGGCGGTAGATCGCGCGGACTGCGTGCAGTCCGGCCTTATGCCCGGCGGTCCGCCGCTCGCCCCGGGCCCGCGCCCAGCGCCCGTTGCCGTCCATAATGATGGCGACGTGGGACGGTAAGGTGGCGGCGATGGGCGCTGGTCGCCCGGAGCGGTTGCCGGTTGGGTGCTTGTTCAAGCCGTTCAGACCTGCAGGATCTCTTTTTCCTTGCCTGCCAGCAGCTGCTCGATCTCGGCGACGAAGCGGTCGGTGAGCTTTTGGATCTCATCCTGAGCCTTGCGTTCATCGTCCTGACTGATCAGTTTTTCCTTCAGCGCTTCCTTGACGTCGGTCAGCACGTCGCGGCGCACGTTGCGGATCGCCACGCGGGCATTTTCCGCGTCCTGGCGCACCACTTTGGTGATATCGCGCCGGCGCTCCTCGGTCAGCGGCGGCAGCGGCACGCGGATCACCGTGCCGGCGGTCATCGGGGTCAGGCCGAGGTCGGATTTGAAGATGGCCTTCTCGATCGGGCCGACCATGGTTTTCTCCCACGGCGAGACCACGATCGTGCGCGCATCCTCGATACTGATGTTGGCCACCTGCTGCAGCGGCACCTCGGAGCCGTAGTAATCGACCTTCAGGTGCTCGACCAGGCTCGGGTGCGCCCGCCCGGTGCGCAGCTTTTTCAGATCAGCCTGGAACACCTGCACGCATTTTTGCATCCGGCTCACGGCGTCTTTTTTTATATCTTCGAACATGGTTGGCGCTTGCACTCCCCAGCGGCACCGGCCAGAGGCCTTCGGCCCGGCACCGGCCGCTTACTCGTTCATCACCAGCGTGCCGAGCTCGGCACCCTGCAAGATCCGCAGCAGCTCCCCGCCGCGATTGAGATTAAAAACGCGCAGCGGCATGCGGTGATCCCGGCACATGACGATCGCCGTGGCATCCATGACATTGAGCCGCTCGGCCAGCACGCGGTCGAAGGTCAGGCGCGGGTAATGCACCGCGGCAGGGTTCTTGACCGGATCGTCCGAATAAATGCCGTCGACCTTGGTAGCCTTGAGCAGCAGCTGCGCGTCGATTTCCACCGCCCGCAGCACCGCGGCCGTATCGGTGGTGAAAAAGGGGTTGCCGGTGCCCGCGGCGCAGATCACGACGCGGCCTTTCTCGAGGTGCCGCACGGCGCGGCGGCGGATGTAATCCTCGCACACCTCGTTGATGCGGATGGCCGACATGACGCGCGACTGCACGCCCAGGGATTCGAGCGCATCCTGCATCGCAAGCGCGTTCATCACCGTGGCGAGCATGCCCATCTGATCGGCGGTAACCCGATCCATCCCGGCGCGCGCCAGTCCCGCGCCGCGGAACAGGTTGCCGCCGCCGATGACCACGGCAATCTCGGTGCCGGAGCGCAGCGCATCGCACAAATCGCCGGCGACCCGCTTGATGGTCGACGGATCGATGCCGTAATCGGCGTTCCCCAGCAGCGCCTCACCCGACAGCTTGACCATGATCCGGCGCGGACCGGCGTCCGGTTTTGACTTATCCATTGCCGTGTCGCTTCCCCCGCAGGGTACCGCCGTCCCGACGGTCAGTGTGCCATAAAAAAAAACCCGCGAGGCGCGGGGTCGTGTTGGGGAGCCGGCGGATCATTTTTTTGACCCGGCGGCGTTGACCTGGGCCATCACGGCGGCCGCAAAATCCTCGGATTTTTTCTCGATCCCGGCGCCGACCTCAAAACGCTCAAAGGCAAGCACCTTGGCGCCTCTGGCCTTGAGGAGCTTCTCGACCACCTGCTCCGGATCCTTGACGAACGGCTGGCCGAGCAGCGTCATCTGGCCGAGCGACTTGCGCAGCCGTCCTTCGACCATCTTGGCGGCAATCTCCGGGCTCTTGCCCTCGGCCTCGGCCTGGGCCGTGAGAATCTCGCGCTCCTTGGCAAGCTCCGCGGCCGGCACCTCGGCGGTGCTCAGGTAGCGCGGGTTGCTCGCCGCCACGTGCATGGCCAGATCGTGCGCGAGCTCGGCATCGCCATCCTGCAGCCCGACCAGCACGCCGATGCGCGAGCCGTGCCGGTACGCTCCCAGCCAGGCCGGCGAATCGAGCACGGCGATGCGGCGAATCGAGATGTTCTCACCGAGTTTGGCCACCAGCGTGCGCCGGTGCGCATCGATGCTCTGGCCATCGGCCAAGCGCAGCTCGAGCAGCGCCGCAAGGCTCGCCGGCCGGTGGCCCAGCACCTGGCGCGCAACCTCGGCGGCGAAGGCCGCGAAGCTTGGCTCGCGAGCGACAAAATCGGTCTCGCAATTGACTTCGGCCATCGCGGCGCTGTGTCCGTCGGCACTGCGCTCGATGGCGATCACGCCTTCGGCTGCGACCCGGGTGGCTTTCTTGTCAGCCTTGGCGAGGCCCTGCTTGCGCATCAATTCGGCGGCCGAATCCAGATCGCCACCGGTTTCCACGAGCGCTTTCTTGCACTCCATCATTCCGGCGCCGGTGCGCTCGCGCAGCTGCCGGACCACGTCTGCGGTCACGCTCATCGAAATCACTCCCTCAAGCTGGTCAGGCGCTGCCGGCGGGCGGCTTTAAGGCCGCCAGCGCAGGTCCATCCTAACCTATTGACAATACTGGCTTTATCAGCCGCCACGAGGCCGTCGCGCGCCAGTACCTGCGGGCGGACGACGACGTGCGGGCGCGGCCACTGAAACGGTGCTTGGCCGGGCCTCCTCAGCCTCGGCCGCGGCGACGGCATCACTGACTGCACCGACGCCATCGATCTCGGCATCGAGCGCCGCTTCGGTGGTGCCGGCAGTGCTTGCCTCGGCGGGGGCAACGGGCTCGGCAGCCGGCGGCGCCACCGCGGCAGCCGGACGACGGCGCGAGGCCGGGGCCTGCTTGCGTCCACGGACCGGGACGGCCGGCCGTGCGCGTCCGCCCTTGGCGCTCTTGCGCCGCGGGCTGCCCTGCTCGTCCAGTTCCACGAATTCATCGTCACCGACCACGACCTGCGGCACTTCGGACTTGCCGGCCAGCACCGCGTCGGCGACCGCCGCGGTGTACAGCTGGATCGCGCGCATCGCATCGTCATTGCCCGGAATCACATGATCGATCCCGTCGGGCGAACAGTTGGTATCGACCACCGCGACCACCGGAATGCCAAGCTTCCGCGCTTCGCTGACCGCCAGCTGCTCGTGGCCGACATCGATGACAAACAGGGCGTCCGGGAGCGATTCCATCTGCTTGATGCCGCCCAGGCTCCGCTCGAGCTTGACCATTTCGCGGCGCAGCATCGTCGCTTCCTTCTTGCCCCGCTTCTCAATGGCTCCCGAGACGGTCATCTCTTCGAGCTCGCCTAAGCGCTTAATAGATTGCCGGATGGTCTTGAAGTTTGTGAGCATGCCCCCCAGCCAACGCTGATTGACATACGGTTGGCTGGCCCGGATCGCTTCGCTCGCGATGGCATCGCGCGCCGAGCGCTTGGTGCCGACGAACAGCACGGTGCCGCCATCGGCCACGACCCGCTTGATGAAGCCGGCCGCGTCGGCAAACAGCGGCTGCGTCTTCTCGAGGTTAATAATGTGAATACGGTTACGTTCGCCGAAGATATAAGGGGCCATCTTCGGGTTCCAGAAGCGGGTCTGATGTCCGAAATGGACTCCCGCTTCCAGCATCTGTCTCATAGAGACGCCGGACATAATCAAACTCCTTGTGCGGGTTGTGGCCTCCGCGCATCCTTGAACGGCGATCGATCCGGCGATGGGCCCCGGCTCTACCTTGACGGCGAGTGGGGGGCTCGGCTGGATCGACACCCGGCCGCAAGTGCTGATGCGCGTGTGGATTGCGTTGCCAAAAAAGGCCGCGCTTTATACCATGAACTTCCCGTCGGAACAATGCTTTAGCAGCGAAGGCCTCCACTCCCATGTTGCGTATCCACCAGGTGTCAATTAAGTCCCTCGCCGAGCAGGAAAAACTGCGCGTGGCCGGGGCGCTGGCCGCCGATGTGCTCGACATGATCGGGGAGCACGTGGTCGCAGGCATCAGCACCGATGAACTGGACCGGATCTGCAACAACTTCATCGTCAATATCCAGCACACCATACCGGCCAACGTCGGCTATCGCGGCTTCCCGAAGACCGTGTGCACCTCGGTCAATCACGTGGTCTGCCACGGCATACCGAACGATCGGCAGCTCAAGCAGGGCGATATCATCAACATCGATGTGGCCATCATCCGCGACGGCTACCACGGCGACACCAGCCGCATGTACTTCGTCGGCAAGCCGCCGGTGCTGGCCGAGCGTCTGACGAAAGTGTGCTTCGAGGCGATGCACCAGGCGATCGATCTGGTCAGGCCCGGGGCGCATCTCGGTGATATCGGGCATGCCATTCAAAGCCACACCGAGGCGCAGGGTTATTCAGTGGTGCGCGAATACTGTGGCCACGGCATCGGCCGCGAGTACCACGAAGATCCGCAGGTTTTGCACTACGGCACGCCCGATACCGGCCTTGAGCTGCGCGAGGGGATGGTCTTTACGATCGAGCCGATGATCAACGCCGGCAAGCGCCACACGCGGGTGCTGCCCGACGGCTGGACCGTGGTGACCAAGGATCATTCGCTGTCGGCGCAGTGGGAGCACATGGTGCTGGTCACCGCCGATGGCCACGAAATACTCACACTTGGCGCCAAGGACCGGAACTGACGGCATGGCCGGCAGCGACACCCCGTTCGACGAAATCGTACGCGAGTTTCCGCCCACGCTTGATTGGCCACTGCTGCGCCGCCTGCCGGAGCTGCTCAGTGCCGGCCAGTACGCCGCCACCACCTGCCAGCAACTGCTCCGCCAGGCGCACGCCGAACTGCAGGAGCGGTTCCTTGCCGACGAGCCGGTCGAGGCGCTGGTGCGGGCGCGTGCGGAATTTATCGATTCGCTCCTGCGCACGTTGTGGCAGGCGCGGCTGGAATCGCCGCTCGCCACGCGCCTGGCGCTGGTCGCGGTTGGCGGTTACGGGCGCGGCGAGCTGCATCCGTATTCGGACGTCGATATTCTGGTGCTGGTGCCAGCCCCGCTCGCCGAGGGCCCGCGCGGTGCGGTCGAGCAGCTGGTTGCGTTCCTGTGGGACATCGGCCTCGAGGTCGGGCACAGCGTGCGCACGCCGAGCGAATGCGTCGAGGAAAGCGCCGCCGATGTCGGCGTGATGACGACGCTGCTCGAGTCCCGGCACCTGGCCGGCTCACCTGAGCTGGTGGCGGCGATGCGCGCGGCGCTCGGCCCCAAACACGTCTGGCCGGCACGCGAATTCTTCGCCGCTAAGGTCAAGGAGCAGCAGGCGCGGCACCTGAAAGCCAACGATACCGCCTATAACCTCGAACCGAACGTCAAGACCGGGCCCGGCGGGCTGCGCGATATCCAGACCATCGGCTGGGTCGCCAAGCGGCACTTCGGCGCCGAATCGCTCGATGAGCTGGTCACCCACGGCTTTCTGACGCCATCGGAACTGCGCCGGCTCAAGCAGGCGCAATCGCTGCTGTGGAAGGTGCGTTTCGGCCTGCACACGCTGGCCGGCCGGCACGAGGACCGGCTGCTGTTTGATTACCAGATCCGCCTCGCCGAGAGCTTCGGTTACGAGGATGCCACCTACACGCTCGCGGTCGAGCAGCTGATGCAGCGCTACTACCGCACGGTGATCGACGTGAAGCTGCTGAACGAGCTGCTGCTGCAGCTGTTTCGCGAGGCGATCGAGGTCGATCCGGCGCCGCCGCAGCCGCTGAATGCGCGCTTCCAGGTACGGAACAGTTACCTCGAGGTCATCAGCGAGGACGTCTTCGCGCGCCAGCCCTCGGCGCTGCTCGAGCTGTTCGCGCTGCTGCAGCAGAACCCGCAGCTGCGCGGCGTGCGCGCCAACACCATCCGCGCGGTGGCCAGAAACCTGTGGCTGATCGACGAGGAGTTCAGGCAGAACCCGCGCAACCACCGCCTGTTCATGGAAATCCTGCGCGCCCCGCGCGGCGTGACCCATGAGCTGCGACGCATGAACGACTATGGCGTGCTCGGCCGCTACATCCCCTCCTTCGGACGCGTGGTCGGGCGCATGCAGTACGACCTGTTCCATGCCTACACGGTCGATGCGCACACGCTGTTCGTGGTCAGCAACGCCCGGCGCCTCGCGATGACGCAGTACGATCATGAGCTGCCGCGGGTCTCGGCGATCATGCAGCAGCTGCCGAAGCCGGAAATCATTTATCTGGCCGCGCTGTTTCATGACATCGCCAAGGGCCGCGGCGGTGATCACTCCGACCTGGGCGCGGTCGATGCCGAGTCCTTCTGCCTGGAGCAGGGGCTGTCCCGGTACGACGCGCGGCTGGTCGCGTGGCTGGTGAAGAACCATCTGGCGCTGTCGATCACCGCGCAGAAGCAGGACATCGGCGACCCACAGGTGATCGCCGAGTTCGCGCGCGCGGTGGGCGATGAGGCGCATCTCGATTATTTATATGTGCTCACCTGTGCCGACGTGCGCGGCACCAACCCGAAGCTGTGGAACTCCTGGAAGGCGTCGCTGTTTCAGGAATTTCACGAGCGGGTCCGCCAGGCGCTGCGCCGCGGCATCGAAAGCCCGATCGATCAGGACGAACTGGTCCGCGACAACCAGGCCGCCGCCCGCCAGCAGCTGCAGGCCATGGAGATCACGGCGGCAACGGCCGAGCGGGCCTGGGCGCCGCTCCCGACCGCGTATTTCCTGCGCCACCAGCCCGAGGAAATTGCCCGTCACACGCGCCTGCTCGCCGCGCGCGAGCCGGACTCGGATGAGCCGGTGGTGTCCGTCGAGGCGCGCAGCGCCCGCGGGACGACGGCGGTGCTGATCTACGCCGCGCACCGGCGCCATGGCTTTGCCCGGGCCACCGCGGTGCTCGATCAGCTCGGGCTGACCATTGTCGATGCGCGCATTACGCCAGCGACCAATGGCTGGTCGCTCGATGAATACCACGTGCTCGAGGAAGATGGCACCGCCATCAATGATCTGGAGCGGATCGATGAGATCGAGCGGGCGCTGTGGGGGTCCCTGCACCGCCCCGAGGAGGCGCCGCTTGCGGTCTTTCGCCGCGCACCGCGACAGCTGCGGGTGTTTCGCACCGCAACGCAGATCAGCATCAGCATCGATGAGCGCAACAGCCGCTCAGTACTGGAACTTGTGGCCGGCGACCGGCCAGGGCTGCTGTGTGATATCGGCAAAGTGCTGTGGGAAGAGCGTGTCGACCTGCACGCCGCCAAAATCAGCACGCTCGGCGAACGGGCCGAGGACGTCTTTTACATTACCGACCGTGCCCAGCAGCCGCTCAATGCCGCGGCCTCTGAGCGGCTGCGCGCGCGACTGACGGCCGCGCTCAGTCCCGCCCAGGCGGCATGAACCCACACCTGGCACAGCTGCAGGCCTACCCCTTCGAACGGCTGGCCCGGCTGCTTGCTGGCACGCAGCCGCCGGATAAGCTCTCGCACATCGGTATGTCGATCGGCGAGCCGCGCCACCAGCCCCCGCGGCTGGTGCTCGAGGCGCTGGCGGCGAGCGCCAATCAGCTCGGCAGTTACCCGGCGACCAAGGGCTTGCCGTTACTGCGCGAGGCGATGGCCGCGGCACTGCAGCGGGTTGCCCTGCCGCCGGCGGCGCGCGTCGATGCGGAACGCATGGTGCTGCCGGTCAACGGCACGCGCGAAGCGCTGTTCGCGTTTATACAGTGCATCGTTGATCCGAAACCCGGGGCGCTCATTGCGATGCCAAATCCCGCCTATCAGATCTACGAAGGGGCAGCGATTCTCGCCGGCGCGAATCCCTACTACATGAATTGCACGCCGGCCGGGCGCTTCGTGCCCTCGCTCGAGAGCGTTCCCGAGTCCGTCTGGCGGCGCTGCCAGCTGTTGATCCTTTGCTCACCGGGCAACCCGACCGGGGCGGTGCTCAATCAAGCCTATCTGCAGGCGGCCCTCGAGCTGGCCGAGCGCTACGATTTTGTCATCGCGGCCGACGAGTGCTACGCCGATTTGTACCTTGACGAGCGTGCCCCGCCGCCCAATCTGCTGCGGGCTGCGCACCACGCGGGCCGCGAAGAGTTTTCCCGTTGCATGGTTTTTCGAAGCCTATCCAAACGCTCCAGCGTCCCGGGTCTGCGCTCCGGATTCGTGGCCGGCGACCCGGTGCTGATCGAGCGCTTCCTGCTGTATCGGACCTACCATGGCTGCGCGATGCCAGTGCCGACGCAGCTGGCGAGCATCCCGGCCTGGCGCGATGAGCAGCATGTGATCGCGAACCGTGCCCTTTACCGGGAAAAATTCGATCGCGTGCTGCCCATTTTGCAGCCAGTGCTCGACGTACAGCGCCCCGACGGGGCCTTTTACCTCTGGCCCGATGTTCACGGCGATGACCAGAGTTTCGCGCGGCAGCTGCACGAGCAGTGCAACCTGACCATTTTGCCCGGCAGCTTCATGGCCCGGGACACTGCCGCAGGCAACCCGGGCGCCGGCCGAGTGCGCATATCACTGGTCCCGGGCGTTGCCGAGTGCGTCGAGGCTGCCGAACGCCTGCGGGATTTTTTGCGCCGGCGCCCGGCGCAATAAGGCCGGTCGCTTGATCCAACACGAATGGCCGCGGCCGCACTCGACCTGCGCTGGCCGGCCAACCCAGCAGTGAGCATGAAATGGCTGCGGGCGGCCAGTTGGACCACGGTGCTGGCGGTGGCCGCGTATCTGATCGTGGCGTTATGGCTGGAGCGCGCCGATCTGGCGGCCGCGCTAAAGCTCATCAGCCTGCAAACACTCCTCATCTTGCTGGCGCTGTCACTGTTGAACTTTGGCTTGCGCTTCCTGCGCTGGCACTGGTACCTGCGCATGCTCGGCAGTTCGATCCGGCCGCTCGATAATCTGCGTATCTACGTCGGTGGCTTTGCGCTCACCACGACCCCGGCCAGCGCCGGCGAGCTGGCCCGAACGGTCTGGCTGCGCCCCTACGGCGTGCCGTCCAACTGGAGCGTCGCTGCACTGTTTGCCGAGCGCATTCTGGATGCCATCGCCGTTGCCCTGCTCGCCTGTCTGGGACTGCTGATCTATCCGCGCGGCCAGTGGCTGTTGGCGCTCAGCCTGGTGATGGCGACGCTGCTGCTGATCCTGCTGTTCTCGCCGCTCGCCGCCCGGTCGGTTTCACAATGGGCGAATGCGCATCAAGGGCGCTTTGCCGCATTGGCGGGCCGGGTGGCGCATGTTCTGAGCCACGTCCGCGAGTGCCTGACGCCGGCAAGGGCGGCGCAGGGTCTGTGCCTCGGGCTCCTCGCCTGGTCGGCCGAGGGTTGGGGTTTCGGGATTTTGCTGCATGCGCTCGGCCACCCGTTGCCACTTGCGGCGACGATGTCGATCTACGCGCTGTCGAAACTGGCTGGCGCTATGAGCCTAATGCCAGGCGGTCTCGGCGGCAGCGAAACAACGATGATTGTGCTGCTCAAGCTGCTGGGCATTCCGTTGCGCACGGCTGTTGTGGCGACGCTGCTGATTCGGCTGGCGACGCTGTGGTTTGCCGAGTTGCTCGGCTTTCTGGCACTGACCATTCCTGCCAGGAGTCCGCCGCAGGTGGCGCCGGTTGTGCCACCGCTGCTAACGCCATCGGCAGATTTTCGGCGTGCCGAAAACGTCGGAAAGCCAAATCGAGGCGATTAGCCGCTCCTAGGCCGTGCGCGGCGCCTGCCAATAGGTCCTGACGCAACAGAGCGAAGCGCTCGCGCTAGACAGACCTTAGCGTCAGCCTTAGGCGATTTATCACATAATCGGCGCATTGAAACCAAACCGACAGCGTCGTGTAACCGCATCTACATGATGCCGCGCTAATTTGGCTGCATGCGGATTCAACGAGCTCCTGAGGCTGCCAGCCCCGTGGCTTCTCCCACGCTGCCGTGGCTGGCTAGTGCGGTGCGCGGTCAATGGCGCCCAATGAAGGCGCAGGCTGACTGGACGCTGCGCTGGTCGCTGCGCGTGCGGCCGCATTGGCTAAGCGCCGCGCGGCTGCCGCGCTGGCACCGCCTCCGGCCCGATATCAACACTTAAAAACCGCCGGGCCGCCAGAATAATTGCCTGGCCTCGGCCGCCCCGTGGCCTGCCGGCCCTGTCAGCGGGACTAGGGGACGCCCGCGACTCGCAGGACGAAAAATAGCCCGGCGCCAAACAACGCTGCGCCCAGCAGCACACAGACCGGCAGGGTCAGCACCCAGGCCAGGATGATGTTGCGCACCGTCTCCTTTTGAATCCCGGAGCCGTTCGCGACCATCGTACCGGCAATGCCGGATGACAAAACGTGCGTGGTGCTGACCGGCAGGCCGAGGATATCGGCACCTTGGATGGTGGCAAAAGCTACCAGCTCCGCGCTCGCGCCTTGCGCGTAGGTTAGATGTGCCTTGCCGATTTTTTCGCCCACGGTGACCACGATGCGCTTCCAGCCAATCATCGTGCCCAGACCCAAGGCAAGCGCAACCGACACTTTGACCCAAACCGGTATGTAATTGGTCAGCGACTTGAGTGCCTTCTGATAACTGCCTGCGGCCTTAGCATCAAGCCCGGCAGGCAGTTGCTTGGCCTTGCTCATGCGCGCGAGAGTCTCAGAGACCAGATAGATATCGAGGCGCAACGCGCGACGCTCGAGTGCCGGAACCGCCGACAGGCTCTTAACGCCTGCGAGTCCCGCCTCGACGCGATGGTTGACCGTGGCGAGCGCCGGCAAGGTGCCCGCGTTGGGGTGGCCGCTTCTTAGGTATTGCGTCAGCGTCTTGTGCGCGCTGTCGACGTCCGGAGCGACCGCCACGGCGGCCGGCAACGTCTGCAGCGCTTGGGAGAACTGTGTCGCGGATCCCGAAAGCCGCGACAGCATATCGCCGGAGGCGCTCATATCCAGCGCGAAAGCTGCCGGCACGATGCCGACCAGGATCAGCACGATCAGACCCATGCCCTTCTGGCCATCATTGGAGCCGTGCGCGAAGCTCACGCCCGTGCAGGTCAGCAGCAGCAGCAGCCGGATCCACCATGGCGGCGGCGCCTTGCCCTCAGGCGCCTTAAACAGTTCGGGCTTGAGAATCAACTTTTTGGCCAGCCATAACAGCAGACCGGCTGCCACAAAACCAATGAGTGGCGAGAAGACGAGCGCCTTGACGGTGTCGGCCACCTTAGCCCAGTTCACGCCGTCACCGAAGGCGCTGTCGGGGCTGAGCAGGGAATTCATCAGGCCGACGCCAACGATTGAGCCGATCAGCGTGTGGGAGCTTGAGGCCGGCAATCCAAGGTACCAGGTACCGAGATTCCACACGATGGCCGAGACCAGCAGCGCAAACACCATGGCAAAGCCAGCACCGGAACCGACATTTATGACCAGCTCCACTGGCAGCAGCGCAACGATGCCGAACGCGACCGCGCCGGAGGAAGTCAGCACGCCGATCAGGTTCCAGGTGCCGGACCACACGACCGCCTGAGCAGGCTTGAGCGAATGCGTATAGATGACCGTGGCGACTGCATTGGCGGTGTCATGGAAGCCGTTGACGAACTCAAAGCTCAACGCCAGCAATATGGCCAGACACAACAGCACGGCGGTCGGCAGATCAATGCCTAAGCTCGCTAACACCGAGTTCCCCAGTATTTTTACTTCGTAGGAGGGCTAAAATCGGAGGATAGGATCAGTCTGTGACGAATTTATGACTGCCCGCGCTGGGTAGTGTCTCAGTTTGAGGAAATGGGATTTGAGGCATAAAAGCCCGCGTTCGCCCTTCGCCTTCATGGCGGGATCAGGTGCAGCGCTTCGCCGGTCTGTCAATTAGCTGCCTGCGCATGTGTTTGTTGGCTGGCGCCATAGGCGCTCGCAGTACCGAGCAGGACCAGTGTTGATCCCACTTTCCACCAACCGGCACCGAGGCGGTAATGCCGCAAGTCTACGGAAACCACGGTATCGACTGGAACGCGCTCATTCGCGCCACAAATAACGTCGCTGCGAATCGCGGTGACTTTGAATTCGTGCGAAACATTGTCGGTAGTAACGAGCAGAACGTGATCGCCCCTCTTCAGCAGGTTGCCGGATGCTATTTGCTCTCTGAGTTCAAGTGTCGAGCCACCGACCGGCCGATAAGTTGCGCAACCTGCAACGCAGGCAAGAATCGTTAGTAGGAGTGTCAATCTCATGGCTTGCCTCAGGATCATTCGGAACTGAGCCAGCGTTTCCTATCTGCGTCCGCGGCCCGCGGTCAAATTGGTTTGGGTGCGCAATTGATGAGCCTTCGAAAATCACGCTGACCGGTTGAGCTCTTTGCAAATGGGACCCAATTGATGTCGTCTCTCGCCGCGCAATATCCCCCGTTCCACACAGCGCATCGGAATCCCAAGTTTCGAGAGTGCTTTCTATGAGCCAGATTGGATAATGCTTTACAATTAGAACTTATCGTAATACGATAATAACACCTATGCCCTGCGAATTTCCACCGTCATGGCAGCAAAAGACGTCGCTAAGGTGAATTCCCGCATGTGCGGGCGTCTCAGCACGTTTGCGGCGTTTGCCAGCGTCGGGTTCCTGGCTGTCAATGCGCTGCTATGGTCGGTGCCGCGGTGGGCTCCCCTGGTCGCGCGGGGAACTGCGGCCCTGCAACTCGAACCGATCACGTTAACTGCGACCATTCGATGGATCGGATTGCTCTTAACGACAGCGTACTGGGCGGTGCTCGCGCGGGGATTGTGGGTCGCACACGTACTGTTCCAGCGCCTTTCGGTGGGATTGGTTTTTGAACTCGAGACTGGCGCGTTATTGCGCCGCCTTGGATGGTTGCTGGTGATTTTTAGCGGCCTGACACCCATCGTCTGTTCACTGACGGCGTTGCTCGTGACCATTGGCAACCCGCCAGGTCAGAGATTGCTCCGCTTTGCCATATCGGATCACGAAATCGTACTTGCCATTGTCGGAATGCTCACCCTTACGATGGGCTCGGCTATGGCAGAGGCGGCAAAGCTCGCCGAAGAAAACAGGCAGATAGTTTAAGCATGCCCATAGTCGTCAATCTGGACATCATGTTGGCTAGACGCAAAATGCGCTCAAAGGAACTCGCCGAACGAATCGGGATCACCGAGGTTAATGTCTCGCTCTTAAAGGGTGGACACGTTAAAGGTGTGCGTTTCGAGACGCTCAGCAAAATTTGCGAAGTCCTCGACTGTCAACCTGGCGATCTGCTGGAGTACCGGCGTGATGAGTGATCAAGCATCGACGCGGCTGCCGGGGAGGAGGACTTCGCTTTAGCCCTCTGAGCTTCGAACACCATCGTGCTTGGGGACGCGACCCCATGAGGTATCGCCATGATTAAAGTAACGGCAAATAAGACGCTAACTCATTTTCTGATTGTTCTCATCTGCCTGTCGACCTCTTGCACCACGATGCACCCCATCGCGGTTGACGCCAATGGGGATCAAATCCGCAATGAAATCAGCGTCGGCGACACCATTCGCGTGGTTACCAAGAACAACACCGTTCAAACAATTCAAGTCACAACGGTTGGTGCTTCCTCGGTGATCGGCAGCGCCGCGCAGCCTGCAACGCTCATAGAAATCCCCTACCAGGACATCAAAGAACTTGAAGTGCGACACGGCAGCACCGCCAAGACGATCTGGCTGGTGGTTGGCGCGGTTGTCCTGGGCCTAGGGATATGGGTGGGCAGCGCAAGTGGATGGGGCCAACATACCGTCGGATTCCATCGGTGACAGACGCGAGACTGACAGCGGCCATCCCAGCAGGAAGCGTGTGCATTAAGAATCGGGAAAGACTCGGTTTTCGGCCATGGCGGCTGCCGGCCAAAAGCGGGCATCGATCAAGTCAAAATGCCCGTCCGCAAGCGTCCATACTCCTTTCCCGGCAACTTTTAATTGCCAACTGGGCGTGGCCTTTGGAGGATTAAGCCGAAGCCAACGGAGTACTTATGAGAGCACTCAATGTGATGATGCTGATGGCTCTGACGAGCTGCGCGATCAACACCCATTCGGATCGAGCGCCCACTGTTGATTGGAACTCCGAGCAATTCGACAAAGACAAAGACGCTTGCGTCCGGGGCACGGGGCAGCTCGGGTCTACACCCTACGTGAAAGCCAATGGCACCGAAGCGAGTGACCAATGGGACGCCTGCATGAAAACTCGCGGCTGGTGGTGGTTCCAAAAGAAAGACACAACCGGTCCCTAGGCCGCTGCGACTCAATAGTTTTCCAACGTCCAACGCATGACAGGGTCATAAGTCTGGCTTTGTAACACCCTCTATTTCGGCGGCGGCCTCAATGAGCTGACCGCGCAGCTACTCGATGCGGCTGTGCCCCGAGCCGAGAAAATTCGACAACGTACGCGCGATAACGCTAAGGAGTAACACAAATAGCGTGATCAGCAGCGCCCCGGACCATGCCAACGACTGCCAGTTCTTGTACGGACTCATGGCAAACTGAAAAATCACCACAGGCAGATTAGCCGTCGGTTGATTGAGCGTGTTGCTCCAGTACTGATTGTTCAGGGCCGTGAACAGCAACGGCGCCGTTTCGCCGCTGATACGCGCCACTGCGAGCAGCACTCCGGTCAGCAGACCGCTGCGAGCCGCGGGATAGACCACACTGAGGATGGTTCGCCATTTCTGCGCGCCTAAAGCTACCGAGGCATGACGCATGCCTGAAGGGATCAGGTTTAGCATGTCTTCGGTGGTTCGCACGACGATCGGGATCACGATGATGCTGAGCGCCACGGCGCCGGCGAGCGCCGAAAAGTGGCCCATCTTGACCACCATCAGCGTATAGACGAACAGGCCAATGACGATCGAAGGCGAGCTCAGCAGCACATCGTTGATGAAGCGAATGACCACGCTAATGCGCTCGCTAGCGCCATACTCGGCAAGATAGGTCGCCGCCAGGATGCCGATGGGAGCGCCGATCAGCACGCCGAGCACGGTCATTGTCAGGCTGCCGACGATGGCATTGAGCAGTCCGCCACTGGCACCGGGTGGCGGCGTCATCTGCGAGAACACTTGCCACGACAGACCACTGAGACCGCGCGAGAGCAGCGTCCAGAGAATAAACGCCAGCACGGTCAGGGCGAGCAAGGTCGCCAGCGCCGACACCCCCAACCCCAGCACGGCGATGAGCTTGCGGCGTTGGATAAGACTCATATCCTGGGTCCCCGCGCGTTGAGTCCCAGCAGCAACAATCGCGCGATGGCAATGATCGAAACGGTTAATATGAACAGGATCAACCCCAGGGCGATCAGGGCCGACAGATAAATCGGCCCGACCGCCTCGGTGAATTCATTCGCAATGGCGGCCGAAATCGTCGTTCCCGGCGCCAGCAGCGACAAAGAAATATTCTGCGCATTGCCAGCGACAAAGGTCACCGCCATGGTCTCGCCAAGGGCTCGGCCCAGCCCCAGCATGATGGCGCCGACGATGCCGGCACGGGCGTTCGGCACTACTACATCCCAGACCACCTCCCATTTTGTCGCGCCGAGGCCGTAGGCGGCTTCTTTCAAGGACTGGGGTGTGGCGCGGAATACTTCGCGCATGACGGCCGTGATAAAGGGCAACACCATGATCGAAAGGACCAATCCCGCCGTGAGCATACCGATGCCAAAGGGCGGGCCGCGAAACAGATTACCGACGCCGGGAATGGGCCCCAGATGGGCGATCAGCCACGGCTGCATAGTCTGCTGCAGCACAGGCGCCAGCACAAACAGGCCCCACAGGCCATAGATAATACTGGGCACTCCGGCCAGCAACTCGACGCAGGTGCTGATCGGCCCGCGCAGCGCGATCGGACAGGTTTCGGTCAGAAAAATTGAAATGCCGAAGGAAAACGGCACGGCAATCAGCATCGCTATGAACGAGGTGATCAGCGTGCCGGCGAGAGGGGCGACCGCGCCGAACTGGGTGGTGACAGGATCCCAGATCTCGCGCGTCAGAAAGGCAAACTTGAAGGTCTTGAGCGCCGGCCAACTGCCGTAAAAGAGGGTTACAAGCACCCCACCCAGCAACAGCAGCACCAGATAGGCGCATGAGCGTGTCAGCAAACTGAACGCGACTTCGACCTTCGCGTCGCGGCGCAACTGCGCCTGGTAGGGAACCGCTGCAGCCATGGCTTTCATTTACGTCACAATGCGCTTGCTGTTGGCAGGACGTCGCCAACGCTCCCGCCGCAGATTAGCAGCGATCTCGTCAGAGCTGCAAATCAGAAAGCCTCAGTTTGCGCCCTGAATATTGGCCTTCCATGAGGCCTCCACACTCTTCACGAGCGGCGGCGGCAGTGGCACATAATCGAGCGCCTCAGCCTGTGGCTGGCCGTTCTCCAGCGCCCACTTGAAAAAGTCGAGCGCCGCCTTGGTCTCACTCGCAACCTTGGGCGTCTTGTACATGATCACAAACACCGTCGCAGCGATCGGATACGCATCAGCACCCGGCGCATTGGTGATGACCAAATTGAAGTCTTTGGCGTGGACCCAATCGGCCGCCGCCGCAGCAGCCTGGAATGTCTTGGCTTCAGGAGAAATGAACTTACCGGTACTATTCTGCACCTGCCCATAGTTCAGCTTGTTTTGCTTAACGTACGCATACTCAACATAGCCGATCGAGCCTTTGATCTGGTCCACGTAGGCCGCCACGCCTTCATTTCCCTTGCCGCCGACGCCGGTCGGCCAAGCGACCGAAGTGTTCTCACCGACCTTTTCCTTCCATTCCGGACTGACCTTCGAGAGGTAATCCACCCAGTTGAAGGTCGTGCCAGAGCCATCCGATCGGTGCACCACGGAGATGTCCGTCGCCGGCAATTTGATGCCAGGATTGAGCTTCACGATTGCCGGGTCATTCCACTTCATCACCTTGCCCAAATAGATGTCGGCTAACAGCGGGCCGGTAAATTTCAGGGATCCGGGTTGCACACCATCGAGATTGACCACCGGCACGACTCCGCCGATCACGATCGGAAATTGCGTGGCGCCGAAGGACGTCAGGTCGGCCGAATCCAGCGGTTTGTCGCTAGCTCCGAAAGTCACCGTCCCGGCTTTGATTTGCGCAATACCACCGCCCGAGCCGATGGACTGGTAGTTGAGCTGCACACCGGTCTTGGTGCTGTAGTCCGCGGACCATTTTGAAAGAATCGGGTACACAAACGTCGAACCAGCCCCGGTGATATTGACGGCGACTGCCTGCGTGGAGCCAGCGGCTGCGATGAAGGCTAGAACGGCAGTGGCTGCGAGATGCCCGATAACCTTATTCATGGGGATCCTATTTATTCGAGTGAAGTATTCCTCTGGGAGCGTCATTGAGCCGCGGATATGTTTCAATTACATGACAGTGACGCTGCGGGAGGCGCAACTTCTCAAACGTGTGAATCGGCCTGGAACGATAGTCAGGGAGTGGCGCCAACCGAAGCCAGCTGTCGGAAGCGCAAGTACTTGATCTAACTTGAAATAAAGTCAATTCCGCCTGGTCATGGTTCGGCCCCGATTCGCTGCAATTCACACCCTAAACAGTTCCGGCCTGATCGCAATGAACAACGCCATTATGAGCCCGAGTGCCAATCCCATGATGGTGCCGGCGGCCACTCCGCGCCAAAATATCTTTTGCTCCCCGGTCGTCATTTCAACCTCCCCAAAGGCGTGGGAATCCATGCCACTTTCTAGGTCAACTGTAACATTACAGACAATATTCGCTCCGTTTCTTAATAAGGCCAGCGTTTTTCAGGTCAAACGGTGGGAAATTCAAACTGAGACATTGCCCCTCGCCGTTCAAATTGCGCGAAGGCGCAGGCATCAGAACGGAAAACCCCGCCACCCGCGGGTTCGGCTGGCCGTCCTGGACAAACCCGCGGATTGCCCGCGCTGATCCGGTGCCCGCATGCGTACCGAAAGACTGCGCCTAACCGGCGTACAAAGAACGAAATATTTTGCGCCGGTCGCGCTGTGCATCTACCTGGCGACGCTCTGCGCGGCTATTTGTATCACTGCCGTTTTTCTCAACAGCCCGCGCCAGGCGGCGGCAACTTTAGCAGCAGGCCTGTTCGGCCTGCTGCTGTCGACTGCGCTGGGAGCCATTGTATTGTTTGTACAGCTCAACGAAATGCGTTATCTGACGGTGACGACGCAGGCCGGTGCGACCACGAACTTCGAGGCGGTCCAGCGCCTGGCGCAACATCTCGGATGGCAAATCACTCTTGCAGAAGTCGGAAGCTCTCTGGAGGCCATCACGCCCGATTGGATGTCGCAACAGGGTGAAATTGTATCGGTACAGCTGCGGCAGAATCAGGTGTTGATCGCAAGCATTTGCAACCCAAATGTCGGGTTTTCTCTGACGGGCCGTAGGCGTTGCCAGCGCAACCGTGAGCTGATCCGGCAAGCTGTGCTCAGCCTTCCGAACGCTTAGCCGTTACTCGCAGCCGCAGTGTTAGTCGCCGGGCGTCGCGATGCCGTAAAGCGGTGTGCGCCGATGGTCGCCGGCAACGGCGATCCACCTACTTCGAAACAATACTTTCTCCTAAGCTTAATGGAACCGCCATATTTGAGCGCGATGGTAGCGCCAATGTGCATTGTAGCGATCAAATGAGGGCCATGGTCGCCGGCGACCCCTGGCTTGCGAAAACCGGCATTGCCGCCCCAGGTCACGTTCACCGTTGCGCTTGGCTGCCTGGCGTCGGCGGTAGAGCGCCGAAAAGCGATCCCTTCAGGTTTGCGCTCTCTCGCAAAATGGACGCAAAAGTCCGCACGGCATTGATTTGGACGAACCCGCTGGCACATGAGCCTTTGGCTGTGCCCCGCCAGATGGTCCCGCCATCAGGGCATCAGGCTTTGTCATCCGCCATCGAATCGCGCTTTGGCGGATTCGCATTGGGACTTCACCAATTATTGGCTCGCAGCCGGACTAAATTTCAAATGGGCGCGGCAATGGACTGCGGTCCGATCCGCAAAGCGATCGGGCGGCGGTCCGGTCACCGGAGCTGCCATGATTGTTGATTTGATCTACATGGACGCCGGCGGCGGCCATCGTGCGTCTGCGCAAGCCTTGCAGGCAAGCCTGGCGCAGCAGCATCCGGACTGGACAGTCCGGCTCTCGAACCTGTTTGGGCTCTTGGACCCGCAAGGCCAGTTTCGGAAGTTCACCGGCATGGGGCCGGAGGACTATTACAACAAGCGGCTGGCCAAGGGCTGGACCTTGGGCCTGGCGCAGGAATTGAAACTGCTGCAATTCACCATCAGTGTGCTCCACGATTGGCTACTGACTACGCTCGAAACCCATTGGCGGCGAGCGAGGCCGGACCTGGTCGCATCGCTGATTCCGAATTTTAACCGGGCGCTTTTCGAAAGTCTGAAGCAAGCCTTACCCGCGGTACCGTACGTGACCATCATGACCGACTTGGCCGACTATCCACCGAACTTTTGGATTGAACCCAATCAGGAGCAGTACTTCGTCTGCGGTACTGCCAAGGCAGCCGAACAGGCCATGGCGACCGGTCATTCACCGGAACGCGTTTACCAAACCTCGGGGATGATCCTGCACCCGAACTTCTACCGCGCCAATCCGCCCGATCGTGCGGCGGAGCGGCTCAAACTTAATCTGGACCCGAACCGGCCGACGGGTTTGGTAATCTTCGGGGGCCACGGATCCAGCAAGATGCGCCGCATCGCGCGCTGCCTGAGTGACACACAGCTGATTCTGATATGTGGCCGCAACCACGGCTTGGCAGCGAAATTGCGCAAAATGCCATCATCGGCGCCGCGCCTGGTCGTGGAATTTACGACCGAGATTCCGTACTACATGTCGCTGGCTGATTTCTGCATTGGCAAACCTGGCCCAGGAAGCATCAGTGAAGCCGTCGCGATGCGGCTGCCCGTGATCGTCGAATCTAATGCCTGGACCATGCCGCAGGAAATTTACAACGCGACGTGGATCACCGAACAGGATGTCGGCGTCGTCATTAAAAGCTTGCGGCATATAGGCGCTGCGGTGCGCCAGGTGACCGAGCATCTGCCGCGCTACCAGGCCAGCCTTGCCGCTATTGAGAACCGCGCCGTTTATGAGATTCCGGCAATATTGCAGAAAATCGCTGCCTGCACTGCCGACGCAGCCAAAACCGATCCTATCGCCCGCGGGCAAACCGTCCGGCGCCTGCGTTCCGCAGTATCACGAAGCGGCTTTGCACAGATTTGAACGGCAGCGGCTTGCTTGTGGCCCGTCTAGGCGCGATACGATGGGGCACGCCTTTGCCGCGCTACCAACATTGTTATAAGCGCCAATGCCAGCAATTCATAAGGGGCCATGCCGCCGCCGCCGCTATTGGCGGCCGGCGCGGCGGTAACTGTCACCGTGACCGATTGGCTGTAGACGCCGCCCGGGCCGCTGCAGCCTAGCGTGAACATTGTCGTCGAAGTCAACGCCGCGATGACCTGAGATCCGGACGTCATCTGTACTCCCGTCCAGCCCCCGGAAGCCGTACAACTCGTTGCATTTGTGGTGCTCCAGTTCAGCGTGACGCTCTGGCCGGAGATAATGCTGCCCGGAGTGGCAGTCAAAGTAATGGTTGGCAACGGCGGCGCTATTGCCAAATCGAGCCCATACAGACCGTAATTTACGCCCGCCCCGGTCTGGCCGAGAACATTAAGTACAAATGTGCCGGGTGTCGTGACATTGAAAATTACACTTCCGCCGCCAACGACTTGACCCACTACCGATGGGCCCTGCGTGACGATCAGCCAAATCTGATTGAAATCAGCCGGAAACCCGAGGTCAGCAAACGTTAAGAGATAAGACCCCGCCGCCGCAATGTCGACTGATTGCGATTGAAATGCCGCTCCAACGCCCTGCGTGGCCTCATAGGCCGGATTGCCGGACGGTTCTACCAACAGCTCGATGCCAAACAGGCCGGCCGCGCTCGCCGCTTGCGGCTGCGCGAACACCACCATGTTGAACGCACCGGCGGCGGGGTTAATGTTCGAAGGGCCTATGCCAGTGGAGGCGGAAGCTCCGGTTTGCTCTGTCACCGCGGCCACTGAGGCCAGGCTAACGGGGATTTGAAAATCAGTAACGCTGAACTGGTAGGCGCCGCCGGCCGCGAGCGATGTGGAATACGCATAGCCGAAGTGGCTGTTGTCGACCACCGGCTGCGCCGTATCGAGCAACGTACTGCTGGCATCATAAACGTATGCAGCATAGCTGCCTTCGCCCGATGCGGCCGGTTGCGCGCTCACGTAAATCTGTCCGGTGCCAGCCGTCGCCGGAAACTGGAAGCTACCTGCAGCAGGCATTGACCCCAAGAGGGCCGCACCCTGCACGGCTACTCCCTGGAGTCCGGCGAGACCAGCTGGATACCCCAAATCGTTGAGCTGAATCGACACGGACTCGGCACTTGGCGCCGTAAAGCTGCCAGCCGCGGTCAACTGCCCGACTGGCAGGGTTGCAGCGTAGGCCACGCTGTTGCCGGATCCGCCACCACTGATCTGTACGCTGTAAAGCCCGGCTAACGCCGCGCCCTGCGCCTGGGCGACTATAAATAAGTCGTAATTCCCGGCACCAAGAACTAACTGCTGAGAAATTGCGATTGGAGCAGTCACATCGATTGGCGTCGGAGCTACGGGCGTCACGCCGCCCTGGGGCAACACAATCAGCTCCAGTGAACTCAAAGCGGCGGGGAATGCCTGGTCGGTGACCGTTAACTGATAGTTACCGGGATCAGTCACAGTGAAGGTAGTGCTCAGCGACGATTGCCCGGCCGGGCCGGCCGCCCCTGGCGCGGCGATGGCCCAGACGTTTTGAAAAGTCGCAGTGTTGCTTCCTTCCGGGGTCACAAGCACGCTAAAGCTGCCGGCTGACCCGGCTGCCACAGTGGCCAGCGGCTGCACGGTGTACGTACCTGCACCGAGAGACACGGTATTGCTCATGCTGCCGCCGGGCGCGCTCAGCTGCACTGCTGTTGCACTGGAACTTGCAACCGCAACGCTGAGGCTGGTTAACGCTGCCGGAACTTGCAGGTCCGTTAGCGTGACGGTATAGCTGCCGGCCTGCGTAACCGTGAATGTCTGAGCAGCTGGGACTGGGGCGGTCGCTACGGCCGGCGCAGCCACCAGTCCAACTTCGTCCAACAAGGCCTGAGCCTGTGCTGCATACGCACCGACAAGCCAGAGCGCTCCTGTCACTGCGATCCGGCAACTGATAAATCCCATCGTACTGAGTCCTGGCGGCATTGATTCTTGATCCAACGCCCACGATCGGGCTTGTCAGTTAGCCCGCAGGCGTGCCTTTCTTTAATTCGGCTAGGGCCGCGCGCGCCTCGTCCATGCCCTCAAACGGCTGCGGCGAGCGCAGTGCCGCCTCGAGATTTTGTGTTGCCGTCTGCTGCGCGCCGCTGCGAAGCTGTGCCATGGCCAAGTGATAGCGAGGTTCCGGGGCGTCGGGCGCCTTGTCTACCGCCTGCTGCAGCAGCAACGCCGCGCCGCGGTAATCCCCGCTCTTGAATTTGACCCAGCCGCGCGTATCAATGGCATTGGCGACCGGGGAATTCGCCAACTGGTCAGCCAGCTTTTGAGCGCGGGCTAGGCTCGCCGAATCAGTTTTTGCCGACACCAGCAGCATCGCCAGGTTGTTGGCGGCAAATGTGGATTGGGGATTTTTGGCCAGCACGCCGTCATAGAGCGCTATCGCGTCATCAGTGCGCCCCGCGCGCTGGTAAGCCTGACCCAGGGATTCGATTAGGGCAGTCGCGCCTTGCGTCTTTTCGACGCCTTGCTGCAACGTGCGAATCGCTTCATCATTCTGACTAGCCGCGCGCTGCGCGGTTGCCAGATCCTGATAGCCCGGCCCCCAGGCAGGTGCAGCGCGCACCGCATCCTGAAACGCCGCAATTGCAGAGCTGAGTTGGCCCTGCGAGGCCAGTACCTCGCCTTTCAAAGCGCGTGCCGCGCCACTGTTTGGCTGGCTGGCTATAACCCCATCTACCCGGCGCATTGCTCGCGCCGTCTGTTTGAGCTTGACATCAAGCCACGTTACTGCGTTCAGCGGCTCGATGGCCTCGGGCTGCAGTTTCAGCGCCTGTTCAAAATCCCGCTCAGCCGCATCCGCCTTGTCACTCGCCTGATCGGCCTCGCCGGCAAGGTAATATCCCGTGGCCACATTAGGCTTAAGGTTTTGAATGCTCGCGGCCGTTGCCCGCGCGTCCGCATAGCGCTTTTGCCCCATCTGCGCACCGAACATTGCCGCCCACGCCTGAACATTCATGGGCTCATCTTTGGTTATTTGCTGCAGCAGTGCTGCGGCCTCATCCATTTTCCGCTCGGTGATCAGCACCCGAGCCAACTCGCTTCGGCTCGCAACGTCCTTGGGCGATTCTTGAACTGCGTCGCGAATCGTCTGTTCGGCAAGATCCGGCTGATCGTTGACCGTGTAAGCCCATGACAATGCCCGCAGCAGCGGAACTGAATTAGGCTGATCGCGCAAAACGGCGCGCAGATCGCCGATTGCCGCCGGGGCGTTACCGCTGGCCAGCGAGATACTGCTGCGCAAAATAAGCGCATCATTATCGCGGCCATTCTGTTTCAGCGCGTCTTCGATCTGATTCTTTGCCCCGTTCACATCATTATGCTTCAGCAAAAGTGCCGCCAGCCGGTCCCGAGCGGTCAGCGCCGCAGGGCTCTTGCCGCCATGAACGATGACAGCGCGAAACACCGCCTCGGCGCGATCATCCAAGCTGGCCTGCGCCAGGAATTGCCCTAGCGCTACCCGCAGGTCGTCATTGTTCGGTTCCCGCGCTAACATTTGATCGATTTCGGCCACAGCCTTTTCACGGCTTCGCTGAGAAGCAAGGAATTCAACCAATTGCAATTTCGCCTCGGAATTGCCGGGCAAGGCAGCCACTGCTTCCCGCATGGTGCGCTCGGCGGCGTCGGGGTCCTTTTGCAATAGATAAAATCTCGCCAACAAAAATCGGTGCGCCAGCACGTTTGGCTCGAGGCTGACGATCTGCCGCAACTGAGCCTCCGCTTGCTGTGGCTGCTGATCTCGCAAATCGAGATCGGCTAAAATGCCGAGCAGATCCACGCTATTGGGCAGATGCTGCAGTCCGGTTTTAACCACCGCGATTGCTTTTTCGAAATCCGATCGCTGCATGTACAACGAAGCCATCAATGCGATGGCGTAGTCGTCGTCAGGCGCAAGCTGCAGACCCTTCTGAGCATCGGCCAGAGCCCCGTCCTTGTCACCCAGCTGCTGCCGTGCTGCTGCACGCGCCGTCAACAACTGCGCATTATTTGGCTCGCTCACCAGACCGGCTTCGACCACTTCCATCGCCTTGTCGGGTAAACCACCATAAAGATACAGGCGCGCCAGCGCGGCGCGTGGTGCGGCAAGCTTCGGATTCTCATCTATTGCCGCTCGGTACTGCCCGACTGCCTCGCGTGCGTCGCCGGTCTTCTCGGCGACCTGTCCTAATAGGAATCGGACCGACGCATCCTTGGGATCGATCTGCGCCGCATTGCGAAACTCGACGCGAGCCTTATCGTAACTGCCAGCAGCAAAATACTGCTGGCCACGCGCCAGGTAGCCGAGCTTGCGAGACTGTGCATTTCCGCAGGCAGTCAGCAGACTTGCGGCGACTAGCACGCCTGCCAGATACATCAAGTGCATCCGAATCTTCATGCTGGAAATCTCGATCGGCGTTGAGCGAATTCGGGGGACGGATTTTCATCCGCTCGGGCCCCTGGATCCTTCGGAGCTTAGAGCGGACACGTGACATCAATGTGACACAAAAGGCCTGAATTCAGCCTCAAAATCCCGTATGCAAGGCGAGCCCGAACAGGAAGGCAGCGGCCGCTGCGCGCAACCACCGTTTCCGTGACACGGACGCTGAGCTAACCGCCTCAAGTGCATAAAATAACAGCACAAGTTCACCGACCGCCCAGCCCATCGATCGACCACTGGCCACCGAACCTGGCAGATTTGGCACTGTAATGACTACCAATAAAACCAGGATATCCAGCGGCGTAAGTTGAAACGGGCGGTCCCCGGAGGTGCGAACAATGATGACAACGGCGACTGCTATCAGCGGAAATAATATGCATTCGATCAATGGCGGGTAGCCCCCCACAGAAGCCGCCCTGCTCAGAAAAATCGCCAGCGCAGCGCTCGAATATAGGGCGAACTTTTCTGGCCAGCTGACTTCATCGCGTTTCCAACGCAGTACCAAAAACACGGCGAGAGTCGCGCCCAGCGCCAAAGCCAATAATCGGACATCGCCGGAAGGCGCAGCATTGAAAATCAAAACCCATCCCGCGTAGACGGCGAGCGCAGCGCCCAGGGCAATGCTGGCCGCTGCGTTCGGCAGCGCGTAGGGTTCCCGAGCCAACGGCCCCACATCGACGTGCGGCTTTTGCGGCGGCAACCGACGGATCTGCAGCCCGAGTTTTTGGGTCAGCCCTATCGCTCCCAGAACAATCGCCGCAAACGCGACGAAAACAATGATCACGCGGCTATCCGTAGCAAAGCGCAGTTGCCAGGCCGCCACGAACAGGCAGCATTGCAACAGATACAGAATACTTACGGCCTCCCAGTGCTCGAAGCCAAGCGACAACAAACGATGATGGATGTGCCGGCGGTCCGCTATGAACGGCGATTTTCGTGCGAGTAAACGCTCGGTCATCACCATCAGTGTGTCGATTATCGGCATTCCCAAGAGTAGCAACGGCAAAGCGGAACTAAGTGGCACCTGTGGGTCTTGCGTCAGAAGAACAACCAGCACCGCGGCGCAAAACCCAAGCACCTGGCTGCCACTGTCACCCATGAAGACACGAGCCGGATGCGTATTGAATCGCAAGAATCCAATATCGGCTCCCATGATGATCACGGCCGCCGTTCCAACAGTGCTATTACCCACCGTGAAAGCCAACAACGCCGTGCCGCAAAAGCACAGCAGCGCCATGCCACCCGCCAGACCATCCAGGCCGTCGGCAAGGTTAAAGGCATTAGTGCCGCCGATCAGGAAAAAAAATGTCAACGGGACAGCGACCCAGCCGGGCATGCTGATGCGTTCGACCAGCGTGACTGTGGCGATGCTAACCCCGCCCCACGCAATGGCTACCGCTGCGGCCATTGCTTGGCCTAAAAACTTAGGCGCCGCCCTAAGCGAACGACGATCGTCCCAAACGCCAAAACATAGCAATATCGCGACGCCAATCAGTAGCGCCTGCATTGAGCGAGTGGGCGCGCCCCATAGCAACAGCGACGCAAGAACACCGCCGCCCATTGCTATACCGCCCACTCTCGGTACCGGCGTCGCGTGCACCTTGCGCGCCTCCGGCATGTCCAGGAATCCCAAGGCTCCCGCCCAGCGGATCAACAAGGGCATCAGCACCATCGTGATGCTCATAGCCAAGATAAAACCCATCAAGGTCTGCATGTTGGCCCATTTCAGCCCGGGATGAATTTCGTCAGGGGCAACGCGACGGTTGCGGCAAAGTCTTGCAATTCGCGATCCGCATCGGCAATCGTCGTGCCACCGGAAATGGGAACGATGAGCCGCACCAGAGCGCCGTCAGTCCGATGGCGGAAAACGGAATCGACCAGCAAATACCATTTCACCAGGTATTCACTGGTCACTATTCGCCCGCGCTGTTGAAACCAGTAATAGACCAATTGTTGCCGGTCACCAAGCTCAATGAGCGCCCGATTAACCTGCAGCGGCTGGCTGCCGATACTGACTTGATCGATTTTGGCGCGCTTGAGTTCAATGATTCGCCAACCGCCGCTCGGAAGACACGCACGCGGCGAATGCGTGGCTTCCCCGGCGCTTTGCGAGTCATACCACGCTACATAGAAGTTGACGGATGCGGAATCGGACTTGGCGTAGTCGGCCAAAAAATAATCGTCAAACTTCAAAGCGTCGATATAAATCTGATCCATCACGAGGCGCCTGCCGCTCCAATCAGCGAGCTGCAGCGGAAAATTGACAAACATTTCGCGCTGCGGCGAAGCGGGTAACGGTCGAGGCACGGCTGTGACGGCAACGCCGTAAAGCAACATCAGAGCCCCAGAAGCAAATAGCGATGCCGGGAGCAATCGGTGACGGCGTGCAACGCTTGTCGGGACGGGTGGCGGCAGATTAACGCTGAATGCGCTTTGTAACGTATTGCGAGCTTTTCCAAGCCGTGTCAACACAACGATTTCCAGCAACAACATGCCGGTACTCAGCATGAAAACCATCCAGCCCTGCACCTCGTGCAACAGCCCCTCGGCCATGCCAATTCCCCATCTATCGACCATGATTCCTATCGCGGCGATACGCAGGCTATTCATGATGATAGTTATGGGAATACTCGACAGAAACACGAGCAAACGCTTCCAAATTGTTTCCCGGTAGAAGCACGCCATAAGAAAGGCCAATGTCATCAGCGGAAACAAATAACGCAGGCCGCTGCATGCTTCAGCAACTTCGAGCTTGTAGCTGCCTAAGTCGATAACGTTGCCTTCTAAAAACACAGCCACGCCACTGGCCCGCATCAACCAAACCCCAATGGAAGACGAAATCAACTGCAGCTCCGACGACAAGGGATTCAGCCAAAGATTCGGCAAAGGAATCATAAAGACCAGAACGCCGAGGGGCACAGCTAGCAAGCGAAATCCCTGCCAACCCGTCAACGACAGCACCAGCCCGGCGATTACTATCAGCAAAGCAGCGTGTTCGAGAAAGTAAAGCGCGCCCAATCGGCCAAATAAATCGAAGCCGATGCCAACGAGAACAACGCCTACCCCAGCCCACGATCCGTTAAATTTAACTTGGCGCAATTCCGCTTTACGCTGCCAAATGAGGAAAGCGGAAATTATTGGAATCAGGAAGCCATGGCTGGACTCGGCCACCGTCCAGGCCTCTGCCATATTCACGATGGCGTGATGGAATACCAGCCACAGCAGCCCCGCTAAGATCGCCAGCAAGCCCCAAGTCCTGTTCGAGAATGCGAAGGCGACAGGCGGTTGTTCCGCATTTATTCTTGTAGTTTTCACTGCACTGCGGAGAGCACGCCTCGCGAAAGATCGCGCAAGAATAGGTGCCCTATCATGACGGATTTGTTACACGACCCGTCAGCAACACGTGGCTACCCCAATTCAATGTATGGGCCAAGGCAGCGATACAGCTTGGACCGTCTTGCCAGCGGAACTAAAATGCATATGCGGCCTCACGAGAGGCGCCGCATGCAAAGCGAACTGGGTTACTGCTTTAATGCGGTGGCAGGACGCTGACACGACCGCTCAGCGGTCGGCGTTGCCAATAGATGACCGCCCGCCGTCAGAATTTGACGAAGATAATTTGACCGGGCGCTAATTGACGATTAGCGGTCAGCCGCTACGCGTTGGCGAAGTGCAAGCCATAGAAAACGTGGCGCAGAGAGTAGAGTTCTGCGCCAAAGGCGCCGAGGCTCACGCACAAGTCGGTATAACCATTCCAGACCGCGCTCTGTGTACCAAGCCGGAGCTCGGCGGACTGTGCCAGCATAATAGTCAAATACTGCACCTATCGATCCGATGATCGGAACGTTCAACCTATGTCCGTTCGCGAATACCCACTTTTCCTGTCGAGGAGCGGTCATCCCGACCCACAATACGTCAGGAGCCGCCTTTTGTATCGAAGCCAACATTGCTTCATTCTCGGCATCCGACCACATGCCAAAAGGCGGTCCCAGCACACTGACTTTTACATGGGGATAATCGTGACCGACACGGGACTGAATTCGCCCCAGCACCTCTGTTCTGGATCCGAAAAAAAACACCCGGCCGCCCCTTCGCTCAAGCTCGGCCATGATCTCGCAGAACATATCGTACCCCGTAATACGGGGGGCCCGCTTAACGCCAGCCAGGCTGCAACCCAAGGCCACACCTACGCCGTCCGCCAACACGGCATCACATGAGAGCAAAGCAGTGCGAAATGCTTTGTCCGCTTGCGCGACAACCAGCGAATGAGGGTTGGCGCACGAAATGACGAAGCGTGAACCCGAACTAAGCGCGGTCTTTACCTCGGACAAGAGGGCGGCCAGTGGGGTGGTCGATATACCGACACCTAGCAGCTTATGATTTTCACGAATGGTCACGTCGCGCCCACAGCTGTTTTGTCCGCTGAGATTCAACGTTAGCGGAGGGGCATCTCATGGGTGTGACAGCCGCCTTACCGTTTAAGCTCGATTTTGGGCAATCGACGGACCAATACGGCTAGCTTCGGCGAACTGAAAAACGCACGACATTCACTGTCACAATACTTAAATACGATAACTTGGCTGTTTGCGCGCCAAGCCAATGAAAATTCTACTGATTCACAATCACTACCAGACCGCATCGCCGAGCGGCGAGGACATTGCGTTCGAAAATGATAGACAGCTACTCGAACAGGGCGGTCACGAAGTACTTACATTTGTCCGCCATAACGATGACATTAGGAAAAATTTGAAATCCCGTGCAGGAGCGTCGTTGTCGTTGTTTTGGTCTAGATCCACCTACCGGGAAATTTCCAAGCTCCTATCAAGCCATAAACCTGATGTCGCACATTTTCACAATACGTTTCCGCTGATATCAGTTAGCGGGTACTACGCCTGTCGCGCTCATCGGGTCCCGGTTGTGCAAACGCTGCATAACTACCGGCTGATTTGCCCAGGCGGCCTGTTGTTGCGGGACGGCAAGCCGTGTGAGAACTGCATCGAGGGCTCATTGCTGTCGGCGGTGCGACACCGGTGTTATCGCAATTCGCGGATCGCTTCAACGCTGGTGGCCACGATGCTGACGACGAATCGGCTGCGGCACGTCTATCGAGAGGACGTGGATTGCTACATCTGTCTCACCGAATTCGCGCGCCGCCGCTTCGTCCGCGGCGGCCTACCCGAGTGCCGCCTAACGGTCCGCGCCAACGGACTGATCAATCCACCCGCCCTGGGCGCCGGGGACGGCGGGTACGCCCTTTACGTCGGCCGGCTGAGTTCTGAAAAGGGCGTCGAGACACTGATTCGGGCCTGGGAGGGCATCGACTACCCACTCAAGATCGTCGGCGACGGAGCGCTGCGTCCCCAGCTGCAAGCGCTCGCCCAAACCAAAGGCCTACGGGTCACGTTCGAGGGTTTTCGTCCGCGCTCCGACGTGGCCGTTCTGATGCAGGCGGCAACGCTGCTGTTGATTCCCTCGGAGTGTTACGAGGGCTTCCCCAATACAGTTCTTGAAGCATTGGCCTGCGGCACGCCGATGATCGTCAGCGCCATCGGCGCACTGGACGAACTGATCGAGGCTCCTACACACGGATTGAAATTCACACCGGGCGACGTGTCTGATCTTCGAAATGTGACAACCGCCCTGCTCAGCGATCCCGCCGCCCGGCAGGTCATGCGCCTTAAGAATCGGTCGTTGTTTGATCGCCAGTATTCCCCGCGCAGTGCGCTGGAATCGCTGCAGCAGATCTACAGGCACATTGGCGAACGCACCGCTGTAATCGGCGCGTGATTTTCCATGGACCGCGAAACTCCGCTCACCATATTTTGGCGCATAAGGCTGCTCGGTAACCCATCGGATACTTGTCAGCGAATGTCAGCTGCTGGTTGCGGCGATAATCTCTGTATCTTAAGTGTATGCTTTTTTAAATTCTTGGATTAGTGCAGCCAATAACATGACGGCAAACGCAGCCACGCCAAAAGCGCACGGTAGTTATCGGCCTGACACATCACTATGCAGACTGCAAACACAGCTATGACACATGTGTTGCATATGCTCGCTGCGCTGGATGACATCGGCGGGACAGCGCGAGCGCAGCTCAATTTGGTGAAGCGATCAGATTCGAAGGTCCTCAGGCATACCTACTTAACAATGCAGATCGGCCGCCTGCAGAATGATTTTGAAAAAAGCGGCGCCGCCGTCCAGGTCATCGGATCTACCTCGCCCGTGACGATTGTTAGCAAAGCCTTGCAGGTAATCAAACGAGAAAAGCCAGATGTTATAAGCACCCATTGCATAAGATCATTGATTTGCGGATCCGCTGTCGCACGCCTGTCTGGCATACCCCTTGTACACAATGAGCACGGCTCGGCAACGCTGCCACCTAAGTCTGTAACCGCGCGACTCGGTCGACTCGCCTTCAGTTATCTGGTCAAACGGACCAGGGCCATACTCTGCAATTCCAATTACACGTCACGAATTCTGGAGCAACATTACCGAATTAGCCCCGACTTGCTCAGGACGGTCTATTTACCCGTAGAACGTCGCGCAACAAATGCTTGCGGAAGCGCGACACTGAGCTCACAAGCCAAGGGGTTCTGGGTTGGACATGTCGGCGGACTCGTTGTTTGGCGAAACCAGAGCACGCTAATAAGGGCTATTCGACTATTGCGCGATCGTGCAATTGACGCTCGCTTGGTGATAATCGGAGATGGTCCATTGAAGTCTGAGCTGGAAATGCTTGCGCGCCAACTCCATTTGCAAGTATCCGTAGACTTTCAAGGGTACCAAACCAACCTCGACGAGTTCTTTGATTCAATAGATGTTTATGCCAACCCCGCTTATGGCGAAGCATTCGGCATAGCAAATGTCGAGGCCATGCTGGAATCAAAGCCCCCTGTCCTGGCCGCTGCCGGCGCACATCCGGAATTGATAGAAGATTCCGTTACCGGATTTCTGTGTCCTCCAGGAGACCCCGAGGTTCTAGCGGCACGACTTGAAACACTGGCGCGCGATCCAGTGTTGCGAGCGAGAATGGGTCACGCCTGCCGTGTACGCGCGGAAACTCTGTTTTCCTCACAGAGCTACGCCGATCGCTACCACCAAGCAATAACAGCAGCCCGACAATTAGCCAGTGGATCACGTTCGCAAGCCCAGCATGCCTGAGCGTCTGGCATCCGACTCAAATGAACTCCACGAAGTGCAGAAAGGCTTCTTCGGTGGCTCGCGTGCTGCGATGCTCCGCATTTTGTCCGCGATACCGATTTACTTATTGCTTACACCGTTTACGCTGAAGTATCTCCACGCCGAGCAATTTGCAATTTGGTCATTTAATGCAACGATAATAGGAATCATTAGTCTCGCTGACCTCGGCTTAAAGAGCAGCTTGTCATTCTATTCCGCACAAAATCTGCGGAACCCGGAGCGACTGCAGAAGCTGCTTGGCACCGGACTCTGCGTCTACGTCGCCCTGTGGGCGTCATTGACTATCCTAACGGTCGTTTTCTTGCACGATTTGGTGTCGTTGATGAATGTGCCGGCACCAATGGAGCGGGCCGCGTCCTTCGTCGTGCTTGTAACCGTTATAGGCTTTGGCATGCGCTTTGTGGCGATGCCCTTTCAGGCCGTAATTGAAACTCATCAGGGCGTAGCGTTCACGCAATACGTCTTGCTTTTCTGGCTTCTGGCTAACGCGGTCGCCATCTTCATTTTTCTACCGCATTACCCCTCCCTATACGTCATGGGTTGGATTTCCGTAGCTGGCAACGCAATCGTTCTTTTGGCTTTTTATCGGCACCTTGTCAGGTCATTCCCGTACCTGCGCCTAAGTGCCCTGTCATTTGATTTACGCGCCGCCAAAGCACTAAGCAAGTACGGCTTGGGAGTCTATCTTGGTGCGATAATGATTTCTTTGCGGGAACCGTTATACAAAATATTCCTTAGTAAGCACTTTGGTCTCGCGCTTGTAACGGATTTCGAAGTGTGCTTTCGCCTGTGCACGCAGCTTATATCGGCTGTAATCAGCCCTTTGCTAGGGACATTTGTTGCAGCTGCTGTATTGGCCAGTCGACCCTCTGACTTGGCCATCATGCTTCGGCCCTCAATTGGGTTCGCTCTTCTTGTTTTGATCCCACTAACTCTGTGCACGATAAGCTTTTCACCGTGGTTGGTCGCCTATTGGTTAGGTCCAAACAATCACCTTGTGGTGGCCATGCTTCCGTGGATGTTTGCGGCCTTCGCAACCTACTATGCAACGGAAGTAATGTATCAGGCTCTCCTGGCCGCCGGTGAGTCTAGATTCAGCGGCGCTGTTCAAACCGTTACTCTCGCGACATGCGCCTTGATATTGTTTCTCCTTAAAGACTTGCCACCAGAGTTAGATGTGGGCATTTCAATCTCCGCAGGGTTTTTTGTATTTACATCATCAACGCTGGTGCGCTTCCGGCGACGATTTCCGAAGCTCGAACTTTTTCGTGCAAGCGAGCTGGTGCGATTCGCCCTCCCCTCGGTAATTTATCTAGTTTTATCGCTTTCTTACCGCGATAACCCGACGGCGCTCGCCCTGCTTTTTTTCGCATATATCGCAATTCACGTGTGGGTTGCACGCGTCGTTGGCATCATTGACCTATTCGCTTTTGTTCGTCGTCTACTCCCGAGACCAGCAACTTCTTAAGAAAAGCAATTCTTACGGCGCATTAGTAATTGTCGTGCCACCGGGTAGCTTTACGTAACATGCCTCTTGGAGGTCAGCGTGAGTGATGGATTGACAAGCATGGAGAAGCGGAATCTTCTTATCGGCCTCGCGACTGGGGCTACCGTTCTCACATACCCACAAGGTGCAAATGCCGGGAATCCTTGCGTACCGGCGAAGGTTCTGGAAGCGGACGATCATACACAATACGACGTCAAACGGGATTTCTGTGCGATTGGCGACGGCATCGCAGATGATACAACCGCCCTCCAGACAGCCATTTCTGCGGGTTCACATGCGCAGCGACCAGTGCGACTGCCGCCCGGATCGTATCGAACTACTCGGCCGCTTCAGATTCCATCCAATACTGCTTTTATAGGATCGGCACGCAGCACTAGCTTTGGTTGCCGCATTGAGCCGTACGGATGCGCGGCATTCGTTGTAGGCGGAAACACTTCGAGCTTTCATTGTTCAATTGAAAATCTATTGATTTGGCCAAAAGGTCCTGCACCAGAATCTCTGATTTCCGTCGACAATAGTTATTCTGTCTCCTTAAGAAATATTCGCATTCACAATGCACAAAGTCTGATAAAGCGCGCTGCAATTCTCCTTCTTGGCAGCAAGGATGACGGAGGGCACGGGCCGAGCGGCAACATTGTCTGGGAGAATCTAATTGTTCGGAATGACACAGATCAATCATCTGTGGCGATATTGGCAGCGAAGGGTTGCGGTTCCCATCGATTCATAGTGCCCGACTTGGAGAACTATCAAATACTTCTCGAGTGGCAGGGCGGGCAGGTGGACTTCCTGCTTCCTTATACCGAACGAGCCGGCCAGTTCGGCGTCAACTGCAACCTGAGCGCCGATGATGACTCGGCCCACTTTAATACTTTTGGAGGAAGAATCGACTGCGCATCCTCCGGTTTAGGCTGCGCCATTCGAGAAACTACTCGGAACTTCAACTCCTTTGGTACCAGCTGGGGAGACACGGCGCAGACTGCCGCCTACGTATACGCACTTCCGGCAGGCCCCGTTGCGTTCTACGGACTCACACCAAATCTGACCGAAAGTGGACGCGCGCGGTTCGCCGGAGTACCGGGCTGGCGCAGTCGAGTTCGCTTCGCACAAAGCAACCTTGGAAATACTTGCATGTTGAATATGCACCTGGATGCGCATGCCCAGAGTAGCGCTAACGTCGAAGTCCCCGGAGTAGCTCCAAATAGGTATTGGGCCCGGGTTACATTTAACTCCGACCCGCGCGGTACCCAGCTAAGCGCCCACGTAAGTGCAGACGATACCGTTAAGATAGTTGCGTACAATATGAGTGAGCGACAGTACACGTTAAGCGGGCTTTTTACCGTTGAATGCGGGCTCGTTTAGCCCGCTGCCCTGTCGTGCCACACCAGACCGGATTCCAGCAAATTCACATCAACCGA
Source organism: uncultured Gammaproteobacteria bacterium (assembly GCA_963711435.1). Lineage (GTDB taxonomy): Bacteria > Pseudomonadota > Gammaproteobacteria > Steroidobacterales > Steroidobacteraceae > FEN-1191. The sequence continues at coordinate 87,830 of CAVQEB010000002.1, read as the reverse complement.
TGCTAGCCGCCACCATATTGCTCATTCTATTTCAAATCGGTGTCGCCGCGGCGGCTCCGGCCAGATTCATGAGCTACGCTCTCTGGATTCAGTGTATTCCCTATACCTGGAACTGGGATTCCCAAATCGTATACAACACACCAATTGGGCCTCTCAACGTAATTTCGATGCAATACTTTGGCTTTATGCTCGCTTGTCTTATAAGCGTTATGCCCCGACTTGACCGCGCATTGTCGGAAGCGCGGCCATACAAGTGGCATGCCGCCTTCGTTTTATTTTGCGCAGTTTCGCTCGTATATGCCCCTAGCGCGGCGTACGGCTTGCGCATGCTACTAAAGTTACTAGGTCCCCTGCTGTTCATGATCGTCGTTCTTACGAACCTCGACTCCGAACAAGACCTCAAGAATATACGGCGCGCCATCTTAGGCAGTGGAGTAATTCTCGTACTTATGGCAATTGTAGCCAAAGTCGCCGGCCTCAATTCCGGCCCAAATGGAGAAGCAACCGGAATGTCAGGCTTGGGCCCACCAAGTATGGGCCCCGCGGTATTTTCGGCGCATATGCTGCCCGTTGCGATGTTGGCTCTTTCGGCATACCTGTGCAAACCGAAACCTAAATTGTTATTTCTTACATTATTGAGCGCGATGGCTGTAATGGGCGCGTTTGAGAGAACCAGCCTCGCGGCACTTTATGTCGGCTTTTCCGTAATCCTATTTATTGGCGCACGAGGATTGTGGCGCTTTCTTGGACCCGTCGTCGGTCTATTCGGTCTGCCAGCGATGCTGCTGTTGAATGAGACCTTCCGGCGCCGAATGTTTTTTGGTGACACGAACGCGAAGGGTCTTCTTTCGGATCCTGCGGATGCGCTCGCGAAAGTAAACGGCTCCGGGAGATTTGAGCTCTGGGATTCAATGCTAAACCGGTTCTACTCACCCCACCCGATAAGGGGCTCCGGAGTTGGAGCGACTGAAAATTTCTTCTATGGCCAGGCCGCGCACGGCACTGCTGTGGCTCATTCGGAATATGTCCGCCTACTGTGCGAAGTCGGCTTGATTGGATTATTCCTGTTTGTCGCCACCGCGCTCTCCTACCTGCGGAATATTCATCTCTACCGAATCCAGTGCGCAGACCCACTTCGGCGCGAGTTTGCTTTAGCTGCAATGGGCAGTTTCGTCACCTATTTGCTTTATTGCTCAACTGACAACGCCTTCGATTATATAAGCGCCTTCGGGATTTACGTATTCGCACTCATTGCGGCTGCCGCTAAAGCCAGCACCTTTGAATCGAATGCCCTTCCGAGCGATGGCGATCAGACTCCGTCAAGCCATCACCGGATTCCAAATTTGCTCACATGATTGGCAATTTCCATTGTTCAAGCTGCTTCCACGACATGCTTCGGTGCTCACGTCGCATGCGACACATCCTATGGTGACTCTAGATGTCAGCGCAGCACTGCGCACTCGATCTCCCGCTCGCGTCACCCCAATTCGTGTCGCTTTGGTTACAAATACACCAACTCCGTACCGGGTCCCGGTATTGAATTTACTCGCTTTGAACGAGGCCTTTGACTTGCGAGTGTTCTACTCTGCTTTTCGGGAAGCTGACAGAGAGTGGGAGCTGCCTGAATTTCAGCATCCTCACACAGTCTTGCGACCCCACGTCATTTCCAGGAATGGAAAATTCATACACAATAACCTGGAGATTTTCGCCGCCTTTCGCGCCTTTAGGCCAGATGTTGCAATAACTACCGGATTTAATCCAACGCATCTTTACGCGTTCGCGTATACGGAGCTATTCCGTCGCCCGCACATAGTAATGACTGATGGGACTTTGGCGACGGAGGTTAGCCTCTCTAAAATTCACAGGCTTGCTCGAAATATTGTATTTGGCAGAAGCAGTGCGTTCGTGGTGGCGAGTGAAGGTGGCCGCGCGTTGCTTAAGAGTTATGGCGTGGCGGAAGATAGGATTTTTCTGTCACCGCTGTGTGCCAACAAATCAGTTCAATGGTCGGGAGTTACGCCTTGCTCCCCAGGCTTGGATTTCCTTTACTCCAGCAGACTTGTCGAAGGGAAGAATCCGTTTTTTGCCTTACAAGTCGCAAAGGGCGTCGCCAAGAGCATCGGACGACGCATTACCCTGGGAGTTTTGGGTAACGGCCCCCTGAAGAGTAAATTGCAAGAGCAGGCTGATAAGGCCTCCGCCCTGGTTGAACTCCGGATGCCCGGTCACGTAACGCAGGCAGAAATACCGGCATGGCTTGTCAGCGCCCGTGTATTTCTTTTTCCGACGTCTATGGATACCTGGGGGGTCGTTGCGAACGAAGCGTGCGAGGCAGGCCTCCCTGTCATTATTACCCCGCAAGCGGGAGCGGCCCGTGAGCTAATTCGAGATAATGTCAACGGCTATGTTCGCGAACTGGAGTTGCCGGCTTGGATTGACGTGGCATCGAACTTACTCTTGGATCAGTCACTACACAGGCGCATGGCGGAACAGGCTCGAATTCTGGTGAAACCTTATAGCTTTCAAAATGCCGCCAATGGATTGGCTGCCGCCATCACGAAAGCCGTTGTTTAATCCGCGTAACAGGGGCGCTAGGTGGCAGGCGAATATGGACCCTCATTGAGCTTTGCAAGTATTCGATAGATAGAGTACCTGTAGACTGGGGCCAATTGAGTGACGATGGCAACTTCTTTGGCCGAGGCATGGCGGCCGTGCCCGTGTTCCCTTCGGATGTCATGGCCCACAACAGAAACAGTGCGCGCAGTGAGCTACTTTCTGGCCATCGCGGTCTGCAAGCGGCCAACACGACATGGGCACGGTAGGCCAACCCCTGCGCAGGCGCCCGCAGTGATCACGTTAAACTCGATCCCCTCAGCCTCCGCATAGACACTTCATGCACGGCTCGCTGAGCGGATCAATAGTAGGAGCCCACGCTCTCGCGCGAACGATTGAGCACTGTGCCGACAATGGGAAGATTTTGCAGCAATGCCATGCTGCGTATTATTTCCTCGCGCACGGTCTTGCCTTCCGAGACCACAAATAATCCAGCCTGCACGTGAGGCGACAACGCAAGTGCGTCGTCAGCTAGCAGTACAGGCGGCACATCGAAAATCAAGATGCGGTTAACGTAGCGCGCCCTTAGCTCCTGTATCAACTCGCCCATGCGTTGGGTCGCGATGAGTTCCGAAGACAATTCGACGTGTAATCGAGCCGGCAATACTGTGAGACGCTCGTAGCCGGCGACCTTGACCATGGCTTCATAGATCGGCCTTCGCTGCTCCAGGCAATCCTCGATGCCTAGCTTGGGATCAAAACCAAGACGCCGATGAATACTCGGGTTGCGCAGATCAAGGTCTACCAGTAAGGCGGTATGACCGTGATCTGCGGCGATTGTTATTGCCAGATTGATAGCAGACAGTGTTTTGCCTTCACCAGTAGAGGCGCTAAGCACTGCCAGTGAATTGGCTCCCAGCTCCTGCAGTCGGCGCAGCACTTGAGTTCGCAACATCTTGTAGGCGCCACCAGCCGGCCCGGATCCTACTCCGGGCGGCAGGATGCGCTCACGCTCGCGCCGTATTGGATCGAGATTAATGACTCGATGGTGATATACGACGGTATCGGCAAGTCCAGCGGCTTCGACGACCGATCCATCGGCCGCTGCAATAACGCTTGGCTCTGAGCGCCGGTCACGATCCAACCGAGTTGGGTCAATTGTCCGCACTTTGCTATCCATGTTTTTCTTTTTGCTCAGACACCAAGCTTGCGCAAGGCTATCGTCCAGAGTACGTCCAGCGGCCGGTAAAACACTTGGGCCAAAATCAGAGCGGCCACCAGGGCGCCAATAGCCCCGGCCATCACCTGCCGCCGGAGCCGCCGTTGCCCAGCGCGATCCGCGGCCGTCAGCATTCGTGGCAGCACAGCCAGCGGCGGCACATTTAGCAGAGACTCAAGATCCCGACGATTTCGCACGCTGCGGTCGAGATTTTCGAGCACGAGCACTGTGCCCATACCTCCCGCGAGCGCCATAATTAAACCAAATCCAGCAAGTAACCAGCGGTTTGGGCTTGCAGGTTCCTCAGGCACCAGCGGTGGGTCGATCAATGTGAAGCGTTCGCCTTTCTTTTCGTCCTCCAAATTCTCAGCTAGTTGGGCCGACACCTGCTTCTGCCGCACTTCGCGATAACTTACCTGTTCGCCTTCGTACTCACGTAGCAGTTCGCGGTAGTCCCGCTCCACTGCCGGGCTAGCAGCCAGCCGCCCCTCAAGCTCAGAAATTTTTCCCTGCAGCTCAGTGCGCTTTTTCTCGAGCGAAGCGCGCTCCGCTGCCGCGGCTTCGCGTTGCGATTTAACCTGTATGTAAGCAGGATTATCTGGTGTAGCGGAAACAGGCGCGGTCTGCGTGGCCGGCAGCTCAGCAATCGACCGAGTCAGTGCGTCCACTTGACGTTGGAGCCGTTCTACGTCCGGATGATCAGGCGCGTAACGCTGATTCGCCGCCGCCAACTGCGTTCGCGCGTCCTGAAGCTGCCGCTCAAGATCGTTACTGGAATCGACGTTGCCGGCCGCCTGCTCCAGTCCGTCGATTTCGCGTTTGGTCCGCAGTACATCCGGATGATTAGGTCCGTAAATGGCACTGATGCGGGCGTATTCGGTGCGCAGAAATTTCAGTCGATCGGCGGGCGACAGCACGCGTTCGCCAGTCGACGTATACACTTGCGAGCTTGGGCTGATCTGCGCCAGCTGAGCCTCGAGATAGGTCGCTTGCTGATCATACGAGCGCAGCTGCGTATCCACATCGCGAAGCTCCTCTTCCGTATGGTTTAACAGCTGACTATTAAGTGCCGCCTGATCCGGCAGCGTATTAATATGCTTATCCTTGAACCGGGCGATGGCTGCCTGCAAATCATCAATGTTTTTACTCAGCTTATTGGCTTCATCGTCGAGAAACGTCTCGGCATCGGCCGTCAGCTGGCGCCGGGATTTGACGTTTTCGTCCAGGTAAAGCGAAATGAGCTCGTTTGCTACCCTAGCAGAAAGTTCTGGACTGCCGCTGTCATAACTGACTGCAAAGGCGATGTTGGCTTTGGTTGCCCGGCCCTGGCGGGGGTCCATGACGTCGGCGCTGATCATCTGAAAATGGACATCCTGACGCATTCGCTCCAAAAGCACTTCACGCGGCTCATTTTTGCGCAGCCTCGGATATAAGTCGTAGCGCTGAATGACGCGCAGCAAATTCTCCGTTGTCATCACGCGCTGGCTGATGACCTGAATACGCTGGTCGGCGTAGCTCGTAATCGTGGACTGCACCAGGTCGACCGGCAATTCCTGCTGCTCAATAAGGATTGTTCCAGTTGACCGATAGGTCGCGGGCCACAGCAATGCGGCCGAAAGTGCGACAAGCAAAATTGCCAGCGATACCCACAAAGCGGGCCAGCGGCGGCGGAGCAATGCATGCCATCGATCGGCGAGATTCACCGGTGCTGCGGCGATGGTTTGATTCATGATTCTCGACATTTCTTTGTTCAACTATCGAATGTGTGTGCGCATTGACCGCGCCTGTCGGTGACGGCATCGTTCAGCCTGCCAGGTCGTCGCACCTTCAAGGCACGACCACCGTATCGCCGCCTTTGAGCACGATGTTCTGATCAAGGTTGCGGCCGCGCTCAACATCAACGTACCGAAACGGAATCGCCACCTCGCGCTCCCCCAGTCGTCTCAGCACATGGATATCATTAAGTGAGGCAAAGGGCGTCGTACCGCCAGCGAGGCTCAGCACCTGCATGATGTCGACCGGGCGGATCATCGGGTATTGCCCGGGCCGATTGACTTTGCCAATTACGAAAATCTGGTTGCCGGCCGCGGTCTTCACGCTGACCGTGACCACGGGATCCGAAATGTATTTTCGCAGTTGCTCGACAATTGCCGACCGGACTTCGTCGGTTGTGTGGCCGGCCGCGTCGACATTGCCGGCCAGCGGCAGCGAAATACCGCCATCGGGCCGCACCAATGCCTCGCCGGTCAGATCGGTCTCCTTCCAGACCGCTACGGTAAGCACATCGCCAGGCTGAAGCAGGTAGCTATCAGCAGCGCCAACCGACGCTGCACCAGCGAGCCCACAAAGGCTAATAAAAAGAGATACAAATGTACGCATATCGTCTTACCGTTATGTCAAGTCGATGCGCTGCCCCTGCTACTCCGCGGGGCTTGGGCTTACGAGCAAGCCCGCATTAGGGCATGGCGAGTATTACAGTTGTCAGCGCGTCGACGCGCCGCGCGAAGCAGCAGTGCACCCGGGCCGACCATTGCAGCAAGCAACAGCCCGGAGGCCGGCAGGGGAACCGGCGTAGCGCTGACAAAAGTGGCGCTTATATTATAAAGGCCCAGATCGGTGCTGCCCTGAGGTGTCGTAAACACATCGGCATAAAGCGTCATCGGTCCGGAAACCTCCAAAGTCAAGGTTCCAGCTCCAGCCGACGTAGCCAATGAGCCGCCGGCGGCATCGGCTATAGAAAAGCTCAAGGCGGCAAACGGGGTCGGAAAATCAAGATCGGTTACGGTCAAGAACAACTCACCCGCACCAGGAATTTGCAGGGGATCGACAGTGGCGCTGTCGCCCTGCACTAGTACCGAAGCGTCAAAAAGTAGCGAGGCACTATAAGTCGGTGCGCTGCTCATTGATGATGCTTGGGCGGTTTGCATTGCGAGGATCAGCGCCAAAACACCAGCAAGCTGATAGCGCATTCCTGATTTCATACGTCACTCGCGCGCTGGTTCAGGCCATCGGCAGGTCGTACGAACAAATATTTCTCATAAAGGTACTGGCGCAATGATTGCTCGAGCTGATCGCCCTCTGCTGCGTCCTGCTCACTCGAATGGCCATTATTCGCATTACTGTTTAGTTTTTTGCCGCCTTCCGAGTCCTGTACGCGCCGAAGACCCGCGAAGCGCAACTTCAGATAGGAACGCTGAACCCCGCTCATCGCGATGAGTTGAATATCCTCGGGATCGACACGGCGGTTTTCCTCCACGCCTTCGTTGAGAATTGCGGCGAGTCGGCCCGCGTCCAACTCAAAGTGGCGCATGAGCTCCGATCCTGACTCGACAAATACCGGCACCAACCCGCGACCCTTCACTGCCGGATCCTGCAGTGGCGCGAGCTTGGACAACATTATTTTGATGGCGAAGCGAATCACGTCCGAATCGCGGACCCCTAGCCGCTCAGCCAGTCCCTTGATGTGCCGTACGTCTCCTCGGCTCATGCGTATTGAGACAGCCTGCTTGCGACTGCTGGATCCGGATCGGCTCAGATTGCTCACTAATGACCCCTTTCTATTTTTGGCGGCACTGCGGCCCCGGAGTGACAGCGACTCCACTCGCTCAGATGCGCGGAATAAAATGCCGCCGCGGTCACGGATTGAGATGTAAGTTGATGGATGGGTCTGCGTTGCGAGTGCTGCTCAGCGCGGATATCCAGCGCAGCGCCACCATCAACAGAAGCTGCAGGGCCGACAGTTCCGCTACCGTGAATCAGCGAAGGTTTGGTGGCCGACACGCTGGGCACATGTGCTGGCCGCGAAGATGATTTGGCTTGGGCGCCCGCCGGAATCGACGCTACGCCATCGTGGTCGCGCGTCGGAGGCGCGGCCCAATACTTCGAAGCCTCCAAATGGATCACGGCTAGACGCATTGGCTGATCTCATCCCCTCTGTGGGGACGGATCTTCCAGCACTGCGGTGTCACCCTCTTGAAGACTTTATGACAATTCGACGCCAACGCCCCCGTGCAGGGTGCTGCTCGCAGCCCCCGCCGCCGGTTGAACCTGCCTATCAAACCCAAGACGGCCCGCGTCTCTTTTTTTGGCCGTCCTCACAATTGAGGCGCTAATAACTCCTTGGCGCGAAGCGATCTGCGCTTGGTCGACCTCCGCGAAAAGCCTCGAATCACGACCTCTTCAACGGCCCGACACCGCACGTCAGTGGATGTAGCGCCGATACAAATCCGTCGCCAGCAATTATTACCAGGCTGAGTATCCGGCAAGTGAACTTTTCTTTAACTTTTGGTTGCAACTACGTAATACAAAAGAAGTTGATGTGAACATCTTTTTACTTAATGGTGAAATGCACTTGCAACACAAGCGCCTTCGGCACGCGCTCACTTGCCGCTGATTTGTGGCGCATTTTTGCTACAAACGTATTCAGAGCGCTGACGCCAATCGAGTGACGCGAAATGTTCATCCGCGCTGCACACCTTGGATACATTCCCGCGTAATAGTCTAGATTGCTGCGAAGCCGCGAGCCGCGCGCTAGTTACCGCTCGGCCGCTCCGCGACGAGCAATTCGGGAGCTTCGCCACAATGGAATTAACGCGACCGATTATTGTACTGGCATCGATATTGACGGCGGCAGCCGTCGGCGCTTCTACCGCGTCGGCTCAGACCACGCTGAACGTGAGCGACACGGTGACTAGCCCCACCACCGGCGACTACACCTATGTCCTGAGCGGGCTCGCTGCCAACGGCAGTATTTCTCCGACGGACACGTTGACCTTGGGTGACGCCTTTAACGGGCCGGGGCAGCAGCAAACTGGAGTGAATTTCGACGCTACCGCCGGCACTGGGTATATCACAACGCCCTGGAATTTCCAGGATGACTTTGTCTTCTCGACGCCAGGCGCCACCGTCACGACGGCCACGATTGCCCTGCCGTCAATATCAATGGGCGGAACGACGACGGGAATTACCGATCTTCAGGTCCGAATTATCTACGCCGTTTACGCAGGCAACCCGGTCAATGGCCCGCCGACGGTAGGTAATCCGGCCGGCGGAACCTTGGTGGATGCATGGGAAAATATCAATCCCAATGGAACTTTTTCGGTCACCATGCCCACAGCCCTGACGGGCGGTGAATATATCCTGCAGATCCGCGGCGAGGCCGCAGCCAATGGCGGTTCGTATGGTGGAACGATTTCCTTCACGCCAGTGCCGCTACCCGCTGGGCTGCCGTTGCTTTTAGGCGGACTGGCATTACTGGGCGGCGCAGTAGCAACCAGGCGCTGGTCTGCCAGTGCAGGTTCGCTGACCTAACGAGCCCGCTCTCGTCAACGCAAACGAATTCGACCGAACTGTCGCGAAAACGTCAAATAAGCCCCGACATTAGATGAGAATGGCTGTCCGGCGCCCAAGCGTTGCTTCCCGACTGAGGTCTTAAAGTCCATTGTCCAATGCTCTGCCAACAGCCAATTGGCGTCGACGCTAATATCATAATACTGCTGCTCACCTAGCAAGAGTTGGCCGAGCGTATCAGACAGGCGCGCCTGGTGCCCTGTTACCGCAATGCCCAACCGTTCAGTCCATTTTCGCGTCGCCTTCATGCTGAGATCTTCCTCGGCCAGCAGCCCGCCCAAGCCACTTGGCACTAACGCACGCGACGCTGAAAGTTCCAACGTCCAGCGCTCGCCGCTGCGCGCAAGCGCGCCAGCGTAGCTACCGTTGGCTCCAGTCGTATCAACGGCGACGTCCTCCTCAACAATCTCGAAGCCGCCGTTGTAGGGAACGACCACCAATTCAGGTACCCTCGTAATCGACTTGAGCGAGGAATAGCCGACCTGCCCGGTCAGTGTCCAGAGCTCTGACAACGCCCGCTTGATTCCGACCTGCACGAAAGCATTGTCGGTGTGAAAACTCTGGTCGAGCACATCGAAACGACCGAATCCAGCGCCAACTGTCATCTGGGTAAGCGGTGTCACGAAGCGCTCATACGTCGCTAACTCCTGCACATATTGGAAATTCGAAAGCGTATTGAGATCGCTACGACCGTATAACACTTGATCAACCGAGCTTTCCAGCTGCGCGTCGCTGCGCTCAGACAGCTGGTGTTTCCAATTCACGGATGCCAGCGCCTCCAACCGGTGCAGGCTGGTCCCCGCCAGTGCGCCATTCTCAAATTCGTTGTATAGCGTCGAATCCCGATGCCAGTCGGCGCTAATTGAAAGTAAATCGCGCTCCTTGAGGAGCTTCCAAAGCGTGTCGACGTATTGATAATCTGACAGCAACGCGTAAACGCCGTGGGTCTGGGCAAATCGAAATTGCGGATCCAGATCGAAGCTGGTCTCATCCCCGGTGTAGGTGGCTGGCAGGTTTGCCAGAAATGCGACCGATTCGGCAGCGCGGGGGCCGCTGGTCAGCAGATACGGATTTGAGCTGTACTCGGATGCGAGACTCACGGCGCTTTCCGAGCCAAAACTTCCTGCCACAATATAATCGGCACGCAGCAGTAATCCGAGCCCAACTAGGCTCGCCACTGCTGTGGGCAGAGCCTGACGGGGCCAAGCCCGGCCGGCTGCACGGGTGGCGTGCGTCACTGAGGCAATGTTCCTAAGTTGTTATTGCTTTGTGGCCGCGCCCGCGGCCGGTGACGGACCCGATCCTGGCGCACTCCCCTGCTGGCCTTGCAAGCGCAGCTCATCCATCCGTTGACGGTATTCATCGATCAGATTTTCCATGCGCGTGCGCTGGATCTGTGTAAAGGGCTCTTTTTCCGAAATGCTGGTGAAAACTCCGCGATGCTCCATTCGATTCAGGACCTCGATGCCAGCGGTGTACAGGCCGATATTCCGGTCTACACAGCTCGAAAATTCGCGGTTCTTGGTGTTGAGCTGCGCAGTGAGATCGGAGCGTTCCGTCTCAGCATTCTTCAGATTCTGCGCCATTTCGCGAAACCGTCCGACCAGCTCCTGTAGCTGCGCGCGACTCTTCTCCAGAGCTTGCGCATTCTGCTGGTTATCTGCCTCGGAGCGGGCGGCTGCAGCGGTAAGTTCCGTGACGCGCTGTTGCAATGATTTTGCCGAGGAGCTGCTGCTATCAGATTTTTTCTTCAGATCATCGATTTGCTGCTGTAGCTTGGCGTTTTGATCCTTTAACTCCGCGCGCTCGGTCGCCAGCTGCTGGAGCTGCTGCGCTGCGCGGGCAGAGTCGCCGCCGGAGCGGGGCTGTTGCGCATGCGCGGACATAAGCGCAGCTACCAGCAGGGTAGCTGCAGATGCGGTCGCGATTCGACTCAGGGTCATAAAGAACCTCCTAGAATCGGCTATTAATGTCAATTTGTACGGTGTCCTCGCCGTACGGCGCGCCGTCGATAATGTCGCTGCTCCAATACTTAACCCGCAGATAAGTGCCGGGCGCCACTCCCACTTCCCCAGCAATGTAATAGCCGCGCGCGTTGGTACCGCCCAGGTGAAAATCGGAGTCCGTAAAGCCGTCGATGACAGCGTCGCGCTCCAGATAACGGTATCCGACCAGCGCACGCCAGTGACCTGGGGCTGCCACCACCGGGTCGCCAAAGGTCAGCTCTTCCTGACTACCGACATTTCTCTTCGCCTGGGAGATGCCCGTCAACGCAAACACGTCGTTCACGTTGTAGCCAACGTTGCGGACCCAGTCCCAGTTCAAACCGAGGCTGCGACTGCCGATGGGCAGCTCGTATTTCAGCGCAAAGTTCTCCAGTTTGAAATGCGCTGCCAGAGCAAAGAGATTGACGTTCGGGTTGGTCGGGTTGTTGCTGATGGGCCAATAGGTGTTGCCGAATTGAATGTATTCCGGCGCCGTGAAATTATAGAACGCGCTATCGGTCGTATTCATCACTCCCGTGACGTGCAAGTAATCATAATAGGCACCAGCCAGGGTCAGCTTTTGGTCTGTGCCACCGCGAAGGCTGACTCCCAGCTGGCCACCTAACAGCCACTTGCTGTCGGCGTTGGCAAACTCAATCTGCTGAAGCGGGAACGCACCGATCGTTGCAAAGACATTGGACTGGCCCGCACTACCGTCACCGAAACCCACGCGTTCGGTCGCCGCGACGCCTTCAAAGGCCAAATCCTGGTAATAAATGAGATTTGTCGGGGTAAGAAACGGGTCCGGCATGCGACCACCGGTCACAGTCAGCCATGGAAATTGACTGGCGGTTTTCTCTTCGGCTCGTAAAAATATCCAGTCGAATCCTATCGGGTAGCGACTACCACCCTGACCCAGGGTCTGCCACTGCGAGACCGGATCGGTGAGCGTTCCGGTCGCGAGGTGAATGTCCGCCGTCAGCCATGAAGAAATGGTCGCCTCGATCCCCAGGCGCGCCCGCACGCGCAGGCGGTCCTGGTCTTCCGAGACGTTTAAAAATGCGGCCTCGCCGGCGTTAGCGATGCCGCCGGCGGCATTAATTGAATTGTAGTCCAGCCAATAATCAAGCTGGTTGTGACTGGCAAAGTAATCGCCCTGTGCTCGCAACGTGACGTCGCCGAAGGTCCGGATTCTCGTCAGCCACTCCGGCAAGGCGCCCGGAACGCCCCATTTTTCCGCTTTGGCCTGATCGACGACACCCGCGATGACGGCCGGCTTAATTTCCGTCTCGACCTGCTTGCTGATCTCGTCCTTGACGATCTGCGGCACGTAGGGAACCCGGATCGCATTTTGCTCGGCGGCCTCCTGTTCAGCCTGGGCCTTGGCGGTGGCCGCTGCCTTCGCTTGCGCGCTATTGACCATGGCCTGCGCCTGCTCGCGCGTCATGATGCCTTTCTGGACTAGCGCATCCAGCAGATTGACGACGGTATCGCGCAATTCCTCCAGCGACTGGGCTTCGGTGTCCGCTTGCGCTGCGCCCTGAGCTGCTACCAGCAAGGCGGCCATTAAACCCACATAAATCCTGTGCTTCAGCATCAGCATGTCCTATGACGATTAATCCTTATCCGGCCTGCCAATGCGATCGCGCCTCGCAGACGATTGATGATCCGTCGCCCGGGTCCCGGGCGGCGCCGGAGTGTCTTGCCGCAGCGCCAGCCAGCGGATCCTTCAAGCTTCGTTGACGTACGCTTCGCGCGGCAGGCAACTAGATCTCAGCCCTTGGAAACTATTTTCACCGTCAGCGGCTCGGGCATTTCCAGCGGCGGCGCTTCGCGCACTCGCCCCACGCGGGCCAGATCCTGCTCTATCGCAGCATCGAGCTGTTGATTACCGGTAGCCTGCGCCAGTTTGTAGCGGTCTACCCTGCCGTCGCGAAGCAGCCAGATGCGCACGACAACCGCGTAGTTGCCTTTACGGACACGTTTATCATCCGACAGTGTTTCAAGTATCGCGTCGCGGACCAGGCTGACGTAGCCTGCGAACGGGCTCGAACTGCCGCCGAGTAGATCGCTGCCGCCATGGCGGGCGGCCAGTCCGAAATCATCGCCACCGGCGCTGCCTTCGGCGTCCAGCCCGAGCTGCTGATTGGTATCCGCCTCGGCGTCCTTCGGGCTATCCGGCGTGTTCTGCTGCAGCTTCTCTTCGACCTTGTCGGGCGGCGGAGGCGGCGGTACATCCGGTGGCGGCGGCGGCGGCCGGATAAGCTGAATGGTCTGCACGATCTGGCGCTTCGCCCCTGTGTCCTTATTGCCCAACACCGAGCGAATCAACAGGAATAGTCCTACTGCGACCAGCACCACGACCGCGCTAGCGGCTGCCAGAGGCCAGTATTGTTGTATTTTTCTGCGTACCACGGGCTACTTCACGATGCGCTGGGTGACCAGGCCGAGTTGCGTGATCTCCAGCTTACCGAGCAAATCCAGCACATCAACGACGCGCTGATATTGGATCGAGGCATCGGCCTTGACGATCACCGGCAGGTTCGGATCTTGCGCCTTGTATTGCCGCAACAGATTCTCAAGTTCCGCCAGCGTCACCGGGTAGGTATCAATGTAGACAGTACCGTCCGCAGTGATTGAGATGGCCTTGGTTTTTGGCTTGGCGATCGCCGGCGTTTCGCTTGCCTTCGGCAAATTAACGGTAATTCCCTGGACCGAAGCTGTCGTCATGATGATGAAGATCACCAATAGCACGTATGCCAGATCCAACATCGGTGTGATGTTAATTTCGTCGTAGACGTCTTTGTCTTCCGCTGAAGCGCTCATGTCACCACTCGCTATCGCAAATAATTGCAGTACTCGGGCGTTTCAGGTTCCGCAATAAGGCCTTCAATGTGCTTCGCCTGTTGGCGCCGCATCCCGGATCCGCCGGCCACACCCCAATGTCATCAGCTGTACCGCTCGGCGACTCGTGTCACAAATTCATCGACGAACACACGCATGCTCGCGACATTGTCCTTGATCATCGTATTCAGCCAGTTGTAACCGAACAAAGACGGGATCGCGACGGCCAGCCCTGCCACCGTGGCCACCAGCGCCGCGGCAATGCCCGGAGCAATCGAATTGACATTGACGTCGCCGCTGGCCGCAATGGCCGCAAAAGTAATCATGACGCCCACCACCGTACCCAGCAGACCCAAAAACGGCCCGCCGGAAATGGCGATCGTCAGCAGCACCATGTTTGAGGAGAGTTTTTGCGTCAGACGCACCAATGAGGCGTCCATAGTGGCCCGAATCGCCGCAATGGCCTGCGGGGACAGTTCCTGTATGGCAGCAGCGTTGCTGGGCTTGGCGGTGCCGACGCGTCCCGTCATTTCCTGTACGCCGTGATGGTACAAACGAAACAGGGTGGAATAGCGAAATTTATCCTCTTCATCGCCCACGTGAGGCATAAACGCCGACTCATCCAGCGCTGCGTCGTCATCCTGCGGCCGGTTACGGTCCAACGCGGTCGGATCGCCACGCAAATTGGAAAACTCCTTCAGAAAGCTGTCATTGGCCTTCTGAACGCGCACCAGATAAAACGCCTTGCCGATCATGACCAGCAACGCGACGACAAGCATAATCATCAGCACCACAATGACCGCCCAGCCGTCGGCGGTGACGTTTTGCAGGGTCACGCGAAAATAGGATACTTTCTGTCCCTCGCGCTGCGCGTCAGCGCCGTATACGACCAGCGGCGCATCCTGGCCCTGCCCCATAGCGGCGGCCCGGAGCCACTCCGGACTGCGCGGCACCGTGGCGCCCTGAACCTCATCGATCTCGCCGATCAAGCCATGATCGGCATTGGCGCCGCTGCCAACGGTCAGCGTACCGGCTATCTCTGGCGGCTGGGCCTGGGCTGATCCGGCGGCATCGCCGTCCACATACAAGATCAGCTTACCGCCGCCAATCGTCGCGGCGAGGTGATGCCACTGTCCCGTGCTGAGGTTGCCGGTTTCAACCACTTCGGCGCGTGCACCGCCGCCGGATAACCTGGCATAGGCCTGCGTGCCGCGGATGCCGATCACCCATTCGTTGCCCTGATCCTGGAGTGCCAGCACATAAGCGTCCGACTGAGCCGCGGCAACACGCACCCACGCCGACAACGTGCCGCCCTTGGCGGGTAACAGTCGCAGCGAGGAAGTGGCCGGGATCTTGATCGACTGGCTGCCGGAAAACTTGGCGCCTCCCGCGATCAGCGAGGCCGCGGTCAGCTCGGCGTTCGAGACAGTTGGCTTGTTGCCGAAGGCGGTCGTGTCAGCGACCGGTTGGGACGGATCGGCGAAATGCAAAACGATGGATTGATTGGCATCGTAGCTTCCCGGACCGTCGCTGGCCGCCGTCGCCTTCGGGTTACCGTAATATAAGAAAATCTTGCCAGTCTTTGACGCGCCGGGAATGCGCGGCACGCGAACCCATAGATAACCAAGTTGATTCGTCGGGTCAAAGTGCTCGATGTGAAATTTCAGCGGCGTCTTGTCATCGCCGTCGATGAAGCGAAAATCGCTGCCGTCCGGCTTAGTGTCGGCAAAGTAACCGAAGTTAGCCAGACTGAGTCGCACCAGGACCGGCACATCCAGCGGCGTCCCTGGAACATTGGCTCCGCTCGGCGTCAAATCAAAAGTGATTTCCTTGCGGTAGTTCCAGTCATCGTTCCACCACGCCTGGCTAACCGCGGGAATCAACAACAGCAACAGCATCGCCAAACGGGGGACAGCCCGACCGCGCCGATCGCGGGGAATAATTTGTGCCGTCATGGCGATTTTGATGGCACGCGAGCCAACCGCGACTTGCAGCGCAGGTCCTGGCAGCCGCAATAGGCCCATGCATTAGCTGGCATGTATAGGCCCGGCCGGACAACGAAGTCGGTACTGGAACACTTTGATTTATCGTCCGTTTCTGCGGTCAGAGAGCCACGGGTCGAAGCCCGCTTTTAGGCGCAGCGACCGTCGCAATTAAGCACGGATTATGGGAGCCGCGGATGATGATTTTGTGACACCGCAGGCCAATCGGAACCGTCCGGTCGCCTACTCTGGCTCCAATCGCCTGGCGAGCCTCCTGCCGGCGCACCAGGCAGGAAATGCCTGACCGACCTGACATCAATGCTGGCGCTTCAGGCAGTCCAGATCGGTCGGCTGGCACTCCTCTTCCCCAAGGCCGATTACAAAGACGTCGAGCCAGCTGAGCGCCGCGTCCGCCAGCGATGAACCTTGGTCCTGTCGGTTTGATTCCGACACGCCGCCCAGTGCTGAACTGGCTGCCGATGCTGAGCTGCTGCCGGCCGCCGCGGCGCTTATTCCCAAACCGGTGACCGGAACCGGCACTCCCACTGAGGTCCCGCTTACCGTGATGTTGTTGCTCCCCAGTACCGCCGTGGCGGCGATGGTCAGATTTCCAGCGACAATTCCCGCCTCGTTAGCATTGACCACGCCGTGGGGAGCGAACAAATCCACATCGCCAGGCGACACACCCTCGGTGGTTGAGAGAGTTTGAATGCCGCTGCCAGTCAGCGCGGGCGGAAAATCAACTGTCACGACTCCGGCAGAGTTAATGGAGATGGTCGGCGCTGGCGCAGATATTGCCGATTTTGCGCCGCGACCGGCGTCGATGTTGCCTTCGGTGGACCAGAGCAGGATGTTGCCGCCGTCGGCGGCGAACACCCGCGACTGGTTCACGTCGATGTTCCCATAGGCCACGGCGCTGACCGACCCGAAACTCTGGGTCACGATCCCCAACTCCGATGGCGTCTTGCTGACACCAAAAGCATCCGGCGGGGTCGCTAGCCCGACGTCAATGCTTCCGCCGGGCGCAAACAAGCTGATATTGCCGCCCGCAAGCGTGTAAATCTGACTGAAGTACAGGTCGATGTCGCCGGCATAGGGATCGGTCTGGCCCATCGCAAGATCTGGATTGCTCCCTGGGAACAGAGCCTCCAGCGCTGCAAATGCCCGGGTGAAATTATCGTGACCAGCGCCCGGCTGGGCAGCAGCCCGACCTCCGGCCCGCAACTCGGACACCAGAATATCCTCTAGCAGCGGCTGCTGCTCCAACGGCGACAGCGCCATGAATCCGGACAACGCCGCCGCCTGATCGAGCCCCGACTGACCGGTGATTTGCTCCATGTATTGAATAAGCGCTGAATCGTAGGCCGATTCATTCGCCAGATATTGCGTGATGAACGTGCTGTAGCTCGTTGCCGGTGCCACGCCCGCGGTAAGGTAAATCTGGGCGCCGCCAGCCGGCAACGCCGGATCCAGTACGTTGCCGTAGGAAATGATGCCGTTGGATGTGCCGAGATCCACGCTCCCGCCAACGTCGATGACCAGCGTTCCCGGGCCGCTGACGGAAATCCCGCGCGTATTCTGCGACAACAGGCCCGTTACCGTACGGCCCGAGGGGTAGGTCAGGCTTCCGCCGGCACTGATCGTACTGAAATTGTCGGCCGCATATTGCTCTATCGACAATCCCAGATCGATGATGTCCCCACCTGCCGCTACGTCCACGGGCTTGGGTAAATACACCACCGAATCGCTGTTGCCGAAGGCCGGCTGCAAACTGATATCACCGTTCAGTGCCACGATTCGTGCCGGGACCGCGTCAGCCGCACCGTTCGCCGCGTAACTGCCGCCATGGAGCGGTTGCGCGGCATTAAATCCGGGTTGTCCCGGGTTGGATTGATCCAAAAGATCCAGCGGGATATTCGGCAATTCGGGCGTTGGCACTGACAGATTCGGGTCGGCATCGGACATGACGACGTGTAACCCGCCGGCGAAACTCGGGTCGGCAATTGCCACGTTGCCGCTCGCCAGAAGGTTTAAGTTCCCATTGGCCGCTGGCCACAGATCCATACTGCCCAGGACATTGACATCGCCCCCCATCGCCACGAGGCTCACGCTTGGCGGCATGACGCGCAGCGGCAAATCAGAACCAAAGTTGCCGCCGCCATCAAACACATTTTGACTTGTAGTCTCAATGGCCGAGTAGGCGCCGGTTTCATTGACGATGTCGACATTGCCGCCGGCAGACAACAGTGTTACCGAGCTGTCGTTGTTATACGTACCGAAGTAAGAGACCTTCTTGACGTCCTGGTCGGCCGACTGGGGCAGCAAGGTCGGATCGATAACTGCCTCTATCGTGAGACCAGATCGCGCGGTAACCGTGAATTGGGAGTCGCCCATCGCAAGTATGGGGTACAGACCGCGGGGCGATCCGGCCTGCACGGAGCCCTGATCGACCTGTCCGCCAGCCGTGATGGAGGCGCTGCCAGCCATGTCCAAAAACTTGCCGCCGGAAATGTCACCGCCGGCGGCAATGGTGAGCATCCCGTCGTTTTCCTCTGTTGGCGCGAGCTGGCCCGGGATTGGCACGCCTACCGATGGCACGACGGCCCCAAGGTCATCGATGTTGCCGCCGGCGGTGATGGTCAGATCGCCGCCACCCAAAGCGCCGATCCCCTGTTCGAATCGGCTGAAAGCTATAGTCCAAGCGGTCGGGACGAATACCCCTCTCGTTGTATTCGCACCGGTCCACCACAACCAGTCTGAAAAAAGCTCGTCGCTGGTCGCACCAATCACATTCCTGCCGACGTTGATGTCGATTGAGCCGCCGTTGATCGGGTAGGCGAACCCGTCCAGGCCCTGGCCGGAAATTCCGTTGAGCACAGTACCCGGACCGGCCTCGCCCGCCGTGTAAATCACCGAAGCTTGATTGCCGAGGACCAGATCCTGCGCGGCGGCAATCTGAATGGTTCCCGTTCCGGTCCTGATCATAATGGGCGCATTGGCCCCGCCGGTGGGACTACTGGGGATACCGGCGGCCAGTATGACGCTGCCGCCCGTGGCCGGCAGGGCGCTCGGCGCCGCCAAACCAAGCGGATCGGCGCTGCCAAGGTCAGCGCCAGCGGTCAGCTGATAGGACCATGACGGGCCGGCGCTCGGCGACAGCTCGTAATTCGCGGGCAGCGAGCCGTCCGCCTGGAAGCTCGGAAAGCCATCACTGATTGAGGCATCAACGTAAATGTTGCCGGCCGCGCGCAGCGTCAGAACGCCCGGGACGCCGTTAAACCGCCAAGTCGAAAGGTCGAAGGTCGTATTAATAGTCAGGTCGCCGTTCGACTGAATCTGTACACCGGGCACCACTTGTATTGTGGGGCCACCATTGATTTGCAGTGCCGCTGCAATCGCCGTCGAGTTTTGCATGAACGCGGCCGCGTTCGCGTACAGCGGATTGGTGGCAACAGCGGATTCATCGAGCGCCGGCAGGACGCCAGCCGGAACTTGATAGACCTCGCTGCCTTCAATCTGAACGACAGATGCGCCAAGAACGGATCCGCCCAGAACCAGCTGACGCGTCGTCGGATCCGCATTCAGCACCGACAACACCGAAGTGCTGGGCGCAGTAATCCAGATTTCACCGGTGGACTGCAGAGCCGCGGTCGGCGAACTTTGCCCGCCGACGTTAATTTCGGCCGTAGGGTTGACGTAGACGCCGCCCGTGGCGGAAGCCAGATTGACGTCACCGCCGCGATTTGCGTTCCCGGTTGCGGTGGCGAGCAACGTACCGCCGACGACGACGTTATTTTGCGCATTGAGGGTAATGACCCCACCGTTGGCGGCACCGGCGTTCAGCTCGCCCATAATGTCAATCGAGCCACCATCCGCAGTCAGCTCGATCTGCTGGGCCTGTAAGTCATTCGTCGCCGCCACGACCAGATCGCCGGCGCCGCGCTCGTGCACTGACAGGTCCCCGGTCAGCCCTCCGGCCGCGACGGTGTTCAACAGCGAGGCGAAATCAAGGCTTTGCGCATCGACACTGAGGCTGGCGCCAGGCTGTCCAGGACCACCGGAACCGAGAACAGTGCCGCTGACTGAAACCGCGCCATTGGGTGCCGACAGTGTCAATGCGCCGCCGGCGCCAACGCCTGTGCCCGACGACACATTGATCGTCGCGCCCGAGTCGATGGTTACCGAGCCGCTCGCGGATTGCAGGTCGATGTGACCACCGGCCGAACTCATCGTCTCGCCAGCGAAGCTGATGCCCTGTCCGCCGACATTCAGTTCCGCGCTCGTGGTTACCTCCACGGACCCACCAGCGCCAGTGGCGCTAGCGACAATGAGGCCGGCGGGAAGCGAGAAATTCCCGCCAAGTAGTACGTTGCTGCCCTGTAACGTCAGCGAGCCCCCGGGTGCGGCTGATGCGGTCGCGGCAATCGCATTCGGTGTGCTCGTGGAAAGCTGGCCGGTAGCGCTGACAGCGTAATCAAAAGCGCCCACGGTCTGAAATACGCCGGCGCTCAGGACCAGATTCCCTGACGTTGATAACTGTCCCGACCCACTGACGGACAGATCCTTGGCCGCGGTCAAGGTTGATTGCGCGAAGCCGCTGACGGCAAACGCCCCGCTACCCAGATCGACACTGCCGGCGTTGACAGTTAACTGACCGCCCCCTGCCCCAGGCGGAGCCGTCGCCCCCGCTCCCTGCACGGAAAACAGACTGGTCGCAATGGTCAGCTGAGTGTTCGGCGTCATCGCTTCGACACCGGGGGCGTCAATCGCGAGCTCACTTACATTCAAGGCGACTGGGCCGAATACTTGCAGCTCCGAGCTCGAATCCAGCGTCAGATTCGAGTTCGCCAGGCTTGTCAATTCGGCGCTGCTAAGCACTGTGCCAACGAATGATTGTGGCACCGTGCCGAGAGCGAGCTCGTTAGACCCCAGATAGACGCTGGCGCCAGATGCAGCCAGCGAGCCTTCAAAATCCACACTGCTGCCCGCTGAAATTGCAATTGAGCCTGGCGCGGAAACCGTAGCCCCGGAAGCGACCGAAATTTCCCCTGGCGTGCCCGTGCCAGAGCTTTCGACCCCGACCTGTGGACCGGTTGAGACCCGCATCAGAGCCGCGCCGGCAGGGATATTCAGCGGGTTGCCGGCGCTGAGCGCCGACCCGGTAGCCTCCAATGTTGCGCCGGTCTGAATCTGGATCTGCTGACTCGCAACCAGCAGTACTTCCGGCCCGGATAGCGTCACGCCGGAATCGACGGTGACGTCCTCAGCCTGCACCGATACATCCGTCACTCCGGTCGTATACTGGCGTGTGCCGCCCAGCAGGACTGATGTGATGCCAAGGCCGTCAATTTGATTGGCGTCAATGTCTACCGTGCCGGCAGGCTCCGCTTGCGAGCCGTTGGTCACGACCAGGTTGTTGGCCGATAAATCCAGGGATCCGCCGCGGCCGCCCGCCGCCGGGGCCGCCAGAATCGCGCCACTCAGGTTGAGGCTCACACCGGACTCGATGGCAATAATTCCTGCGTCCTGCGGCAGCGGCGAGGAGACTACGCCCGCCGCCGCGGCCTGCCCTGAGAAAAACGAATTAGCCGATGTGGTCGTGTATTGCGCCTCCTGGAGCGCATAGGTCCCCGGAGTAATATCAAATCCGCTGGTCTGCGTTGCGCCAAGCGTGGTCCCCGCATAAACGAGGCGCCCCGACACTATGACGCTCCCATTGAGCTGCTGCACCTGATCGCCGGGGGTGAGATTCGAATAACCGCTGACTTCCGTTACCAGGTACGCCCCCGGCAGCAGTGCATAACGGGCGGGGAGCAACGCGTAAGTACCCGCGGCCAGTCCATCGCCGCCGGACAAGTACACGCTCTGGTTTGGTTGCAATGCGAGCCCCTGGTAGATCAGTGGATCGTAGGGGGCAAACGCAAGATTCGCAGTGGGAAGAATGGCATAGGTGTTCGGACTGACGGTCGGACTCAGTACATCCTGAGTTCCGCCGATGCCCGGAACAAATTCATACGCCTGCAAATCCCCACCACCGCTGATATCAATCGTCGCGCCGGTCGCCAAATTAAGCTGCTGGGCATTCAGTGAAACCTGCTTCTGAGGCAACGGGATTTCCCCGGCGCCGGTGCCGTAAACCAGCGTGGTCTGTGTCAGCGGCTGAATGGGGTATACCCATGCGAGACCACCCTGGGTTTCACCAAAGGGTATGGTAAGCCCATCGGCGGACACCGAAATCAGACTGCCCGGCGTCAGCGAAATTTGCTGCGCGTTAAGCGTGATGTCACCGATCGGCGCGCGAATGTCACCCGAATTGACAATATTCGTCGCCTGCAGCGTCAGCGCACCGCCCGCTGAATAAACACTTGCCGGTGTGCCGGGCTGCCCGAGTACAGTCAGAGTTGAACCCTGTGAATCCACGCCGAGCACATCAATGCTGTAGCTCGACAAGGTCGCCGGATACAGCTGCTGCGCAGTCAAGGTCAGATCGCTGGTGCTAGTCAACGATCCCACGGAAGCATCGGCGGTATTCGCAATAACGCCTATCGCCCGCATGTCGGTCGCTGAGGTAATGTTGGCCGCGGCGAGACCCTGCAAGCTGAAATTGCCGATTAAATCGACAAACTGACCGGAAATATTCAACGTCGCCGAACCGCTGCTGGCGTTCGCATTGACCAGCTGCGAGGTCATGTCATCTGACCCGAGCGCCACATAGGAGGAGGTCAAATTCACTGCGCCGGTGCCATTGACGGCGATAGTCGGTGTGTCCAGGACCAGGCTGACCGCCGGCGAGAGCTGGACGCCGGAATCAAAAATGATCGAACCTATGCCCTGACCGCCGCCCCGGAAGCCATAATTATTCGGATCCTGCAAATTAGGCGCCGCCAGACGCAGTTGATCGAAACCACCGCCGGTGATGGTTGATTCAGGAATGACCCCCGAACCGAGCAGCGCCAGCGGCGTCGCCTGACCCTCCGCAACCCATGGTGCGGTCTCCGCAACTGTGATCTGCAGCGACGCCGGCACCTGCGGAATGATTTCAGGCTCATTTACGGCCGCCCCCTGTCCGAGCAGCGATACGTTTAATGAACCGCCCGCCGCGCCGGCAACCGGCGCTGGCTGGGCCTCCAGACCGCCACCTAAAAACAAACCCGCCGCAGCGCTAACATTGATGACGCCGGCTTGCCCGGCATCGTCAATCAACTCATAGGCGTTCGACTGTGAGCCATAAGTCGGAACATTCAATGGCGTCGCGTAGCCGGATGCGTTGATCAACGAGCCGGAGGCGGCAAACAGAAATCCCTGCCCCGCACTCACGTTGACCGTGCCCGCGGAAAAGATCGTTCCGGTCACAAGTCCCGTCGGGTTGGGAGTGTATTGCACAGTACCGGCCACGTCGATTACCGAATCCGACCCCAGCCAGATTCCCTGCTCGAGGCTCACCAGGCCACCGGGAACGATCGATAGCGAAACATCGCCGCCCAGTGCCTCGATGACGCCATTCTGGAAAATCCGGGAATCAGTCGTTAACGTCAATGAAGCACCCGGATCAAAGCTCAGTTTCGCGCCGCTGGAAATCGTCAGATCAGCATATTGCTGCTGCTGGCCGGCAAGGGCCGACAATGAAAGGCTTTCGGGCACACGATTGTAGGCTGGCAAGCTCACGATCGTCGTGATGTCGCCGATCGGCGTGCCGCTCGGAGCCACCGCGGCGCCCGGAGTCAGCATCAGATTTTGCTGCGCAACCGCTATGTCGACGTCACCGCCAACGGTCAGTCCAAACGCATCACCGGTCAGTGAAATTCTTGAAAACCCGTCGTCGATCAGCAGTTGCGGGCTGATTTGCACGCCCCCCGGGCTCGAGCAGGTCTCACTCGATACACAAATGAACGGCGCGGAGATTGACAGCGATGCGCCATCCTGCACGGCAAAGCCGTAAAAAGTGGCGGCGATTTCACTGACAACGCCGGCTCTACCCGCGAGATTAGCCGGGTTGTCGGCGACGGTTATGCTGCCGCCCTTGCCAGCAACCACTTGCTCAGTGCTCGTCAGCTGCGCTCCAGCGGTCACATCGATCAGGGCGCCGGGCGAGAGCAGCATCGACCCGTTCAGGCTTTCAACACTGATATGTCCGCCCGATGTGAATAGCGGCGTATCGGATTGGCCGAACATCGGACTGTCATTGACCCAGCTGCCCATGGCCAGCAGCTGAGCTTGCGCCGTTAAGGTCAGCTCCGGGATTGTGGAATCCTGCTGCCCGTTAAATAGCGGAGTTACATTGGTGAGCAGAGCAATTGATCCCGACGGTGCATCAATGGTGCCTGCTACCGTTATTTCTCCCGCCTCCAGCGTTACCGACCCGCCGGCGCCAGGACTGAGCGCGACCCCGCTCGGCAGGTCGATACTGCCGTTGGCGGCGACCGTCAGCTGCGTAACGCCATTTGCGCCCAGCAGGGCGGGGCGAATCTGCGAAACCATGCCCGCCGGCAGCGGATCGGTTAACGGGTTGAAGGCGCCGCCGCCGGGACCTGAAAGTTGATCTAACACGGTGCCGGAGGCAAATGTGATGGCGATCGGGTCATCATTGCCGGCGATCGTCCCAATATCGGACGTACTACCGAGAATAAGAGCAGCCCCGAGCGGTAATTGATTGAATGTCGGAGCGCCCGAAGCGGCCGCGGCAGCGGGCACTACCTGCAGCGGGCCTTGCACAGTCGTGCCGTTAATATTGCCGTCCAGGACGGTCACGGGCGCCACGATGTCTACCGTTCCTGCGCTTGCTCCCTGCACATACCCGCTTTCGTACTGGCCTTTAGGATTCTGATCTGCGAGAGCTTCGGCGACGATATTTCCCCAGCGCGGATCACCAACGCTGATTGAATCCAGTGTCCCGACATAGGACTGTGCCGGATTAGCTGCGGCAATGGGCACTATCTGACCCTGGGTGTTGAGCAGCTCCGTCGTCTTTATGTAGCCGGGCAGCCAAGTGATAACGCCGCCCGCCACGTCCAGCGTAGCGCCCGAACTGACCAGCACCGCGCCGGATGACTGCAGCGTTATCGTTCCGGCATTCAGACTTCGTTGAAAGACATTGCTTTGAATGGCACTTATATCGCTGGATAAGTCGGCGATGGGCGTCCCAATCCACGTTGTGCCGTTGGCGCCGGTTCCGTAATCCCGCAGATCAACCGTGATGTTCTCGCCCAACAACGGGCTCGCTTTCTGCTGCGGAAAATCTGCCAGCTCGGTCGACGTCAAATGCACGGTCAAGGTATTGTCTGACATCGGCAGCGATGTCTGCGCCCCGGACACGTCTATAACGCTTCCAGGCGCCAGCCAGATGCGCGCATTGTCCGGGGTACCCGTCGGGGTCTGCTGCGCGGCAGGGCTGGAATAAGCGCTCATCGTCACGTTGCCGGCTGTTGCGGTAATCCTCGCCTGACTTAGCATGTCGATCGTGGCGCCAGTGACAGTCACCAGTGACTGCGGTTGCGTGTTGGCGGCGACAGTGACATCGGTGGAGCTGCCCTCGAGCGTAACGGCAGTCACGCTATTGCTGCCCAACGTCACCGTCCCATTGGTATCGGCTTGCAACACGCCCGCTACGGGTAAGACGGGCTGCGATAGGCTCTGCGCCTGCAGCACAATCGAGCCATTTTCCCGGACGGTGGTCGTAGCCGAGACGACGCCATCCTGGTTGACCGCGAGGCCTGCCAGTGTCACATTGCCACGATCAGCAATGATCTGGCCGATATTCGCCTGCATCGCAGAACCGTTCGTTACCGTGCCTTGGCCGCCCACCTCGATGAGCAAGCCACGGATATTCGGATCAGTGCTGTCGGTCAGAAAGATACTTTGCCCCGCGCCCAGTATGGTCTGGCCGTCCGGGGTCATGATGGTCCCCTGATTGGATACGGTCGGTGCAAACATCAGCACCTGCCCGGATGCTGAGGTGATGGACGCGCCGGACTGGACCGTTACCGGCCCGCTGACCAGCGGATTGCCGTTACTGTCCGTGTACGGCTGAAACGCCGGCAATCCCTGACTGGCCGATGATGCGATGCCATTGGTCAGAGCGCTGGGGCTCAAATTCAAACTCGACGCCACCAGTCCACCCACGTTGATCTGGGAGCCGGCGCCAAACAGGATGCCGTTTTGATTCAGCAGATATACAACGCCGTTGGCATTTAATGCCCCGAATATCTGCGCCGGGTTGGCCTGGTAGATCCGATTTAGCGCTATCGCCGAGGAGCTTGGCTGCGCAAATGTCACAGTCGAGCCGGCGGAAACATTAAAGCTCGCCCAGTTCAGTTGTGCCGTCTGGCTGGTTTGCGTGACCGTCATTTTATTACTGGTCGAAGCCAAAGTGGCCAACCCTGAGCCGAGCCAGGCATTGGGCCCGTTAGCCCCACAAGCCCCCGTGCTGCAAGGGACCGGCAGCTGACCAGCATATGATTTGGGCGCACCCGCGCCACCGGCGGAGATCAGCGCCAGAACGGCCAGACAGAAGCTGTGAGACAGCACCGCGACCGGGCGCGATATCCGGCTTTCGCTTACGGACCTTGCCTTCATATCGCCGCCTTAATAGTTGTACTTCGCTGCAAATTTAATTCGATTGTCGCCCTTAGCAGTGCTCGGTCCCCGCCTCAGGGCGTAGGCCCAGTCAAAGCTTGCGTCCAGGTGTGGGGCCCAGGTTCCGCGGTAACCGGCACCCACGCTGCCAAGCGCGAATTGACTTCTCTGGCTGGCCAGCGGCATCACAATTTCGGCTTGTGCCGCGTCATAGAACGCGAACAGTACCGAGCTTGTAGACGACAACCTTAAGGGCGGGGTCGCGAACTCCAGTGATTCGGCAATGCCGGTATCAACCAGCGCTTCGGCCTCGTAATAGCCGCGGACGGTCTCCGCGCCCCCGATTGCAAATTGCTCATTGTCGACCAGCGGGGCCCCGGTGTACTGATAACTGAGCTTCAGCTGCGCCGTCCAGTCACGCCACAGCTTGTAAAGCAGTACGTCGCTGCCTCGCAGGTACAGGAAATTTGACTGGGCGCCGGCACGGTTGTACTCAAAATCGCTGTCGCGGCTGTCAATGTTGCGGATGCCAAAATTCACGCCCAGCGATCCGGTGAATGCCAGCGACGGGCTCTGCGCATTGACGGCGTACAGACCTGACCAAACGACGTAATGAATCGGCGTTACCGACGAGGCGGCACCTATCAAGTGCACGTTTTGAGTGAAATCCTTGTAGTCGGCTCCGAAGCTGAGGGAGTCTGACCAGCTCGAGCCAGCATCCAGCGCGAGCGTCAGTCTGGCGCCGCCGATTTTTCCATCGCCGACGACGGCCAGCGCACCGACGGCGGCAACATCGCTATTGGAGCGAATGGCGTAGGCGCTCCAGGTAAGCATTGGATCAGACGTCCTGCCTGAGTAGGTCAAAGCGGAAAGCTGCACCTCGCTTGGATAATCGGGCGAAGTCTCGTACTGGAAGGACAACGTCTCGGCACGCTGAAACATATTGGCGTAACTCAAGACCCCCGTCGCGCGCAGCGCGCTGGTATCGGCCGTATTGTTGTTATCCACCTCAAAAGATCCATGGACTGGCAATTTGTCAGAGACCTTAAGGTCGATGTCTATGGTACCGGTCGTTGTACCGGACTTAAGCACCGGTGTTACCTGGCGATCGGGCGCCTCTGCAGCTATGCGGCCAAGTTCAGTCTGCAGGTCATTTAGTTTTGGCACCTCACCCGACTTCAGTGCCGGCAACTCCTGCACGATGGCGCGCTCGGAGAAATACTGCGCGCCACCGACACGCACTCTCTCCAGTCTGCCTTCCGTGACCCGAAGCCGAACGATGCCGGCGTCAACGGCCTGTTCCGGGATGTCGACAACAACGGTGCCGAAACCGGCGTTTCGATACGCAA
Organism: uncultured Gammaproteobacteria bacterium; assembly: GCA_963711435.1. Lineage (GTDB taxonomy): Bacteria > Pseudomonadota > Gammaproteobacteria > Steroidobacterales > Steroidobacteraceae > FEN-1191. The sequence goes on along the minus strand of CAVQEB010000002.1, from coordinate 59,977 downwards.
GCGCCAGCGCGTCGCGCGCCTGTTGCACGTCATGCAGAGACTTGTTCATGCCCAGGAAGGGGTAAACCGCCTGCTCCACGGTGCGAACATCCAGCACCGTATTGCCGAGCACTCTTATCTCCATGACGTTAAAGGAAAGTGATTCCGCCGCAGAAGAATTGGCGGCGGGTGGGTTGCCTGCAGCTGGGCCACCCGGCTCCGCAGCTGGCAACTGTGTGCAGGCAAGCGCCAGGCTGCCCAAAAGCGGCAATGCCCGGAGTAGGCGTTGTCTGAGACTGGGAGCGGCCCGCAGAATAAAGTCGTCGCCCCGTCGGCTTCGCAGCTCAGAACTAGCGTTGGATGAATATCGTTGCGCTGTTGTAGTGCCCGCCATCTTGAATTTTTCTTTATCCAATCTGATTGCAACGCATTGGTCACGGTCCGCTCAGCATGTTGCAAATAAATGGCAATCCGACGATCCCGCCACAATATTGATCCCGTCGGCATATCGAGTTCAGTCCGTAAGACAGGGAAGCCCCTTTTCCAGCCACAGACCAGCCGCTCCTGCCGCCGGCCCCGGAATCACGGTTTGCCGGCGCTGGGGCTAGAGATCGGAAGACAGCAAAGAGCAGCCACTAAAGGAAAACGGGGCGGATACAACTTCCGTTGTACCCGCCCCACTGTTGCCTTCCCAACCCGGTCCCGCTTACTCCCCGGCGAGGGATTCAGAGGTCCGGCTTAATAATCTCAGGCGACCAGCTCAGTCTTTGCCTCACGGTCCCGCGAACGCGGCCATGCCGCCGACCGGTGTCGTCGAATAGTTATTATCGGGCGACAGCACTAGCGGCTGACAGTTGGTAAGACTACTCGCCGCATCCGAGGCGCTTACGCCGTGGTAATACATATTGACTGGCTTAGATTTCCAACTCGCTAGGGTCGTTGCTGCGGACGGAGGCACATTCGGGCCTACACCCGGACTGGTACCGGCGAAAGGAATAGCAACCGCGCCACCGTCAAAACTCGGATTACTCCACGTATCAAGGGCATTCACAGCAGCTACCACCGACGCCTTGCTGACGCCATTCACGCCCGTCATGTAGGTCAGCAGCGCTACTGCCGCCGTGTTGGTCGCAGTGTTACCTTGGCTGACTGCCGGCACGGTGAAAACGGATTGCGCGACCATCGGCCAGCGTCCTGCGGCCGCGTTCTCAATGGAAGGCACTATGCCGTCCATTTTGATGTAGCGGAAATCCCGCTCCGTCGCCGACTGCGCCGGAATGCCGTTGGCACCCCACGGGTTATCCACGCTCGCGTAACCAATGGCAAAATGGCCAAGGCTGTCGTTGCCTTCGAGGCACTTAAGCAGCGAGCCGGTGCCATTGTTCGCAACGACGGTGTCAGCTGAGTATGCGTATGTCCATGACGTCCCAAACGTCTCCGTGTAGGTCCCGGATAACGGCCCCGCATCAGCAACCCAGGCGTTAATGCCCGACAGGCACGAGCCGGTGTTCGTCGCTCCGAAGTACGTCTCATCGGTCTTTTCTGTACCGGAGTAATCGTCTCGTCGGCAAATAAAGACCGTGCCGGTCGATGGCGTGGTGGTCTTGCCGTCATAAGTTCCGCCCGTGGCATTGGTTCCGAACGCGACCGTGAGCGCGTCCAGCGGCGTACCGTCCGCACCAGAGACATAGTCCCAGTCGGTCATCTGGCCCTCGAAGATGGACGTCAGCTCGGCCTTGGTCAGGTTCGGCATGTTAGCCAGCGCATCATCTCGAGTGGTAATGCCCTCGGCTTGCTGCAAGGCATGATAGAGGCCCAACGACACCGCAGGAGCGAATACCAGCTGAATGGTCTCGCCGATGGAAACACCGTAGTAAGCGGCACTATGGCCAAACAGCGCTGGATCGACGTCCGAAAACCCAAAATTCGGCGCCAGACCTACGCTGCCTTCGCCGCTGCAAGCGAACTTTGTGAAAGCAAGGTTCACGGCCGTGGCGTTTTGCAGTGTGCCAGCGCCGCAGTTGGTGCTGGTGAGGTTCGTGAGAACGGGAAACGAAAGCGCTGTATCCTGCCCGACTGGCAGCAGTGAATTGGCGGAGCCACCGTTGCCTTCCTTGACAAAGGCGATCGCCGTATTCGCACTGACGCCGGTGAGGTTGCTCGTGTTCGCAATGCAGGCAAAGGCAATAAACGAGGGATTGCTGTCCGAGTAGTACTCAATTCCGGCAGTCGCATTGCATGGGTTGGCTACGCTATCGGAGGCCTGCAGGAAGTATTCCGTGAGGGCAGCAGTTACTGCGGTCGATCCGCCTGCGTACAGGACATTGCCGCTACTAACTGCCGCGCTCATCAGGGGGCCAACGATACTGTTGGCGTGCGAAATCTGTCTGGCATGCGTCAGCCCGGGAGCGACTGACATGGCGCTGGCGGCTATTGCCAGCGCCACTGCGTTCTGAATTTGCTTATTCATCGGCTAATTTCCTTAAGAATTTAATTCAATTTGAAGCTTTATAGTCGTCGCAGGCTTGGTAAGCGCCTGCGTCAGACGGCCATCCCGACACCGGCGCCTCCAGCACGGCGCCGGCCAATGGCGGCTACGCCCAGCAGCCCGGAGAGCAGCAGCCACGCGGCCGCTGGGATCGGAACAGCGGAAACCTCCGGTGTCCAGATGAGCTGGTCTGTCGTGAAGTTGATGCTGAACGTTCCGAGCAAATCGGTATTCGTCGTGGCCGCACCGCCGCGGGAAGCGGGAACAATTACGTTTGCCGCGTAGAACTCCATCGGCGAGGTAACAGGGCCGTTCGCATTTTGCGATGAACCACTGTACAGCGAGCCCCAAAAGCCAGTCGAAGAGCCAGGGCCTGTCCCCGCTGCCCACCCGGCGCCATTGGTCGCCGTACCCACCAGGATGCCGCTGCTGTTAAATGTCGGCGCGACGCCCGTATTGTTGGCAGTCAACCACGAAGCCAATGTCGAGGCGGCGTTGCCAATACTGGTGCTGGTGTTCGCCTTCGGCGTTGTAGCAGACGTGTAATCCATCTCAACACCGGTCTGTGCCCCGGGGGTCGTCGTGCCGTTTGAAAGTTCGTTCCCCGCCACTACGGCGAACTGAAAATCACCAGTAGTTGTGTCGCCGAGATCCGTTTCCAACTGCGACAGGCTGCCATCAATCGTCCACGTGTGAGAAGAGCCGAAATTGAAGGCGGCCGGGCTGGTGCCATCGACACTAAAGCCCAGCGACATGACGACTGAATCGTTGAATCCGGTGCTGCTGGAATTCGCGTTGTACATGACTAAAAACATGTCCGATGGTCCCGATGAAGGCGTCGTGATCTGCGCCATCGCTGCCGGACCCACAATGAGGGCTCCGAGAGCCGCTACAATTTTCACAGTTTTCATTAATTCACCCCTTGAATTAGGCTCAAAGCATTGATTCATTCGTTTGTCTATCGACCTTAACCGCTGCCGGATCCAGGCTCTGCGCCGGACCCGTGTATCCTTGCCATTGGCTCGCAGCCCACCAATATGCGCATCGGATGCTACGGGGTCGATGTGACCTCACATTGAATGTTTTATTAAGGTTTGGCCGCACAAACGGGCCAAACGTGGCACTACGTATGACAAGCAGAAGACGATTCGCCTACGTGAGTAAGGCAGCAGAGTTGCGCGGCGGCGCCGGCAATCAGCATCGGTCGACAATTTCGCGAATCCGATTACCCTTTATCTGCTGACTTAGCACCGGTAATCGCAACCCGAGCTCGAGCCATTGCGCAACAAGGATCTGATCGGTCGCGCCGGTTGCCGGCGCTGCATGTCGGGCAGCGCTTAAGCGGCTTTTTAGGCTCGGCCTGCCGCCAGCGAACCCTGAGCGGATATTCGGTAACCAACCCCACGCACCGTTTGCAGGTATCCGTCGCACGCATGAGGGGCCAGCGCCTTCCGGATCCTTTGAATATTCACATCTACCGCGCGCTCATCAGGTACGACACTTCGCCCCCAAATCTTCGTAATAAGATCGGAGCGCGAAAACACGCGATTCGGATACCGCATCAAAAACTCGAGCAGCTTGAATTGCATGTACCGCAACGCCACCACCTGATCAGCGGCGGTAACGCGTTGCTCCTGAACTTCGACGCGCAGCTGCGCCAGGCAAAGCACCCGCGCCTCGTCTCTTTCTGAGGGGTTTACCCGCATCAACGCTCTGACCCGCGCCATCACAATCGGAATCGAGCATGGCTTTACGATGTAGTCGTCGGCACCCAAGTTCAGACCGAGACTCACAGCGTGATCGGCGCCGACTGCCGAAGTGATGACCAGCCGCATCTGCTGGGAGCTGCGGATCTTCAGCATTCGATTAAAGCTGCCGGTCGTGACCGGGCCGGGAATGTCCCAGTCGAATAACACTAGGTGCGGGCTGTCTTCCTCGGCGTATTTTACGCCCCGTTCCGGGCTGTTCTCCGCAGTCACCTGATATCCGGCTTGCGTGAAGCTCTGCCGATACACCGACATTACGTCGGAGTCGCCGTCGATAATCAGTACGCGCAACTTTCTCGCGTCATTGCCGCGCGGTTCATATCGCATATCCATACGCTTAAGTCCCACGCCCCCACTTCGGAAGCTCCGATCACATCAACGCACAGTTACAGCGGCGTGACGCTCTCGTGAATTCGTCGCTATGCATTTAGACGCTTTTTCAACAAAACGTCGCTCGTAACGATCGTTGTCACGCGCACCTCTTCCACCGTTTATCCGGCGCTTCGAAATTTTTTGTGACTTGCAGTCCTCTTAACTGACAACGTGTTTTGGAAGTAACGCATTGAGCGGTCAGGTGTTTGCATTGACGATATTTTGCCGACCAACGGAATCTGAACCCAAGCACGTATCGATGATCTTCGACGCTCGCGAGCGCTCAGCGATTGCGACTGCCTCCATCATTTTTTTAAAACAGCAATGACATTTCAATGTGTTATCGCTATGACTTCAGAAGACTGACTAAGCGCGGCCATTTTCAATGTGGGTCGCCGCCGGAAAGCCTGCAAATCCCAAATCTTGTGGCTGATCGGCGTAAAGCCGGCGACTTGGATGATCTAAATGCCCGCAGACACAATCCCGGCGACACGAGCGCGAGGTATGCAGCCGCAGCGCGCGAAGGGCACGGCCACGGCAACTCGGGCGACGTAACAAAAGCGCAGCATTCTTGTTACAAGCTAGGCGACTGCAAAAAAGATTGTTGACGAAGCGTGGAGTTGCTGTATGAAACTGTCGGTTGCTTGCGCCTTTTTGGCTGCCATGTTCGCAGGTTCAGCTACGGCCGGCGAGCCGGGCGCAGCAACGGCAATTCGCGCCGATGACGCCAGCACGCACATTTTGGCCTTGCTAGCGGCGCGGTTTCCCGATATTAAAATCCGTGAGGTTCATCCGTCGTCAGTGGAGCCTGGGTTCTATGAAGTCATTACGGACCGTCAGCTTGTTTATACCGATGCAACTGCGAGTCGCCTGTTCGTCGGCTACATAGTCGACACCCAGAACCGGGACAACCTGACTGCCAAGCGCTGGAGCGAGATTAATCTCGTCGATTACAAGAGCCTGCCATTCGAACAGGCCATCAAGACCGTGCGGGGCGACGGCAGCCGGCAGCTGGTTATTTTTGAGGACCCGTTGTGCCCCTACTGTCGAAAACTTGAACAAGATATATCGGGTCTTTCGAATGTAACCATCTACAGATTCCTGTTTCCTTTGGAAAAGATTCACCCAGGCGCGAGCGACCGTGCGAAGCAAATCTGGTGTGCGCCGAGTCCGGCTGACGCATGGTCTCACTGGATGCTAAATCAATCGATCGATCCAGGCACTGCCTGCAACACGGATCCGATTTCAGACATTCGCGCTTTGGCGGATCGCTTAAGAATTAATGCGACGCCCACGTTAATTTTCCCGGACGGGTCCCGTATCGAAGCGGCGGCCAGCCAGGAGGACATTGAGAAGCACTTCGGGCGGATGGCGCGGCTGGCTTCTGTCCATGGCGCCGTCACCGGCAGCGCCAACTAAGCGAGCACAACTGACCATCAGTCGGCGTCTTGGAAATGCATGTTGCACGCGTCATCGTCGGGTCGCCTTGGACACAGATTCCGAGCGACTTCCAAGCCGGATGAGCGCGCCTTGCGCACGCGCGATAACATTTCGGATTTGTTTTCTGTTCGCTCGTGTGGCGACATTAGCAGCTCGACATCGCCGATACATCGAGGAGTTGCTTGTGCCGTAGTCAGACACCTGCGGCGAGCAATCCGGGCGCGCTTTGCATAGCATGCGATTAAAAATAACAATCCCCGTCCGCTGGGAAACCGTCGTAGACGGATTAAAGAGCTATCGCGAGTGGGCTCCCAATCTGATGTGCATAGCGCTGGTGACCTTGATCGCCGCCGAAGTGCTGCTAGCTTTTCGGCCATTGCAGTCACAATCAACCGCTGGTGCAACCGCGCGCGGCATTCGGGCGGCGGCGGCCGTGCCCGCCGCAGTCGACATAAGCGCGATCTTGGCGGCGAACGTCTTCGGCGCGGATAATTCGCCGGTACCGGCGCCGGCCGCGCTGGCGGAAAGACTGAAATTAACCGGCACTCTCAGTGTCGAAAAGTCTCCCGAGCAGGGCTATGCTTTATTCGGTAGCACAGACGGCCGTGCACGACTTGTGGCCGCGGGCGGCCAAGTCGAGGACGGAATGATACTTGTTAACGTGTTCGCCGACCACGTGCTACTTAACGACCACGGAACGATCGAAACTCTGATATTGCCGAGAACTGGCGCAGGTGGCGGCCACGAGTACCACGTGCGCATGCCGGCGGTGGAACAACCGTCACAGATTGACGCGCTGACCAAGGAGGCCGCCGGTTATGGCAAGCCCTATTCCCGGCTATTTACAATTACCCAGGCGACCGGAGAGACAAGATTCAACGGCATAGTGGTGGGACCCGGATCGGATTCGGCTGCCTTTGCCAATATTGGACTGCATCCTGGCGACACCATTATTTCGATTAATGGCATTCGCGTCAGCACGCCCGAGGTTTTGACGGAGTTGGACGCACCAGGCGCCATCAAATTGGGCGTCGAAGGTCCACAGGGTTATCACATCATCACGGTGGATTCGGCTCAGCTGCGGTGAAGCGTAACTTTAACATTACCCGTGCGTGCATCGCCGGTGGCTTGCAGACCCACAATCCTGATGCATCTGCCGTCGCGCGCCGGGCGTAGCCTAAGCAATGATGCGTACCTCCGTTACATTGACGCACGGCAGATTTGGCGAGACAAAAAGAAGAGCGATTGATCTCTTATCGCGGGTTATGGCTGCTGCGATTGCGGGCGGCGAGATTCAGTTTTCACCACGTTGCTAATTCCATGACCGCGGACCTCGCATCAGTTACCGCTTCAACCGCGCATGCGCGGGCGGCATCGGACAGATTTTTTATTCTGGCTCTGCGCTGCCATGGCGAAGGGAAAGCTGAATCCGCGCGCCGTTATTGCCTCGCCGCCCTGGAGCAGCACCCACATCATGCGGGCTCACTGTATGTCCTCGGGGCGCTCGCGCTGCAATCTGGTCAACTCAACGACGGGATTGCGTTCATGAAGCGCTCACTGGCGATCGATCCCGGCCAAGCACGGGCTTACGCGAACATTGGCGCCGCGTTAAACCAGCTTAATCTGCCGGGAGACGCCCTGACGTTTTGCGAACGTGCCCTCGCGCTGATGCCTGAACTATCAATTGCGATGACTAACCGCGGCGTGGCGTTGCGCTTGCTGGGCCGGCACCAGCAGGCACTTGAGGCGTTCAGGCACTCTCTAGCGGTCAGCCCGAAAGATATTGTCACGTTGAATGACCTGGGTAAGACGCTGACGGATATGTCGCGACACGAGGAGGCGCTGAAAGTTTTCGACCATGCATTGGCTACCCGTCCGCGTGACCCGATTACCCTGGCCAATATCGGCGTCCTACAGCTCAGCATGGGACAGACCGAGGCCGCGCTTTCTGCGTTCGAGCAGTCCTTGCGCATTGCGCCAAATCAATTTGTGGCGCGTCACAACCTGGGTATCGCGCTGCTGCAGCAGCGGCGTCCGGAAGAGGCCTTGCATCAGTTTGACTCGGCGCTGAACATTGTCCCTGACAATACTGATTTGCTCGCTGCCCGTGGCGCAGCGTTGGTGGCACTCAATCGCATTCCAGAGGCGGTTAGTGACTTATCGAGCGCAAGTCGGCTTCGCCCGGACCGGGCCGATATCGTCATTAATCTGGCCAGCACGCAGCTGGCTCTGAAAGAACCGGACGCCGCAGAGGCAGCCATAATCACGATTGACTTGGCATTGGCACGCGAAGCATCACTATCAACCGACGCCGGATCGCTTTTGCTTTCCTGCGGCGACGAGCACGAAGCCATCAATCAAGAGATTGGTCGCTTTACGGCTACGTCCGCTGAGCAGTCGACTGCAGTGCGTGCGGAATTACGGTTTCTTCGCGGCTTCGCGCTACAACAGTTGAACCGCCCGGCGGAGGCGATGGAATGGTATCGGGCCGCCTTGGCCTTGAGGCCCATGCTGCCCAAGGCGCTGAATAACCTGGCCGGCCTGTTACTCCTGTCTGGCAACCACACAATGTCGCTCGAGTACTTCGACAAGCTGCGTAAGCTGGCGCCGGACTATGGCTACAGCTCAGGCCAGCGCGCGATGGCCGCCCATTCGTTGTGTGATTGGTCGTCGGCCGATTCACAACCGGAGCGAATAGTAACAAGCGTGACGGATGGCGAGCGCGGCTGCCTGCCTTTTACGTTTCTGTCGGTTTCGGACCGCGCGGCGGCGCAGCTGCGGTGCGCCCGTACTTATGTGGCGCGCGAAGGTGGAGCGATCGGGGCGGGTTTGTGTGCCGGTACGGGCTATGCACACGATCGGATCCGTCTGGCCTATCTGTCGGGTGATTTTCGCGACCACGCGGTTGCCTTTCTGATCACCGGAGCGCTCGAGCAGCACGACCGGCAGCGCTTCGAGACGATCGCCCTATCACTGCGCCCGGAAGATCCTGGCCATTACGGCCAACGCATCAAGCGCGCCGCTGAGCACTTTATCGACGTCAGCGGCCTGAGCGATGCGCAAGCGGCAGCCAGGATCCGTGAGCTTGAGGTCGATATCCTCGTCGATCTGGCCGGCTTCACACGCGGCGCACGCTGCGGCATCCTCGCACGTCGTCCGGCGCCGATTCAGGTCAATTATCTGGGTTTCCCCGCTACGCTCGGCGCCCCCTATATCGACTACCTGATCGCCGACGAGTTTCTGATCCCGGTGCAGTCACGTCCGCACTATGCCGAGCACATCGCGTATCTACCCGAGTGCTTCCAGGCCAATGACGATCAGCGGCCCCGCAGCGCCCACGTCCCCACCCGCTCTGAAGCCGGCCTACCCGCCTCAGCGATCGTACTGTGCTGCTTCAACAACAGCTACAAGATCAACCCAACGTTCTTTTCCGTGTGGATGCGACTGCTCCAGGCCACTGCGGACAGCGTCCTGTGGCTCGTCGCCGACGAGGAGCTCACGCAGCAAAATCTGCGTCGCGAGGCCCAGCAGCGCGGTGTCGATCCACAACGCCTGATCTTCGCCGCACGCCTGCCCTATGCGCAGCACCTCGCTCGGCTCGCCCTGGCCGACCTGTTTCTCGATACCCTGCCCTTCAACGGGGGCACCACGGTCAGCGACGCGCTGTGGGCCAGCTTGCCAGTGCTCACTTGCGCCGGGGAAGCGATGGCCGCCCGCATGGCCGGCAGCCTCCTGCACTCCATCGGCCTGTCCGAACTGATCAGCTTCGATCTGGCCCAGTACGAGCGACTCGCCCTGGAACTGCTGCACGACCGCCCGCGTCTGGCCGCACTGCGCAGCCGCATCGCCTCCGCCCGCTCATCGGCCACACTCTTTAATACCGCTCGCCTCACCCGACATCTCGAAGCCGCCTATCGGCACATGCATCAAACTCACCAACAACATCTGCCCGCACAGCACTTCACGGTCCAATACTTGCCGTAAAACTCGCGAGACGCTGAAGCCGCCAGATCCATGAACCACCAGCCTGACAACCCGCACCGCTATGGCGACCGAAAGCCGCCGCCCGGCACGGATGAATTAAATTCCGCCGGACTTTCAGCTTTCAGGAGCGGCCAAAGCGAGCAAGGGGCACGTCTGTTAAGCGAATCTTTGCGGATCAACCCCAACCAACCGTTTGCTCACGTTGGCATTGCGACCTTTTTGCTGAATGCCGGTCGGCCCGCCGAAGCGCTAGATCACCTGAATCTCGCTTTACAGCTTAATCCGCGACTCCCGGAGGCCCACTACGTTCGAGGCAATGTGCTGCTGTCTCTCAGCCGGCACACGGAGGCGATCGCCAGCTACGATCAGGCGGTTACGCTCGAGCCGACATTTGCGGCTGCGCTTAATAACCGCGGGACGGCGTTGCATCGGTCGCACCGTCTTGATGAGGCCCTGCTTAGCTTTCAGCAGGCACTTCGTGTCCGGCCGGCGCATCCCGGTACGTTGAATAATCTGGCCAATCTTTTGCGCGATTGTGGCGATCCGGAAGGGTCCATCGCGCTGTGCGACCAGGCACTCGCGCTACGACCAGCCTATCCGGGCGCGCTGACCAATAAAGGCAACGCGCTGTTGCGCCTCCACCGTCAACAGGAAGCTATTGCAAACTTCGATCGCGCCCTCGCAATTGATTCGGCGTTTTCGCTGGCGTGGCAAAGCAAAGGTGTAGCGCTAAGCGAAATCAGGCTTGCGGCAGAATCCATTGATTGTTTGCGACGGGCGTTCGAAATGAATCCGCAGGCGGACTACGCCCTTGCCAACTTGCGCTTCGCCGGTCTAAACGTGTGCGACTGGACAAGCGAGGAAAGCCGGCGCCAAGCCTTGCTGGAATCTAATTCGAATGGCGCCAATGCTGATTTGCCATTTACGTTTCTGTCCGTTTCGGACCGCGCGGCGGCGCAGCTGCGGTGCGCCCGTACTTATGTGGCGCGCGAAGGTGGAGCGATCGGGGCGGGTTTGTGTGCCGGTACGGGCTATGCACACGATCGGATCCGTCTGGCCTATCTGTCGGGTGATTTTCGCGACCACGCGGTTGCCTTTCTGATCACCGGAGCGCTCGAGCAGCACGACCGGCAGCGCTTCGAGACGATCGCCCTATCACTGCGCCCGGAAGATCCTGGCCATTACGGCCAACGCATCAAGCGCGCCGCTGAGCACTTTATCGACGTCAGCGGCCTGAGCGATGCGCAAGCGGCAGCCAGGATCCGTGAGCTTGAGGTCGATATCCTCGTCGATCTGGCCGGCTTCACACGCGGCGCACGCTGCGGCATCCTCGCACGTCGTCCGGCGCCGATTCAGGTCAATTATCTGGGTTTCCCCGCTACGCTCGGCGCCCCCTATATCGACTACCTGATCGCCGACGAGTTTCTGATCCCGGTGCAGTCACGTCCGCACTATGCCGAGCACATCGCGTATCTACCCGAGTGCTTCCAGGCCAATGACGATCAGCGGCCCCGCAGCGCCCACGTCCCCACCCGCTCTGAAGCCGGCCTACCCGCCTCAGCGATCGTACTGTGCTGCTTCAACAACAGCTACAAGATCAACCCAACGTTCTTTTCCGTGTGGATGCGACTGCTCCAGGCCACTGCGGACAGCGTCCTGTGGCTCGTCGCCGACGAGGAGCTCACGCAGCAAAATCTGCGTCGCGAGGCCCAGCAGCGCGGTGTCGATCCACAACGCCTGATCTTCGCCGCACGCCTGCCCTATGCGCAGCACCTCGCTCGGCTCGCCCTGGCCGACCTGTTTCTCGATACCCTGCCCTTCAACGGGGGCACCACGGTCAGCGACGCGCTGTGGGCCAGCTTGCCAGTGCTCACTTGCGCCGGGGAAGCGATGGCCGCCCGCATGGCCGGCAGCCTCCTGCACTCCATCGGCCTGTCCGAACTGATCAGCTTCGATCTGGCCCAGTACGAGCGACTCGCCCTGGAACTGCTGCACGACCGCCCGCGTCTGGCCGCACTGCGCAGCCGCATCGCCTCCGCCCGCTCATCGGCCACACTCTTTAATACCGCTCGCCTCACCCGACATCTCGAAGCCGCCTATCGGCACATGCATCAAACTCACCAACAACATCTGCCCGCACAGCACTTTACCGTGCCAGCGCCCGATGATCCGTAGCGCTCCGGCTACTCTTTCCATTTTTCCAAGTACTTAGCGTATCCCGCCTGCCACCCTTCGCCGCCGAAATGACCTCCACTCTCATGAATGACTGAGATCGACCATGTTCCCATCTTCAGCCCCAGAATTTCCGCCTGCCGACAGAAATCCATATCATAAAAGTGAAAATCAAATCTTTCGTCAAAGCGCAGACCCTTCGCTATCAGTGTCTCGCTCTTCGTCGCCAGCAGCAGCCCATCCAGTAATTTTACTTCCTGGCCGGGCCGGCCAAAATAGGAAATCCGTGCCTCCGGAAACCCGCGCCCATGCGCCACCACGCCGCTCAGGTTTTCAGATTGATCCGGCCTCAATTTCCCGTCTACTGCGTCCACAAAGCACCAGCCAGGTTGTCGCGGTATGCGCCGCCTGTTGCCCGCCAGGCCAACGATGTCGAAGACCCGCAGGCTACTCATCAGGTAATCGAACCAGTAAAAGTCGCACAGGTGCACGTCATCGTGGACGAACACCAGTATCGCCGGGTCGGCAACGGCCTCCGCGATGGCGTTGTTATAGACCGATGACAAGCCTTGCGCATTTCGCTCAAACAGTCGCAGTTCTATGAACGGGAACCGATACAGAGAAATGGACCGCCCGAGCGCGGCGGATTCAAAAAACGCCTCCCGGCTTTTTTTGGTGGCACAAATGAGCCGGATCTTGCCTAGCATCGACAAAATATAGCATTTGGCCGATTGAAATATTCCTGAAATAACCGCCCGCAAGACTGTCATTCAAGTCGAACGGCGGCGTAGCGTGCTCGACGACTACAATGTTTCGGCCTCGATTCGCCCGGGCTTCTCGACTGACTTGGGCATCTGGGCGCCGTCACGCAATGGCAACTTTGCATCCAGCCTCAATGCGCGAATGGGCTCCGTCTCATGTGCTGAGCCGCACACAAGCCAGAGATTCAAGAGGAACACGGGTGTCGGCGAGATAAATACGATTTGCCTGCCATGCGAACTCAAGAAGCCAGCCGACCGGATTTCAGCAACGCCATGCAGCAGGGCGCGTTACTGCTTAAACGGGGCCAACTGGCCGAGGCCCGGGCGTTGTGCGCACGCGTGCTCGAGGCAGAGCCTGAACATTGCGAGGCGTTGCACCTTCTCGGCGTCGTTAATCTGCGGCAAGGCCGCGCTCAAGACGCCGTCGAGTTAATCCGAAGGTCGCTGCGCAGCGACCCACTCCAGGCGCAGGCCTACTCGAATCTAGGGGCGGCATTGCGGGACACACGTCGCCTCGATGAGGCCCTGGCCAGCGTCAACGAGGCCTTACGTCTCGAGCCGGGGCTGGGCACCGCTTTGAATAATCGCTGCGCGATACTGCTGGATCTCAAACGACCCGCGGAAGCGCTCGTCAGTAGCAATCAAGCTATCGCGGCAAATCCTGCCAGCGCCTCGGCGCGAAACAATCAGGGCAACGCGCTTTTAATGCTGGGCGATCTGGCCGGCGCGGCGGCGAGTTTTCGCAGCGCGATTAAGCTAGAGGCCGATAACGGCACCTTCTACCGCAATCTCGGCAAGGCAATGCTGCAGCTTCAGGACTTTGACGCCGCGCTGAGCAGTTTCTCTCGGGCACTACAACTGCGCCCGAACGATTTCAAGATTGCCGATGACTGCGGCTACGCGCTGTTGGGATTGCGACAATTTGCAGAAGCCTTGGCCTGCTTTGAATTCTCTCTGCGCCGGCGACCGGACGACTCCGATTCATTACACAATCGCGCCCTGGCGCTTATGCAACTGCGGCGCCACGCCGAGGCCATCGCCAGTTTTGACCGCGCGGTGGAGCTTGACCCGTCCTTTGCGCTGGGCTGGCATAGCAAGGGAGTAGCGCTGCGGGAGCTTGGTCATCCCGAACGCGGCGCCGAGTGCTTTGAAAGGACCTTGCAGCTGTCGTCGAAATTTGATTACGCGCTCGGAAATCTACGCTATTCACGACTGAGCGGCTGCGATTGGACCGATGACGAACGGACTGTAAATACGATTCTGGCTGCGGTAGGAAATGGGGAAAAGGCCGACTTACCGTGCTCATTCCTCGCAATTACCGATTGTGCGCAGGCGCAACTTCAGTGTGCGCGCACGTACGCGAAGCATGAAGCCGCCCCGATCGCGACCGATGGTTATACGGGGCCGCAGTACGAGCACCAGCGGATTCGATTAGGGTATGTGTCGGGAGATTTCTGCGAGCACCCGCTCGCTTACCTTATGGCGGGCGTTTTTGAACACCACGACAAGTCACGCTTTGAGACCGTCGCCATTGCTTTGCGGCCTGAGAATTCCGGCGATTACGGCCGGCGCATCCGCAGCGCATTCGAACACTACATTGACATCAGCGCGCTGAGCGACGCCAAAGCCAGTGCGAAAATCCGCGAACTCGAGATCGACATTCTCGTCGATCTGGCTGGCTACACGGAAGGAGCCCGCAGCGGCATCTTCGCCCATCGCTCCGCCCCGGTCCAGGTCAACTACCTGGGTTTCCCAGGCACCCTGGGAACACCGTACATCGATTACCTGATCGCCGACGAGTTTCTGATCCCGCAGAACGCACGCCATCACTACACCGAACAGGTGGTGTATCTGCCAGAGTGCTTCCAGGCTAACGACAACAGGCGTCCCCTGAGCTCCACGCTTCCGTCGCGCGCGGTCTCCGGCTTGCCCGACTCAGTCGCAGTGCTTTGCTGCTTCAACAACGGCTATAAAATCAACCGGGCGCTTTTCGACGTGTGGATGCGCCTGCTGCACGCTGCACCCACGAGCGTGCTTTGGCTTGTCGCTAACGGCGAGCAGGTGCGGCACAACCTCCGACACGAAGCCAAGCTCAAGGGTATTGGTCCGGAGCGTCTGGTGTTCGCAGAACGCCTGCCGTATGCGCAGCACCTGGCACGCTTGGGCCTGGCCGATCTGTTCCTGGACACCCTGCCGTTCAACGGCGGCGCCACCGTCAGCGATGCCTTGTGGGCTGGACTGCCGGTGCTCACGTGCACTGGGCAGGCAATGGCCTCCCGGATGGCCGGCAGCCTGTTGCACGCCGTGGGGCTCCCAGAGCTGATCTGCGATTCGCTTCCGCATTACGAGCAGTGCGCACTGCGGCTGCTGATCGAGCCTTCGCGCCTGCGTGCGATTCGCGACCGCCTCGGCGTATGGCGCCAGAGCGCAGCGCTATTCAATACTGCCCGCTTTACCGCGCACCTCGAGGCCGCATACGCTCAAATGCACTCGGCCTATCAGCGCCGATGCCCACCGACGCATTTTGCGGTGCCGGCGCTGCCGTAAATAACCGCAGTAGAAAGCTCGCCGAACCAGATGTCGGTGGTCCGGTTAATATTGCCGGCTTGCAAATAAAGTCCGCGAGCAGTGCGCGACCGCGCGGCGCGAATCAGGGGCGAAACAATGTCGACCGCCACACCTTAAAATTTCTCCCCGCCACGGCCGTCCCGAATCGGACCGCCGGCATGGGCTTGAACGGCCGCAGCTCCGGCGGCTTGAGAGCAGGAATTTCATCGCCGATGCGGATAACGCCGCCGATAGGTTTAAAACTGATTGCAGGCGCCTGGGAGTTTTCCATTGTCAGAGAAAAATCCGCCGACAGGCTTTCAGTGGCTCGCGCCATTCCCGCTGCCAGCAAAACTGACAAGGAACCCGCCGCGACAAAAATCAGACGACCGCTGATCATCGGCATGATCCTGGATTTCGCCCTGAACAAGGACATCGCGGTGGATTTTAGGGATCAGCTATGTCATGAACGTGGCGGCGACATGACAGTATGACGGCCGGGAGCAGCTTGACGTTTTCGCACCGCGCCGAACTGGGCGATTGCGGCCCGGGATGGCACGCCCGGCTTAAGAAGCGGTGCCCCGGCTAAATATCGACGGAACGGATCAGTTTACCGTCGCATTGGTCAATGGAAATTCAGTCTCGGGGACGGCTACGGTTGGGCTGGTTGGCTGCTGCAATGCCAGTGCTTTTGACATCGGGCGCGCGGCCGGACGTGGATTTTTACGCCGCGCTAGCGTGATCGGCTTGACTGCTTGCACCGCACTCGCCTTCTGAGTCGCCTGCTTGCGTGCCGCGGAGCGTTTGCGACGCCTAACCGATGCCGCTGCTAAGGGCTTGGGCACACTCGGCTTTTTCTTCGCGACTGGCCTCGCCGCCGAGGTCGCTGTTTGTTTATTCACCTGTGCGAGAGTGTGCTTGGCC
This sequence comes from uncultured Gammaproteobacteria bacterium, assembly GCA_963711435.1. Lineage (GTDB taxonomy): Bacteria > Pseudomonadota > Gammaproteobacteria > Steroidobacterales > Steroidobacteraceae > FEN-1191. Next base: position 43,544 of record CAVQEB010000002.1, on the reverse strand, counting down.
GCTCGCAAGTCCTTGCGCAGCCGCTTGTGGCGCTTTCGGGCCGCCTTCAATTCAGACCTTAAAGCTCGGACCCTGGCCTTAGCCGCCTTGGCATTCTGACGAGCCATTTTTAGGGCTGTCTCGGCAGCCTCAATCTGCGCCTGTCGGCTCGGTGACTTTTTAGCTTTTCGCTTGACCATGCTTCGATTCCAAACCTCTGGAAAATTTGTGGGACAATCGTCGGTCAGATGCCTGTTAATTGCAAGCCGATCAGCCCGCGTACTGAGGAGTCGGCCCGGGGCACCGGGCGCCGCCGCGGCCCCCGGTGGTCCAATTCGAGGGCGCGGGAATTGCGAGCCCTTTTCTTTCATCGTAGCGCCAAAGAATCCCGAATTGTGGCGCGCTCGGCCCTTGCCGAACCCGGCCGGTTGCGGCGGCGCTCCGCCTCCGCACTAGCGGCCGCAACCGCCGGGAGCCTCCGGGCGCTTGCGTACCGCTGAGCGAATTTGGCCCGCTGCCAGCCGCTGTAGCGAAGGCCTGCCGCCAGGCGCTCGAGTTCGGGCAGCACCGATAACTTGGCCGCATTCTGTAGACTTGAGCTTAGGACCTCGGCGGCGTGCGACTCGACTTCAAAAAAAGGGCCTAAGCTATGGATAATATTGATTTACGCGGCGTAATCGAAGCCGCTTACGAGCGCCGCCAAAGCCTCAGCCCTGGCAACGTCGATCCCGCTGTCGCGACCGCCATCGAGTCCTGTATCGAGCTATTGGACAGTGGTCAGGCTCGGGTCGCGGAGCAGTCGCCGACGGGGTGGGCCGTTCAGCAATGGCTGAAAAAGGCCGTACTGCTGTATTTTCGGATACACGACAACGCGGTCCTGGAGGCTGGCTATACGCGTTTTTATGACAAAGTGCCCACCAAGTTCGCCAAGACCAGCCACGCTGCATTTGCGGCCAGCGCAGCAAGAGTTGTACCAGGTGCGATCATCAGGCGCGGCGCGTACCTCGCCCCGGGCGTGGTAGTGATGCCAAGTTTTGTCAACATCGGGGCGTACGTCGGCGCGGGCACGATGGTCGACACATGGGCCACAGTCGGCAGTTGTGCGCAAATCGGCCGCAACGTGCATCTGTCAGGCGGTGTCGGCATTGGTGGCGTGCTCGAGCCGCTACAGGCGGGCCCGACCATCATCGAAGATGATTGTTTTATCGGCGCGCGCTCCGAGATCGTCGAGGGGGTTGTCGTAGGTGCCGGGTCAGTGATTTCAATGGGCGTATTTATCGGTCAGAGTACCCGGATATTGGACCGCGCCAGTGGCGCTGTGCTGCAAGGCCGCATCCCGCCCGGCTCGGTTGTGGTCTCAGGATCTATGCCGTCTGCGGATGGGACGCACAGCCTGTACTGCGCTGTGATTGTCAAAAGGGTCGATGCACAGACCCGGGCCAAAACTTCACTCAATGAACTGCTGCGCCCCGATTAGGCGTCATCGCAGCCCGACAGAGCAATAGCGACTTGAGCCCGCCGATTTCATTTGCCACGGCAGCGGTAATTCTGTTGCTGCTGAATCCAGCATCGAAAGCTGAGGCTGATGGCGCACTGCCGACCTACAGCAAGCAGGTGGCGCCAATTTTGTACTATCACTGCACGGGCTGTCATCGGCCTGGGCAGATCGGATTCGCAGAGCGTCTTGATTCCTACGAAACGGCGAAGTCCTGGGCAGCGGCAATCCGAGAGCAGGTGCGCAATCGTTCCATGCCACCCTGGCTGGCAGATCCCGCGCACAGCGCAAAATTCAGCAACGACCCGCGCCTGACCGAGCAGCAGATCAATACGTTGGTCGCATGGGTAGATGCCGGCGCTCCGAAGGGCAATGACACCGATTTGATCCCAATGCCCGAACATCCAAAAGGATGGCTGAACCCAAACGGCAAACCGCCGGATGCGGTGGTGACGTTGCCGGAGGTCGCTGTAAACGCAACCGGCGAAATTCCCTACATCCAACTTCGGATCAAAGTCCCGCTGATGCAGGACAAGTGGATCACCGCAATGCAGGTGCGCCCCAGTAATGCCGCACTGGTTCACCACATGGGCATCGCGGAAGTCGCACTGGCCGATGGCGTTAAGCCCGAGGACTTGGCGAAGCTCGATGCCCTCGCCCAGCAGCTGGGCATGGCAAGCAATTCGCTGGTCACGACCACTCCGGCCGTAATCGATCCGGATGATCCTGCAGTCTTCGACATGCTGGCGACCTACACGCCGGGCACGACCTTTGAATCGTTTGGTGACGGCAACGCCAAACTGCTCAAGGGCGGCAACAATCTATATATAAATTTCAACATTCACTACACGACTACGGGGAAACCCGAAAAGGATCGGTCGCAGCTGGCCCTCTGGTACCAGGATCAACCGCCGGAGCACCAGTTATTCCGGATTCCCGCGGCCGGTAAAACCATCATCGCCAACGGCCGGCAGCTGTTCCCCGACGATCCGGGAACCAAGGCTGAAGGGACCGATGTGGCCATACCGCCGATTCCCGCCAACACCGGCAATTACGAGCTGGTCGGGATTACCGCCTTTCCCAACCCGGTTACGATTTTTCAGTTCCAGCCGCATGCTCATATTCGGGGCAAGGATTTCCAATACGTCATTGTTTATCCCGACGGGCGCGAAGAGACCGAGCTTACGGTACCTCGTTTCGATTTCCACTGGCAGCTGACCTATGATCTTGACACGCCACTGAAACTCCCAGCCGGTAGCAAGCTCGTCGTCACCACCCATTACGATAATTCTGCGCGTAACGCCCACTTGCGCGGACCGTTCGCCAGCGATATGGCGCGCCATTGCGGGCCGGACAAAGTCGCTTACTTCAGAAATAAGAACCAAAGCTGGGATGAAATGTTCAGCCCGATCATTCAGTATTCGGTCGCCACCGCTGATAAAGCCCTGGCTGGGAAACGTTCGCAGCCCGCCTCCGGCAGCAACTCTGGACCGGTGGCAACGGGATCGATGACCGAGAAACCCGTTCAACACGGCCTGGCTACGGTGGCCGCAGTGGGCTGTCTCGCCAAGGATTCATCCGGCAGGTGGCTATTGACGCGGGCGAGCGTCCCGGCCGTGACATCGACACAATCGACAACACATGCCGAGCTCGCGACGATGGCCGGCGAGAATCTGGGCGCGCGACAATACCGAATCCTGGGGATTAGCGCATTTGATCCTGATGGTTTTGTCCGGCAGAAGGTGGCAGTAAAGGGTGTGCTTATCGACGAGGCGCGGGTCCCTCGTCTCAACATCACGTCCTTGCAGTCCCTCGGCGCAAATTGTGACTAGCACCGCAAATTGCCCGGGCCCCGATCGGCGACGGCGGCGTGTACGCCAAGAGCTCGCAAATATCGTGCGCGCCGTGGCGGTCGTAGCTGCGATGATATCGGCATCCGGGATGATAGGGGCCGCTGCGGCCCCGGCGCCGGGTGGCGCGTATCGCCTGGCAAGCTGGCCACATCATGCCGCCAGGCCCGATTTTTCGCTGACGGATTTCGACGGTCGCCCGCGGACGCTGGCCGACTATCGCGGCAAGGTCGTAGTACTAATGTTTGGCTTTGTCCGCTGCCCGGATGTGTGTCCGACTGAATTGTTTAAAATCGCCCAGGCAATGAAAAAACTGGGACCGCGGAGCGACCATGTGCTGGTGCTTTTTATCACGCTTGACCCGGAGCGCGACACGCCGGCCATATTGAAAAGTTATGTCGCCGCATTCGACCCGCGCTTTGGCGGTCTATCCGGAACAACCGCGCAGACTGACGCCGCTGCCGCAAACTTTTTCGTGCAGTACGCAAAGGTTCCCGAGGGCGACGACTACGTCATCAGCCACTCGACCGGAATCTACCTCATCGATGCCGGCGGGCACCTTCGCCTGGTTGGCACGACGAATACCACCGTTGCCGATTTGGCTCACGATATCGCTGCGCTTGCGGCAGAAAAGTGAAGCGAGCTATCGCCAGATCATCCGTCGAAGGCCTGGCAGCGGCGAGCAAGCTTCCAGAAGCTGAATCTTAAATCCGGGCAATGGTGGGCGCGCCGCAGCGCGACCGGGGCCTCGCTTGCGGGATTTCGGCTGGACGCCGGTCCTTAGCCGTACCGCCCCGTAATGTAGTCTTCCGTCGCCTTCTTGGCAGGATTGGTGAAAATACGGCCCGCCTGGCCGAACTCGATCAGCTCGCCCAGATACATGAACGCCGTATAGTCCGAAATCCTCGCGGCCTGTTGCATATTATGCGTGACAATCAGCACCGTGACGCTAGTGCGCAGGGTTGAGATCAGCTCTTCGATTTTTGCCGTGGCGATGGGATCCAGCGCTGAAGTCGGCTCGTCGCACAGCAGGATCTCCGGCTTCGTAGCCAGCGCCCGCGCGATACACAGCCGCTGCATCTGGCCGCCGGACAGCGCCAGCGCCGACTCGTGCAGCCGATTACCCACTTCTTCCCACAACGCGGCCCCGCGCAACGCTTGCTCCACCTCCTCATCCAGCAGCGCGCGATTTGTGACCCCGCGCAACCGCAGGCCATAGGCCACGTTCTCAAATATCGATTTCGGAAACGGATTCGGCTTTTGGAACACCATACCGATGCGCATGCGCACTTCGATCGGATCGACGTCGCGACCCACCAGATCAAGATTCTCCGGATACAGGGTGATGGAGCCCTCGTAGCGGGTGCCGACCTGCAGATCGTGCATGCGGTTAAAGCAGCGCAGAAAAGTACTCTTGCCGCAGCCGGACGGTCCGATCAGCGCTGTGACCTGGCGGTCGGCGATCGGGATGTTGATGTCCTTGAGCGCGCGGTTCTGGCCGTAATAGAAGTTCAGGTTGCGGGCTTCAGCGCGCACTTTCGGCGGCCGCGCCTCGCGCGATTCCTCGACGCCCGAGCCCATTCCACCCGGCCCCGGTTGGCGGCCCGAAGGCCGCTGAGTCGGCCCCGTATCGGGCGATCGCGTCGATTCAGTCATCGCGTGACTGACAGCGTTCATTGCGGTCGCTCCGTGGCACTCGGGACCGCCGGCGGCCGCGGCTCGGCCTGCAATTGCTTCTCCACATCCTTCAGTGAGATATGGCGGATGTCCTTGCCATGCACCATGTAGATCACGTACTCGCAGATATTCTTAGCATGATCACCGATGCGCTCGAGCGCCCGCGCAATCCACAATAGATCGATAGCACGGCGGATGGTGCGCGGATCCTCGATCATGAATGTGATGCACTGGCGCTGGACCGCCTCATACTCTTCGTCGACGAGACGGTCGCGCTTAGCGACTGCGAGCGCCGCGACGGCGTCCAGTCTGGCAAAGCAGTCGAGCGCATCCTGCACCATGTCCTGCACCACGCTGCCCAGGTGGCGCATCACCCGATAATGATCTGGCGCATGATCGTGATTCGAGTGATGCGAGCCGATGTAGCCGACCTTCTCGGCCTCATCGCCGATGCGTTCCATGTCAGTCACGGTCTTGATGATCGCTACCACCAGGCGCAGGTCCGAAGCGGTCGGGGCACGCGTTGCCAATATCCGGTTGCACTCATCGTCGATCGATACCTGCAGCGCGTTCACGTCGTACTCACAGCGCACCACCTCGTTGCCCGCCGCCAGGTCACCATCGAGCAGCGCCCGCAATGCCAGCGCGAGTTGCGATTCGACCAGGCCACCCATGCGCAGCACGCTGCTGCGGGCTCGCTCCAAATCTTCATTGAAGCGGCTGACGATGTGATGCGACAGGTCGGCGTTATCCATGCTGCAGATTCCTTAAAAGTATCAGTCGCGGCTGCGCGGAGACTCATTCATCCGGATCGGCGTGCTGACCGTCCTTAATGCCTGGGACGTTGATGACCGGTACCACGCCGCCGTTGATTATATGGATTGGCCTGCCTGCGCTGCGGCGGCCGCCCTTGCTTATATATTAGAACGCCCATGATAAACCCGCCGGCCGCATTAAAGTCTGCGGTTACTGCGACGCGACGCTCTTGTATATAAGTGCAGCATGTGACAGTTTTGTTACAGCTGGCGGAACGCTAGCCGCGGCCCCGGATCGGGCCTTTGGCCGATCGCGGGCCTTGCCCCAAGGGACCGGTCACCGTATAAGACCGACGGCGCGGCAGGGGCTTGCCGCGATCAAGCCCTCGCAGGAATGACCAATGTCCGCCACGCTCGAGCTGACCGAAGATCTGATCAGACGCCCCTCGGTGACTCCGGCCGATGAGGGCTGTCAAGACGTCATTGCCGCGCGCCTGGAGCGGATTGGTATCCAGGTGGAGCGCCTGCGTTATGGCGTCGTCGATAACCTGTGGGCGCGTCGCGGCACCGGCCAGCCGGTGTTGTGCCTGGCCGGACACACGGACGTTGTGCCGACCGGGCCAGTAGAAGAGTGGCATTCGGATCCGTTCACACCCACGTTGCGCGACGGCCTACTCTACGGTCGCGGCGCGGCAGATATGAAAAGCGGCCTCGCCGCGATGGTGACGGCGACCGAGGCGTTTGTGGACTCCTGCCCGGTGCATCGCGGCACACTTGCCTTTCTGATCACGAGCGACGAGGAAGGCCCGTCCGTCGATGGCACCAAGCGCGTGGTGGAAACACTGGCCGGACGCGGGCAGACGATCGACTGGTGCATCGTTGGCGAACCGTCGAGTGAAGTACTAATCGGCGATACGATCAAGATCGGGCGGCGCGGCTCCTTATCCGGACGCCTGACCGTTCATGGGGTACAGGGCCACGTCGCCTATCCGCTGCTCGCGGATAATCCGGTGCACCGTTTTGCCCCGGCGCTGGCCGAGCTGACCACCCGTGTGTGGGACCAGGGGAGCGAGCACTTTCAGCCAACCGGGTTTCAAATCTCGAATCTAAACGCCGGCACCGGGGCGCCGAATGTCATCCCCGGGGAGCTTAAGGTGCGCTTCAACCTGCGCTTCAACCCGGTGCAATCGCTCGACGGACTGAAGCGGACGGTGGAAGATATCCTTGAGCGGCATCGGCTTAAATACACGCTGGAGTGGTTCGTCTCCGGCGAGCCGTTCTACACGCCACCAGGCACGTTGTCCGCCGCGGCGAGCAGTGCAATCCGCACCGTCACGGGAAGGGAACCGGCGCATTCCACCGGCGGCGGCACTTCGGACGGGCGGTTCATCGCGCCACTGGGTGCGCAGGTAATCGAATTGGGAGTTACCAACGCGACCATCCATAAAATCGACGAGTGCGTACGCGTCGAAGAAATCGACATTTTGCATCACATTTATTTGCGGGCCCTGCAAGACCTGCTCGGCTGATACTCCTAAAACCTGCCATTTTTAAATTGACAGCGAGCAGCAACTATACCGCCGTCGCTTAAGACTCTGACGGCGGCCCGCCAACAATAATTCCTGCTTCGGTCAGCGCCGCGTCAAAAAAGCGCTCGAATTCCCCCACCACCCGCAGATCTTCGAACAACACATGATTGCGCTCGAGTATACGGGCCCGGACTCCGTCTCGAAACGCCCTGTCGGTGCCGAGGCGCACCGCAATATCAACATACTCGTCAGGATTTTCCGCAACACAGTCGCGAATGCCCATCTTCACGTACATCGCCTGAGTGTGACGCCCGCGCTGCAGCGGGGTAGGCAGCGTGACTACCGGCAGCCCCAGGGCCAAGGCCTCGAGCGACGAGTTTTGACCGTTAAAGTGCAGTGTATCGAGCATCACGTCGCTCGCCGCCAGCAAGCACATGAAGCGCCCCTGCGGCACTTGCGGCAAAAACGCAATGCGGTCGGCCACGTCTGCCATGGTGCGGCGAAAACGCCTCTGCAGTGTCGCGGTCCATTCCTGAAGCGATCCGCTTATCAAAACGAGTCGACCGCGCGGATCGCGCTCCAGGATTGCCCTGAGAATACCGTCAAAGTCAGGGTGGAATTTGTGCAGGGTCTGCGGGCATAAGTAAATTGTTGCTTCTTCCGGCAGCCCGAGCGCTGATCGGCCGGGGCTCTCCGGTGGCGCCTCTGGCCGGTAGTAGTAGGCCAAAGTCGGCAAATTGCGAAGCACAAACAGACGCTCGCTGTAATGATCGGCCGAATGCTCGGATTCGTATAAGTCGTTCGAGACAAAATAATCCATGGTCGGCACGCCGGTCGTGTTCGGATGCCCGAACGACACGCATTGCACCGGAGCGAGCCGAGCGAAGGAAAGAAAATACGACATCGGCTCCATGCCAATGTCCTGGTAGAAGAGGATATCGAGCTCAAGTTCTGCGAGTCGTTGCCGTGCCGCCGCGAGCGGTTCTTTGCAGTCGACCTCAACGGTGTGGTCGGCGGCGGCGCAGATTGATGCTGTTATTTCATCATTGATACTTGGAATAATCCTCAGCACGTAGGTTTCAAATCTATCGCGATCGAGGCGCTCCACCAATCCACGCGTGGTCTTGCCAATCGAGTGCGCAGATAAGAACCGCGAGATAAATCCAATTCGAATCTTTCCCGGTCGGCGTCGAGGCTGATTACAGTGCGGCGCCACATACAGCAGCGACGGCATAGCCTTGGCGTATAAGCGCGCCGCCTTTATCTGCAGGTCCCGGTCGCACCGACCATGATAAGCAAGATAAAACGCCTGGATTGCTACCAGCCCAAATGGGTCATCGATCTTAAGATCCGGTTGCAGCAATTCCTCGAGCGCTTGCTCATAGTGAGCGCGAGTCAGCGCAATTGATTCGCCCGATTCCAGGACCGCTGGCAAGCTCAGACGCATGGCGACCCGCGCCTCATCTGTGGTCGATCTCTTAATTACTTCAATAGAGTAACGATTTGCCCGTTCGACCAGGCCAGCGCCAACAGCCGCGCGGCGCGCTGATTCAAGCGCCGATAGATTCTCCGGGTCGATATCGATCAGCCGGTCGTAAAACTCGAGCGATTTTTCGATTCGGCCGAGCTGATTGTGGAGTGTAGCGGCGGCTGTCAGCAAGGGTGGGAACTTCGGAGCAATCTCAATGGCCTGACTTAATACTCCCCAGGCGTCACCAATTTTCCCTTGCGACTGCAAGGTACGGGCGCGCGCGTGCAATTCGTCGATCCGATCAATCAGGCCGCCGCGGCTCACTTCGCGATGCTTGCTCGCGAGCTCGTGATCGCCGCGCGCTGCCAGCGCGTTGGCGAGATTATTGCTGGCCAGGGCGCTTCCCGGCGCCAGCACCAACGCCTGCTGAAAGGCGACGATAGCCTCGTCGATTTTGCCTGAGGCGCTCAGCGCCGTCCCGAGACTGATCAGTACATCGGAATTCTGCGGTTCTGCATTAGCGGCGAGACGGTAGCATTCGACGGCACGCGAGAACTCACCACGCGCTTTGTAAACGCGACCACGCATGTACAGCACCACTGCGGCGCCGGGTGCGATTTTTGCGGCGATATCAATGGCCTGCAACGCGCCATCGAGGTCCCGCAATTCGAGCGCCAACTGCGCCAGCAGCGTCCAGACGCGGTCGTTGCCGGGGCGGTGCCGCACCAGCTCCAAGGCGATGCGCCGCGCGCCGCTGAAATGGCCGGTGCTGGCCAGTCGATAAGCCTCCTGGAGTTGATGGGATTGCCGGGCATCCGACTTCGCCAATTCCACGCGTCCGGCCCTCTTAATCGCTCACGTTTAATGAGGCTGTCACGCCTGTATGACGGATTTGTGAACAACGGGCCGCATCGCGACTGACTCGTGACCGCGACCTAAGTCCTTCGGCGTCAAGTGCCGCTGCCCCTGGACCTTGGGTCGGGCAGCATTAATAGGCGGCGCCGGTCGCGGTTGGAGCCGATGGGTCCGGCGAAATGTAAAATCCAGCGCGCGGGGCGCCGCTGGCGTACGAATCAACCATGCGTCCGTAGGCCCGCTCAAGATGCTGGCGGAAACGCGACGAATCGAAAAGCGCTGACTGGCCACGAGCGCGCAGTAATTTATCGCGCGTTTGCGCCAGCTTCGACGGATCACTTGCCAATGCGACAGCCGTGGCGATGTACTCCGTGGCTGATGCCGTAATCAGTTCGGGCAATCCGACCGCGCGGAGCAGGCTTCCGGCGACGCGGCTGGCAAAGCTTCTGCCGGTGCGCGCGATGATCGGCACGCCGCTCCACAGCGCATCGCTCGCCGTCGTGTGTCCGTTACAGGGCAGCGTATCCAAAAACAAATCGGCCGCTCCATGCCGACCCAGATGCTCTCCCTGACTGACCCGCGGCGCAAACACGAGTCGCTCGGGGGAAACGCCGAGCAACCTGGCTGCGTTACGCAAATTGCCGGTCGCCCAAGGGTTGTCATCCAGCAGCCACAAAACACTGCCTTCAACCTGCTTAAGTATCTGCATCCAAGTAACGAACACCGGCCGCGTTATTTTCCAACTGTTGTTAAAGGCGCAAAATACGATGCCCGATGACGGCAGGCCAAATCGTTGCCGCGGTTGGGTCGCATCCGGTAGCGGCCGCCGGCGATCATTCACCTGATAGCTGCCGGGAAGATACACGACGGCCTCCTGATAGAACTGCGCTTCCGACTCGGGAATTACAAAATCGTCCGCCACCAGATAATCGATGTGGCCAGAAGCCATCGTGCCCGGAAACCCGAGGAAACTTACCTGAATCGGCGCAGGATGGCTGGCCAGTATCCAGGGCCGCGCCCGTTTAATGTAGCCGTTGAGATCCACAGCTATGTCAATTTTTTCGCTACGTATCCAGTCTGCTGCCGCTGCGTCCGAGAGGCCACGCGCGTCAACGAAGTGATCACAGGCGCGCACTATTCTCGCCCTCATATCGCTCGAGTCGTCAGGCCCAATCGACAGGCAATAAATCTCGAAGCGCGCGCGATCATGCAGCTCCAAAAGCTCGGCGATCAGGTAGGAAGTCGGGTGCTCGCGGAAATCCGCCGAGACATAGGCAACTCGGATCCGGCCATCGGGCAATCGGCCTCGGACGGCATGTTGTTCGGCCGCCTGCGCGGCGACAGGCGGCGCCAGTCGCATGCTGGCTGCTTTTAGCTCCGCCGGATCGTCGCTAAGCCCCATGAGGAGTGTGGGATGAACACAATTTACCTTACTGGCGTCTCGCAGCAGGCTGAGCTCTTGTTCGGCGGCTTCCCATTGACAGGTCCGTGCCGCGATGCTCAAAAGGCCGGCCCGGGCCGCTACGTCAGTAGCCCGCAACGCCAATACCCGCTTGTAGCTCTGAACCGCCTGCGCATACTCCAATTGACTTTCCAGCGTCTGAGCTCGTCCCAGGTGCGCTTCGGGCATTTGGTCGTTGAGCAGCAGCGCCTGATCATAACTGGCTAGCGCGGCGCGCAGCTGCCCATCACGATGCAGCATCGTCGCCAGCACATAGTGCAGGTCGGCCCGCTGGGGTGTTTGTAATGTGGCGCGGCGCAGGCTTTCGACTGCATCGGGTCTTTGCGACAGCTGCTCCTGCGTCCGGGCCAGCTCGATATGCGCGGCCGTCAGCCCAGGGTCCAACTTTATCGCATTCAGCAAGCTCGCCGTCGCGCCCGCCATATCGCCGCTCTCTCTAAGTACAATTCCCAGGCCGCAGGCCGCCAGCGCGTGCCGCGGATTTAATTCGAGCGCTCGCTGATAGCTTTGTACGCTTTCGCTAAGTCGCCCGAGGCTCCGCAAGGTCGCGCCAAGATTCACGGCCGCCTCGATAAAGTTCGGATCCAGGCGCATGGCAGCCGAAAAATAATCAGCCGCCTCTACCGGCCGGCCATTGGCGAGCAACGTTACAGCCAGATCGTGAACAGCATTGGCGTCCGCAGGTCCCAGCCGTATTAACTCACGCAGCATGGCTTCTGCCTCCGGGCCGCGCCCTGCCTCTAGGAGCGACCTGGCAAGGTCCCGACGGTACCTGACGGATTGCGGTTGCAGCGCAACGGATTTTTCCAGGCTGGCAATGCTCGCATTGATATCGCCCAGTCGACGCTGCGTCAGTCCCAGGTTAAGCCATGCATCGCCGTATTCGGGTCGCAGCGCAACGGCGTGTCGAAACGAATGCACCGCGTCCGCCAGGCGCCCCACTCGTTCCTGTGCCGATCCGAGATTGTTATGCGATTCGGCATTTTGCGGGTGATTGGCGATCAACCAGTGATAAGTGTTGATCGCGGCTGCAAAATCGCCGACGGCCATTTGGGACGTGCCAAGGCGGAAACGCAGATTGGGTGACTGACCGTCTAAGTCGATGGCCACCTTCAGGAGTCGCAATGCGATTTCCTGATCGCCCGACTTGGCAGACCCCGCGGCAATTTCGCCCATTATTTGCGCGAGTTGACTGCCGGCGGTCGGGTCATGACTTGATTGCCGCAACGCCCGCTCACATTCCATGGCGGCCTCCTGAAACTGCCCGCGTGAAGCGAGCTGCCGCGCAGCTGCGATCATGCTGTCCAAACTCGCCATACCGCCCCGGCACCCATCACAGCATTTGCCGGACCCTATTCTAATGAATGTTTGGAGCCGGAAGCCGTGGCGCAATACCGAAACAAAAATGTCACATTGCATGGTGCCATCGGCAGGAATTTTCGATTCGCGGTGCCGGTTGTTGCTGATATATTGCCGCGACGCGATTCGGGCGCATCATCAATAACTTTAGTGCCCGAATCGATTCCGGAAACCGGCAAATGGACTCGGCCAACGTAATAATTCCTACCACCGGTCGCCATTCTCTGGGTCGCTGTGTTGCCAGCGTCTTGGCCCAGACCTATGCGAACGTGCAGGCCTATGTTGTTTGCGACGGGTCGGATTATCAGCCGGCCGTCTCGGCCGCCCTGGCGAAATTCGATGGCGCTCGGGTGAGGCTGCTGGTCTTGCCGGAGAACGTGGGCGGCGGCGGCTTTTACGGTCATCGCACCTACGCTGGCTGCAGCCATTTTGTAAATTCGAACTACGTGCTGTTTCTGGACGAGGACAACTGGTACGAAGCGCCGCACGTTGCCGCACTGATCGGGGCCATTCAAAAATCGGGGCTGGATTGGGCTTACAGTTTGCGGCGGATCCACGAGGCGGATGGCGAGTTTGTCGCCGACGATGACTGCGAGAGCCTGGGCATTTGGCCGGGCTGGCAGGGCTACAATCTCGTTGATACCAGCTCCTACTGCCTTAAGCGTGAGGTAGCCGCCGCGGTGGCATCGGCATGGCATGGCGGCTGGGGCCAGGATCGCGTGTACTTCGCGGCGCTGCACCAGCACTTTCCGAAATACGGCACTTCAGGCCTGCATACATTAAATTATCGGCTGGGAGGAAATCCGCATTCCGTGCGCGGCGAATTCTTCCTGCAGGGCAATGAGGTCATGCGCGAGCGCCATGACGGGCGCTATCCTTGGCGGGCCGCCAAGGGCGGCGCCGTATCGCCTCGCATGGATGCGGTGAACGGCACGCCGACGGCGCCGTCGCAAGCGCCGTTGCTTGGTTGAAGTGGCATGTGCACGCCCGGTAATGCAATCGCCACCTGAAAACCGCGCCAAGCTGGCGTGGACAGAGCCCACCGAAATGAATAATTGCGGTGCGGCACTCATCAGGTTCTCCGCAGACCCGGTCGCGCCAAACGGGGCGCCCGATTCGCGTCAGCAGCGAATCGGCGCGTAGCCCCACAATTGTAATGGCGCTGCGAATTAGCTTTATCAATTTTTGGGAGGGCGCTTTTTCAGCCGCCAACAATGCCTACTTTCTGCCCTACGCCTTTGGCGAAGCGTTCGGTGATCTCGAGATTACTGACGATATCCATTCAGCCGAGGTAGTCGTTTCATCATTATTCGGTAGCCGGCCGGTGCCGGCAAAAAAAGCCATACAGTATATCGGCGAGAACGTGCGGCCCAATCTCGCCCTCCACCGCTTTGCGCTGTCCTTCGACTACGACACCTTCGGCGGGAGAAATTTCCGCCTGCCATTGTGGTGGTGGCGACTGGATTGGCCGGGATTCGCCGCGCGTTGGCGCCAGCAGCCGCTGCCTGCCAGTCACCGGCAGCATGGCGGCGAAGAGCTGATTCCGATCGATGCGCTGCTGCAGCACCGCTCAGCCTCCAGCTTTCAGGATCGGGGCTTTTGCGCTCTGGTCGCCGCCAACCCCGAGCCCTTAAGAGTCAATCTGTTCTTGGCGCTGCAACGGTTGGGAACGGTTGTCGGCTATGGAAATATGTTTGGCAACCCCCTGGTCGGTTCGAAATTTTCGGTACTCCCCGGCTTTCGCTTTTGTCTCTGTCCGGAGAACGGGATATATCCCGGCTATCACACCGAAAAGCTCGTGGATGCCTGGTACGGCGGGAGCCTGCCCTTGTACAGCGGCGATCGTCTCCTCGGCCAGGATTTCAATGCTGCCGCACTCGTGAATTATCAGGATTATCTGGATACTGAGCGCTTCTTGACCGCTGTCGAACGCTTGGAGCTTGATCCTGAGGCCTACGCACAGATCTTCTCGCAGCCGTTGCTGATACAGCGCCCCTCCCTCGGGCCGCTCGTCGCCTTCCTTCGTGGCGCCGTGGCAAAGATCAGGGCTGACGAGTCATAGTAGCGTGAGTCGGATGGGCTGTCGGCCAGCCGCACCGAAGGTACCGAGTTGTCTCGCCGCGGCTCGCCGCCCCAACGGGCCTATCGGCAAGGCTTATTGCCGCCCGACCGGGCGCCGCCCCGCCCATGCAGGTAACCCGGTTCGGCTCGACACCGATCTGTCATCTGCGCTTGATAATCTTTTTGGACAATTGCCGTCTAAATAACCCACGCCGAACATCAGCAGTATGCGGCATTTTTACCCGCCATCCGATTATGACGACTACTTGTGCCTCAAGCCGCCTTTGCTGCTGTGGCTTGTGGTGATTTATCTGTCGCGAGCCATATCGTTACCGGTCGCCATGGCCATCGGTTCGGTATCCGGCGTCGGCTCAGATGCTTTGGCTTTGTTGCGCCAACTGTGGACGCTGGAAGAACTGTTCCCGTCACTATTCGCAGCCTTGGTCCTCTATGCGATGTGCCGGCGGGTACCGACGGCGTCCAAGCAGGTTCGCTGGATCTGGGCGCACGGCCTGCTTTTACTGAGCGTAGCTGCGGGGACCGACCTGGTGCTTTCGCTGCTGACAGCCGCTCGAAATTGGGATAACAGCGAACAGTCACTACCTTCGTTGTTTATAGCCGGGATTGACCTTTATTCTCTTCTTTATATCGTCGCGACAAGACGCGTGCGGGACACCTTTGCAGTCTTCCCGCCGCCGTTAGACGCCGCAGTGAAATGAACCATCGCCCCTCGGCGTCCTGCGGAATTCCAACTGCCGAAACCCGACGCCCCACCTAGCGGCGGGACTGGCCCGAACTGACTCCCACGGCCGGCCGCAGCCCACGCGGCGCCGGCCTTAGAACGGATTAATACGCTTTTCGCGGCTGAAGTTCAGATAGCCGACATCCACGCCCTGGCGCCAGCCAACGCCGAACCGTACCGGCGCGATGCCGATGCCATTGCTTTGCAGGTAGTGGACGCCGAAGCCGCCGACAAAATACAAACTGCCTTCGACTCCGGGGAAGCGCTGAAAAATTGCATCGGTATTCGGCAGCTTGTACACCAGCATGTAGACCTTGACGGCGTTCGCGCCGATGTCAAAGCCGACCGAGGGCCCCTGCCAGTACACCGGCGTGTGTGCCCCGTCGCGGTACACCAGCTCCCCGTGGCCGTAGCGCAGGCCCGCTGCTACGGCACCGCTGACTTCCTCGCCGCGGATGATCGCGATCGGACGGCCTTTTTCCTTCAGCACCTTGGCCAGCACGTCGGATAACTCGCGCGCGCCGTTGCTGAAGAAATCCGAAGCGCTCTTGACGATCTCATCGTCCCGGTATTCCTCGTGCACCGCTGGCGGCGCCGCGGCTGTGGCGGGTGAGTTATCGGCACCAGCAAGCGGCGCCAGCATCAGCAGCCCTGCGCCGATCAGGAGGTGAATCAGTTGTCTGGACATTTAATCTCTCCTTGCGATCTGTACCGCCCGGCCTTCGCGGCCCTGCGGGCGCGCGGTTCAGCCGCATTGACCCAAGGATACTACCCGTCAACCGGCCGCGCAGTCGGCCAACGCCTACACGGGACCGCGTGCGGCGGCCGCTTCAGCGCTTCGCGTAGGAATTGGCGTACACGCCGAGAGCGCCAAGGCCTAAGGCGGCCAGCAGCACCCAGGCCGGCATCGACAGTCCGAACATCGACCAGTTGATCTGGTGACACTCGCCCGAACCGGTCAGCACTTTGGTGATGACCTCGGTCACTGAAAAAATCTTCAGCAGAAACTTAAGCGAAGCGCCGCAGGCCGCCACCGTGCCTTCGGGCATGTGCTGGATCCACAGATGTCGGATTGCCAGGCCCGCCGTCGCGAGGCTCGCAACCGCAACTAACGCGCTGTAGACGTGTGCGCCGAAGCGACGCGGCAGGTGGAGCCCGGCGAGCAACAGGATCAGGCCCAGTACCGTGACACCGATGCGCTGGAAGATGCACAGCGGGCACGGCTCGATCCGCAATGCGTACTGCACGTAATAGGCGTACGCCAGCAGCGCGGCGCAGCACGCAAACCCAAACAGATTCAGCGCCCGGCGGTCCGGCCCACTCTGCAAGATGATCCCCCGCGAAAGTCGCTGCGCTCAGCCGGCCTGACTGAGGTCCGAGTGCTGCAGGTCGCGCTCCACCTGCTCGAGCGAGATGTGGCGGACATCCTTGCCGTGCACCATATAGATTACGTACTCGCAGATGTTCTTGGCGTGATCGCCAATGCGCTCCAGCGACCGGACCACCCACATGACATCCAATGCCCGGCGGATGGTGCGCGGATCCTCCATCATGAAAGTGATGCACTGGCGCTGGATCGATTCGTATTCTTCATCGACCACCCGGTCCGAACGGGCGGTCTTAAGCGCCAGCTGGGCGTCCATACGCGCAACAGCATCGAGCGTGGCATGCAGCATAGTCTGCACAAAGCGGCCCAGGTGCCTGACCTCGCGATAGCGGTCCGCCGGACGCTCGGCCGCCGCGAGGCGCGCGGCGATCAGGCCGATTTTTTCACATTCATCGCCGACCCGCTCCAGATCCGTGATGGTCTTGATCGTCGCCACGATCATCCGAAGATCCCCGGCAGCCGGTGCGCGGGTGGCAAGAATCCGGCTGCACTCCTCGTCAATGGTCACTTCCATGCCATTGACTTCCCGATCCTTGCTCGCCACGAGCCGCCCGAGCGAGCTGTCGCCATTGACCAGGGCCGTCAGCGCCTTGCTCAGCTGCTCTTCGACAAAGCCGCCCATCGCGAGCACTTTGGTGCGCACCCGCTCCAGGTCCTCGTTGAACCGGCGGGAGGTGTGTTGCGATAGATCGGCAGCTTCCATCGTGTGAATCTCGATTCCGATCCTACTTAGGTGGGTCTGGGGCGAAACTAGTTCAACTATAACTCAGCGGCGAGCAAAAAAAATGAGAGCCGCCTCGCAGCGCGGCCCCCACCCGGTCAGGAATTGGCTGCTGCATCCTTATCCTGAAGCTGCAGCCGCTCGGGCGGAAAATGGCAGGTGAAGGTACTGCCGCGTCCTTCGGTGCTCTCGATCTGCAGATGGCCGCCATGACGCTGCAGCACGTGTTTGACAATCGCTAGGCCGAGTCCCGACCCGCCGGTCTCGCGGCTACGGGCCGAGTCGACGCGATAGAAGCGCTCTGTCAGGCGCGGCAGATGCTCGGCGCCGATGCCGATGCCGGTATCGGTCACCGCCATGTGCCCGCCGTCTTCGTCGGCCCACCAGCGGATGGTGATTGAGCCCTCGGCCGGCGTGTACTTGACGGCGTTATCCACCAGATTGGCGAAGGCCGAGTGAATCTGCGCCTCCTCGCCGAGCAGGCGCAGCTGCGATTCGACCTGCACCCGCACTTCGCCCGGGTGCGTGCCACGCGCCAGCACGTCCTGGCGCAGCTGCGCCAGGAGCGCCGCGACATCGATCGGCGCGCCGGCCACCATCCGATCGGACGCCTCGAGGCGCGACAGTTCGAGCAGATCCTCCACGATGTTGGTCATGCGCTGGGCCTGGCGGCGCATCTCGCGGATCGGACCGGCCAGCAGCGGATCGAGCGTCGGATCGTGGCTCAGCGTCTCCAGGTATCCGCCGATCACCGTCAGCGGCGAGCGCAGCTCGTGCGAGGCGTTGGCGACAAAATCCTTGCGCATGGCCTCCAGCCGCTGCTCGCGCGTCACGTCGCGTACCAGCATCAGCAGCTGGCCGGCGCCGTAGGGCACCATCTGGATCGACAGGTACTCCTCGGCGCCACTGGTCGCGTGCACGATAACCGGGGCGCTGTAATCGGCCGATTGCAGGTAGCGGATGAACTCGGGCTGACGCACCAGATTATCGACACGCAGGCCCACATCGCCGCGGCCGCGCAGCATCAGCAGCCGGCCGGCGGTGCGGTTGAACCACAGAATGTCGGCCTGGGGATTGAGCAGCACTACGCCGTCGGGAATGGCGGCCGTGGCCTGACGCACTTCGCGCAGCAGCCGCAGCAGGCGCTGCTTGTGAAACTGCCGGCGGCGAAACAGGCGCAGGATCGCCGCGATCGCCTCGCCCCAGGCGCCGCGGATCTCTGGCGCCAGGTCCGCATTGTCGGAGCGCACCCAGCGCACCAGCCGGCGGATGTTGATGAACTGCCACAGCAGCAGCGCCGCGAGCGTTACGATCGCGCCTACCGCCGGCTGGCCAAATGCCATGCCCGCCAGCCAGCCGGTCGCGGCCGTCAGCAGCACCTTGATCAGTGCTATCGACCAGGTCGGGGCATCCATGCGCGCGGATAGTAGCTGATCTGCGCGGCGGCTTTAGGCCTCCGCGCGGGCCGAGAATCGGTAGCCCGCGCCGCGCACCGTCTGCACCAGCGACTCGGCGCCGTGATCCTCGAGGGCCCGGCGCAAGCGCCGGATGTGCACGTCGATGGTGCGCTCCTCGACGTAGACGTTGCCGCCCCAGACCCGGTCAAGCAGCTGCTCGCGCGAATAGACCCGGTCCGGATGCGTCATGAAAAATTCCAGCAGCCGGTACTCCGTCGGACCGAGCGAGACATTGCGCTCGCCGGCGCTGACGCGGTGGCCGGCCCGGTCAAGATTGAGCGGACCAATCGTGATGCTCTCCTCTTCCGAATACCCGGCCGACCGGCGCAGCAATGCATTGACGCGGGCCAGCAGCTCGCGCGGCGAAAAGGGCTTGGTCAGGTAATCGTCCGCGCCGCCATCGAGACCTGCGATCTTGTCGGCCTCTTCGGCGCGCGCCGTGAGCATGATGACCGGCAGATCCCGGGTGGCCTGCTCACGCTTGAGCGCCCGGGTCAGCTCAAGGCCGCTGGTCTCGGGCAGCATCCAGTCGACCAGCAACAGGTCGGGCCGGTGATCGGTGAGTGCCGCACGCGCACTGCGGGCATCTTCGGCCTCGCGCACCTCGAAGCCGGCGCGGCGCAATCCAAAGGCGATCATCTCGCGAATCGGCCGTTCATCCTCGACAACCAGAATCTGCTTGGTACTCATTGATTTACGTGGCAATTTTGGACTCCCGTCACGGTAGTGCAATGAGATTGCAGGTTCATGACAAATGGCTCGTTGCCGGCGCCTGGACGGCAACGTTGTCGCGCAGGTAGACCGGCACGGCCTGCTCCGGCGGCACTGCAAGCGCCGGTCCGTCATGGGCCGCGAGCCGCGCAATCTCCCGCGCCCGCGGCAACAATTGAGGGTTGAACGAGGCCAGCTTGCCGCTGAAGTGTGTGGTCAATTCCGGATAGGCCGAGAAGCCGGAACCGGCGCCGACACACGGGCGCCAGGCGGCTTCCGGCTGGGCCACGTTTTTCGGTGCGCTGACCGCTTCGGCGCTGCACGGGGTGGCGAAGCCCGCGACGCTCGAAAAATAGCCCCAATAGACCTCGCCCATCCGCGCATCCTGGCACACGAGCACGTGTGCGGCGGCGCCCGGCAATTCAAGCGCCTGCTGTGCCACGGCGCGAAGGTCGGAGATCGGCATGACCGGCCGCTTGGCGCTAAAGGCCAGTCCCTGCGTGACGCTGGCGGCCAGGCGCACACCGGTAAAGGCGCCAGGTCCGCGTCCGAATGCGATCAGATCGAGTTCAGCGAGCGCCACCGCACCCGCCCGCAGCAGCTCGCGCACCATCGGCAGGATGCGCTGTGCGTGGCCGCGCACACTCAGCTCCTCGCGAACGAGCAGCTCACCGTCGATCCACAGCGCCGCCGAGCGGCACTCGGTGGCCGTATCAATTGCGAGGATTCTCATGCCAACCGCTCGGCCACCGAAGGCTCCCCAAGTTCGGCCTGGCAGTCCCGTAACAACGCCAGCACCTCAGGCAGCTCGCGCGTCGGCCGCATCGGCGGCAATGCCGCAATCAGCGTGCGCCCGTAGCCGCGCTGCGTCAGGCGCGGATCGCAGATGACCACGACGCCGCGGTCCGACTCGCTGCGAATCAGGCGGCCGACGCCTTGCTTCAGCGCCAGGGCGGCTTCGGGCAGCTGGTAGTCGCGAAACGGGTTGCCGCCCTGCGACTTTATGTACTCCACGCGGGCGCGCAGCTGCGGCTCATCGAGCGCTGCAAACGGCAACTTGTCGATCAGCACCAGTCGCAGCGCCGCGCCCTGGACGTCCACTCCCTCCCAGAAGCTGGCCGTGCCCAGCAGCACCGCGCGACCCGAGGCACGAAAGCGCTCGAGCAGCCGCTCACGTGGCGCCTCACCCTGCACCAGCAGGGCGAGCGAGGTTTTCTCCCGCAGCTGGCGCGCAGCGAGGCCGAGCGCACGGTGCGAGGTGAACAGCAGGAACGCACCGCCGCCGGCCGCGTCAAGCAGCGGCAAGGCGCAGTCCACCACGGCATCGGTGTAGCCAGGGTCGACCGGATCCGGCAGCCCCGGTGGCAGATACAGCAGCGCCTGCCGCTCATAATCGAAAGGACTGTCGACGCACAGCGTGGCCGCATCAGCAAGCCCGAGGCGCCCGGCAAAATGACTGAAATCGCCGGACAGCGCGAGTGTCGCGGAGCAGAAGATCCAGGCCGTGGGCCGCTGGCGGACCAGCGCGGAAAATCGCGCCGAGATGTCATACGGCAAAAGGCTTAAGGCAAAACCGCGTCCGTGAACCGAGAGCGTCCGCGCGCCGAGCTCGCCGGCCGGATCGGTCACCGTACCGATTGCCTGCGCCAGCGAATGGGCCCGGGCGCCGCATGCTTCGAGCTCCGGCGTGCCGCCCGGCAGCGTCTCGGCCAGCCGCGCGAGCGCCGGGGCGAGCGCCTGGCAGCGCTGCTGGTTTTGCTCATCCAGATCCTGCCAGGCCACGCGCCGCTCGGTGCGGCCTAAGGCGAGCATGGCCTCCTGCAGCGCCACCTGCAGCTCGCTCAATGCAGGCTCGCACGCAGCGCCGCCGGATTGCGCGGCGCCGAGATTGCGCCGCACATCCTGCAGCAGCAGCTCGATCTGCCGGCTGCTCGCATCGATGCCGAACACTTCGGCGGCCAGCTCCGGCAACTGGTGCGCCTCATCGAGAATCAGCGCGTCGGCACTGGGCAGCAGGTCACCGAACCCCTCCTCCTTCAGCGCCAGGTCGGCGAGCAGCAGGTGATGATTGACGACCACGATCTGCGCCTCGAGTGCCGCGCGGCGCGCCGCGAACACATGGCAGCGCGAAAACTCGGCGCAGCGGGCACCGGTGCAGCTCTCGCGCGTGCTGGTGAGCTCGGAGCGCAACGGGTTTGATTCGCCGAGCTCGGCGACTTCGGCCAGATCACCGCTCCGGGTAGCCTGCGCCCAGGCGTGGATTTTGGCGCGTAGCGCCCCACCGCGGCCGGCAACCCAGTCCTGCTGCGCCGTCTGCAATCGCGCGCGGCACAGGTAATTGGCCCGGCCCTTGAGCAGCGCCACTTTGACTGGCCGCCCGAGCGCCGCGCCGAGCAGCGGCAGATCGCGGCCATAAAGCTGGTCCTGCAGCGGTCGCGTGCCAGTGGAAATCAGCACGCGCAGGCCCGACAGCAGGGCCGGGATCAGGTAGGCAAATGTCTTGCCAGTGCCGGTGCCGGCTTCAACGAGCAGCACCTCACGAAGTTGCAGCGCCTCGGCAACCCTTTCGGCCAGGCGCCGCTGCCCGGGCCGCGGGACAAAGCCGGTCAGCGACCGCTGCAGGGCACCGCCCGCACCAAACAGGTCGCGCAGGTTCGTCATGTCAAATTGAGCAATTCATCCAAAGCGTAATACCATTTAAGACATCTGATCGGCCGCCGGAATCACTATAATGGGTCAATCCAGCGGCAGCCCCTACGGATCGGCGAAGGCAAAACCAAGAATCATGGCGGCGATCTTCGACTCCGGCCCCAAAAACACGCGGACCGAACACTCACGCTAGGATACGACATGGCCACAGCGCCCCATACCTTCAGTACGCTGCCGGATATCGCACAACAGGTCACCGACTGGGTCAACGAGGTCTCGCACCTGTGCGAGCCGGCGCGCGTGCACTGGTGCGAAGGATCCGATGTCGAGTTCAGGACGCTGCGGGGCGAACTGACCGCCCGCGGCGCACTTCGGGAACTCAATCCGGCCACCTTTCCCGGCTGCTTCCTGTACCGCTCCGATCCCAACGACGTCGCCCGGGTCGAGCACCTGACCTTCATCTGCACGCGCTCGCAGGCCGACGCCGGTCCCAACAACAACTGGATGGACCCGGTGCAGGCCAGGGCGCGGATGCGCGGCCTGTTCACCGGCTGCATGCGCGGTCGGACGCTGTATGTCGTGCCGTATTGCATGGGCCCGCTCGACTCCCCGTTCTCGCGCTGCGGGGTCGAAATCACCGACAGCATCTACGTGGTACTGAACATGGCGATCATGACGCGCAGCGGCCGTCCGGCGCTTGCGCGTATCGCCCGCGACGGCAGCTTCGTGCGCGGCTTGCACTCGACCGGAGAGCTTAACCCGGAGCGGCGCTTCATCATGCATTATCCCGAGGAGCTCGCGATCGAGAGCTTCGGCTCCGGCTATGGCGGCAACGCGCTGCTCGGCAAGAAATGCCATGCGCTGCGCATCGCAAGCTGGCAGGCGCGCGACGAGGGATGGCTCGCCGAGCACATGCTGCTGATGGGCTTAACCAGCCCCGACGGGCAGACGCACTACATTGCCGCGGCCTTTCCGTCGGCCTGCGGCAAGACCAACCTTGCCATGCTGGTACCGCCGGCAACGCTCCCGGGGTGGAAGATATCGACGATCGGCGATGACATCGCCTGGCTCCACCGTGGCGCCGACGGGCGGCTGTGGGCAATCAACCCGGAGTCCGGGTACTTTGGCGTCGCGCCGGGCACCAGCCCGAAGACCAACCCGAACGCCTTCAGCATGATCCACCGCGACACGCTGTTCACCAACGTCGCGTTGACGGCCGATAACGAGCCCTGGTGGGAAGGCCGCAAGGATAAGGTACCGGTGACCGACTGGCTCGGTCGACCCTACGATCCGGCCAACGGGCCCGCCGCCCATCCCAACTCGCGCTTTACCGTATCGACGCATCGCAACCCGAGCTACACGGCGGCGGCCGACGATCCGCGCGGTGTGCCGATCTCGGCCATCATTTTTGGCGGCCGGCGGCGCGAACTCGCCCCGCTGGTTTTCCAGGCCCGCAACTGGGCCCACGGCGTGCTGGTCGGAGCGATGGTGGCCTCCGAGACGACGGCCGCCGCGGTCGGCCAGGTAGGCATCGTGCGGCGCGACCCGATGGCGATGAAACCCTTCGCCGGCTACAACTTCGGCGATTACTGGGATCACTGGCTCAAGGTTGGCGCGAGCCTTACGCGCCCGCCGCAGCTGTTTCACGTCAACTGGTTCCGCCAGGACACCGAAGGTCACTTCCTGTGGCCTGGATTTGGCGAGAACCTGCGGGTGCTGGCCTGGATGCTCGAGCGTTGCGCCGGCCGGGCCGGCGCGCAGGATACGGCGATCGGCCAGATGCCACGCCCGGAGGATCTGAACGTCGCGGGCCTCGGCGTGCCGCCGGCGACACTTGCGGCGCTAATGGCCGTGCCGCGCGATGCCTGGCAGCGCGAGGTCGGAGCGTTTCGCGAGTATCTGGTGCCGTTCGCCGAGCGCTGCCCGCCGGCGCTGCTCGCCGAGCTCGATGCGCTCGAGCAGCGGCTCAAGAGTTAGGAGATTTTGTCAGGCGGTGCCGAAGCCCGCTTCGAGCAGCCCTTCGATTCAGGCCGAATCCTCGCAGACGAAACGGATCGTCTGCGGCGCATCCGGCACCGGAATGCGGCCGAGTCCAATCAACCCCTCACCCTTCAGTGGCACGCTGTCTCTGCGGACGAAGGCCTCCTCCTGGCCTTCGGTCTGGACAAAGGTGCCGTTGGTGCTCTGATCGGTCAGCAGGAAGCGATTGCGGTTCAATTCGATGCGCGCGTGCATGCGCGAAATCAGGTTGCCGCGCACGATCACGTCGTTGTCTTCCGAGCGGCCGATCACCGCCTGCGGATGCTCCTCGTCGACGACGTATTCCTGGTCGGCCACGGTCAGGCGCAGGCGCGCGTGCCGCGGATCGCGGCCGCCGATCGCGATGGCCGGCAGCATGCTGGTCACATCCTCCGTCTGCCACAGCACCTCGTACAGCGCGATCTCGCCGTTCTGGCCGCGGACGTTGGCGACATCGATCTGCCGCACTGAGGCCCGCCACTCGGGCGAGAGGCGCTCGACCATCGCGGAGGTCGTGATGATCTGGCCGGCCTTGGCCTGGCTGGTCATGCGGTTGGCGGTATGGACGCTGGAGCCAAAGATGTCGCCGCGCTCGAGCACCACGGGGCCGAAATGGCAGCCGATACGGATCGAGACCGGCTGGCCTTCGACTTTCATATCGCTGCGGGCGCTGATGGCTTTTTGCATCTGGCCTGCCGCATTGAGTGCATCATCGGCACTCGGAAAGGTCGCCATCACCTCATCGCCGATGGTCTTGATGACCGTACCTTTATGCGAATCGGTGGCGGTGCGCATGATATCGATGCAGGTGGCCACCATGTCGCGCGCCCGCAGATCGCCCATCACCTCAAACAACCGCGTAGAGCCGACCACGTCGGCAAACAGGATGGCAAGTTCGATGTCTTTGACCATAGCTTAGGTTTTATAGGTATCCGGCCGGCCCCCAAGGTGAGCGGCTGCGAACTGTGCCAAGCCGGTCCGACTTCACATAACGTCGGACTTGCCAAGGATTATACAAGAGCATCCCCCAACGGCTATTCGGCCACGCCAGAGCCCCGTGCGCCGCAGCCTTGCAACCTAGGACACCGCCGGCGGCCGCGCTGGCTCGCTGGCGCCGGCTCCATGCTGAACCACATGCGTAGTACAGCGCAACTTCCCGCCGCGCAAGCGATTCTAAGTGACCGTTGCACTGCAACCTGGCCGCCTGGACGGGTGCCGGCAACTCAATTCGGATTTATCCGGCCCGCAAAGCCTCACGGATGACGCGCGCGCCAGCACCCGGTCGGCGTGCGCCTTCGGACAGGCGCTGGCGGAACTGCCGCGCGCCCGGCTCGCCGGAAAGCAGCCCGAGCATGTGCCGCACGATGGCCGGGAGCGGCGTGCCCTCGGGCAGTTGCTCGTCGGCGTAAGAAGCCATGCGCTCAAGCAGCGCCGCAGGCGAAGGCCGGCTCCAGCCGTCATTGAAAATGGCCTGATGCGCATCGCTTAACAGGTACGGCCGGTGGTAGGCCTCGCGGCCGAGCATCACGCCGTCGCACCAGCTAAGGGCCTGCTCAATCTCGGCCACCGTGCGCAGGCCGCCGTTCAAAATCACGGGCAACGCCGGCATTGATCGCTTCAGCCGCTGCACCACTTCATAACGCAGCGGTGGCACTTCCCGGTTTTCCTTCGGGCTCAAGCCGCCGAGCACGGCCTGGCGCGCATGAACAATGACACTGGCGCAACCGGCCTGACGCACGGTCTCGGTAAAAAGCCGCAACGCCTCAAAGTCCGCTTCCTCGTAACGCCCGAGGCGCGCCCTGCCATCGCCACCGCCTAAGATCCCGATGCGCATCTTGACCGTCACCGGCATGGCCACCGCCGCGCGCATCGCCGCCACGCACTCGCCGACGCGCGCCGGCTCGGCCATCAGGCAGGCACCAAAAGCGCCGGCGTGCACCCGATCGCTCGGGCAGCCGCAGTTGAGGTTGATTTCCCGGTAGCCGGCTGCAGCCCCGAGGCGCGCCGCGGCCGCCAGTCGCGACGGATCGCTCCCGCCGAGCTGCAGCGCGAGCGGCTGCTCGCGCGGATCAAAGCGCAACAGCCGCGCGGCATCGCCGCGCAGCAGTGCCTCGGCCGTGATCATCTCGGTGTAAAGCCAAACCCGCGGGGAAAAGCCCCGGAGGAAGAACCGGCAATGCCGGTCGGTCCACTCCATCATCGGCGCCGCGGCAATTATTCGATCCAACTTTCTACTTCCTCTCAGGTTTTCCTACCTGCCGGTCAGCGCATCGAAATTGGACGGACTAACACTGCCGACAATGCTGCCGCCAAAGCGGGATTAGCGAGGACTGTTGCTTCAAACATGCGCGAGTGAGCGCGTCATTCGGCGATGCGCCGGGCAAACCTCGAGAGGCCAGCGCGAAAAGACTATTCCGACGCGTCGTCATCCAGACTCGTCCCGGAGTCACGCTCTAACTCGCCGTGCTTCGATGTGTCGCGCTTACGAGTTAGATCGGAAGTCGGAGCCTTTACGCCGGCTTGTCGGCGCAGATTCAGCCATTCCGCCCTTGCGCGTGCCTTGACGGTCTCCGGATCGACCGTCTGCTGTTGATTCTCAGCTGCACGGGTCTCGATGGCTCGCTCGGCATGAAAGTCTCGGGCGATCTGGCCGCGCATCCGCTCGCGCAGTTCTCCGTCGACCGGGGTTAGGTCGAGCAACGATAACAGTCGCTCCTCGGAAACTATTCCGCGACGAGCAAGCTCATGCGTGAATATCAGGTCCTTGTCGCGTGCGGCGGCGTACTTTGCGATGGCGAGGTCGTGCGGCTCTAGACACAGCCCTTTCACACCATCGGTCTCGCCGGGAGGCAAGTTCACCAACCGTCCCTTCCAGCCTCTTGGAAGAGTCGCAGTACTCACATCAACCGGATCCGCGTAGTAGCCAAAAGTCTCGTGAAACGGCGAATCGACGCCAATTACATTCAGCCACTCGGTTCGATCTGCATGTTTCGAGGCGATCAGATCCACCTCAAACGAGGTGAGGATCTCGTCAGGAACATCCGGGTACTTACCGTGGAGAGACTGACTACCAATGATGACGAACTGCTTTTCGCCAGTGATGCGGCCGGCAGCCCGCAGCACATGATCAACCTGCTGCTTCTTCATTCAGTTTTCTCACCTCCGCTTTCGGAAGCAAGCCGACGAATGGCGCCGATTGCCGAAGTCTGACGGCGTCGTCATCGCGCCCGAGCATCGCTGCAAAAAGCTCTCCGTCGTCTTTTCCTTCCGCAATGTCTCGCCATTCCTTGTAAGCCGCACCCCAAACGCCCTGCCGTTCCCACCGGTGTAAGTTCGCGAGGATCTGAGCGCGTATCTCGCGCGGCGTGAACCGCCGTACGATCCCCAGAGAGATGGACCGCCTGAGCTCGTCCAATTCCTGATGTAAGAAACCCCCTCTTGACGGGGGGCGAAGGCCACGTTCGGTGAGGTCCAGCGCATCACCTTCGCTCAAGCCCCACGCGTCAAGAGTTGTCTTCGGCAGCAGAACGCCAAGAGAGTTGCCGATTCGTCGCAGCGGGACTTTCATGCAGTAATTATAACGCGTTATTACACCGGCGGCAATATTGGCAGAAAGGTCACTGCGTCATGTCCAACTCCGCTGCCGCCAAAGCGGCGTTACCAAGATTGCGTCAATCGCGTTCGAACGCGGTTAAGAACTCGTCCAGTCTTCGAGCCGCAAGGTGTCGATCCTGGCGAATTCGCGCGTATTGTGGGTCACCAGAACGACGTCCAACGCTGCCGCGTGAGCCCCAATTAAAGTATCCAGGGGACCTATCGGGGTGCCGCGCTGTTCGAGCGACGCGCGCAATTGCCCGTAGCTTGACGCGGCGTCGCTGTCAAAGCTCGCGATCTCGAGCGCCATCAGGAACTCCGCCAGCGCCGCGCAGGACTCATCGCGGCGACCGCTCTTGGCGGCACCAAAGGCAAGCTCGCCCAAGGTTATCGAGGAGATCCCCACCTCTCCGACTGATTTGCCGCGTAACTTCTTCAAGACACTTGGGGGCTGGCCCCTGATGATCGCGATGCAGGTATCGGTGTCGAGCAGCCACTTCATTGCAACGGTTCCCGACGATTTCGAGTCCGCGTAAGTATCGGACTCAACCAGCAAAAATTACGGCCGTCGCTCCACTACATCATGGGAGCGACTGCGAGGCGTCGGTCGATTTTTCCACGGGCCAAATCGTCTGCAGGGCCTGTTTTTGTCGGGCCTGCCATGCTGCGCGTTGCTGCGGGATTCCTGCGGGTTTAGGGGTTTATGGCTTGCACAGGTGCCATATATGGGCGACTGACCCGATGAATCGCGTTTCGCGGCTCGCCAACACTAGGCCCTGGAGGGCTATCGCAGCCTCCGACCATTGCGCCGGGCAGGCCCCGCCGCCACAGCCTCTGCGGGAGCTGCGGTACCCGATTCTGCCTCGACATCCTTGAGCCGGCTAACCTGCAATTCGCCCGCGCGCTCGAGCACCGGGTAAGCCACCGAGCAGATGTGCGAATGGATGCGCTTGAGGTCACGCAGGATGTCCAGGTGCAGCGAACTCGACTCGATGCTTTCCGGCCGGCCTTCACGCAGGCGCGCCAGGTGACTCTCCGCGGCGGCAAATTCTGCCGCGCGCAAGGTCGCCTTCTCCGTGATCAGCAGCCGCGCGGTGACCAGATCTCCGGACATGAACACACTGAAGGCCAACTTGAGGTTGTCGCAGACTTCCTGGTGGAAAGCCACCAGTTCCGCAGCGCCCTCCGGGGAGAAGACGATCTGGTGCTTGATCTTCTTGGTGGCCATTTCCATCAGATTCTTGTCGATGATGTCGCCGACGTGCTCCAGATTAATGGCGAATGAGACGATTTCCATCGCCCGCCGCCCATCCTGGTCGCTCAGGCTTTCCCGCGTGAGCTTGGTAATGTAAAACTTCACTGTCTCGTGGAGCCGGTCCACGGCATCGTCCATGCGGCAGATCTCTGCCACCAGCTTGCGGTCATCGGTAACGAGTGCCGGCATGGTCCTGCGCAACATGGTCTCGACGATGTCGCCGATATGAAGCGTCTCGCGAGCCGCGCACGCCAGCGCCACGGAAGGCGAGGTCAGGGCCGTCTCGTCCAGGTAAAGCGGCGTTGACGGGTCGTTGGGCTTCTCCCGTTCCGGCAGGAGCCGCGTCAGCAGCGCTGCCGCGCTTTTCAACGGCAGGAAGAACAGCAACGCCATCGTGACATTGAACGCCGTGTGGAAATCGGCGGCCATGCGCGAAGGATTAGGCTCAAGCTGCGCCAGCGCCGCGGCGATGGGATGCAAAAACGGCAGTACCAGCGCGCAGCCGATCAGCCGGTTCAGCAGATTGCCGAGCGGCAAGCGGCGACTGGCGGGATTGTCACCGCGGCTGCCTTCGATGAGCGGGTTGATGGCGCTGCCGACGTTGGCGCCGAGAATGAGCGCCAGCGCCGCCTCCGGTGCGACGAAGTGCGAGTAGGCCAGCGACATGACCAGCACCACGACGGTGACGCTGGAATGAGCCGCCCAGGTCAGGGCCGCCGCAATGAGCAGGCACAGCAGCGGTTCGGAGGTAGCGGCAGAGAGCAGGGTCCGCATCACCGGCGCGTTCTCGGCCGGCGCCAGCGTATCCAGGAGAATGTGCAGGGCGAGCAGCATCAGCCCCACGCCAATCGCCACCCGTCCGAGATCGCGTGTACGGGTCTGGGTGCTGCGCTTGAAGGCCGTTACGCCGATCACCAGCAGGACCGGTGCCACGGCCGAGACGTTGAACGAGAGCAGCTGCACGATGAGTGTAGTGCCGACATTCGCCCCGAGCATGATGGCGAGCGCGGAGACCAGGTCGACCGATCCGCCCGCCGCGAACGAGGCGGTCATCAGCCCTGTGGCGGTACTGCTTTGCAGGAGCGCAGTCACCAGCACGCCGGCGAAAAATGCCATGAAGCGATTGCGCAGCGCGGTACCGAGGAAACGGCGCAGCTCGGAACCGAACGCACGCACCACGCCGCTCTGGACCATGTGTAGGCCCCACAGCAGCAGTGCGACACCGCCCACGAGATCAAGCAGGATCATGGTCCCCAACTAGATCCTCTCCTTAGGCCATCGGCTCAAGGTATCCGGTCACATTCCTGTCATAAGACATCATAACGCCCGGAATGTGCCAGCGCCGCCGCTCCTCTCCGCAATCCTGCCTGTCTACAGATGGCGGCTCAAGCCGCCGGCCCTGGCTCGACCTTCATCTCGGTGCGGCCCGCCGTGATCCGATGCACGCTCGATCGGTCGCCCAAGAGCACTTTCAACGTGAAATCGCCACTGCTCTGGACCTCGATGTGGCACGCGGCGCTTTCCCGCTCGCGGCGGGCACAGATCAGACTCATCGTGTCCTTGCCCATACTCAGGTTCAAAATTCCATGCCGGTCAGTGCGGCCGATGCGCCATTCGATTATCTGCTCCGGTGCCTTGACCTGAAAACCCAGCACGTACTCAATGAGATTGGCGATCGGCCCGATGCCGCCCCAGCCGACGAATTCCCTGGCGCCGTGGCCTTTGGGACTGTCCGGCGCGAGGTTTTCCGTCACGGTCTGGTCCTGCTCGAAGGCCTTGACCAGCGCCTCCAGATAGCGGCCGGCCAACTCCCGCGCGAGTTTCTCATGGCCGTTGGCGCGCAATCCCTCCTGGACGATGCACTGGATGGGGGGCCACACCGCCCCTTTCCAGTACTGCCCGTCCTCGCGGTAGTCACGGCTGTCGGCCGACAGGCTCGCAATCCCGGAGGAGCGGTTGAAGGATGCGGGATTGGCGATTTCCGCCACCAGTCCTGCCACGCCCCTTGAGTCGGCGACTTCGGCCATCAGGGGCCAGAAGATGAAGGCATGCTTGCACAATTGGCCAGGCTCAAGCTCGGTGATGAACTGCCCGTCGTGCGTGCGATCGTTGTAGATCTGATGCCGGGCATCCCAGAAGCTGTCGTTGATCAGCTTACCCAGGGCGGCGTGCTCGGCCGCAAAGAAAGCCGCGAGGTCCTCCCGGGCACAGGCCCGGGCAATGCGCGACAAGGCGAGCGCCGCCAGGGCCTGCTCGGCGGCCGCCGACATCGTGTAGTAGGCGAGCGCGTTGCGCGGGGAGTCATCCATCCCCTCGCCCATGCCAGTATTCCAATACCAGCCGTTACGGCGGCGCTGGTAAGTCACCCACCACTCGTAATGTTTGACGATCGGCGTCAGCACCCGCTTGAGGCGCTCGAGGTCACCTGAGATCTGAAAGTATTCCCACTCCGCCCAGGCGAAGATCGGCGGATTGACCGGGTAGGTGAAATAAACCTCACGATTCTGCGCGTCCGATTCCCGGCAGATGAAGCCGTTCTCGTGCTGGCGCGCATAGCAGTTATCGAGCCCCGTGATAAATGGATATACCCCATGGCCGTAGCGCGCGAAATGCAGCATGAACCCGGTATCCCACACCATCGTACTGCCCCACTCGCCCCAGCTTCGCAAGCCGAGCAGGTTGCTGACGGCCTGATGATCCGCAGCCGTCGGCGAGAAGAACCAGACATCGAAAAACGTCTTCCAGCAATACCAGTAAAGATTCAGTTCGGCATCCGCATTCTCCATCACTGGCGTCGGGAGCCTGGATTTAATGGTCTCGTCAAAACGCGGCGCCGCGGGGCCGAGATAGCCCTTCCGATCGAACCAGGGCGCCAGCGGTTCTGAGGCCGCGAACGGCACCACCTGCTCGCCGCCGCTCCAGTGGGCGCCGACGCGCGGATTCCGATACCGGACGGCATCGTCAGCCGTGTCATCCAATCGTGGCTTGGCAGTGCGGAAGCGGCCGGTGAGCGGCTGCTCCCCGCTGCCCGGATAGCTCAAGGTCCAGTAATAATCGGTGTCTGGCGCGACGGCCAGCCGGTAGGCATGCTCATCATCGGCGAGCTTGGCGCTGGCGATGACCGAACTCATGTCATCACGCGTTGCGATCTTCAGCAGCGCGTGGCGCGGGATGTTTGAATAGCTCCATTTCAACGTGGCCGAAAGCGCCCCGGCGAGCACAGTGGTTTCGGGGCGCCGTGCGATGGCGGCGGCGGCGGACTTCGCGGCCAGCTCCCTGGCGCCGAAGAGCGCCACTGATCCCATGCCCAGCCATCGGAGCGCCGCACGGCGCGATAATTCGAATTTCATTAGGCTAAGAATACTCGGGGATTCAGTTTCCCGGCACCTTACAACTTCCCGGCGTTTGCGACATTCGCTGGCGCTGCCGGCGCCGTTTGTGGACACTTAAGATCAACATAAGAGGGAAAGGAGCGGCTTTTTGCTGATGCGAACTCAATTGGCGGCTATGGTCGCGTGCGTTGCGATCGGCATCTCGCTGGCCGCCGCTGCCGACGAAGCGGCCGGGGTGGTGAGTGATCAGCCGACGCCCACCGTCCTGGTTCAGGCGACCGCCATCACCGGCCCGGCCATCGACGCCGACAAGGTTCCGGGCAACGTCCAGGTGCTGTCGGCCGCAGACATTTCCCGCGATGGGTCGGCAAGCCTCACGGGCGCCATGAATTCGCAGCTCGGCAGCGTCAATGTCGATGACAACCTCGACGATGCGTTCCAGCCTAATATTCTGTATCGGGGCTTTGAAGCATCCCCCGTACTGGGCACGCCGCAGGGCCTTGCCGTTTACCAAAACGGCGTGCGCATCAATGAGGCCTTCGGTGACTCCGTCGACTGGGACCTGTTCCCCGACATCGCCATCAACCGCGTGGAGATAGTCAGCTCGAGCCCGGTCTATGGCCTGAACGCACTCGGTGGGGCGATCTCGGTCAGCATGAAAGACGGCTTCTCCTACCAGGGCGAGGACCTCGATTTAGCGGGCGGCTCCTTCGGGCAGCGTTCCGCCACCGCGCAGTATGGGGTGGATTCCGACCACTTGGGCTTCTACGTCGCCAGCCGGGCGCTCGACTCGAACGGCTGGCGGCTATTTTCCAGCGACCAGGTGCGCCAGTTGTATTCGGCGCTCGGCGCCCGCAATGATCGCGGCTCGATCGAGCTGACCGACACGCTGGCCGACAATACCTTGTCCGGCCAGGGCGCGGCGCCCGTGCAGGAACTCGCCATCAGCCGCTCGCTCGTTTTCACCGGACCTCAGCGGTACCAGGATCGGCTGAATTTTGTAACGCTCAACGGCAATCTGCAGGTGAGCAGCGCCTGGTCGCTGCAAAGCGTGCTCTACTACCGGCTGTTCTCTCAGTCCATTGCCAACGGCAATACGACCGGCTTCACCGCTTGCACGGCGGCCCCGGACCTGGGCGAGCTGTGCCAGTCCGACGCGTTGACGCCCGTTGAGAACGCAGCGGGCGCGCTGTTGCCTGACATCTCCCAGGGCGGAACTCTCCCGATCGGTGAAAATGATTTTGAGAGCATCAACTCATACGGTCGCGGCGCGACTGTGCAGCTCGGCGATGGCGGGCCGATTTTCGGTCACGCCAACCAGTTCACCGCCGGTGCTGCGATCGATTACGCGTACGTGAATTTTTACTCCGGCAGGCAGGTAGGCGCCCTCAACGGTGAGCTGGTCGTTGAGCCCTCCAGCCTCTTGGTCGACATTCCTGAAGACACGCCCGCCGGCGAAGCATTTGGCGCCGCGCCGGTGAATCTGCACTCCCTGACCAGGGACTATGGCTTTTACCTGACCGACACGCTCGATCTGACCGGCGCCCTCGCGCTGACGGCGAGCGGCCGCTACAACGTCGCCGATATCGATCTTGAGGATCAGCTGGGTACTGACCTGACCGGCAACAACCACTACAGCCATTTCAATCCGGCCATCGGCGCAACTTACAAGGTGCTTACCGGGCTGACCGCATACGCCGGCGCCTCGCAGAACACCCGCACGCCGACCGCCAGCGAGATTGAATGCTCCAATCCGCTGCAGCCCTGCCTGCTGCCGGCGGATCTGTCCGGCGACCCGCCGACGCTGCGGCAGGTGGTGGCGCGAACCTACGAGTTTGGCTTGCGCGGCAACGCTGCCGCAGGGAGCGGCTGGTCGTGGAATCTGGGCGTCTTTCGCACGATGCTGCACGATGACATCTACGGCATCGCGACCTCGGAAAAGGAGGGATTTTTCCAGAACATTGGCGACACACGCCGCCAGGGAGTTGAAGCCGGCCTTAAATATCAGGCTGGCGACTGGTGGGTGTTTGTCAACTACAGCTTTGTGGACGCGACCTTCCAGTCCCCGATCCTGCTGCCCTCGCCCTCCAACCCCTTCCAGGACGGAAGCGGCAACATTCAGGTCGAGCCGGGCGATCAGCTTCCCGGCATCCCGCGACAGCACCTGAAGCTCGGCGCGGACTACAAAATTCTGCCAGCCTGGAGCGCCGGGGCGACGGTCAATGCCGTGAGCGGCCAGCATTACTTTGGCGATGAATCAAATCAGCTTGCGCCGATGGCAGGCTACACCGTCGTGGGATTGCACAGCTCGGTCAAAATCTCGCATGGCTGCGAGCTCTTTGCCACGATCAGCAATCTTTTTAATGCCAGGTACGCGAACTACGGGATCTTAAGCGACCCGACCGGCATCGGCGCGCCCGGCATCCCGCCCAATGGGGTCACCAACGGCCCCGGGGTCGACAACCGCTACCAAAGCCCGTCGAACCCGTTTTCGGTATTCGGGGGCGTGAAATTCAGCTTCTGAGCTTCACGCGCCGCTCGCGCGCCGTCGCTGGGCTTTTAGGGCTTGGCCCCGCCGACGCTTAGGTTCGAAAGCGGTCCGGGGTGGGCAATGTAGAAGCCCTGCGCATAATCGACGCCGAGCTGCGAGAGCTTCTCGTACACATCAGCCGTCTCGACCCGCTCGGCCACGGTCGCGATCCCGAGCGCCTTGGCGACCTTGCAGATCGCCTCGATCATGCTGCGATCCACGTTATCGTTGATGATGTTGCCGATGAACTGGCCGTCGATCTTCAGGTAATCGACCGGCAGTGTCTTGAGGTAATGGAACGAGGACAAGCCGCTGCCAAAGTCATCGAGCGCGAAGCGGCAGCCGCGCGTTTTCAGCTCGCGCATGAAATCCATGGCCTGCGCGAGGCTCGTGATCACCGCGGTTTCTGTGATTTCAAAGCACAGTCCCTTGGCGACATTGCCCTCGCCGACCATCGCCAGCACATCCTCGAGGAAGCTTCGGTCGCTGAGCGAGGTGCCCGAGACGTTCACGGCCAGCAGGAACGGCGGCGCCCCGCCATCGACCGAATGCTCGGCGAGCAGCTGCGCCGCGGTGTGCACCACCCAGCGGTCGATGGCCGATACCACGTTGTAGCGCTCGGCCGCCGGAATGAATTCTCCCGGCAGCACCAGCGTGCCGTCATCGCCGTGCAGCCGCACCAGCAGTTCGTAGAACGGCACGGACTTCGGCGCTTCCGGCCGCGTGCTGACGATCGGCTGATAAAACAGCTCGAGCCGGTTCTCGTCCACCGCCCGGGTGACGCGGCCGACCCAGTACATCTCGCGGTGGCGGCCCGAGACCTCACCGGAGGAGTACAGATGCACGCGGTTGCGGCCGGCGTCCTTGGCCGCATAGCAGGCAATGTCGGCGGCGCTGAGCAGACTCGCGACGCTCTCGCTGTCCTGCGTAATCTCGACCACGCCGATGCTGGCACCGATGCTGGTGGTGTTTTGCTCCCAGGTGAAGCGGTAGTCGCGCACCGCCTGGCGCATGCCTTCGGCAATCTGCGCGGCCTGCTCGGCCGAGCAGTGCTGCACC
The DNA here is from genome assembly GCA_963711435.1 of uncultured Gammaproteobacteria bacterium. Taxonomy (GTDB): domain Bacteria; phylum Pseudomonadota; class Gammaproteobacteria; order Steroidobacterales; family Steroidobacteraceae; genus FEN-1191. Next base: position 7,595 of record CAVQEB010000002.1, on the reverse strand, counting down.
AGAATGCCAAATTCATCGCCCCCTAAGCGCGCAATGGTATCGGCCGCGCGCACGTGCTGGCGCAGCAGCGCGGTGATATCGCGCAGCAGCCGGTCGCCGGCCGAGTGCCCGCAGGTATCGTTGACCACCTTGAACTGATCGAGGTCCACGTACAGCAGTGCGTGCGGCCCTTCGCCCTGTTGCGCGGTCTCGACCGCCGTGCGCAGCCGGTTGTCGAATTCCCGCCGGTTGATCAGTCCGGTGAGCGCATCATGGCTTGCCTGGTAGGACAGCGCCCGCTTCAGGCGCCGCTCCTGCGTCACATCGCGGAACACGACCACGGCACCGATGGTGCGGCCGTTGCGGTCGCGGATCGGCGCCGCCGAATCCTGAATGGCGATCTCCTGGCCGAGCCGGTTGACCAGCACGCTGTGCTCGGCAAAGTTGACGACCTTGTCTTCACGCAGGCAGCGCAGCAGCGGATTTTCGATCTCGGTGCGCGAGACCTCATCGAGCAGCTGCAGCACGCGGTTGATCGGCAGGCCACGGGCCTCCGCATTGCTCCAGCCCGACAGCTGCTCGGCCACCGGATTGAGGTATTCGATCAGGCCGGCGCTGTCGGCGGTGATGACCGCATCGCCGATCGACTGCAGCGTGACCTGGGCGCGCTCCTTTTCGGCAAAGACGGCCTGCTCGGCCCGTTTGCGGGAGGTGATATCGGCGACCGTGCCCTCGTAGGCGACCACCCGGCCCTGCTCGTCGCGCAGCGCCCGGGCGCTTTCCTGCACCACGAGCTGCTGGCCGTCGCGCCGGCGCATCCGGGTCTCGGCGTTGAGAATCTCCTTTTCAGTATCGAGCCGGCGTTCGAACGCGGTCCGCTCAGCCGGGCTCCAGTACAGCATCGACACGCCCGGCAGCGCGTAGATGTCCTCGGCCTTGTCGTAACCCAACATTTTCACGAAGGCCGGGTTGACCGACAGCATCTGGCCGTTGGCCGCACACTGATAAACGCCTTCGAGCACGCTCTCATACAGGCCGCGAAATTTCGCCTCGCTCGCCCGCAGCGCCTCTTCGGCGCGCCGGCGCTCGACCGCGATGCCCGCGAGCCGCGCGGCATGCACCAGCAATTCCAGGTCCCGGGGCGGCGGCGTGCCGGCACGGTTGCGGTACACGGTCAGGGCGCCGAGCACCCGGCCGCCAAAAGCGGTGATCGGCACGGCCCAGGCGGCGGCAAATCCGACCTCGGCTGCCAGCTCCCGGCGCCGCTGCCAGTACGGGCTCTTGCTGACATCGCCCACCACGACCGGGCGGCCAAGATACACGGCGGCAGCGCTTGAGCCGTTGCGGATGTCGATCGGCGTGCGCTCCTCCTGGGCCCTGAGCCGCTGCGGGAGACGTGCGCCAATGACCTCGCCGAAACTCTGGCTGTCGGAGCTCAATTTGCTGATCGCGGCCACGTACTCGGTGCTCACCGATTCGGCCATGGTCACGATGGAGGCAAGTACCTCGGGGAGCGGCGCGTCAGCGGCCATGCGCTCAAACACGTCGCGCTCGCCGGCCGTGATGATCTCGGCCCTCTTGCGCGCCGAGATATCGGTGATGCTGGCGCGCACCAGGTCGGTCGATCCGGGCAGCGACATCAGCCGCACTTCAGTGGCAGTCGCCTCGCCGGCGGCATTCACGTAATTCCATTCAAAGACGCGCGGCTCGGTCAGGGCGTGGCCCAGCTGCCGGTCAATTGGCGGCGCGAGCGCGGTCAGGGTGGCCATGGACAGTTCCGGCACCGCGACCCGCTCGATACCGAAGAAGCGCAGCGCATTCTCGTTGGCATCGGTGCACTTGTTGCTCTTCAGGTCGATGACCACAATGACTTCCGGGGCGCTCTCGACCAGCGTGCGGTAGCGCGCCTCGCTGTCGCGCAGTGCCTGCTCGACCGCCCGCCGCTCGCTCATGTCGCGCAGGCAGATGACGTAGATGTCCTCGCGCTCGATGCGCACGCGGCTCGCGACCAGTTCGGCCGGGAAATCCTGGCCGTTCTTGCGCCGCGCCGTCATCTCCCGCGCATCGATGATGTGGCCGGCATTGCCGGCACCGGCCATCGAGGCAAGCCCGGCGGCAACCGCCCCGTAGCTGGCCAGATCCGGCAGCAGCCGGCTGATGGAGCGGCCGATGAGTTCGGACTGCGAGTAACCGAAGATCTGCTCGCCGGTCGGGTTAAAAAGGTTGATCGAACCGCCAGCATCGACGGTGATCACGACATCCTTGATGTGATCTAAGATCGCCTGCAGCTGGCCGGCACCGGCGTTGCCGAGGCCATCGCGGGAGGAGCGCGCTTCCTCGGCGATCAGCTGCATGGAGCGCACGACGCCGCGCCGTTCCTCATCGACCTGGGCGTAATAGTCGCTGACCCGGGGCAGGAGCTGCGCCAGTGTCTGGGTCACGGAGGTCGAGGGCCCCAGTGCATCGAGCTGGCTTTTCAGCTGCGGATGCAGGTCGCCGAATTCCGGCGCGCGAACGCCTGCGGCCGCTGCACTGAGCGGCTGCAGCGTCGGCACCGGACGCGCCACGGGCAGCAACTTTGACATAATTTCGCTAGGCGACAGCCATTGGGGCCCATGGTACGGGTCCGCCCGAATGCTGCGTGTGCGGCAGGTCCCGGAATCGGGCCCGCCATTTGAGAATCAGCGAGAAGAATCCAGGACGATCAGCGGCACCGTGTAGTTGCGGGTCAGGGAAGCATCAGCGGTGTCCACCAGGACGGTGACGTAAAGGCTCAGCACCCCGGTCTTGGTCGCATGGACCAGCGCCTCGAAATGCTGGCTTTTGCCGCGGGCCGGATCGGCGTAGTTGACCTCGGGGGGCGAGTCGAGTTTCAGGCCATCGGAGACCTGCATGGCGATATGCAGCGCGTCGATATCCACCGCCGGATCCGGCACGATGGCCAGCTGCACATGCACGGGCTCGCCATTGCGCGGCTGCTCGCCGATCCGGAATTTGAGCGCGAGCGGCGTGATCGAGTTACCACCAGAGACGGCGCTCACCATGTCAGCATCTTCCGGATCGGTAGGCGTTACCGTCACCGCGGGCTTGGCCGGCCCGGCCACCTGGGGCGCAGCGGATTTCCCCGAACCCCCGCAGGCGACTCAGCAGGGCCGCCAGGAGGACGGCCGCGGCCAGCTGCAACGACGTTGCCGCCCGAGTGCCGCCTGGATTGCCGGGTTGGATCGGTCCCCGTCTCATCTGACTCCCCCTGTGGCGAAACACTACCACGACGAAGCGACAGCCGTTACTTTGGCAGGCGACGCCGCTCACTGCAGCAGCAGCGGTGGCGCATCGACCGCCTCGCACTGCTCGGCCAGATCGCTGGTGTGCTGCTCCCAGAAACGGGGCTCGGCGAACCACGGAAAGGCGCGCGGGAAAGCCGGGTCGGTCCAGCGCTCCGCTAGCCAGGCGGCGTGGTTGAGCATGCGCGAGGCGCGCAGCGCCTCGATCAGCTTAAGCTCGGTAAAATCGAAGGTGGCGAACTGCTCATAGCCGGCGAGCAGGCCGCTCCACTGCCAGCGCTGCTCATCGGCGCTGCCGGAGAGGAACATCCACAGATCCTGGATCGCCGGACCCATCATGCAATCATCAAGGTCGACGAAAATCGGCCCGCTCGCGCGCCACAGGATATTGCCAAGATGGCAGTCCCCGTGCAGACGGATGGCGCGGATGGGCTGCGCCTGCTGCCAGACGTCATTGATCGCGGCCAGGAGCCTTGCGCTGACCTCGGCGTACCGCGTCTGGGTGGGCTGCGGCAGGTAGCCGCTTTGGAGCACCGTGGCACGGGCTTTGGCCCCTAGGCGGTCTCCGGCCAGCACCGGGCGGTACTGGAAACGCTGCCGCGCACCGAGCGCATGAATCCGCCCGAGCGTGCGGCCGAGCAGCTCGCGGGCGCCTGGCGGATCGAGCTCAGGCGTGCCGCCCGGGCGCAGCGGAAACGCCGCCACCCGGAACCCTGCCACGTGCGCCAGCGTCGCGCCGTGAAGCTCAAGCGGCGCGACCACCGGGATCTCGGCGGCAGCCAGCTCCGTGGCGAAGGCATGCTCCTCGAGGATCTGCGCATCGCTCCAGCGCCCGGCGCGGTAAAACTTCAGCACCACCGCTTCGGCGTCGTGCCGGCCCAGCCGGTAGACGCGGTTCTCATAGCTGTTGAGCGCAAAAAGCCTCCCGTCCGGGTCAAGGCCGAGCTGCTCGGCGGCCTTGAGCACCGCATCGGGGCTTAAGTCCGAGTACGGCTGAGCCTCGCTCACGCCGGCACCGATGGGCGGCACTGTGGCGGCACCGCCACGGCAAGAATCCCAAGTTGCTTCATTCCGTCCAAGCCGTCCCGGCTGCGCACTGAATGGATCAGGATACCGGTCCGGAAGCCATGCGGCCTTAAGGTTTAATCATCGGCACCGGGCCTTAAAGTTGGGGCTCAAAAGGCCCTCCCGGTGGTGCCGTACCTGTCGGGTCTGCGCGACAGATCTGCGACCGGTTTGGACGTAATGCGGTACCCCCCCTGACATAGAATGCGCTGGATGCGCCGCCTGCTGCCCAAATCGCTCAATGGCTTCCTGCTGCTGGGGCTGGGTGCCATCGCCGCCCCACTGCTGATTGCCATCCTGCAGGCGACTTTCCAGCTCCGCCAGCTGACGGCGGCCAGCCAGTCCCTGGTGCTGGAAAGCGTCCAGCTGACCGGACTTTCCCAGGATTTATACGAGCAGATTGCCTCGCTCGAGCGCTCGGCCCGGCTGTACCAGGTGCTGCGGGACGGCACGGTGTTTGCCGCCTACCGCAGCAATGACGAGCAACTGGCCAACACGATCCGGGTGCTGCACGGCCGCATGCGGGCCCCTGAAGCCGGCCCGCGCCTCGATGCGTTGAGCGCCGGGCAGCAGGCGATCCGCGACACGGTAAGGGATTCGGCAGCACTGGCCGCCGCCCCGGTCGAGTTCCCGGATCTTGCCGATCGGGTCGAACCCATCGCCGCGCTGATCGGGGAGCAGATCAACGCCGGGCGCGCGGCCCTGCAGGAGCGCACCGAGCGCGCGCAGCGCGAGCTGCTCTGGGAGTCCACGCTCCTGTTGCCGATCTTTGCCATCGCCATTCTCGCGGTGACGCTGGAACTCGGCCGCCCGCTCCGGCAGATCGACCGGGCGATCGGTGAGCTCGGCGTCGGGAACTTTTCGCGGCCGATCGCCGTCCGTGGGCCAGTCGACGTCGAGCGCCTCGGCCGGCAGCTCGAGTGGCTGCGAAGCCGTCTGGTGGAACTCGCGCAGGAGCGCAACCGGTTCCTGCGCGATATGTCCCACGAGCTTAAGACGCCGCTCGCCAATATCCGCGAAGGTACCGAATTGCTGATGGATGGCGCGGTCGGGGAGCTCGATTCGGCACAGCGCGAGGTCACCACCATCCTGCAGGAAAACGGTATCAAGCTGCAGCGGATGATCGAGAACCTGCTGTCCTTCAGCGCCTGGCAGAGCAACAGCGCCGGGGTCGACCCGTCGGAGTTTCGGGTCCGGCCGCTGGTCAAGCAGGTACTGGAAAACCAGCAACTGACGCTGGTGTCGCAGCGCGTGCGCCTCGAGGTGCAGGTCGATGACGTCACCTTGTACGCCGACCGGGGCAAGATCCGCCTCATCCTCGAGAACCTGCTGTCTAACGCCATCAAATACACGCCCCGCGGCGGGGCCATCTATGTCCGCGCCGGCAGCAGCGCCGATCAGTTCGTGCTCGAGGTGGCCGACACCGGGATCGGGATCCCGCCGGCCGACCGGCCCAATATTTTCGATGCCTTTTACACCGGCCGCGCCCCGGGCGGGCACATCAAAGGCACCGGCATCGGGCTGTCGGTCGTCAACGAGTTCGTACACGTCCACCAGGGCACGATCGCGATTGTTGATGGGGAGTTCTCCGGGGCCCATTTCAGGATCCGCATGCCGCTTCGGCTGACAACGCCTATCGAGCCGCCGAACCCGGAGCGGCGCAGCGGCACCCCTGAGAGGCGCAACGCGAATGCCGCGTAAGCTAAGGCTCGCTGCGCTCGCGACGCTCCTCGCCTTTGCCGGCGGCTGCGGAACATTCGGCCGCCCGCAACCGGCCGCCACCGACCCGCGGCCGAGCTCGGCGGCCCTCGATCGGGACGGGACGGTCGCGCTGCTGCTCGCCGGCACGATCCAGACGCTGCAGCGACTCGCCCAGGGCACGCCGGCCACGCAGGCGGAGATCGTCGCCGAGGCCCGCCAGGGGTATGAGCGCTCGCCCGGCGGGAGCGCTGACTGCGCTATGCTTTGACGCTCGCAACGCCCGGCCACGATGCGCGGGACCCGAAGCGGGCCCGGCAGATGTCGCAGGAGCTGGCCGCCCAGCCCGAAACGCTCGCGCCAGTGGAGCGGGCGATGACGCTGCTTGAGCTGAGCCAGCTGGATCGGGAACTTGGCCTGCAGGCCGACAACGAGCGGCTGCAAAGCGAAAGCGAACGGACCGAGCACGACCGCAGCGCCGCCAGCGCGCGCCGGCTGCAGCAGGCGGCCGACGAGAATGCCAAACTGCACCATCAGCTCGATGAGCTGCAGGCTAAACTCGATGCGATCGCTAAAATCGAGCGCAATGTGACCGAACGCAAGACCACACCCGAGGTGCCTAAGCCGTGAACCTGACCGCCAAACGCAAGGCCCGGATCCTGGTCGTCGATGACGATCCGGGATTGCTGCGATTGCTGACCATCCGGCTGCGGGCCGAGAATTACGAAGTCGAGGCGGTCGAAAACGGCGCGCAGGCGCTGGCGGCCGCTAGCCGCTTTAGGCCGGATCTGGTGATCTCGGACCTGCGTATGGATCAGCTCGACGGTATCGGCCTGCTCAAGGAATTGCAGGCGCGCTGGCCGGGACTGAAAGTGATCCTGCTGACCGCCCATGGCACGATACCCGATGCCGTGCATGCGACGCAGATGGGTGCCTTCGGCTTTCTGACCAAGCCGGTGGAAAAGCAGGAACTGCTCTCCCAGGTGCAGAAGGCGCTCAAGATCTCCGGCTTCGTCGACAGCGCGGGTGCCGAGGACTGGCGCGCGGCTATCATCACCCGCAACCCGACCATGGAAGAGAAGCTCGCGCAGGCGCACATGGTGGCCGGTACCGATGCGCGGGTACTGATCACCGGCGAAAGCGGCACCGGCAAGGAGCTGTTCGCCCACGCTATTCACCTTGCGAGTCCGCGGCGCAACAAGCCGTTCCTGGCCATCAACTGCAGCGCCATGGCCGAGGATCTGCTCGACAGCGAATTGTTCGGGCACGTCAAGGGCGCCAACGCCAACGCGATTGCCGATCACCGGGGGCTGTTTCAAAGCGCCGAAGGCGGCACGCTGCTGCTCGATGAAGTCGGCGACCTGCCGATGCACCTGCAGGTCAAGTTGCTGCGCGTCCTGCAGGAAAACGCGATCCGGCCGGCCGGCAGCAGCGAGGCGCTGGCCATTAACGTTCGGGTGATCGCCGCGACCCACCGTGATCTGCAGCAGCTGCTGGCCGGTGGGCAGTTTCGCGAGGATCTGTATTACCGCTTAAATGTCGTGCACATCGACCTGCCGCCGCTCAGCA
>CAVQEB010000001.1:0-1216221 GCA_963711435.1 uncultured Gammaproteobacteria bacterium | reverse complement strand
GCACACTCCGCGTTTTATGTTGCCGCTGTCAGCGGCGTGAACGTGTCCGGGGGTGCGGGGGTGGTTGTCGATTCCGCCGGACAGCTAGGGGTGGTTTCTTCGTCGCGGCGATACAAGGAAGACATCCGATCGATGGGTGCCGTCAGCGAGCGCCTTTACCACCTGCGACCAGTTACGTTCCAATACAAGCAGCCGAACCCTGCCGGTCAGAAACCTGTCCAAATCGGCCTGATTGCTGAGGAAGTCGCCGAAGTGCTGCCTGAACTGGTGGTTTACAACCGTGATGGCCAGCCCGAGTCGGTCGCTTATCACCTGCTGCCAACACTGCTTCTGAACGAGCTGCAGAAGGCCCACCGGGTCCAGGAGCTTCAGGCCCGACAGATAAGAGAGCTTCGGGCTCAGACCGCTGATCTGCAGGCGATGAAGGCACAGTTGCTGGCGTTACAGCAATTGACAACACAACTGGCTGGTCAGCGCGGCGTGAGCGGAGTCGAGTTCGGGCCGATCGCTCAGCTCGCAATGGCAAAGTAGCACCAACTCAAGCCGACACGAGGACGCCCGCAATGACGCCGGCGTTTTCGCTATTGGCAGACTATTTTGCCGGCATCTGCGCCGACAAAAGCCCGAGGTTGCTACTGCTACCGAATCGGCCGGCAAGATCAGCGTTCAGCAATTAGATAAGCGAGCAGCAGGATCTGCAGGAGCTGGCAGAGTCCCAACCGGGCGGAGTCCGAGCTTTTGCGACCTGTTAAAGTAACGAAGAATAACGTGCAAGAAAGGAAATCTAAGACCGGCGCTGGTGGGTGCAAGACGGGCACCCCACAATGAAACGAACAATCCTACTGGCGCTGGTGCTCACGTAAGGGATGGCGCAGGCGCAGCAGCTCGCTCTGAAGCGGCAGTTCGCTGAAATGCAAGCACTGAAGCGCTCGATGCAGACTGCGCTGGCCCAACTTCAGGCCAAAGAGATGTCAACCGGCGTTCAAGATTCATTAGCTTCTGGCGCGCAATATTGACCAGGGGTGACGGCTGTTTCGGGGATCAGATTCTGGGTTTTTGTCTTGGGTGTTCATTGACTGCTTGAGTCGCAGCGCAGTCTACAAGAGGGCGGACTCCATGACAGATATCCATGTACGTTTCGCTATCCAGATGACATTCATGGCCTGCGCGACCCTCGCGCAGGCCCAAGCCGTGGACACCCCCGATGGCGCCCCTCCAGGATGGCATGCTGCGTACGATGCAGCGCAGGCGAAATTCCTCAGTTGCGTGCAGTCCCTCCGATCGCCCCGATGGTCGGAATTTGCTGAGCCGCAGCCTGGCAACGGACCTGAATACAACGCGTGGGCAATGAGATTCCAATCAGCCTCTCTCGAAGCGTCTGCACGATGCCAACGGCAAGAACTTAAAGCGGCAACCGCGGTCTGTGAGCTGATGCAACAAAACAAGCAGATAGTTTTATGGCGATCCAGGGGGTCAGTACGCTTGACTATCTGTCGCCGCAGCAATACTTAATGCACTCCCCTCAATCCTCTACGTTTAAGTGGTCCTGAAATTCGAGGGGGTTACACTTGTAATATCAACTCAATAAAACCTGAACCATCCGGGGGAAGAATGCAGCCGGACAGAAAGACTCCAAGAGCGTGAATATTGCACGCCTACTGATCTGCCAGCGGTCAATGTCTACGAAGAGCTGAAGGAGTACGCCGCAGGCCAAGCCGAGAATACCTTCGGCTCTACCGAAAAGCTGGAAGAAGCATTGCTGCTCCGCAATGATGGTTTGATTACGCTCGGGTTAGCCAAGTACGGCGCGTCTCCAAAAGTGGCGACAATACTGTACAAGCGGGCGACAGAACCAACAGGAGACGCAAATTACAACAAAGCCATCAAACTCGCACTGCTCGGCAATGCATTTCTTCCGCGTGAATCATTCTCACAAAATACATTTGGCATCGTACCTGATGATGATTCATCCGCGATTCATTAACTCGGATGACGAGAAAGACGAGCTGCATGTCATCCTCACCAATCCTGGCGCAAAACAACTTTTAGACAAATTGTACAACCGCAAGAAGCCGTTCTATTAAATACCAGAGGACAAGTATTTGCGAGTTGTAGCCTGGTCCCACGAGAACCAAGCAATACGTAACGATGAGAGTGACGAACACGGTCCCGACATGGGCGCTTGGGGAATTGAGAAGGGCATCAAGCGGCTTATGTGCACGCTGCCAGTCACCGAAAATGGTTTTAGGACCGCCTACTCGCTACTCAAATCAGCTGAACTTCATCGCGTCGGTAGTTTTGATGAAGACCCAACGCCGTTGTTCAATCGCTGGAAAGCCCTTGAGCTTAGCGATGAGGTATGAAATTATTTAGAACAATTGTCCGGACCTTGATGTTAAAGAAGAGTTTCTGTGTATGTTGGCAGCGATGTATGGACGGTACTCCACGAAGACTAAAGACAACTTGAGCAAGATCATCTATATCGGCAACGCCGAAAGTCCTGATCGTCTTCTTCGCTGCGCCTACTACGCCACAGAACATAAGCTGACAGCGGAGCAGATGCAGAAAGGCCATAACAAAGACACGGATGCTTTCACTGTGGCGGCGCTGTGCAATGAAACGCTATTTTGGAGACCAGAGACCCGCGCGAAGTTAGAAGAATTCATACGTGGTCATCTCATTGATAGGTACGGGCGGCGATGCCAACAGATCAAGAACCGCAGCCCCAAGTTTGATCTAAAGCCGGTCTCCGAACACGGGATTGCACTGCTGGAAGAAGATCAAGCACAGCCACCGAGCGAGGAATCGAAGCGACTAGAGCGTCTAAGAAGCCATCGTAGCGACCACGGCAAAGCAAGTGCAAGGCATCTATAAGTTACTGACGTGCGTCTTCATTCTGGTGATCATAGCGGTAATATTGATTTGGCGATCGCACTCTTGAAAAGATTTCAACCACCAGTTTCATAGTGGCCAAGAGCCTTAGTGAGCACTTTGGCGGCGACATCTATACCGGCGTCAACTGCGCCTTTCCGCATGCGTCACCTCGGAAAAGCGACGTATAATGACGAAAAGGCCGGCCGGCTCAACGTGTACGGGGCAGCGAGGTTCTGCCTTCCATAGCTCAGCAATCGCCTCGTTGGTCAATTCTCGTTCTGCCGGCACCTTGATTACCGTCACCGGCGGGCAGGTGCACATGCCTGTTCGATTGCGTCTTGCAGCTGCGCGATCATGGATACCAAGTTACGCACGGCGCACAATCCTCAGGGCGTCGAGGAGTTTTGAGGGCGAAGCAAGCCGGCCCGGTCGGCCTTCTTGTACAGATCCAGCACCTTCTCGCCTACATCTTGCTTCCAAATCACCTCTGTAATCTCGCGCAGCGCGTAAATGAACTTTGGCAGATCGGCGACCAGGATCAATCCCGCTGCGGACTGCTTGTACTTGCGCTCCATCTCCCGGCGTATTCGCACAAGGGTATCCAGGCGTCCGACCCGGGCCACCTTTGGTAAGTTGTTGCTGCCTCCCATGTTTCCGGAGCCATACCCAGCCTGTAGCCGCTCACTTTCAGTCACGGGAGGGCTTCGCACCTTGTCAGTGCGTTCAATTCTTCGGTTGAGACTCCGTAGGTCTTGCGAACATACGCAGCGCCAGTGCCCGCTTCCAGGGCCTTGGCTGCCTTTCGTAATCGTTCGCCTTTGGAATCCTGCGTTCTTCCTGAGCCCTGATATTGATTTGCAATCGACCGCCCTGACTTTGAAGCTTTGATTGCCGCTGCCTTCTGCTCAGGGACGATCCCCTCTTCCCAAGTCCCGCCCCTGAGTCTTAGAGGTAACAACCATGTTGGGAGCGGTGGAAGGCGTTTTCATTGCCCACCGTGGTTGAGCGATTTCAATTGGCATCGCTCCCACCGTGGTTGAGCGATTGTTCCCCACCGTGGTTGATACTGAATTTTTCGCCCGTCCATGATTCTTTCGGGCGATAACCCGGACCGTCTTCAGCCAGTCAGTTGGCCGTTCCCATTTGGCCCAGGTGTGAGCAGGAGACGGACAGGGGCCAATGCCAGCATCGTAGGAGAGCCCGTCACGAGCATCGATGCCGCGCCATGTGAGGGCAAAGAGGCTGGCCACCTTGTGACCACGCTCGAGCCTGCCGCGGCGTGTGCGCAGGATCAAGTCCGCCATCTCGAGCGTCCGGAGGCCGGCGTACATCTTCCACTGAGCACTCGATCCCGAGCCGCTTGGCATCACTGAAAGGAAACGATAGATCGCCATTGTTGTAACCGTTGTACCGACACGCCAGGGCGAACAGTACCGCCTTGGCACTGTCTGGCTGCGCTTGGTAGGCCACCGAGCTCATTACTTCCTCTGGAACAAGCGCATAGCGCTCTCCGCGCTTAACGCCGAGGCGCCCAGTCGCACGCGCTCGTTTGTCAGGGGCGTCCCACATCAATTCCTCTCAGGATCAGGAAGCCGCGGCATGCCAGCGAGCCCTTAATAAGCCCGTTAACTCGTGCCGAGGCCGCGGTGGGCCGCTGGCGTTGGTATTTCTGGGTGTGTGAAACACTAACTGACCCGCCGGAATTGCTCAGGCTGAGGCGCCGGAGCGCGAAATTCGCGATTTGCCAACCGCTGGGCGGCGTAGCGACGAGCGCAGCAATGTAATACCAGCATGTCCCATTCGAATCGCGAAACCAATCAGGCCCCACGTCCCGTTGGTCATCTCGGCCTCTGTCCTTGCCTTCTCGAGCCAGGATGGGGACGTTTGAAGGCCGCGATCGCTGAGATATTTGGCCGCAGCTTTCGTGCGAATACTTGGATTGATACGTCTACTTCGCTCTGCTTCAATCTGCAGGTTGGATAACGTTATGCCGCGCCGCTACCGCGCGGTCACTACCAGAAAATCAGGTTTACGTTTCTTGTGCGGTCGCCCTCTGAGCAATATGAACGCCGAATGGCGCTGCCTGACCAGGAGGCGCCTACCCCGAATATGCGGTGCAACATCATCAAACGGGGATGACTCCACGGCTCCATAGGAAGTACTCGCGCGTGATGCGCTCGTAACGCCTGCAAAGTTGTGAACCGCAGCTTCATCGTGCGGATCGTAGCCGCGGGCGGTGCGGTCCCAGCGCGTCCACGTGGCAGCTATCCGCTCGCACGCCTGCGCGACGGTAGCTCCGTTGGCAGTTTCTTTTCGAACGGCTTCTATCAGCTCAATGTCGCTGTTGTTCTTAGGAGGCCTTCCTCGGACGCGCGTCATGCCAACTTCGCCACGGCAGCCCTTAGGTTGTCCGGCGCCAGATGTCCATATCTAGGGTCATCGCAATGTCGGCGTGACCCATGAGCTCGCGCACCGTGTTGAGATCGACGCCTTTCTGGACAAGCTTTGACGCGAAGGAATGGCGCAGGTCGTGGAAGCGGAAGTTGTCCAACTTAGCCAGACTGCAGACGGTTGCCCAAGCCTTGTTCATGTTCCTAAGGCGCGCGTCCTCCTCCCCCGGAAATACGAAGGCTTCGCCCTCACGCTTGATCTGCTTCTGCCAACCTAGCAGCACCTGTGCCGCCTCGGTATTAATTGGAACTCGGCGGCTATCGCCACTCTTGCCGCAGCAGCTCGCACGGTGAGGATCGATTGATTGAAGTCAATGTCGGACCAGCGCAGCGAGAACAATTCGCCGCGGCGCAGCCCCGTGTTGAGGGCCGTTAGCACGATGGGGCGGATGTGGTCGACGAATTCCTCGGTCCGGGCCGGCGGCGCACCCTTGTGGCGCGCTTTGCGCCATTCGATGACCGCTCGCCGCGCCTCGCGTCGTTCGTCTCACCTTCGCGTCGTCGCAACCGGTTCTCCTCTGCTGCTGACAGGTAGCGCACGCGTTCGTCATCGTCGACCTTGAGGCGCTTTAGACCCTGCAGAGGGTGAACTTCGATTACCCCCCACTCGACCGCCTTGCGGAGCGCCGCGCGCAGCGTGTCCATCTGCCGATTGAGCGTGACCGGCTTGGTATTATCCTTCAGCCGATCGCGACGCGGATTCCATACGCCAGACGTTGAAGGTGCTCAGAGGCTGATCTCGCCACTTGGCGAAATCCGCCTTCAGGCGCGCTATGGCAACATCTCCCCGGCGAAGATGCTGCAGCGCCCACGGCTCGTAACGGTGCTCAATGAAGGCTCTGAGGGTGGCTACCTTCGCGCGCTGGGCCTCGGCCTTGGCGGCCTTCTTCTCGGCCTGCACGTCGATGTGAGACGCGACCTTGCCGGCTGTCTTGGTCGCCTGTTCCGGGCTCCCTCAGGTTCGAGACCAGGGTAGTTACCTAACTTGAAGGTGAGGCGACGGCCGACACTGTTCCGGTAGTCGAAGAACCAGGTCATACGCCCGTTGGGCCGTACACGAATTAGAAAGCCCGGAAGTTCAGTGTCCCGGACTGAATAAAGCTTCGCCGCGGGGTTCAAGCCCTCGACCAGCCGCTTCGTGATCTTCGCCTGCATCCTCTCCTCCGTACTCCAGCCGTGCTCCAGTCGGCAGGAAGGAGTGTGCTACCTATCGAGGAAACGCAATGGCAGACAATAGGCTCTAATCTTGGAATTTCTGCGCTCAAGTCGCTTCAGCTATCGAAATCTCAGCGGGTTGGAGAAGGGTCACAAATCACGTTCGGGACGTAGGAGTCGCAGGTTCAAATCCTGTCACCCCGACCACTTATGCAGTCACTTCGAATATCGAATTGACTTGGCAGAGAGCTTCCGCATCGATTCCCTCTTTTCACGGACCGCCGCAACGATTTGCGGCCAACGCACTTTGTGAAGCGAAGTTGTGGTTCGAAAGTCCTCGAGAGGAGCGGCCTTCAACGGATCGATGTCATAGAGAAGAAACACCCTGACGGCGGCTATATCACCGGCAATTTCAGCGATACGCTCAAGGAGTTTGAGACCAGCCCTCTCGTCCCGATTGGCGACTTCCTGCCGAATGAATGCACGCGCGACATCGACGGCGAGCCGTGCCTGGGCGATGCCCGCAGCGGTGCGCCTTTCTGGCAACCAATGCAGATTCTGGATGCGGCTGTCCAGTACATCCAGGGGGTGTAGCACTCGCAGGCGACCGATGTCCGGCATTTCCATCTCGATCGCGCGACGCACGATGTCCTTAGTGGTAAGACCGGCAACCCCAGAGAGAAAGTCCACCTGCTTTACCGCTCCGCTCTTGGTGCGGTAAGTCACCTTGCCGGTTTGCGGCGTCGCATCCTCGAGCGCAGGTATCCAGATCTGCCAGCCGAGGCGCGTGGCGAGATCCTGGGCAAGAACGGAATCGCCAATGAAATCGGCATCTGCGGTCACGCCAGAAACCAGATTCGCCGGGCGCTCGACCTGCAGATGATCGGCCCAGAAGGCGAGCGCCTGGCCGCCGACAAGCAGTCCGCGCGGCGAGCAAATGCTGAGGATTTTCTGAACGTCCTCCGGAGTCAGGGGCGCCTCGGTATCGCGCTTACTCTTCATCGAAGGTACTCGGGCGGCTCAACAGGCGCGCAGCGCGCGCGAGCTGCGGGGGAATCATGTGCGTCTTTCCCCACTGGCCATCCTGTGCTGTATCCGTGCCCGCACCCAATAATAAGTGGAACGCTTGCGGGGATAGCACGACGGCGACGAGCCGTCCGTGCTTGATGATCTCTACACGGCCCAACGTCGCGACATCGTCGAGGAGTCCGCCAAAATTATTCTTGGCGTCGCTGGCGGATACATTCTTCGACATTTGGCTATTTTAGCCAAAACTACCGATATGGGCAAGCGCGGCCGTCCGGCCTGCGAAATCAGCACCGAGGCGGAACGTCGATTCGGCGAACCGGCGAAATGCACTACGTTTGGGCCGTAGGAGTCGCAGGTTCAAATCTGGTCACCCCGACCAATTAGATCAGTCATCGGTCCATGTCTTGCCGCACTGGAATGGCCTGGGGAACGTGCCCGGTGCCTCAATCCAACCGATGACCGGCGCGCAGCGGGTTGCCCACGTGAGGTTGCGTGATGGGGCACCGTCAGTTGGGCCGTAAACACCCGTGCCGCACACAAATGAGTTCAATAACTGCTCGCCGATCCATCGGCAGTCACGGCGCATGATCGCCGTGCCGCAGCTGACCGGCAGCCGATTGCGCGCCCGGCTAGAGCGCCGGACGCGTCAACGATGGCCGCTACAATGGAAACAAGGTGTTGTTGTACGGAGCCAATATAAAAAAGTTGAATGGCGCCAAAGCCGTGCCCGATGGCGGCAGGATCGAGATGAGCTGTCCGTTATAGACATTGATCGCGAAGCCATTATTCAGGCCGCTGGGCGCGAGTAACGTGCCCTGGCCGATCGTGTTCGAAACGGCACCCAGAGTCAGAATGTCCCCCTGCGGTACGCTGTAGTTGATACCACCCTGCTGGAAAGGTGTAGGCCCGGTGCCGGACGCCAAGTTGATGTTGTTGATGACCACGTTACTGTCGGTGCCATCGGCAAATACGCCCGTTAACTGCAACACGGTGCTGTTGTTGGGGCCGCCCGTGATTGCCGGCAACCACTGCACGAATGAGGAGTCTATCGTTGCCGCTGCCCAGGGCGGCACGGTACCGGACGGCGGGAGCGCCAGCGAGGTAATGTTGCCAGACCCATCAGTCTCGTCGATGAATAGGTAGTCGCTCGCGTAATCGAGGAACGCTGTGAGACCCTTCCCCTGGTACGGCGTCGTAAACGCCGTCGGATTTGTGGTTCCCGAAAATGGTGGGCCCACCGGTAGCTTATAGAGCTGGAAGGTGAAGTTGCCTTCGCCCGTCGTGAGATTAGTCGACTCGATAAGCAAGTTCGTCCCATCCGAATCGACTATGGCGAAGGCCGACCCGTACGCGATACCCGGCGTACCCGTCAAAGGTTCGCCAGACTGCGGCTCGGTCACCGTGCCGATAAGGGTGGCGCCACAATTAGGAACAGTGCCATCGCAGCTGATCGGGGCCTCATAGAAATTGTAGATGACTGGGGGACCCGGGTACAGTTGTCCAACCGTACCGTCAATGCTAGCTACGACGTCGACAAAATAAACATTCGTGTTATCGAACGCGCCAACTGTCAGCGCGCCTGAATATGTGGTCGCAGTCGCGCTCGCGGCTGCGCCCACCTGAGTCACATTGCCGTTGGTATCGATCCGATAGAGGAAATTGCCGTTACCGCCGGTGAGGACCACGTTGTCAAACAGCACGGTGCTGCTCGCCTGGCCCAAGCGATTGAGGAAGATCGGATAATGAACCACGCTGGCGACACTGGGTGCCACCGCGGTCGGCGAAGCAAAATTCGGCGGCAGCAAGGTGGCGTTATTGTGGGTTGGAAAATAGATACCCAGGTCGCCGCCATAGGGTTTAGTGAGCAGCACTACCGCGTATAGATCGCCCGAGGGGAAGTTGTAGAGATCGGCGTAATTTGCGCTGGGGTTAGCATAAGTAACCCCCGAGCCAACAACGTCTGCCGGCGGGGTGCCAGGCGCATCAACGTAGTTGGCCAGCGCGGTGGACGGGCTCGTGCAGCTTCCTCCAGAGGGCGCATATTGCAGGAGGAAGTATGCGGTGGAGGGAATAAAAATATTCGTGTAGCCACTATGGAAATCTCCATAGCACAGGCTTGCCGCGGGCTCTGAAAACGCGCCGATCTGCACCGGTGAGGGCGCCAATGTCGTATCCAGCGGCAGGGCATTTAGGGTCGCGTTTCCGTTCGCATCGACCAACTCGTAGACCGCTGCATTCGCGTAATAAAACGAGAGCGCCGGGTTCGGATTCTGAAAACCCAGATTCACCAGCTCCGTCAGCGGCATTACCGTGCCGGTGACCACTTGCTGCAGCGTGCTGTTGGAGAGGTCGGCGGGCACGATGCCGATACCATTCGTACCTGCCTGTTGACTGTTCGGTGTCTCCAGGTAAGGCAGCCAGAGCGTAAATCCGCCGGACGAGCTGCTGCTGGAACTGCCGCCACTCGAGCTGCTACTCGAACTGCTGGAGCTGCTGCTGGAACTGCCGCCACTCGAGCTGCTGCTTGAACTGCTGGAGCTGCTGCTGGAACTGCCGCCACTCGAGCTGCTGCTTGAACTGCTGGAGCTGCTGCTGGAACTGCCGCCACTCGAGCTGCTGCTTGAACTGCTGGAGCTGCTGCTCGAACTGCTCGAACTACTGGAACTGCTACTTGAGCTGCCTGAAGGAGGCGTCAAAAAATGGGAGGGACCAGACGGCCAGCAACCATACGTAGTCAGGCCGCTAGCGGTAGCGATAAGAGTCCATGCCAGCAGCGGAACCGCGGCACGAACAGCGCGCGGCAGCGCAGCGAAAATGCCAGTGATTGCCATGGGTGTAGCCCCTTAATGTCGAATTTTTGTTGGCGGAAACTCAGCGGTCCGCACCAGATCGGATGCCGGTTTCCCCGCCAAAAAGCCGGATTTATTGTTATTTTGCTTTATACGCCGTTGGAATGCCACCGGCCACAACAGTTCGGGCGGCCGCGCGATTATTGCGGCGCAACATGCTGCGCAGACGCCGCGCTGCAAATAGGGCTTGATCCGCCGCTGTTTGCGGTGCCTGTCAGGCACGATCTAGCCTGATGCGGGTCGCAGCAACAGGGCTTGCCTGGCCCAGTCCCGACCGCCTCTATCCAGACGCCCAGCCTGAGGGACTTCCTGCATGGCTGCACGCGCTCGCGGTGCGGGGGCGAGATAACAATAGAACCCGAGAAACTTCGCCCTGGATCCCTATCGCTCTCCGGTTTCAAATGACAACTCGTTGCCCAGGGCAGCCCGTCGCGAGTGACCACTAAGGCGTAAGATGTCGCACTGCTGCATTGAATGTTTTGCGCAGCGCTTAATTGGCTTTCAGGTGGCTGACCCGATGGGTAGGACAATGTCCGTCAGAGTCCTGATCATCCGTTGCGCCGTCCTACTATTCGGCGCCGCGGTGCTGTGCTCGCTGACCGCGGCGCAGTCGCCCGCGCCGAGCGGCGCTTCCGCCCCGCCACTGACGCCTGCGCAGCTTGACCAGCTGACAGCACCCATCGCGCTGTATTCGGATCCGCTGCTCGGCATGGTGCTTGCCGCAAGCACCTATCCGCTCGAAGTGGTCGAGGCCGGACAATGGCTGCACGATTCGGCTAACGCCGATCTGGCCGGCAGCGAACTCACTTACGCGCTGCAGACTGAAAGTTGGGATGCCAGCGTCAAGTCACTGGTCGCATTTCCCGACGTTTTGCGAATGATGTACGGCAATCTGCAGTGGACCGAACAGCTCGGCGATGCGTTTCTGGCGCAGCAGTCGGACGTAATGGATTCGGTGCAACGCCTGCGCCAGCGCGCTGCGGCGGCCGGCGCGCTGCAATCCACGGCCCAGCAGACGGTGGTCACTGACGGCGATGATTACGCCATCGATCCGGTCGATGCTGACCAGATTTCCGTGCCTTATTACGACCCATCGCTTGCCTATGGCCCGTGGCCCTGGGCCGGCTACCCGCCGTATTTTTTCCCGTTCCCGCCTGACATTTATCTGGGCGGCGCGCTGATCGTATTCGGCGGCGGCATTAATTTTGGCTGGCCCTTTGGCGGCTGGTACGGCTGGGACTGGCACCGCCATGGGTTTGGCTATGGGCCGCGCGGCGCGCCCGCAGCCGGCCATTCGTGGCAGTTTGATCCCGGACATCGGCGCGGCGTACCGTTCCGCGATGCTACGACGGCCGCGCGTTACGGCGGCAGCACCGGCGCGGCCGGCGGCGCATTCAGGGGCTATGCGCCTGGCGTCGCGATGCACCCATCGGTTGGCGAGGCCACGCGGGCCGCCCCGCCGGAGCAGCATTTGCCCGTTGCCCGACCAGCGGCGCCGCGCGAGGATTTTCCGGAGGCGCGTCCGCGCCCGCCAGCGTTTGAATCATTCGGGCCCGGGCCGCAGACCCGCGGAGAATCATCGCGCGGAATTTCCAGTCGCTCGGCACCGGTGTCCGCGCCGGCACCGAGTTCGCGCGGTGGTGGCGGCGGCCGGCGACCCTGAATCATGATGCAGCCCCATGTCAGCTTATCGCGGCGCAGCTCCCGTGCGGAGACCTCTACCATGCTGAGACGGACTCGACTGCGAATTTGGCTCGGCGTATTGCTGGGCGCGGTCGCGTGGTCGATGGCGGTCGCTGCCGCAGCGCCTGCGACGTCAGTCCGGCAAAGTACTTTCCAAAGTCCTGAGCAGGCGGTCGACGCGCTGATTGCCGCGAATCGTAACCGTGAGCTCAAGACGCTGCTTAAAATACTCGGACCCGGTGCCGCGAGGGTTCTTTACTCCGGCGATCGGGTCGCCGACGACGCCGGGCGCGCGAAATTTGTCGCCACCTACGACGTCTCGCATCGGATCGAGGAGCAGGGTCCGGACAAGGCCGTGCTGATTATCGGTGAGGAACAATGGCCGATGCCGATCCCGCTGGTTCACGAATCCAATGGCTGGCGTTTTGACACCTTGGCCGGCGAACGCGAAATACTGAATCGGCGCATCGGTCGCAATGAGCTGAACGTCATCGAGGTCAGCCGCGCCTTTGTCTTGGCACAGCGCGAGTACGCGCGACTGAATTCCAGCACCCAGCGCCAGCCTGAATACGCACAGCACTTCATGAGTCACAAAGGCCAGCGTGACGGGCTTTACTGGCCGACCAGCGCCGGCGAGCCCGCGAGCCCGCTCGGTCCGCTGATGGCCCAGGCGCGCGCCGGCGGCTATGCCACCGACGTGCCCAACAATAAGCCGAAGCCCTACCATGGTTACTACTACCGCATTCTCAAGGGCCAGGGACCGCACGCGCCCGGCGGCGCGAAAGGTTTTGTCATCGACGGACACATGACCGGCGGTTTTGGCCTGCTGGCGTATCCGAAGGTCTATGGGGATTCGGGCATCATGACGTTCATCGTCGACCAGGACGGCATCGTGCAGGAACGGAATTTCGGACCTCATACGGCGACCATCGCCCGGCACATCGAAGTGTACGATCCGGACAAAACCTGGCACACGCCATAAGCGTCGCCCGGCTTAAGCGGCCCGCACGCAACGTGCGCGGCTTGAGCGCCCCTCTCGCAGTCCCTAGACTTCCCGCCATGAAATCCACGGCCGTGCTGGCGCTGCTGGCGCTGTTGCCGTCTGGCATGCTGCCTGCTGTGGCGCGGTGCGCCGCTGCGACCGAGGCCGACGCCGTGCTGGCCGCGCTCGCACAGCCGGACGATGCAACAGCCCAAGCAAGCGCGCGCTGGCGCGATGCCGGCAACCAGCAGGCACGGCTCGCCCGAACTTACGGGCTGCGTGGCAATACACTGCTGTGGAGTCACGACGGTGTTCCAACACCGAATGCTCTCGCCCTGCTGCAAGCGCTCAGCTCCGCAGGCAGCGATGGCCTGCGGCCCGCCGACTACCATGGCGATGAGCTCGGCGCCACCGTGCGCTCGCTGCAGCAACAGCGCGGAGCGACGCTAGCGCAGTGGGCCGAGCTCGATCTGCATCTGAGCGCGGCGCTGCTGAACTTCACGACCGAGCTGCACTGTGGCCGCATCAGTGCCCAGGCGGCGGGATTTGAGCTGCCCAATGATTGTTCCGCCTTTGCTGCGGAGGCGGTGGTGGTGCAGCTGGCGACGCAGCCGGACACGGCCACGGCGCTGACCGCGCTCGAGCCGCCCTATATTCATTACCAACTGCTCAAGCAGGCCCTGCCGCGGTTTCGGCAGCTGGCGGCGCAGCCCGAGTTAACCCGGCTGCCGCCGCCGTCAACCAAGGTCGCGCCCGGGCAGATCTATGCCGGTGCGCCGGCCCTGCGCCGCTTGCTCGTGGCGCTTGACTGCCTGCCGAGGGTGGATCCCGCGCAACCGCCGCAGGCGAACGCAAGCGATGCGCCGGTGTTGGACCAGGAGCTGAGCGAAGGCCTTAAGCACTGCCAGGCATTATTCGGGCTTAAGGCCGACGGGCAACTGGGGCGCGACACCTTCGCGGCCCTGACCGTGCCCCTCGCTAAGCGGATGCGGCAGATAGAATTGACGCTGGAGCGATGGCGCTGGCTGCCGCCCCTGCAGTACCCCAGCATCATCGTCAATATTCCGCAGTTTCATCTGTTTGCCCTCGATGCACCGCTGGAACATGAAAACATGATGCTGCAGATGGATGTGATCGTCGGCCAGGAATTTCGCCGCACGCAGACGCCGGTATTCATGGCCGCGATGAAATCCGTGGTATTCCGTCCTTACTGGGACGTGCCGCGCAGCATCTTGCAGCGCGAAATCCTGCCCGCGCTGCGCAAGCGCCCAAATTATCTTGAGGCCGAGCGGCTGCAGCTGGTGCGCGGCGAGGGCGATGATTCGCCGGTAGTGCCGGCGACGCCCGAGAATGTGCAGGCGCTCGCAGACGGGCAACTGCGCCTGCGTCAGCTGCCAGGGCCCGATAACTCGCTCGGGCTGGTGAAGTTCCTGCTGCCGAACACGCACGATGTGTACCTGCATTCCACCCCGGCCGCACAGTTGTTTCGCCAGCCGCGACGAACGTTCAGCCACGGTTGCATCCGCGTGAGCGACCCGGCAGCGCTGGTCCAATGGGTGCTGAAGGGCAACCCGGGAGCATGGACAGCGGAGAAAATCGCGACCGCGATGCAGGGCGCGGATAATGTGCACGTGGCGCTTGCCAGGCCGGTGCAGGTGCTGATCGTCTACGGCACGGCGCTCGCGACCGAGGACGGCGCGGTGCATTTTTTTGATGACGTTTACGGGCACGACCGGAAGCTCGAACAGCGACTGGGCTTGACGCCGATAGTCGCGCAGCACTGAGTAACGGTGCGCCGGGGAGTATTCGATAATGCGCTATAGCGGATTTTGGGTCAGGGCGTCGGCCAGGCGGGCTTGATGAAATACAAGGATTACTACGCCGCACTGGGGCTTGAGCGTGGCGCAAGCGCCGCCGATATCAAAAAAGCGTACCGGAAGCTTGCGCACAAATATCACCCCGATGTGTCCAAGGAACCCGGTGCCGAAGAGAAATTCAAGGACATCGCCGAGGCTTACCAGACACTGAGCGATGCGGAGAAACGCGCCGCCTACGACCAGCTGGGCGCGCATCCGCAGGGCGAGGAATTTCAGCCGCCGCCCGACTGGCGCACGCAGTACCGCAGCTCACCCGGTGCGACCGACGATATCGATCTGGCCGACCTGTTCGCCAGCCTGCGCGGCGGTGGGTTTGGCGGCGGACGCGGTTCGGCGCAGCTGTCGATGCCCGGACAGGATTATGAGGTGACAGTGCAGATCGGCATCGAGGATGCTTATCGCGGCGTCGAGGTCGATCTTGACCTCGCGGTGCCGGAGTTCGATGAGCAAGGTCACCCGCACCGCGTCTCCCGTGCCTTCAAGGCGCGCGTTCCCAAAGGCGCGACCGACGGCCAGCGACTGCGCGTGCCCGGCAAGGGCGGCAAAGGTTTCAACGGCGGTCGCAACGGCGATCTGTATCTGAACATCGTGCTGCGGCCGCATCCGTTATACCGCGCGAGCGGACACGATCTGTATCTGGATCTGCCGGTGGCTCCATGGGAAGCAGTCCTCGGCGCCGCGGTTGAAGTGCCTACGCCGGCGGGCAAAGTGCGGCTGAAGATTCCGCCGGGCACGCTCGCCGGACAACGGCTGCGCCTGCCGGGCAAGGGACTGCCCAAACCCCGCGGTGGCGAAGGCGATCTGTTTGCAATTGCGCAGATTGTCGTACCGGGTGCCCTGAGCGATCGCGAGAAGGCACTGTACGAGGAACTTGCCGCCGACTCGGCCTTCAACCCACGCGGCCATTTCACTTAAGGATGCGCGCCATGAGAATAGCCATCACCGAAATGCTGTGGCTCGACCGGCACGAGGAAATATCGCTTGCGGAACTTGCGGATGTGTCGGGCCTGAGCACCGACGAGATTGATGAACTGGTCGGCGCCGGCATCATTGTGCCGATCGACTCGGCGCAAAATCCGGAAAGATTCAGCGCCGATAGCCTGGTGGCGGCCCGGGCCGCATTCCGGCTGCGGCGCGACTTCGAGCTGAATGCACCGGGCGTGACGCTCGCGATGACGCTGCTGGATCAGATTCATGATCTGAAGGCGCAATTGCGCGAGCTGCGCGCGCTGCTGCCGCGCACGATCCGCTGACGGCCGCCGTGGTGTACTGCGCGCGCTTGGGCGCCACTGCCCAAGCCCGTACTGCAGCACCGTACGCGGACGCTTTGGCAGCGTCCGCGAGCCCGCAATCGGGCCCTTTGACCGAGCGCTTTGGCTGTCGGGGAAGGCCAAAATGTGGTATTCTTATCAATGCGGCAGTTTGCAGCCAAGCCCGCATATCTCACGGTTTCCGGCCATCGCTGCCTCACCCGGGGTCTACGACCCCACTTGCGCCTTGTGGAGCCGAGTTGGCCAAACCGAATTACCGTCACCAGAAAAAGCAGAAGGAACTGGTCCGCAAAGCCCGCAGTGCTGAGAAGCAGCGGCGACGTACCGGCCGCGAGGCTGAACCGGCAGCTGACGCCCCGACTGCACCGGCCAATACCGACCTTGCGACGCCAAAGCCATGAAGCTTTCCTCGCGCAAGCCCGTCACGCTCGGCGAGCAGCGGCGCAATCAGCGCCAGTACGATCGCGACCACGCGCCGACACTGCGGACGACATTTCCGCAGATTGCGACGCTACAGATTGAGCTGATCTTTTCCGATCGCACCAGCATGGCCCCATCGTCGCAATCGCACGCGATGTTTCCGGCGGCGCGCGCTTTCTTTCGCTTCGCCTGCCCGTGCTTTGACTGCGATGGCGAATTCGATCTGTCGAGCAACGTCACCACGCTGGCAGCGGGCGTCAAGCCCGCTTCCCGCACCGCGGCGAGCCAACTGAGCTGTCAGGGCATGCGCTCGCGCGATCGCATCACCGGCGCGCGCTGTCCGATCACCTTGAACTGGCGCATCGTCATGACGCGCGCAGAAGGTTCGGCCTAGCTGAAATTGGATTTGGCAGCAATGCCCAAGGAGACTGCCATGATTATGGATAAGCCATCGGGTTTCGTCAGGTCCGAACCGGTTCCATTCGCCGGTGAACCGGCCGCGGATTTTCGCGCCCGCGTGCTGCGCCAGCAGAAAGAGGCGGCCGAATACCGGCAGCGCGAACTGGTCGAACAGGCCTCGATACTCAATCCGCCGGACGTACGCATCCGCATCTGGGAGCGACTGCATGAGATCCGTCTGCCGCGGGACGCCAAGCACCGGCTGATCGCGGTCATTGCCGCCAACACGGGTCTGTCCGTTGAACAAGTGCTCGATGAGCAGCGCAACCGCTCCAAACCGCCAGCGGCCCCGATTGCTGCGGCGGCGCCGGAGCTGGCGGCAACTCCCCCAGCGGCCAGCACTCCACCGCCCGTCTGAGCGGCACTCCTTGCGCTGCATCCGGGGCCCCGGCTGCGGCAAATGATCGATCGGATCCCTCTGCCACGGCAAAAAGCCAAGCGCCGGCAGGCACTTGTGCTACGCTGTAAAAGCACCGTCCGCTATTGGCCTGATGCTAACGCTGCCTTTGGGCGCTAGTGATCGAGCGTGAATAGTGTGGCGGTCAGGTGACAGGATCTGCGATTCGATGGCTCGTGAGACACCCTCTCCGCTGACTTCGTTAACTGTGTCCTGCCGTGTGGAGTGCCTGCGGCGCAAACCAATTTTTCCTGCCCAGGTCGCTTCGAGTTTATTGGAGAGTGTTATTCATGGCGAAGATTTATGTTGGCAACCTGCCGTTTACGGCCAGCGAAGCGGATATCCGCACGCTGTTCTCACAGCACGGCACGGTTGAGTCCGTATCGCTGCCGACCGATCGCGAGACCGGTCGTCCACGCGGCTTCGGATTTGTAGAAATGAGCCAGGCCGATGCCTCGCGCGCGATTCAAAGCCTGAACGGTCAGGATATGGGCGGTCGCCCGTTGCGCGTGAACGAAGCCCAGGACAAGCCCCGCACTGGCGGCGGACGTCCGGGTGGCGGCGGTGGCGGTGGTGGCTACCGCGGCGGTGGCGGTGGCGGTGGCGGTGGTGGCGGCGGCGGTGGTGGTCGCTGGTAAAACTGCGCTAGAGCTCTAGTGCTGAAAAAGCCCGGATTTATCCGGGCTTTTTTTATGGGCGCCCCGTTCGCGCACCGATTGGCACGCTGCGGCCGAGCCTGGCCCGCAGACGAAGCGGCCCCGTGCCGGCTATGATCGGCGTCAAGCCGCCATGACCGATTCGCGCCCTGAAGCTGTTTACTCGTACCTGCAGTCGCTGCAGAAAGGGCTGTGCGCTGCTCTCGAAAAAGAGGAGCGCGGGCACGGCTTCATCGCCGATGTCTGGGAACGCCCGCCCGCGCCGGACGCGTTAAGCGGCCGCGGCCTCACGGCAACGCTCGAGGGTGGCGCGGCGCTTGAGCGCGCCGGCGTGGCGCTCTCGGATGTCAGCGGCACGCGCCTGCCGCCGGCTGCGACCGCCCGCAATCCGAATCTGAGCGGCACGCCGTTTCGCGCGATGGGCGTCTCGGTCGTCATTCATCCGCGCAGTCCGCTGGTGCCGACCGCGCATCTGAATGTACGGTGCTTCACTGCCGGGGAAATCTGGTGGTTCGGTGGCGGTTTCGATCTGACGCCGTACCTGCCGGTCGAGGATGACATCCGCCAGTGGCACCAGGCCGCGGCGCAGGCCTGCGAACCGTTTCACGCCCAGCTCTATCCGCGGCTGCGCGCGCACTGCGACGAATATTTTTATTTGCGTCACCGCGGCGAAGCCCGCGGTGTCGGCGGCATTTTCTTCGATGATCTGAACGCCGACACGGAAATCTTCGGCATGCCGTGGGAGCGATGCTTTGAGTTTCTGCAAAGCGTCGGCACTCACTTCCAGCAGGCCTACCTGGCCCTGTTGCAACGACGGCGCCACGGCGTCAGCGGCGAGCGCGAACGGCGCTACCAGCTGTATCGTCGCGGCCGTTACGCGGAATTCAATCTGTTGCAGGATCGTGGCACACTGTTCGGCCTGCAATCGGGCGGACGCACCGATGCCATCCTGATGTCCATGCCGCCGCTGGCGCAGTGGGCGTATCGATCGCCCGACCCCGAACTTGACGCCAAACTGCTGCCGTACCTGACGACGCTTCGCGGCCGCGACTGGCTGGCCTCGCGCTAGTGCCGGCTGAGAGGCCCACCGCTCAGAAACCGCGCCAGCTCCACCATGGCCCAGGTGTCCTGGCGGCAGTACTTAAGCAGCGCCTGGGTGAGCGCTTCGCGTCGCGCGCCGGAGACCGCCGGGTCGCGCAGCTTAAGGAACGCCAGTTGCGCGCTGTCGCCGTCGCGGACTTCGGATAAATGCTGATAATCGAGATCAGGGCGGATGGTTGGCACCACGCTTTTGATCGACCAGGAGCCGCGCATGTCGCGGTGGTAATACGCCTGGCGCGTCACCGGCAGCAGATCAAATAGCCGCTCGGCCACGCCTTTGAGCTGCGCGGCGTACTGCGGCAGGCGCTTGGCCAGATCGAGCAATACCCGCGCCTCAAAGCTGGCGTTATAGGCGAGCACCGGCGCCTGCTCCGGAATGGCGGCGAGGAGCGGTGCGGCGAGCGCTGCGAAATCGCCGAATGATCCGATCGCCAGATACTCGGCCTCGCGCACCGAGCCATCGGCCTGCTCGACCTGCACCGACCACTGGAACGGCAATTGCCAATAGGGGCCTGAACCGAGAATCTGTGGCACCGCGAAGCCGATGGTTTCAAAATCTAGATAAGCCCGCGGATACGCCAGCTCGCGCAGCGCCGCGGTCGCCGCCACATTGAAATACGGCTCGCCGGAAACCGTCGCGCCATGCACACGCCGGTGCAGTTCCCCGCTCAGCCGCTCGGCGGGCACGTCGCGAAGATCCTCGAACCCTTCACGCAGCAGCTGCTCGGCCTGCTTGGCGCCCCGCGGCAGCAGGCTGACCGGGTATTGCGGCGCCGCTCTCGCGGCAGCGGTACAGCGCAGGATGAACGGGCAATCGTAAGGCGCATGGCACTGGGCGCCCATGGCTATCGCTGGCTGCTGGCTCGCGGCCATGACCTGCTGCAGTCCGTGCGCGGTGGCCGCCACCTCATCGAGCGATTCCTCGACTGCGGCCGTTATATCTTCCTCGAGCAGCAGGCCGGCGTATTGCCCCACCGCTTTAAGCACAAAGCGGCTATCGACGTGGCTTAGCAGGACGGTGCCGACCGGCACCTGGGCCGCCCGCAGCACCAGCGTCTGGAAGGCCGCATCAGCGATATGTTCCGGCTTGACGCTCGTGGCCGCCTTGACCTCCACCAGGTCAAAAGCGCTGCCGTGCCGGCGCAGTACATCGACTACGGCGGCAAGATCGCCGCGCCGAAAGGCCGCCTGGTGCAGCACCGCCGGCGCCTGCGTGGCCATAACCTTCGCGGTCTCACTGATCGAGGCGGGCATGCCGCGCTCGCGCGTGATGTTCAATCCAGGCTGCAACTGCCGCGCCAGTGCATCGACTGCGCGGCCCTGATAAAAGGCAACGGATTCGGGCTGCGGCTCGGTGAGCGGCTGGTGGATTTCAAACCACAGGCGTTTTGGGCATTGCCGGCCGGACAGGTAGCGCGACTTGGTCAGCCAGGCCACTTACGCGCGATCCGCTTCGGCATCGCCGCCGCGGTCGCTCGCCCGTCGCCCGCCTTCGTGGCGCTCGAAGACCATGCGCCGGTGGTAATCCAGATAGCTGCGCTGCTCGGCACTTAAGGGCCGGCCGCGGGCGGGCTTTAACAGGCCCCAGGCACTCAGCACGGCCGGGTTCAATCGTTTGGAAACCAGCAGGCTCCCCTCGTCGGTGAAGCTGATGTAGCCGCGCTCGAACAGGTGTTGCAGGTGCGGTGAGAGCAGCAGGCCATTGGCGCCATCGAGCTTTTCCCGGTCATCGGAATCAGCCCACGGCTTGATGTGGCTGGCGCACAGGTGCCGGCGATCCAGCAATCCGGTGACGCGGCAGGCCGATTCGATCTGCTCGACGCGCTGGCGAAAAATGCCCTGCCCCCAGCGCGAGCGCAGCAGTTCAGCCATCTGCCCGGCATCGAGGTCGCGCCGCCGGCGAATCGCCTGCTCCTCGGCTTCCTCAACCACCGCCATGTTCGCCAGACCGGGCTTCGGCCGCAGCACGAAGTTGGCGCTACGCAGGATCCGGAAGCATTCGGCGTCGGCATCGTCGGAAAAATCATGCGGCTCGAGCTTGTGGCCCGCGAGTCGCTCGGCCGCGGCGGCGATCACGGTTCTCGGCCCATAACGCCGGCCGCCATGCAGCACCACAAAATTGGCCGAATCAGCCATTTCCGAACGCAGTCCGGCATCGAGACCGTGCAGAGCGCCTAAGATGTCGGCCCGGCTGATCGATGGCGGAATGCCGGCGGCTGCCGGGAC
Source organism: uncultured Gammaproteobacteria bacterium (assembly GCA_963711435.1). Taxonomy (GTDB): domain Bacteria; phylum Pseudomonadota; class Gammaproteobacteria; order Steroidobacterales; family Steroidobacteraceae; genus FEN-1191. The sequence goes on along the minus strand of CAVQEB010000001.1, from coordinate 1,194,792 downwards.
GCGCTGCTCCCAGCGCTGCTGACGCACAGCCTCGGCCAGCGCGCTGTACATGCGCCATTGGGTCTGCCCGGTAGCGGGATCCTTGCTGGCGCGGCCGATGGCGCGCGTTGCCGCGCCCTGGAGCCCCGCGTCGCGACCGATGGCGTCGGCGAGCAGGCGTCCGACGCGCGCATACATCTCGGCGGTAAATTGTTCGCCCTTGTGGCCGGCGTGCCGGGCGAGTTTGGCCGCGTCCAGCACCAGGTTGGGCGCGGCGGCGTGCGCCACCAGCATGCGGCGACACTCGGCCGGCAGCTTATCGCCCACCGACTGCAGGGCTTTGCGGTATTGAACGACTGTGGGTAATCGCGCTGCCATGTGCGGCCGCTTTATGCCGGGGGTGGACTCCGGGGCCTAGGCCCCAAAGTGAAGCATAATACTGCGGGCCGCGCTAAGGGCGTGAGCGGCACCGCAGATTCAAGGACGCTGTGCGACGGCTGAGCGGGCGCAACCGCGGCGCTTGATGGTCAGAACCAGCTGTAATTGAAGCTGACGCTGATGCGTTCGCCGCGGGCGGCATTGGGCGGCACGCCGTGGCGCAGCCAGCTTTCGAACAACACCACGCGACCGGCCTCAGCCGCCACGGTTGACCAGGGCCGATTGGCCGCCGAGCAGTCGGCCCGGCGGGGCGGGGCGGCCATGAACCGCTCGAGCCGCGGATCCTCGAATTTCAGGGCCGCGCTCCCTCGCGGTGTCTGCACGTAGTAGACGCCGCTCAGTGTCGACAGTGGGTGCAGATGCAGCGTATGCACGACACGCCGCGGCATGATATTCACCCAGCAGTCGGTCATCACAAGTTTGCGGCCGCGCAGGTCAAATTCCAGCGCCCGGGCAAAGATCGCGACCTGCCGGTTAAGTTGCCGCTGCAGGAGCCCAAAGGTCGGCGACACGGTATGCATGCGGCAGGCCGAGCCGTAGGAAGTGTAGCCTCCCGGATAGTGGGCCGCCGACCAGCGGCGCCCTGATGCATCATCGCGCCGCAGTTGCCGGCACTCGCGCAGCAGCTGTCGATTCAGGCCTTGCCAGCCGGGCGCCTTAAGCGAGGCGGTATAGATCTGCGTCGCAAACAGCGCGTGGATCGGCATCGGGGCAGATCTTACCCTGCCCCGGCTGGCGATGCGGCCTAAACGCTGCTCAATGCGCGACCGTCAGCGGCTTGCGAAACTTGAATAAAAACTTATCGGTCTTCCCGGCCAGGTCAAACACCCTGGCCGTATGATCATCGGCCGCGTTGTGCAACACGGGGCTTTCGGCCTCAAGCACAAAGCCCGCGGCCAGTACTTCGCTCTTGACGAGGGCCGGATCAATCCGGTGCAGAGTATTAGTATCCCGCGCACCCGATCCGGCCGCCGCAACGTGATCTTCAATCATGTACACCCCGCCCGGCTTGAGCGCATTGAAAACCGCGTGGTTAAAGACGGCCATGTCCGGCGTGCCGAACATCGGATTGTGCAAATCGTGGTAATTCTCCGAGGTCCACACCACATCGAGGCCCGGCGGCAGCGCCAGGGTCGCCGGCGTCTGCGTTTCGGTTGAGACATTGGCGCAGGGCGGCGCCGGCGGCGCGGCGGCCGCGGCCGGCTTTTCCCCGGCCGTTGCCATGCGCATCGCATAGACATGACCACTCGGTCCGACCACCCGGCAGAAGATAGCCGTAAAATATCCTTTGCCCGGCATCAGTTCGCCGATGCGGTCGCCGGGCCTGATGCCGGCAAAGGCGATGACCTGCTCGGGCTTGCGCAGCGCATCCCGCTGCCGGTCGGCATCGGAACGGCCGGTATCGGCCACGGCGGCCAAAACGTAGGCAGGAATCGCCGGCGAGTCAGCCACCGCCGCGCCTGCCCAAGCCATCAGTGCCGCGATTACGGCCGGGAAAATGTTGCGCATGATGCCCCTCGCTTTATTGACGTACGATTTTAATCCTAGCAGCAGACGCCGTTCACGCCTCAGCCATTGGCTACGGTTCACCGCACGCGGCCTTCGGTCCGCCGCTCACGGCATGAGGGCGGGCGCGGCGCTGATCACCAGGGCGAGCCGGCCGTCGGTGTGGTACGGATCGCCGCAGCCGTTGCGGCTGTGCAGCTCGGTCTGGAAATGATCCAGCCATTGCAATTGCGTCGCCTGGCCGCTGAGCAGATCGTGCACCAGCCGGTCGCGTTCCTGATCAATGTCTGCGCCGATGTGATGGGTGATCTGCCCGGTGCGGTGGCTTACGCCGGCGCGCGTATCGAGTGTCACTGCGCCGACCCACAACGGGCGGTCAGCCGCGTCGCGCTCAGCCGATTGCCAGAACCTGACATGATGGCGGCGGCGCGGGTCACCGCCGATCAGCTCCTCAAAGGCCAGGTCCTGTTTGCGTCCCCATAGATAAAGACTGCTGACCGGCGCGTTGTCGTAGGGCCGATGCGCGACGCTGTCGCCGGCGATGCGCAGCGAGCTGACCAGCGTGATCGGATCGGCAGGTTGCCAGCCGGCGCTGATCAGCGCCTGCGTCAGCTGCGCCTGGGAACCGATAAAGCCGATATTGAGCGGGTCGCCGGGGATGCCCTCACGCGTCGCTGTGCGCTGCGCCAGCTGCTGCAGGGCCGGATGATGCCGCTCAATGAAGCGCCACACCTGCGGGGCAATCCAGTAGGCCGATGCATAGTAGCCGCCGAGCCCGACCAGGATGCCAAGCAACACCCAGTGTCGCCGCCAGCGGCGCGCGCTGGCCGCAGGCTCCATGGCGGTCGTGCCCGAGGTATCGCCGGGCTCAGCCATAGGTCGTCGCGGCCGCCCGTGGCGGCGGCCGCAGCGTGCGCGTCACGCCGGGACTAGCCGCGCGGCGGCGCAAGGGCTGACACGACCTTCGCATCCTGGCCAAAGAGAATTTTCTTATCATCATCGCTCATCGGCTTCGGCGGATTGATTTTCGCAGCAAGCTGGTAGGCCCGCTCGGTCGCCGGCCGGGCCCGCACCGCTTCGAACCAGCGCTTGAGGTGCGGAAAATCTTCGAGGTTCTGCCGCTGGCGCTGGTGGGGCACGATCCACGGGTAGCAGGCAATGTCGGCGATGCTGTAATGCGCGCCGGCGATGAAGGCGCGGTCGGTGAGCCGGCGGTTGAGCACCGCGTACAGCCGGTTGGTCTCCCGGACGTAGCGGTCAATCGCGTGCGGCAGCTTCTCGGGCGCGTATTGCACAAAATAATGATTCTGGCCAGCCATCGGCCCCAGGCCCGCCATTTGCCAAAACAGCCACTGCAGCGTCTCATAACGCCCGCGCACATCGGGGCTGATCAGCTGGCCGCTCTTTTCCGCCAGATACAGCAAAATTGCGCCGGATTCGAAGACGCTGATCGGCGAGCCGCCCCCGACCGGCTCGCGATCGACGATCGCTGGTATGCGGTTGTTCGGCGCGATAGCGAGGAACTGCGGGTCGAATTGCGCGCCCTTGCCGATGTTGACGGGAACGATCCGGTACGGCTGACCGGTCTCCTCCAGCATCATCGTGATCTTATGGCCGTTGGGCGTGGTCCAGTAATGCAGATCGATCATCGGGCGGCTCTTACAGTTTTGCGGGAGCGCTTAAGCATACCAGCCGATCGCGCGCGCCATGACGGCACCGCCCGTTATCACTACATGCGGAACACGCCGAAGCGGGTGTCTGCTATCGGCGCATTGCGCGCCGCAGTGAGCGCGAGGCCGAGCGTACGACGCGTGGCGAGCGGATCGATGATGCCATCGTCCCAGAGTCTTGCGGTCGAATAATAGGGATGTCCCTGGTGCTCGTACTGGGCGCGGATCGGCGCCAATATGGCTTCCTCTTCGCCGGCCTGCAGCTCCTGGCCCGCGCCGCGCAGCTGGTCGCGGCGGATCGTGGCCAGCACCCGCGCGGCCTGCTCGCCGCCCATCACCGAGATGCGGGCATTCGGCCACTGCAGCAGCAGGCGCGGGCTGTAGGCCCGGCCGCACATGGCGTAATTGCCGGCACCATAGCTGCCGCCGATGATCAAGGTGAATTTCGGCACCTGCGCGCAGGCGACCGCCGAGACCATTTTGGCGCCGTCCTTGGCAATGCCGCCGGCTTCGGCGCGCTTGCCGACCATGAACCCGGTAATGTTCTGCAGGAACAGCAGCGGAATGTGCTCGCGCGCGCACAGCTCGATGAAATGCGTGCCTTTCAGCGCGCTCTCGGAGAACAGCACGCCGTTGTTGGCGATCAGGCCGATTTCATGGCCGCACCAGCGGGCAAAGCCGCACACCAGCGTGCTGCCGTAGAGCGGCTTGAACTCATCGAGATCGGACTCATCCACCAGCCGCGCAATGACCTCGCGCACGTCGTAGGGTTTTTGCAGGCTGGCGGGTACCACGCCGTAAAGCTCGGCCGGATCGTAATCGGGTTCGCGTCCCTGCGGCGGCGGCGGCGCGATCGACGGTCGCAGGTGGCTGACGATGCGTCGCGCAATGGCGAGCGCTTCAGCATCGTTCTCGGCCATGTGATCGCACACGCCCGACTGGCGGCAGTGCACAGCGGCGCCGCCTAAGCTCTCGGCATCGACCTGCTCGCCGGTCGCGGCGCGCACCAGCGCCGGCCCGCCGAGGAATATCTGCCCGTGGCCGCGCACGATGACATTCTCATCGGCCATCGCCGGCACGTAAGCCCCGCCGGCCGTGCAGTTGCCATGGACAACGGCAATCTGCGCAATGCCATTGGCCGAGAGGTTCGCTTCATTGAAAAAAATCCGGCCAAAGTGCTCGCGGTCGGGGAACACTTCGTCCTGGCTCGGCAGGAATGCACCGCCGCTTTCCACCAGATAAATGCACGGCAGATGGTTCTGCGCCGCCACTTCCTGCGCGCGCAGGTGCTTTTTGACGGTCATCGGATAATAAGTGCCGCCCTTGACGGTCGGATCGTTGGCGACGACGACGCAATCCCGGCCGCAGATCTTGCCGATGCCGGTGACGATGCCGGCGCCCGGCACCGCATCCTCATACATGCCAAACGCCGCCAGCGCCGACAGCTCGAGCATCGGTGCGCCCGGATCGAGCAACAGTGCGATGCGCTCGCGCACCGGCAGACGGCCGCGCGCGATGTGCTTTTCGAGCGCCTGGGGCGGACCGCCCTGCCCGGCCCGCCCGATCTGCAGCTCCAGATCGGCGACCAGGCGCTGCATCGCCTCGCGATTGGCGATATAGGCCTCGGAGTCCACATTAACCCGGCTCGACAGTCGGCTCATGGGCTTGCTCTCACTGATTAATTGTCGGACAATCCTACCATCTTCTTCCGGATGGAGACACTACCATGCCAGCACTGGAGCAGACCGGTGTGGATTTTGGGTTCAGCGAGGAGCTGCTGGCATTACGCGACGCGGTGCGGCGACTGGCCCAGGACAAAATCGCGCCGCGGGCGGCCCAGATCGATCTGCGCAACGAGTTCCCGCGCGATCTGTGGCCGCTGCTGGGGGAGCAGGGGCTGCTCGGCATCACCGTGCCGGAACGCTTCGGTGGCTCGGACCTCGGGTATCTGGCCCACGTTATCGCCATGGAAGAGATTTCCCGCGCCTCCGGCGCCGTGGGTCTAAGTTACGCGGCGCATTCGAACCTGTGCGTCAACCAGCTGCGGCTGCACGGCACCGAGGCGCAATGCGCGCATTACCTGCCGCGGCTGTGCAGCGGCGAGCACGTCGGGGCGCTGGCGATTTCGGAGCCCGAAGCCGGCTCGGACGCGGCCTCGCTCCAGCTGCAGGCTGAGCTGCGCGGCGATCGCTACCTGCTCAACGGCCGCAAGATGTGGATCACCAATGGCCCGGATGCTGACGTGCTGGTGGTGTACGCAAGGACCGCGCCCGGGCGCGCCTCGCGCGGCATCAGTACCTTCATCATCGACGGGGACAACCCCGGGATGCGCCGCGCCAAGAAGCTCGACAAGTTCGGCATGCGCGGGTCAGGCACCTGCGAGCTGGTGTTTGAAGATTGCGAAGTGCCGGCGAGCAATATTCTCGGCCATGTCAACGGCGGCATGAAGGTACTGATGAGCGGCCTCGACATCGAACGGGTGATCCTGTCGGGCGGGCCGCTGGGCATCATGGCCGCGGCGCTGGACGTGGTCCTGCCCTACGTGCGCGAACGGCGCCAGTTCGGCAAGCCGATCGGCAGTTTTCAGCTGATGCAAGGGAAGCTTGCCGACATGTATACGCAGCTGAGCGCCTCGCGCTGCTTCGTCTACTCGGTCGCGCGCGCCTGCGACAGCCAGAAAGTCAGAAGCCAGGACGCCGCCGGCTGCGTGCTGTTTGCCGCCGAATGCGCGACCCAGGCTGCTCTGCAGGCGATTCAGGCGCTCGGCGGCAACGGCTATACCAACGATTACCCGGCCGGCCGGCTGCTGCGGGATGCCAAGCTGTACGAAATCGGCGGCGGCACGCAGGAGGTGCGCCGCATGCTGATCGGCCGTCAGCTGGTGGAGGCGCACCAGTGAGCGCATCGGGCAGATTCGCGCCCTTGTGCACCGACCCGGCCTACCGGCGCATTGCGCAGATCATCACCGGGCGGATCACCGACCGCACGTTGCCGGAGGGTCAGGCCCTGCCCACGGAACTTGAGCTTGCCGAGCAGTTCGGCGTCACGCGTTCGACCGTGCGCGAGGCGCTGCGCGAACTGGAAAGCCGCGGCCTGGTCGCGCGCCGGCGCGGCACCAAGCGCCTGACGGTGGCGCGACCGACCACCGCGGCCGTGGCCGCGCACGTCAGCAACGCGCTGGTGCTGCACGACGTGACCGTCCTTGAAGTCTGGGAGGCGCTGACGCTGCTGGTGCCGCCCACGGCGAGGCTTGCGGCCGGGCGGCGCACGGCCGAGGATCTTAAGCGGTTGCAGGCGGCCGCGGACGCGTTCGCGGCGAGCGAGAGCACGCCGCGCATGGTTGAAGCCGTGGGCCGGTTCTTCGAAGCGCTGGAAGGCACCGCGGCCAATCGCGCGCTGGTGCTGGCGCATCGGCCGCTGCTGCCGCTGCTGGCCACCTCACTTGAGCTGATGCTCGATCGGGTGCCGCAGGCCCGATCGCGCATCGGGCTGGCGCAGCGGCGGATCATCGAGGCCGTGTCGGCCGGCGATGCCGCCAGCGCCGAGGAGTGGATGGGCAAACACATCCGCGACTTTCGCCGCGGTTTTGAAGTCGCGAAGATCGAGCTGAGCACGCGGGTCGGCATCGCCGCGGCGCCGCTCCCGGACGCCTTCCAGCCCGACGGCTGAGTACCGTCCGCGGCGCTGGCGGCAGGCCGCCACGGTCCCAATCCTTTAATATTCGCTTCCCGGTAAGGAAAGCTTCGCATGGGTCGCATATTCGAAGTCCGCAAGCACGCGATGTTCGCCCGCTGGAACCGCATGGCCAAGCAGTTCGCGCGCGTCGCCAAGGACATCGCGATGACGGTCAAGTCCGGCGGCCCGGATCCGGCCGCCAACCCGGCCCTGCGGCGCATTCTGCAGAACGCGCGCGCCGTCAACATGCCCAAGGACAAGGTCGAGGCGGCGATCAAGCGCGCCACCGGCCGCGACGCCACCAATTACCATCAGGTGCTGTATGAGGGCTACGCGCCGCACGGCGTCGCGCTGCTGGTGGAAACGGCAACGGACAACCCGACCCGCACCGTGGCCCACGTGCGCAATATCCTTTCGACCAACCACGGTAATCTCGGCACGACCGGGAGCGTTGCGTTTCAATTTCGCAAGATGGGCGTGTTCCGGCTCGATCCGGCCGGCGTCGACCAGGACGAACTCGAGCTGGCGATGATCGATTACGGCCTCGATGAAATGGGCGAAAGTGTCGGCGACAAGGGCGAAGCGCAGCTGGTGCTGCGCTGCGCCTTCGCCGATTTCGGCCGCCTGCAGGAGGCGCTCGAAGCGCGGCGCATCGCGCCGCTGTCGGCCGAGCACGAATACATCTGCACCGCACCGACCACGCTGCCGGAGGCGCAGGCCACTGAAGTACTGGTGCTGATCGATAAACTCGAGCAGGAAGAGGACGTGCAACGCGTCTTCCACACGCTGGCCTAGCGCCTCATCCTAAGATCGCGGCGGCCCCGCCCTTAGCGATCAATCCGCGTCGACAGCACGATCGAGGACTGGGTCCTATCCACGCCCTCCAGAGCGCCAATCCGATCGAGCAGCCCGTCCATCGAGCGCACTGAATCGGTGGCGATGACGGCGATCAGATCGTGCATGCCGCTGATGGCATAGAGCTTGCGCACTTCCGGCAGCCGGCGCAGCTCGGCCTCGATCCTCGAAGCCAGTTTGGGGAGCGCGGTGATCATCACGTGCGCCTGAATTTGTGCGCGCTCGTACTCCTCGCCGGCGCGCACGGTAAAACCGGCGATCACGCCACGGCTTCGCAGCCGCTCGATGCGGCTTTGCACCGTCGTGCGCGACAGGCCGAGCTTGCGCCCCAACTGGGCGGTGGAGGCGCGCGCATCCTCGCGCAGCAGCGCCAGAATCTTCTGATCGGTCAGGTCCATTGCCATACTGACGATTATGATCGTCATTATGACGAAAATCTATCGTCTATTTGTCGTATTTGAGGCTTCTTTTCGTCGGCAGACCGGCGATCATTAGCGGCTGACCCAGGGAGTTTCCTGATGAAAAACATTGCTATCGCGGGCGCCGGCAAGATCGGCTCGATGATCGCTGATCTGCTCGGCAACTGCGGCGACTACCAGGTCACGGTCATTGACCAGTCCACCGAGCAGCTTAAGCGCCTCGAGACCGCGGCCCCGGTGTACAAGGTAGCGCTGGACGTCGGCGATGCGGCGGCGCTGACCGCCGCGCTGCGCGGCCAGTTTGCGGTGCTCAGTGCCGCGCCGTTTCATGTGACCGGCAAGATTGCGCAGGCCGCGGCGGCGGCCGGCGTGCATTACCTCGACCTGACCGAGGATGTCGCCAACACCCGGCGCGTGAAGGAACTGGCCGCCGGCGCGCGCACCGCCTTCATTCCGCAATGCGGGCTCGCGCCGGGGTTCATCGCCATCGTCGGCTACGATCTGTCCAAGCACTTTGACACGCTGCAGGAAGTGCGGCTGCGCGTCGGCGCCCTGCCGCAATATCCCTCCAATGCGCTGTATTACAACCTGACCTGGAGCACCGACGGGGTTATCAACGAATACTGCGAGCCGTGCGAGGTTCTGGTCGACGGGCAGCTGCGCGCCGCCCCGCCGCTCGAAGAGCGCGAGGAATTTTCCCTCGACGGCGCCACCTACGAGGCCTTTAACACCTCTGGTGGGGTCGGGACGCTGTGCGAGACACTCAAGGACCGGGCGCGCAACCTCAACTACCGCACGATCCGCTATCCGGGCCACGCGGCGATCATGAAAGCCCTTCTGCATGACCTGAGGCTGCGGGAGCGGCGCGAGGTGTTCAAGGACATTCTGGAGCACGCGATTCCGGCGACGCTGCAGGATGTGGTCATCGTCTTTGTCACCGTGACCGGCACGCAAAAGGGCCGGCTGGTACAGGAAACCTACGCCAACAAGATCTACGGCCAGACGGTCAACGGGACGGCGCGCAGCGCCATCCAGATCACGACCGCTGCCGGCATCTGCGCGCTGCTTGATATGCTGGCGGCCGGCCAGCTGCCGCAGCAGGGGTTCATCCGTCAGGAAGACGTGACGCTGGATGCATTCGTGAAAAACCGCTTCGGCAAAGTCTACGCAACCGCCAAGCCGCACAACCTCGAGATTCGCGCCTAATGAAATATCAGCCGCTATTGGCCGCCGCCGGCCTCGGACCGCAGCAGCTCGCGGCCACCGGGCTGCCGGTGCATACACCCATCGATGGCACGCTGCTCGGCGCTGTCAGCGCCGATGCGCCGGCAACCGTGGAGGAAAAAGTGCAGCGCGCCGTGCGTGCTTTCGAGCAGTGGCGGCAGGTGCCCGCCCCGACCCGCGGCGAGCTCGTCCGCCGCTTTGCCGACCGGGTGCGCGAGCACAAGCCGGCACTCGGGGCGCTGATCACGCTCGAGACCGGCAAGATTCTGAGCGAAGGCCTCGGCGAGGTGCAGGAGATCATTGATATCTGTGATTTTGCCGCGGGCCTGTCACGGCAGCTGTATGGCCTGACGATCGCTTCGGAACGGCCAGCGCATCACATGCTCGAGCGCTGGCAGCCGCTCGGCCCGGTGGCCGTGATCAGCGCGTTCAACTTTCCGATGGCCGTCTGGGCCTGGAACGCGACGCTGGCGCTGGTGTGCGGGGATTCGGTTATCTGGAAACCATCGGACAAGACGCCGCTGTGCGCACTCGCCGTGCACCGGCTGCTCGAGCAGGTACTCGCTGAGACGCCCGCGGCCCCTGCCGGCCTGTCGCAGCTTGCGATCGGCGATCGCGCCGTCGGCGAGCAGCTGGCCGGGCACCGCGCCATCGCGCTGGTCAGCGCCACCGGCAGCACTGAAATGGGCCGCGCTGTGGGTCAGCGGGTCGCAGCCCGCTTCGGCCGCTCGCTGCTCGAGCTCGGCGGCAACAACGCCGCCATCGTGACCGCCGCGGCTGACCTTAAGCTGGCGGCGCGCGCCATCGTGTTCGCCGCTGCCGGCACCGCCGGGCAGCGCTGCACGTCGCTGCGCCGCCTGCTGGTGCATGCCGATATTTATGATCAGCTGCTGCCGCCTCTTAAACGAGCCTATGCGAGCCTGCCGATCGGCGATCCGCTCGCTGCGGGAACGCTGGTCGGTCCGCTGATCGATTCGCGCGCCATGGAACGGATGCAATCGGCGCTGAGCGAGGCCCGCGCGGCCGGCGGGCACGTGAGCGGCGGTGAGGCGCTGACGCCGGCGGGGCTCGGCGGTGGCCAGTACGTGCGCCCCGCCATCGTCGAGCTCAACGCTCCCACCGAGCGCTCGCGCGAGGAGACTTTCGCGCCCATTTTGTACGTCTTTCCGTACCGCGACTTCAGTGATGCGATCCGGATGCAAAATGACGTCAAGCACGGGCTGTCTTCGGCTATATTCACGAACAATCTGCTCGAGGCTGAAACGTTTCTTTCAATCACCGGCAGCGATTGCGGCATCGCCAACGTCAACGCGGGCCCGAGCGGCGCCGAGATCGGCGGGGCCTTCGGCGGCGAAAAGGAAACCGGCGGCGGCCGCGAGTCCGGGAGCGATGCCTGGAAGGCCTACATGCGGCGCCAGACCCAGACGGTCAATTTCTCGCCCGCGGTGCAACTGGCGCAGGGCGTGAAATTCGATATCGATTAAGTTCTCAGGGCCCCCTCATGCAGCGACTTGATCTGTACAACGTCCGCGACTCACTCAGCGCCGAAGAACAGGCGGTGCAGGAAAGTGTCGCGCGTCTGGTGGATGACAAGGTGCTGCCGATCATCCGCCAGTGCTTCGAGCAGCACCGCTTCCCCCGCGAGCTGGTCGCCGACCTCGCAGCGCTTGGGCTGCTCGGCAGCAGCCTCGAAGGCTACGGCTGCGCCGGGCTGAACGCGGTCGCCTCGGGGCTCATCTGCCAGGAGCTGGAGCGCGGCGATTCGGCGCTGCGCAGCTTCGTCTCGGTGCAGTCCTCGCTGTGCATGTTTCCGATTTACCGCTTCGGGAGCGAGGAGCAAAAGCAGCGCTACCTGCCGCACATGGCCCAAGGCGAGCTGATCGGCTGCTTCGGGCTGACCGAACCCCAAGGCGGCTCCGACCCGGCCAACATGAAGACCCACGCCCGCCGCCGCGGCGCGGACTGGGTGATCAACGGCTCCAAGATGTGGATCACCAACGGCGCGATCGCCGATCTGTGCATTTGCTGGGCGATGACGGATGAAGGCATCCGCGGCTTCATCATCGATAAGGGTACCCCGGGATTTTCCGCGCCGGAGATCGAAAACAAGTTCTCGCTCCGCGCCTCGGTCACCTCGGCGCTGTTTTTCGATGACGTGACGGTGCCGGCGGCACAGATGCTGCCCGCGGCGCAGGGTCTCAAAGGCCCGCTGTCCTGCCTGACGCAAGCCCGCTACGGCATTGCCTGGGGCGTGATCGGCGCGGCGCAGGCGTGCCTCGCTGAGCTGCTCGATTACACGGCGACGCGAACGCTGTTCTCGCGGCCGCTGGCGCAGAACCAGGCGATCCAGGTGCGGCTGGCCGAAATGGCCCGCGGCATCACCACCATGCAACTGCTCGCGCTGCAGCTCGGGAGGCTAAAAGATCGCGGCGTCATGACGCCGGCCCAGGTGTCGATGGCCAAGTGGCATAACTGCCGCACCGCGCTCGACATTGCCCGCGATTGCCGCGACATGCTCGGCGGCGCCGGCATCAGTGCCGAATTTTCACCGATCCGGCACATGCTCAATCTGGAAAGCGTCATCACTTACGAAGGCACCGAGACCATTCACCAGCTGGCCATCGGCCGCGAACTGACCGGCCTGAACGCGTTCTGATTGGCTGGTGCCGCCGGCGGCTCAGTGCTCTGGCAGCGGAATGAATTCCGCATCGCCCGGCACGTTGCCGAGCCGCTGCTCGCGCCAGGCGGTTTTGGCCGCATCGATCCGCGCCTGCGTCGAGGCCACGAAATTCCACCAGATCAGTCGCGGGCCATCGAGCGGTTCGCCGCCGACGATCACGAGCCTCGCGCCGTCCGGCGCGGTCACCCGTACCGCTGAATCCGGCGGCAAAATCGCGAGCGTTTGCGCAGCCACGGTTTCACCATCGATCTCAAGCGGGTGATCGACGCCGTACACGGCCTGCTCGATCGTGCGGCCAGGCCAGTTCAGCGTAGCGCCCGCAGGCAGCTGCACGTCAACATACAATGTCGGTGTTGCCGTCTGCACCGGCGAGCGCTCACCCAGGGCCTCGCCCACCAGCACCCGGACCGTCGCCCCATTGTGCATAAGCTGCGGCAAGGCGGCGGCAGGATAATGCGCAAATCCCGGCTGTCCGTCTTCGGCAGATTTCGGCAGCGCCACCCACAGCTGCAGTCCGTGCAATGAGTAGGTTTGCTGGCGCAGATCCTCGGGCCGGCGTTCGGAGTGCACTACGCCGCGACCGGCGGTCATCCAGTTGATCGCACCGGGTTCGATGCGCTGCACGTTGGCCAGGCTGTCGCGGTGGACCATCGCGCCCGCGAACAGATAGGTGACTGTGGCCAGTCCGATGTGCGGGTGAGGGCGCACGTCGAAATTCCGGTCCGGCGTGCAGACGATCGGGCCAAAATGATCAAAAAATACGAACGGTCCGACCGACGGCCGCTGCGCGGCCGGCAGTACGCGCTGCACGATGAAGCCACCACCCAGATCGCGTTTGCGGCCGCTCAGCCGCATCAGGCCTGCCATTCGCCTTATCCCCTGCGCCGCCTGCGCTGCGGCTTGATATTGAAACCGGTGCTAAATCGGTTGAGTCGTGCGTACCGTCTGCTGCTCGCCATTTTCGCTGCCGTAGCCGCGCAGATTGAGCGCGAGCCCGCAGCTGAGCGCCGCCAGCGCGTACGCGGCCAGCAAGAACGCGACGGCCAGGCGGCTGCGGCGCAAGCGCGAGCGCCGAAACCGCGCGATGGCCGCCGCATCGGTCTCGGGCCCAGGCCGCTGATCGTCACACCGCTCGATGCTAAAACCAGCCGCGGCCGCCACCAGCGAGCACAGCACCGCGAGGGCCAGCACCAGCAGGCAAAGGTCAGTGATCGGCGCATCGATGTAAGCCAGCCAGGCCATCGCGAAAGCGCCGACGCCAAAGGACAATTTGACCACGAAACGGCCCAGATGCCGCTCCGGGGCCCGGTGCGGGTATGCCGCCGGCCCGGCACTGCCCGGTCGCGGCTCGGCAGGCGTTGCGCCCGTTGCTTCATCCCCTGACATGCTCATTTCCGGCGCCATCGGCGCATTGATCGATGAAGAAAATCCTTATGCCCCAGATCCGGCAGGCTGTCGAGCCCGCAACGTGGTTTGCGGCCCCTGCAGAATTACCGTTGGATCAGGTATCGCAGTGCAAAGGGCAGCGCCGCAAGTACCACGCCGGCCAGCGCCGCAGCGCCGGCGAGCCGGGTGAGCTTGGGGACCGAGCGCAGAAACTCAAACGCGGCCAGCGCGCCACACAATACCGCAGCGGCCCACAACAGATTCAGGCGGCCGAGCCACCGGGCCTTGGGGCCGACAAAATATCCCGCCGCCGTCATCCGGTGTTCCCAGGTCCACCATTCGCTGGTGAAATTGTAGGCGACCAGCAGTAGCACCAGCACCGCCAGTACACCCAGTCCGTAGCGTGACGGCGCACTGAAGTGTTTTGTATTCACAAGGCATCCTGCATCCGGCGATGACCCATCATACCGGCGCCGCACATGCGGCATTGGCGCCACTGCACAATTGCGACAATAAGGCATCGCTCAAGCGGCAACCCAAGAGCGCCACGGCGCTGTTTCGTTTCCGTGGCGATCGGTGCCGCGCCACTGGCCAGGCCGCCTCCTGGCCAGCAAGGCTTTGAGCCAGGTCACGCTATCGGCGCAGGGTTTGCTGGTATCGTCCCGCGGGAGGTAACCCCATTAAATCCAGCCGCACTAGCACCCGGACCGCAGATTCGTTTCGGCCCGATATCGAAGGACTGCGCGGCGTTGCCATCCTGCTGGTGGTCGGCTGTCATTGCGGATTGCCCTGGTGCGCTGGCGGCTTCGTTGGCGTGGACCTGTTTTTCGTGCTGTCCGGATATCTGATCACCGGATTGCTGGTGACGGAACTTCGCGCGACGTCGCGGATTGATTTGCCAAGATTCTTCGCGCGTCGGGCGCGCCGCCTGCTGCCGGCCTGCGCGCTGGTACTTTTAGTGACGACGCTGGCCGCCGCGGCCGTCATGTCGCCGTTGGCTATCGCCTTCACCGGTGATGCCGCAAGGGCCGCTGCCCTGTACGTCAGCAACGTGTTCTTCGACCACAGTGCGGCCGATTACTTCGCACCGCAAGTGGAAGGCAATCCCTTACTTCATACCTGGTCGCTCGGCCTGGAGGAGCAGTTTTATCTGCTGTGGCCGTTGCTGATCCTGCTGGCCGGTCGCGCCTCGCCCCGGCTGCGAAGCCTAGTTTGGATACTCGGCACGGTCACCGCTTTATCCCTGTTGTGCTCCGTCTACGCCACGCCCCGCTGGCCGACCTTCGCGTTTTATGAGCTGCCGCCACGCGCCTGGGAATTCGCCGCCGGCGGACTGCTGGCGATGCTGCCCCTGTCCGGGGCCCGCGTCAGTTCCGTTAGCGCCGTTGCCGGTGGCATCGCCGGCCTGGCCGTTATTTTGGGAACGGCCTTGCTGCTGCACGGCGGTGAGGGTTTTCCGGGTTCAGTCGCACTGCTGCCCGTCACTGCGACGCTGGCCATGCTGTTGGCTGGTTCCAGGGCACCGTCGCGTGGCGTGAGTGCGCTGCTCAGTTCTGCGCCGCTGCAGTTTCTGGGCGCGCGATCCTACTCCTGGTATCTGTGGCACTGGCCGTTGCTGGTGTTCGCGGGGCTTTTGTTCCCCGGCATCACTACAGGCGGCAAGATCGCGGCAGCAGTGTTATCGCTGCTTATCGCGCATATGACCTTCATCTACCTCGAACGCCCGGTCCGGGAAAGCCTGTTCCTCGGTGCGCGATCGTGGCTCTCGCTGGGCAGCGCCGCAGGCGCCATACTGCTGACGGTCGCGGCGTCGTGGGGCTTGTTAATCTTTGGACGGCAGCAACTGATCCTGGATGAGAAATTCCGGGGCATTGGCGCTGCCGCCATGGACATTGGCGATATATCACCGCGGGATTGCTGGAGCCAGGGCAGGTTTTTCGACGCCAAAGTGTGCGAATTCGGCACTCCCGCGACCGCCCCGGCGCTGGTGCTGTTTGGCGATTCGCACGCACTGCAGTGGGTCAATCCACTGCGCAGCGCAACCGGCCTCGAAGCCTGGCGGCTGATCACCGTGCTGCGGCCGGGCTGCACGGCCAGTGATATCGTTTTTCCAGATCTGCCCTTGGCCACCCAGAACTGCAAGGAATGGCGCGACCAGGCGATCGAGAAGATCCTCGCCTTGCATCCGGCGGCGATTGCCATGGCAAGCTTTTATGGCGCTGCCAAGAGGGGCAATGAGACCACGGCGACCGTGATTCCGGCCGATGCCGTCCAAGCGGGAGCGCGCCGTACCTTGCAAAGGCTGGCGTCGGCCGGTGTGCCAATTGTGATACTGAGGGATTCGCCGACCCCGCCGTTTAACGTTCCCGGGTGCGTCTCGCAACGGCTCGGCGGTAAGCGGCTGGCCGATCAATGCGACTTCGACGCGACGACGGCCCTCAATGCGCCCGCTGCCGCTGCCGAACATGCGGCCGCCGCTGGCATGAACCATGTTTACTTTCTGGATATGAATGATCTGATCTGTCCCGGCAGTTCCTGTCCGGCCACCCAGGGCGAGATGCTGATCTATCGCGATCAGGATCACCTGACCGGCACCTTCGCCAGAACGCTGGCGCCGATGTTGCGAACTCGCCTGTTCGGCATATTGCGTAATGTGCAGACCGCCAACGCTCTGGCAACCTCATCTTTCACCCAGCGGCGCGCGCCCGTGGTTTCCTCATTCGAGCCGGCCGCGGCGAATGACCTCGCTGCGGCCAAACCCAATTAGGCGCGGCGATTCGGCTGCAGCGCCATGTTCAGGAATCCTTAGCCGGTAAGTTACGTTTATGCACGGGCGCAATATTAACGAAGCGATGATGGGCCGCGCCCTGCTGTGGCTAGCGTGGCTTTGCCCGGCAGCGCTGACCGTGGCCCACGCGACGAGCTTGACCGACGCGATGGCCAGGGCAGTAGTGAGCGCAAGCCTGGCCGGATTAGTCGCGTTCCTGCCGGGCCGGTGCTGGCAGGTAGTCTGCGCGGTAACCGTGGCGGCCCTGCCGTTCACGCTCTGGTGGTGCGGCGCGGCCGCCGCGGGTGGCACCGGCCCGGGTTACGATGGCGTGCTCGCGGCGGCCAACACCAATTGGAACGAGGCGCTGGGCGCCGCCAGGTATTTGGTCACCAATTTGGCGTTTATCAGCGTCGTCACCGTCCACGGGCTGCTGCTGCTGCTGGCCTGCAGGTTGGCACTGCGGCAGCGACAGATGGCCGACCCGCGCCAGGTCCGGGTCGCCTTACTGGCCTCGGTCCTGCCACTGGCGCTGGTCTCGCTGCTCGTGGCGGTGCAGCCGCACCAACCGGCAGTGACTTTTTATCCGCTGTTCGGCGCCGCGACGGCGGCTACGCCGCTGGGCTCTGCCGAAAATATCATCGAGGATTTTATCGCAATAAAAATCCACTCCTTCGGTGTGCAGCGCGATCCGCCCTACGTGCGTCTGGCGGCGCGCGCTGTCCCTGCCTTGACGCAACCGATGCTGGCGATTTTCATGCTCGGCGAGAGCGTTCGTGCTGCCGCCTATGGCCCCGATCAGCGTGCCGGTGGCCCGGCGAGCCAGCAACTGGCGCAGCGCATCGAGACCGGCCTTGGATCGTGGCTGCCGCAAGTGTGCGCCGCTTCAAACGGCACGCAATTTTCGGTGCCCATGCTGCTGACTGCGACACCGCCTGAATTTCTGGAGCAGGCGCGCCGCTCACCGACTATCCTCGGCATTCTGAAGGCAGCGGGATTTTCTACGGCGTGGATCGCCAACAATCACGGTGGTGCGAATGCGCTGGAGCGCGGCCACGATTTTTACGGCGGCAATTTCATCGCCGACCCAGACCGCTTCAACAGCAAGGGCACCGGGATCTGGAAATACGATGAGCAGATGTTGCCCATGGTCAGGGACTTTGCCACTCGTGGCAGC
This sequence comes from uncultured Gammaproteobacteria bacterium, assembly GCA_963711435.1. Lineage (GTDB taxonomy): Bacteria > Pseudomonadota > Gammaproteobacteria > Steroidobacterales > Steroidobacteraceae > FEN-1191. The sequence continues at coordinate 1,177,016 of CAVQEB010000001.1, read as the reverse complement.
GGGCCCAAAGCCATGCTTTTGCACTTGATCGGCAGCCACTTTGCCTATGAAACACGCTATCCCGCGGCGGACTTTGCGGCCGAACCGGCAGGCCTGAGCCGGGATGCGCTCGAGGATCTTCGCTACCAGCGCTCGCTCGAATACACCGCCGGCATGATCCTGCAAATCGCATCATTACTCGACCAGACCGCCGCGCCAGCATTTGCCGTTTACACCGGCGATCATGGCGAGAACCTGCCGAGCGACCATAACGGACTGTTGCTGCACATGGGTCCGCGCACCAGCCAAAAGGACGGCATGACGACGGCGTTGGTCATATGGAACCAGGCGATGACCGATACCGGCCGGCCCAGGCTGATGTTATCCAAGTTGCGTCGGGCGCCGGAAATCACGCACGTCGATGTGGCCAATCTTTATTTGGCCCTGGCCGGGGCGAGAGACGGTCCGGTTGAACCGACCGCGAATCCAACCACCTGGGCCAAAGTGGCCGTGGGCGATGACTACCGCGTGGTTCCCTGTTCGGCTTTACAGCCCTGACCAATCCGTTCGCGCTGCCCCGCCCAAAATTGAGGTCCCCAGCTCCAGGCACCGGCCGTCGATGGTCTTGGCCGGGATCCTGGATTTTTGCCGCCGTTCCAGCTGCGGCAGGGTTGCCAGATCGGCAGCAATCGAGTACTGTTTTTTTGATAACGATCTGCCCATCAGGCAGGCTGCGGGAAATTCAACAACTCACCTGACGGATCCGCTCTCGGGTTAATTTCGGCCACGGCGCCGAGTACTGAATTGCGGAACCCGTCGGGTTTTCACTGAAGTTATCTTGGGCGCGCCATGCACACACTGCTCAAGAAGTTCTCGCCCTTCGATACCCTTAAGGAAAAAAATCTTCGCGAACTGGCTTTGAAGACCCAGATCCAGTCGCTGGGGCGCGGGCGGCAACTGATCAAGCAGGGCGATGCGGATAACAAGAGCTATTTCCTGGTCTCGGGTAGCGTCGAGCTACGCGTCGACGATCGCCTGGTTGGGGTGATCAAGGCCGGCACTGCCGCAGCACGCACGGCGCTGGCGCCGACCACGCCGCGCCAATGCGCGGTGCGAACCGCCGACGATATCCAGTACATCTGCCTAGACAGCGAATCCGTGGATGCGCTGATGACCTGGGACAAGACTGGATTCTTCGAGGTCGGCGAGTTCAAGGAAGGCGGCAACCAGGGCGTGAGCGATTGGCAGACGGCGCTGCTGCAGACCTCGGCGTTTCATCACATTCCGCCGGCGAACATTCAGACCATCTTCATGCGCATGCAGCGGGTCAACCACCGTGCCGGCGAGGTCGTGATCAAGCAAGGAAGCGAAGGGGATTACTTTTACGTCGTCGCGTCCGGGAAGTGCATCGTCCGCCGGGAAACGCCGCTGCATAAGGACGGTCTTAAGCTCGCGGAACTGGAGTCCGGAATGTACTTCGGCGAAGAAGCCTTGATTACCGGAGCGAGTCGCAACGCTACCGTGGCCATGCTCACCGATGGCGCCGTTATGCGCCTGGGTAAATCGGATTTCCTCGCGCTGTTGTATGAGCCACAGGTGCGGTGGGTCGATTATGCGCAGGCGCAGGATCTCGTTGGCAAAGGCGCACGCTGGCTCGACGTGCGTTTGCCGAGTGAACTGCCCAAACGGCAAATCCAGGGCGCTATCAATCTGCCGCTGCAGATTTTGCGGCTCAAGCTGACGGCGCTTGCCTCCAACATCGCTTACGTCATCTATTGCGATACGGGTCGGCTGGCGTCCGCCGCGGCCTTTCTTATGACCGAACGTGGCTACAAAGCGTACGTACTCAAGGGCGGTCTTGCGGGCAACGCGATGGTGGGTGCGTAGGCCAGCGGTTAGTGGTCAGATCCGAACTTAGGCTCTGGCGCCCGGCAATTGCCTTCGCCCCTTTTAATAGTGTCACCCATTTAACTGGAATGGACCTGACCGCGTGCGGTGAGGCGACGTGGTGACATCGCACTTCGCGCCGTGCATAATCATTTCAGAATAAGTGTTGCTTGCGCGCAACGCCTGGTGTCTGGCGATTGCCTTGGCAACGTGGCGCTCAAATTTCTGGATCGCGGTCGGTGACGGCGCATTGCCAATGCGCCCTGTAGCAATTAGGGGAGATTCCTACGTGAAATATAAGAGCATTTGGGTCACATCGGTCGCGCTTGCCGTCGCCGGTGGCCCATGGGTGGCGGCCGCGGCCGCGGCGGCGGAGGCGGCCAATCAGGGCAACGACATAGAAGAGGTGGTGATCACCGCCACCAAGCGCGAGTCGACGGTGCAGGACACCTCGATCAGCGTCACGGCGGTCTCGGCGGCCGATATCGCCAACAAGGGCTTAACGGACTTCAACAGCCTTGCGCAGACCGTGCCCGGCATCTCCATGCGTACCGCCGGGCCCGGCCAAACGGAATTCGAGATGAGAGGCCTGAACTCCGCGGGTGGCAACGCCTCCGTGGTCGGTTTCTATCTGGACGAGACGGCGCTGTCATCGCCGGCTTCCGCACAGCTCGGCAAAACTGTTATTGACCCCAACCTTTACGATCTGAACCGCGTGGAAATCCTGCGCGGCCCCCAAGGCACCCTGTACGGATCCAGTTCCATGGGCGGCACGGTCAAGGTCGTGCCCAACAGCCCGCAGCTGGGCGAGTTCGCCGTCAGCGGCGAGACCGTGTTGTCGGACACCGGCTCTGGCGGTGGCACCAACTTCACGCAGAACGGCATGGTCAATCTGCCGCTGGGAACGAACGTGGCTCTGCGCCTGGTAGGCTCGTCAGACTCGCAAAGCGGCTGGCTCAAGCGCTTCGTGTTCGCCGATGGCGCGGTGCTGACGGATGGAGCCACCGGCGCCCGGCCGCCCGGCTTTTACACCGCGCCGCTGCAGGAGGTCGTCAGTCAGGCGAACTCGACATCGCTCGATTCGTTCCGCGCCTCCCTGCTCTGGCGTCCCGTCGACGGAGTCTCTGTTACACCGGCATTCATGTGGCAGCACACGCACCAGGATGCCCCGAATGCCGTGGACGTCGACGGCGATCCCAGCTATCCGCAGGTACCCCCGGCAGCGATCGGCGGGCACTGGGAGATCTACGACACGCCCGAACCGCAGGATGACGTGTTCACGCTGGGCAGTCTCAAGATCGAATGGCAAACCGAGCACGTCCTGGTCACTTCGGCCACGGGCGCCTGGCGGCGCCTCACGGTGGTCTCCCAGGATGGCACCGAGGAAAATGACGGGCCCTCAGCTCTTGGATCTCTGGGAAGGGCCGATCCCTACGACATCGCGGCGGGGGGGCTCGGTCCAACCGGACCCGGACCCACGGGACCGGGCGTGCAGGAACGCGACGCCACATCACAGCTCAGTGAGGAATTGCGCGTGACCTCCACCGACAAGGGACCGTTTCAGTGGCAGGCCGGCTATTACTACCAGCGCCTCAATTCTGATTGGGATATGTGGTCCATCATTACGCAGGCGCTTGGCTATGGCATCGGCAACATCTACGTTGACTACATGCCCCAGACCATCACGCAGAATGCTCTGTTTGGTGAAGCGTCCCTCGAGTTTGCAGAGAACTGGAAGGCGACGCTGGGACTGCGCGGTTATCACTATGAGTACACCCAGACCAACAGCGAGTGGGGTGACTTCACGCCCTATGGATTCGCGAACCTCATCAGTGACGATCCGACACTGGCTGGCAACACCGCGCCCTTCAATACCTCATCGACGGGCAACGCGAGCGGCGTCAACCCAAAGTTTGATCTGTCCTGGAAGGTCAATCCGCAACTGCTCGTTTATTTGACGGCGGCCCGCGGCTTTCGCATGGGTGGCACCGACCAGCCATTCACAGGTTACCTGACCCAAGTGGCGGCGGCCGACTGCGCAGCGCCCTCGAGCCTCGCCATCATCCTGCAGTGCGGCCTGCAGCAGAAACTGTCGGCGACGGCAACCAACCCGGGGGGATGGTACGCGCCCAACGTGCAGTTCCCCAACGCCAATGCGCAGGGTGTGCCGCAGTTCAAGTCCGATTCGGTCTGGAACTACGAGCTGGGCGAGAAGGGTGAATTCTTCGATCGCCAGCTGACGCTGAACGTGGACGGCTACTACGAGCGCTGGAACAGCCCGCAGGTTGCCACCAACATCGCCGGCTTCGGCTACAGCGTCAACGGCGCGAACGCCAGCATCGTCGGGGCGGAAGTGGAACTGTGGGTCAAGCTGCCGGACGGTTTCTCATTCGCCGGCAACCTGGGGTATTCGGACAGCAAGTTCCTGTCTGACAGCGCCGTCACTGGTTACCTGTCGGGCACGGCCATACCCGATACGCCGAAGGTCACCTCGTCCGTGACCCTGCGCAACGTGCAGCCGCTCACCGGAGCGCTTCAGCTGGCCAGTTCGCTCTCCTACAACTACATTGGCGAGCGCACCAATGCTCCTTACGGTGAGACCATCACACTCAACAACATGAACCAACTGCTGGTGCACCTGCCTGCCTACGGCCTGATGAACCTGCGCGCGGGTGTCAAGTCTGATGCGTGGTCGGTCAATCTGTTTGCGAACAATCTGCTCAACAAGGAGACGCTGCTGGACACGCAGCCGCAGATCAACATTCAGACTGCGGCCTTCACTCGATATATCGTCAATCAGCCGCGTACCATCGGTCTGGACGTGAACTACAGTTTCGGACACTGAAGGTCCCCATAGCACGCGCATAGGTCGGGACGGGTTGCGATGACGCAACCCGTCCCGGTCCTGTGAACTTAAGGCGAGTACGAGCGACCCTTGAGCCGACCGCGGGATCCCCGGGTCGATGCTTGGTTGGACATGGACATTCGGACCCGCACCCGCATGCGAAATGCGCTCAAGACGCAGATGCTCAGCAGCAGCGCAGGGTTGGCTGCCTGCGGCGGCGGCTCCGGCAACTCCGCCAGCGGCAGCTACGCGCTCTATTCCAACACGACCGGCAACCGGAATAATGCGTTCGGTGAGGGCGCGCTGACGAGCAATTCGACCGCCGACGACAACAACGCGATGGGCGTAAACGCGCTGACCGACAACACGACCGGCGCCCTGAACAATGCGGTCGGCAACTTCGCGATGGAATACAACACCACCGGCAACAATAACAATGCGGTGGGCTATGGCGCGATGCTGCGCAATACGACCGGGTCCGACAACAGCGCGCAGGGTTACGACGCACTCGCCAGCAACACCACCAGAAATCTGAACGTCGCGATCGGGTACAAAGCCGGTTTTAGCCAGACGACCGGCCGCGACAACATCTACGTCGGCAATACGGGAGTTGCTGCCGAGAGCCACATTATCCGGATTGGCTCATCAAGCGGGGTGTCCACTCAGAGCGCGGCGTTTATCGCCGGCATCAGCGGCAACGTTCAGACGGGCGGCACGGTGGTCGTCACTTCGTCCGGCCAGCTGGGTGTTGCTTCCTCGTCGCGACGCTACAAGGAGGACATCCAGCCACTGGGCGATGTCAGCGAGCAGGTCTGTAACCTGCGCCCCGTCAAGTTCCGCTACATCAAGCCCGACGAGCAAGGCCAGAAGCTGGTGCAGTTTGGCTTAAAAGCCGAGGAAGTCGCCGACGTGCTGCCCGAAGTCGTTTACCGCAACGCCGAGGGCAAGGCCGAGGGCGTGCGCTACGATGAGCTGACGCCAATGCTCGTGGCACTGGCTCAGCAACAACAGACTGAGTTCGGTACTCTTAAATCCAAGGTCGCTGGCCAGCAGACTATGCTCGCGGCCCGGGCGCAGCAGTTGGCTGAAATGAGCGAACTCGAACGGCAGGTGGCGGAGTTAAAGGGCATGGTTGCTTCGCTGGCGTTGCTGGCCAAGGATAAGCGTGTCGCGATGCGCTGATCCCCAATGATTGAAATTGATGGCGCGCCCGGACGGATTCGACCCGCCGACCGCCTGCTTCGTAGACAGACAGCCAATCGCTCGTATGCCTATGATTTAAATTATTTTAAGTCCGTAGGATCTCTGAATACCTTCGATAGGTAATCGCAGTTACCCTGTGGATTCACCGACAACGCGGGAGTCATACTTGGCGCCCATCGCGGCTCCAGAGCGCTAGCGAGTGTTGGTTAACATTGCGCACGCAGTGACTTGAGCACTGGAGCCCCTTGCAGAGGAGCTTCAGCCGGCCCCGGCAGACTCGGATTTTGCCTGTCTGCAGCGATTCGGTTAGAAGTGAGGACGCGGCACAGCTCCTGGGACGCAACAATGGGCCTGCTTGAACGAGACCGTGAATTAGCTGGATTGAGTGTCTGGTTCGACTCAGTGGCTGAGCGTGCCGGCTGCGTGGTGCTGGTCGGTGGCGAAGCCGGCGTCGGTAAGACTACCCTGATGCGGCAGTTCTCCCGGCAGCACAGTGCCCGGGTACTGTGGGGGGCGTGCGATGCGCTCCTTACGCCTCGACCGCTCGCCCCGCTGCACGATGTCGCGCGTCAGACCAAGGGAGCGTTGCTGGAAGCCCTGACGTCGGGCGCAACCCGAGACGCAGTGTTCGCTTCCGCACTCGAAGAGCTGGAGCGAGTAAAGACGCTGCTGATTTTCGAGGACGCGCACTGGGCAGATGAAGCGACGCTCGATCTGCTCAAGTACCTGGGTCGCCGCGCTCTACGTACCCACACCATGCTCGCAGTTACCTATCGCGATGACGAGATCGGGGCGCGCCACCCGCTGCGAATGGTCATGGGTGACCTGCCGCGCGACAGCACGCACCGTATACTGCTTGCGCCACTGTCAGAATCCGCGGTGGCGCAGCTTGCCGCGCAGGCCGGACGGCCCGCCAAGGACCTGCACCGAATAACCGGCGGCAATCCGCTATTTGTAACTGAATTGCTGGCCGGGCCCGCCGACAGGGTACCTGCAACAGTGCGTGATGCTGTGCTCGCGCGAGTCGGCAGACTGCCCCCGGCGGCTCAGGAGCTTGCCGAACTGGTGTGTGTAATTCCCGGGCGCACTGAAAGCTGGCTGCTACAGCAAGCCGCAAGCCCTAGTGAGCAGGCTATCGAAGCCTGCCTCGCGATCGGAATGGTGCGCTACGAGGATGGCTCGCTGGCCTTTCGCCACGAGCTGGTGCGGCGTGCGCTTGAGGACTCTCTTTCCGCTACGCGCCTTCGCACACTGCACGCCAAGGCTCTTGCAATTCTGGCGACACGCGCCGACATTTCAGGCGCGCGCCTTGCGCATCACGCCAGCGGTGCATCCAACGCGGACGCAGTCTTGCGCTACGCCCCGATTGCCGCCGCACAAGCCGCGTTTGTTGGCGGACATCGCGAGGCTGCCGCGCATTATGAATTGGCGCTCCGCTTCGCCGCGTCGCTTGCGCCGGCGGAACTGGCGGATCTTCAGGAGCGACTCGCCTACGAGAGTCACCTGACCGGTCATCACGACCGGGCCATCGAGATTCAGCGCTCCGCACTGGCAATCTGGCGCACGATAGGATTGCGCATGAAGGAGGGACAGTCGCTGAGATCGTTGTCGCGCATGAGCTGGTTCGCTGGCCGACTTGTCGAGGCCAAGCAGCTTGGGATGGACGCGGTGACAGCGCTCGAAGCCTTGCCGGCGGGCCCGGAACTGGCGCTGGCGTACTGCAACAGAGCTGACCTCGATATGGAGGATCACGAGACGGATTCCGCGATCGACTGGGCGCAGCGCGCCCTCGCGCTTGCAGAGCTACTGGGGAAGATTGAGATTGCAAGTGATGCGCTCAATACCCTAGGCACCGCGCGGCTCATCGAAGGTGATGTTTCGGGTTGGACGGATCTGCTTCGAAGCCTGCCACTGGCACTGTCCGCGCAGCTGGATGAACGGGTGGGCAGCACCTACACCAATCTGGCTGCCATGGCGGTGTCCACCCGTCAATATGAACAGGCCTCGCGTTATTTGGAGACAGGCCTCGCCTACTGCAAGGAGCGCGATCTGGATTCAGTGTGGCTCTACCTGCTGGCCTATCGGGCACGCATGAGATTTGAGCGTGGGGAGTGGAATGGCGCAGGCGATGATGCCGAAGCGGTCTTGCAGCATCCATGCACGACACCGATCACGCGAATTCCCACACTGCGAACCCTCGGGCACCTGCGAGTTCGGCGCGGTGACCCCGAGGCGAGTGCGCCCCTCACGGAAGCGCAGGAGCTTAATGGACCAGCCCCACAGCTGCAGCGCATCGGTACGCTGGCAGCCGTGCGGGCCGAGGTGGCTTGGCTCGCAGACGATCGCCAGGGTGTGATCCGAGAAGTCCGCCCTGTATATGAGTTACTTCACGGGAAGCGAGATCCGCGCATGAAGGGTGAGCTTGCCGCCTGGTTGTGGCGGGTGGGAAACCTCGAGGAGCATCCTACGAACATTGCCCAACCCTATGGGCTTGAGATTGCCGGCGACTGGCGCGGCGCTGCACGTCGTTGGCAGGCGCTCGGCTGTCCCTATGAACACGCCTGCATGCTCGCGTGGTACGGGGCCGAAAGTGATCAGCGCGAAGCCCTGCTGATATTCGAGCAGCTGGGTGCCGCGCCAGCGGCTCAGGCCATTCGGAGGCAGCTGCGTGCCCAGGGGGTCCGCGGCATCCCGCGCGGTTCGCGCCTGTCGACCCGGCTCAATCCTCTGGGTCTCACCAGGCGCGAGGCGGAAATTCTCGCGTTATTGTCGCTGGGATTGCGAAACTCGACCATCGCCAAGCGATTATTCGTTTCGACCAAGACGGTCGATCATCACGTCTCGGCGGTTCTATCCAAGCTTGGCGTGCCATCACGCGCCGCGGCTGTCGCGATGGCACGCCAGCTGTCCGATCAGCAGGGCCAGAATTCAACACGGCCCGTCGGCATTAAGGGCAGCGGGACTCTAAAGGTCACCGCGGCGAGAGCGTCACGGGCACCTCGGTAACCGAATCGACCGGAATTCCATTGGCCTTCGCAGCGTCGCGGATTGAAGTCTCGTTGGGCCCCTTGTAGATGCAATAAGTCTTAGTTTTGTCGGCGGTGGCGTAAGAGGTCAGCCACCGCACTCCATACTTGGAGTTAGTCGCATTGACCTTGGCCTTCGCGGCCGCGTCCAGGCCGTCGAGTGCCCCCGGGGCAAAGGTTCTTACAACAATGTATCTGTGCAATTCAGCCGTCGACTGGGCGGCGGGTGCCACGGCAGCCGGTGAGTCCGCAAATGCGGTCGCGATCAGCAGCGCGGGCAGCATGGCAACGACAAATTTCATTGGTATCTCCTGAATTAACGGTAGAAGTAAGGATCGAGTACACGCACCTCAGTAATCTTCGAGACCGGCAACTTGTTGCGAGCCGCCACGCGGCGCACTGCTTCAGGTGACGGTCCGTCATAGATGCAGAATGTGTGCCTATGATCGGGCGTAACGTAGGAATGAATCCACGTGACGCCATCCTCGGCATTATTTGCAATGACTTTTCCGCAGAGGCTAGCGCCGAGCTCGTTCTGCGGAATGCTTAGGCCATCGGGAAATTCTCTTTCGATCAGGTATCGGGACATCGGGGCGATCTCCGGCAAAGGCTTGAGGCTTCCGGCGGAGATTTTGCGGCTGCCCAGCTAGCACCGGATCGGCAGGATTACCCAAATTGCAGCGCCAACCTACCAATATTGCGAACAGGCGGGATCCGGCACACTGCAGAGACACCGGGGATTCGGGCAGCTTTTAAGCGGGGCGCTACGCGCAAATACGCATCGAGGGCCTGCGGAGGCGCGAAGATTCGTCGCGCTCCAATCAGGCTTTGCGGAATTCAGGCCGGATTCCCTCAGCGACCGAAGGGAAACGGTCTATTCTGACCGGTGTGATCCGATGGCCAGCGGCGCAAACCAAACTTGTGTCCGGAACGATCCCGGGGCCAGTTGGCGCGCCCGGACGGATTCGAACCGCCGACCCCCTGGTTCGTAGCCAGGTGCTCTATCCAGCTGAGCTACGGGCGCGCCGAAAAAACAAAACTACCGAGCGGAGACAGATTCTGGCGGAGAGAGAGGGATTCGAACCCTCGAAGGGCTTTTGACCCTTACACCCTTAGCAGGGGTGCGCCTTCGACCACTCGGCCATCTCTCCTGTGGCGCTTGAAATGCGAGTAAAAACAGTTACTTGCAGTGGTCTTAGCCCCGCAACCCAAGCAGGGGCGCCATGATACTGGCGGGGGTGAGCCCCGTAAAGCGCGACGGCACGTCGATAGGGCGCTCAGCCGGACAGAGCGCCTTCAGCAGCAGCGGGTGCTGCGGGCTCCTCGCCATGCATGCGCTTGAAAATTTCCTCGCGTTGCACCGAGACCGTCTTCGGTGCATTCACGCCGAGCCGAACCTGATTGCCTTTGACCCGCAGGACCGTGACGGTCACGTCCTCACCGATCATCACCGTCTCACCAACTCGACGCGTCAGAATTAACACGAGCCTTTCCCTCCGCATGCTGCCGCCGGACCATCGGCCCGCGAGTGGGTTGAGGGCATTTCGTGGCAGCCGATCCGCTCGCGAAAGTCTGCCAAACCGGCAATCAGGATTCTATTGCGCAGCGCAAACATCTCGCGAACCCTCGGCACGACGCTGGCCAGCGCTGCGTCCAGTTGCTGCGGGTTGCTGCCACCGGCCTGCGCAAAATCCGGACGTCCGCCGCCCTTGCCTCCCACTTGGGCCGCCACGTGGTGCGATTAGTTCCCCGGCTTTGATCCGTGCCGTCAGATCCGCAGTGACGCCCGCGACCAGCACGACCTTGGAGGCCGATTCAGCCGATCCGAGCACGATGATCGCCGAGCCGAGCCGGCTCTTGAGCTGATCGACCGCCGCGCGCAAGGAAGCGCCGTCCGCGCCCTGCACCCGCGCGGCCACCACCGGTACGCCGCCGACCTTGACCGCAGCGCCCGCCAGATCCGTACCCTGCCCGGAAGCGAGCTTGTCCTTGAGCCCGCGCAGCTCCTTTTCCAGATTGCGGGTCTCGCTCGAGTGACTCACGGACTTTGTCGGGGGCCTCATCGCGCGAGCCGCGCAGCAGCGCGGCGACCTCGCGCAGCGCCGCATCCGTGCGCGCGACCTGATCGAGCGCCGCCTCACCGGTCAGCGCTTCGATCCGTCGCACACCGGCCGCGACGCCGGATTCGCCGACTATCAGGAACAGGCCGATATCGCCGGTGCGCGCCACGTGGGTGCCACCGCATAGCTCGGTGGAAAAATCCCCCATCGACAGCACCCGCACCTCGCGTTTTCGTATTTTTCGCCAAACAACGCGATCGCACCGGCCGCGACCGCCTGCTCGTAGCCCATCAGGCGTGTTTCGGCCACCGCGTTGCCACGGATCTGGCATTGACCAGCCTCTCGATCTGCGCCAGCTGCGCGGCCGTTACCGGTTCCGAATGCGAGAAATCAAATCGCAGCCGGTCCGGCGCCACGAGCGATCCCTTCTGTGTCACATGCGTGCCGAGCACCTGGCGCAACGCAGCATGCAGCAGGTGCGTGGCCGAGTGATTTAGCCGGATCGCGTTGCGGCGGCGCACGTCGATCTGCGCCGCCACGACCTCGCCTGAACGCAGCTCACCGCTGAGCAGCTGGCCAAGGTGCACGATGGCTTTGCCGCGCTTTTGTGTATCGGCCACGGCAAAACGCGCGTGCACAGCGGTGAGTTCGCCGCTATCGCCGACCTGCCCGCCCGACTCGGCATAAAACGGCGTGCGTTCCAGCACGACTTCGGCATTTTGCCCAGCCCGCAGTGCCTCGACCGGCTGACCGTCTCGCAATAATGCAACCACCCGGCTGTTGCCAGCGGTGGACTCGTAACCGCAAAACTCGGTGTGCGCCTCGATCTGCGTGCCGCCGCGCAGATCAACACCAAAGCGACTGGCCGCACGGGCGCGCTCGCGCTGCAGTTCCATCTCCCGCTCGTAGCCTTGCATATCGACCTGCAATTGACGTTCGCGGGCGATATCGGCCGTCAGGTCCGGCGGGAAACCATAGGTGTCGTGCAGCAGAAACAGCAGCGAGCCGGGCACGATCGGGCCGCCGGCGGCGGCCATGCGCGATTCAAACTGCTGCATGCCGACGGCCAGCGTCTCGGCGAAGCGCTGCTCCTCGGTACGCAATACCCGGCCAATATGTTCCGCGCGCTGGCGCAGCTCCGGATACGCCTCGCCCATCACCCGCACCATGACCGGCACCAGCTTGTAAAAAAACACTCCCGACTGGCCGAGCTTATAACCGTGACGCACCGCCCTTCGGACAATGCGCCGCAGCACATAGCCGCGGCCCTCGTTGCTTGGCTCGACGCCGTCGCTGATCAGAAAGGTGCTGGCCCTGATGTGGTCGGCAATGACACGGAGCGATGGCGACGCGTGGTCGGCGGTGCCCGTGAGTTCCGCTGCCGTTCTGATCAGGTCGCGAAACAAATCGATGTCATAGTTGGAGTGCACGCCCTGCATGACGGCCGCCAGCCGCTCGAGCCCCGCGCCGGTGTCGACCGACGGCTTGGGGAGCGGTGCCAGTGCGCCATCGGCGCTGCGCTCGTATTGCGTGAATACCAGGTTCCAGATCTCGACGAACCGGTCGCCCTCTTCATCGGGTGAGCCCGGTGGTCCGCCGGCAATACCCGGGCCATGATCGTAGAAAATCTCGCTGCACGGACCGCAGGGACCGGTGTCGCCCATGGCCCAGAAATTGGATTTATCCCCGAGGCGCTTAACGCGCTCGGCCGGTCACGCCGATATCGCGCACCCAGCACTCGGCCGCTTCATCATCATCGAGAAACACCGTGATCCACAGCCGCGCCGGATCCATGCCCAGCCGCACGGTGACGAACTCCCAGGCAAACCGGATCGCCTCGCGCTTGAAATAATCGCCGAAGGAAAAGTTGCCGAGCATCTCGAAGAACGTGTGGTGGCGCGCCGTATAGCCGACATTTTCCAGATCATTGTGCTTGCCGCCGGCGCGCACGCAGCGCTGGCTGGTGGCGGCACGCCGGTAGTCGCGCTGCTCCTTGCCGAGGAACACGTCCTTGAACTGCACCATGCCGGAATTGGTGAACAGCAGCGTCGGGTCGTTGCCGGGCACGAGCGATGAGGACGGCACGATCGTATGGCCGCGCTCGCGGAAAAACTCCAGGAAAGCGCGGCGCACTTCGGCGGCGCTCATGTAGGGCGGCTGGCTGATGCTCATGCGTCCAGGTCGAGATCGGGCCCGAGGGCAGAACGGATATGATCGTTGGAAAAGCCCCGGTATTGCAAAAACCGGCCCTGCCGGGCCTGTTCCGGCCAGTCCCGCGGTGGCTTTGCTCCGAACCTGCGCTCGCGCACGCTGCGGGCTACGCACCGCCAGTCAGGTCCGGCCGCGAGCGCCTGCGCCACCAGTTCCTCGGGCAGGCCGAGCGTGGTCAGCTCGCGGCGGATGCGCAGCGGCCCCTGGCCGCGCGCGGCACGCTGCGGCGATGAAATTGCTGGCGTAGCGTTCATCATCGACGAGGTGCTGCGCCTTAAGGTCGGCCAGCACCGCCCGCACTTCCGCGGTCGGGTAGCCCTTGGCGTGCAAGCGCGCGGCCAGCTCGCCGCTTGGCAGATCGCGGCGAGCGCAGCAGCCGCTATGGCCGTGGGCGCGGCGCCGCCCGCGGACTCAGGCGCTCTTTTCCTGCTTTTCGGCGGCACGCTTGACCGGCAGCAGCTTGGCGCGGATCTGGGCCTCGATGTCGGCGCCGATCTCGGGGTGCTGCTGCAGGTACAGGCGCGTATTGTCCTTGCCCTGGCCGATCCGCTCACCCTTGAAGCTGTACCAGGCACCGGACTTTTCGACGATGCCGTTGTTCGATCCGATATCGATCAGCTCGCCTTCGCGGGAAATACCTGTGCCGTACATGATCTCGAATTCCGTTTCGCGAAACGGCGGCGCGACCTTGTTCTTCACGACTTTGACGCGGGTCTGGTTGCCGACCACTTCCTCGCCGTTTTTCAGCGCGCCGATGCGGCGGATATCGAGCCGCACCGAGGCGTAGAACTTCAGCGCATTGCCGCCCGTGGTGGTCTCGGGATTGCCGAACATCACGCCAATCTTCATGCGGATCTGGTTGATGAAAATCACGATCGTGTTGGAACGCTTGATGTTGCCGGCGAGCTTGCGCAGCGCCTGGCTCATCAGGCGCGCATGCAGACCCATCTGCATTTCACCCATCTCGCCTTCGATCTCCGCCTTGGGCGTCAGCGCCGCGACCGAATCGATCACCACCACGTCGACCGCACCGGAGCGCACCAGCATGTCGGTGATTTCCAGCGCCTGCTCGCCCGTATCGGGCTGCGAGACCAGCAGGTCCTGGATATTGACGCCCAGTTTTTCGGCGTAGGCCGGGTCGAGTGCATGCTCGGCGTCGACGAACGCTGCCGTGCCGCCGCGCTTCTGGACCTGCGCAATGACCTGCAGGGTCAGCGTGGTCTTGCCCGAGGCTTCCGGTCCGTAGATTTCCACGACCCGACCGCGCGGCAGGCCGCCGATCCCAAGGGCGATATCAAGACCGAGCGAGCCGGTGGGCACCGCTTCGACATCCCAGATCGCCGGGGCATCGCCCAGGCGCATGACGGAACCCTTGCCAAATTGCTTTTCGATCTGGCCGAGCGCAGCAACGAGCGCCTTATTGCGATTTTCATCCATGCCTGGCAACTCCGATGGTGTGACCACAATTATCCCATATCAAGTGGCCCCACGCGGGACCCAATAACTCGTCTCATTATCCCAAAACCGGCGCAGGCCCCGGCGGCGCCAAAGGCCAGTCGGCCAACGACACGTAGCGCTGCTCATCGCCGGCATCCGCACGACTTTCAATCAGACTGAACGACGCAGCGGTGAAGTTCACGGTCGGGCGCAATCCGGGCTCGGGCGGCGGCGTGTGCCTGCGCCGCGCGAGCGTCACGTGCGCGAGCAAGGGACGGGCCGCATCCGGTGGTTTAATTCCGGCCGCCGTCGCCACGTCCAGCAGCTGCGAGTGCAGCGCGATAAGCGGCGTGCTGGTCGGGCCGGCGGCGCAAAGAATCCGCGGCGTCGGCCAGTACTCGAGGCGGTTCAGGGGCTGATCGATCGGATCGCACCGTACCTGTGCGGCGGCGGCCAGCAGTTGCGGCATCGCCGCAGTGGGTACCGCGCCGAGAAACAGTACGGTTAGGTGCAACTGGCCAGCCGGCGTACGGTGCGCCGCAGGCATCGCGATGACCCAGCCGGACAGCGCGGCCAGCACATTGGCCGGTGGCCACAGGCCAAAGAACAGCCGCCGTGCCGATCCGGCCAGTTTGGTTCCGGTGCGCTGGTGGGCCCGTCGCGGCCGGCCACGACTGGCGCGGCCTGGGCCATCACCGCCCGACCGGCGATCGCCGCTGCCGGGTGGGTCGCCAGGACGCCGATTGGCGATCCGCCCGCTGCCGACCGGCGCCGGCCGCGATCTCATCAAAGCACTGCCCGCGTTAAGCCCATCAGGCTGCCGGCGCGCCGTGCGAGAATGACTGTACATACATACAGTGTACCCTAAGAAGTCCTAGTTAAAAAGGTCACAGCCGGTGGCTGGGGCTTCATCTAGCTACCACGTATTGCGGTGCCGGTCGCCGCCAGGATCAGATTCAGGCCCGTCTGCACGGCCTGGCGACGCACGGCATCGCGGTCGCCAGCGAACTGGCGGCTCAAAGTCTCTGAAGCGCCGTGCTTAACGGCCAGTGAAAACCAGACCAGCCCTACCGGTTTGTCGGCACTGCCGCCATCCGGGCCGGCAATACCGGTCACTGCAAGGGCGAGGTTCGCCGCGCTCGAGGCGAGGGCCCCCTGGGCCATCGCCTCGGCCACCTCGGCGCTGACGGCGCCGCTGCGACTCAACGCTAGGGCCGTGACGCCCAGCAGCTGCTGTTTGGCCTCGTTCGAATAGGTGATCAGGCCGCGCTCAAACCAGGCCGAACTTCCGGCCACGTCGGTGACCAATTTACCGACCCAGCCCCCGGTGCAGCTCTCGGCCAGCGCCAGCCGCCAACCTGCGGCTTTGAGGCCCTGGCCGACCTGCCGCGCGAGCTCGCCGAGCTCAGCGTCACTTGCCAATTTCGTGCCCCCTGCTGCTGCGCCTTCAGCCTAACTATAGCGCGCTCCCGGGCCGCAATCGCAGCGGGCGCGGCCTCTCCCGCCGGGGCTGCAAGCGGCCGATGATTGGCGCACCATCGCGGTATGGCGGAGAAAAAAAGCTGGGTACTGCCACCGCGGCTTCGGCCCAAGCCCGATACTTTGACGTACGACCTTGGCGCGCGCCTGCCGGCGATGACGCTGGTGAATGCCGAGGTGCCGGAGGACGCCTTTACCGCCACCGCGCTTGGCACGCATCGCATCGGCAACGGCATCGTCATCGAGCACGGCTCGCACCGGATGGTGCTGACCATCGGCTACCTGATCACTGAGGCGTCGAGCGTGTGGCTGACGACCGCGGCCGGCCAGGCGATTGAAGGCCATCCGATGGGCTACGACCAGGCGAGCGGCTTCGGGTTGATCATGCCGCTCGGGCCGATCGATGCCCCGCCGCTGTCATTCGGCAGCAGCGCGCAGCTGACGCCCGGCGATCCGCTGACCATCATCGGTTATGGCGGCGTCGAACACGCGCTGGCCGCGCAGCTGGTCGCGCGCCGTGAGTTCGCGGGCTACTGGGAATACCTGCTGGACGACGCGCTGTTCAGCGCGCCGGCCCATCCGCTTTGGGGCGGCAGCGCCATGCTCGATGACAGCGGCGCGCTGGTCGGCGTCGGCTCGCTGCTCATTCAGGAAGCGGTCGACGGCGAGCGCTTTGATGTCAACATGTTTGTGCCGATCGATCTGCTGCTGCCGATCCTCGAGGAGCTGGTGCAGTACGGCCGGGTCAACCGCCCGCCGCGGCCCTGGCTCGGGCTTTATACCGGTGAGCAGCATCCCGGAAAAATCCAGATCGGCGGCGTCCTGCCGCAAAGCCCGGCGCAGCGCGCCGGCCTGACGGCCAATGACCGGATACTGGAAGTCAGCGGCGTGCCGGTGACGTCGCTCCCGGAGTTCTACCGCGCCATCTGGCATTGTGGCCAGGCCGGCGCCGACGTACCGCTGACGATTTCCCGCGGGCGCAACACCTTGAACGTCACGGTGCGGTCTGCCAATCGGGACGATCTGCTCAAAAAGCCGCGCAGCCACTGATACGGCGCCGCCCTGTAAGATTCCCGGCAATGAACGAGACCGCACCCGCCGCGGCGCCGCACGGCCCGCACACGCCAATGATGCAGCAGTACCTGCGCATCAAGGCAGAGCACCCTGATGGCCTGCTGTTTTACCGCATGGGGGATTTTTACGAATTGTTCTACGACGACGCGCGTCGCGCCGCCTCGCTGCTCGATATCGCGCTGACGCAGCGCGGCCAGTCCGCTGGCGAGCCGATTCCGATGGCCGGTGTGCCGGTGCAAAGCGTCGATGGGTACCTCGCCAAACTCGTCCGCCTGGGCCAGTCCGTGGCCATCTGTGAGCAACTTGGCGATCCGGGCAAGACCAAGGGGCCCATGGAGCGGCAGATCGTTCGCGTGGTCACGCCCGGTACCGTCACCGACGAGGCGCTGCTCGAGCAGCGGCGCGAGACCTTGCTCGCCGCGCTGGTGCAGGATGCGGAGCGATTTGGTCTTGCGTGGCTCGACCTCGCTTCCGGGCGCTTCACCGTTATGGAATCGAACGGGCCGGCGGCGCTCGCCGCTGAGCTCGAGCGGCTGCGGCCGGCCGAGTTGCTCATCAGCGAAGCGCAGAGCGGCAATCCGCTGCCGCCGGCGCCGACCGAACCGCTGCTGCGTTTGCGCCCGCCGTGGCATTTCGAGCTGGCGAGCGCCTCGCGACTGCTGACCGATCAGCTGGGCACGCTTGATCTGCGCGGCTTCGGTGTCGATGAACTGCCGCTCGCCATCAGCGCGGCCGGCGCGCTGCTGCAATACGTGCGCGACACGCAGAAAACCGCGCTGCCCCACATTCGCAGCCTTAAGGTCGAGGAACACGGCGAGGCCCTGCAGCTCGACGCCGCGACGCGTCGCAACCTTGAACTCGAGCAGAGCCTGTCCGGACGCCCGCAGGCGACTTTGATCGCCGTACTGGATTCGACGGTGACGGCAATGGGTGCCCGGGCGCTGCGCCGGTGGCTTGGCCGCCCGATCACGAACCGGACGGTGCTCGGCGAGCGCTACCAGGCGCTCGGCGCGCTCATTGTCGACCGGGATTTCGAGCCGCTGCGCCAATTGCTGGCCACCTGCGGCGACCTGGAGCGGGTACTCGCGCGCGTGGCGCTGCGCTCGGCGCGGCCGCGCGATCTGGTGCAGCTGCGTGAGGGCTTAAGCGAGCTGCCGGCGCTGCGCGTACAGCTGGCGGCAGTCGGCTCACCGCTCCTGGCAGGCCTGTGCGCCGAAATCGGCGATCACCGCGAGGACCGTGCGCTGCTGCAACGGGCCATCGCCCCCGAACCCAGCGTCTTTCTGCGCGACGGCGGCGTCATCGCCGCCGGCTTCGATGAAGAGCTCGATGAGCTGCGCAGCATCGCGACCAACACCGATGCATTCCTGCTCGAACTGGAAAGCCGTGAACGGGAACGGACCGGCTTAAGCAGCCTGAAGCTCGGCTTTAACCGGGTTTCCGGATTTTTCATCGAAGTGGCGCGCTCCCAAGCCGAGCGCGTGCCGGACAACTACCTGCGCCGCCAGACGGTCAAGTCCGCCGAGCGGTTCATCACGCCGGAGCTCAAAGGCTTTGAGGACCGGGTCTTAGGCGCCCGCGAGCGCTCGCTCGGCCGCGAGCGCGAGCTGTTCGAGCAGCTGCTGACTTCGCTCACGGATCGGCTGGGGCCGTTGCAGTCGACCGCCGCGGCACTGGCCACGCTCGATGCGCTCGCCGCACTGGCCGAGCGCAGTGCGGCACTGGGCTGGAGCGCGCCGACGCTGGTCGATGAACCGCAATTGGTCATCGACGGCGGCCGGCACCCGGTGGTCGAGCATTGCTCGAGCGCCCCATTCGTGCCCAACGACGTGGCGCTGAATCAGCAGCGCCGGATGCTGATCATCACCGGACCCAATATGGGCGGCAAATCCACCTACATGCGCCAGACCGCGCTGATCACCGTGCTGGCGCATATCGGTTGTTACGTGCCGGCGGTGGTGGCGCGCTTCGGGCCGCTCGACCGGATCTTCACCCGCATCGGCGCGGCCGACGACCTGGCGCGCGGCCGCTCCACGTTTATGGTGGAAATGAGTGAGACCGCCAACATCTTGCACAACGCAACCGACCACAGTCTGGTGCTGCTCGATGAGATCGGGCGCGGCACCAGCACGTTCGACGGACTGTCGCTCGCCTGGGCGGTCGCGCATCACCTGGCGGCCGAAGTGCGGGCGTTCACGCTCTTTGCCACGCATTACTTCGAGCTCACTGCCCTCGCGCAGCAGCTCGAAGGCTGCGTGAACGTGCACCTGGATGCCACCGAGCACGGCGAGTCCCTCGTGTTCCTGCATGCGGTCAAGCCGGGGCCGGCCAGTCGCAGCTACGGGCTGGCGGTGGCGCAGCTGGCGGGCGTGCCGCGCACCGTGGTTGCGCGTGCCCGCGAGTTCCTGCACGAGCTGGAAGCGCAGCGCGCCGCGGGCGGGCCGAGCGGCCCGCAGGCCGAATTGCCACTGTTTGTCGCCCCCGCGACTGCGCACGATGCCCTGCACCAGCGGCTCGCCGAGCTGCGGCCGGAGGAGTGCTCGCCGCGACAGGCGCTCGAGCTGCTGTTTGACCTTAAGGAGCTCGCCGGCCGGGACTAAAGCCGCATCGCGGCTACTGCAGCTGCAGCTCCATGCGCACCGATCCCTGCGGCGATGTGGCGGTCGGTGTACGGTTGCTGAGGAACACCCGCTCCGGCGCAATCTCGGTATTGGCAAGCACCACGGCCTGCACGGCATTGGCGCGCGCCTGGCCCAGATCGGCGCGCTGTTGCGCATTCGGCGCATAGTGCGGCAGCAGCGCTGTTTCGAGGAATGCAATGCGACCGGCCAGCAATTCCGGCGGCGGGCTTTTGCCGGGCGGTCCGGCCAGTTCGGGCGCAAATACCGGCGCGGCGCCGAGCTGCTGCGTATAAAGGCTGGTCAGCACCGCAACACGCTGGCGTTGCGCCGCGGCCGGATCGGCACCACCCGGCGCCGCCGGCAACTTGGCCAGCGCCTGATCGAGCTCCGCGTGCGCGATGGCCGCATCATCGCTCGAAGTTTCGGTCAGCAGCGGAATATCGAGCTTCAGCTGCGGCCGCTCGACCAGCGCCTTGGCGAGCGCCGTGATCTTCTGTGCCTGTGCGTCGGCTAGTTGGGCGGAGCCTGCGGCAAAATCTACGTACGATAATTCTTCGCCGCTGTGACCGCCGCCTAATATCGAGGCCAGCGCGGAAAATGGCGCCAGCGCGACCTTCTCCAGCAGATGACGAAGCACCTGCCATACCACCGGCGCGATGTGAAAATCAGGGTCGTCGAGACTGCCGCTGATCGGCAGCGGTAGGTCGATAACGCCGTTGCGGTCCTTAAGCAACGCGACGGCAAGTTTGATCGGCAGCGAAACGGCCTGCTTGCTCTCGGTGGCGGCGCCAAACTCGAGCTGATCGATGACCACGTGGTGGCTCGCCTCGAGCCGGCGATGATCGATCTTGTAGTGCATGTCAGTCGACAGCTTGCCCTTGGTGATGTTGTAGCCGGCGAACTTGCCCGAATAAGGATTGAAGGTCGTAAGATCAATATTGTGAAAGCTCATCGTCATGTCGCAGTAAAGCGCCGGTGCCAGCGGATTAATCTCGCCGGAGATCTCGACCGGTGCGTAGGTATCGACGCCGCCGCTGATCTTAACCTCGGCGTGCGTGGCCGGATCCGATGACAGGCCGGTCACCGTGCCGGCAAGCGCGGTCATGCTCGAAGAGAACTGCGGCACGACGGTCTGATCGGTGAAATTGGCCGTGCCCTGCTCGATGCTCACTACACCGATACGTATCGGCATTGGTGTGCTAGCCGCAGCCACCCGCACCGCAGCTGGCGGCGGCGCCGGCGGCGGTGCCGAGGGTGTCGGCGTGCTCAGCACGGTTTTGACATTGAGGTGGCCGTCGGCGCCGATGATCACGCGCGCGTAGGGCGCGTGCGCCGCGATGCTCGCAATGCTCAGCCGTTCGGGCGTGTGCTGATAATCAATGCCGCTGATCTGCAGCAATTGCCACTTGACCAGATCCTGCTGCATCGCCAGATCCGTCGTGACGAGATTTGCCACCGCGACGCCACCCTGAAACTCCGCAGCCGGCGTGCCGCGCGGCGGCTTGGCGGCATAGCGCAGCCGCCCCTTGACGGACAACTGGCCGCTGTCGATCTGTAGCGAGGTGTACTGCAGGACGTAGGGTTGGAAGGCGACCAGATCAAGCGCCGTCAGTTCCAGCTGCGCATCGGCGTTCAGCGGCTGCAGCTGCAATTTGCCCGTGGTGCTCAGTTGCCCGTTCGCCCCCAAGGTGGTGCTGGCGGTAAACGCAAGCTGCGCGTTGGACTGAGTGCTGAAGCCGCTGATGTTGAGCGACAGCGCGCCGATCGGCAGTTCGACCGCAGGCTTGGTGCTGCGATCCTCGGCAGCCACCTGGGCGTCGCTGAGCGCTATTGTGCCGACGCTGACCGTCCAGCCGCCGGCAGCAGCCGGCGGTGCCGCGGCGGGGGCCGCCGGCGCGGTCGTCGCCGTCCGGGTGCTGAACAACCGCTGCAGATTGATCGACCCGTCCGCCTCGCGCCACAGCTGCACCCGCACGCCATCGATGTTGACGCGCTCGACACTGACGCGCCGGTCGGCGAGCGCCACCTGCGTGCCAAGCACATCGAGCTGCGGCACGCTGATCCACGGCGTGTCATCGCCGCCGCGCGGCGCGATACCGAAATCCCGCAGCGCAAGCTTCGGCAGCTCGAGCGTCAGGCCGACACCGCCGCCGAGCGTGATCTTGTACTCGCCACTTAAATCAAGCGATCCGGACGGCAGCTCAAAGGGCAATGCATCCTGCAAGTACGCGGCCACGGTCGCTGCCTTCAGTCCCGTGACCGCAAATTTGCCGCTCGAGCCCAGTGGCTGGACTGCAAAGACGCCGGACCAGGTCAGCTTCTCGCCGGCCAGCGTCTCGGCGGCAAACTGATAAGCGTTTTCAAAATTCGGCGCGGTACGAAAGTCATGCAGCGTGAATTCGATCGGCCGCAAGGTCGCGGCAAACGGCTGCCCGCGGCTCAGATCCTCAAAGCCCACCGTACCGTCCACCACCGCGAGCGACCCGATGCGCACGGCTGGCAGCGGACCTGGCTTCGCGGGCGGGCCGGGGGCCGCAGGCGGCTTGAGCTGGCTCAGATTGAGGGCGCCGTCGGCGCCAATACGCACGCGAATGTCAGGCTGCTCGAGCCGCACTTCGCTCAGCGTATAGGCGCGGTAGGCGAGCGAGCGCAGCGCGGCGGCCTCCACCCGCAGCAGCCGGAAGCGCACCAGCGGCGTGCCGTCAGCCTCGGTGAGCGACAGCGCCTTAATCTCCACCGCCAGCGAGAACGGATTGAACCGCACCTCGCCGATGCTGATGCGCCGCCCCAGATCGCGACTGACGTACTGCTCGATCCCTGAACGGATCAGGCGCGGCACCAGCCAGAACCCGGCCGCCGCATACAGCGCGAGCAGAACCAGCAGCACTGTCAGCGGCACTCGCCAGCGGCGAAGTGCCAGGCTCACAGCTTCAGAGGCCGAACCGTCCATGCTCCAGAAAGCTCCCCGTTTCACGTGCCACACGCGCCGACAGCAACATGCCCATATGACTGACCGGCAAACTCAGGAAGGCTGTCGCGCCGGGCAATTGTGTCTCCGATACGGCCACAGTGCCATCGTTGTCCTCATCAAACTGCACCAGCAGGCGCGAGACGCTGATCGAGCGGGTGCCGGCAATGATGCCAAGCTCGCGCTGGCCGTCCCAGCGCCGGTTGTGCCGGCGCATCAGCTCCTCGACCGCCGCCTGGCCGAGCATCTGCCGCCCGAACCGGAAGCGTCCGACGGTGTGCGCGGCACGGCTGGTCATGCACGGCGTGCCAAGCAATACGACCCGCCCCGGCGGCAGCCCCGGATGGGAGGCGAGGCACCGCAGGATCACCAGACCGCCGAGGCTGTGGCCCACCAGGTGGACGCGCTCGGCGCCAAGATCAGCCACGAAGCGGGCGAGCGCTGCGGCAATGGCTGGCATGTCACTGAGCGTGGAGGCGTATTCGAAGGTGTGCCAGGCGTAGCCGCGATCGACCAGCCGCTTCCTGAACAGAAACGCCTCGCGCCCCGACACCCACAGGCCGTGCACGTAGACCAGCGCCGGTGCGCCCATCAGCTGCTGGCGGGTGGTGGCCGCAGCCGGATATGAAGCTCGCGCAGTTGCGCCTCGCTGACTTCGGCCGGGGCATCGGTGAGCGGGCAGGCAGCCGTCTGGGTTTTGGGAAAGGCAATGACGTCGCGGATACTCTCGGCGCCGGCCATCAGCATGGCGATCCGGTCCAGTCCGAACGCGATGCCGCCGTGCGGCGGCGCTCCAAAGCGCAACGCATCGAGCAGAAAGCCGAACTTGGCGCGGGCTTCGTCAGCGCCGATGCCCAAAAGCTCAAAGACCATCGATTGCAGTTCCTGCTGGTGGATGCGGATCGAGCCGCCGCCGAGCTCCGTGCCGTTGAGCACCAGATCATAGGCCTGCGCGATGGCCGCGCCGGGATTGGCGCGCAGCGCCGCCGCATCGGCCACGACCGGTGCAGTAAACGGGTGATGCATCGCGACCCAGCGCTTCGCCTCGGCGTCCCACTCGAACATCGGAAAATCCGTCACCCAGAGCGGCCGCCAGCCTGGCTCGCTAAGCTTGAGGTCCTGCGCCACCTTGAGCCGCAACGCCCCCAGGGCATCATTGACCGTATGGGCCTGGTCGGCACCGAAGAAGATCAGGTCCCCGTCGCGCGCGCCGGTGCGCGAGACGATCCCGCTAATGGCGTCATCGCTCAGAAATTTGACGATCGGGGATTGCAGGCCATCCCGCCCCCTGGCGGCTTCGTTGATCTTGAAGTAAGCCAGGCCCTTGGCGCCGTAGCGGGCGACAAAGGCGGTGTAGTCATCGAGTTCCTTGCGGCTCAGCGCCCCGCCGCCGGGCACGCGCAGCGCCGCGACCCTGCCGTTGGGATCGGCGGCCGGCGCCGCAAACACCTTGAAGTCGCAACCGCCGACCAGATCGGCGACGTCTACGAGTTCGAGCGGCACGCGCAGATCTGGTTTGTCAGAACCATAGCGGCGCATCGCTTCGGCGTAGCTCATGCGCGGTATCGGCGCCGGCAGCTTGACGTCGAGCACTTCGGCAAAGAGCCTGCGGATAAGCTCCTCAATCAGCACCATGATCTCGTTCTGCTCGAGGAACGAGGTCTCGATATCGAGCTGCGTGAACTCCGGTTGCCGGTCGGCGCGCAGGTCCTCGTCGCGAAAGCAGCGCACGATCTGGTAGTAACGCTCGAAGCCCCCGATCATCAGCAGCTGCTTGAACAGCTGCGGCGATTGCGGCAGCGCGAAGAACTTGCCCGGATGGGTGCGGCTCGGCACCAGATAATCGCGCGCACCCTCCGGGGTGGCCTTGGTCAACATCGGCGTTTCGATGTCGATGAAGCCGTGCGCGTCGAGAAAACTGCGCATGGCGCGGGTGATGGCGTGGCGCAGCCGCAGGCGCTGGCTCATGACCTCGCGGCGCAGATCCAGATAACGGTACCGCAGCCGCACTTCTTCGCCGACGTTCTCATCGAGCTGAAATGGCAGCGGATCGGCGCGGTTGAGCAGCTGCAGTTCTGCCGCCAGCAGCTCGACCTGGCCGGAGGCGAGATTGGCATTGACCGTGCCGGCCGGACGCGCCCGCACCAGGCCGCTGGCGCGGATCACGAACTCGTTGCGCAGCTTTTCGGCGATCGCAAACACCGCCGCGTTGTCCGGATTGCAGACCACCTGCACCAGTCCGTCGCGATCGCGGATGTCGATGAATATGACGCCGCCGTGATCGCGCCGCCGGTGCACCCAGCCGGCCAGCGCAATGCGTTCACCGATCAGCTGATCGTTGACCTGTCCGCAAGAATGAGTCCGCATCGGCAAGGGGCATTCCATCCAGCAATTAGCGCCGCTTTAGCCGGCAAGGCGCGGCATGTTACGGGCGCCCCAAGCGACGTGCAACCAAGCGCTAAGGCATGGCCGCCGGCGCCGCCGGCCGTTGGGGCTCAGGCGCCGGGCGGCTGCGCCAGTCGCGGGTGCGGGCCGGTCGCCGACTCGGCGGCGCCGTGCGCTGCGCGGGCGCTCGCCGGCGTGACGACGCCGAGCGTCACGATCATTTTGAGCGCCGCATCCACGCTCATGTCCAGCTCAATCACTTCGGCGCGCGGCACCAGGAAAATAAATCCCGAGGTCGGATTCGGCGTGGTCGGAACAAAAACGCACACCTGCGCCTCGGCAACATGCCGGGTGATCTCAACGATGTCGGTGGCGGTCTGAAACCCGATGCTCCAGGTACCGCGCCGCGGGTATTCGACCAGCAGCACCTTCTTAAAGGAGCTGCCTTTGTTCGTCAGTACGGTCTCGGAGAAGCTCTTGACGCCGCTGTAAATGGCGCGGACAAACGGAATGTGGTTCATCCACTCTTCCCAGATCCGCACCAGGAAGCGACCGATGAAATTGGTGACCAGCACGCCGGTCAGCAGCACCACCAGCAGCCCGATCAGTGCGCCCAGTCCCGGGACCGAGAAGCCGAACAGCTGCTCGGGCCGCAGCTGCCTCGGAAACAGCAGCAGGGTCTGATCCAGCAGCCCGACAATGAAGCGCACCACCAGCACCGTGGCGAGGATCGGCAGCCAGATGAGCAATCCGGCCATCAGATAACGGCGCAGGCTCCTAAGCAGCCGCGCGCGGATCATCCACGGCTGACGCTTCACCGGCGCTGACCGCGTTTGGGTTTGGCGGTGGGGCGCCTGACAGCCCGCTTGGCCGCCGCCGTGACTTTAGTGGTCCGCCCGCGGCGGCTGCCTGACTCGGCAGGCGCTGGCGTGGCCGGCTTCGCCGCGGCCGCCGGCGCCGGCGTGGTCGAATCCGTCTTGGTTGCCGCGGCGGTCTCGGTCGTTGCCGCCGGTTTGGCCTCTTCCCGCTCGGCGCTGGGCGCCAGGTTGCGCTTGCCTTCCTTGTCGGATTTAAAGTCGGTCTCGTACCAGCCGGAGCCTTTGAGCCGAAACACCGGGGCGGAGATCAGCCGTTTGAGCCGCGAGCGCCCGCAGGAGGGGCACTTCCTCAGCGGTCCGTCGCTGATTTTCTGCATCACCTCGAGGTAAAAACCGCACTCGGCGCACTGGTATTCGTAAATAGGCATGACAGTCCCTGGCAAAGCCGACAACCCCGATTATAGGGGTTGCGGCATCGCCGCTCACTTAACGCATCTTGGCGAAGGCCAGCTGGCCGTCGCGGACCGTCACCTGGATGCGATCCCCTGGCCCGAACTTTCCGGCCAGCAGCTGCTGCGCCAGCGGGTTTTCGACCTGCTGCTGGATCGCGCGGCGCAGTGGCCGCGCCCCGTAGACCGGATCGAATCCGGCTTCGCCAAGCGAGTCGCGGGCCTTCTCATCGAGCGTAAGGTCCATGTCGCGCTCGATCAGCCGGCGGCGCAGGTAAGCCAGCTGGATGTCGACGATGGCCCTAATTTGCTCAGTGCCGAGCGGATGGAATACCACGATGTCATCGACGCGGTTGATGAACTCGGGCCGGAAATGCTGCTGCACGACTTCCATGACCGCGTTCTTCATGCGCTGATAATTGCCCTCCCCCGCGAGCTCCTGAATGACGTTGGAGGCGAGGTTCGAGGTCATGATGATGACGGTGTTGCGAAAATCGACCGTGCGGCCCTGACCATCGGTCAGCCGGCCGTCATCGAGCACCTGCAGCAGCACGTTGAACACGTCCGGGTGCGCCTTCTCCACCTCATCGAGCAGCACCACGGCGTACGGGCGGCGGCGCACCGCCTCGGTCAGGTAGCCACCTTCCTCATAGCCGACGTAGCCCGGCGGCGCGCCGATCAGCCGCGCCACGGAGTGCTTTTCCATGAACTCCGACATGTCGATGCGCACCATCGCATCCTCGGTATCGAACAGGAACTCGGCCAGCGCCTTGCACAGTTCGGTCTTGCCGACGCCGGTCGGCCCGAGAAACAGGAACGAGCCGTTGGGGCGGCGCGGATCGCTCAAGCCCGCGCGCGAGCGCCGGATGGCGTTGGCGACGATGCGCACGGCCTCGTCCTGGCCGATGACGCGCTTTTCCAGCGCCTCCTCCATGCGCAGCAGTTTTTCCTTCTCGCCCTCGAGCATCTTGCTGACCGGAATGCCGGTCCACTTGGAAACAACTTCCGCGATCTCCTCCTCCGTGACGCTGTTGCGCACCAGCTGGGGAGTTTGCGACTCGGCGCTTTGTGCCTGCTTGAGGCGTTTTTCCAGCTCCGGGATCTTGCCGTACTGCAGCTCTGCCATGCGCGTCAGGTCGCTCGCGCGGCGCGCGCTGTCGAGTTCGACGCGCAGTTTTTCCAACTCCTCTTTGACTTTGGCGGCGCCCTGGAGCGAGGCTTTTTCCGCCTTCCAGATCTCCTCGAGATCCGCGTACTCACGCTCAAGCCCGCGCAGCGTCTCCTGCAGCGTCGCCAGCCGGCGGCGCGAGGCATCGTCGGTTTCCTTCTTCAGCGCCTCCTGCTCAATTTTCAGCTGGATGATGCGTCGCTCGAGCCTATCGAGTGCCTCGGGCTTCGAGTCGATCTCCATGCGGATGTGCGCCGCCGCTTCATCGATCAGGTCGATCGCCTTGTCGGGCAGCTGGCGGTCGGAGATATAACGGTGCGAGAGCGTCGCGGCCGCCACAATCGCCGGATCCGTGATCTCGACGCCGTGGTGCACCTCGTAACGCTCTTTCAGGCCACGCAGGATGGCGATCGTGTCTTCGACCGAAGGCTCATCGACCAGCACCTTCTGGAAGCGCCGCTCCAGCGCCGCGTCCTTCTCAATGTATTTGCGGTACTCGTCGAGCGTCGTGGCGCCGACGCAATGCAGTTCGCCGCGCGCCAACGCCGGCTTGAGCATATTGCCCGCGTCCATCGAGCCTTCGGCGCGCCCGGCGCCGACCATCGTATGCAGCTCATCGATGAACAGGATGACCTGTCCTTCCTGCTTGGACAGATCGCTGAGCACCGCCTTGAGCCGCTCTTCGAAATCGCCGCGGAATTTGGCGCCGGCGATCAGCGCGCCCATGTCGAGGGCAAGAATGCGCTTGTGCTTGAGGCCCTCGGGGACCTCGCCATTGACGATGCGCTGCG
Organism: uncultured Gammaproteobacteria bacterium; assembly: GCA_963711435.1. Lineage (GTDB taxonomy): Bacteria > Pseudomonadota > Gammaproteobacteria > Steroidobacterales > Steroidobacteraceae > FEN-1191. The sequence goes on along the minus strand of CAVQEB010000001.1, from coordinate 1,148,615 downwards.
CCAGGCCCTCGACGATCGCGGTCTTGCCGACGCCCGGCTCGCCGATCAGCACCGGGTTGTTCTTGGTGCGCCGCTGCAGCACCTGGATCGTGCGGCGGATCTCATCGTCGCGGCCAATGACCGGATCGAGCTTGCCGGCGCGGGCCCGTTCGGTCAGATCGACCGTATATTTTTCCAGCGCCTGGCGCTGCTCCTCGGCACCGGCGTCCTTGACCTGCTCGCCGCCGCGTACTTCCTCGATGGCTTTTTCCACCGCGGCGCGCTGCACACGGCACTCCTTCAGGATCCGCGCGAGCGTCGCGCGGTCCTCGAACGCGGCCAGCACGAACAGCTCGCTCGAAATGAACTGGTCGCCGCGCTGCTGCGCGAGCTTGTCGGTGACGTTCAGCAGTCGCGTCAGGTCATTGGAGACATGCACTTCGCCCGCGCGGCCCTCGACCGTGGGCAGCCGCTCCAGCGCCTCGATCAGCAGGGAACGCAGCTTGGCCACGTCGGCGCCGGTCTTGGCCAGCAGCGGCCGGATGTTGCCGCCGCTCGCATCGAGCATCGCCAGCAGCACGTGCGCCGGCTCGATGAACTGGTTGTCCCGGCCAACGGCCAGGGACTGGGCATCGGCCAGCGCGCTCTGGAAGCGGCTTGTCAGCTTATCCATCCGCATCGGGTTTTTCCTTGAAAATCAAGCCTAACGGCTCCGTTTTTGGGGTCTGGATGCGCCAAATTCAAGACTAAGGTTGCGCCGTTCGCATCGACTTTCAGATCAACCGAGGAGCTGTTGTGCTGCCACGATGACCGCGACCCCGGCGCCGATCAACAGGACCTGCCAGATCCCGCCGCGCAGGTCTACCCGCCGGTGCAGTCCCGGAATCAGGTCGGCAACCGCAACGTAGATCAGCGAGGCGGCCGCGACCGCCACCGCATACGGCAGCACCCCGAGCGTGTGGCGCAGGGCGAAGTAGCCGATCAGGCCGCCGATGATCGAGGTCAGGCTGCTCGCGAGGTTGAACACCATCGCGCGCACCGGGCTCATGCCGGCATGCAGCAGTACGGCCAGATCGCCAAGTTCCTGCGGAATCTCGTGCGCGGTGATGGCGAGCGTCGTGACCAGTCCGAGCCGCACGTCGGTCAGAAAGGCCGCCGCAATCAACACGCCGTCAAAGGCGTTGTGCATCCCGTCACCGAACAGCACGATCCAGCCGGCCGCCTGCCGCCGCAGCTGATCGATCTCAGCCAGATCCTCGCTGTGACTGTGACGCCAGAGCACCAGCTTCTCGAGCACGAAGAACAAGCCGATCCCGGCCAGTACGCAGGCGCCGACCAGCTGCACGTGTGCGGGGCCGGCCGCGGCCAGCGCATCGGGCAGCAGATCCAGCAACGCCGCCGCCAGCATCGCGCCGGTCGCAAAACTGATCATTTGCGGCAGCGCCGCGTTGCGGCGCGCGGCCGGCAGCAGCAAAAACGCGCTCGCAAGTGCCGCGCTGAGCACACCGCCGAGCAGCGTCGCAGTCACGATCCACGGCAGTGCACTCATCGCCAGCGACCCGCTGCGGCAGGCAATCCAGTCAGATCAATGATCATTGCCGGCGGCACGAATATTCAGGCCGGCTGCGGATCGATCCAGATCAGGGCCGCCATGCGTCCCGTCTGGCCGTCGCGCCGAAAGGAGAAGAACTGCTCGCCTTCCGCATAAGTGCAGGGCGGGCAGCCGGCCACGGTGTGCACGCCGAGGGCTGCCAGGCGCTGCCGCGCCAGCGCCTGCAGGTCGCACTGCCAGCGGCCCCGTGCGTTGAGCGTGAAAGCCCGTACGGCCTCAGGATCATGCAGCGCAAACGCGTTCCGCACTTCATCGCCAACCTCGAAATGCGCCGCGCAGATCGCCGGTCCGAGCCACGCGCACAGCAGCTCAGGCTCCACGCCCAAGGCCGCGACCGTGGCCTCGAGCACCCCAGCGGCGAGGCCCCGCCAGCCGGCGTGAGCTGCACCCACGACATCGCCATCGCGCGAAGCCAACAGCACCGGTAAACAGTCGGCCACCAGCACCGCCAGCACCTGTCCGGGGCGGTGCGTCACCGCAGCGTCGGCTACCAGGGGCGCGCCGGGTTGATCGACGCAGGCCACCTGCACGCCATGCACCTGCTCGAGCCACACAGGTTCTGCCGGCAAAGCGTACTGCCGGCGCAGCCGGCGACGGTTCTCGGCCACGCGTTCAGGCTCATCGCCAACGTGGGTGGCAAGGTTCAATGAGCGGTACTGCGCGTCACTGACGCCGCCCTGGCGCTGGGTACAGACGGCGCGCACGGGCGCAGCCACCGGCCAGCAGACCTCAAGCGCCCCGCTGCTCATGCCGCGCTCCGGTGCGCCGCACGGAGCTTGGCGATCAGGAGGCGCAGATCCTCAGGGAGCGGAGCCACAAACACGCGACGCCGGTGCGTCGTCGGGTGGATCAGCGTCAGGCGGCGCGCATGCAGCGCCTGGCGCGCGAAATTGGCCCGCGCCGCGTCGCCGCTCTGGCGCCGGCCGCCGTAGACCGGATCGCCTGCGATGGGCAGGCCGACATGCGCGAGGTGCACGCGGATCTGGTGCGTGCGGCCGGTCTCAAGCTCAATCCTGAGCAGCGTGTGAGCGCCGAGGCGCTCCTGGACGCGGTAATGGGTGACGGCGCGGCGCCCATCACCACGCACGGCCATGCGGGTGCGGGCCGTGCGATGCCGGCCGATCGGCGCCTCGATCCGTCCGCCCGCGGTCGGCGCGCCGACGCACACGGCCAGATATTCGCGTCCGACCTGCCGCTGCTGCAGCGCCGCCACCAGCGCCGTGTGCGCCTGCGGCGTGCGGGCGACCACCAGCACACCGCTGGTATCTTTGTCGAGCCGGTGCACGATTCCGGCGCGCGGCACCTCGGCGAGCGCCGGATCATGGGCGAGCAGTGCATTTTGCAAGGTGCCGTCGGGTTGACCGGCGCCGGGATGCACCGTAAGGCCCGCTGGCTTGTTGATCACGATGATGGCCGGATCCTCGTAAAGAATCGCGAGCGGCAGCGCCTGGGGCTCGACCTGCCGGTCGGGCGGGAAATCGGCCTTAAGCTGCACTTGCTCGCCGCCGAACACGGCATCGCGCGGGCGCGCGGTGGCGCCACCCACGGTGAGCGCGCCCGCGCGGATCCAGCGCTGGATCCGCGCGCGCGAGTACTGCGGCCACTGCGCGGCCAGCGCCTGGTCGAGCCTCAGGCCCCTGGCCGAGGCCGGCAGCTCGATCGCATGCGTCTGGAACTTGGCGGACATCAGGCGGTCGGAGTCGGAACATCCATATTGGTTATACTGCTCCATTGTCCTGCCAGGTCTCAATGCGATGCCCCACTCGGCCGTCTCCGTAACCATGATCCGCGCGCTGTGCATCGCCGCCGCCGGCAGCGTGCTGCTGCTGGCCGGCTGCCACACTACTGACCGCGATCTGAACCGTGCCTCGGTCCAAAAGCTGTACAGCAATGCGCGCAAGGCAATGGACAACGGCGATTACCAGTACGCCATCAAAAATTACGAGGCGCTGGCCGCGCGCTTTCCCTTCACTGATCAGGCCCGCCAGGCGCGGCTCGATCTGATTTACGTGTACTACCGCAAAGGCGAGACCGAGTCGGCCGACGATGCGGCCGATCAGTTTCTGCGCGAAAACCCCACCCACCCGCGCGTCGACTACGCCTGGTACATGAAAGGCATGATCGACTACGAGCGGATTCCCAACTGGCTGGAGAAGTGGTTTGGCGTTGATATGGCCAAGCGCCCGCCGACCACCGCGCTGAAATCAATTGCCGCATTCAACACCGTGGTGACCCAGTACCCGAAGAGCATCTACGCCCACGACGCCCTGCGCCGCATGATTTATCTGCGCAACCGGCTCGCACAGTACGAGATGGTCGTCGCGCGCTACTACTACCGGCGCGGCGCGTACCTGGCCGCGGCGCGGCGCGCCGAGCACATCATCAGCGAATACGACGGCGCCACCGTAATGCCCGAAGCGCTGCAGATCATGAGCAACAGCTATGCGCGGCTGGGACTTGCCGACCTGAAGGCCAATGTCGACCGCGTGTACGCCGACAACTACCCGGGCGGCAAGATCGTCTATGACAACAGTGCCACAGTGCCGGGCTCGGTGACCGACAGCAGCGGCAAACGGCCGTGGTGGCGGCTGTGGTAGTGGCTTCTAGCGGCGATAGCCGCTGGTAACCGGGTAGCGCCAGTCGCGCCCGAAGGCGCGGCGGCTCACGCGCACGCCGGGCGGCGCCTGCCGGCGCTTGTACTCGTTGCGCTGAACCAGATTCAGCACCCGCACAACGATCGCCCGGTCAAAGCCGCGCGCACAGATTTCCTCCACCGACAGATCCTCCTCGATGAAAGCCTCGAGGATCGGATCCAGCACTTCGTAAGGCGGGAGCGAGTCGGTATCCTTCTGGTCGAACCGCAACTCTGCGGTGGGCGGCCGCTCGATGACCCGCGGCGGAATAACCGGGCTGATGCCGTTGCGGTAGTGGGCCAGGCGGTACACCAGCTGCTTGCTGCAATCCTTGATCGGCGCAAAGCCGCCCGCCATGTCGCCGTACAAGGTGGCGTAACCGACCGCCATCTCGCTTTTGTTACCGGTGGTGAGCAGCATGCGGCCGGTCTTATTCGAGATCGCCATCAACAGCACGCCGCGGCAGCGGGCCTGGATATTCTCTTCGGTCGCATCGGGCGCCCGGCCGGCAAACGCTTCCTGCAGTGCGCCGAGCGTTGACTCGAACATACTCTCGATCGATATGGTGCTGAACTGCACGCCTAAGGTGCGCGCCTGCTGTTGTGCGTCCTCGCGGCTTATGTCGGCCGTGTAGCGCGACGGCATCATGACGACCTGCACCTGCGAGGCCCCGAGCGCGTCCACCGCGATAGCCAGCGTCAGCGCCGAATCGACGCCGCCCGACAGGCCCATCACCACGCCGGGAAAGCCATGCTTGCGCACGTAATCGCGCACGCCGAGCACGAGGGCCTGGTAGACGCTCGCCTCGTCACTGAGCTCCGGCGCAACCGTCCCGGCCACCGGCACCATGCGCCCGCCGCTGCGTTCGAACTGCACGGCGTAAAGCCCTTCCTCATGCGCCGGCGCGCGCATCGCCAGCTCCCCGCCCGGGTCCATTACAAAAGAGTTGCCGTCGAACACCAGCTCGTCCTGACCGCCCGCCAGATTGACGTAGACCATGGCAAGGCCGGTCTCGCGCACCCGATCACGCGCGATGCTCTCCCGCTCACGCTGCTTGTGGATCTCGTACGGCGATGCGTTCAGCACCAGCAGCGCTTCGGCACCGGCGGCCGCACAGGCGCGTGCCGGCGCCGGCTCCCACACGTCCTCGCACACCAGCACGCCGAGGCGATAGCCACCGAGATCCAGTGTCGTCGCCTCACTGCCGGCACGAAAATACCGCTTCTCATCAAACACCCGGTAATTGGGCAGCACCCATTTACGGTGCCGCGCCAGCAACTCGCCGTCGCGAAACACGGCGGCGCTGTTGTAGATCTCCGTGCCCACATATTCCGGATAGCCGACCAGCATCGCAATGCCCTGGCGGTCGCGCCGCAGCTCCTCCAGGGCCCGATCGATATGGCGGCGAAAGCCGCGGTGAAACAGCAGATCCTCGGGCGGGTAGCCCGACAGCGTCAGTTCCGGATAGACCACGAGTTCGGCCCCGAACTCATCGCGCGCGCGCTTTGCGGCCTCGATGACGCGGCGCAGATTGCCCTGCACGTCGCCGACCAGCAGATTCGACTGGGCGAGCGCCAGCGTCAGCGGCGCGCCGGCGCTCATCGCTGCCGGCACCTTGGCGGATGCTGCGCCATGGGGACCCGGCGGCGCCTCAGCGCCGGCGGCCGCCCGGCCGCGAGCGGCGCCGCGCTGCCGTGCGCCGGCTGCTCGCCTTGGCGGGGCTGCGGGCGCGCTTAGGCCCAGCCCGGTGCGCGGCGCGTTTAGGCTTTGTTGCCGACGGTTTAGCAATCGCGGTCCGCTTCACCGCCGGTGGACGCCTAAGCGGCGCGCGCCGCGGCTTCAGCAGCGCCAGCATGGCACTGCCGAGCTCGGCCGGCGAACGCACGGTCTTGACGCCGGCGGCCTCAAGCGCCGCATATTTATCCGCTGCCGTACCCTTGCCGCCGGCAATCACGGCGCCGGCATGCCCCATGCGCTTGCCCGCCGGCGCGGTCACACCGGCGATATAGGCGACCACCGGCTTGGACACGAAACGGTGAATATGAGCGGCGGCCGCCTCCTCGTCACTGCCGCCGATCTCGCCGACCATGATGATCCCCGCGGTCTGCGGATCGCGCTCGAACAGCTCGATGACGTCAATGAAATTCATACCGCGGACCGGATCGCCGCCGATCCCGACGCAGGTGCTCTGCCCAAGCCCGTTATTGGTGGTCTGAAACACCGTCTCGTAGGTCAGCGTGCCGGAGCGCGAGACGATGCCGATGCAGCCGCGCTGATGAATGAAGCCCGGCATGATGCCGATCTTGCACTCGTCGGGCGTGATGATGCCCGGGCAATTCGGTCCGATCAGCCGCGTACCGCTCCCGGCCAGCACCGCCTTGACCTTGATCATGTCGGCCACCGGCAGGCCTTCGGTGATGCAGACGATGAGCTCGATGCCGGCATCGGCGGCCTCGAGAATCGAATCGGCCGCGAAGGGCGCCGGCACGTAAATCATGCTCGCGGTCGCCCCGGTCCTGGCCACCGCGTCGCGCACCGTGTCGAACACCGGCAGCCCGAGGTGCCGATCGCCGCCACGGCCCGGTGTCACGCCACCGAGCAGCCGGGTGCCATAAGCCAGGCATTGCTCGGAGTGGAAGGTGCCTTGCTTGCCGGTAAATCCCTGGCAGATCACCCGGGTGCGCTTATTAACCAGAATGCTCATTTGTTATCCGTTGCTTAAAGTTCATGCCGGCGCGCTCGCCTTGGCGGTGTGCGAGGCCGCTAGCGCGCCGCGGCGACGGCCTTTTTTGCCGCATCGGTCAGATCGGTCGCGGCGATGATGTCAAGTCCGCTTTGCGCGAGCGTGGCGCGCGCCTGCTTGGCATTGGTGCCCTCGAGCCGCACGATCACCGGCACCTTCACGCCTACCTTATGCACGGCGTTGATGATCCCGTCGGCGATCAGGTCGCAGCGCACGATGCCGCCAAAGATATTGACGAGGATCGCACGCACCTTGGGATTGGAGAGGATCAGCTCGAAGGCGGCGGTCACGCGCTCGGCCGTCGCGCCGCCACCGACGTCGAGAAAATTGGCGGGCGAGCCGCCATGCAGCTTGATCAGATCCATGGTCGCCATGGCGAGGCCCGCGCCGTTGACCATGCAGGCGATCGTGCCCTCGAGCGACACATAGTTGAGGTCGTGCTGGCTGGCCCGGTACTCGGCCGGATCCTCCTGACCGATATCGCGCAGCTTCGCGAGTTCCCCCTGCCGAAACAGCGCGTTGCTCTCGATGTCGAGCTTGCAGTCGAGCGCCACCAGCTGGCCGCTTTTGGTGACGATCAGCGGATTGATCTCAATCAGGCTGGCGTCCTTTTCACCGTACAGCCGGTACAGCGCGAGCAGCAGCGCCTGCAGCTGATCGGCCTGCGCCTTGGGGAGTCCGAGCCCGAAGCTCAGCAGCCGGCACTGGTAGGGCTGCAGGCCCGCCGCCGGGTGCACGGCCACCGTCAGAATCTGCTCCGGGTGCTCGGCGGCCACCGCCTCGATATCCATGCCGCCGGCGCTGGAGGCGACCACCGCGACGCGCCCGCGTTCGCGGTTGAGCGTCAGGCTGACATACAGTTCGCGCTCGATCGCCGAGCCGGCCTCGACGTAGACGCGCTCGATGGGCAATCCGGCGGCGCCGGTCTGCGGCGTGATGAGCCGCGTGCCGAGCATCCCGGCGGCGGCGGCGCGCACGGCGTCCAGATCCCGGACCAGCTTGACGCCGCCGGCCTTGCCGCGACCGCCCGCATGCACCTGTGCCTTGACCACCCAGACGCTGCCGCCCACCGCCTGTGCCGCGGCCACGGCCTCAGCGGCCGTGCTCGCCACCTGGCCGGCGGGAACCGCCACACCGTAGCTCGCCAGAATTTTCTTGGACTGGTATTCGTGAAGGTTCATTAGCGCCCGGCCGCGACATCGAAAAAATGCTGCTGCGATTGTCGCTAAATCGAGGGCCCCAGGCCAGCGCTACCTGCCGGACGGCGGCGATGCGGCAAAGAATGTTACAGTCCCGAGCCGATGCCGCCGAGCGCCGCAAGTCAGCAACACGCCGATCTGGCCGGGCGGATTGTCGGCCTGGCCAATCTGTACCGCCTGCTGGCGGCGCTGGTATTGCTCGCGGTGCACTGGCTCACGCTGCCGACGCCGGCCTTCGGCGCGTTGATGCCGCAGCTGTTCGTGCTGACGCTCGCGGTGTACTTCGTCCTTGGTATCGTGCTGACGGTCAACGCGCGGCGCTGGTCGAGCCGGCGGTTGCTGGTGCTGTGCTACGCGCTGGTGGATACCGCAGCCATCGCGATGCTGCTGTACACCAGCGGCGGCGTCACCAGCGGCCTGGCGATCCTGCTGGTCATTCCGGTCGGCGCCATGGGATTGCTGGCGGACCGGCAGGACTCGTTGCTGGTCGCCTCGATCGGCTCGCTCGCGATCCTGGCCCAGCAGATCGCCTTGCAGTTAAACGGCCTCGCCTTCGCCGGCGATTACCCGTTGACCGGTCTGATGGGCGTGGTGGTGTTTCTGGTGGCGCTGGTCTCGTGGCCAGTGGCCACGCGCCTGCGCGACAGCGAGGCGCTGGTGCGGCGCCAGGAGATTGATCTTGCCAATCTTGCGCAGCTGTCCCAGTACATCGTGCAGCATCTGCGCGAGAGCATTCTGGTCATCGATCCGACCGACCGGATCCGGCTGATCAATGAATCGGCCGCCCAATTGCTCGGCGAAACCGCCGCCGTGCCCGGCGCGCTGCTCGGCGAAGTCTCGCCGCGGCTCCTGTACCTGCTGGCGACCTGGCGGCAGCGCCACGCAAGCGCCGATCCGGGCGGCACGCTCACGGCCGTCGATGGCGCACGGGTGCTGGAGCCGCACTTCGTGCCCTTGGGCGTTACCGAGCCGACACCGGTACTGGCATTTCTCGAAGACACCGGCCTGATCGCCGTCAAGGTGCAGCAATCCAAGCTCGCCGCGCTCGGCCGCTTGAGTGCCAGCATCGCCCACGAGATCCGCAATCCGGTCGGCGCGATGAGCCACGCCGCTGAGCTGCTCGGCGAGTCCGGCGAGCTTGGGCCCGAGGAGCGGCGCCTGACCGAGATCATGCGCGCCAATGCCAAGCGGGTCAGCGCCATCATCGACAGCGTGCTGCGCCTCTCGCGTCGCGAACTGCCGCGGCCCGAGCGCATCACGCTGTCGGACTGGTGCAGCCAGTTCTGCACCGAGTTTTGCGCGACGGTGCAGTGCCCGCCCGAGCAGCTCAAGCAGCTGCACACGGCCAGCAGCGCCGAGGTGCAGGTCGACCCGGACCAGCTGCATCAGATCGTCTGGAACCTGTGCCAGAACGCGCTCTTGCACGGCCAGTCGGCCCATGCGAGCGAGCCGGTGCTGATCCGTACCGGACGCCTGGGCGGCGCCGGCCGGCCGTTCCTCGAAGTGGCCGATCGTGGGCCCGGCGTCGCCGAAGAAGACCGGGAGCGGATCTTCGAGCCGTTCTTCACGCGCGGGGAGCGCAATACCGGGCTCGGCCTGTTCCTCGCCCGGGAACTGGCCGAATCCAACGGCGCCACCTTGCTGCATGCCAATCGCGACGGCGGCGGCAGCGTGTTTCGGCTCGTATTCTCCGATCCGCTGCGCTGGGCAGCGGCCACCATGAGCGGTGAACCAGGTCGCTGAAGCGCGCCACCTGGCAGGCTAAGCTTGGCAAATGGCTAAATCCACGGTGCTGATCGTCGACGATGAGCCGGACCTGGTCGAACTGGTCGGCCTGACGCTGGCGCGGATGAACCTGCAGACCGCAGCGGCCGCCAATCTGGCGCAGGCGCGGGAGAAGCTTGCCGCGCAGCGCTTCGATCTGTGCCTGACCGACATGCGCCTGCCCGACGGCGACGGTCTGGATCTGGTCGCCTGGATCCAGGAGCGCCTGCCGCAATTGCCGGTCGCGGTCATTACGGCGCACGGCAACGTGGAATCGGCCGTGCGGGCGCTGAAGCTCGGGGCCTTCGATTTTGTTTCCAAGCCGCTCGATCTCGGTGTGCTGCGCAAACTGGTTGCGGCCGCGATCCGGCTCGCCGACAGCGCCGATACCGCGCAATCGGCGGCGCGCGGACCGCAGCTGCTCGGCCACTCGATGGCGATGCAGAACCTGCGCGAACTGATTGCGCGCGTGGCGCGCAGCCAGGCGCCGGTGCACATCACCGGCGAGTCCGGCACCGGCAAGGAGCTGGTCGCGCGGCTGATTCATGGGCTCGGGGCGCGCAGCGCCGCGCCGTTCGTGCCGGTCAACTGCGGCGCGATTCCTTCCGAGCTGATGGAAAGCGAATTCTTCGGCCATCGCCGCGGCAGCTTTACCGGCGCCGTCAGCGACAAGCAGGGGCTGATCCAGAGCGCCGAGGGTGGCACGCTGTTTCTCGACGAGGTGGCCGATCTGCCGCTGCATATGCAGGTCAAGCTCCTGCGCGTCATTCAGGAAAAGGCGATCCGGCCCATCGGCGAGCAGCGCGAGACGCCCATCGACGTGCGCGTGCTCTCGGCCACGCACAAGACCCTGGCCGAACAGGTGGCGACCGGGCGCTTTCGCGAGGACCTTTACTACCGCATCAACGTCATTGAGATGCGCGTCCCGCCGCTGCGCGAGCACGCCGAGGATATCGCGGACCTGGCCGATGTGATTCTCGCCCGCCTGAGCCGCCAGCGGCCTGAGGAGGCGCCGCAGCTGAGCTCCGGCGCGCGCGAAGCGCTCGCCGCATACGCCTTTCCCGGCAACGTGCGCGAGCTGGAAAACATTCTGGAACGCGCCCTGACGCTGTGCGCCGGACCCCGCATCGAGGCCGCCGATCTGCAGCTGCGCCCGGCCGGCGCCGCGACGACCACGACGGCGCCCGCGGCCGGTCCCCGCGGGCGGCGAGGCGCTCGGCGAGCAGCTCGAGCACGTTGAGCGCGAAGCAATCCTGCGGGCACTCGAGCAGACCCGCTACAACAAGACTGCGGCTGCGAAGCTGCTGGGCATGACCTTTCGCGCGTTGCGCTACCGGGTCAAGAAATTGGGTATTGAATAGCCCGCGGGCCGCCACTTCGGACTGCGCGGCGACGGGGCGCGCTGCAACCCGTGCGTAGTGCCAGGCACGGATTGAAGCCCTATATGTGATTCGGCTTCCTGTCCTGTCGGGTCGGCGCGACAAAAACTGCGACCTGCGTTGGATTTGGACCGGCAGGCGCCCGCTACAATCGGCCGCAGGGCTATATTCATTATTAACTGAGTGAACCGCATATGAAGACGCCGCAAAAGGGCTTCACGCTGATCGAACTGATGATCGTCATTGCGATCATCGGTATTCTCGGCGGCGATCGCGATCCCGGCCTACCAGAACTACACCATCCGCGCGCAGGTCACGGAAGGCCTGAGCCTCGCGGCCGGCTGGAAAACCGCGATCTCGGAGTATTACGCCCAGAACGGCACGTTCCCGACCTGTGCGACCACCGCGCCCCCCGGTGCCGCCGGCTGTGTCGCGGTCAACGGCGCCTCCGACCGGCAAGTACGTGTCGCTGGTTGCCGTCGTCCGCCGGTGGCCATGATCGTGATCACTTATCCGGTCCCAGGCGAACGCGCAAGTTGAAACTGCCGGCCCGAATGCTGACCATTCAGCCAGGTCTTGATTCCAACCACGACGTCATCTGGGTCTGCGGCACGGCGCCGAACTCCGGCAACTCTTACGACTCTCCGCCGGCTGCGACGGCCACGACGCGTCCCGGCCGTCGTACCTGCCGACCAGCTGCCACGCCTAATGTCTTGGGCCTGCCGTACGGAAGCCCGTCGGTCAGCGTGCCTTCCAGCGTGGGCTTTTGCTTTGGCCCGCATTCGGTACCTCGGCACACATGACACCGCGCCGACGTTCTGACGCAGCACGTCACTTTGTGCCCTTGCCGCGCCGACCATTTTCGGTATCCGGCGACAGTGACGAGGTTAAATCGCGCGCCTTGAGAATCTTTATTCTGTATGAAATCAAATACTTACAAAAAGTTCGCCGCTATTGGCACAGCGATTGCTTTGTTTCTGTTAGCGGCGCTTGGACCGCGGATTTTTTACTGACCCCTCAATATTTCAGGAGTTATAGGCATATGAAGACGCTTCAAAAGGGTTTCACACTGATCGAACTGATGATCGTGATCGCGATCATCGGCATCCTGGCCGCGATCGCGATCCCGGCCTATCAGAACTACACGATTCGCGCCCAGGTCACGGAAGGCCTGAGCCTCGCGGCTGGCTGGAAGACGGCCATTTCTGAGTACTATGCCCAGAACGGCGCGTTCCCGGGCTGTTCCTCTTCGGCGGCCGCCGGCCTTGCCGGTTGCGTGTCCGTCACGGGTGCCACGAGCTGGCAAGTACGTGTCGGTGCGTTACGGTCGTGCGCCGGTGGTGAGATACATGATTACCTATGCCGGTCCTCAGGTGAACGCCAAGCTGAGCCGGCTCCGAATGCTGACCTTTCAGCCGGGACTCGACTCGAACAACGACGTCATCTGGGTCTGCGGCACGGCGCCGATCCCGGCGACCCTGCTGACGCTATCCGCGGGCGGACGCGACGACGGTCCCGGCCGTCGTACCTGCCGACCAGCTGCCACCTCTAAGCTTTACGGCTTAAGGTTTGGCGCTACAGCCATCGCTGTGGCCAACAGCCCCTCTTCGGAGGGGCTGCTGCTTTTTGGGGGCGCAAAAAGCGGTGCGAGGCCCCAATCTTGCGTGGCTTTTGCCGGTCAAAACGACCGACCCAGACAGGCCGCGGGCAGAGTTGCTCTTTATGGGACCTCAGTCACGAAGCCGCCGGGCCGGATATGCAACTATGGTCAGCGATTTGACATTGATCGCTGGGTACTTCCGGGTACACTAGTTTTTCCGCTGTGGGCCCAAGGTTACTCTAAGTCCATGAATGAAAACGCTTCTTTAGCGGTGAACGCGAATCGCGGCGGCCTGGCAGGGCTGCCGCAGCGCCTCGTTGAAGATGGTGTTGTGGACGAGTCCGGGATGCACGCGGCCATGCTGGCGGCGGTTGAGAAAAAAACCAGCTTCATTACGCAGCTGGTCAATTCCGGCGCGGCCAGCGCCCGTGAAATCGCCATCGCCGCGGCCACCGAATACGGTGTACCGCTGATGGATCTGACGGCCATGTCCACTGATCCGGACACCTTCCGGCTCGTGTCCGAAAAACTACTGGCCAAGCACCGGGTGCTGCCGCTGTTCAAGCGCGGCAAGAAACTGTTCCTCGGCGTCGCGGACCCGACTGACCTGCACGCGGTCGATGAGATCAAGTTCCAGACGGGCCTCGCTGTCGAAGCCATCGTGGTCGAGGACGACAAGCTGCAGCAGGTGCTCGATAAGGCCATCGAGCAGGCTGACGCGCAAATGCCCAGCCTCACGGACGACGAGGGCGTGGACCTCGAAGCGCTCGAGGTCAGTGGCGGCGAGGATGAGGTTGGCGGCGAGGTCTCGCGCGATGACGTCGAAGACGCCCCGATCGTGCGCTTCGTCAACAAGGTCATGCTCGATGCGATCCGGCGCGGGGCTTCGGATATTCACTTCGAGCCGTACGAGAAGATATTCCGTGTGCGCCTGCGCATCGACGGCGTGCTGCGCGAGATGGCGCAGCCCCCGGTGCAGCTGGCGGGCAAAATTGCCGCGCGCCTGAAGGTCATGTCGCGCCTCGACATCGCGGAGCGGCGCGTGCCGCAGGACGGGCGCATCAAGATGCGCTTGTCCAAGACGCGCGCAATCGATTTTCGCATGAGCACCTGCCCGACCTTGTTCGGGGAGAAGATCGTGCTGCGTATCCTCGATTCCGCGCAGGCGATGCTCGGCATCGATTCGCTCGGTTACGAGCCGGCACAGCGCGAGCTGTACCTGAAAAATCTGGCCCGGCCGCAGGGCATGATTTTAGTGACCGGGCCCACTGGCAGCGGCAAGACCGTGTCGCTGTATACGGGCCTTAACATCCTCAACAAGGAAGATACGAATATTTCGACCGCCGAGGATCCGGCGGAAATCAACCTCCCCGGGGTCAATCAGGTCAACGTCAACAACAAGGTCGGCCTGACCTTTGCCGCGGCGCTGCGCGCCTTTCTGCGCCAGGACCCGGACGTGATCATGGTCGGCGAAATCCGCGATCTGGAGACCGCCGAAATCGCCATCAAGGCCGCCCAGACCGGCCACCTGGTGCTCTCAACGCTGCATACCAACGATGCGCCGCAGACCCTCACGCGCCTGGTGGACATGGGCGTCAAGCCCTACGCCATCGCCACTTCAGTCAGCCTGATCATCGCCCAGCGCCTGGGGCGGCGGCTGTGCAGCAGCTGCAAGCAACGCATCGACGTCCCGGCCGAGGCGCTGCGCAAGGAAGGCTTCCAGGAAGAGGATATTGCCGCGGGCATCCAGATCTTTGGGCCCAAGGGCTGCACCAACTGCACCGAAGGCTACAAGGGGCGCGTCGGCATTTATCAGGTCATGCCGGTTACCGAGGCGATCGGGCGCATTATCATGACCGGCGGCAATGCCATCGACATCGGCGATCAGGCCGCTAAGGAAGGGGTCTGGGATCTGCGCCGCGCGGGACTGGAAAAAGTCCGCGCCGGCATGACCAGCCTCGAAGAAGTCAACACGATAACCGTCGAGTAATTCTATGGCGCAAGCAACTGCCGCAGTTCGGCTCAAGAAAGACGTCGCCTGGCGCTGGGAGGGCACGGACAAGCGTGGCCAGCGGATCAAGGGCAAGAGCCTGGCCCCGAGCGAGCAGGTCCTGCGCGCGGAGCTGCGCCGCCAAGGTGTTGCGGCCACGCGCATTAAGAAGCAATCCGGCAAGCCCGGTTCCGGCGGCAAGGTCAACTCCGAAGACATCGCAGTATTCAGCCGGCAGCTCGCCACGATGCTCGCTTCAGGCATTCCGCTGGTGCAGGCCTTCGAAATTGTCGCGAGCGGCCTGGAAAAGATGTCGGTGCAGCAGCTGGTGCTGAACATCAAATCCGACGTCGAAGGCGGCACCTCGCTCCATGAATCGCTCGCCAAGCACCCGCTGTACTTTGACGACCTGTATGTGAACCTGGTCGAGGCCGGCGAGCAGGCCGGTGCGCTCGATACGCTGCTGGAGAAAATCGCGACCTACAAGGAAAAGACCGAAGCGATCAAGAAGAAGGTGAAAAAGGCGCTGTTTTACCCGGCTGCGGTGCTGTGCATTGCCGTTATCGTATCGATCATCCTGCTGGTATTCGTGATCCCGCAGTTCGAAGACCTGTTCAAGGGCTTCGGCGCGGATCTGCCCGCGTTTACGCAGGCGGTCATCAACCTGTCCAAGTTCATCCAGTCCAAGGGCATCTATATTGCCGTGGTCATCGCTATCGGCGTGTACGTGTTCTTCTACTTTCAGAAGCGCTCGCGCCGGATGCGCCACTTCCTTGACCGGCTGTCGTTGAAGATTCCGATCATCGGACCGATCCTGAACAAGGCGGCGATTGCCCGCTATGCCCGTACCTTGTCGACGATGTTTTCGGCCGGTGTACCGCTGGTCGAGGCACTCGATTCGGTGGCCGGCGCCTGCGGCAACATTGTCTACGAGGATGCGGTACTGCGAATCCGTGATGAGGTGGCGACCGGTCAGCGGCTGCAACGCGCGATGGAAAACGTGGATATTTTTCCGAACATGGTGGTGCAGATGATCGCCATCGGCGAGGAATCCGGTTCGCTCGATACCATGTCCGGCAAAGTGGCCAGCTTCTACGAAGAAGACGTCGACAACGCGGTCGACAGCATGTCGAGCCTGCTCGAGCCGCTGATCATGGCGATCTTAGGCGTGCTGGTCGGCGGCCTGGTCATCGCGATGTACCTGCCTATCTTCAAGCTCGGTTCCGTGGTCGGCTAAAGCCGCTACGGTGCTGCAGCTTCTGGCACAGTCACCGGCGCTGTTGGTCGGCCTGGCGTTGCTGCTCGGCCTGGTGGTCGGCAGTTTCCTGAACGTCGTCATCTACCGTCTGCCGATCATGCTCGAGCGCCAGTGGCGGCAGCAATGCGCTGAGCTCGACGGCGCGGCGCCCACCGCCACCGCAGCGGAGCGCTTTGATCTGATCGCGCCACGCTCTGCGTGCCCGGCGTGCAAAGCCCCGATCCACGCCTGGCAGAACGTGCCGCTGCTGAGCTGGCTTATGCTGCGGGGCCGCTGCGCCAAATGCGGCACCCCGATTTCCATCCGCTATCCGCTATCGAGACTGCTGACGGCGACGCTGACGGCGCTGGTGGCCTGGCATTTCGGCCCGACCAGCAGCGCGGCGGCCGGCATCATCATCAGCTGGTTTTTGGTGGCGCTGACGTTCATCGATCTTGATCATCAGCTGCTGCCCGATTCGCTGACGCTGCCGCTGCTGTGGCTCGGCCTGGCTGGCGAGCACCGTGCTGGCACGCGGCACCGGGCGCGGCGGTGCCGGTGGCACCGGCTGCGGCGGTGCTCGGCGCGGCCTGCGGCTACCTGAGTCTTTGGAGCGTCTATCAGGTGTTCCGCCGGCTCACCGGCAAGGAAGGCATGGGCTACGGGGATTTCAAACTGCTTGGCGCACTCGGCGCGTGGCTCGGCTGGCAGATGCTGCTGCCGATCATCCTGGCCGCGGCGGCCGTCGGCGCGCTGGTCGGCGTGGTGCTGATCCTGACGCGGCCGGCATGGCCGCACCGTGCCGATTCCGTTCGGGCCGTTCCTGGCCGCTGCCGGCTGGCTGGCGATGATGTGGGGCCCGCAATGGTCGCACCTGTATCTTCGGCCTCTACGGCCGCTGACCATGGACAAGCCGTGCGCGGGTCGGGCTGACCGGTGGCGTTGCCAGCGGCAAGAGCACCGCCGCCCGGTATTTTCGAGAGCCTGGGAGCGGCCGTCATCGACCTCGACCAGATCAGCCGCGAGGTGCTGCGCCCGGGCAGCCCCGTGCTCGAGCAGGTGTTCGAGCGTTTCGGCGAGCGAGCTGCGCGACCCGGACAACAGCCTGAACCGGCGCGCGCTGCGCGAGATCGTGTTCGCGGATCCGTCGGCCTTAAAGGCGCTCGAAGCGATCACCCAGGGCGCCATTCTGGCGCGCGCCTCGGAGCAATCGGCCGCGCGCCCGCGGTCCGTACCAGATCATCGTCAATCCGCTGCTGGTCGAAAAAAACATGGCGGCCAGTCTACGACCGGGTGCTGCTGATCGATTGCCCGGAGGAGCTGCAGCTCGCCCGCTTGATGGGCCGCGACGGCATCGACGCCAGGCAGGCCCAAGCGATGCTGGCGGCGCAGAGCGGCCGCGCGGCCCGCCAGCGGGCGGCCGACGATGTCATCGAGAACTCGGGCGACTTGTGGCGCTGGCCGAGGCCGTGCAGGCACTGCACCAAAGCTATCTGCGCATGGCCGGCGCGCGTGCCGGATCGGGCTGAATGGGCAGCCACACGCCGGTGGCGGCCCGCGCCTTTGTGAGCGGCAGCATTTACGGGCGCCGACGCGCTCAAGCACAATAGGCTCATGATCGCGCCTGAACTCAGCGCTTCCAGCCAGACGGCCGCGACGGCCACGGTGTTCGAGCAGCCGCTCAACGAGCGCATGCGCACCTTCCTGCGACTCGATTTTCTCTACAACCAGGCGCTGTATCACAACGAAAAGGCCAGCTCCTGGGGGAGCCGCGCGGCGATGAACAGCCTGATGGATATTCTGGCGATCATGGCGCGCGGCGACATCCGCGCGGACGTGCTCAAGGAGCTGGAGCGGCACCTGGCGCAGCTGAACGACTTATCAGAATCATCCGGGCATCGACAATGTGCGGCTGCGGGAGCTGATGGCCAACCTCACGCGCCTTCGCTCGGATCTGGCGGCCGCCGGCACTGGCTGGCTGCAGCCGTTGCGCGACTCGGAGTTTCTGGCCGCGATCAAGCTGCGCAGCGCCATTCCGGGCGGCACCTGCGAATTTGATCTGCCCGATTATTATTTCTGGCTCAACCAGACCGATGAAGCGCGCATGAGCACCTTTGCGCACTGGCTCGGCTCTGCTGCGGCCCTTGTGCGACGGCGTGGCCGAGTTGCTGTGGCTGACGCGGCAAAACGGCCGCGCCCGCGCCGAGATCGCCCGCGGCGGCGTATTCAGCGTGACTTTTGACCGCGACACTCCGTACCAGCTGCTGCGCATCGCGCTCGATGCCGGCTCGCCGCTGTACCCGGAGATCAGCGGCAGTCACTATCGCTGCAGCCTGCGGTTCCTGCAATGGCAGAGCATCGACGCGCGCCCGAAGCAGGCCGATGGCGATATCGCCTTCACGCTGACCTGCTGCCCGTAAAGTGAGCCGCCGATGCGCTGCCCGACCTGCCAGCGCCCGATCGGATGGACCGAAGCGTTCCCGTTCCGGCCGTTTTGCAGCGAGCGCTGCCGGCTGATTGACCTCGGCGCGTGGCTGACCGAGCGGCACGCCATCCCCGGCGAGCCGGCGCAGCCGGAGGAAGAATCCGGATCCGCAAGCGGCGGCAGCGAACCGCCCACCTGATGCTCAGCGAAGCTTGATCTTGCCGCCGCCGGGCAGCGCCCCACCGGCGCCCGCCACGTCCGGCACCACGATGCGCGAAGCCGACTCGCGCCGAAATTCCCGCGCCTCTTCAATCGCCTGCTCGAGCGCCTGCTTGACGGCCGAGGGAAAGCGCTGGATGGCTTCCTCAAGGCTCGAGGCGTCGATTTCAAAGGCGAGCGGCAGCACGCCGCCCGGCGTCAAAAGCTGCGTCTGCCCCGAGTAAAGCACCTTGCGGCCGGCGTCGGTGGCACCGTCGATCGTGATCGGCACCAGCCGGCGCACCGTGCCGGCGCGGCGGTCAGTGAAGACCTCCTCGCGATAAAGCTCCTTGCTGTCGAGCGTTATTTCCGGAAGTCCCGGGTCCTGGGCCATGATTCCTATCCTCGCTGCGATTGCAATTTCACCAAAGTGTCCACGATCGGCCAGTCCGCCGGCAACATCGGCTCGGCATACAAAGCCGCCGGCGACAGCCATCGGAGCCGCTGGCCTTCCCGTCCGGCCGGTTCGCCCTCAAAAGCCAGTACCTTCCAGACCGCGAGCTGCACGCGCCGCTCGGGGTAATCGTGCGACAGCTCAAGCAGCGGCTCGCACGGAGCACCCGCACGCCAAGCTCTTCGGCCAGTTCCCGGGTCAGCGCCTGCTGCCCGGTCTCGCTTCCCTCGAGCTTGCCGCCCGGAAATTCCCACAGCCCTGCCAGCCATTTGCCCGCCGGCCGCTGCGTGATCAGCACCCGGCCTTCCGTGTCATGCAGCACGGCGGCGACCACCCGCGTCGCCTCGCGCTCACTCACTGGCGGCACCGGCGGCCACGCGCCTTTAGCGTCCCATGCCGGCGCTCAGCTCAGCTCTCGATCAGCGCGCCGTGGCAATGCTTGAACTTCCGCCCCGAGCCACAGGGACACGGCTCATTGCGCCCGACCTTGCGCTCGCCGCGCACAAACGGCGCGGCCGGCGCCGCTGCAGCGGCCGCCGCCGGATCCGGCCCCGCCGCGGTGCCGGGCGCGGCGGCACCGGCCGGCACCGCCTCCGGGGCCTGCAGGATCGACTGTGCCTCGGCGTGCTGGGCCTGGAGCTGACGCAGCAGCCGCTCGCGCCGCTCGGTCTCGTCGCGATCGAGCTCCTCCCGGGTCCGCAATTCGACTCGCGCCAGACGCGAGACCACTTCGGCCTTCACGTGACCGAGCATCGCCGTGAACATCTCGAAGGCCTCGCGCTTGTACTCGTAGCGGTAGTCCTTCTGCGCATAACCGCGCAGGTGGATGCCCTGGCGCAGATAATCCATGGCCGCCAGATGATCGCGCCAGTGCTGATCGAGCGTGCGCAGCACCTGATCGCGCTCCACCTGCCGCATGATCGGCGCGCCATAGTGCGCGACCTTCTGCTCGTAGGCCTCCCAGACGCTTCGCACCAGCTGCTCGCGCAGCGCCGTGTCGGCGGTATCGGGCTTGGCCTTGAGCCAGAACTCCGGATCGACCGTGACCGCGAAGTCGCGGCCAACGGCCTCGCGCAACCCCGGCAGATCCCAGTCCTGCCGCGCACTGTTGGGCGGCACGTGGACATCGAACAGCGCGCCCGCCACTTCCTCGAACATGCCCCTGACCGCATCGCTCAGATCATCGGCCCCGAGGATCTCGGTGCGCTGCTGATAGATGACCTTGCGCTGATCGTTCGCGACATCGTCGAACAGCAACAGGTTCTTGCGGATGTCGAAGTTGTGCGCTTCGACCTTGCGCTGCGCCTTTTCGATCTGGCGGCTGAGCAGGCCGCTTTCGATCACTTCGCCGTCGCGCATGCCGGCAAACTGCAGCATCCGCTTGGTGCGGTTCGGATCGCCGAAGATGCGCATCAGGTTGTCTTCCATCGACAGATAGAAGCGGCTCGAGCCCGGATCGCCCTGCCGGCCGGATCGGCCGCGCAGCTGATTGTCGATGCGCCGCGATTCGTGCCGCTCGGTGCCGACGATGTGCAGGCCGCCGGCGGCGATCACCTGATCATGGCGCACCTGCCAGGCAGCCCGCGCCGCCGCCCGGGTCGCCTCATCGGCGGCGGCGCCGAGGTCCGCGAGCTCGGCTTCCCAGTTGCCACCGAGCACGATGTCGGTGCCGCGACCGGCCATGTTGGTGGCGATGGTCACGGAGCCCGGCCGGCCGGCCTGCGCGACGATGTGAGCCTCGCGCTCGTGCTGCTTGGCATTCAGCACCTCGTGTTCGATCGCCGCTTCTTTCAGCAGGCCGGAAAGAAACTCCGAAGTCTCGATCGAGGTCGTGCCGACCAGCGCCGGCTGCATGCGCGCCGCGCAATCGCGGATGTCGCTGGTGATGGCTTCGAACTTGTCCTTTTGCGTCAGATAGACGAAGTCCGAATGATCCTTGCGGACCATTGGCCGGTGCGTCGGAATGACCACGACCTCGAGCCCGTAAATCTGCAGGAACTCCGGCGCTTCGGTGTCGGCGGTGCCGGTCATGCCGGCGAGCTTGCGGTACAGGCGGAAGTAGTTCTGGAAGGTAATCGAGGCGACCGTCTGGTTTTCCTCGCGCACCCGCACCCCTTCCTTGGCTTCCACCGCCTGGTGCAGGCCGTCGGACCAGCGGCGCCCGATCATCGTCCGGCCGGTGAACTCATCGACAATGATCACCTCACCGCCGCGCACGATGTATTCGACGTCGCGCTTGTACAGCACGTGGGCGCGCATGGCGGCGTTCAAATGGTGCATCAGACGGATATTGGCGGCGTCGTACAGGCTCTCGCCCTCGCCGAGCAGCCCACTCTCGACCATCAGCGCCTCGACCCGCTCGTGCCCAGCTTCGGTCAGGTGGATCTGCTTGCCTTTCTCATCGACTGAAAAATCGCCCGGGCCATCCTCGCTTTGCTGGCGCTTGAGCCGTGGCACCAGCGCATTGATGCGCTGGTAGATTTCCGTGCCTTCCTCGGCGGGCCCCGAGATGATCAGCGGCGTGCGCGCCTCATCGATCAGGATCGAATCGACCTCATCGACGATCGCGTAGGCGAGCGGCCGCTGCACCCGATCCATCAGCGCGTAGGCGAGGTTATCGCGCAGGTAATCGAAGCCGAATTCGTTGTTGGTGCCGTAGGTGATATCGCAGGCATAAGCGGCACGCTTCTCGGCCTGCTCCTGCTGGCCGCGAATTACCCCGACGCTCAGGCCCAGGAAGCGGTACACCGGACCCATCCAGTCCGCGTCGCGCTGCGCGAGGTACTCGTTGACGGTCACGATGTGCACGCCCTCGCCGCCGAGCGCATTGAGGTAGGCCGGGAGCGTCGCGACCAGCGTCTTGCCCTCGCCGGTGCGCATCTCGGCAATCTTGCCCTCGTGCAGCGCGATACCGCCGACCAGCTGCATGTCGAAGTGGCGCATTTTCAGCACGCGCACGGCGGCCTCGCGCACGACCGCGAAGGCCTCGGGCAGAATCTCATCGGTGGTGGCGCCGGCTTTGAGCCGCGCGCGAAATTCGTCGGTCTTGGCGCGCAGCGCCTCGTCGCTCAAGGATTGGACCGCTGCCTCAAAGCTTGCCGCGTCGCGCACCTGCTTGGAAAAGCCTTTGACCAGCCGTTCGTTCCGGCTCCCGAATAAACGGGTCAGCGCCTGCAACACAAAAAGGGTCCTTTAAAGAAAAGACTATAAAATCAATGGGTTATTTTTCAGCCCAGCGATCGGTGGGCGTATTGTACGGATAGACCCGCGGGCGCGGAAATTGTTCGGGCCGGTCAGTGCGCGACGTAGGGGAGCGGATTGACCTGATGGCCGTCTTTGAGCACTTCGAAATGCACGTGCGGACCGGTGGAGTGTCCCGTGGTGCCGAGCGCCGCGACCGTCTGGCCGCGCTGCACGGTGTCGCCGACGGCCACGAACACACTCGAGTCATGGGCGTAGCGCGTCACCAGCCCGTTGCCATGATTGATTTCAACCAGGTTACCGTAGCCCTCGCGCGGGCCGGCCCAGGTCACAAGTCCCGCGGCCACGGCGAGCACGTCATCGCCCAGCTGGCCGGCGAAGTCCAGACCCTTGTGGAACTCCTCCTCGCCGTCGAACGGATCGGCACGCGCGCCGAAATACGAGGAGATGTAGCCGTCGCGCACCGGGCGGCCCGAGGGCCTGATCTCATCGGACAGCTGCCGGCCCATGAGCACGCCCTCAAGCGCCGAGAACTGCGCGGTGCGCCTATCGATGCTGGCATCAAACGCGTCGACCTCGCCGCCCAGATCCCCAAGTTCGGCTGTGTGCACCGCGGCGCCTGACTCCGGACCGCCCTGCGGCGGGTCGTGGTCGAAGTCAAATTCGCTGCTGTTGATATTGGCCATCTCGGTCAGCCGCTTGCCGAGCGCATTGAGGCGGATCAGATGGGCATTGAGCTGGCCGAGGCGCAGCGACAGCGCATCGATTTTGTCCTGCAGCTGGCTTTTGAGCGTCGCGATCTCGCCGCTTTGCTGGCTCGCCGATGCGGCAGTGCCGCTCGAGCTCCAGACCGGGTGCAGCTGACCTAAACGCAGGCCGGCCGCAAACACCCCGGCCAGGAAGCTTACGGCCAGCAGCCCCACCAGGCCGAAGGTCAGCGGATGGGACAGATTGATATGGCGCGCGGTGCCCTTGCGGCGCGAAAACAGGATCAAGTTCATGCCGGCAACTCCCGACAGCCGCTAGCGATGCGAGCGGCCAGCTTTCGGTGCCTCGCAACGCCCAACGGATGCCGAACCGGGCGCGTTGCGCCCTGTTGTTCTGCAAATGCAGTAGCCTTGTTCGCCGGCAACCCCGCTGTCATAGCGCACTCCGCGTCAGACCGGTGGCTTTGCGTCCCCGCCTTTCGGCGGGTTTGCCCTTGATCGGTGCGATCGACTATGCCCAAGAAGGTCTCCCAGCACAAGAACCGAAGTCGCCGTTTCGTCACGGGCGCGCGGCCGCGCCGGGGAAATATGTCCCCACTCAATGAGTTACTGGACCGCCAGCCGGCCTTACGGTCCCTGGCCGCCGAGCGGGCCCGCCAGGCCGATTGGCTGCAGTGGCTGCGCCAAGTACTGGCTCCGGAACTCGCCTCCCACGTGAGCTTGGCGGTCGCCAAGAACGATGAGCTGATACTTTATGTTGCATCGGCGGCCTGGTCGAACCGCCTGCGCTATGCCGTCGGTGAATTACATAATCTGCTGCAGGCGCGCGATGCCACGCTGTCGAAAATCCGTGTGCGGATAATGCCGCCGTCAGGCTAACGCCTGGCCCGGAATCAGGAGGCCAGTGCGGCCGCCACACTGGGCTGGGCCTGCAGGTAGGAAATCGGAGCCTGGTCCGCGCGCTCGAAGCTGACCTCTTCCCACGCCTCGGGATCGGCGAGCAGCGTGCGCAGCAGCCGGTTGTTCAGTCCGTGTCCGGATTTGTGGCCGGAGAATTCGCCGATCAGGCTGTGACCGAGCAGATAAAGATCGCCGATCGCATCGAGGATCTTGTGCTTGACGAATTCGTCCTCGTAACGCAAGCCGTCCTCGTTCATCACGCCGGCATCGTCCAGCACGATCGCATTATCGAGCGTGCCGCCGAGCGCTAAGTTGCGCGCGCGCATGCTCTCCAGGTCGCGCATGAACCCAAAGGTTCGCGCGCGGCTGATCTCCTTGAGAAAAGCCGTGGTGGAAAAATTCATGGTCGCGCTCTGGATCCGGCGCTTGAAGATCGGGTGGTCAAATTCAATCTCGAAATTGACCTTGAAACCCTCGTAGGGCTCAAACTGCGCCCACTTGTCGCCATCTTGCACGCGCACCGGCTTTTTAACGCGGATAAAGCGCTTGGGCACCGGTTGCTCTTCGATGCCGGCCGATTGCAGCAAGAATACAAACGGCCCCGCGCTGCCATCCATGATCGGCACTTCGGGCGCATTGACATCCACCTGGGCGTTGTCAATGCCGAGGCCGGCAAACGCCGACAGCAGGTGCTCGACGGTTGCGACCCGCGCCGCGCCGCTGCCGATGGTCGTGCCGAGCATGGTCTCGCCGACATTTTCGGCGCGCGCCGGAATCAAGGCCGAGCCCGGCAGGTCCGTGCGCAGGAACACGATGCCGGTGTCGGCCGCCGCCGGCCGCACGGTCATCAGCACCTTGGTGCCGGTGTGCAGACCCACGCCGGTCGCGCGGATACTGTTTCGAAGCGTACGTTGACCAAGCATGTTCGGCTCTTAACTGTCTATACGGCGACCCGCTACGGGCCGTGGTTGCGGGGATGGATTACCGATCGGTGCCGCGAAGGTGAGCCGCTGACACCGGCCGGATAATACCGCCAATGCCCCAGATTGGGGCCGTACCGTACCACAGCCGAAACCGCCGGCGCCATCGATCCGCTCCCGTTGCCGCGCTTTCAGTCGGCCTGGGCGCGAAGGAAAGCCGGGATATCCAGCATTTCCTCGGCGGTCTCCAGCTGCGGCGCTTGGCCGTTGGCCACGGCGCGGCGAAAGCGCGGCGGCGTGTCGAGCGGCGAGTAATCGGGCCGCGAAGCATTCACCGTCGGTACCACGCGTACGCCGCCCCGTTCCACGCGAGGCGGGATACGCGGCTGATGCGTTGCAACGACCGGGGTTTTGAGCTCGCGCCCCTTCGAGCCGAGGCCCGTGGCCACCACGGTGACGCGAAGCTCCTTGCTCATCTCCGGATCGATGACGGTGCCCACCACCACGGTCGCATCCTCGGAGGCGAACTCTTTGACGATGCGCCCGACTTCCTCGAACTCGCCGATCGCAAGGTCAAGGCCTGCCGTCACGTTGACCAGAATGCCGTGGGCGCCGGAGAGGTTGATGTCCTCCAGCAACGGCGATGACACCGCCGCATCGGCCGCGAGCCGGGCACGGTTCTCGCCACTGGCTACGCCCGTGCCCATCATCGCCATCCCCGTCTCCGACATGACGGTGCGCACGTCGGCAAAGTCGACGTTGATCAGCCCCGGGCGGGTGATCAGCTCGGCGATCCCCTGCACAGCACCCTGCAGCACCTGGTTGGCCGACTTGAAGGCCTCGAGCAGCGTAATCGTCGGCCCGAGCACGGTCAGCAGCTTCTGATTCGGGATCGTGATCAGCGAATCAACGCTCTTGGTCAGCTCGGCAATGCCATGGTCGGCGACCATCGAGCGCTTGCTGCCTTCCATGACGAAGGGCTTGGTCACGACCGCGACCGTGAGGATCCCCATCTCGCGCGCCAGTTGCGCCACCACCGGCGCCGCGCCGGTGCCGGTACCGCCGCCCATGCCGGCTGTGATGAACAGCATGTCGCAGCCCTGGATCAGCTCCATGATCCGATCGCGGTCTTCCTGGGCCGCCTGGCGGCCGATCTCCGGGTCAGCACCGGCACCCAGTCCCTTGGTGATGCTGCCGCCGATCTGCAGCGCGGTCTTGACCTTGGAGGCCTTCAGCGCCTGGGCGTCGGTGTTGATGCAGATGAACTCCACACCCTCGATGCCCGCCGTCACCATGTGGGACACGGCGTTGCCGCCGCCGCCGCCCACGCCGATCACCTTGATTACAGCGCTCTGGCTGTATGCGTCCATTAGTTCAAACATTGTGTCAGCCCCTCTGTTACTCGGTCGGTTGAAGCAGAAAAATCATCGTCAAAAGTTGCCGTGAAACCAGCGGCCTATGCGTCCCAGCGCGCCTTTGCTGAGCACCGTGGAGCGCGGTGCCGACGCGGCGTTCTCGCGCGCGTACAGCAGCAGCCCCACGGCCGTGGAATGAATCGGGTTGCGCACCACGTCGGCCAGGCCCCGCACCTGCTGCGGCAGCCCGAGCCGCACCGGCACGTGAAAAATCTCCTCCGCCAGCTCGATCGCCCCTTCCATGCGGGCGCTGCCGCCGGTCAGCACCACGCCGGCGGCGATCACTTCTTCAAAGCCGCTGCGGTCGAGCTCCTCGCGGATCAGGTTGAAAAGTTCCGCGTAGCGCGGCTCGACGATCTCGGCCAGCGTCTGGCGCGCGAGGCGCCGCGCCGGCCGGTCACCGACGCTCGGTACTTCGATGGTCTCGTCGGGATTGGCGAGCTGCGACAGCGCGCAGGCATAACGGATCTTGATGTCCTCGGCGTATTGCGTCGGCGTGCGCATCGACACGGCAATATCGTTGGTCACCTGGTCGCCAGCGATCGGGATGACCGCGGTGTGGCGGATCGCGCCGCCGCTGAACACCGCGATGTCGGTGGTGCCACCGCCGACGTCGACGATGCAGACGCCGAGTTCTTTTTCGTCCTCGGTCAGTACCGCGAAGCTCGAGGCCAGCTGCTCGAGCACGATGTCCTCGACCTGCAGGCCGCAGCGCTGCACGCATTTGATGATGTTTTGCGCCGCGCTGTCGGCGCCGGTGACGATGTGCACCTTGGCCTCGAGGCGCACACCGGACATGCCGATCGGATCGCGGATGCCCTCCTGCCCGTCGATGATGAATTCCTGCGGCAGCACATGCAGGATGCGCTGGTCGGCCGGTATCGCCACCGCCTTGGCCGCTTCGATGACGTGCTCGACGTCGCTGTGGGCGACCTCGCGATCGCGGATCGCCACCACGCCGTGCGAGTTCAGGCTGCGGATGTGGCTGCCGGCGATGCCGGCAAACACCGCGTTGATCTCGCAGCCGGCCATGAGCTCCGCTTCCTCGACCGCGCGCTGGATCGACTGCACGGTCGATTCGATGTTGACGACCACGCCTTTTTTGAGGCCGCGCGAGGGCTGGGAGCCGAGGCCAATGACCTCGATGGAGCCGTCGGCAGCCAGTTCGCCGACCAGGGCCACCACCTTGGAGGTGCCAACATCGAGACCGACCATCAAACGCCGTTCGGAACGCTTAGCCACTGGTTCTGCCTGCCTTGGTTTCAGGGGTTCCGGCCAGCCGCGAAGCGCCGTTGCGCCAGCCGACCGCAAAGCCGTTGGTGTAGCGCATGTCCACGTAGGCGATATCCATCGGGCGCTGCACGATCAGTGGCAGCGCCACGGCCGCGAAGCGCTCGAAGCGCTCATCGACCTGCCGGCTGCCGAGGCGCACGCCAACGCCGTTATCGAGCAGCAGCTCCCAGGCGCCGCGCGCATCGAGGCGCACCGCCACCAGGCGCATGCCGGCCTCGACGATGCGGCCGTTGGCCGCCAGATACCGCGCCACCACCTCGGCCTGCGTGCCCGGCGGGCCCGACAGCTGCGGCAGCTCCGGCGGCACGAAGCGCGACTCGCTGAGGAACGACTCGCCGCGGGCGTTGACCAGATCGGCCTGGTTCCAGCGCGCCACGGCCAGCTGCTCGGTGACGTGCACGCTTAAGCCGCGCGGCCAGACGCGCTGCACGCTGGTCTCGTCGACCCACGGGAGCGAATGCAGGCTGCGCCGCACCTCATCGAGGTTGACGGTGATCAGGCCGGCGCCATGCAGGCGGGCGCGGACCGCCTTTTCAACGTCGAGCGCGGTGATGTGCTGCAGGCTCCCGTCGACCTCGACGTGCTCGATCGGCTGATCGACCACGACCAGCACCGCCCAGCCGGCCAGTGCCAGGGCCACGACGCCCGTGGCGCCGAGCGCGAGCGCCCGCCACGGCAGCGTCTGCCAGCGCAGCAGCGCCGCCGGCTCGGCCCGTCGCCGGTTATTGCGCCGGCGGATCAACATGGCGTGCGCACCAGACTGGTCTCGAGCACGCGCCAGGCCAGCTCGGCAAAATCGAAGCCCACCACGCGCGCCGCCATCGGCACCAGGCTGTGGTCGGTCATGCCCGGCACGGTATTGATTTCCAGCAGCAGCGGCCGGCCCGCCGCATCGAACAGAAAATCCGCCCGGCCCCAGCCTTCGGCGCCGCAGGCATCGAAGGCCGCGAGCGCGAGGCGGGCCAGCTGCTGCTCGCCGGCGCTCGGCAGTCCCGACGGGCAGAAGTAGCGCGTGTCATCGCGCAGGTACTTGGCCTCGTAATCGTAAAAGGTGCACGGCGTCTCGATCCGGATCGAGGGCAGCGCGGCCTGCTGCAGTATGGACACCGTGTACTCGCCGCCGCTCAGCCACGGCTCGGCGAACACCTGGCGGTCCACCGCGAGCGCGGCCCGCCAGGCGCCCTCAAGCTGCGCCGCCTGGTCCACGCGTGTCATGCCGACGCTGGAACCCTGGGTCACCGGTTTGACGATCAGCGGCAGGCCGAGCCGCGACAGCGCCTGCTCAAGATCGGCGGCGGTGCGCAGCTCGACCGAATCGGCCGTCAGAACGCCGGCGGCGTTGACCAGCCGCTTGGTCCGAAGCTTGTCCATCGCGATGGCCGATCCCATCACGCCGCTCCCGGTGTACGGGACGCCGAGAAACTCGAGCGCCCCCTGCACCGTGCCGTCCTCGCCGCCGGGGCCGTGCAGCGCAATCCAGGCGCGATCAAAGTGCTCGCTGCGAAGACCCTCGAGCGGCCGTTCGGCCGGGTCGAAGGCGTGCGCATCGACGCCACGGCGCAGGAGCGCTGCGAGCACCGCGCGCCCGCTGAGCAGCGAGATCTCCCGTTCGCTCGAGGTGCCGCCGAGCAGCACCGCAACGCGGCCGAAATCGCCGGGTGAGGCGATGTGCCGCAGCAGCGCCGGATCGTGGCGCAGCCTCACGGCCGATCCTCCCCGACGATCCGCACTTCGGGCACCAGCTGCACGCCATGGGCCTTGAGCACCGTCTGCTGCACGTGCAAGATCAGCTGTTCCAGATCGCGCGCGCTCGCGTGCCCCTCATTGATGATGAAATTGGCGTGCTTTTCCGACACCTGCGCGCCGCCGATGCGATAGCCCTTGAGGCCGGCCGCCTCAATCAGGCGCGCGGCGTGATCATTCGGCGGGTTGGTGAATACCGAACCGCAGCTCCACAGCCCGAGCGGCTGCGTGTGCTTGCGCCGTTGCGCCTGCGCGCGCACTTCGTTGATCTGCTCGGTGCTGCCGCGTTCGAATTCGAGTTCGGCGCCGAGGAACCATTCCTCCGCGGCCGGGCCGCGCACCGAGCGGTAGCCGATCGCGTATTCCGACGGCGCGCGCGTGTGGCGCGTGCCGCGCCGGTCAATGACGTCCACGACGCGCACCTGCCGCCAGGTCTCGCCGCCATAGGCGCCGGCGTTCATCGCCAGCGCACCGCCGAGCGTGCCGGGGATGCCGGCCAGAAACTCGCCCTGGCTGAGACTCCAGTTCACGCACTGGCGCGCGAGGCGCGCGCAGGGCACGCCGGCGTCGCAGTACACGCGGTTCTGCGCCCGCCGCTCCAGCCGCGTGAACGCCCCGTGGGTGCAGATCACCACGCCGCGGATGCCGCCGTCGCGCACCAGCAGGTTGCTGCCAAGTCCCACCCAGTACACCGGTACCGAGGCCGGCAGCGCGCGCAGGAACGAGGCCACATCGTCGCGGTCGCGCGGGGTGAAGAACATGTCGGCCGGGCCGCCGACGCGCCACGAAGTGTGCTTGGCCATCGGCTCGTCGCGCCGCACGCGCAGTTCATAATCTGATGCCAGCGCCAGATTCACGGGCGCACCTCGGCGGCCCGCAGTGCGGCGGGCAGCTCCTGGGCGATGGCGCCGATGTGGCCGGCGCCCATCGTGACCACCAGATCCCCGTCGCGCAGCACGTCACGCAGCGCGGTGCCGAGGTACTCGGCCTTGTTCACGAATACCGGCTCGACCTTGCCGCGGCTGCGCACGGCGCGGCAGATCGCCCGGCCGTCGGCGCCCTTGATCGGCGCCTCGCCGGCGGCGTAGACCTCGGTGATCAGCAGCACATCGGCCTTGGACAGCACGCCGGCGAAATCATCCAGCAGGTCGCGCGTGCGGGTGTAGCGGTGCGGCTGGAATGCCAGCACCAGGCGTCGTCCGGGCCAGGCCTGCCGCAGCGCCTGCAGGGTCGCGGCCACCTCGGTCGGGTGATGCCCGTAATCATCGACAATCGTCACGGTGCCGGCAGCGGTCTTCACTTCGCCGATCAGCTGCATGCGCCGCTCGATGCCCTGAAAATTCGCCAGCGCCCGGCCGATCGCCGCGTCGCTGATGGCCAGCTCGCGGCCGACCGCGATTGCCGCCAGTGCGTTGCGGACGCTGTGCGTGCCCGGCAGGTTCAGCGTCACGGCAAACGGCTCGCGGCCCGGCTGCGTCACCGCAAAATGCGTGCGCTGGAAGTCCGGGCGCAGGTCGACGGCCCGCACGTCCGCGCTCGCCGACAGCCCGTAAGTGACGATCGGACGGGCGACCTGCGGCACGATGTGCTGCACGTGCTCGTCATCGATGCACAACACCGCGAGGCCATAGAACGGCAGGTTGTGCAGGAACTGCACGAAGCTGTCGCGCAGGCGGGTGAAGTCCCCGCCGTGCGTGCCCAGATGATCGTTGTCGATGTTGGTCACGACCGAGATGATCGACTGCAGATGCAGGAACGAGGCGTCGCTCTCGTCGGCCTCGGCGACCAGGTAGCGGCCGGCGCCCAGGCGGGCGTTGCTGCCGGTGCTCTTCAGTCGTCCGCCGATCACGAACGTCGGATCTTCACCGCCTTCGGCGAGGACGCTCGCGATCAGGCTGGTGGTGGTGGTCTTGCCGTGCGTCCCGGCAACCGCAATCGACTGCCTGAAGCGCATTAATTCGCCGAGCATCTCGGCCCGCGGCACCACCGGGATGCGCCGCGCGAGGGCCGCCTTGACTTCCGGGTTGTCGGCCGGCACCGCGGTCGAGGTGACGACCACATCGGCGCCGTCGGCGTTTTGCGCCTGATGGCCAAAGGCGATGCGCGCGCCTAAGCCCGCGAGCCGGGCGGTCACCGCGTTGGGCTTGAGGTCCGAGCCCTGCACACGGTAACCCAGGTTCAGCAGCACTTCGGCGATGCCACCCATGCCGCTGCCGCCGATGCCGACGAAATGAATGGTGCCGATGCGGCGCATGCGGGCGTTCATGCGACCCCCGCGGCCAGTTGCAGGCAGGCATCGGCCAGTTTTGCGGTCGCCTGCGGGCGCGCCAGCGAGCGGGCGCGGTCGGCCATCGCCAGCAGCCGGCCCCGGCCGGCGCACAACCGCGCCAGCTCTTCGGCCAGCCGCTCGGCCGTTAAGGCGCGGTCGGCGATGACCACGGCCGCCCCTTCGCGCACTAAGAACGCCGCATTGTGACTCTGATGATCGTCGGTCGCGGCCGGGAACGGCACGCAGATGGCGGCGACGCCGGCGGCCGCGAGCTCCGACACCGTGAGGGCTCCGGCCCGGCACAGCACCAGGTCGGCCCAGCCGTAGGCCTCGGCCATGTCATCGATGAACGGCGTCAGCTTGGCGCTGACGGCGGCCTCGGCGTAGCTGCGGCGCGTGGCTTCGAGCCACCGTTCACCGCACTGATGGCGCACTTCAAGGCCGATTTGCCCGGCCAGGCGCGCGAGCGCGAACGGCGTGACGGTGTTAAGCCGCGTCGCGCCCTGGCTGCCGCCGAGGATCAGCAGGCGAATGGCGCCGCTGCGCGCCGCAAAGCGCGCGGCCGGCGGTTCAAGATCAGCTATTTCGCGCCGCACCGGATTGCCGATGACCTCGGCGTTAAGTTCCGAGCCGAACGCACCGGGAAAGGCGGCGAGCACACGCTTGGCAATTCGCGCGAGCAAGCGGTTCGTGGTTCCGGCGATCGCATTCTGTTCATGGATCAGCAGCGGCCGGTGCAGGAGCCAGGCGGCCACGCCGCCGGGACCGGACACGAAACCGCCGAGCCCCACGACTACGGTGGGCTGATGGCGCCGGATCACGGCGAGCGCCTCACTCAGCGCCCGCAGCAGCTGCACCGGTGCCGCGAGCCACGCGAGCAGACCCTTGCCGCGCAGGCCGCTGACCCGCAGCCACTCGATGGCAATGTGCTCGGCCGGCACGATGCGCGCCTCGAGCCCGCGGCGCGTGCCCAGCCAGACGATCTGCCAGGAGCGGGACTGCAGCTCGCGCGCGAGTGCGAGGGCCGGGAACACATGCCCGCCGGTGCCGCCGGCCATGATCAGCGCCTTGGGCGCGCTCACGGTGCGCGCTCCCGCAGCAGCGGCGCGCGGGTGCCGGTGACCGTGTCGTGATGTACGCGCAGGATGATGCCGAGCCATGCGAGCGTGACGATCAGGCTGCTGCGTCCGTAGCTCATCAGCGGCAGCGTCAGACCCTTGGTCGGCAGCACGCCCAGGTTGACGCCGATGTTGACGAAGGCCTGCAGACCGAGCCACAGACCGAAGCCGGCGGCAAGATACGCCTGGAACTTCAGGCCGGCGTTGTGCGCGCGCTGCGCCAGCGCAAATACCCGCCACACGAGCGCCAGGAACAACCCAAGCGTCGCGACCACCCCGACCAGACCCAGTTCCTCGGCCAGCACGGCAAACAGAAAGTCGTTGTGCGCTTCGGGCAGATAAAACAGTTTTTGTACGCTGGCCCCGAGGCCGACGCCGAACCACTGGCCACGGCCAATCGCAATCAGCGACTGCACCAGCTGGAAGCCGCCGTTGTAGGGATCGGCCCACGGATCGAGGAACGCCATGATCCGGCGCATGCGATACGGGGACAGCAGCACCAGCGCCGCGAGCGTCCCGGCGCCGCCGAGCAGCGTGAGCGCCACCCAGCGGATCTGCGCGCCGCCGAGGAACAGCAGTCCAAAGCCGGTCAGGAACAGTACCGCACCGGCGCCAAGATCCGGCTCGAGCAGCAGCAGCACCGCCGCCGCGCCGAGCAGCAACAGCGGCCGCAGCACGCCCTGCAAGTCGCTGCGCAGCGCCGTCTCGAAGCGTACGCAATAATGGGCGATGTAAATCAGCACCAGCACCCGCACCAGCTCCGACACCTGAAAATTGACTGGCCCCAGACGCAGCCAGCGCCGGCTGCCGTTGACCACGTGGCCGAGTCCCGGCACCAGCACCGCCAGTGACAGCACCCCGGCCAGCAGCAGCAACGGCAACGCGAAGCGCTCGAGCCGCGCGGTCGGCACGCAGAAGATCAGCGCCGCCGCCAGCAGGCCGAACAGCACGAGGGCCAGCTGGCGCTCGAGATAAAAGAACGGCGCGGCGTTGTCGCGCGCGGCCATCGTGATCGAGGCCGAGGTCACCATGACCAGCCCGAGCAGCACGATGGTGCTGACCAGGCCGATGATGACCCAGTCGAGCCGGATGCCGCCGCGGCGCGGCGCATGCCGCGGGGCACTGATCGTGGCGGAGATCATGCCGCCAGCTCCTGCACCGTGGCCGCAAACACCGCGCCGCGATGCGCGTAATCGCGAAACATGTCGAAGCTGGCGCAGGCCGGCGACAGCAGCACGATCTCGCCGGCACGCGCGCTCGCGGCCGCGCGGCGCACCGCGGCCTCGAGGCTCGGGCAGTATTCGATGGCGCAGACGCCGGCGAGCGCAGTGCCGAGCGCCGGCGCATCCCTGCCGATCAGCAGCGCGAGGCGGACTTTGCCGGCGAGCGCGGCGCGCAACGGCAGGAAATCCTGCCCCTTGCCCTCGCCGCCGGCGATCAGCAGGAGCGGTGCCGGCAGGCCGCTGACGGCCGCCAGGGTTGCGCCGACATTGGTGCCCTTGGAATCGTCGATGTAGCGGACGCCGCGCACGTCGGCCACCCACTGCGTGCGGTGCGGCAGTCCCGTGAACTCGCGCAGCGCCGTAAGGCGCGATCGCAGATCGACGCCAAGCGCCTCGCCCATCGCGAGCGCCGCCAGCGCATTGGCAATGTTGTGCCGGCCGGCAATTTTCAGCTCACTGGCCGCCAGCAGCGCCTGGCCGCGGCAGGCAAGCCACGCCCCGTCGGCGCGCTCGATGAGCGCGAATTCGGCGCCGCTGCCGTGAGCCAGCGAGAAGCGCAGCGCCCGCTGGCCGGTGGGAACCATGGCAACAGTCCGGGGATCGTCGGCGTTGATAACCGCGGTGCCGCAGCGACGAAAGATGCGGGCTTTGGCCGCCGCGTACTCCTCGACCGAGGCGTAGCGATCCAGATGATCGGGCGTCACGTTCAGCACCGTGGCCGCCTCGAGCTTGAGCGAGTCGGTGGTCTGCAGCTGGTAGCTGGACAGCTCGAGCACATACAGCTCGGCCTTGGCATCGAGCAGCTGCAGGGCCGGCTCGCCGAGGTTGCCGCCCACGCGCACGCGCTGGCCGCCGCGCTCAGCCATCCGGCCGATGAGCGTAGTGACCGTGCTCTTGCCGTTGGTGCCGGTGATGCCGGCGACCGGCGCGCTGGCGGCCCGCGCGAATAATTCAATGTCCCCGATCAGCGGCAGATGACGGGCGCGCGCCGCATCGAAAAAGGCGCCCTGCAAGGCAACGCCGGGCGAGACGATCAGCGCATCGATGCCTTCAAGCAATGCGCTGTCGAAGGGGCCCGTGTGCACGGCGATCGCCGGATCGAGGGCGAGCAGCGCCGCGCGCTGCGGCGGCTCGGCGCGGCTGTCGATGACCGTGACCGCGCAGCCTGCGGCATGCAGATAACGCGCTGCCGACAGGCCGCTGACACCGAGCCCGACAATCAACGCGCGTCGTAGTTTCAGGGGCGCACCGTTCATCGCAGTTTCAAGGTCGCGAGCCCCGTCAGCATCAGCAGCAGACTGATGATCCAGAAGCGCACGATCACTTTCGGCTCGGCCCAGCCCTTGAGCTCGAAGTGGTGATGGATCGGCGCCATGCGGAAAATGCGCTTGCCGGTGAGCTTGAAGGAGGCCACCTGCAGGATGACCGAAGCGGTCTCGAGCACGAAGATGCCGCCCATGAACAGCGTCACCAGCTCCTGGCGCACCACCATGGCGACAAAGCCGAGCGCTGCGCCGAGTGCCAGGGCGCCGATGTCGCCCATGAACACCTGCGCCGGATAGGTGTTGAACCAGAGGAACCCGAGCCCGGCGCCGACGATCGCGGTACAAAAAATTGCCAGCTCCCCGGCGCCGGGCAACGGCGGAATGGCGAGGTAGCTGGCAAAGACCGCGTTACCGCTGGCATAGGCAAAGATGCTCAAGCCGCCGGCCACCATGACCGCCGGGCCGATGGCCAGGCCATCGAGCCCGTCGGTCAGGTTGACCGCGTTACTCATGCCGACAATCATCAGGTAGCCGAGCAGCACGAAGCCGGCGAGGCCAAGCTGCACGGTCGCGTTCTTGAAAAACGGCAGATAAAACGTGGTTTCGGCCGGCGTGTGCGCGATCCGGAACAGCAGGAACGCCGCCAGCAAGCCGAGCAGCGACTGCCAGAAATATTTCCAGCGCGCCATCAGGCCGCGCGAGTTGCCAACCACCAGCTTCAGGTAATCGTCGACAAATCCAATCAGCCCGAAGCCGAGCGTCACGCCGAGGGCGAGCCACACATAGCGATTGGCCAGATCCGCCCACAGCAGCGTCGCCATCACGATCGCGATAATGATCAACGCGCCGCCCATGGTCGGCGTGCCGGCCTTGGGCAGGTGCGACTTCGGCCCATCGTCGCGCACCACCTGCCCGATCTGGCGGCGCGAGAGCCGCTCGATCATGCCGGGGCCAACCAGCAGCGCAAAGCTCAGGCCCGACATCGCCGCGAGGATCGAGCGCAGTGTCAGGTAGCCGAACACCCGGAACACCGAGTGATGAACTGCCAGCCATTTTGCCGCCCAGTAAAGCATGGCCCTATCCCGCGCGGCGCGCTTCGGGCGCGCCGACCGCAGCCACAACCCGTTCCAGCCGGTTGACGCGCGAACCCTTGATCAGCAGCCGCACGTCCGATTGCAGCGACGCCGACAGCACCCGGGCGAGGCTGTCGGCATCGCCAAAGGCTTCCGCGCCCGCGCCGAATGAGCTCGCCGCCAGCGCCGCGAGCGGTCCGTGGGTGAACAGCCGCTCGACGCCGCTGGCGCGCGCGAGTTCGCCGGCTTCGCGGTGACTGGCCGCCGCGTAATCGCCAAGTTCCGCCATATCGCCCAGCACCAGCCAGCGGCGGCCCGGCAGCTCGCTCAATACTTCGAGGGCCGCGCGCAATGAGCTGGGGTTCGCGTTATAGGAATCATCGATGAGCCAGGCGCCGGATCGGCCCGGGCGCAGCTGCAGCCGGCCCGGCACCGGCTGCACCGCGCCAAGTCCCGCTGCGACCTGCTGCAGATCGCAACCGGCGCTCAGCGCCGCCGCGGCCGCGCCGAGGGCGTTGCGCACATTGTGCTGGCCGGCCAGCCCGAGTCGCACCGGCACGCCGCCGCGCGCGCTGCGCAACACAAAGCGGCTGACAAAACCATGCTCGTCGGCATCAAGCCGCAGCCCTTCGGCGCGCACATCGGCGCCGGCGGCGAAGCCAAAACTGACGATCCGCGCGTCGGTGCACTGGCGCCACAGCTCGAAATACGGGTCGTCGGCGTTGAGCACCGCGACCCCGTCGGGCGGCAGCGCATCGACCAGTTCGCCTTCGGCACGCGCCGCGTTCTCGATGCTGCCAAAGCCCTCCAGATGCTCGGCCCCGGCGCTGGTGATCAGGCCGATCGCCGGGCGCGCCAGCGCGGCGAGCGCCGCGACGTCGCCGGCCCGGTTGGCGCCCATTTCGATCACCGCCCAACGCGTCGCCGGTTGCAGCCGCAGCAGCGTGAGCGGGACACCCAGGTGATTATTCAGATTGCCGCGCGTCACCACGCACGCGCCGCTCAGGGACAGCACAGCGCCCAGCATCTCTTTGGCAGTGGTTTTGCCGTTGCTGCCGGCGACTCCAATCAGCGGACCGGCAAAAGCGGCGCGCCAGTGCGCGCCGGCGGCAGTCAGGGCCGAGGCCACGTCGCCGACCGGGATCTGCGGCAGCGTGACTGGCTGCAAGCGGCTGACGACCGCACCGGCCGCGCCCGCCGCGGCGGCGGCGGCCACGAATTCGTGACCGTCGGTGCGCGTGCCGGGCAAGGCCAGAAACAGATCCCCCGCCGCCACCGTACGCGAGTCGATCACAGCGTTAACGAATGAGGCGTCGGCGCCGTGCAACTGCCCGCCCGCGGCGGCCGCGAATTCACGCAGGGTCCGCCTCACGCTGCGCTCCGGGCGCGCAGCGCTGCACTCACGGCCGCGAGGTCGCTGAACGGCCGCCGCTCGGTGCCGGTCAGCTGATAGGTCTCGTGGCCCTTGCCCGCCACCAGCAGCACGTCGCCAGCGGCGAGCGGCGCCAGCGCGGCACGGATTGCCCGCGCGCGGTCATGAATCACCGTAACCGCGGCCGTGGTCGGCACGCCGGCGCGGATCGCGGCGATGATGGCCCCGGGATTTTCGCTGCGCGGATTGTCATCGGTCAGCACGATCCGATCTGCCAGCGCCGCGCTGACCGCACCCATGGCGGCGCGCTTGCCCGCGTCACGGTCACCGCCGCAGCCGAACACGCAGGCCACCTGGCCGGTGAAATGGGCGCGCACGGCGCGCAACGCCTGCTCCAGCGCATCGGGTGTGTGAGCGTAATCGACGATGACGGTCGGTAGTGCTCCGCCGCCCAAGCGCTGCATGCGGCCGGGCGGCGCGGTGCACTCACCCAGCGCTTCGATGGCATCATCGAGCGCGATATCGAGCGCCAGCATCACACCAAGCACGGTCAGCAAATTGTCGGCGTTAAATTCGCCGAGCAGCGGGCTGCGCAGCGTGGCGTTACCCCAACTGCTGCGCACCGCAAGCTCCAGTCCGTCGCGCAGCGTCGCGCAGCGCGCAGCGTGCACGAAACGGCTCGTGGCGTCGGTGGCCGGCGCCACGCGCCGGCTGGTGAGCACCAGCCCCGCCGCGGCGCGCCCCCGGGCCACCAGTTCGGCGCCGAAGCGATCGTCGATGTTGATGATGCGGGCAACCAGCGTCGGCCAGTCAAATAGCCGCGCCTTGGCCGCACCGTAAGCAGCCATGTCGCCGTGATAATCCAGATGATCGCGGGTCAGGTTGGTGAACGCCGCCACCTGAAAGCGCACGCCGGCGCAGCGATGTTGATCTAGCGCGTGCGAGGACACTTCCATCGCCACATCACTCGCACCCGCATCGCGAAACTTTGCGAGCCAGCGCTGCACGCTGACGGCGTCGGGCGTCGTGTGGCTGAGAACGGTCAGGCTGCTGGTAAAGCCGGCGCCGACCGTTCCCAGGTACGCCGTCGGCCGCCCACAGCGGCTCAGCGCCTGGGCCAGCAGCCAGGCGCAGGTACTTTTGCCGTTGGTGCCGGTGATGCCGGTGACCGCGACGCGCGCCGACGGTGCCTCGAAGAAGCGATCAGCGATATAACCGGCCTGCGCCGCCAGATCCGGCACCGCCACCACCAGCACATCCGCGCCGAGCTCCGGGGCCGCAACACCGGCAGCCGGCTCCCACAACACCACCCGCGCGCCATTGGCCACCGCGTTGGCGACGAACTTAAGGCCATGATGCGTGCGGCCGCGGCAGGCGAGAAAGGCGCCGCCTGGCTGCACCTGCCGGCTGTCCATGCTGAGGTCCGCGACCTCGACATGCTCGGCCACCGTGAATTCGCCGCCGAGCAGTGCTTTGAGCGGACGCCACCCCTGTGCCATGACGGTGCTCATCGGCGCGCGAGCTTCGGACTGGACAGCAGCGGGCTGTGGTTGGGCAGTACGTTGTCCGGCGGCACGGCCATCAGCCGCAGCGCGCCACCCAGCACCGCCGCGAATACCGGCGCGGCAACATCGCCGCCGTGATGCAGGCCCGCGTTCGGCTCATCAATGACCACCACCGCCGCCAGACGCGGGTTCGTCACCGGCGCGACGCCGCCGAACACGGCCACGTAGCGATCGGTCGAGTAGCCGCCGGCCTCGGATTTATAGGCGGTACCGGTCTTGCCGGCGATCCGGTAGCCCGGCACCTCGGCCCGCTCCCCGGTGCCCTCGATGACCACCGACTCGAGCAGATACAGCAGCGAGCGGCACACCGACTCATCGAGCACACGCTCGCCGGCGACCGGCGCGTCGGTGCGCGTCAGCGAGATCGGCCGGCGCACGCCAAGCGCGCCGATGGTCGCGTAGGCCTGCGCCAGTTGCAGCGGCGTGACCGACAGTCCGTAGCCATGCGACATGGTGGCGATGCCGATGTCGCGCCAGTGCGCATAGTTGGACAGCACTCCGGCCGACTCGCCCGGAAAGCCGCTGCTCGTGACCTGCCCGAACCCGAGACTGGAGAGCGTGCTCCAGATCTGCCTCGGTTCGAGCGCGAGCGCGATGCGGGCCATGCCGACGTTCGAGGATTTGGCCAGCACGGTCGAAATCGGCACGGCGCCGAGATTGTGTTCGTCAGGAATGGTGACCGAGCCGACCTGTATATAGCCGGGATTGGTGTCGATGATGCTGCCGGCCTCGAAGCGACCCGATTCGAGTGCGGCGGCGACGAAGAACGGTTTGATGCTCGAGCCGGGCTCAAACAGGTCGGTTTCGGCGCGGTTGCGGTAATCGGCCGCGGTCAGCTGGCTGCGATCATTGGGATTAAAAGTGGGCTGATTGACCATCGCCAGCACTTCGCCGCTTTGCACGTCGATCAGCACGATCGAGCCGCCGCGCGCGTTATTGGCCTGCACGGCACGCTCGAGCTCGCGGTAGGCGAGATACTGCAGGCGCAGGTCAAGGCTCAGTGCCAGGTCCTGCCCAGGCCGCACGCTGCGGATGCTCTCGACGTCCTCGACCTGATCGCCGTGGCTGTCCTGAATGACGCGTTTGGCGCCGTCCTCACCGCCGAGCCAGTGATCGTAGGCAAGCTCGGTGCCGTCCTGGCCCAGATCATCGACGTCGGTAAAGCCAATCCAATGCCCCGCCACTTCGCCGGCCGGGTAGTAACGCCGATATTCGCGGGTCAGGGTGACGCCCGGGATGCCGATTTCCCTTACCTTGCGCGCATCGCTCGGCTGCAGGCCGCGCGCGACATAAAGAAAATCCCGATCCTGACTGGCGCTGACACGCCGGATCAGTTCCGGCCGGTCGACGCCGGCGACACGGGCCAGCAGCGCCAGCTGCTCGGGATTGCCGGCAAACTGCCGCGGATTAATCGATACGGCATCGACGGGCGTGCTGATCGCGAGCGGCTCCCCGAACCGATCGGTGATGGCACCGCGATGCGCGGTCTCGGCCACTACGCGGCTGGCGCGGGCGTTGCCTTGACCGACGAGAAAATCATGATTGATCAGCTGCAGTTCAACCGCCCGCGCGAGCAGGCCGCCGGCCGCGAGCAGCAGCAGGCCGAGCAGCACGGCACTGCGCAACCGGAACGCGACCGGACGCGGCTGGCGGTCGGCGTGCGCGCGCTTCATCGCGACGTGATCTCGATTTCGGCCGACGCGGGAATGTTCATGTGCCGCGTTATGGCCACCCGCTCGACGTTGGCGTAGGTCAGCACGGTGCTTTGCTCAAGCTGCAGCCGGCCCCACTCGGCATCTAGCGCGTCGCGCCCGCTGTTGAGCTGCTCGAGCTCGACAAACAATTCGCGCGCGCGGTGCTTGGAGTAAATGGCCCCGGCCGCCGAGGCGAGCACCGCGACCCACAGCAGCGGGACCGCCACCCACAACGTCGATTGCGAGCGCAGCTTCATGGCGCCGGCGCCG
The DNA here is from genome assembly GCA_963711435.1 of uncultured Gammaproteobacteria bacterium. Lineage (GTDB taxonomy): Bacteria > Pseudomonadota > Gammaproteobacteria > Steroidobacterales > Steroidobacteraceae > FEN-1191. Next base: position 1,107,374 of record CAVQEB010000001.1, on the reverse strand, counting down.
CCGTGCGCTCGGCCACGCGCAGCAGCGCGCTGCGGGCGCGACGGTTATCGTGCACTTCGGCCGCGCCGGCGCGCAGCTTTCGGCCGACAAGCCGCAACCGGGGACGGGCACTGGCCGGCAGTTCCGGAAGCTTCGCAAGCGCCGGTGCGACGCTGGATTGCGCCCGCAGAAAATCCCGCACTAGCCGATCCTCGAGCGAATGAAAACTGATCACCGCCAGCCGCCCGCCCGGCGCGAGCAGCGTCATAGCCTGCTCCAGCCCGCGTGCGAGCTCGCCGAGTTCATCGTTGATCCACATCCGCAGCGCCTGAAAAGTACGGGTCGCGGCGTGTTTGCCGGGCTCACGGGTCGGCACTGCGCGGCTGACGATGTCGGCCAGTTGCAGCGTGCGCTCAAGCGGTGCGGCCGCGCGCGCCCGGTCGATCGCCGCGGCGATGCGCCCCGCAAACCGCTCTTCACCGAGACGGCCGATCACGTTGCGAATCTCATCGACAGCAGCACTCGCCAGCCAGGCGCTGACCGGCACGCCCGTGCTGGGGTCCATCCGCATGTCGAGCGGACCGTCCTGCTGGAAGCTGAAGCCGCGTTCGGCCTGATCGAGTTGCGGCGAGGAGACGCCGCAGTCGAACAAGATCCCGTTGGCAGCACGCGCGCCATGCGCACGCACGATCGCGGCCAGATCACCAAAGCGCCCGTGGACGAGTGTGAGGCGGGTCTGCGTCGCGAATTGCAGGCGGCCGGCCGCGATCGCCGCCGGGTCCCGGTCGATGGCGAGGACCGCGCCGCGCTCATCGAGTGCGGCCAGCACGCCAGCGGTGTGCCCGCCGCGCCCGAAGGTCGCGTCGATGTAGAAACCCGCTGGTTGCACGGCGAGTGCGCCGAGCACCGCATCGACAAGCACCGGCCTGTGCTCATCCAATCTCCCTACCCTCGCGCCACCGCCTGAAATCAGGGCGACAACGAATCAGATCGTTATGTCATCCACGCCCGGCGAATCGCCGCCCGACCTCTCGCTCTTGAGCCAGAAGTCGCGGCTTTCTGCCCAGCGCGCCTCATCCCACAATTCAAAACGGCTGCCTTGGCCGATCAACATGGCAAAGCGCGTCAGCTCGGCAAATTCGCGCAGCTCCGCCGGCAGCAGCAGCCGTCCGTGTCCATCGATTTGCAGTTCCGTGGCATGGCCGACGATCAGTCGCTGCAGTCGGCGCGCCTCAGGCTGCAGATTCGGCAGCGCCATCAGCTTGCGTTCGATCAGTTCCCACTCGGGCAGCGGATACATCAGCAGACATTTGTCGCGATCAATGGTGACCACGATCCGGCCGGCGGCGTGCTCATGCAGCCGCTCGCGGTACTTGGTCGGTATGACCAGGCGTCCTTTGTCGTCGAGCGTTAGTTTTGTTGCGCCGCGAAACATGACAAACAGGGCTTAAAAGCCCATTTGCTCCCACTTTTTCCCACCCAGCGCCACTATATGAACCGCGCAACACTGATGTCAATGGGCAACAACTGTAAATTTCCCCATATCCACAACGACTTACGTGCGATATGGCACCTCTCGAGCGAAAGGTGTGACGTGGATCACTTATTGATCAGCAGGTTGACCGGGAAAGCTCACCAAGAGCAGAAGGAGAGCCGGCCGATAAGCCGGGTTTTGTCGTGAGCAGTCATTCCTCTGGGACCTGTGTCGCCACAGGCCTCAAGCGGCCTACCCGGAAGTGCGCGCGGGCCCGCGCTGCAGCCAGATGCTGCTACTTCCCTATTTGGCCTTGCTCCAGGTGGGGTTTGCCTTGCCGTCGGCTGTTACCAGCGACGCGGTGCGCTCTTACCGCACCGTTTCACCCTTGCCAGCACCGTTTTACCGGCACTTCGGCGGTTTGCTTTCTGTTGCACTATCCGTGGGCTCGCGCCCCCCAGGCGTTACCTGGCACCCTGCCCGCCGAGCCCGGACTTTCCTCCACCCGTGCCCCAGTGACGGGGCCCGTGCAGCGACTGCCTGGCCGGCTCTCCGGGGCGGCACCTTACGGATTACCGGCGCCGAGCGCCAGCGCCTGGCGGTACGCTTCGGCGCGCGGCACGCCCGACAGTTGCGCGGCGATGGCGGCGGCGCGGGCCGGTGGCAGGTCCTTGAGTAACAGCGGCAGCGCCTGTGCCAGCAGCTTTGCATCACCCTCGGCCGCGCGTGCCGCACCCTCGACGATCAGCGTGAGCTCGCCGCGCGCCAGATCGGCGTCGGTGCGCGCCAGTGTGGCGAGCTCCGCCAGCGTGCCGCGATAGATACTTTCGTAGGTCTTGGTCAGCTCCCGCGTCAGCACCGCACGGCGTTGCGGGCCGAATGCGGCGAGCAGGTCGGCGAGTGTCTGCGCGATGCGGTGCGGCGCTTCGAACCACACCAGCGTGCGCGTCTCACCGGCGAGCTGGCCGAGCACGCGGCGTCGCTCGGCCGCACGCGCCGGCAAAAATCCCTCAAACGCGAACCGATCGGTCGGGAGGCCTGCGATGCTCAGCGCCGCGGTGATGGCCGAAACTCCGGGAATCGGCCGCACCTCGATCCCGGCCGCGGCGGCGGCGCGCACCAGCGCAAAGCCAGGATCCGACAGCAACGGCGTGCCGGCATCGCTGACCAGCGCCACCACCTGGCCGGCCTGCATGGCGCCGAGCAGCCGCCCGATCCGCTCCGCCTCGTTGTGTTCGTGCAGTGAAACCAGCGGGCGCGACAGCCCGAGCGAGCCGAGCAGCAATCCAGTGCGGCGGGTATCTTCGGCTGCGACGAGGTCGGCACTCGCCAATGCCTCGCGGGCGCGGGGCGACAAATCGGCCAGATTCCCGATCGGGGTCGCCACGACATCCAGCCGGCCACGGTGCACTGCCACAGAATTTTCCCCAAGCCTAACAAGCCGCTGTGCGGGCCTTACGTCAACACGCTGGCCGCCCGCCGAGCTTGCCGGGCACAATAGCCGCTATGCAACCAGAACTTGCCGGAAAATCCGCCACGCGCCTCGTCCTGCTGATGGCTGCGGCGGCCGCGCTCAGCTCCTGCATGGAGGTGCCGCGATTCAAGCAGCCGGCCCAGGCGCCCGTCACCAGTGCGGCCCAACCGCAAGCGCCGCTGGCCGCCCGGGCAGAGCGCCCAGGCCGCGGCCCAGGATGAAGCGCGGGCGCGCGGTCGAAGCGGCAACGAGCAGGCGCGCCTGCAGCTGCGGGCCGCGCGCGAATGGCTTGATGCCGGCCACGGCGCCGATGCCTCGCGCGTGCTGAACGGCATTTCGGCGGCGATGACCGCCGAGCAGATTGTCCAGCGCCGGCTGCTGGAAGCGCAGATCACGCTGGCCGCTGGCCACCCGCAGCAGGCGTGGGGCCAGATGCAGCTGATCGCCGAGCCGGTCGGCACGCCGACCGCGCGACCGTACCTGGATGTGCGCCAGCAGCTGGCGCTCGCTGCCGGCCGGCCTATCGATGCGATCCGGGCCGAGGGCGATGCCGAACGCCTGACGACCAGCGTCGGCGAGCGCTCCGCGTTGCGCCGCGAATTGCTCGCCGGGCTCCGTCAGCTGCATGTGCAGGGCGTTAGGCTCGAGGCGCCGCCGGGCACGGACTCGATCGTGCACGGCTGGCTGGACCTTGCGACCCTGAGCGCCGGTGCGCGCAGCAGCGCGATTGAGCTTGGTCAGTGGCGCGCAGGCTATCCGGACCATCCGGCCACCGAACTGCTGAACGGGATCGTGCCGGCACCGGTCGCCGCTGGGCGCCTGGCGGTGCTGCTGCCGGTGACGACGCGGCCCGAGGCCGCGCTGATCCGCGACGGGTTTCAATACGCCTGCGACCAACCGGACAGCGCGCAGCGCGCGCAGATCACGGTGTATGACACCGATGAGCTCGGCGTGCCCGCCGCGCTGGCGCAGGCGCGCAGTGACGGCGCCGAGATGATTGTCGGCCCGCTGACGCGCGAGGAAGTCGTGGCAGCCGCCGATGCGCCCAGCCCCGGCGCACCGCTGCTGGCACTGAACCTCCTGCCGCCTGAGCACAGCGTGCCGGCGAATTTCTATCAGTTCGCGCTCTCGCCCGAAGACGAGGCCCGGGCGCTGGCGGTCCGCATTCTGGCGAGCGGCGGCCGCCGCGGCGCGGTCCTGACGGCTGCGGGCGATTACTGGAGCCAGCGGATCCTGAGCGCCTTCAGCCAGCAGCTGCTGGCCGGTGGCGGCGTGATCCTGACGCAGGACAGCTATGACCCGAATGAGCATGACTTCAGCACGGCGATCCGGCACGTGCTCGGCACCGACTTGAGCGTCGCGAGGCTTGAGCGCCTCAAAGCCGTGACCGGTGCCAAATTGCTGCTCGAGCCGCGGCGGCGCAACGATCTGGATTTTGTGCTGGTGGCAGGGCCGGCCGCGAGTGTGCGGCTGCTGCGCCCGCAGCTGCGATTCCAGTATGCCGGGGATCTGCCCATCTACAGCACATCTGATGCCTACGACCCGGATGCAGGCATATCCAATCAGGATCTCGAGGGTGTGCTGTACGGCGAAATGCCGTGGCTGGTGCCGGACAATGGCTCACTCGATGCGCTGCACAGCCAGATCGAGCAGGCCGCAGGCGGCAGCACCAGCTCGCGCTCGCGGCTGTACGCCTTTGGCTACGACGCCTGTCAGCTCGCGCTCGCACTCGCCGCCGCGCACGGTGATTACCGCCAAGTCAGCGTCGCGGGACTGACCGGCGAGCTGAGCTTCGATGCGGACCGGCACGTGCAGCGCTCGCCGCTGTGGGTGCAGGTGCATAACGGGCTGCCGCGGCCCGCCCCGCCGGTCAACCCGGCGGCGCTGAGCAGCGCGGCTCACTAAAGGCCGAGGTTACTTGACGATTTTCAGCCGTGCGCGGCCCGGCCGCGCCGCTGGCGGTGCCAGGCCCTCGGGCGCCGCCGGGGGCGGTGTGTCCGGTTCAGCCTCGTTGAACACCATGCCCTCGCCGGTCTCGCGGGCATAAATGCCGAGCACCGCCGGCATCGGCACGTGCACGTGGTGCACGACGCCGGCAAAGCGGGCATTGAACTCGATGCACTGATTCTGCAGGCGCAGATCCTGGGTCGCACTGTGCGAGAGGTTCAGCACGATCTTGCCATCCTTAATAAAAGCACTCGGCACGGCCACACCGTCGCGGCCGGCATCGACGATGACGTGCGGCGTCAGGCCGCAATCGCTCATCCATTCATGCATCGCGCGCAACAGGTACGGCCGGCGCGACTGCGCGCGCTCGCTGGGGGTCCCAGGCGCTGCCATCAGGCCACCCCCATCTCGATTTCGGCCTCCGACAGACTGGCGCGAAAGCCGGCCCGGGCAAATACCGACTGAGCGTAATGCTCGAGCGCCTGGGCCTGCGCCGGCAGCTCAATCTCGTAGCGGCGCAGGCGCCACAGGATCGGCGCGATCGTGGCATCGACCACCGAGAATTCGTCGCTGAGAAAGAACGGCTTGATCTTGAACAGGTCCGCGCTCTGCAGAATCGTGTCGCGCAGCAGTTTTTTAAGCCGCAGCTGCTGCTTCTTGTCAGCCTCGCGCTCAATCTGCTCGGCCAGCGTGTACCAGTCGCGCTCGATGCGGTGCAGCGCCAGCCGAAACTGCGCGCGATTGACCGGATCGACCGGCATCAGTGGCGGATGCGGAAAGCGCTCGTCCAGGTAATCCATGATGACGCGCGCGTCGTACAGCACCAGCTCCCGGTCCACCAGCGTCGGCAGGCTGTGGTAGGGATTTAGATCCAGCAGGTCTTCGGGGTAGCGGCCCGGCACGACATCGATGACTTCGATCTCGATGCCCTTTTCGGCCAGCACGATCCGCACCCGATGGCTTTGCGGCTCATCAGGCGCAGAAAACAGGGTCATGATCGACCGGCGGCTCGCCATTATCCCGGGTTCCCAGTGGCGCAGCTTGTCCGGCTGCCGTCACGTATCAGTGCACGTCTTTCCAGTATTCCTGCTTCAGCAGCAGCGACATCCAGGTAAAGGCCAGCAGAAACAGCACCACCCAGACACCCATGCTGCGCCGGGATACCTGGGCAGGCTCACCGGCATAGTCGAGGAAGTTCACAGTATCACGAACGAAGAGGTCGTATTGCTCGGCAGTCAGCTGGCCCGGTGTCGTAATAGTGAAATGATCGAGCTGCTTCTCGCCGGGGCCCTCGCTGCCGGCCGCCGGCGCCGCCCGGAAGGTGGCCTCTTTGACGCCCTCGAGCTCGGACAGCACCGCCGGCATCGCCGCGTTAGGCAACTGCAGATTATTCGTGCGCGTCGGCCGGCTGGCATCGACGTAAAACGTCTTCAGGAAGCGGAACAGATAGTCCGGGCCGCGCGAGCGCGCAATCAGCGATAAATCCGGCGGTTCTTTGCCAAACCAGGCCACGCCGTCTTCGGGCCGCAGCGTCGTGACGATGTAATCGGCCGGCTTCGCGCCCGGCGGCAGCAGGTTGGCGCTCAGCACGTCGGGCGGGATTTTCAGATCCGTAGCGAGGCGCGAATAGCGCAGGTACTTAAGCGAGTGGCAGTTGACGCAGTAGTTCATGAAATTGCGGGCGCCGCGCTGCAACGAGTCGGTGGTCGCGACCTTGTTGTTGGCCCGCCAGCTTTGCCAGTCGGCGCCGGCCTTCGCAGTCTCCGCTTCCGCGGCCAGCGACAAGCCCGGCAACAGCAGCGCCCACGCGATCGCGGCTAGCTTAACCATGGTAGGTGACTCTCTGCGGCACCGGCTTGACCGGATCCCAGCGCGAGTACCACGGCATCAGGATGAAAAACGAGAAATAGCCGACGGAGAAAATCCGCGCCGCGATCGTCCGTCCGATACTCACTTCCTGCAAGCCGAGATACATCAGCGCCAGGAACGAAATCGTAAACACCGCAAGGAAGCTCTTGAAGATCCAGCCGCGGTAGCGCACCGACTTGACCGGTGAGCGATCGAGCCACGGCAGGAAGAAATACACCAGCACCCCGAGCAGCAGCAGCAACGCGCCGAGGCGCTGATTCGGGACCGCACGCAGCATCGCGTAATACGGCGTGAAGTACCACGAAGGCGTGATCGGGTCCGGGGTGGAAAGCGGATTGGCCGGCTCGAAGTTCGCTTCCTCCATGAACAGCTTGCCGAGCGTCGGCACGAAAAACACCACGACGGCAAACAGCGTCAGGAACACGCCGACGCCGACGACATCCTTGACCGTGTAGTAGGGATGGAACGGGATACCGTCGAGCGGCTTACCGTCGGCGCCCCTGTGCTCCTTGATCTCGATGCCGTCCGGATTGTTCGAGCCCACCTGGCGCAGCGCGACCAGGTGCAGCGCCACCAGCAGCAGCAGGATCAGCGGCACGGCCACCACGTGCAGCGCGAAAAAGCGGTTGAGCGTCGAATCAGCAATACCGTAATCGCCGCGGATCCACTCGACCAGCGCCGGGCCGATCACCGGGATGGTGCTGAAAAGATTGATGATCACGGTCGCGGCCCAGAACGACATGTTGCCCCACGGCAGCACATAACCGAGGAAGGCCTCGGCCATCAGCGTCAGGTATATCAGCATGCCGAACAACCACAGCAGTTCCCGCGGGGCCTTGTACGAGCCGTACATCATGGCCCGGTACATGTGCAGGTACACGACCACAAAAAACGCCGACGCGCCGGTCGTGTGCAGGTAGCGCAGCAGCCAGCCGTAGTTGACCTCGCGCATGATGAATTCGACCGAATCGAAGGACGTGGCCTCGCCCGGCTTGTAGAACATGGTCAGGAAAATGCCGGTGACCAGCTGCATCACCAGCACCAGCAGGGCCAGCGAGCCGAAGAAGTACCAGAAATTGAAGTTCTTCGGCGCGTAGTACTCGAGCAGCTGGCTGCGCGTGAAATCCTCGACCGGCAGGCGCTTGTTGATCCAGCCCCACAGGCCCGGCTTGCGCGCGGCGGCTGGCGCGGCCATCAGCCTGCCCCCGACGTCGCGCCGTCATCACCGATGCGCAGCGTGGCCGCATCGGGAAAGTTGTACGGCGGAATGCGCAGGTTGGTCGAAGCCGGCGAACCGTCGAACACGCGGCCCGCCATGTCAAAGCGCGAACCGTGGCAGGGGCAGCGAAACCCGCCCGGCCAGTCGGTGCCGATCGCCGGATCCCCGGCGTCGAAAAACTGCTTCGGCAGGCAGCCCAGGTGCGTGCAGATGCCAATCAGGACCAGGATGTCCGCACGCCGCGAGCGCATCTCGTTCTTGGCGTAAGCCGGTTGGTCGGAATCCAGCGATTTCGGGTCCTTCAGCTGCGAGTCGTTGGCCGCCAGCTTGGCCACCATCTCCGGCGTGCGCTTAATCACGAAGATCGGCTGCTTGCGCCAGACCACGGTCGACATCTGACCGGGATCGAGCTTATCGATCGGCAGTGTGATCGGCACGCCGAGGGCCTTGGCGCGTTCGGAAGGCGCCCAGGATTCGACGAACGGCGTGGCCGCAAAGACCACGCCGACGGCGGCCGTCGCGCTGGTCGCAGCGGTCAGGAATTTACGGCGCCCGGGATCGCTGACGGTATCTTCGGTCATGGCCGCGGCATCGGTCATTTTGTTGTTGCTCCGCTGTCCGCCGTGGCGGCCTCACCAGTGACCGGCTGTTGGGGACTACGTTTTCCTCCGGGAACTGTCGCATTATACACATGAGACTGAACCGGCTGGCGGTCCGGCAGGGCGCGGCGCGGCCGGCCCCGGGCCGCTCCAAGGTCACGCGCAATGAATCTGCATAAGTTACGGCATGGCGCCACGTTCCTGGCCGGTGCGATCACCGGCGGGCTGGCGCTCGCCTTTATCGCGGTGCTGCTGCACCCGGAACTGCTGGTGCGCCCGCCGGCCGCGGCTGCGCCGGTCGCCGCCGCCACCTCCCAGCCGGCCGCCCCGCCGACGCCGGCGACTTTGCCGCCCGCCAATTTGCCGGCCGAGGACCTGCATACCTTCGCGCCGGCGGTGCGCCGGGCGGCCCCGGCGGTCGTCAACATCAATACCCGGGCGCTGGTGACCGAGCAGGTACGGCCCTCAATCATCGACCAGTTCTTCGGCGATTCCCGGCCCCGCTACCACCAGAGCCTGCAGCGCGGGCTCGGCTCCGGCGTCATAGTCGATGCCGCCGGGCACCTGGTCACCAACAATCATGTCATCGCCAATGCCGATGAGATCCGGGTCAAACTGGCCGATGGGCGCGAGACGCAGGCGACCGTGGTCGGCCGCGATCCGGATACGGATCTGGCCGTGCTCGCCATCAAATTGCCCAACCTGCCGGTCATGCCCCTCGGCCATTCCGACCGGCTGCAGGTCGGAGATGAGGTGCTCGCTATCGGCGAGCCACTCGGGCTGTCACAGACCGTCACCCACGGCATCGTCAGCGCCCTCGGGCGCGAGGTGCCGGACGTTGCACCGCTCGGCAATTTCATCCAGACCGACGCGGCGATCAACGAGGGCAATTCCGGCGGCGCGCTGATCAACGCCGAGGGCGAACTGGTGGGGATCAATACCGCGGTGATCGCAAAAAACACCAGTCCTGCCGGCGTCGAGGGCATCGGCTTTGCGATCCCGGTCAATCTGGTGCGCGGCGTCATGCAGCAGATCCTGACCCAGGGCCACGTGATCCGCGGCTGGCTCGGCGTGAGTCCCGCTGACGTCAGCGACGAGCAGGCCCGGCAGCTCGGCCTGCCGCAGGGCGGCGTCGTGGTCGTCAAGACCGATAACCCAAGTCCCGCACAGAGCGCGGGGCTGCTGCGCGGGGACATCGTCGTGGCCATTAACGGCCGCAAGGTGCGTAACTCCGAGGATGCGCTGGTGCAGATCGCAGCTTTGCAGCCCGGCAGCAGCGTGACGCTGCAGGTGCTGCGCGGCACGCGCACGCTGATGCTGCGCGCGCTGGTCAGCGAGCGCCGCCTCGGCAACGCTTAAGGCGCAGCGCGGCTAGTTCGGCACGCGGCGGATGTGCGCGCCGAGCTGGGCCAGTTTTTCTTCGATGGCCTCGTAACCGCGATCGATGTGATAGATGCGCTCGATGTCGGTACGGCCTTTGGCCACCAGCCCCGCCAGCACCAGGCTGGCCGAGGCGCGCAGATCGGTTGCCATGACCGGCGCGGCGGTCAGTCCGTCAATGCCATGGATGATGGCGGTGTTGCCTTCGAGGCGGATCTCGGCGCCCATGCGCCGCATCTCCAGCATGTGCATGAAGCGGTTCTCGAAGATCGTCTCCACCACCGTGCCGACGCCGGCGGCCACCGTGTCCAGCGCCGCAAACTGTGCCTGCATATCGGTCGGAAACGCCGGATACGGAGCGGTGCGCACGTCAACCGAGCGCGGCCGGCGGCCGTGCATGTCGATCTCGACCCAATCGCTCCCGGTACTGAGCTCGGCCCCCGCCTCCTTCAGCTTGGCCAGCACCGCATCGAGGTGCTCCGGGCGCGTGCTTTTGATGCGGATGTGGCCACCGGTGATCGCGGCGGCCACCAGGTAGGTGCCGGCCTCGATCCGGTCGGGCAACACGTCGTGCTTGCAGCCGTGCAGGTGCTCGACCCCATCGATTACGATCCGGTCAGTGCCCGCGCCGCGAATATGCGCGCCGCAGGCGATCAGAAACTCGGCCAGATCCACGACTTCCGGTTCGCGGGCCGCGTTCTCGATCACCGTCTGCCCTTCGGCCAGCGTCGCGGCCATCATCAGGTTCTCGGTACCGGTGACGGTCACGGTGTCGAGCACCAGACGCGCCGCATGCAGGCGCCCGGACCGCGCCCGTATGTAGCCGCCTTCAATATGAATGTCCGCGCCCATGGCCTGCAACCCCGCGACGTGGATGTTCACCGGCCGGGCGCCGATCGCGCAGCCACCCGGGAGCGACACGTCGGCGCGCCCGAAGCGCGCCAGCAGCGGCCCGAGCACCAGTATCGAGGCGCGCATGGTCTTGACCAGCTCGTAGGGGGCGACGCACTCGCGAATCGTCGACGGATCGACCTCGATGCACATGCGTTCATTCACGGTCACCGTCACGCCCATCCGCGCCAGCAGCTCGATCATCGTGGTCACATCCTGCAGATGCGGCACGTTACCCACGGTCACCGGGCTGTCGGCCAGCAACGCGGCCGCCAGAATCGGCAGCGTCGCGTTCTTGGCGCCGGAGATGCGAACTTCGCCTTGCAGCGCAACGCCTCCGGTAATTTGCAGCTTATCCACTTCGGTTCAGTTCCTTTCAATGACCGCTGGGAGGCGCGGCGGCGGGCCGCGCGGCCCACTCTTCGGGAGTATGCGCCTGGATCGACAGCGCATGGATCTCCCGGCCGACGCGCTCGCCAAGCGCCCGGTACACCAGCTGGTGGCGGGCCAGACCACGGAGCCCGACAAACGCCGGCGCAATCACCAGCGCCGCGTAGTGGGTGTTGTCGTCGGATCGGACCTGGACCTGCGCGCCGGGGATGGCGCTGCGGATCAGCTCGGCGATCTGTTCGGGATCCATGAATGGCGACCTGCACGTCGGCCCGCAGCGGCTTGCGGGCCCTGGTGGCGCGAGTGTAGAGAACTCCCCGCCGCCGCGGTACTGCACCCGGCACGCGACAGCGCGCTATCATGCCCGTGACAGTGTTTAAACCTGCCCCGGTGCACGCATGCCCGCTCAAGCCCCGCCGATGACAGTCAAAACCGGCCCGAACGTCGCCGATGCCGTCCTGGTCGGTTATGGGCGGCGGGCGCTTGAGACTGAGCTGGCGGGCCTGTCGCGGCTGCGGGAGCGCCTGGACGCCACCTTTGCGGCCGCCTGCCGTGTGCTGCTGGCCTGCCAGGGCCGGGTCGTGGTCACCGGCATGGGCAAATCCGGCCACGTGGCCGGCAAGATCGCCTCGACGCTTGCCAGTACTGGCACGCCGGCGTTTTTCCTGCACCCGGGCGAAGCCGGACACGGCGACCTCGGGATGATTACCCGCCAGGATGTGCTGCTGGCGCTGTCCAATTCCGGGGAAACCGCCGAGGTGCTGACGCTGCTGCCGCAGCTCAAGCGCCTCGGCGTGCCGCTGATCGCGCTCACCGGCAAGCTCGAATCGCCGCTCGCGCAAGCCGCCGATGTGTGCATCGATGTCGGCGTCGAGCAGGAGGCCTGCCCGCATAACCTCGCGCCGACAGCAAGCACGACCGCGGCGCTGGCCATGGGCGATGCGCTCGCGGTGGCGGTGCTGGAGGCCCGAGGCTTTTCGGCCGAGGACTTCGCCCGCTCCCATCCGGTCGGCAATCTTGGCCGGCGCTTGCTGCTGCGCGTTGAGGACCTGATGCGCCGCGGCGATGCGGTGCCGCGGGTCGGTCCCGAGGAGCTGCTGGCGGGCGGGTTGCTGGAGATGAGCCGCAAGGGCCTGGGCATGACCGCCGTTGTGGGGGCCGGCGATCAGGTGCTCGGTGTCTTCACCGACGGGGATCTGCGCCGGGCGCTCGATGCCCGCGTTGACGTGCACCAGGCCCGCATGCAGCAGGTCATGACCCGCGGCGGGCACGCGATCGGACCGCGCGAACTGGCGGCCGCGGCCGCCCATCTGATGGAAACGCACCGCATCACCGCGCTGCTGGTGGTCGACGCCGAGCACCGTTTGATCGGCGCGCTGAACGTGCACGATCTGATGCGCGCCGGCGTGGTCTGACGCTCATGGCGCGCCCTGCCTCGCCGCTGGCTGCATTGCGATTGCTGGTGCTCGATGTCGACGGCGTGCTGACCGACGGGCGGCTGTATTTTGGCCCACGCATGGAGGCCCTTAAGGTTTTCCACGTCCGCGATGGTCCGGGCATCAAGGCGCTGGCGCGTGCCGGAGTCACGGTCGCGGTCATCTCCGGGCGGCGCAGCGCGGCCGTGGCGCGGCGTTGTCGCGAACTGGGTATCCGCGAGGTGCATCAGGGCGTTGCCAACAAGGCCAAGGCGTACGCCGCGCTGCTCGCGCGTCTCGGCATTGGCACGGCGGCCAGCGCCTGCATTGGCGATGACACCCCGGATCTGCCGGTCATGCTGCAGGCGGGATTTGCGGTGGCGGTGGCCGATGCGCACCCGACCGTGCGGCGCGCCGCGCACCGCTGCACGCAGGCCGCCGGCGGGTTCGGCGCGGTGCGCGAAGTCTGCGACTGGCTGCTCGCCGCGCGTGGCGCAGACCGGCGATGATCCGCAGGCGCCTGCTGCTGCTCGCATTGCTGGGCGCTCTGGCGACCCTGATCTGGTTCGGGCGCCATCCGGAGCCGGACGAAACAGCCGCGAGCAACACGCCGAACGAGTCGCCGCAGCCGGGAATTTCAGCGCGTAACGCCGAGCTGATCGAAACCGGCGACGCCGGCCAGCCGTTATATGTGCTGCATGCCAGCCTCATCGACCAACCGCAGGAGGGCGCCAATATTGAGCTGACGGCGCCCGACCTCAGCTATCTGCCGCCCGGCGAGCCGCACTGGAACGTTACGGCCGCGCGCGGCGTGCTGCCGCCGGATGCGCGACATGCCGATCTGTTCGGCGCGGTGCACGCGCGTGGCGAATCCGGCAACGAGCCACCGCTGCTGATCCAGTCCGAGCAGCTGGCCTTTGACCTGCCGAGCCAGTCGATCGACACCAAGCTGCCGGTGACCATCGATTGGGGACCCAATCACGCCACCGCGGTCGGGATGCATGCCGACCTCAATGCCCGCAGCGTCGTCTTAGAATCGGAGTTTCGTGGTGAATCCAAGGATTGAGTGGCTGGCCTTCGCGCTTTCGATCAGCGCCGCGGCGTTTGGCACCGAGAGCGCAGCGCGCACCAGCGCGCTGGTGCTGCCGGAACCCGGTGGCTGCAAATGGAATATTGCCGGCGACCGGGCCAGCGTCAGCCTGACCGGCGGCAGCGTCACTGTGCCGAAGGCGCGCGTGGCCTGCGGCGGGCAGACCATCGCGGCGGATCTGGCCGAGGGCACCCTGCCGCTGGAAGACTCGAGCTGGAAATTCAGTGGGCACGTGCAGGTGCAGGTCACGCAAGGGAGCCTCTCGGCCGACGTCGCGACCGTGCAGTTCGTGGCCGGCAAGGTCGTGATGATCACCGCGCACGGTGCGCCGAGCAGCTTCATGCAGGATGCGGCCCAGGGTGGCGCGCACGGTTATGCCGAGGACATTGTCTACGACCTGCGCAGCGGCGACGTGCACGGCAGCGGCGGCGCGCGGGTCAGCCGCGACCGCTACGATTTTGACGGCGAATTTACCTACAACGTCATCCGCCAGACCATCGACGTTAAGCAGTTTCACTCCACTATTCAGCCGCTGCCGCCGGCCACGCCCGGCACGGGACCGGCCAAATGACGGTGCTGGCCGTGCGCGGGCTGAGAAAGAGCTATCGCTCGCGACAGGTCGTCAAGGATCTCGCGCTGCACATCCAGACCGGCGAGGTGGTGGGGCTCCTCGGCCCCAATGGGGCCGGCAAGACCACCGCCTTTTACATGATCGTCGGGCTGGTCAAGCCCGACCATGGCTCGATACTGCTTGATGACAAGCCGATCACCGCCCTCAGCATTGATCAGCGTGCACGCCTCGGCGTCGGTTACCTGCCACAGGAGGCCTCGATCTTTCGCCGCATGACCGTGGCCGACAATATCCGCGCGGTCCTCGAGCTGCGCGCCGACCTGAACCGCGCCGCGCGCGAGCAGCGGCTCGATGAACTGCTCGAGCACCTGCACGTCACGCACGTCAGCGATACGCTGGGCATGTCGCTTTCCGGTGGCGAGCGACGGCGGGTCGAAATCGCACGCGCGCTCGCCGCCGAGCCGCGCTTCATCCTGCTCGATGAGCCCTTTGCCGGCGTCGATCCGCTGTCGGTGGTCGACATCCAGCAGATCATCCGGGCCCTGGCCGGGCGCGACATCGGCGTGCTGATCACCGACCATAATGTGCGCGAAACGCTCGGCGTCTGCGCGCGCGCTTACATCGTCGACCATGGCAGCGTCATCGCCGACGGTTCTGCGGAACAGATCCTTGCCAATCCCCGCGTCCGTGAGGTGTACTTGGGCGAAACCTTCCGCATGTAATCCCAAGGAGTACGGCAGATCCTCCTGTATTTTCAAAAGCTTAGCTGCGTGCGGGCGGCGCATGCGATGATCGGGGCAAACCCCGATGCTTAAAGCCCTCCCTGCAGCTAAGACTCGGCCAGCAGCTGACCATGACCCCGCAGCTGCAGCAGGCTATCCGGCTGCTGCAACTGCCGACCATCGAGCTGCAGGCGCACATCCGCGAACTGCTCGAATCCAACGTCATGCTCGAGCAGGATGAAGAGGCTGAGGAAGAGGCCAAGCACGTGCAGTCGCTGGCCACCACCGAAATGGGTGGCGTGCAGACCGTCGATTTGCCGGCACTGAGCGTCGAGGTCGTCGACAGCAACTGGGCCGACCAGTCGGTCGGCCCGGCGGAAAATCCCTGGAGTCCCGGCGATGATGAGCGCCAGCAGGAGATCGCCGATGCCGGCGACAAAAGCCTGCGCGAGCACCTGCTGTGGCAGCTCGAGCTGGCGCAGCTGACCGCGCGCGAGCTGGCGATCGGCCGCGCCATTGTGGATGCCATCAACGACGACGGTTATCTCGGCGAGTCGCTCGAGGAAATCGCGGCGACACTTAAGCCCGAAACCGAGTGCAGCGCCGCACAGATCGAGCAGGTGCTGCATATCGTGCAGAACCTGGACCCGTCAGGCGTCGGCGCCCGCTCGGTCAGCGAATGCCTGCTGCTGCAGCTCGGGCAGCTGGACCCTGCGACCCCCGGTCTTGCCACCGCGCAGCGGATCGCAACGCAGCACCTGGACCTGGTGGCCGGCCGCGATACCAGCGCGCTGCGCCGCGGCCTGCACACGACCGACGATGAGCTGGAAACCGCCCTCGCGCTGGTGCGCAGCCTCCATCCGCGCCCCGGGTCGGTGGTCAGCGCCAGCCCGGCCGAATACGTCATTCCCGATGTGTTCGTGCGCCGCACCAGCCGCGGCTGGTCGGTGGAGATCAATCCGGCGACGCTGCCGCGGGTGCGGGTCAACCAAAGCTACGCCGGCCTGATCGGCCGGGGCACGGATCACGCCACCATGCGCACGCAGCTGCAGGAGGCGCGCTGGCTGCTCAAGAGCCTCGAGATCCGCAACGAAACGCTGATGAAAGTGGCCCGTTCGATCGTGGAGCGGCAAAGCGAGTTCCTCGAACAGGGCGACGAGCACATGCGCCCGATGATCCTGCGCAATATTGCCGAGGCGATCGGCATGCACGAATCGACGGTCTCGCGCATCACCTCGGGCAAATACATGCACACGCCACGCGGCGTATTTGAGCTGCGTTATTTTTTCTCCAGCCAGGTCGAGGGCGAGGACGGCTCCGGCACCTCCTCCACGGCGATCCGCGCCAAGATCCGCAAGTTAATCCGCGAGGAAAACCCGGCCAACCCGCTGAGCGACAGCCGCATCGCCGAACTGCTGTCGGCCGAAGGCATTCCGGTGGCCCGCCGCACCGTCGCCAAGTACCGCGAATCCATGCACCTGGCGCCCTCGAATGAGCGCCGGCGCCCGCCGCCAAAATAATTTATCCGTCACAGCGTGATCAGCCAAGGAGCCCACCATGCAACTGAATGTCACCGGCCACCATCTGGAGGTTACCTCGGCTTTGCGAAGTTACGTCGAAAAGAAGATCGAGCGGCTGGTGCGCCATTTTGACTGCATGATCGATGCGCATTGCGTGCTGACGGTCGAGAAGCTGCAGCAGAAGGCCGAGGCGACCCTGCACGTGCGCGGTGACACGATTCACGCGGTCGCCCAGCACGAAGATATGTACGCGGCCATCGATGCGCTGGCCGACCGGCTCGACCGGCGGGTGCGCAAACACAAAGAGAAGCTCACGGATCATCACGCCGCCGAGGCCCAGAAAAGTGACCGGACCTGAGCGGAGCGCACCGTGCGGCTGATCTTCCTCAGCGGCTTGTCAGGCTCGGGCAAGAGCGTGGCGCTGCACATGCTCGAAGACCTGGGCTATTACTGCATCGACAATATACCGGCGGCGCTGCTGCGGCCGTTCATCTCGCATACCGTGCAAAGCAACAATCCGGTCTACGCCCGCACCGCAGTGGGCCTCGATGCGCGCAACACCGACACGGAAATCACCACGGTGCCGGCGCTGGTCGATGAGTTCAAGCGCAGCGGCATCGACTGCGAGGTGATCTTCCTGGTGGCGAACCAGGACGAGTTGCTGCGGCGCTTTGCCGAAACGCGGCGCGCCCACCCGCTGCGCCAGGGCGGCGCGGACCTGCGCGGCGCCATCGCCGAGGAGCGCCGGCTGCTCGAGCCGTTGCTGAGCGCAGCCGATCTGGTCATCGACAGCTCCAACATCGGCGTGCATGAACTGCGCGAGCTGATCAAGCAGCGCGTCGCCGGCGGCGCGCCCGGGCGGCTGTCAATCCTGTTCGAGAGCTTCGGCTACAAGCACGGCATACCCGCCGACGCCGACTTTGTATTTGATGTCCGCGCGCTGCCCAATCCTTACTGGGACAAGGGGCTGCGTGCGCTGAGCGGGCGCGACGAGGCGGTCATCCGCTACCTCGATGCCGAGCCAGCCGTGCAGCATTACACCGCCGACCTGATCGGCTTCATGGATGGGCGCATACCCGAGTACCGGGCGGGCAACCGCCGCTACCTGACGGTGGCCATCGGCTGCACCGGCGGGCAGCACCGCTCGGTCTATCTGGTCGAAAAACTGGCGACCCACTACGGCAGTCGCCATCCGGAGGTGCGCCTGCGTCACTCGGCACTGGGCGAGACCGGTACTTTTGCCTCGAGCTCCGCCCAGCGCGCATAGCCGCTGTCGATCTGCTCGCCGAGTGCGCGCAGCCGCTCCAGGGTCTGCTTCACGGCGGTGGCTTCGCGCCGGTAAAAATCCGGATCATTGATCGCCGCGGCCAGCGCGTCACGCTCGCTCTCCAGTTGCTCGAGCAGCGCCGGCATGGCATCGAGCTCCCGTTGATCGCGGAAGCTCAGCCGGTCACGGCGCGCCGCGGGTGCGGCGGCCGCACGCGGCGGCGAAGGCGCGACGCTCACTGCCGGTGACGCCAGGCGCGCCTGGTAGGCGAGCCAGTCGCTGTAGCCGCCGACGAACTCGCGCACGCTGCCATCGTCGCCGACAATCAGCAGGCTGGTGACCACGTGATCGAGAAAGGCGCGATCGTGGCTGACCAGCAGCAAGGTGCCGCTGAATTCGGTCACCAGCTCCTCGAGCAGCTCGAGCGTATCGATGTCAAGATCGTTGGTCGGCTCGTCCATGACCAGCAGATTGGCCGGCGTGGCAAACAGGCGGGCGAGCAGCAGCCGGTTGCGCTCACCGCCGGACAGCGCCGCCGCCGGCGTACGCAACTGCTCGGGCCGGAACAGAAAATCGCGCAGATAAGTGGCGACATGCTGCGGCCGGCCGTTGATCAGCACCTGATCGCCGCGGTCGGTGACGTTTTCCATCACCGAGCGCTCGAGCTCAAGCTGCGCCCGCTGCTGATCGTAGTAGGCGATCTGCAGCCGCGTGCCCTGCACCACCCGGCCGCCGCTCGGAGCGAGCTCGCCGAGCAGCAAGCGCAGCAGCGTGCTTTTGCCGGCACCATTGCGGCCAACGATGCCGATGCGGTCGCCGCGCATTATGGTCACGGAGAAATCCCTGATGACGCACTGCGCGCCGAAACTGACGCTGGCCTGCTGCGCCTCAAACACCTTGCGTCCCGACTCGGTGCCGTCCTGCACCGCCAGCCGTGCCTGCCCCGGCCGTTCGCGCCGCGCCCGGCGCTCGGCACGCAATGCCTGCAGCGCCCGTACCCGGCCCTCGTTGCGGGTGCGCCGCGCTTCGACGCCCTGGCGGATCCAGGCCTCCTCGCGCGCCAGGTGCTTATCGAATAACGCCTCGTGTCGCACCTCGGCCGCGATGGCGGCGGCCTTGAGCGCGGCATAGCGGCGGTAATCGCCCGGCCAGGAGGTGAGTACACCACGATCGAGCTCCACGATGCGCGTGGCGAGCCGGTCGATGAAGGCGCGGTCGTGGCTGACGAAGAGCAGCGCGCCGCTAAATTCGAGCATCAGCTGCTCGAGCCATTCGATGGCCTCGATGTCCAGATGATTGGTCGGCTCATCGAGCAGCAGCACCTGCGGCTCGCTGACCAGCGCGCGTGCCAGCAGCACGCGCCGCCGCCAGCCGCCGGACAGCGCGCTGAAGGCGGCCTCGCCGTCGAGCCCGAGGCGCTCGAGCGTAAGACGCGTGCGCTCCTGCAGCTGCCAGGCGTCCGCATCGTGCGGATCCGGCGCCGCGCCGGCGACGATCGCCGCGACGCTGCCCTCCGTCGCAACGCCGATGTCCTGCACCAGGTAGGCGACGCGCACGCCCGGACGCACCCACACCGTGCCCTCATCGGGCAACGCGGCGCCGGTGAGCAGTCGCAGCAACGAGGATTTGCCTTCACCGTTGCGGCCGACCAGGCAAACGCGCTCGGCGGCATCGATCTGCAGCTGCACGTGATCGAGCAACGGGCGCGCCCCGTAGCTCAAGGTCACATTATCGAGCCGCAGCAGTACGGCAGGCGCAGCCATCAGCCGCCGGCGCGCTTGGCGTTAATGCCGTGCCGCGCCAATTGCGCGATGAGCGTATCGCGATGCTCGCCGTGAATCTCGATCACGCCGTCACTGACGCGCCCGCCTGAGCCGCAGCGGCGCTTGAGCTCGGTGCACAGCGTCTCAAGCTGCGCGGCCGGCAGCGCGAGGCCCGTGATGACGCTGACGCCCTTGCCGCCGCGGCCCTGTGTCTGCCGGCCGACGCGCACCACCGAGGGGCTGACCCGAGCGGCCCCGGCGCACACGCACTGAACCGTTGGGCGGCGGCAGCCCAGGCAGATCCGGTGCGCAGTTTTGGTCATGAACGCATGCAGTAGGCGCGGCGGTTGCGCGATGCACCGGCCTCAATGATGGGCGGCCGGATCGAGCAGCACCGGGGGACTCGGAGTGGTGTTGCGTGGCAGCGCCTCGCCCGCGCCGCCGGATGGCGCAAGAATGTGGGTCACCGGCGCCGGATAGCGGGCGCCCGCCGGTCCGGTGTACTCCTCTTTGCGGCCGTCGGCGTAGTGCTGCACGAATCTCCACACTAAGGTGCTCGCCTCGGCCGGATTGACGCCGAGCAGGCCGAATTCGGCAAATTCGTAGGGCCGCAGCCGGCCACGCCACTCCGCACCGACGATGGTGCCAGCGGCATCCTTGCGGATATTCAGCTTCCAGCCGGGCTTGAATTCAAAATTAAGGATCTTAAGGCCCGCGGGAAATTCGCCCACGATCCGCACCACATCGACCAGTTTTTCGTTGGGTACGCGCAGCGTGTATTTCTCGTGCACGCCGGTCTGCGACTCCACCGGCAGAATGCGCACATTGGCCACAGCGAGTGTGCTGCACAGCATGGCGAACACGGCGATCGGCCAGAGCCGCGCTGCGCGCTGAATGAGCATGTCGCAATCCCCCGGAGCGCCGCCGCCTGATTTCGGCGGTGCAGAATACGCCGAGCGCTGGCACAGGTATAGACGCAGACCCTCAGTCGCTGCCGCGCCGCTTTAGTCCTGCTCGGCCGTCAGCTTAAAAGCCGGCACCATGATGGTCTGCACCAGCGCCTCGCCGCCGAGGAACAACAGCAATTCCTCGCGCCGCGCCAGCGCATCGGCCTCGCCGAGTGCGATCAGTTCGCGCGTAAAGCTCGATTCGAACAGCAGGTAGCTTGCCAGCTGTGCGCCGGCGGTGCCCCGCGCGCCCATGATGCGCATCAGCGCACGCAGGCTCATCGGCAGAGTGCGGATGTGCCGCGTGGCAATGACCCGCAGGTCCTCGCTCGGCGCGATCACCATGGTGGCGACTTTGTGCACGCCCGGTACCGCCTGCGGCGCCACCTCAGCCACCTGGTTCAGCCGTGCCACGTGCTCGACATTGGCGTAGATCTGATCCATGAACAGCGTGTCGAGCATGTAGCCGAACAACTGCCCCGGTGTCGGCGCCACCGGCACCGTGCGGCGGCGGGTATTGATGCCGTCCCCCTCCTGGCCGCGCACGCCGATGACCAGCAGCCGGTCGGCGCCCAGATGGATTGCCGGGCTGAGGGGCCACAGCTGCCGCTGGGCGCCGTCGCCGTAATACTCCTTGCCTACCAGCACCGGCGGGAACAGGAACGGCACGCTGATGCTGGCCATCAGGTGATCGACCCTAAGCGCCGTGCGCTGGCCGATGCGCTGCTGGCGGCGCCACTCTTCGATACCGCTGGCGCCGTCAAAGAAGGCCACGGAATTGGCGCTGCCGTAGCCGGTGGCGCAAATGGCGAGCGCCCGCAGGCTCCCGCTCGCCAGGCTCACCTGCAGCTCGCGCCAGTCGATCCTGGACTCGAGCAGCTTGCGCAGCGGCGAGTTATCGAACAGTGCCGCCGGTGGCGGCATCAGCCAACCGCCGGAGATCAGCGACGCCAGCCAGTGCAGGCCGGAGCGCAGCATGCTGAACGCGTCGGCCTTGAATACCTGCTCAACGTGGAAGTTGGACCACACCGCCTCGAGCCCGGCGACGGCTCGCTGCCAGCGATAGGCCTCGGTGGCGAGCGCCGCGGCCGATACCGCTCCGGCCGAAGTGCCGACCATGATCGGGAACGGGTTGGCCGCCTCAGGCAAGAGCGTCGCGATCGCCTTGAGGACTCCGACCTGGTACGCGGCGCGCGCTCCGCCGCCCGGCAGGACCAGCCCGACCGTGTTGCCGACGGCTGCGCGGTGCCTGGGTTCTGACGTACCGTCCATACCGCTAAGATAACTCCGCGCGCAGCGCAGCCGATATGAACTGGCGTCGCGTTTTGGGCACTGCCGGCCCAGATTTGGGCCATTTTCACTGCCCCGGGGCGGGGAATGGCCGGGCCGGCGCCCGGTGGGCGAGCCGGACGATTAATTTTTGGTAACGCGCAGGATCTGCATCGAGTTGGTGCCGCCGGACACGCCGGTGAGCTCGCCCTTGGTCAGCATGACCTGGTCATCGACATCCACCAATCCCAGCTGCAGCAGCCGGTCGTATATCTGCCGTCCAGGCCATGGGTATCGCTGTGCGTGACGTCGAACGGCACCGCATAAACGCCGCGATAGAGCGTGACGCGCCGCCGCGTGGCTTCGTTGCGCGTGAAGGCATAAATCGGCAGATCCGACCGGATGCGGCTCATCCACAACGGCGTGGCGCCGGATTCAGTCAGCGCCACCACCGCGCGCACCCGCATGTGGTTGGCCACATACATGACCGCCCGCGAGATGGCCTCTTCGGAATTGCTGAATTCGCTTTCGGCCCGCACGGCCGTGTGCACCTCGCCGAGCTGGTATTTTTCCGCGCCGCGAATCACATCAGCCATCGCCTGGACTGCGCGCACCGGAAACTTTCCGGTCGCCGTTTCGGCCGACAGCATCACCGCATCGGTGCCGTCGAGCACGGCATTGGCCACATCGCTGACCTCGGCCCGGGTCGGAATCGGGTTCTGGATCATCGATTCCATCATCTGGGTGGCCGTGATCACCACCCGGTTGCTGGCGAGCGATTGGCGGATGATGGTTTTTTGCAGTCCGGTCAGCTCGGCGTAGCCCATTTCAACGCCAAGGTCGCCGCGCGCCACCATAACCGCATCGGTCACCGACATGATGCTGGTCAGGTTGTCGAGCGCCTCGTGCCGCTCGATCTTGGCCACCACGCGGGCTTCGCCCCGCCACTTGCGCAGTTCCGACTGGGCGCGGCGGATGTCAGCGGCATCGCGCGCGAATGAGACCGCCAGATAGTCGATGCCCATCTCGGCGGCGAACCTGATGTCCTCGAGATCCTTATCGGTGATCGCCGGCGCCGAGATGCCACCGCCCTGGCGGTTCAGGCCCTTGCGGTTGGACAGTTCGCCGCCGGTACGCACCACGCACAAAATGCGCGTGCCGACGACTTTTTCCACCCCGAGAATAATCTGTCCGTCGGCCAGCAGCAGCGTATCGCCCGCGTGCACATCGGCCGGCAGGTTCTTGTAGGCGCAGCCGACTTCGGTCGCGTCCCCGGCTTCCGGGTCGAGGTCGGTATCGAGCGCGAACGGCGCCCCCTCGGCCAGCCGGACCGCGCCGTCCTTGAAGCTTTCGATGCGGATCTTCGGCCCGGCCAGATCGGCCAGAATGCCGACAAAGCGGTCCGCCTGAGTGGCTGCGGCCCGGATCGCCTCGACACGGCGACGCTGTGAATCGCGCGTGCCGTGGGAAAAGTTGATGCGGGCGACGTCAAGCCCGGCCGCAATCATGTCGGTGACGACACCCGGGGCATCGGTAGCCGGCCCGAGGGTGGCCACTATTTTTGTTCTGCGAGCCGTATCCATAAATCCCCATTTTCAGTTTTGGCGGCACGCCCCGCCGGCGCTGCACCGCTCAGCCGGCCGCCCGCGTCTGCAGCATCGCAACCGCCGGCAGCGTCTTGCCTTCCATAAACTCGAGGAACGCACCGCCGCCAGTGGAAATATACGAGATCCTGTCCGCGACGCCGTATTTTTCGATCGCGGCCAGCGTATCGCCGCCGCCGGCCAGCGAGAAGGCACCGCTGCTGGCAATCGCGTTGGCGATGGCGTGCGTGCCTTCGCCGAACTGATCGAATTCAAACACGCCGACCGGTCCGTTCCAGACGATCGTGCCGGCACCCTTGAGCAGCACGCAGAAGCGCTCGGCCGTATCCGGTCCGATATCGAGAATCATCTCGTCGTCGGCCACCTCGCCCACCGCGCGCACGTCCGCGTGCGCGGTGGCGGCCAGCTCCCGGCCGACGACCACGTCGGTCGGCAGCGGGATCTCGGCCCCGCGCGCTTCGGCCTGGGCCAGCAGCTTGCGGGCGATATCGAGCATCTCGGTCTCGCACAGCGACTTGCCGACCTCGCACGCCGGTCGCGGCCAGGAACGTGTTGGCGATGCCGCCGCCGACGATGAGCTTGTCGACCTTGGTGATCAGCGACTCAAGTACCGTGAGCTTGGTTGAAACCTTGGAGCCCGCCGACGATGGCAATCAGCGGACGCGCCGGATTGTCCAACGCCCGCTCCAGCGCCTCGAGCTCGGCGACCAGCAGCGGCCCGGCGCAGGCCACCGGTGCGTAGCGGGCCACGCCGTGGGTGCTCGCTTCGGCGCGGTGCGCGGTCCCGAAGGCGTCCATCACGAACACATCGCACAGCGCGGCCATCTGCCGCGACAGCGCTTCGGCGTCCTTTTTCTCACCTTTGTTGAAGCGCACGTTCTCGCACAACACGGCGGCGCCCGGCTCGCACTGCACGCCGTACGAGCCAGTCCCTGATCAGCGGTACCGGCCGGCCGAGCAGTTCGGACAGGCGCGTCGCCACGGGCGCGAGCGAAAACTGCGGCTCGAACTTGCCCTCTTCGGGCCTGCCAAGATGCGACAGCAGCAGCACGCGCGCACCTTTTTCCAGCGCCAGCCGGATAGTCGGCAGCGCGGCCCTGATCCGCGCATCGCTGGACACGGCCCCATCCTGCACCGGTACGTTCAGATCCTCGCGGATCAGTACCCGTTTGCCGGCCAGGTCCAGGTCCGCCATGCGCAACACTCGCATGGCGTTCAGCCTGCCTTGGACCAGGCCAGCGTCGTGTCGATCATGCGGTTGGAAAAGCCCCACTCGTTGTCATACCAGGCACAGACCTTGACCAGATTGCCATCGATGATCCTGGTCATCGTGGCATCGTAGGTCGCCGAATGCGCATCGTGGTTGTAATCGACCGAGACCAGCGGCGCATCGGTCCAGGCCAGGATCCCTTTCAGCGGGCCGGCCGCGGCCGCCGCCTTCAGCAACGCGTTAATTTCCTCGATCGTCGTCGGCCGCTTCGGCGTGAAGGTCAAATCGACCAGCGACACGTTGATCGTTGGGATGCGCACGGCAAAGCCGTCGAGCTTGCCTTTGAGCTCCGGCAGCACCAGGCCGACCGCAGCGGCTGCGCCCGTCTTGGTCGGGATCATCGACATGGTGGCCGAGCGCGCGCGGCGCATATCTTCATGGTAGACGTCGATCAGGCGCTGATCGTTGGTGTAGGCATGCACCGTGGTCATCAGGCCGCGCTCGATGCCGATGCCGTCGTTGAGCACCTTGGCGACCGGCGCCAGGCAATTGGTCGTGCACGAGGCGTTGGAGATGACCGTGTGGCTCGCCTTGAGCGTCTGGTGATTGACGCCGTACACGATGGTGGCGTCCACGTCCTTGCCGCCCGGCGCCGAGATCACCACTTTCTTCGCACCTCCCGCCAGGTGCCGTCCGGCGTCAGCCTTGGTGGTGAAAAATCCGGTGCATTCCAGCACGTAATCAGCGCCGAGTTCTCCCCAGGGAATCTTCGACGGGTCGCGCTGGGCGATGACCTTGATGCGATCGCCATTGACCACCAGCGCATCGCCATCGACGCTGACGGTGCCCGGGAATTTGCCGTGCGTCGTGTCCTGCCGGGTCAGATATGCATTGGAATTCGGATCGCACAGATCGTTGATCGCCACGATCTGCAGTTCCTTCTGCCGGCCGCTTTCGTACAGCGCGCGCAACACGTTGCGGCCGATGCGCCCGTAGCCATTAATGCCAACCTTTACAGCCATTGCCAGTCCCCTGTGTTTGAATGCCGCGGCCGGCGCGTCGTGAGGCGCCCCGTCAGGCGAGCAATTCTAGTATTAACTGCAGCGCATTAGCGCTGGTGAAGCCAAATTTATTGAACAGTGCCGCGCCCTTGCCGGACGCGCCAAATCGGTCGATGCCGAGCACCCGCCCGCCGCTGCCGGCGTAGCGCCACCACAACCCGGTGCTGCCCGCCTCGATGACCAAGCGCCGGCTGACCCGCGCCGGCAGTACCTGCTCGCGCCAGGTCGCATCCTGCGCATCAAAAACATCGGTGCTCGGCATCGACACCAGTCGCACGCGCCGGCCCTGCGCCTGAGCGGCCTTGACCGCCTCAAGACCGATCGCGACTTCCGAGCCGGTGGCGATCACCAGCGCCTCCGGCTCGCCGGCACAATCCAGCAGTACGTAGCCGCCGCGCGCGATGGCCGCGGCCTGCTCGGCGCGCGCCACCGGCGGCAGACCCTGGCGCGTGGTCACCAGGCAGCTCGGTCCCTCGCTGTGTTCGAGGGCGTGCAGCCAGGCCACCGCCGTCTCCACCGCGTCGGCGGGACGCCACAAACTCAGCTGCGGCATCAGCCGCAGGCTGCCGAGCTGCTCAATCGGCTGATGGGTCGGGCCGTCCTCGCCGAGGCCAATCGAATCGTGCGAGTACACCAGCAGCACGCGCTGGCGCATCAGCGCGGCGAGCCGTATGGCGTTGCGCGCGTAATCGGAGAAGGTCAGGAACGTGCCGGAATAAGGCTTGAAGCCGCCGTGCAGCGCCAGCCCGTTCAGCATCGCGGTCATACCGAACTCCCGCACGCCATAGTGCAGGTAGTTGCCGGTGGGATCCTCGTGCGTCATGACACGCGAATCCTTGCGCCAGGTGTTGTTCGAGCCGGTCAGGTCCGCCGATCCGCCAAATAATTCCGGCAGCGAAGGGCCGAGGATATTCAGCGTATTTTGCGATGAGACGCGGGTGGCCGTGGTGGCCGTGGCGGTGCCGGCCGCCTGCAGCACCGCGGCACGCACCTGCGGCCAGGAATCGGGCAGCCGTCCGTTCATGCGTCGGTCGAGCTCCGCGGCGAGCTCGGGGAACGCCGCCTGGTAGCGCAGGTATTGCGCCTGCCACTGCGCTTCGGCCGCAGCTCCGGCCGCGCGCCGATCCCAGGCCGCGCGCAGCTCATCCGGAATGACAAATGCCGGATACGGCCAGCCGAGCTGCACGCGCGCGGCCGCCACTTCATCGGCGCCGAGCGCTTCGCCGTGCGCCTTGGCGGTCCCTTCGCGATGGGGAGCGCCATAGCCGATGATCGTGCGGCAGCAGATCAGCGTCGGGCGCGTTGTCTCGGCACGCGCCGCGCGGATCGCTTCGGCCACCGCCTCGCCATCCAGGCCGTCGACCGCCGGGATCACCTGCCAGCCGTAAGCGCGGAAACGCTCCGGCGTGTTGTCCGTAAACCAGCCCACCACCTTGCCATCGATCGAGATGCCGTTGTCGTCATAAAAGCAGATCAGCTTGCCGAGCCCGAGCGTGCCGGCCAGCGAGCAGGCCTCGTGCGAGATGCCTTCCATCAGGCAGCCGTCGCCGCAAAATGCCCACGTGTAATGATCGATGAGCTCGAACCCCGGCCGGTTAAATTCCGCTGCCAGCAGTTTTTCGGCCAGCGCAAAACCGACCGCGTTGCCCAGTCCCTGGCCCAGCGGGCCGGTGGTCGTTTCGATGCCGATGTCCAGGTCGTGCTCGGGATGCCCCGGGGTGCGCGAACCGAGCTGGCGGAACTGGCGCAGCTCCTCGAGCGCGAGCGGATAACCGGTCAGGTATAACACTGCATACAGCAGCATCGAGGCGTGGCCGTTCGAGAGCACAAACCGGTCCCGGTTCCACCAGCGCGGATTGGCTGGATTGTGCTTGAGCACCTCGTGCCACAGCACCGTGGCAAAATCGGCCATGCCCATCGGCGCGCCGGGGTGACCGGAGTTCGCCTGCTGCACAGCATCCATCGCCAAAGCCCTAATACAATTGGCTAATTCGCGTCGTGTTGGCATGACTCGCTCGGTGCGGTTGTAGTTTGTTTGCGCGCAGCAAAGGGCGCGCATTGTCTATCACGCGAATTTTCCCGGCAACCGGCTCTTGTCGCAATCGGCCGCCGTCGGCCACCAGCGACAGCCAAAGCCCTTGCCCCGGCGCGCCGCGCGGTGCCCAATAGCGGCGCGGATCGGGGTGCGGTTGCGCACTTGGTTAAATCCGCGTTTAACATCATTGGCGGCAGATTTTCAGAACTGAGCGCTGCATCCGCGGTCCGAGTAAATAGCCGCCTGCAGAGTTTGACCCAGTTCACCGGGCTCTTTTTGGCCACTGTGTAACATCACACTTTATGAGCGCCGATATTCGCCTGCTGCAGTTCTCCGACCCGCACCTGTTTGACAGTGTCGCGGGCGCCTTGCGTGGCGTATCGAGCTACGATTCGCTGCGCACGGTGCTGGCCCACGCGGGCGCCCAGCTGGCCGCCACGGATGCGGTGCTGCTGAGCGGCGATCTGGTCAATGACGAGGCCGGCGGCTACCGCCACGTGCGCGAGCTGTTTGGCGCCCTCGGCAAGCCGGTGCTGTGCGTGCCAGGCAATCACGACGACCCGCAGGCATTGCGCGAGGCGCTCGCCGTGCCGCCGTTTCAGACCGACGGTCACCTTGACCTTGGCGCCTGGCGGATCATCCTGGTCGACAGCTGCTGGCCCGGCCAGGTGCTCGGGCGCATCAGCGCCGGCGCGCTCGAACGGCTCGAGGAGAGCCTGCGCAGCGCCCAGGATCGCCCAAGCCTCATCTGCCTGCATCATCACCCGGTGCCGCTCGGCAGCCGCTGGATCGATTCGATCGGCCTGCAAAACGCCGATGAATTCTTTGCCGTGACCGACCGCTACCCGGCGGTGCGGGCCATCGTCTGGGGCCACGTGCATCAGAGTTTCGACAGTCGCCGCAAAGGCGTGCGGCTGCTGGCCACGCCCTCGACCTGCGCCCAGTTCCTGCCGCACACGGACAGTTTTGCCATCGACCCGAGTCCGCCTGGCTACCGGCGTCTGACGCTGGCCGCTGATGGGACGCTCAGCACCGAGGTGCTGCGACTTGCAGTCACCGGCCACAACCAAGGGGATGCGCCGCTGGCTGCACGCCACGGCGGCCGCTGAGCCTCATCAGTCGGTGCGCACCAGCGGGGCGAGAATCTCGAGCCGCGCCGCCGCATCGTCCGTCTCCAGCAGCCGCTGCTGCGCCGCCCGATCGAGCGGCAGCAGCTCTGCAAAGCGGTTGCTGACCCAACCGGCCTCATCGAACCGCGGCAGCAGATACCGCGCCGTCGTGCCCAGCTCCTCGAGCACGCGCTGCAGCACGGCAACCAGCGGCCGCTGTGCCGCCGTCAGCGGCACCGTCGCACCTTCGGTCAGCCAGGACACTTCGGCCAAGTGCAGCCCGTCGGGCTGCAGCGAGCGCTGCTCGATGCGAAAACGCCGCTCGCCGCGACACAGCAGCCCGAGCAGACCGTCATCGGCGGTGTTGAAATCCACGATCCGCGCGCTGGTGCCGACCGTGGCCAGTTCATTGATGGCGCCGGTCTCGGCCCCGCCCAGTATCTGCACGACGCCAAACTCGGATTCGGTGCGCAGGCACCGCCCCACCATATCGACATAGCGCGGCTCGAAGATTCTAAGTGGCAACAGTCCGCCCGGGAACAATACCGTGCGCAGCGGGAACAGCGGCAATGGGTTCATCGGCTCAGCGCTCCCGGTGCGCATTTTGGCTCAAGCGCTTGAGTGCTCGCGGTTTCGCAGCCGCTCGAGCAGCCGGCCGTGGATGCCACCGAATCCGCCGTTGCTCATCACCAGCACATGATCGGCCGGGCGCAGCCCCGCGCCGAGCGCGGCGACCAGCGCATCGAGATCGCTTCTGACCTGCACGCGCGCGCCAAGCGGCCTGACGGCTGCCGCCGCGTCCCAGCCGAGATCGGCCGGCGCGTACAGCCACACTTCGTCAGCGTCGGCGAGCGATGCGGCCAGCGTGTCGCGATGCACGCCGGCGCGCATCGTGTAGGAGCGCGGCTCGAGCACTGCCACGATGCGCTCCTTGCCGACCCGCCGGCGCAGACCCGCCAGCGTGCTCGCGATAGCGGTCGGATGATGCGCGAAGTCATCGTACACATGGACGCCGGCAGCGGTGCCGCGCAGCTCCATGCGACGGCGCACGCCGGCGAAGCTGCCGAGCGCGGCGATGGCACAGTCGATGGGGACGCCCGCGTGCTGCGCGGCGAGCAGCGCGGCGAGCGCGTTGTCGACGTTATGCGTACCGATCAACGGCCAGCGCACCTCGCCGATCTCGCGCCCCACATTAAGCACGGTGAACACCGAGCCGTCCCGCGTGCCGGACAGCTGTGCCGACCAGGCGGCGCCGGGCGCGGCCGCGGCACTGAAGCGCTCCACCTGGCTCCAGCAGCCCATGCCGAGCACGCGCGCCAGATTCGCGTCGGCGCCGTTGCAGACGATGCGGCCGCTGGCCGGCACGGTGCGGACCAGATAATGAAACTGCCGCTCGATGGCCGCCAAATCGGGATAAATGTCGGCGTGGTCGAACTCAAGATTATTCAAAACCAGCGTCCGCGGCCGGTAGTGGATGAATTTTGCACGCTTGTCGAAGAACGCGGTGTCGTACTCATCGGCCTCGATGACGAAATACGGCTCCTCGCCGAGTCGCGCACTGACCGGGAAATTGCCGGCAACCCCGCCAATCAGAAAACCGGGCGAAAGGCCTGCGCTTTCCAGTATCCAGGCCAGCATGCTGCTGGTGGTGGTCTTGCCGTGCGTGCCGGCCACCGCAAGCACCCAGCGGTCCCTGAGCACCTCGCGGGCGAGCCACTCGGGCCCGGAGCAGTATGGGATGGCGCTCTCGAGCAGCGCTTCGATGACGGGCTGCCCGCGGCTCATGACATTGCCGACCAGCACGACGTCGGGCTTAACATTGAGCTGCTCGGCGCCGTAACCCTCGCTCAGTTCAATGCCGAGCCCCTGAAGCTGCGTGCTCATCGGCGGATAAACGTTGCGGTCCGACCCGGTGACTTCGTGGCCGGCAGCGCGGGCCACCGCCGCGATGCCGCCCATGAACGTGCCACAGATGCCAAGAATATGGACGTGCACCTTAAGTACCTGCGGCCAATGACGGCGCCCGCAGCGGTGGCGCCGCCAACGCCATTGGCGCCGAGTGCTGTATCGAGTTCACGTCGGGCCCCGCATAATCAGCTGATGATAGTACACGTAACGTGTGACCGCCCCCGCCAGCCCCATGCCAGCCCCGATCGCTGACGCCGCAGAACTCGCCGCGCTGGCCGCGAGGCTCGGCGGCACCGACGCGATCGGCGTCGATACCGAGTTCCTGCGCGAACGCACCTACTACGCGCAGCTGTGCCTGCTGCAACTGTCGGCCCCGCAGCTCGCCGTGTGCGTCGACACGCTGGCGCTGCCGGATCTCGCCGCGTTGCGCGCGCCGCTGGGCGCGCCGGCGGTGCAGAAGATCATGCACGCGGCGCGCCAGGATCTCGAGGTGCTGTGGCCGGCGTGCGGCCCGGTGCGCAATGTTTTCGACACGCAGACGGCGGCCGCCCTGATCGGCCTGCCGGCCCAGATCGGCTACGGCGATCTGGTGTCGCGGCTGCTCGGCATCCAGCTGCACAAGGGCCAGACCCGCACCGACTGGTCGCGCCGGCCGCTGTCGGCGGCACAGTTAGAATACGCGCTCGATGACGTGCGGCTATCTGCCGCGGTCTTCGCGAGCAGCTGCTCGCGCAGCTGGCGCAGCTCGGACGCGTGAGCTGGTTCGAGGAGGAAATGCGCCAGACCGATGCGCTCGCCTCGTTCGTGATCGATCCGCAGCAAGCCTGGCGGCGGCTGCGCGGGCTGGCTGATCTCGATGAGGGGCGGCAGCGCCTGGCGCAGACGTCTGGGGGCCTGGCGCGAACTGCGGGCCATGCACGCCGACCGGCCGCGCGGCTGGATCCTGCCGGACGAGGCACTGCGCGAGATCGTGCTGCGCGTGCCCCGCTCGGCTGCCGCGCTCGCCCGCATCAGCGAGCTGCCCGAAGGCACCGCGACGCGAAGCGGCGCGCAGCTGCTGGAGCTGGTCAGTGCAGCGGCCATCCGCCGACCCGGCACCGCCGCTGCCGCAGCGCCACCGGCCGGAGCCGGAGCCAGCTGGCGCGGGTCGCGCGGCTTGCCGACCTGACGCGCAAGGCCGCGCAGACGCTGGCGATGGCCGCGGAGATTCTGGCGACGCGCAAGGAGCTTGAGAAAATTGCGGCGGGCGATCTTACGGCGGCACCGCTGGTCGGCTGGCGGCGCGCGGTTATAGGCGAGGCGCTGTTGCAGGCGCTGTAGCGGCCAGGCGGGAGCTTCCGCTTCAGCGGCCGCGACGGCGGGTCGACTTCTTAACTTTGGCTTTGGCTTTGGCGCGGCGGCGGGAAGGTTTGCGAGTGGCCTTGCGCACCGGCTTGCGGGCCGATTTCTTCTTGGCCTTGCGCTTGGCTGCCGGATGAGCGGTGCGCCCCTTGGCTTTGCGCGCCCGGCGCTTCGCGGCAGCTTTTCGGGTCGGGCCGATCGGCAGCGCCAGCTGGGTGGGCGCAGCGCCGTCGGTGGCCCTCGCCGCCAGCGGTCCGAGCGCCCGCAGCAGCTGCTCGGTCACCTCATCGACGGACGCATCGGCATTGACGGTGCGCAGCAACCCTTGAGCCTGGTAGTACGCGATGAGCGGCCGCGTCTGGTGCTCGTAGACCTGCAGTCGCTTGGCGACGGTGGCCTCCTTGTCGTCGGGCCGCTGCATCAGGGCGGCCGGTCCGGCGCATTTGGTCGCAATACAGCGCCGGTTGCCGGGCGGCGCCGTATAGATATTGAACACCCGTCCGCATTGCGTGCAGTACGGCGGCCGGAGATGCGCTTGGATAAGCTTGCGTAATCGACCTCGAGCAGCACCACCGCATCGAGCGGCTGGCCGATCTGCGCCGAGCATCCGCGTCAGCGTTTCGGCCTGGGCGAGGTTGCGCGGGAAGCCATCGAGAATGAAGCCGCGCTTCGGCATCGGGCTCGGCCAGGCGCTCGCGGATGATGCCGAGGACGATCTCGTCGGCCACCAGCTGCGCCGGCATCCATGGCCGCCTTGGCCCGCAAGCCGTACGCCGATGCCACGCGCCACCGCGATGCGCAGCAGATCGCCGGTGGAGATCTGCGGCATGCCGAAACATCTCGAACAGGCGTTGGGCCTGGGTGCCTTTTCCGGACCCGGGCGCCCCCAACAGACACCATGCGCATGGGCGCCACGGTACCGATCCCGGCGCCAGCCGGGTCAAACCTAAGGTGCGCGCTGTTGGCGCCTCGGCCCCATCGGGTATCCTTCGGCCTGCGCCAGGTGCCGGCCACGATCCGGATCCGCCTGCCGCCGCACAACGCCTCAAGCAAGCTTTGCCATGAAATCAGCCCGCACCCCGCAACGCCCTGTACGCGCAGTCCGGCGGCGTCTCGGCCGTCATCAACGCCTCGGCCTGCGGCGTCATCGAGGCGGCGCGCAAGCACCGGCGCCGATCGGCAGCATCTATGCCGGGCGCGACGGCATCGTCGGCGTGCTCACGGAGAACCTGATCGACCTCACCGGCGAAGCGCCAGCCACCATCCGCGCGCTGCGCCACACGCCCGCCGGCGCCTTCGGCTCGGCCCGCTTCAAGCTCAAGAGCCTGGAGCAGAACCGGACCGAGTATGAACGGCTGATCGAAGTATTCCGCGCCCATGACATCGGCTACTTTTTCTATAACGGCGGCAACGATTCGATGGACACGGCGCTGAAAATCTCGCAGCTCGGCCAGGCCATGGGCTATCCGATGACCTGCATCGGCGTGCCAAAAACGGTCGACAACGACCTGCCGCTGACCGATTGCTGCCCGGGATTCGGCTCGGTGGCCAAATATGTCGCCATCTCAACGCTCGAAGGCGGGCTCGATGTGGCCTCGATGGCGCGCACGTCCACGAAAGTATTCGTGCTCGAGGTCATGGGTCGGCACGCCGGCTGGATCGCGGCGGCCGGCGGGCTCGCCGGTGAGCGGCCCGGCGATGCGCCGCACATCATCCTGTTTCCGGAATTGCCGTTCGACGAAGCGCCGTTCCTCGGCGCGGGTCAAGCAGTGCGTCACCGACTATGGCTACTGCGTCATTGTGGTCTCGGAAGGCGCCCGCTACGCGGACGGCCAGTTCCTCGCCGAGGCGGGCACCAAGGACGCCTTCGGGCATGCGCAGCTTGGCGGCGTCGCGCCGGTGGTGGCCAACCTCGTGCGCGCAGCACCTCGGTTACAAGTTTCACTGGGCGGTGGCCGACTACCTGCAGCGCGCCGCCCGCCACATCGCTCCAAAGTGGACGTCGAGCAGGCCTATGCGGTAGGCCAAGCCGCGGTCGAATATGCCCTCGCCGGACAGAACGCGGTGATGCCCGCCATCCAGCGCCTGTCCTCAAAGCCTTATCGCTGGAAGATCCGGCCCGTGCCGCTCGCCGAGGTCGCGAACGTCGAGAAAAAAGTGCCGCGCGCATTCATCACCGCTGACGGCTTTGGCATCACGCCGGCCTGCCGCCGTTACCTCTGCCGCTGATCGGCGGCGAAGCTTACCCGCCCTACCAGGCGGGCCTGCCCGCCTACCTCGGTTCCGGGGCAAGCCGCCAAGCGGAGGCTCCCGGGCGGCTTTAGTCTGTAGTTAAGTCCTAGCGTCCCGCCCGCCGGCGCGATTGCGCCGGTGCCTATGGTATATTTCGCGCCCCTTGCCGGGGTCGGCGGCCCGGCAACTGCGGATCAATAATCAAATTTAACGCCAGGCATTTTGACTTCCGGGAGAGAGTTTCATGCATCTGTTAGCCACCCATTGGCTGTGGCTGGCGATCGGCGCCGGCGTGATGGCGGTCCTCTACGGCCTGGTCTCCGTGACAGCATCCTGGCGCTGCCCGCCGGCAATGCGCGCATGCAGGAAATCGCCGCGGCGATCCAGGCCGGCGCCAAGGCGTATCTCAACCGCCAGTACACCACCATTGCCATGGTCGGTGTGGTGCTGTTCGTGGTGCTGGGCTCTGGCGCTGAACTGGGCGACGGCCGGCGGCTTTGCGGTCGGCGCGATGCTCTCCGGCCTCGCCGGCTACATCGGCATGAACATCTCGGTGCGCGCCAACGTGCGCACCGCCGCAGGCGGCCAGCCAGCGGGCTCAATGCCGCGCTGCCGGTCGCGTTTCGCGGCGGCGCCGATC
Organism: uncultured Gammaproteobacteria bacterium; assembly: GCA_963711435.1. Classification (GTDB taxonomy): domain Bacteria; phylum Pseudomonadota; class Gammaproteobacteria; order Steroidobacterales; family Steroidobacteraceae; genus FEN-1191. The sequence goes on along the minus strand of CAVQEB010000001.1, from coordinate 1,072,448 downwards.
ACCGGCATGCTGGTGGTCGGCCTGGGCCTGCTCGGCGTGGCCGGCTACTTCATGCTGCCTGCGCCAGATCGGCTGGCCGATGACGAGGCCGCTGCACGCGCTGGTCGGGCCTGGCCTTCGGCGGCTCGCTGATCTCGATCTTCGCGCGGCTCGGCGGCGGCATCTTTACCAAGGGCGCCGATGTCGGCGCCGATCTGGTCGGCAAGGTCGAGGCCGGCATTCCCGAGGACGATCCGCGCAACCCGGCGGTCATCGCCGACAACGTCGGCGACAACGTCGGCGACTGCGCCGGCATGGCGGCCGACCTGTTCGAGACCTACGCGGTCACGATCGTCGCGACGATGCTGCTCGGCGGCCTGCTGGCCGGTCGAGCGCGCGAGGCGACCATCGGTACTTTCCGCTGGCGCTCGGCGCCGCCTCGATCATCTCCTCGATCATCGGCACGTTCTTCGTCGCGTCTCGCGCCGGCGGCAAGATCATGAACGCGCTCTACAAGGGCGTGGCCGTCTCCGGGTCTGCTCTCGGCGATCGCTTTCTGGTTCATCACCCGCGAGTTCTGGCTGCCCGCCGGCAGACTCGATGGCACGCGCTGTTCGGCTGCGCGCTCATCGGCCTCGGCGCTGACCGCCGCCATGATCGTGATCACCGAGTACTACACCGCCACCGAGTACGGCCCGGTGCAGCGACGTCGCCGCCGCCTCGCAGACCGGACATGCCACCAACATCATCGCCGGCCTCGGCGTCAGCATGAAGTCGACGGCGCTGCCGGTGATCGCGGTGTGCCTGGCGATCTGGGGCGCCTTCACGCTCGCCGGACTGTACGGCATCGCCGTTGCCGCCACCGCCATGCTGTCGATGACCGGCATGATCGTGGCGCTCGATGCCTACGGCCCGATCACCGACAACGCCGGCGGCATCGCCGAGATGGCCGGGCTCGCCGAAGGCGGTGCGCAACATCACCGATCCGCTCGATGCGGTCGGCAACACCACCAAGGCGGTCACCAAGGGCTACGCGATCGGCTCGGCGGGACTGGCCGCGCTGGTGCTGTTTGCCGACTACACCCACAACCTGCGCAAGAGCGTCGCGGCACACGCTGCGGCAGTTCTCGCTGTCCGATCCGGCCGTGATCATCGGCCTGTTCATCGGCGGCCTGGTGCCGTACCTGTTCGGCTGCGATGGCGATGGAGGCCGTCGGTCGCGCCGCCGGCTCGGTGGTCACCGAGGTGCGCCGGCAGTTCCGCGAGATCAAGGGCATCATGGAGGGCACGGCCAAGCCCGACTACTCGCGAGCCGTGGACCTGCTGACGCGCGCGGCGATCCGGCGAGATGATCGTGCCGTCGCTGCTGCCGATCCTGGTGCCGATCATCGTCGGCTTTGGCATGAACGCGCTGATGGGACCCGGCGCCGGCATCCGCGCGCTCGGCGGCCTGCTGATCGGCACCATCGTCACCGGCCTGTTCGTCGCCATCTCGATGTGCACCGGCGGCGGCGCCTGGGACAACGCCAAGAAATACATCGAGGAGGGCCATTTCGGCGGCAAGGGCTCCGAGGCGCACAAGGCGGCCGTCACCGGCGACACCGTCGGCGATCCGTACAAGGACACCGCGGGCCCGGCGATCAATCCGCTGATCAAGATCATCAACATCGTCGCGCTGCTGCTGGTGCCGCTGCTGTGAGGCGAGGCGAGCCCAGCGTCGGCTGCCGTTGCCACATGACGCTTGAGGAAATTTTCTATGCGCAGGCAGTCGATCGCGGCGGTCGCGGTCGTAGCATCGATCCTTTATCTGGCGCAGCATGGTCTCGCCAGGCCGATCGGGTCCAGCGCGGCATCATGCAGCAGGGACGCGCGGACCGGCGTGGCGCAATGTTCGCTGATGGTCGCCGATTCAGCGGCTCGCCAGCGTCATGCAAAAAGGGCTGGCCGCCTGACACGCCGATCTCACGCTGCGAGGAGATTTGACGCAGTGGACGATGATATGTCGCGGCGCTGTTCATCAGCGGCGAGGATTCATTCTTGCAGCATAAGGCCGGGCGGCTCAGCACCGGGCCTTCCAAAGCTACGTCGCCGGCGTCCGTCACTTCATGGCAGCGCCCGGCATGCGGGCGGCGTGGAGGCTTTTCGGCAAGCAGTTCGGCAGCGAATTTCGCCGCCTTTGTCGACGCCATCGTAACAGCCGCCACCGGCTCAGGCAGGCGCTACGCTGGCGGAGTCGCGCAAAAACTGGCGCGCGCCGAAACCGGCGGGCACGCCAGATAAAGCCTCTGACGAACGCGCCGTTCGCGCCATACCGCTTTGCGCGGCAGGATTTGAGGCTGGCGGACTTAAGCTGCCATCGCGCACCGCGCCGGGTCGCCCGATCGCATATCCCTGCAGGATAATCCACGCCCATGCTGCCGCGCGGCATCGAGCGCCGCTTCGTCCTCGATCGTGCTCGGCGATGACCTTGAAGTTGCAGCGTGCGGGCCAGGCGAATCATCGCCGAGTCACCATGGCCTGGCTGACCGTGTCGCGCGCCAGGTTCTTGAAGAACGAGCCGTCGATCTTCAGGTAGTCGACGCGCGAGATTCTTCAGGTTGGCAAATGAGCCCATGCCGCTGCCGAAATTGTCCAGTGCGAACTTGCAGCCCATGCCGTGCAGCACGCCGATGAAGCGGCGGCCTGCTCGACGTTGGCGACCACCGCGCTCTCGGCGATCTCGAAGCACACCTGCGCCGGGTTGGCGCCGGTGGAGTCGAAGCACTCGACTACGAATTCCAGGAACTGCCCATCGGCCAGCGTTTGGCCGGAGACGTTGATCGCCGACACTGCGCTTGGGCGGCAGCCCGATCGCGCCACGGCCGAGCGCTGTCAGCGTCGTCTGCACGACCCAGCGATCGATCAGCCCCATCAGCCGATAGCGCTCGGCCGCGCGCAGGAATTCGACCGGCGGCAGCCGTCTCGCCGTGCTCGTCGTGCAGCCGCACCAGCACCTCCATCGCCGGGCCTTCATCGTTGGCGGCGTAGGACGGCACGATCGGCTGGCAGTAGAGTTCGAAGCGGCTGTCCTTGCAGCGCCGCCCTGCAGCGTCTGCAGCCACTGGATCTCACCGGTCTGGCGCGCGAATGCCTCATCGCGGGCCGAATAGACGGCCACATGGCCGCCCTGGCGCTTGGCCACGTAGCAGGCCGAATCGGCCGCCGCCAGCGCCTCCTCCATGCTGCCGCTGTCGCGCGCGATCTCCACCAGGCCGATGCTGCACGCCGACGTTGAAGATCTTGTCCTTCCAGACGAAGCGGAACTCGGCCACCGCGCGGCACACGTCGTCGGCGATCTGCCGCGCCTTCTCGAGCGGACAGCCCACCAGCAACATGCCGAACTCATCGCCGCCGAGGCGCGCCACGGTATCCGAGTCGCGCACCTGCGTCGCGCAGTAACTTGGCGGGCTCGCGCAGCATCGCGTCGCCGGCCTGGTGACCGCTGGTGTCGTTGATGAGCTTGAAGCGATCCAGGTCCAGGTAACACAGCACATGCGCGCCATCGCCGCGGCGCGCTACTTCCAGCGCATCGCTTGCAGCCGGCGCTCGAATTCGCGGCGGTTGACCAGCCCGGTCAGCGCATCGTGGGTCGCCTGATAGGACATCTGGCGTGCGACAGGCCACGCAGCTCGGTGACGTCGTGCAGCAGCACCAGTACGCCGATGGTCTCCCCTGCTCATCACGCAGCGCCGTGGCCGACATCTCCACCAGCCGCTCGCCGTCGCCCGGTACCGAGACCATCAGCGCCCGCCGGCCAAGGACCAGCGGGGCGCCGCCGCTGAGCGACTGCTGCACCGGCTCGATCAATAATTTGCGATCGGTTTCGCCGATGCGGGCCGCGACCTCATCGATCGGCCGGCCGCGCGCCTGGTCCGGTTCCACGCCGAGAAGCCGCACCGCGGCCGGATTGAGGTATTCGACCCGGCCCCGCGCATCGACCATGATCAGCGCGTCGCTGATCGACTCGAGCGCCAGGCGGGTCCGCGGCGCCGCTCGCTCTGGGCACCGAGCGTCTGCACGGTCTGCGTCGGCAGTACCTCGACGCCCACCATCAGCAGTGCCGGGGCGCCTTCATGCTCGATCGGCCAGGGACAGCTCCAGGCGCGCGCCGGTCCCGGCGGGGCTCGCCAGATCCACCTCATAGCGCTCGGCGGCCGGCTCGCCAGCGAGCCGGCGCTGAATGTTCTCGGCCACCAGCTCGGTATATTCGGGCGGCACGAGCGTGGCCAGCGGCTGGCCGATCAGCTGCTCGCTGCTGGTGCCAAGGAGCGTTGCAAACTGCGGGTTGGCGTAGGCGATGCTATGGCGGTCGTGGATCAGCACCGCTTCGTGCACGCGGTCGGCCAGTGCGCTGAGCGGTGCCGGCGCCGAGCCGGGCATCGCGGCTACCGGCATAGCGGCGGGCGCCGGATTGATCCGCGTCAGCAGGCGGTTGACGACACCGCCCAGGGCCTGCAGTTCGACGCTGTCGTCGTTGATTTCGAGCCGCCCCTGTACCTGCCCGCCCACGGCAATGCGATGCAGCTGGGCGGTCAGTAACTCGATGGACTTGCGTTGCCGGCGTTGCACCCAGTACAGCACCAATAACGACAGGGCGCCCAGCCCCAGCAGTACGAAGAAAATCATCAATATGGGCATGGTCGCGATGTGCTTTAGGCCTCGCCGCCCACGGGAGCGGTCAGTAGCTTGTGGCCAGCCTCAGGAACCCTCCCAGCATAGCCCAGCGACCGCGCTAATCATGCAGGCAATTGACCATATGGCGACACAGATTACCGCGGTGTTAACTTGGCAGCGCCGCGAAAAACCCGTACCTTCGCGCTTCCCCATTGCGTACTGGATTAAGTTAATCGGACGGGGACAGTTCGGTCCACGCGGATAACCATGAACCTACAGCTAGCGCGCGAGCAGATGGTCAGCCAGCAGGTCCGCACCTGCGAGGTGCTGGAAGATCGCGTCCTGGTGGCCATGGGCCGCGTCCCGCGTGAGCTGTTTGTGCCGCCGCTGTGGCAGTCGCTGGCCTACGCCGACTTCGCCGTACCACTGGCGCATGGCAAGCACATGCTGACGCCGATGCTGGCCGGCCGTTTTCTGCAGGCGCTGGATTTGCGGGCGCACCAGCGGGTGCTCGAAATCGGCACCGGCTCCGGTTACCTCAGCGCCTGCATGGCCGCGCTCGGCGCCCGCGTGCACTCAATCGAGCTGTATCCGGACCTGGCCGCCGCCGCGAGCCAGCAGCTCAAGCAGGCTGGCGCTCGGCATGTCGAGGTGATCACTGCCGATGCGATGAGCTGGCAGGATGAAGGCGGCTACGACGCCGTGGTGTTGACCGCCTCCCTGCCGATCTATCAGAGCCGCTTCGAGCAGGCGCTGCGTCCCGGCGGCCGCCTGCTGGTGGTCGTGGGTGAGCCGCCTGCCATGCAGGCGCTGCTGCTGCGACCCTACCCGGGCGCGCGACCTGCGCCGCAGCAGCTGTTTGAGACCGATCTTGAGCCGCTCGAGCACGCGCCGCGACCGGAGGCGTTCGCGTTCTGAATTTATGGCAGAACCGAACCAGATCACGGCCGTTGAGCTTAAGGCGCTGATCGACGCGCAGGCTAAATTCTGCCTGCTGGATGTCCGGGAAGCGTGGGAAGTTGCGCTCGCCAGCATTCCAGGGAGCGTGCATATCCCGCTGCATGAACTGCCGTCGCGTTGGCAGGAACTCGACGCGGCCGCGGACGTCATTGTTATGTGCAAGTCCGGCGGCCGTAGCCAGCGGGCGGCACAGTTTCTCATCGCGCAGGGCCTGGGCCACGTCAGCAATCTGCAGGGCGGCATACTGGGCTGGGCCCGCGACATCGATCCCGGCACACCCGAGTACTGATTTAACGGAGCCGGCCAGAGGGGACCGTCGAGCATGAATCGTCAATGGATCATTGTGGTGTTGGGCGCGGTCGCTGCAACGCTTGGCCACACCGAGGACCTGCGCGAAGTGTATCAGCGGGCGCTCGCCGCGGATCCGACCATGCAACAGGCCGAGTACGTGCATCTGGCGGCGCGCGAAACCAAGACCCAGGCCATTCTCGGCCTGTTGCCGCTCGACGTTTATGCCGCCAAGAACTGGTCCGGCGCCTACAGCAGCGGCACCGACTATTCCTCCTATGTCCCGGCGACGCTCAACGCTGCGTTGACCGTGAACCTGTTTTCCTGGTCGAGCTGGGTCAATTTCGTGGATGCGGACCACATCGTTGCGCAGGCCGAGGCGGCTTATATCGCCGCGCAGGAAGACCTGATCGCGCGCGTTGCCAATCAGTATTTCAATGTGCTCAGCGCGCAGGATGCGCTCGCGGCGCAGCAGATCGGCCTGGAGTCGGCGCAAAAGCAACTCGACCAGGCCGACAAGCGCTTCGAGGTCGGGCTGATCGCCATCACCGATGTGGAAACGGCACGCGCCTCGCGCGACAGTTACACGGCAGCGGTGCTGGCCGCCAAGCGCACGGTGTCCACCGCTTGGGATCTGCTGCGCGCGATCACGGCCGAGGACTACCAGGAACTGGCCGGACCGCGCCCCGACATGCCGCTGATCCCGCCGGCGCCGGCGAGCGAGGACCAGTGGGTCGGCACGGCCCTGCAGCAGAACGCGGCGCTGACGGCAAGCCGCCTCGCTGCCGACATCTCGCACGATGCGTACCTCCAAGCGTTCGGCGGCCACCTGCCGCAGGTCACCGTGTCGGCCACCAAGGCCTGGGCATTGGCGGCCAACGTGCCGCCGGTCGCGCTGGTGCAAGGCCCGGGCGGGGTAGTGTCGAACATCATCGATACGCGGGATATCCTGTGGCAAGTCGGCGTGACCGTACCGCTGTTCACCGCCGGCGCCACCCAGTCCAAGGTCCGCCAGGCCAAATACACCTGGGATGCGGCCAAGTCCGGCCTTGAGACCACGCGCCGGTCCACGCAGGAGCAGACTCAGGACGCCTACCAGGGCGTGAACAGCCAGATCGCACAGGTTGTTGCGCTCAAACAGGCGGTCGAATCCAACCGCGTCGCGATGGAAGCGACCGATGCCGGCTATGCGGTCGGCACCAAGAACGCGGTGGATGTGCTCACCGCCCGACAGCTGCTGGTCGCGGCGCAGACCAGTTATGCCCAGGCCAAATATGCCTACCTGACGGATTACGTGGCGCTGTGGGAAGCCGCGGGCGTACTGGATCGCGCCAAGATTGATCTGATCAACAGCTGGCTCACCGAACCGGCCACGGCGCCGGCAGCGACACCGCCGCCGGCAGCGACGCCACCGCCGGCCGCCCCGGGAAGCTGATTCGCGCCCGCGGCAAGCCGCTTAGCCGGCCGCGCCGCTACCGGGGCGGATACAACTCGCCAACCCGTGCCATTAACGTATCAAGCACGCCACGGTTGGCCGCAATAACCTCGCGGGCGGCTGCCCCGAGCTTCGCCCGTGCCGACGGATCCGCGAGCAGTTCGGCGGCGACGGCGGCAAGCTCCGCCGTGCTGCTGACGATTCGCAACCCGCCTGCAGCCAAAAGCGCCTGGCCAATCTGCGGGGCGTTGAACTGGTGCGGGCCAGTCAGGATGGCGACGCCAAACGCTGCCGGCTCGAGCAGATTGTGGCCGCCGACCGGCACCAGCGAGCCGCCGACAAAAGCCAGATCCGCCGCAGCGTAAAAATCCCGCAGCTCGCCGAGCGTATCGATGAGCACTACCTGCAGGCCAGCCGGTGACGGGAGCGATTGGCTGTGTCGCACGTACCGCAGTTTGCGTGCGGCGAGTAGCGCCGCCACTTCCTCAAAGCGCGGGGCGTGGCGCGGCGCCAGGGCCAGCACCGTACGCGATCGCTCGGAACCGAGTAGCTCGTAGGCATCGAGCAGCGCCTGCTCTTCGCCGGCGTGCGTGCTGCCGGCCACCCACAGCGATCCGCCGGTGGCATAGCGCCCGCGCAGCCCGCGGCCGCGCGCAATTTCCGCCGCGCCCGCCGGTTGCTCGAACTTGATATTACCGCTGATGCAAAGGCGCGTGGCCGGCACGCCGAGGGCCGCATAGCGCTTTGCGTCCGCCTCGCTTTGTGCCGCCACCGTCACACATCGGACCATCGCATCGCGCACCAGTCCCGGCAGCCGCTGATACCAGCCGGCCGTGCGTGCCGACAGGCGGGCGCTGGCAAATAACACCGGCACCGCCTGCGCCGCGCACGCCGCAAGCAGATTCGGCCAGATTTCGGTTTCCATCACGATCAGGAGCGCAGGTTGGCGCGCGCGCAGCAGCCGCCGCAGCAGCGGTGGCAGATCGTAGGGTGCGTAACGCACGTCGCTGGCGGCGCCAAACAACTCGCGCGCCCGCGCCCGCCCGGCCGGCGTTGCGCTGGTGATCAGCATCGGCTGTGAAGGCCAGCGCTCGCGTAGTGCGCCGATCAGGGCCGCGCCGGCCTGCACTTCGCCGACCGAGACGGCGTGGACCCAGATGCCGCCACGCGCCGCCACCGCTGCGCCGCCGCCAAAGCGCTCGGCCCAACCCTGCCAGTAAGCGCGCTCGCGCAGCCCGCGCCATAGCACCTGCAGGCTGAGCGCCGGCAGCGCCAGCCACAGCAACAGCGTGTACAGGCGTCGCACGGGTGCGCCGGCCGCTCAGCAGGCCGACGCGGCCGGACCGGCCACCGCCGGCGCGCCGGCGAAATAGCCATCCAGCAGCGACAGCCAGTCAGCGGTGCCGAAGTGCTCGGCCGGGAGCATGGCGCTGACTTTCACCAGCGAGCGGTGCAGGCGCGCCAGATTGGCATCGCGCCACCAGCCGGGAGCGCGCAGGCTCCCGCGGTCAAAGTCGATCAGCCACGGCTGCTCATTGGCGCCGAGCAGGATGTTATGGGCATTCAGATCGGCGTGGCAGACGCCCTGATCATGGAACCGGCGCACGCAGCGGCCGACGGCAATCCAGGTCGTGATCGGCACCGGGCCAGCGCGCAGCAACGCGGCCAGCGAATGCACGTTGCACAATCGCTCAATCAGCAGATCAGCGCGGTAGGTGAGACCGTCGCGGCGGTAGCCGGCGGCGATCGGCACCGGCACCGGCAATCCTGCGCGCCGCAGCCGGTACAGCAGTTGCCATTCAGCCAGTGAGCGGGTCCGAAACGGCCCGCGCCACAAGAAGCGATCGGCGCTGATATGCGCGATCAGCCCACCGCGGCGGTAATGACGCAGCACCAGCTCGCGGCCGTCGGCCTCCACAAACTTCACATCCCCGCGACCCTCGGGCGCGGCGCTGACGGTGCCGCGCTGCCGCCACCAATCGGCCTCGAGCCAGCCCGGCTCGGCGTTGCCGGCGCGCGAGCTGTCATATAGCATCGCGCCGCCGCGGATCGGCAAGAGCCGAGCCTCCGCACCGACTGCCCAGCCCTTCATGCCGCGCCTTCTGCTGGAACCTCGACCATGCCCGAGCTCCTCCATCCGCCCCGCAGCGTGTGCATCCTGCGCCTCTCGGCGCTCGGGGACTGCTGCCACGTGGTGCCGATCGTGCGCACGCTGCAGCAGGCCTGGCCGGACACCACGATCACCTGGGTCATCGGCCAGGCCGAGTCCGCGCTGCTCGGCCTGCTGCCCGGCGTGGAGTTTATCACCGTCAGCAAGGCCCGCCCGTGGCGCGCAGTGGCTGCGCTGCGCGCTGCGCTCGGCGCGCGCCGCTTTGATGTGCTGCTGCACCTGCAGCTGTCGCTGCGCGCCAGCCTGTATTCGACACTGATCCGCGCGCCACTGCGGGTCGGCTTCGATCGCGCGCGGGCCCGCGAGCTACAGTGGCTGTTCTGCAATGCGCAGGTACAGGCGCGGCACAATGAGCACGTGCTGGACAGTTTTTTTGGCTTCACCGACTTTCTGGGCATCACCGAGCGGTGCCTGAAGTGGCAGTTGCCGCTGCCGGCTGCAGCGCTTGACTGGGCCGCGGCGCAGCTGCCGGCCGCAACGCCGGCGCTGCTGGTCAGCCCGTTTTCCAGTCACCGGCTGCGCAACTGGTCGGTGGCCGGCTACGCCGCCGTCATCGCCCACGCGGTGCGCCGTCACCATCTTGCCGTGCTGCTGTGCGGCCCGCCCGGGGCCTACGAGCGCGACTTCGGTGCAAAGATCAAGCAGGCCTGCGGCGTGCCGCTGCTCGATCTGATCGGGCAGGATACGTTGCCGAAACTGCTGGCGCTGATGGCGCGCGCCAAGGTCGTCTTAAGCCCCGACGCCGGCCCCGCCCATATGGCGACGATGGTCGGCACGCCGGTCATCGGCCTGTATGCGGCGACCCGCCTCGAGCGCAGCGGGCCCTACCTGTCGCGGCAGTGGTGCGTCAACCGCTTCGAGCAGGCGGCGCTGCGCTTTCGCGGCCGGCCAGCCGAGCAGCTGCCGTGGGCCGAGAAAATCGAAGTGCCCGGAGTCATGGAGCTGATTGAGCCTGCGGCGGTCATGGCACGACTCGATGAACTGCTCGCCCGGCCCCTGCTACCATAGCCGCTGCTTCATTATCCGGGACAGGCGAGATGCCGATGCAGGACATCCTGGTACCGATATCCCCCGGCGAGCTGCTCGATAAGATTACGATCCTGCGCATCAAGTCTGCGCGCATGAGCGATCCGGTCAAGCTTGCCAACGTGCGCCGCGAGCTGGCCGCGCTCGAGCAGACCTGGCAGCGTGCGGTGCCGGATCCGGCGGCGCTCGGCGCCGATGAACAGGCGCTGCACACCGTCAACGCGCGCCTGTGGGACATCGAGGATAGGATTCGCGATCACGAGGCGACGCGGCGCTTTGACGCCGCATTCATCGAACTGGCGCGCGCCGTGTACGTCAACAACGATGAGCGCGCCCTGATCAAAAAGCGCATCAACACCGCGCTCGGCTCGGCGCTGGTGGAAGAAAAGTCCTACCGCCCGTACCGCTAGCTGGCGCAGCGCAGGCGCGCTACCGCACCAGCGTGTATTCGGCGCCGCAGTACGGGCATTTGGCCCAGCCGGTCGCCTCAATCGCCAGATACACGCGCGGGTGCGAATTCCACAGCATCATCGCCGCGCTCGGGCACGCGAGCGGCAGGTCCGCGGCGCGCACCTCGTATTGCATCTGGGCGTTGGCCTGCTTCAGGGGTGCGGGTTCTGCCATAGTGCCAATTATAGCCGCATCTCCCGCTCCCAGAGCGCACTGACGGCGTCGCGCTCGGCGGCAAATTCCGTCTCGGCCACGACCGGACCTTCGCCATCGAGCGAGCGGCGGTGCACGCGGGCGCGGTACAGCCGGTAAGCACCGGTCAGCAGGTCAACATCGCTCTGGGGCTCGAGCGCGGCCGAAGCCACGGACTCAAGCTCGCGGATCGTGTCCGAAAACCAGACCACCGGCGGATACCGGTCAGCCCATTTCAGGGCCCAGTACTGTGCCAGAAACTCGATATCGGCGATGCCGCCCGGATCCTGCTTCAGGTCAAACTGCCCGGCCTGCGAGCGCGACAGCTCATCGCGCATGCGTTGACGCATGCCGCGCACTTCTTCGCGCAGGGTGTCGCGGCGCACGTGGTGCTGCAAAATCTCCAACCGCTCCCCTTCAAAGCGCGCGCGCAGCGCGCCGTCGCCGGCCACCGCCCGCGCATGCAACAGCGCCTGGTGCTCCCAGGTCCAGGCCTCCCGGCGCTGGTAGTCGGCAAAACTCTGTATGTTGGTGATCAGCAGGCCGCCTTTGCCGCTCGGGCGCAGCCGCACGTCCACCTCGTAGAGCCGGCCGGCTGCCGAATGCATGGTCAACAGGTGCACCAGGCGCTGCGCAAAGCGGACGAAAAACAGCTGATTGTCGCCGCTTTGCGGCCCGTCGGTGCACTGTTGCGCGCCGGCTGAGTCGTGCAGGAAAACCAGATCCAGATCCGAGCCGTAGCCCAGTTCAATCCCGCCGAGCTTGCCGTAGCCGATGACGCAGATGCGCACGTCGCGGCGCTCGGCGCCCTCCCCGCAACGCGGCACACCGAGCGTCGCGCCCAGCTGCTCCCAGCTCAGGCGCAGCGCCTCCTCGAGCACCAGTTCCGCAAGTCCCGTCAGCTGATCGCTGACCTGCATGACGCTGATCCGTCCACCGAGATCAGCCACCGCGATGCGAAACACTGCGGCGCGCTGGCTTTGCACCAGCAGTTCCACCTGCCGCTCCGCATCGGCCGGCCCCAGGCCATCGAGCCGCTGGCGAAGTTCCTGCGCGATGCGCTCGCGCGTCGGCAGCTGCTCGAGCAGGCGCTCATCGATCAGCTCATCGAGCAGCAGCGGATGGGCTGCTATCTGCGCGGTCAGAAAATCACCGTGCCCGGCGATCTGCACCAGGCGCCCGCGCGCCGCTGCGTTCTCGAGCAGCAGGGCAAAATAGGCCGAGCGCGGACCGATCGCCTCCAGGATCCGGCACAGCCGGCGCAGCACATCGAGCGGCGCGGGCGCCGCAGCGGCGTCCGCCACCAGGGCGGGCAGCAGCGCGCCGAGGCGCCGCACGCCCGCGTCGTCCAGCCGCCGGCGCAATGCCGAGGTGCCAAGGTCCACCAGCAACTGTGCGATGGCCGAACTTTCGGCGAACCCCATGGCCGTCAGCGCCGCCTCGATGGCGTCGCGGTCCGGACGGCCGTCAAACAGCGGCGGTAGCCCGGGAGCCGCCCCGCGCGTCTGGCCGGCGACCGCGCCAGTGACGACGTCGGCAAAATGCTCAGCGACGCGGCGCCGGTGCGCGTCCAGTTCGGCCAGCAGCTGCGGCCAGCCCGGCAGGCCCATCGCCGCCGCCAGCGCCGTGCGTGCCGGCTCGCCGCCCGGCAAGCGATGGGTCTGTTCATCGGCGCGCTGCTGCAAGCGGTTTTCGAGCCGCCGCAGGAATTCGTAGGCTGCCTTAAGCTGCTGCGCGACCGCCTCTGGCAGCAGCCGGCTGCCCTGGAGTCGTGGCAGCGTGCGCAGCAATGATGGGTCCTGCAGGCGGGCGTCCTGGCCGCCGCGGATCAGCTGGAAGGCCTGCACGATGAATTCGATTTCGCGAATGCCGCCGGGACCGAGCTTGATGTCATCGCTGAGCTCGCGGCGCTGCACTTCGCGGGCGATCAGCGCCTTCATCTCGCGCAGCGACTCGAACACGCCGAAATCGAGGTAGCGGCGATAGATAAATGGCTGAATCGTCGCGCGAAACAACGGCCCGTAATACTCGGACCCGGTGACTGCACGCGCCTTGATCCACGCATAGCGCTCCCAGTCGCGGCCGTGCGCCTGCAGATAATCTTCCAGCGCGGCAAAGCTGCACACCAGCGGGCCGCTGTCGCCAAACGGCCGCAGCCTCGTGTCGATGCGATAGACGAATCCCTCGTCGCCGACCTGGTCGATGAGCCGGATCAGCCGCTGCGCCACGCGCAGGAAAAACTCCTCGTTGCTGAGCGCCGCCGCGCCGTCGGTTGCGCCATGCTCGGGAAACAGGAACAGCAGATCGATGTCGGAGGAAAAATTCAGCTCGCGTCCGCCGAGCTTGCCCATCGCAATGATCAGCAGCGAAAGCGGCTCACCGCCCGCGCCGCGCGGTACCCCGTAGCGCGCGCTCAGCTGGCGCATCGCAAATTCGCTGGCCGATAGCAGCGCCGCGTCGGCCGCTGCGCTCAACTCCTCCAGGGTCTGCGCCAGCGGCGCCCAGCCAGCCAGATCCCGCCAGGCGATGCGGGTCAGTTCGGCGCGCCGCCAGCGCCGCAGCGCTGCGGCAAACTCGATCTCCGCCTCGGCCACCGGCAGCGCCATCGCACCGGCAAGCTGCGCATCAGCCCGTGCGCACAGTGCCGGCGCCAGTTCCGGGTCACGCCCGAGCGCATCGAGGATGAAGTCGCTCGCATCGAGAACGGCCGACACGCTGTCGCGCAGCGCCGGCGCCTTGCTGATGAGCTCCGCGGCCGCCGGCGCGCGCTCCTGCAATCGGGCCAGTCCCTGCTCGCGCCGCGACGCCTCGGCGTTCATCGCCGCTCAGAGGCCGACGGGGCGCACTTCGACTCCGACTTCGAGCGAGTGGGCGCCGCCACCAAGAATGACCCCGCGCAACGGCGACACGTCGCCGAAATCCCGGCCCCAGGCCAGCAGCACATGATCCTGCGCCACCCAAAGATCGTTGGTAGGGTCGAGTTCCACCCAGCCAAAAGGCGGCGCGAATACTGCGACCCAGGCGTGCGAGGCGTCCGCGCCCACCAAGCCCGGGCCGTCGGCCGCCCAGGTACGCAGATAGCCGCTGACGTAACGCGCCGCCAGGCCGTGCGCGCGCAGGCAGGCGATCATCAGGTGCGCATAGTCCTGGCAAACTCCGCGGCGCTTGCCGAGCACTTCCAGCAGCGGCGTGCCGATGTGAGTCTCGCCCGGCGAGTAGGTGAATTCGCTGAAGATCTTGTGCATCAGCGCTGCGGCTACGCTCAGCAGCGGCGCGCCGGCGGTGAAGCAGGGCGAGGCGTACTTGGCAATGACCGATTTGATCGGCACAAACGGCGACTGGGTGCGAAATCGCGCCGCCTCGAGCCACGGCGGCTCGATCGGCCGTGGCGCATAGGCGAGGCCCTCGGCCACCTGCTCCCACGGCCGGCTGGCGGCCGGGTCGGGTCGTTCGCGTGGCCGAACCTGAACCAGCGTGCGCGCGGTGACCTGCAGGCGGTCATGCGGCCGATCCAGCTCAAGGCTCGTCACCTGATTGCCGAAGGCGTCAACGTGCGTGCCGCGTTCGGCCGGCTGCGGCAGCAGCTCGAGCGTGAACTCCTCGCAGGTTTGGGTCTCGGTGGTGCGCGGCGCAAGATGCAACAAATGGTGTGCGTGCGCGACATCGCTCCCGTAGGCATACACGGTCTGGTGGCGCACCTGGTAGCGCACCGGCTCGCTCACATCGCCACCGAGTGCAGCTCACCGGCCACGTGCGAGAAATAACCCATGGTCAGGCGGTCCGAGACCTGCTCAGCGGCAGCCGCCAGATCGGTCAGCCGCCTGGCCAGGAGCAGCCGCCGCTGCGCGCCGTCGACGCCGCTGCCATCGAGATCCAGCCCGGCGATCTGCAGCAGCGCCGCAACCGCCGGCTGCAGCTCATCGGCGGCCGCGGGGCTCGGCCCCTGCTCGAGCTCGCGCAGGGTGCGCTGGATCTTATGCCACTGAAATGCCAGTGCGCGCGGATTGCTGGCGTCGAACACCAGCAGCTGCATGACGGCGCCGAGCTGCGGCGCGGCCACATAGCGGGTGCGGTAAGTAATGCTGCTGCTGCAGACATCCAGCAGCCAGTCGAGCCGGCCGCGCTGCGGCTGCGCGCCCTCGCCGAGCAGTGCGACGAAGATCTCGGCCAGGAACTGCACCCGTTCGAGCCGGCGCCCGAGCATCAGCAACCGCCAGCCATCGTCCTGCGTCATATCGTCAAGCGCAAAGCCGCTGAGCGCGGTCAGCGACACCAGCAGCCGATCAAGCGTCTCCACCGGCTCGGCGTGGTTCTGTCCGGCTTCATGAAACTGCTTTTGCATCAGGCTGATCGAGCGCCAGTGCGCGGCCGACAAGCGGCTGCGCGCCTGCGTGGCCGCCCAGCTAAAGCGCCCGAGGTCCGCGGCCAGACCGAAATTCAGCCGCCCTTCATACAGGCTGACCAGCGGATCGCTGTCGGACTCGAGCACACCGCGGGCGACGCAGGTCGCAAGCGCCTGTGTCCAGACCGTGCGCTCCGTGCGCATGGCGAGCGTCGCCCGCAGCAGCCGCGCCTTGTCTTCGCAGCGCTCCGAGTAGCGGCCGAGCCAGTACAGGTTTTCCACCAGTTGCGACGGCAGTTCCGCGTGCCGCACCTGGCGCGGTGGCGCCGGCGCGACGGCCGCCGTTGCGGCCGCGTCGCTCCCCGGCATGACCCACACGTCCTTGCTGCCGCCGCCACGCTGGCTGGAGACGATATCGCTGACGTCCTCGGCCGCGATGCGCGCCAGGCCGCCGGGCATCACCTTGTAACCCCGGGGCGTCCAGACCGCGTACAACCGCAGGCTGAGCGCGCGCGGCGCAAGTCGCAGCGTCCCGCCGGCGCGCCACACCGGCGCTTGCGACAGCATGACGCGCTCGGAAGCCGCGTACGCGTACGGCCGCGCCTGCAAGCGCGCCAGCAGCGCCGTGCGCTCGCGCGCCGTCAGCAGCGCGCCGAATACCGACTGAAAGCGCTGGTTCGGAAAAGTGCCGCGGATCACCAGCTGCTCGAGGTTTTCAGTGACGTATTTGAGGGCCGGGCGCTCGCCACACCACCAGGTGGCGACCGACGGCAGCCGCAGGGACTCGCCGAGCAGCGCCTGGGCCGCGCCCGGCAGAAAACCTGACCAGGCCGGGGACTCGAGCACGCCGCTGCCGAGCGCATTGGCCAGCACGACGCGCCCGGCGCGCACGGCGCTGAGCAAGCCCGGTACGCCGAGCGTCGAGTCCGCCCGCAGCTCGAGCGGATCGCAAAAATCATCGTCCACCCGCCGCAATATTGCATGCACGCGACGCAGCCCCGAGAAGGTCTTCAGAAAGACACTGGCCGCGCGCACCGTCAGGTCCTGGCCCTGAACCAGCGGCAGTCCGAGTCGGCGCGCGAGATAGGCGTGTTCGAAATAGGTCTCGTTGAACGGCCCGGGCGTCAGCACGACCGTCAGCTGCGGCTCGCGGTCGAGCGGTTCCATAAGCCCCGAGCGCAGTTCGGTGAAAAAACCATCCAGCGGGCGCACGCCAAAGTTGTTGATGAGGCGCGGCAACACGCGCGCGACGATCTGGCGGTTCTCCAGCGCGTAGCCCGGACCCGACGGCGACTGGGTGCGATCGGCGAGCACGCGCCACTGGCCGTCCGGCGCGCGCGCCAGATCGACCGCGTGCAGATACAGCCACACGTCGCGCAGCGGCTTTAAGCCGTGAGCGGGCCAGAGGAAATTCGGATGACCGTAGGCCAGCTCCGGCGGCAGGATGCCCTGGCTCAGCAGCTGTTGCGGACCGTACAGATCGCGCAGTATTTCATTGAGCAGGCGGGTGCGCTGGATGACGCCCGCTTCCAGCTGCTGCCATTCTTCCGCGCCGATCAGCAACGGCAGCGGGTCGAGCAGCCACGGCCGGTCCTTGCCCTGCGGGTCGGCATAGACGTTGTAAGTGACGCCGTTTTCGATCACCAGCCGCCGGGCGAGCTCGACACTGCGGCGCACGGCGTCGGGGCCGCCGTCGGTCAGATGCTCGATCAGGCCGCGCCAGTGCGGCCGCACCGTGCCCGTGGTATCCAGCAGTTCGTCATAACGCTGCGCACTGCCTGCGTACAGTAAAGATGAATCGGCGGCCATCTGCCTTTAATCGGTCACGCGTTGCGGCGCAGATCCAGAGTAAACGGAAACTCCGCGTTCGTCGATTCGGGCGGCACGGCCACGGCACCGGGTGTATGGCCCATGCGGAAGAACCGGTTCAGCCGGCGGCTCTCGGCTTCGAAGGAATTGACGGGAAAGGTGCTGTAGCTGAGTCCGCCTGGATGCGCGACATGATACTGGCAGCCGCCCGCCGAGCGGCCGAGCCAGGTATCGAGCAGATCAAAGGTCAGCGGCGCGTTGACGCCGAGCCGCGGGTGCAGCGCCGACGGCGGCTGCCAGGCGCGATAGCGCACGGCGCCAACGTATTCACCCGCCGTGCCGGTCGGCCGCAGCGGCACCCGCCTGCCATTGCAGGCGACGACGTAGCGATCCGGTGCCAGCCCGCTGACGCGAAGTTGCAGCCGCTCGACCGAGGAATCCACGTGGCGCACGGCCCCGCCCGCCGAGCCCTCCTCGCCCATCACCTGCCACGGCTCGAGCGCCTGGCGCAACTCGAGCTCGGTGCCGGATACCGCATAGTCGCCGTACTTGGGAAAGCGGAATTCAAAATGTGGCGCAAACCACGCCTCATCGAGCGCGTAGCCGACCTGCGCCGACTCGGCGAGCACGTCGCGCAGATCCTGAGCGATGAAGTACGGCAGCATGAACCGGTCATGCAGCTCGGTGCCCCAGCGCGCGAGCCGCGCCGGCTGGTACGGCTCGCGCCAGAAGCGGGCCACCAGCGCGCGCAGCAGCAGCTGCTGGGTGAGGCTCATCCGGTAGTGCGGCGGCATCTCAAAGGCGCGCAGCTCGAGCAGCCCGAGCCTGCCGGCAGCACCGTCCGGTGAATAAAGCTTGTCGATGCAAAACTCCGCGCGATGCGTGTTGCCGGTCACGTCGATAAGCAGATTGCGGAACAACCGGTCGATCAGCCACGGCGGCGCGGCCACCCCTGGCGCCGGCAGCTGCTGCATGGCTATTTCAAGCTCATACAGCGAATCGTTCCGGGCCTCGTCGACGCGCGGCGCCTGCGAGGTCGGGCCGATGAACAGCCCGGAAAATAAATACGACAGCGCCGGGTGATTGTGCCAGTAGGCCAGCAGGCTCCCCAGCAGGTCGGGGCGCCGCAGAAAGGGCGAGTCCGCGCTGCTTTGACCGCCAAGCACAAAATGATTGCCGCCGCCGGTGCCGGTGTGCCGGCCATCGAGCATGAACTTCTCGGTCGCGAGGCGCGTCTCGCGCGCCTGCCCGTACAGGAACTCGGTCCGCTCCACGAGTTCATCCCAGCGATGAGCCGGATGAATATTGACCTCGATGACGCCCGGGTCCGGCGTGACCTTAAATACATTGAGGCGTGGATCGGCCGGCGGCTCATAGCCTTCGAGCACCACCGGCTGCTTGAGGGCCTTTGCGGTGGTTTCGACCGCGCCCACCAGCTGCAGATAATCCTCGAGCTTTGCCAGCGGCGGCATGAATACGTACAGCACGCCACCGCGGGCTTCAGCGCAAACCGCGGTGCGCGCGATGCCGGTGGCCGATCGGCCGGGAGCCGGTGCTGGCGCTGCCTCGGCTGCAGCCACCGACGCGGTGGCCGGCCGTGGCTCGCTGGGCAGGCGCAGCTGCGCGGGAACCGGGAGCGGCGCGAACTCATCGAGCGGGTCGGTCGCATGGATATAAGGCTGATCGGCGGCACTCGCCCACGGCAGCGAATCGAGCGGCAGGCGGTAGCCGAGCGGCGAGTCGCCCGGCACCAGATAGCAGCGCTCGGCGCGCAGGAACCACGATCCGCTCTGCCACTCGCTGCCCGCCGGCGAGCGCGCCAGCGGCAGAACGTAGCCAGCCGGCTGCGCCAGGGCGCCGTCGTCAAACAGCCGCATCAGGCGGGCCCGCTCCAGCGCATCTTCCAGATGCGAATCGAGTGGGTCGACATTGCTCGGCAGGCGCCGTTCGCGCCACAGGTAATAAAAGGCGTCCTCAAAAGCCGCAAACGCATAGTCCGGATCCAGATCGAGCTGCGCGGCGACGCCGCGCAGGAACGCCGCCGCAGTCTCGGCCGTGGCGCCATAATCACGCGACTCGTCGGCTGACAGCTGCGCATCACGCCAGATCGGCTCCCCGTCGCGCCGCCAGAAGCAGCTCAATGACCAGCGCGGCAGCGGCTCGCCGGGATACCATTTGCCCTGGCCAAAGTGCACGAGCCCCTGCGGCGCGTAATGCCGGCGCAGGCGGTGATACAACTCGCTCGCCAGGCGCCGCTTGTTGGGACCCATGGCCGTCAGGTTCCATTCAGAGCCGTCCGGATCGTCCATCGACACAAAGGTCGGCTCCCCGCCCATGGTCAGTCGCACGTCCGCCGCCTCGAGCACCGAATCGATTCGCCGGCCGAGCGTGACGATGCGTTGCCACTGCTCCTCGCTGTAGGGCTTCGTGACCCGCGGGGCCTGCCACAGGCGGCGCACGCTCATCGTGTGGGCAAACTTGACCTCGCTCTTCTCGACGGCACCGCTGATCGGCGCCGCCGTCGACGGCTCGGGCGTGCAGGCAAGCGGAATATGGCCTTCACCGGCCAGCAGTCCCGAAGTCGGGTCGAGCCCGATCCAGCCGGCGCCGGGCAGATAAACCTCGCACCAGGCGTGCAGGTCGGTGAAATCCTGCTTGGGACCGGCCGGCCCCTCGAGCGGTGGAACGTCGCTGACCAGCTGGATCAGATAGCCGGAAACGAAGCGCGCCGCGAGCCCCAAGTGGCGCAGCAGCTGCACCAGCAGCCAGGCCGAATCGCGGCACGAGCCCGACCCGAGCTTAAGCGTCTGCTCGGGCGTCTGCACGCCCGGCTCCATGCGGATCAGGTATTTGATGTCCGCCGCCAGGCGACGGTTGATGGCGACCAGAAAATCATTGGTGGGCACGCGCGCCAGCGGAATCTCGCGCAGGTAAGCCACAAAGCGATCGGTCGGCGCCTCGCAGCGCAGATATGGCCCAAGCTCGACGACTTCGGCGGGCTCGTAGGCGAACGGCGCCCGCTCGGCGTGGGGCGCGAGGAAATAGTCAAAAGGATTGAGCACCGCCATCTCGGCGACCAGATCGACTTCGACACGCAGCTTTCGGGTGCGCTCCGGGAACACCAGGCGCGCCATGAAATTGGCCTGCGGGTCCTGCTGCCAGTTGACGAAGTGCTTGGCCGGCGTGACTTTCAGGCTGTAGGCGAGCACCCGCGTGCGGCAATGCGGCGCGGGCCGCAGCCGCACCAGCTGCGGGCCCAGCGCGACGTCGCGGTCGTAGTCATATTCGGACACATGATTGAGCGCGACATGAATCGACACGGCAAAGCTCCAGCCTACGGAAGCGAATCGGGCCCCATGATGCCGCAAAAGCCTGCGGCGGCGGCGCAAACGTTCGGGCGGGAAGCGCATTGTTAAATCGCCCCGCCCGCGCCCGGTTGCAGTGCCGCAATCTGCAGGTCCCGCGGTGGTCAAAAAAAAGCCCCGCAGAGCGGGGCTTGAGGTATTGCGCGGAAACGGGGGGGTCTTGTTCCGCGACTTTGGGACTTATCCGGACTGGCGTCCGGAGCTGTCCATAGGGTCGATAATACTCGTCTGGATTGGTTTGTAAAGTGAACTGTTTGTTAGGTTCACATTACCATTCCTACATATCCATTCCGCCCATGCCGCCCATGCCGCCCGGAGCGCCGTGCCCATGCTCGGCCTCTTCCTTCGGGGCCTCGGCCACCATGACTTCCGTGGTCAGCAGCAGCCCGGCCACCGAGGCCGCGTTCTGCAATGCCAGGCGTGTCACTTTGGTCGGATCCAGGATGCCGGCTTCCAGCATGTCGCCGAACTCGCCGGTCGCAGCGTTGTAGCCATAGGCGCCCTTGCCGTCCTTGACCTTGTTGAGGATCACGGCGGCGTCTTCGCCGGCGTTTTCCACGATCTGGCGCAACGGCTCCTCGATCGAGCGGATCAGGATGCGGATGCCGACCGTCTGGTCCTCATTGATCCCTTCGAGCTTCTCGAGCGCCTTTTGCGCGCGGATCAGCGCCACGCCGCCACCCGGGACCACGCCTTCCTCGACTGCCGCTCGCGTGGCGTGCAGCGCATCTTCGACGCGGGCCTTCTTTTCCTTCATTTCGATCTCGGTGGCCGCGCCAACCTTGATCACGGCGACGCCGCCGGAGAGCTTGGCAACGCGCTCCTGCAGCTTTTCCTTGTCGTAATCGCTGGTGGCTTCCTCGATCTGCTGACGGATCGACTCGACCCGCGCCTTGATGTCCGCCGACTTGCCGGCACCATCAATGATCGTGGTGTTTTCCTTCTCGACGACGATCTTCTTGGCTTCGCCCAGATCGTTCAGCGTGGCCTTCTCCAGTGACAGCCCGACTTCATCGGATATCACGTTGCCGCCGGTCAGCACGGCGATATCGGCCAGCATGGCCTTGCGCCGGTCACCGAAGCCCGGGGCCTTGACGGCCGCGACCTTGAGGATGCCGCGGATGTTGTTGACCACCAGCGTCGCGAGCGCTTCGCCCTCGACGTCCTCGGCCACCACCAGCAGCGGGCGGCCCGCCTTGGCGACGCCTTCGAGCACCGGGAGCAGCTCACGGATGTTGGCAATTTTCTTGTCAACCAGCAGCACGTAGGGCTTTTCCAGCTCGGTGCTCTGATTGGCCTGGTTATTGATGAAGTACGGCGAGAGGTAGCCGCGGTCAAACTGCATGCCTTCGACCACTTCCAGCTCGTTTTGCAGTCCCGAGCCTTCCTCGACCGTAATTACGCCTTCCTTGCCGACCTTTTCCATCGCATCGGCGATGGTCTTGCCGATGTGCTCATCGGAATTGGCCGAGATGGTGCCGACCTGGGCGATGGCCTTGCTGTCCTTGCAGGGCTTGGAGAGCCTCTTGAGCTCCTCGGTCGCGGTAATGACGGCCTTGTCGATGCCGCGCTTGATGTCCATCGGGTTGCGGCCCGAGGCAACTGCTTTCAGGCCCTCACGGATGATGGCCTGCGCGAGCACGGTGGCGGTCGTGGTGCCGTCGCCGGCCTCATCGGAAGTGTTGGAAGCCACTTCCTTGACCATCTGCGCGCCCATGTTCTCGAACTTATCCTTAAGCTCGATCTCTTTGGCGACCGACACGCCGTCCTTGGTAACGGTGGGGGCACCGAAGCTCTTCTCGAGCACGGCGTTGCGTCCCTTGGGGCCCAGCGTCGCCTTGACGGCGTTGGCCAGGATATTCACGCCGCGCAGCATGCGCTGGCGGGCGTCATCACTAAAACGAACTTCTTTAGCTGCCATGGTGATCAATCCTCATTAAAAATTAGCGGGTCACTGCGCTTACGTGGTTACTTGGTCTCGATGACGGCCACGACGTCTTCTTCGCGCATGACCACCAGGTCTTCGCCGTCGACTTTCACTTCGGTGCCGCTGTACTTGCCGAACAGAATCTTGTCGCCGACCTTGACATCGAGCGGACGGACCGTGCCGTCTTCAAGGATCTTGCCCTTGCCGACCGCGAGCACTTTGCCTTCGACTGGCTTTTCCGCAGCCGTATCCGGAATCACGATGCCGCCTGGTGAGGTACGCGCGCCTTCGAGGCGCTTTACAATCACGCGGTCATGAAGAGGACGGATCTTCATGGAAAACACTCCTTGCAGAATTAATAGATAAAACCGTAAAAAAACCCGAAACTGGCCAACGGGGAGTCTGTTAGCACTCTCCCTAGGTGGCTGCTAATTATACGGTTTCAAGGGCGATTTTGATAGTGTGAGCGCCGCGCACATGACGCCTGCAGCGGGAAGGGCTATGCTCCCGTGTTGCGAGCATTCGAATTCACTTAATATATTGATTTTTATGGCTTTTATGCCTAAAAGACTGCACCGCTCCGGCGCCTGGCTGGCTGCCGGCCTTTGGCTGGCCGCTGCGGCGGGCCTGGCGCTGGCAGGCGCCGGCGACGACCCGAATACGCTGAAGTCCATCATGAGCCCGGGCAAAGGGACGAAGACGGAGTTTCTGGACGTCGATCAGGCTTTCAAGCTCAGCGGCGCCGCCGACGGCCCCAGCCACGTGCAACTGCTGTGGGCCATTGCGCCGGGCTACTACCTGTACCGCAGCCGGCTCAAATTCTCCTCCGCCGACCCGCAGGTGACTCTGGGCGAGCCGGAACTTCCCGCCGGCGACGTCAAGGACGATGAGTTCTTCGGCAAGCAGGTGGTCTATCACAACGATCTGATGGCGCGGCTTGCCGTGTCACGCGCCAGCGGCGCGGCGCTCGCGGTGCCGCTGACCGTTACTTACCAGGGCTGCGCGACCGCGGGCCTGTGTTATCCGCCGCAGACGCACACGCTGCAGATCAATCTGCCGGCAGGCGGCTCTCCCACCGCGAGTGCCGGCAAGCCCTTCGTCTCGGCGCAGGACCAGCAGGCCAATTTCATTCGCACCGCCAATATATTGTTGGTGCTGGCCGCTTTTTTCGGCTCGGGTCTGCTGCTCGCTTTCACGCCTTGCGTGCTGCCGATGGTGCCGATCCTCTCCGGGCTGATCGTCGGGCAGGGCAAGCAAAATGTCTCGACCCGTCGCGCCTTCCTGCTGTCGCTCACCTATGTGCTCGGCATGGCAGTGGCCTACACCGCCGCCGGCATCGCCTGCGCCGCCGCGGGCAAACAGGTGCAGGCGCTGTTTCAGCAGCCGTGGATCATCGGGTTGTTCACGACCTTGTTTGTGGTCCTGGCGCTGTCGATGTTCGGCCTGTTCGAATTGCAGATGCCTGGCTTTATCCAGACCCGGCTGACGCAATCGGCCAACCGGCAGCAGGCCGGCACTTTTGGCGGCGTCGCGGTCATGGGTGCACTTTCGGCACTGATCGTCACCGCTTGTATCGCCCCGGCGCTGGTGGCCACGCTGATCGTGATCGGCCAGAGCGGCGATCTGGTGCGCGGGGGACTGGCGCTGTTTGCGATGAGCCTGGGGATGGGCACGCCGCTGCTGGTGGTCGGCACATCGGCCGGGAGCCTGCTGCCGCGCGCCGGCGCCTGGATGACGGGCGTGAAGCAACTCTTCGGCGCCCTGATGCTCGGCGTGGCCGTGTGGATGATCGCGCGGCTCCTGCCCGACCGGCTGTCGCTCGCGCTGTGGGCCGTGCCGGCACTGGCTGCGGCCTGGGTGCTATGGCGGTTCGCGCCGGGCGGCGCGCTGCGCACCGGCACGCGCGTGGCGGGGATTGTGGCGGCGTTGTATGCGGTCACGGCCCTTTACGGCGCCGTGCAGGGCGGAACCGATCCGCTCAGGCCGCTGACCCGTCATGCGGTGGGCACCGATGATCTGGTCTTCGCACCGATTACGTCAGTGACCGATCTGGACCGCGCCGTCGCCAGCGCGAGCGCCGCGGGCCGGCCGCTGCTGCTGGATTTTTATGCGGACTGGTGCACCTCCTGCAAAGAGATGGAGCGGTATACCTTCAGCGACCCCGCCGTGCGGGCCGCGCTGCACAGCGTCGTGCTGCTGCGCGCCGACGTCACGGCCAACGATGCGGCCGACCAGGCCCTGCTGCACCGCTTCGCGATTTTCGGCCCGCCGACGATCGCGCTGTACAACCGTGCCGGCAAGGAGCAGGCCGCGTACCGCGTGGTGGGCTACATGCAGGCGCCGGCCTTCAAGGCGGTGCTGCAGCAGGCATTGGCCGCGGGCGGCGCGTGATGCCAAGGGCCACCTGGCTCGCCGTCCCGGTGGTGTTGATCGGTGCCGGCGCAGGATTCATCGCTTACCGGCAGCTGCACCATGTGCCGCAGTCCGTGGCCACGGCATCGCCCCCACCGGCTGTGCAGCCCGCGCCGACACCAACACCCGCTGCGAATGAACCGGATCCGACCGAGGTGCCGGCACCTGCGCCGCGGCCACCAGTACCGGAAACCGTCCCGGAGGTTCAGTTGCCGGACCTCAATGGCGCGGTCCATGCGCTCAGCCAATACACTGCAGGCGGCCACCCCACCATCATCAATTTCTGGGCCACCTGGTGTGGGCCGTGTCTGCGGGAAATTCCGCTGCTGAACCTGCTGCAGCAAAGCTACACCGGCGACAAGCTGCAAGTCGTGGGCATCGCGGTGGACTTTCGCGACTCGGTCCGTGAGTACCTCAAGCACACCCAGATCAGCTATGCGCTGCTGATCGGCGAGCAGGACGGCCTTGAGGCTGCCGCGAAATTCGGCATGGACCTGGTGCTGCCGTTCTCCGTTTTCGCCGACGGCCAGGGACGGATCGTCGCCGTCAAGGTCGGTGAGCTGCACCAGGCCGAAGCCGACTACATCCTTTCGTCCATGCGCCGGCTCAAGCGGGGCGGGGCCAATCTGGACCAGACCCGTCAGGCCATTGCCGATAGGCTCCGCCAGCTGGCCGCCGAGCGGGCCCGCGCCGAGGCCAGGAGCAGCTGACCACCCCCCTGATTTGCCAAAAATGGCGCGAAAAGGCGGGAAATGTTCCCAATTCGCGGCAACTTAGGTAGATTTGCGCCGATCCGCCCAGTTGGGGGCATAACAATAATGGCCTATGGCGCGCCTGCTGTTACTGAACGGACCCAATCTTAATCTGCTCGGCACGCGGGAACCTGAACGCTATGGGTCGATGACGCTGGGCCAGATCGAGCAGCGTGCCACGGAGCTGGCCGCGCAGCTCGGCCACACCTTGCTGTGCTTCCAGAGCAATGCCGAGCATGAGCTGCTGGAGAAGATCCAGCGCAGCCGCGAGGATCAGATCGCCTGCATGATCTTCAACCCCGGGGCGCTGACGCATACGAGCGTCGCCCTGCGCGATGCGCTGCTGGCGGTCAAGGTGCCGTTCATCGAGGTGCACCTGTCCAATACCGCTGCCCGCGAACCGTTTCGTCATCATTCCTTTATTGCCGATATCGCCGCCGGCCGCATCATCGGGCTCGGCGCCATCGGGTATGAACTGGCAGTCCGTGCGGCCAGCGCCCAACTGCAGGCCACCGGCTGAACGGCCGGCCAGCGCAAGCGGCCAGACAACCACAACAGAGTTCCAAAACTCGGGAGCCATTTGCTAATGGACATACGCAAGATCAAGAAGCTGATCGAGCTGCTGGAGGAATCCGGCATCGCCGAGATCGAAATAAAGGAAGGCGAGGAAGCGCTGCGCATCTCGCGAATGGCCCCGCGCGCTGCGTCACAGCCGGCGGCCGCACCGGCACCGGCGGCGCCTCCGGTGGTGGTCAGCGCCGCGCCGCCCGCCCCGGCAGCGGCTCATCGTCCGCCGGCGGCCGCGCCGGCACCGCCCGCCGCGGTCAAAGCCGGCGCCGGCGAGCAGATCGTCACGGCACCGATGGTCGGCACGTACTTCTCCGCGCCGTCCCCGGGTGCCAAGGAGTTCGTCAGCATCGGCGATGAGATCCAGATTGGCCAGGTGCTGTGCGTGATCGAAGCGATGAAAATGATGAACCAGATCGAGTCCGAACAGGCCGGCCGCGTCAAGGCCATCCTGGTCAATAACGGCGAACCGGTCGAATTCGGCCAGCCGCTGTTCATCATCGAATAGCTTCATGCTCGATAAAGTCGTCATTGCCAACCGTGGCGAAATTGCGCTGAGAATCCTCAGGGCCTGCCGCGAACTTGGCATCAAGACCGTGGCGGTGCACTCGACCGCCGACTCGAATCTCAAGCACGTGCTGCTGGCCGACGAATCGGTGTGCATCGGCCCGCCCGCCTCGGCCTTAAGCTACCTGAACATGCCGGCGATCATCAGCGCCGCCGAAGTCACCGATTCGGTGGCGATCCATCCGGGCTACGGGTTCCTGTCCGAGAACGCGGATTTTGCCGAACGGGTCGAGAAAAGCGGCTTCATCTGGATTGGCCCCAAGGCCGAGACGATCCGGCTGATGGGCGACAAGGTTTCGGCCATCAAGGTCATGAAGCAGCACGGGGTGCCGTGCGTGCCCGGCTCGAGCGGCCCGCTCGGCGACAACGCCGATGAGAACCTGCGGGTAGCCCGCGATATCGGCTATCCGGTCATCATCAAGGCTTCCGGCGGCGGCGGCGGCCGCGGCATGCGGGTGGTGCATGCCGGCGGCGCCCTGCTCAGCGCCATCGCGGTCACCAAGGCCGAGGCGCTGGCCGCGTTCGGCAATAACCAGGTGTACATGGAAAAATTCCTGGAACGGCCGCGTCACATAGAATTTCAGGTGATCGGGGATCACTTCGGCAACGTCGTCTGCCTGGGCGAGCGCGACTGCTCGATGCAGCGCCGCCACCAGAAGGTCATCGAGGAAGCCCCGGCGCCGGGACTTACTCCCAAGCAGCGCAAGCAGATGAGCGAGAAGGTCGTCGAGGCCTGCCGCGCCGTCGGCTACCGCAGCGCCGGGACGCTCGAGTTCCTGTATCAGGACGGGCAGTTCTACTTCATTGAAATGAACACCCGCATCCAGGTCGAGCACCCGGTCACCGAGCTGGTCACCGGCATCGATCTGGTGAAATCCCAGCTGCAGATCGCCGCCGGGGAGAAGCTGCCTTTTTCGCAGGGTGACGTGCAGGTGCGCGGCCACTCGATCGAATGCCGCATCAACGCCGAGGATCCGCGCACCTTCGTGCCTTCGCCGGGCCCGATTCGACTGTGGCACCCGCCCGGCGGGCCGGGCATCCGCGTCGACAGCCACGTGTACTCCGGCTACAACGTGCCGCCGTATTACGATTCGATGATCGGCAAGCTCATCTCGCACGGCGACACGCGCGACACTGCCATCGCCCGGATGCGCAACGCCCTGTCGGAACTGGTCGTCGAAGGCATCAAGGTCAATACGCCCCTGCATCTGGAAATCCTCTCGCACTCCCAGTTCCAGACCGGCGGGCTCGACATCCATTACCTTGAGCGCCGGCTCGGTCTGAAATGAGCCGCCGTCGCGGCCGCTGGCGACCCAATGCCGTTCCTGGCCGTGTCCTTTGAGCTCGGCGCACTCGACGCCGGCCGCGCCGAGCAGCTGTGCTTCGACTGCGGCGCGCTGGCGGTGACCTTGAGCGACACGCGCGACGATGCGGTGCTGGAACCGGCTCCCGGGGAAATCCGGCTGTGGCCGGCCACGCGGCTTGAAGCCCTTTATGCAGAAGCCGCCGATGAAGCCGCGCTCACCTTGCACCTGCAGCACGCGCTGGCGCTGCCGGGCGGAGCGATCCGCACTGCCCGGATAGCCGACCGCGTCTGGGAACGCGAATGGCTGCAGGATTTTCACGCCATGCGTTTCGGCGAGCGCCTGTGGGTCTGCCCGCATCACGAACAGGTCGACGCCGACGGCGCCGTCGTTGTGCACCTGGATCCGGGGCTCGCCTTCGGCACTGGCACGCACGCCTCCACGGCCCTGTGCCTGCGCTGGCTCGATGCGCACCTTGAGCCCGGCGGCACGCTGATCGACTACGGCTGCGGCTCGGGTATCCTCGCCATCGCCGCCGCCAAGCTCGGCGCCCGTGCGGTGTACGCCTACGACACCGATCCGCAGGCGTGTCTCGCGACCCGCGAGAACGCCGCCGCCAACGACGTGGCCGCGAGGCTTACCGTTTGCACGCAGCCGACAGAGTTGCCACCACAGGCCGACACGCTCATCGCCAATATTCTTGCCGGAACGCTGTGCGAGCTCGCGCCGCAGTTTGCGCGCCTCATCCGGCCAGCCGGCGCGCTGCTGCTGGCAGGGATTCTGGCCTGTCAGGCGGCCGAAGTGGCAGCGGCGCATGCGGCGTGGTTTGATATTGGATCCGGCGGGCAACAGGACGACTGGCTGGCCCTGGCCGGAGTGCGCAGGACCTAATGTTTACGATCTGCCCAAAATGCACACTGGTGCTGGCCGTGACGACGGCCGACCTGCGAACCGGACAGGGCTATGTGCGTTGCGGCCGCTGCGCCAATGTGTTCAATGCGCTGCTGACGCTGTCGGAGGAACCGGCGAGAGGCCACGATCCAGTGCGCGACGCCGCGCAACCGGCCGAGCAGCATGCGTCCGCGGCTGCGGCGGCGGCTGCCGAGTCCGCGCCCACCGCCACGCCCACCGCCACGCCCGCAGCAGCGTCCACGGCGCCGGATGCACCCGCCGCCGAAAGTCCCGCGAGCCCCGATCCGGTGCCGGAAAAGCCCCCCGCCACGGCGGAGGCCGGTGAGCAGGTCAACGAATTTCGGAGCACGGGCACCTTCGAGACCATCGTGCTGCAAGGCGATACCTATTCGCAGACCGAAGAGTTTGTCTCCGAGGAAGACGTCAACACCGAGATCGACGCCGTCCGCGTACAGCTCGCCGCCGCCAATGAGCCGCACGCTGGCGGCAGCGCAGCGGCAGGACCAGAAGCCGCTGCGCCGTCAGGCGCTCCGGCCGCCGCGCTGATCGCCGATCTGTCTAAGGCGCCGCCGCGCCCCCGCAGCTGGGCTCTGCTGGCCCTTGCCGGGCTGCTGCTGCTGGCATTGGCCGCGCAGGCCGTGCATCACTGGCGAAATGTGCTCGCCGCGCAGCCAGCCTTCAATAAGCCGCTGACGCGCCTGTACGCAAAGTTTGGCGTGGCGTTAACGCCGGATTGGGATTTGCATGCCTACGACGTGCGTCAGCTCGGAGCCGTCACGGACGCCGCTGGCGGCGCGAATATCCATGTAAAAATCAGCGTGTTGAACCGTGCGCTGCATGCACAGCCCGTTCCGGCCCTGCGCCTGACGCTGCTGGATCGCTTTGGCAAGCGAGTGGCCGCGCGGGATTTGAAGCCCGAGGAATATCTGCCGCCGGCGCTCGCCGGCCTCAGCTTTCTTGCGCCGAGCCAGCGCATCGATGCGGACGTACGCGTCGTCGATCCTGGCCCGGATGCGGCGAGCTTTGAAGTCGACGTCTGCTTAAGCGGTGCCGGTGGCGCACTGCACTGCGCCAACGACTCGCCGCTGGCCGCGACGCATTCATGACGCTGCGCATCGGACCGCATACGCTGCCTGGGCGGGTGTTGCTGGCACCGATGGCCGGCATCACCGACGGTCCGTTTCGAGCGTTGTGCCACCAGTTCGGCGCCGCGCTGTGCTGCGCAGAGATGCTCACCAGCGATCAGCGTTTATGGAATTCGTCTAAATCGCGCTTGCGGATGCTGCGCGACGACGAGCCCGGGATCCGTGCGGTGCAGCTGGCGGGCGCGGACCCGCAGACGTTGGCGGAGGCGGCGCGCGCGCATGTGGCGCTGGGCGCGCAGATCATTGATCTTAATATGGGATGCCCCGCCAAAAAGGTCTGCAATCGCCTGTGCGGATCGGCGCTGCTGGCCGACGAGGCACTGGTCGGCCGGATATTTGAGGCCGTGGTCAGCGCGGTCGCGGTACCGGTGACGGTCAAGATTCGCACCGGCCCGGATCCAACACGGCGCAATGCGGTTGAGATTGCGCGCCTGGCTGAGTCCTGTGGCATCAGTGCCTTAGCCGTGCACGGCCGCACGCGCGCGGATATGTTCCGCGGCGAGGCGGAGTACGAGACGATCCGCGATGTCAAATCGGCGGTCCGCATACCGGTCATTGCTAATGGCGATCTGCGCACCGCGGCGCAAGTGCGGACCGTTTTGCGCTTGACAGGCGCTGACGGGGTCATGCTCGGCCGCGCCGCGCAGGGCTCACCATGGATCTTTCGCGATGTCAATGCGTATCTGGCGGATGAAAAAATTCCCGCGCCGCTCTTGCACGAGCGAATCAGTCAGATCATTCTTCAACACCTCGAATCCCTGTACGCGTTCTACGGCGAGTACACCGGGGTTCGGATGGCTCGCAAACATCTTGGCTGGTACTGTCTGCGGCACGCGGGTGCCGATGCGCTGCGGCGCGAGTTACTCGCCGCCACGGATTCGGCATCGCAGTATGCAGCGGCGCGTCGTGGCTTCGGTCGCTGGCTGGCAGCGGAGCCGGTGGTTTGCGGGACGTAGGCGGACAATGCGATAAGAACACGCACGAGCGGGCGGCGACGGATGATTCGAACTAACGGCAAGGAGCTGCCGCTACGTAACCACACGGAGCGGGTCCTCAGCGATTATTTTTCGAGCCTCAACGGGCATCGGCCGGCGCGGCTGTACGATCTGGTACTGCGCGAAGTCGAAGAGCCGTTGTTTCGCGCGGTGCTCGATTATTCGGCCGGCAACCAGTCCCGGGCCGCAGGCATATTGGGGATTAATCGGGCTACGCTGCGTAAGAAGCTGCGCCAGCTGGGCCTGGCCGAGTAAGCGCAGTGGCCGTGCGTCGGGCCCTGCTGTCCGTTGCCGACAAGCACGGCCTGGCCGACTTTGCCCGGGAACTGGCCGGGCGCGGGGTGGAGCTGCTGTCCACCGGCGGTACCGGCAGAATGCTGCTGAGCGAGCGTATCCCGGTTCGCGAAGTCGCCGCCTACACCGGCTTTCCCGAAATCATGGACGGGCGCGTCAAGACGCTGCATCCGCGCATTCACGGCGGGCTGCTCGGGCGACGCGGTGTTGACGATGACGTCATGCGCGAGCATGGCATCGAGCCTATCGATGTTCTGGTCATCAATCTGTACCCGTTTGCCGCGACCATTGCCAAACCCGACAGCAGCTATGCCGAGGCCATCGAGCAGATCGACATCGGCGGTCCGGCCATGCTGCGCGCGGCGGCCAAGAACCATGCCGATGTGACGGTGCTGGTCGATCCGGCCGACTATCCGATCGTGCTCGCCGAGATCGATGCCAGCGGATCGACCTCGATCGATACGCGCTCGCGGCTTGCCGCCAAGGCCTTTGCACATACGGCCGCCTACGACGCGATGATCGCCGCCTATCTGAGCGGCCGTGAGCAGCTGCCGACCGAGCGGTTTCCGGAGTGGCTGCCGCTGGTGCTTAAGCGGCAGCTGGAGCTGCGCTACGGCGAGAACCCGCATCAGCGCGCCGCTTTTTACCGCAGCCCCGGCGCGCGCGGCGCCTCGGTCGGCACCGGGCAAGTGCTGCAGGGCAAGGAGCTGTCGTACAACAACCTGGCCGATGCCGACGCGGCCCTCGAATGCGTGCGGCAATTCGAGGCGAGCGCCTGCGTCATCGTCAAACACGCCAATCCGTGCGGCGCCGCCATCGGCGAATCGCTCGTGCAGGCCTACCAGGCCGCCTACCTGACGGATCCGACTTCGGCCTACGGCGGGATCCTCGCCTTCAACCGGCCGCTCGATGGCGACACCGCGCGCGCAATTGTCGAACAGCAATTCGCCGAGGTCATCATCGCACCGGATTTCACGGCGGCGGCGCGCGCGGTGCTGGCGGAAAAACCGAATCTGCGCGTGCTCGCGACCGGCGATCTGCGCGCCGACACCGGCGATGATTTTGAGCTTAAAAGCGTCGGCGGCGGGGTCCTGGTGCAGGACCGGGATCACGGCACGGTCGCCGAGCGGGATCTGCGCATCGTGTCGCGCCGCCGCCCCGAACCGCGTGAACTTGGCGATCTGCAGTTCGCCTGGCGAATCGCAAAATTTGTCAAATCCAACGCCATCGTGCTGGCCCGTGACCTGCGCACCATCGGCGTCGGCGCCGGGCAGATGAGCCGCGTGTATTCGAGCCGCCTGGCCGCGCTCAAGGCGGCCGATGCCAATCTTGCGGTGCGCGGCGCGGTGCTGGCCTCGGATGCCTTTTTCCCGTTCCGCGACGGCATCGACGTGGCCGCCGATTACGGCATCAGCGCGGTGATCCAGCCCGGCGGTTCGCTGCGCGATGCGGAGATCATCGCCGCGGCCGACGAGCACGGCCTGGCGATGGTGTTCACCGGCATGCGCCACTTCCGCCACTGATGAAGGTTCTGGTCATCGGCCAGGGCGGGCGTGAGCACGCACTCGCCTGGAAATGCGCGTCCTCGCCGCGGGTCAGCGAGGTGCTGGTCGCCCCCGGCAATGCCGGCACCGCCGCCGAACCGCGCGTGCGCAATGTGGCGGCCTCGCCCACCGATGTCGCCGCGTTGCTGCGCCTGGCGAGCGATGAGCGCGTGGATCTGACCATCGTCGGTCCCGAGGCGCCGCTGGTGCTCGGCATCGTCGATGAGTTCACGGCCGCCGGCCTGCGCTGCTTCGGCCCGAGCCGCGCCTGCGCGCAGCTCGAAGGCTCCAAGGCCTTCAGCAAGGAGTTCCTGCACCGCCACGGCATCCCGACGGCCGCGTACCGCAGCTTTACCCGCGCGAACTTTGATGCATCCTGGGTGCTGGCGCAGCCGCCGCCGATTGTGGTCAAGGCCAGCGGCCTCGCGGCCGGCAAAGGCGTGATTATCGCTTCTTCAGCGGCCGAAGCCGTCGCGACTGCCACGGCCATGTTTGACGGCCGCTTTGGCGCTGCCGGCGGCACGGTCGTCATCGAGCAGTTCCTGGCCGGCGAGGAAGCCAGCTTCATCGTGATGGCCGACGGCGAGCAGCTGCTGCCGTTTGCCAGTTCTCAGGATCACAAGCGCCTCGCTGACGCCGATCGGGGTCCGAACACCGGCGGCATGGGCGCCTATTCGCCGGCGCCCATCGTCACGCCGGCCGTGCACGAGCGGGTGCTGCGGGAAATCATCCGGCCGACGCTGCGCGGGCTCATCGCCGAGGGCACGCCCTATCGCGGGTTCCTGTA
Organism: uncultured Gammaproteobacteria bacterium; assembly: GCA_963711435.1. Lineage (GTDB taxonomy): Bacteria > Pseudomonadota > Gammaproteobacteria > Steroidobacterales > Steroidobacteraceae > FEN-1191. Next base: position 1,038,573 of record CAVQEB010000001.1, on the reverse strand, counting down.
CGCCGGACTGATGATCGGCGCCGACGGGTCGCCGCGGGTGATCGAATTTAACTGCCGCTTCGGTGACCCGGAGGCGCAGCCAGTGCTGACGCGGCTGCAAAGCGATCTGACCGTGCTGTGCGAGGCGGCGCTGGATGGGCGGCTGGCGCAGCAGACCGCGCAGTGGGATCCGCGCCCGGCGCTCGGCGTGGTGCTGGCGGCCGCCGGCTATCCGGATGCGGTGCGCAGTGGCGATCCGATAAGCGGTCTTGATACGGCGGCGGGCCTGCCCGGCAAGGTTTTTCACGGCGGCACGACGCTGACAGGTGACCGGGTCGTGACCAGCGGCGGGCGCGTGCTGTGCGCGGTGGGCTTAGGTTCCGATCTTGAATCGGCGCAGCACCAGGCGTACCAACTGGTGCAAGCCATCGATTTTGCCGGTATGCAATACCGCCACGACATCGGCTTTCGCGCGCTCGCCCGCGGCAGGCGCTGAAGGGCGCATGAGCACGCGCCCCGTCCGCACCATGCCCGGCTTGTCGCCCCGGCTGCAGCGACGCCTGCGCACGGGGTTTCGGCTGCTGAGCGCCTTAAGTCCGCGACTGGCAGCGAAGCTCGCGGTCAGGCTGTTCATGACGCCGGCGTCGCGGCGGATCGATCCGCAGGAGGCGCAGTTTCTCGCTACGGCGCGAGCCGTACCGCTGCGCGCTGGCGGCAACCGCATTCAGGCTTATGAGTGGGCGGGCAACGGCCCTGCCGTGCTCATTGTGCATGGCTGGATCTCACATGCGGCGCGGATGGCCGATGCGATCAACGCGCTGCGCGCCCGCGGTCTGCGGGTCGTAGCCTTTGATGCGCCGGCGCATGGCCGCTCGGCCGGACGGCGCGCCGATCTGCACGCCTTCTGTGCAGCGATCGAAGCGGTCAGCGCCGCCTGCGGGCCGATCGGCGGCCTGCTCGCCCACTCCTTCGGCGCACTGACGACCGTTTCCTGGCTGGCCGAAACCCAACCCGCGGCCATCCGGGCGGTCGTGCTGGTCGGTCTGCCGCGCGATGTCGGTTACATCTTTGAATCGTTTGCGCTCGCGCTCGCACTGCGGGCCGATGTCGTGGCGCACGCCCGCGCGCTGTTCCTGCGCCGTTACGGGCGCTACCCGGAGCAGTACGCCTCGCCGGCACTGGCCAGCCAGCTGCGCATGCCGGTGCTGCTGATTCATGGCGGCGCCGATGAATTCGTGCCCGCCGATCATTCTGTGGATTTCAGCGAGCAGCTCATTGACGGACAGCTGATGGTGCTTGCAGATCTGCGCCACAGCGCACCGCTGCACGATGCAAAAACGGTCGAGGCGATGGCCGATTTTCTGGCCAGCCGGCTGCCGGCGGTGGGTAGTGTCTCAGCATGACCATAGTCCTCTGACAGCCAAAACCACGCAGTCAGTTAGCCGAACGCCTCCCCGATAGCTGCCGTTGGCGCTTAGCACCAGCTGGCGTGACGACCGCGCTTCAACGTTTGACTCTACTCGCACCGGGAGTAGCCTGTGGGCTGCGCTTGCACAGCGACTGCTACCGCATGGCGGGTTCGCTCAGGTGCTCAAAAATCCACAAGAACGACTGGGGACATGGCAGCGATGAATACGCACACACGATTGATCTGCTCATGGGTGGCCATGGGGACGCTGGCCGTCGCGGGGTCGGCTTACGGCCAAGTGCCGAGTACCAACGACACAAGTGACCGTAGTCAAAACACGGGGATGGGGACCGGCGCGCTCGGCGGGCCAGCCGCCACTAACGGCGGCCTCTACAACACCGCCTCAGGGGCCTTGGCGCTCAACGCCAACACGGTCGGCTCCTCCAACACCGCTACAGGTCAATCGGCGCTCCTTTTCAACACGTTCGGCAACGCCAACACCGCCACCGGGGTCGCCGCGCTCAATTACAACACGAGCGGCTCCAGCAACACTGCCACCGGGGTCGCCGCGCTCTATGACAACACGACCGGCTCCTACAACACCGCTTCCGGGTTCGAAGCGCTCAATGACAACACGACCGGCAACACCAACACCGCCTCCGGGTACCAAGCGCTTTATTCCAGCACGACAGCCTCCAGCAACACCGCATTCGGCGCCTACGCGCTCTACTACAACACAACCGGCTCCTACAACACCGCCTCCGGGGACGTTGCGCTTGTCTCGAACACGACCGGCGACAGCAACACCGCCTCCGGGTCCAACGCGCTCTATAACAACACGACCGGCTCCTACAACACCGCCACGGGCGTGTGTGCGCTGTGCTCCAACACGACCGGCATAGAGAACACTGCCTCCGGCACCGATGCGCTTCTCAACAACACGACCGGCAACCGGAACAATGCCGCCGGCATGGGCGCGCTCCATAGCAACTCCACGGCAGACGACAACAACGCCGTGGGTGCCAATGCCCTCTATGACAACACCACCGGCGCGCTGAACAATGCGGTCGGCAACTTCGCGATGGAATACAACACCACTGGCAGCAACAACAATGCGGTTGGCTATGGGGCGCTGCTGCGCAATACGACCGGCTCGGATAACAGCGCGCAGGGGTACGAGGCGCTCGCCATCAACACGACCGGCAATCTCAACATCGCGATCGGCTACAAAGCAGGTTTCAGCCAGACGAGCGGCAGCCAGAACATCTATTTTGGCAATACCGGCGTTGCCGCCGAGAGCCACGTCATACGGATCGGCTCATCGAGCGGGGTGTCGACCCAGAGCGCAGCGTTCATCGCCGGCATCAGCGGCAATGTGCAGACGGGCGGGACGGTGGTCGTGACTGCGTCGGGCCAGCTGGGTGTGGCGTCCTCCTCGCGGCGCTACAAGCAGGATATCGAGCCGCTCGGGGATGTCAGCGAGCGTCTCTATGGCCTACGTCCGGTGAAATTCCGTTACATCAAGCCCGACGAGCAGGGCGAGAAGCCAGTGCAGTTCGGACTGATCGCCGAGGAGGTCGCTGAGGTGTTGCCGGAGCTGGTGTACCGCAACGCCGAGGGCAAGGTCGAGGGCGTGCGCTATGACGAGCTGACTCCGATGCTCTTGAGCGTGGCGCAGCAACAGCAGACGAAGATCACCACCTTGGAACAGCGGCTTGGCGAGCAGGCATCGCAGCTGGCCGAAATCAGTGCGCTAAAGCAGCAGCTGGCAGCACAGGACGCGCAACTCGCGGAGTTAAAGGCGCTGGTCGCGACACTGAAGCCCCAGACCCAGGATGAGCGAGTCGCGAGGCGCTAACAGTGGCGTTTGGCGACCGAACAGCCCCTGACGTACCCTTCAATGGCCGCGCCCGCCTTTACCCGGAAGCAACCGTCGGCTTCTAATTGGCGCGGCGTCACGCTTTATTGATGAGGATGAAATTATGGCGTTTCACCTGGCGAGAAAACCGGCGTGCTCCTGGCGAATACGGTTAGCGATACTAGCGGCGATGACACTGACTGGCTGCCTTACCGATAATCGTCCGTATCCGGCCCGCTGGGGCGAACGTCCGGTCGTGGTTGGGAACACATGCGCAGATATAAGCGGTTCATACAGTGGATGTGAAGCTGATAACGGAAATCGAATGGCGGGAGGGCAGTGCCTGTCGTTCTTTTGGAATAGGTCTGACCAGTTTGCGCCTGGTTTTTATTCCGAGGCGAGAGACTCGGACGTCACTATCGAACAGACGGCGGACCAGTTACATGTCGCGTATTTGGCATATGGCAAAACGGTCGCGCAGAAAGAGCTGTTAAAGGACAAGAAAGACGGATTTTCCTGCACGACGGAAGGGATCACCGTAAGCGCTGGCTCGCCGTTTCAGCAAAATTTGCTCGGTTATAGGCCGAGTACAAACACGATGATCAAGGATAGCGAAGGACACTTGATCGTCACATACAGAGAAACAGGCGGTGGACTTTTATTGGGGGTTATTCCAGCGGCTGGAAGTGTCACCATCTGGGACCGCGTCGATCCCTATGTGGCGGAGGCAGCTGCGAGCGCGGAGGCGCAGGCGCAGGCGGAGAAACAGCGCAAGAAAGCTGAGTTAGAGGCGCGGTTTGAATCCACAGATCGCGGGACCGTGATCGATTCGGCAACCGGGCTCGAATGGACGCAGGCAGACAACGGAAATGGTATCAACTGGAAACAGGCCGATGAATGGTGCAGCAGCTTGGGTGACCGCTGGCGCCTGACGACGACAGCGGAGCTTAAGGGGATCTTCGATTCTTCAGGAACGCTCAATACGCCTTGTGGCGGTAACACCTGCACGGTGTCATCGAAGTTCCATCTGACGGGTTCGTATTACTGGACGAGTGAGCGCGAGGGTCGAGAGAGGTGGGTCGGTCCTCGAATCGCGCGGAGCGTCAACCTCAGAAATGGCGACCGCGAATCCTCGTACGAAGAGCGGGTCTCCGACGTCCGGGCCCTGTGTGTAAGGCATCCCTAAGGATGGCGCGTAGTTCGGAGCAGCGGCGAGTGCAACATGAATCCGGGGTTGTTGCTCACAACATCGCTGACTATCACCCGAAGCCCTCCGGTAGGCCGCAATATCGTTGATTGGATTGCCGGTGGCTGCCGTTCATCACTGGCGGCAGCGGGTCAAAATGGGGTACTACCCGGCGGCAGCACCGTGAGCCGATGCGCCCACGATCAGCGTGGCTTCAGAAGCTTGCGCGCAGCCGCAGTTCCGGGCCGTTAATGCGCATTTGCGCCGCGCCGGTAGGCGTGCTCTTCGAATCTGCAAAATCAATGGTAGTGCTCTCGAAGCCGGCACCGATGCTGAAATTGGCCTGCGCACGAAACTGCACGTCGCCGTGCCAGTCCTCATATTCGCCGCTGTAGCCGTTTACGGTCAGATTCAGGTAATTGGCGCGCGCGGTCACGGCCCAGCGCCGGCTGATGCGCCACACGCCGTCGGCAGCCACTGAAGGGTACGGCCCGGCACCGCTTAACTCCTGGCTCAGCCCGCGGCTCGGCACCTGCCCGAGCATATCCATTTCGAACAGATGCACGCCCAGGCCGAGCCCGAATTCAAACCGCTGGTTCTGGATCAGCGCGTAAGTCGGCGTGATATTCATCTGCTGCCAGTTGAATTTTGTGCTGACCATATCGCCGACGTTGAACTGATCGGCACCAAAGGTGATCGGTCTGGCCAGCGACACCGTGGCCTGGCGGGTCAGATCCAGGTAATCAACCCGCACCCGCCAGCGATTGGCGAAATGGATCATCAGCTCGACCCGCCCCTGATGCGCGTTCGGCGTGAGGCCGAGGTCGTGCTCCATGGACACTTCGGTGCCGCCCAGCGTCGGCGTCGGATCGAGGTGACCGTTGGTGCTGACCCGGCCGTTGGAGTAGATCGCACTCAATGCAAAGCGATCGGTAATCGGGCTCCAGGAGGGGCCCGGTCCGTCCGGCGACTGCTGCGCGGCTGCCACGCGGCTTACCACGAGCAGCGGCAGCAGCAACCACAGCTGGCAGCGGGGAACGACGGGCGGGCTGATCATGGCACCGATGATCCACTACCGAGCAGGCCGCTCGCTACAGTCGCCACTCGGCGACTTGCAAAACTGAGAACTGCGCATCATTGCCGGATCACATTCCGGCGCGCCGGCCGCGGGGCCGGCATCGCGCAGGTCATCAGCGCTTCATGGCCTCGAAGAACTCCGCATTGGTCTTCGTGTCCTTCATTTTATCGAGCAGGAACTCGATCGCCGCCAGCTCATCCATCGGGTGCAGGAGCTTGCGCAGGATCCACATTTTGGCCAGTTCCGCCTGATCCGTGATCAGCTCTTCCTTGCGGGTGCCGGAACGGTTGATATTTACCGCCGGGAACACGCGCTTTTCAGAAATGCGCCGGTCGAGGTGAATTTCGCTGTTGCCGGTGCCCTTGAACTCCTCGTAGATGACATCGTCCATCTTGGAGCCGGTATCGATCAGCGCGGTGGCCAGGATCGTCAGGCTGCCGCCCTCCTCGATGTTGCGCGCAGCGCCGAAGAAGCGCTTGGGCCGCTGCAGCGCGTTGGCGTCCACGCCACCGGTCAGTACTTTGCCGGATGATGGCACCACCGTGTTGTAGGCGCGGGCCAGGCGCGTAATCGAATCGAGCAGGATCACGACATCCTTTTTGTGCTCGACCAGGCGTTTGGCCTTCTCGATCACCATCTCGGCGACCTGCACGTGGCGGGCCGCCGGCTCATCGAACGTCGATGAGACCACTTCGCCCTTGACCGTGCGCTGCATCTCGGTCACCTCTTCCGGCCGCTCATCGATGAGCAGCACGATCAGGTAGACATCGGGATGATTGGCGGAAATCGAGGTGGCGATGTTCTGCAGCAGCATCGTCTTGCCGGCCTTCGGTGGCGAGACGATCAGGCCGCGCTGTCCCTTGCCGATAGGCGCCACCAGGTCGATCGTGCGGGCCGTCAGATCCTCGGTGCTGCCGTTGCCGCGCTCGAGCTTCAGGCGCCTGGTCGGATGAAACGGCGTCAGGTTCTCGAACAGGACCTTGTTGCGCGAATTCTCGGGCGAATCAAAGTTGATTTCGCCGACTTTCAGCAGCGCGAAATAGCGCTCGCCGTCCTTCGGCGGGCGGATCAACCCGGAAATGGTATCGCCGGTTCGCGCATTGAAGCGCCGGATCTGGCTCGGGCTGACGTAAATATCGTCAGGTCCGGCCAGATACGAGCCGTCCGAAGAGCGCAGGAAGCCGAAGCCATCCTGCAGGATCTCGAGCACGCCGTCGCCGTAGATATCCTCGCCGTTGCGGGCGTGAGCTTTCAGGATCGCAAAGATGATGTCCTGTTTGCGCGAGCGGGCGAGGCTTTCCAGGCCCATCGACTCGGCCATCTTCACCAGTTCATGAATCGGCTTGGCCTTCAGCGCCGTCAGGTTCATCGAGCTGCGCGACTGGGCCAGCTCCGCCGGGCTGATGACCTCAGCATCATCCTCACCCAGCGGCTCAAGATCCTGCATCATCTCGTCGGGACGCCCGCCGTTGCTGTTGATGCGATTGCCGTCGCGGTTGCCGCCGCCGTGCCGCGGTCCCTTGTTCGGCCGGTTGCGGCCCTGATTGCCTAGATAGCCTCTCACAGGTTCTGTTCCAGGAACGCCGCCAGCTGGGTCTTGGACAAGGCACCGACTTTTTGCGCTTCAACCGTTCCGTTCTTGAACAGGATCAGCGTCGGAATGCCGCGAATACCGAACTTCGGCGGCGTCTGCGGGTTCTCGTCGATATTGAGTTTGGCGATGCGGAGGCGGCCTTTGTATTCGGTCGCTAGCTCATCGAGGATCGGTGCAATCATCTTGCATGGGCCACACCATTCGGCCCAAAAATCGAGCAGGACTGGCTTCTCGGCCTTCAGGACATCCTGATCAAAGTTGGCATCTGATGTATGCACAATGTGCTCATTACTCACGCGTCATCGCCTCCGTGGGCTGCAAAAGGGGTTCAAGGGGAATGGAATAAACCAAAGGATTCTGGAAGATGGGTAAAACTCGGAAATGGATCGGTATTCGGCGTGCGGCGGGACACTTGCTGTGCCACGGAACGCCGCCTAGCGGTTACACTTATGTCAGGATTGGCTTGGCAGGTGCCGGCAGAGAAGCCGCCTATGGCCATATATTGAGCCTTTTCCGGGTCCAAATGCAAGGCCCGGCTGTTATCGGACCCAACTGACTAGCAAAAAAATGAGTGATGAGCATCTAACTTCCCTTGCCTTTAACACTTTGCCCCTGGTCCCGTCGCTGTCGCAAGGAATCGCCGAAGCCGGCTTCCTTTTTTGCACTCCCATCCAGGCCCAGACCCTGCCGGCGGCGCTGAGCGGCCGCGACATCGCCGGCCAGGCGCAGACCGGTACCGGCAAAACGGCCGCGTTTCTGGTCGCGCTTTATCAATCGCTGCTGACTAAGCCCGCGCTGCCGCACCGCGCGCCGACTGCGATCCGCGCACTCGTTATCGCGCCCACACGGGAACTGGCGGTGCAAATCCACAAGGACGCGCTGGTGATCGGCCGGCATACCGGCCTGAAACTCGGCCTGGTGTTCGGCGGCGTCGATTACGACAAGCAGCGCCGCCAGCTGCAGGCGGGCATCGATGTGCTGATCGGCACCCCGGGCCGCATCATCGACTATTACAAGCAAGCCGCTTATGAGCTCAAGTGCGTGCAGGTCTTGGTGCTGGATGAGGCCGACCGCATGTTTGACCTCGGCTTCATCGCTGATATCCGCTACATCATGCGCCGCATGCCGGCCCCGCAGATCCGCCAGTCGATGCTGTTTTCGGCCACGTTGTCGCAGCGGGTGCTCGAGCTCGCCTACGAGCACATGAACAATCCGGAACTGGTGCGCATCGAGCCGGACAAGATCACGATCGATAAAGTGCGGCAACGCATCTATTTCCCGTCGATGGGCGAGAAGGTGCCGCTGCTGGTCGGCCTGCTGCGCCAGACCGAGGCGCACCGCACGCTGGTGTTTGTTAACACCAAGCGCACCGCCGAACGGCTGGAGAGTGCCTTGCGGGCCAACGGCTTTAACGCCCAGGCCATCTCCGGCGATGTGCCGCAGCCCAAGCGGCTGCGATTCCTGCGCGAATTTCATGAGGGCGCGTTGCCGGTACTGATTGCGACCGACGTCGCATCCCGTGGCCTGCACATTCCGGACGTCAGTCACGTGTTCAATTTTGATCTGCCCCAGGATTACACCGATTACGTACACCGCATCGGCCGCACGGCGCGCGCGGGCGCCAGCGGCGATGCCATCAGTTTTGGCTGCGAGGAATACGCGGTCGGGCTGCCGGACATTGAGAATTTCATCGGCCACAAGATTCCGGTCGAGGCCATTGACCCCGCGCTGCTGGTCAAGCTGGTGCCGGGGCCGCATGTTCATCGCGACACTCGCCCGCCACCGCCGCGCGGGCGCGGTGGTGGCGGCGGACCGCGGCGGCGCGGACCACCGCCCCGCCGCCGCTAACCCGGGCACATTGCCCGGGCGCGGCTCAAAGCAGCTCGGCGACGCTGTCGACCGCCGCAAATTCCTCGTGCTGACGCGGTGCCTGGCCGCTGTCGGGCTGCCGCACGGCGACCACCTGGGCAATACCGGCGCGGCGCGCCGCCCGCAGTACCGGGACACTGTCGTCGACGAATAGGCTCCGGCGCGGCTCGAAGTGTTCCAGCTCCTTAAGCGCGAGCCAGAACCGGGCATCCTCTTTCGGCGCGCCGACGTGGTGGGCACTGATGCTGACGTCAAACTGCGCGAGCACGCCGGTGCGCGCATCCTTGACCGCGAGGGTCAGCGGATGCGCATTGGTCAGCAGCACCAGGCGCTTGCCGCGGGCACGCACTGAGCGCAAAAATTGCTCGGCGCCGGGCAGCCAGCGGATCTGGTGTGCGTGCGCCTGTTTGAGCGCCGCGATATCCACTCCGAGCTCCCGACTCCAGTACTCGACGCAATACCACTGCAGCGTGCCTTCCTGCGCCGCAAAGCGCGGTTGCAGCTCGGCCCGGGCCCGTGGCAGGTCGAGGCCGCGCTGCGCGCCCCAGACACCCGGCACCAGCGTGCGCCAGAAGTGATTGTCAAAAGCCAGATCCAGCAGCGTGCCGTCAAGATCGAGCAGCACCGTGTCGATCTGATCCCAGGGGGTCTTGGCGGGCAATTGGCGGTCCATGCCTCGGTTATCATGCGGGCCGTGACGCTGGCCACGCAACAGCTTGCCGTACTGCTACCCGGAGTAATCGCTACTGCCCGGGCCGCCGGCGCGCAGATCATGCGCATCTACGAGCGCGGCTTTACCGTCAGCACCAAGGCCGACCAATCGCCGCTGACCGAGGCGGACCTGGTCTCGCAACAGCTGATCACCGCGCGGCTTGCGGAACTGGCGCCGCAGATCCCCCTGCTGGGCGAGGAATCCTCGCCCGCCGCCCAAAGCGAGCGGCATCGCTGGCCAACGCTGTGGCTGGTAGATCCGCTCGATGGCACCCGGGAATTTGTCAGCCGCAACGGTGAATTTACCGTCAACATCGCGCTGATCGACGCCCATGAGCCGGTGCTCGGGGTGCTGTACGCGCCCGCGTCGGGGCAGCTGTACGCTGCCGCGCGCGGCAGCGGCGCGTTCAAGGTCGATGCGCAAGACCGGCGCACACCGATTCACGTCAGTGCGCGCGCCGCGGCGCCGCTGCGGGTGCTGGCCAGTCGCTCGCACCGCGGGCAAAGCCTCGATGCGCTGCTCGCACGGCTCGGTCCACACGAACTTGTCGGGGTCGGCAGCGCACTGAAGTTCGGCTGGCTCGCCGAAGGCCGGGCCGATTTTTATCCGCGCCTGTCGCCGACCTCCGAGTGGGATACCGCCGCCGGTCAGGCAATTGCCGAGCAGGCCGGTGCACGGGTCGTGGATCTGCTGGGCCGCCGGCTGCGCTATAACGCCGGCGACTCACTGATCAATCCTTCCTTCGCCGCCTGGGCCGACACGTCACGCGACTGGCTGGCGTTGCTTAAGCAACCCTAAGGAACATCGGTGTTTACGCGCATTGACCTGCATACGCACAGCCGGCACTCCGATGGCGCACTGACGCCTGAGGAGCTGTGCGCGCTCGCGGTGGAACGGCAGGTGCAGCTGCTGGCGCTCACCGACCACGACACCATGGCGGGCTGCGAGGAGGCTGAGCGCTGCTGCCACGGTACCCGCGTGCGGTTCCTCGCCGGCGTGGAGCTGTCGACCCAGTGGCGTGAAACTGAAGTGCACGTCATCGGTCTGCGTCTTAAGCCCGCGAACGCCGCACTCGGCGAGCACCTGAGCGCCGTGCAGGAATTTCGCCGCGAGCGGATCCGGCAGATCGGTGCGCGCCTCGATCGCAAGGGACTCGACGGCGCCGGCATGGCGAAGGCCGCACTGCATCAGGCGCTCGCGCCGACCCGCACGCACCTGGCCCGGCTGCTGGTCGCAGGCGGTCATGTCAAGGATCCGCAGCAGGCCTTTGATCAGTGGCTTGGGCGCGGCCGGCCAGGCTTTGTGCCCGCGCGATGGCCGAGCATCGAGCTGGCCGTTGGGCTCATCAACGCTGCCGGCGGCCAGGCGGTGCTTGCACATCCGCACCGCTATCGCCTCTCCAACGGCGCGCTGCGCGAACTGTGTGGCGCCTTTAAAAGTGCCGGCGGCGCCGGCATCGAAGTCAGCCTCGCCGGGATGGGCCCCGATGCGGCGACCCGGGCTGCCGGCCTGGCCCGCCGCTTCGATCTGGCCGGCTCGGCAGGCTCGGATTTTCATGAGCCGGGCCTGCCATGGCGCCCAGTGGGGCGCTTCGCTAAGCTACCGGATGGAGTGGTTTCGATCACCGAGCGGCTCGGGCTAGATGCGCCGGCCAGCTGAACAACGTATGCATGAATCGGGCGACAACGTAGACCATGAGTTGTTTCGCAACATCGAAAAGCTGCGCCAGTTGCGCATCGAACACCGCGACCTGGACGAAGTGATTCACCGCCTGTCGCTGGACATGCATGTCGATGAATTGCAGCTCAAGCGGCTCAAAAAGCGCAAACTGCTGCTCAAGGACCAGATCCTGATGCTGGAAAGCCAGCTGATTCCGGACTTAAACGCCTGATGATGAGCATGCCTTCGCTAGCGGCCACCATCGACTCAATCCTGCAGCGGCTGGCCGATCCGTCGTTCACGCCGCAGCTCGCCTGGGTTGGCGGCAGCATAGCCGTGGCGCTTGCTACCGGCGCGCTGATCCGCCGCGTGCGTCGCGGCGGCAGCGATCCGGCAGCCCAACCACCTGACAGTGGTTATGTTGCGCGGACGCTGATTGCTTCGGCCCCGTATCTGCTCGGTTTGCTGGTGCTGCTGATAGGCCGCGTGGTGCTCGGCGCACCGTGGGTTGAGCCGCACCTGATCGACGGCGCCGTTGAGCTGCTCGGCGTGCTGATTGTGGTGCGGGTCGTCATCAATGTCGTGCTGCAGATCCTGGGTCCACGATCGTGGCTCAACCACTGGCAGAACGTCGTCGTCACGGTGCTGTGGCTGAGCATCGGACTGCAACTCGTCGGCTGGCTTGGCATCTTGGCGCGGGCGCTGGATGCCATCGCCCTGCTGCCGGGCAGGGCGCAGTTCAGTCTTTGGGCGCTGCTCAAGGGCCTCGTGGTCATCACCTGTTTTGTACTGCTGAGCAGCCTGATCGCGCGCACGGTCGAACGGCGGGTCATGACTTTACGCGACGTGGCGCTGTCGACGCGGATCGGGATCTCCAAATTCTCGTTTGTGATTCTGCTCAGCATCGGCGTGCTGCTCGGCATCAACGCCACCGGGGTCGATGTGACGGCCCTGACCTTGCCGTTAGGCGCGATCGGCATTGGCCTCGGCTTTGGCCTGCAGGCCATCGCCAGCAACTTTGTCAGCGGCTTCGTGCTGCTGATGGATAAATCGATCAAACCGGGAGATGTGATCAGCTTTACCGGACAGAGCGGCACCAGTACCGAGAATTTTGGCTGGGTGCAGGAGCTGCGCGGCCGCTACGTCGTGGTACGCGACCGCGACGGCATCGAGACCCTGGTGCCGAACCAGAACCTGATCACCAATCCGGTCATCAACTGGAGTTATTCGGATCGCAAGATCCGCCTCAAGCTCCCGGTGCGCGTCAGCTACCGTGACGATCCGGAGCTGGCGCTGGCGGTACTGATACAGGCCTCCTCCGGGCACCCGCGGGTGCTGCGGGACCCGATGCCGGTCGCCCGCCTGATGCAGTTCTCCGACCATGGGATGGATCTGGAACTGCGGTTCTGGATCGCCGATCCCGAGGACGGCGTCAACAACGTGCGCTCGGACGTCAATCGCCGGATCTGGCGGCTGTTCAAGGACAACGGCATCACCATTCCGGTGGCGCAGCGGGAGGTTTTCCTGCACGAGCGCAGTCAGTCCGGCCCGTGAAATCCCCGCCGCTCGGCGCTGAGGACATCACTTTCACTTTCGTGCGCGGTTCCGGTCCTGGCGGACAGAATGTCAACAAGCTGGCAACCGCCGCGCAGCTGCGCTTTGATCTGGTCGGAACCCGCGCATTGCATCCTGCCGCCAAGTCGCGCCTGCGCCTGCTGGCCGGCCATCGGCTGTCGGCCGACGGCAGCATCCTGATCATCGCGCGCAATCAACGCACGCAGGAGGGCAACCGCCGCGAGGCGCTGGAGCGGTTGCACGATTTGATTGGCCGCGCGCTGATCGAGCCGAAGATACGCCGCCCCACGCGGCCGACGCGCGCGTCAAAGACCCGCCGCCTCGAGACCAAGACGCGGCATCAGCACACCAAGCGGCTGCGCGGGCGGGTGCGCGGCGACGAGTAGGCTCCCCCCCCTTAGCTTGTCGACAGCACCGCCATGAGCATCATCGCCAGGCCGCCGATGCTGACTGCCCAGACCAGCGTGCGCAGATAAATGATGCCAAGGTAATAGACCGGTATGTAGACGATGCGGGCCCAGAAAAACAGCTCAGCGCCCATGGCTTCGCGGGGAGTTTCATCACCCATCACGTGAGCGACGAACGCCAGCACGGCAAAATACACGAGATTTTCCAGCGAATTGCGCCAGGTGCGCTCCATGCGGCCAGCCAGCGGAGTCAAAGCGGGGAGATTGTCGCGGTTGCCAAAGGAAATGACCATCCCCGCCGGCGTCCAGCCTCGGGCACGCACCAGTCCGGCGGCCAGGCTCAACAGCCAAGTGACAACGGCAAAATAAATCACCAGTGTGAGCGCATCGTTCATAAACGCCTCCATAAAGTTGTCGGAGCAAAGTCGGCAGCGGCATCTGCCGGCGCCAGAGCCCCCAAGATTGCACGGGGCGCCGCGCTGGCAGTGAGTCCGAGATGGGTCCGATGTCGATCAATTCTGTGATCAGTTCTGTATTAATGGACCCGGCCCGATTTTACCCCCAACGGGCGCCGATACCATCTGCGATCGCGCGTTTGCAACCGCCCGGCCGGCGCCCGCTGGCAGCGCGGGCCGCTGCTGCCGCAGACTCGCCCACCTGATGGCCACCGCCAGAACCGACCTGCCGAAGCGCCGCAGGCTCAGGGCCCAATGGGTCAGTGGCCTGCCGCCCATTGCCGGTGGCGACGCCCGGATTCTGATTCTGGGTAGCATGCCGGGCCTCGCCTCGATCAGTGCCGCCGCCTATTACGCCCATCCGCGCAATCATTTCTGGCTGATTCTCGAAGCGCTGTATGGCATCGATGCGCGCTTGCCCTACGCCGAACGGGTCGCAAGGTTGGTCCGCGCACGGGTTGCGGTCTGGGACGTGCTCGGCCAGTGCGCGCGCGCCGGCAGCCTCGATGCTGCGATCGACCTTGATAGCGCCGTGGCCAATGATCTGGGTAAATTTTTGCGCGCGCACCGCGCGATCGACCGCATCGCCTTCAATGGCGGGCTGGCCCGTCAGCATTTTCGCCGGCGATGGGAAACGGCGGTGCTCGCGGCACGACCGGCCATGCAGCTGCTGGCCCTGCCGTCTACGAGTCCGGCCAATGCCAGCTGGAGCTACGCGAGAAAACTAAAATCCTGGCGCCAAGCGCTGCTCGGATCAGGCTCTCGATAGGCTATCAGCGTGGCCGGCGGGCACCGCTCGCGGATTTACCAGGGTATTTCCTGCCCATTGTAGCTGTAGAACCTGCCGGCTTTGTCGGCCGACAAGGTCTCTACATAGGTCACCAGCGCCCGCGCGCTATCGGCCGGGGATAACGCGGGGGTCGTGATCGGAGTATTGGCCTTTGCCGCCGCGGCACGGTAATCGCGTTGCATGTCGGTATCGACCGGGCCGGGCGAGACGATGCCGATGAGAATGCCGCGGTCGCGCACCTCGTTTTGCAGGATTCGCATCCCCATATTGAGGGCGCTCTTGCTCATGTCGTAGTAGTAGTAGCCACGCGCCTGCTGGGCCAGCCACAGCGAGCCCGCCCCGCTCGATATCGCCACGATCTTCTTCTGCCGGCTGGCGGCAACGTTCTCGAGCAACGCCTGCGAGAGACGCAGCGGCGCATAACTGTTAACGCGCATGACCTGCTCGAAACCAGTGGCGTTGAACGTCCCGACGTGCTGACCGATGAGGTCGCCGGTGATGCCGGCGTTGTTGACCAGCACGTCGATGGGCCGGCCGGCGTACTTGGCCGCCAGGGCATCGATGGCCGCATCGTCGGCTACGTCCAGCGCCTCGATCGTGACCTCGTGATGGCTCGCCGCGAACTCCTGAAGCTGGTTCGCGCGGCCTGGATCGCGGCAGGTCGCGATGATTTTCCAGCCGCGATTGGCAAATTCCTGCGTCAGCGCAAAGCCGATGCCCCGATCGGAGCCGGTAATCAGTACCACCGGCGCGGCGCTCTTGCCCTCGGTTGGCGCGGGCGCAGCGGCCTGAACGGCAAAGCACATCAGCAGGGCGACAGGCAGCGAGGCCGACAGATATCTCATGGCCATTCTCCTAAACGAATCGGTTGGCGGCCGGTCAGATCCGGCACGACGCATCATCCCACTTTAATGCGCCCTACGGGCGCCAACTGGCAGATTTAACCGTGCGTCACCTGCAGGATGCTGTGGCGGATTTGTTCGGACAGCACCACTTCGGCGTCCTCGGCCACGTGGATCAGCACCTCGTCAAAAACCAGCAGCCCCTGCTCATCGGTGCGCAGCACCTGGCGGGTGCGCAGCAGATTGATGTAATTTTCAAATAGCGAGCGGTCGAAGAACTCCGGCGCGTTCAGTCCGTACAGCCGGGTCATGCGCTGCGCCATCAGCTGGCAGCGCTCTTCCAGCGCTTTTTGCGTGATCCGGGCACTGCCGGCGCCGATCAGCACCGCGATGGCCATGTAGTACCGCTCGATGATCGACACCGTGGTCTGCGCCAGCAGCGACAGCTGCATCGCTTCTGCCGACCGAGGCTGCGGTCGCCGCCACAGGCCGGTCTCCGGTGAATAATGCAGCAGCCCCAGCTGCACCAGCGCCGTCAGCATCTGCTCGACGATCGAGGCCACGCTCGCCTCGTCCCAGCGCATGAACAGATCCGCGGCGATGTAGGGGTAAATGCGCAATGCGAGGCGCTGGATATCCTCGGTACGCATGGCGGCATTGGACAGGAAGCAGCAGGCGATCATCGAGGGCAGCGCGACCAGGTGCAGCACATTGTTGCGGTAGTAAGTCGCCAGGATCGCGTTCTGCGGACTCATGCAGACGAAATCCCCGGCGCTCTGGCGTTCGCGGTAGACGATCTGCAGCGCCACGCCGTAATCGATCACTTCGCTCGCGCTGAGCGCTGTCACCGTGATGCGCGGGTCGTAGGGCACCGCTTTGATCAGCGCGACCAGCAGCTCGATGTGCCGCAGCAGATCGGCCTCCAGCAGCGTCTGGCGCGGCGTGGTCGGCAGCGCGAGCGCCAGCAGATTGACGGGTGTCACCGCCGCCGCAGCATTGATGTGCCGCATGATCGTATGCGCCAGTTCATCGACCACGTCGCCGATCCACCGGGGCCGCTCCGATTCCAGCGGCTGCGCCTTGCGCCACTGCGGTGCGTGCTGCTCGAGCAGCGCATCAAGGTGGATCGGCTCGCCGAGGTTGACGTGCACCCGCCCATAGCGCTCGCGAAACATGCGCCTAACGCTGCGCAGCAGCCCCCAGACGGATTCCTTCTCCTTGGGTTTGCCCGACAGCTCACCGACGTAGGTCGAGCCTTCCATGATCCGCTCGTAGCCAAAATAAACCGGCACGAACACCACCGGCCGCACCGGTTCGCGCAGGTAGCTGCGCACGGTCATCGACAGCATGCCGGTCATCGGCGCCAGCAGCCGCCCGGTACGGCTGCGGCCGCCTTCGATGAAAAACTCGATCGAGTGACCGCGCGCCATGATGGCGCCGAGGTATTTCATGAAAACGACGGTATACAGCGAGTTGCCGCGAAAGCTCCGGCGAATGAAAAACGCCCCGCCCTTGCGCAGGAAGCGCCCCACCACCGGCAGGTTCAGATTCAGCCCGGCCGCTGTGTGCGGCGGGACGAAGCCGCGCTGGTAGATGGCGTAGCCCAGCAGCAGGTAGTCCATGTGGCTGCGATGGCAGGGCACGTAGACGATCTCGTTGCCGTCGGCGACCTGCTGCAACGTTTCCGCATGATTGAATTCAACGCCGTCATACAGCCGGTTCCACAGCCAGCCGAGCGCCTTGGACATCAAAGTGACAAAGGTGTGGGAGTAATTGGCCGCTATTTCCATCGCGATGCGCCGCGCTTCGAGCAGTACCGCACGGCGGTTTAGCGTGGTCCGCTCGTGCAGCTGCTGGGCCACGGCCGCGCGCACCGCCCGCGTGCGCAGCACCTCGGCCACAATCGTGCGCCGATGCGACAGATCCGGTCCGATTCGCGCCGTGCGGGCGCGTGCAAATTGCGCCCGCAGCGACCGGGCCACGCGCCGCGCCGCCACGGCGGTATCGGCGCTGTCGCCGAGCAGGGAGCGCAGCGACAGCGGGCCACTGAGCTGCACCATCGCGTTGCGGCCGTTGACGAGCACCGTGAAGACGTTACCGAGCCGGCTGCCGATGCCCCAGCTGTCCGACAGCAGCAGGCGGATGATGGAGCGTTCCTTCTGCGGTGCGCGCCCCCAGTAAACCGAGGCCGGCACCAGATTGACGTCGAGCTTGGGATCCTCGCGCAGCGCGGCCACCAGCTCGGTCAGTTCGGCGGGCACGCGCCGGTCAATGCGCCGCCGCCACAGACCGAGCGTGCGCTCAAGCGCGAAGACCGCACGCCGGCCATGGAGCTGCTGCGCGAGCAGCCGCCGCGTCGGCCGTGGCAGGCGGGCGCTGCTGCAGACTTTTTGCAGCACGGCCAGATCCGCCGCGCCGCGCCGCTCCAGCACGTAGCAGACCGGAAGTGGCTGGTCGCGCAGACGTTCGGCCGCATCCTGCGGCTGCAGGCTGGCGCGCGTCCACAGTCGCAGGAATCTGCCGAGCACCAGGCTTCTCCCCTAGCTTCGGGACCGCTGACCGACGCGCCTGCCGCGCCAAACGGCCATCCGTCCGTTCACCGCGATTCCGGGGTCAGATCCAGAGCGATCAGAAAGTGCTCGAACAGGTACTTGATCATGCGCATCTGATCGTGCAGGCGGTGATCGCCGTTGACCAGATGCAGCACCGAGCCGTGTTCGCGCGCGTAGCGGATGCTGTGCTCGACCGGGATGACCTCGTCGCGCCAGCCGTGCACCAGCGCCGCCGGGCAATCGAGCGACCCGGGCCGCAGCGGCGCCAGACCCTCCATGTAGATCGCCGGCGCCAGCAGAAACACGCCGCGGGCATGCAGGAGCGATGCTGCCGACAGCGACACGTAACCGCCGAGGCTTGAGCCGATCAGCACCAGCTCGCCGTGCAGGTCCTGGCAAACGCTCACCAGCTTTTCGACGCGGCCGCGGGCGGTATCGATGCCGCGATAATCGACGGATTCGACGGTATAGCCCTCACTGCGGGCCGTTTCCGCGAGGGTCGTGATCTTGTAACCCCACGGCTCGCCATCCTTGCCGTGGGAAAAAACTGCATAACGATCAGCCACTTCGTGGGCCTCACCGCGTTGAATGAATTGCCATACACGGATGGCGCCGGGCCGTCACCTTAGCCCCTGGCCTATCCGCCCCCGTCCAGCGACATGCGACCGAAGCTTACACGGACGGGGGCAGGCCCGCAGGGACCGTGCCCGGGCGCTGCCGCTAACCCTCGGCGGTCAGGCCGCGCAAAATTGCGGTCTCGATCCGCTCCTCCAGCCGCTCCCAGGGCATTGCCAGATGGTTGACCATCACCGGCCTGATGCGGCTTTCCCCCGGCGTGTGTGTCACCAGAAAGCACTGGAACTGTCCCGGCTGACGCAACGCAATGCCAAACAGCAGGTCAAAGCGCACCTTGCCTGCCGCGTTGGGCTTATTCAGTCGCTCATCGCAAATAACAAAATAACTTTCCGCAGCGGTGCCGCCGACAAAGGCGCCTTCCTGGTCGAGCGACTCCAGGAATGCCGCAACCTGGGTACGGGCGCGCTGCCACAAGGCCGGGCCGGCCGGCTCGAGTACCGTCCACCGTGTCCCCCGCAGCACACTGCCGGTCACGCACAGCGTACAGCGGCGCGCCGCCAGATCCCGCCCTTCGCTGCGCGCGCCTTCATCGGGCAGCAAGGTGCAGGCGCTGTAATTGAGCCGCACCGGCGAGCGCGCGCTGAGCAGCGAGTTGGCGCCGAGCCGGCTGAGCCTTAAGCGCTCCTCGGCCGTCAGCTCCAGCGCCGGACGCAAACCGGGGCGCAACACCGGATCATCGGCCGCCAGCGGCGACCAGACCGGACAGGATTCATCGCTGCGCGCGAGCATGCCGGCGGCCGCGGCGCTGGCCGCAAAGATTTCAGGGCGGCCGCGCAGCCGGTCCTGGGCAAGAATCCGCGGAAAATACATCAGCGCGTCCTCGCTGTGCAGCGGCCAGCCGCGCAGCCCGGCCATCGCTTCGCTGACGCTGCTCCACGCCGCCGGCGGGTCGATCAGCAGCATCGCCTGACGCCGCCGGCACAATCTTGCCGCCACCAGCAGTGCCGGCAGCCCGACGTCGCGCTCGCGGCTCAGTGGCGGCAGGCAAAGCAGGTTAAATTCGGGCGCTCCTTCCAGTGCAAACAGGCCACTGCCGGCCTCGGCCGACCCGATCAAATCGTAATCGGTCAGTTCATCGCCGTCGTCACCGTCAGCGGCACTGGCGATATAGCCGACCACACTGCCGGGGCCTGGCCCGCGGGTGCGATCGGGCCTCTCGCCGATCACCGGCTCGACGACGCGGGCCAGCACCGAGTTGATCAGCGCGTCGGCGACATAGCGGTCGGTCCCGCTGCGCACCGATACGCCGCGGAAAATCTCCTGATCCTCGATGAATTCGGAACCTGGCGCGCGCACCCGCTGGATCACCAGATTGAACCGCTCGGCATCAACGACGCTGATGCCGTCGTAATCGACCGAGGCGCGCAGGTATTCGCGTGTCCCGGCCGAGCGGCCGCGCAGTCGCAGCGCGCCGGTGGGCGTCGGCAGGCTGATGGTCGGCGGGCGGCCGCGATTTGTGACCCGGACAATCAGCGCCTCGCGCCCGCCGTTATCAAAGAACTGCTCGACCGCGTAGGAGACGGTGGACGGTTGCCACAATCCGCCGAACAGCTGCTGAAACTGGATGAAGCTTTCGACCCTGACCGGGCGGTTGACCGGGCCTTTCAGCGTGCGGCCGACGAAGGCGGTGACGGCGGTGGCAATTCGCTCAATCGACGGTGCGGAGCGCAGGAAGAATTCAGATTGATCGACGGCGGATAAACGCTCGGCCACAGTTTGCCCCCGGGACCTGCCGCCAATTTACCACATCGACGGGTGGCGACGGGCGCTGCCTGATCGAGCGACGTTCAGCTGCGGGGCGGATCGACTCGGGCGGCCAGCTCGCGCTCGCGACGCTGCTGCTCATCGAGCGCCTGCCGTTCGGCTTCGCGCTTACGCACGATCTCCGCACGCATCAGCTCCAGCCAGGCCGAGAATTTCGGTATTTTCGCTTCGTTCATGGCGCACTAGCCGTGGGGCGGCGCAGCCACGGGGGCCGGCGCAGCCTTCTGCGGTTCGCGCTCCGACAGCAGCTGCTGGTAGCTTTGCTGATCGGCGTCGCGCTCGTCAGCGCCGCTCCAGTTCGAGCCCGGCGGTATGCGGTTCTGCACCTTGGGCGCCGCGGCCAGTACTGCATCGACCGACTCTACCGCCCCCGATACCGGCGCTGCGATGCCGCGCGGCTCGTGCGTAATCTGCGAGATGGCCTGCCAGTCAACTTGATTGCCGCTCGCCTTCAGCAGCTGCTGCAGACGTGGCGACATCGACTTGGCAAGCAGTGTTTTGGACGCCTTTTGCCAGTCGCGCGGATCATCCTCCAGCACCGTGTAGGCCTGCAGGTACAGCCGGCCATCGTGCCAGCCGAACAGGAACGGCTGATTGACGACCCGCACCTGCGTGCCGAGCGGCACCATCTGATACAGCTTCTCGATATCCTCCGGATACAGGCGGATGCAGCCGTGGCTCGAGCGCAGCCCGACCCCGTAGGGCTTGTTGGTGCCATGGATCAGATATTCGGGCCAGCCCAACGTGAACTTGTAGCGGCCGAGGGGATTGTCCGGGCCGGGCGGCACCACCGCCGGGACCGGATCACCGTTTTCTTCGTGCTCCTGGCGCACGCCCGCGGACGGTCGCCAGGTCGGGTCGGTCTCGCGCGAAACGATATGCGTGACGCCTTCGGGCGTACGCCAGCCGACTTTGCCGACGCCGATCGGGTGCGTATAGACCAGCTGCGGCTCACCCGGCTTGTGCGTGGGAAAATAGTAAATCCGCATGGCCGCCAGATTGATGACCACCCCGACGTGCTCGGCATTGGGCAGCACGAATTGCGACGGCACGACGATCGTGCGGCCGGCGCCGGGCAGCCACGGGTCGACACCCGGGTTGGCGCGCACGATCTCCTCGTAGCCGACATCGAAGCGCCGGGCAATATCCGGCAGCGTGTCGTCTTTGGATGCGACCGTGACCTGCACGCCGCCAAACAGATCATCATCCTTCGGAACTTCGAAGCGCAGCGTCGCCACCGGCAAGGGCAGCTGCGCCTCGGCCGGCGCGGCGGGCGCCGCCGGTGGCGGCGCTGCTTCGGCCGGCGCCTGCCGGTGCCACGGCGCGCTCAGCAGCGAGCAGCCGCTAAGCCCCAACGACAGAACGAGCGTCGCGGCCGCAGCGCGGCCGCAGGAATTAGCCTTCATGGCTGCCGATATTAAAGAAGAACCGCCTGATTGGGCAGTTCATGCGAATGCGGCGCACCAACCGGAAAATGCGCCGCCAGATGTTGCGCCACACCGCGGATCGCCACGCGCGCGCCTTCCGTGTAATCACCGGCGCCGAACAGGTGCTCGACCTGACGACACAGGCCGCCCCATTCCTCAGCAGGTACCTTGGCGCTGATGCCCCGGTCCGCCAGAAACTCGATGCTGCGGTCGGCCAGCAGCACGTAAATCAGCACGCCGTTGTTGGCCGCGGTGTCCCAGACGCCCAGCATCGAAAACAGCTGCACCGCCCGCTGGCGGGCGCTCAGGTTGTGCCAGAGCTGGCCCAGGGTCAGGTGCCGCTCGACTACGAAGCGGATTTCACCCCCGTGGCTTTTTTCCGCCGCGCTGATCTCGGTCTCGATCATGCGCAACGTTTCGGCTTTGAAAAAATGATGACGCGACCAGAAGCTGGCCGCCAGATGTCGCATCAGGCGCTTTAGCTTCATCACCAACTCCCCGAAGCACCGCCGCCGCCGAAGCCGCCACCGCCGCCACCACCGAATCCGCCGCTAAAGCCGCCGCCGCCGAGGCCGCCGCTAAAGCCGCCCCCACCAAGACCGCCAAGGCCGCCAAAACCACCACCGAAGCCGCCGCGCCCGCCGCTCATGCCCATGATCAGCGCACCCAGAAATGCCACCACTCCTACACCCAGGGCCAGGGCCACAGTCGAAAACAGCACCCAGCAGATCAGGGCGATGAGGCCGCCGGTAAGCCCGGCGCCGAGCGCGCGGCCGAACATGGCACGCAGCACCGCGGAGCCGGCCAGGAACGCAACCAGCAGCAATGGCAGCGCATTATGCAGATTGGTTCCGTGCCGCTGCTGCCAGTTCGCGTCCGGCGGCGGCAGCGGCTCGCCGTCGACCACGCGGATCACCTGGTCGACACCGGCATTGATCCCGGCAAAATACTGGCCTGAGCGCAATAGCGGCCGCATGGTTTCGTCGATGATGCGGTTACTCGTGACATCGGTCAGGGCGCCTTCGAGCCCGTAGCCGACCTCGATACGCACTTTATGATCGTCCTTGGCGAGCAATATCAGCACGCCATCGTCGGTTTTCTTGCGGCCGGGCTTCCAGGCGTCGACCACGCGGATTGAATATTGCTCGATCTCCTCCGGGCTCGTGGTCGCAACGATCAGCACCACGATCTGCGAGCCCTTGCGCGCCTCGAAATCGGCGAGTTTCTGCTCAAGACCCGACTGCTCGCCGGCGGTCAGCGTGCCGGTCAGATCCGTCACGCGCGCTTCGAACTTCGGGATCGGCTGCAGGGCCTGCGCCCCGGCGCCGGCTGACGCCAGACCGAGCAGCAGACAGATGGCAACGGCTAAGGCGCGCAACGGCCGGTGGCGGCCGGCGCCGCTGGCAGCCAATCGGTTCACGTCATTTGCTCGCCGGGGCGGCGTCGAACTGCACCGCCGGCGGCTTGGCAATGGCCGCTTCGTTATCGACCGTGAAGTTCGGCTTGATCTGATACTTGAACAGCATCGCCGTCAGGTTGTTCGGGAAGGTGCGGATCAGCGTGTTGTAATCCTGCACCGCCTGGATATAGCGGTTGCGGGCCACGGTGATGCGGTTTTCCGTGCCTTCCAGTTGTGCCTGCAAATCGAGGAAGTTCGCGTCGGATTTGAGCTGCGGGTAATTCTCGGTCACCGCCAGCAGGCTCTTCAGCGCCTGGCTCAGCTCGCCCTGTGCGGCCTGGAACTTCTTGAACGCCGCCGGATCGTTGACCAGCTCGGGCGTCGCCTGGATCGACCCGACTTTGGCACGGGCCTCGGTCACGCCGATCAGCACCTTCTGTTCCTGAGCGGCAAAACCCTTGACCGTATTGACCAGGTTCGGCACCAGGTCGGCGCGCCGCTGGTACTGATTGATTACCTCTGACCAGGCCGCCTTGACGCCCTCGTCCTGCTGTTGAATCCGGTTGTAACCGCAGCCGCTGACCAGCAGCACCGATGCCAAAACCACGAAATAACCGATAGCGCGCATACCTTAAATTCCTCTTTTATGGACTGGCCAGGGCTTATCAGCCGCAAATGTGAGCCCGGGCGCCGGCCAATTCAACCCCCGGGGCCGAAATACCCTGCCTGCCGGCCGCCAGGCGGCGTGCGGGGGTGCGCTGCCCTTAAGCGGGTATCGGGTCGGGGGCTGCTGGGAGGGGCGGTGGGGCCCGGTTTGGCCAAAAAAAAGCCCCGGGGTGTACCCGGGGCAGATAAAAAGCGAGCTTTCAAGAGGGGAGAAAGCCCGCCAGGGGATTCGTCAATGCAGTGGCGACCAGTCCAGTATCCGTATGTCGCCCGGTTCCAGCTCCAGGCTCCCCGCCAGTACCGCCGACAGCTCCCGCTCCTCGAGGCTGCGGCTTAAAGGGCGGCTCAGCTCGACCACACCGTGCCATTCATCGCCGGCGCAAACCGCCTCCGGCTCTGCGATAAAATGGGTGTAGTACCTGTTACCCATGGGCCGAGCTTATGCCCGCCCCCGGGCAGGGGGCTGTGAGGCACAGCACATTTATTGACCGTCTGGCGAGGCTTGAAGGAAAACCGTGAGCCGCTACCGGCCACCCCAGCCGCAAGGATCCCAATACATCACCGCGGCCGGGGAGCGGCACCTGCGCGCCGAACTGGAGCAGCTGTGGCGCGTGGAGCGCCCGGAAGTCACCCGCGCAGTGGCCGCGGCAGCCGCCCAGGGCGATCGTTCGGAAAACGCCGAATACACCTATGGCAAACGACGGCTCCGGGAGATCGACCGCCGGGTGCGTTTCCTGCGCAAGCGGCTGGAAGGCATCGTGGTGGTCAGCCGCCCGCCGAGCAATCCGCAGCGCGTGTTTTTTGGTGCGCGCGTGACGCTGCGCGACGGCGCCGGGGCGCAGCACACTTACCGGATTGTTGGCCCGGATGAACTTGACCTGGAAGCCGACCGCGTCAGCATGGACGCGCCGCTCGGCCGCGCCCTGCTCGGCCGCTCACTGGATGATGAAATCGCGGTACAGCTGCCGACCGGGGCCAAGCAGTACGCAATCGTCGCGATCCACTACCCGCCCGACGATGGGCTTTAGCTGACCCGCACGTTCTTGAACTGCCACGGATCGGTCTTGTCCAGATCCTCGGGGAAAAGCCGTTCCCGGTCCGACAGCGGCGTCCATTCGGTGTAGGTCCCGGAAACGACGCCGAGGTAGGGCCGGCAGATGTCGAGGCAGCGGCGAAAATCCATGTCCTCCGGCTCGGTAACGCCGTTGTTGGGATTTTCCATCGCCCAGACCATGCCCGACAGCACGGCGGCTGTGACCTGCAGGCTGGTGGCATTGTTGTACGGTGCCAGACGCCTGGCCTCCTCGATGGTGAGGGCCGAGCCAAACCAGTAAGCGTTCTTGCGGTGGCCGGCGACCAGCACGCCGAGCTCATCGTGCCCGGAAATCACATCATCCATCATGATGCGCTTGCGATCCTGCAGCTGATAATTGCGGCCCGCAAATTCGTGCAGCGACAGCACTGCCGCGTTGGAGGGGTGGTAGGCGTAATGCACGGTCGGGCGGTAGATCACCTGGTTGTCCTTGCGCAGCGAGAAGTAATCGGCGATCGAAATCGCCTCGCCGTGCGTGATCAGAAAGCCATGCATCGGACCGGACTGCGGCGTCCAGGTGCGAACCCGGGTAGCGGCGCCGGGCTGCCCGAGATAGATGGCCGCGCCCCCGCCGAAATCAAACCGCTTGCCGTCGCGCGGGAAGTTCTTCTCGTGCGAGCCCCAGCCGAGCTCGGCCGGCTGCGAGCCCTCGGAAACGAAGCCGTCGACTGACCAGGTGTTGACGAACTCGTTTTGCTCCTTCGAAATCGCGGAGATCTGCGTATCGCGCTCGGCCACGTGCACCACGCGCACACCGAGCGACTGCGACAGCTCGGCCCAGCCCGCGCGCGTGCCCGGTACAGTGGCGCCGACGCCGGTATCGGCGGCAAGGTTGAGCAGCGCCTGCTTGTACAGATGGGAGACCAGCCCGGGGTTGGCCCCATGAGTCAGTACCGCCGTCGGCTGGCGGCCGCTGCCGCTGCGCAGCGCGAGCGCCTCCTCGCGTATCGCATAGTTGGTGCGGCGCGCGATCGGCAGGCCGGGGTCGGTATACCCGCCGAGCCACGGCTCGATGCAGGTATCGAGGTACATGGCGCCCTTTTCCCAGCAGTAACGAATCAGCGCGATGCTGGAGACGTCGACCGCCAGATTGAGCAGAAAATCCCCGCGCCCCAGCAGCGGATCGAGCGTGCGGCGCAGGTTCTCGCGCGTCACCGGCTGCTTGATGAATTTGGCCCCGTACCGCTCGGCTTCTTCGCGGCCCAGATCATCGGCGGTGACGATGGTAATGCGGCCGGCACCGAGGCCGATATGCTGCAGGATCAGCGGCAGTACACCCTGGCCGATGCTGCCGAAGCCCACGAACAGGATGCGGCCGGGAAAATCGATATACACCGGGTCATTTGCCATGATTCTTCCGCTGCTGGTACCGGGAGCCGGGCTTTAAAACGCCGCCAAGGGTAACAATCGCGCTCACTCCGCGCCAGCGACCCAGGTCCGCTGTTACGGCGCGCTGCCGCGCCAGTGCGGCGGCCAGGTGCGCTCATGACCGGGCAGCGCGCTGACGCGCTCAAGCCAGCGGCCAAGGTGCGGATAGTTGATTTCAACCGGCAGAAAGCGACCGGCGAGCTCCTGAGCTTCGGGCCGCGCCAGCGCGCGCAGCAGCAAACGGATATCGGGATAAATGACCATGTCGGCGGCAGAGAAGCTCTCGCCAACGACCCAGTTGGACTGCGCCAGGCGCCGCTCGATCGTGCGGGCCTCGCTCGCCATGCGGTGCATGGCTTCGGTGATCTGCTCGCCGAGCTGCGGATCATGGCGGTACAGCATCGCCGCCACGACCTGCATCAGGCTCGGCTCGGCATAGGCCTGGTATTCGCAGATGACCCGCATGATCACACCGGCTTCCTCCGGCGTGCGGCCGAAAATCGGCGGGTTGGGGTACTTAAGATCGAGGTAATACAGGATCGCGACGGACTCGAACACCACGTAGTCCCCGTCGCGCAGCACCGGCACGCGGCCCCGCGGGTTCAGCGCCAGCATGGCCGGCGCCTGATGTTCCTGCTGGTCGAGCTTGAGCAAGTGGCTGTTGTAGGCCAGCCGCTTATGCTCCAGCGCCAGCTGCACCCGCCAGCAGTACGCGCTGCCGCTGCCCCAGTACAGATCGATTGCCATGCCGTCCCACCTGCGGATCAGAAGCCGATTGTAGCGACCCGCGCGGCGATAGGAAGCGCGGGCGATGCAAAGGTCGAATATTTTTCATTTCGTTTTGCTATGGTGCGCGCGTTCGTTAACAGGCACTTAAGCAAGGCAGGACAGAGATGGATGCGCAGCAGGTGGCTCGGATCGGCGGCAACGGTGCCGGCTGGAGCGTCGAGGACTCGGCTGAATACTACAACGTGGCATCCTGGGGTTCGGGCTACTTCGCCATCAACCCCGATGGCCACCTGGTGGTGCGCCCGGACACCAGTGCCGCACATGCCATCGACCTGTATGAGGTCGTGCAGGGGCTGCACGAGCGTGACCTGACCGCACCGGTCGTCATCCGCTTTTCCGACATTCTGGCGCACCGCCTGCGCCACCTGCACGATGCCTTCGCCCGGGCGATCACCGAAAACGAGTACCGCAACGGCTACGCCGCGGTCTACCCGATCAAGGTCAATCAGCAGCGACTGGTGGTCGAGGAAGTGTTCCGCTACGGCCGCGAATTCGGCTTCGGGCTCGAAGTCGGCTCCAAACCCGAGCTGCTGGCGGTCATGGCGATGGCCGAGGCCTCGCCCTCGCGGCTGATCATCTGCAATGGCTTCAAGGACTCAAGCTACATCGAGGCGGTGATCCTGGCTGCCAAGCTCGGCCGCAACATCATCCCGGTGGTGGAGAACTTCGCCGAGCTGGAGCTGATCCTGCGGCATGCCGACACCTATGGCGTGCGGCCGCGGCTTGGCGTGCGCGTGAAGCTGGCGAGCGAGGGGTCGGGGCGCTGGCGCGAGTCGGCGGGGGAAAGATCCAAATTCGGCCTTTTTATCACCGAGATCCTCGAGCTGCACTCGCAGCTGCAGGCCCGCGGCATGCAAGATTGCCTCAAGCTCGTGCACTGCCACCCGGGCAGCCAGCTGCAGGACATCCGGCGCGTCAAGGAAGCGATCAATGAACTGACGCACGTCTACGCGGAGCTGAAACTGCTCGGCGCCGGAGTCGAGTACCTCGACGTCGGCGGGGGCCTCGGCGTCGATTACGACGGCACCGGCACCAACTTCGCCTCCTCGATGAACTACACGCTCAACGAGTACGCGAGCGACGTCGTCTACCGCGTCGCGAGCATCTGCAACGCGCGCGGCGTTGAGCACCCGATGATCGTCAGCGAGTCCGGACGCGCGATCGCGGCGCACCACAGCGTGCTGATCTTCAATATCCTCGGCAATTCGGCGCTCGATCGCTTCGAGATCTCGGCGCCCGAAGCGGAGCGGGCAGCGGCCAACGCCAACCTGCCGCAACCGGTACGCGATCTGCTTGGCGCCTGGCGCGCCATCGATGAGCGCCGCCTGGTCGAGTGCTTCCATGATGCGCAGACGGCGCGCGATCAGACCCTGCAGATGTTCAACCTGGGGCTGCTGTCGCTTGAGTACCGCGGGCTGGCCGAGCGGCTGTACTGGGCGACCTGCGCCAGGATCCGTGACGTGTGCCGGCGCCTCGATCACGTACCGGAGGAATTCGAGGATCTGGAGACGGTGCTGTCGGATACCTATTTCTGCAATTTCTCGGTGTTCCAGTCGCTGCCGGACAGCTGGGCGATCGATCAGCTGTTTCCGATCATGCCGATCCACCGGCTCGGCGAGCGGCCAACCCGCAACGCGGTGCTCGCCGACATCACCTGCGATTCGGACGGCAAGATCGACCGCTTCGTCAGCGTGCGCGAGACCAAGCGCACGCTGGCGCTGCATGAACTGGTCGCCGGCCAGGATTACTTCCTGGCCGCGTTCCTGGTCGGCGCTTACCAGGAAACCTTGGGCGATCTGCACAATCTGTTTGGCGACACTCATGTGGTGCATATCAAGCTGCACGATCAGGGCGGCTGGTGGATCGAGGAAATCGTCAAGGGCGACACCGCCAAAGGCGTGCTGGCCTACATGGAATACGACGTCGCCGAACTGGCGCCGGCGCTGGTCCGCGACTGCGAGCGCGCGGTCCGCGAGGGACGCATGACCGTGGCTGAAAGCCAGACGCTGCGGCGTTTCTATGAGCAGGAACTGGATGGTTACGCGTACCTGGAGCCGTAACGCGGCGACCGAAACCGGTCGCGAGGCGCTTAAGGCTGCCTGATGCGGCCGCCTGCCGGCCTTAACGATCCAGCAGCAAACTAGTGGCCGGCTGCCGGCAGATTCTGCTGGCCGGAACCGGATCGCATTGCCCGCACCACGGCCTCGATCATTTCATTTTCATCCCGGACGCCGTCCACAATCGCGCGGCATTCCGCGTCGATCACACGCATGCGAACTATCAAATTGTCCGTGCGGTTGATCAGATTGCCCACCAGCACCTGGTACTCGGTCAATTCGGCTGCTGACAGGCTGGCCAGGTCGACTGGCGACTGGAAGTTCCCCATCAATCCCGTCGTTTCGGCAGCGGGGTCAAACCGCTTTTTGAAAGCGTTCATCGCCGCCAGATCATCGAGCCACTGATTGCTGACGGTCAGCGTCAGACTGCGCTGCAGCGCAATGCGGTTGTAAAGGCGGATGCGCTGATTGGCAAGCAGGGCGATCGTGCCGTTGTCCTTGGCCGCCTCGTACGGTGCCAGACTTGGCAAACCTATATTAATCCCGGATCGCGGGTCGTTAGCCGGCGGTGCGGCCGGTGTCGATAGCGCATGGCGACGGGCGTTGACCGCCAACTGCAGTTCAACCAGATAGGCCCGGAAGGCTTTCAGCCCGATGGCATCGAAGGCAATGACTTTGGTGTCATCCTCGAGGACCTCGCGCATCTGCTGTTCCAGATAGTTCCGCTGGTGCCGGTGGTGAAAATACTCAACCGCCTGTTCGAGCCCCACCGCGATGATCAGACCCACCACAATCGTGGCGATGTGAATGAAAAAACCCCTCCAGGTCTGGATGGCTTCGTGCGGTGCGTGGGGTTCAAGTATCAACGTGGGCTCCTTCGCGGGCACGGAGACCGGCCGAACCGGCGGCGGCAATTGCGTCCCGGCAGACTGAACGCTGATATCGGTGGAACTGCCCCCGGCGAGGTCATCCTCCCAGATTCCGCCCGTCACATTCGCCCCCAATCCCGTGGAGTTGCGATCTTATAGTAATATCCGCGACGCGCCTCGTCGCCTCACCGGTACGCAAACCGCATCCGGGTTTTTGTCCTTAAGCGCACGCCGGGCGCTCCCGGCCGGCGGCCGTGTTCGAATCAGGCTTCGGGCCCTGCTACCACATGCCCTTGAGGCGCTGGGAGATGTCGAGCGATTCGGTCGCGCCAGCTTCGCTGAGCGCTTCGACGCCCTTGGTGCTGAAGTAGCTGGTCGACTCGAAGCACTTGAGGACTTTGTCGGTCATGAAGCGGCTGCGCGCCCCGTAGACGTGCAGGTCGCCGTTCTTCGCCTGCTGCGTCAGCGGGAACTTCAGCGGCGCGCACAGCTGCAGCTCGTTTCTGGCGCGTGTCATCGCGACATACAGCAGCCGCCGCTCCTCCTCCAGGCTCTCGGGCCGGCCGGTGGAGAATTCGGACGGGAAACTGCCGTCGACCACATTGAGCAGGTAGACCGTATCCCACTCCATGCCCTTGGCCGAATGCACAGTCGACAGCACCAGGTAGTCTTCATCCTGGTGGGCCGCGCCGGCCAGATCGCCGGCTGCCTGCGGCGGATCGAGAGACAGTTCCGATAAGAACCGCTCCCGGGTCGGAAAACTGCCCGACAGATGTTCGAGCTGATCCAGATCGCCGATGCGCGTGTGCACCTGCTCGTACAACCGTTCCAGATGGGGCTGGTACCAGTCGCGCACCTGGCGCACCTGCCCCGGCCACGGCCGGCTCGGGTCAACCAGCGCACTCATCAGTTTGGCGAGCCGCGGCAGGTCGAGCCGGGCGCCCGACGGCGGCGGGATTTCGGCCAGCACCGACACCTTGCCGTCGCGTTTCTCGATGGTCTCGATGATCTTGTGGGCGTTAACGGGCCCCATGCCGGGCAGCAGCTGCAGCACCCGGAACGCGGCCAGCGTGTTGCGCGGATTGTCGGCCCAGCGCAGCACCGAAAGCATGTCCTTGATATGCGCAGCCTCAAGAAACTTGAGGCCCCCGTACTTGACGAACGGAATATTGCGCCGGCCCAGCTCCACTTCCAGCACGTCGCTGGCACTGGCATTGCGAAACAGCACGGCCTGGCTTTTGAGCGTCACGCCGGTTTCGCGCCGCTTGAGGATCTGGCCGCTCACGTACTCCGCCTGGGTGGTCAGTTCATCGATGCTCACGTACACCGGCTTGGCGCCGTGGCCCCGCACCGACAGCAGGTGTTTGCGAAACTGCCGCGGCGCCTCGCTCAGCAGCGCGTTGGACACATCCAACACCGGCTGCGTGGAGCGATAGTTCTGCGCCAGCGTCACAATTTCGGCTTTCGGCTGGTACTGGTCCGGGAAGTTCAGCATGTTCTCGACCGCGGCGGCGCGGAACGAATAAATGGACTGCGCGTCATCGCCAACCACCGTGATGCCGGACCCGTCGGGTTTGAGCCCCTTGATGATATCGGCCTGCAACCGGTTGGTGTCCTGGTATTCATCGACCAGCACATGATCAAAATGCGCCCCGACGTGCTGCGCCAGCCGTGGCTCGCCCATCATGGCGTGCCAGTACATCAGCAGATCATCGTAGTCGAGCAGGCTGTGCTTTTGCTTGCGCTCGACGTACGCACGGCACAGCTTGGTCAGATCCTCTTCCCAGGCCAGGCACCAGGGGAATTGCTGCTCCAGCGTCTCGCGC
This sequence comes from uncultured Gammaproteobacteria bacterium, assembly GCA_963711435.1. Taxonomy (GTDB): domain Bacteria; phylum Pseudomonadota; class Gammaproteobacteria; order Steroidobacterales; family Steroidobacteraceae; genus FEN-1191. Next base: position 1,006,715 of record CAVQEB010000001.1, on the reverse strand, counting down.
AGCGACTTTTGCGTATTGATGCGCCAGCTGTAGATCGCGAGGCACGCATCCTTGCGCGGGAAGCGCTGATATTTTTCCGTCAGCCCCATTTCCTGGCGCAGGGTGTCGAAAATATCGGCCGAATCGCCCCGATCGAGCACCGAGAAGTTCGGGTCAAGTTTCAGCTGGCGGGCGTAATGGCGCAGCAGCCGGTTGCCGATGGCGTGAAAAGTGCCGGCCCAGGCCAGCCGCTGCAGCATCAGCTGCGCCTTGCCACCCAGGGCGTCCTGCAGTGCCTGACGCAGGATCTCATGCGCGCGCCGGCGCATTTCCATCGCCGCCCGGCGGGTGAAGGTCAGCAGCAGAATTCGTGCCGGGTCGACGCCATTTAAAACCAGGTGCGCCACCCGGTGGGCGATGGTCGTGGTCTTGCCCGTGCCGGCGCCGGCCAGGATCATCAGCGGACCGGCGCGCACCCCTTTCTTGTCGGGGAGCGGTTCGCCATAGGTCGCAGCCTTCCGCTGGGCGGGATTAAGGGTGCTGAACGGGTCGACATCTGCCATAACACCAATATAAAGCCCACCTCGCGCTTCCCGCCACCGGGACTTGGCCGGGTTGCTAACGGGTACACATTTGGTTGCCCGATTAAGGACTTAAAGGCGCACCGCCGGCATCGGGCGAGCGCCCTGCCCCCGGGCCGCCGGCCTGGCGCTGTGCCGCGGACCGGCAGCCGGTTCCCGGAACGCGGGCATCGATCGGTAGAATGCGCCGCGCCGGGCAGTCCAGGCGCTTCCCGGTCCTTCGCCTACGACCGGGACCCAGCTTTATAAGAGGTCGGTATCTGCCATGAGTATCGAGCGCGTCGAAAAGATCTATCAGGGCCGCGTGATTTTGCTCAACCTCGAGACCGTGCGCCTGCCCAACGGGCATGTGGAGGAACTGGAGATCATTCACCACCCGGGCGGCGCTGCAGTCGCGGCGGTTGATGCCGCGGGCCGCGTATGCCTGATCCGCCAGTATCGCCATGCCGCTGGCGGCTGGATCTGGGAGCTTCCGGCTGGCAAGCTCGAGCCGGCCGAGCCACCGCTTCAAACCGCCCGCCGCGAACTGCTGGAGGAGGCCGGGGCTGTGGCCGGGCGCTGGCAGCCACTCGGGCCTTATGTCAGCTCCCCCGGCGTATTTACTGAAACTGTGCATCTGTTCCTAGCCCAGGATTTAGGCATCGGCAAGGTGTCGCATGAGGCCAGTGAATTGATTGAAATTCACTGGATTGACCTGCCAGAAGCCTGCCAACAGGCGCTGGACGGGCGGATCAGTGATGGTAAAACCGCGCTCGGATTGTTACGCGCCCGGGCCATGTTGGGACGCCAGTAGGACGTTGCCGGCCAGTTCGCGCAAGGTTCGCAGGCACGCTGACTAGTACCCGAGCAGGATTTGGAAGATCGATGAGACCATTTGATTTCGGGCTACCGGATGATGAGGAGCCGCTCGACGAGGACACCACCGAGCGGCTGCTGGCGCTTGCCGAAGATGCGCCGCAGGAGCCAGAGGGCGCCGCCTTCAATCCTTACGACACGTATCCCAGCGTGAACAAAACCGATTCGGCCCAGCGCAACGCCGACCTGCGCAAGCTGTCGGAGTGGATCCGCCTCAAGCGCCAGGTCGAGCAACTGAAGAAAAAGGACGGGACCGAGAAATAGCGCGTTCGGCCGCTGCTAAGCCGAGTGCTCGATATGATGAATCTTGCGCGCGCTGGTCAGCCGGTAAAAGCGCCTTAATTCGGCCACCGCGCAGGATCGAGCGTGCGGCGCTGACGGGCGCAGCGTTCGCGCCAGGCGACGGCAAAAACGCGCCGCGTATTGATTGGCCTGCCGGTACATGCCGGCGCGCTCTCCGGCCAGGGTCGCGTCCACATGCGCGCGCTCAAACAGCGCCGCGTACAGTTCGGCCGGGAAGCGGTTCGGGTCCTGTGCGCGCAGCAGCCACAGGCCGCTCACGTACTTGTCGATCTCGGCCTGCAGCTCAAGTTCCAGCAGCGTGACCGACCGGTCGTGCGCGGCATTCCATGCCAGATAGGTGAAATGACTGACGCCCTCGAGCGCCGTGCAGTAATCAGCCAGGTTGCCGCCGTGCAGTTCATCGAGGGGATTGGCGGCCGCGAGCCGTTCGAGCACACCGACCTCGAGGAACAGGCCCAGGTGCAAGGTATCGCCCCGCTCGGCCACCAGCAGCTGTTCGTCAGCGCCGCCAGAAGCGACCGCCGCCGGCAGCGCGGCGCGGTCGGTAAACAGAAACTGCGCCACATCCTCAGCCTGCGGCACGTCGTAAATTCCCGCTAACAGATCCTGCAGCTGCTGCACGACCATGGTGGCGGCTCAGTGCGAGCGCAGTGCCGTGGGCGTCGGTTCGACGCCGAGCTGGGTGAGCAATGCGCGGGCCCGCGGGCTGCCGGATTTGAGCCAGATCTCGTACAGTCGCAGCACGTCCTGCGGCCCGTAAACGCGGGCGACGTCGCTGATCTCGGCGAGTGCGTCAACCAGCGGCAGGAATTTGCCGGCCAGCTCGGCAAAAACCTGGCCCAGCACGCGGCGGCGGCCGCGCTCCAGCGAGCGGGCCAGCGTGCCATAGGCGGTGCCGCCCATGGCAATGTGATAATCGATATCGACCAGCGAGCGCGCGAAGCCGTGGGCGAAAAATCCGGCCATGAACAGCGATACGTCGCCCAGTCGCTGCAGCGCCCGCTCGCGCTCACCCGCACTCGGGGCTTCCATCGCGCGCGTGAACATCTGCACCAGCGGCGTGAGCTTCAGCCCGTCGGGCGTGGATTCATACAGATGCTCGGCGCGGGCAAACAGCGTCAGCATGTTGACCACATAGTGTGCAGTCTGGTCCTCGACCGCCACATGTTGGTGCGCGAGCGCGCTGCCCAAGGCATCGCGGAAATACTCGGCGAGATTCGCCACTTCAAGCACCGCGCCAGGTCCAGATGGCTGATTCATGAGCTTTTACACCTCGTCGGCCGCGCCAAAGCCCTGCTACAGTGGACCACGATCCGCGCCCGGCGGTTTTCGACCGGTTCACGCTTTGGCTGTGATACTGCTAGCAAGAATTCGGCCAGACGCGCTGCTGGGCCGGCTGGCAGTCGCCGCCGGCGACTGCTAATAGCGGGGGTATATCCGTGGGGTCCATGACGCTGATCATCGGCAGCAAGCATTTATCGAGCTGGTCGTTGCGTCCGTGGATCCTGATGCGCCATCTGGAGCTTGCGTTCGACGAGCGCCTGATCGAACTCGATCAGCCCGACACCGCAGCCAACATACTTCGCTACAGCCCGAGCGGGCGGCTCCCGGCCTTACAGCACGGTGAGCTGGCGATCTGGGATTCGCTCGCGATTGGCGAGTATGTCTGCGAACTCACCGGGCGCGGCCTGCCGACCGGGCGCGCGGCGCGGGCGCTGGCCCGCTCCGTGACGGCCGAGATGCACGCGGGATTTTGGACACTGCGCAAGACCTGGCCGATGGACACGCGCGCCACGGGACTGCATACGCCGATCAGCCCTGGGCTTGCCGCCGATATCGCGCGCATCGAGCGGCTGTGGGAGCAGTGCCGCGCGGCGTTCGGCGCTGAAGGCCCGTGGCTGTTTGGCCATTACTCGATCGCCGATGCGGCCTTCGCACCGGTGGTGCTGCGCTTTCGCAGTTACGGTGCGAAGCTCGGACTGGTGGCGCAGCGCTACCAGGCGACCACGCTGGCTGATGAGCACCTCGATGAATGGCTCCGCGCCGCAGCGGCAACGAGCGCCTGAGGGGCGCCGTCTATGCCGGCCTCAGGTGCCGCCGGCCCCGCCGGGACTGCGACCGTGGGCGCCGATTCTGAGAGCTGCTGTGGCAAGAAAGATCTCGCGCAGGAAACACAGCATCGCGCTGATGAAGCTTAGCATCGCCACAATGAACAGCACGCCGATCGGCCGGGCAAGCCGCACTTCGAAGAACGCGCCCAGAAACAGCAACATGATCACGACCGAGACCAGCAGCGCACACAGCGTGCACATCGTGATGGCAAAATTCAGCAACCGGCCGCGGCGCGCCAGCACGTTGAGCTCAGCATGCAATTCGGCGGGCCATTGCTCGAGCGGCTGGTGCAGGTTGGGCGCCTCGAGGTGCCGCGACCGGTCAACGGCACGCCCCAGGCGGTTGGTGAGCACAGCCAGCATCGTGCCGACACCAGTGAGCAAAAACACCGGCGCGACCGCCAGGCGGATAACCTCGACGATGATCTGGATCTGCGCGCCACCCAGATCGGTCATGGCGCGCCGCTGTCCAGCCGCAGAAAGCGGTTAAACGGATCGCTGGCAACAGAGCCCACGGGCTGGCCGTTGCTGTCGTAATGCAGTTCGGCAATCGCCAGTTCCGCCCCATGCTGCTCAAGCCGCTGCCACACGACATCGGACTGCTCACTGTCGGCATCGCGGCGCCGGCAGCTGCCCCGGCTGTTTTCGCCCTCGAAGCCCCGGACCGCAACTTTCCAGATCACCTGGCAGCCGCCCATGGCCTGCAGATCCTCGAACTGCAGCGCCTCGAACAGATCCGGGTTTTGCATGATATTGCGCCAGCGCTGCGGATCGCGGAACCGGTAAACCACCTGCACGATCTTGCCGGTCTTATCCATCGCCAGCGCCCAGACCTGCTGCAGGATCAGCCGGCGCCCATCGGCGGCGGCGGTACGCTCGGCTACGTACAGCACGTTCTCGCCGATCAGAGGATTTTTGAATTTATACACGGTCAGCGCGAGCGGCGCGTGCGCCGGCTGCACGCCGGCGCGGGTGTCGGCCTGGAGCTGTACGGTGTTGTCGTACTCACCCGGCAGCGCCGCGACCAGCAATTTTAGCTGCTGCTCCTGATTGCGCTGCTGCTGCGAGGCGCAACCGGCAAGCGCGAACGCCACGGCCAGCGCGCCAATGGCAAGCGCGCGAGGCGCACCCCGTACGGTCAGTCGCCGATTGAGTCTCTTAAACATGGAAAGTCCGCCATTCGGCCCGGTAGGCGAGCCCGAGCCGCATAATACGCTCGAGCAGTGCCGGATAAGGAAGTTTGGCGGCCTGCGCCGAAGCGGAAAAATCCTCGGCGCGCGCCAGGTTCGGATTCGGATTGGCCTCCAGTACGTAGACGCTGCCGTCAGCCCGCACCCGAAAATCAATCCGCGCATAGCCGCTTAAGTGCAAGGCCCGGTAGATACGCCGCGACAGCCGGTCGAGCCGCACAATCAGCGCCGGCGACAGCTCGCTCGCGCCGGCGGTCGTGATGCCGTATTTATTCTGGTAGGCGCGGTCCCACTTGACCTTGCGCGTGGCGATGGCCCGCTGCGTTTCAGGCATCGAGCCAAAGTGCATTTCCCACGCCGGCAGCACCGAGAGCCGATCGTTGCCGAACAGCCCGACGTAAAGCTCGCGCCCCTCGATGTATTCCTCGACCAGCGCATCGGAGCCGATCTGCTCGTGCATGAACTGCACGCGCTCGCGCAGGTGCTGGGCATCGTCGACCACCGAGGCCTGGGCGATGCCCACCGAGGCATCTTCGGTCGTGGATTTTACGAACAGCGGCAGGCGCAGACGCCGCGGCGGCTGAAAGCGCTGCCCGCGGCGAAAGACCGCGAACTGGGGGCTGGGGATGCGGTGAAACGCCAGCAGTTGTTTGCACAGCACCTTGTCGCGCGACAGCAGCAGGCCGCGGGGGTTGCAGCCGGTGTACGGTTGGCTCATCAGCTCGAGAAACGCCACCACGTGCTGGTCGTAAGTGGCGATGCCATTGAATTCCTCCAGCAAGTTGAAAACGATGCTGGGCTTGTTATCGAGCAGCGCCGTGCGCAGCTCGGTCAGCGAATCGAGCACGCCCAAGATCTGCACGCTGTGGCCGGATTTTTTCAGCGCCGTCACCACGTCGTACTCGGTGCGCCACTCGTCGATTTCCTTCTCGCTGTAGCCCTCGAGGCTCGCCGGCGGCACCAGGCTGTTGTGAACCACGACCAGGATGCGTTGCGATTTCATAAGTGCCAGTGCAGGCCATTGCTGAGTGCGTAACTGCGCACCAGACGCGCCAGCAGCCGGCGCAGCTTCGGCAGCGCCGCGCGCTGCGTGCCGCGCACGTACAGCGGCTGGCGCTCGCAGCGCTCGATCGCCAGACGCAGAATCTGCTGCACCAGATAGCGATCGGCGCCGTCCTGGCGCAGCAGATAATCGCGCAGCGCCGACTTATGGGCGCGCACGAAGCTGGCCGCCGTGGCGGCGCGTCCCGAAGATTTGCCGGTGGCAAACAGCCGGCCCAGCAGCCGATCCGCGAGCGCCCGGCGCAACGTACCGCGCCGGGCGAGCTTGGCCCGGTAATGCTGGGCGAGCGTGCGCTGGTTGTCGGCCAGCAGCTCGATCCGATCGCGGCTGCGAACCAGCGGCCGGGCCGCACCGATCTGTGCCGCCAGCTCCGCTACATAATTGAGCTTATGGTAGGCCGGCCAGTTGGCGTAACGGCGCCGCCAGTCCGAGCGCGGCTGCAGCCACACCGCGAAGGTCTCAGCAAAATCCTCGGTCGGGTGCGCCTGGGCATACCATTCGCCCAGATACTGCACGTACTGGCGGCTGGCCGGGCGCGCCCGGTAGCGCCGCGGATAGTGGCGCGAGGCCGGTCCGAACAGTGCGCGCCACTGTGCGCGCCGGCGCAACCGGTAGGCCGAATCGATTGCATGGCCGGCTTCGTGGCGCAGGATCCGCATCAGCCAGTTGCTGTTGCTGCCCTCGGCTTCATGAGTCATGCGCCGCTCAAGGCGCAGCAGGCGCGGGTGGGCGAGATAAAACGGCACCGCAAAACCGGGCACGCCGTCTGGGGAAAACCACTCTTCGGCCAGCCAGACATGCGGCCTAAAGCCGATGCCACGCCGCTCAAGTTCGCCGTACAGCGCCTGGATATGCCGGTAAATCGGCAGCTGGCGAAGATTCAGGCGCAGATCACACAGCCGCGTGTCGAGCAGCTGTGCATCGCTCAAATTTGACCAACCGTCCTTAAGGCCACTCACGGGCGGTGAACTCCCTGGCTCAGCCGGATCACGGCGCAGTTCAGCAACCGGTCCGCCAGCGCTGCAATCTGCTCGCGTTGGGCGAGCGCTGCAAGCCAGGCCGGCGGTATTGCGCGCACGCCGTAGTGGGCGCCAGCCAGCTGGCCATAAACCGCGCCGATGACGTCCGCGTCGCCGCCGAGATTGACCGCCCGCAAGGCGCCGTCGCGAAAGTTATCGGTTGAGCCAAAGGCCCAGGCGGCGAGCTCAAGCAGCGCCGGCGCACCGGCGGCTGGCGATACCGCTGGCGCGGCAACGGGCAACTCATCGACCCCAAGTACCGCCGGGCGGCCAGAGCCGCGCAGCGCGGCGTGCACCATCGCGGCCAGCCGCCGGCAGGCGTCGAGAACCGGCGGGGCATGACAGGTGACCCGCGTCGCCTTAAGTACCTGCTCGATGACCCGCTGCGGCTCGTCGAAAGCGTACATGACCGCCGGTGCGACGCGCGACAGCGGCTCCGGATCCAGCCAGCGTGATGCGCCCTCGTCGGCCGCCGGCGCCGGCTGATCCTGCAGCGCGCGCATCGTTGCAGCCGTTATGCCGACACACTCGCCCGTGGCGGATAGGTAGCCTTCGCGCTGCCAGCGTGCATAGCGCGCGAGCTGATCGTGGGGATCGCCGCCGGACTCGATGAGGCTTTCGGCCAGACACAGCGCCATCGCCGTATCGTCGCTCCACGCACCGCGCGGCAGCTTAAACGGCCCGCCGCCCAGCAGATCGCCGACCGGCGTGAAATGGCCCGCCCGGCGATACTGCGTGGCGGCGGCGAGCGCATCCCCCACGGCCAGCCCGAGCAGCGCACCGTGAAATCGTTGCCGCAGTTCGGTCACCGCGTGCAGTTCGGTGGGCTCCGGCACGCGGCCCGCCTCGCGCCGCCGGCGCCAATGGCGGATGTAGTCGGCCTGCTCCTCCGTCTGTGGCACAAAAGGCCAGCTGGCCGCGCGCGCCGATTGCTGCCAGAGTTCATTGAGCCGCATCAGCGCCGCCTCTCCCTCCAGCCCCTGCTCGGCCAGGAAACAGCCGATCGCCGTACCAGTGCGCCCGATGCCGGCACGGCAATGCAGGTACACGCAGCCGCCGGTGCCGATGGCTGCGGCGATCTCGGCCTGGATGCGCAGCATGTCCTCGATGTAGCCAGGGATGTCCTGATCAGGCACGGCAAAACGCACGTAGGCGGCACCGTCGGGCAGCAGCGACTCATAAGGCGGGCATTCGTCGGGTTCGGTCAGGTCGACAAACAGGCTGACGCCGCAGGCCGCCAGCTGCTCGAGGCGCAAGCTGCCATCGTCGCCTTTTCGTCCCAGTGGATATTCACCGGCCAGTAATTTTCCCGGCACGACCCAGTAGCTGTTTGGCAGCGGCCGTTGCACGGGCAGTGAGCTCAGGCTCCAAGCCCCAGCAGGGCTTCTTCAGGCTCACCCAGCAAGAGCTGCTCTTCGGCCTCGCTCATCGGCTCAGCCGCGCCCGCCGGCAGGGCCTTAAGGCCGGCGAAGTCGAAGCAGGCCGGGTCGGCCAGGTGCGCCGGCTGCACGCTGCACAATGCGCTGAAAATCGATGCCGTGCGCCCCGGATATTCCTGCTCCCAGGCCGCGAGCATGCGCTTGATGGTCGCGCGCTGCAGGTTGGGCTGCGAGCCGCACAGATCGCAGGGAATCAGCGGAAAGGCGCGGCCGCGCGCGTAGCGGGCGATATCGCGCTCGGCGATATAGCAAAGTGGCCTGATGACGATGTGCCGGCCATCGGCCGAGCGCAGCTTGGGTGCCATGGCCTTTAGCCGGCCGCCGTGAAAAAGGTTCAGGAACAGCGTCTCGACGATGTCATCGCGGTGATGCCCGAGCGCAATCTTGGTGATGCCGTGTTCTCCCGCGAAGCGATACAGCGCGCCGCGGCGCAGCCGCGAACACAGCGAGCACATGGTGCGACCCTCGGGAATGACCCGCCGGACCACGCGGTAGGTGTCCTGCTCGATGATGTGAAACGGAATCTGCCGCGCCGCGAGGTACTCGGGCAGCACGTGCGCCGGAAAGCCCGGTTGCTTCTGATCCAGATTGACCGCAATCAGCTCGAAATCGATCGGCGCACCGCGCTTGAGCGATTGCAGCAGATCGAGCAGCGTGTAGGAATCCTTGCCGCCGGAGAGGCACACCATCACCCGGTCGCCCGCCTCGATCATCCGGTAGTCTTCGATCGCCTTGCCGGCCAGACCGCGAAGGCGCGCGCTGAGGCGGCGCAGGGTCGAGGAGTCGTGGGCCGCTGCCTCGCTCATCCGGCGCTGCCGAGGTATTTGCCGGACAGGTAGCGGAGCAGCGCGTTGGCGCCCATCGGCTGATCGGTCGCCTGCTTGACGAGCTCCTTGATCGGCACCTTGGCGCCCATGCCGTGCACGTTCTCGCGCAGCCAGTCAAACAGGCCGGTGAATTCGCCGCGGCTGATCTGCAGTTCAACTTCCGGCAGCTGCGCGCGCAGGCTCTCCCACACCTGCGCGGCAATGACGATGCCGAGCGCGTAGGAAGGAAAGTATCCAAACGAGCCCAGCGCCCAGTGCACATCCTGCAGGCAGCCGTCGACATAACCCTGCGGCTCGGCGCCGAAGCGCTGCTGCATGCCGGCGTTCCAGGCTGCGGGCAGGTCGCGCACCGCCAGTTCCCCTGCCAGCAGCTGCTTTTCGAGTTCATAGCGGTGCAGGATATGCAGCGGATAGCTCATCTCATCGGCATCGACGCGGATAAGGCCACGGTGCACACGGTTGAGCCGCCGGTAGACATTGTCGGGCTCCCACTCCGGACCCGTGACCGCGAAATGCCGCAGCAGCAGCGGCTGCAGGTATTGCACGAAGGGGCGGCTCCGTCCGACGATCATCTCCATCAGCAGCGACTGGCTCTCCTCGAGCGTCATGCCGCGATCGCGACCGACCGGCTGATCGCGCCAGGCGGCCGGCGTGCCGAGGTCATACATCGCGTGGCCCGTCTCGTGCAGCGCACCGAGCAGGCCGTTGAACGGGTCGGTGGGCTCATAACGCGTGGTCACGCGGATGTCGCCCGTAACTCCTTCCGTGAACGGGTGTTCGGCCTCGTCGAGCCGGCCGCGATCGAACGGAAAGCCAATCGCTTTCATGATCTCGACGATCAGCTGGCGCTGCTTGCCAGTGGAAAATTTGCCGGCAATCGGCAATACCGTCTCGCGACTTTGGATCTCCATCGCCTCGCGGATCATGGTCGGCAGGCGCCGCGACAGCGCCTTGAAGATGACGTCGATGTCGGCCGTGCCGACGCCGGGGCTGAACTCATCGACCAGTGCGTCGTAAGGCGGCAGGTTCAGTGCCTGGCCGAGCCGGCCGGCCTTTTCACGTACGAGCTCGAGTACCTCCTGCAGATGCGGCGCAAACAGCTCGAATTTATTCTCGCGACGGGCTTCGGCCCAGAAACTCTCGGTCCGGGCCGCGGCCCGCGCCAGGCGGGACACGAGCAGCACGGGAGTGGCCATCGCCTGGTCGCGCTGCCGGCGCATCTCGCGCAGGTTGGCCTGCTGCCAGTCTTCCAGCACCTGTGAGTTGGCCTGGGCGCGCTCGATCAGGCGCGTGATTTTCGGCGCCGTCAGCAACGCATGGCACTCGGTCTCGAGCGCCGCGAGCTGCTCGCCGCGCACGTCGGCGCTGCCGCGCGGCATCATCACGGCCGCATCCCAGCGCAGCAGCGAGATCGCGCCGCGAAAGGCATGGAGCCGTCGCCATTCCTGTTCGAGTTGTTGGTATGGCGTACTTGACATAATCAGACCACGGGCTGGATGCCCGAATTCTACCAGCCGACAGGTCTGAATGGCGCTGGTCCAGCAATATATTTTGTTTCTTTATCAATAGGTTATGGTCTTGCCAGCCGGCTTGCGCTGAGCTAGGCGACTGATGGCGGGGATGCCTGCCCATCGGCGGGCGGGAATCACGCCGCGCGGCGGCTTTGGATGTGTTCCCAGGCCAGCATCGCAAGTTTGCGCGACTCTCCGCCACCGTAACCACCGAGCGCCCCACCGTGGCCGAGTACCCGATGGCATGGGATGAGCCAGGACACGGGATTAGCGCCCACAGCGCCGCCAACGGCCCTGGCGCCTCCTGGCCGATGGACACGCGCGGCCAGCTCGCCATAAGCGCAATACTCGCCGCCGCCGAAGGCGAGCAATGCCTGCCAGACACTCAGCTGAAAACCCGTCCCGGACAGCCACAGCTTGAGCCGCAAAGGCTCCGCCGCGCCGGCCCTCGCCGGCCACAGACGCCTGGCCAGCTCACTCGCCACTGCGGGCCGCCATTGCAGCGTGGCCCGGGGCCAATAGGCCCGTAGCGTCGCCTGCGCCGCAGATCGGGAGCCGCTGTCGGTAAAGCCAAGGTAACAAAGCCGCTTGGCGTTCATGCCGACCAGCATCAGGCCAAACGGCGACGGCGCCAGGCCGTAATCGATCTGCAGATCGGCGCGGGATGCCTCAGCCGCGCTGGCGAGTTCCACTTCGATATGCAACGTGGCCGGCCGGCTACTCGCGGCCGGCTCGGTGTTGAGCGCGGCTTCCAGCACCGCGTGCCGTCCCTCATGCAAAGCGGTGATCGGCAATCGGCGGATCAGGTCCAGGTACCGCTGCGGGGTGATGCCGGCCCAGCGCCGGAACAGGCGCGACAGCTGCGGCGGCGAACATCGCGCCGCCCGGGCGATCCCGGCAAGCGATGCCGATCCGTCGCCGTGGGCATCGATGTATTCGATCGCACGCGCGATGCGGGCAAACTCGAGCTGATCCAAGTAGGGCATCGACCCAGGCATGGCTTTCCCCTTAGCTGCGCTGCGCCTTACCGCCCCACCCACACTAGTGACCCTGCCACTTGACCGGCACCGACGCGCACAGGCGCAGCTTGGCGCAGGTGTGCGGCCAGTCCGCGGCCAGGCGGCCGATGATCAGCGAGATCACGATGACCAGGCTGATGGCCAGGTAGGCATTGAACCGACGCATGGCGGCATCATAACGCACGCGCTGACTGCGACGGGCGATGCGTTAGACTTTGGTGATCATGCCGCTGCGCATCTGTTTTGCGACCGCCGAAATGGTGCCCTTTGCCAAGGCCGGCGGACTGGGGGACGTCGCCGGCGCCCTGGTCAAGTACCTGCACGCCGCCGGCCACGACGTCCGGCTGTTCATGCCGGGGTACTCGACTATCGACCGCACCAAGCTCGAATGCCACCCGGTCGAGTTTGCGCAGAAAGTGCCGTTGATCATTGGCACACACAAGTTTCAGTTTTCGCTGCAGACCGCGCGGCTGCCCGGGACCGATATCTTCGTGTACCTGGTCGACTGCCCGGCGCTGTTTAGGCGCGCCGCAATTTATACGGCCGATCCGGACGAATATCGCCGGTTTCTGCTGCTGACGCACGCCGCCTTCATCGGCTGCCAGCGCATGGGCTTTGCGCCACACATCCTGCACTGCAATGACTGGCACACGGCCATGGGCCCGCTGTGGCTGCGCACCGTTTATCACTGGGACCGGCTGTTCGAACACACGCGCAGTGTGATGACGATTCACAATATCGGTTATCAGGGCGTCGTCGGTGCCGATCGGACGGCCGAACTGCTGCCAGGCGTCGATCCGAACATGCTGCACCAGGACGATCTGCGGGCCGGCCGCATCAACATGCTGCGCCATGGCGTGCTGTACGCGGACCTCATCACTACCGTGAGTCCAACCTACGCTCGCGAGATCCAGGGCGCCGAGTACGGGCTCGGCCTCGAGGACAGCTTGCGCCAGCGTGCCGACGCGCTCGTCGGCATCCTCAACGGCGTTGATTACACGGAGTGGGATCCGCGCAACGATCGGTTCCTGCCGCGGCCCTACGGCGCCAATCAGCTTGGCATCAAGGCGACGCTCAAGGAGCAGCTGCTGGCGCGCCTCAAGCTTGCGGGTGCCGAGCGCCGGCCGCTGATCGGTATGGTCACCCGCCTGGCCACGCAAAAAGGTGTCGACTTGCTGATCGGCGCGCTGCCCGCGCTGCTTGGCGCACAGGAGTTCAACCTGGTGCTGCTCGGCTCCGGTGAGTCCGCCTACGAGACCTTCTTCAAGGCCCTCGCGCGCCAGCACCCGCGGCGCGTGGCATTGCATCTGGGGCACGATGAGGAACTGGCCCACTGGATCGAAGCCGGCAGCGACATGTTCCTGATGCCGTCGCGCTACGAGCCCTGCGGCCTGAACCAGATGTACAGCCTGCGCTACGGCACCGTGCCGATCGTGCGCCGGACCGGCGGCCTGGCCGATTCGGTGCAGCATTTTGACCCAGCCACCGGTCACGGCACCGGCATCGTGTTCAACGATTACAACGTCGAAGCGCTCACCTGGGCGGTGAACACGGCGCTCGATCTTTACCAGCAACGTGGCAGTTGGCGCCGGTTGATACAAAACGGCATGGCGCGGGATTTTTCCTGGAACCGCCAGGTCGAGCGCTATATCGAGCAGTACACGAGGCTCGTGGGCCCTTGAACGCAGGAACAATCATCATGTGCAGGACATCATGAACGACGCGGCGATCGCCATTGTGGAGGCCGATCTGGACCTACCTGCGCACCAGCAGGCCATCTTGGAGCTGACCGATACATACGCTTGCGATCCGATGGGACAGGGCGGGCCGTTAAGTGCGCGCGTCCGCGGCACGCTGGTAGACGCGTTGCGCCGGCATCCCACGACGCACATTTTCCTGGCTTATGCGCAATCCGAGGCGGTGGGCATCGCCACCTGTTTCAGGGGGTTTTCCTCCTTTCACGCGCAGCCGCTGCTCAACATTCATGACCTCGCCATCAAGCCCGGCCGGCGCGGCCAGGGTATCGGCCGCCAGCTGCTTAGCGTCGTCGAGCAGCGCGCCCGCGAGCTTGGCTGCTACAGCGTGACGCTGGAAGTCGGCGGGAACAACGGTAATGCCCGAGGCCTCTATGAGGCGGTGGGGTTTCGGCAGTCCGGCATTGGTGAGCCGGTCGGGCCGATGGTCTTTATGTCTAAGAAGCTTTGATTAATGGGATGAGCGTTCACTCCGAAGAGCATTATTCGTCAGCGGCCATTCCTACGTCGAGTCATTAGAGCCACAATTGGCGGCATGAGCGATCAAACAGATCAACGGCAGGAGGCACAGCCAACCAAACCCCAGGATGGGCTAATTGACTTCAGTGGATATTCGCTGTCGCAGCTGCGCGATTTCCAGAGCGGCATTGACCGGCAGGCCTTTCCACTCAATTTCGAACATTTGCAAGCCGAGCTCGCCCGACGGGAATCAGGGGCTAACGCGGACGTCGCGCGCCACTGGATCGTGCGCTATACGGATCGAAAGGGCTTACGCGGTTGGCTGGCCGCCAAGCGGCGTCGGCAATGGCTCTATGGGCCCGGATCATTGCAGCTGCGAGCGGAGGAAGTTGTCTTCCACGGCTTGCAGCGCACTTGGCTCGGCGTTCCGATGGAAGCCGATTTACATTTTCCGACTGCGGAAATCCGCAATGTCGCAGCGACCGACGCGCAAGTCCGGCTCGAAATAAAAAGACCATGGCGGTTATCTCGGCGTGTCGAATTCAAAGCCAATTCGACCGCCGACGCCGCATGCATTGCAGAATCACTTCCTGGTGAAAAGTCACCCGGATTCGAGGAAAAATGGTCGCAGCAGCAAGACTTGAATCGCCTATTCAGATTGCAAGGGACGCGTGCCTGGGTAACTGCCACGCTTGTGGCGTTAAATGTCGCTTGGTTCCTGGTATTTGCGATCGTCAGTAAGGGTTTTACTGACTTTTACCCCCAGCTGTTTGCGAATCTGGGTGCAAATTATGGGCCGCTGACAATCAACGGGCAATGGTGGCGGTTACTCAGCGCGCTTTTTCTGCACCTGAATTTATACCACTTGCTGGTGAATATGTGGGCGCTTTGGAACGTCGGTCGCATGGCCGAGCGTCTTTTTGGTCGCCCGATTCTGCTGTTCTTGTACGCGGTCACTGGAATTGTAAGTGGCCTGGCTAGCCTCAGTTGGGATCCGACCCATATTACGATGGGCGCCTCAGGCGCGATTTTTGGGCTCTTTGGCGCATTTCTTGCCTATTTGCTCCGTGGTAAGGCTCTCATTCCGGCAAACGTGTTTAGGACTTACTGGTTCAGTACGGGGCTATTTGTGCTTTTCAATCTGGTTTCGGGCTTCTTTCAGGCCGGAATCGACAACGCCGCCCACGTTGGAGGTCTGTGTAGTGGCCTGATCTTGGGTTGGATACTGGCAACGCCGCTCGACCAATCGGTTACACGACGCATGCCGCTGCCGCGGCTTTTGGCGGCGCTCGCCGTAACTGCCGTGGGATTATTCGTCGGCCTGTACTACAGCCGCGGTACCGTGCGACTTAGCGCCACGGACCAATACTGGGAAAATCACAATTGGTACGCGTCCGGAGAGGCCCGAAACGTTCGCCGTTGGCAGGAGATTGGCGCCGCAGCGCAAGGCGGCACTCTTAGCGATTCGGATTTTCAACATCAATTCGAGGTGGAGATTCTCCCGTTTTGGCAATCGGCGACGGAGCAACTTCGCAAGGAGCTCTTGTCGTTACCGATTTCCCAGCGTGCATTTGGCAACGCCGTGCGATTTTACGCCGCCGCACGCCGGGATTGGGCGGAGGCCATCATCAAGGTGCTGCGGGACCACGATCCGAACGCTGGCAATGTCGCATCGTTCTATGCCCGGCGCGCGAATCTAGCGCTTGCGCGAATTCAGCGCTTTGCGCTGAAGGCTGCCGCCGCGCAGCCCTCCCGCGGACTTGCGCATAGTGAGACCGTCAATCATATCCGCGATGTATTTTCGGCCGCGCGGTTCACATGCGTTTCTTCGCCTGCTTACATCCATGAAAGTGCGGCCAGTACCGACTTGCCAACCGACGGCCCGGCGCTGCGGTCTGCGGATCGGTGCGCTGCGCAACGAGCGTTCGTGGCGGACGACTATGCAGCTCTCGACGCTATGTATAATCATTTTGACTCTGCTATTGGCGATTTTGCCGACGGCGGTTCCAGCCTTGCGGCATATACCAGCGGCCTGCCCGATCTGTTTCTCTACGGGAGATTGGACCTAGCTGACACTATGGCCAAGTTGGCGCGGTGGCGCAGGGCGTTTCCGCGCTCGACAGCACCAGATTTTGTCGAAGTCCAATTGTTTGAGGAATGGGCCTGGACGGCCCGCGGCTTTGGTTACGCGACATCGATCAGTGCCAATTCTCAAGCACTGTACGAGGCGCGAAATGAGATGGCCGCTGCGACATTGGAGGATATAGGCGAGAACGGCAAAGCCAATCCTCTTTGGTATTTGGTCTCCCTGCACCTGAGCATGGATCGAAACGGTAGCGCCGATGGAATGCGGGCGATATTTGATCAGGGAATTCAGCTATTCCCAGAATATTGGTCTCTTTATAGCGGCATGATGCGGGCATTGATGCCGCGTTGGTTTGGATCCTATGAGGAGATCGATTCATTTATCAACGAGATGGATAATAAATTCAAATCTCGTCTGGGTTCCGAAATGTACGCGCGCTTGTATTGGAATTTCTCGACCTTGGAAGGCGACGATACCGACATTTTTGTCGATGGCAAAGCGAACTGGGGGAAAATGAAGAGTGGTTTCGACGAATTGATCGCACATTACCCAAAGAGCGACTTCCTGCTAAACGGCTTCGCCATTTTCGCCTGTCGTGCTGGTGACGCTTCACAATATCAGAACTTGCGCGGCCTCATAGCTCACCGGCTGTCAAGCACTGCCTGGACCGACAAATTCTCGATTGCGGCCTGCGACAAGAAATTTCAAAGATCGGCAGCCCCCAAACCCAATTGAAGCTCCTAACGCTCCGGCGCAGGCGTGGCGAGCAGCGGATCGTGACTTCGCACTAACCCAGCAATAACCTGAGCCGCGTGGCCTCGCATCACGGCAATTTTACCCGCCCGTGCGCGTCGACCGGCCACGATAACAAAAACGGTGATTCCACTCGTACCGTGGCGATGACGTGATAATCAACATCGGGCTCGCCCCGGTGCTCAAGCCACAATTGGGCCGCCATGGCCAGATCGACGGTCGCGAGCAGATCGATATCGGTCTCGCCCATTGCCGGCAAAGTAAATGGCGCCGCCGTCGTGCCGATGAGCACCTGAGCGCCGGCGATCTCGACCCGGTAATCGATGCCGCGCACGCCGAGCGCGCGGTCGTTCGGGTTGGTGACGTGCAACACGATGTTCATGCGCTGATGATTGAGGCTGCCGCCATTCAGCGTCAGCCCGGTCAGTTCCACCTTCGGCGCCACGAGCTTCGGCAGCAGGGCGCGACAGCCGCCGAGCGGCAAGGCCAGCAGCAGTACCAGGAGCGATGCGCCGGTGGAAAAATGTAGTTTCATTCCCGATTGACCTGTCGGCCAAACTGATAGTTCAATGCCAGGTACCGCAGCGCCAGTTCCTCGCCGAGCGGCCGCTCCCACAATCGCCATACCCAGTTGCCGGTTGCGGTGCCGGGTGTGTTGAAGCGCGCCTCGGTGCCTAGTCCCAGCAGATCCTGCACCGGCACTATCGCCAGCTGCGCTACCGAGCCCAATGCGGCCCGGATCAGTGCTTCGGGCATCGGCGCGCGGCTCGCCAGATACTCATCGACGCGTCCGGCTGTCGCCGCGTCCAGGCCTCGGTACCAGCCGAGCGTCGTATCGTTGTCGTGCGTGCCGGTATACGCCACTGCGTCGGAAGTGAAATTGTGCGGCAGATGAGTATTGGCGGGTGCGCCGTCGAAGCCAAACTGCAATACGCGCATACCCGGCAGGCCAAAGCGCCGACGCAGGGCCTCGACCGGCGGCGTGATGACGCCCAAGTCCTCGGCGACCAGCGGCAGCTGCGCATGCTGCTCAGCAAGCGCGCTGAGCAGCTCGGCGCCCGGCGCGGGCAACCACTGCCCGCTGCGCGCGTTGGGCGCGCCGGCCGGCACCGCCCAGTACGCCTCCAGGCCGCGGAAATGATCGATGCGCACCAGATCAAAGCGCGCCAGCTGCATGGCCAGACGCGCCTGCCAGAAACTGAACCGATCCCGCTCGGCCTGGCGCCAGTCATAAAGAGGATTGCCCCACAGCTGCCCGTCGGCGGAAAAATAATCCGGCGGCACGCCGGCGAGCAGTGCCGGGCGGCCGTCCGGCAGCAGCTGAAACTGCTCGCGAGCGGCCCAGGTCGATACCGAATCGGGCGCCACGTAGATCGGCAAATCGCCGAACAGCAGCACGCCCTGGCCGTGCGCATAGGCGCGCAGCGCCTGCCATTGCCGCTCAAATACCCACTGCTCGATCTGCCGTCGCTTAAGTTCGCTGCTCAGACGGGCGCGCGCCTGCTGCAATGCCGCCGCCTCCCGGTCGCGCAGCGGCGCCGGCCATTGCCACCACGGCTCGCCGCCCTGCTCTGCGGCGAGCGCCTCAAACAGCACGTAATCGTCCAGCCAGGCGGCGCTGTGCCGGCAAAACGCCTCAAGGTCAGCGTGATCGCGCTGCGGGTCCGGCGCCTCCTCCCAGTGGATGAGCTCAGCGTTGCCGGCCATGTCGGAGCGGGCG
Organism: uncultured Gammaproteobacteria bacterium; assembly: GCA_963711435.1. Classification (GTDB taxonomy): domain Bacteria; phylum Pseudomonadota; class Gammaproteobacteria; order Steroidobacterales; family Steroidobacteraceae; genus FEN-1191. The sequence continues at coordinate 988,046 of CAVQEB010000001.1, read as the reverse complement.
CGGTACGGCGAGCGGTCCGCGCCGACAGGCCCGAGCGGCAGCACCTGCCAGACGGAAAAACCGGCCCTGGCCAGCCAGTCGATGAAGGCGCGGGCACTCGGCCCGAGCGCACCGCCAGGCCCGGGCAAGGCAGTCGGATGCAGCAGCACGCCGGCGCGGCGCTGCGCCAGTGCGCCGCGCGCCGCGCTCACTGATTGGCCCGGCGCATCACACCGCCGCCTTCCGGCGTCCCGCGACCTTGCGAGATCGGCACCGACAGCTGCGGCGGCACTGGCAGTTCCAGCATCCGGTACAGGCTGGTGAGCTGATGGCGGTACAGCAGATCGAATTCGTGCACGGCCTTGGCCGGGTTGTAATCACCAAACCACCAGAACCAGTCCGAGCTTTCGCACAGCGCGAGCTGTCGCGCTATCCGCTCGCGCGCCGGCGCATCGAGCGCGCGCGTCGCCAGTACCCGATCGACGGCCTCCTTGGCCTGCACCAGCAGATCCCAGCCGGCGTTCTTATCGCGCGATCCGATCCAGGTCGACAGCGTGCCGTGCACCCAGCTGCCGGCTACGACGTGCGGCAGCGTGGCCGCCGGCGGGTCGCGATCGAGGATGGCGCTCAAGGTCGTCAGTTCAAGGGCCGGGTGATCGGCGAGCACCGTGTACAGCGCGTTGAGAAAATAGTAGCCATTAAACGGGAAATGCTCCCAGGCGTTTTCACCGTCCATCGCGATCAGCGCCAGGCGCCCGTCCTTGCCCTGCTCGTGCCGCGCGATGGCCTCAAGCTCGCCGACAAGATTGGCTACCGCCTGATCGCCGTGCCATTTCGAATAAGTGAAGCCGATCAGATCGGACAAGCCGTCATCGCGGAAGAAACAGCACAGCTGCTTGCCGGGCAACCGGTAGGGCCGCGTCGGCTCAACCGGCTGCGACTGCCCGGCCAGGCAGCCGCGCAATACCGTCGCGCTGCTCGCGAGCCAGCGAAAGCCGCTCGCTTCGATCAGCTCAGCAGCGGCCGTACTGATGGCGCCCTCCGAGGGCCAGCAGCCTGCCGGCGTCACGCCGAAGGCGTCGCGAAATACTCTCAGGCCCTCGCGCATCTGCCAGATCGCCCGCTCAGCGCCGCCAGGGTACCGTGCGGCATGCGGCAGTGGCGCGTCCGGGCTCGCCTCGCGCGCGGTCGCAAAGTCATACAGCAGCGGCAGTATCGGATGACTATACGGCGACATCGCGAGCTCAATGCGGCCGGCCTCGCTCAGTGCCCGGTAACGCGGCAGCACACCGGCGATGAGCCCGCCGATCAGGCCAAGCAGCGTGCGGCGTTGCGCGGCGCTGAAATCCTGCTCCTGCGCCATCAGCATCGCCACTCGCGTATCGCCGCGCTTGACGGTCTCACCGAGCCAGGCCAGGTGATACCAGACCGCCACGTCCCGCAGAAACTGATCCTCGATGTTACCAACGGGATTGAGCGCCGCGAGCTCCGCGGCCCGGGCGGCGAGCCGCGCGTAGGCCGGATAGCGGCCGATCAGGTGCGTCGGCTCGGCCCGCAGGCATGACTGCAGCAGCTCAAACCGCGCTTCAGCGGCAACCGGGAGCGGCGCTTCGGAGAGCAGAGTGAGAATCGGATCCGGTAGCGCATCGCCCTGGCTCAGGTGCGCGCCGATGCGCGCGGCCAGCTCCTGCAGCTGCTCGATCAGCACCGGCGTGAAATTGACGACCGCGCGTGCCGCCGGGTGCGCCTCCAGGTGCGCGGCCATGTCCACGTAGTCCTTGATGGCGTGCAGGTAGGTCCAGGGCAAAACGTGCTGCCCGGACAGCGCGTCGCGGTACTGGGGCTGGTGCATATGCCACAGCAGCACCACGGGGAACCGCCCGGAACTGCTCATGCCGCGCCGACGTTGCCCCGTGCCAGTGCATCGGCGGTTACCAGTACCACGCCGTTCTCGCTGACGTAAAACCGGTTGCGGTCGGCGGCGGCATCGACGCCGATCTGCATGCCGTCAGGAATCTCGCAGCCCTCGTCGATGATCGCCTGGCGGATCGTGCAGCCAGCGCCCACCTTGACATTGGGCAGCACGACCGCGCGGAAGATATAGGACCGCTCGTCGACGCGGACGTTGGAAAACAGCACCGACTGGTCGATTTTGGCCCCGGATATAATGCAGCCGCCGGAGAGCATCGAGTTGATCGCCATGCCGCGGCGCGCATCCTCATCGAGCACGAACTTGGCCGGCGGCTGCTGCAGCTGATAGGTCCAGATCGGCCATTCCTCGTCATACAGATTAAGCTCCGGCGCCACATGCACCAGTTCGATGTTCGCGTCGTAGTAGGCGTCCACCGTGCCGACGTCGCGCCAGTAACTTTGTGCCCGGGTCTTCACGTCGGTGAACGGGTAGGCGTACACCTGCAGACTCTTGATCGCCTCGGGGATGACGTTCTTGCCAAAGTCATGTCCGGAGTCCGGCTTTTGCGCGTCCTCGGCCAGCAGCTTCTCCAGCAGCCGGCCATTGAACACGTAGATGCCCATCGAGGCGAGCGCCACATCCGGCCGCCCCGGCATCGGCTCGGGATTGCGCGGCTTTTCCGCAAACTGGGTCACGCGGTTCCATTCGGTGACCGACAACACGCCGAACTCGCGCGCCCGATCCAGCGGCACGTGCACGACGCCAATAGTGATGTCCGCGCCTTTTTCGACGTGCGAGGCGATCATCGGGCCGTAATCCATCTTGTAGATGTGATCGCCCGCGAGCACCAGCACATGCTTGGGCCGGTGCGCGCGGATTAACTCCATGTTCTGGTAGACGCAGTCGGCCGTGCCGCGGTACCAGTACTCGCCGATCTGCTGCTGCGCCGGCACCACGTCGATGAACTCCCCGAACTCACCCCGCAGGTAACTCCAGCCGCGCGCCACGTGCTGGATCAGGGACTGCCCCTTGTATTGCGTCATCAGGAATATCTGGCGGATGCCGGAGTTCAAGCAGTTGGAAAGCACAAAATCGATGATGCGAAACTTGCCGCCAAAAGGCGCCGCCGGTTTGCAGCGCTGCGCCGTCAGACCCTTCAGCCGCTCGCCGCGCCCGCCGGCCATGATGACGGCCAGCGCGCCGCTGGTCAGCCGGCTGACGTACCGCCCGGAATTGGTACGCGAGGTTGGTTTGGTCATGACAGCGGCCGTCACCCTGTGCAGTGGACGATCTGAAGTATAGTACCTTCGCCCAGGCGACGGTTCCGCGCCCCGGCCGGCTTTATTTAAGGATCTCTAATAGTCATGAACCCGGGCATGGCTTGGCTCGATGCTCTGCGGCCGCAGCTGGCGCGCGTCGCCGGCGCCTGCCATGACGATCCGCACACGCTGCTCGGTGCCCACATGCGCGGCGGCCGGCTGACGGTGCTGACTTTCCTGCCTGCCGTTACGCAAGCCTGGCTGCCCGGCGGGCGGGCGCTGACGCGCATACCGGGGACCGATTTTTTCAGCTGGCAGGGGCCGCCTGGCGACCTGCCCGAGCACTATCCGGTCGACTGGATCGACAGTAACGGGGCCGAGCAGACCCGCATCGACCCCTACAGCTTTGCGCCGACGATTTCGGCCGACGATCTGTGGGGCTTCGGCGAAGGCAATCATGTGACGGCCTGGCGGTTTCTTGGTGCGCACCCGATGCGGATCGCGGACGTCGATGGCACGCGCTTTGCGGTGTGGGCCCCCAATGCCGAGCGGGTCAGCGTGGTCGGGCAGTTCTGTGCCTGGGATGGCCGCCGGCTGCCGCTGCGCCGGCTGGGTGCTGGCGGCGTGTGGGAGCTGTTCGTGCCCGGGGTCGGCGCGGGCAGCGCCTACAAGTTTGAGATCCGCGCGCGCGGCGGTGCGCTCACGCTCAAAAGCGACCCGTACGCCCGCGCCACTGAGCTGCGGCCCGCGACGGCTTCGATCACCGAACGGTCCCGCTATGAGTGGGGCGATGGGGCGTGGCTTGAGCGGCGCGCCGCCGGCGACTGGCTGCACGCGCCGCTCAGCATCTATGAGGTGCACGCCGGATCGTGGCGCCAGCACGAGGACGGACGCTTCTACTCCTATGGGGAACTGGCCGCTGAGCTGATTCCCTATGTGCGCGAAATGGGCTTCACGCACATTGAACTGCTGCCGATCACCGAGCATCCGCTCGATGATTCCTGGGGCTACCAGACCACCGGCTATTTCGCCCCCACCAGCCGCTTCGGCTCGCCCGATGAACTGCGTGGCTTCATCGATCAGTGCCACCGGCACGGCATCGGCGTACTGCTCGACTGGGTGCCGGCGCATTTTCCGCGCGATGCGCACGGGCTCGCCAATTTCGACGGCACGGCGCTGTATGAGTACCACGATCCGCGCAAGGCCGAGCATCGCGACTGGGGTACGCTGATCTTCAACTACGAGCGGCACGAAGTGCGCGCCTTCCTGCTCTCGAGTGCGTGCTTCTGGCTGGAGGAGTTTCACTTCGACGGGCTGCGCGTCGATGCCGTGGCCTCAATGCTCTATCTGGACTTCGGGCGCCAGCAGGATTTCGTCCCCAACCGCTACGGCGGCAGGCATAACCTTGAGGCCATCGAGTTCCTGCGCGCGCTGAACGCCACCACCCACGGGCGTTACCCCGGCACGCTGATCATGGCCGAGGAATCGACCGACTGGGCGATGGTCAGCCGCCCGACTGACGCGGGCGGCTTGGGCTTCAGCATGAAATGGAACATGGGCTGGATGCACGACACGCTCGATTACTTTCGCGAGGATCCGCTGTACCGGCGTTACCACCACAACAAGATGACCTTCGGGATGATGTACGCCTACAGCGAGAATTTCATACTGCCGCTGTCGCACGATGAAGTCGTGCACCTCAAGCATTCGCTCCTTGGCAAGATGCCCGGCGATCGCTGGCAGCAGCTCGCCAACCTGCGGCTGCTGTACGCTTACATGTGGACCTATCCGGGCAAGAAACTGCTGTTCATGGGCGGTGAGCTCGCCTGCCCGTGGGAGTGGAATTTCCGCGTCGCGCTCCCCTGGTGGCTGCTGCAGTCGGCCGAGCACGCCGGCGTGCAGCACGCGGTCGCGGATCTCAACCGCCTGTACGTCGGCCATCCGGCCCTGCACCGCTATGAATTCGAGCCGCGGGGCTTTCAGTGGCTCGATTGCAACGATGCCGCCGGCTCGGTGCTGAGTTACCTGCGCACCGCCGATGAGCAGCAGCTGGTCGTGGCGCTGAATTTCACGCCGGTGCCGCGCAGTGGCTACCGGCTCGGCGTGCCGCACGGCGGCCGCTATCGCGAGCTGTTCAATTCAGACTCGGTTCATTACGGCGGCAGCAACCTTGGCAACGCGCTGCCCATTGAATCGCGCGCGCTGCCCTGGGCCGGACAACCGCATTCGCTCGAGTTGACGCTGCCACCGCTCGGCGCGCTGGTGCTGGCGCCAGCCTGAGCCGCGGCGGCGCAGCCCTTACAGCCGTTTCACCAGTCCCAGCTCCAGCGGATGCGCAAGCAGCGGGTGGTCCGGACGGACACGCAGCTGGAGCGAAAACTGTCCCGACGCCGGCGGCGAAGCGTCGAGCTCAAATACGTGCGAGCCGTCGCTGTCGGTCTCGCCGGTGGGCCGAAGTACGTCGCTCCAGCGGCCCGCGGCCCCGGTGCCGCGGAACGAGGCGAGCGCCGGCAGCTGCAGGTGCTCCTCCGGCAACAGCCGCACCGCCGAGAATTCCACTTTCACATCGTCCGGCACCATGCCGTTCAAGGCGACCGCCACGCGCATGCGCAGGCGCGCGTCGCGCTGCAGCTCGCGCGGCACCGCCGACAGGCGCCGCAGGCCGACTCCGCCCCAGGCCTGGCGGACGCGGTACTTCCACTGCGCCAGCGCGCGCGCACCGGCGTCATCGCGCTCGGCCACGGCCGCGTGCTGTGCCGCGGCCGGCCCGTAAATGCCGCGCGCATAGTCGGTGACGACCCGTCCCATCGAAAATTGCGGGATGACGGTCATCATGGCCCGCTTGCAGCGCCGCACCCATTCGGGTGAATACCCTTCGGCGTTACGCGCGTAGTAAAGCGGCACCACTTCCTCCTCCAGCGCATCGAGCATCGCCTCGGCATCGAAGGCATCGCGCCGCTCCCCGTCCTGGGTCTGCGCCGGCGGGATGCCCCAGCCGTTCGTACCGTCAAAGGCCTCAGCCCACCAGCCGTCGAGGACGCTGACGTTGAGGCGGCCGTTGATGGCCGCCTTGATGCCCGAGGTGCCGCTCGCTTCCAGCGGCGCGATCGGATTGTTCAGCCACACATCGACGCCCGACACCAGCCAGCGCGCGAGCTGGATGTCGTAGTCCTCAAGGAACACGACGTGGCCGGCAAATTCAGGTGACAGCATCAGCTGCTTGATCTCGCGCAGCACCTGCTGGCCGGGCAGGTCGGCCGGGTGCGCCTTGCCGGCGAACAGGAACAGCACCGGCCGCTCCGTGCCGTCAATCAGCTCGGCCAGCCGCGCGCGGTCACGCAGCAGCAGCGCGGCGCGCTTGTAGGTGGCAAAGCGGCGCGCAAATCCCAGCGTCAGCACATCCGGACGGTCCGGATCCAGCAGCCGGGTCACGTGGCGCAGCTGCGCCGGGCTCAGGCCCTTGCGCACGTACTCGAGGCGCAGGCGCTCGTGCACCCCGGCGAGCATGCGTGATTTGGCGTGCTGCGCCGTTTCCCAGAACAATGCATCTGGTATTTTTTCCAGCCGTTGCCAGAAAGCCGGGTCCCACATGTGCGCCGGCCATTCGCTGCCGAGCGCCCGGTCGAAGAACCGGCTCCAGGTCGAGGCCAGAAAAGTCGGCACGTGCACGCCGTTGGTCACGTAGCCGACCGGATTTTCCGCCGGCGGTACCTCCGGCCAGTGATCGGCGCACAGCTGCGCCGAGACTACGCCGTGGATACGGCTGACGCCGTTGACCCGCCGCGCGCCGGCAAGCGCCAGGCGCGTCATGTTGAATCCATGACGCGCGCTGGGGCCGCGCCCGAGTTCGATGATGCGCTCGGGCGGCACGCCCAGTTCGCGGATGTACTCGCCGAAGCAGGCACCGAACAGATCGTCGCTGAACACATCGTGTCCGGCGGCCACCGGCGTGTGGGTCGTGAACGCGCACTGTACTGCGGCGGCTTCCAGCGCGGCGGCAAAATCCAGGCCCCGGCCAAGTCCCTCGCGTAACAGTTCCAGAATCAGAAACGCCGCGTGCCCTTCGTTGATGTGCCAGACGGCCGGCGCCAGGTTGAGCGCCCGCAGCGCCCGCGCGCCGCCGATGCCGAGAATCATTTCCTGGCGGATGCGCACGGCCTCATCGCCACCGTACAGGCGGTAAGTGATGTCGCGGTCGGCGCTGGAATTCTCCGGGCAATTGGTGTCGAGCAGATAGACCGAGACGCGGCCGACCAGCGCTCGCCAGACGCGCGCAGCGACGTCCTGCGCACCGATCCGTACCCGCACCGTCAGCCATTCCCCGGCCGACGTGCGCACCGGCTCGACCGGCAGGTCGCGCGGATCACGATCATTGTATTGCGCGTGCTGCTCGCCCTCGCTGTCGACCGCCTGGATGAAGTAGCCCTGGCGGTACAGCAACCCCACCGCGACGAAGTTCAGCCGCTCATCGCTCGCTGCCTTGCAATGATCCCCCGCCAGGATGCCGAGGCCGCCGGAGTAGATCGGGAAGCTTTCATGGAAACCGTACTCGGCGCAGAAGTACGCCACCAGCGGCGAGGCCGTTCCGGTGGGGGGCGCCTTGTGGTAGGCATCGTAGGCGGCCATGACGGCCTGGTAGCGGGCCAGGTACTCGGCGTCACTGGCCACCCGATTCAGGTGCGGCTGATCGATACAGCGCAGCATCAGGCGCGGATTGCCGCTCACCTGCCGCCACAGGTCCGGATCCAGATCCTGGAACAACGCCCGCGTCGGCCGATGCCAGCTGAAAAACAGATTGCCGGCGAGCTCAGTCAGCCGGGCGATCGGCGCCGGGATGCTCGAAGTTACTTCTACGATCGTTGTCATAACAAGACCCAAGCTGCTTGAAACCGACAGCCGATGAGCAGTCTAGCAGCTAGAATGTGGGCATGAGACCGACTGGATCGCCCTGCATTCGAATTCATTCGTGTCTGATTTGCACCATGATGGCGCTGGTCGCGGCCTGCTCGCCGAAGACTCCCACCAGTGCGATTCCGGCGGGCGGATCCACGGTCGCGACCGGCAGCGGCAAATGCCTGCCGGACGGGAGCGATTTCCTGCGAGCGCAGCTGCGCGGCGCGGTCAACGCCGATCTTCGCTGGCAGGCGGGCCAACTGCAGTGCGACGGCGGCGCGCGGCCGGATGGGAGCGGCGTGCGCATCAGCCTGTCCGGACCGTTCGACAGCGCCGGGCACCGGCTGCGTTTGGTGTTCGGCGTTGCCGCACGGCCCGGCGAGAACGGCCAGGCCGAGCGGCCGACCAACATCACGCTGCTGATGGAAGACGCCAACAAACTGTATGCCACGCTCGGCGATGGCAAGTGCACGATCGATACGCTGACTCAAAGCCCGCTGCCTGGCACCGATCAGCCCGCCACGAATTACCGGATCGCGGCGCGCGGATTTTGCGTCGATCCTGCCGCGACGCTCGACGGCCGCGAACGCGTGTACATCGATCGATTTGATTTCGCCACCCGCATTCAATTTGAGCCCGGAGATCTGCATCATGCTGATCAGCCGACCTGAGAGGCCGCGTTTCGGCGGCGCATCACTCGCTGCCGCACTGCTATTGGTACTGCTGAGTGCCGCCGCCGGCCAGCCGGCCAACTTTGCGCGCACCACGGTGAAGATCCAGACGGCCGCAGGCTCGCAGGTGTTTGACACGCAGATCGCCACGACCCCGGAGGAACAGGAGCTCGGGCTGATGTACGTGCGCATCTTCCCGGTCGATCAGGCCATGATTTTCCCGATGCAGCCGCCGCGCATCGCGCAGTTCTGGATGAAGAACACGTTCATTGCGCTGGATCTGCTGTTCATTGACGAGCACGGCAAAATCGCCTGCATCCGCCCCGGCGTGCCGCAGTCCCTCGATCTGATCAGCTGCCCGACGGTGGCCCGGGCAGTGCTTGAGATCGGCGGCGGCCAGGCCGCCGCCCGTCATATCAAAGTCGGTGATCGCGTCGTCCACGAACTATTCGGCTCCTGAGGGGACGTTCGCCGGCTGCGGCCGTTACGAGCGCCTCATTGTTCCTTCGCGGGCTTCAACCACGCGCGACGCGCAAAGAACGCCACCAGCACGCCGAACAGCAGCATCGCCAGCAGGCTTTCGACGAAAGTACGCGGCGTAAACGGATTTCGCGGATAGGCGGCCGACAGCGGCACGACCCCGTAATTCATGACGCCAAAGACCACGACGCCGTAGCACAGGCCCGCCGCCAGCCAGTGGCGGCCCAAAGCGGCGAGGTAGCGGGCGGCGCCGACATACACGGCTGCAATGATCCAGGACATCGCCCACTGCAGGATCAGGCCGAGCGTGGCACTGGCGGCACCAGCGAAAAAAGCGGCGCGACCCAGCACGCCGCTGGCGATCGCCTGCAGGATCACGATCGGACCGACGCCAAATATCAATGCCGCGGCGCCGACATCGATCGTGCCGGCGATGAATCCGCCGAGCAGCACGGCCAGTAGCGGTCGGTGCGCATCTGAGTGCATGGCCGTTGTGCCCCGCGGGATCCTGCCCGCCGAAATTATGAGTCCCCGCCGCGCCGCGCGACGGTCGCGCACCGCGATTGCCGCTGATTCCTAAGCGATCCGTCGCACGCCAAAAAAATCGGCCCCCGAAGGGGCCGATTAAAGACTCGATGAAGTCTACGAATTACAGCGTAAAGGTAAAGCCAACCGTAAAGAACCGGCCGACCGCGCCTTGCTGATGCAGGGCCGGATCGTAGGCCGCGCCACCGCCACCACCGTAAGTCGCCATATCAAGCGGCGGGCCCTTGTCGAGGACGTTAAGCACTGACAAGTGAGCCTGCAGATGACTGGTGATGTCGTAGTGCGCGTACAGGTCGACATCGGTGAAGCTCGCGACCGTGCAGAACGAGCTCGGGAACGTGCTCGGATCCGTGGTGCGCGGACCGTACTCCAGCGAAAAGGCCGCGCCCAAGGCCTCGTCGCAGGTGAACTGACTGGCCGACGGGTCGGTCACGCTGAAACTGCTGATGTAGTTGACCGAAGCGGTCACCGACGCCGGCCCTTTATCCCAGGTCACGGTCAGGGTCGCGCGATCCTTCGGATTGCCCGTGTCACCGGAAACGCCGCTCGGACCGTGCGTGCCAGCCAGCTCGTAATCGGTGCCCAGGGCCTCGAGCTTGTACGTGAGCAAATGGGTGGCGCTCAGACCGACCGAGGCTTTGCCCGCAGCACCCAGGTCCCAATGGCTCTGGATGTCGATGTCAATGCCGTTGGTCTCATCCGCGGTCCCATTGATGTAGGGATACCCCTCGTACAACGCCAAGCCGACCGGCGTCTGGGCGTTCGTGCAGCAAACGCCGGTTGCCGACACCTGCGGCAACGAGACCGTGTTCGGGAAGCGCACCAGGGACGTCAGGCCGGTGAAGCCGAGGCCGCCCGCCTCGAACGCACTGATGATGTCCTGATTGATCTTGATGTCGTAGTAGTCGACCGCGATGTTGAAGTTCTTGGTCGGCTCGATGACGACACCTAAGGTGTAGTTGGTCGTTTTCTCAGGTTTCAGGTTCGGATTGCCCGGCTGCACGCCGGTCAGCTCGATCGCGCACTGGCTCGGGAAGGCGCCCGGTGCAGCGGGCCCGTTCGGACACAGTATCGGATCGGCAACCGCAGCCGCGCCAAAGGCCAGTCCGGAGTTCGTCTCGGCAATACTCGGGGCACGGAAGCCCTTGCCGTACGTGCCACGGAACGCCAGTTCCGGAATCGGCGTGAACTTGACGCCCGCCTTCGGCGTCATCAGTCCGCCCGCCGCCGTGTTGTACTGGTCGTAGCGGCTCGACAGGTTAACTTCGAGCTGCTTGAGAATCGGCGCGCCTAATTCGGCAAATGCCGCCGTGTCGGCCTGCGAGCCGACCGCCCACGCGTCATTCATGCTCTGCATGCCGTCAGCGCTGGAGGGTGAAGGCGGTGCATTCAGCAGTTTCTCATACCACTCCGCGCCGACGCCCAGCGATAGCGGCCCGCCCGGCAACATCGCAATCGGTCCTGACGCATGGACATTGAAGATTTCGAGGCCGCTCGAATCGACTTCGAAAGCCTCAGGGGCCAGGGTCGGGTTCTCGGTGCCGCTACCCAGCACGTAACCATTGTTCAACGCGTTCTGCGCCGCGAACGGCGACAGGTAGCCAGAATAATCCTGGGTCAGCTGCGCGTGCATGAGCCCGGCGAACCCACCCACTTCCCAGTCGCCCACGTGGCCGGTGAGGGCTTCCATGAACCGGTAGGTGTTGTTCTTGGTGTTCGTGTAGCCGAGGCCCAGCTCGGCGAAATCATAGACCAGCGGCGCCGGTGCGCCGTACGGGTTCAGATTGGTTGCCCCGCCATTGGTGAAACTCGTCGGTACGGTGATCACCGGGTAGATAAACGGGGTCGGCGCGCCATTGGCCGGATAGGCAATGATTGTGAAGCCGGACGGGTAGCCCGTGCCGAAATAGCCCGGGTTCGCCTGGTCCGCATGCGTCTGGAAAATTGACAGCGTGGTAACCGACTGCCAGTTCGCACCGATGTTTTTGGTGATTTTCGCCAGAACATTGGCGCTTGAGGTCGTGGGCTGCAGCTGCAGTCCCTTGAACTGGAAAGTGCATTGATCAGCCGCCTGCTGCGCCGCCGTGCAACCCGGCAGGAAAGTTTCGGCCGGCAGTCCGTTTTCCGGATCCGGATTGATCAGGTAGCCGGTGGTGCTTCCCGGGTACGGTGTGAACGGATTGGTTCCCGCACCAGGTGTGGTGTTCACGCCGCCATACGGTATCCAGTTCTGGTTGGTCCACAGGCCGCTGCGGTTGGACTGCAGAATCTGCTCCTGGTGCCGATACTCGGCGGTCACGTAGGCGTTGAAGCCGTCCGCGCCAAGATCGCCGACACCCCAGATGCCGGTCAGGTGCAGCAGCTGGCCATCGGTATGCCCGGACTCGCCGCCTTCGACTTCGAACTGGGCACCCTGAAACTGCTTCTTCAGGATGATGTTGACGACACCCGCGATGGCGTCGGAGCCGTACTCGGCCGAGGCGCCGTCCTTAAGGACCTGCACCTGCTCGACGGCATTGAAGGGAATCGCCGTGACGTCGACGAAGTTGCGCTCGCCGTCATCCGTCAGCGGGTAACCGACCATCCGTTCGCCGTCTATCAGCGTCAGCGTGCCGCCGACCGTTAGGCCGCGCAACGCAACGCCGGAACCGCCGGCCGCGAACGCGCTGTTGAAGGACTGGCTCAGTGTGCCGGCGCCATTGGCCGACAGGCTGCGCAGCACTTCAGAGACGCTGGTGTAGCCGGAGTTCTGAATGTCTTCGGCACTGACGACCTGAATCGGACTCGGCGTCTCAGTGTCCGTGCGTCGCAACAGCGAGCCGGTGACGACTACCTCTTCAAGAGGAGCCTGATTGCTGGTATCGGCTGTTTGCGCCAGCGAAACGCTGGGCAGGCCCAAGCAAAAAGGTGCTGCGGTGATGGCCGCCAAAGCGGTAACACGAATTGAACGGTGCATAGTCTGATGATCTCCCTGGCTACGAGTGAGGGCCGTCGCTGCTTGTACAGTGCAGCGTCCGGCCTACGCGTCGATTAATGCATGAATATCTGGAACTTTCCCAATACTCAAAAGTCTGTTCCGACAAGCGCTGATAGAGAACCTGGCAGGCGACACATAAAACGTGCCTGCATTCCGTTGTTTGCAGTCCACAACGACAGGCATCCCCTCGCACGTGTCGCGGTGCGCGCATCCTACGCTGAAAATAAGTTCCTTCACAAGTACAATTCTGAGTGTACTAATGCATAGCTACGGCCGCCGGTCCGCAAAACAGCCGTTGTGGATTCCACGCAACAACGGCAGTTTACGCTGGCCGGCACCGCGGCGCGGTATGGCGTTTTTCACTGCCTTTTCAGCCTTTTGGCCCCTCGGAAAGGCCGCCGCCACGACCGGTTCCGGCCGCTTTCTGCCACGGCAGAGGAGCCTGATGCCGGCCAGGAAGAGAACCAGCCGGCGCATTCGTTCAACCGCCGCGGCCCATAAACGATCGAACTTAATACCGCAGCCAACGGTCGCCAGGCGCGCCTCGCTGCCGTTGCTGCGGGCTGACAATTGCCCAAGCGCCATCGCCCGCCCACCGCGACTCGCGTCCTCAAGTATCAGAGCACCGAGCTTCGCAGGTACAAGGGTTCAGGCACCGGTCCCAGCAGCTGAGCTACGCTGCCGCCCCAGGCAAGAACCGCTGCGTCCGACCAGGCTGGACCAATCAGCGACAACCCGACCGGTAGTCCCTTGACCATTCCCATCGGCACCGTCAGATGCGGGTAGCCCGCGATCGCGGGCGGGCTGCCCGGGCCAGCGCCGTTGATTGCATCACCGTTGATCGGATCAATGAGGATCGCCGGACCGATGGTCGGCGCGATCAGCAGCTGCAGGTGCTCGGCCTGCATGATTTTGTCCAGCCCGTCGGGACCTGCCATGCGCCGGCTGCTTTGCAGCGCGTTGAGGTAGGCCGGATCGTCAAGCCCGGCGGTTGCCTGCGACCGCTCGAAAAGATCCTGACCGAAGATAGGCAACTCCTGATCGGCGTGGTGCAGATTGAATGCGATGACATCGGCGAGCGTGCGCGTCGCGACCGCAGGCGGCGTGGTGGCAAGATATTTATTCAGGTCGACCTTCATTTCCGTGAGCATCACGGTAAGTTCGAAGTCGCCCATCTTGTCGGCATCGCCCGGCGCATCGACGTTGACGAGAATCGCGCCGGCTGCGCTCAGGCGCGCGCCCAGGGCGCCGAACATCGTCTTGACCGCCGGTAGCGCGCCGTTCATCCGCATCACCCCGATGCGCAGGCCACTTAAGCTGGCATCCTTAAGCGGTACTACGAAGTCCGCCCGGTGCGCGTCGGCATCGTGAGTCGCCGGATCAAGCGGATCGCTCCCGGCCATAACGCTCAGCAACAACGCCGCATCGGCCACGGTGCGGGTAATGGGACCTGGCGTGTCCTGGCTGTGCGAAATGGGGATGACATAGGTCCGCGATACCAGGCCCACGGTGGGCTTGATGCCAACCAGCCCGGTCATTGATGCCGGGCAGGTGATGGAGCCGTCAGTCTCGGTGCCGATGGCCGCCGGCGCCAGGCTTGCGGCCACGGCGGCGGCGCTGCCGGAACTGGAGCCGCAGGGATTGCGATCGAGCGCATAGGGTTGCGGGTCTGCCCGCCGACCGCGGTCCAGCCGCTGACCGACACCGAGGAGCGAAGGTTTGCCCATTCGGACAGGTTGGTCTTGCCCAGTATGACCACGCCGGCGGCCCGCAGCCGCGCCACCAGCGGCGAATCCCGCCCGCCGATATTGGCCACCAGAGCGAGCGACCCTGCCGTCGTCGGTACCGGGTCGGCGGTCTCAATATTGTCTTTGATCAGCAGCGGGATGCCGTGCAGTGGTCCACGCACGTGGCCGGCCGCCCGTTCGCGATCAAGCTCCCGTGCGTCGGCGCGCGCCTGCGGGTTGACGGCCAGCACGCTGTGCAATGTCGGGCCACTACGGTCGACCGTGGCAATGCGCCGCAGGTAAGCGTCCACCAGCTGCAGTGAGCTCACGCGACCCTGCGCCTGGGCATCGGCGAGCTCAGCGATATTTTTGCCGACGACATCGAAGGCAGCCTTCGGGGCCGCGACCGCGGGGCGGGGCGCAACGACCAAAAGAGCGAGCCAGCCGCAGATGGCGGCACCGATCATGGCGCCGCGAGGGCGCCTTGCATTTGAGGTATTCATGGCGCGCCAGTTTACGCCTCAAGGCACGCGCGGCAACCGGGCGCGCGGGCTTGATTAGCGCCGATGGCCGCGCGACGATGCCGGCGCGCGATCCAGAAATATCGGGAGCCGACTCTTGCCAGCAGCGCCAGATCATCCAGCCAGCCGCAGCCAAGCCGCGGCTGGTGCGTTACCGGACCGGCTGACGCTGATTGCGATTTCCTGCCTCGCCTACATCGTGGCGGTGGCCCTGCATGAACATCTTGGCCATGCCACCGCCTGCGTACTGCTGGGCGGTCACGTCAAGGAATTCGGCGCCTTTTACGTCAACTGCGGCGATGCCGGGTTGAGCCGTTTGGACGGGCGGCTCGTAGCGCTGGCCGGTCCGTTCATCAGTCTCATCACCGGCCTCGTCTGCTTCCAGATCCTCAAACGGGTCGGGCGGCCACGGATTTTTTACTTCCTGTGGCTGCTCGGCAGCCTCGGCCTGATGAGCGCTTCCGGCTACATGCTGTTTTCGGGAGTCGCCGGCATCGGCGATCTGGGTACGGCCGACGGCGGCGCGCTGCAGGACGTGCAGCCGCAGTGGCTGTGGCGCGCCATCCTCGCCCTGCTCGGCGGCATTTGCTACCTCTGGGTAGTCAGGTCTATGGCGCGCCGCCTCGAGCCGCGACTGAACGCGACCGGGCGCGATCGCATCCACTGTGCCAAGCGGGTTGCGCTGATCTCTTACCTGACCGGCGCGGCCGCGTACCTGGTCATCGGCCTTTTCAATCCACACGGCCTGGTCATTTTGCTGACCTCGGCGCTCGCCTCCAGCTTGGGGGGCACTTCCGGATTGGTGTGGTTCGATTCAAGGCTGAATGCCAAGGCAGACGCGGTGGGCCCGGGGCTGTATTTTTCGCGCAGCTGGAGCTGGGTCGCGATCGCTTTGGTGGTCACGCTGATTTATGGGGCGGTATTCGGGCCGACCCTGCGATCCTGAGCCGCAATTTGGCGCGCAACGGCCGCGCCGCGCCCTCACCCTTCAAGCTTCAGTGTTGCTGCGGGCGCTGGTGCTCGTTGCGTATCGCGCACTTGCCGCAGCCATCGTCAGCCGCAGCACCCCTCGACAGCTCCTCGGGCTGCGCCACATGGAAGAATTGGCGCAGCCGGCGCCGTTGCGTCCCCGGCAGCAAGGTCCAGACGACATAGCCGGCCGCCAGCGGCACGAGCAGGGCAATGACCAGTTGCTGCCACATGGGCGTCAGCCGCCTGCGCCGAGCGCTACCGCGATCCGGTAGGTCACAAAAGCGCTCACGTAAGCCATCACGAACAGGTAGCCGGCCATGATCAGCGGATACCGCCACGAGTTGGTCTCGCGTTTGACGGTCACCAGCGTCGACAGGCACTGCGGCGCAAAGGCGTACCAAGCAAGCAGCGACAGCGCCGTGGCCAGGCTCCAGCTGCCGGCCAGCACCGGCCGCAGCGCCGCGCCAACCCCCTGCCCGCTGATCGAATACACGGTGCCGAGCGCGCCGACCACGACCTCGCGCGCCGCCAGTCCCGGCACCAGTGCCACGCAGATCTGCCAGTTAAAACCAAGCGGCGCAAACACGGTCTGCAGCGCGTGACCGAGGATTCCCGCGGCGCTGTACTCAATCGCGGGCCCGCTCGCCCCGGGCGGCGGCGCCGGGTAACTGGAGAGGAACCACAGCACGATCATCAGCGCCAGAATGATGCTGCCGACCCGCGACAGAAAGATCCGCGCGCGCTCCCACAGGCCGAGCGTAAGGTTATGCAGGCTCGGCCAGTGATACTCGGGCAGCTCCATCAGCAGCGAATGCTGACCTGAACGCAGCGTTACCCGCTTCATGATCAGTGCGACCACCACGGCGCCCGCGACGCCCAGTGCATACAGCGAGAACAGCACCAGCCCCTGCAGATTGATCAGGCCCAGCTGCCGCGCCGGAATGAAGGCACCGATGATCAGCGCGTAAACCGGGAGCCTCGCCGAACAGGTCATCAGCGGCGCGAGCAGGATGGTGGCGAGACGGTCCCGTACATTCGGAATGGTGCGCGTGGCCATGATGCCCGGAATCGCGCAGGCGAAGGACGAAAGCAGCGGAATGAACGAGCGGCCCGACAGTCCGATGCCGCCCATCAGCCGATCGAGCAGGAACGCCGCCCGCGGCAGATAGCCGCTGTCCTCGAGCAGCAGAATAAAGAAGAACAGGATCAGGATCTGCGGCAGGAACACCAGCACGCTGCCGGTGCCGGCGATGATGCCGCTGACGAGCAGGCTGCGCAGCGGGCCGGCACTCATGTGCCCGTTCACCACTGCGCCGACATTGGCCACCGTGCCGCTGATCCAGTTCATCGGCGCGACCGCCCAGCTGAACACCGCCTGGAACACGCAAAACAGCAACGCGGCCAGCAAAATGGGCCCGAGCACCGGATGCATGACGATGCCATCGAGCCGCGCCAGCGCCCGCGCGCGCAGCGGCTCGCGGTATCCGGCCAACTCGAGAATCCGCCGCGCTTCGAGTTGCGTTTGCCCGATCTGCGCGGTGGCGATCGGCGCGAGCGCAACGCTTGCGGCCTGCTCGCGGACTGGAAATTTCTCCACGGCTTCAAGCAGCGCCCGCACGCCATCGCTCCGTACCGCCACGGTCGGCACGACCGGGACACCGAGCTCCGCGCTCAGCCGGTTTTGATCCAGCTGATAACCGCGACTGGCGGCCAGATCACTCATATTCAACGCGACCACCAGTGGCAGGCCGAGCTCACGCAGCTCGAGCACCAGGCGCAGGGACAAGCGCAGGTTGGTCGCGTCCACCACACAGATGATCAGTTGCGGAGAAGCCTCGCCGCGCAGCTTCCCGGTGATCAGATCGCGGGTGATCGCTTCATCCAGGGCGGTCGGCACCAGACTGTAGGTGCCCGGCAGGTCGATGAGCTGGTACAGCCGGCGGCGGCTGGGCCCGAGGAAGGCACCCTCTTTGCGCTCCACCGTGACACCCGCGTAATTGGCTACTTTCTGGCGGCTGCCAGTCAGGCGGTTAAATAAAGCTGTCTTGCCGCAGTTCGGCACGCCGACCAGGGCTACCCGGCAGCTTTGAACTTCGGGCGGATGACGGGTCATGTCGGGGCCACCTGCACCATGACGGCCAGCGCCTCCCGCCGACGCAGTGCAAAAACCGATGAGCCAATCCGCACCGCCATCGGATCGCCGCCCGGCCACACTGTTTCGATGACCTCGATGGTCTCGCCGGCGACAAAGCCGATCTCCGCCAGCCGGCGCCGGATAGCCGCACCAGCGATTTCACCGCTTTCGGCGCCGTCGCTCTCGAGCACAGCGCTGACCACTCCGCTCGCACCTTTGCGCAGATTGGCGAGCGACACCGGCTCCGGATTGCGCGACGCAACAACAGCCATGGAGACACGAACCTCTCAAACCTAAATGAGAATTGATCGCATCTGGAGAATAGCGGATCTGCCGTCCCGGCGCCAGCAGCCAAGACCCAGTTCAGAAGCTCAGGCGGCGGCCGGAATGGACCTTCCGAGCAGCTTCTCGATCGCCTGCAGGCGGTCGCGCTCGTCCCGTGAAACGAGCGATATGGCCTCACCGGAGCTTCCGGCCCTGCCGGTACGCCCGATGCGATGAACATAATCTTCCGGTACATGCGGCAGCTCGAAATTCACCACGTGCGGCAGCTCGCTGATATCGAGTCCGCGCGCGGCGATGTCGGTTGCGACCAGCACCTGCACCCGCCCGTCCTTGAAGTCCTCCAGTGCGCGCGTGCGCGCGCCCTGGGACTTGTTGCCGTGGATCGCGGCGCAGCTGACGCCTTCGCGTTCGAGGCGCTGGGCGAGCCGGTTGGCACCATGCTTGGTGCGGGTAAATACCAAACTCTGGCGCCCGCCACCTTCACTGAGCAGCTTAAGCAGCAGTGGCGGCTTGTTCGCGGTCTCCACGTGATAGACCCGATGATCAACCAGTGTCGCCGGCGCATTGCGCGGCGCCACGTCGATGCTCTGCGGCGCGCGCAGGATCGATGCGGCCAGTTCGCGGATCTCGCCGGAAAAAGTGGCCGAGAACAGCATGCTCTGCCGCTGCTTGGGGAGCGCGGCGATGATGCGGCGGATCGGCCTGATAAAGCCCATATCAAGCATCCGGTCGCCTTCATCGAGTACCACGATCTCAATGCGGCTCAGATCGAGCAGGCCCATCTGCAGGTGATCGAGCAGCCGCCCGGGAGTGGCAATGATCAGATCAGTGCCCTGGGCCAGGGCCTGCACCTGCGGCTTCGGGCTGACGCCGCCGAACACCACGGTCACGCGCTGGGCGGTATAGCGCCCCAGCGTCTGAAAGCTCTCAGCCACCTGGGCCGCGAGCTCACGCGTCGGCAGCAGTACCAGCGCCCGCGGGGCGCGCCGCCCCTGCGGCGCAGGCTGTGCCAGATGCAGCCGCTGCAGAATCGGCAGCGCAAACGCGGCGGTCTTGCCGGTGCCGGTCTGCGCCGAGGCGAGCAGATCTTTGCCGGCCAGGACGACCGGGATGGCGCGCTCCTGGATAGGTGTGGGAACGGTGTAGCCGGCTTCGGCTACGGCACGCAGCAACGCGGCGTGCAATTCAAATTGTTCAAAATTCAACTTCAATACTCCAATCATGCCCGTCGGCGCCCAATGCAGGGCGCGGTCGGTACGGGCAATCCAATACGATGATTAACGCGTATCCGCAGCCACAACAGCGGCCTGGCAGTTACAACTGCCTAGCGGACAGGTTTGCAGGAGGGGCGATAAGGTCCCGGTGTGGGACGCAGAAAGAACCTCGGCGCGTGGACCGACGCCACGCCATCGACAAACTCGGGCGCGAGTGTAGCGGATGAGGCCCTTTTAAGCGAGTACCGCATCACAACCGCAGCACGCTGATGGCCGGCTGGCCCCGAGGGGCACCGGCCGGAAGGCCATTCGCGCCAGTCCCGACCGATGCCCCTGGGAGGGCTGATCATCGCAAGTCCGCAACGGACTCCCGCACAACGGCGGGCGATAGGATCATGCCGCGCGATGATGTCGAGGCCATGGCATTGCCATGACAATCAGAAGAAACGAGCCTGCGAGACCACGCGCCGGTCAGCGCAGCGGCGTGTAGTTCGCGGTGGTTTGCGCCTTGATCTGCTCGGCGGTGACGCCGGGAGCCAGTTCCCGAAGCTCAAAGAGCGAATGGCGGTCCGGCCGGGAAAAGACCGCCAGATCCGTGATCAGCAGATCGACGCAGTTGATGCCGGTCAGCGGCAGCTCGCAGCGTGGCTTGAATTTGGCGGCACCATCCTTGGAGATGTGTTCCATCACCACCACCACGCGCTTGACGCCGGCGACCAGGTCCATCGCCCCGCCCATGCCTTTGACCACCTTGCCGGGTACCATCCAGTTGGCAAGATCGCCGTTCTCGGCCACTTCCATCGCGCCCAGGACCGACAGATCGATGTGCCCGCCACGAATCATCGCGAAGCTGTCGGCCGAGGAAAAATACGAGGAGGTCGGCAGCTCCGTGATGGTCTGCTTGCCGGCGTTGATCAGGTCGGCATCCTCCTCGCCGGGATAGGGAAACGGGCCCATGCCGAGCATGCCGTTTTCCGACTGCAGCACGACGTGGATGGACGGCGGAATAAAATTGGCCACCAGCGTCGGGATGCCGATGCCGAGGTTGACGTAGTAGCCGTCCTTGAGCTCACGGGCCGCAAGCGCCGCCAGCTGATCGCGCGACCAGGCCATCAGGCCGCTCCCGTCGCGGTCCGCTGGCGAACCGTGCGCTGCTCGATTCTCTTTATATAGTGGGCGCCGCGCACGATCCGTTGCACAAAAATGCCCGGCGTGTGGATCTGGTCCGGATCGAGCGTCCCCGGTGCCACCAGTTCTTCGACCTCCGCCACCGTTACCTGCGCCGCGGTCGCCATCATCGGATTGAAGTTGCGCGCCGTCTTGCGGTACACAAGATTGCCCTCGGTATCGCCCTTCCAGGCCTTGACGATCGCGAGGTCCGCGACCAGCCCGGTCTCGAACACGTAGGTCTCGCCGTTGGCCACGCGCTGCTCCTTGCCCTCGGCGACCAGCGTGCCGGCGCCGGTGCGCGTGAAAAAACCGAGGATGCCGGCGCCACCGGCTCTGATCCGCTCGGCGAGCGTGCCTTGCGGATTGAACTCGAGCTGCAGTTCGCCACTTAAATACTGCCGCTCAAATTCCTTGTTCTCGCCGACGTAGGAGGAAATCATTTTCTTGATCTGGCGCGTCTTAAGCAGCAGCCCGAGGCCAAAATCATCGACGCCGGCGTTGTTGGACACCACCGTCAGGCCCTTGGCCCCGGAATCGCGCAGCGCCAGGATCAGGTTCTCGGGAATGCCGCACAGACCGAAGCCGCCCGACATCACGGTGATACCATCGCGCGCGACGCCGGCAAGCGCGGCGCGCGCGTCCGTATAAACCTTGGGTCCCGTTGGCTGACTCATGCGTGATCCTTAAGCGGCGGCGCGCGGATTATTGCACCATTGGATCCGAGCTGGGAATGCGCCGCGCCGGCGCGGAAGCTACCAGCTGCCGATGTTCGGCAGCGAGCGCCACGGCTCCTCGGGCGCGAGCGCTGCGCCCCGCTGCAGCAGCTCGACCGAGATCTGATCCGGCGAACGCACAAAGGCCATGCGGCCATCGCGCGGCGGCCGGCTGATAGTCACACCGTGATCGGCGAGGCGCCGGCAGGTGGCATAAATGTTTTCAACCTCGTAGGCCAGGTGCCCGAAATTGCGGCCGCCGCTGTAAGTTTCCGGGTCCCAGTTATGCGTAAGCTCTACCTGTGCCGCCGGATCGCCCGGAGCCGAAAGGAACAATAATGTGAAGCGCCCCTGTGGGTAGTCCTTGCGCGAGATGAGCTCAAGGCCAAGCGCATCGCGGTAAAAGCGCAGTGAGGCTTCCACGTCCGTGACGCGAACCATCGTGTGCAGATATTTCATCGCCGTTCCTCCGTAAGCAATTTACCGGCGCGCTCAGCCGCTGCTCAGCACCGGCTGCTGGCAGGCCAATTCACCGCTCCGTCCCGGCACGGTGCCCGCCACCACCTCGCAGGCAGGCAGCTGCGCGACATCGAGCGCGGCATGCACGCTCGCCATCGACACCAGCTCATATCCCTGGGCGCGCCAGCCGGCAAGCAACCGGCGCAGCACCGGGAGCAACGCCATGCCCTCGAGTTCCGCGTGCAGCGTGAATACGTGCCCGTGCGGCGGCGGCACACGCGTCAGGCGCAGCAGCACCTCGTGCACGTTCTCGGGCGTCGCGCCGTCGACGCCGATCAGCTCATCCAGGGTCGGCAGCGTGGTCGGCAGCTGCGGACAGATGCTGCGCCGGCCGGCGATCAGCGGCACGAACGGGAATTGTCCGCGGGTGTCGGAGGCGTAGGCAAAGCCCAAATGCTCCTCGTGGCTCAGCGCCGCCTCATTCATCTGCCAGCCGGCGGCACCGTGGACCCGCGGCCGTTCGGCGAACACCGCTTCGAAGCGCTCAACGGCCAGATCGATCTGCCGCGCGGTCCACTCCGGGCCGCGGCGCGTGACGAAATCCTGCCAGGTCACGTGATCAAAGCAGTGAATACCGACCTCGAAGCCGGCGTCGCGCACCTGCCGCATGACCGCGCCGGCGTGCCGGCTGATGTCGGGCCCCGGCAGCAAGGTGCCGTACAGCAGCGTCTTGAATCCGTAGGTGGCCAGTGCCGAGGTGCGCATCTGCTTGCCGAGAAATCCCGGGCGAAACACCCGGCGGATCACCCGACCGGTGTGATCCGGTCCGAGACTGAACAGGAACGTAGCCCCGGCACCGGCCTCGGCCAAGGCGGAAAGCAGCGCCGGCACGCCGCGGCGTGTGCCGCGCAGCGTATCGACGTCGACTTTCAGCGCGAGCCGCACCTGCTCCGGATCTCCAGAAGGTCTAATCGAGCAGGTGCGAGGCCACGGCGATCTGGCTGCGATAGGCCTCGAAGATCTGCTTGAGCGCATCGCGCATGGTCACGCGCGGCTCCCAGCCGAGCTCAGTGCGCGTGTTGTCGATCTTCGGCACGCGGTTGGATACGTCCTGATAGCCCTGGCCGTAGTATTCGCCCGATGTGGTCTCGATGAGCTTGACCTTGGCGGCGTTGGCGCGGTACTCGGGGTACTCGGCCGCGAGCTTGAGCATCTGCTCGGCCAGCTCGCGCACCGAGAAATTATTGGCCGGATTGCCGATGTTGTAGATCTTGCGGTTGGCGACGCCGCCGGGATTGGCGATGATCTTCATCAGCGCATCGATGCCGTCGGCAATGCCGGTGAAACAGCGCCGCTGCGCACCGCCGTCCACCAGCCGCACCGGCTCGCCGCGCGCCATGTGGCCAAGAAACTGGGTGATGACCCGGGAGCTGCCTTCCTTGGCCGCGTGCATGTTGTCGAGGCCCGAGCCGATCCAGTTGAACGGCCGAAACAGCGTGAAGTCGAGCTTGTTGTCGGAGCCGTAGGCCCAGATGACCCGATCCAGCAGCTGCTTGGAGCAGGCGTAGATCCAGCGCTGCTTCTCGATCGGCCCGTAGACCAGCTCCGAGCTGTACGGATCGAACTGCGCGTCGCGACACATGCCGTAAACTTCAGAAGTCGAGGGAAACAGCACGCGCTTACGGTGCTTGACGCACAGCCGGATGATGTGCAGGTTGGCCTCGAAGTCCAGTTCGAACACGCGCAGCGGTTCCTTGACGTAAGTGGCCGGCGTGGCGATGGCCACCAGCGGCAGCACCACGTCGCACTTGCGCACGTGGTACTCGATCCATTCGCGATTGATCGTGATGTCGCCTTCAAAGAACTTGAAGCGCGGGTTATCCAGCAACGGCCCGAGCTTGTCGGCATTCATGTCCATGCCGAATACCTGCCAGTCCGTATCCTTGAGAACCCGGGCGGACAGGTGGTGGCCGATAAAGCCGTTGACGCCAAGAATCAGTACTTTGGTCATGTGCATCCCGCTTTGATAGGTTCTATGGTCCGTCAGGCCGCGGCGTTGCCAAGCGGCAGCGCGTCCGTGCCGAAGCGCGCGAGAAACTGGGCCGCGTCCATGGCCTCGCCGCTGAGCTCCATTTCCAGCACCTTCAGTGCGCCGTCGTGGCACAGCGCCAGCACCGCTCCGTCGCGCCAGCACAGCACCGGGCTTGCCGCGCCCGGACCGGGCACTGGCAAGGTGCGCAGCACACGCAGCCGATGCGGTCCGGCCAGTGCGTAGGCGCCCGGATAGGGCGGCGCAACGGCGCGGACCAGATTGTGCACGGCCCGGATGCCGAGTTGCCAGTCAATTGCGCCGTCGCGCGCCGTCCGGCGGCCGAAATAGCTGCCCTGGGTCAGGTCCTGGGCTTCGAGCATTGCCGTGCCGGCGAGCAGTCCCGGCAGGCACCGGTCTAGCAGCAGCTCCGCGGCCACGGTCACCTTGCGGAACACCTCAACGGCCGTGTCGTCCGGCAGCACCGGCACCGCCTGGCGTCCGACGATGCCACCGGCGTCCGCTTTGGTCGTCATGGCGTGCAGGGTTGCGCCGGTTTCGGTTTCGCCATGCAACACGGCCCAATTGACCGGCACGCGGCCGCGGTACTTGGGCAGGAGCGATCCGTGCATGTTGTAAGCGCCGCGCAGCGGCGCCTGCAGCAGCTTCTCACCGAGCAGATGGCGGTAATAAAAGGAGAACAGGAAATCCGGCCGCGCCGCGCGCACCTGGTCGATGACCGGCGCAGTGTTCGGCGCAGCCGGCAGAATCAGCGGCAGCCCATGCCAGCGTGCGTGCCTCGCGACACTGTCAAACCAGATCTGCTCGCCCGGCTGATCTTCGTGTGAGACCACCAGCGACACGTCCACGCCGTGGGCCAGCAACACGCGCAGGCACCGTACCCCGACATCGTGGTAGGCGAAAACAACCGCCCGGGTCACGGCTGATCCGGGCGCCGCTCGAGCACGGCGCCGACGATATACCGCGGCCGGCGCCGCACTTCCTCGTAGATCCGCCCGATGTATTCGCCCAGCAGCCCGAGTCCGGCGAGCGCCACGCCGATCAGGAAAAACGCAATCGCAAACAGCGTGAACACGCCCTGCACGTCCGGGCCGTGCAGCAACCGGTCCGCGACCAGCACCACCACCATCAGCCCGGCAAACAGCGACACCACAAAGCCGATCGCACTGAATATCTGCAACGGTACGGTCGAGAAGCCGGTCATCAGATCGAAATTCAGTTTCAGCAGCCGCAGGAAGGAATATTTCGACACCCCGGCGGCCCGCTCCTCGTGACTGACCCGGATTTCCACCGGGTTGCCGGAAAAGGTGTAGGCCAGCGCCGGCACGAAGGTGTTGTTCTCGCCGCAGGCGTTGATCGCATCAACCACCTGGCGCGCGTAGCCGCGGAACATGCTGCCGTGATCGGTGATGCGCACTTTGGTGGTGTGCTCGCGCAGCACGTTGATCAGGCGCGAGGCGTAACGGCGCCAGGCCGAATCCTGGCGCTGCTGGCGGATCGTGCCCACGTAGTCGTGGCCGGCATCAAGTTCGGCGACCACCCGGCCGATCTCCTCGGGCGGGTTCTGCAGGTCGGCATCGAGCGTGATCAGGTAGCGTCCGCGGCTGTGCTCGAAGCCGGCCAGGATCGCCCGGTGCTGGCCGAAATTGGCGGCGAACAGGATGACCCGCGTGACGTCGGGCCGCAGCTCAAACTGCTGGCGCAGCAGCGGCACGGAACCGTCGCGGCTGCCGTCGTTGACAAAGATGATCTCGTAGCGGCGCTTCAGCGCATCGAGCGCCGGGTACAGTCGCGCAAACAGCGCCGGCAGCACCGCCTGCTCGTTGTACACCGGGATGACCACGGAAATCTCGGGAGCTGGCGCGGCGGCACTCATGAGGGTCGGCTCCGCAACTGGTGGATGACGGCAGTGACGGCGGCGCAGACCCGCGCCACATCAGTATCCTGCATCGCAGGAAACAGCGGCAGCGTCACCAGGCCGCGGCCGACGCGTTCGGCGTGCGGGAAATCCCCGTCCTTGTGCCCCAGGCGCCGAAACAGCGTGAACAGGTGCATCGCCGGATAATGCACGCCGATGCCGAAGCCGAGCTCGTGCATCCGCGCGATAAACGCGCCGCGCGCAATATCCTCGGGCAACAGCACCTGAAACATGTGCCAGTTGCTGTGCTTGAAATCAGCCACTGGCAGCACGCAGCCGGCGGCGCGGTCAAAGTGCGCAAAATACAGCCGCACCAGCGCATGGCGCCGCGCAGTAAAAGCCTGCAGCTGCGGCAGCTGACCGAGCCCGATGGCGGCGGCGATGTCGGTCAGATTGAATTTGCCGCCAGCCAGCGTCGCGTCCATCCCACCGTCGGCAAAGCGCTCCACGCCCTGCAGACGGTGCAGCTCGCACAGGCGCGCCTCGGCGTCATTATTCATCACCAGACAGCCGCCTTCGGCAGTCGTCAGGTTCTTGTTGGCATGGAAACTGATCGACACCAAATCGCCAAAGCTGCCGATCTGCCGGCCGCCCCAGTTGGCACCCATTGATTGCGCGGCATCCTCGATCACGCGAAGCTGGCGGCGCTGCGCGATGCCGTAGAGCCAGTCGCGGTCCACCGGGAGCCCGGCCAGATCCACCGGCAGAATCGCCCGCGTGCGCTCGGTGATCGCGCCGCTGACCTGCTGCAGATCGATATTGCGGGTCTGCGGATCAATATCGACGAATACGGGCCTCGCGCCCGCGCGCAGCACGACATTGGCGGTGGCCACCCAGGACAATGGCGTCGTGATGACCTCATCGCCGGCGCCGATGCCGGCGATGGCGAGGGCCACTTCGAGCGCCGCGGTGGCCGAGTTCATGACGCGCACCGGCCGGCCGGCGAAGAGCCTAGAAAGCTGCGCCTCAAATTCGCGCACTTTGGGTCCGCTGGTGATCCAGCCGGAGCGCAGCACGTCGGCCACGGCGGCGATGGTCGGCTCATCGATGCTCGGACGCGTAAACGGCAGGTACGGGGCGTTCATGGTCGGTTACTGCTCAACTACGCGCGACCAGCCAGACGCCGACAATGATGATGCCGATGCCGGCCATCCGGGCCGGGCCGAGGTTTTCACCAAACAGGTACCACGCCGCCACCGCATTGACGACGTAGCCGACGGAGAGCATCGGGTAGGCAACGCTGACCTGCACGCGCGACAGCGCCAGCACCCACACCACCACGCTGATCGCGTACAACAGCAGTCCGCAGAGGATCGGCACACTGAGGATCGCCCGCTCGGCGATCAGCGCCGCGTTGCCAAGCGTGAACGACAGCCCCGTGAGTGTGCGGGCGCCGGCCTTGAGCAGCAGCTGGGCGGCCGCGTTGAGCAGCACGCCGGTCAGCACCAGCCCCAGTTCCACGCCTTTCATTCGGCTGACACCGCGACCATGGAGGCCGAAGTGTATATCACGTGCATCGGTGCGCCCATGGCCTGCAGCTGTGAAAAGTCTGCGGGTGTGAGCAGCGCCAGCGCATCGTGGTCCGTGCGCCAAACCGCTGTGAACTGGGGCAGATCGGCCAGCCAGCGCTGCGGCTCCTGCTGCAAACCAAAATCGAGCTCGCCGCGATAGCGTACCAGCGTGCACGGGCGGCGCAGATAAAACGGAATCGATTGCTCGTAATCGCCGACGCAATACAGCCTGGTGCCGGCATCGATGGCCGGCCTAAGCTCATCGATGAGCGCGCTGGTGCGTTGCATGCGCGGCAGCTGCTGCGCAGCGATGAGCGATCCCGCGAGCAGCACCAGCGTACCTAAACCGCTCAGCATGACCGCAGCGGCGATGCCGCGACGCGCCGAAAGCCACACCCCCGCAAAGGTGAGCAGGCCACCGGCCAGAAACGCTGCCGCGAGGCCCGCGAGCGCCGCATCCGAGCCCGGCTCAAGCCGCGCCGCGAGCCCTGGCGCCTGCCGCAGGATCAGCGCCAGCAACGCGAGCGTTACCCAGATGCAACCTGCAAGCAGCAGGTGGCGGTTCACGCGCGAGGCCGGCAGCGCCGCGAGCGTACGCCCGCCGAGCACCGCCAGCGCCGGCAGCATCGGCAGGATGTACGGAATCAGCTTGGACTGCGAGGCGCTGAAGAACACCAATACAAACACCGCCCACAGTGCGAGCAGCCACGTTGCGCCCTCGCTCTCGCCCAGCCGGCGGCGGCGCCAGGCATCGGCACCGATGGCCGGCAGCAGGGTGCTAAAGGGCAGAAAACCGGCAATCAGTATCGGCACGAAAAACCACGGCGGCTGGTAACGATCGTGAATCGTGCTCAGATAGCGCTGAAAGTGCTCGTGGATGAAAAAGAAATGGGCAAATTCCGGATTGCGATGCGATACCAGCAACACCCACGGCGCTGCCAGTACCGCCAGCGCCAGTACCGACCACCAGGGCTGCGCGCGCAGCAGCAGCCGCCAGTCCCGGCGAATCAACATGTAAAGCAGCGCCACGACGCCCGGAATCAAAAGACCGATCAGGCCCTTGGCCAGAAAGGCGCCGGCCACGCCCGCGGCCAGCAGCCACGGGCCGGCCCGGGGGGCGCCGCCGGCGCCCACCGGTGCGACGAGCAACGCGAGGCCCGTCATAGACAGCTGCAGCGCAAAGCACAGCCCCATGTCGAGCGTCGCCAGATGTCCGAGTGAGGCGTAAAGCAGGGAGCCGCCGAGCAGCGCTGCGGCCAGCGCCCCGGCCAGCGGCCCGTACAGTCGCCGCCCGAGCCAGCCGGCCAGCCCGATGCCCGCGGCTCCGCACAGCGCACCCCACAGGCGCGTGCTCCACTCATGCTCGCCAAAGAGTTCAAAAGCGCTGGCGGTCGCCCAGTACTGCAGCGGCGGCTTTTCAAAATACTTGATAGCGTCAAGGCGCGGCGTCACCCAATCGCCCGAGGCGACCATCTCGCGGGGGATTTCCGCGTAGCGGCCTTCATCAGGGTCAAACAGCGCATAGGCGCCGAGCGGTGCGAACCAGGCCAGCAGCGCAAGCGCAAGACCGACAATCCATAGTCTGCTGGCCATCACCGCGATTCTACCCGCACGATTGGGATGCAGTATCAGGCACCGGGCGGCCGCTTAATGGGGCCGGCCCGCTGCCGCGCGGCGACTGCACCCAGGCGCCAGCGGGGCGCCAAGGTACAGCAGTGAACCTGAATCGCGGCTGAAGGGCAGCGTCACCTGCAGCTGCCCAGCCGCCGCTTAAGGCCAGGAGTTCAGCTCGCCCCGAGAAAATCGGGCTTGCCCAGATCCAGCCCGTTGTGCCGCAGGATGGCGTAGCTCATCGAGTAGTGAAAGAAAGTGTTCGGAATCGAAAAGCTGAGCAGGTAATCCAGTCCCTTGAACTGCACTTCGCGCGGCCCGAGCTTGAGGACAATGTCCCGCCCCTCGGAGCCGTCGATCTGCGCCGGCTTGAGGCTGTCGAGGAACGTCAGCGTTTTGTGCAGTCGCGTCTTAAGTTCGGCAAAGCTCGTCTCCGTGTCTTCGAACACCGGCGGCTTCAACCCGGCCAGTCGCGCCGGCGCGCCTTTGGCGTTGTCAGTGACGATCTGCACCTGCCTAACCAGCGCAAACATGTCCGGCGCAAGTCGCGCCTGCAGCAGCACCTGCGGTTCGATCTTGCGCGTCACCGCCCAGGCGGAAGCCTTGTCGAGTATGCCGTCGAGATTTTTGATCATCCGCTGAAACACGGGCACGGAAGCCTGGTACATCGAAATCGTCATGAAGTTTTCCTCTGTCGGGGATGCGAAGCTCGTCAGGCCGGGTAAGATACCTCTAATAATGGTGATATTTAAGGACTTCCGGATCGAGGCAGCGCACCGCCTGCCCTACGTGCCGGCTGGTCACAAATGCGCCCGGCTGCACGGCCATTCCTTCCGTGTTACGGTCTATGTCAGCGGCCCGCTCGATCCGCAGACGGGCTGGGTTTGTGATTTTGCCGATATCCAGTCTGCGGCCGGGCCGGTCATTGAGGCGCTTGATCACCGCTGCCTCAACGACATTGCAGGCCTGGAGAATCCGACCAGCGAGCAGTTGGCCGTTTGGATCTGGGGCCGGCTCAAGCCGCGGCTGCCCGCCCTGTCGCGGCTGCTGATCCACGAGACCTGCACCAGCGGCTGCGATTACCTGGGCCCCGACAACCCTTAAGCCTCCGCGCCCCGCCGTGGTGGCGCCCAGGCAGCGTTGTTATGCTAGCGTTCGCGCACCGCCGAGCCGCGGCCGACAGGCGATGGCGGAGCAATTACCCCGAGGAGCGTGCTGATGATCAAGCGTTCGTTGCGAGCTTTCGGCGATCTGCGCCTGCCGCTGGCCGCGGCTTTGGCACTGGTGACGGCGCTGCCGGCCGCGGCCGGCAACGTAGCCCCGAGTGCGCCGGCTCCGGCTACCGCGCCGGCGGCCCCACCAGCGGCCGCACCGGCGCCGGACAACGGACCTTCCGCAGCCCGCCAGATGGTCGAGTACCGTCAGGCCGTGATGATCATCATGCGCAGCAATTTTGCGCCGCTGGCCGGCATGGCAACCGGCAAGACGCCTTTCGACCCGGCCGTGGCACAGCTGCGCGCCGACCGCGTGGCGATGTTAGCCGCGATGGTCCCGGACGGCTTCGTCGAAATCACCCAGGGCGAAAAGAGCAGAGCCAGATCGCAGATCTGGACCAATCGGGCCGGCTTTGACGGGCACGCAAGGGACCTGGTCACCCGCGCCGAAGCGCTGGCAAAACTGCTCAAGGCCGGCGCGACGCAGTCCGGCGATTTCCTGCACGCGGTCCAGGCGGTCGATAGCACCTGCGATGACTGTCACGATGATTTCCGGTCCCGCTGAGCGGCGGGACTTAAGGCCTTGAACGCGCCGTCCGGTGCCGAGCGCGCGCCGGATCGCCAGCAGGCCGATCCGCCAAGCGATACCAAATTGGTCTGGGACCTGCCGGTGCGCATCTTTCACTGGGTATTGCTCGCGGCCGTGCTCGGCGCGTATTTCACGCATCGGCTCGGCCTGGCCTGGTATGCCGTTCATGTCTGGTGCGGCTATGTGGTGCTGGTGCTGGTTGCCGCGCGCATCGTATGGGGCGTGGTCGGGACCCACCATGCGCGCTTTGCAAGTTTTGTACGCTCGCCCGCCAGCACTTTGCGCTACCTGTGGTCCTGGCGCGACAGCACGAGCGCGCGCTATGCCGGGCACAATCCACTCGGCGCGTACATGGTGTTGGTGCTGCTGCTGTTGCTGCTTGGTATCGCCCTCAGCGGCCTGTTTGCCAACGATCAGATAGCCGATACCGGACCGCTGTACGGCTATGTCTCTGCCGCGCTGAGCGATCAGCTGAGCGGCTGGCACCAGCGACTGTTTCTGGTGCTGGAGATCGCAGTGGGCTTGCACGTGGTGGCGGTGCTCGGTCACCGCTGGCTGCGTCATGAGGAGCTGATCGGGCCAATGATCTCTGGCAAGAAGCCGGCACAGTGGCTGCGGCCCGGGGATGCGATCAGTGGTTCGCGCACCTGGCTGGCGCTGCTGATCGTGCTGCTGCTGGCGCTTGGCCTGGCCCGTCTGGTGGCGACCGCTCCGCCGGCGAGTCTGTCGATCTTTTGAGGACGCCTTTGACCTGCGGGTGCTTATTGGCGCGGCGGCAGCTAGAGTCTCGGCTTCAGCCATGACACCCCCACCTAATGATTCCGAACTGCGGGAAGCCGCCCGGCGCCGGCCCGCGGCGCGCAAGCTCGCGCCGCTGGCGGCACTGCGGCCGTTTCTGGCTCCCTACAAGACTACGTTCGTATTAGCGGGGCTCGCCCTGATGGTGGCAGCAGCGGCGACGCTGGTGCTGCCGAACGCGGTCCGCCTGGTCATTGATCATGGATTTTCGACGCCGGACACCTCGCGGATGGGCCGCTATTTCCTCGGGCTGCTGGCGGTCGCGGCGTTGATGGGACTGGCGTCGGCGACCCGTTTTTATCTGGTGACCTGGATCGGCGAGCGCGTAGTAGCCGACGTGCGCGCCAAGGTGTTCAGCCATGTACTGTCGCTGTCCCCGGTGTTCTTCGAAACGACGCGCACCGGTGAAGTGCTGTCGAGACTGACTGCCGACACGACTCTCGTACAGACCGTGGTCGGCTCATCGCTGTCCTTCGCGCTGCGCAGCATCGTCCTCGCGATCGGTGCGCTGATCATGATGGCAGTGACCAGCCCCAAGCTTACGGCTCTGGCCTTTGTCGGCGTGCCGGTGGTGCTGGTATTGATCCTGGCGATGGGCCGGCGCGTGCGCGGCCTGTCGCGCTCGGCGCAGGACCGGGTCGCCGACACCTCAGCCCTCGCCGGCGAAACGATCAATGCCATTCAGACCGTGCAGGCCTATACCCACGAAACTGCGGACCGGACGCGCTTCGACGCGACCATTGAGGAGGCATTCGATGCCGGCATCCGCCGTACGCGCGTGCGCGCACAGATGACGGCGATCGTGTTTTTCATGGTTGGTGCCTGTATTGTCGGCGTGCTGTGGGTTGGCGCCCTCGATGTGGTCTCCAAGCGCATGACCGCCGGGCAGCTGATCCAGTTCATTTTGTATGCCGTATGGCTGGCCGGCTCCGTCGGTGCGCTCAGCGAGCTGTGGGGCGAAGTGCAGCGCGCTGCCGGCGCCACGGAACGGCTGATGGAGATTCTCGCCACCGAACCGGCGATTGCCATCCCCGCTCAGCCGCTCCATCTGCCCGCAATCGTGGCCGGGGAAGTGCAGTTCGAAGCTGTCGGGTTCAGTTATCCGTCGCGGCCCGACCACGCCGCGCTGCAAGATTTCTCGCTGCGCATAGCCGCCGGCGAATCCGTCGCGCTGGTCGGGCCGTCCGGCGCGGGCAAGTCCACGGTTTTTCAGCTGCTGCTGCGCTTTTACTCGCCGCAGGCCGGGATCATCAGGATGGACGGCACCGACATCGCCCGCTTAACGCCGCTGGAGCTGCGCCAGCACCTGGCGCTGGTGGCGCAGGAGCCGGTGATGTTCGCCGGCTCCATTGCCGACAATATCCGCTACGGCCGGCCCGGCGCCGACGATGCGGCGGTGCGCGCCGCCGCCGTGGCCGCGGCGGCTGAAGAGTTCATCCGCCGGCTGCCGGAGGGCTTTAACACGCAGCTAGGGGAGCGTGGCGTTACCTTGTCGGTCGGACAGCGCCAGCGCATCGCCATCGCCCGCGCGATCCTGCGCGATGCGCCGGTATTGCTGCTGGATGAGGCCACGAGCGCGCTCGATGCGGAAAATGAGCGGCTGGTGCAGATCGGACTGAACAACCTGATGACCCGCGGCGGCCAGCGGGCCCGCACGACGCTGGTCATAGCCCACCGGCTGGCGACGATTCAGCGCCTGAAGCGCATCGTGGTTTTGAATCACGGCGCGATTGTCGCCGAGGGCACGCACGCGGAGCTGGTCCGCGCCGGCGGGCTCTACGCCCATCTGGCCGATCTGCAGTTCAGCGAGGCGCGCGCGCTGCTGTCCTGAAGCGCCGGGGCCGGTAGCCACGGCTGGCCAGCGGCCCTCTTGACGCCGGTGCGGCCCTTGCCGATGCTGCTCACCGCTATGGCAAACGCATTGTGGATCGGCACGCGCAAAGGCGCGTTTGTGCTTCGCAGCGACGGGCGGCGGCGTGATTGGAAGCTTGCGGGCCCGCAGTTTCTCGGACACATCGTGCACCACATCGTCCAGGATCCGCGCGAACCACGGCGACTGCTGATGGCGGCCAAGACCGGGCACCTGGGCCCGACCATCTATTGGTCGGACAACCGCGGCCGCAGCTGGCAGGAAGCCAAATCACCACCGGCCTTTCGTCGCGCGACGGCCGAGGAGCCACCGCGGGCGGTCACGCGTACTTTCTGGCTGACCCCGGGCCACCCGAGCGAGGCCGGCAGCTGGTATGCCGGCACTGCGCCGGCAGGCCTGTTCCGCTCCACCGACGGCGGTGAACACTGGGCACCGGTGGCCGGGTTCAACGATCATCCACAGCGGCCACAGTGGGCTCCCGGCAACGGCACTCCGGACGGCGAATTCCTGCACTCGATTCTCGTCGATCCGCGCGATGCGGCGCACCTGTATCTGGCCATCTCGGTCGGTGGCGTGTTCGAATCCACTGACGGCGGCGCCAACTGGGCGCCGCTCAATGAAGGCGTAGCGGCCGATTTTCTGCCCAGCGCCGATACGCCGTTCGGTCATGATCCGCATTGCGTCGTGCTGCACCCGGCCCAGCCTGACCGCCTCTACCAGCAAAACCACTGCGGACTGTACCGGCTCGATCGGCCCGCGCGACGCTGGCTGCGCATCGGTGATGCAATGCCGCGACGCATCGGGGACATCGGCTTTCCGGTCGCCACCCATCCACGCGACCCGGATACCGTCTGGGTGTTCCCGATGGACGGCTCTGAGGCCTGGCCGCGCACGTGCATCGGCGGCCGGCCGGCCCTGTACTGTACCCGCGACGCAGGCCGCAGCTGGCACCGCCTGGATGCCGGACTGCCCAGATCGCAGGCGTGGTTTACGGTGCTGCGCCAGGCAATGTGCACCGACCAGGCTGAACGGACGGGCGTTTATTTCGGCACCACCGGTGGCGAGTTGTGGGGCAGTGCCGATGAAGGCAGGCGCTGGCGGTGCCTGGCCCGGCAGCTGCCGGAGATTTACTCGGTCAGCTACGCGGCCTGAAACGAGGACGCCGGCATGCCGCTAGTGGTAAGGATCCCAGGCCCGCTGCGCTCCTATACGCACGGCGCCGGCACGGTGCGCGCGACCGGCCATACGCTGGCCGAATTACTCGACGATCTGGAGCGGCAATTCCCCGGCATCCGGTTCCGCTTCATTGACGAGCAACGGCGCATCCGCCCGCACATGCGCATCTTCGTCAACCACGATCAGGCCTGCCAGCTCGATCATGGCTTGCGCGATACGGACCAGGTGCACGTGTTGTGCGCGCTGAGCGGTGGCTGACGTGTCGCTGTCGCCCGCCGAACAAGCGCGCTACAGCCGGCAGCTGTTGCTCGAGCCGATCGGCACGGCGGGCCAGGAGCGACTGCGCGCGGCGCGGGTGCTGGTCGTCGGTGCCGGCGGGCTTGGCTCGCCTGCCGCCATGTACCTGGCTGCCGCCGGCATCGGCACACTCGGTCTGCTCGATTTTGATCGCGTCGAACTGTCAAATCTGCAGCGGCAGCTGCTGTTTGACAGCAGCGAGGTCGGACAGTCCAAGGCGGTCGCCGGCCGCGCGCGGCTGCTCGCGTTAAATCCACTGATCCAGATCACCAGCCACGCCGTTGAGCTGACGGCCGCCAACGCCCGCGAGCTGATTGAACCGTACGATCTGGTCGTGGATGGAAGCGACCGGCTGAGTACCCGCTACCTGGTCAATGACAGCTGCGTGATCTTCGGCAAGATGCTGGTGTCGGCAGCCATCCATCGCTTCGAAGGCCAGGCGATGAGCTATCTGCCCGGCAAAAGTCCCTGTTATCGCTGCCTGTTTCCCGACGCGCCCGACCACCTGGTTCCAAACTGCGCCGAGGCCGGCGTGCTCGGCGTGCTGCCGGGAGTGCTCGGCGCCATCCAGGCCACCGAGGCCATCAAGCTGCTGCTCGGTATCGGCGAGCCGCTGCTCGGGCGGTTGCTGACCTACGATGCGCTGGAGATGCGCTACCGCGAGTTTGGCTTTGCGCGCCGCACCGACTGCGCGGTCTGTGGTGAGCAGCCGTCGATTGCCCGCCCCGGCCAGGACACCGAGTCCGCTTCGCTGCCAACGGCCACGCCGCTCACCGCCCGGCAACTGCACGAGCTGTTGCAGCGATCGGCGGCCTCAGGCGGGCACGAGCCCCTGCTGATCGACGTTCGCGAGCCGCGGGAATTCAGCGCCGGGCACCTTCCGAACGCCCGCAACATTCCGCTCGGGGAACTGGCGCAGCGATTCGGTGAACTGGCCGCGGATCGCAGCTTCGTGTTCATCTGCCGCAGCGGTGCACGCAGCGCCGCTGCCGGCGCTATGGCGCTGCGGGCCGGATTTAAGCACGCGGCGAATCTCGAAGGCGGCATGCTGGCGTGGGCCGAAACCATTGATCCGCAGCTGACGGTGGCGCCCGCCTGATGGACGCGCGACGGGTGCGCGCCGCGCCACCGACTTAAACCCCGGCTTTGCCCAGCAGGTCGACGACCTCGCGCACGCTCGCCGCCAGTGCGGGGTGCCCGGATTGGAACCTGACGGCAAGGCTCTCCAGCCGGTGCGCGTGCGCCGGATCGACCGTGACCGGACCGGCTTGGCTATCGAGCAGGCGATTGATGTCGGCCGTGATATTGCGCAGCGCTGCGCGGGCGTCTGCATCCAGCGCCGGTGCGCGATGCAACTGCTCCTGCAAGGCAGCGAGCGTGTCGCGAAGATTGGCCGCACTCATCTTTATAGCTCCACCGGGCCCACGCCCCAACCGGTAGCGCTGCAGCTTACACGGACATGACTGCGCCCGCAGGTGCAGGCGGCGCCGGTCGCAGGCGCGCCGGAGCCGGTCGCTTGCCGACAAGTATCCGTCTGGCCCTTGCCTAAACTACGGCCCGCTGGCTGCCGCGCGCAGCCCGGCCGCACAGCTTGCCTACAGGATATCCATCGATGCAGTTCGCAACCGACCATCCTTACGTACTGACCGCCAGCTGCGCGAGCCGCCTTGGCACCACCGCGGCAGTCTGCAACTTTCTGGCCGCGCAGCGCCTGTACATCATGGAGATGCACCAGTTCGACGACACGCTCAGCGGCCGGTTCTTTGTGCGCGTGATGTTCTGCCCGGTGCAGGACGAAACCTTCGACCTCAACCGGCTGCGGGGCGAGTTCGCCGCTCTGGCCAGTGTGGAAGGCATGAATTGGGCCATGCACGATACCGCCGTGCGCCCCAAGGTCATGATCATGGTCTCGCATCTGGATCATTGCCTCGAGGACCTGGTCTATCGCCAGCGCACCGGTGAACTTAAGATGGACATTCCAGCCATCGTCTCGAATCACCCGACGCTCAAACGCGTCGCCGACGCTAATTCGATTCCCTTCCACCATATGCCGATCACGCCGGATACCAAGGCGGCGCAGGAAGCGCGCCTGGTGGAGCTGATTGAGCGCACGCAGACCGAGCTGGTGGTGCTGGCCCGCTACATGCAGATTTTCTCCGACGCAGCCTGCAGAAAACTGCACGGCCGCGTCATTAATATCCACCACTCGTTTCTGCCGAGTTTTGTCGGCGCCAAACCCTACCATCAGGCCCACGCGCGCGGCGTCAAGCTGATCGGCGCGACGGCGCACTTTGTCACTCCGGACCTGGACGAGGGGCCAATCATCGAACAGATCGTCGAGCGCGTGGATCACAGCTTCACGCCGGACATGCTGGCCGCCTGGGGCCGTGAATCCGAGCGCCGGGCGCTGACCACGGCGGTCAAGCTGATCCTTGAGCACCGGATTTTGCTGAACGGCGAGCGCACCGTCATTTTCCATTAGCGCAGCCGGCGCACCGCTCCCGGTCGCAGGAACATAGCGGCGCGCCTGACGCTTTTGCACAAGGTGTTGTCGCAATTGGAGGCCCAGCCCTGCGGGCCGGTCGCTAGACTTACCCGCTGCTGGCGAACACCGCTGCCGCTGAAGGCAGCGCCGGATCGCTGACCTTCGCGAATTTCGACCTCGCGCGCTGCCACACCCAGGGGAACCATGCCGTGAAATCTCATGCTCGAGTTGTCGTCATCGGTGGCGGCGTTGTCGGTGTCAGCACGCTGTATCACCTGACCAAGAAAGGCTGGTCGGATGTCGTGCTGCTGGAGCGCTCGGAACTGACCGCGGGCTCGACCTGGCATGCGGCGGGGCTGCTGCCGCTGTTTAACATGAGCTACACGGTCGGCCAGCTGCATAAGTACTCCGTGGATTTATACAAGCGGCTGCCAGCCGAGACCGGTCAGGACGTGAGCTTTCACGTGACCGGCAATCTGCGCCTGGCCACCTGCCCGGAGCGCATGGACGAGTACTTGAAGTACTGCGGCACGGCCAACACCATTGGCGTGCCGTTTGAAATCATCACGCCCGCGCAGGTCGCGAAGCTGTGGCCGCTGATTGATCTTGGCAATGGGCGCGAGACGCCGAAGATCGTCGGCGCGCTGCATCATCCGGACGACGGGCACATCGCGCCGGCTGACCTGACCATGGCGCTGCGCAAGGGCGCCCGCCAGGGCGGCGCCGAAATCAATGAGCAAACCGAGGTCACGGGCGTCACCCGCGCGCCTTCCGGTGAGTGGCAGGTGCACACCAACAAGGGTGACATCGTCGCCGAGCATATCGTCTGCGCCACCGGCAACTATGCCCGGCAGACCGGGCGGATGTTCGGCCTCAACGTCCCGGCGATTCCGGTCGAGCACCAGTACATCGTGTTTGACGAATCCCCGCAGCTTAAGGCTTATCGCGCCGCCGGCGGCGCCGAGCTCGCGGTGCTGCGCGAGTCCGACAAGTCTTACTACCTGCGCGAGGAGCGGCTCGGCTGGATTCTCGGGCCTTATGAGCACGGCGCGCCCGCGCGCTTCGCCGACGGTGTGCCGGAGTGGTTCGGCAAGAGCCTGTTCGAAGGCGACCTGGACCGGCTGTTACCGCACGTCGAGGCGGCGGTGCGTCGCGTGCCGGCACTCGATGGCTGCGGCATCAAGGACGTCGTCAACGGTCCGATCTCCTACACGCCGGACGGCAGCCCCTTGGTCGGACCGGCCTGGGGCCTGCCCAATGTGTGGCTCAACGAGGGTCACAGCTTCGGCATCACGGCCGCCGGCGGATCCGGCTGGCAGCTGGCCGAATGGATCGTCGAGGGCGAGCCCGGCATTGACATGCTGGCGGTCGATCCGCGTCGGTTCGGCCCCTACACCAGCAAGCGCTACGTGGTGAAGAAAAACGAAGAGACTTACCACGAGGTGTTCACGATCCATTTTCCGGACGAGGAGCGGCCCGCGGGGCGGCCGGCCAAAACCAGCCCGGTGTTCGACAAGCTGGACCGGCTCGGCGCGGTCTGGGGTCAGCGCTACGGCTGGGAGCGTGCCAACTGGTTCGCGCCCACGGGAGTCGAGCGCAAGGACCAATGGAGCTTCAGGCGTTCCAATTATTTCCCGCACGTCGGCAACGAGTGCCGCCTCATGCGCGAGGGCGTCGGCATCATCGATCTGACCCCGTTCACGAAGCACCTGATCGGCGGCCCAGGGGCCGAAGCCTGGCTCGATTCGCTGGTGGCCAACAAGGTACCGGTCAAGACCGGCCGCATTGCACTCAGCCACGCGCTGACAGTGCGCGGCGGCATCCGCTCAGAATTTACGCTCACCAAATTGCCGGACGGCAGTTTCTACGTTGTCAGCGCCGGCGCCGCCGAACGGTACGATGCCGACTACCTGCAAAAGCGCCTGCCAGCCGACGGCTCCGTGACGCTGCGCAATATCACCACCAGCCGGGGCTGCTTTGTACTGGCCGGTCCGCGCTCGCGCGAGGTGCTGGCCAAGCTGACCGACGCGCCGCTGGATAATGCCTCATTCCCGTGGCTGTCCAGCCAGGTGCTGGAAGTCGGCCTGGCCGTCGATGTCTACACCCTGCGCGTCAACTTCGTCGGCTCCCTCGGCTGGGAGCTGCACTTCCCGATCGAGTACGCGCACCACCTGTTCGATGCGCTGTTTGCAGCCGGCAAGGAATACGGCATCGGCATGGTCGGCATGCGGGCCATGGAGTCGCTCCGTCTGGAGAAGTCCTACCGCATGTGGGGCAGCGACATGACGCGCGATTACACGCCGTTTGAGACCGGGCTCGACCGGTTCGTGCGCATGAATAAGGGCGAGTTCATCGGCCGCGCGGCGCTGCTTAAGCAGCAGCAGGCCGGCGTGCCCAACCACTTCGTGACGCTGACCGTGCACGGGGTAACCGACGCCGACCCGGCCGGCAACGAGCCGTTGTTTGACCTCAAGGGCAAGATGATCGGCCGGGCGACGGCGGGCGGCTACGGCCACACCGTTGGCCAGAGCATCGCCATCGGTTACGTCAAGCCGGCATTCTCGGCGCTCGGGACCGAGTTGCAGATCGAGATCCTCGGCAAGCGGTATCAGGCGACCGTGGTGCGCGAATCGCCCTACGACCCGGAGAACGTGCAGCTGCGGGCGTAACTTCGGTCCGGCCGCCAGCGGCAGCGGCCCGGCTGATGCGGCTTACCGCCGCAGATGATATTGGACGAATGTCGCATTATGTCGAATTGATACAATCTCGGCGACGGCTAAGTGCTCGTTGCCGCAGGAAGCGACAGCCCATGATGGGCGCTCTGGGATAGTCAAGCGAACACGATGCGAAGATTCTCCGGCCTTTCCTTATTGCTCGGCGGCCTGTCGGGCCAGCGGCGTTGGGCCGAGCAATGGCGTTCGCCGGAGCCGAAGCGTGGGTACGACGTCATCATCGTCGGCGGCGGCGGCCACGGACTGGCGACCGCCTATTACCTCGCCCGCGAGCACGGCATGCGCGATGTCGCGGTGCTCGAGAAGAGCTGGATCGGCAGCGGCAATACCGGGCGCAATACCACGGTTATCCGCTCCAATTACCTCTTCAGCGAGAGCTCTGCGCTCTACGATCATGCCGTCAAGCTGTGGGAGACGCTGTCGCAGGAACTCAATTACAACGTCATGTTCTCGCAGCGCGGCGTGCTGATGCTGGCGCACACGGTGCACGATGAGCAGGTCGCCAAGCGTCACATCCACGCCAACTACGCCAACGGCGTCGACAACGAATGGCTGAGCGCCGCAGAAGCCAAAGCCTTCTGTCCGCCGCTCAACATTGGCACCGAGTTGCGCTACCCGGTCATCGGCGGCGCATTGCAGCGGCGCGGCGGCACCGCACGCCACGACGCCGTCGCCTGGGGCTATGCCCGTGCCGCCAACGCGCTCGGCGTCGATATCATTGAAAACTGCGAAGTCACCGGCATGCGGCGCGACGCCAACGGCGCCATCGCGGCCGTGGAAACCAGCCGCGGGCTGATCAGCAGCCGGCGCGTCGCCGTTTCGGCGGCCGGTCACAGCTCCGTGGTGATGGACATGGCCGGCGTACGCCTGCCGATCGAGAGCTTTCCGTTGCAGGCGCTGGTATCGGAGCCGATCAAACCCATTTTTCCCTGTGTGGCGATGTCCAACACCATCCACGCCTACGTCAGCCAGTCCGACAAGGGCGAACTGGTGATCGGCGCGAGCACCGATGCCTACACCTCTTATACGCAGCGCGGCGCATTGCACGTGAGCATGCATACGCTGGAGGCCGTCTGCGAACTGTTCCCGATGTTCAGGCGCCTGCGGATGCTGCGCAACTGGGGCGGCATCGTCGACGTGACGCCGGACCGCTCGCCCATCATCGCCAAGACGCCGGTTGCGGGCCTGTATGTGAATTGCGGCTGGGGGACCGGTGGCTTCAAGGCGACCCCGGGCGCCGGCCATCTGCTGGCGTGGACTGTTGCGCACGATGAGCCGCATCCGATCAATGCGCCGTTCACGCTCGAGCGCTTCGCCCAAGGGCTGCTGATCGATGAGGCCGCGGCCGCCGCGGTCTCGCACTGAGTTGCCCCCATGCTGCTGATCCATTGCCCCTACTGCGGCGTTCGTCCGGAACTGGAATTTGCTTACGGCGGCGAGGCGCACCTGGCCCGCCCCTCGCCCGCCGAGTCACTGACCGATGAACAGTGGGCCGATTTCCAGTATGGGCGCACCAACACCCGTGGCCTGCATGCCGAGCGCTGGCGCCACGCCCGCGGCTGCGGGCAGTTCTTTAACGCCGTGCGCGACACGACCACCGATCAGTTCCTGTGTACCTACAAGATCGGTCAGCCGCGCCCCAACCTGCCGGGCGCCGGCGGCGGAGCGCCGCGATGAGCCCGTGGCGTTGCGCTACCGGCAGCGACATCGATCGGTCGCGGCCGCTCAAGTTCGAATTCGACGGCCGTGCGTACCAGGGCTATGCCGGCGATACGCTCGCCTCGGCGCTGCTCGCCAACGGCGTGCACCTGGTGGGCCGCTCGTTCAAATACCATCGCCCGCGCGGCGTCCTAGCCACCGGACCGGAAGATCCGAACGCGCTGGTGACGGTGCGGCGGGATGCGGCACGAGAGACACCTAACCTCAGCTCCACGCAGGTCGAGCTCTACGACGGCCTGATCGCCGCGAGCCAGAACCGCTGGCCCTCGCTGCGCTTTGATCTCGGCGGCATCAACGACCGCATCTCGCGCTTTATTCCGGCAGGCTTTTACTACAAGACCTTCATGTGGCCGCGCAGCGCGTGGCGCTGGCTATACGAGCCGCGCATTCGCGCAGCGGCGGGCCTGGGCCGTGCGCCCGGGCAGCCTGACCCGGATCGCTATGCGCATCGTTATGCGCATTGCGATGTGCTGGTGGTCGGCGCCGGGCCCGCTGGCCTGGCGGCGGCGCTGACCGCGGCCGCGACCGGCGCCACGGTCATCCTTTGCGATGAACAGCCCGAGCTCGGCGGCTCGCTGCGCAGCGGCTGCGGCGCGACGATCGACGGTGCGCCTACCGCCACCTGGCTGCGCGACACGGCGGCGCGACTCGCAAAGCGGCCGAATGTGACGGTACTGACTCGGACCCAGGCCTTTGGCTACCTGCCCCACAATATGGTCGCGCTCACTGAGCG
This sequence comes from uncultured Gammaproteobacteria bacterium, assembly GCA_963711435.1. Taxonomy (GTDB): domain Bacteria; phylum Pseudomonadota; class Gammaproteobacteria; order Steroidobacterales; family Steroidobacteraceae; genus FEN-1191. Next base: position 945,431 of record CAVQEB010000001.1, on the reverse strand, counting down.
ACTCGCGGATCAGCTGCCGGCGCCGCCGGCAGATTTGCCGCGGGAACGGCTGTGGCAGCTCAGGGCCGCCCAGGTCATCCTCGCCACGGGCGCCATCGAGCGGCCACTGGTGTTTCCGCACAACGACCGGCCCGGGATCATGCTCGCCGGCGCCGCGCGCAGTTATCTGAACCGCTTTGGCGTCTTGCCGGGCGCCCGCGTCGCCATCGTCACCGCGCACGATGAAGCCTACCGCGCCGCCATCGATCTTAAGCGCGCCGGCGTTGCGATCGCCGCGCTCGCGGATTTGCGCGCGACCGTCAACGGGCCGCTGGCGCAGCAGGCGAGGCAGGCCGGGCTGACGATCATGAGCGGCATGACGGTGCTCGGCACGCGTGGCCGGCGGCGCGTCAGCGCGCTGTGCCTGGCGCCGGTCGGTAGCGACGGTGCGCCGGGCGACCGTCAGTGGATCGACTGCGACGCAGTGTTGATGTCTGGTGGCTTCACGCCAAGCGTGCATCTGTTTTCCCAGTCGCGCGGCAAACTGCAGTGGGACGAGGCTCAGCAGGTTTTTGTTCCCGGCAGCGCGGCCGAGCGCGGCCGTTGCGTCGGCGCCTGCCAGGGCGCCCTCGGCGCCGCTTTAGCGAACGTGTTGCGCGACGCCGCCACCGCCGCGGCCGAGGTCTGTGCGGCCGCGGGCCATCCCGGCGCGGCGCCAATTTTTGCGGTGAGCACGGAGGTCGAGGCAGGCGGCGGCTGGCTCGGTGCGCTGCCAAAGCAGAACGGACAAACGGGGCGCAAGTCATTTGTGGACTGGCAGAACGATGTGACCGCCGCCGACGTGGCGCTCGCCGTGCGCGAGGGATTTCGCTCGATCGAGCACATCAAGCGCTACACGACGACCGGAATGGCGACCGACCAGGGCAAGACTTCCAACCTTAACGCGCTGGCCATCGCCTCGCGGGCGCTCGGCCGGCCTATTCCGCAGGTGGGCCTGACGACATTTCGCATGCCCTATGTGCCGGTCAGCTTCGGCTCGCTGGCCGGGTATTCGCGTGGTGAGCTGTTCGATCCGATCCGCCGCACGCCGACGCACGACTGGGCGGTTGAGCGCGGCGCGGTCTTCGAACCGGTGGCACTGTGGCAGCGGGCCCGCTACTTTCCAAAAAATGGCGAGGCTATGCACCAGGCCGTGGCGCGCGAATGCCTAGCTGTTCGCAGCAGCTGCGGAATGTTCGATGCATCGACACTCGGCAAGATCGACGTCGCCGGTCCGGACGCCGTCGAGTTCATGAACCGCATGTATGTCAACAACTGGAGCACGCTGGCGGTCGGACGCTGCCGTTACGGCATATTGCTGCGCGATGATGGCTTTGTTTTTGATGACGGCGTGGTGGCCCGTACTGCCGCGGATCGCCTGCACGTCACGACCACCACGGGCGGTGCGCCGCGCGTGCTGGCACTGATGGAAGATTATCGCCAGACCGAATGGCCCGAGCTCAAGGTCTGGCTGACCTCGACCACCGAGCAATGGGCGGTCATCGCTGTACAGGGGCCGGACGCGCGCCGGGTGCTGGAGCCGCTGCTCGAGCAGGTCGATCTGTCCGCGCAGGCGCTGCCACACATGAGCGTGGCCCGTGGTCGGATTGCCGGCGTAGCAGCGCTGGTGTTTAGGGTCAGCTTCACCGGCGAGCTTGGTTATGAAATCAACGTGCCGGCCGACTACGGCCTCGATGTCTGGCGGGCCGTGTGGGCGGCCGGCCAGAATTTCGGCATTTGTCCCTATGGGACCGAAGCCATGCATGTGCTGCGCGCCGAGAAAGGCTACGTCATTGTCGGCCAGGACACCGACGGCACTGTGACTGCCGATGATGCCGGTCTGAGCTGGGCGGTAGGCAAGAACAAGCCTGATTATCTGGGCAAGCGGTCCCTCGCCAAGCCGGCGCTGCGCGATCCGAACCGCAAGCAGCTCATCGGGCTGTTGACGGCTGACCCGCAGCTGGTGCTGGAAGAAGGCAGCCAAATCACCGCCAAGCCCGAGCTGCGCGCGCCGATGCCGGTCATCGGCCACGTCACCTCTTCTTATGGCAGCGCAACGCTCAACCGTTCAATCGCGCTCGCGATGGTGAGTGCGGGCCGCGCGCGCATCGGCCAGACACTGTACGTGCCGACGCGGCAGCGGCCGGTCCCGGTCACGGTTACCGCCCCGGTGTTTTACGATCCCAAGGGAGAACGCCTCAATGGCTGAATCCGCTGCCGCGCGCCGGCCAGCCATATCGGCTCAACGCACGATCTGGCGCACCAGTGCGCCGCTCGCCCGCCTGACCGTACGCGGTGAGATGACTGCAATCGCCGCGGCACTCGCCGGCACCACGATTCCCGCCGCTGTGGAGATTTGCCGCGCCACGATCAACGGCGAATGGGCTGCGCTGTGGCTCGGGCCGGATGAGCAATTGCTGCTCGGGCCTGAGCCGCAGGGTGCGGCGCTCGCTACTCAACTTGAGGCAAAGCTTTCGGGCCTTGATCACGCCGTGGTTGATGTCGGTCATCGCCAGGGCGCGTTTGAGCTTACCGGTGCGCAGGCGGCGCCACTGTTGAACAGCGGCTGTCCGCTGGATTTGCGTCTGGGGAAGTTTCCGGTCGGCATGTGTACGCGCACCGTGCTCGCCAAAGCCGAGGTCGTGCTGTGGCGCCGGGCGCCGGAGCATTTTCATCTGGAGATCTGGCGCTCGTTCGGCCCTTATCTCGCCCAGTTCTTCGCCGAGGCCGAAAAGCAATTCGTGAGCTGAGCGCTGCGGACCGGTTCTGAATGCGCATTCAATCTTCACGCCCACCATGGGCGACTGTTTTAAAAAAGCCGGAATGCCGCTAACCATCTAATCTAATAAGGCTTTCAAGTGAATATGCGCGCCGCCGCAGACGGCTTGCATCTGGCAGTATCTTCGGAGAAGATGAGCTGAGCACTACCGCCTAATAATATTGAGTGCTCATTCAATGACTGAGTGGCAGGACACCGCCACCGCCGTTTCCGGGAGCCGCGACCGGGCGACGCCCGCTCGCTTTGGAATCGTGCTGGCGAACCAATTTACGCTGTCGGCGTTCGCGATCTTCACCGACCATCTGCGCCTGGCGGCCGATGAAGGCGACCGCAGCCGGCCACTTAACCTGCGCTGGTCGACCATGTCGAGCCGGCGCGAACCGGTGCGCGCCAGCTGCGGCATCGACATCACCCCATCGGCTGACCTGCTGGATCCGGCGGCGCTGGACTACGTCGTGGTCGTCGGCGGTCTGCTGCACTCCGGGCACCAGCTCGATGAAACCACGGTCCGTTACCTGCGTGATGCGGCCGCGGCCGAGGTGCCGTTGATTGGTCTTTGCACGGGCAGCTTCATTTTGTGCCGCGCCGGTCTGATGAAGGACCGCACTTGTTGCGTCAGCTGGTATCACTACCAGGATTTTCTCGAAGAGTTTCCCGGACAGGCGGTGGTGGCCGACCGGCTGTTTCTGGCCGATGCCAACCGCATCACCTGTGCCGGCGGCGCCGGCACCGGCGCGCTCGCCACCCACCTAATCGAGCGTCACCTCGGTCGCGCGGTCGCGCAAAAGGCCAGCCAGATTCTGCTCTTTGACCGCGAGCGCGACGGCAGCGAAACGCAGCCGCATCCGCCGCTGCCGGAAACTGTGACCGAGCCGCGGGTGCGGCGCGCCTTGCTGCTGATGGAGCAGAACCTCGCGCGGCCAATCGCTATCGCCTCCATCGCCCGGGAACTTGGCCTGTCGATGCGCCAGCTCGAGCGGCTGTGTCACTTGCACGTCGGCATGGGCCCGGCCTCGCTGTACCGGCAACTGCGCATGCGCTATGCCAACTGGCTGGTGGAAAACACCGATCGCTCGGTGACGGAAATCGCGGTCGAAGCAGGCTTTGCCGACTGCGCGCATTTTTCGCGGCAGTTCAAAGGCACTTACGGATCCTCACCTTCGACGCGGCGCCGACGACCCGAACAGCGGCGGCACGGCGATTCAGCACGGGCCCGCGTGTACGAGTAAGCAGCCCGGGACGACATTGCCTGAGCGTGCATTGTCAGCGCATGCGTTCAGTGCGCCGCTGCTTGCCATAGCAATCCTCGCCAGTGCCTGCACCACGACGAGTGTGCCGGCCGAACACCTCAACAGCGTCGCCGTAATTTCAGCGGGTGACACCAACGTGCGCCTGATGAGCCAGTTCAAACCCCGCGTGTCGGTGCTGCTGGTAGACGGCGTCGTGCCGGAACATCCTCACGGTCCGATCGAACTTGCGCTCGGTGCGCATGAGATCAGGTTGCGGTGCGGCGCAACGGTTGCCTATCAAAAGATCATCGCCGAGCCGGGTGAGGTGTATGAATTTGGCGCAACGGTGGATGTCGATTCGGGCAATTGTCAGCCTGAGCTGCGCCTCACGCAGCCGGCCAAGTGAATTTTGACTGCGCGGAAGGTCGGGTAACCTTTCGCTGTCGCGGTTCAGCGCTGCCTGCTTTCCCAGCCAGCGGCCACGAAGAAGGGGGCCGCCTCAGGCGGCAGCGGCGGCTTGCCGAGTATGGCATCGGAGAGCTTCTCGGCCAGCATGAAAGTCGGGGCGTTCAGGTTTCCGGTCGTGATCGACGGCATGATCGATGCGTCCACGATGCGCAGGCCTTCGAGGCCGATGACGCGGCCGGCCGGATCGACTACGGCCTGCGGATCAGTGGCTGCACCCATCTTGCACGTGCAGGAGGGGTGGTAAGCGGTCTCAACGTGCTGGCGGATGAAATCATCGATCTGCTGATCGGTCTGCACCGCGGCGCCTGGCTGGATCTCCCGGCCACGATAAGGATCGAAGGCGTGCTGCGCGAATAACTCCCGCGTCAGGCGCACGCAGGCGCGCATCTCGGTCCAGTCATCCGGGTGGCTCATGTAATTGAAGAGGATTTTCGGGTGATCCTCGATGCGTGCCGACGCCAGGCGCACCCAGCCATGGCTTTTTGAGCGCATCGGTCCGACGTGAGCCTGGAAGCCATGCTCCTTCGCCAGCGATGCACCGTCGTAGCTGACGGCCATCGGCAGAAAGTGATACTGGATATCCGGGAACTTTATCCCGGCGCGGCTGCGGATAAATCCCCCGGTCTCGAAATGATTGCTGGCACCTAATCCGTCCTTGAACAGCAACCAGCGCAATCCGATCCGCAGCCGACTGAGCAGGCCGAGCGACGAGTAAAGCGTAATCGGCTGCGTACACGCCACCTGAAAATAGAACTCCAGGTGATCCTGCAGGTTTTCACCGACGCCGGGGAGCGATTGCACCACTGGGATGCCGTGGCTGGCGAGCTCGGCGGCCGGACCCACGCCGGAGAGTTTGAGCAATTGCGGGCTGGCAACGGCACCTGCGCACAGCAACACCTCACGCCGGGCACGCGCACTGAACTCGCTCTGCCCCACGCGATAACGCACGCCGGTCGCCCGCCGGCCGGTGAATTCGATGCGGGTCACCAGCGCACCGGTGCGCACCGTCAGATTCGGGCGAGCCATCGCTGGACGCAGATAGGCATTGACGCCGCTGCTGCGGCGGCCGCCGCCGACCGTCATATCCAGCCGCCCGAATCCTTCCTGCTGGTAGCCATTCAGATCTGCCGACCGCGGATAGCCGGCCTGCTCCGCCGCGCCCAGCCAGGCCTGATGCAGCGGATTTTGCAGCGTACCGTAACAGGTCTGCAGCTGGCCTGATGAACCGCGGTACTGGTCGCCGCCTGCGGCGCGATGCTCGGCGCGCTTGAAATAAGGCAGTACCTCGCTGTAGCTCCAGCCGGCTGCGCCTTGCGCCTGCCAGCGTTCGAAATCCAGCGGATTGCCCCGCACATAAACCATACCGTTGATCGACGATGAGCCGCCGAGCACCTTGCCGCGCGGCGTCTGCAGCCGCCGCCCGCCGAGCTGCGGTTCCGGCTCGGTCTGATAGCCCCAGTTGTAGCGCGGCATGTTCATCGGGATCGACAGCGCCGAGGGCATCTGAATAAAGATCGAGCGGTCCGAGCCGCCAAACTCCAATACCAGCGCGGTGTGCTGGCCATCGGCGGTCAGCCGGTCGGCCAGCACGCAGCCGGCGGATCCGGCCCCGACAATCAGGTAGTCAAATTCCTGGGCTGGCATGTCGCGATTGCCGCTCAGTAAGGCGAATCGACATTGCGCATGGCGACGTACACGCTCTTGATCTGCGTGTAATGCTCAATCGCGGCGCGGCCATTCTCGCGTCCGATTCCGGAGAACTTCACGCCGCCGAACGGCAGCTCGATCGGCGTGACGTTGTAGTGATTGATCCAGCAGGTCCCGGCCTGCAGCCCGGCAATCACCCGGTGCGCCCGAGTCAGATCCCGCGTGAAGACCGCGGCCGACAGTCCAAACTCCGTCGCATTGGCCCGGCGCAACACTTCCTCCTCGTCATCAAACTCCAGCACGCTCATGACCGGTCCAAAGATCTCTTCGCGCACGATACTCATATCGTCGCGGCACCGGTCAAACACAGTTGGCGCAACAAACCAGCCCTTGGCCAGCGCGCCAGTGGTGACCCGGTGCCCGCCGGTCAGCACGCGCGCGCCGGCGGCGCGCCCGCGTTCAATGCAGGCGAGAACATTCTGCATGTGGTCTTCGGAAATGAGCGCGCCGACCTGAGTCGCGGGATCGAGCGGGTCGCCGATGCGCATCGCGCCAACGCGTGGCAGCAGCCGGTCGAGAAACGCCTTGTGCACCGAGCGGTGCACGAACACCCGGGTGCCGTTGGAGCAGACTTCGCCGGCCGAATAAAAATTGCCGAGCAGCGCGCCGGATACGGCGTTATCGAGGTCCGCATCTTCAAACACGACGATCGGCGATTTGCCGCCCAGCTCCAGGGTGACGTGCTTCAGGGTCGGCGCCGCATCGGCCATTACGGCCCGGCCGGTGGCCACCGATCCGGTGACCGAGACCTTGCGCACCTGCGGGTGGCGGCTGAGCAGCCGGCCGGTATCCGACGTGCCCTGCAGCACCTGGAACAGCCCCGCCGGCAATCCGGCCTCGGTCAGCACCTGCTGCAATTTCATCGCGGTCAGCGGCGTCAGGTGCGCCGGCTTGAACAGCATCGCATTGCCGCAGGCCAGCGCCGGGGCCGACTTCCAGCAGGCGATCTGCAGCGGATAATTCCACGCGCCGATTCCGGCCACGATGCCGAGCGGCTCACGGCGCGTGTAACCGAACGCCGCAGCGCCAAGATCCAGGTACTCACCGGCGATCGTCGGCGCCAGGCCGCCAAAGTATTCCAGGCAGTCGGCTCCGGAGACTACGTCCACGACGCGTGTTTCCTGAATTGGCTTGCCGGTATCGCGGGTTTCAAGCTCGGCCAGCTCATCATTGCGCGATCGCAACAGCTCCGCCGCGCGCCGCAGCACGCGACCACGCTCGGTCCCGGACAGCGCTGCCCAGGCGGGCTGCGCCGCCTGCGCCGCACGCACCGCCGCCTCGACTTCGGCTTCCCCGGCGATGTGCAAGGTGGCGAGCACTTCGCCGGTTGCCGGATTGAGCGAGACGAAGCTGTCCGCGCGCTGCGGCGGGCTGTGGCGCGGTGCGGAGGACGCCACCGTTGCAGGCTGGCACTGGCTCAGGTGCCCATCGACGAAAGCGGTCAGCAGCCCGCGCGCGCTCTCGCTATCGGCTTCGGTCCACTCCGACAGCGCGGCGCGCAACCACACGCCGTCGATCATCGCCGCGATCATGGCGGCGAGGGAATGTGCATCAGCGGCCGACACCAGCTGTCGCAGCGCAAAGCGAAGATTCGACAACATGCGCCGCTGATAGGCCGTCTGCACGCGCTTCAGGCGCTGCACATGCAGTACCTGTCCCCAGAAAGCCAACCAGGCGCTGCCGGTTCGCTGCTCAAATTCCACCGGCGCGAGGCTGGCATCGATGATGGCCTGAATGCGCTGGCGTGGCGTCGTCGCCAGCTTCGCCCGCGCGCGCACCTGTTCGGCGACGCGCCGGGACAACGTGCGGAAGGCTGCTTCCAGCAAACCGTCCTTGTCGCCGAAATAATGCAGCACCAGGCCAGGTGAAACTTCGGCGCGCGTTGCGATCTGTGCCAGCGTGCTGCCGACATAGCCCACCTGGGCCAGGCTGTCGATCGTGACCTGGATGAGCTGCTGGCGGCGCTCCTCTTCCCGGTCCGGCGACCCGGCCAGCGACTTGCCGCGAATTGACTGTCTGTTCAATTGGCCCGTCCTGAGCCCGGCAACTTTTAGCATTGACGGGCATCTGCCGCGGTCGAACCAAGCTGCCTACCGAGGCGAGAAAACTAGTAAAAAATTAAGCATTATCAATAGGTTAATAATCTGCTGACGATCGAATAATGCGACGGATTAAATGGCTGTTCAAACTATGTCAGAATCCAATCATGCAGGCCGGATCGCGGGTGGGTCAATAGTCATAAATAACGCGGCCGGCAGCGCCGCGCCGCGTCTGTGGCACGATGGTCACGGGGACGCAAAGCAAGCCATCAGGTCTCGGAGGCGCGGCCAGCCAGTGCACAGAACCGGTCGATGCAAATTAACTCGAATGACGCGCACGCCACGCTAGCGCGCACGGGAGCATGCATGCAGCCGATATCGGCCAGACTCCGAAACTGCGGATCTCGCCCGCCCCGCCCGACGCGCATGGTCGCATGGTTCGGTGCGCTGTTGAGCCTGATCGTTTGCGGAGCGGAGGCGCAGGACGCGGCCGCGCCGAATGAGCCGGCCACCTGCCAGGTGGTACGGCTGTCGGACATCGGCTGGACCGATGTGACGGCCACTACTGCGCTGTTTTCGAACGTGCTGCACCAACTCGGTTATCAGCCGCAGGTAACCGTGCTGTCAGTACCAGTGACGTTCGCGTCGATGAAGAACAAGGACATTGACGTTTTTCTCGGCAACTGGATGCCCTCGCAGATTGCCGACCGCAAACCGTATGATGAGGACAAGTCGGTTGACGTCATCGGCGCGAATCTGACCGGTGCCAAATACACGCTCGGGGTGCCGGCCTACACCTATGCCGCCGGGCTGCATGATTTTGCCGATATCACGCGATTTGCCCCGCAGCTCAACAACAGCATTTACGGCATCGAGCCGGGCAATGACGGCAACCGGCTGATTCTGACGATCATCAAGCAGAACCAGTTTGACCTCGGGTCCTTCAAGCTCATTGAATCGAGCGAACAGGGCATGCTCGCCGAAGTGGAACGCGCCATCCGCGATCGGCGGCCGATCGTGTTTCTGGCCTGGGATCCGCACCCGATGAACATGCGCTTTGACCTGCGCTACCTGACCGGCGGTGATGCAACCTTCGGCCCCAACTATGGCGGCGATTCGGTGTTCACGACCACGCGCGCCGGTTACAGCGCCGAGTGCCCCAACGTCGGCCGGCTGCTGAAGAACCTGAAATTCACCACGCGCGGCGAAAGCGAAATGATGGACGCGATCCTCAACCAGCATTTGCAGCCCGATGTGGCAGCCGGCGCGTGGCTGAAGAGCCACGCCGCGCTGGTGGCGCAATGGCTCGACGGCGTACGGAGCTTTGACGGCCGTCCGGCGCTGCTCGCCATGCAGGATATTACCGGCACCGCACAGGCGCATTCCTTTGCCGGCTGGATCACCAGTCACAAGATTCCGGTCGGCGACACGGTTGCCGTCGGCATTGAATTCATTAAGGCGCACGGCACGCATTTCTTTGACGGCATTTCCTGGACCATCCGCGGCGCCGTCAACGGCGTCACCAGGCTGCTGCTCGCCATCCCGGCCCTGGTATTGATCGCCGGCATCGCGGCGCTGGCCTGGGTGCTGCGCCGCTCGATCGGATTGGCGGTGTTTGTCGCCGCGGCGCTGCTGTTCATCATGAATCAGGGTTATTGGGTGGCGACACTGGAAACGCTGTCCCTGGTGCTGGTGGCGGCGCTGCTCTCGACCGCCATCGGCGTGCCGATCGGCATCGCCGCGGCGCACCGGCCGCGGCTATTTCGTGGCGCTGCGGCCGGTACTTGATCTGATGCAGACGCTGCCGACCTTTGTCTATTTGATCCCGACCCTGGTGCTGTTTGGTCTGGGCGTGGTGCCGGGACTGATTTCGACCATCATCTTTCGCGCTGCCGGCGCCCATACGGCTGACCCAGCTGGGCATCGCCTCCGTGCCGGGAGCGCTGAGGGAGGCGGGCGAGGCCTTCGGCGCAACCAACTTCCAGCTGCTGTGGAAGGTCGAGTTGCCGAGTGCTGCGCCGACCATTCTTGCCGGTATCACCCAGTGCATCATGCTGAGCCTATCGATGGTGGTGATCGCGGCCCTGGTCGGCGCCGGCGGGCTCGGCGTGCCAGTGGTGCGGGCGCTCAATACCGTCCAGGTCGGCATGGGCTTTCGAGTCAGGCTTCGCCATCGTGCTGCTGGCCATTATCCTCGATCGCATGAGTCCGCCGGCCGACGCGGGGACGCGCCAGTGACTGCCGCCATTGAATTCCAGCATGTCGATATCCTTTTTACGGGCGAGCCGGGTCGCCGGCGCCGGCCGGGCGATCCGCCTGCGCTACCGAGGCGCTCGACGCCGGCGGCACGCGCGCGCAAATCGCCGAGAAGTTCGGCGTCGTGGTGGGTGTCGCAGACGCCAACCTGCGCGTCGAAGCCGGGCCAGATCTGCGTGCTGATGGGCCTCTCTGGGTCCGGCAAATCCACGCTGCTGCGGGCCGCTAACGGCCTGAACGCCGGTGACGCGCGGCCACGTGCTGGTGCGCGACGGCGACGGTGTGGCGGACGTGGCCACCTGCGACACGCATCACCAAGCGCCGGCTGCGGCGCGAACGCATCGCCATGGTCTTTCAGCAATTCGGCTGTTGCCCTGGCGCACCGTGCGCGATAACGTCGGCTTCGGGCTCGAGCTGCGCGGCGAACCGGCCGCGGCCGCCAGCAAATCGTGGCCGAGAAGCTGGAGCTGGTCGGGCTGTCGCAGTGGGCCGAGCACTATGTCAGCGAACTCTCGGGCGGCATGCAACAACGCGTGGGCCTCGCGCGCGCGTTCGCCACCGACGCCGACATCCTGCTGATGGATGAGCCGTTCTCAGCGCTCGATCCGCTGATCCGCACCAAGCTGCAGGATGAGCTGCTGGCGCTGCAATCGCAGCGTCAACAAGACCATCTTCTTCGTCAGCCACGATCTCGACGAAGCGTTGGAGCTCGGCAACCAGATCTCGATCCTCGAGGGCGGTCGCATCATCCAAACCGGTGCGCCGACAGGATATCGTGCATGCGCCCGGCGCACGACCATGTCGCCGAATTCGTGCAGCACATGAATCCGCTGAGCGTGCTGACCGGCTCGATGATCATGCGCCGCCGTGGCGAGTTGCTGCGCGATGGCCCGGTCTATCTGCTCGATACCGCGGGCCGCTACCGGATCACCGCCACGCGGGCTCGGGCCAGGCGCTCAGCGCACGCTTCGACGGTGCCAGTCTGTTGCTGCACACGGTGGCCGAGGACAGCCCGCTGCCCACCCAAGGTGGCATGGTGGTCGGCCCGGCGTCCATGAAGTTGCAGCAGATCATCGAGCTGTGCGAGCGCAGCGGCCATCCGGTGCTGCTGCAGGAAGACGGCCAGTTGTGCGGTGCATGCGGCGAGCCCGAGATCGTGCGCGCGTTGGCCGGGCAGCTGGGCGCCGCCGCCGCAGCCGCCGCTTAAGTCCTGTTCCTGGCGGCTAGGGCCGCCATTTAAGAGCGGCCATGCCGCTCCTGCACAAGTCAATGCCGCATACGGGCTGGCCGCGACAGCGGGCGGTAACGATACTGGCGCGGGTCGCCGAAGGCCTCAGGCGCAGGAGATCGAGCGTAATGGAAGAGCAAGCAGCGCAGGCCTCCAAGGGACGACGCCCCAGCGGTCGCGACGCCAAACGTGCGGCGCGTACCGCGCGCTCCCACAACTTCGTCCCCTACATCACCCGCAAGATTCCCTACTATGAAGTGCTGAACCAGGAAGGCCTGGAACTGCTCGAACATAACGCCGATACCATCTTGCAGGAGATCGGCATTGATTTTCGCGACGACCCGGAATCGCTCCAGCTGTTCAAAGCCGCCGGGGCCGATGTGCAGGGCGAGCGCGTCCGTTTTCCGCGCGGCATGTGCCGCTCACTGGTTGCCGCCACGGCGCCGCGCGAATTTATCCAGTACGCGCGCAATCCGGCGCGCAACGTACTGATCGGTGGCAACAACACCGTGTTTGCGCCCGCCTACGGCTCGCCGTTCATACGCAATCTGGACGAGGGCCGCCGCTACGCGCGGATCGAGGATTTTCGCAATTTCGTCAAGCTCGCTTACACCGCGAACTCACTGCACCATTCCGGCGGCACGATCTGCGAACCGGTCGACCTGCCGGTCAACAAGCGCCATTTCGACATGGTCTACAGCCACATCAAGTACAGTGACAAGCCGTTCATGGGATCGGTCACCCATCCGGAGCGCGCCCGCGACACGGTGGAGATGGCCAAGATCCTGTTCGGCGCCGACGCCACCGATCCGGCAACCGGGCGGCCGCGCACGGTCGTGATCAGCCTGATCAACGCCAACTCCCCGATGACCTTCGATGCCACGATGCTGGGTGCGCTGAAGGAATACGCTCGCGCCAATCAGGCCACCATCGTCACGCCGTTCATTCTGGCCGGTGCCATGTCGCCGGTTACGATCGCCGGCACGGTGGCGCAGACGCTCGCTGAAGCGCTCGCCGGCATGACGCTGACGCAGCTGATCAACCCGGGCGCCCCGGTAGTACTCGGCAGTTTCGCCTCCTCGCTCTCGATGCAGTCGGGCGCGCCGACCTTTGGCACCCCGGAGCCAGCGTTGGTGCTGTACACGATGGCGGCGCTGGCGCGGCGCCTCGGCGTGCCGTTCCGCTCCGGCGGCGGGCTTTGCGGTTCCAAGATCCCGGACGCGCAGGCAGCGTTTGAGTCCGCCAACACCTTGCTGCCGACCTGCCTGGCCGGTGTGAACTTCGTGCTGCACACCGCGGGCTGGCTCGAGGGCGGCCTGGCGATGGGCTACGAGAAATTCGTGATGGACGCGGATCAGGCCGGCATGATGCATACGCTGCTGGCCGGCGTGGACCTGTCGGACAATGGCCAGGCGCTGGACGCGATCCGCGAAGTCGGTCCGGGCAAGCATTTTCTCGGCTGCGCGCATACGCAGGCGAACTTTGAAAACGCGTTCTATCGCTCGCCGCTGGCGGATAACAACAGCTTCGAGCAGTGGGAAGCCGAAGGCGCCACTGACATGGCCAAGCGCGCCAATACACTTTGGAAAAAGCAGCTGGCCGAGTACGAGGCGCCGCCGCTGGATCCGGCCATCGATGAGGCGCTGCTTGATTTCATCGAGCGGCGCAAGGCCTCGTTCCCGGATTCCAATATTTAGGCGCCGCGGCCGCCTGATTAAGGCGGGCGCGGCGCTGATCGCCGCCTGCGGGCGGCGGCAGCATTGGCCGGCTCGACAACCGTCGCGGCCGGCAGAGTCACCACCCGGCGCAGATTTTCGAACGGTGCGGTCTTGTGCGGGATCGCCATCGCCTCGACAAAATGCTGCTGGAAGCGTGGTTCCATCGCAGTCTCGATCTTCTCCACTCGCCGCACCAGCCGCTCGATCTGCGTGCGCGCCTCGTTATCGAGCAGCGCAATGCGCGCGCCGGCGCCGGCCGCATTGCCCGCCGAAGTCACGTGCGCGAGGTCGCAATCCGGAATCATGCCGAGCACCATCGCGTACTTGACGTCGATATGCGCACCGAACGCGCCGGCGAGCCGGATCCGATCCACCTGCTCGACGCCCAGGTGCTCCATCAGCAGCTTGATGCCGGCATAGAGAGCGGCCTTGGCAAGCTGGATGGCGCGCACATCCGTCTGCGTGATCTGCAGGACATTGGCGCCATGGCGCAGCACATAAGCGAAGGTGCGCCCGGTAGGCACGATCCGCTCGCTGCGCGCGGCAAGCCTGCCATCCACGACGCCATCCTGGCTGATGATGCCGGCCAGGTACATCTCGGCCACGACCTCAATGATGCCCGAACCGCAGATTCCTGTGACACCGGTCGCCCCGGCGGCCGCGTCAAAACCCGGCTCATCTGACCAAAGATCCGAGCCGATGATCTTAAAGCGTGGCTCGAGCGTCCGCGGATCGATGCGCACGCGCTCGATCGCGCCCGGCGCCGCGCGTTGCCCGCCGCTGATCTGCGCCCCTTCGAAGGCCGGGCCCGTGGGGCTCGAGCAGGCAAGCAGCCGGTCGCGGTTGCCGAGCACAATTTCCGCGTTGGTCCCGACATCGACCAGCAGCGTCAGCTCCTGGCCCAGGTCCGGGCGTTCGGCCAGCACCATGCCGGCGGTATCGGCGCCCACATGCCCGGCGATGCACGGCAGCACGTAGACGCGGCCGTTAGGGTGCACCACCAGATCCAGTTCCGACGCCTTGACGGTCAGCGACTCATCGGTGCACAGCGCGAACGGTGCGCCGCCGAGCTCCACCGGGTCGATCCCGAGCAGCAGGTGGTGCATGATCGGGTTGCCGACCATGGCTACTTCGAGGATCTCACCGGGCGCCACCTGCGCCGCGCCGGCCACTTCAATGATCAATTCGTTGATTGCCCCGCGCACGGCGGCGGTCATCTGCCTGGCGCCGTCGGGGTTCATCATCGAGTAAGACACGCGGCTCATCAGGTCTTCGCCGAAGCGGATCTGCGGATTCATCGCGCCGCTGGTGGCGAGCACGTTGCCGGTGAGTAAGTCACAGATATGCGCAGCGATGGTGGTCGAACCTACATCGACGGCCAGGCCGTAGGCCCGCTCGTGCAGCCCGGGCCACACGGCGATGATCTGGCGGCGGGCGTGCACCGCAACCGTCACCCGCCATTGGCCGAGCCGCAGGATTGGTTGCAGGGTCTGCAGCAACGACAGATCACACTGCAGATCCGCAAGCTGCCATTCGCGCTTGAGCGCGTCGCCGAGGCGCTTCAGGTCGCTGGCCGGATTGTGCATATCCGGTTCCGCAACTTCAACGTAGTGCAGGCTGACGACCGGGTTGAGCGTGATCTCGCGCTCATCGGCAGCCTTGCGCACCACCTGACGATGCACCTGGCTGCTGGCCGGAACATCAATGACCAGATCACCGAGAATCTGCGCCGAGCAGGACAAGCGCCGGTCCGCCGGCAGCGAGCGGCGCGAGCTGTAGGCCTGCTCCGCTGCGCTCACCGGTGAGACATGCTCAGCGCGCGAATGCACGCCGTGCTTCGCGAACTCGCCCTCCATGACCATCACCTGGCAGCGTCCGCATAAGGCTCGGCCGCCACAGACCGAATCGATATCCACGCCAAGCGCCCGTGCCGCCTGCAGCACCGGGGTGCCGATCGCAAAGCGGCCACGGCGACCCGACGGCGTGAATACGATCAGTGCATCCGGCTTGTCCATGGCTGTCAGCTTCGCCTGCTCGGTCAATGCGCCATCAGCCGCGGCGGCGATGACCACCTTCGCGCCGGCCGCGCCCCGCGCCTTCGGTGGTGGCGGCGCCGGCCGGCGGCGGTTCGCGGTACTTGCGGATCCACTGGGCGCAATGCGGGTCATGGCCCATCATCACATCCGCCCCCATGCAGGCGCGCACCACGTCCGGATGCAGCGGATTGGTGATGGCCGAAGTCAGGCCAGCGCTGATCGCCATGGTCAAAAACGCGGCGTTGATGCCGTCGCGGTTGGGCAGGCCGAAGCTTACGTTCGAAGCCCCGCAGCTGGTATTGACCTTCAATTCAGTGCGTAGCCGGTGCAGCAACTGCATGACCTGCCGGCCGGCCGTGTTGATTGCACCGATCGGCATTACCAGCGGATCGACGACGATATCCTCGCGTTTGATGCCGTGATCGGCCGCCCGCTCGACGATTTTCTTCGCGACCGCAAAACGCACGTTCGGATCCTCGGAAATGCCGGTCTCGTCGTTGGAGATCGCGACCACGGCGGCGCCATATTTTTTCACCAGCGGCAACACCGACTCGAGCCGCTCATCCTCACCGGTTACCGAGTTGACCAGCGCCTTGCCCTGATAGACGGCGAGGCCGGCTTCGAGCGCGGCGACGATGGATGAATCAATCGACAGCGGCACGTCGGTGATCGACTGCACGAGTTTGACGGCGCGTGCCAAAATTGCCGGCTCGTCAGCGAGCGGAATGCCCGCATTCACATCCAGCATGTGCGCCCCGGCCTCGACCTGCGCGCGTGCGTCAGCCTCGACCCGGGAAAAGTCGCCGGCCGCCATTTCCGCGGCCAGGATCTTGCGGCCGGTCGGATTGATGCGCTCACCGATGATGACGAAGGGTCGGTCAAAGCCGATGACTACCTCCCTGGTGGCGGAGCTAATCACTGTGTCTGTCATGATGCGACCCTCGTAGATTCCGTTGATTTATCACGCCCTGGAAACCATGGCACCCGCCCGCCGAGCACTCCGGCGCGCTCGACTATCTCGCGTACGAATTCTTCCTGGTGAAAGGCCATCACGTGCACGCCGCTGACGCCAGGGACCTCGCGCAATTCCTGCATCAGCTCAACGCAGATACTGCGCCCTTCGCGGGCCGCATCCTTGCCGGCGCCGGCCAGCCGGTTGACGATGGCATCGGGTATGTGGACGCCGGGCACATGGTTGCGCATCCACTCGGCCGTTTTGGCCGAGCGCAGCGGCCCGACGCCAACCAGTATGAACACCTGGCCGAACAGCCCCAGATCCTCGACTTGGCGCAGAAAGTCGCGCAGCAGCGGCATGTCGTAGCAGTACTGGGTCTGGACGAACTGAGCCCCGGCGACCACTTTCTTGGCCAGGCGCTGCGCGCGAAATTCATAGGGCTTGGCAAACGGATTGGCCGCAGCGCCAAGGAACACGCGCGGCGCGAACGAAATCTTGCGCCCGCTGAGGAAATGATGATCGTCACGCAGCGTGCGCGCGGTCTCGAGCAGCGTGACTGCGTCCAGATCGAACACTGGCTTGGCCTGGGGATGATCGCCGGCCTGCACCCCGTCACCGCTCAGGCACAGCAGATTGCATACGCCCATCGCCGCGCCGCCGAGTATGTCGCCCTGGATGGCGATGCGGTTCCGGTCGCGGCAGGAGACCTGCATGATCGGCGCGTAGCCGATTCGAGTGAGCAGCGCGCAGACCGCCACACTCGACATGTGGCAATTGGCGCCGCTCCCGTCGGTGGCGTTGATCGCGTCGACCACGCCGTCGAACACACGGGCCCGGGCGTATACCTCTTCCGGGTCGGCCGAATCCGGCGGCGCAAGTTCCGAGGTGACCGCAAACTGCCCGGCGCGCAGCACGCGCTCAAAACGGCCGGGAGAGGTGTGCCCTGGCAGGATCGGCAGCGGATAACCCGGGACCGGCTCGTCCTCGAATTTCACGATGGCGACTCCGTTTTTTCCCGCACGACGCGCAGCCACGAGGACTTGCCCTGCAGCCGGCGGTCGACCGCATGCTGCGCAGCGGCCAGCGACTGCGCGCCACCGGGAATGCGGGCACTGCCGGCCACCGCCTCGACCCACACGCAGCGCATCTGCGGCAGCACCTCGCAATGGCCGTCGGCGCGCACGCCGCCGCACGGTCCGTTGCGCAGCTGCTTGGGACAATTCATCGGGCAGGACATGCCGGTAGCGCTGAGCACGCACTGGCCGCACATCTGGCAGTCAAACAGCACGCCTTTGACGAGCCGCTCGGTCGCCGCCATCGGGCGCTCCAGGCGCTGGTAACCGATCAGCCGCCACAGACCGCTGCAGGCCACCAGCACTGATTCAAGGCCGCGATAAAAGGCGTTCAGACCACGCGCATGGCGAACTGACCACAGGCGCGCGCGATACATCAGCTGCCCTCATGGCCAAGCGGGTCCGCAGCAGCCGGGGCCGGCTCGGCCGGCGCAACCTCCAGCCCATGTGAGCGGATCAACCGCTCCAGATCAGCGTCGGTATAACGGGCCTCAAGCCGTTTGGCTTCGGCCTCGGCTTCAGCCGCCAGATCGGACGAAACCGGTCGCGGTGCACTGCGCTTCCAGTCGGCCAGATAAGCATCGGAGCGGCCTTTGCCGGCGCGCATGGCGGCCCGATCGACGGCTTCCTGAAAACGGTGGGTCAACTGCACCTTGGCGGTTTCGCGGCCCTGCTTGACGATGACCTGCGCCGGGATATCACGCCAGGAGATAATGATCAGCGAGGCCATGCGGCCCACTGCACGGTTTGCTCGACGCGTTGCAGGCTGCTGGCCAGCTCGCCATAACCGGTCAAGCGATACTCAAAGGCCAGACCGAGACGCTGCGCAATCTGCCGGGCCGCGGCAATGATGGGCTCCGAGTGCGTCTGCGCCAGATAAACGACTCGCTTGTAGTTGCGGAAATACTCGCCGATGAGCTGCGGGTGCTTGTCGATGCCGAGCGTCGGCACGACCAGCCGATCGAAGTGCCGCACCAGAAAATCGGTCAGATAAAAAGTGCCGGGCTCGGCCTCGCACAGCTGCTCAAACTGCGCACTGGTGGCGAAAAATTCGTAGCAATGCGCACCGGGAATCCGCTCCACGCCCTCTTCCTGCAGTACGGCGTCGAGCCGGCCGCCGGTGCCGCAATCGGCGTAAGCGACGAATATGGTCCGATAGCGCCCGCGCGCCGCGCGGATGGCGGACCGCACCTGCTCAGGAATGCGCTGCGGTTCGTTGTGCAATTCTGCCGGCAGGCATTGAACGTCGAGAGTGTCCCAGCCGTTGGCCCGACGCAGTGCCGCGATCTCGCGCGCCAGCGCGCCGCAGGCAATGATCAGCGCACCGGCTCCGGAACTGGCCATGGGCCTGCTGCCTTTAGTGCGCCCGCGCCGCCGAGCGCCGGCTCGCAATCAGCGACTTGGCTGTCTCCACGGCAATGGCCGCGTCGCGACAGTAGGCATCGGCGCCGACCGCCTTGCCGAACTCCTCGTTGAGCGGCGCCCCGCCGACCAGCACGATGTAATCGCTGCGGATACCTTTTTCCTTCAGCGTATCGATGACGACCTTCATATATGGCATCGTGGTCGTCAGCAACGCCGACATACCCAGTATGTCCGGCTTATGCTCCTCGAGAGCGGCCAGATATTTCTCGACCGGATTGTTGATGCCAAGATCGATCACCTCAAAGCCAGCACCCTCGAGCATCATCGATACCAGATTCTTACCAATGTCGTGGATGTCACCCTTGACGGTGCCGATGACGACCTTGCCGATCGGCTCCACTCCGGTCTCGGCCAGCAGTGGCCGCAGAATCTCCATGCCGCCCTTCATCGCGTTGGCGGCGAGCAGTACTTCGGGCACAAACAGAATGCCGTCACGGAAATCAATGCCGACGATGCGCATGCCCTCGACCAGCGCGTCGTTGAGCACGCGCTCAGCGCTCCAGCCGCGCTTGAGGAATATTCGCGTGGCCTCCTCGACCTCGATCTTCAGCCCGTTGTACAGATCGTCGTGGACCTGTTCGGCCAGTTCCTGGTCGCCAAGAGAATTCAGGTCGAATTCGCCTTCAGCCTCATCGGTCATGCTCGATCTCCTGCTGGCTCAATGCCCTGCGCACGGGCCGGGGGCACATTGAATGGTATGTGGCAGATGCCGCCCACGGTGGCCGCTTAGCGACCGGTGCATGCCCGCCGGCGACACAGTTGCGCGACGCAGCCCCCAAATGCGAGCCAGGCAGCCACGCTGCCGGGCAGGACAGTACACCTGGCGCCAGGCCACCCCCGCGCCTACGGTTATCCTTAACTAGGCCACCACCGGGTCGGGCCGCAACCGGGCGCGGGCCGCGGGGTGGGTATGGCGGATCTGCCGCTCGGCGCTCGGCGGGCAGCCGAACTGGGCGCGGTAGCATTTTGAGAAATGCGGCGGCGACTGAAAGCCACAGGCCGTCGTGATATCCATGATCGGCATCGCTGTCTGCAGCAACAGCTCGCGGGCCCGGCGCAGACGCATCTGCAGGTAATATTTTTTTGGAACGCAATTGAGGTGGCGCTTGAACAGGCGCTCGATCTGGCGGCGCGACAGCCCGGTGGCCGCGGCGATGTCATCGAGCGACAGCGGCTTTTCAATGTGCTCTTCCATCAGCTGCGCCACCTTGATCAGGCTTTCATGGCTCACGCCGACCTGCGCCCGCAGCGGCACGTACTGCCGGTCGCGGTCGTTACGCACCCGATCGACGATAAACTGCTCGGAAATGAGCTGCGAAATGCGTGCTCCGAGCTTGCTCTTGACCAGGTGCAGGATCAGGTCGAGCGGCGCGATGCCGCCCGAGCAGGTGAAGCGGTCGCGATCAATCGTAAACAGCTGATCGCTGATCAGCACGCGCGGGAACTCCTCGCGCAGTGCCGAAAGGTTTTCCCAGTGAATCGTGGCGCGGTATTTGTCCAGCAGCCCGGCACGCGCCAGTGCATAGCCGCCGGTGCATAGCGCGCCGAGCGTGACGTGCCGCTCGGCGAAGCGCCGCAGCGTCAGCAGCAGCTGCGGCGTGATGGCCTCTCGCACTTGCACGCCGCCGCAGACAAACAGGATGTCGACGCGGCCCAACTGATCGAGCGCCCGGGTCGGGGTCAGGGTCAGGCCGTTGCTTGCGGTCACCGGGCTGCCATCGAGGCTGGCGATCGACCATTCGTAAGCCAGCTGGCCACTCAAACTGTTGGCCATGCGCAGCGGTTCAACCGCGTTGGTCAGCGCAATCATCGAGTACTGCGGCAGCGTCAGAAAGCCAAAGTGGCTCTTCCTAAGTGTCGGACCCTGCTCCACGGATTCTCCCGTTGTCTTGGCTGGGCGGCCATCAGCCAGGCCATTGATATTTAAAAAAATATTATCCACTGCACCCGGATCATCCGGCGAGCTGGCCAAATTACATGCCAGCCACCGACCATATTCTTGTCTGAATGCGACCTACATGCAATCCCAGGCCGCCCGGGATGGCGCCGGGTCGCCGGCCGCCGGGCAACTCATTTCAATAGCGGGTGATCCGGCGGTAGCTGGCTCGCGTACCACAGCGCCAGCCGATGCCGCAACGACCGCTCCGCCACTTGTTCCTCCGGCATCGGTTGGATGAGCTTGTCGTGGACCAGCAGCCGGTACACATAAAGCAGCTTGTCGCTGGCTGAATCGGTGGCCTCGAACACGACAGCCTTGCGACCCTCGGCGTACCGGATCCCGGCCAGCAAAGCGGCCTTGAACAGCTCGGCCTCATGTTTAAGCTTTTTCATAATGACGCCGGTCACTCGCCAGTCAGCCCCGAGTGCGCAATCCATTCGCGCCCCATGACGCGAGGTAAGTCGCGCCGGTCAGCAGTGCGGCACAGACCCGCAGCGAATAGAGATGCACGCCGCGTCGAACCACGACATCAACGGAAGGCGGGTTCCTGATTCAGGCTGCCGGCCGTAGCAGCCGCCGGCGCGGCACGTCGGATCTGTGGCGCATCTTGCTTCAGCACCATCCGCGCCCGCAATCCCGGCTGGTTGTCTTCAAGCTCCAGCGGACTGCCATGGAGCCTCGCCACCGCATCGACCAGGCTCAGTCCGAGGCCGACGCCCGGCGTTCCGCGACTGGGATCCCCACGGTAGAACCGCTCGATCACTTTGGGCTTTTCCGCGTCGGCAATGCCGGGGCCGCGGTCCGCGACCGTAATGATTACGTCACCATTTTCGGCCGGCTCGACCGTGACCGTGATGACGCCGCCGTCGGGCGAGTACTTCAGCGCGTTGTCGATCAGATTGCCAAGCGCCTGTGCGAGCAGCAGCGGGTCCCCGCGGCTGCGTGCCGCGCCGCCCTTGAGTACCACCATCGAGCCCTTCAGTTCGGCCGCTGGCTGGTAGAACTCCACCGCGGCCGCCGCAATTTCGGTCACGTCGAGGCCGATGAACCCGGATCGGCGCATGCCGCTGTCGATCTCGGCCAGGCGCAGCAGTGCATTGAAGATGCGGATCACGCGATCCACGTCGGCCACCGCCGCGTCGATGTCGGCGAAGGTCTGCTCTGGCGCGGGTTTGGTCAGCGCCAGCTCCTCGAGTCGCGATCGCAGCTCCGCCAGTGGCGTGCGCAGATCGTGAGCAATGGCATTGGAAACATTGCGTACGCCATGCAGCAGCTGCTCGATCTGATCAAACATGCTGTTGATTGTCAGGGCCAGCGTGTTGAGCTCATCGCCGCCACGCTGCGTCGGCAGGCGTAGGCTGAGGTCGCTGTGGATAATGTCCGCCATCGACTTGCGGATGCTCAAGATGCGCGCCATCAGCGCGCGCCGGATCAGCACGCCGCCGCACACTCCGAGTACTGACAGAATCGCCACTGCACCCGCAAGCGCATACCAGAAGCGTTGCTCGAGCGGCCGGAAGCGCCCGGTGTCGCGCCCCACCAGCACGTGGTAGCCGCCCGGCAGGGTCTCGTCCACCACCGCCACGTCAGTCGGGCCGTTACCGACGTCAATTCTGACCGTGTAGCTGCCGGGTTGCGCTGGCAAGGCATTTGGCCATGCGGGCAGATTGCCGGCAAGCGGCTTCAGATTCGGGTCAGTGAGCAGCAGCACGCGTTCGCCGGCAATCTGCAGGCCGACACGCGTCTTGATGAAAGCAACCAGCCCCTCCGCGCCTTCGCGGCGGAATACTTCCGCGAACCGCTGCGCATCGGCTTGCAGGATCTCGACCCGCCCCTCGTTAATGGTGGTCCGCCAGGCATACCAGAGCGGCGCGGCAAACAGGCCAAGCGCCGCCAGGCCCAGGCCAATGTAGCCGGCCGCGAGCGTCAGTGCCGATGAGCGCAGCAATCTCACGGCGGCAGCTGCTCAGTCATGCGATGTCAGCATGTAGCCGGCATTGCGCACCGTGCGCAGCAGCGGGCGTTCGAAGTCGGCATCGATCTTCTGCCGCAGTTTGCTGATGTGCACATCGATGACGTTGGTCTGTGGATCGAAATGATAGTCCCAGACGTTTTCCAGCAGCATCGTACGCGTGACGACCTGGTCGGCGTGTCGCGCCAGATACTCAAGCAACTTGAATTCGCGGGGAGCGAGCAGAATATTCCGTGAGCCACGCCTGACCTTGCGGGTCAACGGCTCAATGCTCAGGTCCGCTACTTCGATTTTGGCCTGCGCATTGTCCCCCTGACTGCGCCGCATGAGTGCGTCCAGACGGGCGAGCAGCTCGCCAAACGCAAATGGCTTGGTCAGGTAATCGTCGCCGCCGGAGCGCAGGCCGCGAATGCGTTCATCGACGTCCGACAGCGCGCTCAATATCAGGATCGGCGTGCGCTTGCCGGACTTGCGCAGTGCTTCGATGATTGCCAGGCCGTCGATATTGCCGGGCAGCATCCGGTCGACGATCATTGTGTCGTAGCTCTCGCTGCCGGCCATGAACATGCCTTCACGGCCATCGGCCGCGTGATCGGCCGTATGACCAGCCTCCTTCAAGCCCTTAAGGATGAACTGGCTCATGCGCTCGTTGTCTTCGACCAGCAAAACCTTCATACGACTCCCTGCGCTGCGGTTGCGCCAGCTGCCGGATCGGCCGGCCGCGCCAGCGCCCGCTCGGCGGCCCGCGCGCGCCGCCGGGCGCCGCTGAACTGATCCAGGAAAAGATAGATAACCGGCGTCGTAAATAAGGTGAGCGCCTGACTCAGTATCAGACCGCCAACCATTGTATACCCGAGCGGTTGACGCAATTCCGAGCCGGTGCCGCGGCCCAGCATCAGTGGCATGGCCGCTAGCAGGGCGGCCATCGTTGTCATCATGATCGGGCGAAACCGCAGCAGACAGGCCTGACGTATCGCCGCCTCTGGCGACAGATGCTGGTCGCGCTCGGCCTGAATGGCGAAATCGACCATCATGATGCCGTTTTTCTTGACGATACCGATCAGCAGGATGATGCCAATCAGCGCAATGACCGACAGCTCAAAATGACAAACGATCAATATCAGCAATGCGCCGACGCCGGCCGACGGCAGCGTCGAGAGAATGGTCAGCGGGTGGATATAACTCTCATACAACATTCCCAAAATGATGTAGACGGCCACCAGCGCCGCGAGAATCAGGTAAGGCGTGGTCCGCAATGAGTCCTGAAAGGCCTGGGCCGTTCCCTGGAATGTGGCGTTGATCGTGGCCGGCATCCGGATCTGAGTCGTCACCTTGCGGATCGCGTCAACCGCCTGGCCGAGCGCCACGTTCGGCGCCAGGTTGAATGACAACGTGACGGCCGGAAACTGGCCCTGATGGTTAATCGACAGAAAGGTCACGTGCTGAGCGTCGTATTTGATAAAGGTCGACAGCGGCACCAGCTGACCAGTGGCCGGCGATTTTATGTAGATCTTGGTCAGCGTCTGCGGATCGGCCTGCAGCTTAGGCGTCACCTCCATGATCACGTGATAGGTGTTCTGCTGCGTGAAATATTGGGTGACCTGGCGCTGCCCGAAGGCATCGTCCAGTGTCTGGTCGATCAGCGACGGCTGGATGCCAAAGCGGGCCGCCTGATCGCGATCGATCACCATCGACAGCATCGAGCTGCTGGTCTGCTGATCGGTGGCGACGTCCCGCAGCTGCGGCAACGGCTTGAGGGCGGCAAGCAGCTTCGGGGCCCAGACGTCGAGCTCGTTCAGATCGGCATCCTGCAGCGTGTACTGGTACTGGGTGCGCGCGAGCCGGCCGCCAACATTCAGGTCCTGCGAGGCCTGCAGAAACAGGGTGGCTCCGGGCACCTTGGCGATTGCGCGGCGCAGCCGTGTTATGACCTGATCGGCAGTGGCGCTGCGCTGGTCGCGTGGCTTAAGGCCGATCACCACGAAGCCGTTGTTGACTGAGCGCGAGCCGCCGATAGCGGTAGCCCAGCTTTGCACGTCTGGGTCACGCGCCACGACATCCATCAGCGCGCGTTCGCGGCGCACCATCTCTGCAAACGAGATGTCCTGCGGCGCGTCCGAGAGCCCGGCGATAATGCCGGTGTCCTGCTGCGGGAAAAAGCCCTTTGGTATTACTGCATACAGCACTACCGTCAGCGCCACGGTCACCACGAATGTCAGCAGTGTTGCGCGCTGGTGGCGCAGCACAAAGTCCAAGGCGCGGGTATAGGTCGAGATCATCCAATTGAAGCCCGTCTCACTGATGTTGTACAGCCGGTTGTGCTGTACCTCGTGCTCGTTGCGCAGAAACAGCGCGCACATCGTCGGCGTCAATGTCAGGGCGACGAACGCCGAGATGGCGATCGTCATGGTGACTGTCATCGCAAATTCCCGGAACAGGCGGCCGACGATGCCACCCATCAGCAGCAGCGGAATGAATACCGCGACCAGCGAGATGCTGATCGACATGATCGTGAAACCGATTTCACGCGCGCCCTTGAGTGTCGCCTCGAGCGGCGTCAGCCCGGCCTCAATATGCCGGTGGATGTTCTCCAGCATCACGATCGCATCGTCGACGACAAATCCGACCGCAATCGTCAGCGCCATCAGCGACAGGTTATCCAGGCTGTAGCCGATCGCGTACATCATCGCCGCCGTGCCGAGCAGCGACAGCGGCACGGTCACGCCCGGGATGATGGTCGCCCAGAAATTGCGCAGAAACAGGAAGATTACCAGCACCACGAGGGCGATCGTCAGCACCAGCGTGAATTCCACATCGCGCAGCGAGGCCGCGATGGTCGTCGTGCGGTTCGCCACCTGATCGACCTTGATCGACGGCGGCACGGCCAGCAGCGCCTTCGGCAGGAGCTTCTGCACGCGCTTCTCAGTCGCCACCACGTTGGCTCCGGGTTGCTTGTAAATCAGCAGCAGGATGCCAAGTTTATTGTTTTGCCAGCCGAGCAGCTGATTGTTCTCGGGGCCGTCGACCGCGACGCCGATGTCGCGGATGCGCACCGGCGCGCCGTTCTGGTAAGCCACGACCACGTTATTCCACGGCGCCGCTTTGGTCAGCTGATCGTTGTCGTAGATAGCAAAATTGTGCAGCTGACCGTTGAACTGGCCCTTCGGCCCATCGACCGTGGCGGTGCTGATCACCCCGGCGATATCTTCAAGCTGAAGGCCCAGCGAGGCGACCTTGGCAGGGTCGATCTGCACGCGCACCGCCGGCTTCTGCTGGCCGCCGATTGTGACCTGTCCGACGCCCTGGATCTGCGATATCTGCTGTGCCAGGACGTTTTCTGCGTAATCGTCCACCGTCGTCAGCGGCAGCACATCGGAATGCGCGGCCAGGATCAGGATCGGCGAATCGGCCGGATTGACTTTCTTATATGACGGCGGCGCCGGCAGATTCTTCGGCAGCAGCCCGGCGGCCGCGTCGATCGCCGACTGAATGTCCTGGGCCGCGGCGTCGATATTGCGGTCGAGGTCAAACTGCAGCGTGACCTGGGTCGTGCCGAGCACGTTGGTCGAAGTCATCTGCGTCATGCCGGGAATCTGCGCGAACTGGTATTCCAGCGGCTGCGCCACGGAAGCGGCCATCGTCTCCGGGCTGGCGCCCGGGAGCTGTGCCGTGACCACGATGGAGGGAAAGTCCACCTGCGGGAGCGGTGCGACCGGCAGCAACGGCCAGGCCACAACGCCCAGCAGCAAGATCCCACCCATCAGCAGCGAGGTAGCGATCGGCCGCCGGACAAACGGCTCCGAAATGCTCATGGCGTGGTCCGCTGCGCCAGCGCGGCGGCCTGAGCGGCTGCGCCTTGCACGCGCACGTGAGTGCCCGGCTCCAACCGGTATTGATTGCTGATGACCACACGTTCGCCCGGCTGCAAGCCAGCGGTGACGACGACCGTGCCGTCATTTTCCTCGGCGGTCGTGGTGATAGTCCGGGCCGCAACGGTCATATCCGGCTTAACGACATAGACGAACAGGCCGTCGGGGCCGCGCTGCACGGCCGCGGAAGCCAGGACAATGACGCCGCGCTGTTGCTGCACCAGTACCCGCACATTGACAAACTGGCCCGGCCAGAGCGTGTTGCCGGTATTCGGAAATGTTGCTTTCAGCCGCATGGTCCCGGTGCTCGAGTCGATTTCGTTATCGATGAGCGAAAGCGTGCCGGTATCGAGCTGCGTCTTATCGTCGCGCAGCAGCGCAACTACAGACACGCTGCCTGCCGCCAAGGCCTTGCTGACGCCAGGCAGCGAATCCTCCGGCAGCGTAAACAGCACTGAGATCGGCTGTAACTGCGTCACCACCACGATGCCGGTCGTATCGGTGGCATGCACGTTGTTGCCAGGATCGACCTGCCGTATGCCGGTGCGGCCCGCGATCGGCGCCGTGATCGTCGTATAGTCCAGCTGCGTGCGCGCATTATCGATGATCGCCTGGTCGATCTTCAGCTGCGCCTGCAGTTGCGCGACCAGCGAGCGCTGCGTATCGACAGTCTGAGCGGCGACGAGATTTTGCGGTGCAAGGATTATGTATCGATCCAGATCGAGCTTGGCGGTGCCGAGCTGCGCTTCGTCCTTGGCCTTGGTAGCGATAGCCTGATCCAGCGCGGCCTGCAGCGGGCGCGGATCGATTTGCGCGAGCACATCACCCTTCTTGACCTGCTGGCCCTCAACAAAATTGACGCGCTCCAGCAGTCCGTCGACCCGGGCCGCGACCTTGGCGGTATAAAAGGCCTCGACCGTCCCGAGTCCCTCGAGGTACAGCGGCACGTCGCTGCGCATGGTTTCCGCGACGTCAACGACAATGGGCGCCGCTACTGCGTGGCTGCCCGCGCCGCTGGACTTGTGAGCAAACCAAATCCAACCCAACGCGAGCACGAGCAGCGTCACTACGCCCAGTATGATCGGGCGATGATAGTGGCCGGTTGCAGCCGGATCGTTCATGGTCGCGCGGGCCGCGGGGATGAAGATGGGACGCGATTGCGGCGCGACGCGCGCAATACGCGGGTGTCCTTATCGTTTACCGGCATCCGAAGATCCTCAGCCGCAAATTCATCACCCAGGGGACGGCGGTGCTGCCTGACAGAGGCAGTGGCTCGCCGTACGGACCACCCGACGGCGCTGCCCCGGCACACGAGTCCCGGCCCGCGTGTCCATTCCAAGATTGTTATCGGCCTGATGCTACCGAGCGCGCGATTAAGTCCGGATGAGCCCAAAGTTAAAGTTCATTAACGTGCCCCCCCCAGACCTTTCGGTATCAGGCGCCGGCAGCCATTAAATCATCCAAATCATTGGCTTAGGCGATCATCAATAGTGCGGCTCGGGCCGGCACGATAAGATGCCAAACGCTGAATCTCCAACAACATTGGTACCAAAAGCGGGGTGTGGCATGTCGACCAGGCAATTAACTTTGCTATGCGGGCTGTGGGCGGGTCTTGCGGCTTTATCCACGGCGCGCGCTGCCGATACGCCGCAGATGAACATGAAGCTTGGCTTGTGGGAAATCACGGTGCAGCCGCAGATGAGCGGTATGCCGCCGCTTAGCGATGCACAGCTGCAGAATATCCCGCCCGACAGGCGCGCACAGATAATGGCCGCGATGCAGTCGCGGATGGGCCCCCACGTCGTCAAGGAATGCATGACTCCGGAGAAGCAGGCGCGGGGCTTCAGTGCCGCCCGTGGCAACGCCAGCAACTGCCAAAGCACCGTGGTCACCAACACCGGCAGTGAATTTGAGGTGCGCAATGAGTGCACCGACGGCGATCGAAAGATGTCGATCACCACGCACGTCCAGAGCGACGGCGGGAGCCAGATGTCGGGCAACGTCGTTTCGGTGATCACCCACGGCGGCCAAACCACGAACATCAATGCGACGCTGAAAGCCCGGTGGCTTGGCGCCAGCTGTGGCGACATCAAAGACGTGCAGGTCGAACCGGGTACGAGCCCGTAGCGCAATATCGCCAGCATCGGTCGGAATCCGGCATCAGCGGCGGCGGCGATTGTCGCAGTGCGAGGCGCTGCGGCAGAGCAACCGCCGCTTATGTTGACATCCCACAAATTAATGCAGCGGCATGGGCGGCTGCTACACTTGGCGGCATGGCTATCACGTCCCGAACTGCCAGGACGGCACCATGCGAGCATTCGCACTTCTAGGATTAGGCACGACCGTGCTGGCCGTGGCCTCGGTGCTCACGCCAAATGGGAACGTTGCACCTGAGTCGGCGCCCATGCAATTGCCGGCAACCGCCATCGCATCGATTGCACCGCCTCCGGCGATGACCACGGTTGATACGTCGGCGACGACAGATATGGCGCCGGTTGCCGACGCAGCGCCAGATACTGCTCAACAGGTTGACACCGCTCCACAATCCTATGTTTTCGAATGTGTCCAAGGCTCCACGACAACCTTTACCGACAGCCCCTGCCCGCCTGGCGCCGAGTCGCGGCTGATCGCGCTGCGCGAACCGAATTCCTATGTGCCCCCTTCTCCGGATACCGGATACCCGCCGGCGCAATACTCCTCTGATGACTACGGAGCGGACGGCGCCTACCCAGGCGCTGACGGCGTCTACGGCTATTACGGTCGACGGCACTACGTCGCGCCGCGACGGCAGCCCGCAGCCAGTAACCGTGCCGCCTACCCAAATCCGCCTCACCGGTCTGCGCCTGCACACCGCAACCGCTAGCCGCGACTGCAACGCCGGTAGACATTCGGCGCGCTTGCCGGTCGCAACCCGCACCTCTAACTGGAGCAAAAACCTTGGCCGAAAACCTTAATCCGGTACGCGCGACCGGGCGGTGCCTGTGTGGCTCGGTGCGATATTCAGTGCGAGGGCCGCTGCGTAGCACCGTCACTGCGTGCCATTGCCGCAGCTGCCGGCGGTTCACGGGCGGCTTGTGGACCGGCACGATGGCCAAGGTAGAAGACGTTCATTTCGATAACCGGCACACTCTGCAGTGGTACCGCTCTTCGGCGGAGGCGGAGCGGGGCTTTTGCGGCCGCTGCGGCTCGGGACTTTTCTGGCACGAGCTCGGTGCGCCCTATTATTCAATCGCCGCCGGTTCCGTGGACGAACCGACCGGGCTGAAGCTGGCGTGTCACGGTTGGACGGCCGAAGCCGCCGATTACTGGGATTTCAGTCCAAAGGTTCCACAGCGCAGCGGACCGTCCGGCCTGGGGCTGCCGCAGGACTCCCCGTAACGCGGCGTGCGCAACGGCTAACCCGCCGGCGACGACTACCGTTTTGAAGCGCCTTATAGCTCAGGTAAGTGCCGCCTGATACAAGGCGAGCAGCTTAGCCCACGCGCGTTCAGCTGCTGGCCTGTTGTAAATCGGCGCGCCGTCCCGGGCCGGCATGTCCGGCACGCACCAGCCGTGCTGCGTGCCTGGATAAACCTCAACCTCGGCGGCAACTTTTGCCGCGGCAAAAGCCTCACGCAGCTTATCTTTGGCGTCCGGTTGGCGCGCATCGTCGCTCGCGGCGATGGCGATGTACATCCGCGCCTTGATTTTCGACGCGAGCAGATGCGGACTGTCGCTCTTGTCAGTCACCATTCCGCCGCCGTGAAAGGTCGCGCCGGCACCCACCCGATCGGGCACTGCCGCGGCGGTTTTCATGGCCAGCGGGCCGCTCATGCAATAGCCCTGCGTGCCAATCTTTCTTGCCTTGTTGACTTGCAGTTGCGCATCCAGAAATGCAATGAACGCCTGTGCGTCGCCTTCGATCGCGCCAGGCCCATTAAGCGGCGCGGTCAATTGATCCATCTTTGCCCGGACGGCCGGATCCTGAAAACTGATCCTGGCAACGTCGGCGTATATCGGCGCCTTGGCCGACCGATAAAACGAATTGGGCACCAGCACGGCATACCCCTGAGCGGCCAGTTGCCTGCCAAAGTCGCGAAAGGCCGGCCGCAGGCCGAATATGTCGGGCCAGATCAACACGCCCGGATGCGCACCGCGCACCGGATAAATGAAAGCTGCGTCGCAGAGCCCATCGGCTGTGCGGATTAGGACATCGCGTTCGAGAATTAGCGGCTCGGCGACACCGGCCGATCCGGTCGCAGCAATCAGCCCCACCGCCGCTGCCGACATCACCACGAAATCACGTCGGGAGGAATTGGCCGGAGCGTGCTGATCACGACCACTTTGGTTTTTGGGCGTCTTCATTTGTTCACCCTCCTGCTCTAATTGCCTGCGGCTTTTTGGCGCTGCATATTGTCAAGCACCCGCTGGGCGGCGGCGCGTTCGAAATCAGCCACAGGCTCAACAAAGGGGCGCCCGCCAGCCCTGGGTTAATTTGTCTTCATGCTGTCAGCCCCGGCAGTCAGCCCGGCGTTAGGGTCAGTAAGGACAAACATCCTTAAGGAGAATGACTCATGAAACGCCTTTTTATTTCTGTGATCTCACTGGGTTTCTTAGCCTTGGCCGGTTGCGTGGTCGTGCCGGCCCGCGGCTACTACTATCATCCGGCCGCAGTCGTAGTGGCGCGGGCCCCAGTTATCGCCGTACGGCCGTAACAGTCGCCGCGCCAACAGCGAGCGCGACGGCCGTAACCCGCCTGCTAACCGGCCGTCATGACGGCAGGATGCACCAGGTAGAACCCGACCGCGATGAGGATCAGGTAGATGAGCAGCACGACGGTCCAGCCCAAGTTGTGCCGGATAACGTCGCCTTCCTTACGCACGAACTTGCTGGTTGAAACGCCGACGCTCGCAGTCTGCGGCGCCACCGGCTTGCCGATCTCCGCGCCGACCGAATTAAGCGTCGGCAACAGATAGATAGGCAGGCCGAGCTGCACGCCGAGCAACGCCTGAAACTTGCCGAACATCGCATTGGTCGAGGTGTTCGAACCCGACAACGCAACGCCAATGAAACCCAGTATCGGCGAGACAATGATGAAGGCGGTACCCATGCTCGAGAAACCCTTCGCGAGCGAAGATGCCATGCCGGAGTAATTGAAGGCATACGCCAAACCGAAAATGAACACGCCGACCAGGCACGCACCCCACATCTGCCGGAAAGTGCGCCGGAACACTTCACCGATCTGAGCGGCCTTCAGCCTGCCCATCGACAGCAGCAATACGGCTACCACGATCCAGGATGCCAGAATCGCCGTGCCGCCGACGAACGGGGCAAATTTAAACACTGCGCTGACATCAGGTTTAGCCGCACTGCAGGCGGCTGCCGCTGAGCAAGCAACCGCTTTGGCGCTGAACCAGCTGATTTTTGGCAACGGCGACCAGGGTCCGGTCCAGGCGGCAACCACAATCAGCAGTACCGCGAACGGCATCCACGCCTGCACCACTTCACCCGGCTTCAGTCCGTGTCCACGGTTCTTGCTCGCTGTGGCGGCGTCGACAGCCACGCCGCCGTAGCTAAGCACCGTCTTAGGTTGCCAGAATTTAAGCAGCGTCAGCAGCGCGATGAAGCAAACAATGGAGCCGGTAATATCGGGCAGGTAAGGACCCAAATGAACGGCAACCGGGTACTGGCCCGCGATATAGCCAAGCGAACCCACCACAGCGAGCGGCCAGCCACCCTTCATGCCCTCCTTGCCGGAGACCAGATACAGAAGTATCCACGGCGGCAGTAACGCGAGCACCGCGACCACCGTGCCGACCGAAGCGGAAAGCGCGAGCAGCGGATAACCGGTTACGGCGGCCAGCGCGATGATCGGTGCGCCGAGCGCGCCGTACGACACCGGCGCATTGTTGGCAATCGCTGCGACCCGGATGGCGTTCAGGTCGGTGATCCCTAAGGACATCAGTATCGGCGCCACCACGGCCCACGGGTAGCCGAAGCCGACCAGGCCTTCAAGCAGCGCGCCAAATGCCCAGGCGAACAGTAAGGTCTGGACGCGCACATCGACGCTGCCCTGCGCAATCAGCCAGCGGCGGAAATTCTCAAAAATGCCGCTCACAGCCAGAGTGTTGAACAGCACCATGCCCCAGACGGTAATCCAGTCGACGTTCCAGACGCCGGTCGCCGCACCGTAGAGATAGGCGTGGACGCCGCTATCGACGGGCATTTTCCAGGCCCACACAGCGAGCGCAAAGGTAATGACCGAGCCGAGCAGCGTCGCCAGCCATGCCGGCAGCTTAAATACCGCCAACATGACCAGTAGCGAAACCACAGGTACCAGTGCTATCAGGCAAGTCAGCGTCAGGTTACCGAGCGGGTCCAGCAATTGGGTGAACATGATTCTGCCCTCGATTTTTAACGCGGTGTTGGCGTCCTAGGAGTTGGCATCACCGCGGATTATTTTTTCTAGTCGCGCGTGCTCCGGTTGAAAAACCATCCCCTCCGGCGCGGGTGAATTTGTAAACTAACACGGGCGCCCGACTAGCTCAAATTGCCCGTCGTGGCCTGCGGATAATCGCCTCCCCGGCAGTGCCCTCAGGTTTTAATAATCAGGCTAAGTTGGCGCATCAAATCGATTCATTTGATCGCTGGCCTCGGGAGCTGCGGCTGGCCGAAACCCGCTGCAATCAGCCAGCGTGATCGGCCGATCCTGGCCGCTCAACGACGTCACGGGTCAAACAGACAGTTCGTCGCTGGGGGGGGCCATTTGCTTGAGGTCCGGGCCGCGTGAAACACCACGCATCAGACTTAAGTTGGCCACCGGCGGCCGTGGCTTGCAATTTATTCAGGCGAGGTGTAATTGAGCCTTGAGCGCTAGCCCACGGCGCCGGCTTGGCGGTGCAGCGACCGTCCCCCCAATCCGGTTCCAGTCGGATGGATAAGAACAATCTGGGGTTGCAATAACAAAATGTTTGACGCCTACCGCGCACTCACTAAACCGCAACGAAACGCTTTCTTCGCCTCGCTCGGCGGCTGGTCGCTGGATGCATTTGACTTCTTCATTTTCGTCTTCTGCCTAAAGTCGATCAGCGCGGAGTTCCACACCGATGTAAAGGCGGTGGCGGAAGGAATTTTTCTCACGCTGGCGTTCCGTCCCCTCGGTGCGCTGGTGTTTGGCTGGCTGGCGGAGAAATTCGGCCGGCGGCCAATTCTGATGCTGAACGTCCTGAGTTACTCGGCGGTCGAACTGGCTAGCGCTTTCGCGCCCAACCTGGCAACGCTGCTGATTTTGCGCGCACTGTTCGGCTTCGCTATGGGCGGCGAGTGGGGCGTCGGTGCTGCCTTGGCCCTGGAGACACTGCCGGCCAAGGGCCGTGGTTTCTTCTCCGGATTACTGCAGGAAGGCTACGTAATAGGCTACCTACTGGCCTCGATCGTGTTTGCCTACGCTTTTGATTACGTCGGCTGGCGCGGCATGTTTGTTATCGGCGTAGCGCCGGCGTTTCTGGTGCTCTATATCCGCTTTGGCGTCGAAGAATCGCCTGCTTGGGTGGCCCACGCCACAACGCAGCGCGCATCGGCCGCGCAGATCTGGAATGCGCTAAAAAATTACTTTCCGACGTTCCTGTACCTGGTCGTGCTGATGGCCTGTTTCAATGCGTTCTCGCACGGTTCGCAGGACCTGTATCCCACGTTCCTGCAGAAGCAACATGGCTTTTCGGCAAAAATGACCGGCAATGTTGCGATCGTCATGAATCTTGGCGCACTGATCGGCGGCATCTTCTTTGGAACGCTTTCGGAGCGAATCGGGCGCAAGCGCGCGATCATGCTGGCAGCCGCACTGGCGCTACCGATGATTTACCTGTGGGCGTATTCCCAAACGGCGGTAATGTTCGCAGTGGGCGGCTTTCTTATGCAGTTCATGGTGCAAGGGGCGTGGGGCATCGTGCCTGCCCATCTCAACGAGCTGTCGCCGCCGTCGGTGCGCGCGATCCTGCCAGGCTTCGCCTATCAACTTGGCAACCTTGCCATGTCGCGGATGGGGCCGTTTCAGGCCGGAATCGCCGAGTCGCACGGCGATAACTACGCGTGGATTCTGTCCTGGACCATGGCTGTGGTCGCCATAGCGCTCATCCTCGTCACCGCGTTAGGTCCCGAGGCGCGCGCCCGCGATCTCAAGGTATCCGCGTAGCGGCAAGGCCATTGAAGCGGCTGAATGGCCGGGAAAATCGGTCTGCATTGCGACCGAAGCTGACCGGTCATTTTTGCTGCTGTGGCCCTCAGGGGGCAGCTTTTGTATTTGTGAGGCACATGCGATGATTTGTGCGCCTCCGGAGTCAGCGCCATCAACCCAGGCGCGGGGATCGATCAATGCCCAATCGGCGTTCCGTCCTGCAAGGTGCCGTAAGCGGCCTATTACTGACCAGCGCCGGCCTCGGTGCGGCCCGCGCGCGCGCTGATCTGCCGCAAGGCACGCTGGACTCGGAGGTGCTCGAGGCGCTGCCCGGGAAAAGGCCACTGCTCAAACGCTCCTACCGGCCACCTAATTACGAGACACCGCTGGCCGGATTCGCATCGCCCATTACGCCGAACGACCAGTTCTTTGTGCGTTGGCACCTGTCCAATATTCCGGAGATCGAAGCCGACGCCTGGGCGCTTAAGGTTGGTGGCGAGAGCGCCGAACACGCGCTGACGCTCAGCCTTGAGCAACTTAAACGGGAATTCGAAGCCGTTGAAATCGTTGCCGTCTGCCAGTGCGCGGGGAATCGCCGCGGCTACTCCGACCCGCACGTGCCAGGCGTGCAATGGGGCTCAGGGGCCATCGGCAATGCGCGCTGGAAAGGCGTGCGCCTGCGGGACATCCTGGCGCGTGCCGGTATAAGGAACGATGCAGTCGAGGTCGCGTTCCACGGTGGCGATCGCGCCGCACTGGATGCGACCCCGCCTTTCGTCAAGAGCCTGCCGAACTGGAAGGCGCTGGAAGACACGACTTTGGTCGCCTACGAAATGAACGGCGCGCCGCTGCCGCTATGGAACGGTTTCCCCGCCCGCATTGTCGTGCCTGGCTGGGTCGCGACCTACTGGATGAAGCAAGTCAACAGCATCGAAGCTCTCAGCAGCCCCCTGAAGGGTTTCTGGATGAATACCGCCTATCGGATTCCCAAGGGAAAGTTTCCCGTCAATGACTGGTTTCCGTCACAGGCGAACGACACCACAACACCGATCACCGAGATGCTTGTAAATTCCATGATTACGAGTCACGCGGCGGGCCAGCGCGTTAAAGCCGCCGTGCCCGTCCATCTGCGTGGCGTCGCATGGGACGGCGGGCACGGTATCCGGCGAGTGGATATCTCTCTGGATGCAGGCCAAACCTGGTCCAGTGCAACCCTGGGCGATGATTTCGGTCGCTTTTCATTTCGGCCCTGGGAATTTCGCTTCGTTCCTATGAAGAAGGGCGCCGTGCCCGTCATGGCGCGTGCGACCAACGCACAGGGTGCCACCCAGGCCGAATCGCTGATCTTTAATGCGGCCGGATATCACAACAATGTAATTCAGAGAATCGAGCTCATGGTGGTATAGCCAATGTCCATAACTCAGCCGCTGCAGCTTTTCAGCCTTGTGTCTGTGGTGCTCTTCAGCCTGCACGCAAATGCCGGCGAGTCGACATTCAAACTGAAAGACGACGCCGCAGCCGCGGCGGTTGTGGCGCAATGCTCGATCTGCCACAGCCTGGACTATATTCAGATGAATTCGCGCTTCCTGAAATCGGAAGGCTGGCAAGCCGAAGTGCGCAAGATGAAGAAGGTCATGGGTGCGCCGATTGCCGAGAGCGATATTCCTGCGCTGGTGGACTATCTGACTCGCCAATATGGCGTCCAGTAGATCCGCTGGCGACTCTGGTGTCGCCGCACGATGTGCTGCGGGGCTGCGAAGCCACGTTCACTGAACCCGCACTGGTCGCGTGCGGCAGATGAACTGCCGGCGATCTGCCGCACCGGGCGCAACCCTAAGTCCTTGACCAGGAAAGCTGCCGCTGGCGTGCGCAAATCAGCACCAAGACCGGCAGCAAAAAAGGCAAGATCGCTGGACCGCCGCTAGCAATCTCACCGTCTCCACTTGGCACTTTGGAGACAGCGTTCACTCGTGCGTGAGAACTGCGTCACATGAGCGTGCAAGTCACCTATGATTTGACCGCTATTTGCCTCAAATTCAACAAATAATGGCCGACATACATTTCAGCCGCCCGTTCGGCGACTCAGCGGACGGGGCGGAGAAAGCCGAGACGGCCACGACAACCATACGGACCCAGCGGATTCGCCTCGATAGCGCGCCGACCTGGGTCCGCAAGCTCTTGATCGCGCTGATAATCTACGTCGCCATCGGCGCGACCTGGATGCTGACCGGGTTCGGCGGGGAAAAGGTCACGCGATATGTCGGATTATTTGCCGACGCGCCAGCAAATCTCACCAGTGTGATCATTGCCTTCGTGGTCGCGCGCCATCTGCCCAAAGGCGCGTTGCGGACCGCATGGATCTGGTTATCGATTGCGCTCGCGCAATACCTGGTCGGCAACGTGATTGCCATCAACGGCTGGCTGCACGACCACGATCCATTTCCGGGGCCCGCTGACATTTTCTATTCCGCGTTCTATCCGGCACTGTTCATAGCGGCGCTGTACCTCATCCGCGCCACGGCCGTAAAGATACCGTGGGCGCAATTGTCACTCGATGCGACCATATTCGTGGTCGGTTTCGGCGCGTTCTTTTGGTTCCTGGTAATCCGCCCGGCCGCGTCGGTCACCGAAGTCGACGTCCTGAAGCATGCGCTGAGTCAGGCCTATGCCGCATTTGACTGCCTGTTGCTGCTGATGCTGGGCGTGTTGCTGCTGACCGGAGCCGGCAACGCGAGCAGACGGCGCGTGCCGCTGTTTCTCGTGGCGGGATTCGCGACCATGTTCCTTGCCGACATCCTGTGGTCGCTCGCGAAAGTCGGCGGCTACTATTTGCCGGGCGGCCTGCAGGACATCCTGTATCTGTCCTGCTACCTGCCGCTGGCAGCGGCCGGGCGCGAACAGTTGCGTGATACCGCGACTGCCGCGCCGTCGGCCATGAATTCTTCGGACACGCTGGCTCGCTCGCTGCCCTACGCGGCAATGCTGATTGCCTTTCTCGTGCTGGTCTATTTCACGCGGACGGACATCGGGCGGCCCGCAACCATCATGACGATGATCGTGTTCGCGCTGACATTGTTGCTGATGGCCCGCCAGGCGGTCATCTTGCGCGAGGACGCCTCTACACGCGAACGGCGCGCCGCGCGGCTGGTAGAAGACCGCTACGAGTCGCTGATAGCCAATGCCTCCGACGTCATCATGATTGTGGCCCCGGATGGCGCCCTGCGCTTCGCCTCACCGGCTTCAGAACGTACCCTGGGCTTAAAGCCGGAGGATGTCGCCGGCACCAATCTCCTTGATCTGTGGGTGGGTGAGGACAGCGAGCGCCTGCGCGCATTCCTCGCGGACGTGACGGCGACGCCGCACGGTACCGTCGGCCCGGTCGAACTGCGGATTGAACGTGACCCAACTCACTACGTCCTCGAAATCGTCGGCAGCAATTTGCTAACCGACCCGGCGGTGAACGGCCTGGCGCTCAATTTTCGCGACATCACCGAACGCAAGGCGCTCGAGGAGCAGTTGCGCCAGCTAGCCTTTCATGACCCGCTTACGTTGCTCGCAAATCGGAATTTGTTCCGCGACCGCGTGCAACACGCGCTGACGTTGTCGCAACATGGCCGCTCGTCGGTGGCTGTCATGTTCCTCGACCTCGATAATTTCAAGAATATCAACGATTCACTCGGTCACGAAGCCGGCGACCGGCTGCTGCAGGC
Organism: uncultured Gammaproteobacteria bacterium; assembly: GCA_963711435.1. Taxonomy (GTDB): domain Bacteria; phylum Pseudomonadota; class Gammaproteobacteria; order Steroidobacterales; family Steroidobacteraceae; genus FEN-1191. The sequence goes on along the minus strand of CAVQEB010000001.1, from coordinate 906,858 downwards.
GGTGGCGCAGCGCCTGGTTAAGTGCACGCGCTCCTCCGACACCGTCGCCCGTCTTGGTGGCGATGAGTTTGCCGTGCTGCTCGAGGGCATCGGTACCACCAGCGAAGTTGAGCGTGTGGCCGCGTCGCTGATTGCGTCACTGGCACAGCCCTTCATGCTCGGCACCAGCGCGACCCATGTGGCGGCCAGCGTCGGCGTGGCGTTCGCCACGCCCCAGGTTGGCGCCGAGGCTTTGCTGAGTAATGCCGACATCGCGATGTATCACGCCAAGTCTGCCGGCAAGAACCGCTTTGTGACCTTTGAGCCCCAGATGCAGGAACTGCTGCACGAGCGGTTGCGCTTCGAGGCCGAACTGAGCAGCGCGCTCGAGAATCATGAGTTCTTTCTCGAATATCAGCCCATCGTCGATTTGGGTACGCGCAGCCTCCTTGGCGTCGAAGCGCTGGTACGCTGGCGTCATCCAAATGCCCGTGTGCTATTGCCTGATATGTTTATTCATGTCGCCGAGGAATGCGGCCATATCATCAAGCTCGGCCGCTGGGTGTTGATGCAGGCATGCCATGATCTGCGCGCCTGGCGCGGATCGGTGGCCGGCGGCGCGGAGCTGCGTGTCGCGGTCAACATCTCTGCCCACCACCTGCAGCACGGCAATCTGGTGGAAGATGTGGCCGCTGCATTGCGGCAGTCCGGTCTCGAACCTGGAAATCTGGTAATCGAGCTGACCGAGAGCACGATGATGTACAACACTGACGCAAATCTCGAGCGACTGCGGCAGTTAAAGGAACTCGGCGTGCGGCTCGCCATTGACGATTTCGGCACTGGTTACTCCTCGCTGTCGTACCTGCATCGGTTCCCGATCAATATTCTCAAAATTGATCGCTCATTCGTCAGTCGCCTGACCAATTCCGACAACGGGCCGGAGCTGGCCCGCGCCGTAATCACTCTCAGCGAGACATTGGGATTGGATACGGTGGCCGAAGGCATCGAGCTCGAAACCCAGGTCGCCCAGCTGCTGGCGTTGGGCTGCGTTGCCGGCCAGGGCTTCCTGTTCGCCGAAGCCTGTTCGCTTGAGCGGTTGTCCGGCAGCGATTTCGTCGCGCGGCGCAACGCCCTTTGGACCGCCCAGGCCGCCCGTGAGGATCTGTCCCCCACCGGTCGGTTCAAGGCTCTCAAGGCTCTTGCCGCGCGCACCGCCGGAGCGGCTTAAGCTGTGTCCTGATCGGAACCCTGCGACGACCGGGCGTCACCCGGCACGGGCCTGGCGACAACAGAAATCGATACAGCGCCGTCACCGATGGCGCTCGAATCGCTGCTAGTGGCCAATCGCATGTTATGAAACACTAGCGCGGCGCGTCCTTCCAAGCGCCGTAATTCGGAGCCCCGCCGTTGCCATCACCTGCCGTCTCGCCGCCGCGCGTGCTTGGAATTGGCGGGGTCGCCTTTGCCTCCTTCAACTGCATAGTCGGTGCCGGCATATTTGGGTTGCCGGCGCTGGCCGCTGCGGCTCTCGGACCCGCAGCGGTATTGGGTTACATCGTCAGTGCGGCTGTCCTCGGCCTGGTCGGGCTTTGTCTGGCGGAGGCCGGGAGTCGGGTGACCGAGGCGGGCGGGCCCTTCGCCTACGCAACGGTTCCATTCGGGCCGGCTATCGGTGGCATGGTCGGAACCCTGATGTGGGTTTCATGTGTATCGGGTAGCGCTGCCGTCGCCAATCTCTGGATCGATACGCTGGCCAGTGCGTGGCCGGATCTGGGTACGACGGGTCCGCGCTTGGCGCTGATTCTGGCCTTCTATGCCGGTCTGGCAGTGGTCAATGTACGAGGCGCGCGACATGGATCGCGATTGTCCGTTGCCATGGCGCTGATCAAAATTGTGCCGCTGGTCGGGATCGTTTTGATAGGTATTGTGGCGATTGATCCGGCCAACCTTCGGTGGACGCACGTACCTACGCCAGCCGCCCTCGGAAATGCGACGGTGCTGCTGTTTTTTGCATTCACCGGCATCGAAAGCGGTCTCTATGCCAGCGCAGAGGTACGGAACCCGGAACGCACTATACCGCGGGCAATCCTTCTGGCCGCCGTTGTCGTCGTTGTCCTTTATATGGGCATCCAACTGGTCGCGCAAGGCGTCCTGGGTGCACGGCTACCCGTAGCGACGGCGCCGCTGGTAAGCGTTGCTGAAATCCTGATTGGGCCGTGGGGCTCGCGGCTGATGATTCTGGCCATTGTCCTGTCGACATCCGGGTACCTGGTAGCGGACGCCTTCTGCTCGCCACGCGCCTTGTACGCACTTTCGGTCCGCGGACAGTTGCCGCGATTTCTGGCAACCCTGCATCCGAGATTCGGTACGCCAGTCAGCGCGGTGTGTATCTATTTGACCTTATGCGCTCTGCTGGCGATCGGCGGATCCTTCCGCTTGCTGGCGTTATTCACCAGCGCGGCGACGCTGGTCGTTTACGGCGTCTGTTGCCTGGGTGTAATGAGAATGCGGACGCAAAAAATCGAGCAAGCCGGCACACCGTTCCGTGCGCCCGGCGGCCCTATCGTCCCTATTGCAGCAACCTTGCTGATCGGCTGGTTGCTATCAAGTCTTACGCGCGATGAACTGATCTACGCCGTGGGTTTTACGGCGGCATCGGCGATCGTGTACGCGGTACATGCGAAGCTTCACCGGCCGATCGGCAACCCGGCTGAGCCGGGCTAGCCGGTTATTGGCCGCACGGCGAGGCTGGCTTGGCAGGATGGCGCCGGATCTCAGTTTGCTGCGCCAGAAAATTCCATACCCATCCATTTTTGAAAAGCTGTCATGTCTTGCGGGCGCCCCAAAAAATTCCTGACGAGGTCATTCGCCGACACGGATCCGCCGGGGGCTAGCACCAGGCGCCGGTAGCGCATCGGAGCTTCGCCGGCGAGCAGATTCTGTTGATCAAATTGCTGAAAAAAATCCTCAGCAATTACCTTGTCCCACATGTACGTGTAATAGGCAGACGTATAAGTCGCCAGATGATTAAAGTTCGCGATAAATTTCGCGTCGGAAGCCAATGGAGTTACCAAGGAATAACGCCGGAAAGCGTCGACCGCGACCGCGTTTAAATCCACGTCCTTCGCCGCGCTCTTGTAGATATCGTACGAAATTGCGGCCAATGCATTCTGCAAGGCAACATCGCCAGCCCGCCCGAAAGCGGAGGCTCGATTCATGCGCTCAATCAGCTCAGCCGGGATCGCTTCGCCGGTTTTATAGTGGCGCGCAAAGCTGGCGAGAACCTGTGGGCTGTGCATCCACTCCTCCAGCATCTGCGACGGCGCTTCAATGAAGTCCGCTTCCATGCTTATGCCACTGATTCCGGCCCAGCGCTGCTGGCCGCCGAGAATATGATGCATCAAATGCCCAAACTCATGAAAAAATGTCACGACATCGTCGTAGCTCATCAGCCCGGGATCCGACGCAGTCGGCTCGGGCAGGTTGCAGACTAAAGCCGCCTCCGGCAGCTGCTTGCCTTGAACCCCATCAAGTACCGGCGCCATTTGGGCATGGCTGTACTTGCCGGGCCGGGGGTGCATATCAAGATAAAAGCGACCGATCATCTGGTTGTTTTCGATCACGTCCCACGTTTCAACGCCGGGCGCCCAAGCCGGCACGCCAAGTTCCTGACGGAAGCTAACGTGGAAAAGCGTCGCGGCCGTGTCCAGAATACCTTGCCTGACAGCGCCGAAAGGCAGGTAAGGCCGAATGCTTTGCGAATCAAAGTCGTATTGCGAACGCCGAACTAGCTCAGTATAACGAAAAGACTCGAAGTCAAATACCTTTTGGGCGCCTGGATCCTCCTTGCGTTTCTCCGCCAACATCATCGCGAATTCCCGCTTCTCCGCAGGAGCAGCAGCCTTATCTAACTGTTCGATGAAGCTGGCAATATTGGCTCCCGTCTTGATCATCTTGTCAGCCGCGTTGTAATCGGCCCAGGAGGAATAGCCAAGTATTCGCGCGATTTGATAGCGTGCCTGCATCATGTCCATCAGCACCGCGCGGTTCTTTGGATATGCACGGGCGGTCCACGCCTGCCAGAGGTGACGACGCAAATCGGCGTTCTTGGCGAATCGCAGGACCGGCCACAGATCCGGATAATTGGTGCTAATGTGGATTTTGCCATCAGTCCCAGGCTTATGATTGTCGATGAAGTCCTGCGGCAGGCCCTCCAGTGCGACGGCATCCGCGACCTCTACGGTCCGCGGATCGTCGGAAATGTTGCGGTCAAACGCCGACTCATCTTTGGTCAGACGGTCCTGAAGCCGGTGCAGCTTGGCGCGCGTGGCATCGTCCTTGTCGACACCCGCCAATCTGAATTCAAGCAGTTGCCGCTTTATGTAGTACTGCGTGGCCGGATCGGCCGTGGCATGCTCCAGACTTGCCAGCGCCTGGTAGACGTCCCGATTGAGCGATAAGGCGGTCGCCGCGCTGCCGACCTTTGCTGCCATCGCGGTTGCATGGTCCCGAAAGGACAAATCCGGATGTACTTGCTGCATCAGGGTAGCGAAGTAACCGGCCGCATTCAGCTGCCGGGTTGCCTCATCGAACGGCACCAGAATACTTTCAATTGACTTGGCATTGCGGGCGGCAACGATTGCATTGATCGCACGCTGCGCCGCCGCCAGACGATCGTTCTCGGTCTGCTCGAATGCCGCAACGTCAGGGGAAGCGGACCATATGGCAGGTTGATTGATCTGCGAATCATCTGCCGCAAGGATGGCAAAGGGCATCACCAGTGCAATCGCGCCGATCGATATTGCCGGAAGCTTAAGCCGCCGCTGTCTGCGGCCGATCGCCCACGCAGTGGCAACTTTGCCCGATGCAGAAAAATCCATCGCTGCGCCCATCGCAACACTCCTTTTTTGCCTTTGCGCATCTTCGCATTTTGCTAATGAGAAGCGAAGCCGAAGCGCGCAGTAGGCGGTACATTTTTGGCCAGGACCGCAATCAAACTAACCGTGTGAAGTTTCCTAATGATTTTAGTCCACCTGATACACTGTTTGGCGAGCCGGATTGAGCGAAATGCGATTTTTTGGATTTCGGTGGCGAGGTTTGTTATGAGAAATCTGAAGCTGGTGTCGGTCGTGCTGGCGCTCACCGCCGTGCAATCCGTGCTCGCCGATGATCCGCCAGGGCTGGCCGCGGTTCGCGCCGCCTGCGCCGCGGACGCGCAAAAGTTCTGCGCCGGCGTGGCGCCTGGTGGCGGACGAATCATCGCCTGTCTCAAGGAGCACAAGGACTCGCTATCCGACCAATGCAAGCAGGCCGCCGCGCAGGCGGCGAATTCAAGCGATGGGTCTGTGCCCGGCGCTGGCAATGCGTTATCCGCATCCGGCGCTAACAACACTGGCGCAGCGAGCACATCCTCCGGAATGCCGTCACACGCCGCTGCATCGGGCGCAGGCGATGCCGCTGCCGGCTCGTACCTGCGCATGAAGCAGGTTCAAATCATCGACCAGGGAATGGACAAGGTACAGGCTGCCCTCCCAGCGATGGATCTGTTGATCCCTTCTACCTGGAACTTCAAAGGCAGCGTGACTCCCAACACCAAGGAGGGCTGTTTCTCCGATTTTTTTGCGGTGTCCTGGGAGGCGACGAGCCCTGACGGGTTGAGCGCCTTTCAAGGGGTTCCCAACGACAGCTGGCAGTACGCTGATGATCCGGCAGAACTGCGCAAGCTGACAGATCCCAACCGACGTGCACTCGGCGCCCAAGGTAAACCGTGCCCAGTGAAAAAGCCCATGAAGGCTGAGGATTATTTTCGTCAAAATGTGTTCACCGCATTTCCCAGCGGCAGTACCGTGGCTGCAGTTGATCCGTTTCCCGAGCTCAACCAGATTGCACGCAAGCAATTGGGACTGCCGTCAGACGAAGCGGGCAACAACGGCGTTGTTCGAACTGAGGCCATTCGAGCGCGGGTCGAATTCCAAAAGGACGGCAAGCTAATGGAGGATTGGGTGGCGCTGGTGGTCGTGACGCGCATCTATCGCCAGGGCCGCGGCGCGTTCTCCGATTGCCACGCGATCGACGTGATGGCAATGCGCGCGCCGAAGGACAAACTGGATGCCGACGACAAGTTATTCAGGGTAATGATTAGCTCCGTCCGGCCGGAGCCAAAATGGCAGGCCTATGCCAACGGAATAATTACCAAGCTTTACCAGATGGAGGCACAAAAAGAGGCAACCATTGACCAAATGTGGGCCAATTTCCAAAACCAGGTAGCCCAGACCATAAACGAGGTGACCGCCAATCAGGTGCGTGGTGCGAATAACAGCGCGCTTGCGTTCGACCAGAACATACGGGGCGTGCAGACCTTTCGTGATCCGGCTACTGGCGGCACCGTCGAGCTGAGCAACCAATACGATCATGCCTGGCTGAACGGCTCCAACGAATACATTATGAGTGACGATCCGAACTTCAACCCCAACAGCCAACTCAATGGCCGCTGGAATCAGCTACAACCCGTGCGGCCGTCGCCATAGCCCTGGCCACTGCTGCCGCTGCGCTTCAAAACTACGACATTGACTTCCGTGCGTACCTTAAAGCCGAGCGTCTCGTAAAGCGTGATCGCGGGGTGATTTGCTTTCCAGGCATGGAGAAAAATTTGATCGCCACGAGCCTGGATGTCGGCGGCCACCGCAGCGGATAGTCGGCGCGCCAGACCGCGGCCACGGAATTTCGGGTGCGTACAGACACCACTGAGTTCCGTGTAGCCGGGGAAACGCATGCGCTCGCCCGCCATCGCAGCCAGCTGCCCGTCGATGCGGATGCCGAAAAAGCTTCCCATCGCATGGGTCCGCGTCAGGAATGGCCCGGGTTCTGTAAGCGTGGCTAACGCCAGCATCTCTGGCGCATCCGTTTCACTTAGCTTCAGCATATCGTTGCGTGTTCCGCCAAATGCCGAGGACGGCGCCGCGACCATTTGAACGCCCTCGGCCACTTTGACTACATCGAGTCCCGTAGGAACATTGATTTTCGGGGCCTGCAACAGCAACACGCTTTCCTCCGGCCCCACCAAATCTGCCAATGCGGCGATCGCCTCCGGCGACTCATCCCGCGCAGACGCAAACAGATTCACGTCTCGCATAAACCGCCGGGCCAGCGCATTGCCCTCTGACAGCGAAGCATGATGCGTGGTCAGACTCATCCAAACCGGCCGGTCAAGCGGGTGCATCATGATGGTTGCGCCGTGCGGCGACAGCTAATCCCGTTAAGCGACAGGCGGGGTTGGTTCCATCGCCGCAGCGAAGTGGCGCTGCGTGCTCCACCTCACCATGGCAGGATACTACTGGCGACAGTGAATTTGCGGCCGCTCAGGGCGATGGCGACACAGCCTGCAGCTGGTTCCAATTTCCCGACAGCTGAGCGTTGGGGTTGAAGTTCGGATCATCGCTCATCACGTACTCATTGTTGCCGTTGAGCCATGCGTGGTCGTACTGGCTACTAAGCTCCATGGTATTGCCAGTCGATGGGTCTCTAAAGGTCTGTACACCCCGGATGCCCTGGTCCGCTGCGATGAAGCCTTGGTTCGACACCCGTGCGGCATTGGCGCTCATCTGCATGTAGGTTTGTGTGATTTCATTTTGCAGATTGGCTCTGTTCTGGTCGATCGCGGCTTCCTTTTTAGCTTGTATCTGGTAGTAGCCGGCGATCGTCTTGTTAACGAACGCACTCCACTCAGGCGTGAGATGAACGGATGCCATCATGACTTGAAACAACTTGTCGTTGGCGTCGAGCTGCCCCTTAGGGGCACGGAACGACATGCTGTCGACGGCGCGCATGTCATAAAGAGAACCGCGCCCCACCGGATAAGTTCGCATTACGACAGCTGTGACTACCCAGGCCTCCATCGGCTTGCCATCCTGTTGGAATTCCACCCGGGCCCGGACCGCGTCGATCCGCGTGCCCTTGTCACCGCTGTCATTAGGGGCGAGTCCCGCCTGTTGGCGAGCCACCTCGGTGAGCGCCGGGAATGGATCGACCGATAAAATTGTCGTACCCGCAGGTAGAATGGCGACGAGGTTTTGCCGAAAATATTGTTCGGCGGTCAACGGCTTCGACACGGGACAGACCTTATTCTCCCCGTCGTGCTGGCGTCGATTTGGGTCTGTCAAAACGCGCATCTCTTGTGGATCGTCGGTGTATTGCCAACTGTAATTGGGAGCGCCTGCAAATGCAGTGCTCTCATCCGGGCCCGCAGCCTGCCAGGCAGACGAATAGGTGTCGGAATAGCACCCGCCCTTAAAGCCGAAGGAGAGGATTTTCCCTTTGAGATCCCAGGCGGTGGGAATCAACATTTCGATTGCAGGTTTTTTCGTAGGATCCTGATCGATGGTGACCGTGATCTGTGCCTTCTTCAACGTTAAGAACGAGCCCGATGCAGAATTGCCTGCCGCCGACCTGTGCCAAGACGCCTTTGCGGAAGACGATTGAGCCGAGGCCTTTGCAGCCGGAGTAGCGGTCAGCGACACCGAGGCTTGCGGCGCGGGCGTCGCGCCGCCGTTCGCCGCAGCCCCGCTTGACCCAGGCATGATGTTTGACGCAGATCCTGAAGCCGGCGCATTAAGCCCCGTCGTCGGTGGACTTGAAGGATTGGCCGGCGGGGGCGGATTACCGCTCATGGCCGCCGCCTGCTGGGCGGCCTGCTTGCATTGGTCGGACAAAGAGTCCTTGTGGTCTTTCAAACAAGCCAGGATTCGGCCGCCACCCGGCTGCACTCCGGCGCATAGCTTTTTGGCATCGTCCGTGCAACCCGCACGCAGCACCGCCATCACGGCCGAGTCATCGGCTCGCGCGTTTGGCGCGGCCGCAGCCGCACAATACAAAATCAGCCAGGCTAGCCTTTTCATCGTTCCAATCCTTCTGTGGGACTTGCCGGGACGCGATTCGGTGGCACAGCATTCCAAAATCATAATGACCGTCAGAATTCGAAGCCCAGCCCCGTAAAACAGCGCCGTTATCTGCCCCAGCCTACTTTATCCGCGCGCGTGGTCGCGCGTTAAATGCCCAAGAGCGTCCACTCAAGGAATCCGCAACAACCCAGGCGGCTGCGGCCAAAATCAAATTGACGACAATTTCTGACCATTGATTTGGCGGTGGCGTCGCCCACTCAGGCCGCGGCACAGTGAAAAAGCTCGGCACCCAGACCAAAAGACCAAACAGGCTCATCATGATTGCTTCGAGCGTAGCCGCCAGGCGCGGCAAAATTCCGATGACGATGCCGACCCCCGCCGCAATGTGGCCGAGCCCGGTGAAGTAGGCAAACGGTAAATGCAAGGGTAGCCAGTTAGGTACCATGCTGGCCGTGTAATCGGCATACTTAAAGTGAGACCAGCCGTAAAAGACGCACGTCACGCCGAAGATGATTTGTGCCGCGCGCACAGTACCCTCACCGGCGATCGGCAACCCTGATTGCTTCGACTGCTCCCGCAACATGGCGTAAAGAATCCATGCGCCGGCCAGTGACGTCAGAGCCTCAACACAGCTATACCACGCACCGATACTTGACGGCGCAGAGAAAATTGGCGGAGCACAAGTCAAAGCCCAAATTGCCAGCAATCCGACGATCGCCAGCGCACTTGGTAAAGCCGCGATTGAAAAGAACAGACCGGCGCTGGCAATCAGAACAATCAGCGCCCATCCGTAGACCCAAGTCTCCCGCGAGTGCATCCAGGCGGGTGCGGACTGCCCTATCGGCGAATCGCTGCCATATATGAGGCACAAGATCGCGAGGCTCGCCGACGCGATGGCGAACAAGCCTCGACTTACTCCATTTACGCGCATGGGTATCTCCTGCTCCTGCCGATTGTAATGAGACCCCCACCCGGCGCAACCGGCAAGAATTAAGTGATTACTAGCTTCCAGCCGCTCCGCGCAGCTCCCGCTCGATCGCGCGCTGCGTGATTACGCTATAGCTAGGCTTCACTTTACGGAAGGTCTGTTCCGCAAAGGCCTTGCCGGCCGGCGTTTTGACGAGCTCGCGATACACCGGTCTGAGCAGCGATGTGCGGCCGACGCTGCCAAGGTAATGCTGCACCGCCGGCAGCACCGCGTTATCGCCGCGCGCGATAGCGCAACGGAACCAGGCGCTGGCGATTATGGCATTGTGCGTATCGCTCAGCTTGTAGCGGGCGTCCAACGCCCGCATTTGATCCGACGTGGCGGCAGCAGGCATGCCCTTAAAAAAGTATTCCCACTCGTGTACGTTCCATTGCGCCGCCGGCAGCGCATCGAGCTGGGATTTGCCAGATAGCCAGGAGTTGCGAGCTTCGCCAACCTTGCCCAGCACGTCCGAGTGCGGCAAAACGGCAAAGTCCGGAATTTCCGGCTGGTATAGCCACGCGCTGATCTGCGCCGGCGTCACCTTACCCGGCTGCTGCGTCATCAGTTTGTCCTGCAGGTACGATACAAACTGCGCGGTGGTGGCGCTCTGGAAAGCGTGGTCATCAAACCAGCCGCGCAAAAAGGCGTCAAAGGCGTCCCTCCCGTATTGCGTTTCCAGCCAGGTCAGGAACAGAACGCCGCGTTCATACGGCACCGAGCTGTATGCCTCATCCGGGTCCTTGAACGGGCTGCTGCGCACCAGCGACCAGTCGACCTTACTCAGATGACTCATGTCGTCCTTGAGGTCGCTAAAGGCTATCGCACGTTCCATGTCGCCACGGGCTTGCCCGAACTGCATATCGAGCAGCCGTAGAGTGATGTATTGGGTGAAGCCCTCATTGAGCCAGAAGTCACTCCAACTGGCGTTGGTCACCAGATTGCCAGACCAGCTGTGCGCCAACTCATGGCTGATCACCGAGACTAGCATTCGATCACCAGTGATTACCGTGGGCGTGGCAAAAGTCAAGCGGGGATTTTCCATACCGCCGTAGGGGAAACTGGGCGGTAGTACCAAAATGTCGTAGCGGCCCCAGCGATAGGGTCCGAAGGCCTGCTCCATCAGTTGCAGCGTGTGCTCGGTCTCCCCGAACTCGTAGGCAGCCTTCTTCAGCATCGCCGGCTCGGCGTAGACGCCAGTGCGTGGCCCGGTGGCCTGAAAGCTGATGTCCCCGACCGCCAGCGCAATGAGGTAACTCGGAATCGCCTGCGGCATCGTGAATGTCCACGCACCGGAAGCATCCGGCCGGTCGTGCATCTCTGCGCTCATCACTGCGCGCAAGCCTTTTGGTGCGTGGATGCGCGCCTCGTAGGTGGCTCGCACGTAAGGCGTGTCTTGCAGCGGAATCCACGAACGCGCATGGATCTCCTCCGACTGCGTGAACATGAACGGTTGCTTCCTGCCCAGCGTCTGCGCGGGCCGCAGCCATTGCAGGCCGGAAGCCTGCGGCCTGGTGGCATAGCGAACGCGAATCCACGTTGCATCCACCGGCAGGGCGATGGTCAGCGGCGCACCCAGCACTTCGTCGCTGCCGCCGAGAGTAAATGCTGTCTTATGCCAGACCTCGCCGTCGGCGCTGGTCTCGACCTTGCCAATGTCCAGATCCTGAGTGTCGAGCACCACATGGGTGGCGTTCGGGTCGATGCGCTCCACTTCCAGTGTCGCGGTGCCGGTCAATTCACTCTTCCTGAAGTCCACCGCTAGATCTAAAGCGATGTGCTTGGTGCGCACTTGTTGTACGTTGGCGTAGGTATTCGCCGCCACATCGGCGCTGATTGCCGCAGCATCCGGCCGCGCGGCATGAGACGCGGCAAGCGAAATAGTAAAAATGGCGACGGCGGCAAGGCGGTGTTGTTGGCTCATGGGAGTCCCCGTTGATCTGGATGTCAATTGCGTCTCCAAAAAGCTGCGGAAACAATACGGTGACGCGTTAACACGCGCAGGCTATTGCTTCGAAACCGATCGCTGCGCTTCCTGGAGTTCGGATCTTGCAGGCTTGTCGGCGTGCGCACAAACACTCAACAGTTCGCGAAAATACCTCTGACTCACATCGCCGCTTCCGCTGAGCTGTGCGGCATGCGCCGCGCCATACAGTGAACGGAAGCGCCGCGGCTCCTTCCTTAGCGTCGCTTCAAATTGCTCCAGTGCCTTACCAGGCTCATTGATCTGCAGCAACATCTCCCCGAGCAGCTCCCGCGCCGGGGATAGCGGCCCAGGGGTCACCGCACTTTTCTCCGTCCCATCTTCCAATTCCGCTGCCGATTCCATCTGCCGCAGTGCTTCTTCCTTCCTGCCCACCGCTAGCGCGGACCATGCCTCAACCGCAGTCGCTTGGATTTCTACCTGCCGCGCCCAGTAAGTCTCGTTGGCCTTTAAGAGACGGTCCTTAATCTGCTGCAGCGCTGTTGCTGCCTCATTTGCTGCTGCATCGTGCCCCAGGCGTGCGGCGCCTAGTCCTCGGGCGAACCACGTAATCGCGTCTGCGTAAGGAAATGGCGTTTCCCGTAGCGCAAGCTGCTCCGCCCGCTGCCAGTCCTGGCGCTCCAGTGCGTATCGTGCAGGGATCGCGGCGAGCGCAAAATATCCGGCCGCCGGAGGGCCGGCTCCGATCAGCACCGCTTTCGGATCGAAGCGTGAGGCGATTTCCGGCAGGGAATTCACAATCTGGGCTGCCGCCCCGTCCTGCGCGGTTTGCAAGTAGGCGTAAGTCTCGTAATCGCTGGCGTGCAACTCTTCTGCTGTCTGACCCTGGCGGCGCGCCGCCGCTGCAGCCGCCACGTTGCTGTCGATCGACTCCTGCCAGTAACCCAAGCGGGTAAACGTGTGCGACGGCATGTGCAGCGCGTGCGGCGCGTCGGGAGCGATTTTTGCGTATCGTCGCGCCGCGACGAGCGCCCGCCCCGCCAGCGCCGGCACGTCGTACGCATGGATAATGTAATGCGCCAGACCGGGATGGGTCGGCTGCTGCGCAAACAATTTCTCGAGAATTGCTCCCGCCTTGAGCCGGTCGGCGTAGGTCTTGTCCGCGGGATCTTCCGCGACCGCGAGTGCCAATGCATAGAAGATCTGGGCCTCGTGGTCTTCCGGATATTTTCCGGCGGTGTCCCCCATCGCGTCGCGATAGGCGAGCAACCGCGCTCGCTGCGACGTGCCCTCGAAGTCGCCGTACAGCCTGCCGACGGCCGCGAGATAAGCCCGCTCGCGCTCAGTCTTCGCACCCACGGCAGTGCCGCGATCTACGCTGTCCCGCCCGAGCTGCAACTGGCCCTTGTCTTTGATTCCCGGTGCGAAGGGATTGCCCCAATCGCTGAGCGCAATTCCCCAATACGCGATTGCGCACGTCGCATCTTCCCCCAGCACCATGTTGAAGCCGTCTATGGCCCGGCTGAACTGGAAGGAATGCAGCAACGCTACCGCGTGGTTGATATCCTGCTGCGCGGCACCATTGCACGATGTGGCGAATTGCACCGTCTCCCAACTTCTCGGTCCCATGCTGATGCTCCTGCGTCATGCTTGGCGAGGCCGCCAGGACCATTAGGATGACGGCAACAAATTTTATTCTGCTCACTTTGCTCCCCCAGTCCGGCCCGTTTCCTAACAGGGATACAGTGACTGCTTAGAAGAACGCCGTTTCCAGCAACGGTCGCCGCAGCGGGCGGACTTAGCATATCGCAGTCCCGGGATGGTCCGCTTCAGGGCGGCAAATTCGCGTCGAACGAGCCTTGGGGATGCAACAGCGCTGTGGTCAGGTGCTTCTGTCTGGTGTACGGCTGCGTTTCTGGTCATTTTATTGATTTGCGACCCAGCGCTTGGCTCGTCCTGCCCTTGCATGCCGCCAATCCGTGTGTTACATACTGAACCGTATGGTTCAGTATACTCGGGCCCGCCTCGATGCCTCGTTTGCCGCGCTCTCGGACGCCACCCGACGCGGCGTTCTGGAGCAGCTCGGGCGTGCCGACGCGTCGATCACGGACCTTGCCGAGAAATTCCGCATGACCCTCACGGGCATGAAGAAGCATGTCGGCGTCCTGGAGCAGGCGGGGCTCGTCACCACGGAGAAGGTCGGGCGCGTGCGGACCTGCAGGCTCGGCCTGCGCCGACTGGAGGAAGAGGCGGCATGGATCGAGAGGTACCGCCAGCTCTGGGACGCACGCTTCGACGAGCTGGACAAGGTTGTCGAGGAACTGAAACGGAAGGAGAAGGCCGATGGACGCAAGAAGAGAAAGTGAGCCTACCCCCATGAAGAACCGCACGACGGTGGAACGGAAGTCCGAGCGTGAGCTGGTCATTACGCGAACCTTCAACGGCCCGGCGCGCATCGTGTTCGAGGCGTGGACCAAGCCCGAGCTGCTCAGGCGGTGGTGGGCACCGAAGTCGGCAGGCGTGTCCCTGCTTTCCTGCGAGGCGGATGTTCGTGTCGGGGGCAGGTACCGTTTCGAGTTCGGCCACGTGGCCTCAAAGCCTATGGCGTTCTTCGGCAGGTACATCGAAGTGACACCGCACTCGCGCCTCGTCTGGACCAATGAGGAAAGTGACGACGGTGCCGTCACCACGGTGACCTTCGAGGAAAAAGCTGGCAAGACGCTGCTGGTCATGCACGAACTCTATCCCTCGAAGGAAGCTCTCGACGGTGCCATCGCCGGGATGGAGGGTGGGATGCGCGAGACGTTCGAGCAACTGGACGAGCTTCTCGTCAACCTAAGCCCGGCCTAGAGGTTCTCCAAAGCGCTCCCGCGTCTCCGCGGTTGCAGCTGCCTATTGCGCGGCGCTTGTGGTGGGGACGGAACTGGAGTCCCGATTTGGTGCGGAGCCATCAGCGGCTCCGTTCGCCGCGCCTACTGCCAGCAAGGCGTTGATTTCTTTCACGAACACCGGGATTGCATCCGCGCTATACCCGACATGTAGCGCAGCTATACGACCATCCTTGCCAATAATGAGCAGGTGCGGAATGGAATCGACGTCGAACTGTTTGCCGACCGTGCCGTCCGGGTCGGAGAGCAGCGTGAGATCCACCTTGCTTAGTTTTCGTTTAATTTCGTGAAACTTATCCCAGTCTTCGCCCCAGTTGATCGCAAGGATTTCCAGTTTGTCGCGGGCGACCTGAGCCTGAAGGCCCGCCAATACGGGGATTTCCTGTCGACAGGGCCCGCACCAGGAAGCCCAGAAGGTCATGACGACCACCCTCCCCCGGTAGTCGCTAAGATTGACCGACCGGAAGAGCCTTTGTGGCGGCAAATCACCGACCTTCAATTTCTCTTTTGATTGACCTGGGGTTGTTAGCGCCAGACAAGCCAGCCCCATCGCGAGGCAAGAGATCCAGCGGGCGGACCGGATAGCTAGCGGCGGCATGCACGGCATGTCAATTGTCCTGAGGAGTCCGATGCGGGCCAACGTGCAATAAAAACAGCAATCATGAGACAAAATAGACTTAAGGATGGAATGATGATGAACGGCAAAAGCATGCTGATCGTTACAGCCATGATGCTGGTGCTCGCGGTTGTGAGCGCAGTGGCCACTTCCGCACAGGACAAGTACACATTAAGACTACCACATGGAATCGCTTTCTCGGACTTCAAGGGTTACGAGGACTGGCAGCTTATTTCCACGTCGAAGACCGACGACCGGCTGAAGGTGATCTTGGGTAATCCCACGATAATTGCGGCTTTCAAGTCCGGTATTCCGGGTAACGGCAAACCGTTCCCCGAGGGCTCCAAGATCGCAAAGGTCCAGTGGAAGCCGAAAAAGAGCACGGAAGCCCCGTTCGTCGTAGACGTGCCGGATACTTTGGCAGACCTTTTCTTCATGGAGAAGGTCAGCAAGAGGTTTCCGGGGACCGGCGGATGGGGGTACGCCCAGTTTGACTATGATCCGGCGTCGGCCACTTACAAGCCCGATGAAGCCGGTACCCCCACGTGCGGGAACGTGTGTCATGTGAAAGTGAAGGCGAGGGATTACGTCTTCCATCCCTACCAGATGCGGTGAGACCTTTATGAGCGCATCTTTGAGCTCCAGGAAAACAAAGGAGGACTTCGTCATGAATCGCCGATTTAATTCCATGGCGATTCTGTTGCTGAACTCCTTTTACAACGACCTTGCATACGGGCTTTGTCTACAGGGCCGCCAGGAGAATAAAGAATGACAGAACGACGGCGCTTGACCTTCCTTGCCCTGGCGATTCTTGCCGGCATCCCAATCCACGCTGCCCAGCAATTGTCGGAGTCTGAGATTGGCAAGCTCTTGGATAAAGGCAAGCGCGTCCTGATCCAAGGCAAGCCCGATACCGCCATCAACCAATACTTTGATCCGGTTATCGCGAGCTACGAGCGCCAATACGCGAACGAGAAGCGAACAATTTACGTAAGCCATTCCATGGTAGAAACAATTCTCTACATGGGGTTGTCCGGCGCCGTCAACGAGAAGTCCGGCTCAAAGAATGGCGCAATCGCCATCCAGAGCCTGTGGACCGACGCCCTGGAACTGAAAGGCTACGCGCTGGTGGAGCTGAACCGTCCGGATGAAGCCAAGCCCGTGCTCAATCGTGCCATTGAGCTTTCCCCATTCTATCCAGGGCCCGCGGCGGAGCTGGGCAACATCTACCAGAACGAGAAGAATTGGCCTGCTGCGCTCGACGCCTACGGGAAATCCGAAACGGGTGCGAGTTTTATGGACGACGGAGAAGCCAAGACCAGGTTTCTGACTCGGGCCTGGCGCGGCCAAGCGTTCGTCCTAACTGAAGAAGGCAAGCTCGACGAGTCCGAGGCACTTTACCGCAAGTGCCTTGAACTCAATCCGAATGATGGCAACGCGAAGCGGGAACTCGAATACATCGCCTCGCTCCGCGCCAAGACCACGCCGCCACCAGCCCCAGGACCTGCTGCGGCACCAACTGCAGCTCCCACGCCTCCAGGGTCCTCACCTGAACCCGCCAACCCACAATGATCAATGGGCGCGGTACCGGGAATGATCCGAAGACCAGTGACGCTCGCCGCCACGAGGTATGCTGAGCGGGACCGCGCTTTCCCTTTGCGCCAATCATTCCGTATTACGGCTATTTCCGGAACAGTGGAAACTCGCCCGTAGCTCAACTCGCAAGGGCTCAAATAGAGGCCGTAGGCGGCTACAGTGCCAGAGCCTGGAACTACCAGGAATCCGTCGCCTGCCGACAATCTACTCAAAGGTCAAGGAGCGCATTTGCCTACTTGCCCGCGGGCAATTTTGGCACCCCCAGATGACCCTCCAGGCTATGGAATTTTGCGAGATCAATCGCTCCAGTAATGCTCACCACCGTGAACTCGTGCGGCTCGGTCACGATCAGTACCAGGCCCTGAGCCTGTTGGCCGCTAACAGCAATGTATAAATCCACGTCGGAGTGGTCACTTTCGCTGTGGGTCTTAATAGCCTGCTGCCAGCGGGGTGGCGTTAGCTGGGCGCGTAACGCGGCAATCTCGGCGCTTGGAACCGGATAGCTCTTTTCGAAGGTAAAGCTGCGCACCTGGATGCTTTTCAGCCCCTGGATGACGGATTTCGCCTCGGCATCTCCCGGAACGGAGGGGTCCAGAAATTGTCCGGCCATTGCGAGCAGGCTTTCATCCAGAGAGATGACGACCGAGTCGCTGGCTTTATCGCGCAGCGAGTCAAAATCCGGCAGGCGCAGCTCCGCACCGAGGGCGAGGGCTGGAAAGCAGACCACCACGTACGCGGCGCAAGCTATCCATCTACCCAGGCAGGAGGGTCCTCGCCTCATCCGCCGTGCACCCTGTCGGCATCGAGTGAATGCACGGTCTGGTAGGCATGATCGAGCGATCGGCTGGTAATGGCCAAGGCCCTGAGTAGGTCGGCATGCGCCTGCAACGCGCGCGCGCGCTGCTGATGCTCATACCCCCGCCAGCTCAGACCCAGCGCCAGCAGTACGCTGGCTGCCACCGCCAATTGACGCAACCACGGACGCCTGTTGCCGGCTGCTGCGCGGCGCTCGGCTGCCATCCTGGCCAGCAGTCTATTAGTGAACTCGGGAGTCGGGTTCACTGGTTGCAGCGCGTGGCGCAGATCCTCTTCCAGATCGCGGCTCATGCGAGACGCCCCCGCAATACTTCCAAGGCCCGGCGCAGGTGGCTCTTGACGGTATTCAGCGGCATATTGAGCAGTTCAGCAATCTCGGTGGGTTCCATGTCCTCCTGGTAGCGCAGCACGACTACAGCGCGGGGGTGTGGCGGCAGATCACCGATCAGTGTACGCAGCCGCTTCGCCAGCAGCGGATCCCCGGTCTGTGCCTCATCGACGAGCGAAAGGACATCCTCGCTTGTTGATACGGGCGGGCGGCGGCGTAACTGGTCGATGGCGCGATGTGTTGCCACCCGGCACAGCCAGTGTCGGGCATGGGCGGCAGTGTCCAAGGTGGGGATCTGCTGGAAAAACTGCATAAAGACATCCTGCGTCAGATCCTCTGCGGCGGCCCGATTGCGCAATATGCGCAATCCCAGACTGTAGACCATGCGCTGGTGCTCGCGCACCAGCGCGGCAACGGCCCTTGCATCGCCCGCTCGCGCAGCTGCCCATTGGGCAGCGCAAGACTGTGGATCGTCGGCATTCAATCGGCCGCGGTCTTCGATCCGGAATCGGCGGCAGCCGCGACCTGTTTCGGAATTCCCATCTGTCCTCCGAGCTTGGCCAGTCCCTTGAGATCGATGGTACCGACCAAATTGATAATCGTCAGCTCCCGCGGCCCCGCAGCGATGATCGCAAGTCCGTGGGCGTGTTGTCCGTCCGCGGACAGGTAGATATCCACATCCTCCCGTTCCTGGGTATTGTGAGTCTGCACCAGGCGCTTCCACTCGGGCGACTGCAGCTGGCGGCGAATCTTGTCCACATCGCTTGTCGAATAGGCGCCATCGGCACTGAACTCATAGGTGTGTATCTCGATGTTCCTAATACCTGCCATGAGTTTGCGCGCTTGCGCGCTGTCGGGATTTTGGTCATCTACAAAATGGCTGGCGAGATTCAATAGCCCACCATCCAGCGACACATCGGTATGATCGCTGGCGCGGGCTGCCAGCGCACTGAAATCCGGCAACGTGAGGCGACCGTCCTCGGCCTTTACGATCGCGGGCAGGGCCACCACCGCCAGGGCCACCAACTGTCTTGCTATATTCATGGATCTACTCTCAGAAGCGACCCCAAAAGTGGGGCTCTGACTACTAATACGCACCAGGCCGCTCAAAAGGTGCAGATCCGTCAATAAAAAAGGTATCGGTCCCAGGAAAGTGCGTCGACGATTTTTGATTGATTGATACGTTTTGGGTCTGCAAGCGATTGATTTTGTGAGCAACCAGATTTGCCCCGAAACGCCAATTTTCTGATTTTTCCAAATCAATTAGTCCGGCTCTGTTCCAAAAACTTATCAACAGGAAACCGTGACGCTTGATCGAAATTCGTAATTGCCCCCGGTCTGGTTCATCCGATTTAAACTTTTTGATTTGATGGTGGCCAGGCGTGGAATTAAACCACCGACACGCGGATTTTCAGTCCAGACCCCAAAACCAGGTAAGACATTGATTCAGAGGCAGATCCGAGCGACCGAAGTGTCCAATATTTGCCGACTTACCAGGAGATAACAACAGGTTCTGCCGAGTTAACGGGAGATAATATTAGACAGCTCCGTCTGAGTTCCACGCTGTCAGCTCCAGCGCCCCTTCTACCTCCCGGAAACGCGGCTCTTGGCTTCCGAGCGAGAGCAGAGGATCGGCCTATGTCAGTGAAGATCGATCAGCCGAGCGAGGTCGGCGAATACGACCCGGGCATGCAGACGCTGCTCCAGCTCCTCTGGGGCGAGGGGTTTCTGTCCCCCGGCGGTGCCGCCGAGGTCGCGTGCCTGCTCGAGGGGAACGACATCGCGGACTGCAGCGTGCTCGACATTGGCTGTGGACTCGGTGCCGTTGATGAACTCTTGGTCACCCGCCATGGTGCGCGTTCCGTGCTTGGCGTCGACCTCGATCCCAGACCTCCTCGCAACGATGGCACAGCGCATCGAGCGCGCGGGACTCGCGGGACGGGTCACGACGCTGTACGTAAAGGCTGGGCCGCTGCCGCTTGCGGACGGCAGCTTCGATGTCGTCTTTTCGAAGGACGCAATCGTGCAGATTCCAGACAAGGCATCGGTATTCTCCGATGCTTATCGTGTGCTCCGGCCGGGCGGCCGCCTGATTGCGAGCGACTGGCTGCGCGGCGGCAGCGGTCCCTACTCCGCCGAGATGCTCGAATTTTTTCGCCTCGAGGGGATCGCCTACAACATGGCGAATATCGACGAGAGTACCGCAGCGCTCGCGCACGTGGGGTTCGTCGAGATCGAATTGCACGACCGAAACGAATGGTACCGCGACCTGGCGCAGCGGGAACTGGCGGCCCTTGAAGGCGAGCTGCGACTGCTCGTCATCGAGCGCATCGGCAGGGACAGGGCCGAGCACTTCGTCAACAACTGGCGGCAGCTAATGTTGGTTCTCGAAAGCGGCGAGTTGCGGCCCACCCATCTCAAGGGCCGAAAGCCGGCCGCTTGAACACATTCTGTTGATACCTGATCGTGACGGGATCCCACATCGGCGGCTTGGCAGCGATTGTACCGTCGGAAGTGACGCGGCACGATTTCAAAACGCGTGGCATTCGGTGGCGTGATCCAACGCGCCAGACACTCCCATAAAGGGCCACGAATGACCGGCTCAAGTCATTCTAAGCCGACAACTTGAATAATTATTCGCAGGCCACCTCTAAAGCGGCTGCTTCTCGGGCGGGTTCCAATATGAGATGGAAGCTGGATTCTCTCGGGACTGGTCCTCGAGGCACGATGAGCCGCAGGAGAGCCCGACTCGGACTTTGCAGGGTAACCGGCGCGTGGATTCCATGATCTTCAGAGCTCCGCGAATACCTGGAGAGCATTCCAGCTCGCGTGCAGCAGCATCCCGGGATATAGGCTGCGGGTACGCAGTCGCAAGTAGCCGAAGACGAGTCCCATGACGAAGTGACTCGGAAACACCATAGGCGATAGGTGCAGCACGCTGAACAAGGCGGCCTGGATTAGCCAGGCATCACGTGCATTGACCGAGCGTTCCAGCGCGGACTGGATGACGCCGCGGAAACCGATCTCCTCGAAAATCCCCGGCATCACACTGACCAGCAGGAACATGACGCCGACGGACCAGCCGGCGTCGCGGTATTCGTCGGTCACACGCAGCGTCGGGATTCCAAGATGGCTTAGCAGGTCGAAGTAAGCGCTCATCAATGCGATGAAACCAATGGCGAGCAATACCAGCATTAGCGCGCTCCGCCGGTCGCAACGCGGGAGCGCGAACAGCGGGCCGACGTCGGTGCGTTTGGCGATCGCAAATCCGAGTATCAGCATGGCGTCGATCGAGCTTGCGATCACGTCCACCCAGGGAGAGTGGTACTGGCGTTCGATGAGGCCGAAGACGAACGAGGTCGTGAGCAGCAGTCCGAACAGCCAGGCAACCATCCGGACATTCTTCCAGCGAACGTCAAAGTCGGTCTTCACGGGCGCGGCGGCGATGAATACACCGGGGTCAAAGCCATCGGCTACGCTGCGACCACAGTTGCGGCAGAAGCGGGCGCCGGGAGTCAGTGTCTGCTGACAGCCGCCGCAGTGCGACGGGCCCGTTGGTAGTTCCGAATCAGGCATCGGCGGAGCGCAAGGCCAAGGCTGCCTTGATACCCCGGAACAGCAGCAAAATTACGAAGATCTTGACGTAGATGCCCTGACCGATGGTCGCAGGATCAAGCAATCCGCTTGTGACGGTCACGACAGCGTAGGTTGCCGTCGCGATCAAAATCGCGGGCAAGGGCGAGCGGCGGCTCCAAACGGCGAGCCCTGCCATCACCGCCGCCAAAATGCCATTGACGATGAGGATGCCACGCGGCTCCCACACGATCTGCTTACGAAGCTCACCCACGCTGTAGCTGTGGCCGTCGATCAGTTTCGGGTAAGTTGCTGCGGCATCCATTCCGGCCAGGTTGGTCATGGCCTTTTCAGCCTGTTGGTTCGACAGATAGAACATAAAGAGGCCGGAGACGGCGAACAGGACAGCGAGCCAAGTGATGGCGCCGGTTGCCTTCTTCAGGTTATCTCGGTGAAGGTAGGTTTCCGCAGCCGGCATTTCGTGGCCACAGGCTCCACAGAAGCGATCATTAGGTTTGACGATGACGCCACAGGCACTGCACTTGATGGGCTTCTTGCCGGTCTCAACCATCAGGCGCCCGTCGACGCTCAGGGCAAGTTCAGGTCGGGTCCCGTATCGCGGCTTGACCGACATGGCCGCGTGACGGCCGTCCGGCAGATTGAAATCAACCACGCTTTTCTTGCGGGTTGTGAGCTTGCCCTGTATCGGCGTGCCATTAACGGAGAGGCTTGCCCTGCCAAACATCCCAATCCGAGCTTCGATGACCGTACGATCATCCACATTCCATGTGCGTATCATCAGGCCTCCGTACGCCGGCGACTCATCCACGTAGCGGCAGATCGCTGGCAGACGATACTCGAACGGGAGAGGTATTGCCCGTGCGCCGTCGCGGGGGTCCATGATGAACGAACGGACACGCGGTGAAAAGCAGTGCCGCGCGGGATCAGATGCCGACGTTCGGCACTCCCTCAAACCGTTCCTT
This sequence comes from uncultured Gammaproteobacteria bacterium, assembly GCA_963711435.1. Classification (GTDB taxonomy): domain Bacteria; phylum Pseudomonadota; class Gammaproteobacteria; order Steroidobacterales; family Steroidobacteraceae; genus FEN-1191. Next base: position 884,291 of record CAVQEB010000001.1, on the reverse strand, counting down.
TTCGGTCATATTTGCGGGTGTCACGGACGGTTCGGCATTCTCGGCACCCGACATGACCGTGCCACCCCTCAATCCTATGATCTTAGAGCGCAGAATAGGGGCATAGTAGTCGCACGGCAGCGTACCGGTAAGATGGGGCTCCTCGTAGAAGGAAAAGAAAATGTCCACAGACATTCCGTCGCAGCCCGAGTCTGAGGCCGTTGCGCCAATCAGCGTCGAGTTCGTAGGTTTCTGGCGCCGCGTAGCTGCGTTTGCGGTTGACGCTACCTTGTTAGGTTGTGTTGGAGCGGCCCTTGGAGTGGCACTTGGCAACTGGCTAGTCGGCGTCGGTCAGTGGGGCCGGCTGATCGGTGTTGTTATCGCAGGCGCATACCTCGTTCCCGCCTATGGCAGCCTATTCGGTGGTCAAACGATTGGCATGTGTTTGCTGAAAATCCGCGTCCAGACTTTGTCGGGTGAGCTGCTCTCTCCGGGACAATCGGTGGTGCGGTACCTGGTCTTCGCCATCCCGTATTTTTGCAATGGGTTGTTCGTGACCCTGCATGACACTCCTCATTGGGTCGAGATAATGGTGGGAGTCGTGCTTGGAACAATTCTTGTCATTGGCATTCTCGGCAATACCTACCTATTGCTGTTCAATCGCCCAAGCCGACGGCTACTTCACGATCTCGTGACCAGATCGATCGTCGTGAAAGCTGCAAGTCCGCGCACCGCGGTTCAGGCACCGGTGGCGCTCGGGCACCTGGTGGCCTTCGCGGCAATTGTGTTGGCCATATTTCTAGGCGGCCTATGGCTCGTACAGCGCGTCGGTACAAGTGCAGACCTCAAAGCGCTTGAGCGCGCGCTAGCGGCCGTGGAGCGCATGCCTGGTGTTGTCGCAGCGGGGATTAACGACGGAACAATCACTGTGAACGGCCGTTCATCGCATGTCCTTACTATCACGATTCGCGTTGTGAACTGGCCGAGCGACGAGAAGGCAGCCGCTGAGGGTATTGTCGCGGCGGCGACAGGCCAGTGCTCAACACTGACGGCGTTCGACAGCATTAGCGTGACGCTGAATCGAGGCTTCGACATAGGAATTGCAAGGGTTAATCGCCGAAAGATCTTCTCGGGGAGCCCCGCGGAGTGGTGCAGCGGAGCAGGTGCGGCGAGCGGCCCATCGGCGTAATCGCCTCCGGCACAAGTACCGCTCTAGCAAAAAAAAGCGCGCGGGGCGGCGCCTGGTAGCTCCCGTTTCAGCTCAGTATTGACGTATTCGGACTCCCTATGTAGACTTACGACTATGGGTAAGCCATCGCGTGACCTCCGAATGTCTCTCCAGACGCTGCGGGTACTGGAAGCCTTCCTGGAAAATCCGACTGAAGAGCTTTCGGGCGCGGACGTTCACAGGCGCGGGAGCCTGGCCTCGGGCACGCTGTATCCAATATTGCTGCGACTCGAATCCGCCGGATGGTTCACGAGTCGATGGGAAGCGATTGATCCCTCCGCGATCGGTCGTCCGCGGCGCCGCCTCTATCGCATCACGACCACGGGCCTGCAATGCGCCAGCGAAGTCTTTGCCACCTTCACCCGAGGTGTACCCGCATGAACACACGCAACAAGTCCACGCGGACGATGGCGGGCGGCCGATCAGACAATTCGCAGCCTTCAGCGCGACTGGCGCGCTGGATGGTCTGCTTTGCGGCGCGCCGCTCGCCGCTGGATCTAAGTGAGCGGCTGGAGGAGGAGTGGCTGGCGGATTTGAGCGCGCAAGCTGGCACCTTGGCGCAACTGCGCTTTGCCCTGGGCTGTTGTTGGGCGACGCAGATAATCGCTTATGACCACTTGGGCGTCAGGGTGAGGGTCGCCAGCGCGGCTACTGGGCAGGGCACACTGGGTGGCTCCCTGCCCCACTATGGGTTGCAGTTCTCGAGGCGCACTGGAATCCTCGCGCTGATTCTGGGCATCCACGTGCTGGTGATCTATGGCCTGGCCACGGGCTTCGTTCAGCATGTCTTAACGGAGGTGGTGCCAAGCCCAATGCGAGCCACGATGCTGGATGAGCCACGCCCACCAGAGCGGATGGTATCGATCCACACGGTAGTAACGCCCAGCTGGAAGGCGGATCCCATCCACGTGGATCCCCCGATCCTGTTGCCGCTGCTGGATTCTGACGCCGAATTGGTAGCGGTCACGTCGCTTGCGACACCGGCCGAACCGATTGCACCGTCCGCACGTGTCACTCGCGTGCAAGGCGGCCCGGGCGCCGGATTCCCAAGCACCGAAGAATACTATCCGGCCGCTTCGCGGCGCATCGAAGAGACCGGCGTGACCGCGGTTCAGGTGTGTGTGGATGCCCGCGGCCGGCTTACAGCGGACCCTGTGGTGACGCAAACCTCGGGGCTCCAACGGCTTGACGCTGGTGCGGTGGAGTTAGCGAGGGCAGGATCCGGACATTATCGGAGCACTACCGAGGATGGCCGCCCCGTGGCATCGTGCTTTCCATTTAAGGTCCGGTTCCAACTCAAATGAGTAGCGGGTAGCGATCGCCTAATCGCAATTCAAGTCGATCGAGACTCACTACCGAGGCACGATGTATGGCGCGGGAGCCTGTCCCCGCGAAGCCGGTGCACGCTGATGTGTGCTCGCGTCTGGCCGTGTGACGCTAGTTCCGGCTAGGTAGCCAATAGAGTGAGAGGATTACGCAATCCCTACTGCTCGAGAATCGCGCCATAGTGTCCCTCGACGGTCACGGTGAGACTGCCGTTGGTGACCTGATAGGTGTTGCTCGTGAGCAGATCCGTCACCCACGATCCATTGGTCATGCTCAACTGCCATGCAGGGATCGTCACGGTTTCCGCACCAGAGGTGTTGTTGAGCACCACCGCGATCCGGTGGTTGGCATCCCACCGTCCGAACGCGTAGATGTGGTTGGTCGTGTCAACCAACAGTGTCTTGAATGAGCCCGTCCGCAGCTGCGGATACTGGTTGCGGATCGAGATCAGCTTCTGCGTGAGGGCTACGGCGGTATTGCCGGTGTTCGCCTGCGTCCAGTCGAAGGTGCGGCGGTCGTCCGGGTCGTTGCCGCCCTGCATGCCGTACTCGTCCCCGTAGTAAATAGTGGGCGTGCCGATGTAGGTGAACTGGAAGATGAGCCCGAGGTAGGTCTTCCAGATATCGCCACCGCAGCTCGTCGCGAACCGCTCCGTGTCGTGCGAACCGAGCGCATTGGTCCAGGTCTCCTGCACGTTGAGCGGAACGTCCGCGCGGGCGCCGAGCAGCCGGCTGTCGAGCGAACTCTCATCGATCGAGGCGGCCTTGCCGTGAAGGTCCACGCCGCAGATCCACTCCGACACTGGTTCGGTGAAGCCGTTGTAGTTCATGACTCCGTCCCACTCCTTGCCGTCATCGAGCCAGGGTGAGGCATCCCCCCAGTACTCGCCGAGGATGTCGGCATTGGAGTTGATGGATTTCACCGCCGTGCGCATCTCCTGCGCGATCTGGTGGTTGGTGGCGTCGCTGCCGCCGTTGCCGCCGGCATCGAGCGCCTGCGCAACATCCAGACGCCAGCCGTCGATGCTGTAGGGAGAGGCGAGGTAGGTCTGCATGACCGAAGAGGCGGTGCCGTAGATCTGGTTGCGCACCGCCGAGCCGCTCGCACCGTAATCGAGCTTCGGCATGCCGCCGAAGCCGAAGAAGGAGGAGTAGTTGTTGGGCCACGACTGAAAGGTGTAGTAACCGTAATAGGCGCTCAACTTCGACTGGTAGGCGCCCTGGTAGGAGCACGTGAGGGACCCATAGGGCCGCTTGTCGAACCAACAGTTGCTGTCGCCGCTGTGGTTGAACACACCGTCGAGGATGATGTAGCCCTTCGGGCCGTTGGTGCTGCTGTGGATGTCGCCGATTAGCTGCTGCAGGGTGGAACTCGTGCCGAACGCGGGGTCGACGGTGTAATAGTCCTGCGTGTCGTACTTGTGGTTGGTGGGGGAGTTGAAGATGGGATTGAGGTAGATGATGTCCGCACCCAACGTCTGCTTGATGTAGCCGAGCTTCTGATCGATCCCCGCCAGATCGCCCCCGAAAAACACCTCGGCCCGGCAGCGGCTCACCTTGGGGGTAACGCTCGTGCCCCACGCGTGCTGCTCGGTCGCGCAGCCGCCGTACGTATATTGGCCGGTGGTGACGTCGTTGGACGTGTCCCCGTCATAGAAGCGGTCGGGAAAGATCTGGTACATCACCCCGTTCTTCATCCAATCCGGCGTCTTGAAACCCGGGATGATGAAGAAGTCGCCCGAAGAGGGCTCGGCGGATGTGATTCCGGCAGCGTTGAGCCACACGGTCGCCGAACCGTCGTTGATCTGGAAACGGTAGTGCTTCTTCGAGGAGCTGGCGGGCACGGTGCCCGACCAGTAATCGAAGGTGCCGGTCGGATCGTTGGCTACCCAGACCATCGATACCCAATGGAAAGAGCTGTCAGCCGTATCGTAGTACTTGACGTTGGCGCTGGTGATGTCCCCCTTGCATGTGCGCACTGTGACAGTCACCGAATCTGCTGCTGTGGGCTCCGGATTGCTGTCGTACATCGGTCCCTGGTCCGAGAATAGGTAGCCGGATTCCACGTTGTTGTCGTTTGAGCAGGCCTGCGCACGGCCGGCGCCACGCAGCTGCGCGTGGTAAATAGTGGTCGCGCACGAAGCAAGTGCTACTGCAGCAGCACCCAGCGCCACACAAACGGATTGACGGAGAGTTGACCCACTGGGCTTCATGTTCCCCGCTCCCCAACTTCCGGGGGCCGGTGATGTACGAAAATCACTCCCATTCTCGGCCACAAATGGTCGCGTCGATCAATCTTAGGCCGAATACCTGTGCAAATGCACCCGCGGCCCCTAAGGGGGTTGAACATGCACGTGTTCCTTTAAACGATGGCTTCTGGCTTTAACCCCCAATCCTACCCTGACTATTTGCGGCTTTCGGCCAGCATTGCGCCCTGCCGGACTCCAGATAGACTGGACCTTCAAAGCCGGCAAAACGGTAGCCTGAGAGGGGTCTCGCATGAAGAGCGTCGATCGCCGCGAGTTTCTCGTAGATGCCGTGATGGTTGCTGGAGGGGCGGCGGCAGACGCGCGTGCGAGTCGACCTGACAGTGCGAACGAGCGGCGCAATCTCACCGACCTCTCTGCAGTCGTTGCACTTTCGGCCATTAGAAACGGGGATCTCAAAGCAGAAGACTACGCGCGTGCGCTGCTTGGGCGCGCGAAGCTTTTCGAAAGCCTGAACGCCTTTCGCACCCTAGATACTGAGATGGTGCTGGAAGCCGCGAGGGCTGCCGATAATGCTCGCGCCGCCGGCGCGGTCCTCGGCACTTTGCATGGTTTGCCTATTCCGGTAAAGGACAGTGTCAACTCCAAATCGCTGCCGACATCAGACGGGACGGGGGCATTGCGCGATTTCCGGCCGAAAGATGATGCCGCCGTACTCAAGTCGTTGCTGGCCCACGGCGCCATTTTAATGGGCAAGACGAATCTTCACGAGTTATCGGTCGGCTGGACCAGCAACAACGAAACTTTCGGAGCCGTCCACAATCCTTATGAGCGAACTCATATACCGGGCGGCAGCAGTGGCGGATCCGCTGTCGCCGTGGCTGCTCGCATGGCGCCGCTTGCCGTAGCGGAGGACACGTGGGGATCCATTCGCGTGCCGGCCTCGATGTGCGGACTGGCCGGGTTGCGTCCGAGCTTCGGCCGCTATCCAGATGCCGGAATCATGCCGCTCACGGATGCCAAATTTGACCAGGTCGGCCCTCTGGCGCGCTCCGTCGCAGACCTGGCGCTATTCGATGCTGTGGTGACTGGCGAACGCACGCCATTGCCAGCGACCCGATTGAAGGGTGTCCGCATTGGCATTACCCCTAAGTCGTTGCTGATTGATCTCGACCCCGAAGTCGAGCGAATTACGACCGAAGCGTTTCGTAAACTCCGCGCCGCCGGCGTGACGTTGGTCGACGCAGAACTCCCGGAAGCCGTCAAAGCGGCAATTGGGACCGCATCTACGATCTTAGCGTATGAGACGGTGCCGGCCATCACTGGCTTTCTGCAAGCACAAGGCACTGGGGTCACGTTCGACCAGCTGCTGCAACAAGCCGGCGAAAAAACGCAAGGCACGTTCAAGGCGTATGCGCTGCCTCCCAATCGGCCCACGCAAGATGCCTACGAATCGGCGCTGACTCAACGACAGCAAATTCGCACGCAGATCCGTCGGTACTTCGAACAGCACGGGCTCATCGCCTTGGCATTCCCGCCGACCATGGTCCCGCCACCGCGAATTGGCGAAGAGGATGAGGTCGACATCCGCGGGCAAAAGGTCTCGCTGCCGGTTGCTATGGGACGCAACACGGCACTCGGCAGCTGCGCGAGCATGGCTAGCTTAGTACTACCTGCGGGGATGACCTCTAATGGTCTGCCGGTCGGACTCGAATTCGATGCCTTGACAGGCAGTGATCGCTCCTTGCTTGCACTTGGAGTGTCCCTGGAAAAGGTGCTGGGGCCCGCCCCAACTCCAGACCTGTCATGAGGCATCCTTATTCGTTCCCGCCAACAGGCTTGCGCGGTTTTGAACGCTGCGAACGGCAAAGAATGAACTCATACCGACGAAATCGGGCAGCGCCTTTCGAGCGGCAAAATTCTGAACTTTCCCATTAACGAGCATCGGCGACCTGGGAAGGTTCCTGAGTCATGACCCAGCCAATGATCCTTCAGACCCGCCAACAGGTGGCTTTGCATTTGTCTATACATTTGTGTAACATCTCAACATGGCCGAGACGCTGGATGGCTTTGACTGGGACGCGGGCAACCGCGCCAAGTGCCAAAAGCACGGCGTATCGTTGGCTGAGATCGAGGCGCTGTTTTCCAGGCCCTTACTGATTATCCCGGATGCGGTGCATTCGAAAATTGAAACCCGCATTCGAGCGCTGGGCAAGACGACCGCGGGACGCATGATATTCCTGGTGTTCACGGTTCGGCGGAAAGCCGGGCTGCGGCTCATTCGTCCGATCAGCGCACGCTACATGCACGCCAAAGAGGTTGCTTCCTATGAAAAAGAAAATCCCGAACTTTAAGACCGACGCCGCCGCAGAGCGATTCGTCAGTCGGGCGGACCTGAGCCAGTACGATTTGGCGGGACTTCAGCCCGTGCAATTTGAGTTCCAAAAGAAGTCGGCCCAGTTGAACATGCGACTGCCTAAGCCGCTTCTGGATGCTGTTAAAGTCCGTGCCCTCGAACGCGGCATTCCTTACACACGTTTCTTGCGCGAACTCATTGAGCAGGGGATCGCACGGCCGGTGCGGTAGATAGGCAGAATCCAGCCCATTCTGGGGTTGGCATAGGGCAAGTTCTGATCAAGTAAGACGTGTCGTATCCTGTTCTTTTCGATTATCGACCAGAGGTTGTTATGGCCCAATCCACACTTAATGGCAGTTGCCTGTGCGGCGCTGTGACATATGAAGTGATTGGTGAGCCGAAGCGGTTCTTCCATTGCCATTGCTCGCGCTGCCGTAAAGCAACAGGCACTGGACACGCCTCCAATCTGTTTCTCCAACCGGCGATGCTCAAGTGGACCAGTGGCGAAAAGCAGGTCCGTATCTTCAAGATTCCTGAGGCCAAGCGATTTGCAAACTCCTTCTGCGCAGCCTGTGGCAGCCGCTTGCCGCGACAGCCGAAGGACTCCGATATGGTCATGATTCCGGCTGGATCATTGGACAATGCGGCACCAATTAAGCCGCAGGCACGCATCTTCACGGTTTACGTCCGTGTCATTCTCGATCAACGCTTTAATTTTAAATGGTGGCCAGGGGTGGAATTGAACCACCGACACGCGGATTTTCAGTCCGCTGCTCTACCAACTGAGCTACCTGGCCGGAAGGGATTGCGGCATATTAAACCGGGGCTCGGGTCAGACCGTCAAGCCAAATAGCCCCGACTTACGCTTCAGCGTTGCGGTTCAACGTACTCCGCCGGCTTTTGCGAACCAGCACCAAAAAAGTATTTTTCCATTTCACTTTCAAGGAACTTGCGGGCTTTCGGATCTACGGGCGACAGCCGGTGTTCGTTGATCAGCATCACCTGATGTTTGACCCATTGCGCCCAGGCTTCTCGGGACACATTTTCCAGGATCCGCTGGCCCAGGATTCCCGGGTACGGGGCCTTATCGAGCCCGGGTGCAGCACGCTTGAGCACCACGCATTGTACTGTTCGATCCGTCATGGGCCGGCGTTATACCAGAATTCACTCTGCCCAGCCGGCTCCTTAATCCATCGTTACATCATGTCGGCCAGACGGCCGATCAGCGCGCTGACTGGGGCAGGCAGTCCGATCGCATCCGGGACCCGCGGATCGTGCCATTGCATTTCCCCTGGCTCCATAACGCCGGCAAAGCCCTCGCAGCGCACCAGCAACGGGGTAATCTCGAGCTCAAAATGAGTAAACGCGTGGCGAACCGGCGGCTGAGTCTGCAGTTGCGCAGTCCGGAGGCGATCGATTGCGTAAATGCGCGCGTCGTCAAGACGCTGGAACTCTGGCGGCGCCCATAACCCGCCCCAGATCCCCTGGTCCGGCCGTCGCTTGAGCAGTACGGCGCCATCGGCCCGCACGGCGAGCAGCATCACCGTCCGTTTAGTGCGTCGTGCCCGCTGCGCGCGCGGCGAGGGAAATTCCTGCTGGCGATGCGTGCGCCGCGCGCCGCACCCCGCACGCAGCGGGCACACCGGGCATAGCGGGCGGCTGCGCACGCAAACCATCGCGCCAAGATCCATGATGGCTTGCGTGTAAACCGCCACCTGCCTGGCGGGCGTGCACCGTTCGGCCAGCTTCCAAAACTTCCGCTGCACGGCCGGGTCCGTTGGCGGTCCGTCGACCAAGAAATACCGGGCCAGTACCCGCCGGACGTTGCCGTCAAGAATCGCATGCCGCTGGCCGTCGCTGAGTGCGAGGATGGCCGCTGCGGTCGAACGGCCAATACCCGGCAGCGCGCAGAGCGCATCGATTTTTAGTGGCAACTTGCCACCATGTTGATCGACGATGAGCTGCGCGGCGCGGTGCAGATTGCGGGCCCGCGAGTAATACCCCAGTCCCGACCACAGATGCAGAACGCGGTCGAGCGGCGCAGCGGCGAGTGCGCGCACGTCGGGGAATACTTGCATAAAGCGCTGGTAGTACGGCACCACCGTTGCGACCTGCGTTTGCTGCAGCATGACCTCGGAGATCCACTGGGAATAGGCGCTCTCCCGCCGCTGCCACGGCAGATCGTGGCGCCCGTGCTTCCTGTGCCAGGCAATCAACGCGCTGGCGATAGGCGAAGATCGGCGGCTTGCCGCAGCGCGTCGTCGGGAGACTCCGCCTTTTCGGCGTGCTGTCGCCTTTCGCGTTGCGGCCGGCCGCTTCTGCCTCGGCGTGGACATGCCGCCGAGCATAACAGCGCAGTGCAGTGCGCCCAATCCTCAGCGCTCATTCAGTCGCGCCACACCGGACCGGCGGCGAAGCGGTACCGAAGCGCCGTTGCCTCTATAATTGCACGGCCATTGCGCCGCGAGCTCTGTAGAGGGGTGACCGCAGACTGTGCCTCCGCCGTCCCGATTTCGTAGCTGGTCTTTGCCGCTGGCCCTGGCATTACTCGCTTGTGCCGTCTGCGCCTCGACCTGGCATATTTTCGGCAATATCTGGGACGAACCGGAGCACATTGCCGCCGGGATGGTGCTGATCGATCGGGGCGTGTACGTCTACGACGTTCAGCACCCGCCGCTGGCGCGGCTGGCCGCCGCCATCGGCCCCTACCTCGCCGGGGCGCGCTCTCATGGTTCCACGCCGCCGAGCGGCGAAGAGGAAGGCCGGCAGATTCTGTATCACTCGGCGGCGAGCTACGACACCCTGCTGACGCTGGCACGTGCCGGCATGCTGCCGTTCCTGATCGTGCTGGTCCTATCGACCTGGAAAGCAGCTGAACGCTGGCAGGGGCAGCGCGTCGCCGCGGTGGCCACCGTGGCCCTGATCAGCACGCCCGAGATTCTCGGGCATGGCTCGATCGCGGCGCTGGACATGCCGGTCACGGCACTTTGCCTGCTGAGTTTCCTGATGCTGGCGCGCTGGCTGGAGAGCCCGACGACGCTGCGCGCCGTGCTCGCGGGAATCGCAGTCGGACTGGCCGTCAGTACCAAATTATCGGCCGTGCCGTTCCTGGGCCTTGCCATTCTGGTGCTGCTGGCCGTGCACATCACCTTCAATGTCCGCAATCGCACGGCCACGCCCTTCGCGCGGCTCGGGCTGACGGGGGCGCTCATCGCGTTGCTGGCGATCGTCGTCCTCGTCGGCGTCTACGGGCCAAAAATGATTTACCTGACGACACCGGATCTTGCCTACAGCAAAGCCCTCGATGCGCTGTTCGGCCATGAGGGCTGGCTGCACGACGTCGGCTATCGCTTTGCCTCCCGCGTGCGCATGCCGATTGGCGTGCAGACCGCCACCTTAAATCTGCTCGGCGTGGAGTGGCATAACAAAGTCGGCCATAACGCCTATTTGCTCGGCGAGACGTCCCGGCATGGCTGGTGGTATTTCTACCTGGTGGCCCTCGCCGTCAAAACGCCGCTGCCGTTGCTGCTGCTCGGTTTGCCGGGACTGGTGATTCTTGCCATCCGCGGCTGGCGGGCCCGGCAGATGTCGCTGCTGGCACTGCCGCTGTGGTTTGTGGCGGTGCTGGTGTTTTGTTGCGCCTACAGCCATATCAATATCGGCGTCCGTCATGTGCTGCTGCTTTATCCGCTGCTGGCCATCGGCGCGGCGGCAACGCTGGATGCCGCCTGGCGCCTGCCCGTGCGGCCTGCCGCCCGCGTGCTCACGGCCGCGCTGTTCGGCTGGCAGCTCGCCACGGCTGCCGTGGTCTATCCGGATTACCTGGCGTACTTCAATTTCACGGCCGGCGCCCATCCCGAGCGGATTCTGGTCGACTCGGACCTTGACTGGGGACAGGATCTGCGGCGCCTGTCCGTTGAGCTCGCGCGCCGCCATGTGTCAATGGTCCACGTGGCCTACCGCGGGACGGCCGACCTGACCCGCGAGAATCTGCCCCCGTTTGACGCGCTCAAGCCCGGACAGCCTGCCACCGGCTGGATCGCCGTGGACATGCTGGCCATGAAGGAGGAGCCGGCCGGTTACGCCTGGCTGCAGTCGTACACTCCGGTGCAGCGCGTCGGCAAGTCCATCGACCTTTATTACATCCCCTGATGTCGACGCGTCACCGGCCCGAGCAGCGCGGTTCGCGGCCCTAGTTGCGCTTTTCGAGTGCCTCGATCTCATCCATCAGCCGGTTCATCCGCGCCGTGAGCGCCTGGTAAGGGGCCGCTGAGGCGATATCGACGCCGGCCCGCTTGTAAAGCTCGTACGGGTAATCCGATCCGCCGGCGCGCAGCAGCGTCAAAAACCGCTCCCGCGCCGGTACCCCCAGACGGGTGATCGTGTCACTGAAATAAGCGGCGCCGGCCATCGAGATCGCGTACTGATAGACGTAAAAAGGCGTGAAGAAATGCGGCACAAAGCTCCACTCGACGCAATAGCCGGGATCGATCGTCATCAATCCTTCGGCTTCGCCGTAATAGCTGCGCAGCAACCCACAATAGATCTGCGACATGCGCTCGCCGCTCAGCGATCTGCCTTGCTCGATCTCCTCGTGGATTGCCAGCTCGAACTCCGCAAACAGCACCTGACGGAAATACGTGAAGCGGATGGTTTCCAGCCCTTCACCCAGATAGAACAGCTTCTCGTCGCGGCTCTTGGCGTGCGCCACCATGTAGTCATTGAGCAGCATCTCGTTGTTGATGGCGGCCGTCTCAGCCACAAAAGTTGAATAACTGGATTTCTCAAATGGCTGCGCCCCGTCGGCCAGCAGCGTGTGCATCGCGTGACCCCATTCGTGCGCCAGCGTTGACAGCGACCGGTACTCGTCGGTGTGGTTGAGCAGCAGGTACGGGTGCACGTCATAGGCAGAGCCGTCCATATAACCGCCGGAGCGCTTGCCCGGCGCGGGAGGCGCATTCATCCACCGGCTGGCGAACCCTTTTCGCAGCAGTGCCAGGTACTCCTCGCCGAGCGGCTGCAAAGCGGCGATTGTCAGCCGCTCGGATTCCTCGACCGAAAAGCGGGGTTCCACTGCCGGCTTAAACATTGGCACGAAGCTGTCGTAGTAGGCGAGCGGACCGTCGATCCCGAGCAGCCGGCGCCGCAATTTAAGGTACCGATGCAACGTCGGCAGCGACGCGTGAACCTGCTCGATCAGCGTGTGATAAACGCCGGCCGGGATATTGTCGGGGAACTGAGCCGCCGCCAGGGCGCTCGGAAATTTGCGCACTTTGGCGGTGAACTCATCGCCGAGGACCTGGGTCGCGAGCATCTGCCCTAAGGTGCCTTCGAATTGCTTGTGTGCGCCCCAGTAGGCGTCGAAGACGAGCTTGCGATCGGCGCGATTGTGCACGATCCGGTATTTTTCAAACATCGGCCCCGTGAGCTGCACACTGGCGCCGTCGCTGAGCGTCACCGTGGCCGAAGGCAACTCGCCGTCGGCCAGTACCCCATGCAGGCTTTCGGGCTGGCTCAACACATCGCCTGCCGCGGCGAGTATGCCCTCGCCTTCAAGTCCAAGCGTGTGCGGCGCACCGCGCAGCGTATTGTCGAGGAAATAATCGAAGCGGCTGACCAGCCGCGGCTCAGCCTGCTGAAACTGTTTAATCCGGTCGGGCCCCAGGGCAATGATCTCCGGCGCGACCCAGGCAGTCTGTTCGTTGATCAATGTTCCCAACGCGTCAGCCTGCTGGCGCAGCTGCTGGTTAGCTCCGATACGCACGTCTTCGTCGCCCTTTAACGAAGCGTACACAGCCAGCCGGGCAGCTTCCCGATTGACAGCACTGATGGCATCGAGCGCCGTATACAGCGCGCGCGCGTCGCGGCCGAGCGTGCCCTGATAAGTCCCGAGCGCGTGCGCACCCGTCTGCGTACGCTGGTAAGCCTCGGTCCAGGCCACGGTGGAAGGATACAAATCGGACAGATCCCAGACCGGTTCTGTAGGGGCGGCGGCCGGCGCCTGGCCGGGTGCCGCAGCGGGCTCAGCAGCCTCCCCGACACGCGGCAGCGGATTCAGGCAAAGAAAAATGGCCAGTGTTCCCGCAAGCCCGAGGCGCGAGGCAATCGTCTTCATGGCTGATTCCAGTGTATTTTTTGGTATCGCGGCGAAGCGCAAGTGTCCCACCGCTGTGTGGCATAAAGCAACGCTGCCGGCCGGTGTCAACGGGCGGACGGGGCCAGCGTTATGATGAGGATCTGAACCGAAACCCGGACGAACCGGAGGTCGCTATGGTTAACCCGAGCCAATTAGCCCACAGCCTGATTTTTGGTGTCCTGGCCGCGGCCGCTGCGCTGCCCGGGCCGGTGGCTGCAGAAAATGCGCCGCTCGGCGGCGTGTGGCAGAAGCATGAATATGAGCTGCATTACATGGGCTTCACTTCGAGGTATTCCTGTGAGGGGCTCCAGGGGCAGCTGCAGCTGCTGCTGAAGGCCGCCGGGGCCCGGGACGACGTTCATGTGAGCTCCGGTCCCTGCGACAAGCCCGCTGGGCATCCGACCAGGTTTGCAGCCGCCAATATGACTTTTTACACGTTGGTGCCCGCAAGCGCCGGCTCCGGCGCTGCAACGACGCCTGCGATGTGGCGCACCGTCAAGCTTGCTGATCACAGCCCGAGCCAACTTCAGAGCGGGGACTGCGAGCTGGTCGAGGAATTCCGGGACCAGATACTGCCCATGTTCACGACCCGCAACATCGTCGACGGTATGAGCTGCGTGCCGAACGACGAACACATCGGGCAATTGAATCTGCGCTTTGACGTGCTGACTTCAGCACCTGTGACGCCCGCCGCGCGCTAGCTGCACCAGCAATCCAGGCGCCGGGCTTCAGCCCCGGCGCCTGGAATCTGCTGTTCAGTGACTGCCTTCGCCTTGCGAACGCGGCTTTTCCTGCTCGTCCTTGTTCTTCTTCGGCTTCGGCGCCGGCTTCGCGGGCGGCTTGGCCGCAGGCTTGCTTTGTTGCTGCGTCGCCGGCTTGTACTGCTGCTGCGGTGCCGGCTTGAATTGCGGCTGCGGCGCGGGCTGCTGCGGTTGCGCAGCGGGCTCAGGCCGGTTTTGGTTCTGCGGCATCTCGCCGCGGTTCGGCTCGTTCTGCGCGGGCATCGGTTCCGGGCGCTGCAGGGTGCCTGGAGCTGCCATACCGCGCTGGCCAAAGGTGCCGCCATTCGGCTGGCCGGGATTTGCACTCGCCGGTCGCGGTCGCGTCACTTGCGACCCCGTGAACACGCCGGGCCGCGCACTGGCCGCGATCGGCGGCACGCCGTGGTTGGCGCCGGCAAACAGCGCGGGATTGCCACGCGCGGCAGTGAAGTGCTGCTGTTGCTGCGGCGTCGCGCCTACGTGCGGTTCGCGCGCGGCCTGCAATTCCGCGGCATTAGGCTGAGTACGCGTACCGGGTGCGCCGGCATAGCTGACGTTGTTGACGGTGACGTTGTTAACAACGGTCTCGTTATAGGTGTTGTGCACGATGGTGGTATTGATGTTGTTGACCGACTGGTTGTACTGGAACGCGCCGCCCTGCCAGCGACCGCCTGCATAACCTTGGCCGGTGTAACCGTAGCCATAATTCAGGCCGCCGTAGAAGCCGACGTGCGGACCCCAGTAGCCGGCATGAAAGACATACACGGCCCCGATGCCGAGCGCCCAGTAGCCGGGTGTCCACAGCACACCCACGCGCGGCGGCTGCACCCAGGTGCCAGGCACCCAGAAATAATCTCCGCCCGCGTAACTCCAGTAGCCGGGCGTCCACATATAGCCTTCAGCCGGAATGGGCGGCTGTTCATACACGGGCATCGGCGGCGGTGCCTGTTGCACCTGCACGGTACCCTCAGCGGCATCGGCGGGCGGGTAGTTCGGCGGCGGCGGCTGGTAGGCTTGAGGCGGTGGCGGCGGCGGGTACTGGGCCGGGGCCACGACGCAAGCGCCTAGGGCGGCGGCTGTCAGGCTCACCGCGATGCCGCGGGCGATGGAAACTGCTGTCATGACGCTTTCATCCTTATGTCAGGCGGGTCCTGCACCCACGGTAACGGTTGGCTGCAGCCAAACTTGAGCTTGGGCTGATTGCTCTGAGCAACTGCTGAACGATGCCGACCCCGGTTTCGTTGACCCGCCTCGCCGGTAAGGCAACCACCATATTACCTGACACAACGGATCTACTTACCGGGCAGAAGTGGGCAACGGCGCACAATATCGCGGCCAGGTAGCAGCACGGTCCGATGGTATTAAGTTTTTGTCATACCCAGTTGCGGCCGCTGGCTTGCGGCAGATCGTCCGGTCGAACCAATGGCGCCGCACGCCCGACCAATCATTTGCTCAAAACGGCAGATGCTGCAATTGGCCAGGATTTCTTGACCACAGTGGCGTCGCCTTCCCGCCACGGGCTGACGTTGGGCGAGCGGGCCGCCAGCAGCGGCGCCGCAGCCGCCGGCAAGCCCGAACTTTGGTCATACAGCTGCACGACCAGAGGCGAATCGGCCGGGACGCGAAATTGCAATTCGATTCCTGCGGCAGGCACGCCCACCATATCAAAGCTGTGCGTGCCGTCCGGCAGCGTGCCGAGCCTGACCGGCACCGAACCGTTCGCACCAAGAACCGTGACCTGATCGACCGCGGTCCGCGCCGGAAAATCCAGCCGCAGCTCCGGTGCGCCGCGCGGCGAACGCAGCTGGATCCGATAAAGCATGTCTGCCGCAACCGGTTCTGCGCTCGCCACCGTCAGCGTGGGCGCGGCCAGCGCCAATGGCGGCGCCTCAGCCATAAAGGCGGTACGGCTCACGCCCCAGTAAAGCGGCTGCGGGCGCGCGCCAAACGGCGCGGCCTTCCGGATCGCGGCTGGCAGGCGGCCGGCATCGACGCGCGCCAGCCAGTAGGACCGGCCGGCATCGGCATCCAGCCAGTAATCGAAATTGATCATCTGCGGCCACGACGTCGAGTAAGCGGGCAATATCATCGTCGCGCCCAGCCCGCCGATCACGCCGGCGAGCGATCCGAGCATCAATCCGCGACGAATATCGGCGGCCGCGCCGCCGAGCAACGGCAGCAGCCCGACCGTGGCGAGCGCCGTCACGGCACACAACATTGGCAAGGCGTGATCCCCGAGGGCCGAATACAGCGGCCAGAAAACCAGCAACAGCACCGCCGTGCTGACCCATACTGGCAGCCATACCGCCAGCCGCGCGCGCACGCTGTCTGCGCCGCCATCGGCGCGCACCAGCAATGTGGTCACTACGGCCGCGGCTGCCGGCAGCAAAAACAGAAAGCCGGCGACCGCGGCCTTCAAGGCGAGCAGTACCGCGAGCGCGGCGTTCAGCAAGCCGTTGGCGATCAGACCGGCATGGACTCCGGCGCGCCGGGCGAGCAGCTGCGACACGCCGGCCAGGACGATGAGGGCGAGCAGCACGAACGTGCACTCAAGCGGCACCGGATAGGCAATCCAGCTTAAGCCCGCCCCGATCGGAATGGTATTGAGGTAACGCAGCAGCCACAGCAACGCGAGGCCCGCGATCGCACTGAGGAGCACCGCCGCGAGCCACCCGCCGATCGCCCACCCGAGCTGCCGGATCGGTGCGATCCCGGCGCGCAAAAAGCCAACGGCATTGATGAGCGCAAGCAGCAACGTCGCGCCCGCGAGCGGCAACATCCACGCGGCCGGCCAGGCCACCACAAAAAATCCGAATACGTCGAAGAATACCGCCTCCCCGGGCGGCGGTTGCTGCAGCGGAGTATTGGCCAGCGCCAGCACCGTGGCCAGGGCGTTCTCGCCCTGGTGCTGGATGCTGGCCGCCTCGGCATTCTCGAAGCTGTCGATCGCCGAATGGTGATGCGCAACGCCATCGACGTAGGCGAAATTAAATCCCTGGTAGCCCGCGGCCTTGAAGACCGTGAAATCGGTGTCGTTGGGCAACAGCTTGTACACCAGGTACTGCACCGAATTGGTCGCCGGGTGCAAAACTGCGCGCCGGTACAGATCCATCAGCCAGGCATTGGCACTGCCGGTCTCGAACATGAAGCTCTGCCCGGAATTGCCGCGGGCATCGAGATTGACCGCCGCCCGGACCTGCCGCGCCCAAGGATCTTCGCGCACGAATAATTGTGCGCCGAGCAGACCGACCTCCTCGCCTTCATCGATCAGCAGCACGACCGCATGCTGCGCGGCCGGCCGCGCTCGCAGGATACGGGCGATCTCCAGGATCGCGGCCACGCTCGCGCCGTCATCGGAAGCCCCCGGGGATACGGCCCATGAATCGTAATGCGCGCACAGCAGCACCGCGTCGTGATCATCCGGGCGGCCCGGAATTCGCACCACCACGTTGGTCGCAACGCCGCAGACACCGACCGGGTCACAGACCAGGCCGGTCTGCAGTTCGGGCGCGAAGCCGAGAATTTGCAGCTGCCGCACGATGCGCTCGCGCATCGTTGCGTCGGCGGCGGTGCCGATCGGGTGCGCAACCCCGTCATCGATCAGTTCGCGCAGCACCGCCCTGGCGCGCATCGCCGAGAACTCCAGCGGCGGGGCATCGAGCGGTTTGGGCTGCGGCGCCGATGCCGTCAGTGCGCGCAACCCGATCAGCGCGATGACGCCGAGCGCCGCGACGGCGAGTGCGCGCGCCATCAGCCGCTGCGTGTCAGCTTTTGGATTCAAGATTGCTCCGCGGTCCCGTCACCCTGCTGCCCGCTGCCGGCTGCGCGGAGCAGGGCATTCAGAACAGTCCCGAGATCCTGCCTTCGGCATCGATATCGATCGAATTGGCTGCCGGCACCTTGGGCAATCCGGGCATGGTCATGATATCGCCGCAGATCATCACCACGAACTGCGCGCCGGCGGCGAGCCGGACCTCCCGGATATTGACGACGTGGCCGGAAGGTGCGCCGCGCAGCTTCGGGTCGGTAGAGAATGAATACTGGGTCTTGGCCACGCACACCGGATAATGGCCGTAGCCGTTGTCCTGCAGCTGCTTGATCTGGGCGCGGATCTTGCTGTCGGCGGTGATCTCCGCGGCCCCGTAGATGCGGGTAGCAATCGTCTTCATCTTTTCCCACAGCGACAGCTCCGGCCCGTAGACGAATCGGAACGTGCTCGGCCCCTCGGCCAGCCGCACCACTTCTTCGGCCACTGCGACCGCGCCGCTGCTGCCCTCGGCGAAGTGCCGTGCCACCAGCGCCTTGACGCCGCTTTCCGCCAGCCGGTCGGTCAGCAGTTGCAGCTCAGCGGCCGTGTCTTCACTGCGGTGGTTAATCGCCACCACGCACGGCAGGCCATAACAATTGCGCACGTTGCGCACGTGACGCTCGACATTGGCGATTCCCTTTTCCAGGGCCCGCAGGTCCTCGCGCACCAGATCGGGCACTTCCACGCCGCCGTGATACTTGAGCGCCCGCACCGTAGCGACGATGACTGCGGCCGCCGGCCGCAGTTCGCCCAGACGGCATTTGATGTCGACAAACTTTTCCGCGCCCAGGTCGGCGCCGAACCCTGCTTCGGTGATCACGTAATCGGCCAGCTTCAGCGCCGTGCGCGTGGCAATGAGCGAATTGCAGCCATGCGCGATGTTGGCGAACGGGCCGCCATGAATGAACGCCGGATTGTTTTCCAGCGTCTGCACCAGATTGGGCGCCAGCGCTTCGCGCAGCAGCACCGTCATGGCGCCGTGAGCGTTGAGGTCACTGGCGTGGATCGGTTGCTGTTCGCGCGTATAGGCCACGACGATCTTGCCGAGCCGCGCCTTAAGGTCTGCTACGCTGCGGGCGAGGCAGAAAATGGCCATCACTTCGGAGGCCACCACAATGTCAAAGCCATCCTGCCGGGGATAGCCGTTGGCGCTGCCGCCCAGGCCCACCGTAATATCACGCAGCGCCCGGTCGTTGATGTCCACCACGCGGCGCCACGCCACCCGGCGCACATCGATCCCGAGCGAATTGCCGTGATAGACGTGGTTGTCGATCAGCGCCGCCAGCAGATTATTGGCCAGCGCAATGGCGGAGAAGTCGCCGGTGAAATGCAGGTTGATGTCTTCCATCGGCACGACCTGCGCGTAGCCGCCGCCGGCGGCACCGCCTTTCATGCCGAATACCGGGCCGAGGGCCGGCTCGCGCAGGCAGATAACCGCTTTCTTGCCGATCCGGTTCAGGGCATCGCCAAGACCCACGGTCATCGTGGTCTTGCCCTCGCCTGCCGGCGTCGGTGAAATCGCCGTTACCAGGATCAGCTTGCCGTCGGGACGTTGCTCGAGCGAGGCGATGTAATCGAGCGAGACCTTGGCCTTGTAGCGACCGTAGGGGACCAGATGCTCCTGCGGTATGCCCAGCCGGTCGGTGGCCAGTTCCAGGATCGGGCGCATCTTGGCCCGCTGTGCAATTTCAATATTACTCAAGAGGTATTCACTCCATCGCCGCTCGCTGACGAAGCCGCCAGCTGTCGCGGTTCGCGCATCGGCCGGCTCTTGGCAGGCGTAGTGAGGCGCGAATCATACGAAGCTGGCGCCGCAAAACTCAAATGCAGCTAATTCGTCGCCGGTCGCGGCCACGGTGCTTGGCCTCACCTGCCCATAACCCGGTACGCAGGCGACACCCCGCCGCGGCCTGCCGGTGGGGCCACGGCGCCAGCTGGCCCCTGATCCGGCTGGGTTGACTGCGGGCGGCCGGGACCCGGCGCTATACTTATTTATGCATCGGCCTGCGCCGGCCCCCCGGCCCGGGCGAACGGATCCGCGCGGGCCCCGGGGGGCGCGGCGAGCGGGCCGATTTGGGGAGGATTGGGATGCGTTTTTCGTCGTTCGTGGAGCGCATCGGCGGTCCGTCGTCACGGGCGTGGGACCTGCACTACGAGGCGCTCGCCGCCAAGCGCCGCGGCGAGGACGTCATCGTCCTCAGTGTCGGCGATCCGACCTTCGAAACACCGGCGGCGGCCCGCGCCGCCGCGTTTCGGGCCATTGAAGCCGGCGACACCCATTACACGGAGATCGCCGGCCGGCTCGCGCTGCGCACGCTCATCGCCGCCGACCATAGCCTGCGCTCCGGGCAATCGGTGACGGCGGAGAACATCATTGTTCTCGCCGGCACGCAAAACGCCTTGTACTGCGCTGCGGCGTGCCTGCTCGGCCCCGGCGAGGAAGTCATCGTGCCGGAGCCCATGTATCTGACTTACCGCGCTGCCCTGCAGGCCTCGGGCGCGACCATCGTGACCGTGCCGTGCCCGGCCGAGCGCCAGTTCCATATTGACCTTAAGGCGCTCGCCGCCGCTGTCACTGGCCGCACGCGCGCCATTTTTTTTGCGACCCCCAATAATCCGACCGGCGCGGCAGCCACGCTCGATGAGCTTGAAGCGATCGCCGCGCTGGCATTGCGGCACGATCTGTGGGTGGTGTCCGACGAGGTCTACGGGCGGCTGTGCTTTGAAGCCACGCATCTGAGTATCGGCGCACTGCCGGGCATGGCCGCGCGCACGGTGACCGCCAGTTCCGTTTCCAAATCGCACGCCATGACCGGCTGGCGGATCGGCTGGATGATCGCGCCGGAGATGCTCATCGGGCACGTCAAGAATCTGGTGCTGTGCATGCTGTACGGACTGTCGGGCTTTGCGCAGGAGGCGGCCTGCGAAGCGTTACGCAGCGCCGACGCGGAAGTCGACCGCATGCGGACCGTTTACCGGCGGCGGCGTGACGAGGTGGTCGCCTGGCTGAGCAGCGTGCCCGGATTGCGCTGCGTGCGACCGGAGGCCGGAATGTTCATCCTCGCAGACGTGCGCGGCACGGGCCTGAGCGCCGCAGAATTTGCCTGGCAGCTTTATGCATCGACGCACGTCGCGGTACTTGACGCGGAGACCTTCGGCCCAAGCGTTGCCGGCCACATCCGCATATCCGTTACGGTCGATGATCATGAGCTCGAGCTCGCCTGCCAGCGCATCGGGCAATTCGTAGCCGGCCTTGCTGCCCGGGCATCCGGCCCGCCCTGATGGCGACGCTGGCGCAATTGCTGCTGGCGGGCCTGCGGGCGCGCGGCATCACCCAGGTGTTCGGCATTCCGGGTGTACACAACCTCGAGCTGTACCGGGCGCTGCCCGAATCAGGATTGCGGCACCTCGGCGCACGGCACGAGCAGGCACTGGGATTCATGGCCGACGGCTACGCACGGATCAGCGGCCGGCCGGCAGCATGCCTGACGATCACCGGGCCGGGGTTGACCAACATTCTGACGGCGATGGCGCAGGCTTACGCCGAATCGGTGCCGATGCTGGTCATCGCCAGCCAAAACCGCCTGGGCGAGATCGGCACCGGCCGCGGCTTCCTGCACGAGCTGCCGGATCAGGCGGCGCTCGCGGCGCTGGTCAGCGCGGCCAGTTTCAGCCTGACCGACGCCCTGCAGCTGCCAGCCGTCCTGGATGCGGCCTTCGATGCCTGTTGCAGCAGGCGGCCGCGCCCGGTGTACATCGAAGTGCCGCGCGATGCGCTGGCGGCCACCGCCGACGGGATCGATCCGCGGCGCACCAGCGCGCCAGCTTTGCCGCCGCCTGCCGATGCAGCAGCCCTGGGCCGCGCCGCAGCGCTGCTGCGCACCGCGCGCCGGCCGCTGCTGGTGGCTGGCGGCGGCGCGCGCGGCGCTGGCGTCGAAATACGTCGTCTCGCCGAGCATCTACTGGCACCGGTGGTGATGACCACCAACGGCCGCGGACTGCTGCCCGCCGCCCATCCGCTCGGCATTTCCTACAGTCCTTCGCTCGCGCCAGTGCGCGAGCTGATTGGCGCGGCCGATGTGGTCCTGGCCGCCGGCACTGAACTTGGGCCCACTGATTTTGACATGTACTCGACCGGCGAGCTGCCGCCGCCTTCCGGATTGATACGCATCGATATCGACGCGGCGCAGCTGACGCGCAATGCCACGCCGGCGGTGCCGCTGCTGGGCGACTGCCGGCAGACGCTCGCCGCATTGCTGGCGCAGGATCTTGGCCCGGGCCGGACCGCAGGCATGGCCAGCGATCTGGTCGCCGTACGAGATGCATCGACCGCAGCGTTGAGTGCAGCGATGCGCCGGCAGATCGGCCTGCTCGAGATGATCCGCGATGCGCTGCCGGAGGCGGTGATGGTCGGGGACTCGACGCAACCGGTCTATGCCGGAAACCTCGGCTATGCGGCCGCTGCGGCCGGTTCCTGGTTTAACTCAGCGACCGGCTACGGCACGCTGGGTTACGGTCTGCCGGCCGCCATCGGCGCGGCTGTCGCGGCGCCGGACCGCCCCGTGGTCGCATTAGTCGGCGACGGCGGAATGCAGTTTTGCCTGGGCGAATTCGGCACGCTGCGCGACCTGGCGCCCTGGGTAGCGGTGCTGGTGTGGAACAACGGCGGCTATGGGGAAATCAACGTCTCGATGCAGCAGGCGGGAATCCTGCCGCTCGGCGTTGACATCCGGCCACCACAGCTTGAGCAATTGGCCCACGCTTACGGGCTCGCCTACCGACGTGTTGCGAGTACGGCCGAGCTCGAACGCGGCTTGCACGAATTTGGCCGCACGCGCCGGCCGCTGATCGTCGACATTGACGCGCGGCCGTTTGAATGAGGGTGCGGGCAGCTTAAGCGTTAAACGACAGCAGTGTCCCGACCAGCTGTTGCAGCACAGTCTGCAGCGGCTGGGCGCGGGATGGCTCGAAGCTCATCGACGCTTCATCCATGTAGGCATCCTGCGCAAGCTCAATCTGCAGTGCCTGCACGCGCTCAGCCGGAGCTCCGTAGTGACGCGTGATGTAGCCGCCTTTGAAGCGGCCATTGAGCACGTGGCTGAAGCGCCGCTGGGCCTTAAGCACCGCCGTGAGCGGCGCTACCAGCCCCGGGTCGCAGGAGCGGCCATCGAAGCTGCCCAGATTGATGTCCGGAAGATGTCCGCCGAACAGTCTCGGCACGACGCCGCGAATCGAGTGGGCGTCGAGCAGGATGGCAAAGCCATGGCGGCGCCTGGCCGCATCGATCAGCCCCGACAATGCCAGGTGATAAGGCGCCCAGTATTGCTCGCGCCGTCGCGCGACCTCGGCCGGTGGCGGAGCGTCGCTGAGGTAAAGTGGCTCGCCGGCAAACGACAGCGTCGGACACAGCTCGCTCGTGGTTTGCCCGGGGTAGAGGGACTGGTTGTCGGGCGGGCGGTTCAGGTCAATGGCGTAACGCGACAGCTCGGCCTGCAGCCATGCTGCGCCGAGGTCCCGCGAAAACGCATAGAGCTGGGGCACGTGCCAGTCGGTATCCTCCAGGCGCAAGGCGGCCGGCGTGAGCGCAGCGCGGATCTCCGCCGGCACGAACGTGCCACTGTGCGGCACGCTAATGATCAGCGGCGTGCGGCCCTCGATGCGGATGAATTTCGGCGGCTCAGGATTCAAGCGCGGCCTCGGTGCACCAGGCCGCAAATTCATCGGCCCGCACCAGGTCCGTAGCCGCGGCGAGGTCGGGCGCGAAAAAGCGGTCCGTCTTGTAGCGCCGCACCCGCGCGCGGACCTGCGCCATGGCCCCCTCGAGGCGCACGGAAGTTTCAAGCGGGCGGTGAAATTCCACGCCCTGCACCGCCGCCAGCAGTTCGACGGCGATCACGGACGCGGCATTGTCGGCCATCTGCAGCAGCCGGCGGGCTGCATAGGTCGCCATCGAGACGTGATCTTCCTGGTTGGCGGAAGTCGGAATGCTGTCGACGCTGCACGGATGGGCCAGCGCCTTGTTCTCGGCCACCAGCGCCGCGGCGGTGACCTGCGCCACCATAAAGCCGGAATTGACGCCGCTGTTTTCCACCAGGAACGGCGGCAAGCCGCTCATTTTCGGATCGATCAGCAGCGCAATCCGTCGCTCGGCGATCGAACCGATCTCGGCCACGGCCAGCGCCAGCTGGTCGGCGGCAAAGGCAACCGGCTCGGCGTGAAAATTGCCGCCCGAGCAAACCTCACCCTCGCGGACGAACACCAGCGGATTGTCGGTCACGGCATTGGCCTCGCGCACCAGCGTGGCTGCAGCGTTACGGAGCAGATCCAGGCACGCGCCCATCACCTGGGGCTGACAGCGCAGTGAATAAGGATCCTGCACCCGATCGCAGTGCACGTGCGAGGCGCGGATGCGGCTGCCGCGCAGCAGGCGGCGGTAGATCCCGGCCACCTGCTGCTGGCCGACCTGGTTGCGGATGGCGTGAATGCGTTTGTCGAACGGCACATCGCTGCCCTTGAGCGCATCGACCGTCAGTGCGCCGGAAATGAGCGCCGTGTTAAACACGGCCTGGATTCCAAACAGCCCGGCCAGCGCGAGCGCCGTGGAAACCTGGGTGCCGTTGAGCAGCGCCAGTCCCTCTTTTGGTCCGAGTTCGACCGGAGCCAGGCCCGCTTCGGCCAGAGCGCGGGCCGCGGGCAGCGTACGCGCACCGACCCGCACCTCACCGACCCCGATTAGCGCCGCGGCCAGGTGCGCCAGCGGCGCGAGGTCACCCGAGGCGCCGACTGAGCCCTGCGACGGGATGCACGGATAAATGCCGTGCTCGAGCATTTTGCCGAGCGCCCGAACCGTCGCCAGGCGCACGCCCGAGTAGCCCTGGGCAAGACTGGCGATCTTGAGCACCATGACCAGGCGCACGATCGCATCGGGCAGCAACGCCCCGGTGCCGGCGGCGTGCGACAGCACCAGATTGGTTTGCAGTTGTTGCAGCTGATCAGGGGCGATCTTGGTCTGGGCCAGCAGGCCGAACCCGGTGTTGATCCCATACACCGTCTGATCATTGGCTATGACATCGGCGACCTGCTGCGCGCTGGCCGCGATCCGCTGCCGGTCCCGCTCCCCGAGCCTGACGCGCACCGGCTGCTGCAGCACGCGGCGCAGCGTTGGCAGATCAAGCTTACCGAGACGCAGATTGAACGGCCGCGCCGCAACTTTTCCGGCCCTGACTGCGCGACGGCTCATGACGGCAGCATCGGCAGGTTGAGGTGATGTTCGCGCGCGCAGTCGATCGCCTCCTGGTAACCGGCGTCGGCGTGGCGCATCACGCCGGTCGCCGGATCGTTCCACAGCACCCGCTCGATCCGCCGCGCTGCGGCGGGCGTGCCGTCGCAGACGATCACGACGCCGGCGTGCTGCGAGTAGCCCATGCCGACGCCGCCGCCGTGATGGATCGATACCCAGGTGGCCCCGCTCGCGGTGTTGAGCAGGGCATTGAGCAGCGGCCAGTCG
Organism: uncultured Gammaproteobacteria bacterium; assembly: GCA_963711435.1. GTDB lineage: Bacteria > Pseudomonadota > Gammaproteobacteria > Steroidobacterales > Steroidobacteraceae > FEN-1191. Next base: position 858,984 of record CAVQEB010000001.1, on the reverse strand, counting down.
GACACGGCGTCGGACCCATCCAGCATGGACTCCGTCTCGCGGTTGGGGCTGGCGACGGAGCCCGAATCCAGATGATCGCGGCCAATCACCACCGGCGCGGAAAGCTCGCCGCGGGCGACCATCTCGTTAAAGGCCAGCCCAAGCCGGTGCCGCTCGCCGAGGCCCACCCAGCAGATCCGCGCCGGCAGTCCCTGAAACTGAATTCGCTTTTGCGCCATGTCTATCCAGCGATGGAGCGAGGCGTCGTGCGGAATGAGCTCCTTGACCTTGGCATCGGTGCGCAGGATGTCCTGCGGGTCGCCCGACAACGCCACCCAGCGAAACGGGCCAATGCCGCGGCAAAACAGCGGCCGGATATAGGCCGGCACAAAGCCGGGAAAGGCAAAGGCATCGCGCACGCCCTCATCGAGCGCCACCTGACGGATATTGTTGCCGTAATCAAAGGTCGGGATGCCCATGCGGTGAAATTCGAGCATCGCCTCGACGTGACGTGCCATCGAGGGACGCGAGGCCTTGGCGACGCCCGCCGGGTCCGTGCGCCGGCGCTGCTCCCACTCATCCAGGCTCCAGCCAGCCGGCAGGTAGCCGTTGACCGGATCGTGTGCCGAGGTCTGGTCGGTTACCGCGTCGGGTCGCACGCCACGGCGGAGCAACTCGGGCAGGATCTCGCAGGCATTGCCGAGCAACCCGACCGAGCGCGGCCGCCGCTCGGTAACCGATTGCCGGATCAGCTGCAGCGCCTGATCGAGCGAGTCGGCGGCGACGTCCAGGTAGCCGCTTTCGATCCGCTTGGCGATCCGGCTTGGCTGGCACTCGATGGCCAGCATCGATGCCCCAGCCATCGTGGCGGCCAGCGGTTGCGCGCCGCCCATGCCGCCAAGGCCCGCGGTCAATATCCACCGGCCGTCAAGGTTGCCAGCGAAGTGGCGCCGGCCCATCTCGACAAAGGTCTCGTAGGTGCCTTGCACGATGCCCTGGCTGCCAATATAAATCCATGAACCGGCCGTCATCTGACCGAACATCATCAGTCCGCGCCGGTCGAGCTCGTTGAAGTGCTCCCAGGTGGCCCAGTGCGGCACCAGGTTGGAATTGGCGAGCAGTACGCGCGGCGCATCGGCGTGCGTGCGAAACACGCCGACCGGCTTGCCCGACTGGATCAGCAGCGTCTCTTCATCGCCGAGCTGCTTGAGCGTCGCGACGATCCGATCGAAGCACTCCCAATTGCGGGCGGCGCGGCCAATGCCGCCATACACGACCAGCTCATCAGGTCGTTCAGCCACTTCAGGATCAAGATTGTTGCGCAGCATCCGCAGCGGCGCCTCGGTCAGCCAGCTGCGCGCCTCGAGCACGCTGCCGTGGGCGGCGCGCATGACCCGGTTCGGGTCCTTGCGATTCAAGCCAGTCATAGCCAGTCCCCTTGAAGCGCTGTCGCTTCAGATATCAAATACCCCGCGCAGCTCAAAACGCCCGCCCGGGTGATGCAAAGTCGCAAAGGAGGCGCGCGCCGACTTGCTCCAGGTGGTGCGCTCGATCACCAGCGCCGCCTCATGAGGCTGAAGCTTCAGCAGCCGGCGGATCGGCAGCGGCGGCATCGCCGCACGCACCACGTGCTCGACGCGACGGAGCGGCGCAACCTCCATCAGATATTCGTGCGGCGTGATGCTGGCAAAGTCCGCCTGCAGGTACTGCGGCGCCACGGCCGGGTTCACATAGCGGTCCTCGACCTGCAGCGGCACGTCGTTTTCGAAGTGCACGATCAGCGAATGAAATACCTGCCGAGTGGCGGTGGGCAGTGCCAACCGTTCACGGATCGCTTGCGGCGCGGCGACCTTTTCCAGCGTCACGATCCGGGCCTGGTGGCGATGGCCACGCTCGCGGATTTCGGCAGCGATATTGCGGATCTGCAGCGGATGTCCGGCGGCGCGGAAATCCGCCACGAAAGTGCCGACCCCGGCGATGCGCGACAGCACGCCGGAGCGCACCAGCTCGCGCACCGCGCGGTTGACGGTCATGCGCGAGACCCGCAGCTCCCGCACCAGCTCGTGCTCGGATTGCACCCGCGCCCCCGGCCGGTGTTCGCCGGAGCGGATCTGCTGCAGCACGTGGTTCTTGACCTTGGCGTACAGCGGCAGCGGCGTCGGGTCGGCGATGGCAGCGCGCATGCGGAAATACCGTTAAATTAAAGGTTCTAAACTTGTATAGACAGGTATAGTCAACCAACCGGGCGGCGGCCGTCAAGTCCCGCGCAGGCGGGCCAGGCAGGCGCGGTAGGCGCCGCCCAGGCGGTCGCGGTGGATGTGCTGACCGTTACGCACCACCCAGCGGCCGCCGACCATGACGTCACGGATCGCGCCCGGGCGCGGCGCAAACAGATAAGCATCGAGCAGCGCGGCGGGCGGAACACCGGCCCATTCCGGGCGGTCGACGTCAATGACTAGCAGGTCCGCGGGGGCCCCGGCGATGAGCCCGCCACCGCCCTGCCCCAGCGCCCGGGCACCGCCGCTCTGGGCCTTTGCGTACAGGTGCTCACCGCAATGCGGTGCGGCGATTGCGGCCGTCACCGTGCGCCGCTCCCGCGCGATGCGCAGCAGGTACTCGGCGGTACGCAGTTCATCGCGCGGATCGATGCACACCTGGCTGTCCGAGCCGATGCCAAACTCACCGCCGAGCTGCAGAAACTGATCCAGCGCAAACAGCCCATCCCCCAGATTGCATTCGGTGCTTGGGCACAGACCCACCACCGCGCCGGCCCGCGCCATCCCGGCGAGCTCCTCCGGCGCACTGTGCGTGGCATGCACCAGGCACCAGTGCCGATCGATAAGTCCGCTGTCGAGCAGATAGGCGATTGGTCGGCGCCCGGACCAGGCCACGCAGTCCTCGACTTCGCGGCGCTGCTCGGCCACATGGATATGGACCGGCACTTCGGGGGCGACCTGGGCGCGGTACGCGCTAATTTCCCGCAGCGCGTCGGGCCCGACCGCCCGCAGGCTGTGCAGCGCGATGCCGGTGCGCAGCAATCCGCTATCGGTCGCACGGAGCGAGTCAAACAACTGCAGAAACGCCGCGGTGCTTTGCACGAAGCGTCGCTGCGCCGGCAGGGGACTGGCACCGCCAAAATCGGCATGCTGGTAAAGGCTCGGCAACAGCAGCTGGCGGATGCCGACTTCGGCGGCGGCCTGGCGCAGCACCGTTGCCATCGCCGCCGGATCGGCATAGGCCGAGCCATCGGGACGATGATGCAGGTAGTGAAACTCGGCCACCGCCGTGTAGCCGGACTCCAGCATCTCGGCATAGACCCAGGCGGCAATCGCCGCCACATCCTCAAGCTCGAGGCCATCGACAAGCCCATACATGATCTGCCGCCAGCCCCAGAACGAGGACTCGGCCTTACCAAGTGTCTCGGCAGTGCCGGCCATCGCGCGCTGAAAAGCATGGCTGTGCAGATTGGGCATGCCGGGGACGATGAGCCCTGGCAGGACTGGCTCGCGCGGCGGCGTGGTGGCAGTCGCCACGCGCGCCAGCGTGCCGTCCGCTGCCACCTCAAGCGCGACGTTGTGGGCGATGCCTGCCGGTAACAGGGCGTGTGCAAAAATCATTATTAGTGCCTGTCCTGTATAGACAGGCAGGGCAGCAGAATATAACCCCGGTACGCAGGGCTGACTAGTGTGGCAGCCGCTGCCGCCCGCGCCGCAAAGCGTATCATTCGCTGCACTGGATCCAGGCGAGCGCCTGGCAGGGAGTCCGGCAGGTGTGGGACGCAATCTGGCTTGATCTGAATGCGGTGACGCTCGCCGCGGGCGCGGCGGAGCTCGGCTGGATCGGCGACGCGGCGCTTGGGGTTACCGGCGGCAAGCTGGTGTGGATCGGCCCGCGCCAGCAGCTGCCGGCAGCACCGGCCTCGTTGGCCCGCGAGGTGCATTCGGCCGGCGGCCGTTTGGCCACTCCCGGCCTGATTGATTGTCACACGCACGTATTGTTTGGCGGCAACCGCGCACTCGACTTTGCGCTGCGCGCCCAAGGCGTTGGCTACCAGCAGATCGCCGCGGCCGGCGGCGGCATCCGCTCCACAGTAAAGCAGACGCGCGAGTTATCCGAGGACGGTCTGGTTGCAGCGGCGCTGCCGCGCGTGCAGGCGCTGCTCAAAGACGGGGTGACGACACTTGAGATCAAATCCGGCTACGGACTCGATGTGGCGACCGAGCTGCGGCTGCTGCGCGCGGCCCGCCAGATCGGCCAGTTACTGCCGGTTGATGTCGTGCCGACGCTGCTGGCAGCCCATGCCCTGCCGCCGGAATTTGCCAGCGACCGCGCCGGCTATATCGAGCTGCTGACCGGCGAGCTGATCCCGGAAGCGGCCAGGCAGCAGCTGGCCGTCGCGGTGGACGTGTTTTGCGAGGCCATCGCCTTTACGCGCGCCGAGTGCGCCCGCGTGCTCGAGGCGGCCCGCGCCGCCGGGCTCGCCGTCAAGGTGCATGCCGATCAGCTTTCCGACATGGGCGCGGCACAACTGGCCGCCGAATTCGGGGCGCTGTCGGCCGATCATCTCGAATATACGTCGGCTGCCGGCGTCGCGGCGCTGGCCCGCGCCGGCACCGTGGCAGTGCTGCTGCCGGGGGCATACCTGATGACCGGCGAGACGCGCCCGCCACCGGTGGCGGCCCTGCGCGAAGCCGGCGTGCCCATGGCCGTCGCGACTGACTGCAATCCGGGCACTTCGCCTTGCACGTCACTGACGCTAGCCAGCACGCTCGGCCGCGCGCTGTTTGTACTGACTGCCGAAGAGGCGCTGGCTGCAGTGACCCACAATGCCGCGCGCGCGCTGGGTCTGGAAGGCAGCCGCGGCACGCTGCAAGTCGACAAGCAGGCGGATTTCTGCCTCTGGGATCTGCAACACCCGCGCGAATTCTCTTATTGGCTGGGCGGCAACGCCTGCTGGGCAAGCGTGCATCGCGGGCGGCTGCGCAGCTACGAGCCGGCCCGGCACTGAAATCCGGCGCTCGCCGTATCCGGCCGCACTCACTCGTCTTCGGCAGTCTCGTCCGTCAGGTCAGCATCGGCATCGCCCGGGTCCGGGCCGCTGCCCGCCGGCAGCTGCGAGGCACCGCTCGCGGCAAATTTCGCGAACCACTCGTTGGTGGCGTTGAGCTCGCCCGGCGTGCCCTGGGCGCTGACGCGACCGGCCTGCAGCACGATGACGTGATCGCATATCTCGGCCATTGAATACCGGTGCGTAATGATCAGCGTCGTCGGGTGCGAGACGCGCTCGAGCAACGCGTGGCGTATGCCCGATTCGGTCGCATAGTCGAGGTTGGCGGTAGCCTCATCGAGGATCAGCACGCGCGGCCGGCCTACCAGCGCCCGCGCGATCTGCAATCGCTGCCGCTCGCCGACTGACAGCCCGACTCCGCGCTCGCCGACCTGCGTGGCCAATCCCTGCGGCAGCCGCTCAAGCGTGTCAGCGAGCCCTGCGGCTTGCGCGGCCGCCAGGGTTTCAGCGTCGGTCGCCTCCGGCCGCTTATAACGGATATTGTCTGCGATGGAACCGGGGAAAATGGCGCCGTCGGCCGCAACCACGCCGATCTCGTTGCGGATTGCCGTGGTATCGAGCGACCGCAGTTCCTGGCCGTCGAGTAAAATCTCCCCGGCATCGACCTCGAACAGCCGCAGCAGCAGGTCGGCGGCAGTTGTCTTGCCCGCCCCCGACGGGCCAACCAGCGCCGTCATCTTGCCTGCCTTAAGCGTAAGCGATACGTCCGTCAGCACCACCCTCTCCGGCACATAGCTGAAGCGCACATGCCTGAATTCGACCTCGCCCGGACCGGGCAGCGGCATCTGCCCCGCAGCTTCCTCGCCGCTTGCGGCACGCAGCTTGGTCGCCCGCGCGAGCGAGGCAAAGTGCTCCTGCAGGCTCACAAACAAACCGGTGAGAGATTCGATCGGCGAGTACAGCCGGTCCAGGTAAACCACGAACATGACCACGTCGCCGGGCGTCAGCCGCCGTTCAAATACCAGCCAACCGCCGTAACCGAGCACCAGCGCCTGACTCAGGAAGCTCAGCGACGTCTGCAGAAAAATATACCGGTTCGCCAGGCGGTTGCGCTCGATGTAGGTTTCGTAGGCGGCGTTTGACTGCTGGCGCAATCGCAGCGCCTCGCGGCGCTCGGCCCCTGACAGCTTGACCGTCTTGATTGCGCCCAATGCATCCTGGATGCGCGAGGAGACGCTGTCCCACATCTCGTAATAGCGCTCGAGACCCGTTTCCAGGCGCCGCGATGAGCGCAGTACGACCCAGGCGTAAGGCGGCAGCGTGATCAGCGCCACGACCGATAGCTTCCAGCTTTGCAGAAACATGATGATCATCACGCCGGCCATCGTGATGATGGCCGGGGCAATCTCACGCGCCAGCGCAGTGACAATCGGTGCGATCTGATCCGACTGATCAATCTGCTTGGCCAGCCCGCCACTGGCCCGCCCCGCAAAGAACCGCAGCGGCAGATTCAGGACATGACTGAACGTGCTTTGAATGAAGCCTGCTTCGATGTGGCTGGCCAGCTGCACCGTGCGCTGATCGGCCACCAGTGAACAGAAGTGCGAGAAGACGTTGATGAAAAATAGCAGCACCACCGCCCACATCAGCGTCGAAAAGGTCTGTTCAGCGGTGCGCGGCGCCACATGGCCGCGGCGGTGCGGCTCGCGGGCCGGCTTGATTACGCTGTTGTTGCTCGCGGCCGGCGGCTGCACATCCGGCTCGGTAATGCCAAGCAACACGGCATCCGGCCGTGATGCCGAGCGGACGAAAACGCCGGCAATATCATTGACGGCCTCGCGATAAATCAACGGCGCCCACAGATCGGTCGCGGTGGCGAGCAAGGCAAAGACGGCGACCATGAGGAAGCGGCGCCGGTGCGGCCAGATAAGAGCCCCTATGGCCCGCCAGCCCGATTCTTCAATATCTTCAGAGGCAACCATGGTCAGTGCCGGGTGCAGTGAATTTCCCATTCAATATATACGCGCCGACCCGCCGATGTTCGCGCCCGCGCGGGCGGTGAGCCGCCGGCGCTGGATCAATGCGGTCCGGCCAGCTCGCGCATCAGGCCATACCAAAGCGCCTCGCCCTCATAAAGCGAAGCCACCGGCAGGCACTCGTTCAGGCCGTGCGCGAAATCCTCGCTCTCCTTGTAAAAGGACGCCTGGGTGCCATAAGTCGGGATGCCGGCATGACGGAACACCGCGCCGTCCGTGGAATAGGAGGCCTGCTCCGGCACAATCGGAATACCGGGATAGATGGCGTGCACCTGCGTGGCGATCGCCTGCATCAGCGCAGCATTCATTGGCGATGCAGCGGAGATGACTCCGGCATTGACAGCATGAACTTCCACTTTGGGCCCTGCCAGGCGCTGCAACCTCGCCTGCACCTGCTCAATGCTCATGCCGGGAAAGATACGGCAACTTAAGGTGACCTGCGCCATCTGCGGCAACGCATTGTCGGCATGCCCGCCGGTCAGCAATGTCGGTACGCAGGTCGTGCGCGTCTTGCCGATGTAGGAAAAATTATTGTAGAGCACTTCGGCCGCAGCCCGATCGTGCGGGTTCGCCGCGAATCGGCCCATGGCCCGACCGACGGGGCCGGGCGTCACTTTGGCCGCGGCGCTGAAATTACCCAGGGTCCACTCGTTCCACATCACCGGGAACCGATACGCCTGGATGCGCTTGATCGCGTCGGCCAGATCATAGATGGCATTGTCCGGGCGCGGGCGGGAGCTGTGCCCACCGCGATTGTGTGTCGTGAGCTCCATGTCGGCATAGGTCTTCTCGGCACCCTGCACGTAAAAGGCCACCGCCTTCCCGGTTTTCTCGTCCAAAATCCCGTCGCCGCCGTCGCCATTGAGCGCGTACTCCGCATCGATGAGGTCGCGGTGGTTGGTCACCAGATCGGCAGTGGTGGCCTCCTCGGTCTCCTCATCGCCGGTGAACACGATGACCAGATCGCGCGTTGGCTTGAAGCCCTCGGTCTTCAGGCGGATAAACGCCTCGGTCAGCTCGGCCACTTCCTGCTTGATATCGATCGTGCCACGGCCATAGAAATAGCCATTTTCCTCGACGAGCGTATAGGGATCGCGCTGCCAGTCCTCGCGCCGCGCGGTCACCACGTCCATGTGGGCCATGAAGTCGATCGGCTTGCCGCCAGTGCCATCACCGCGATACCGCACCACCAGCGAGGCGGTCTCGCCCAACGGCAGGATATGAATGTCCGCGGCGGGGAATCCGGCATCGCGCAGTTTCCCGGCCAGGTACTCTGCCATTTTTGGCACTTGCCCGAGGCCGACGGAAGTTGGCATGCCAATGATGGTCGCAAACATCTCGCGCAGCGGCGTGTCATACGCATTGGCTGCATTCACAGCCAGGGCGCCGCTAACCGCGCAAATTGCCGCAACGGCCTTGATGATCGTGTTCATTTCATCTCCGATGGCGATCGCCGCAACGGCCGCACACCTATATTCGGGCTGACGCTACGCCATGCTAATCCAAAATCGCACGCCGACCGATGCCGTCCGCCGCCAGCGCATTCAGCGCCGGTGCGGCCGCCAAGTTGGCTGGCACAACGCAGGGACACTAATAGCCGATTCTGGCAAGATGGTGCCCGGCCCTTCGGCTGGCAGCCATGGCGGGCGCAGTGCGCCGCGTTTGCCGACGCGCTCAGCCGGCGGCGTTGCGACCGCGGCGGGCAGGCCGGATTCCCTTCGCTCAGCAATCGGGAAGACTGCGTTGGATAAGGTCAGATGAGCAGCGCACAGGAACCTGTCGGTTCGGTTGAGGTGGCGCTCAAGCACGCCACCCGCCTGCTGCAGACTGACCCGGCGCTGGCGGCGGAGCAAGCCCTCGAGATTCTCAGGGTGGTGCCGGATCAGCCGCTCGGCCTGCTGGTGCTGGGCGCCGCCAAGCGCGGCTGCGGCCAGCTGAGCGAGGCCTTGGCCGTATTGCGCCCGCTGGCCGCGCAGCAGACAAAGTGGGCGCTGCCACACTATGAGCTTGGTCTCACCCTCGGTGCCGATGGCAATCACGCCGGTGCGATCACCGCATTAGGCAATGCGACGCGGCTGCGGCCCGACTTCGCGGATGCCTGGCGAGCGCTGGGTGATGAGCTGATATGCAGCGGTGACGGCGACCGCGCCGACTCGGCCTACGCTCAGTACCTCAAAGCCTCGACCAAGGACCCGGGACTGCTGGCAGCGGCCGAGGCGCTGTGCGACAACCGCATACCGGAGGCCGAAGCCCGGCTGCGGAAAATATTGCAGCAGCATCCGACCGACGTGGCGGCACTGCGCATGCTGGCGGAAGTGGCCGCCCGCCTGCGGCGCTACAAGGATGCCGAAGCACTGTTAGTCCGCTGCCTGGAGTTGGCTCCCGGCTTCAGCGCCGCCCGCCATAACTACGCGGTCGTCCTGCACCGGCGCAGCAAGCCGGCGGCCGCGCTCAAGGAACTCGAGAAGCTGCTGGCGCTGGAGCCGCGAAACCCCGGGTACCTGAACCTCAAGGCGGCGGTATTGGCCGGCATGGGTGAGTTTTCGCACTCGCTGGATGTCTATCGGGAGGTGCTGGAGGCCTACCCCAGGCAGCCCAAGATCTGGATGAGCTATGGCCATGCCCTGAAGACTTCGGCGCGCATCGATGAGGGCATCGCCGCTTATCGCAAGAGCATCGCGCAGCTGCCCTCGCTCGGCGAAGCTTACTGGAGCCTGGCCAACCTGAAGACATTCCGGTTCGAGGCGAGCGAACTGGACGCCATGAAGGCCCAGCTGCTACGCGGCGACATCAGCGATGATGACCGTTTGCACCTGCACTTTGCCCTGGGCAAGGCGCTGGAAGATGCCGGGCAATTTGCACAGTCCTTCGAGCATTACTTGCAGGGCAACGAGCTGCGGCGCGCCGCCATTGGCTATGACGCGGATGAAACGAGCCGCGAGGTACAACGCTCAAAAGTCGTCTGTACGCGGGAATTTTTCGCAGCCCGGGCCCATTATGGCAGTGCCGCGCCCGATCCCATTTTCATCATCGGCCTGCCGCGCGCCGGCTCCACCCTGATCGAACAGATCCTGTCGAGCCATTCGGCGGTGGAAGGCACCAAGGAGCTGGCCGAGATCGGCATACTGGCCAAGTCGCTCAGGGATCGGGCTGGCAATCCCGCCAGGATCGGCTATCCGGAAGCGCTGGCGCTGCTCAGCGCCGAGGATTGCCGCGAGCTCGGGGAGAGCTATCTGAGCGACACGCGCATTCACCGCAAAACCGCAGCGGCGCTGTTCATTGACAAGATGCCCAATAATTTTGCCCACCTGGGACTGATCCAGCTGATCCTGCCCAATGCCAAGATTATCGACGCCCGCCGGCACCCTATGGCGTGCTGTTTTTCGGGATTCAAGCAGCATTTTGCGCGCGGTCAGAACTTCTCCTACCGCCTGGAAGATCTCGGTCGCTACTACCGGGACTACGTGGAATTGCTGGCGCACTTCGACGCCGTACTTCCGGGGCGGATACATCGCGTTATCTACGAGCAGATGGTGGCCGACACCGAGGCCGAAGTTCGACGGCTGCTGGCGTACTGCGGCCTGCCGTTTGAAGAGCAATGCCTGCGGTTTTTTGAGAATGAGCGGCCAGTCAGCACCGCGAGCTCGCAGCAGGTGCGGCAACCCATTTTTCGCGACAGTCTTGAGCAGTGGCGGCATTACCAGGAGTGGCTCGGGCCGCTGCGGGAGACCCTCGGCACCGTGCTGTCGAGCTATCCGGACGTGCCAGGTTTTGAATCAGCGCAGCCCATGGCATAGACTCCATAGGTAGGTCTCGTAAACACCATAATCAGGGGCACTAAAAATGACGCGTAGCCGTTTGCGTAAAATCCGTCATATTCAATCACTTACGCGCTCGCGAGTGCTACGTGCGACGCTGCCATTTGCCTCCGCAGTGTTGGCACTGATGCCCACTGCGCAGGCGCAACAGGCGACTGAAGACAATGGCGCTGGCGCCACGTTAGAGGAAATCGTCGTTACGGCCGAGAAACGTACCGAGAACCTCCAGGACGTTCCGGTCAGCATTCAGGCACTGAGTACCGCCAAGCTCGAGGAACTCCACGTAACGGATTTCACCGATTACGCGCAGTTCATGCCGACCGTCTCTTTTCAAAGCGACGGCCCGGGCTTCTCACACGCCTACATGCGCGGTGTGGCGGCCAATAACAACATTAACCATTCAGGTCCTTCGCCCAGTGTCGGCGTGTACCTGGATGAGCAGCCGATCACGACCATTGACGGTGAGCTGGACCTGCACATCTACGATATCGAGCGCGTGGAGGCGCTGGCGGGGCCGCAGGGCACACTATATGGCGCCAGCTCCCAGTCGGGCACGATCCGCATCATCACCAACAAGCCGGATCCGTCCAAATTTTCGGCCGGCTACGACGCCGGGGTCGATACCGTCGATCACGGCGGTGTCGGGTATGTTGCCGAAGGCTTCGTCAATATGCCGATCACCTCGTACGCGGCCGTGCGCCTCGTCGGCTGGGATGAGAAGAAGGCCGGCTACATCAACAACATTGACGCCACGATCACCTGGCCGACTTCGGGCATCGTGGACAACAATGCCGCGCTGGCCAAGAAAGATTACAACGATGTCGAGACCACGGGTGGCCGCGGGGCGCTTAAGATTGATATCGGTGACAACTGGACGATTACGCCCGGCGTGATGGGCCAGATCCAGGATTCACACGGCGTGTTCGGGTTTGATCCGGCCGACGGCGATTTGAATGTCGAGCATTTCCTGCCTGAGGCGCAGCACGATAGCTGGGTCCAATCAGCCCTGACGGTCGAAGGCAAGATCAGCGACTTTGACATCGTTTACGCGGGCGGCGTGCTCAACCGCAATACTCACACGAGTTCCGACTATACGGATTACTCCTACTTCTACGACAATACTTACGGCTCGGGCACCTATTACCGGGACAACGCCGGCAATCTAATTAATCCTGACCAGGCGATTATTGGCCGCGACAACTACAAGAAGATCAGCAACGAAGTGCGCGTATCGAGCCCGAAGCAATACCCGTTTCGGTTCGTCGTTGGCGCGTTCTATCAGCGCCAGGTCCATGAGATCCTGCAGGACTACATTATCCCCGGTCTGGCCGATATGACCTCGGACGCCCAGGAAGCGGAGACTGTTACCGGCTGGCCCAATACCTGGTGGCTGACTGATCAGGAGCGCGTCGATCAGGACCAGGCCGGTTTCGGCGAGCTTTCCTATGACATCACCGGGCAGCTGACCGCCACGGTCGGCGACCGTCATTTCTGGTCACAAAATTCGCTGGTGGGATTTTATGGCTTCGGCCTTACCAGTCCCTTTGGCGGCGGCGAAGGCGAACAGACCTGCTTCATAGATGTCCCGTATCATTTTGCGCCTTGCCAGGATCTGAATGGTCACACCAAAGCCTCGGGTGACTCGCCCAAAGTCAATCTGACATTTAAGTTTGACGATCAGCGCATGGTTTACGCCACGTTCTCCAAGGGCTTCCGGCCCGGTGGCGTCAACCGTGCCGGCGGCGGTACCTTGCCGCCTTACAAGCCGGATTATCTGACCAACTATGAGGTGGGCTGGAAAACCACGTGGCTGGCAAACAGCCTGCGCTTCAACGGCGCATTGTTCCGCGAAGACTGGAAAAACTTCCAGTTTTCTTTCCTCGGTCCCAATTCGCTGACCATCATTCAAAACGCGGGGCAGGCACAGATCATCGGCGGCGAAACCGACATGGAGTGGGCGGCGTCGAAGAACCTGACGATTTCGGGCGGCTTGACCGTCCTGAACGCCGAACTGAAGCAAAACTATTGCGGCGAGGCCTATTGCCCGACGCCGGAAGCACCGTACGGCACGCAGCTGCCGGTGACGCCAAAGGTGAAAGCCGACCTGACGGCGCGCTATGTATTCGATCTGGCGGGCGGCCAGGGGTATTTTCAGGCCGCCGGCGCCTACGTCGGCCAACGCTGGGCGGACCTGCGCTCGGCTGAGTACAAGGACACGTCGGCGACCACCGCGGTCTTGCAGGGCGATCCGCGCGCCATCCTCGGGGCCGAGGCCGCGTACGCGACCTTTGATGTTTCCGCGGGCCTGGACAAGGACGGTTTCAACTACGAGATTTACATCAACAATGTCACTGACGAGCGGGCACAACTTGATCGTTACGCCGAGTGCGACGCGGTCAAGTGCGGATTGAATTCCACCTATATTCTGCCGAGCCAGCCGCGGACGATCGGCATCAAATTCGGCGAAAAATTCTGACGCATCTTCCGGCCGGTAACCGCACCATTGGGTGCGGTTACCGGTATGCGGGGCCCGTTGCTGCGCCCGGCCTCACCCTTGCAGGAAGCTGACCGTCACGGTTGCCAGCGACGTCAGCAACAGGCAGACCAGGTAGGCCGTGCCGACGACGATGAGCTTAGCGAGTGTCCGCCCGCGTCCCTGCCCGTAGGCGCGCCGCATTGAGGCATACCAGTACCAGACCGCGTAAATCACCAGCGCCAGACTTGCAAAGCCATTCAAAAAATCCAAACCCGGTACGCGGCTGCTCACCGCCTTCAGCAGCAGAAAAATGATGAACGCCAGGTACATGGCCGCCTGCGTGTGCAGAAAGTACACCAGGTGCTCGACATAGAGCCGCCGCGGATGACGGTACAGCGGCAACATGAAAGCTGCCACCAGCGGCAATAGCACGAACATCATGCGCGGAACATTTTGCTTGAGCGTGGCGGTGAGCGCGGCGCCACGATCCCTGACGGCCCGTTGGCAGCTCGCCTCCACCCGGCGCCACAACCAATCAGGTCCGAACTTGAAGTTGCAATTGCTCAGGTCGGTCAACTGTTGTTTCGCAGCGGCGCCATTGTTTTCAAGCTCGGCCACGCATTTCGCGCGGATCGCGCGGCTAAGCTGCGATTCATCGCCATCGTCCTTGGCGCATTCCGCGCGGGCCTGGGCCAGCGCCTGCGCCTGGGCGGCCGACGCGGCTTGAGCATCCGCTGGCGACAGATCCACGGCGGTCTTAAAGCCGGATTCGCCAAATTGCGCCAGGCCAAAGAACACAATGCTCAGCACAATGTACAGGCGTACCGGGGGCAGGTAGCGCTCGCGGTGATCGAGAAAATACTCCTGCGTCAGCTTGCCCGGGCTCAGCAGCAACGCCCGTATGGTTCTCCAGAACCGGCCGTCAGCGTGCGTCAGCACGTGCACGCAATCCCGACACAGCTCGGTTAAAGAACGGGCGCTGCCGTGGGCATGCTGGCCACACGTGGCACAGTACGGACCGGTAAGCCGTGCCCCGCAGTTGGCGCATCGGTTGGCCGGCGCCACAGGCGCGGCCGTCATCTTCGGTTCAACGGCGCCCGCCAGCTCTTTGCCCATAGTGTTTGCTCCCTGGTCAGGTGTCGGCCCGGATTGACTGCCGGAAAGGCGGCCTCACAGCGGGCGCCAACGGAAGGCGCAGTATGAATCAGGCCACCGGATCCGCAAACCGCCCCGGCGGGCCGGGGCGGCCAGAATCAGGCCTGTGCGTATAATCCGGGCCGATCAGCTGCGGACCGGGGCGCGGCGCACCGGCAGCAGCGCGGGAGAGTCAGCTAAAGTGAGCGCTGGCGGCACCAAGCGATCGCAGACATGAAAACACGATGGCATAAGCGCGCGCTGCGCGGGATCCGCGGCCGGTTGCGCGCCCGCGTGCTGGCCCGCCACGGCGTAGCGATCATTGCCGAGAGCCGCAACGGCACGCTGGCCGTTGATCCGGGCGATTTCAATGTCGCCCGGTCGCTGCTCGAGCGCGGCGAGTGGGACTGGCGCGAGATCACCTGGCTCGGCCGGCTGCTGCAGGATCGGGGCGACCTGCATCTGGTTTTCGTCGGCACGCACATCGGCAGCCTGCTGGTACCGATTGTGCGCGCCTGCGGTGCCCGCTCTGTCGTGGCGTTCGAGCCGAGTCCGGCGAATTACCGGCTGCTCAAGCTCAATCTCAAGCTCAACGGACTCGACGGCGTCGACGCCCGTCAGCTGGCGATCGGCCAATCAAGCGGCCAGATCCGCTTTACGCAAAATCCCATCAACACGGGCAACAGCCGGGTGGCTCGTGACCGCGGCGAGCTTGAGGTTCCAATGACTACGCTCGATGCGGCGCTGCCGCGAGAGTGGACCTGCATTGATCTGCTGGTGATGGATATCGAGGGCTTTGAAGTTTTCGCAATGGCCGGCGGCGAGCAGTCGCTGCAGAAAACACGTTACTTCTACGTGGAATACGCGCCGGAACAGCTCAGCGAGCAAGGCAGCAGCAAGCAGGCATTCATCGATGCGGTCGCCCACCGCTTCAGCTGCATGTATCTGCTGGGTTCTGCCGTCGAATACTTCGCCGCCGGACGGTTCGTCGACTATCTGACCCAGCTGCCGGAGCGGCGCGGCCTGCTGTTAAATCTGTTATTTGCCAACGATGCCGTTGCCAATCCGCGGCTGCTCGCTCCCTGAACGACCGACCCCAACAGCGACTCGCCGCGCCAGCAGCGAAGCCACGAGCGTTACTCAGTGGAACATCGTCGAGGCAGTCACCAGCGTTTTGTATACGCCCCACGCCAGCGGCAGGCCGACCAAGAGCCAAGCCAGCACTGCACGGCCGTCCAGACCGCCGCGCCCGATGCCAAATGAGCCACCCGCCGGCCCGGATGCGGCAGCGGCGCGTAGTGCGATCACTTCCTTCTCTGGCATATACCAGCGTGCCGCCACGGGTTTGATGAGCAGATTGGCGACGAATCCAAGGGCCAGCAGCCCGGCCAGTATGTACAGCGTGAAATCATATACATGCGCGCGGGCAACGCCGGCCGCAATCTGCGCCTCGCGTATGTAATTGACCAATACCGGCCCGATGATTCCGGCCGTGGACCAGGCAGTGAGCAAACGGCCGTGAATGGCGCCGACAAACTGCGTGCCAAACATGTCGGCCAGGTACGCCGGTACCGTGGAAAAGCCACCGCCATACATCGACAAAATGACGCAAAACGCGGCCACGAACAGTGCGCGGCTGCCCATGTGTCCGGCCGTCGGAGCCAGGGCGTAAAGGGCAATGCCAAGCAGGAAAAAAGTAGTGTACACCTGCTTGCGGCCGATCCGGTCGGACAATGACGCCCAGAAAATCCGCCCGGCGATGTTGAACAGCGACAGCAAGCCGATAAAACCAGCGGCGATCGTGGCGACCGCCTTCTTCTGTCCTTCGTCGAGCTGCAGAAAGCTGATATCCGGGTGGCGAATCAAGCTGCCGCCGAAGATCTCCTGCAGCATCGGCGAAGCCATACCGATCACGCCAATGCCGGCGCTGACATTCAGCGTCAACACGGCCCAGATCAGCCAGAACTGCGGTGTTTTTAGTGCGTCCCGCAGGTGCACCTCGTGCGCCGTGATCATCGCATGGCTCTTGAGCTTGTCGGCGGACCAGCCTTCCGGTTGCCATCCCGCCGGCGGTACGCGATAGCCCAGGGCGCCACCAACCATGGCGGCAAAATAAATCAGTCCCAGGGTCACAAACGTCTGCCACACACCTACCGAGCCGGGCGTTCGAAAGTAGTTCATCAGGATGTTGGCCAGCGGCGAGCCGATCAACACGCCACCGCCGAAGCCCATGATCGCCATGCCTGTGGCCATGCCGCGCCGGTCCGGAAACCATTTGATCAGGGTTGAGACCGGCGAGATATAGCCAAGGCCCAGGCCGATACCGCCGATTACGCCGGAGCCCAGCCACATCAGCCACAGCTGGTGCGTACTCACCCCAAAAGCGGAAATCAGCATGCCGCCGCCCCAGCAAAAGGCGGCCACGAGTCCCGTCTTTCTCGGGCCAGCACGTTCCGCCCAGCCGCCAAGCACCGCCGAGGAGGAACCCAGAAAAATAAAGAAAAGCGTGTACATCCACCCAAGATCGCTGATGCGCCAGTCGCAGCTGGTCGTCGTCAGCGAGCTGAACAGGGTCTGATCGGCGCAGACGACCGATTTTTGAATGCCGATCGCATGCGACAGCGGCAGCCAGAACACGCTGAAGCCGTAGGCCATGCCAATGCACAGGTGGATCGCCAGCGCCGCCGGTGGCACCAGCCAGCGGTTGAATCCGGGCCCGGCGACGATCCGCTCGCGATCGAGAAAACCGCCCTTCAATGTAGAGGTCCGCACTGCTGCTTCTTCAGCCATGATGAGCCCGCCCCGGTTTGCGCGTTATTATTTTGTCCGCGGGGCGTGAGCATGCACCCGACGGCCTGCGCCGGGCAAGCGGCAAAAAGTCGGATTGCATCGGCCGCACCAACGGCGCTGTCATAAGCGGCGCCGTTGCCCTCGGCCCGGGAGCTGGTGAATGGCCGGGCCGATTGCGTCCCTGGGGAGGTATGACTATTGTCGGTGACGGGGAACATCGGGGCCCGTTTATCACTCTATGGGTACCGTGGACCACCTAAGCTATGCAGCGCCGTAAACTGTGGATCAATTTAAAGGTCGGTCCCGCGACGGTGTGTGCCGTTGTGTTGGCAGCGGCAATGATCGCCCCTGCCAGCCTGCTGGCCGGCACTACCTGTGCAACGCCGGCCGGTAGTGTGCCTTGCAGCCAGGGACCGGTTCGCAAGCGCGTGGCATTGCCGGCCCCGGCGGCCGCGCCGTCGCGAGCGGCGGCTACGAAGCTTCGCCAGCAGCAGGTGACGGCGCAGCGCCAGCAGCAGGTTGGCGGTCAGCGGCAGGAACTGCTGAAGCAACGGCAGGATGAGGTCACTAAACAGCGTGCCGGCATCCGCAGCGGGCTTAATTCCAGGAATCCCAGAACCTTAAGTAACGGCCAGGCGCCGAAGGACTGAGAATCGGGCCTGCTGAGCCCCGCCAGCAGCCGCAGATCAGCGCATCGCGGCAGCGCCCGTTTCGCTCGCCGCGAGCGGTGCACACTGGCCGCTGTTGCGTACCGCCGCCAGTGCCGCGCAGACATTGATGGCCTGATTCCCGTCCGCGCCCGCCGCGCTGGTGCGCTTGAGCAATCCGTAGACCGAAGCTGTGCTGAGCTTGCTGTCTGCGGACAGCAGCAGGGCAACCGCGCCGCTGACGTGCGCGGCGGCGAGCGAGGAGCCGGAGACGAAATCATAGTGACCGCCCGGCGTCAGCGTCAGCACCTCTTGTCCGGGGGCGCGCAGCGCGCCGCCTTCAGCGGCAGCGTGTTCAAGCGTGTCAGCCGCGATCACACCGGCAACTCCCACCGGAAATCCATCCAGCCGGCCATCGGGAGGGACGGCGCCGACGACGATGATGCCGCGGCTTAAGGCGTAGCCCAGCAATTGCGTCAGCAGCGGATCGGGCGGGCCCCCGAGACTTAAATTGATGATGCGCGCGCCGGAATCAATGGCAATCGCCAGTGCTTTGGCGAGCGTGAAGGAATTGCATTGCGCCGTATCGCTGCGCGCATCGAGCTGCCAGCAGGCCTTAAGGGCGAGAATCCGCGCGGCCGGCGCCACGCCGACGATGCCCTCGTGATTGTTGGCGTCGGCGCCGATGACGCCTGCGACCTCGGTGCCGTGGCGATCGGCCGAAAATTGCGAGCCATTGCCGTCGACGAAATTACGCTGCATTTCGATGCGGCCCTGCAGATCCGGGTGCGCAGCGTCGAGGCCCGTGTCAATAACCGCGACCCGCACCCCATCGCCACGCGACCAGAGCTGGGCGTCGGCGGCGTCGATGCGCGCAAAGCCGCGCTGCAGACCGAAGTACGGATCGTTGTAACCGCCTGAGTAGGTATCGAAGGTCTGCAGCGGCTGCGCCAGCCCGACCGCCGGGTCACGGGACAATCGCGCCAGCAGCACGTCGCGCGCCTCGGTCGATGCGATCCGGAACACCTCGCAATCAACGTGCAATGCGCGGATCGGCCAGGCCGCAATTTCGCGCAGCTGATAGCGCGCCGCCAGATCCGCCAGGGCGGCGCGGGCCTGATCACTTTCCTGATAGGTCGGCATTACGTCGTAGCCGCGCAGTCCCGAGGCGGCCCGCACCGGCAGCGGTTCGGCCGGGTTGCGGACCGTGATCAGCACCAGCTGACCGGTGGTATCGCGCAGCTGGTCAATCGGATTGACCGCTGCCGTTTGCTGCGGCAATCCGGCACAAGCGCCAAGCAGCACGCCGATGACACCGACTGGCACGAGCTGCTTCATGGCTGCGAGCTAATCGCCTCGATGGGTTCAGCAAAACGCACGCCCGCATGGCTGCGCAGCGCCGCAACGATCTGCGCCGTATCACCAAGGCTGGCTGGATCCGCCGGCGCCAGCGAATAGACGCCGGCATCGGTGGGGCCTGCCACGATCTGCAATTTGAAGCTGTTCAAAAGCTCCTGCATGCCCTGCAAATTCAGCGCCGGATCGAGCACTGCGCGAATGGTCGCGGGCCGGGGCACCGCCTCCCCGCTGCCAAGGGTTCGGTAAACCGCCGAATTGTCGTGGCTGCCGCGCACCCACAATACGCTGCTCAGCGCCACGATACTGACGGCCTCGAGCACCACCATCGCGACCAGCAATCGCCCGCCGCCGCTCCACGCCCGGTGCGCAGGCGTCTGCCCCGCGGTCTCATCGTCAAGCCGCTGGCGCAGTCTGTTAAAAGCCGCGGTCGCGTCGGCCGGCGGCGGTTCAGACCTGCGGATCGCCACACGCAGCTTTGACTGCAGCTGATATTCCGCAGCGCAATCCGGGCAGGTTGCCAGGTGCGTGGTCAGCAGCGCCCGCGCCGCCTCGTCGGCGGTACCGTTTACGACCCAGGGAATCAGCTCCCAGGCGGCACGATGGTCGGCGAAACTGTCATCGGTTGGGCTCATTGCTGTTCTACCTTGGGTGGGCCCGCCAGCTCGGGCAGCAGATTGCGAAGTTTTACGCGCGCGTGAAACATGCGGGCTTTCACGGTTCCGACCGAGCACTCCATGATCTGGGCGATCTCCTCGCAGGAATGGCCCACGTAGTAGGCCAGTTCCAGCGTTGAGCGCTGCTCAAGCGGCAGATGCTTCAGGCCCTGGCCGAGCCAATCCTCGCGCTCGCGTGCCACGCCAGGTTCGTACCCCATTTCTTCCGGCTCGAACGGCGCGGCGGATGAAGCCCCGGCATTGCGCCGCAGCGCCTTAAGTGCGCAGCGATAGGCAATGCCGATTATCCAGGTGGAGACCAGGGACTGGCCCCGGAAGTCTCCGGCTTTCTGCCATACGACCCAAAAGGTATCGTTGATGGTTTCTTCAATGATCTCGGTGCGCCGGGTCAGGCGGCCGAGGAAGCGGTTCAGCCGGCCAAAATACCCGCTATAAAGCTCTTCGAAGGCGCGCCGGTCCCCGGCCGCAACCAGGCGTAGCAACGCCACCTCGCGGTGGCTGTCCGGAACCGGCGCCGGATCGAATCCGGCAGGCGTCACGACCGTGGCTCGCATCTCACAGCTCAGTTACTCAGGCCAATATATGCCGCACACTGGCATGTCGGTGAGTGCCCGGCGCCAGCCGGAAGGTTGCAAAGCGGCGGCCCGGATCCTCAGAAATGCCACAACGCCGTGCCAATCAGGCGGTTACAGGCCTCGCCGTTGGCATAAAAATCATGCGCTGCACCGCTGACAGCAATGAACGACAGGTCAAGATGCAACGCCCCGGCATCGTATCCCAGGCCGGCACTGCCATAGCCGTAACCATTGCTGTATAGATGCGCCAGACGGTAGTAGCCCAGGCCGGCGTTGGCTGACAGGGCATGTCCGAGTGAGCGATGCAGCGAGAAGTCCGCGGTCAGCGCCGTGCGCCGGGTCGAGCCGTAGTTGTAGCCGTATACGTCATTCTGGACCTGCGTATTCGGTGAAATTGACAGTGTCAGGAAGGCCGCGGAGCGATACGCCACGGTGCCGCTCATTTCAGTGAAGTCGGACTGGGAACCTGGGTTGGTGCCGGCGTAAGCATGTTCGACTGCCGACAGGCGCGCGCTCCATTGGTCGGAAAAAGCGTGCCCATACCCCAGGTACGGATCAAATTCCGCACCGGTCGGCGCCGCAGCGCTCTGGCGCACATTGCTCGCCCACAGACCGGCGATCCAGCCGCTGACCGCGTAGTAGTGCAGATCAAGTTGCAGCGCAGGGTCGTTCGCGGTTTCGGTAGCGGCGCGGTAAATATAGTTGCTGGTCAGCGCCACAAATCCGCCCACACCGTCTGCCTGCGCCAAAGCAGGCAGCGACCGCAGCATCGATCCTGTGCCGCACAGGATAGTCACGCCGATTGCCTGCCAGACCGAGCGGCGGCGTATCATTCGCGTCAGCTCTCCCGATTAATTCAGCTGAAGCTAGCCGGCTTCATGCCGCCGCGCAAATCGGGCGACGCCGCACGGGCAGTCAGTAACATGATCCGGAGAATCCAACCCGCCTTTGACCAGGTTGGCCTTCAGGTTCCGCGCCGGCACTTACCAGCGCTTGCCGCCAGCGGGTGAAAAGTCCCGTTCCAGGATGCCATATAAAGCTGCGGTGTATCGCTCGGCTGACTCCGGTGTCATGTGCGACCATTCCGGCAGTTCATAGCCGCTGCGCAGCTCCGGGTAATCCGCATAGTACACGCCCGGCGCAGCGGATTTGGCCAGCAGCGGGTCCCAGGTCGCCGCTCGTGGCAGCACGCGGGTTTCGAACGCCAGGTATTCGCCGGCGCTCGGGTGCCTGACGAAGATCACCGGTACGCCGCGGGCACGAAGTTTAGCCACCGCCGCAGCGGTGCGCGTGATCTGCTCATCGAGCGTCTTCTGTTGTTCAGCGGCTTCCTCGGGCGTGGGTGGCGGCTCGTTGAAATCCTGGGCCCAAATGCTGCGGCAGAGCGCGCGGTATTCCGGATCGGTATAGACCTTGCTCCACATGTAGGAATTGCGATCCGCCTCCGAGACCCACAACTTACGCACTGCGGTGAATTCATGGAGTTCCTTGCGATGGGACCAGGACTGGCGCCGCAAAACAGTGAACAGAGCGAAATCCGGATCGTAAGAGGCGAGCCACGGTTCGACCAGGGACATCGACAGCAGCTTGCCGACGCGCTGTGAAGGTGATTCCTTGCGCCAGTAGGAAAACGCACTGCCGCGGACCTGGTATCCGGAGAAGAACAGATCCGGTGCGATTCCGATGAGCAGCTGGCCATTGAAGTTCTGGTCGTCGGCCAGGTCCTCCAGCGCGGGCAGCGGCGTTGTCCCGACCAGCGCCAGCTGAATAGGCCGACGCCCCGACAGGCGCTCCCAGACGGGCAGCTGCAGGTCAAAAAACGTCCGCGACGCGCCGATGAAGACCGTTGCGTTGCCATCGCCGGCGTCGATCCGCCGGCGCTGTTGCGCCCACTGGGCATCGTCCTCGACATAACCCGGCACGGCACCAAACGACCGCCAGTGCCATTCCCACGCGCCGATGAGCACTACCGCCAGCAGCAGCGCGCCGAGCAGCATCGCCGGCCAGGGCCGGTCGGGGACGTCGCGCTCCGGCACCGGCTGGGCGATGCCGGGCCGATCGGCGGCAGTCAGGCGCCTAGAACTGGAAGTAGATGAAGGCATTGCCTGCTCCCTGGGAAATCACAATGGCGAACGCCATCAGCCCCCACAGCAGCGCAATCAGCGCCGGGGGGACACGCGCAATGGCTGCCTCTAGGGTTTGCTCCCGCATGAACCAGTGCACCGCTACCAGCACCGGCACAATGGTCGCCACCGAAGCGATAAAAACAATTGGCAATATCGGCTTAGCCGCGCCGTTCAGTCCGAGCATGCCCCGCAGTACCCGCCAGGCGGTCGAGAAATCCTTTGAGCGGAAAAACACCCAGGTAAGATTAACCAGCATATAGGTCAGAAGGCCGAGGCCAAGGAGCGCCAGCCGTCCCGGCCGGTAGCCGGCAAACATCGCCCGGATGCGCCGCTCGGCCATCAGATAGCTGCCGTGCAGTCCACCCCAGGCTACAAAGGTCCAGTTCGCGCCGTGCCAGAGACCACCCAACAACATAGTGGTCATCAGCGCCGCATTAAGCCGCAGCGGCCCGTGGCGGTTGCCGCCGAGCGGAATGTACAGATAGTCGCGCAACCACGAAGACAGGGTGATGTGCCAGCGGCGCCAGAAATCCGAAAACCCCACCGCCGCATACGGAAAGCGGAAATTATCCGGCATGAAAAACCCGAGGCACAGCGCGGCGCCGATGGCGGTGGTCGAATAACCGGCGAAATCGCAGAAAATCTGGCCACTGAAGGCCAGTGTCCCGATCCACGCATCCAGCACACCCGGTGCCTTAGCCTGATCGAAGATCCGCTCCGCCGCGCCGGATAAAAAAGTGTCCGCCAGCACCACTTTGTTGAAAAGACCGAGCGTCATCAGCCCGAGCCCGAAGCACAGCTGCCTGGCATTGGCCCGCCGCGGCGTCTCGAACTGCGGCACCAGCTCGGTGGGCCGCATGATCGGGCCGGCCACCAGGTGCGGAAAAAACGTCACGAACAGCGCGTAATCGAGAAAGTTACGGGCCGGCAGCGCGCGGCGCAGATACACATCGAGCGTGTAGGACATCGTGGCGAAGGTATAAAAGGAGATGCCGACCGGCAGCACGATGTCCATTTTCGGCGCGTGGTACTGCACACCGACCGCCGCCATGATCGCGGTAAAGTTCTGCAGCAGAAAATTTCCGTACTTGAAGAACATGAGCATGCCAAGGTTCGCGACCACCGACAGCAGCATCCAGGCGCGCCGGCTGACCGGGCGCACCGCGCGCACCAGGCCCAGCGCCGCGTACCAATCCACGACCGTGGAAATCCACAGCAACAGTACGAAGGGTGGATTCCAGGCGATGTAAAAAATGTAGCTCGCGATGAGCAGATTGATCTTTCGCACCTTCCAGCTGAAGGGCAGCGAGTGCAGCAAGAGGACGCAGGCAAAGAACGCCGCAAACGTCAGGGTGTTAAAAACCAACGCTAATCTCCCAGTGCGATGCTCTGCTCCGGCGTACCGGGCAGGCTGTTATTTTTCGATCGCCCGTTCGCCAGCATCATGGCATCGTTTTACTCTCGATGCCATTTTAAGCACGGTGCTCGTCGACTAACAGGGCACTTACTTGGAATGGTACCGGAGATTGCGCGATCGCTGTGCGCGTGCCCGAAATGCTGCTGCATCCCGCATGCAGATCGCCACCGTCGCTGGCCGGACGCGGTTGCCCGCCAAGATGGTAGGCGAATACAATCCCGGTGCTACGCGGGTGTAGTTCAATGGTAGAACTGCAGCTTCCCAAGCTGCTAACGTGGGTTCGATTCCCATCACCCGCTCCAATCCCACTAGGGTCTATCCCGGTGCCCCCGAAAGGACACTTACGGCCTCGACCGCCGTCGCTGGGGGGGTCTGCGATGGCTACTCGTCGAACTTGGCGGTGAAGCCGATTCCGCGATTCGGCCGTATGGTGGGATTCATCAGCTCCCGGATGGCAGACATGATTGCGGCTATCGCCTTGTCCTGTATCGTGGTTCTGTTGTCCAACCGGGCCTCTAGTTCGGCGAAACGTCGCGCGAGTTCCTTGTTTGCAGCAAGAACACCGCGCATCCGGACGAACGCCCTCATGATCTCGATGTTTACGGCAACCGCACGCTCAGTTGACAACACTGAAGAGAGCATCGCAACGCCCTGTTCGGTGAACGCGTAGGCCAAATATCGTCGCCCGCCACGACTTACCGCTGGCTTATTTGAGGTCGCAAAATGCGACCTCAATGCGGCTTCCTCCTCGGCAGTCAGTTGAAACATGAAGTCGATCGGAAATCGCGCAAGGTTTCGCTTGACCTGTTCGTTGAGTCGTTTGGTCGTCACGCCATAGAGGGCCGCCAGATCGCAATCAAGAAGAATATTTTGACCTCGGAGGACCAGAATGGATTTCGCAATCGCATCTACGCCCCGCGCCGCAGTTGAATCGACTTTCGATGGCATCATTGAACCTTTGAATCCGAGCAGTTCCACTCTCGGCGTCAGCCGATCGGCAAACAATCCCGAAATACTGCCTGGTTGCCCAGAAATGGCTGCATTTGGTCCAACGGTGATACGAAGGCCGGTCGAACGACGGTCGCATTGCCTAGCGTTGGCTCGTGTAGCGCTGTTATCGCAAAAAAGAACGCACGCAGCGCTCATGTGCGCTTGCAACGCTATGATTCGAAAAGATCCGTGGCTCCGGAGCAATATATTCGATTCCCATCACCCGCTCCTATCGCCCTTTAATGCAGCAGTGCATTACCGCCGAAGCCGGCGCCGGTGAACTTCAGCGGCTTCGTGTCTTCATGACGGACGGGATCGCCATTGCGCCCGCTCGCCTAAAACCATCGCGCTGGCCTATTATCAGGCCCAAGCGAAGCGCGACGGATTGCCGGGAGGGAAGGCATGTCCCAAGTTGAATGGTTCGGCACGATGCTGTCCGAGTTTACGGCATCGGCGCTACTGCTGATCGCCGGTTACCTCATAGGCCGCTATCGGGAACGGCGCCGGTCCAAGGGTAAGGACCTGCATCAGTACGATTTCTATCCGTACATTTCTACGCCGGAGAAGTTCGCAGAATTCAGCCTGAAAGACTTCCGCCTCGGTGTCCATTTTCTGCTGCGCAACGCCGATTCGCGCGCGGCACGCCAGCTGATTTTCATCGGCGAGCAAAACAATGTGCGCCAGCAGCTGGGACCGGAAGACCTTCGTGCCTACGAGCGGCTGTACAGCAAATTTCATGGCCGCTCGGTGACCGACGACTCCCAGGCGTTCCTCGACAATTACCGCAATCTGGTGAGGCTCATCGGTCGAACGTTTCCCCACATGGGCATCGAAATTCTACTGCACGATCTGTCCAATCCCTCCAAGTCCATTACCAGCATCGAAGGCGCTGAGGTTACCGGCCGGGCACTGGAAATGGGCACGACCACGCTGCTGGTCGACCTGATGCGTCGTGTGAATCAGAACCAGGACAAATTAAATTACGAGCTTAAAATAGGCGCGCGTCGCTTCAAATGTACGACGATCCCAATCGTGCGCAAGGACTATGGTGTCGTCGCCGCCATCTGCATCAACATCGATGTCAATTACATCAGCGACTACGTCATGGCTTCGGCCGAGCGTACGGCCGAGTTCTTCCATCTGTACGCTCAAGTCGACATGCAGCTCGACGAGAATATTCTCAGTAAGGACGAGTACCGGCGGGCCCAGGCGGGCAAGCGGCACTTTAGGGACACATCGGTCGCGGCCGCCTGATTTCGGCCAATGGCCGAGATTGCCGCCGGCCTCAGCGCAGAGCCTTATAGAAGTAGGTGGTGTCGCATAATCCACCCTTCGGCCAGAGCGCGTACCCGGGAATCACGCCGACCCGCTGCCAGCCGAGGCGCGTATAAAGGCGTTCCGCATCGCCGCCGGTGACGGCGTCGAGCACCAGCAGTGTGCGCCCCGCGCTACGCGCGGCACGCTCCGCGGCTTGCATCAACGCTGCGCCTAAGCCGATGCCGCGCGCGCGGCGGTGAACCAGGGTCTTGGCGACATCACCGCGGTGTGGCTGATTGTCGGGCAGCTCGAGTATGACCTGTACGGTACCGTGCAGCTGGCCGCTGCTGTCTTCGGCGACCAGCAATATGCGCTCGCCGCGACCCGCGCTCGCCGTCACTCCCTGCCAGAAAGCCAACGCCTTCTCGCGCGGCAACGGCCACATGAAGCCGACCGATGCGCCGCCTGCGACGCAGTCGATGAGTACATCCGCCAGCGCCGGTATGAGCAAAGGCTCGTTTCCGGCCTGGCGAATTCTGATGTCGGCAATATTCATAAGCGTACCCTCAAACCTATCGCCATCGCCGGGATGGCGTTGCGCAAAATTGCGACGACGGGAATCAATTCGATCGCGCGATCCCGGCGCCTATAGTTTAGACTTGCGGGCGCGCGGCGGCCGATGGTTGCGGGGGCGATGGCTACGATGCGACCGAATTTCCTGATATACCCGATGTTCGCGATGGTGCTGCTGACCTTCACCGTGCTGCTTCGCTTGTTTCGCAGTCGCGTCCGTGCCGTACGCGAAGGTCAGCTACCGCTCAGTTTTTTCCGGATCTGGCAGGGTGGAACCGAGCCCGACTATGCCATCAAGCCGGCGCGGCATTTCGTCAACCTGTTCGAAGCGCCGACGCTGTTTTACGCCGCGTGCCTCGCGGCCATGGTTACCCAGACTCCCGGGATCCTGATTCAGGTGCTGGCCTGGTGCTACGTGGCGGCGCGGTTAGTGCACACGTATATCCATCTTGGCAGCAATCGGGTGCGCTACCGGGTCCGCGCGTACTTTGGCAGCTGGATCGTACTGCTGGCCATGTGGACCTGCGTGGCGGTCAATGTCGCGGTGCGGGCCAGTTCATAATCATCGGTGGACCAAGAAATGTCCCGATTCATTCCGCCGGGCCGCCGTTGATTCTGCCGGTGCCCCGCCGCGTGGCGCATTGATGCCGGCTGAACCGACTAACGGCGGCGTTCCGGGGCTGCGCCGGGCCCTGGGCACCGTCGATCTGGTACTGCTCAATGTCGCGGCCATTCTCGGCCTGCGTTGGCTGTCAACCGTGGCGACCGTGGGGCCGGCCGGCCTGTCGATCTGGGTGATCGCTTTCCTGGTTTTTTTCGTGCCGTCGGGCCTGACGATCCAGGAGCTCAGCTCGCGTATTCCGCACGAGGGCGGCCTTTATCTATGGACCCGCGCCGCGTTCGGCGACGGCCACGGATTTCTGGCCGGCTGGGCCTATTGGCTGTCGAACCTGGTGTACTTTCCGTCGCTGCTGCTGTTTGGTTCGGGCATTTTTCTGCAGATATTCGGCGGTTCATCGCTGTCGCTCGCCGAGAGCCCCCTGTACAACGGCATTTTCGGTCTCACGATGCTGTGGGCGACGACGGCGCTGAATATTTTTGGACTGAAACGCGCCAAATGGCTGCAGAATATGGGCGGCATTACGACGATCGCCATTGTGGCGCTGGTGTTTGTCGGTGGCCTGATCGCGTGGCGGCAGTTCGGATCGGCAACGCCCATCAGCCGCTCGAGCCTGGTGCCGCATCTGAAGTCGCTGCCGACACTAGGCATGCTGGCGATTGCCATCCTTGCGTACCAGGGCCTCGAGCTCGGACCGATCATGGCCGATGAGATCAGAGATTCCTCACGCAGTATCCGCCGCGCAATCCTGATCTCCGGCCTGCTGATCGTCGCTACCTACGTCGCCGGCACGCTGGCGCTGCTGGTGGTGATGCCGAGCGGGCGCATCAGCGCTATCAGCGGGGTTGCCGAAGCCATGGCCACCGTTGGTCAGCGGGCGGCCATCCCGCTGATCGGCCTGACAGCGGCGATACTGCTCACGCTCTCGAACATCGGCGGCTTCGGTGCGTGGGTCACCGGCACGGCGCGCCTGCCTTTTGTCATCGGCTTGCGTCATTACCTGCCCGAGCGCCTGGCCGCCGTGCATCCCAAATACGGATCGCCCTACGTGGCGCTGCTGGTGCAGGCCGCCGCTGCGTCCGTCGTGCTGCTTACCGCCATCTCCGGCTCGGCGGTCCACGAAGCATTTCTGCTGCTGATCGACATGACGGCGGCCCTGACCAGCGTAGTCTGGATTTATATTTTTGCCTCGCTGCCGGTGCTCAGGTGGCGCGCTGCCGGCCAAAATGCTGGAGTGGCGTTGATCCCGGGTGGCCCGGTCGTCTGCTGGCTGGTCTCTGCCGTCGGTGTCACGGCCACATCCTTTGCCGTCGTCGTGTCGCTGATTCCGCCGGCCGGTAGCAGCAATCCCGCGCTGTTCCTGATCAAGGGTGCGGGTGGCTGCGTGCTGATTTTTCTGGTGGGAGCCATTTTCTACCGCCAGGGACGCAGGCGGATGCAGCGCGAGCAGGCGGCCGCCGGCGCTGCCAGAGAGAACTGACACGCAGCCGTGCATCGGCGCGGCAGACCGATACGCGGCGCACTGCCCTCAAGCCTGCGGGACCACTCACGTCCGTGTAAGCTGCGGTTGCGATCCTGTGTTCACCGGTAGGCAGCGAGGACAATGACCATGGCCTGGATTGAAATCGTCACCTTGCTGGCCCTCGCGCAGCTGCTGTACTTCAGCATGCTCGTGTCCAACGCCCGCGGGCAATACGGGGTCAAGGCGCCAGCGACCAGCGGCCACGAAATCTTCGAGCGGTATTACCGCGTGCAGACGAACACAATCGAGACCTTGATCGTGTTTCTGCCGGCGCTGTGGCTGGCCGCCATTCACTGGCCACCGCTTTACATGGCACTGATCGGTTCGTTGTACCTGATCGGGCGTTTCGTCTATCAGCGCAGCTACCTCAAGGACCCGAGCAAGCGCGGTGTAGGCTATGCCTTGAGTGCGATACCTACGCTGCTTCTGCTGATGGCCGCGCTGGCCGGCGCGGTGCGCGCACTGCTGCACTAGGCCGCGAGGCGTTGGAGTCTGCCGATATCGCGGGAGTTAATGCCGCAACGAGGTGCCGCCGCAATGGAGCCCAAGCCGCCGCCGGCGTCGCGTCCGATCCGCTCATTTGTATTACGCGGTGGACGGATTACCGCGGCGCAACAGCGGGCGTGCGTCGAATTATGGCCGCGGTTCGGACTGCCCTATGAATCCGCGGCGCTGAATACCGAGGCAATATTCGGCCGGCGGGCGCCATTGGCAATGGAAATTGGTTTTGGCAACGGCGAATATCTGGCAGCCCGGGCTGCGGCTGAACCAGATCACGACTTTCTCGGTGTCGAGGTCCACGCGCCCGGCGTCGGTCATCTGCTGCTGGCCGCGGCGCAGTTTGAGCTACGCAACCTGCGGGTGATCCGCCATGATGCGGTGGATGTGGTCCGCGATCAGCTGTCGCCGGGCACGCTGTCGGAAATCCAGATTCTGTTCCCCGATCCGTGGCCAAAAAAACGGCACCACAAGCGGCGGCTGATTCAATTACCGTTTGTTGAGCTGCTGGCTTCTAGACTGATTCCAGGCGGCCTGCTGCACTTGGCCACCGACTGGGAGCCGTACGCCGAACACATGCTCGAAGTGCTGCAACGCTGTGCCGGGTTGCGCAATACCGCCAGCGCGGGAGCTTACGCAACGCAATCGCCCGCGCGTGCTGCAACGCGATTTGAACAGCGCGGCTCGCGGCTTGGACATACTTTGCGCGAGCTCACCTTTTGCCGCCGCTCCTGAAGTCGAGGCCGCGCAGACAGCGCTTGAATGCAGCGACCGCCGGGAGCAACATGATGTCGGTGGGGTCATCGACATGAAGCGGGTGCAGATGGCAAACCGGCTTCGACTCCAGCGAGGAAGCGGCGATGAGTGCACATCCACCCATCATCGGCGAATGGTACCGATTGCGGAACGCCGGACTGTTTGAAGTCGTGGCCTTCGACGAGGCCGACGGCGCCGTGGAGCTGCAATATTTCGACGGCACGGTCGAGGAGATCGACCTGCTGGACTGGAGCGCGCAGGTTGGCAGCGGTGCGATCCTCGAAGCCGAGGCGCCGGATGACTCGAGCGGCGCGACCGACCAGGACCCGGATGATGAGCGGGTTCGCCCCGAGAGCTTCACCGGCGAACAGCAGCTAAACGCCTCGGGTCTGGACGAGCTGGATCTGTTCGAATAGCAGGCCGGCCCGCGATTTCAGGCGTAGCGGGCGATCAAGGCGTCCTGATCCAATTCATCGGCCAGCAGCACGCAGCCGTTGCGCACCGTGACCGGCACGCTGCTCAGCGACAGCCCGATGCACGGCCCCGCCACGCAGTAGCCAGTAGCTTTTTCAAAGATCGCGCCATGCACATGACACAGAATCATGCTGCCATCGGGCGTCAGAAACCGGTCCGCATCCAGGTTGAGCGGATAGGCTAAGTGGGCGCAGCGGTTCACGTAGGCACGCGCGCCATCGGCGACCCTGACCACAAAACCTTTCAATGGCCAGTCGCCACCGCCCAACCGGAACGCGCGACTACCGGTCGCTGCCAGATCCTCGAGCGTGCACAGCACGCGGGTCAGATCAATTTCCTCAGCCGGACTCACGCCACCGCCTGCAACCGCGACAGGTCCCGGCGATTCACCAGCAGCTGCAGCAGCAGCAGCGCCGGCAGGCTGAGCGCCGCGGCGTAAACATAAAATGCCGGATAGCCAATGGCCTCGACCACGAATCCCGAAGTGCTCATGACCAATTTGCCGGTCAGCGCATAAATGCTCGAGAGCACCGCGTATTGCGTGGCCGTGTAGGCGACGCTGGTCAGCGTCGACATGAAAGCGATCAGCACCGTGCCGTGCACACCGAGCGCCAGGTTATCCAGGCCAACGACCAGCGCGAGCCCGAGCGGACTCGGTTTGCCGTAGTAGGCCAAAACCGCGTAGGCCAGCGTCGAGAGGATGATCAGCACCCCGCCGAACAGCAACGAGCGCGTGCGCCCGAACCGGGCGAACACGAGGCCGCCGGCGATAATGCCAAGAAAAGTGGGTATGGCGCCGTAAAGCTTCGCTACCCCCATCTGCTGCAGCGTGTAGCCGAGATCCACATAAAACGAATTGGCCATGGTGCCGGCGGTGAAATCCGTGAGCCGGTAGGTGCTGATGAACCCGAACACCAGCAAACCCAGTTGCCAGCCAAAGCGCGTAAAAAAATCTGTCAGCGGGCAGATCACGGCGCCGACTACCGTCGCGCCCGCAGCCTGCAGCGAAGGTGGCCAGTGGCCGCGGCGCGCGACCCACTCGACCACGCGCCGCTCGGCGTAAATCGAGGCCTGCGGCCGGATGCGCTGCGGCTCATTCACGCAAAGCGTGGTGATGATTCCCACCAGCGCGAGCACTGCCATGGCCGCGTAGCTCATCGCCCAGCCCAGGCCCCCGGCCATCCACAGCGCGCCGGTCGAGCCGACCTGAATCGCAAGCCGGTAGCCGAACTGATAGCCCCCAACCATTGCGCCTTGCATCTCAGCCGGAGCAGTTTCGATGCGCCACGCATCGATGACGATATCCTGCGTCGCCCCGGAAAACGCCACCAGCAGCGCCAGCCCGACGATCGACCCGAGATGCGCCACCGGATCGGTCAGTGCGATGCCGGCGAGGCCCGCCGCGATGCCAAGCTGCGCCAGCAGCATCCAGCCACGGCGCTGCCCGAACACCCCGCCGAGCAGCGGCAGCCGCAACCGATCCACGATCGGGGCCCACAGAAACTTTACCGTGTAGGGCAGGCCGACCAGCGCAATCAACCCGATCGTGGCGCGCGCGGTACCGACCTGCCGCAGCCACGCCGACAGTGTCTGGAAATACAGCATCCACGGCAGGCCGGCCGAAAATCCCAGCGCCAGCATCGACAGCATCCGCGGCTGGCCATACATCAGCACCGCCGCTTTCCAGCGCTGCGCCGGCGGCGCTTCCCTGGCGGGCGGCTGCGGATTCACAGCCGGTAATCCATCAGCAGTGGCGCGTGATCGGAGAAGCGCTGGTCCTTATAAATGCTGGCCGACTTCGCGGCCCGCGCGAGCCCCGGGCTGACAATCTGATAGTCGATCCGCCAGCCAACGTTATTGGCCCAGGCCTGGCCGCGGTTGGACCACCAGGTGTATTGCTCCGGCCGGGAATTGCAGAGGCGAAATGCATCCACGTACCCGACCTCATCGAACAGCCGATCGAGCCAGGCACGCTCCTCGGGCAAAAATCCGGAGTTTTTCTGGTTGGCCTTCCAGTTTTTCAGATCAATAGGCCGATGCGCGATGTTCCAGTCGCCGCATAGCACGTACTCGGTGCGGCGCCTGCGCAACCGGCGCAGGTGCGGCAGGAACGCGTCGAGGAAGCGGTTTTTCGAGGCTTGCCGTGCGGGACCTGCCGAACCCGAAGGCAGGTATAGCGAGACGACCGACAGGGCGCCGAACCGCGCCTCGAGGTACCGGCCTTCCCGGTCAAATTCCCCAACGCCGAAGCCGCGCAGCACCTTATCCGGCGGCTGGCGCGAGTACAGGGCCACGCCCGCGTACCCGGGCCGCTCGGCCGGGTAAAACTGGGCGCTGTAGCCTTGCAGTTTGAACGCCTCAGCCGCCAGCACCTCGTGCGTCGCCCGGATCTCCTGCAGGCAGATCACGTCGGCCCGCGCCCGCGCCAGCCACGGAAACAGGCCGCGGCGTGACGCCGAACGAATGCCGTTGACGTTTAGGGTCAGAATGCGCATACGGCATGATAGCGCGCCAAATGCGGCCAGCGCGTTGACAGTGTGCCGGCAATTGCCGCACCGTCGCACCGGCCAGGCCCTCTTACATACGGGAACGATCCATGCAGGTCTACCAGAGCACCTTCATCGAACTGGCGCTGCGCCGCCAGGCGCTGCGGTTCGGGCAATTTACGCTCAAATCCGGACGCGTCAGCCCGTATTTCTTCAACGCCGGCCTGATTAACGACGGCGCATCGCTCGCGGTGCTGGGCCGCTGCTATGCCGCGGCGCTGCAGGCCGCCGGCCTGAATTTCGACATGCTGTTTGGACCAGCGTACAAAGGCATCCCGCTGGTGACGGCCTGCGCCGTGGCACTCGCCGAGCAGCACCAGCGCAGCGTCCCGTGGGCCTTCAATCGCAAAGAATCCAAGGACCACGGCGAAGCCGGAATGATCGTCGGCGCACCGCTCCATGGCCGGGTAGTCATCATTGATGATGTCATTACCGCCGGCACCGCGATCGGCCAATCCGTCGAGCTGATCCGCGGCGCCGGCGCCGACCCGGTGGGCGTGGTGCTGGCGCTCGACCGGCAGGAGCGCGGCCAGAGCGCCCGTTCTGCAGTGCAGGAAGCCGAGTCCCGCTTCGGGCTCAAGTGTGTGAGCATCGTCACACTTTCCGGGCTCATCGATGCCCTGGAAAGCGGTGGCGGCTGGCCGGCGCCGACCGCCGCTGAGCTTGCCGCCATGCGGGATTACCGGCGGGAATACGGTACTGTCGATTAAGCTCTTGCGGATGCGTCAGGGTCGTGGACAATCGAGTATCGGGAACCGGAGGCGGCGCGTAGTGAAGCAGTTGAGACACTTACTCTGGGGCCTGAGCGTTTGCGCCGCGCTGTCGCTGGCGCTGCCGGTCGCCGCCGACGACACCAAGGGCGCGCCAAAATTCATGTGGGTCGACAAGAACGGCGAGCGCCATTACGGCGACTCGGTGCCGCCGGAATATGCGCAGGGCGAGACCCACACCCTCAATGGCCAGGGCGTCGAACTACAACACCAGGAAGGGGTCAAGAACGCGCAGCAGCAGGCCGAACAGGCGCGGCACGAGCAGGACGCCGCGCAGCGTGCGCAGCATGACCGGGCATTGCTCGCCACTTACGCGTCCACCAAGGATATCGAGCGGCGCCGCGATGAACGGCTCGAGCAGCTCGATGGGCAGATCAAGGCGACCAATGCCTACATCGCCACGCTCGAGACGCGCCTCGGCGGGCTGCAGGACCGGGCCATGCACTTTAAGCCCTACAACACCAAGCCCGAAGCGCGCAAAATGCCCGATGATCTGGCCGAAGAGCTGGTGCACAACACCAACGAGATGCGCGCGCAGCACACGACTTTGGATTCACGCGTCCAGGAGCAGGCACAGGTTCGGGCGCAGTTCGCCGCCGACATTGCGCGCTTTCAGGAGCTGACCACGCAATCGGCCAGGTAGCCGCTAGCCGCGGCCGGTGTGCCCGAAGCCGCCCTCGGCGCGTGCGCTTTGCGCAAAATCCTCGACCACCTCGAGCTGCACCTGCACGATAGGCACGATGATGAGCTGTGCAATACGCTCGCCGGGCTGCACTACATACGGCTGGGTGCCACGGTTCCAGCACGAGACCATCAGCGGCCCCTGATAATCCGAATCGATCAGACCCACCAGATTGCCGAGCACGATGCCGTGCTTATGGCCCAGACCCGAGCGCGGCAAAATCATGGCCGCCAGGCGCGGATCCTCCACGTGGATCGACAAGCCGGTCGGAATCAGCTCGGCCCGGCCAGGCTCCAGTGCCAGCGCAGCGGCGATGCAGGCGCGCAGGTCAAGTCCGGCCGAACCACCGGTGGCGTAAGTTGGCAATGGAAACTCGCCGCCGATGCGAGGATCGAGGATGCGCACCTTCAGTGCGCGCCGATGGCCGTTTTCCATCGCGATTAGGCCGGCACGCTGGCGCGCCCGGGCGCCAGTCGCGATTCGGTATAACGGCGGGCAATCAGTGCCGCCAGGGCAGCGGCCAGCTCGGCCTTCGGCGCCCGCGGCAGCTCCTGCTGGCCGCCGCGCCACAGCACCAGCAGCGCATTGTCATCACAATCGAAGGCTTTGCCGGGACAGACGTCGTTGGCAGCGATCATATCGAGGTTTTTGCGCACCAGCTTTTCCCGGGCATGTTGCTCAATGGTATCGGTCTCGGCGGCGAAACCCACCACGAACGGCCGGTCGGCGCGTGCGGCCACCCAGGCGAGAATATCCGTGGTGCGCGTCATCTGCAGTGTCAGTTGCGCCGCAGTTTTTTTGATCTTGCGCGTTGCCACCTCGAGCGGTCGGTAATCAGCCACCGCTGCGGTGGCAATGAAAATGGCCTGTCCCGGCAGCTGCTCCTGCACCTGCGTGTACATCTGCTCAGCGCTTTCAACGTCGATGCGCCGTACGCCGGGCGGTGTCGGCATGTTCACCGGGCCGCTCACCAGCGTGACCTCGGCACCGATCTCGCGCAGTGCCTGTGCCAGCGCGAACCCCATCTTGCCGGAGCTGCGGTTGGTGACGAAGCGCACCGGATCGATGGGTTCGCGGGTAGGCCCTGCGGTCAGCAGTACGCGCAAGCCGGCCAAGGTCCCGGCAGCGGCCGCTGGCAGCGGCAGCGCCTCGAGAATCTGCTGCGGCTCGAGCATCCGGCCCGGCCCGACGTCACCACAAGCCTGCTCGCCCGCGGCCGGTCCAAGCAGCCTTACGCCACGGTGCTTCAATGTCTCGACATTGGCTCGCGTGGCAGCGTTGTTCCACATCTGCTGATTCATCGCCGGCGCCAGCAGCAGCGGCGCGCTGGTCGCGAGGCACAGCGTTGCAAGCAGATCATCGGCGTGTCCGCCAGCCAGGCGGGCGATGAAGTCCGCGCTCGCCGGCGCGACCAGCACCAGCGTCGCCCAGCGCGCCAGCTCGATGTGTCCCATCGCCGCTTCGGCTGCACTGTCCCACAGACTGTCGCGCACCGGCCTGCCGGATAGCGCCTGCAGGGTCGTCGGCGTGATGAATTCCTTCGCCGCCGCAGTCATCACGACCTGCACTTCGGCGCCGCGCTCGATGAGCCGCCGGGTCAGCTCCGCGCTCTTGTAGGCGGCAATGCCGCCGGTAATACCAAGAATGATGTGTTGGCCGCGCACCCCGCCATTATCGGTCAGAGCGGGCATTTCATGCCATGCAGCGTCGATATGAGGATGGCACGGTGCGGCCATATCGGCCGACACTGGGCCCCCGGGCAAGCCTATGAGCCGTGATCGACTTCTCAACTTCATGAATCTGCACGAATGGCCACCGGCCGAACGACCCCGCGAACGACTGCTGGCAGGCGGTGCGCAGAGCCTGTCCGACGCCGAGCTGCTGGCGGTGCTGCTGGGCAGCTCGCACCAGCGCGGCAGCAACGTAGTCGATGTTGCCCGGGCGCTGCTGGTGCGCTACGGCTCATTGCGCGAGCTGCTCAGCGCCGGCCGCGATGCGCTGCCACCCGGCCAGGGCCCGGGACTGGTCGGCTACTGCCGCTTGCAGGCGGCGCTGGAGCTGGCGCGACGCCATTACGAAGAAGCCATGCGGGCCGGGCCATTGCTCGATTCTCCGGCCGCGACGCACCGTTATCTGATCGCGCGGCTGCGGGACCGGCCGCACGAGCTGTTCTGCTGCCTGCACCTGGACAACCGCCATCGTCTGATCGCTTTCGATGAGCTGTTTCGCGGCACGATCGACGGCGCGAGCGTCCACCCCCGGGAAGTCGTCAAGCAGGCGCTGGCCCGCAACGCCGCGGCGGTCATCCTGGTGCACAATCACCCTTTATGTTGCGACGCAGGTGTCACCACCGGGCACCGTGTCACCGGATTCCGGAAGCGCGGCCAGTTCGGGGCGAGAGACGCCCGATGATCTCCTCAGTGCAGCTGCCTCTGCCGCTGAGAGAGACGCGGGAAGGCGACCCTCAGGCCTCCTCCGACCACCTGGCGGCAGAGCCTCCGCCGGAACGCCTCCTGGTCCGCGGCGAGTTCGACGAACTGCGAACTGCCACGGCCAGCGAGATCATTGCGGCCGCGCGGCGGGCGATGACGCGCCGGGTTCGTCGCGGCACGGCCATGGACTCCCCGCGAGCCGTCCGGGAATTCCTGACCGTTAAACTGGGGCACCTCGAGCACGAATTGTTTGTCGTCCTGCTGCTAGACACGCGCCACCGACTCATCGAGTACGTAGAGCTCTTTCGCGGCACGATCGACGGGGCGAGCGTGCACCCCCGCGAAGTGGTGAAGCTCGCGCTCGCACGCAATGCTGCGGCTTTAGTGCTAGCCCATCCGCACCCTTCCGGTGCGGCGACACCAAGTCAAGCGGATGAACTCATTACCCGACGGCTTCGCGAGGCGCTCGCTCTAGTCGACATCCGCGTGCTCGATCACATCATCGTTGCGGGCGGCGACGCGATCTCATTTGCGGAATCGGGACTTCTCTAAAATGTGGAATGATCTCGCTCCCGCCGCGGCGGGAGCGAGATCCGACCGCAAATAGCTCCACATAACGGCCGCTCGCAGGCGGGACGCCGAACGGCTGAGTAATGACCTGAAGGACCCCTCGGCAATGGCCGCCTTTCGATTGCTGGGCAATCCGGTCACGGTGCAAAGCCTCGAATGCTCCAACCTATAAGGACGCACGTCGACAGCAGCGGTTGAGCGAATGAGACCAGGACGAGCGGGCTAAGCAGCCACCGATGCCACTTTGCCGAGAGAAGCCTCCATGCACCGATAAAGCACGCGCCAAATACAAAATAACTGACGCCGTTGACCACCTCAATGGACGGAAAAATCAGTCCGCTTGCATAGAATGTCTGGCCGGCGTTGGGGATAACCGCTGCTACAGCAGCGAGCGCGCAGAAAGTTGCTAACAGCCCTGACCACGGTGTGATCCGCCGCTTATTCAGGGCAGTCAAGGCGTAATAAGTCAGCGCACCGCCAGCTGCCGCCAGGAGAAGCGGGACTACGAGAGGAACGAGAAGAGCCACAGCCAGAAACCCTTACACATTCAGCCCTGTACTGTCGAGTGTCGGCTTTTGGGCAGCTTCGACGATCTGGCGGACAACCTCTGACCGAACTCGGTCGGTGCTGCGGAACGTGGACTGCACTATCGTCTGAAGCGACGTGCGGTGCTGAGTGATAAGGCGCGTGTCAATGAAACGGACGAGGGCGTGTTTCCGGTGCCTCAGCGAGCGAGACTCGCGGGCTTGGAATCCAGCCGCCGCCGCAACTCGGCAAGTTCTTGCTCCCGCCGGCTCAATAGCGCCTGAGCCTCGCGATATGCGCAGTAATAGTGATCGACCAAGGCGGCGAGCTTTGCCGTCTGATGGCGCAGAGTTACTAGCTCAGCTTGCTGATCGGCGGCCGGGTGGCGACGGATGCTACCGCCGGAGTCGGATAATCGTTGGTGTTCGCGCAAGGTACGCAGGATATCCGTGTGATATCGGTAGAGCGAATTCCTGGAGACATTCGCCAGCTGGCACAAAGCGCTGACTGTCACGCGATCATGGCGATCAGTCCCCGTCAAGGTCGCGAGGGCTTGCTTGAGGCGTTCAGCGGTTGATGCGGCTGCCACGGGATGTGTTCTCCGCCACCGCGTCGATCGAGCGCACCATGGCAAGGGCTTCGTTGAGGCGTTCGCGCGCGATCTTCAACGTCTGCGTTGGCAACGCGGGCTCGTTAAGCAATACTTCATGACGGCGCGCTTGTTCAAGCCAGTACGACCTATGCTGCGCCGAGACAGCGAAGTTGCGGCAACCTGCGCAGGTGGATGGCTCGCGACGCAGTGTGTTGGGACCTGTCGTGCTACCCAGGCAGGCGCTATGTTCCTGGCGGTAGACGCAGAAGCCCCAGTCGCATACCCCCAGCGTCAGCCCCGAGTCCACCAGCATGCGTGCATAGCGCTTGAGATCCTGCTTCATGCGGGCGCCCCGAAACCGTGGCCGCTTGGCAAGGATCTCGGCGCCGGCACGGCCGCCGAGTTGGGGCGTGCTCAACATATGTTCCCAAGCTGACACCGATTGTTCGAGAATGCCGGCGTCAATGTCGCGGTTGAGCCGGTAGTCAGTACCTACGTAGCCGCTGTCAGTGGTGCCTCGTTCACGATGGCCGAGATGTTGCGCCAGGGCGAACAGGGCCGAGCGGTCCCGCAGAGCTGCGAAGCGCACAAAGGTCTTGCGGCCCTGGTGGGGAGAGAGCCGCCAACGCTGGCCTTGGTGCAGCGGTAAGTCGAACCAGCTGCTGCACCGGTGCAGGAGCAAGCGCGCCTCGCTACTGCGCATGACGCGCAATGGGAGCGAGCAGCCAGCTTGCCACTCGGTCGCGCCGAAATAATGACCGCGCGTGCGCAACCAGAGTTCTGAGCGGCCCGAACGGGCGCGGTGCGGCGCCGAGAGTGCCTCGAGTACCGCGACAGCGTGCACGGCCGGCGCCGGCGCGATCCACTGGTGGCGCCGGCCGTGGTATGCGGCCTCGCGCTTGAAGATCGCACCCACGATCATGGCCAGACCCTCGTCGCCTGCCGGCTCTGGGGACGAAACAGGCTGAACACAGCCCGCCTGCAGATGGAGAATCTCGCTTGCCCGTGGCCCGACGAGGTAGACGATGACGATGAAGCACGCCGTGTAGAGCACGTCGAGCAGCTGTGCGAGATCGGCCGCCGACTGGATCGTATGTGTCCCGTTGGCAGTGCTGAGCGTGATCCGTTGAAGGGCAAGCGCGGCGGCCTGGCGCCAAACTTCCTCGGTGTGCCCGCGCCGTTGCACCGCCGCGACCGTCCCCGCGTAGATCTCTCGGGCACGCAGGAGATCCACGGTACAGCTTGAGAGGAACTCCATCGCACCCTGGATCAGCGCGATGGCAACCGGCTCAGGCGTGTACGGCCACGCGCGGCGGTTGTCGTCGCTAACGCCGGCCATGCTGGCCGTGCTCTGACCAGGACAGGGGTCGACGCTCAAGCCGTCACCCACTTCGGAGCGATACCGGCGCAGATAGAGCAGAAGATCCAGATACTTCTGCACCGTGGTGCGCTCCACGGGCAAGCCCTTGTGGTTGGTTCGCTGCGCGATCGCGCTCTGGAATCGCAACAGCGCGGTCGCGTCAAGCTCAGCAAAGCGCGAGAATCCTTCGGCATCCATCCAGCGCACCAGCTCGCGCAAATAGCCAAAGTAGCCCGCCACCGTCTTCGCGCGCTGGGGCAGGCCGGTGCTGAGGCTACGGGTGCGGATAAGCGCGATGAGTCTCCTTGCGCTCTCGAGCAGGGGAGCGAACGACGCATCGATGAATCGGCGGCCGCTGGACAAAGCGAAATCCCAACGGATCCGCGCCGTGTGTTCCTGCTCCAGAGCGTTGGTTGGTCTGAAAATCCACAGAACATCATCCCAGCTGGAATCGCGCAAGAACCAATCACGTTCTGAGCCGGTACCGGTCGATGCAGCGGGCGCGACGGCTCTCGCAGCCGATCGGGCACTCATCGAAGCTCCGGAAGCGGTGGCTGCTTGCTCTGCAAGTGTGCCGCGGCGGCAAGCTCGCCGCCGGCAAAGCGCGTCAGAATGTCCTCCTCCAGGATGCGCAGCAGCGGCGCGTAGATCGCCTGCCAGCGCGCCGGATGTATCCGCCCTGCAGCAGCGCGCAAATGGTCGCGCGCCTGCAGAAGGCGGGCGAGCGAGGCGGCATCGCCCGTGATGATCGCGTTCGGGCACGTGAAGCAGCCCAGAAAGTTTATGCAAAGCTCGCCCGGCCGCGTATCCGGTGCGATACCAGCGAGGGGATCCTTGCAGTCAAAGCCGAACATCGATACGGCCGGGGCCCGAGGCACGGCGCTCGGTGCCGACCGAAGCGGCAAGGCTTGTGGCGGGAGCGGTTCTGCCTCGGTCTGACGGCGGTTGATATGGCCGAGGAAGGCTCGCTGCAGAGCTGCAATGCGCACACGATGCTGCGCCTCCACCTCAGGGGCTTCCACGTATCGAACCGTCGTGCCGATCTGCTCGTGGTTGGCAACCGCCTTGACCTGCCGCAGGTCTCCGGAGGCCCGGTAAAACGCGCTCAGCACACCGGGCCGAATCGAGGAAAGCGAGAAGTACGGCAGGCCATGCCGCTGGCAAAAATCTCTGCGGATGATGTGCTTGGCTGTCGCGGCCGACCAAGCGTTGATACCGTGTGCCCCCTTGAACAGCAGCAATCGGTCGCAAACGGCCTTGGGAGCGTGTGGGCGGAGTCGGCGCGTCCACTCGATGACCTCTTGCACCAATGCGGGTGGCTCAAACGGATCGGTGCTGCGAAAGGAGCGTCGCTGCATAGCGCCGGCCCGACGCTTCGTCCACACGAGCAACTGCCGATCATCGAGCAGCGGAATCGGTTGCAAACAATCTCGCGACAACTCGGCAATGGGCCCCGGGTTGCCGGCCGCATGGATCAAAATCGCGAGGTAGTAGGGTAGCAAAGACTCCGCGCGCGGATAGAGGCAAGGTTCTACCTTCTTGGCGCCTCCGTAGCGTGACAGCGCCACCAGCACCGGATGATGGCCGGCGCGGCTGAGCACCTTGTGTGGTGGCACGATCCCGCTGTAGCGCTGATCGATGGTCTTGAGTAGCCCACCGAAAGAGAGGGTGGAATCGCCGGTCTCGACGGCTGCGCGTTCGCGCTCGCCTTGTTCGCGCAGAGCGCGCAGTGCGCTGATGTCTCGCTCGCAAGCTTTGAGAATCGCGCGCAGATCGCGTGCGCAAAGCTTCTGGATCCGCCGACTGTCCCGGTTGCGCCACGGAAACGGGTTGAACGGGAAGTGCAGGTCGCCAAGGACGCCCGGGCGGCAGCGCACCAACCACTGCAGCAGCATCCTCAGCGTCGTGTATGCGCTCGAGCGACTCGACTTGGTCCATGGCTCGCCGTTCTCCCGGCACTGCGCGTTCAGCCACTCGACGTAGCGTATCAGCAGGCCATGATGGATATCGGCCACGCTCTGGAGCGATGCGCAGGACACCGCGAAGCGAATGAAGACTCTGACGTACGCCCACCGCGTCAGGATCTGCTGCGGTGATCGCGCGCCGAAGTGGTTCCAGAACGCATCGGCGAGCGCGAGCCTGACGTCGGGTGGCAGCGGCAGGGAAGAGAAGTCGATGACGGTGCGGCGCACACACCTCGGCGCATCGATGCGTTCAGCGAGCGTTGCCGCCCGACTTGTCGCCCTGGGGAGCAGGCGGTTCATGCGCGCCCGTTGTGCGGGCATCAGCGCGGTGCTCCGTCGATCAGGGAATCAAGCACCTCACTCAGCACGCAGGTGTCAACTGCAATCGCTCGAAGATAGCGGTCGGTGGTCTCGATATGCTCGTGCCCCATCAACACCTTGACGATCAGAAGCGGGTTGATCGCGGCGCCTTGCTTGGCGAGTCGCTCGAGCCGGGCGAGCATCATGCAGGCGAATGTGGCTCGCAGCAGGTGCGTGGTCGCCTTGAAACCGCAGGCGAGGCCTGCGTGGTGGATGACTTGTTGGTAGCGGTTCTTGCTTACCGCCGTGCCGCGGCTGCTGATGAAGAGCGCGGGCGGCTCGGCCGCGCCGCGCCTACGGGCCGCGCGCGCAAGCGGCGCG
Source organism: uncultured Gammaproteobacteria bacterium (assembly GCA_963711435.1). Taxonomy (GTDB): domain Bacteria; phylum Pseudomonadota; class Gammaproteobacteria; order Steroidobacterales; family Steroidobacteraceae; genus FEN-1191. The sequence goes on along the minus strand of CAVQEB010000001.1, from coordinate 816,134 downwards.
CGCCGGTGCGTGGACGCATAGCCCGCTGTCTCCTCCAGCAGGCTGCCCGGGGCGATCACGTAGCCGCACTTGCGGCCCTTCCTCAGCACGTCGATGACCTGATGCGCGTGCTCAGCCGCCCCAGGCATAGCCGTCGCGGACTTAGAAACGACCGCGACCGTGAGCCGCAGCAGCTCGCTCACCCGCAGGCCGGTGTACAGTTGCCAGCGCGCCATGAGGTCATACGGTGGTACCAGAGCCGCGAGCAGCTCGCGTGCCTGCGCGCTCGTCAGTGGCCGGAGCAGGCTTGCGAACTGCCGCAGCACGAAGAGGTTGGAGTCTGCATCGTTCGCGTTGGCAGCACGCGGAACCCGTTCGCGCCGGGCGATCGCGAAGTCGTTCGCGCGGCCGACCAAGGGCGAGGCACGCAGCCACCGGCAGCGCACCGCCCACTCGTAGAAGCGCAGCACGCCGCGGACGCGGTGGTTGATCGTGCGGATGGCGTAGGGCCGCCGCGTGTATGCGCTGGCCTCAGAGAGCATCCGGTTACGGTAGGCGACAAGATCCGCGGCGTCCGCGTCACTCCAGACAATCCGGTTCTGTTCGAGCGTCTCGAACCAGTCGTACAGAATCTCGGCGTACGTTCGCAGGGTGTCGGTGGTGTGGCCGCGTTGCACGGCGTGTTCGTGCAGGAAGGCGACGGCGGGCTCCAGCAGCTCCAGACCAGCGCTGAAGAGCAGCGGAAAGCCCGCGGGGCGCGGCTCACGCAGCCGAATCGTCGTGGCGTGCGCGGCCGCGACACCCAGCGACTCGGGTACCTCAGACGGCGCTGGCAGAGCCGCCTTACGGATGATCTGGACCATGGAGGATCGGCTGATCGGTCAAATGCTTGACCGCTTCCACGAACGAGAGCCCAAGCACATGCATCGCCAGGTCGATGGCACCGCCGCCGCCCTTGCGGGCCCGGGTGTCGTACCACTTGGGCCCAGTGGTCAGGATCTCGAAGTCACCCTGCGTTGTCAGTGCTTGCCAGCGACGGCTGCCGGCGTCCTTGACGGGAACGAAGGTCGGGTCCGGCTTGATCTGCATCGCCAGGCACGCCAGGACTGCCTCGCTCGGCAGATCACGCAGGCGCGCTAAGATCGCAGGACTGAATGATCGACGCACCGGTTGGCCGCTCACAGGTTGCTCAAACCCTCCCCAAACCCCTCCCGGGCTACTCGCCTCTAACGGAAGGCTGGGCTACTGAAAGTTTGCGGCACTGTAGGGCTTGCAGGCAGTCGAATAAATGGCGGTGACATCCATAAATGCAACCTAACACCCTTCGGGCGTCGCCGAGCCGAGCCAGGCCGACGAGCTGATCACGCGGCGGCTCAGCGCTGCACTGGCGCTGGTCGACATCCGGGTGCTCGATCATTGCATTGTGGCCGACAACGCCTGCCTGTCGTTTGCCGATCGTGGATTGATTTAGCCAGCGTCAGTCGCAGGCCCCGATCAGCCCGAATGACCGGGTGAGCCGGCGCAGTTGCTCCCGATAGCACAGACTGGTATAAAGCCGCCCTTTCGTCAGTCTTTAGCCCCGGCGAATTCCACGTTAAGTTGTTGATTTTCAAGGATCTCACCATGTCGCGCGTCTGTCAGGTCACCGGCAAGCGTCCGGTATCGGGTAATACCGTATCGCACGCGAATAACCGCAAGCGGCGCCGCTTTCTGCCCAATCTGCACACGCAGCGCTTCTGGCTCGAAGGCGAAAAGCGCTGGGTTTCGCTGCGGCTGTCCACGAATGGGCTGCGCACGGTGGAGAAGAACGGGATCGATGCGGTCATCGCCAAGCTGCGCGCCCGCGGCGAGCGCATCTGAAAAGCTGCAGCATTTAGGAAGCACCGGTCATGCGCGAAAAAGTAAAACTGCTGTCCTCGGCCGGCACCGGCCATTTTTATGTGGCCATGAAGAACAAGCGCCTGCATCCGGAGAAGATGGAAGTGCGCAAGTTTGATCCGGTCGTGCGCAAGCACGTCGGCTACAAAGAAACCAAGATCAAATAACCCGGCGCGCGGCGTTCGTTTGTGGCGGCGCGCCCGGCCATGATGCGCCGATGCCCGAGTTGCCCGAAGTTGAAACCACCCGCCGCGGCATTGCGCGGCATCTGACCGGTCGCCGCATCCGCGAAGTGCGGGTGCATGATGGGCGCCTGCGCTGGCCAGTCGATCCTGGCATGGCCGCCACCGTCACGGGTCAACGTATGGTCGCGGTGCAGCGCCGCGCCAAATATCTGCTGCTGCGCCTCGAGCGCGGCACCATCATCCTGCACCTCGGCATGTCCGGAAGCCTGCGCATCCTGCCGCAGGCCGCGCGTCGGCTGCTCCACGATCATCTGGAACTGGTGCTCGACAGCGGCCAGATGCTGCGGCTAAACGATCCGCGCCGCTTCGGCAGCTGCCTGTACACGAACGCTGATCCGGCCGAGCACGCGCTGCTGCGCAATCTGGCCCCGGAACCGCTCGGTCCTGACTTCGATGCCGCCTACTTGCACGCGACAGCGCGCCGGCGTCGCGTCGCCGTCAAGCAGCTGCTGCTCAACGGCCAGCTGGTGACCGGGGTCGGCAATATCTACGCCAGCGAAGCGCTGTTTCGCGCCCGCATCCGGCCGCAGCGACGCGCCGGGCGGCTGACCTTGGGCGACTGCCAGCGCCTGGTGCGCGCCGTGCGCGCAGTGCTCGCGCTGGCGATCCGCGCCGGCGGCACGACGCTGCGCGACTATGTCGGCGCCGACGGCAATCCAGGACAATTTCGCCAGAAACTTTATGTCTATGAACGCGCCGGCCGGCCGTGCCGCGTTTGCCGCACGCCGATCCGCAAGCTGACCCAGGCGCAGCGCTCCAGTTACTATTGCCCGTCGTGTCAGCACTGAAGAAAAATCCGGCAGCGACCCGGCGCGGCCTTGCGCACCTGCGCCGCGATCCGGTGATGGCGGCAATCATGCAGGCGGTCGGCCCCTGCCGGCTGCGTTCGGAATCGGCGCACAGCCCGTTCGCATCGCTGGCACGCGCCATCGCCTATCAACAGCTCAATGGCACGGCGGCCGGCCGAATATTTGGGCGTTTCGTCGCGCTGTACGCTCCCGCGCCGTTCCCGCCGCCCGAGGCGGTGCTGCGCACGGCCGAAGAAGTGCTGCGTGGGGTGGGATTTTCCTATGCCAAGGTGCGCGCGCTGCGCGATCTGGCTGAAAAGACGCTCAGCGGCACCGTGCCGGAGAGCAAAGAGCTGCAGCCGCTGGCCGATGAGGCGATCATCGAGCGGCTGACCCAGGTGCGCGGCGTCGGACCGTGGACCGTCCAGATGCTGCTGATGTTTCAGCTCGGCCGGCCCGATGTGTTTCCAGCCGATGATTTTGCCCTGCAGTATGGCTTTCAACGTGCCTATGGGCTGCGCGGCATGCCTACGCGCGCGGCGCTGGCGAAATTTGCCGAGCGCTGGCGGCCGCACCGCACGATGGCCGCCTGGTATTTATGGCGCGCAGTGGAGCTCGCCCGCGCCGGCAAACTGCCCAAGCCGGCGCGGCGGTGGCGTGTCGCCCAGCAAAAGCGCCGCAAGCCGCGGCGCGCTGTCGGCAAACTCAGGAAGCGAGCGGTGTCCCGGCGGCGCGCGCGTAAGTGATGCTCAGCAACAGCTGGCCGGCCTCGGCCTGCCAGCTGTGCGGCCGTTCATCGCGTTCCAGGTCGTAGCACACGCACAGGCGATCGGCCTGCAGCGCCACGATGGCGCGCAGCCGCCGTCCGGCATACGGGCCCTCGATCACCTGCAGATCGAGCGTGCGCGGGCTCAAGGATTCACCCAGCTGTGCAGTGCCGGCATCGAGCGTGGCATCGTGCTGATCGACAATGCGATAGTCCGGCAAAGCGATGATCAGGCGCGCGACCCGAAGCCGGCGCACGTCGAGATTATTGCCAGAAACTTCGGCCGCGACGGGAATCCACGTGCCATCAATGAGCGCGGCGCCCGTCGCGGCGCTCATTGCACCAGCGCCGCTCCGTCGCCACGTGGGTCGGCGGCCGCCTGCACGACACCGCTGCCCTGATCCGCGACAATGACCTGCATGTTGCCCCAGCGCCTGGAGGAAACCTGCAGTGTATGGCCGATATCGCTGAGCCATTTCAGCTCGGCGTCGCTTAAGGCACCGGGTTCGTAGCGCACGACATCGGGCAGGTACTGATGATGGAAACGCGGCGCGCTGACAATCTGCGTGGCATCGGCCCCGTCGAGAAAATCCAGCGTCGCGAGCAGCCCCATGCTGATGATGAGACTCCCGCCGGGAGAGCCGGCAATCAGCAACCGCTGCCCTGACTCGACAAACAGCGGCGTCGACGACGACAGCATGCGCTTGCCCGGCGCGATGGCGTTGGCCTCCTCACCGACCAGCCCGTAACCGTTGGGCACGCCTGGCTTGATGGAAAAATCATCCATCTCGTCGTTCAGAAATAATCCCGTGCCCGCCAGCATGCGGCCGGAGCCAAAGCCGAAATTCAAGGTCAGGGTTGCGGCCACCCGGTTGCCGTCACGATCCAGCACCGAAAAATGCGTGGTCTGCGGCCCCTGCATGGCCCCGGCGCCGATCCCGGGCAAAGCCTCGCTCGGTGTGGCCCGATCGGTACGAATCGATGCGGCCAGCCCAGCCCCGTAGGCGGGATCGGTCAGCAACTTGACGGGCACTGCCTGAACATCGGGATCGCCGAGGTACAGCGCCCGGTCACGGTAGACGCGCCGCAGCGCTTCGATGATCAGGTGTTTGCGCTCGGCGCTGCCCACGTGACGCAGATCAAACTGCGCCAGGATGTTCAACGCCTCGATCAGGCATGTGCCGCCGGAGCTCGGCAGCGAAGCCGACACTATCTTTGCGCCGCGGTAGTGGCCCACGATCGGGTCGCGCTCAATCGCGTGGTACTGCGCCAGATCCTGCCCGGTCCAGATGCCGCCCTGCGCGCGCTCGGCCGCAACCAGCTGCCCGGCCAGCTCGCCGTGATAAAAGGCGCCGAAGCCATCGCGCGCCAGCCGCTGCAGCGTCTGCGCGAGCTCCGGCTGCCGGATGATCGCGCCGACGGCCGGCACGTTGCCGCCGTCGAGAAAATTGCGTGCGATCTGCGGATCGGCAGCAAATTGGGCGTGCCGCCCCTCGATGCCGCTGCGCAGCCGCGCCGGCAGCGCAAAGCCCTCGCGCGCAAGGCGCAGCGCCGGCGCCAGATCCTGTGCCACGGAGAGCCGCCCGTATTTGGCGGCCAGCAGCGCAAGTCCGGCCGGCTCCCCGGGGATGCCTGCGGCCAGCGCGCTGTCGGTCGACAGACCGGGAACCGGCTCGCCCGCGGCATCCAGAAACATCTCCCGGCGCGCCTGCGACGGCGCAGTCTCGCGCGCGTCGATCATGCGGTCGGTGCCGTCGCTGGCCCGATGCAGCAGGAAAAAACCGCCGCCGGTCAGCCCGGATCCGGATGGCTCGGTGACCACCAGTGCCGCGGCTACCGCCACTGCGGCATCGAACGCGTTGCCGCCGGAGCGCAGCACTGCCATGCCGGCGGCGCTGGCCTCGGCGCTCGCACTGGCGACCGCCGCGTGATGCGCGCCGTGCACCTGTGCCGCGGGCAGCGGCTGCGGCAGCAGCGCCGCAATCAGCAGGATAAAAGGCAGCGGTCGCGCTTGCCGCCCCGGCATCACTGCTTGACCTTGCGGCGAAACGCCGCCTCCACCAGCGGGTGCACGAACTGGCTGACGTCCCCGCCGAGCGTCGCGATTTCGCGTACCAGCGTCGATGAGATAAAAGTGAAATGCTCCTTGGGCGTCAGAAATATGGTTTCGATTCCCGGAGCAATGTGCCGGCCCATGTTGGCCAGCTGAAACTCAAATTCGAAATCCGACACGGCGCGCAGACCGCGGACGATGACGGCAATCTTTTCGCGCTTGGCAAACTCAACCGTGAGCCCGGTATAACCCACGACCTCCACGTTGGGCAGGTCGGCGAGCACCTCGCGGGCGAGCTCAACCCGCTCCTGGGTCGAGAACATCGGCGCCTTGTTCGGATTGGCAGCGATTGCCACCACCACGCGATCGAAGATCCCCGCGGCGCGGCGCACCAGATCCTCGTGCCCGCGGGTAATCGGATCAAAGGTGCCAGGATAGACGGCGCTGCGGTTCAATGCCACGGCTTAAGCCCTCATGAGTGCTCGAACAGATGATAACCGACCTCGCCGGCCTGGCCGGATTTCAGTTCGTGCCAGCTCGCAGGCAGCGCCGGCAGGGGCTCACGCCGCGCGTGCTCGACAAAGATGAGTCCGCCTGGGCGGACCCAACCGCCGGCGACCAGGCGGCCGGCGGCACTGGCAAGGGCCGTGCTGCCAAACGGCGGATCCATGAACACCAGCTCAAATGGCCGCGCGGGACGCGCCAGATAGCGCTCAGCGGTGCTGAGCTCGGCCGCGCCGCCGGTTGCGCTCCACTGCTCGAGCAGTTCGCGCAACGCGTGAATCGCCACCGGATCATTGTCGACGAACTGTACGGCGGCAGCGCCGCGCGACAGCGCCTCGAGTCCCAGCGCGCCGGAGCCGGCGAACAGATCCAGGCAATGGGCGCCGCTGATGCGGCCCATCAACCAGTTGAACAGCGTTTCGCGCACCCGATCCGGCGTCGGACGGATCGCGCCGACCGGAAAGCGAAAATGCCGGCCGCGCCACTGCCCGGCAATGATGCGCAGCTGCCGCGCGCTGGTGCCGCGTCGCCAGGGGCGCGCGGCAGCTGATTTTGGACGCTGTGAGCTCATCGGTGCTCCGACAGCCTACCGCAGGGGCGGCACACGGCAAGCGGCGCGGGCTACAATGAGAACAGCGGCGCAGGAAATGGTTAATGTTTGGTACTTCCGACACAACGACGCCCGAAAAACCGGGCTCGCGCGGTCTGTTCGCCCGCCTCAAAGGGGCGTTGGGACTCGGCCGCTCATCGCTCGGCCGGGAGCTGCGCACATTTCTGGGCGCCCGCAAGATCGACCAGCAGGTCATGGACGGGATCGAGGAGCGGCTGCTGCGCGCGGACGTGGGTGTGCAGGCTACTGCCGAGATACTGAGCGAACTTGGCGGCCGCGTAACGCGCCACGAGCTGAACGATGTTGAGGCGCTGCTCGCGGCACTGCGTGGCCGGCTGGTGGAACTGCTCAAACCCTGCGAGCGGCCCCTGAACTTCGATCCACAGGCGCACCCCTTTGTCGTGCTGGTCGTTGGGGTCAATGGCAGCGGCAAGACGACGACGATCGGCAAAATCGCGCGGCAGCTGACCGCCTCCGGTCGCAAGGTCATGCTGGCGGCCGGTGACACGTTTCGCGCCGCCGCGGTCGAGCAGCTCAGCGTCTGGGCGGATCGCAGCGGCGCACTGTTCAGCTCCCAAAAGAGCGGGGCCGACCCCGGCGCGGTCATGTTCGATGCGTTGCAGTCCGCCCGCTCACAAAGCGCCGACGTGCTGCTCGCCGACACGGCCGGCCGCCTGCACAGCCAAGGCAACCTGATGGAGGAGCTGCGCAAGATCAAGCGGGTGCTGCAGCGGATCGATCCGGACGCTCCGCACGAAGTGCTGCTGGTGCTCGACGCCAATCAGGGGCAGAACGCGCTGGCGCAGGCCGAGCAGTTTCATGCCGCGCTCGGGGTGACGGGACTTGCGATCACCAAGCTCGACGGCACTGCCAAGGGCGGCATCATCGTGGCCATTGCGCGGCGACTGCAGCTGCCGATCCGCTTCATCGGCATGGGCGAGCAGGCCGAGGATCTGCTCGAGTTTGATGCCGCATCGTTTGTCGCGGCGCTGACCGAAGCGGATGAGCCAGCCGGGCCGGCCGAGGTGGTGCGGTGATTTACTTTGACCGGGTCGCCAAGCGCTATGCGAACGGCCGCGAGGCGCTGAGTGCCGTCAGCCTGCGAATCACGCCTGGGGAAATGGTGTTCCTGACCGGCCGCTCGGGCGCCGGCAAGAGCACGGTGTTGAAGCTGATTGCGCTGCTGGAGCGACCGACGCGCGGCCAGGTCATTGTCAACGGCGAAAACACCGGCAAATTGCCGAACCGGAAGATTCCGGCGTTTCGCCGCCGCATTGGCGTGGTGTTCCAGGATCACCGGCTGCTGATGGACCGGCCGGTGTTCGACAACGTGGCGCTGCCGCTGCTGGTTGCCGACGCCTCGCTGCGCGAAGTCGGCAAGCGCGTGCGCGCGGCGCTGGACCAGGTCGGCCTGCTGGGCAAGGAGCAGCTGCGCCCGACCGAACTATCGGTCGGCGAGCAGCAGCGCGTCGGCATTGCCCGCGCCATCGTCAGCCGCCCGCCACTGCTGATCGCCGATGAGCCGACGGGGAATCTGGATCCGGTGCTGGCCGGCGAGGTCATGAATCTTTTCAAGCGGCTCAATGAGGTCGGGGTCACCATCCTGGTGGCGACCCATGACGTACATTTTGTGCGCGAGTCGGGTCTGCGCGAAATTGTGCTTGAGGGCGGAGTCGTTGCCGGCAGCGAAGAATCGCTCCCGCTGCCGCCGCTGCAGGCGCACCGATGATCGGCGCGTTGGGCCGCTGGCTCGGGCGCCATGCGCACGCCGCGGTCTCATCGGCCGGGCGGCTCGCGCGCCAGCCGTTCGGGACGATCCTTTCCGTGCTGGTGATGGGACTGACCATGGCGCTGCCGCTCGGGCTGAATCTGCTGGTGCAGAACCTGCGCAGCGCAACCGGCAACTTCTCCGGCGCGATCGGCATCAGCGTCTACCTGCACCAGGACGTGACCGATGACAAGGCCGAGCAGCTCGCCGCCAATGCCCGCGCCCGCAGCGGCGTCGCCCGCGTGCAGCTGATCAGTGCCACCGCGGCGCTGGAACAGTTTCGCAAGGAATCGGGCTTCGGCGCCGCGCTGGAAGCGCTCGGCAGCAATCCACTGCCGAGCGTGCTGCAACATCACGCCGACCCCGGATGGCGCTGCACCGGCTGCGGTCGAAGGCCTGCGCCGCTACCTGGCCGCGTGGCCCGAAGTCGAATCGGTACAGCTGGACGGTGAATGGGTGGCGCGCTTCAGTGCCATTCTTGAAGTGCTGCGCCGGGTGCTGCTGCTGGCGGCGGCGTTGTTCGGTGCCGGTGTGGTGGCCGTGGTCGGCAACACGATCCGGCTTGAGATTTTAAATCGCCGTCCCGAGATCGAGGTTACAAAACTGGTCGGCGGCAGCAACGCGCTGGTGCGACGGCCGTTTCTGTACACCGGCGCTTTTTACGGCCTGATCTCGGCGCTGACTGCGTGGCTGGTCATAGCGATCGCGCTGCAGTTGCTGCAGCCGCCGGTGGCGCAGCTCGCCCAGGCCTACGGGAGCCACTTCAGACTCGCGGGTCCGACGCTGCGGGAAGTCGCTATCGTGCTCGGCGCCGGGACGTTTCTCGGCTGGCTGGGCGCCTGGCTGGTGGCCTCCTATCACCTGGCCGGAATCGAGCCAGGCGTCCTCATAAGCCATTGGTTTTGAACAATTAAATAGTTGAACTTACGACCGGATTTAGCACTCTAATTCGCGGAGTGCTAATATTGGCCCCCTGGCTTCCGGAGGTTCATCGCTCATGGCGGCACAAACTGCACTGATCACCCATTCGCCCGAGCTCGCTCTCGCCGGCCCGGTGGGCAGCTTTGATGCCTACGTCGAGCGCGTCAGCCTCATTCCCGTGCTGACCCGCGAGCAGGAACACGAGCTGGCCGAGCGCTTCCGCAACGACAACGATCTGGCCGCCGCGCGCCAGCTGGTGCTTTCGCACCTGCGCTTCGTGGTGCACGTTGCCCGCGGTTATGCCGGCTATGGCCTGCCGGTCAGCGATCTGGTGCAGGAAGGCAATATCGGGCTGATGAAGGCGGTCAAGCGTTTTGATCCGACCATGGGCGTACGCCTGGTGTCTTTTGCGATTCACTGGATCCGCGCTGAAATTCATGAGTATGTGTTGCGCAACTGGCGCCTGGTGCGTATCGCCACGACCAAGTCGCAGCGCAAGCTGTTTTTCAATCTGCGACGGCTGAAAAAGAACCTGAGCTGGCTGACCGCGGATGAAACGCGGGCGGTGGCCGCGGACCTCGGCGTGAGCGCGAGCGAAGTCACGGAAATGGAGCAGCGCCTGAGCGCCCGCGACCTGTCGTTTGATCCGGCGCCGCTCGGCCAGGAAGATGACGAGAGCTTCGGGCCGTCGGCCTACCTGCCCGCTCCGGACGCGGATCCGGCCGAGACGGTCGAGGACGAGGAGTGGGACAGCAGTTCCTCGCGCCAGCTCACGCAGGCGCTGGGCGCGCTGGATGAGCGCAGCCGGCAAGTCGTGCGGCGCCGGTGGATCAGCGAGCCGAAGGCGACGCTGCATGAGCTGGCCGCTGAATATGGCGTGTCGGCCGAGCGCATCCGCCAGATTGAAGTCGCGGCCTTTACCAAGCTGCGTCATCTGCTGCCGGCTCCGGCGATGTGATTGACGCAGGGGCCGCGCCCCAAGCGGCCCCCGGAGCGTGGCGCGATCACGTGCCTCGCCGATTATGATAGGGGGGTGAACCTGCCCCCGCACGCGACGCTCCTCGGCTACAACCTGAACCTGCCTTCGTACCGCTATCGCATGCAAAGCCTGGTGGCGCCGCTTGCGGCTGCCGGCTGGACGGTGCAAACCGAAACCTTTCCTTCCGGCCGCTATGGCCTTAGGACCTTTGAGCGGCGCGCGTTGCTGCGCCGCTCCGACATCACGGTGCTGCATCAGATCAAGCTCAGTGCGGCCGAGGCCTGGCTGCTGTCGGCATACGCGCACCGTCTGGTGTTTGATTTCGACGATGCCATTTATGTGCGCAAACCCCGGCAGCTGGGCGAGCCCGCCGGCGATTCGCGCTGGCGTCGCCGAAAATTTGCGGCAACCAGCCGCGTGGCCGATGTGGTCGCGGCCGGCAACGATGTGCTGCGCCGGGCCGCCGAGCCGTTTGCGCGGCGAATTGAAGTGTTGCCGACGGCGCTGGACGTGGCCCGTTACCGCGCGAGCCATGCGACGGCCGAGGAGCCGCCGACCATTGTCTGGATCGGCAACCCGGAAAACCTGATCTACCTGGAAATCATGCGCCCGGCGCTGACGCGGCTGACGCTGCGCTATCCGCAGCTGCGTCTGCGCGTGATCTGCTCGCGGTTTCCAGACTGGCCGGGACTGAACATCGATCCGGTGATCTGGAGTCCGGAAACAGAAACCGAGGCGTTGGCCGGCGCGCACATCGGGGTGATGCCGCTGACCGATGACGAGTGGTCACGCGGCAAGTGTGCCTTCAAGCTGCTGCAATACATGGCCGCATCATTGCCGTGTGTCGCCTCACCGATCGGCGCCAACACCGAGGCCGTGATTGATGGTGTCACCGGCTTTTATGCGCCCGATGGCGACGCCTGGGAATCGGCCCTCGGGCGGCTGATTGCATCAGCGTCGCTGCGCGCCCGGCTTGGCGCTGCGGGCCGGCAGCGGGTCGAGGAGCGCTATGCCGTTGCGGGTTATCAGGCCCGCTACGTGCGGCTGCTGGAGGAGCTGCGCCGCCTCTGACCGGCGCGAGCGCTTTAGCGACGCCACGCCTCGCGGCGCCCATCGAGCAGTGCGCGGATCCTGCCCCAGTTATTCAGGCAGCCGTTGAGCTGCTCGGCCTTGCGCTCAGCGAGCGCGGCATACGTTATCGCAAAACCCTCAGCAATGATCTGCTCAAGGCGCTCGGCGAGCACGGTGGAGCGCGAGTTCAGGTTCAGCACCATGCCAAGTCCGCTCGGCGGAGTCAGGATCGTGTGCACCGACAGATCCGGCCGGTGCTTTTTCAGCAGCAGGATGACCCGCCAGACATCGCCGCTCCAAAACAGCGTTTGCCGCTCGCGCTGCGCGCTCGGCTCATCGATCGGGTAGCAGTCGTGGAACAGGATGATCGAGCCGGGCTTGCTGTAGCGCTCCAGGTTGATGAAATCGCGCAGCGCGTACTCGAATTTATGCATGCCATCAATCAGCGCCAGTTCCACCGCTTCTCCGCCGAGCAGCTCCGGCAAAGCGTGATGCGCAAAGAAATCATCGCTGGTTTCGCTGAAAATCTGCATGTGCGCGCCGGCCGGGCGTTTCAGCCGCGGTGCCGGATCGATACCGAGCACCCGGGTGCTGGGTGCGGCCAGGCGCAGCGACTTGCCTTTATAGACGCCGATTTCGACGTAGTTCTTGGGTTTCAGGTAGCTGTGCATGCGTCGCAGCACTTCGAAATATTCCGCTCCCGGCAACTCCATGCGCGCCAGCAGCTTTCGCGCCAGTGCGTGATCGCCGAGCTTAAGAGCGCGGCGGCATAGCGCCGCGGCGCGGTGCCGCACGCCGACCAGGCTGTAAAGCCGGGCGTGCCGGTAAAGACGCTGCGCCTCAGGGGTGCTGACAGGCTGATCCGCGCTGCTCATGTATGTCCTTGAAAAATAGGCCGTCAGTCCTGCGCCGCGGCCGCGGCATGTTACCGCCCGGCAAGCGGACTAGGCCACCGGGGCCTGCGCCGGCTGTGTGATTGACGCCACAGCCGGAAATTAGGCGGCCGCCAAGGCACCTCGCTCCGGCGTCCTTACCCGATAACAACCCAATGATCAGTATGGCTTTCCTGACAGAAGACCCGTATGATTCATTTTAGGGCGCATCGCCATCCGGGCGATGCGCAAATCGGACAGACAGAGATTTTGAAAAAATCTGGCTGTCCGGGCAAGCACGGATAAGGTGGCCGCACTTTTTTGTTGCCGCCGGGCGATCGATAAAGGCGCGAACTGACGCGCAGTGCCCCAACCATGCGGGGCCGGCAGATGCCACGGTTGCCAGTCCGGTTCATGTTGTTGCTTGCCCGTGGCAGACCGGGTCTGATGTTTGAGTATTGAACAGCCCCGCTTGGCGGGGTTTTTTTTGCCCGTCTTCTGCCCCGGCATTCGGCGCGCCATGTTCGCGCCGGAAAATTTCTCTGACAGTAGCCCGCGGCTTGCGCCCTCTAAGCACCGATGGCAAGGTGCGGCGTGATGGCGTCGCGCGATGCAACTGCACGGATGAATTCCCGCCGAGTGCGGCCGCGTTGATCAACGGTGCGCCGCGACTGCTGTTTCTGCCGGTCTCCGGGCCAGCGGGAATGGGCGAGACCGTGCGCTCGATGCAGATCGCATACGCGGCGCTGCGCCGCTGGCCGGATGCAAAACCGCATTTTGCGCTTGAACCGCGAGTCGCCGCTGGCGGCCGATTTTCCTTTCGACTGCACGCTGCTGCCCGCCTCGCCGACTTTTCACAGTGCCGAGGTGAGTCAGCTCATCGCTTTGCTGCAACCGGATGTGGTGATCTTTGATAATTCCGGCCGGACGCGGCAACTGCGCGCCGCGCGAGCCGCCGGCGCTCGCATTGTTTATATCAGCTCCCGCCCACGGCAACGGCGCAAGGCGTTTCGCTGGCATTGGCGGCGGATGATTGACGAGCACTGGATCGCCTATCCGCGCTTTCTGGCGGGCTCGCCGTCTTGGCTGGAGCGATTTAAGCTGCGGCTGCAGCCGCAAAGCACCGTGCGCTACCTGGATGTTATTTTGCCGGCCTCGACGCCGCAGGCCGAGGCGCGAGCGGCGCAGCGGCTCGGCATGGCGACGGCACCGATTGCGCTGTTTGTGGCCGGCGGGGTCACGAACCATCCGCACGCGATCGACGCCGTCGGGATTTTTGCTGCCGCCGCGAGACGCTGCGCGGCGATGGGCCATCGGACCGTGCTGATTGGCGCTGGCGGGCAGACACCTGCGGCCGATGCGAAGCTAATCGCGCTACCGCGACTGCCCACCGATGAATTGATCGCGCTGCTGCGCCGCGCGCAGGTTGTCGTGACCAACGGCGGCGCTACGCTCCTGCAGGCCATGGCCAGCGGCGCGGCCTGCATTGCCGTGCCGATCGCCGGTGATCAGCCTGAGCGGATCAGGCGCTGCGTGCGCGCGGGCGTCGCCGGTGCCGCGCCGCTGGCCGAAAGCGCGATGGCCACGCAGGCCGCCGAGCTGCTCGACAATGCCGCCCGGCGCGCGGCGCTGGTGGAGGGCTGCCTGCGGCTTAAGCTCGCTGACGGTCTGGCTATCGCGGTGCAAGGCCTTGAATGCCTGCTGCGGGACCGGGGCGGCTCATAAGTGGCGATTGCCCCGCCATTGCTGGTGCGTTTTGGAGCCTTCGGCGACATGGTGCTGCTGACGCCGCTGCTCGGCGTGCTGCAGCGCCGGTTCGGTCAGCCGGTCGATCTGTTCGGCTCTGGCAGCTGGACCCGGCAACTGCTCGAGGATGATCCGCGCGTCGGCCACATTCAGCTGCTCACCAGCCGGCGCGCCGCGTACCTGCTGCGACCGAGCCAGTGGCAGGCCGTGCGCTGGCTGCGCCAACGGACCGCAGGTCCGGTCTATCTGTGCGAAAACGACGAGAAATCCTTGTGGCTGCTGCGCCGAGCGGGTATCGCTCTGGAATGGATCGTCCGCGCCTACGATGAGCCACCGCGGGGCATTATCCATAGCATCGACTGGTCGGCACCGATCGGCAATCGCACACCGGTGGCCTACGCCGCAGCGCCGGATCCGGTGGCACTGCAGCCCGATGATTTTGTGCCGCGGCTATTCCTGTCCGAAGCCACCCGCCGCCACTGTGGCGAATGGCTTGCCGCGCGCGGCTGGCAGAACGTGCCGCTGGTGCTGCTGCAGCCTGGCAACAAACGCACGCTCAAGCGCGGTCGGCTCGCCGGTCCCGCGGACAATAAATACTGGCCGCCCGAGCGTTGGGCGGCTGTAGCGCGCCACATAATGGCCGCGTTGCCGCAGGTGCAGCTGCTGTTGTGCGGCGCCCCAAGCGAGGCCGGCGTTATGGAGAACATCAAACGCTACTGCAATACGCCGCAAGTACATAACCTTGCTCGCGAACTGCCGATCCGGCGCCTGCTGCCGTTGCTGGAGCGGGCCTGTTGCATGATCTCTGTCGATACCGGCCCGGCACACGCCGCAGCTGCGCTCGAGTGCCCGCTGGTAGTGCTGTTCGGTGAGCAAAATCCATGGCAGATGCAGCCGCGATCGCGCCAATCCGCGGTCGTCGTGCTCGGCGGCGGCAGCGGCGGACGCGTACAGGACATCAAGGTCGAGCAAGTAGTCAGGGCCTGGAACCGGCTGAACGCCACACTGCCGCAACGGCCATGCGATCGGCGTGCTGCACCACAACTGCCCTGAGGGCGATCGAGTGCTCAGCCCGGCAATTCAGCGACCGGCCATAATCCGAGATGCTTGTCCCGGTACTGTGACTGCGGGCATTGCTCATCGAGCAGCCACGCTGGCGCCGGCAGGCTGAACGGCGCCCGCTGCAAATTGAGCGGGCGCCAATGGCCGGTGAGGATATCGTGGTTCGCTGCCCGGCCGATGAAGGTTGTGGTCAGCAAAAAACCGCTGCCCGATCGCTTGATGTTTGCAAGCGCGCGAAACACATCGCGGTACGAAAAATGGACCAGGCAATCGCGGCACAGCACCAGGTCGGCCCGCGGCAGCTTTGCGGTCAGTAAATCCAGCCCCATGAACCGGCGTCGATCCGAGCCATAACGGCGCTGATTTTCAGCGACCAGGCTCGCCACGATATCCGCGCCGATGTAGTCAATCTCAATCGGCACCAGTCGCATCCAATTGCAGTCGCCGCAGGCCAGATCCAGCATCGAGCCAAACTGTCGCTCGCGCAGCAGCAGCGGCAGTGCCTGCCGTACCTCGGCGGTCTGCTCCAGAGTTGAACCGACCCCGCAGACCGACTCCTCACCACCCCATTTATTGGTTTGCACCAGCCTGGTGAAGATCTGCTGGGCCGATTTTCCTTGCAGGGCGCTCCTGAGCTTCCGTTGCTTGACCCAGGCCGACAGCAGCGGGAATTGCCGCTTCATCAGATTTCTGAGTTTTTCAGTTGCGATCATGGTCAAGTCGTTCAGGCAGGCAGCGCCGCGTATTCGGCGGCGATCACTGCCGCGTCGACGTGTTCGAGTATCGGCGCGCCACTGACGTCGATCTTCGCCGTCAGCGCCTCGCTGATGCGCGCCCCAAGGGCGCGGGCGTCACCGACCGGCACCAGCCAGCGCGCAAGCGGCCCGGCCAGCAGTTCCGACGGGCCGTGCGGGCAGTCGGTGCTGACGACCGGAGTGCCACATGCCAAAGCTTCGATGATGGCCATCGACAGACCCTCAAAATCAGAAGACATGATCAGCAATTGGGCGTTGGCGATCCACGGATAGGGATTTTGCTGAAAGCCGATCGCCGTGACGCGGTCGGTGACGCCGTGGTCGGCTGCCAGCCGCCGGACTTTGTCCGGGTGATTCGTCAGCATCAGCAGCGGCGCGTCGCCCGGCACATACTGCAACGACTGAAACAGCACATCGAGCCGCTTCTCACGGCAGGCCCGGCCAACGTGCAGCAGGTACGGCCGCTTGGGCAGGCCCGCGGCAGGCTCCATCGCCCGCGCACGACACACCTGCAGTTCAACCGGATTGTAGATCGCGCGCACCGTGGCCGGCTGCAGCCAGGCACTGGCGCGGATTTCATGCGCGAGTCCCTTCGAGACCGCTACCACTCGCTTGCCGATCAGCACCCGATGCAGCCACCGCTGGCGCCAGTACTGCAGCCGGTTGTGGCGACGCAGTTGCGTCAGCGTCTCCTCGATCGGAGCGTGCACGCAGTACCAGACATGCGGCAGCTGCGCTGCCGCCACGACCCGGTGCGAGTTGATCAGGTTGGCAATCACCAGATCAAAGCTGAGGCCGTCGGCGCGCTCCAGCGCGCCGAGGAGCGCGCGCAGCTCGCGGGCCTGCCGCCGGTACGCGTGGGTGCCACCGGGGTATTTAGGCTTGCCGGCCAGAAAATGGACATTGGCCTCGGTGGAAATGTCGTAGTGCCCGACGCTTTGCAGCGCGATGACATGGGCGATATGACCCAGCCGGGCCAGTTCACGGCGCAGCGTCAGCACCGCTTTTTCGGCGCCGCCGCCGTACATCGAATCGATGACCAGGGCGATCTTGCGTCGGTCCTGCATCCTTAGCACTCAGCCTGATTCACTCAGCCAGCGATCCAGCATCAGCACTGACCAGGCACGGCGAAAACCGGGGCCGACGCGACGCCGGAAGATGCCGCGCTCGAGCAGCCGATCGCTCGCTCCTCGGAGCAGTTCCGGCCGGCCTTTCAGCCAACGGTGCGTGGGCAGCCCAAAGCCGCTCTTCGGCCGATCGAGGTGCCCGGTCGGTAACTTCGGCGCCAGCAACTTGCGCACCAGTTCCTTGCCGCGACGGGCCTTGCGGTTGACCAGCAGCTGCGGATCGACGCTGAGCATGAATTCGACCAGGCGGTGATCGAGCAGTGGCGGGCGCACCTCAAGTGAGTGGGCCATGCTGGTGCGGTCCACCTTGACCAGCAACCCTTCCGGCAGATTGGTGTTCAGATCCAGCCAGCGCAACTGCGCGAGCGGACTCAGATCCTCGCGCCAGAACTGCTCGTAGAACCAGCCGTACGGGTAATCGCGCTCCTGCCACGCCGGTTGCAGCAGCGCATCGACCTGCACTGCCGTCAGCGCTCCAAGCGCTGCTGAGAATCCTTCGGGCCCGGCCAGCGCCCGGCGCTGCATCGACTGCCCAAGCCGCGACAGCGGCGGCAGGCGCCGGGCGAGGAATCGATTGCCGGCATTCGAGCGCGCGCCTATGTCGGACCAGTATCGCGGGTAGCCGCAGAAAATCTCATCCCCGCCCTCGCCGCTGAGTGCAACGGTCACCTCGCGGCGGGCGCACTGGGCGATCAGATAATTGGACCATGCGGCGCTGTCGGCGAACGGCTCATCGAACAGTTGCGGCAGCCGCGCCAGCGCTTCGTCCAGATCTGCGGGGCGCGTTACCATCTCAGTGTGCTGCGTCCCAAGCTTTGCGGCCACCGCGCGCGCTGCGGCCGCTTCCGAACGGCGGTCACCGGGGAAATCGAGCGTATAGGTATGGGGCCGGTCGAGGTAACAGGCGGTCAGCGCCGAATCGATGCCGCCGCTGAGAAACACCCCCACCGGAACGTCCGCCACCGTCTGCTCCGGAATCACCTGCTGTAGCAGCGCATCCAGTTCGGTGATCGTCTCCGGGGCGCTGCGCGGGCGCACGCGCGTCGACGGATGCCAGTAGCGCTCGATCCTGATCCTGCCGTCCTGCCATTCGAGCCAGTGGCCGGCGGGCAATTTGCAAATGCCCTGGTAGATGGTTTTGGGCGCCGGTATGTAGCCATAAAAAAGAAAATCGCGCACCGCGGACTGATCGATCGGCGGTGTGCCGAGCACCAGCAGTGCTTTCAGTTCGGAAGCAAAGGCCAGACCATCGTCCAGCTGGCGGTAATAAAACGGTTTGATCCCGAGCCGGTCGCGCACCGCCAGGAACCGGCGTTGTCCACCGTCCCACAGCCCGAAGGCGAACATGCCTGCCAGTTGCTGCAGGCAGCGCCTGCCATCACGCGCCAGCAGACGCAACAGGACTTCCGTATCGCTCGAGGAGTTGAGCGGTTCATCCAGCTGGCCGCGCAGCTCCCGATAGTTGTACAGCTCGCCGTTGTAAGTGATGACATGCTCGCCGTGTTGCATCGGCTGTGCGCCACCGGGACTTAAGTCAATGATGGCCAGGCGCCGGTGCGCCAACGCCACTCCAGGCGCCGACCAGCTGCCCTCGCCGTCCGGCCCGCGATGCCGCAGCCGGTCGGCCATGGCCTTCGCCGTCGCGATGCTCGCTGCCGAGCCAATCATGCCTGCGATGCCACACATTCCACGCAAGCTTACCGAATGCAGCGCGGGTGACAACGGTCATTTTGAAGCGGTGCGCGAAGCGGGCGCCAGCCGGCTTATAATCAGCGCTGTCCAGCGCACCGGCGAGGATCAACGTGCAGAGTCTGGATGAACGGTTGAGTCAATACGCGGCGTACCATCGCGACCGCCGCAACGTCGCCACGCACTGCGTGGGCATACCGCTGATTGTGCTCGCGGTCGCCATCTTGCTGGCCCGGGTGCGCATAGCAGCTTTGCCCGCCGTGTCACTGGCGACAATATTCATTGTGCCGATCGCTTTGTACTATTTGTGGCTGGACCTGCGCTTTGGTGTGGTGATGAGCGTGCTGCTCGCGCTTACGGTCTGGCTGGGGCAGTGGTTCGCAGCTGCCGCACTTCCGGTCTGGCTCAGCTGGGGAATCGGCTTGTTCGTCGGCGGCTGGATCCTGCAGCTTCTGGGTCATAAGTTCGAAGGCCGCAAGCCGGCTTTCGTCGACGATCTTATGAGCCTGATTATCGGACCGCTGTTCGTCGTAGCCGAAGCTGCGTTTGCGCTGGGGCTGCGCCGATCATTGCAACAGGCCATGGACAGCAAAGCCGCGCGCTTGCCCTAACCTTTCGGCCCAGCGCGAAAATCAACCATCAGGGTGCCGGCGAGTACGGCCGCCGCGCCGAAGCGATTCCTTAGTACGACAAATTGTGGAAACTGCTGGCGCGAGGCGCGGCCGGCGCCCCCCATCATGGGCACGGGCGGACGCCAGCGACGCGGCTCGTTCAATAATCAACGATCGACAGCGCGCCGCAATCACGCCTCGTATTTAAATGACAGGGAAACGCGCGCACGGTACGCGACCACTTTGCCGCCTTCGACCTTCATATCGAGCTTGGTCACTTCAGCGATGCGCAAGTCGCGCAAAGTTTTAGACGCGGTCGCGACGGCGCTTGAGGCCGCGTCCTCCCACGATTTACTGCTGGTGCCGATCACTTCGACAATCTTGTAGATGCCTTCGCCGCTTTTCATGGCCATGTTATCCTCGCTTTGTTGGGCTTGGCTTTGGTTCATCCCCGGCGCCGATTTTGCTACCGGCTGGCCTACATTCTAATCCTTCCGAGGCCCTGCCGGCGGGAACCGGGCCGGCGGCCCGAAAATTGCGTAGGGGACGCGCGATGCAAACTCCAAATTCAATAATTAAGAGCGCCATTCCTGCCCTGACTCGCCGGCAATTCTCAGCGCTGGCCCTGTCGCTTGGCCTGGCGCCGTGGCCCGGCCGGCTGCCGGCCGAAGTCGACACCAGCGGGCTGCCCGCCGAAGTGGCCGGCGTCAGGATTCCGACCTCAACCATTGCGGTTCGTGCGGTGCGGCTGGCGCGGCGCAGCTGTCCGGAGTTTCTGTTTAATCACTGCATGCGCACTTTCATCTTCGGTGCGCTCGCTTTGCAAAAACAACGGCTGGCTTATGACGCGGATGAAGCCTTTGTCGCCGCAGCGCTCCATGACCTCGGCCTGATGCCGGCCTATGCCAGCAGCTCGCAATCCTTCGAGGTCGATGGCGCCGACGCTGCCGAGAAGTTTGTGCGCGATGTTGGCTGGCGCGCTGCGCAGGCCGACGTGGTGTGGCACGGCGTCGCGCTGCACGATGTCCGCCTGGCCATTACCCGCCGCGCCGGTCCCGAAGCCCTGCTCGTGGCGCTCGGCGCCGGCAGTGATGTCGACGGCGTGGACCTCAATACAGAGGTCGAACAAAAGCAGCTCGCGGAGATCATCGCCGCCTTTCCGCGCCTGCAATTCAAGCAGCGCTTTACCGCGTTGCTCATTGATCATTGCAAGCGCAAGCCCCTGTCCCAGCGCGGCACCTGGCTTGAAGGACTGTGCCGCGAGCAGGTGCCGCATGCCTTTACTGAAACAGTGGAGCAGGACATCGCCGCGGCGCCTTTCGCGGAGTGATGCCGCGGGCAGATCCTGGCCCACGGTCCGATGTTGCTAAACCGTTGATTTATGTGAAGCCGACGAATTGAGCGGTCATTTTAGGATCCGGGGCCAGTCGCACCGGCGCGTGCGCCTTGGCCCACCAGCACGTGACTTCAATCGCATTTTAGTGTGCCCGATGGGACCTGCCGCCCGAGCGAGCCGCTGAGCTACGGACAAGCGGTGAGGAAACTGCTAAGTTTCCCGACCATGCGGGCGCCCGTGCGGGCCCGCCAATATCGATCGGTGCGAGTGGCAATATGAAGGATCAGGCTTCCAGGGCAACCATAGCGGGACGACACGCGAGCCTTGCCAGTGCGGCAGCTTCGGCGCCGACGAAAAAGGCGCTCTATGAGCAGCTCGACAGCGCGCTGCGCGAACTGATGAAGGATCAGACGGACTTTCTGGCCAACATCTCGAATTTTGCGGCCCTGCTGTTTACCAGCATGCCCAATCTCAACTGGGCCGGCTTCTATCTGCTGCGCGGCACCGAACTGGTGCTGGGCCCGTTCCAGGGCAAGCCCGCCTGTGCCTGTATTGCCATGGGTGACGGCGTGTGCGGTACCGCGGCGCTGCAGCGCGCGGCCGTGCTGGTGCCCAATGTCAATGCCTTCCCGGGCCACATTGTCTGTGACGACGCCTCGCAATCGGAGATGGTTCTGCCAGTGTTCAAGGACGGTCGGCTGGTCGGGGTACTCGACCTGGACAGTCCCATTCTCAGCCGCTTCGAAGAAACCGATCGCGAGCACATCGAGCAGCTGCTGCGGATCCTGATGGAAGGCACGATCGTGCCGGAATTCAGGCTCGCGCCGACCGACTGAAACTGCGCCCGGCGGTTCAGCCAACGCCGAGATAATTCATGATCCCGCCAGCGGCTTCCCGCCCCTCAAACACGGCGGTGACCACCAGATCAGCGCCGCGCACCATGTCCCCGCCAGCGAAGACCTTCGGATTGGTGGTCTGGAAAGCGGCCTTTGGATCGGCCGACACGCGCACCCGCCGGTTGGCATGCACCTGAATGCCGTGCTGGCCAAACCAGTCAGGCGGGCTCGGGACAAATCCGAACGCGACCACCACGGCATCGGCTGCAATGAACTGCTCGGAACCCGGGATCGTTTCGGTGCTACGGCGGCCGCGGTGGTCGGGCGGACCGAGCCGCGTTTGCATCAGTTGCACGCCCTCGACCCGGCCATTGCCGACAATCTGCACCGGCTGGGTGTTGAACAGAAATTGCACGCCCTCTTCCTTGCTGTTCTTATAGTCCCGACTCGAGCCCGGCATATTCGCCTCATCGCGCCGGTAGGTGCAGGTGACGGACTCGGCGCCTTGGCGAATGGCCGTGCGGTTGCAATCCATCCCGGTATCGCCGCCGCCGAGCACCACGACCCGCTTGCCCTTTAGATCGATGTAGTGGCGCTCGGCGTCCGGGAGCTGCAATTCGCGATTGATGTTGGCCACCAGATAAGGGAGCGCCTCATGGACGCCGGGCAGGGCCTCGCCGGCAAAGCCACCCTTGACGTAGCCATAGGTGCCCATGCCAAGAAAGATGGCATCGTATTGCTTAAGCAGCTCATCGAACGCCAGGTCCTTGCCGATCTCCACGCCGAGCCGGAACTCCACGCCCATGCCCTCCATCAGCTCGCGACGCTGTTCAACCACCTGCTTTTCGAGTTTGAACGGCGGGATCCCGAACGTCAGCAATCCGCCGATGCGCGGGTAACGATCAAAAACCACCGGCCGGACGCCGTTGCGAACCAGAATATCGGCACAGCCGAGACCGGCCGGCCCGGCGCCGATAATGGCGACGCGCTTGTCAGTCCACGCGACCTCGGACATGTCCGGTCGCCAGCCCTGGCGCAGCGCCTCATCGGTGATGTATTTCTCGATCGCGCCGATCGAGACCGCGCCGAGGCCATCGTTCAGCGTGCACGCCCCTTCGCACAGCCTATCCTGCGGGCAGATGCGCCCGCAGACTTCCGGCAGGGAGTTGGTACGGTGGGACAGCTCGGCGGCCTCGAACAGTTTGCCCTCGCTGATCAGCGCGAGCCAGTTGGGAATGTAGTTATGAACCGGGCACTTCCATTCGCAGAACGGACTGCCGCAGTTGATGCACCGTCCGGCCTGCTGCGCCGCGCCGGCGGCATCGTAGGGCAGGTAGATCTCGCGAAACTCGCGCACCCGCTCCGCGATCGGCAGCTTGTCCGGATCGCGACGCGGGAAGTCCAGAAACTGCAGTGTCTTGTCGGCCATGAGCTTAAATCGCCGGTCAGGCGGCGCGCCGCAGGTTTTCGATCAGCGAGTCGATGGAAGCGGCCTTGGGCTTGACCAGCCAGAACTGCCCGAGGTAAGTGCGCAGATCCTCGAGAATTTCCGCACCCCAGGCGCTGCCGGTCTCGGCCACGTGTTCGCGGATCAACTCCTCCAGGTAATGGATGTTCGACTCCATGGCTTCGGGCGTCAGCCGGTGGATATCGATCAGCTCGTGGTTGTAGCGATCGACAAAGTCGTGCTGCAGATCGAGCACGTAGCCAAAACCACCGGTAAAGCCGGCGCCGAAATTCAGTCCGGTCCGCCCCAGCACGCACACCACGCCACCGGTCATGTATTCGCAGCAGTGATCGCCCGTGCCCTCGATGACGGCCACCGCCCCGGAATTCCTGACGCCGAAGCGCTCGCCGGCCTGACCGGCCGCGAACAGCTTGCCGCCGGTGGCGCCGTACAGGCAGGTGTTACCCATGATCACGGTATCGCGCGCCAGGAAACTGGACGCCAGCGGCGGGCGCAGCACGATCTTGCCGGCCGCCATGCCCTTGCCGACGTAATCGTTGGCATCGCCTTCCAGGTACAGGTGCAATCCGCCGGCGTTCCAGGCGCCGAAGCTCTGCCCGATCGAGCCACTGAGCCTGACCGTCAGCGGCTGCTCGGCCATGCCGTTGTTACCCCAGCGACGGGCAATCTCGCCGGACAGCCGCGCGCCAATGGAGCGGTTGAAGTTCATGACCTCGTAATGCCACTGACCGCCCAAGCGCGCCTCAATCGCCGGCAGCATGTCGGCCACCATGCGCTCGGCGAGCACGCCCTTATCAAATGGCGCGTTGGACGGATCGACGCAGAACTGCGGCCGGTCGCCCACCAGCCCGGCATCGGACAGCAGTGGCCGCAGATCGAGTTTGCGCTGCCTGGCGGTATCCCCCGGCAGCACCTCGAGAAACTCCGTGCGTCCGATCAGCTCGGCCATGCTGCGCACGCCGATCATGGCCATCAGCTCGCGGCACTCTTCGGCCACGAAGCGGAAGTAATTCATCACCATCTCCGGCATGCCGGTGAAGTACTTGGCGCGCAGCACCTCGTGCTGCGTCGCCACGCCGGTGGTGCAATTGTTCAGATGGCAGATGCGCAGGTACTTGCAGCCCAGGGCGATGACCGGTGCGGTGCCGAAACCAAAACTCTCGGCGCCGAGGATCGCCGCCTTGATCACATCGAGCCCGGTCTTCAGTCCCCCATCCGCCTGCAGGCGCACGCGGTGACGCAGGTCATTGGCGCGCAGCGTCTGATGCGTCTCGGCCAGCCCCAGTTCCCAGGGCGTGCCCGCATATTTGATCGACGTCAGGGGGCTGGCGCCGGTGCCGCCGTCGTGGCCGCAGATCGTGATCAGGTCGGCATAGGCCTTGGTGACTCCGGCGGCCACTGTGCCGACACCGGGCTCGGCAACCAGTTTGACCGACACCAGCGCCTGCGGATTGACCTGCTTGAGATCAAAGATCAGCTGCGCCAGATCCTCGATTGAATAAATATCGTGATGCGGGGGCGGTGAGATCAGGCCGACGCCGGCACGGGCAAAACGCAGGCGCGCAATCATTTCGTTGACCTTGTGCCCGGGCAGCTGGCCGCCCTCGCCAGGCTTGGCGCCCTGCGAAATCTTGATCTGCAGCACCTCGGCGTTGACCAGATATTCCGGCGTGACGCCGAAGCGGCCCGAGGCGACCTGCTTGATCTTGGAATTCTTCTCGGTCCCGTAGCGGGCCGGATCCTCGCCGCCTTCGCCGGAATTGGAGCGGCCGCCGAGCCGGTTCATCGCGATGGCGAGCGCTTCATGCGCCTCGGGCGACAGCGCGCCGAGCGACATGCCGGCGCAATCAAAGCGTGCCAGCACCGACTCGAGCGGCTCGACCTCACTCAGCGCAACGCTGCCGCGCGCCCGCAGCCCGAGCAGATCGCGCAGCGCCGCGACCGGTCGGCCATTGACCAGGCGCGCATATTCGCGGTAATGATTCCGGTCGCCGGAGACGACCGCCGCCTGCAGCGCGCCGATGACGTCGGGGTTGTACATGTGGTACTCCCCGCCATGCACATACTTGTACAGCCCGCCCTGCTCGATGCCCGAGCGGCGGTTCCAGGCGCGCATCGCCAGCTTCTGGGTATCGGATTCCAGGTCGTGGAAATCCGCACCTTCGATGCGGCTGGCGGTGCCGCGGAAGCACAGCTCGACCACTTCGGAGCTGAGCCCGACGATTTCAAAAAGCTGCGCCGCACGGTAGCTGCCGATCGTCGAGATGCCCATCTTCGACATGATCTTGAACAGGCCCTTGCGGACCCCTTTGCGGTAGCTGCGTCCCAGCTCCTGACGCTTTTCAGCCGCCAGCGACACCTGGCGCTTGCGCATCATTTCATACAGCGTCTGGTAGGCCATGTACGGGTACACCGCGGTCGCGCCGTAGCCGATCAGGCAGGCGAAATGGTGCGGATCGCGGGCGGTGCCGGTTTCCACCAGCAGATTGCATTTGCAGCGCAGGCCGGCGGCGACCAGGCGGTGATGCACGGCGCCGGTGGCCAGCAGCGCGTGCGCCGGAATCTTGCCCTGCACCAGGTAGCGGTCCGAAAGCAGCAGCACGAGTTTGCCGGCGCTCACTGCCCGCTCGGCCTGATCGCAGATGCGCAGCAGCGCCGCCTTCAGCCCCTCGGCCGGATCGTACTGCAGGTCGATGAACTCGTTGGAATCGACCACCATGTCGGTGGCCAGCACCTGCCTGAGCTTGCGCTGCGACAGGATCGGTGAGCTGAGCACAATCTGGCGGGCGTGCTCGACCACCGGCACGAACACGTTGCACTCCGGACCGATCTGCGTCTGCAGCGACATCACGATCGTTTCGCGCAGCGGATCAATCGGCGGATTGGTCACCTGGGCGAACTGCTGCCGGAAATAATCGTACAGCGAGCGAATTTTGTGCGACAGCACCGGCATCGGCGTGTCATCGCCCATGGATCCGACCGCCTCGCTTTCATCCTCGGCCAGCATGCGAATGATCTCGTCGCGCTCCTCGGCGGTGATGTTGTACATTTTCTGATAGGCGGCGAGCGTCGCGCGGTCCATCGGCTCGGCCGCCAGGCGCGGATCCACCAGTTCGGACTCCAGATAAACCACGCTTTTCTTCAGCCACGCCTTGTACGGATGGCGCACCTTCAGCAGCGCATCGATGTCGCGAGTTCTCGAGCAGCTGGCCGGTCTGCAGGTCGAGCGCGACCATTTCGCCGGGCCCGAGCTTGCCCTTGCGCACCACGTCCTCGGGCGCGTAATCCCAGACTCCGGTCTCCGAGGCGATGGTCAGATGCGCGGTTGCTGGTGATGACGAAGCGCGCCGGCCGCAAGCCATTGCGATCCAGCGTGCAGAGCGCGTAGCGGCCGTCGGTCGAGCACCACGCCGGCCGGTCCGTCCCACGGCTCCATGTGCACCGAGTAGTACTCGTAGTAGGCGCGCAGATCCGGGTCGATCGTGTTGATCGCCTGCCAGGCCGGCGGAATGAGCAGTCGCATGGCGTGCAGCGGATCGAGCCCGCCGATCAGCAGCACCTCCAGCATGTTGTCCAGGCTCTGTGAGTCCGAGCCGTGCAGCGACACCAGCGGCAGCACCTGCGGCCAGTTCCGGCAGGAGCGGCGAGCGCAAGCAGCGGGCCGCGCGCCGTGGCCCAGTTGCGGTTGCCCTCGCATGGTGTTGATCTCGCCGTTGTGCGCCAGGTAGCGGTACGGGTGGGCGAGGCGCCACTGCGGCAGCGTGTTGGTGGAGAAGCGCTGGTGAAACACCGCCACCGAGCTCTCCAGCCGCGGATCGGCGCAGGTCCGGGATAGAACTCGCGCCAGGTGCTGCGGCATCACCATGCCCTTGAAGACGATGGTGCTCGCCGACAGGCTCGGCACGTAGAACACCGGATCCGCCGCGAGCGCCTTCTCGCGTGAGCCGCCGCGCCATGAACAGCCGGCGGTTGAAGGCGGCCTCGTCAGGCTCGGTGCCGCGGCAGTTCACGAACACCTGCTCGATGCCGCGGCAGCGACTTGAGCGCCTCGGCGCCGCAGGCGCGCGCATCGGTGGGCACGCAGCGCGCCAGCCGGCGACGCTCGAGCCCCTGCCGCTCCAGCTGCGCACCGCAGCGGCGCGCGCGGCCGCCGCGGCCTGCGGCGCGTGAGACAGGAAGACCAGTCCGGAGGCGAAGCGCTCGGCGAGCACTGATGCCGGCCTCGGCGCGCCACGGCGCGCAGGAAACCTTCGCGGCGCTTGAGCAAGCAGCCCGCAGCCATCGCCCGGTCTTGCCGTCGGCGGCGATGGCGCCGCGATGGGTGAGCCGGTTCAGCGAGGGGATGGCGGTTTGCACCAGCCAATGACTGGGCGCATCGTCGAGGCTCGCGATCAGCCCAAAGCCGCAGCTGTCGACTTCATAGTCCGCCCGGTGAAGCCCGGTGCCAGTTTGCCTATCCCTGTTCATTTATGCCCTCTGCCGCATCGGCCCGCAGTCGCTTCACGCGGGGGCCAGACTCCCTTGAAGCCACACGCCGATGTGCGGTGGCTGGATCAGCTTGCAATAACCGTGCGATGCAGGCCCGCCGGGATCGCCGCTGGCCCACTGGATCTAAAAGGTCCGCCCGGCGCAGGCGAGGCTTCCTGCACTGCGCGCCGGCGCTACACCTGGACCAATTTTTATCATACCGGCGCGCGGGCGGGGGGCAATTACAGCGCGGCACCCAGGAAATCTGCGCCCCGGGTTCGCGCTGCACCAAATCCGGCCCATTTGCCGTCCCATGACCGCCGGGCGCCGTCGCCCGCAGCCGCGCGTGGTGCGGCGCTAGTCGGCCTCGACGCGCGGGCTCGGATTGCTGAAGGCCCGTGCGCAGCCGAGCAGCGCCGGGTTGCGGGCGGTGATGACGAACACTGGTATGGACGCCAGGAAACTGGCGAAGCGGCCCTTGGCTTCAAAGCGCTCGCGAAACGGCGAGCGGGCGAAAAACGGCCCGAACCGCGGCACGATCCCGCCGCCGATGTACATCCCGCCGCGTGCCCCGAGCGTCAGTGCCAGATCGCCGGCGACCATTCCGAGCCAGCCGCAGAACAGGTCGAGCGCGCTGCGGCAGGTACCGGCCACTTCCGTCAGGCCGCGCTGCGTGACCTGGTCTGGGGCCAGCGATTCACTGGGCCGTCCATCGATCTGGCACAGCGCCTCATAAAGCAATGCTATACCGCTGCCGGACAGCACCCGCTCGGCTGATACGTGCGGAAAGCGGTTTTGCAGCCAGCCGAGCACCTCCCGCTCGCGCGCCGTCGTTGCCGGCAGCGTGACGTGCCCGCCCTCGCCCTGCAGCGGCAGCCACAGCCCTGCGCCCGGTACCAGTCCGGAAACACCGAGCCCCGTTCCCGGTCCGATCAGACCGATGGCGGCCTCGGGATCGGCGCGATCGCCGCCGACCTGCTCCAATGCCGCTGGCGACAGCTGCGGAACGGCCAGTGCCAGCGCGGTAAAATCATTGAGCAGGATCAGCCGCTTCAGACCAAGCGCCCGGCGCACCGCGGCGGCCGAAAACGACCACGGGTGATTGGTCAGGGCCACCCGATCACCGAGCAGCGGACCGGCGATATCGAGCGCCGCCTCCTTCGGCCGCAGAGCGCGGCCCGCCGCCGCCAGCCCGGAGAGGTAAAACTCAGCGGCCGCCTCCAGGCTCGGGTACTCGGCGCAGGCCAGCACCTTCTCGTCGGTGATGCCCTCCTCGCGGCTCAGCGCAAAACGTGCGTTGGTGCCGCCGATGTCGGCCACCAGTCGCGGCAGCGGATCAGTGGGCGGACGTTTTGGCGGACGTTTTGGCGGACGTTTTGCTG
This sequence comes from uncultured Gammaproteobacteria bacterium, assembly GCA_963711435.1. Classification (GTDB taxonomy): domain Bacteria; phylum Pseudomonadota; class Gammaproteobacteria; order Steroidobacterales; family Steroidobacteraceae; genus FEN-1191. Next base: position 787,221 of record CAVQEB010000001.1, on the reverse strand, counting down.
GCATGGTTATGGTCCATCCGGCCGCCGTAATGGCGGTGCCCGTTCAGTGCCAGGCCGGCAAGGTAAAATCGGGGGCCGCGAGCGGCTTTTCCACCACTGTACCGAAGCTTGCTGCCACGGTGCGGATTTTCGCGGCATCCCCGATCAGCACCAGGTCGAGGTCTTTCGGGTCCGGAAAGGTGCTGCTGATGACCGCCGCGACCGCCGCGGCATCGACCTTCTGCAGATCGCTGGCATAGGAAGTAATGTCCGTCAGCGGCCGGTTATACAGCTCCAGATCCGCCAGTGCGCTGGCCCACTCCGCGGCCGTCTCGTACACCAGCGGAAACTGTCCGAGCATGTAGCTGCGGGTCGATTTGAGCTCGGCGGCATCCACTCCAGCGCCGTGCAACTTGCCCAGCGTGGCCAGCGTCAACTGCAATGCCGCAGCGGTATTGTCGGTCTTGGTAAACGAGCGGATGCCAAACTCGCCGGCCACCGAGCCGCGCGCAAAGTAGGAATAGGCGCCATAGGTCAGGCCGGTCTTTTCCCGCAATTCGATATTCAGCATGGATACGAGCGTGCCGCCGCCAAAATCCGTGTTGACCAGATCCAGCGCCGCGCGCTCCGGAAAATTTCGGTCGACCCCGGTGGTGCCAAGCCAGAAATAGGTTTGCGTCGCGCCTGGGGCGTCGATGAGCAGCACGCGTCCACCCGGCGGGCGCTGCGGCGCCTGCAACGCGGGCAGCGCTACAGGCGCCCGGAACCAGCCGTCGAACGCCTTGTGCACCGCTGCAATCACGTGCTCTGCATCGAAATCGCCGGCAATGACCAGCGTCAGCCGGTCGGCACCGTAGTGGTCGTGGTAATAGGCGAGCACATCGGCGCGCCGGATCCGCGCCAGCGACGCCTCGCTCCCCGAGGCCGGCCGGCCGTAGGGGTGGCCGGCGAACACCAGGGCCCGGGCATAGCTGCTAAGGAGCGAGTCGGGCTGCGCGTCCTTGTTGGCTTTCAGCAGCTCGATCCGCCGCTGCCGCAACTGCCCGAATTCCGCGGCATCAAAACGCGGGCGCAGCAGCGCGTCGGCCAGCAGCTTGATCATCAGTTCGGTGTCGCGTGCCAGAAACTCGCCGTTCGCGATAGTCGATTCGTTGCGAGCCTGCGCCTGCAGGCTCCCGCCGGCGCCCTCGACGGTGTCGGCAAATGCATCGGCGTCCCGCGCGCCGGCACCGTGGGTGAGAAGCTCCGCGGTCAGTGAGGCGACGCCTTCGAGGTTGCCGGGATCGAGCCGCGAACCACCCCGCAGCACGGCGGTGAATGCCACCAGCGGCACATCGTGGCGCGGCACCAGAATCAGCTTCAGCCCGTTGGCCAGCGTCACGCTTTGCGAGGCGGGCGCAGGAATATCGACGCCGCCCCACGCGGCAGCCGCGAAGGTCAGGGCCGCCACCCACAGGGCGGCGGCCGCGGTTGATTTTAAGTGCGTGCCCACCGGCTTCAGTGTTCCCCGGTGGCTTGCGGCGCGGCCGGCACCAGTTCGCCGGTCGTGCGCTCAAGCGGCTTGAACACGTCGCGCGCGACGGCGAGCACTTGAGCTGCGGTCACACTCTCAAAGGCCGCCGGCGCGGTGAACAACAGGTGGTAGTCACCGTGCAGCACTGCATACTGGCCGAGCAACTCGGCGCGCCCATCAATTGTCGACACCCCGCGCCAGAACGAGGCCGCGACCTGATTCTTGGCACGCGCCAGCTGCACTTCACTTACCCCGTCGCGCAGCAGCCCGGCCAGCTGATCAGCGAGCGCTTGCTCGAACTCGGCCGCCGAGCCGCCGGATGGCAGGGTCGCGAAGAAGTCATAAAGATCCGGGTCAAACCCTTCGTCCCAGCCGCTGTCGATCTCGACGGCCAGCTGGCGCTGCTCGACCAGCGCTTTATAGAGCCACGCCGCATCGCCACCGGTGAGAATCGTCTGCAGCAGATCCAGGGCCGGCTGGCGCGCATCGGCGGCGGCCACCGCATGATACGAGACCTGCACCAGCGGATTTTGCGCCGCCCGCACCAGCTGTAGCCGGCGCTCGCCCAATTGCTCGGGTTCCACGGTGTGAATCTGCGGCGGCACGGCACCGCGCGGAATCGGGCCGAAATATTTATCCACCAGCGCGAACAGCGCCTCCGGCTCGACGTCGCCGACGATGACCAGCGTGCAGTTATTCGGCACGTAGTAGGTGTGATAAAAGTTCTGCAGATCATCGATCGTCCACGCCAGGATGTCCGAGGGCCAGCCAATGACCGGGATCCGGTACGGGTGCGCCATGAAGGCGTGGCCTGGACCTGCTCGGCAAGCAGCGCGGGATTACTGTCATCGACGCGCAGACGGCGTTCCGAATACACCACTTTGCGCTCGTTCTCCACCACTGCCGGCACGAACGCCAGATGCGCGAGGCGGTCGCTCTCCAGCTGCAGCACGGTCTCGAGCGCGGTGCGCGGGAACCAGTCCTGAAATACCGTGGCATCGCGCATCGTATGCGCATTATTGCCGCCGCCGTTGCCGGTCATGATCCGCTCAAATTCACCCGGCCCGTGAGTGGCGGTCCCGTTGAACATCATGTGCTCAAAAAAATGCGCGAGCCCGGTCGCTCCGGCCGCTTCATTGCGGCTGCCGACGTGCACCCAGTTGTATAGCGTGACGCTGGGGATACGGTGATCGGGCCAGACAATGACCTGCAAGCCGTTGCTGAGCGTGCGCGCCTGCACCTCGCCCGCGGCATCGGCGAAACTGCCCGCGGCTGCGGCCGGCAGCGCGGCCGCGCCCGCGCAACACGCCAGAATCGCCAGCCACCACCGCGACCGCACGCGCGGACGCGCCGGATGGTGCAAGCGAGAAAGCGTCGGCCAATAAAAAGGCGCCGCGGGCTTTGGGGCACCGTGGCGCCTAAAGGCAAACGCGGGGAGAGCGTTCGCTTTAAGGTCGGGGGAAAACCTTACAGCCTGAATAGAGCAAGTCGCATGCCATGAAACTTTATTCTTATTTTTCATAAACATACAGATTCCCCGCCGTGGGCCTGACTGACGGGAATTGTCACATTGTGCCCCGCCTTATCCGCCTCAGCCACTCACGGGCACGCAGGGCTGCGATTTCTTCTTCAGCGCCGAGCACAGTTTGGCGGGCGAGTGCGTCGCTACCCGCAGGCGATACACGGGCTTGCCATGATAGGTGCCCGGCACATAGTGCGGGCTCAATCCCTTCAGCTGCGTCGGGAACTTGACCTCGAGGCGCTTCCAGGCCGACTCGGCCCGCGCCTTGGTGGCATAGGCACCGAGCTGCGCCTCGTGTTGCGCCTTGCCAGTCGCCGGCGGCGCGGCCGCTGCCGGGTGCTTGGCAGGAGCCGCCGCCGACAGCGGCGATGGCATGGGTGCAGCGGTCGCAACCGGCGGCGGCGCGGCCGCCTTCTGCTGGAAATTCTCGATGCGCACGCGGGCCTCCTGGGCCCACTTGCTGTCGGCATGCTGCGCCAGGAACTGCTGATAGGCATCCAGCGTGTCGGCCTGCGCTGCCTGCTGCCAGTCGCGGTCCTCGGCCAGCTGTTTGATGCGCGCCTGCGCCTGCCCGGTGAATTCGCTGTCCGGATGCTGGTGCAGGAACTCCTGGTAAGCCTCGCCCGTGTCGGCCTGCTGCGCGGCTTTCCAGTCGCTGCTGACCCGACTGCAACCTGCGACACACAGCACGGCCACACATAGCAGCGCCAGCGGAAATTTAGCGATTTTGAGCATCCCGTCCTCCATTCCAGGCAGCCATTGTAGCAGCCTGCCCGACAGCTGTTTTGCCGCCGCGCCGCCCGCGGCCTTTGATTTCGGTCTGGCTCTGGGAGTTGACACTCATGAATGACCTGCCGCGTCGTCGCCTGTTCGACCGTCTGGGAAGCGCCCCTTCGCTGCTTGCGCCCGATGCGCAGCTGGTGGGCGACATCCAGACCCAGGGCGCGCTGCTGATCAATGGCACGGTGCGCGGCAACGGCCGCGTCGGCGGGGATCTCGGGATTACAGCGGGGGCGCACTGGATTGGCGATGTGCACGCGCGCTGCGCGGTGATTTCCGGGGAACTCATCGGCACCCTCGTCATCGAGGACAAGCTCGAGATCGGTGCGTCCGCGCACATCAAGGGCCGGGTGATGGCCCGCACCATTGCCGTGGCCCGCGGCGCCATCATTGACGGTGAGCTGATCGTGACCGGCAGTTCACCGCTGATCGAATTTGAGGAACGGCGCGCCGCGCTGCCGCAGACCTAAAGCTACAGGGGCCGGGCCACTGCCGGCCGACACGTCATGCACAGATTGGCCGCGGCCGGTATATTTGACCGCCCGGCGGCCCTAAGATGGCTCGTATAGGGGAGCTTCCAGCCCGCCAGTCCGGGCTGGATTTAACCAAGACCCAACTCAACTGACCGCGGATCATCGGTTTGCACACCTCGCGCGTAATTCACCTGATAGCGCATCGCGGTAACGCCCGCGATTGCCCGGAAAACACCCTGCCGGCGTTTACATCGGCGCTGCAGCTGGGGGTCAGGTTCCTCGAACTGGACGTGCACCTTTCGGCCGACGCGGTCCCGGTGGTCATTCACGACCATCTGCTGGCGCGCACCACCGGCCAGCCGGGCAGCGTCTTCGAGCTGAACGCGGCGCAGCTTGTGACCATCGAGGCCGGCGAAGCGCCGCGCTTCGGCGATGAGTTCGCCGGTACCCGCATCCCGCTGCTGACCGACGTGCTCGAACTGCTTAAGGGCCGTCCGGAAGTGACCATCTTCGTCGAAATCAAACGGGCAAGTCTCGCGCAGTTCGGGCACGACCAGGTGGTGTCGCAGGTGCTTGGCGCCATCGGTCCGTGGCGCGCGCAGTGCGTGGTGATCTCGTTTGATCTGGCCGCCATCTATCGCGCCCGGCAACTCGGCGGCGTGGCCATCGGCTGGGTGCTCAGCGAGTACGACAATCACAGCCACCTCAAGTGCGACGCCCTGCGGCCCGAATACCTGTTCTGCGATCATCTGCAACTTGGCGGCACCGGCGCCTTGTGGCGCGGCCCGTGGAAGTGGGCCGTTTATGAGGTCGAGTCCCTGCCGCTGGCGTTGCAGCTGGCCGAACGTGGCGTCGGCTACGTGGAGACCATGGCGGTGCGCGAGATGAGCGAGGCGATGCGGACCGCGCGCCTCTGAACTCATGCGACCGCACTACGATGTGGTGGTGATCGGCGCCGGCATCCACGGCGCCGGAGTCGCCCAGGCCGCGGCCGCAGCCGGGTACTCGGCGCTGGTGCTCGAGCAGTCTGCGATTGCGGCCGGCTCCTCCAGCCGTTCCAGCAAGCTGATTCACGGCGGCCTGCGCTACCTGGAAACCGGACAGTTGCGGCTGGTGCGCGAGAGCCTGCACGAACGCGCAACGCTGCTGCGCATCGCGCCTGAGCTGGTGCACCTCAAGCGCTTTTTCATTCCTGTATACCGGCACACTCGACGCCGGCCATGGCAGCTGCGGATCGGCCTGTCGCTGTACGCGCTGCTGGCTGGCCTCGGTCCGACGGCGCGTTTCGGCACCGTGCCGCGGCGCGACTGGGGCAACCTCGACGGCCTGGATGCGAGCGGATTGCAGGCTGTTTACTGGTACCAGGACGCACAGACCGACGACCGGCTGCTGTCGCAGGCGGTCATCCGTTCAGCCCAGCAGCTCGGCGCCGAACTGCTGCTGCCGGCGCGCTTCACGGGCGCTGCCCGGGACGCGGCCAATGTCAGCGTGCGTTACCAGTACGGCGGCAGCGAGCATGAGTGCGAGGCAACGGTGCTGGTCAACGCCGCTGGCCCGTGGGCCGGATCGGCCGCGCGGCTCATCACCCCCGCGATACCGGTACCAGCGCTCGAGCTGGTCCAGGGCAGCCACATCGTGCTGCCTGGCCCGATCAGTCAGGGCGTGTACTACGTCGAAAGCCCGCGCGATGGGCGCGCCATATTCATCATGCCCTGGCACGGGCAGGCGTTGATCGGCACGACCGAGGTGCGCTTCCACGGCGATCCGGCCGCCGTGCAGCCGAGCAGTACCGAGATTCACTATCTGCTTGGCGTGGCGCGCCACTACTTCCCGCGCTTCAGGGAAGCCAACGCCACCGAGCCGAGCGCCAGCTTTGCCGGCCTTAGGGTGCTGCCGGCGGGCACAGGTCACGCCTTTTACCGGTCCCGCGAAACCCTGCTGATCATGGACGAACCGGCCCATCCCCGGGTACTGACGATCTACGGCGGCAAGCTGACCACCTGGCGGGCGGTCGCGCAGCGAACGATCAGCCTGTTGCGGCCCTCGCTGCCGCAGCGCCCGCCACGGGCGCGGACCGACGAGTTGATATTGAGCGCGCCGTGACCGCGCTTGGCGGCGGCTCGGCCTTTAGCCGAGCGCCGTAAATTGCGACAGCAGGTAGTGATCGGCAAAACTGGCACCGGTGAAGCGCCCATGAAAGCCGCAGTGGCCGCCGAAATCGGTTTGCGTGACCTTAAGCAGCGGCGGCTCGGCCACGCGCGACAGATCATCGATTGGAATGATCGGGTCGTCCGCGGAGGTCAGAATCCGTGCCGGCACCGCGAGCGTACGGAGCCGCGCGCCGGTGATGGCATAACCATCAAGGTAGGCATCGATGCCGGCAAAATCGGTGTGTTCGGCGACCAGATCTGCGGTCATCTGCCGCAGGCTCCGCGAGCGCAACAGGCGCTCAAATTCAAAGTCCTGCGGCCAGGCACGCTGCTTGCCGCGCAGTGATCGGGTCCAGCGCCGCACAAAATACTGCTGGTAGACGCCAAGGCCGCCCTCGAGGGCATCGAGCGTGTGATGCGGATCGAGCACCGGGGAGATCGCCACCACGCCAGCCACGTTGGCCGGCACCGCCGGCGCGGCCGCCGCGCGCAGCAGAAAATTTCCGCCGAGCGAAAAGCCACCGAGATAAAGCGGCGCGCCGGCGCAGCGCTCGGCAACCGCCGCCACCGCACCGCACACCTCCGGCAGACGGCAGGAATGGAACAGCTCGCGGTTCAGGTGCTGCGTGCCGCCATGATCGCGCAGGTTCAGGCGCACAATGTTATAGCCGGATTGCAGCAGCAGTGCGCCGGCCGACAGCACGTAGCAGGAATCGGCGCTGCCTTCCCAGCCATGCAGCAGCAGGGCCGTGCGCCGGCTCGCCGTCGCCGCCGGCGTGTACCACGCCTGCAGCCGCACCGCATCTCCGCAATCCAGCAACCACGGCGTTGCCTGCGAACTCAGCCTTTGCGCCCGACGCTGGATCAGATTGCGCATCGGCGGCAGGTTCGCCAGCATGGTCTGCAGATGGGCGCTGCGCAGCCAGCGCGGTGGTGCAAACGCGCCGGCAGTTAAGTTCGGTGCCAGCAAGTGCGGTCAGCGCATCAGCGCAGCCGCTGCACGCGCCGGATTTGCCTCAGTCTTTTTCAGCGCACGTCGCATCGTCACGCCTGCTCCACGCCAGGTATCGGGGCCGGGTTCACTGAGGAATATTAACGCAAAGCGGTGCTGGCACGGTGCCAGGCGCCGCCGGCGGCGGGATGAAGTTGCGGGCTAGGCGCCGCTTTGCAAATCGGCGCTGCTGCCGAGCGACCGCGCGGCGGTGGCGCTGCGCTCGCTCGCCGCGCGCAGCACGTCGCCGTACAGCTCGATCATGCGCTCGGCCATCAGCGAGGATGCCCAGGTGCGCGCATAGGCGAGGCCCTGCGCACCCAGTCGCGCCGCGCGCGGTGGCTCCTCCAGAATGTCGTAAATGGCGCGCGCAAACGCCGCTGATTCCTCCGGCACCACCTGTGCGCCGCAACCGCTCTTGAGGATGGAGGCGGTGCCGAGCACTGCCGTCGAAACCACCGGCCGGCCCTGCGCCATAGCCTCGAGCAGCACGAGGCCCTGCGTCTCGGTACGCGAGGCGAACACGAACACGTCGGCGGCGGCATAGCAATCGGTCAGGCCGCGGGCCCGATCCAGGTAACCCACGAACTGCACATCACGGCCGAGGCCGAGCGCGGTGACGACGGAGGCGAGATGGGACCGGGCAGGCCCTTCGCCCGCGATCAACAGCAAGGCGTCGGGACGGGAGCGGCGCAGCTCGACAAAGCTGTGCAGCAAAAAATCGATGTTCTTCTCGTGGGCCACGCGACCGACATACAGCAGCAGCGGCCGACCGTTTGGTACGCCGTGCGCGGCCCGAAACCGCTGCCCGTCACCGGGAGTGAAGCGATCTTCGGGCAGGCCGGTCGGGATGACGCGCAGCGGTGAGCGCACGCCGTACTGCGCCAGCAGCACGCGCATGGGTTCCGACGGGGCAATCAGCATGTCGACGTCGGCGCACTGGCTGCGCGTGATCTGCCGTGCCAGCGCCCGGCCGAGCACGCGCGGCAGCACCGGCACGTAGTGATGCAGATATTCCTCGAACAGTGTGTGGTAGGTCTCGACCACCGGGATGCCGACGTCGTGCGCAAAGCGCACGCCGGCGTAATGGGCGAGAAACGGCGACTGAACATGCACCAGATCGAAGCGGCCGGGCAGCTGCCTCAGTGTGCGCAAAAGAGCGCCCCAGTGCATGCGCCGATCTTCCGGGTCGCGCGGGACGCGCCCGGCCGGCACCCGGCAGATGCCCGGTTCCTCGGCGCTGTCGCTGGCGGCATAAGCCGGCGCCACCAGCACAGAATCTACCCCGAGCCGCTGCAGATCCGTGCGGAAGGTATTGATCGAAGTGGAAACGCCATTGACCCGGGGGAAGTAAACGTCCGAGACAAACAGGATGCGCATCGTTCAGAGCAGCGCGTGGCCGGCAAATGCCAGCGCGGCGCCAATCAGCCCTCCAGCGAACACGTCGCTTGGATAGTGTAACCCCAGAATTACGCGCGATGCAGCGATCAGGCTGGCGAGCGGCACCAGCACCCAGGCCAGCTCCGGGAACTGGCTGACCGCCAGACTGCTGAAGCACACAGCGTGCAGCGTGTGCCCGGATGGGAAGCTGTAGCGATCCAGCGGCGTCATCGCCAGCGTAATCCCGGGATGGCGGATAAACGGCCGCTCGCGTACCAGGCGGTGTTTGAGCCAGCGGTACAGCAACACCCCGATGCCGCCGGCCGCCGCCATCACCAGTGCGCAGCGCAGCCCGGCCGCGCCGTACAGCAGCGGCAGCAACAGCATCAGCAGGTACCACACCAGGCCGTTGCCGATGCGGCTTGCGACCCGCAGCAGTGGCAGCAGCGGCCCACGGCTGAGCCGCGAATTAAAAGACCGGCAGAGCCGGTATTCGGCCAGATCAAACCGCGCGAGAACTGCTTGTGCCCACGTCATGGCCCGCATGATCGGCAGCGGATATATACGGCTGATGACCGGACTGTGACAGCCGCATGACAGGGGCGGTGTTACGGGGCGCTACGCCCAGCGCAACGACTACAGTGCGCAGCGCATCACAGTCCGAAATCCGGGCGTTTCAGCGCGCGCCGGCGTGCGACTTAATCTTCCCAATACAATTGCTGTGGCGCGCCGTCGTTGATTTCGTAGTAATCGGACTTACCGGCCGTATAGATGTGCTGCACGAGCTTCAATCCGGTCGGCGGATCGAGCGTACCGGCCATGATGCTGATCAGCTGCGCGCCGGGTGTCTGCGGCCGCCAGAACAGGTTGCCGCCGCAGCGCGAGCAAAAGCCACGCTCGGCGGCGGGCGAGGAGCAGTACCAGCGCAGCGTCGCCTGCTCCGTCAGCTCAAGATCTGCCGCCAGCGCCTGCGTCGCGGCGACAAAATGTCCGCTGGTCTTGCGGCACTGCGAGCAGTGACAGGCGATCACGCCGCGCAGCGGGCCGCGCACCTGGTAGCGGACGCCGCCGCACAGGCAGCCGCCGCGCGCGGTCACGCGCAATTCGGTCCCAGTGTCGCCTCCTGCCATCTATTGCAACCGTCGGCGCAGCGCTAATCGCGGATGCCGACGCCGCGGTTCATCAGCTTCACCGCCAGCGCAAACAGGCCGACCACCAGCACCGCCATGAAGCCAAAGGCAAACGGCACCGACACGTCCGCCGTGCCGAGAAAGCCGAAGCGGAAAGCATTGACCATGTAAAGAATCGGATTGATCTTCGAAATCGCCGCGGCCCACGACGGCAGCATCGACACGGAATAAAACACGCCACCGAAATAAGTCAGCGGATTCAGTACAAAGGCTGGGATCCAGTTGACCTGATCAAAATTCTTGGCAAATACCGCGTTGATGAAGCCGCCGAGGGAGAACACCAGCGACGACAGCACGACCGCGGCCAGGATCAACCCCAGGTGATGCACTGGCAGGCGCGAGAAGATCAGGGCCACGGCGGTTACCACAGCGCCGACCATCATGCCGCGCATCAGCCCGCCGGCGGCGTAGCCGGACACGATGATCCAGTTCGGGAGCGGCGCGACCAGCATCTCCTCGACGTGCTTGCCGAACTTGGCGCCGAAGAACGAGGAGACCACGTTGCCATAGGAATTGGTAATCACCGCCATCATGATCAGTCCGGGCGCCAGATACTGTTTGTAATCGAAGCCGCTGACCTGACCGACTCTGCGGCCCAGCAACGAGCCAAACAGTACGAAGTAAAGGACGGCGGTGACCGCCGAGGGCACCAGGGTCTGGCCCCAGATGCGCACGATGCGCCCGTACTCGCGGATCACGATCGTGCGCCAGCCGACCCAGCGGATCGTATTCATCGGGGTCAGCCCCGCTGCAGCCGGTGCCGGCAGCTCAGCCATTGCCGCTCCCGGCGTCGACCAGACGCATGAAGATTTCCTCGAGACGGTTGACCTTGTTGCGCATCGAGACGACTTCGACGCCGCTCGCGGACAGTTGCGCGAACAGATCGTTCAGGGTCTGTTCCTTGGACACCTCGGCCTCGATTTCCTGGTCGTCCACCCGCGTCAGCGCAAAGCCCGCAACCTGCGGCAGCGCGGCGAGCGGCGCCCGCAGATTCAGTACAAAAGTCTCCGTGTGCAGCCGGCGCAGCAGGTTGCCCATCCGGTCGCGCTCGATGATGGTGCCCTTGTCAATGATGGCGATGTCCCGGCACAGGCTCTCGGCCTCTTCCAGGTAATGGGTCGTCAAAATGATCGTGGTGCCGCGCGCGTTGATCTCCTGCAGAAATTCCCACATCGAGCGGCGGATCTCGATGTCGACGCCGGCCGTGGGCTCGTCGAGAATCAGCAGCCGCGGCTCGTGCATCAGCGCCCGGGCGATCATCAGGCGGCGCTTCATGCCGCCGGACAGGCCGCGCGCCGCGCCGTTACGCTTGTCCCATAATTGCAGCTGCCGCAGATATTTTTCCGCCCGCTCGCGCGCCACCGGACGCGGAATGCCGTAAAAGCCGGCCTGGTTGATCACGATCGTCAGCGGCGATTCGAACTGATTGAAATTCAGCTCCTGGGGCACGATGCCGATGCATGACTTGGCCCGCTCCAGTTGCCGGTCGACGTCAAACCCAAACACGGTGGCCGTGCCGGCGGTCTTGTTGACCAGCGAGGTGATAATCCCGATCAGCGTGGTCTTGCCGGCGCCATTGGGACCGAGCAGTGCGAAGAAGTCCCCCTGCGCCACGTCCAGATCGACGCCCTTGAGCGCCTGCACGCCGTTGCGGTAGACCTTCGTGAGGCCGCGGATCGATAGCGCCTGCATTGGCGTGTTAATCCCGCACCGGCGGGAGCGTGGCAGTCATGGCGGCACCTTTAGCTGGGGCGCGGGAGGCGCCTGGCAGCGGGCCGGCAAATTAGCATATCCGCGCGAGCCCGCCAGCCTTCCGGCGACCGGCAGAATGTCCGCTCAGAGGGGCAGGACGCTGGCGGCCAGCAGCTGCAGCCCGCGCAGCTGCATGGTCCGCAGCCGCGCCGGGCGCTGGCACACTGCGGCTTCAAGCAGCTGGCGCCAGATTTCGGAGCGTGACTCCCAGCGCGGGCTGATCCACCAGGGCCCGGCCTCGGCCAGCGCCTCCATGTCGCGCAACCGGCCGGCGGCAATCAGCGCCGCGCAGGGCTCGGATAGCCCCAGGGCGATCCGGCCGGCGAGCCGGTTGGCCCGCGCCAGATGCCAGGCGAGCATCAGCATGCAGCGGACGGTGCTTGCGCCGAGCACCGCTGCAAAGGCCCGGCCGCCGGGCCGCGCGTCCCGCACACCGCCACCCAGTGGCCGGACCCACAGTTCCGGTCGCGCAAAGCCGCCGTCGATCAGCAGATACGGGCAGGACGCCAGCCGCTGGCGAGCCTCCAGGCCAAGCGTGCGCCACGGGATGTTCGGGGACTGACACAGCGGCGAGCAGCTCGGTCCGCCGCCGGCCGCACCGGCCGCCAGCGCCTCCAGCACCCGCTCGTTGATCTCCGTCAGCGGCTCCAGCAACCCGATATCCCAGTTGCCGCTGGTGGCCACCCAGGGACTTGGCGTCGGCTCGGTCATCGGCATTCCTCCGTGAACCAGCCAGATATTGGCCCCAAATCCGCCTGGCATGAAGTATTATTTTTGGGATATTTCGACCAAATATTGATCTGGCTCTGCCGAGGCGCCCGAAGGGGAGGAGCTGATGCGTGTTTCCGACTACCGTGACCATCGCGATCGCCTGCGCCCCGATGTAGCCCTAAGGCTCATCGGCCACGAAGCACGCTCGCGCTTGGCAGGAGGTGCGCGGCGACGGAGGCTCTGATCGCGCCATTCGCGAACAGAGCCGCGGCCATTGCGCCGTAGCGGGACGGTTGGATTCTAGTGTTCCGTCGTTTCCAGTAAAGTTGGGTCACACCATCGGGTGACCGAGTTTGGATTCGCGGGCATTCGTCAGCGCGCCGACCCGTTTAGATTAGTCAGCGGTCTTCGAGGGCCCTGTTACCCTCATCGTGCCGCTCGCCGGCAGCCCGCAGCGTCAAGCAGATCGAGACACTTGTGCCGTGGAACGTGGATCGCTTACGAAATACTGCATCACGATCGCGTCGGACTCCTCGAGGACTGGCAAGACTATTGCAAGCAGTGACTTGAATTCGCGCGGCGTCAGATTCGGCTTTCAATTCTCCAAACGGTGCCCACAATCAGTGCAACAGAGTAGAGTGAGGCACTCTTTGGGTGCCCGTGCGACGCGGCCGGCCACACCAGACACTTAAATAAATAAAGTATCTTGACAGACACTCAATCGGCGCAAAGAGTCACACTACTGTCACTTTGCCACGCTTAAATTTTACGAGGCTATTGTTGTTACACGTCGGACTTGGGGATGTTCATGAAACACTACAATAAGATCACTCGCGCAGTTCTGACGGCACTGAGCGCGCAAGCAGGGCTGGCATACGCCGATAATTCGGCCGGCATGCCGTCCGCCAGCGACACGCTGGAGGAAATCACGGTGACCGCCACGCGTCGTTCGGAATCCGTCCAGAACGTGCCGATCACCATTCAGGCGCTTACCGGCGAGGAGCTGCAGCAGCAAAATATCACCAGCTTCGAGGATATCGCCAGGTACCTGCCGAACGTGTCCTTTGGCGCCAACGGTCCCGGCGGAGGCGAGATCTACATGCGCGGCCTGTCGGCCGGTCCCGCCGCCGGCGAGCAATCCAGCGCCAGCATCCTGCCGTTCCCAAACGTCGCCGTGTACCTTGACGACCAGTCGGTGCAGTTCCCCGGTCGCAACCTCGACATCTACATGGCCGACATGAATCGTATCGAGGTACTTGAAGGCCCGCAGGGCACTACGTTCGGCGGCGGTGCCGAGGCCGGCGCCGTCCGTTACATTACCAACAAGCCCAACCTGAGCACCGACGGCGGCAATGTCTCGGCCATGTACGGCGTCACCTCCCACGGTGACCCCAACCAGTCGATCCAGGGCGTGCTGAACCTGCCGATCATCGACGGCGTGTTCGCGCTGCGCGGCGTTATCTACGACGAGCGCCGCGGCGGCTACATCGACAACCTGCCCAGCACCTTCACCCTCAGCCCGACCGACCCCGGCGCCATCGGGCCGCTCCAGGCACAGGTCATAGGCAATAATTATGGCCTCGCTGGAAATGCCCAGAACCCCGTCACCTACGGCGGCATCCGCGTGGAAGCCTTGTGGCAGGTCAATGACGACTGGAGCGCGCTGCTGACGCAGAGCTTCCAGAACATGGAGGCCGACGGCTCCTCCGCGCAGTATGTCTATGGCTCGGACTACCAAGTGAATCCCACAGCCCCGCAGGTGCTCGGTCCCTGGCAAGGCACGTTCTTCTCCCCGTTGTGGGACAAGGACAAGTTCGAAAACACGGCCCTGACCGTCAATGGCAAGGTCGGTCCCTTAAGCCTGGTGTACTCCGGCGCCTACCTGATCCGCCACGTCGATCAGGCCGGCGACTACACCAACTATGCGCGCAGTGTCTCGGGCTACTACTACGATTGCACCGGCCCGGCAACGCAGAATCCGTCTACTTACGTACAGTGCTATAACCCGGCGATGTCCTGGCACGACCAGACCCGCAACGCCCACCTCAGCAACGAGCTGCGGCTGTCCACGCCGGATGACTGGCGCCTGCGTGGGTTGTTCGGCCTGTACCAGGAGAACTTCAATATCGCCGACAACATGAACTTCCAGTACAACAACCTGCCCGGATGCGACACGGCAGCCGATATAGCCACTGCGGAAGCCAATAACGCCGCGGGGGGCCCAGGCGGTGTCTGCGTGGGGTCCATCGGGCCGATTCCCAACGGCTCCGCCGTGGATCCGAACCCGCGCAGCTCCGTGATCAACTATGGCGAAGATGAGCGTCGCGGCTACACACAGTTGGCTGCCTTCACCTCCCTGGACTTCGACATCATCCCGAAGGTGCTCACCGTCACCGGCGGCACACGCTACTACCATTACAACGAGTACGAGTTCGGCACGCGTTATGATGGCAACTGCACCGATCAGATTGTCTGCACCCCCATTTACGGCGGCGGCAACATCATCGACCCGACCAGCCCCAATCCCGGCGGCGTGAATGCAGGCGGCAGCTACCCCAACTTTCAGGCGCCCTTTTATCCGTTCGGGACCGGCTACCATGGCTTCCGTAGCCGCGGCAATCTGACCTGGCACATCACCCCGGACGTCATGGCGTACTACACCTTCTCGCAAGGCTTCCGCCCGGGCGGCTTCAACCGCTTCTCACGCCTGCACTTCGGCAAGGTTCCCGAGTGCGCGAACGGCGATACCCCCGTCGCCGGTCCGGCGGCCACTGCTTGCGGCGGCACGGCGGCGACGTCTGGACCCTACCAGTTCCAGGACCCGTACAGCTATGCGCCGGACACGGTGACCAACAACGAGGTCGGCTTGAAGAGCGAGTGGTTCGAACATCGGCTGCAATTCAATGCCTCCGTCTACCAGATGGATTGGAAGAACGCCCAATTCATTTTCTTCGATCCTAACGACGGTTTCGGCTCATCCAATTTCGTGATCAACGGCCCGAATTACCGCATCCAGGGTGTGGAACTGCAGGTCCTCGCCAAGCCGGTCCCCGGACTGACGCTGCAGGCCTCGGGTTCCCTCAACAACAGCACGCAGCAGAACGCGGTGTGCCTGCTCGTGAACAATCTCGCGTTGGCGACCGCTGGACAGTGCATCACCCAGACGATCAAGGGCGCTTCTGTGAACGCCATCACCAGCCCCTTGGGCGAGCCGGGCACCCCCACGGCGTTCTCGCCGCGGCTGCAGTACAGCGCGCAGGCGCGCTACGACTGGAACCTGCTCAACGCGTTCCGGGCATTCGCCTCCATCGGTACCAGCCACACCGGCAGCATGTACAACCAGCCCGCGGGTTATCCGACCCCTGGTGTCGGCTCGACGCCGCTGTACCCCGCCACCTCGGTACGTGAACGGTTCCTCCAGCCGGCCTACAGCACCTACGACGCCTCCCTGGGCGTGGCGAAGAACCTGTGGACGGTGACCTTCTTTGGTCAGAACCTCGGTAATTCAGACGCCAGCACCTACACCAACACCTCGCAGTACACCGAGCAGCAAGTGCCACTGCGTCCACGCGTGCTGGGGCTGCGCCTCGACCGCAAGTTCTAGCCTTACTCTTGAGTTAAGATCACGGGGCGGACAACTGTCCGCCCCTTTTTTTGCCGCCCGCCACCTGATTGCTGGCCCGTCATGAATTCCCCTGCCGCGCAGCCTCAGGCCCCGGAACTGCCTGCCCATGTGCCCACGGCCGTGGAGCTGGAAATCGGGCGCATCCGCAAGCTGACCAAAGCCCGGCGTAATGCTGAGGCGCTCGGGCCGCTCGAGCGGCTGCTGGCGCAGTTTCCCGAGAATCGCGACGCCCTGTACCTGCAGGCCATGAACCTGCGCTTCCTCAGCCGCTTCGACGAGGCGCTGGCGGTGCTGGAGCGGCTGCAGCGGCTGCATCCGCGCTACAGCCGCCTGTACCAGGAACGCGGCCACTGCTATGTCGCGCTGCGCGACGCGCCCAGGGCGATCGACGCATTCCTGCACGGTGTAAACATCAATCCAGCCCTGCCGGCCAGCTGGGACATGCTGCAGCGGCTGTACCGCATGACGGGCGACGAGGACAACGCCGCTACCGCCGGGGACCACATCGCCAAGCTGCAAAGCCTGCCGCAACCCGTCATCGAGGCGACCAGCCTGTTCGCCGACGGCGATCTGCTCCCCGCCGAGAACATCGTCCGCGCTTTCCTGCTGCGGCATGGCGATCACATCGAGGCCATGCGCCTGCTGGCCCGCATCGGGATGGAACGTGACGTTCTGGACGATGCCGAGCTGTTGCTGGAGTCCGTCCTCAAGCTGGCACCGGACTATCGCGCCGCGCGCTTTGATTACGCCCGGACGCTGTACCGGCGGCAAAAGTGCGCCCAATCACGCGCCGAGATGGAAAAACTGCTGAACCTTGACCCCGACAACCGCGAGTACCTCAAGCACTACGCGGCGAGCTGCGTAGGACTCGGGGACTACGAGCCCATCATCGCGCTATACCGCCGTCTGCTGACCGGCACGCCACCGGCGGGCGCAGAAGCCGCGGACCTGCACCTGTGGATTGCGCACGCGCTGAAGACGCTCGGCAGGCAGGAGGACGCCATCGCAGACTACGGGACCGCGCTCGCCGCCCGGCCGGATTTCGGCGAGGCCTGGTGGAGTCTGGCCAACCTCAAGACCTACCGCTTCGCCACTGAGGAGATCGCTCAAATGCGCGCGGCGGAAGCTTCTCCCACCGTCGCCGCAGAGGACCGCTATCACCTGTGCTTCGCGCTCGGCAAGGCGCTGGAGGACCGGGGTGAGTACGAAGAGTCCTGGCGCTTCTACGAACGGGGCAATGAGCTCAAACGGGAGGAAACGCGCTACCTGCCCGAAATCACCGAGATCAATACCCGGCAGTCGATAACGGTATGCACCCGGGATTTCTTCGATGCACGCCGCGGCTTCGGCAATCCGGCACCCGATCCCATTTTCGTGCTGGGCTTGCCCCGGTCGGGCTCGACGCTGATCGAGCAGATTCTGGCCTCGCATTCGCAGGTGGAAGGCACCCAGGAGCTGGCGGACATCCAGCGCGTCGTGATGGAACTGCGGGGACGGGCGCAGGACATCCAGAACCCGCGCTACCCGGCTGTGCTTGCGGAGCTGACGCCGGAGGACTTCCGTCGCTTCGGCGACCGCTACATGAACGACACGCGGGTATACCGTCTGAGCGGCAAGCCGTTCTTCATCGACAAGATGCCGAACAACTTCCGCTATCTCGGTCTGATCAAGCTGATGCTGCCGAATGCCAGAATCATCGACGCGCGCCGCGAGCCGATGGCGTGCTGCTTCGGCAATCTCAAGCAGCTTTACTCCAGCGGCCAGGAGTTCAGCTACAGCATCGATGACATCGCCCGCTACTACCGGACCTATCTGGAACTGATGCGCCATTGGAACGCAGTGTTGCCCGGATACATCCTGAAAGTGCATCACGAAGACGTGGTCGACGATCTCGAGGGCAGCGTGCAACGCATTCTGGAGTTCTGCGGTCTGCCGTTCGAATCCGCGTGCCTCGAATTCCACAAGACCGAGCGCAGCGTCCGCACGGCAAGTTCCGAGCAGGTGCGACGGCCGATCTTCCGCGAGAACCTGGAGCAGTGGAAGAATTACGAGCCGTGGCTGGGCCCGCTTAAGGATGCACTGGGCGATGCGCTGGTGCGCTACCGGGACTGAACGCTTAAGTCCCGACCGCCTTTTCGGGCATCGGCACGGGGTCGACGACCGAATGGAGCGCCCGACAGGCGCCCGCCGCCGGCCGCACCGGCCGCCAGCGCCTCCAGCACCGGCTCGCTGATCGCCGTCAGCGGCTCCAGCAACCCGACTCCCAGTTACCGCTGGCGGCCACCCCGGGGCCAAGGCATCGGCTCGGTCACCGGCATTCCTTTGTGAACCGGCCAGATATTGTCCCCAAATTCGCTTGGCATGAAGTATTATTTTTGGGATATTTCGCAATATTTACTTACTACCCACTCCCAAGCTTAGAATCAAGCCTCAGTAGGAGATACGTCATGTCTAAGTCAGTTTTGAACGCCCCTCACTTCCACGATGAGCAGGCCGCGATTGCCTTCGTCGAGGAACGGGTATGGCCCAAAGGCCCTGTTTGCCCGCATTGCGGGGGCGTGGAGCGGATCAGCCGCATGAATGGCAAGAGCACCCGCCCCGGCGCTTTGAAGTGCTACGACTGCCGTAAGCCCTTTACCGTGAAGATCGGGACCATCTTTGAGGACAGCCATATCGAGCTGAAGCTGTGGCTACAGGCGATCTTCCTGATTGCCGCAAGCAAGAAGGGCATCAGCTCCAACCAGCTCGCTCGCGTTCTCGGCGTAACCCTCAAATCCGCATGGTTCCTGGGGCATCGGATTCGCTTGGCGATGGCTGGCAATTCAGGTGAACTGATGGGCTCGGACGGTGGCGTGGTTGAGGCCGATGAAACCTACATTGGCCGCAAGCCCGGTCGGCGGGTACGTGCGGGTGGCGGTCACAAGGAAATGGTATTTGCGTTGGTCGAGCGTAACAAGGGTGTCCGCAGCTTCCATATCACCGGCAAGACCTTTGACGGCATCAAGGCCGCTCTCAAGGCGAACGTCAGCCCCGATGCAGTTCTGATGACCGATGACGCCCGCATGTACAAGAAGATCGGCAAGCAGTTTGCCGACCATCAGAGCGTTAACCACAGCGCCAATGAGTATGTTCGCGGCGAGGCGTACACCAACACCATCGAAGGCTTCTTCAGCGTGTTTAAGCGCGGCATGACTGGCGTGTACCAGCACTGCAAGAGCCAAAATTTGCATCGGTATCTGGCTGAATTCGACTTCCGCTACAACAACCGCACCGCTCTAAAGGTTAGCGATTACGAGCGGGCCGAAAACATGATCCGGGGTGTGAGCGGCAAGCGACTTACCTATCAAACAACTGCGGATTGAGTCCCACGGCGGCCGAATGCCGCGCCACAACAAGAACCGAAAAGGGCCGATTAGGCCGAGGCAGCTTCGGCTGATCTAGGGCCGAGATCATGTTGCCCGGGCTCAACTGGAAGCGGCTGAACTATCCCGGGCTATGGGCGTCCAAATGTTGCATATCGGCTTGTTCCTACAGACAATTTACATTGAATATCAATATGATGGAGATGTGACATATTTCGAAATAACTTGCACCCGGGCTCAATAAAAGGTGCAATGGATTGCGCTTAGGCGTTGACATCGGGGCTATGATGCCCCACCTAGTAGGCAGAGGTTAGTGCTATGAACAAGCTTTTAAGGGATGATTTCGAAGGGATGTAACTACAGCCGCTTCACTCTACCTACGAGGGCCATGCGGCCCTCGTTTTATTTGGGGGATCAGAAATGGCAGCCGAGACCTCGACAGCAATGACCGCTGAGGTACAACAGCCAGCGCCTGCTCCTAGATTCTTCGGAGAGACTTACGGATTCTGGTGCCAGACTACCGTGCTGTTGGCGGCCGCAATCCTGGCTTACGTCGCCATAAGGACTAATCGCAACATTGAGCGCAGAAAGGCGGCAATAGAAGCCATTTTTGCAAGTAAGCGCGACACTGCATTAGTACAGGCTCATCGCCACATAGCGGCTCTTGCTGAGCAAGACGTAAATATGGCGGCGCATGGTAGAAAAACGAACATAGATTCTGAACATTCAAAGATTATTAGATATGCTCTAAATCACTATGAATACGTCAGCGTTGGTATTTCTCGCGGAATCTACGACGAGGACATTTTCAAAGACAGCACCTACACAACAATAGTGAATCTTTACGAACGAACTAAGCCTTTCATAGACATGGTGAGAGTTGAGTGGAAAACCCCCACTTCGTACCAAGAATTAGAATGTCTAGTATGTAGGTGGAAAGAAAAACCCCTTAAGCACAAACCCATTAAGGCTGTAGAAGCCTGAGAACTTTATGAGAGCGCCAAAACAGCCTGAAAAGCGACAATCCGCCCGCTTCATCGCAGCCGCCAAAAAGGCTGAAGCCGATGAGAGCGGGAAGAAGTTTGAGCGGGCCTTTAAGAAGGTTTTACCGGCGAAGGGGCATGCATCAATTCCCAAGAAATAGGCTTCGATGGCGTGCGTGGCCCCCAGTCGTTGGAATTCCACGAAATTAGCGAATCTTTAATCGGGTCGAAGAAGTAATCTTCGTCACTTTTCCCCATGGATTTGCGCTTCAGCACGAACGCCAAGGCGTCCGCCACCTGCAATAAACTAACCTCGGTTTTTTCCGCGTAGAATACTGTGTTCACGATCTTCCGAAATGGCAGGTATCCTCGGTAGTCCTCATCTATTTCTTCGGACCCTGCGGGCACGGATTTGATTAGGTTGTGCAAACTGCTAATCGAAATCCTTGCGGTCTTATTATTTTCGCAGACGATATTACCGACTTCCTCGGGCAATTTTTCCCGCATTAATCGCTCGGCTTGCAAGGTGCAATACAGGACAGCTAGAGCGATTTGCCCTGCCATCCGATTCTTTTCCAGTGGATTGGGATTTATCTTGTCGTAAAGCTCTCGATTGATAGTTGAGCAGACCACCGGCAAGTTGTACAACTTGGGAACGCAGCATAACAGCCTCAATATCGGCCAGCGTTTTTGGGGTGGCCAAGTCTTGCGGTCAAAAATACCGCTGCCGTGATAGAGGTGATGGGCATGAAATATGAAGCCATCACGCTTATCAGGCAGGATCACTTCAGTGACTAATTGCTCTAAGTATTGTTCATGGCCTTAGCTCTTTATCGGCGTTCACTAGCACGCCAGCCACCGTCGCAAGTGGCTCTTCCTCCCTCAGAGATACCAGCCTCGTCCAAAAAAACGAACCGCACTAACTTGCTTCCCTGCAATGGGCCGCCACCAAGGGCTTTAAGGCTCATAGCCTACGCCCTTGGGTACGCGAAGTATAATATTGCGATATTTCGACCAAATATGGAACTGGCCTGCCAAGGCGCCCTAAGGAGGAGCTGATGCGTGTTTCCGACGACCGTTACCACCGCGACCGCATGCGCCTCGATGTGGCCCTGAGGCTCATCGGCCACGAAGCCCGCACGCGCACGATCCGCCAGTGGACCGGATTGAGCGATGACCGGATCCGCAAGCTTTACCGCTCCTATCTGAGCGGTGATCAGGGTGTGCGCGTGCGCCGTCGCCGCGGCCAGTCACCGCACCAGGCGGCTTTTTTCACCGGCAGCGCGCGCCTGCGCCAGCAATCGGACCTGCTGGCGAGCCTTTGCTGCCTGGTCGGCATGCTCTCGGGCCGCCGCGTGGCCGACGCGCCGCGCCTCAGCCCGGGGATTCATCAGGCCCAACTGTTGTGCCAGGCATTTGAATCCTTCGGTGCCTTCGTCGGCGAAGCCAGTATTTCCTTCGAGCACGCCGCGTTTCTGGTCGACGCGCTGGCCAGTGGCCAGGAACTGACCCTGGCCCATTGCCGGGGATGTGGCGCCATGGTGATCAGCGACCGCGGCACTTTGCGCGAGCCGCGCTGCGCCGTGTGCGCAACGGACCGGCCGGCGACGCTGCGGGTTACCGGCCCGATCGCAGGAAGCGGCGCCTAGAGCATCGCCTTTCTGGATTCCAGCCAGCCGCTCGCACACGCCGCCGCGGGCTGCCGAGCCCATCGACGAGCCGTGGGCCCCGTGCGACCGGTACATCTGGTGTCGACCGCGGCGCGATAGCATCATAGCGCCCTTATTCCGAGAGACTGGAGTTAAGCGCATGCGTCGCTACGCCGCCTTCGTGCTGCTCGCAGCAGCGTTCTTGCCCTTCGCCCACGCCGCCTACGCCTACACGGCCGATGAGCTGGCCGCGAAGAATGTCGCCGCCAAGGGCGGAGCGGACAAGCTTGACGCCATCCAGTCGCTGCGCATGTGCGGCAAGCTCCTGGTCAACGGCGATCAGCTGCAGCTCGCCTATGTCGCCGTGGTGCAGCGCCCGGCCTCGATCCGCTACGAGGCGCGAGCTGCAGGGCCTGACACTGGTGCAGGCGTACGATGGCACGCAGGGCTGGAAGATCAACCCGTTCCAGGGCCGCAAGGATCCGGAGAAGATGTCCGCGGACGATGCCAAGGAGCTCGCCGAGGATGCCGCGGACTTCACCGGCGCCCTGGTCGACTACAAGGCCAAGGGGTACAAGCTCGATTATCTCGGCACCGAGGACGTCGACGGCACCGATGCCCACAAGCTGCGCGTGACGCGGCCGAACGGCGACATCACCTACGTGTACCTCGATCCCGATTACTTCCTCGAGATCCGCACCATCAACCGCCGCATCGAGCACGGCGTACCCGAGGAGACGGTCACCGATTACGGCGACTACGAGAAGGTCGACGGGCGTTTACTTCGCCTTCGAGCAGGTGTCGGGCCCCAAAGGCTCGTCGCGACCGGCAGAAGGTTCGAGTTCGACAAGGCGGATGCCAACCCGGCGCTCGGACGCCGCTGTGTTCCGCTTCCCGGCGCGCGCAGCCGGCCGCGGCCGCGAACAAGTAATTTCGGGAGAAGACTCATGCGATTCCAACTGGCTGACGCTCGCCGGCATGCTCATCGTCCGCGGCCGGCAGTCCCGCCGCTGCGCAGGCCCAGGAGCGGCTCGCCGACTCCGGCGTCATCTCCGGCCTCGGCGCACGCAACATCGGCTCGGCCGCCATGAGCGGGCGCATCTCGGCGCTCGCGGGCTACGACGACGCCTCCGGCAAGCTGACGGTGTTCGTCGGCGCGGCGAGCGGCGGCGTGTGGAAGTCGACCGACGGCGGCACCACCTTCAAGCCGGTGTTCGACGAGCAGCCGGTGCAGTCGATCGGCGCCATCGCGCATCGACCCGACGCATCACGAGAACGTGTGGGTCGGGACGGGCGAATCCTGGACGCGCAACAGCGTCTCGATCGGCGACGGCATCTACAAGTCCACCGATGGCGGCGAGACCTGGACGCAACGCGGGCCTCCCGGACTCCGAGCGCATCTCCAAGATCATCGTCGATCCGCGCGCCTCCGGACACCGTCTATGCCTGCGTGCCGGGCAAGCTGTGGAGCGACTCCGCCGACCGCGGCCTCTACAAGACCACCGACGGCGGCAAGACCTGGCAGCTGATCCTCAAGGGCGCGAACCTCTCGACCGGCTGCGGCAGCGTCGCGATGCAGCCGCGGGAGCCCCGACGTGCTGCTCGCGAGCCTGTGGGACTTCCGCCGCAAAGGCTGGACTTTCCGCTCCGGCGGCGAAGGCCCCAAGGCCGCCTCGGGCAGCGGCCTGTTCCGCAG
Source organism: uncultured Gammaproteobacteria bacterium (assembly GCA_963711435.1). Lineage (GTDB taxonomy): Bacteria > Pseudomonadota > Gammaproteobacteria > Steroidobacterales > Steroidobacteraceae > FEN-1191. Next base: position 763,465 of record CAVQEB010000001.1, on the reverse strand, counting down.
CGAGCGACGGCGGCAAGACCTGGACCGAGCTCACCGCCGCAGTCCAACAAGGGACTGCCGGCCAAGCCCTACGGCCGCATCGCCCTCGCCTTCGCGCCGAGCGATGCCGCAGACCGTCTACGCCTTCATCGAGTCGACCGACTCGGCGCTGTTCATCTCGCACGACGGCGGCGCGACCTGGGAAGCGGGCGACAAGAGCACAGTGGATGGTGTGGCGGCCGTTCTATTTCGCCAACCTCATCGTCGACCCGAAGAACGCCAAGCGCGTCTTCAAGACCGACGGCGCGCTGATCCTGAGCGAGGACGGCGGCAAGAGCTTCGCCACCGTCGGCGGCTTCAGCGGCACGCACGGCGACGTGCACGACGTGTTCGTCGATCCCGCCAACTCGCAGCATGTGTTCGCCGGCGACGACGGCGGACTGTGGATCTCCTACGACGGCGGCAACAAGTGGTGGAAGACGGACAATCTGCCGATCTCGCAGTTCTACCACGTCAGCCTCGACAACGCCGATCCCTACCACGTGTACGGCGGCCTGCAGGACAACAGCTCCTGGGTCGGCGACTCGGCCTATCCGGGCGGCATCACCAGCTCGCGCTGGGAGAACATGTACGGGGGCGACGGCTTCTGGATGTTCGCCGACCCGACCGATCCGCGACTACGTGTACGCCGAGGCGCAGGGCGGCACCATCGGGCGCGTCAACATGCGCACGCACGAGACGCGCGACATCCAGCCGAAGCTCGGCGCCGAGGAGCTCAAGCTCTACAAGAAGCTGCGCTTCAACTGGAACACGCCGATCGCGCTCTCGCCGCACGATCCGGCGACCCTCTACATCGGCGCGCAGTTCCTGTTCCGCTCCCGCGATCACGGCCAGAGCTGGGAGCGCATCTCGCCGGATCTGACCACCAACGATCCCGAAAAGCAGAAGCAGGAGCAGTCGGGCGGCGTCACGGTCGACAACTCGGCCGCCGAGATGCACACCACGATCTACTCGATCAGCGAATCGCCGCTCGCCGACGGGCACTCATCTGGGTGGGGACCGATGACGGCAATGTGCAGCTGACGCGCGACGGCGGCGCGCACTGGAGCAACGTGGTCGGCAACGTGCCGCGGCCTGCCGAAGGGCGCGTGGGTGAACTGGGTGCAGGCGAGCCCCTTCGACGCCGGGCACCGCCTACGTCGCCTTCGACCGCCATACCTTCGGCGACATGGCGCCCTATGTCTACGTGACCCGCGACTTCGGCAAGACCTGGACGCCGCTCGTCACGCGCGCAGGAGCCGAAGGGCGTGCGCGGCTACGCGCACGTCATCAAGGAGGACACGGTCGACCCGCAGCTGCTGTTCCTCGGCACCGAGTTCGGCCTGTGGATCTCGGTCGACGGCGGCGCGCACTGGGCGCAGTTCAAGGGCGGCGACATCCCGGCGGTCGCGGTGCGCGATCTCGCCGTGCAGCCGCGCGACAACGACCTGGTGCTCGCCACGCATGGCCGCGGCATCTGGATCGTCGACGACATCACCCCGCTCGCGTCAGCTGACGCCCGAGCTGCTCGCGCAGGACGCGGCGTTCGTGTCGGCGCGGCCGGTGCAGCAGCGCATCGAGGCGCAACGGCGGCTGGGCCAACGGCGCCGCGGCCTTCGTCGGCGACAATCCGCCGGACGGCGCCGTGATCACCTACTACCAGCGCACGCCGGCACCTGTTCGGCAAGCTCAAGATCGAGGTGCTGGACTCAGAGCGGCCACGTGGTCGACGAGCTGCCGCGCGACCAGCCGCCGCGGCCTGAATCGCGTCGTCTGGACGATGCACCTGCCGCCGCCGCACGTGCCGCCGGCCGTGCAGCTCGCGTTCAACCGCACGCAGGGTCCCGCGTGCTCGTCCCGGGCACCTACACCGTGCGCATGGAGGACAACGGCAAGACCTATGAGACCAAGATCAGCGTGGGCCTGGACCAGCGCGTCACCTGGACCCTGGCCGACCGGCAGGCGCAGTTCGATGCCGCCGATGAAGGTCTACACGCTCTTCAACGACGAGACGGCAGTTCTTCGGGCAGATCGCGGGGCTGCGCGCAGCAGGTCGCCGCGGCCGGCAAGAGCCACTGCCCGGCGACGATGCGCTCGGCAAGCGCCTCGCCGAGCTTCGACCTGCAGCTCGACAAGATCCGCAAGGAGATCGTCGCCACCACCGAGGGCGGCGCGATCACCGGCGAGGAGCGGCTGCGCGAGCACACCGACCAGCTCTACGGCGCGCTCAACCAGTGGGAAGGTCCGCCCTCCGCCTACCAGCTCGACAACATTGCGGGACTGCGCAGCCAGTTAAGCGAGATCATTGCCGAATTCTCCCAAGTCACCGGCAAGGAACTCCCGCAGCTCAATGCGCTACTGAAGGCCAAGGGCGCGCAGCCGCTCGCCGTGCCGGCGCCGACGGCGTTCGATGCCGACGATGGACCGCACGGCTCGGGCCGCGCCCCCGGCGGGCGCTTCGATCCGGACAGCGTCACCGGCCACGACATGCCGGCGGACCTGAGGCTGTGGAACTGAGGGACTGAACTCAGCGCGGGCAGCACCGGGCGCCGACGGCCCCGGCGCCGCGGGTTGCCGGCCCAATCACGGGAAACGGAGCTTAAGCTGCTAAGATCCATGCTCGTTCATCAGGCGTACTGACGGCGCCGAGGCTTCCGTAGTCGCAGTGGTTTTGTGTGTGTGGCCGCGGGATTTCTGCTGTTGCTGGCGTCTCGCCGCCAGGGGCATGTGATTCCATCCCCGTGGTCAAGATCGCCCACCTAGCAGGAGTGGACCCCATGCCCAGTCATGCCACGTACTATCGCGCTCGGGAGACTGCCAGGGAGAATGAATTAGATGGTCTGCCGCTGGCCACATTCAGCCGGCGGGCTGCGGGATTCGGCATCGACTTCGCCGTCGTTGCGCTAATCAGGAAGCCGGTCGAGTTCCTGTGGGAGCGCTATGTTCCGCACCAGTGGGAACAGCACACGCTGATCAATCTAGTGCATGTGCTGGATCTGTTGGTACTGATCCTCTATTTCTGCCTGGCGCTGTACCTTGGAAATGGGCAGACCATCGGCAAACGCGTCATGCGGACACGGGTTGTCTCGCTCACGCACCAACACATAACGCTTTGGCAGTCGCTCGAACGAGCGGTGGGCTACGGTGCTTCGTTTCTCGAATTTGGCTTCGGTTTTGCGCAATTTTTCATTCAGCGCAACCGGCAATGTGCGCACGATCGACTCGCGGAGACGATCGTGATCGATGCAAGCAGGTCCGCGACGCGGCGAGTTGCCGGCCCGATCACAGGAAACGAAGCTTAAGCTGCTAAGATCCGAGTTCGATTATCAGGCGTAGTGATGCCAGCAGCGACGCGCAGCCAAAACCCGTTTTCCGGAGCCCGTCTCGAGCGGCGCTCCGAGAATCGGCTGCAGTCCGATTGGCTCGAGGTGGCGCTGGCCGATCCGCGGACGGGGTTTGTCGTCAGTCGCGGCACCGAGCACCTGGTGCGCCGCGGGCCACCGGTGGGCATTGCCTTTCTGGATGCCAGCCAGCCACTCGTGCGTGCCGCCGACCCGGCACAGTTCATCCTGCTCGGCTGGCTGCGGGATACGCGCTGCGTGCTGATTGAGGTATCACCCGATACCACGCCGCCGCTGCCTGACTGCGAATTCCGCGAGCTGCGTCCGCTGCTTGGCGAACTGCCCGCCGAGCAGGCAGCGGTACTGAACTGCGCGCGGGCGTTGCTCATCTGGCGCAGCCGCCATCGGCATTGCGGCGTCTGCGGCGCGCCGACCGAGGCCCGCAACGCCGGCCACACCCGTCATTGCACCGCGAGCGTTTGCGGGGCCGAATACTTTCCGCGCATCGATCCGGCCATCATTGTGCTGGTCACCGATCACGATCAGGTGCTGCTCGGCCGGCAGGCGGCCTGGCCGGCGGGCCGCTATTCAGCGTTGGCCGGATTTGTCGAAGCCGGTGAGACCCTGGAGGACGCGGTCGAGCGCGAAGTGTTCGAGGAGGTCGGCATCCGGATACAGGGCAGCCACTACTTTGCCTCGCAACCCTGGCCGTTCCCGGCTTCGTTGATGCTGGGCTTTCACGCGCAGGCGCAGTGTGCCCCGGTGCGGCTGGACGGTGAACTGGAGGATGCGAAGTGGTTTCGCGCCGAAGCGATCGCCACGGCCTCGCCCGCGCTGCTGCCGTCGGCTCATACCATTGCGCGGCAGCTGATGGCGAGCTGGTTCGAGCGGGTGACCGGCCGGCGCCTGCCGTCCGGTGGCTGATGCGGGAACCGATCCGGGCGGCCGGGGCTCAGAATACTTAATGTCTATCTGGTCCCCTTTCCGGCGCCCAGCACCCGCTTCCTGGGCGCTCGGTATCTCGCTGCTCGCCGCCGCGACGGTGGCGCAAGCCAGCATCCGCATCGAGATTGAAGGGGTCGAGGGCAGCCTGCGGCGCAATGTTATCGCACTGTTGAGTCTGGAGCGTTACAAGGACAACGAACGGGTCGAGCCCGAGGCCGTGGAGCGGCTGTATCGGCGGACCGACGATGAAGTCCGTTCGGCACTGCGGCCGTTCGGCTACTACGACCCGACGATCACGACCGCGCCCTTGACACAGGACCGCCAGCACAACTGGATAGTGCACATCGCAATTGACCCGGGACAGCCGGTACTGATCAGCGTGGTCAGCATCATTGTGCGCGGCGACGGTTCGTCTGACCCGTCTTTCACCAAGCTGGCGCCGCCAGCGAACCTCAAGCCCGGCCACCGCCTCGAGCATGCCGACTACGAGCAGGCCAAAGATGACCTGCAGCGCGTAGCCCTGACCTACGGCTATCTGGACGCCCGCCTGCAGCGCAACGAGCTGCTGGTCGACCCGGCGCAGCACAGCGCCGAAATTCACCTCGAGATCGAGACCGGTGCGCGCTACCGCTTCGGCGCAACGACTATCGTTCAGAATGTAATCCGCGACTCGCAGATGCGCCGCTTCCTGCGCTATCAGGAGGGCGAACCCTTCGACGTCGGCAAGCAGCTGCGCACGCAGTTTGCCCTCGATGACAGCCAGTATTTTTCCACGGTCGATGTCTCGCGCGGCGACCCGGACACCGAGCATCACACCGTGCCGATGCGTATCACGGCCAGCCGCTCGACCGACAGCTTTTCAATCGGGCCCGGCTACGGCACCGACACCGGCGCGCGCATTACCGCTGGCTTTACCGACCCGGTCATCAACGACCGCGGGCACCGGCTGCGCATTCTGGTGCAGGCTTCGCAGATCGAGCAGCTGGCCGATGCCAGTTACGACATCCCGTTCGGCGATCCGGCGCGCGACCGCTTTTCGATCGTCGGCCTCGCCCAGTATGAGCAGCTCAGTAACAGCGTAACGGCCACCGCGCTCTCGCTCGGGCCGAGCATCATCGAGGTACGCGGGGTCTGGCAGGGCGGTATTGCGGTCAACGGCGTGCACGCGGTTACGACCGACGAACTGAGCGGCCGCGTCGCCGACAACCTGGTGGTGCCGCAGCTGACTATCGCCACAGTGCCGGAAGGCTACCTGGGTGAGGCGCTGTTCACCCGCGTGCTGAACCTATCGATCGAGGGGTCCGACGCGGCACTCGGTGCCAACACCAATTTTCTGCGTGCCGACCTGCAGTCCGAGCGGGTGCTGAACATCAGTCCGGTCTGGCATCTGCTGTTGCGCGGTGAAGTCGGCGCCATGGTGGTCAGAGACTTTCCCGAGGTGCCGGGTTTCTACCGCTTTTTTGCCGGCGGCGACCGCAGCGTGCGGGGCTTTGAATTCGATTCGCTGTCGCCGACGCGGTATAACTCGCTCGGACAGCCGGTGCAGATTGGCGCCCCGAACCTGGTCACGGGCACTTTCGAAGTGGAGCGCGACCTGCCGCGCAGTTTTGGTATTGCCACGTTCTTTGACTTCGGCAACGCCATTGATCACTTCAACGATCCGCTGGCCGCATCGGTCGGCATTGGCGGCCGCTGGCGGCTGCCGGTCGTCACCGTGGGCCTGGATATCGCGCAGGCGGTGCGCGCGCCGGGCCAGACCTCACTCCCCGGCCCGCGGCTGAGCCTCAACATTTCGCCCAAGCTCTGAAATTATGCTGCGCCGCCTAATGCATACGTCCTGGATCAGCCTGGTGCTGCTGTTGGCGCTGGCCGTCGGCGCCACTTATTACCTGTGCTGGACCGAACGCGGCCTGCGCACCGTCGCGCAGCTCCTGAACCGGCGGCTTGGGCCGGTCACGCTGCATATCGAAGGGGTGGCCGGGACGCTGGCCGGCGGCGCGCGCGTCGCGCACCTGACGATCGATCATGAACGGGTGCATCTCCAAATCGACGAGGCGAGCGGCCGGCTGTCACTGCTGCCATTGGCCTGGCAGAGCATACAGACCCGGGACGTCAAGGTCGGCTCGCTGCTGATCCAGGTGCTGCCGCCCCCGAAACCGGGCGGCCGCTGGAACGAACGATTCCTGCCGCCGTGGCTCACCATCGGCACCGAAGGCGTGACCGTGCAGCACGCGGAACTGATCGTGCCGAGCGGCCAGCGTTTTGAGGCCACTGACGTGCACGCCGTCGGTGGCGTGCATACGGGAGACGTGCGCATCTATTCCGGCCAGATGAATTACCAGGGCGTGCTGGTCGCAGCCAGCGGCACTTTGTGGCCCACCAACAACTTCCGTATGCACGCTGATGTGCGCCTGACGACACCGGCCGAGAACCCGCGCAGCCTGACGGCGAGCGCCGTGCTTGACGGCAACATGGACCGGCTTGGCCTGACGGTAAACCTGCTGACCCCGCTGGTGGTTGAGTTTCACGGCGATCTGCTTAAATTGACGCGCAACTGGCAGTGGCAGGGTCGTGCGCTGCTGCGTCGCTTTGATCCGGGCATCATCGGTGCCGGCACGGCACTTGGCCTGGTCAGCGGTACGCTGCAGCTCGACGGCAACACGGCCGGATTTCACGCGCAGGGGCCGCTGACACCCGCGGGACTGCATGCGGGCCCTTTCGATGTGGATTTCAGCGGCGAATTTCTCGGCCCGACACTGTTCGGCCGGCGTATCGAGATCGCTCACCGCGGCTCCGGGCTGACCGCAACCGGCAGCGGACAGATATTGATCGGCGCGCAGCCGGTGCTCGAAGTCGCCGGCCGCTGGCGCGATTTTCGCTGGCCGCTGACCGACGCGAACGCCCCCGTCCACAGCAGCGACGGGCAGCTTGCAATCAGCGGCTCCACCAGCCTGGCGCTGCAGGCCAGCGGCGCACTGCAGATCGGTGCGGCAGCGCCGATGCGGGTGGCGGGGCGCGGGCAGTTCATTCCCGGCGGTCTGCAGGTGGAGCAAGGCGCGGTCGAAGCCTATGGCGGGCACAGCACGCTCAGTGGCAAGCTGATGTGGAATCCGCAATTTGACTGGCAGGCCGCCGGCACTGTCACTGGCGTGAATCTGGCCGCGCTGCGCCCTGGCGTCAACGGTCACCTGAATTTCCAGCTGCAGGCCGATGGCCGCGGCTTCGACCGCGACCGCAGGGTGCACGTCGCGGTCAGTGCGCTGAGCGGCAAAGTGCGCGGCCAGCCCGCCAGCGGCAGTGCTCGGATCACACTGACGGGCGATGAGCTTGCGCTCGAGGCGGTGCAGTTGCAGCTCGGTGCCACGGAGCTTACGGCCGACGGGCGCATCGGCGAGCGGGTCGATCTGCGCTTCAAGGTCGATGCCGCTGACCTCGGCCTGTTCCGGGACGGTGCGCGTGGCCGTATTCAGGCAAGCGGCGTCATCGGCGGCACCTCCCAGGCGCCGCTCATCGACGGCACCGCCCTCGGCACGAACATTCTCTGGGGCCCATGGCGCGTGCAATCGCTGAGCGCCGCCGGGCAATTCGATCCGCACGGTTCCGGCCGGGCCGATCTGCAGCTGCATCTTAAGGAGCTGCACATCGGTCAGCAGGAACTGCAAAGTGCGGATTTTTCGACCCAGGGCACGGCCCTTGCCCATCAGATCCAGCTGACGATGAAAACGCCCCAGGGCGAGCTCAGCGCCGCGGGTTCCGGTGCTTTCGCCGACGGCCAGTGGGACGTGCAGCTCGAGCGGTTGCAGGTCGAGGATGGACGCAATCTGCAGCTGGAGCTCGATGCCCCGACACAACTGAGTGTCACTACCACGCTGGATCGGTTCAGCATCGGGCAGTTGTGCCTGCACGATGGACCGGCGCACTTGTGCGGCACGGCGCAGGGCAGCCGCGGCCAACGCTCGCTCAGCGTGCAGGCCGACAATATGCCGATGGGTGGGCTGACCAGCGGCCTCATCGCCAATACCAGCTTCGACGGCTCGCTGTCGGTCGCGGTCGCGGCCAGCGCCACGGCGCCGGGTCCGTGGCAGGGCACGATGCGCGCAGCGTTGACTTCGTCCGCCGTCCATCACCGGTTCCGCAGCGGCCGCGTGGAATCCTTCAGCCTCGGCAGCGGTCGGGTCGATGCCGATCTGACCGCCGCCGGGCTGGCGCTGACGGCGGCGCTTGATGCGGGCACCAGCGGCAATGTGTCCGCCGCCGTCACCCTGCACAGCGCTGACTCGCCCTGGGAGCAGTGGCCGCTGACCGGTCAGCTGCACCTGCAGACCGACGCGCTCGATTTTTTCAGCTCCTACATAACGCAGCTTGACCGGGCCAGCGGCAAACTGAGTGCCGACCTCGCGGTCGCCGGAACCGCCGGCGCGCCGCAGTTTACCGGCGCGCTGAAGCTGGCTGACGCGCAGTTTGACCTTTACCAGATTAATCTGTCGCTGCGCGATGTGAACCTCAACGCCCAGCTGAGCGACAACGCGGTGACGCTGGACGGCGCAGCCGCAGCCGGCGCGGACGGCCACGCCCGCTTCCATGGCCAGATCGCCTGGCGCGACGAGCAGCCCTACGGGACGCTGCATCTGGAGGGCGAGGATCTGCAGGTGGTCGAGATCCCCGAGGCCAAAATTTTAATTTCGCCCAAGATTGACCTGCAGATCGCCGGGCGACGTATCGACGTGACCGGCACCATCGATCTGCCCTACGCCCGGCTGGTCCGACCCGAGCAGCTGACCAACGCGGTGCTCGCCTCCAGTGACGAGAAAATCGTCTCCGGCCAGCCGGTGGCGCCGGGCGATCAGTACCACGTTTTCAGCACCATCACGGTGCGGCTCGGAGACCGGGTGACGATCAATCTGCTGGGATTGTCCGGCCGCCTGAGCGGCAATCTGACGGCCAGCACCGACGACACCGGCTTAAGCCGCGGCAGCGGCGAGCTGAAGGTCGAGGAAGGCAAATGGCTCGCCTTTGGCCGGCAGCTGGACATTGAACGTGGCCGCCTGATCTTCAATAACGTAGCGCTATCCGATCCGGCGCTGGATCTGCGCGCGACCAAGGTGTTTCCCGATATCACAGCCGGAGTCAACGTGCGCGGCACCCTGCGCAACCCGCGCATGACGTTCTTTTCCGATCCGGCCGTACCGCAGCAGCAGATTGTCTCGCTGCTGCTGGCCGGCGGTTCCCTCGATACCGTGCAAAGCTCAAACAGCTCCAGCACGCAGCGCAACTTCGCGCTGATGCAGGGCGGCGCGGTGCTGGCGCAGGAGCTGGGCAGCAAGTTCAATATCGCCGATGTCGGCGTCGAATCCGATTTAAACAATGACACTTCGTTCGTGCTGGGCCGGTACCTGTCGCCGCGCATTTATGTGAGCTACGGCGTGAGCCTCGCCGAAGCCATCAATACTCTGAAGATCCGTTACACCCTCGGCGATCATTGGACCGTCAGGATGGAACTGGGTGACGCGCGCAGCGCCGACCTGGTTTACACAATCCACAGCAAGGCCGCGCCGCCCCCGGCCAGCGCTCCCGCTCCGTAGCGCGACTCCTGCCGCCGACGCTGTGACCCTCGGCGCTATCGGCAGGTCGCACTGCTCTCGAGCCATTTGGCGCTGAAGAATGCGTACCCGTAATCTCTGCCGGCCGCGGCCGGCCCCGGGGGGGGCTTGACCCTAATTGCATGTTTATGCATAATAAATGGGATTTTATGCAAGCGGGTTTATGCTGACCGAACGCCATACCGACCGCCTCGATGCCATCGTGCGCCTGCTGCGCGGCCAAGTCGTGCGCCGGCAAAGCGAGCTGGCGCGGCTGCTGCGCTCGGCGGGTTTTGCCGTCACACAGTCGTCCGTGAGCCGCGATCTGCGCGAGCTCGGCGTGCTCAAGGCGAGCGGCCGTTACCTGCCACCTCCCGATGAAGTGGCTCGCGCCAACGGCGACTTCAACTCACTGGCCCGGTTCGTGCGCGGCATTCGGCCGGCCGGCCCGGCCATCACCGTGATCCGCACCACCATCGGTGCGGCCGGCAGTGTCGCAGTCGCCGTGGACAAGGCCGACTGGCCCGAAGTGGTCGGCACGATCTCGGGGGATGACACGATATTCATCGCCACACCGGACGCTCGTGCCCAGACCCGGCTGGTCGAGCGGCTGCACACCCTGTTCCGGATCTGAACCCATGAATACGAACATCCCAGCGGGCGGTGAGCCCATCGTGCTCGCCTATTCGGGTGGGCTGGACACTTCCTTTCTCGTGCCGTGGCTGGCTGAGCATTATCAACGGCCCATCATTACCGTGACCGTCAACACCGGCGGCATTGATGCGGCGGCGGCCGCCACGCTTAAGTCGCGGGCGCTGGCGCTTGGGGCTGCGGCACACCATCTGATTGACGCGCGCGCGGATTACTTCGAGCAGGTGCTGCGGTATCTGATCATCGGCAACGTGCGCCGCGGCCAGCTATACCCGCTGTGCGTCGGCGCCGAACGCGTCATGCAGGCGCAGACCATCGCGCTGATGGCCCGAAAGCTTGGCAGCCATTCGATCGCGCACGGCTGCACCGCAGCCGGCAACGACCAGGTGCGCTTTGAGGTCGCGCTGCGCACCCTCGCCCCGGAACTGGAAATCATCGCGCCGGTGCGGGACCGCGCCTTCAAGCGCCAGGAAGAGCTCGAGTACCTGCAGCAACGCCGGCTGCCGGTGCCGCCGACCGGCGCCGCGTACTCGATTAACCGCGGCCTGTGGGGTGTGACCATCGGCGGCGCCGAGACTCTGACTTCGAAGGGCAGCATCCCCGAGGATGCCTGGGTGCTGTCGCCACACGCCTTCACGCGCCACAGGCACCGCAGCGGCATACGATCTCCTTCGAGCAGGGCCGGCCGAGCGGCATCGACGGGCAGTTGCTTTCGCCGGTCGAACTGATCGAGCGGCTGGAGACTCTGGCCGCGCCCTTTGGCATCGGTCGCGGAATTCATCTCGGCGACACCATCATCGGCACCAAGGGCCGTGTGGCCTTTGAAGCGCCGGCGGCCGAGACCCTGCTCACGGCGCACCGCGAGCTCGAGAAGCTGGTACTCACGGCAAGGCAACAGCGGATCAAGGACAGTGTCGCCGGCTCCTACGGCGACTGGGTGCACGAAGGCCAGCTGCTCGATCCGGTGTGCCGCGACATCGAGGCGCTGCTGCTGAGTTCCCAGTCCCGCGTCACGGGCCAGGTGCACGTGCTGCTGCGTCCCGGATCGCTCTTTGTCGAAGGCGTCGAGTCCCGCTACTCGCTGATGGCCGCGTCGAAGGGCACCTACGGCGAGTCCGTCGGCGAATGGACCGCCGCCGACGCGCTCGGCTTTTCCAGGATCGTCGCGCTCACCGGCGTTTTCCATCGGCGCGCCGGACAAGGAGACCGGCGCCGGAGCCGGCGCCATGAAAAGCGTGGTCGTCGACAAGATCGGCTCGATCACCCAGGCCTTAGGCCTCGGCCACGAGGTCCGGGTCGCCGAACAGATTCCGGCCGAGGAAGGCGTGGTGCTGGTGGTGGAGATCCTCAACAACAAATCCACCTACAACACACTCGAGCTGACGAGCGGCCGCATGGCCAAGCTCGGCAAGGGCGACATCGCGGTGGGCGCCCTCGGTACGCGCAAGGCGCTGTTCGGCTACTCCGGGTACGTACCGCCTACCGTGCAACCCGGTGACGTGATTCAGATGCTGAACATCGGCGGCGTGCTCGGGCGTATGCGAATCAGCGACGCCGGACAAGGGCAAGCCCTTCGACTGCCGCGTGATCGGTGTGGTACTGCAGTTTCCGTACCTCGGCGAGCGCATCGGCGTGCCGGCGCGGGCCGGCTACCGGCCGCTCGATCTGCAGGCCACCCTCGATGCTCAGGGGGTACCGGTGGTCGCGCTCGCAGGCACCTGCATGGAAGCGGGCAAGACCGCGGCGGCAGCGGCCATCATCGCCAGAATGCGCCATCGCGGCCTGACCGTGGATGCCTTCAAAGCCACTGGCGTCTCGCTGCGCCGGGACATCATGGCCTTCGAGGACGCCGGCGCGCGCAAGACCATGATCTTCACCGACCTCGGCGTGGTGACCACCACGCGGCGCACGGGGCCGGCCCTGACCCGCACCATGCTGACGGAACTGGCGGCGGGCCGCCCCGATGCCATCGTCTTCGAACTCGGCGACGGGCTGCTCGGCACTTACGGCGTCGATGCGATCCTCGACTGCGCCGACGTGCGCCGCGCGCTGACCGGGGTAGTGCTGTCGGCGAACGATCCGGTCGCGGCCTGGGGTGGCGTCAAACTGCTGCGCGAGCGCTTCAGTATTGAGCCGTGCGTGGTCACCGGCCCGGCAACCGACAATCAGGTCGGGGTCGACATCATCGTGCAGCAGATGAACGTGCCCGCCTTCAATGCGATCAGCAGCCCGGCGGCGCTCGGCGATGCCGTGATCGACGCGGTGGGTCTCGGCGCGCGCGCCCGCGTGGCCGGAGCGGCCGAGTGAACAGTCCCGTTCCCACGTCGTGCTGGGCGGTACCGGCTACGTGGCCGGTGAACTGCTGCGGCTGATTTTCGGGCACCCGCAGCTCAAGCTCGCCGCCGTGCTCTCCGACAGCCAGCCGGGCGCGCCGGTAGGCCAGGCATTTCCGCATCTGGCAGCCGCGTGTGGTGATCTGGTCTTCAGTTCGCAGCAGCAGGTCGAGACGGTGCTGCAAGGCACCGCGCGACCGGCCCTGTTCTGGCGCTGCGCCGCACGGCGCCTCGGCGCCGCTGATCGATAAGCTGCTGCGGGTAGCCGAGACGGCGGGCAACCGGCCGGCGGTGGTCGATATCTCAGCCGATTTCCGCTACCGCGATGCCGCCCAGTACCAGGCCGTCTACGGCCAACCGCACGGCGCGCCGGCGCGGCTGGCGCAGTTTACCTGCGCGGTGCCCGAGCACCTGGCTGCAATTGGCACCGCGCATGTCGCGCACCCCGGCTGCTTTGCCACCGCGACGCTGCTGGCCGCCGTACCGCTGCTGGCGCTTGGCCTCAGCGAACCGCAGCTATTCGTCGCGGCGGTCACCGGCAGCACCGGCTCGGGTCGCAAGCCGACCGACGGCACGCACCACCCATTGCGGCACAGCGATCTGTACGCTTACAACGCACTGACCCACCGGCACGTCGCGGAGATCTGCGCCGGTGTGCAGGCCGCTGCTGGCGTGGCCGCGCAGGTCGCGTTTGTGCCGCACTCCGGGCCCTTTGCCCGCGGCATCCATGCCACGGTGCAGGCGGTGCTGAAAAAACCGCAGTCCACGGAGCAGCTGAATTCACAGCTGCGCGCCTATTATGCGCACTCGCCGTTCGTGCGCGTGCTCGATGCGCCGCCGCGCATCAAGGACGTGGCCGGCAGCAACTATGCCCAGCTGCACTGTGCGAGCGACGGACGCACGGTCGCGGTGTTGAGCGTGCTCGATAACCTGAACAAGGGTGCCGCCGGCGGTGCCATGCAGTGGATGAACCGGCTGCTTGGGCTGCCCGAAACCGCGGGCCTGACCGCGCCAGCGGCAGGCTGGACCTGAAATCATGCCGCAGCGATGGCCATGAACCAATGAACGCCCGTGCCAATGAAATTGGCGCGCCGGCCGACGGGCTGGCCCCGGTGTTTGCGCAGTACGCGCTGCCGGTCACGCACGGCGAGGGCGTCTGGCTTTACACCGCCGATGGCCGGCGGGTGCTCGATCTGTACGGCGGCCACGCGGTCGCGGCGCTCGGCTATGGCCACGCCGGCTGGACCGCAGCGCTGCAGCGCCAGGCGCAACAACTTAATTTCCAGAGCAATGCGGTGCCGCTCGCCGTGCGCGCCCGCGCCGCGCAGCGTCTGCTCAGTTTTTCGCGGCTGAATTTCAGCAGCGTGTTTTTCGTCAACTCCGGCGCCGAGGCCAACGAGAATGCGCTCAAGATGGCCTTCACGGTCACCGGCCGCTCCGAGGTCATCGCGCTCGAGCACGGCTTTCATGGTCGCACGGCCGGCGCCGGCGCACTGACCTGGGGCGCCGCCGGCAAGTGGTACGGTTTTCCGCGCACGCCATTTGACGTCACCTTCATTGCGCGCCGCGAGCTTGCCGCGCTCACGCAGATAACCGAGCAAACGGCAGCAGTGATTGTCGAGCCGGTGCAGGGGGTCGGCGGCGCCTTCGATCTGGGCGCCGAATACCTGGCCGCGCTCGCGGCACGCTGCCAGGCGGTAGGCGCAGTGCTGATCTTCGATGAAGTGCAGTGCGGTATGGGCCGCACCGGCGAGCCCTTTGCCGCCAATCTGTACGGCGTGCAGCCGGACATGTTGACGACGGCCAAGGCACTCGGGAACGGCTTCCCTTGCGCGGCGCTGCTGATGCACCCGCGCATTGCGCAGGCGGTCCGGCTCGATGCGCTCGGCACGACGTTCGGCGGCGGGCCGCTGGCCTGCGCGGCCATCGAGGCGACCATCGCGGCGATTGAGAACGAGCAGCTGCTCGCGCAGGTGCGCCGGGTGGGTGCCTATATCCGCCGCAGCTGCGTCATCGGACCGGTCACCGGTTACCAAGGCGCGGGCTTCCTCGCGGGCCTGCGCACGGCGCGCCCGGCCCGGCAGGTGCAGGCGCAACTTCTGGAACGCAACATCCTGGCCGGCACCAGTGCCGACCCGCAGGTGCTGCGGCTGCTGCCGCCGTTCATCCTGGACGAATCGCACGTTGACCTGCTGCGCGACGCGCTGCTGGCCATCGGCGGTTGAGGACGGCACCGTGGATCGCTTCATGGATCTGGCCGATCATTCCCGCGACGAGCTGCTCGAACTGCTGGCGCTCGCGCGACGCCTCGAGTTGCATCCGGAACCCCGGGCGCTCGCCGGACGCATCCTCGGGCTGCTGTTCATGAACCCATCGATTCGTACGCTGGCGTCATTCCAGGCCGGCATGTCGAGGCTCGGTGGCCACTCCTTCGTCATCACGCCGGGCCAGGGCTCCTGGCTGCTGGAGATGCGCCCCGGCGCAGTCATGAACGGCGCGGCGGCCGAGCACGTCAAAGAAGCCATTCCGGTGCTGGCCTCCTACTGCGACGCGCTCGGCATCCGCGCCTTTGCCGACGGTCAGGATCTGGCGGCGGACCTCGCCGACCGCAAATTTGCCGAGCTCGCCGCCCTCACCGACAGGCCGCTGATCAATCTCGAGTCAGCCATCAATCATCCGTGCCAGGCGCTGGCCGACTGGAAAACGATGGTTGATCTGGGTGTGCCGAGCCACGGCCGGTTCGTGCTGAGCTGGGTGCAGCATCCGCGCGCACTGCCGCTCGCGGTGCCGGCGGCGATCGTGCATATGGCGGCACTGCGCGGCATGGAAGTCATCGTGCTGCGACCCGATGAATTCGCGCTGCCCGGCGCCATCATGGCCCGGGCCGCGGCGGCGGCGGCCGCCTCCGGCGGCTCGGTGCGCGAGAGCTCGGAGCGCACCGAAGCGCTGGCGGGCGCGACTATTCTTTATGCCAAGGAGTGGGGCTGCACCAGCGCATACGGCGATGCCGCCGCGGACGCTGCCGCGCGGCAGCGCTATCCGGACTGGTGCGTGAACGAGAGCTGGTTTGCCAACACGCACGCATCCTGCCGCCTGATGCATTGCCTGCCGGTGCGTCGCAATGTCGCGGTGAGCGATGCGGTGCTCGACAGCCCGCGCAGCGTCGTGCTGCAGCAGGCCCATAATCGACTCAGTGCGCAGATGGCCGTACTGTTCAGCCTGTTGCGCCACTGATGCGAACCGATTGACTGCCTAAGGAGTGTGAACCGCCCATGATCCTGCACCGATCCGACCAGACCGCGACCATCCGCGCGTTGCGCAATGCCTCGCCGTATGTGCGCCTCTACAAGGGCAAGATTTTCCTCGTCAAAGCCGGTGGCGCGGTGTTCGGCGATCCGCAGGCGACGCGCGCGCTGGTCGAGCAGATTGCCGTGCTGCATACCTTCGGCGTGCGCGTGGTGATGGTGCACGGTGGCGGCCCGCAGCTGACCGCACTGACCGAGGCGCTCGGCGTCCCGACCCGCATGGTGCAGGGCCGGCGCATTACCGATGCCAATTCCATCGATGCGACCGCGATGGTGCTCAACGGGCTGATCAATACGCGGATTCTCGCCATCTGCCGCGAACTGAGTATCGATGCGGTCGGATTATCCGGCGTCGACGCCGGCCTGGTGCGGGCGCACCGGCGCCCGCCGGTGCGCTTGCAGCCGGGCGATGGCGAGCTGGTGGATTTTGGCTTCGTCGGCGATATCGACGGTATCGACACCAGCGTGATCAGAAAACACCTGGACAACGGCCTGATGCCGGTGATCAGCCCGATGTCGGCCGACGAGCAGGGCCAACTGCTGAACATCAACGCCGACACCGTGGCGGCGGCGATCGGCGCGGCGCTGCAGGCCGAGAAGCTGATTATGTGCACCGGGGCGCCGGGCATTCTCGATAACGTGGCCGATCCCGGCTCGGTGATTTCATTCACCGACCTTACCGGACTGAAGCGGCTGCGCGAGGCCGGTAAAATCATCGACGGCATGCTGCCCAAGACCAAGGCGATCGAGGATGCCATCCGCGGCGGCGTGCGCCGCGTGCACGTGATCTCCTACAGTGCGCCGGACAGCATTCTCTCGGAAGTTTTTACCAACGAGGGTACCGGCACGCTGATCGTGGCGGACGTCAAGGAGATCAGCCCGGCCGAACAGCAGGTCGACCGCTGAACCGCGGCCTGCACCCCATGATTGAGGCCTGCCGCACAGCCATCGAGGTCGCATGACACGACTCTGGGATAAAGGCGCACCGCTCGATGAGCGGGTACTTGAGTTCACCGCGGGCGAGGATCACGCGCTCGATGAGCGGCTGGTCGCCTATGACGTGCGCGCTTCGATGGCGCATGCGCGCATGCTCGGCGCGCAAGGGCTGTTGTCGGTGAGCGATGTGCAGGCCATCTGCGCGGCATTGCAAAGCCTCGGCGAAGAACACGCGCGCGGGCAGTGGCGCATCGAGCTCGCCGATGAAGACGGGCAGACGGCGCTTGAGCGGCAGCTCACGCAGCGCATCGGCGAAGCCGGCGAGCGCATTCATCTCGGCCGTTCGCGCAACGATCAGGTGCTCGCAGCGCTACGGCTTTATCTGGCGGAAGTCATCGGCCATCTGCAGGACGGAGCGCAGCGCGTTGCCGCGGCACTCGACCGTCTGGCGCAGCGCCAGGGTGAGCTCGCGCTGCCCGGCTACACCCATATGCAGCAGGCCATGCCTAGTTCGGTCGCGCTGTGGGCCCGGGGGTTTGCCGCCGAACTGCGCGACGACGCCGAAGGGCTCGGCGCGGCCAAGCGACGCGTCGGCAAGAACCCGCTCGGGTCGGCGGCCGGTTACGGCACGCCAGGTCTTACGCTCGATCGGGCCGCCACCACCCGGGATCTTGGCTTTACCAGCATCCATGAACCGGTCACCGCCGTGCAGCTCGCGCGCGGCAAGGCCGAGGCCGAGGTGCTGTTCGGCACCACGCTGCTGGCGCAGGACCTTGGGCGGCTGGCGGCCGATCTGCTGCTGTATTACACGCAGGAGTTTGCCTTCATCGAGCTGCCCGATGCCTTCACCACCGGCTCCTCGATCATGCCGCAAAAACGCAATCCGGACGTGCTGGAACTCATCCGCGGGCGTTCGGCCAGCGCGCTGTCGTGCCTGATCGAGGCGCTCGCGATCTGTGCCAAGCTGCCGTCCGGTTACCAGCGCGATCTGCAGCTGCTGAAGGCGCCGCTGTTTCGCGGCATCGACCTGTGCCAGCAGAGCCTTGAGATGATGGCCGCTATTATCGAGGCGCTGCGCTTCGTGCCTGAGCGCATCCGCCTGGACCCGGCGCTGCACGCGGCCGAAGAAGCGTATGCTCTGGTTCGTGAGCAGGGCCTGTCGTTTCGCGAAGCCTACCGGCGCGTGAGCGCCAAGTACCGCCGCTAAAGCTTGAAGGAAGCCATGAACGAAGCTGCGCCAGAGGCTGCGCCGCAGATCACCACCGGGCTGATCACGTATACCCACCTGATCTACGGCCTGCACGCGCTGGCCGTGCTGCTTGGCTTCGGCTCGGTCAGCTGGGTGCCGGTGCGCTTCGTGTTCAGCCTGCCGTCGATTGTTGCCGTGATCATGAATTACGCGCGGCGCCACGAGGCCCGCGGCACCTGGCTCGAATCGCATTTTCACTGGCAGATCCGCACCTTCTGGTTTGCGCTGCTGTGGATTCTGGTGACGGTGCTGGTGTCGGTGCCGTTGATGATCATCCTGATCGGCATTTACGTGGCGTATCTCGGCATGGCCATCACCGGTCTGTGGGTGATTTACCGGGTCGTGCGCGGCTGGATAACGCTCACCGAACGGCGAGCGCTGCCCATGAGCGTGCCCTGATGCGTGCGCGGCCGCTGCTCGGCGCGCTTGGCATTGCGGCCATGCTGCTAGCCGGAGGCTGCGGGCAAAAGGGCCCGCTTTTCCTGCCGGACAAGAACAAGAGCGCCGTACCGCCGCCAGCGGCCGCGCCGGCCCCAGCGCCTGTACCCGTAACGGCGCCGGTACCGGATAAGGACCCGCGCGACAAAGACGGCGACAACTCCGGCTCTTAAGTTCCCGTTGCGACAAAGCCTATACTGCGGGCCGCCCGCTGCAAGGCCTATTCCATGACCGCTACGCCTGATCTGATTCTGGTCGACGGCTCCTCCTACCTGTACCGCGCGTTCCACGCGCTGCCGCCGCTGAGCAATTCGCGCGGCGAACCGACCGGCGCGGTGCACGGCGTGCTCAATATGCTGCTGAAACTGCAGCGCGAGTATCCCGGCAAGCCGCTGGTGGTGGTGTTCGACGCTCCCGGCCGGACTTTTCGCGACGAGCTGTTTGATCAGTACAAGGCGCAGCGCGAGCCGATGCCGGATGATTTGCGCCAGCAGATCGCACCGTTGCTGCAGGCGGTCGAAGCGCTCGGCCTGCCGCTGCTGCGCGTGCCCGGCGTCGAAGCCGACGATGTCATCGGCACGCTCGCGCGCGAGGCCGAGGCGCAGGACCGGCAGGTGCTCATCAGCACCGGCGACAAGGACATGGCGCAGCTGG
This sequence comes from uncultured Gammaproteobacteria bacterium, assembly GCA_963711435.1. Taxonomy (GTDB): domain Bacteria; phylum Pseudomonadota; class Gammaproteobacteria; order Steroidobacterales; family Steroidobacteraceae; genus FEN-1191. The sequence continues at coordinate 744,016 of CAVQEB010000001.1, read as the reverse complement.
TCAGTCCGCACATCCGGCTCATCAATACGATGACCGGCACGCTGCTGGACCGTCACGGCGTCAAGGAAAAATTTGGCGTATTTCCCGAACAGATCATCGACTACCTGGCGCTGGTGGGCGACAGCTCGGACAACATTCCGGGCATCGCCCAGGTCGGCCCGAAGACTGCCGCCAAATGGCTGGAGCAATACCCGACCCTGGAGCAGCTGCTCGAGCACGCGGCGCAGCTGTCGGGCAAGGCCGCCGAAAACCTGCGCGCCGGGGGCGAGGTGCTGGCGCTGTCGCGCAACCTGGCCACCATCCGCACCGACCTCAAGCTTGAGCTGCCGGACAATGCGCTTGAGCTTCGGGCGCCGGATACCGCGACGTTGCGCCAGCTCTATGAACGGCTGGAGATGCGGACCCTGCTGCGCCAGCTCGGCACTGACGCGGCTTTCGAGCCGGCGCCAGCCGAGCAGCCCGCGGCGGCGCCGGCCGGCCCCGCGCCGCCGGCGCCCGAGCGGCATTACGAGTGCATCACCGACTGGTCCAAACTGGATGCGTGGCTCACCCGTTTAGCGGCCGCGGAGCTGTTTGCGTTTGACACCGAGACCACGGGCCTTGATTACATGCGCGATCTGATCGTCGGCGTGTCCTTCTGCATCGAGCCGGGGGTGGCCGCCTATGTGCCGCTGGCGCATGACTACGCTGGCGCGCCCGCACAACTCGACCGCGCTCAGGTGCTCGAAAAGCTGCGCCCGCTGCTGGAGAACGCGGCGCATGGCAAACTCGGCCAGCACCTGAAATTCGATATACACGTGCTCGCCAATCACGGCATTGCGCTTCAAGGGCAGCGGTTCGACACGATGCTCGAGTCCTACGTGCTCAACAGCACCGCGACCCGGCACGACATGGACTCGATGGCGCAGAAATACCTCAGCCTTAAGACCATTCACTTCGAGGATGTGGCCGGCAAGGGCGCCAAGCAGCTGACCTTTAACCAGGTCAGCGTCGAGCGCGCGGCCGAGTACGCCGCCGAGGACGCGGACGTAACTTTGCAGCTGCACCGGGTTCTGTGGCCGCAGCTTGAGGCCATCGAGCCGCTGGCAAAACTGTACCTTGAGCTCGAGCAGCCGCTGGTCATGGTGCTGCAGCGCATGGAGCGCACCGGCGTGCTGATTGACCGGGACATGCTCAAGGTCCAGAGCGGCGAACTGGCCAGGCGCATGCAGGAAGTGACCATCGCAGCACACGCCGAAGCCGGACACGAATTCAATCTCGATTCCCCCAAGCAGCTGCAGCAGATTCTGTATGAGCGGCTGCAGCTGCCCGTGAAGCGCAAGACTGCCACCGGACAGCCGTCGACCGCCGAGGATGTGCTTGAGGAACTGGCGGCCGATTACGCCCTGCCGCGGCTGATCCTGGATTACCGGGGCCTCGCCAAACTGCGCTCCACCTATACCGAAAAGCTGCCCGAGCAGATCGACCCGGACACCGGCCGGGTGCACACCTCTTATCATCAGGCCGTCGCGGCCACCGGCCGCCTGTCCTCCACCGACCCCAACCTGCAGAACATCCCGGTGCGCACGGCCGAGGGCCGGCGCATACGCCAGGCGTTCATTGCGCCGCCGGGCTGCGTGCTGATGGCCGCCGATTATTCGCAGATCGAGCTGCGCATCATGGCGCATCTGTCGGGCGATGAGGGCCTGCTGCGCGCCTTTGCGGAGGACCGGGACATTCACCAGGCGACTGCGGCGGAAGTCTTTGGCGTCGCGCCGGATCAGGTGTCAGCCGATCAGCGCCGTTCGGCCAAAGCGATCAATTTCGGACTGATTTACGGCATGTCCGCGTTCGGGCTGGCCCGCCAGCTCGGCATCGACCGGGGCGCGGCCCAGCAATACGTGGATCGCTACTTCGCGCGCTACCCGGGCGTTAAACGCTACATGGATGAGACGCGGGCGCGGGCGCGCCGCGATGGCTACGTCGAGACGGTGCTGGGCCGGCGTCTGTACCTGCCGGAAATCCGCTCGAGCAACCGGCAGCTACAGCAGTACGCCGAGCGCAGCGCGATCAACGCGCCGATGCAGGGTACGGCCGCCGACATTATCAAGCGCGCCATGCTGGGCGTCGACGCGTGGTGCCAGCGCCCGCACTCGCCGGCCAAACTGATCATGCAGGTTCACGATGAGCTGGTGCTCGAGGTACGGTCGGCGGCGATCGAGGAAACCACCGCCGCGGTGCGAGATCTGATGAGCGGCGCCGCAACGCTTCGGGTGCCGCTCAAGGTGGGCGTCGGCACCGGGCTGAACTGGGATCAGGCGCATTGAGCCGCGAAAATTCGGGGCACCGAGAGCCCGGGATGGTCATGAAGCCGTCATGAAAACCAGCAAAACGCGGTGGCTGGACGCCACAATCCACTATTCCGTGCGCCGTTATGGCCACTTTTTCTGTTGTTTTATTGCCACAGGCTCGCTCGTACTGCATTGAAAAATAAGGAAATTTTAATAATATTTTGCAGGAACTTTGAGCAGTACTTGTGTTCTAATCTAAGCGAGTGCCCCAAGCACTCCCCGCTTCTCTCCCTAGGCGGGTGAATGAGAAAACCGGCTCATCGAGACCTGAGCCGGGTTTGTCCGCTCCGGTGGCCTGTCCCCCGATAAATCAGGCCACCGGGGCTTTTTATTATCAGCGGCCAAAATCCCTGCCTCAACGCAGCCAAGTGTCCATTTGGCCGCGCGCCTCTTCCAGCCCCTGGCCGCTGATGGCGGAAAACGGCTGAACCGTGGCCCGCGCGCCGAGCTCGGCGCGCGTGCGCGCGAGCGTCTTGGACAATTCCGCGCGCCCTAGCTTATCGACCTTGGAAAGCAGCACCTGCACCGGACAGCAGGCTTCGGCGGCCCACGCCAGCAGTGTTTCATCGCCGGGCAACAGCCCGCGGCGGCTGTCGACCAGCACGAAAAGCCCCCGCAGCGATTCGCGCTGCGCCAGCGCATCGATCATCGGCGCCCAGCTCGACCGCTCAGCGGCACTCGCCGTCGCGTACCCGTAACCGGGAAGATCGACCAGCCGGCGATCTGCGGCCAGCTGGAAGAAATTCACCAGTCGGGTACGCCCGGGCATCTTGCTGGTGCGGGCGAGGCCTTTGCGGCCGACGATGACGTTAATCGCGGTGGATTTGCCGGAGTTGGAGCGCCCCGCAAAAGCCACTTCAGCGCCAAAATCAACAGGAAACTGCGCCGCGCTGGCGGTGCTGAGCAGAAACTCCGCCTGGGGATAACGACTCACGGGCAACCGGCCTGACAAGCTTTTGCCTAGTGTACAATTCTTCAGCCTGCTGCCAGGCAAAAGAAACGGGCCCGGCCAAATTCTTGTTGGAGCGGATGGCATCATGACGGTGACGCTGCGGATCGTATTCATTGCGCTAGTCGCGACGGCGGCGCCCATGGCCTGGTGCGCGGGGTCGGCTGACGCCGGCGCCGCCAAAGCCGCGACCTGCCTGGCCTGCCACGGTCTGAACGGCAACAGTACCAATCCGGAATGGCCGAATCTCGCCGGCCAGAATGCCGCTTATATCGTCGGGCAGCTGCATCTGTTTCACGACGGCAAGCGCACTGGCATGCCCGGCAACGTCAATGCGGCGATGATGCCACCGATGGCCGCCTCGCTCAGCGATCAGGACATTGAGGACGTGGCCGCCTACTACGCCACCCAGGTGCCGGTCGGGCTCGAAGCCGATCCGTCCTACTATCAGAGCGGCCGCGTGCTGTATGTGCGCGGCGATACCGCGCGGCAGATCCCGGCGTGCGCTGCCTGCCATGGGCCGGTCGGGCGCGGCAATCCGGATGCGGGCTATCCGGCGCTGCGCGGCCAGCATTCGGTTTACCTGGTCCGCCAGCTTGAGACCTACAGTGCCGACAACCGCTATACCAAGACCGCCAAGGGCACCAGCAGCGGCGGCGACAATGACGCGATCATGCATGCGATTGCCTCGCGCCTCAGTGCCGAGGACATGCGCAATCTGGCTTCTTTCATCCAGGGCATGCGCTGAAGCCATCAGCAGGCAGGTAAGCGACCATGAATAAGCCGACCCTGCTGCTCGCAGCGCTAATGCTGATGCTCGGCGGCTGCTCACCGGAACATACGCCGACGCCGGCCGCGGCCACCCCGCCAGACAATGGCGCGGCTGCCTCAACAGCGGCGCCGGCCACAGCGACCGGCCAGCCGCCCCCGTCCGAGTCAGTCAATCCGGGGGAAGGCACCAATCGCGACGAAGCCGCGCTTGAGCGGGTCGCCCCGCTTCCCGCCGCCGCGCAGCTGCCGGGCGGCAAATGGAAAGCCGGGATCAATTACCGGCCGATCGTGCCGGCGCAGTCCACCGATTCTGGCCCGGGCCGGATCGAGGTTATAGAGGTGTTCTGGTACGCCTGCCCGCACTGCTATGCGCTTGAGCCTTATCTGAACAGCTGGCTTAAGACCAAGCCGGCCAATGTCGATTTCGTGCGGGTGCCGGTCGTTTGGCAGGACGTGCATCGCGCCCATGCGCGCCTGTTCTATACGCTGCAGGCGCTCGGCAAGGAAGACGCGCTGCACGCCAAGGTGCTGGCAGCGATCTTCGAACAGAAAAATGAGCTGTTTGTGCCGGGTGACGCCGCCGCGACGCAGGCCGCGCAGGTCGCTTTTGCCAAGGCCAACGGCATCAGCGAAGCGGATTTCCTCAAGGCCTACAATTCATTCTCCGTGCAGAACGGCCTGCAAAAGGCCGACGATATCCAGTCCCGGTACCTCATCGATACCGTGCCGCGCTTCATTGTCAACGGCAAGTACAGCACCGACGTCCAAATGGCGAGCGGCGGCAAGCAGGAAGGTGCCGAGGAAAAGGTGTTCGCGCTGCTCGATGATCTGATCGCCAGCGAAAAGCATCATTGATGGCTTAAATTGCAGTAACCTTCCGCGCCGCGCCGCGCCCGTAGCTCAGCTGGATAGAGTGGCAGCCTCCGAAGCTGCAGGTCGTGGGTTCGAATCCCGCCGGGCGCGCCATTTTTACGCAGCTTCCTGCAAGCTCAGAGTGCGAACCAAAAAAAACAGTCCGTGGCCCCGTCGATCTTAAGCAATGGAATCAGGTACCAACGGCTTACGCGATGCATCCGAGGCCGCTCGGACTTCGCTCTATTCCATTAGCTTTATTGCGATTGCGCCGGTCGCGGGGCGATGGTTCGCCACCCAATCCAAGACCCGCTGGCGCTGGAAGGGGCCAGGTCAGCTAGGTTTTGAAGGGTCGGACATCGTACTGCGCGGCCGCCGGGCACGGACCTTGTGGACTTCGGCGCCTCAGGAAATCCGCTTCCCTATTGCCGACGTTTTTGATGTCGCCGTCGCCGACCGCAGGGTTTCGTTCGCCGTCACTCAGCCCCACAACGCGGCGGCCGAACCGGTGAGCCTCAGGGCCTCGGACGCGGAAGCTGCTGCGGCCATTGCCGCAAAGCTGCCGCTGGCTCAGTCCGAGCATTTTAAAGAGCATAAGGCTTTCGATCAGACTCTTGCTGACCTCAACGCCCGGGTAATCGTCACGCCCGCCCTGATAGGGATCAACGTGGCGGTGTTTGTCGCCATGATAGTCGGCGGCATTAACTTCATGGAGCCTGTAGGAAACGCGCTGATTCCCTGGGGTACCAACTTCGGCCCACTGACGCTTGGTGGCCAGTGGTGGCGGTTGTTTACCTCGATGTTTCTGCATTTCAGTATTTTTCACATTCTGCTGAATATGTGGGCATTTTGGAACATAGGGCCCTTGGCCGAACGACTGTTCGGCTCGCGGAGATTTCTGCTGCTGTATCTGTTTGCCGGGCTTTGCGGGAGTGAAGCCAGTTTGCTGTGGAACCCAATTGTTAATAGCGCCGGCGCCTCCGGGGCGATTTTTGGAGTACTCGGTGGGCTGTTGGCATTCATGCTGAATCCAAAGACCAAGATTCCTGCCAGTGTCAGCGCCAACCAGCGAAACAGTGCTCTGGTTTTCATTGGCTACAACTTGCTCAACGGGTTCAGCCATGCCGGCATCGATAACGCGTGTCACATTGGTGGCCTGCTCGGTGGCATGGCCATGGGTTGGCTGTTATCGCAGCCGTTAGACGCCGCGGCTCGCCAGAAATCAGGGCCTGGATTACTGACGGGATTGTGCGCTGGAGTGATAGTCCTTGTCGGGCTGTCCTGGCCATTGACCCATACGAATCCGGACAAGCAGGCCCACCTGGAATTCAGACGTGTCTTCTACTTCTATTCCTTGCAGGAAAGTGCAGCGGTTACGCGCGCAAAAAATCTGCAATCGTTGCTCTCGAGCCACCAGATCTCCGATCAACAATGGGGGCAACGCACTCTGGCGGAAGTCCTGCCGGAATGGACTCTCGCGGCGAACACTTTGTCCCAGATGGACGTGCCCAGTAACTCGACCTATTACCGCGCGAAATTCGCACTGATGGACTATTTGAATCACTTTCTATCTGCAGTACGCGACGCCGCGGTGGCGATGCGAGACGGCGACACCAATAAAGAACAGGCTGCAAATGAGGAATTTGCCGAGAGCGCGATACTCCAGAAGCAGGCCATAAACCTGCTCAAAGCGAACTTGTAGCAACTGTCGCTTTGCTGCATCGGCACGAAACACGGAGTGCAACGAATCGCAAACCAGGCTGAGACGGGCAATCGGCAGGTGGGGCGTGCGGTGGGACGCTGCACCGGCGCGTTGTTCTTTGCCTTCTTCGGCGGCGCCTGGTGCGCGCTCGGAATTTATGCGCTGGGGCGCGTTGACCTGCTGGCAGCTTTGCTGATCGCTGCCGTGATCGCCGGCATCGTCACCGCCGCGGTACGCTTGCAGCGGCGCGGCAAAGCGGCGGCGAAAAATGCCTATCCGGCCGCCGAGCGGCAACTCAATGACCGCCGCTTCGGCATCGTCAATGCCGTCACCTGGCTGCTGGTGGCGGTGCTCTTCGAGGTGATGCCATTAATCGGGTACCAGCAGCTGCTATTCCCGGCCATCGCCGTGGTGGTGGGGTTACATTTTTATCCGATGCCGCCGCTGTACCGGCACCGGGCAAATTGGGTCACCGGCGCCGGCATGGTCATCTGGGCGATCCTCTGCCCGCTGCTGTTTCGCGGCGATACCATGATCGGGTATCTAGCCCTGGGGGCAGGCTTGATGCTCTGGGCAGGATCCGCCTGGGCGCTGCGGACCGCCAGCCAGCTGCTCGGCGCAGCCGGCCTGTGACCACCATGTCGTCCGCCGGCGAACCGGGTCTCGCGCCTCCTCTGCTTAGGCGCATCGTGGTTTCACCCGCTATAATTTGCCCCCCAGCCGCGGACGGACTCAGGTCGCTAACGTGAGCAAACACGACACGCACTTCTTTAACACGTTCAGCATGGTGATTGGCCTGCTGGTCGTTATTGCGCTGGTGCTGATGGCGCTGGCGCGCTCCGTGGCAGCCCGCACCGAAGTTGCGGAGGTCTACTCCGACGCCCGCTATGTGGCCAGCGTCAATGCGCGCACCGCCCCGTTCCTGCGCGAAGCGGTCGCCGGCAAAGACAATTCGGCCATGAAAATCGAGGCGCCGGCGACCGCCACGACCGTGGCGATGGCGATCCCCAAGGATGGCGCCTCGCTGTTCCAAAGCACCTGCTCGGCATGCCATGGTGCCGGCATCGCGGGCGCGCCCAAGGCGGGCGACAAAGCGGCCTGGGCGCCGCGTTTGGCCGAAGGCATGCCGATGCTGTATCAGCATGCCCTGCAGGGATTCACCGGCAAGGCCGGCACCATGCCGCCCAAGGGCGGTCGCACCGACCTGAGCGATGCGCTGATCAAGCAGGGCGTCGATTACATGGCGAAGATGGCTAAATAGCCGGACCCGCCTTTATCAGCTGCCGCTGGAATAGCGGCCTATTAGTCCGATCTCGATACAATATAGGCTTTAGATAGCTTTATTGTTTCTTTTTTGAATCAATACTAGGCCTGTCGGGTTCCAACTCAAACAACCGCTGCTCCAGCGTCCGAACGGTAGCTTCGAGTTCTTCGAGCTGCGCGGCGAGCCGCTGCAGCACTCTGCTTTGCGCATCGAATTCATCGCGTGTGGCGAGGTCGAGGCGTCCGAGCGCGCCCTGCAGCACGACCCGGAAATTGCTTTCCAGATCTTTGCGCAGTGCGCCGAGCGAGGCTGGCAATCCGGCCGCCAGGCGCTTGGCCAGCGCCTCAATCCGCTGCTGGAAATCCGGGTTCATGCGCACCCCCGCTGGTCGTAGTGCATCGGGCGATTCCGAAGGCGTCGTCGCTTCACCGCGCCGACCCAACGCCTTGCACGCTATCAAGAAGCGGCGGGTGTGGCCAGCCGCCGGGCAGGACTGCCCCGAAACGGCGCACTGGCGCGCCATGGAATATCCAGATTGGTGCAAGCGCGGCTGGCGGATGGGCGGCGAGCCGCGGCGGGCCTTGGCAGGCCGTGGTTTAAAAATGGCACGGTTTCTGCACTTAGGGACCAGCGCCACGCCGTGCACGAGCTGCGACCGATGCAAATTATGAAAATGATCACCGCAGTCGTTCGGCCCTTCAAGCTCGGTGAGCTGCGGCCGGCGATCGCGCAGCTGGGTGTGCAGGGCGTCACCGTGACCGAGGTGCACGAGACCGCACACGGACCGCGCTCCAAGCTGGAAATCGCCGTGGACGAGAGCATCGTCGAGCCCGTCATTGAGGCGATCGGCAATATCGCCAGAACCGGCCGGGCCGGCGATGGCTGGATCATCGTTACCGATCTGGAACAGGCCATCCGCATCCGTACCGGCGAGACCGGTACGGCCGCAACCTAAAGCAGCCGCCGGGAGTCGCGAAGCTTATGCGCATCGAGTCCAACACCCGTCATTCCAACAACGGCAAATTCCCGGCATTGGCGGCTGCGCTCGCCTGCCTGCTGCTGACGCTGGCGCCGCTGCACCCTGGGCGCGCGCTGGCGCAGGATGCCGCGCAGCCTGCCGCCGAAGCTGCGGCAGTCGCGGCGCCGGAGCCGGCGCCCACGGCGCCCTTCATGGTCAGCAACGACAAGCTCAACTCCGGCGACACCGCCTGGATGCTCACCTCCACCGCCCTGGTGCTGATGATGACCATTCCGGGCCTGGCGCTGTTTTACGGCGGCATGGTGCGCCAGAAGAACGTGCTGGCCACGCTGATGCAAAGCTTTGCCATCACCTGCCTGGTCACGATCCTGTGGTGGATCTGCGGCTATTCGCTGGCCTTCACGCCCGGCAGCACGCCATTTCTCGGCGGCACTTCGCGGCTGTTCATGAGCGGCGCCATTTCACTCGCCGACGCGAAGACCACGACGGTCTCGCATCTGGCGCCGACCATTCCTGAAGTCGTTTACTCGATGTTCCAGCTGACCTTCGCGATCATCACGCCGGCGCTGATCTGCGGCTCGTTTGCCGAGCGCATGAAGTTCTCGGCGATGCTGTGGTTCATGGGTATCTGGTCGCTGGTGGTCTACGTCCCGATCGCGCACATGGTGTGGGAGCCCTCCGGCTGGCTCAATCTCAAAGGCGTGCTGGATTTCGCCGGCGGTACTGTGGTGCACATCAACGCCGGCATCGCCGGCCTGGCCACGGCGCTGATGCTCGGCAAGCGCGTCGGTTACGGCAAGGAACCGATGGCCCCGCATAACGTCGCCTATACGGTGGTCGGAGCATCGCTCCTGTGGGTCGGCTGGTTTGGCTTCAACGCCGGCTCCGAGGTCGCCGCCGACGGGCGCGCCGGCATGGCGATGACCGTCACCCAGTTTGCCACCGCCGCCGCGGCGCTCGCCTGGATGTTTGCCGAGTGGCTCACCAAGGGCAAACCGAGCGTTTTAGGCATCGCCTCCGGTGCGGTCGCCGGGCTGGTGGCCATAACGCCGGCCTCCGGCTTCGTGCTGCCCAACGGCGCGATGATCATCGGGGCGATCGCCGGCATCGTTTGCTTCCTGAGCGCCACGGCGCTCAAGAAAGCCATTGGCTACGATGATTCGCTCGACGCCTTTGGCGTGCACTGCATCGGCGGCATCGTCGGTGCGCTGCTGACCGGTGCCCTGGTCAGCAAGCTCTACAGCGGCGTTGACAGCACGGTGCTGACGCAACTGTGGGGGGTCGGCACGACGCTGATCTATGGCTTCGGCATGAGCCTGCTCATTCTGAAGGTCATCGACCTGACGATCGGGCTGCGGGTGACTGTCGAAGAAGAACGCGAGGGCCTCGACCTCGCGCTGCACGGCGAGCGCGTCGAGTAGCCGCCACTGGCGTTACTGCACAAGCCCGCCGTATAGTTGCCCCGGCCCGGAGGCCCGGCGGCTGTGGTGCGTTGCGACCGGCAGAATCGCTGTCCGGAGTGTGACGACAGTAAAATTCCTTTGTGAACCAGTTCACTTTTTATGCCGGCCGTTGGACGGATACTGGGCTGTCAATGGAGATGGTCCGATGCGCAAACTGACTGCCCTGATGCTGACGCTGGCGTGGCTCGGTACCGCCGGCGCCGCCGAGATCTACTGTAGTCAGCAGACCCGCGACTGCAGTGACCGGCCAACACCGGGAGCCGACCGGGTGGCCGGCACCGAAACGCTGCACCGTGTCGATGATGCCGCCGGCGACGCCAGCCAGCCGGCTGCCAAGCAACCTGCCAAGGCACCGCCGCCTGCTGCGCCGCCATCGGCCGACACCAAGCGCGCGGTGCAGAACGATGTCGCTGCCGCCCGTGCCGAGCAATGCAAGAAAGCCCAGGACGAGTACCAGCACGCCATCATTGCGCGGCGCATTTACAACGAAGATAAAGACGGCAACCGCGTTTACTTATCGGATGACGAGGCTGACGCGGCGCGCGTGCGGGCGCGGCAGGCGGTGCAGGACTACTGCGGCACCGCCCCCGAGGGCACCTAGCTCCCGACACTGCCACATAAGGCCCCGGGCCTGCTAAATTCCCCTCTCCGGCGCACCGCCGTTGTGGGGACTTCAACATCATGCGGACAGGATTCATTGGCTTAGGCGCCATGGGCGCGCCGATGGCGCGGCGCCTGCACCAGGCGGGACTGCTCACCGCAGTTTGGAACCGCACCGGCGCGCGCGCCACGGCGCTCGCCGCCGAGCTTGGCTGCCAGGCACCCGCGACGGCAGCGGCGCTGACCAGCGCCTGCGACACCATCGTCATCTGCGTTTCCGCTGACCAGGATGTGCAGCAGCTGCTCGATACGATCCGGCCGGCATTGCGCCCCGGCCAGCTGGTCATCGATTGCTCCACCATATCGGCCGACACGGCGCGGGCGGTGGCCGTGGAGCTCGCCACACTCGGCGTGCAATTTCTTGACGCGCCGGTCACCGGCGGCGTCGAGGGCGCGCAGCAGGGGTCGCTGGCGATTCTCGTGGGCGGCGATGCGCCGACGGTCGCGCGCGCCATGCCAGTGCTGCAGGCCATGGGTACCACGATTACCCATTTCGGACCGCACGGCGCCGGCCAGGCCGCCAAAGCCACCAATCAGATTATCTGCGCCGGCGTGAACCGGGCCAACGCCGAGGCGCTGGCGTTCGCCGCGGCGCAGGGCCTTGACCTCAACACCGTCATCAGCACGCTGAGCCGCGGCGCGGCCGGCAACTGGTACCTGCAAAAGCGCGGCCCCAACATGGCCGCCGGCAGTTATCCGGCGGGATTTCGCGTGCGGCTGCATGCGAAGGATCTGCGCATCTGCCAGGCCATGGCGCAGCGCGCTGGCGTCAAGTTGCCGGTCATCGAGGAAACACTGGGCGACTACGCGGTGCTGCTCGACGACGGTTTCGGTGAAGAAGACATCTCGTCGATCTACCGACTTAAGCACGCCTTGTTTGACAAAGCATCCGGCGGCTGAGCCCGCGCCCGGTGGCGTTCACCCCTGAGCGCCGGGCGGATCGGGTATGCTCTGGCGATGCGCATCGAATTCACCAAGATGCATGGCCTTGGGAATGATTTCATCGTCTTCGACGCGCCGACTGAGGCCCGCCTGCCAAGTCCCGAGCAGTGGCGACAGTTAGCCGACCGGCACCGTGGCATCGGCTTTGATCAGGCTCTCGTGCTGCAGCCGCCGCGCCAAAGCGGTACCGAGGTCTTCTATCGTGTCTTCAACGCCGACGGCGGCGAGGTCGAGCAATGCGGCAACGGCGCGCGCTGCGTGGCGCTGCTGCTGCACCGCCGCGGCCGCGGCAACGGCGCGCAGATCCCAATGGACAGCCTGGCCGGCATCGTCAAGGCGCAGATCGGCAACGATGGCCTGGTCTCGGTCGACATGGGCGTGCCGGATTTCGACCCGGCATCGCTGCCGTTCCTGACCGGCTCAGTCGCCGCCACTTACACGCTCAAGCTCGGCGCCGACCAGATCGAATTCGGCGTGGTGTCGATGGGCAATCCGCACGCGGTGCTGCGAGTCGAGGCGGTGGAGAGCGCTCCGGTGGAGCGCATCGGCCAGGCCTTGCAGCACTGCCCGCAATTCCCGCGTCAGGTCAATGTCGGCTTCATGCAAATCCTGGACTCCGCACACATAAGCCTGCGAGTCTACGAGCGCGGTGCCGGGGAAACGCTGGCCTGCGGCACTGGCGCTTGCGCCGCGGTGGCGGTCGGCCGCAGCATCGGGCTGCTGGGTCCGGAGGTGCAGGTACATGTGCCCGCCGGCCGCCTCGGCGTACACTGGGACGGCCCGGGTGCGCAGCTTTGGCTGACGGGCCCGGCCGAGATCGCCTTTGCCGGCTACGTGGATCTTTGATCGCAAGCAAAAGGGGATGAACGGATGAGCAGCAGTCAGCCGCAACCGGTGCCGACCGAGAACGCCGAAGAGCAGACCGTTACGAGCTACCTGCTGCAGCATGCCGATTTCTTCGAGCGCAATCCGCAACTGCTGACCCGCCTGCGGCTCTACCATCCGCGCAGCGGCGCGACCATCTCGCTGATCGAGCGCCAGGTCGAGGTTTTGCGGGAAAAACAGCTCGCCCAGGAGCAGCAGCTGGTGGAATTTGTGCGCGTCGCGCGCGCCAACGATCAGCTGGCCGAGAAAATTCACGTGCTGACGCGCCGGCTCCTGCGCACGGGGAACCGGGCCGAGGCACTGGCGCAGATCGAATCCAGTCTGCGCGAAAGTTTTGATGCCCGGCACGCCGTACTGGTGCTGCCCGGTGCCGCTGACGGGTTGCCGCCGTCGCGCCTGTTGCGCACCGTGCCGCCCGATGATCCGGCCTTGCGCAGCTTTGAAACACTGTTTGCCGCTGGCAAGCCGCGCTGCGGCCAGGTGCGCGACTCGCAGCGCGAGTTTCTGTTCGGCGCCGAAGCGGCCGATATCGGTTCGGTGGCGCTGGTACCGCTGATGGCGCGGGAGCCGCCGGGGCTGCTGGCGCTCGGCAGCGTCGAGCGGGACCGGTTTCATCCCGGCATGAGCACGGAATTCCTGCTGCGCATGGGCGAACTGATTGCGGACGCGCTCGGCCGCGTCTGAGTTCCGATGAGCCCCGATCCGCTGTGGATCGATCGCTTCGCACGCCACCTCGCCACGGAGCGGCGGCTCTCGGCGCATACCGTAGCCGCCTATGCCCATGAGCTTGGCGCACTGTGCCAATGGTGCACGCAGCAGAAGCTCGGCCACTGGCGCGACTTAAATTCCAAGCACGTGCGGGCCTTTGCTGCGCGCAGCCACGCCGCGGGACTCGGGGCGCGCAGCATCCAGCGGCGGCTGTCGGCACTGCGTACGTTTTTTAAATATCTGATGCGCGAGGGCGAGCTGCCCGGCAATCCGGCGATCGATGTGCGGGCGCCCAAGGCGGGTCGCCGGCTGCCTGGGTCCATCGACACCGATCAGATGGCGCGGCTGCTGGACTTTGAGCCGAAGAATGCACTGGAGCTGCGTGACCGCGCGATCCTCGAGCTGCTGTACTCATCGGGTCTGCGGCTCGGCGAGCTGGTGGGCCTGGATGTGCCGCAGCTCGACCTGGCCGACGGCACCGCGCGGGTGCTCGGCAAAGGCAGCAAGACCCGCATCATGCCGGTGGGCCGCGTGGCCTGCGGGGTGCTGCGCCGCTGGCTCACCGAGCGGGCCCAGTGGGCGAGCGCCGGCGAACGGGCGCTGTTCATCGGCCGCTCCGGCCGGCGCATCAGCAGGCGTCTGGTGCAGACCCGGGTCGCGCGGCGCGCGCAGTTACAGGGGCTCTCTTTCGGCGTCCACCCGCACCTGCTGCGCCACTCCTTTGCGACGCATTTGCTCGAGTCCAGCCGCGATCTGCGCGCGGTCCAGGAGCTGCTCGGGCACGCCAACATCAGCACCACGCAGGTCTACACACACCTTGATTTTCAGCACCTTGCCCGCACATACGAAGCATCCCACCCCCGGGCGCGACGCCGCAGCTAAGCTGTTGATTTCAAGGATAAAAAACAGAAGATGAGCGACGCATTCCAGCCGCATGCGACCACTATCCTGGCAGTGAGGCGGGGCACCAGCATCGCCTTAGGGGGCGACGGCCAGGTGACCCTCGGCAACACCGTCATGAAGGCCAACGCCCGCAAGGTGCGCAAGCTGTTCAACGGCACGGTGCTGGCCGGTTTTGCCGGCGGCACGGCCGATGCCTTCACGCTGTTCGAGCGTTTTGAAGGCAAGCTCGAGAAATTCGGCAACCTGACCCGCGCGGCGATCGAGCTGGCCAAGGACTGGCGCACCGACCGCTATCTGCGCCGACTGGAAGCGCTGCTGCTGGTCGGGGATCCGAAAAGCCTTTTTATCATCTCCGGCAGTGGCGATGTGATCGAGCCCGAGCACGCGGCGGCGGCCATCGGCTCGGGCGGCCCGTACGCGCAGGCTGCGGCCCGCGCGTTGCTCGACAGCACCGAGCTCGATGCACGCACGATCGCCGAACGCGCGCTCGGCATCGCCGCCGATATCTGCATCTATACCAACCGCAACCTGATCATCGAGGAACTGTCCGCGTGACGCCGCGCCAGATCGTGCAGGAACTGGACAAGCACATCGTTGGCCAGGCCGACGCCAAGCGTGCCGTGGCCATTGCGCTGCGCAACCGCTGGCGGCGCATGCAGGTCGACGGATCGCTCCGTCAGGAAATCACGCCGAAGAACATTCTGATGATCGGCCCGACCGGCTGCGGCAAGACCGAAATTGCGCGGCGCCTGGCGCGCCTGGCCAACGCGCCGTTCGTCAAGGTCGAAGCCACCAAATTCACCGAGGTCGGCTACGTCGGGCGGGAGGTCGATTCGATCGTCAAGGAACTGGCGGACGTGGCGGTAAAGATGGCCCGCGAGCAGGAAGTCATCCGCGTCCGCGATCAGGCGGTGGTGGCGGCCAAGGAGCGGGTGCTCGACGTGCTGCTGCCCAAACCGCGGCAGATGGGTTTTTCGACCGACGAGCCGGCGGTGCCGCGCGATGCGGAAACGCGGCAGAAATTCCGCGCCATGCTCGAGCGTGGCGAGCTCGACGGGCGGGAAATCGAGGTCGAGCTCAAGGCCATACCGCTCGGCGTGGAGATCATGGCGCCCCCGGGCATGGAAGACATGCAGCAGCAGCTGCAGTCGATGTTCCAGAGCCTTGGCGGCAACAAGACCCGCACCAAGCGCATGAAGATCAATGATGCGCTGCGCCTGTTGACCGACGAGGAGGCTGGCAAGCTCATCAACGAGGAGGAGCTCAAGTCGCGCGCGCTTGCCAACGCCGAGCAAAACGGCATCGTCTTCATCGATGAGATCGACAAGATTGCGCGGCGCCAGGAAACGGTCGGCGCCGACGTCTCGCGCGAGGGCGTGCAGCGCGACCTGCTGCCGCTGGTGGAAGGCTGCACCGTGGCGACCAAATACGGCTCACTGAAGACCGACCACGTGCTGTTCATTGCCTCCGGCGCCTTCCACATGTCCAAGCCCTCGGACCTGATCCCCGAGCTGCAGGGCCGGTTTCCGATCCGCGTGGAACTCGACTCGTTGAAGGTGGAGGACTTTGTACGCATTCTGACTGAGCCGGATGCGTCGCTGACCGCGCAGTACAAGGCGCTGCTCGGCACGGAGACGGTGGAGCTGCTGTTTACGGCCGACGGGGTGCGGCGGATCGCGGAACTCGCGCACCACGTCAACGAGCGGACCGAGAACATCGGCGCGCGCCGGCTGCACACGGTGATGGAGCGGCTACTTGAGACCATCTCCTTTGATGCCGACGCGCGCAGCGGTTCAAGTGTCGTGGTCGATGGCCACTACGTGGAGGAGCATCTTGGATCGCTGGCCAAGGACGAGGATCTGAGTCGCTACATCCTGTAAGAGCCCGCTCCGCTCAGTCGACCCCGCCGGCCGCACGCTTCAGGGCAGCGGCGAAGTTCTCCGCAAACTCGATTCCGGGCGCGCCGGGCGCCATCACCACCCCTTACCTCTTCCCTTAACTGGCGGCGTCCTGGCGTAGGCTCACGACCTTGCGACGCGCCGCGCGGTGGCCTTGGCCGTTGCCTCCGTGGGCGTCCAGGGTCGTCCGGTGCGCTCCTCGATGTAGCGCCGGATGAGGCGTCGCACGACCTGCGAGGGCGTTGCGTCCTCCTCGGCACACAAGCGTTCGAAGACACTCTTCTTGCGGGGATCGATGAGTATCGTCAGTCGTGCAGTACGGTCCTCGAGCGCCACGGCCATCCTTTAACGGGTGCGACAGTGTTCGTTGAGTCCTATTATAATCGAACACGTATCTGAGTTGAACTTGGTGTGATGCTGGAAATCGACTCACCGCTGCACGCCTGCCTTGCGCTCCTGGCGCTTTGGGCGCTGATTGGGGTCGCAGGTCTGCTGCGTCCGATGAGCATCGGTTTTGTCGGTCGGATGCTCTTTCCGCTCGGCGCCCTGTGCGGCGTGGCGCTTGCGGTCGTGGCCGCGATGAGTCTTGGAGCGCCTTCCGAGCAGGCGGTTCTCGTAGTCGGTCTGCCGGATCTGCCAATGCATGTGCGGCGTGATGCGCTCGCGAGCTTCTTCCTCCTCCTCCTGGGTGCCACTTCTGCCGGCATCTCCATCTTTGCGGCGGGCTACTTCCGTCGTGGCGCGGGAACACCACCAGGACTCATGTGCCTGCAGTACCACCTGTTTCTGGCCAGCATGGGTTTCGTGCTCCTCGCGGACGACGCATACGCATTCATGGTGGCGTGGGAAACCATGGCGCTGTCGTCCTATTTCCTAGTGACCACTCAACACGGCCTTCCCGAGATTCGCAGTGCGGGGTTTCTTTACCTCCTGGTCGCGCACGTTGGGGCCCTCGCCATTCTGCTGAGCTTCGGGGTCATGCAGGGCGGGAGCTGGCAGTTCACCTTCGATGCGATGCGCGGCGCCCATCTCACTCCCTACTGGTCCGCTGTCGCTTTCTTGCTCGCCCTGTTTGGCTTCGGGGCGAAGGCGGGACTCGTGCCACTGCACGTGTGGCTGCCCGAAGCGCACCCGGCGGCTCCCTCACCCGTCTCGGCGCTGATGAGCGGGGCGATGCTGAAGATGGCCGCCTACGGTGTGTTGCGCGTGTCCTTCGATCTGCTGGGAAAACCCGAGTGGTGGTGGGGTCTGGTGCTCCTCGCCCTCGGTCTTTTCAGTGCTCTGTATGGTGTGATATTCGCAGCGGTCCAGACGGATATGAAGCGCCTGCTCGCCTGGTCGTCGATCGAGAACCTCGGCATCGTCTTTGCAGCCATCGGGCTTGGCATCGTGTTCCACGGCGTGGGCATGAATGCGCTCGCCGCACTCGCGCTGATCGCGGCTCTGTACCACAGCCTCAATCACGCGTTCATGAAAAGTCTGCTCTTTCTCGGTACCGGAGCGGTTCTCCACTCAACCGGTGAACGCAACTTGGGGCGTCTGGGCGGCCTCATTCATCGCATGCCATGGGTCGCGTGGCTCACCCTCATCGGGGCGCTCGCGACGGCAGGCCTGCCACCCCTCAACGGCTTCGTGTCCGAGTGGCTTCTCCTGCAGGCTTTCCTCTTCGCGCACCAGGTGCCCCGGACATTCGTCAACATGATCGTGCCGGTCGGCGCCGCCCTGGTGGCGCTCTCGGCCGCGCTTGCCGCCTACGTCATGGTCAAGTTTTTCGGTGTCATCTTCCTCGGTCAGCCACGGGAACCCGCCTTGGCGCGCGCCCACGATGCGGGTCTCCTCGAGCGCATCGGTCTCATCTGGCTCGCGCTCGGCTGTTTGCTGCTGGGTCTGCTGCCCACGTACGTCATCGGCGCCCTGCGCACCGTAGTGGCGCAATTCAGCGGTGCCTTGCTGCCGAACACGGGCGCGCCGTGGTGGTTATTGGTGCCGCTGGCCGGCCGGCAAACCTCCTATTCCGCGCCCGTCTTTCTCATTGCGCTGGCGAGCATCGTCGTGCTCACGGCACTTCTGGTGCGGCGCTTCTATCACCACCGTGTGCGGCGCGCCGCTGCCTGGGATGGCGGCTTTGGGCGCCTGAACGCACGCATGCAAGACACCGCTGAGGGCTTCGGTCAGCCAATCCGTCACATCTTTGAGGCCTTCTTCGCCATGAAGCGAGAATTGCCGTCGGCCTTCGACTCTGCGCCCCGCTACGGCGTCGTCGTAGGCGATCGCATCTGGCAATGGCTGTACGTGCCGCTGGGGAGGCTCGTGCAACGCACGGCAGACCGCTTCGCCTGGCTGCAGCAAGGACGCATCTCCACGTACCTGCTGTACAGCTTCATCACGCTCATCGCGCTACTGGCGCTCATGCTATGAAGCCGCTCGAGATTCTCACCCAGGCACTCGAGCTGATCGCAGCCCTCGCGGCCGCACCGCTGTTTCTCGGTTGGGTGAATCAGTGTCGCGCGTGGCTGCAGAACCGACGGGCGCCGAGCATCTGGCTGCCATACCGCAGTATTCGCAAGCTCTTTCATAAGGATGCGGTGATCGCTGACAACGCTTCGCCACTTTTCCGCGCGGCGCCCTACGTCGTCTTTGGCGCAATGGTGGTGGCCGCCGGCATCATTCCCTCGATGGGCACGGGTCTGCCATTCACGATCGCGGCCGATGCCATCGCGCTGGTGGGTCTGCTGGCTACCGCACGGGTCTTCATGTCGCTGGCGGCGATAGACATCGGCACCGCCTTTGGCACGCTTGGCGCGCGCCGCGAAATGATGGTCGGTTTTCTCGCCGAGCCCGCCCTGCTGATGGTCATTTTCGTCGCCTCGATGATTTCTGCGACCACGGCGCTGCCCGCCATTGCTGAGAATCTGGCCACGCAGAAATTGGGGCTTTATCCGAGTCTTGCGTTCACGGCCCTTGCTTTCACCCTGATACTGCTCGCCGAGAACGCGCGCATCCCCATCGACAATCCGGCAACGCATCTCGAGCTCACCATGATCCACGAGGCGATGGTGCTGGAGTACTCGGCGCGCCACCTTGCATTGATGGAGTGGGCGGCCGCACTCAAGCTCTTCAACTATGCTTGCATCGGCTTTGCGCTCTTCCTCCCCTGGGGCATCTCAACGGGCGCCGGCGGGCCACTGTCGCTGCTGGCTTCGATTCCGTTGCTGGCCGCGAAGCTCACCGTGACCGGAGCGGCCCTGGCCTTCATCGAGACGATTTCGGCCAAGCTGCGCGTGTTTCGCGTCCCGGAGTTTCTCGCGATCGCCTTTCTGCTCGCGGTCCTCGGACTGCTCGTGCACTTGTTACTTGGAGCTTGAGCCGTGGCTGGAACCCCTTTCGACCTGCAACTTTTGAACCTGTGTGCTGCGCTGCTGCTGCTCTTGTCGTTTGCGATGCTCGCGCAGCGGCGCATCGTGACGCTCGTCAATCTGCTTGCCATACAGGGAGCAATCCTGTTTGTGGCGACTCTCCTCCTTGCGTGGCGTACCGGCGAGCATCACCTGTACCTGTCGGCCGCCCTGACGCTGGCGCTTAAAGTCCTGCTGCTGCCTTGGCTGCTACACCGGCTCATCCGCCGCCTGCAGGTCTACTGGGACACCGAGCCGCTGCTCAATATCTCGGGGACGATGCTCATTGGCTTGCTGGTTGTTGTCTTTGCCTTCGGTCTCGCGCAGCCGATTGCCGCGCTCGCAAGTACCGCCACGCGCAGCGCGATCGGCATTGCCCTGGCCGTAATCCTGCTTTCCTTCGTCACCATGATCACGCGGCGCAAAGCCATGTCACAGGTCGTGGGCTTTCTGTCGATGGAGAACGGACTGTTCTTTGGCGCGATGAGCGCGACCTATGGTATGCCGATGATCGTTGAGTTCGGGGTCGCGCTCGACGTGCTGGTCGCGGTACTGGTCCTCGGGGTCTTTTTCTTCCAGATCCGCGAGCAGTTCGACAGTCTCGACCTACACCACCTCGAATCCCTCAAGGAGAGTCCCACGTTCGAAAAGAATCCGTCACCCGAGCCGGCTCACTCTGGTCGGGGGAACTGATCGATGCTGCTCCTGCTGCTGCTCGGCACCCCCCTCTGTGGCGCTCTGCTCCTCGCCTTCTTCGGAGCTCGGCGTTGGGCCGCGGATCTGAACGTCGGGGTGAGCCTGATTACATTTCTTGCCGCCTGCACCCTCACGGCACAGGTCGTGAACGAAGGTCCCCTGTTGGTCGGGCACGAGCAGTTTTTCATCGATCCCTTCAACGTCTTTCTGGTTACGCTCACAGCCCTTGTAGGCCTGACCACCTCGATCTTCTCCCGCCCCTACATGCGCGTGGAGATGACTCACGGGCGAGTCGCCGCGCCGCGGCTGCGCCTTTACCACAGCATGTATCAGCTGTTTATGACGACGATGCTGGTCGCACTCACGACCAACAACATGGGGCTCCTGTGGGTTTCGATGGAGGCGGCAACCCTCTCCACCGTGCTGCTGGTGACGCTTTATCGAACACCCGCCAGTCTGGAGGCGGGATGGAAGTACTTCATCCTCTGCGGAGTGGGCATCGCGCAAGCACTTTTCGGCACGATTCTCCTGTACTTTGCCGCCGAGAAGGTTCTCGGTGCCGAGGGCGGGACGGCGCTCCTTTGGACGCATCTGAACGCGGTGAAAGGCCATCTCGAGCCGACGGTGCTCGGACTCGCGTTTGTGTTCCTCTTTGTAGGGTATGGGACGAAGGTGGGGCTTGCTCCGCTGCACAACTGGCTCCCGGACGCGCACGCAGAAGGCCCAACGCCGATCTCGGCGGTGCTCTCAGGCCTGCTGCTCAATGTCGCCATCTACGCGGTGGTGCGTTGCAAGGTGCTGGTCGAGGGCTCCCTGCACTCACAGCTGCCGTCGCAGATGCTCATGGGCTTCGGGCTGTTCTCGGTGGTGTTGGCCGCGTTCTTCCTCTGGCGCCAGCGCGACATCAAGCGCCTGTTCGCCTACTCCTCGATCGAGCACATGGGCATCATCACCTTTGCCTTTGGCATGGGCGGACCGGTGGCAAACTTTGCCGCGCTGCTGCACATGACAGTGCACTCGCTCACAAAATCGGCGATTTTCTTTACCGTGGGTCATGCGGCGCAGAAGGCAGGCTCGCAACTTATCGAGAATATCCGTGGCCTCATCACGCTCAGCCCCGCCATCGGCTGGGGCCTCATGATGGGCTCACTTGCGATCCTCGGCATGCCACCGTTCGGGGTGTTTGCCAGCGAGTTTCTGATCCTCACGACCGCGATGAGAGAGCAGCCCTGGGCAACGCCGATTCTGGTCGCGGCCCTCGGCATCGCCTTTGCCGCGATCTTCGGGCGCGTGCAGCCCATGGTATTTGGTGAAACGACGGCGAAGCGCCTGCCGCACCCGCCGGCGCTCCTGCCAGTGTTTGCTCACCTCGCCATCGTTCTCATGCTCGGCCTCTACGTGCCGCCGTACCTGGCGGACTGGTATCGCGCGGCGGCGCGTCTGATTGGAGGCGAGTGAGATGCCAATGCACACGTGGTTCTCGCACAGCCCGCCGCAACCCGGCGCCCCGGGACTGTGCGCGCTCGCGGTGTCGCCTGATCAGTGGCGGCAGGTCGCGCAGGATTTCGCCGCCGCCGGCAGGCTCCTGGCGCTCTGGGCGAGCGCGGATGAGCGTGGAACGCCGACCATTCGCGCGGCGTTTCTTGCCGAGCGGAGGGGATTGCTGCTGTCAGTGCCGATCGCCCGTCCCGAGAGCCCCTACCCGGGAATCGGCGACCTCTTCCCGGCCGCCGTGCGGATGCAGCGGGCGATCGCAGATCTCACCGGCTTGCGTTCCACCGATGCGGACACCCGCCCGTGGTTGCGCCACGCGGCCTGGCCGCCAGGCTACCGGCCACTGATTGACCCGCCGCTGTCCGCGCCAGGCGCCCAAGCAGACCTCGACGACTACGCGTTCGTGCGCGTCGAGGGTGATGGCGTACATGAGGTTGCGGTCGGACCCGTACATGCCGGCATCATTGAGCCGGGACACTTTCGCTTCTCGGTGGTCGGGGAGAAGGTGTTGAGACTGGAGGAGCGTTTAGGCTTCACGCACAAGGGTATCGAACAGCGCTTCACACAATTGCCGATCCTCGACGCACACCGACTCGCCGCGCGCGTATCGGGCGACTCCGCGGTCGCCTATTCGTGGGCGTACTGCCAGGCGCTCGAGGGCATGGCCGGGGAAGAGATCCCGCCGCGAGCGGCTTGGCTGCGCGCGCTGTATCTGGAGCTCGAACGCGTGGCCAATCACCTAGGTGACCTCGGGGCACTCGGTAACGACGCCGGATTCGCCTTTGGACTGGCGCAATTTTCGCGGTTGAAGGAGGGGCTCCTGCGCGCCACGCACGAGTCCCTCGGGGAACGCTACCTGATGGATGCAATCGCACCAGGCGGCACGCGCCGGGATCTGGCGCAAAATACCGCACCATCGCTGCGCAAGTGCCTGCGGGAGATCGCCGACGAGGTACTGAGGCTGCGGGTGATCTATGACGAGCACGAGGGCGTGCGCGATCGATTCAATGGCGCCGGCACGGTGGCGCCTGAACTGGCCGCACGTCTGGGGCTCACGGGGCTCGCGGGTCGGGCGAGCGCCCAAGCGTTTGATCTGCGCTGCGACCTGCCGTGCGAACCGTACGCGCAGCTTTCAGTGCAGAAGATTATTCGCACCGACGGCGACGTGGCCGCGCGAGTTGCCGTTCGATTCGATGAGCTGCAGGAATCGTGTCGGCTGATTCAGCATATTCTCGGTGCGCTACCAGAGGGATCGCATCGCACGAATGTGCGCGTTCCCGCCGACGGGGCGATCGGCGCAGGCCTGATCGAGGGCTGGCGGGGACCGGTATGGGTCGCGCTCGAAGCCGGCCCCGCCGGAACAATCCGCCGTTGTCACCCGCATGATCCCTCGTGGCAGAACTGGCCGGTACTCGAGCACGCCATCATCGGCAACATCATTCCTGATTTCCCGCTCATTAATAAGTCCTTCAACCTCTCCTACAGTGGCCATGACTTGTAGCGCACTGACATGTTAAAGACCCTGCGCCAGATCGCCGCCGTCGGCATCGTGTCCGAGCAACCACCGCCGCCGGACGAAGACTTGCGCATTCGCGACAGTCTGCAGGCGCACATTCGGGCTGTGCTCGGCCGGGCACTGTGCATCCGTCACATCGATGCGGGCTCGTGCAACGGCTGCGAGCTTGAGATCCACGCGCTCAACAATCCCCTCTACAACCTCGAAGGGCTCGGTATCCGATTCGTGGCAAGCCCGCGGCACGCCGATCTTCTGCTGGTGACGGGCCCGGTATCGAAACACATGGAAGTGGCGCTGCGTCGAACCTATGAGGCCACACCCGATCCTAAGCTCGTGGTTGCCCTCGGCGATTGCGGTTGCACCGGCGGCATCTTTGGCGAAAGCTACGCCAGTCGCGGGCGAGTTTCGGACGTACTGCCCGTCGACGTAGCCGTACCGGGGTGCCCGCCGAGCCCAACGCGTATCCTGGCCGGCATTCTTACCGCCATCGCTAGCGCGACTGGAGCGCGGGCAACGCCCCGTGAGCCGCGGTGAACCGGGAGATCAGCGGCGAATCTTGCCCCTGGCTTTGGCCTTCGCGGCCTTGCGCTTGGCCGGATCCTTGGGCCTGAGCTTGCCGAACGAACCGGCGTAAATCTTGCCGCGACGGGTCTTGCGATCGCCTTTGCCCACTGAACTACTCCCGGATAAAAATTGGTGGCGCAGTCTAGAGATTCCGCGGCGGCGCTGCAAACCGAACGCGCCGCGCCCTCACCCTAGCGAAAGCGTTCGAGCACCTTGCTCAGCGCCTTGGCGCCCGGATTCAGCACCGCATAAGGCAGCGCATTGAGCGGCTCGTCCGGGGTCTGATTGAGCGCGTGAAATTCGGCCTGCTCAGTGCCGACGTGCAGCAGACCGGTCAGGTATTCGCCCAGGCGCAGCCGGTGCTGGATGATCTCCAGTGCCGTGCCGCGATTGGTCGGATCGTAATCCGGATCGACCTTGCGCAAAAACACGCGGCTGCCATCGTGCATGGTCACGCCGAGCACCTGACCTTCGCCGTAGCTGACGTTGATCGGCGCGGCCGGCGCCACGAAATCGGTGTGCACCGCCTCCTCGTAGTGCTCGCGGGCGTACTCATAGCTACGGGTGGAGCCTTCGTGATCGTTAAAAGTCACGCACGGGGAAATCACGTCGATCAGCGCGAAGCCCGGGTGATGCATGGCCGCCTGCAGCAGCGGCACCAGCTGCGCCTTGTCGCCGGAGAAGCTGCGGGCCACGAATGATGCGCCGAGCGTCAGCGCCAGCTGCACCGGATCGATCGGCGGCTGGTTGTTGACCTCGCCCTTCTTGGCCGTACTGCCAAGATCCGCCGAAGCCGAAAACTGCCCCTTGGTCAGACCGTACACGCCGTTGTTTTCGATGATGTACACCATATTGATGTTGCGGCGGATCGCATGAATGAACTGCCCGAGTCCGATCGAGAGCGTATCGCCGTCGCCCGAGACCCCGATGTAGTGCAGTTTACGGTTGGCGGCATTGGCGCCGGTGGCGACTGATGGCATGCGGCCGTGGACCGAGTTGAAGCCGTGCCCGCCACTGACAAAATAGGCGGTGGTCTTCGACGAGCAGCCAATGCCGGAGAGCTTGACCACGTCGCACGGCTCAATCGAATTGGCCCACACCGCCTCGACGATGGCCGCGGTAATCGAATCGTGCCCGCAGCCGGCGCACAGCGTCGATTGCGCACCCTCGTAATCGCGGCGCGTCAGCCCGAGCGCGTTTTTCGGCAGATCCGGATGGGCGACTTTCGGCTTGGCCATGAACGTCATAAGGATTTCCTCGCGCAGCTCACTATCCGCGCTACCCGACCAGCTGCGCTGTGGAGCGTTTCGGTTCGATCACCGCGAGCACGCCGTCGACGACGCAGCCGGCGGTCAGCGGCATGCCGTTGTAGTGCAGGATCGAGCGCATGCGCCCCTTTTCGACGCCGGTTTCCAGCAACAGCAGGCCGCGAAATTGCGCGTCGCGGTTCTGCTCGACGACAAAGCACAGCTCGTGCGCCGCGAGGAAGCGCTCCACCTCCTCGCCGAACGGGAAGCCGCGCACGCGCATGTAATTGACCGGCACGCCGTGGGCCGCGAGCCGTTCGATCGCCTCGCGGGCCGCGCCATCGCCGCTGCCGAGCGTCACGATCGCCAGCTTGTTTTTTGGGTCCGCCTCGATCACGGCCTTGGGCACCAGGCGCGCCGCGGTCAGCCACTTCTTGCGCAGCCGGTCGATCACGACCTGGTATTCCTTGGAATCCTCGGTGTAACGGCCGTACTGATTGTGGCCTGAGCCGCGCGCGAAATACGCGCCCTTCGAGCTCGTGCCGGGCAACGTGCGCTGCGGAATGCCGTCGTTGTCGTGATCGTAATAGCGCCAGAACTTGTCGATCTTGGCCAGCTGCTCGGCATCGAGCACCTTGCCGCGGTCCGGCTGGTAGTTCTCGTCCCATTGGAATTCCGGACACACCCAGTCATTCATGCCGATGTCGAGATCCGAGAGCACGAACACCGGCGTCTGCAGCCGCTCGGCCAGGTCGAAGGCCGCCGGTGCAAACTGAAAGCACTCCTCCGGATTGGCCGGGTACAGGCACACGTGGCGGGTATCGCCGTGCGAGGCGTAGGCCGCGGCGCGGATATCGCATTGCTGGGTACGCGTCGGCAACCCGGTGGAAGGCCCGACGCGCTGCACGTCGAAGATGACCGCCGGCGTTTCGGTGTAATAGCCGAGGCCAATGAACTCCTGCATCAGCGACAACCCCGGACCCGAGGTGGCGGTGAAGGCGCGCGCGCCATTGAAGGACGCGCCGATCACCATGCCGATCGAGGCGAGCTCATCCTCGGCCTGGATCATCAGGTAATTCTTGCGTCCAGTCTTGGGATCGACGCGCAGCTTGTCGCCAAAACTCTTGAACGCGTCCATCAGCGAGGTGGACGGCGTGATCGGGTACCAGGCGCCGACCGTGGCCCCCGCATAGATGCAGCCGAGGCCGGCTGCGGTATTGCCGTCGATGATGATCTGGCCGCGGGTCGCGTCCAGCTTTTCGACGCGCAGCGGCAGCGGGCAGCTGAAGTGTTCGCGCGCGTAGTGGTAGCCGAGCTCGATCGCCTTCATGTTGTTGTCGACCAGCGCCGGCTTCTTGGCGTAGGTCTCGGCCAGCAACGTGCGGATGATTTCCAGATCCAGGCTCGTGAGCGCCGCGAGCACGCCCGCGTAGCAGATGTTTTTCATCAGGATGCGCGTGCGCACGCCGGCGAAATTCTCGTTGCACAGCTGCGCCAGCGGCACGCCGAGCACCGTGATGTCGTCGCGCTGCTGCAGCAGTCCCGGACGCGGCCAGGTGGAGTCGTAGATAAAATAGCCGCCGGAGACGACCTCCTGCAGGTCGCGGGCGTAAGTCTCCGCGTTCAGCGCCACCATCACATCGACCTGACCGGCGCGCGCACGGTGATTGCGGTGCGTGACCCGGATCTCGTACCAGGTCGGTGCGCCCTGAATATTGGACGGAAAATAATTCTTGCCGACCACGGGCACGCCGCTGCGGAAGATGGCCTTCATCAGCAATCCGTTGGCGCTCGCCGAACCGGTACCGTTGACGGTGGCGATCTTGATGGCGAAATCGTTTACGCGGTTGGCTGGGGATGCGTTTGGCATGCCTGTTTCATGTCTCCGGCGTGTGGCCAGTATACGGTGGATTTTTGCATATCCCAGGCGGCGGTCGGGCAACGCTCGGCGCACAATCCACAGTGCACGCAGAGGTTCTCGTCCTTGACCATCACCCGGCCGGTCTGCTTCAGCGCCGCCGACACATACAGCGGCTGGTCGGGATTCGTGGCTGGCGCGCGCAGCTGCTGCCGCAGCTCCGCTTCCTCGCCACTGGCGGTGATGGTAAGGCAGTCGACCGGGCAGATGTCGATGCACGCGTCGCATTCGATGCAAAGCTTCGCTTCAAAGACCGTCTGCACGTCGCAGTTCAGGCAGCGGTGCGCTTCCTGGGCGGCCTGCTGCGGCGTGAAGCCGAGCTCCACCTCGATGTTCAGCTTCTTGAACCGCTCCTTGAGCGACACGTGCGGCACCAGCCGCCGCTCGAGCGGTGCGTAGTCGTTGGCGTACGACCACTCGTGCATGCCCATCTTGCGGCTGGCCAGTTGCACGGTCGACACCGGCCGGTCGTCGACATCCGCGCCCTGCAGCAGCCGGTGCAGCGAAATCGCCACCTGGTGGCCGTGCTCGACCGCCCAGATAATGTTCTTCGGGCCCTGCGCCGCGTCGCCGCCAAAAAACACCTGCGGCAGCGTCGACTGAAAACTGTGCGGATTGACCCGCGGCCGGCTCCATTGATCAAACTCGATCCCGAGATCGCGCTCGATCCACGGAAAGGCGTTTTCCTGGCCGATCGCCAGAATGACGTCGTCGCACGGTATGGTCACCTGGCCGGTGACGTGTTCGGAGCGGATCTGCAGGCCGTCCATTTCATATTGCAGCTGATCAAACAGCATGCCGACCAGCCGGCCGTTCTCAATCACGAACGCCTTGGGTGAATGGTTCACCACGATCTCGACGTTTTCAGCTTCCGCGTCTTCCAGTTCCCAGTCCGACGCCTTGAAAAATCCGCGCGGCTTGCGCGCCATGACCTTGACGCTTTTGGCCCCGAGACGGAGCGAGGTGCGGCAGCAGTCCATCGCGGTATTGCCGACGCCGATGATCAGCACCCGCTCCCCGATCGAGCCGACGTGGCCAAAGGCCACGGACTCGAGCCAGGTAATGCCGATGTGGACCCGGTCGGTATCGTGCCGGCCCGGCAGTACCAGCTCCTTGCCCTGCGGCGCGCCCGAGCCGACAAAGACTGCATCGAACCCGCCATGCTCGAGCAGCTGGCGCATGCTCTGCACTGCGGTGCCGAGCTTGAGCTCCACACCCATGTTCAGGATCTGGCCGATCTCCTCGTCAATCACTGCCTGCGGCAAGCGGAAGGCGGGAATATTGCTGCGCATCAGGCCGCCCGGGGACGAGGATCGCTCAAAGATGACGACTTCATAGCCGAGCGGCGCCAGATCATTGGCGACGGTCAGCGAAGCGGGGCCCGCGCCGATACAGGCAATGCGCTTGCCGTTGCGCGGGTAAGGGCCCTGCGGCAGGCGCCCGTTCAGGTCACCCTTCAAATCGGCTGCCGTGCGCTTGAGCCGGCAGATGGCAACCGGCTTGGCTTCGGCTTCGACCCGGCCGCGGCGGCACGCCGGCTCGCAGGGCCGGTCACACACCCGCCCGAGAATGCCGGGGAAGACGTTGGAGTCGCGGTTGAGCAGATAGGCGTCGGCGTAGCGCCCCTGGGCGATCAGCCGGATGTATTCAGGCACGTCAGTATGGGCCGGACAGGCCCACTGGCAATCGACCACCCGGTGATAATGTTCGGGTTTTGACGTGTCGGTCGGATTCATGCGGCCGCTCTGTATAGCAAATCGGCCGCACTGAAGCGAGGGGCATAATGAGCACGGATGTACCGAGCGAAATTCGCGTTCGCGATCGCACCCGCACGCTGATTGTCAGCTTTGCCGACGGCCGGCAATACGAGCTGCCGTTCGAATACCTGCGCGTGAACTCGCCGTCGGCTGAAGTGCAGGGTCACGGTCACGGCGAGCCGCTGCTGGTCACCGGCAAGGAAAAAGTCGGTATCCGGGCGGTCGAACCCATCGGCCAGTACGCGATTCGTCTGATCTTCGATGATGGCCATAACACCGGTCTGTATACCTGGCAGTACCTGCGCGACTTGGGCGAACACCAGCAGGAGAACTGGCAGCGGTACCTGCAACGCCTGGCGCAGGCGGGTCACTCACGGGATGCGATGCCGTAAGGCGCACCGGGCGCTGGTCGGCGCCGGGACGGCTGGCGCCTGAAAAAAGAAAGGCCGGGTTATGCACCCGGCCAAATCTTCACAAGACCCCCATTGGTCGAGCCCTATCAGGGCCGCGACCGGGTGCGATTCTTATGGAACTCGCGACGAATTGCTACCACTTTGTAACTTTTGTCAGCCCATTTTTCAGGCACATTCTTATTGCGCCGCATACAATTTCCGCAGGGTATCAAAACGCGCGCGCTTCTGGATGCCGCTGATGCCGTGCAAGGCGCGCAGCGCGCCGCGCAACCGCCGCAAGGCGCTTCACCGCGGAAATACCCTATTTTATAGGGCTTGCAGCGCATCGCGGGCCCGGCTGGATGGGCACCGCAAGCATGCCGGAAGCGCGGCCTTGATGGCACCGCCTGAGCGCAAACGCGCTGCCAAGGCCCCGGCTGAGCGGGTCAACGTTTGGCACAGTGCATGACAGATTGCGCAAGGCGCTGACCAGCGGCTTCGCGGCACGATGCTACGGCCCCGCCACGAGCTAAGGTCGCGCCCCGACCTCACATCCAAGCCCGTGGTGCAGCGGGCGCTCTGGCCGGTGTTCGCATCGCCTGCCGCAGCCCCATAGAATGGGCCGATCATCGATCCGTCGCCTTTGAACTCCATGAGCAGCACCGAACCGCACAGCACCGATTTCGGCTACGAGCAGGTCCCCTGGAAAGAGAAGGCCGGGCGTGTCCGGGCGGTGTTCGACTCGGTCGCTCCGCACTACGACCTGATGAACGACCTGATGTCAGGCGGCGCGCACCGGCTTTGGAAACGCTTCACGCTGTCCCTGACTGGCCTGCGCGCGGGCGACCGGGCCCTCGATGTGGCCGGCGGCAGCGGCGATCTGGCCGCGGGACTGGCGCGCCAGGTAGGACCCACGGGCCTCGTGATATTGAGCGATATCAATTCGGCCATGTTGCGGCACGGGCGTGATCGGCTGATCAACGGCGGTGTCGCCGGCAACGTCGCCTATGTGCAGGCCGATGCCGAGTGCCTGCCCTTCGCCGATCAGAGCTTTCACTGCGTCACCATTGGCTTTGGCTTGCGCAACGTGACCGACAAAGCCCGGGCGCTTGGCGCCATGCGGCGCACGCTGCGCCCGGGCGGCCAGCTGCTGATTCTGGAATTTTCCAAGCCGGTGAACAGCACGCTCAGTGCTTTGTACGATGCCTATTCTTTCAGCGTGCTGCCGGCGCTGGGGCGCCTGGTAACGCGTGACGCCGACAGTTACCGGTATCTCGCCGAATCCATCCGCCGCCATCCCGACCAGGAATCGCTCAAAGCCATGATGAGCGAGGCGGGGTTCGAGCAGTGCCGCTACTACAACCTGCTGGGCGGCATCGTCGCTGTGCACCGCGGCTACCGCAGCTGAATGCTCACGGGACTTTTGCAGCGCATGCTGGATCGCGGCCTGGAAGATTCGCCGCGGGCCCGTGCGTTGTGCAATGAACTGGCCGGCCGGGCGCTGTGCGTCGAGTGCACGACATTGCCATTCGCTATCAATATTGCCGCGACCGGCACGCGGCTTGCGGTACAGCTCGGCGCGCCGCGCCCGGCCGACGCCGGCATCCGCGGCGGGCCACTGGCGCTGATGGCTATGCTCCGTGAGGAGCAGACGCCGGATGCTGCCGCGCTGCAGCTTTCGATCAGCGGCGATGGGCAGATTGCCGGCCAGTTCCAGCAGCTCGCGCGGCTGCTGCGCCCTGATCTGGAAGCGGGCCTCGGCATGCTGCTCGGCCCGATCGGCGCTCATCTGCTCGCGCGCGCGGCCCGCACAACCCTGGCGTGGGGCCGGGAGGCAGCCGCTGCGGCCGTGCGTAACGGCGCGGAATACCTGGCCCACGAAAGCGCGGTTCTGGTCCCGCAGGCCGAGGCCGAGCAGTTCCTGCACGGCGTCGATCTGCTTCGCGAGCGGCTCGAGCGGCTCGCTGCGCAGGCCGATTATCTGCAGCGGCGCGCAGCCGCACTGTCGCCGCGCCGGCCCGCCAGCCCATGAAGCTGCAGGTCATCGGCCGGCTGATCCAGATTCAGCGGGTTCTGGTCCACCACGGGCTGGATGAATTCGTGCGGGCCACTCACCTTTACCGGCCGTTGCGCTTCTGGTTTCTGCTGTCGCCGTGGACCTGGTTCCAGCGCCGCCGCCAGGCGCCGCGCGCGGTACGGCTGCGCCTCGCGCTGGAAGAACTCGGGCCGATCTTTGTGAAGTTTGGCCAGGCGCTGTCCACGCGGCGCGATCTGCTGCCAGCGGACATCGCCGATGAGCTGGCCAAGCTCCAGGATCAGGTGCCGCCGTTTGCCGGCAGCGAGGCGCGGGCGACCATCGAAGTGGCCTTTGGCCGGCCCATCGCTGAGCTGTTCAGTGCCTTTGACGACGCCGCGCTCGCGGCCGCCTCGATTGCCCAGGTGCACGTGGCAAAACTGCGCGACGGCCGCGAGGTCATCGTCAAAGTGCTGCGCCCGGGCATGCACCGGGTGATCAGCCGCGACATTGAGGTGCTGCGGACGCTGGCGCGGCTGGCGCAACGCTACTGGCCCGGGGCGCAGCGGCTGCGGCCGGTGGAAGTGGTGCGCGAGTATGAAAAGACCGTGCTCGATGAGCTGGACCTGATGCGCGAAGCGGCCAATGCCGCGCAGCTGCGCCGCAATTTTGCCGATTCACCGCTCCTGTACGTGCCGGAAGTCTACTGGGATTACTGCCGCGCCGACGTGATGGTGATGGAGCGCATCCACGGCGTGCCGATCTCGGATCTGCAGCGACTGCGCGAGGCCGGTACGGACATGCGCCGGCTGGCGGAAAACGGCGTGCGGATTTTTTTCACGCAGGTGTTCCACCATAATTTTTTCCATGCCGACATGCACCCCGGCAATATTTTCGTGCTGATCGATGATCCGCGGCAGCCGCGCTACGCAGCGGTTGATTTCGGCATCGTCGGCTCGCTCGATCTGGGCGACCAGCGGTATTTGGCCGAGAATTTTCTCGCGGTCTTTGATCGTGACTATCGCCGGGTCGCACAGCTCCATGTGCAGGCCGGCTGGGTGCCGGCCGATACGCGCATCGATGAAATGGAGTCCGTGGTGCGCACGATCTGTGAGCCGATCTTTAACCGGCCGCTGAAGGAGATCTCCTTCGGCACGGTGCTGCTGCGCTTGTTCGAGGCGCTGCGCCGCTTCGATGGCCAGATTCAGCCGCAGCTGATCCTGCTGCAAAAGACGCTGCTCAACGTCGAGGGCCTCGGCCGCCAGCTGTACCCGGAGCTCGATATCTGGCAGACCGCGGCGCCGGTGCTGCGCAGCTGGATGCGCGAGCAAAGCGGGCCGCGGGCACTGTGGCGCAGCGTGCGCCGTCGGCTGCCGGACGTGCTGGAGATCGCCCGTGCCTTGCCGCCGCTGCTGACGCGGCTGATCGAGCAGTCGCGGCACGGAAAGCTGCGGGTGCCGGTGCAAAACGAAGCGGTCGAGACGATGCAGCGCAGTGCGACGCGTGATGATTTGCGCCGCGACCTGCTGATCAGCGGCGGGTTGCTGGCCGTGGCGGGGCTCGTGTGGGCAGGTCTCGCGCTCAATCCGTCGTGGCCGGGCTGGGTCGCGGCGGTGTGCGGCGTCGCGCTCGGACTTAGCGCCTGGCGGCGCCGGCCGTAAACGGTGCCCGGCGATTGCAAACCGGCCCGCGGTCGCCCGCGGGCCTTAGGTTTGCCTTCGGTTACTTGGCCAGCTGGAAGGAGGTCGAGACCACCCAGCCTTCATTGCCCAGCTCGTCCGTGACCTTCCACCACACGCCCACCTTGTCCCCGGTCGGGTACAGCGTCATCCCGGGATCCAGGTCGCGCACCACCGCAGCTTTCAGGTTTGAATCGGCGTACATCTTTCCGGGCTTGCTCATGGTGACCGATTGCTGGACGTTGTCGGCCTTGGCATCGGGCGCATTGTTCTTCAGATCAGCGACCATCTTGGTGTAGGCATCCAGGTAGGCCATCGCCACCACCTGGCCGATCTCGGTGTTGGCGTAACTACTCGCCCCACCGGCGGCAAAGCCGCCAAAGAAGGCCCCGCCACCGCCGGCGCCCCAGCCCATGTCGGTTTTTTTGGCGTGTCCCTGCTCGAGCGCCACCTGCTCGGTGGAACGCACGTCGGTCAGCGTCAGCACCACATCGGCGGTCTTGCTTTTCAGGCTTATCCCGCCCACCAGCATCCCGAGGCCATGCGGCATCAGGCCACCGAGTATGCCGCCGGCGTTGGTGCCACCGGAATTTCCGTTGCGGTTGGCGATATCGGGCACCAGCACATAGTCGGCCGCCTTCATCTGGCCCTTGCCGACGTTGGAGCCGACGCGCTCCTCACCGCTCGCCGCGAGCTGCCGCTCAGCCTGCGCTGCCTGCAGGCCCTTACCGCGGTCGACCAGGGTAAAGCACTTGGACTGCGAGACGTACACCTTGATCAGCGCCGCCGGGGAATCCAATCCCATCTGTGTCCACCAAGGGTTTTGCATCTGCGGCTCGGTCACCGCCAGCGTGCCGATCTTCTTGTCGCAGGTCGGCATCGGCGGCGGCTGGCTGTTGTCGGCCAGTACGACGCCCGCCAGCATCGAGCCGGTCAGCAGCCCGAGCGCTGCCCCACACTTGCCAAACCTGCCTGCTAATTTCATTTTCCAATTCCTTGTTGTAATTGCCGCTACCCGTCAACGCAAGGCGGTCATGCGCGGTTGCGCGGGCGCCCCAGCCCGTCTAATTCCGCGTCGGCCGCTATTATCCCTCGGGCCGCACCGATCGCCAATAAGGCCGTCTTTTGGCGTTGCAATCTGCCGGCCTTCAGGGGTTACGGGCCTTTGGCGGCGCGCGGTTCGATCCACAGCGCCTGCGCCCGCGCGCACAGCTGCCCGTTGCCGTCAAACAGCGCCGTGCCGACTTCGTATTTGCGGCCGCTGACATTGATCTGCCAGCCCACCAGCACACAGGGGGAGTCGGCATGGACCCGCCGGTCGATATGGGCGGTGAATTCCCCGAGCAGCATCGGCACGCCATCGCCGCGGGCCGCGAAATATCCCGGGCAATCGAGCGCCGCGCACATGACCGCTGCCGTCACTTTGCCGTCCGGCTCGGCGACCGACAGATCCGGTATCCACGGTGCCGCGACCAGGCCATCGGCCGCGCCCGCAAAGATGCGCAAGCCGTCGCCGTGGCCGCGGTCCGGGCCGCACACAAAACAATTGGGGAAGGGGTGCCGCCCAAAGCCGATGTAGCGGCGCGAGGCCTCGATCGCCTGCAGATAATCCGGCGGCGTGGGGACCGCAAGCGTCAGCGTCCCGGGTTCAGCGAGCGCGATCGACTGCTCGCCGTCCAGCAATTCGTAGTACTGAGCGCCGCGATTCTCGATGCGCAGCGGGCGGCCGATCGGCACCGGCCGCACCAGGCGGATGCGCGACAGCGACGGCAGGCAGGCTGCAAACAGGCCGCTCACGTAGCCACCGTTGGCACAGCCCGGCGGGCCGCAAAACCGCGGCGGCACGATCAATGTCGGCATCCCCCAAACCTCCCGCACCAGCCGCATCGCAGCGTCTGTTGCGGGGCACCCTACCTGCGGCACCGCAGGGGCTCAAGTGGCGCCCAGGAAGCCTGGCACCGAAACCATCTGACGCCTGCGAATCCGTAGAGCTTCATCACTATAAGGCCGGGGATTTCCGTGACGCAGCCCTCACCGACGATGCGGCGGTTGGCGTACGGTCGCAGAGCCTGCGGGGGCCAATCCTTCGGGCGCGGGCACTTAACTTATTGTTTTGGATAGTCCTGAAGAACCAGCTACCTGCATGAAGATTCGTCCCAAGATTGGCGCACTGCTGGCCGGATTATTTCTTGCTCTTGGCGCGGTCCAATGGGCCGTCCAGCACTTCGTGCTGCTGCCGAGCTTCGGCGCACTGGAACGCGAGGAGGCCCGCACCGCGATCCGGCGCATCGACTACGCGCTCAGCCTGTCGCTGGATCAACTGCAGACCGAGACCTCGGACTGGGGCAACTGGGGCGATGCCTACAAATATGTCGCCGACCGCAATCCCGAATTCGTCAGCGCCAATCTGACCACGATCGCGCTCAAGCAGCTGAACGTTAACGTGCTGGCCATCGTCGATCTGAACGGCCACCTGATCTGGTCGAGAGCGATGGCACAGGATACCGGCCTGCCGCTGCCGCTCGACCTGGTGAGCGGCTCGGAACTGCCCGCCGATTTCCCGTGGCGGACGCAGCTGCGCGAAGGCCGCCCGGCCAAAGGCCTGTTGACCACCAATCAGGGCGTGCTCATGGCCGCCGCCTGGCCGGTGCTCGATGGTCTGGGCGGTGGCCCCTCGCGCGGCATGGTACTGATGGGCCAGTTGCTCAACAGTGCGGCGCTCGGCCATATCGGCACCCAGGCACAGGCGAAGGTATCGATGCAGCCAGGCGCGCTGGCAGTGACCGCGGCGTCCGCGGCGCTGCCGGCTTCCGCCTCCATGGTGGGCGCCGATCAGCTGGAGGCGCTCGATAAAACCATCGTGGCCAGCCGCGCCTACAACGACATCTATAGCCGGCCCGCGATGACGCTGCGTGTCGATCTGCCGCGCACGGTCAGTCAGCAGGGACACCGGGCGGTCAATTATGCCGGCGCCTACCTGATCGGATCGGCGGCGATCGTGCTGGTGGTGCTGCTGGTCGTGCTGAACCGCATGATTCTCGCGCCGCTGACACGCGTCACCCAGCACGCCGTGCGCATCGGCAAGGCCGATGACCTGACGGCGCGGCTGAACATCAAACGTCGCGACGAAATCGGCGTGCTCGCCTCGCAGTTTGACCAGATGGTCGACCAGCTGGCCAGCTCCCGCCGGGCACTGCTCGACCAGTCGTTCCTCTCCGGCGTCGCCGAGCAGGCCCGCGGCGTACTGCACAACATCGGCAATGCGATGACTCCGCTCGGTGTGCGATTGCAAACGCTGCAGGCGCGCCTGCGCGCGGCGCCCACCGAGGACGTCGAGCTAGCGGTGACTGAACTCGGCAAGGCGAGCGCCGATCCGGCCCGGCGCGCCGATCTGATCGAGTTCCTGCGCTTAGCCAGCGGCGAACTCAGCGCCGAGATCCGCCAGGCCGACAATGAGCTGAGCGTGATGCAGCGCCAGACTGCGGTCGTGCAGACCGCGCTGACCGAGCAAATGCGCTCCTCCCCCGGCGAGCCGGTGCTTGAAGCGGTGCGGCTGCCCGAGCTGGTGGCCCAGAGCCTCGAGATCGTCCCGGACGCCTGCCGCCAGCGGCTTACGATCGAACTGGATCCCTCACTGCAGGCTGCCGGCGCACTCCGCGCGCCGCGCATGGTGCTGCGGCTGGTGCTGCAGAACCTGATCATCAATGCCGCCGAAGCCATCACCGCTGATCAAGCCGCCGGCGCGACGCTGCACATCGGCGCCGAGATCACCGACGGCGAGAACGGCAGCCAGCTTTATCTGTATTGCCGCGATAACGCCGGCGGTATCAGCCCCGAGAATCTCGAGCGGATTTTTGAAAAGCGCTTCTCCACCAAGTCAGCGAAGACCAACAGCGGCATGGGGCTGCATTGGTGCGCCAATGCGCTCGGCGCGCTGCGCGGACGGATCTGGGCAACCAGCGACGGTCCGGGCAAGGGTGCGACGCTGCATGTGATAGTGCCACTGGCCGGCGGGGAATCCGCCGCCATGATCCAGGCCGCCTGAGGTGAGCTGTGAGCAACGATAACCGCAACATCATCCGCGTGCTGGTGGCCGACGACGAGCCGGACGTGCTGGATGCATACCGGCAGATCCTGACCGAAGCCGACGTCGCCGAAGATCTGACCGCATTTAGGCAACTGCGCGCCAAGCTGTTCAGCAAGGATTCGACCGACGGCCCGGCGGCCAAGCGGATGAGCGGCGCCCACTTCGAGCCGGTGTTCTGCAACGGCGCCGAACCGGCCGTGGATGCGGTGAAAGCCGCACTCGCGGCCGATCGGCCGTTCGCGGTCGTGTTCCTCGACATGCGGATGCCGCCCGGCCCCGATGGCATCTGGGCAGCGAGCAGGATCCGCGAGATCGATCCGGAGATCGAGATCGTCGTGTGCACGGCTTACTCGGACGTCGATCCGGGCGACATGGGCGCCCGCGTGCCGCCGGAAGACAAGCTCTCCTATCTGCAAAAGCCGTTTCACGTCCATGAAGTGCGCCGCATGGCGATCGCCCTCGGCAGCAAGTGGCGCGCGGAACGGCGCATCGTGCGGCTGGCGTACTTTGACAGCCTGACCGGACTGCCGAACCGAGAACAATCGGGCGCGCGGCTGGCCGCGGCGCTGGAAGCTGCGGCCAAGCATCAGCAGACCCTCGCGGTGCTGTATATCGACCTGGACAACTTCAAGCGCATCAACGATACGCTTGGCCACGGGGTCGGCGACGAGCTGCTGCGCGTGGTGGCCACGCGGCTCGGCAACGCCCTGCGCAGCAACGATTCGCTCTCCCGTGCCGGCGGCGAAACCACCCGGCTCGGCAACCTGGCGCGCCTCGGCGGCGACGAATTCATCGCGATCGTGCAGGACATTGACGGCGCTGACGCGCCGGGCGTGGTGGCCGACCGGCTGATCCGCGTACTGCAGGAGCCGATGCAGCTCGCCCACCACACCGTGGTGATTACGCCGAGCGTCGGCATTGCGACCTTCCCGACCGACGGGCAGGACGCCGAAACGCTGCTCAAGCACGCCGATATGGCGATGTACTTTTCCAAGCGCCGCGGCCCCGGAATGTTCGCGTTCTTCGATCCCAATATGAACGCCGGCGTCGTGCGGCGCTTCGCAATCGAAGAGAAGCTGCGCGGCGCGCTCGAGCGTGGCGAGCTGTCGCTGCACTACCAGCCGGAATTCGACCTCAACGGCGGGCACCTCTCGGGCATGGAGGCGCTGCTGCGCTGGAACTGCGAGCAGCTCGGGGTGGTGCAGCCGGGAGAATTCATCCCGGTGGCCGAAGAAAGCGGCCTGATCCTGCCGATCGGCGAGTGGGTGCTGCGGCAGGCGTGCCAGCAGGCTAAGCAGTGGCTCGCCGAAGGTATGCAGCTCGGGCGCGTCGGCGTAAACGTCTCGGCCCAGCAGTTTTCGATGCGCACTTTCCCGAAGCAGGTCGAGACGATCCTGCGCGAGACGGGACTCGATCCGGCAGTGCTGGAGCTGGAGATCACCGAATCGGTCGTGCTGAAGGACGAGAACTGGGCCGAGCAGGCGCTGCGCGATCTGAAACGCGTCGGCGTCTCGATCGCCATCGATGATTTCGGCACCGGACATTCCAGCTTCAGCCGGCTGCGCCAGCTGGCGGTCGACCGGCTGAAGATTGACCGCAGTTTCGTCAAGGGGCTGGGGGATTCGCACGACGATCGGGCGATCGCTGAGGCCATCATCTCCATGTGCCATGCGCTGAAGCTGCGGGTCATCGCCGAGGGCGTGGAAACCATGCCCCAGCTGCTGTTCCTGCAGGAGCGGCAGTGCACGGAAGCGCAGGGCTTCCTGCTGAGCGTGCCGCTGCCGGTGCAGGAAGCCGGCCAGTTTCTGCGCCGCGTCAGCGACAGCAAGGCCCTGACCCGCACGCAACGCCTGCGTACGCTGATCGGCTGATACCAGAAGAGAACTGGTTCCGACAGTCCCCGATATCGTCACGCGGGATCGTGCGGAATGACGGGCGTTGACCTAGACTGGAGCAGGTCGCCTAAGATCGGCCGCAGGCAAACCGGCAAGAGGCAGACCAGGCGACGATGCCAACTCAGAGATATAACCACTCGCTAGATCGCGGAATTTATGTACCCGCGGC
This sequence comes from uncultured Gammaproteobacteria bacterium, assembly GCA_963711435.1. Taxonomy (GTDB): domain Bacteria; phylum Pseudomonadota; class Gammaproteobacteria; order Steroidobacterales; family Steroidobacteraceae; genus FEN-1191. The sequence goes on along the minus strand of CAVQEB010000001.1, from coordinate 704,887 downwards.
AATCGCAATTTGCGCATTGGTCGCTATCGGGTTCTGGCCTTCGTATTTTTCCAAGCTTTTCTCTGGACACTCGACACCGATGACGATGCTGGTGCATGCGCACGGTGCGTTGATGACAGCGTGGATTGCCCTGTTTTTCGTGCAGGTCTCATTGGTTACGTTGGGCCGTACGGATCTGCACCGACGCCTCGGCATAGTTGGATTTGCGTTGCTGGCGATGATTGTTATTGTCGCTTTGCCAACCGTTATTGTGGCGGCGAAACTGGTGGACACCATATGCCCGGACCGGTGCTGCCTGGTTTGGGGTTCGTCCTATCCGCGTTGGCGGAATTTGTGACTCTGGGAAGCGTTGGCCTTTTCTACCGACACCGAAGCGATATCCACAAGCGCTTGATGTTGCTAGCGGCCTTTGTTGCCATGGAGGCGGGCGTCAGCCGCCTGCCCCTGGACTTCCTGGACAGTAGTGAGAAGATTCATTTGGCGGCTGATTTGCTACCACTCGCGATAATCGTTATTGATACCGCGCGACATCGGCGCCTGCACCCCGCTTTCCTCTGGGGGTTTGCATCCCTGGTCACGGTTCAAATGCTCTCGGTGTGGATATCTGGCACTGGGTGGTGGTTGCATGTCGCTCAAGGAATTTTGAACCATTTTCCGTGATGGCCGCTCAGGCGGACGCAACGCTCAGCGCCGCAGCGCCGTCAGCCATTGCTGCGGAGATTCGCCCCGCTCCAGCACCTCGACCAGCGCCGAGCCGATCACGACACCGTCCACATGGGCGCGCAAGCGCTCGACCTGCTCGCGGCTGCGAATGCCAAAACCTGCGCACACCGGCACTGACGCCGCCGCCCGCACCCGGTCCAGGTAAGCGGTAATCTCCGGCGGCACGGCCACGCTGCTGCCGGTGGTGCCGGTCATCGTCACGGCGTAGACAAACCCCTGGCTGGCTGCGCACAGCCTGACTAGGCGGTCGGGCGCGGTCACGGGAGTCACCATTTGCACCAGCGCCAAGCCGTGATGATCAAGGACTGCCCGCATCGGTGCGCTTTCCTCGAATGGCAAGTCGGGCACGATCAGCCCGCACACGCCGCCGCGAACGGCCGCCTGTGCCAGCGGCTCGAAGCCAAAAGCGAGCAACGGATTTAAATAGCTCATCAGCAGCAGCGGCGTGCGCCACGGTGCCGATCCCGCCAGCTGCTCGAGAATCCAGCGCAGCGTCACGCCCTGGCTAAGTGCCGACTGGCTGGAGCGCTGCACCGTGACACCATCGGCCATCGGGTCCGTAAACGGCACGCCAACTTCGACCACGTCGGCGGCCGCGGCAACGGCGGCGAGATCGGCCGTAAAGCGCTCGCGACTCGGATGGCCAGCGGTCAGAAATCCGACGAGGGCCGGACTGCCGGTCGCCGCGGCGCGGCGCAGCGCCTGGGTAATGCGCTCGCGCGGCAGTTCGCTCATCGGGCCGGCGCCGCAAGCTTCGCAATCACTGTCTGCGTCAACGTCAGCAGATCCTTATCACCGCGGCCGGACAGGCCAATCAATATCCGCCGGCCCGGGTGCTTGAGCGCCCAGCGTCTGGCGCCACTGAGCGCGTGGGCGCTTTCCAGTGCCGGCAGTATGCCCTCGGCCGTGCAGCACTCGCTCACCGCTGCGAGCGCCTCCTCATCGCTGGCCGATTCGTACTGCACGCGCCCGGTGGCGCGCAGCAGCGCGTGTTCGGGACCCGACGCCCGGGTAATCCAGGCCCGCCGACACCGACTGGGTTTCCTGGATCTGCCCGTCCGCGTCCTGCAGCAGCAGCGAGTAGCTGCCGTGCAGCACGCCGGGGCGGCCGTGCACGAGGGTCGCGGCGTTCTGTCCCAGCCCGTCGCCGCTCCCACCGGCCTCGATGCCGAGCAGCTGCACCGTGCGGTCGGCCAAAAACGGATGGAACAGCCCGATCGCGTTGGAGCCGCCGCCGACGCAGGCGACCACGACATCCGGCAGCGCGCCACGCTGCTCGAGTAGTTGAGCGCGCGCCTCCTGTCCGATCACGGACTGCAGCTCCCGCACCAGATACGGATAAGGATGGGCGCCGACGGCCGAGCCCAGCAGGTAATAGGTGCCGACCGGATCGGTCACCCAGTCGCGCATCGCTTCATCGATCGCAGCGCGCAGGGTCCGGTCGCCGCTGCTCACGCCGACCACGCGCGCGCCGAACAGCTGCATGCGGCCGACGTTCGGGGCCTGGCGCTCCATGTCAACGACACCCATGTACACCGTGCACGGCAGCCCGACGCGCGCGCACGCGGCGGCGCTCGCGACGCCGTGCTGTCCGGCGCCGGTCTCGGCCACGATGCGCCGTGCGCCGAGACGCTTGGCCAGCAGCGCCTGGCCGATGGCGTTGTTGATTTTGTGGGCGCCGGTGTGCGCCAGATCTTCGCGCTTGAGCCAGACGTCGGCGCCCCAGCGCGCGGACAGCCGCGGCGCGTGCGTCAGCGCCGTAGGCCGCCCGACCCAGCTGCGCAGCTCGCCATTGAGCTCGGCGCGAAACTGCGCATCCGGCAGCCAGCGCTGCACGCCCTGCTCGAGCCGTTCGAGTGCGCCGATGAGCGTCTCGGGCACATAACGGCCACCGAACGGCCCGTAGCGGCCGCGCTCGTCCGGAAAACGCCCGGCCAGCATCTGGGTGAGCAGCAGCTCACGACCGGCATCGCCCATGGTTTCATTCATTTTGAGTACTCGACAAACGCCGCGCGCGCGGCGCTCACAAATTCCGCCATCAGCGCGGCGCTCTTGATGCCTGGCGCCGACTCGACGCCGCTCGAAGTGTCGACGCCCGCCGGCCGCACCGCGCGGATCGCGGCGGTCACGTTATCGGCTGTCAGCCCGCCGGCCAGTATCAGCGACGTTTGCGCGGCGAGCGTCGCGGCCTGCGCCCAGTCCGCCGTCTGCCCGGTGCCGCTGCGCGGGCCCTCGAACAAAAGGCGCGCCGGCCAGGGTGGCCGCAAGGGGCCCCCGGCGCGCAGCACCGGCAAGCGCTCAAGCGTAGCCGGAAGCTTAAGCTTGGCAAAGTCGTCAAGGTCGGTTTGCAGCACGTCGGGTGCAAACTGCTGCACGATCTGCTCAACCTCGGCCTGCGTCGGGTGCAGGCACACCGCCACGCGGGTCAGCCGTCCGCGCGCCGGAGCCGCAAGTTGCGCCGCCCGCAGCGGCGTCAGCTGGCGCACCGACGGCGCAAAGACGAAGCCGATCGCATCCACGCCGCAGTTGAGCGCCGCATCGACCGCCGCGTCGCTCGTCATGCCACAGATCTTCAGCCACATCAGGAGAGCGTCCGTCGCAGCTGCGCCGCCTGGCGGCCCGCACTCAGCATGCTGCCAGCGAGCGCGGCCGGATCCTCGGCACTCATCAGGGCGCTGCCGATCAGCGCCACCTGGTAGCCAGCCGCGGCGACGCGGGCCGCCACCGCCGGCGAATCGATGCCGCTTTCTGCCACCCACGTGACGCCGGCCGGCAGCCGGCGCGCCAGCAGCTCGAGCCTGCCCGGCACTACCTTAAGCGTCGCCAGGTCGCGGCAGTTGACCCCGAGCAGCAGCTGCAGCTGCGCGCCGTAGCGGCTGCAAAGCTCGGCGCCCCAGTCGATATCGGCCTCGTCAAATGCTTCCAGCAGCGCAAACATCTTCAGCTCTGCCACACGGTCAAGCAGTGCTTCGAGCTGCGCGTGCGGCAGCATGCGCAGGATCAGCAGCACGCCGCCGGCACCGGCGGCGCGCGCCTCGGCGACCTGGTACGGATCGACGAGAAAATCCTTGCGCAGCGCCGGCAACTGTCCGCCCAGCGCCGCAGTGACCTGCTCCAGGTGCGCCAGCGAGCCGTCAAAGCGCTGCGGCTCGGTGAGCACCGAGACCGCCGCGGCGCCGGCGGCGGCGTAGTGGCGGGCGCAGGCCGCGACATCGGTCGCCGCGTCCACCAGCGAGCCGGCGGCCGGCGAGCGCAGCTTGACCTCGGCGATCAGATCAAACCCGAGCGGCGAGAGCCGCAGGGCCGGCGCCGCCGCAGCGGCGCGGGCGCGGGCCAGCAGCGCCGCTTCAGATTCAGCGGCGCGTTGCGCGTTTAGCCGTGCGCGGCTCGCCACCGCCATGCCGGCGAGAAAATCCGGCGCGTTCATGAGCGGCGCATCCCGAAGCGGCCGAGCGCCGCCAGCAGCCCGGCCGCGGCGCCATGGTCGATGGCGTAGCTCGCGCGGGCCAGCGCCGCGCGCGGGCTCATTTGCGGCGTCATGACCTCGAGCGCCAGCGCCGCGCTGAGCAGCAGCGCGTCGCGGTGCGCGCCCCGGTCCCGGCCCTCCAGCACGGCCCGCAGCGCGGCGGCGTTATGCGCCGCGTCGGCGCCCGCGAGGTCGGTCGCCTGGCAGGCACCCAGTCCGTAGTCGGCCGGCTGCCGAAGTTCGCGACGCACCTGGCCTGGATGCACGTCGAACAGCTCGAACGGCCCGATCGGCGTGGGCTCGTCCCAGCCCGCGGCACCGTGAATGACAAAGGCGCGCTTGATGCTCATACCCGCGAGCGCATTGGCCATCAGCTCGGCGGTGGCCAGATCGTAGGCACCGATGACATGAAATTCGGGCTCGGCCGGATTGCTGAGTGGCCCCAGGATGTTGAACACCGTTCGCACGCCGAGGGCCGCCCGCACCGGCGCAATGCTTTTCATCGCGGGGTGGTAGTGGGGCGCAAACAGGAACGTAAAACCGGTGGCGGCCAGACACTGCCCGGCCGCCTGCTCATCCAGCGGCAGCCGCAGGCCAAGCGCCTCGAGCACGTCGGCGCTGCCGGCGCGGCTCGAGACCGAGCGGTTGCCGTGCTTGATGACGCGCGCGCCGCAGGCAGCGGTCAGCAACGCCGCGCCGGTGGACAGGTTCAGGCTCCCGGAGCGGTCCCCACCGGTGCCGACGATATCCACCGCCGGCGGCCCGGCCGGCAGCTGCGGCCGCCGCGCGAGGGAGCGCATACCTTCAGCCAGGCCGCGCAACTCTTCGGCGGTCAGACCCTTGGCCTGCAGCGCCGCGAGCAACGCGCCGGCCAGTGCCGGGGCGAGCTGCGGATCGGTCAGGCTGATCAGCAGCTGCTGCGCGCCGGATGCGGAGAGGCTCACCCCCGCGAGCAGCTGATCCAGCACCGCGCTCAGCGGTTGCGCCGGTGCGTTCATGTCGAGGCCGTCTCGCGCAGCGCCAGGAAATTCTGCAGCATCTCCGGACCCACCGGTGTCAGCACGCTCTCGGGATGAAACTGCACACCCTCGATGCAAAGCGAGCGGTGGCGCAGTCCCATGATCTCCCCTTCGGCAGTTTTCGCGGTGACGGCGAGCGTAGCGGGAAGCGTCGCCGGCTCGGCGATCAGCGAGTGGTAGCGGCCGACTTCACAGGGATTGGGCAGGCCCGCAAACACCCCGCGCTCATCATGGGTGATCATCGAGGTCTTGCCATGCATCAGCCGCTGCGCCCGCACCACCTGACCACCCATCGCGACCGCGATCGCCTGGTGGCCGAGGCACACGCCGAGCACCGGGATGCGGCCGGCAAAGACGCGGATCATCTCGATCGACACGCCGGCACGCTCTGGAGTGCCGGGACCCGGCGAGACGCACAGATGGGTCGGCGCCAGCGCCTCAGCCTGCGCGACGCTGATTGCATCGTTGCGATGGACCTCGACCTCGGCACCGAGCACCAGGAACGCCTGCACCAGGTTGTAGGTAAAGGAGTCGTAATTGTCGATCAGCAGCAGTTTCGGCGTCACAGTCCGGCCTCCGCTAAATGCAGCGCGCGCACGGCTGAGGCGCTCTTGGCCAGCACTTCGGCGTGCTCGGCCTGCGGCTGGCTGTCGGCCACGATGCCGGCGCCTGCCTGGTAGCTGTATTCGTCGCCATGAAACACCAGCGTGCGGATGGTGATCGCCTGGTCCATGTCGCCGCGCGGCGCCGAAATATCCGACCGTGCCGCCATACAGCCCGCGCCGCACCGGCTCGAGCTCCTCGATCAATTGCATCGCCCGGATTTTAGGCGCGCCGACCAGTGTGCCGGCCGGAAATGCGGCCGCAAACAGGTCAAAAGCGTCGCAACCGGATGCCAGCACGCCCTGCACGCCGCTGACCATATGCATCACATGGCTGTAACGCTCGATCGCACGGTACGGCTCGACCCGCACCGAGCCGGCGCGGGCCACGCGACCGAGATCATTGCGCGCCAGGTCCACCAGCATTACGTGCTCGGCATTTTCCTTGGGATCGGCGCGCAGCTCCGCCTCGCGCTGCAGGTCAATGGCCGGATCGTCATCCCGTGGCCGGGTGCCCGCAATCGGCCGCAGCTCGGCCCGGCCATGCTGCAGCTTGACGAGCGCTTCCGGCGAGGAGCCGACCACCGTCAGATCCCCCAGGCGGCAATAAAACATGTAGGGCGAGGGATTGATCAGCCGCAGCGCGCGGTACACCTGGAAGGGATCCAGATCGTGCCGCCCCGAGAAGCGCGATGACAGTACCAGCTGGTAGACCTCGCCGGCGGCGATGCATTGCTGAATGCGGCGCACGCCGGCCATGTACTGCTCGCGGCCGAGCGCCGCAACCGGCGGCGACCAGCTGCCCGCGCGCGGCCCTGCCGATGGCATCGGTCCGCGCAGTGCGGCCACAACGTCGCGGCGCAAGCTAGCGCGCTCGCTGTCGGAGCCGGCATGAAGCAATGCGATGCCGCGCGTCAGATGGTCGAATACCAGCAGCGACCGCGGCGCCGCGTAATGCAGCAGCGGCGGCGCATTCGGCAGCGGCGCTGCGATGGCCGGCAGCCGCTCGAAGAACCGCACCATGTCGTAAGAAGTGTAGCCAACCAGGCCCCCGGCGAGCGGCACCTGCGCAAATTCTGGCTGCGGCCGCGGCGCGGCCGCGAGCCCCTCGCGCAGCGCCGCCAGCAACGCGGCCCCGTTCGCCGGGCTCGGCAGGGTGCGCGCGCCGATGCGCAGGCCGCGGCTATCCAGGCACACCTCCAGGGCGTCGCCAAAGCCAATGAACGAGTAGCGGCCCAGCCGCTCGCCGCCTTCGACGCTCTCGAGCAGAAAGCGCGGCTGAAACGGCGCCAGCTTCGCGAACGCCGAGACCGGCGTATCCAGATCACCTGCAATATCGAACGGCGGCTTCAACTCGTTTCACTCCGGCAACCAACGACAACAGACCCGACCCGGGAAATTCCCGGAGCTGGGTCTGGTTCACGTTTGAATCTGCTTAAGGAATTTTCGACAAACGCCCAGCGCCCACTCCGGTCAGGAGCGGGGCCACCACCAGCGGGCTGGCGGGTATGAGGCGTAAGTCGACATGCCGCCGGAGTATGGCCAGTGAGCAAGCCGAGCGTCAAGGGAGCGGCGCACGGCCGCCATCCGGGCTGCGCCGGCCTTCAGGAACCCCCGTCAAGCTGCGCACACAGGTCCGCCGTGGCGGCGACCGTCGAGGGTCCCATCCGACTGAAGCGCTGATCGATGACCGGCACCAGCCGGCCGCTGGCCACCGCCGGGAGCGACGGATACTGCCGCCAGCGCTTAAGCCATTCGGCAGCCTGGCCGGCATCGGGCGCGATGGCCACGATCAGCTGCGGGCCACGTGCCAGCACCGATTCCAGTCCGATCGCGCCGGCCGCAGCGCCGAGATCCGCGTACAGATTACGGTACCCGCAGGCGGCCAGCGCATCGCTCAGCAACTGCTGATTGCCGACCGTGAACAGCGGCTGATCCCATACCTGGATCAGCACACTGGGCGCCGGATCCTTCTGGTGCGCCTGACGCAGCACGCTCAGTTGCTCCTCGAGCGAGCGTGCCAGCGGCTCGGCCACCGCTTCGGTGGCGGTCAGGTGCGCCAGCCGCCGCAGCGCCCGCGGCAACTCATCGAGGCGATTGATGCGGTGACGGTACACACGCAGTCCGAGTCGCTCGAGTTTCTCAATCTGCGCTTCGGAAGTGCCCTGGCTCCAGGCCACGACCACATCCGGATGCAGATTTAAAATCCGCTCGGTGTCAAAGCCCTGGCTGTCGCCGACGCGCGGAATGCGCCGCGCGGCCTCGGGTTCATCGGAATACTCAGCGGTACCAACCACGCGCGCACCGGCACCGGCAGCAAACAGCATGGCGGTCGCTCCCGGAGCGAGTGACACGATGCGCAACGCCGGCGCCGGCAACGTCAGCAGCCGGCCTTCATCATCCTGAATCTGCAGCGCTGCGCAAACTACGCTGCAGCGCACGAGCAGACTGAAGATCAGCAAACCTTTGCGCATCGGGATTGTGCCAACTCGCTGGTCAATGGGGCGCTGACTATATCGCTGAATCGCGTCCGGCGAATGATGAGCGCGGCGGCGGGCGGATCTGGAGCACCGCACCTTGACGTTAATTATTCTTAATCCGGCCGCCGGTTACAGGCCGGTCACGGCAGATTATCTTGCCATCCGCAGGCGGCCGTTTCGCGGCGCGCCGCAGGCCATGCAAGCCCCTTATTCGGAGAGCCTGATGATGCGTCCGAGATTTGCGCTGACAGTGCTGCTGGTATTGGGCCAGGCCGCCGCGGTGTGTGCAGCCGGCGATGCGGTCACCGCCAGCCCGCCAACGCAGGCCGACGTCAAGACGGAAAATTCACAGCAAAGCAAGATGGCCACCTGCAATGCGCAGGCCGCCGGTAAAACCGGCGACGATCGCAAGGCCTTCATGAAGGACTGCCTGAGCAGCAAGCCGGCAGCGCCGCCGACCAGCAAGCTCGGCAAATGCAGCCACGATGCCAAGGCCAACGGCCTCTCCGGCGCCGATCGCCGCAGCTATGTGTCCAACTGCATGAAGAGCAACTGATACGAACCGCCCTCGCGGCGCGGCAACGCCGTTAGTGCCGGCTCAGGCCGCCTTGGTCCCTGCGGCACCCGCCGGCCGCGGAAACTCGCAGCGCACCACAAGTCCCGGATTGTTGTCCTCCAGTGCCACCGTGCCGTGGTGCAACCGCGTCACCGCGGCGACCAGACTCAGGCCCAGACCGCTCCCTGGCTTGCCGGCATCCCGGTCCAGGCGCCGAAACGGCAGCAGCACCGGTTCGCGGGAAGCAGCCGGGATGCCGGGACCGTTATCGCGCACGATCAGCGCCGCGCGCCCGGCCTGGGCGGCGACCTTGACGTTGATGCGACCACCGGCCGGTACATATTTGAAGGCATTTTCAAGCAGGTTGGTCAGCAACTGCGCCAGCAGCTGACGATTGCCGCGCACGATGACCGGCTCGTCCGGCGCGTCCACGGTCAGATGCAGATTGCGTTCGCGCGCCTCCGGCGCATAAAGATCGCCGATCTCGGCGCTCAGCTGCGCCAGATCGACGGACTCCTCGGTGCCGCTTAAGTGACCGGATTCGGTCTGGGCGATCTGCAGCAGCGTGCCCAGCATGCGCTGCAGCCGCTCGACATCCTCGACCGAGTCGGTGATCGAGCGGCGCGCGCCGCTTTCGATTTTGTCCGCATGCAGGGCCGATTCGAGCCGCGTGCGGATCCGGTGCAGCGGCGCGCGCAGATCGTGGGCAGCACTGTCAAAGGTGGTGCGCACCGCTGCGGTCTGCTGCTCGATGCGATCGAGCATGTGATTGACGGCCACGGCCAGCTGATCAAACTCGTCCTGCGAATAATCGCGCGGCAGGCGCTGCGCCAGATCGCCGGAGATGATGTTTTCGCAGGCCTCGGCCACTCCGCGCACGCGCCAACCTACACGCCGGCTGAAGTACCAGCCGATCACCGCCGTCAGCAACGCGGTCAGGCCGGTTCCCCACAGCGCCGCCTGGCGCAGGCGCGGCAGCAGCGGCTGGCGTTCCGATACGTCCGAGCCCACCAGCAGCCGGTGGGTGCCAAGCACGAGAACCTTGGCACGGACCGGGTGATCGACTACGTCGTCGCCTTCGTGCGCCGTGACAAAGAAATTAAGCCAGTCCCCATCCTGGCGCGCCGCGCTCGGCCAGGCCGACAGGTTGCCCGCGAGCCGGTTGCCCGCTCCGTCCACCAGCAGATAGACCGCGCCGGTGCGGCCCCAGTCCTCTTTGCGCCGGTTGACCACCTCGGTAAGCCGCGCCGCGCCACCGTCATCGTATTCATCCCACAGGGAATCGAGCTCATCCTCGATCACCAGATCCACTTCATTCGCTATGGAACGCTCGGTCAGCGCGTAGACCGACCACAGCAGCAAGCCGACGCCGACGACGATGCTGCAGACATACAGCGTCGCCAGTCGCGCGGCCGAGGAGCTGATGAGCGGCCGGCGCAAGGTTCAGGCCTGCAGCGCGAGCGTGTAGCCGGCGCCGCGGATGGTGTGCAACAACGGCCGGTCGTAGCCGCGGTCGATCGCCTGACGCAAACGGCTGATATGCACGTCGATGAGATTCGTCTGCGGATCGAAATGCAGATTCCAGACGCTTTCGAGCAGCATCGTGCGCGTGACCACCTGGCCGACCCGGCGCATCATGAATTCCAGCAGCTGGTATTCCTTGGCGGTCAGTTCAATCTCCCGACCGGCGCGCGTCGCACGCCGTGCCAGCAGATTGAGTTCCAGATCGGCCAGCCGCAGGATGCCGGCGCTTTGCGCGTCGCCCGAGGCGCGGCGAGCCAGCGCCTCGATACGCGCCAGCAGCTCGGCCAGCGCGAACGGCTTGACCAGGTAGTCATCACCGCCGGCTCGCAGGCCTTCGATGCGATTGTCGACCGTGCCGAGCGCGCTCAGGATCAGCACCGGTGCCTTGACGCCTTGCTCGCGCAGCTGGCTGACGATCGACAGGCCGTCGATGTGCGGCAGCATCCGGTCGAGGATCAGCAGATCAAAGTGCGTGGTGCTGGCGAGCTTGAGGCCCTCCTGGCCATCGGCGCTGTGCTCCACGGTGTAACCGGCATCGCGCAGGCCTTTGGCAATGTGGCCGGCCGCGTCGGTGTCATCGTCGACCAGCAAGATCTGCACGTCGCGGGGCTCCCGGGCCGCATGGATGAGCCTGATCGTACCGGTCTGTGGGCCGATTCGCTATTCAGGCTGCGGCGCTTCCGCTCAGGCGGCCTGGCGGTACTCGAGGATCCCGGCGACGGCGTGCACGACGGCGGTGATGCGCACCGCGCTCTGGATCGCTTCGCGCGCGAAACCGTGGCGGCGCAGCTGCTGCTCGTGCGCCGTAATGCACAGCCCACAGGCGTTGACCGCGGAGACGGCCAGCGACAGCAGTTCAAAATCGAGCTTGTCGATGCCCGGATTGGCCAGCACGTTCATCCGCAGCTGCGCCGGAAGCTGCCGGTACTCGGCATCCTCGACCAGATGCAGGAAGCGGTAGTAGACGTTGTTCATGCCCATGATGGCGGCCGCCGCGTGCGCGGCCTTAAGGTGCGCGGCGTCGAGGCGGGCGCTGGCCAGTTGCTCGATCTGGCGGGCCAAGGCGGTATTGCGGGCCGCGAGTGCGGCCGCCAGCGCCACCGACCAGATCTGCTGCTCGTTAAGGCCCGGCGCACCCTCGACCGTCAGCACCGAGCCGAGATTGAGCTTCAGGTCGCGGGCAAAATCGGGGATAGCATCGCGAATGGCATCGAGTGACATGACGGATTGCTCCTGCATTGACTGTCAATTGCGGGCGGCGCGGCCGGTGGGCCGTGCCGCCGCGGTCCGGGTTCATGCGGCCTTGAGTGTTTCCTCGCCCTTGCGCCAGTTGCACGGGCACAGTTCATCGGTCTGCAGCGCATCGAGCACGCGCAGCACTTCGGCCGGGCTGCGCCCGACGCTCAGATCGGTGACGTAGACGAAACGGATGACGCCCTGCGGATCGACAATATAGGTGGCCCGCTGCGCGACGCCGGCCTGCGGATCCAGGATGCCCAAGGCCGAGGACAGTGCGCGGCGGTTGTCGGCCAGCATCGGGAACGGCAGCCCGCGCAGTTCGGCTTTGTCGTTGCGCCAGGCCAGATGGACATACTCGCTGTCGGTGCTGGCACCGAGTAGCTGCGCGTCGCGGTCGGCGAATTCACGATTGAGCGCGCCAAAGGCGGCAATTTCGGTCGGGCAGACGAAGGTAAAATCCATTGGCCAGAAGAACACGACGCGCCACTTGCCCGCGTAGCGCTCGCTGTCGATGACTTCAAAGGCCTTCGCGGCATCGCTGCTGACCACTGCGGTCAGGGAATATTCTGGAAATCTCTGGCCTACGCCTAACATGATCGGTACTCCTTAGCCTGCTCGGGGCGCCGCCGTAATGACGGTGCGTGCCGCCATGTTCGGGTAGCCGGTTGCATTATTCCAATCAATTGATTTTATAATCACGATAGATTCTGTATATCGGCACGGGGCGCATGGCGGACATCAAGATCAAGGATCTGCGGTACCTGACGGCGCTGGCCGACACGGGACATTTCGGCCGCGCCGCCGCCCGCTGTTTTGTCAGCCAGCCAACGCTGTCGGCGCAGCTGCGCAAGCTGGAGGCGTATCTTGGCGTGCAGCTGGTGGAACGCCAGCCCAAGCGCGTGGTGCTGACCGAAGCCGGGGCGGCCGTCGCGCAGCGCGCGCGCCGGATCCTGGAAACCAGCGAGGAAATTGTCACCCTGGCGCATACCTGGCGCGATCCGCTGGCGGGCCGCCTGCGGGTGGCGCTGCTGCCGACCGTCGGGCCCTACCTGCTGCCGCACGTCGTGCTGAAAATCCACCGCGCGCTGCCGCGCCTGGAACTGATGCTGTACGAATATCAAACCGCCACGATGCTCGAGCGGTTGCACAACGGCGAGCTCGATGTGGGCATTCTGGCGCTGCCGGAGCCGCACGACGGCATGCAGACCCGCGTGTTATATGCCGAGCCGTTCATGGTCGCATTGCCGGCCGATCATCCGCTGGCGGGCCGCACTTCGCTGCGGGTCGCCGACCTTACGGGCGACACGCTGCTGCTGCTGGAGGACGGGCATTGTCTGCGCGAGCAGGCGCTTGCGGTCTGCCAGCGCAACGCCATGCAGGAGCGCCAGGATTTCCGCGCCACCAGCATCGAGACCTTGCGGCAGATGGTCGCCGCCGGCATCGGCATCACGCTGTTGCCGGAGCTCGCCAGTCGCGGCGCTTACGGGGCCGCCAAGGGTGTCGCCATCGTGCCGTTTGCCCGGCCGGCGCCGCAGCGGCAGATCGGCGCGATCTGGCGCAACAGCAGCGCCCGCACCCAGGCCATCGAGGCCGTCTGCGCGCTGATTACGCGTCACTGCGGACTTAGTTGAGCGCGATGGAGAGCAGCGCACCGCCGGATCTGTCGGTCTACGACCGGCTGGCGCACACGCCAGAGCAGCTGCAGCAGCTGCTGGCCGAGGGCCGCCAGCGCCGCGAGCTGCGCGCGCTGTTCGGCGACCGTGATTTCCAGCTGCTGACCGCGCTGGCGCAGCGCGTGCGGCGCCGGCGCGCGCCGCCGGGCGCCCGCGTCTATCTGGTGCCGGGCATCATGGGTTCGCAGCTGGTGCGCGCCCGGCCCGCGCCGTGGCCGGCCGATCTGCTGTGGATTGATCCGCTCGATATTATCAATGGCCGGCTCGAGGAGCTGACGCTGCCGCGCCACGACGATCTGAAGTCCTTTGGCGCGCTGCCCTATTCCTACCTTGGCCTGAAGCTGCGCCTGCAGGCCGCGGGCTTCGACGTGTGCCTGTACGACTTCGACTGGCGGCAAAATCTTCAGACCGCGGCAGCGGAGCTGGCGGCGCGGCTGCGCACGGAAGCCGACCGCCCGTTAAGCCTGGTCGCACACAGCATGGGCGGCCTGGTGGCGCGCGCCGCGCTCGCCCTGCCGGGCCTTGAACACGTGCAACGCCTGATCGCACTGGGCACGCCGTTCGCCGGTTCCTTTGCGGTGGTGCAGGCGCTGCGCGGCAGCTATCCGGTGGTGCGGCGCCTGGCGGCGCTCGATCAGCACCACGATGCCGAAACGCTTGCCCGCGACGTGTTCAGCAGTTTCCCGAGCCTGTATCAGATGCTGCCGCATCCGGGCCGGCTCACGCAGCTGGATCTGTTCGACCTCGCCAACTGGCCGCCGGGCGGACCCGGACCGGACCCGGGTTTGCTGCGGGAGAGCCGCAGCTTCGGTGCCGGCGCCAGTGAGCCCGATCCGCGCTGCGTCGCCATCGCCGGCACGCGGCAGCGCACGGTCACGGATCTTTTGCGGCAGGAGCAGCAATTTGCTTACCAGGTCAGTTCCCTGGGCGATGGCACGGTGCCGTTGGCGAGTGCCAGCGCCGGCGCCGCGCTCACCTACTGCCTGGCCTGCGAGCACAGCGAATTAGCGCGCAGCGAGCGCGTAGCGCGGGCCGTTATCGACCTGCTGCGCGGCGAAATCACGCAGCGCTTAAGTCCGCGGGTGCCGGTTATCCGTCCGGCCGCGCTATGGGTCAGCGATGAGCAGCTGCGCGCGGTGGCGAGCGAGAAAGTCGACTGGTCGGCGCTGAGCACCGCCGGCCGGCGTGATTATCTGGCCCTGCTGAGCGAGGCACCGGCGGTCTATCGGCCACCGGCCTGAATCGCCGGCCAACCGGCCGGCCCGATTACGGGCTGACCGTAATCGTGATCTGCTTGGACTCGACCGGCGGGTTGTGCGGCACGTGCAGGTAATCACCGAGCAGCAGCTGCAGCGTATGCCGTCCGGGCGTCAGGGTGAGCGACGTTTCGGTCTGCCCTTTGCCAAAATGAATGACCTTGCCTTCGACTGCCGGGATTGGTTTGCCAAGATCGGTGGGCAGTTCGGTGTCGACGAACAGGTGATGATGCCCGGTGTTTTCCATCTGGATGCCGGCCGGCGCGATGCCCATGCCTTTGAGCCCAAAGCGCACCACCACCGGATTTTTCACCGTCGCGCCATCGGCCGGCGCAATGATGTACACCTCGGCGTTGGCCGGCGCGGCCGACCGCTCCTGCGCCTGCGCCAGACCCAGCCCGGTCGCGGTTATTGCGACCAACCACCACAGTTTTCTCATTGTGATCTCCGCGTTATAAAACACCGGTGCGGCGGCTTGCGATCATACTCCAGGCAATTGCGCGCCTTACAGGCAGACCGTGCGGCGGCGCGTCAGCGGGGGGCCGATAGCCCGCGCCAGCCTCAGGCCAGGCGCGGGCGGGCGGCGGCTTTCGGCGGAAACAGCGCACCGAAGGCCTGCACGCCGGCCTGCTGCGCAATCATCATGTCCAGCAGCTCCTGAATCATCAGCGGCTGCCCGAACAGCATCCCCTGCGCCTGATCGCAGCCGTGCTGGCGCAGAAAATTCAGCTGCACGGGCGTCTCCACTCCTTCACCGACCACTTTCATGCCGAGCCCATGACCCATGTCGATGATGGTACGCACCAGCGTCTCGTTGGCCGGATCATCCGCGAGCCCGGCGACGAAGGAGCGGTCGATCTTCAGCGTGCCGATCGGAAACTGCTGCAGCGCCGACAGCGAGGAATAGCCGGTGCCGAAATCGTCGATCGACAGGTTCAATCCCATCGCCGCCAGCTGATTGAGCATCTGCACCGTGCGGCGCGGATCGGCCATCAGGGTCGTCTCGGTAATTTCCAGCTCCAGGCTGTGGGTGGGTACGTTGTGGCGCTCGAATATCGAGTTGCAATTGAGAATGAAGCTCGCCTGCTTGAGCTGCTTCAGCGACAGATTCAGCGCGATGCAGCCGGGCTGGGCGACACTGCGGCGGAGCAGGTTAAGGTCAAGACACACCCGTTCCAGTACCCATTCGCCGATCTCGCTGATCAGGTTGTTTTCCTCGGCCATCGGAATGAACTGTGCCGGCGGGATGTCGCCGTGCCCCGGCAGCCGCCAGCGCAGCAGCGCCTCGGCGCCGACAATGCGCCCGTCGCTCAGGTCGATCTTCGGCTGGTAGCGGACCACGAACTCATCGCGCTCCACGGCCCGGCGCAATTTGCTCTTGAGCATCAGGCGCTCGACGGCAGCGGCATTCATTTCCTGTGAATACAGCGCAAAAGTATTGCCGCCGTTTTGCTTGGAGTAATACATCGCCGCGTCGGCGTTGCGGATCAGATCGATGACGTTCTCGGCATCGCGCGGACAGAAGGCAACGCCGATGCTCACGGTCAGAAACACTTCCTGGCCGTTGATGTAAAAGGCCTCGCCGGCAGTATTCAGCACGGTCCTGGCAAGCTGCGAGATCTGCGAGCCGGCCTCCTCGGCATCGGTGCTCAGGCCGTCAATGAACAGCGCAAACTCATCGCCGGCCAGCCGCCCCAGCACGTTGCCGGAACTGAGCACGCTGGTCAGCCGCTCGGTCAGCACTTCGAGCACCCGGTCACCCGAGGCGTGGCCGAAAGTGTCGTTGACTTCCTTGAAATGATCCATGTCGATGTACAGCAGCGCCACGCCGTGGTTGGCGCGCCGGGCCCGCGCGATCGCTTGTTGCAGCAGATGCTGAAACTGCATGCGGTTGGGGATCTTGGTCAGGGCATCGTAGCGGGCCAGGTAGCGGATCCGCCGCTCGGCCCGTTTGCGCTCGGTGATATCGCGCGCCACGTAGATCTCGCCGGCAAACTCCGCATCGTTGGTCACGATGCTGGAGGCTACAAACGATACCGGGATGGTCTGCCCGCCGTGGGTTCGCAGTACCGTTTCGCCGGCGTCGCGGGCCGCGGCGAGCAGCCGCGTTTCATCGCCCGCGGGCTGATCGAGCAGCATCTCCATCGGATTGCCGACCAGATCGGCTTCCTCGTACCCGGTCAGCTGCAGCGCGGCTTTGTTGACGATGCGGATCGGTCCATCCGGCGCGGTGACGAACACGGCATCGCTCATGCTGTTGAGCACGCTGTGCAGGTAATTGCGGCTGATCGTGCTCTGGCGCAGGGTCAGGCGCATCCGCTCGAAGGCCTGTTCGAGCTGGCCAACCTTGGCCGGCCGCGGCAGCGGCTGCGTGAGCTCGCCCTGACCAATGCGCTCCGCGGCGTTGATCAGCTCATCGGTCGCGAGCCGCAGCCGGCGTGCCTCGAGCATCGTCCAGATGCCCGCTCCGGTAATCAGCGCACAGGCCGTCGAGCCGAGCAGCAGGATCATCGTGCGCGTGATACCCGGCAGCAGCGCAAACATGACCATCAGGGCGATCGACCCGAGCGCCAGGGCGATGACCACGCTGTGGAGGTTTTTTAACCGCGAACCGTGCACGAGGAAGCAGACCTCAGCTATTGCAGCTTAGAATCATGCCCCATGCAGCCCGAGCCCGCCAATGTCGCGTTGGAACTGGACGATCTGGCCCTGACCGGCCGGACCCTGGCGCATGTGCGGGAACTGCCCGAACCGCGCTGCGTGCTGCATCCGCAGGCCGCGGCCGCGCTGCTGGCCATGTGCAGCGCGGCAGCAGCGGCCGATCTGGATCTGCTACCGGTGTCGGGATTTCGCGACTTCGCCCGGCAACTGGCCATCTGGAATGCGAAATTTCGCGGCGAGCGGCCACTGCTTGACCGGCACGGCCGGCCGGTCGAGCGCGCCGGACTCGACGAGGCGGCCATCATAGGTCACATCCTTTGCTGGTCGGCGCTGCCGGGCGCGAGCCGCCACCACTGGGGAACGGAGATCGATGTGATCGATGGCCGCCAGCTGCGGGGGCAGCCGCGGCCGGAGTTGCTGCCGGCTGATTATCAGCCCGGCGGCCCGTTCGCAGCGCTCAATGCCTGGCTCGATACCCACGCCGGCCAATTCGGTTTTTATCGCCCCTATGATCTGGACCGCGGCGGCGTGCAGCCTGAGCCGTGGCATTTGAGTTTTGCACCGATCGCACAGCGCGCGCTCGAGCGGCTGACTTTGCCGGTGCTGCGTGCCGCGCTCGCCGACGCGCAGCTTGAGGGCCGCACCACGGTGCTGGCGCGGCTGCCACGGATTTACGAGCAATACGTATTGGCGGTAGCGTCCCCGCCGCCGCAGGCGCTCAAGGCTCAGTCGCGCAGCCAGGCCTTTTTGAAATAGCCGAGCATCAGGCCGCGAACCTGGGCGAGCACATTGGGGTCGGCCGCGTACAGCGGCGGCTGCCGCCGCAGCATGCGCCAGCTCTCGCTGCGCAGCACCTGATCCAGGTAGGCCAGATTCCGCTCGATCGATTCGATGTAGGGGTTGCGGCCGTCGAACAGGATTTCCAGGTAGTGATAGGCCGCGCCAAAGCTCTGCTCGAGCCGTTTGGTGCGCGTTTCGGCAACGAACTGCGGCGTCTGGCGCAGCAGATCGAGCCCCGAGGCGTAGCGCACCAGGTGTTCGCCGGTGGACCCGGTGTCCAGTGCGAGGCCACCGAGCACGAACTCCGGGTACAGGCGGTCGCGGCATTTTTCCAGATAACAGCGGTCGGCCATCTGCGCGATCATATCGGCCGTGCCGAGCAGATGGCCAAGGCGCAGATCGCGGGCGTCCTCGACGACGATGTCTTCCATCGCCCGCTCGTAGCCAGTGAAATGCACGATCTGGCGCGCCACGTCCACCCACGCGCCGAGCCCGATCTGCGGCAGGTAGCCGGCCTGGAATTCAATGCCGCGCGATACGTGCGTGCGGGTAAATTCCGCGCCATTGGCCTGCGTGGTATCGGAGTCGCGGCGCAGATAGCCGACGTCATGGAACAGCGCCATGACCATGCCGGCCATCGCCCGCTCCGGGCCGAGCTTCCACATCGGCTCGACCTGGCGCTCATAACCGGCCACCAGCCGGCCCATCGCCAGAGTCACATCCAGCGTGTGCTGGCGGTCGTGATAAATCGTATCGACACCGGCGTAGCCCGGCATGCGCCCGGCAAACAGCTGTTCAAAATCGGCAAATGCGCGCCGCACCGGCTGCATGTCGATTTGTGGCCAGGTCGAGGCGGTCAGCTGTTCGAGTGCGAGCAGTACGGCCTGCGGTGAACTGACGCGCACCGTGTTGGTAATGTCAAAATCGCTGCGACGAACGTTGGTTCCGGTCGAAGAGGTGTCCCATCGCGAATTGGCAGGGCGATCGGCGGCTGGCATCGGCGAAGTTTAGGCTTACGCTGCGGCGCACACCAGCGACGCGCAGCACAGTTTGCCGCCGGTGCGCCGTCAAATGTCGAATTGCGCCACAACCGGGGTGTGATCGGAGGCACGTTCGGCCAGCCGCGGTTCGCGATCGACGCGGCACGCCGCGCAGCGGCTGGCCAATGCTGCGGACGCGAGAATCAGATCGATGCGCAGGCCGTTATTGCGCCGAAAAGCCCCATTGCGGTAATCCCACCAGCTGTAAATGCCCGACGGCTGCTCGAAACTCCTAAACACGTCGGCCAGGCCGAGCTTAAGCAGGGTGCCGAGCGCCGCCCGCTCGGCGTCACTGACCAGCACCTGCCCGGCCCAGGCCGCCGGATCGTGCACGTCCCGGTCTTCGGGCGCGACATTGAAATCTCCCAGGGCCACGAGCTGTGGATGTCGCTCAAGCTCGGTGCGCAGCCAATCGCGAACCGCAGCCAGCCAGCGCAGCTTGTACCGGTACTTGTCTGAATCGATCGACTGGCCATTCGGCACGTAAAGATTGACCACTCGCACGCCGGCGACCGTTACCGCCAGCACGCGCCGCTGCGGATCGGCAAGTCCGGGGATATCGCGCACCGGATCGGCTGGCATGGCACGGGCTAGTGTGGCGACGCCGTTGTAGCTTTTCTGGCCGCTGTACAGCGCGGTATAGCCGGCAGCAGCCAGTTCGGCGACCGGGAACGACTCGTCGACGACCTTGGTCTCCTGCAGCGCCATCACATCCGGCTGGTTCGCCGCCAGCCAGTCGAGCAGCTGCGGCAGGCGCACGCGCAGTGAATTGACGTTCCAGGTGGCGATCCGCATGACGGTCGGCGCTCGCTTAAGCGGCGATCCCGTACAGCCTGAGCAGTGCGGCGACGTCCGGCTTGCGGCCGCGGAACTCGACGAAGGCCTCGAGTGCATCGCGGCTGCCGCCGCGCGCGAGAATGCTGTCGAGGAAGCGACGGGCGGTGCGCGCGTCAAAGGCGCCATGCTCGACGAAGGCCGAAAAGGCGTCGGCCGCCAGCACCTCGGCCCACTTATAGCTGTAGTAGCCGGCGGCATAGCCGCCGGCGAATATGTGGCTGAAGCTGTGCGGATAGCGATTCCAAGCCGGAATCGGCACCACGGCGACTTCGCGGCGCACCTCGCCCAGAATGTCGTAGACCGCGCCCGCCGCGCGCCGGGTCGTATTCGGCATGCAAGCGCATGTCGAACAGCGCGAACTCCACCTGCCGCAAAGTCTGCAGCCCCGCCTGGAAGCTGCGCGTGGCAATTAGCTGGCGCTGCTGCTCGGCCGGCAGCGGCTCACCGCTCCCCACATGGGCCGAGATACGGGTCAGCACTTCCGGCAGCCAGGCGTAGTTTTCCATGAACTGACTGGGCAGCTCCACCGCATCCCAGGCGACCCCATTGATACCGGCCAGGCTCGGGTAATTGACCTGCGTGAGCATGTGGTGCAAGCCGTGGCCGAACTCATGAAACAGCGTCACCACATCATCGTGGGTCAGCAATGCCGGGCGGCCATCGCGTGGCGGCAGCGAATTGCACACCAGGTAGGCGACCGGCAGGGTGCGTCACGCCGTTCAGATGCTTGCGGCCGACGCACTCGTCCATCCAGGCGCCGCTGCGCTTGTTGGCGCGGGCGTAGCCGTCGAGGTAAAAACTCGCCAGCGGCGCGCCGGAGGCGCTGCGCACCTCGAAAAAGCGCGCGTCGGGGTGCCAAAGCTGCACGCCGCTTCGCTCCTCGATGCGCACCGCGAACAGCTTCTCGGCGACTTCGAATAATCCGGCCAGCACGTTGGGCAGCGGCAGGTATTCGCGCAGCCGCTCCTGCGAAATGGCATAGCGCTGCTGCTGCAGCCGCTCCGAGTAAAAGGTGACGTCCCAGGCATCGAGCGGCCGGCCGGCGAACTGCTCGAGTTCGGCGTATTCGCCGGTCGCGGCGTGGCGCGCCGCGCCCGCCAGCGAGCGCAGAAACTCGAGCACCTGCGGGACCGAGCGGGCCATCCGGTCGGCGAGCGCGTATTCGGCATAGCTCGGGAAATCCAGCAGGCGGGCCGCCTCGTGGCGCAGGCGCAGGATCTGCTCCATGGTCGCGGTGTTATCAAAGCGGCTGCCGCCCGGGCCGTCCGCGGAGGCGCGGGTCGACCAGGCGGTGTAAAAGGCGCGGCGCAGCGGCGCTGACTCGGCGTCGGTCATCACGGCGACATAGGTCGGCTGATCGAGCCCGAACTGCCAGCCGGATAACTTTTCAGTCCGCGCCCGCGTGGCAGCCTGTTCGATGATCGCCTCGTTCAGGCCCGCCAGTTCGCCCGCGTCGGTCACGTGGTGAGTCCACGCATTGGTCGAATCGAGTATGTTTTCCTCGTAGCGCGCGCTGAGCCCCGACAGCTCGACCATCAGCGCCTTGAAGCGCGCCTTGCGCTCATCGTCCAGGGCGACGCCGGCCAGGCGAAAATCACGCAGCGCATGCTCAAGCACCTCACGGCCCACCGGGTCGAGGCTGGCGCGCTCGCCCTCGGCAATCGTCCGGTAGGCGCGGTACAGCGCAACGCTCTGCGACAAATCGGTGCTGTAAGCCGAGATCAGTGGCAGGCAGGCGTTGTACGCGGCGCGCAGGGCCTCGCTGTTCATCACGCCGTTCAGGTGGCCGACCGGCGACCACAATCGCGCGAACCGGTGCCGCATCTCCTCGAGCGGCAGCACCACGGTGGCGAAGGTCGGTTCGGCCAGCGCTTCAATCGCGCTGACCCGTTCGCGGTTCTGGCGCAGCAGCTCGCGAACCGCGGGCTCCACGTGCTCGGGGCGGATGCGCGCGAATTCGGGCAGCGGCGTGTCGGTCAGCAGCGGATTGTCGGTCATGGTTGAGCGGGCCGGGCCGCAGTCAGTGGACGGACGCGCATTCTAGCGCGAGACGCCGGTGTAACATGGTATGCAGCGGCGCGATGGGGCGAGCCTATGAATTTTGACTTCGATCTGGCGGTTATTGGCGGGGGGAGCGGTGCGCTGGCCTGCGCTCAGCGGGCTGCCGAATACGGGGCCCGGGTGGTGCTGATCGAATCGCACCGGCTGGGGGGCACCTGCGTCAATGTCGGCTGCGTGCCGAAGAAAATCATGTGGAACGCAGCGCAGCTTGCCCAGGGCGCAATGGATGCGGCCGATTACGGGTTCGATCTGATGCTCGCCGGCCACGACTGGGCGGCGCTGCGCGCCAAGCGCGAGGCCTATATCGGCCGGCTCAACGAGATTTATGCGAGAAATCTCGAGAAGCGCAAGGTCGAGTTAGTACGCGGCCGCGGCGCACTGCGCGGCCCGCAGCGCGTGCAGGTGGGCGCGCGGGAACTGAGTGCCGCGCAGGTGGTGCTGGCCACCGGCGGGCGCCCGATGGTGCCGGCGGTGCCGGGCGCGGCGCTCGGCCTGACTTCGGACGGGTTTTTTGCGCTGACGGAGCGCCCGCGCGGCGTGGCCGTGGTCGGCGCCGGCTACATCGCGATGGAGCTCGCCGGCGTGTTCTCGGCCCTCGGCACGCACACCACGCTGGTGCTGCGCCGCGAGCACGCGCTGCGCGAATTTGAGCCGCTGCTCGGCGAGACGCTGTTGCAGATCCAGCGCGACGAGGGCATGGAGATCGTAACCGGCGCCGTGCCGCGGGCGTTGCGGCGCACCGAGCAGGGACTGGCCCTCGACCTGGCCGACGGCCGGGCGCTCGGACCGTTCGACGCCGTGCTGTGGGCGATTGGCCGCGAGGCAGTTACCGATTGCCTGGGGCCTGAGCCGCAGCCGGTGCGCCGCGATGCCCGCGGTTTCATCGCCACCGACGCATGGCAGCAAACCAGCGTGCCGGGCGTCTACGCGATTGGCGATGTAACCGGCCGGGCGCAGCTGACACCGGTCGCCATTGCCGCCGGGCGCCGGCTGTCGGACCGGCTGTTCGGCGGGCAGGCGGACCGCAAGCTCGATTATGAAAACATACCGACCGTGATTTTCAGCCACCCGCCCATTGGCACGGTCGGGCTCACCGAGGCGCAGGCGCGCGAGCGTTTCGGCGCGGCGGTGAAGGTCTACCGCAGCGGCTTCGTGCCGCTGTACTACGCCATGACCACGCGCAAGCCGCGCACCGAGATCAAGCTGATCACCGCCGGCGCCGAAGAGCGTGTCGTCGGCCTGCACGTCATCGGCGACGGCGCCGACGAGCTGCTGCAGGGATTTGCGGTGGCGGTGCGGATGGGTGCCACCAAGCGTGACTTTGACGACACGGTCGCCATTCATCCGACCAGCGCCGAGGAAATCGTCACGATGCGCTAAAGGCCGCGGCGCAGGCTTGGCTCAGTGCGGCGGCTGCAAACCTGCGGCCAGCTGCTGCAGGACGGTGCTGCTCGCCTGCTCGAAGGCGTTAATGATGTTCAGCATGCGATCGCCTGCAGCCGGCACGCTGCTTTCAGCCGTCAGCGTCTGCACGATGGCCCGATCGGAGCTGCGGCCTAAAGTCGCATCGATGGCAACGTGTGCGACGGGCGGCCCTGCGCCGCTGTAGTCGGCCTCAAAATGCCGGATCTGCAGCTGCAGCACGTAGTCGGCGGCGAACGGCACGGTGTCGGTCTGCACGCTGCGAAACCGCCCACCGCCCTCGAGCGCCTCCATCGCCAGGGTCTGCACCAGCTCGGGCAGCGGTCCGGACCAGCGGCTGGCGGCAAAATAATCCAGCCGGTGTCCGGCTTGCAGCAGCGCGATGCGTTCGCTGTGCAGGCCGGCGGCGGTTTCCGGACGGAGCACCGACAGCACGGCGGTGGGCGCCGGCGCGGCGCTCGCGGGGGCCGTGGCCGGGGCCGTCAGCGTATAGATGTCGGCGGCCGGCGCCTTGCTGCCGGTGCTGAGGCAACCGGCGAGCGGCAGCACGACGCCGCACCCAAAAACCAGCAGTAATCTGTTCACCGTGGCACCTCGACGCCGCGATCGGCGGGCGGATTTAGCAGCTGCCCGGGATTGTCACGCAGGCTGCGCGTCAGTTGCTCGAACTGGCGTGCGGCCTCGCGCCCTTCACGCGCCAGCGCCTCGACCTGCGGCAGGCCTTCGCTCACAAAGCCGTGCAGCGCGGCGCGGTTTTCGGTCAGCAAGCTATTTAGCTGTTCGCTGGCCGAAGCGAGCCGGTCGGCGGTTGTGCGCAGCTGCTGCAACGCTGCGCTCAAATCCGGCCGGGCGGAGCTCACCGCGGCGTTGAACTGAGCCATGGCCTCGCGGCCTTCGGCAGCGCTGCTGCGCAGTTCGCCGATCAGCTGCGAGAGATCGCGGCTCGTGGCCGGTAAAGTGGCGCTCGCGCGGTCCAGGTTGCTGATCGTGCGGCTGATCGCGGCGATATTCTCATCGGCCAGGGCCCGGTTGACGCGACTGACCAGTTCGCCGACGCGCACCTCAAGATCCGGCAGTTCCGTAATGAAGACGTCGAAGTCCGAGTGCACCGAACGGATCACCGGGTAATTCTGGCTCGGCACTACCGGCCCAAGGTGCTGCGTCGGGTCGTTGGGCCGCTGCTGCTGCTCCAAATCGATATAAAGGAGCCCGGTAACGCCCTGCAGCGACAGTTGCGCCAGCGTCCGGTCCGACACCGGCGCGGTCGACTCAATATCCACCACCACCTGCACGCGGTTGGCGGCGCGCCCGTCAATCCGCATGCGCACGACGCGGCCAATATTGACGCCCAGGTAGCGCACCGGGCCGCCTTCGGCCAAACCGGTCACCGAGCCGTCGAAGTAAATCTCGTAGCGTACGTAGTCGCGCCGCTCATGGCTGTAGTTGTACCAGTACACGAACAGCCCGCCCATGGTCAGCACCAGCAGCACAAACGCGCCGATGGCTGCGTAATTAGCTTCCCGTTCCACGCCGCCCCCTGCGCTGCTGCGCCCGCTCGCCATGAAAGTAGGCCCGGATCCAGGGCTGCCGATTCTGGACTATCCCCTCAAGAGTATCGCTGATCAGGCTGCCGTCGACGAGCATGCCGACGTGATTGGCCACCCGGAAGATCGTATCGAGGTCATGGGAAATCATCACCACGGTCAGCTTGAGCTCGCGCTGCAGGTACACCAGCAGCTCATCGAGCGCCGCCGCACTGACCGGATCGAGTCCCGCCGTCGGTTCATCCAGAAACAGCAGGCGCGGATCCAGGGCCAGTGCCCGCGCGAGTGCGGCGCGCTTGATCATGCCGCCGGACAGCTGCGCCGGGTACTTGCGGGCCGCATCCGGCGGCAGGCCGACCAGTTCGAGCTTGAATAAGGCCAGCTGATCGAGCAGCTTTGCATCGAGCTGCAGGTACTCGAGCATCGGCAGTTGCACATTTTGCAGTACGGTCAGCGAGCTGAACAGGGCCCCGTTCTGAAACGTTACGCCGTAGCGGGCCTTGACGGCGCGCAGCTGCGCGGCGCTCATGCCGGTGATATCCCGTCCCTCGAGCAAAATCCTGCCGGCCTGCGGCTGGTGCAGACCGAGGATGGTCCGCAGCAGCAATGATTTGCCGGAGCCTGAGCCGCCGACGATGCAGAAGATCTCGCCAGTCTTAACCTCAAGGTTCACGTCCTTGTGCACCAGCTGCCGCCCGAAGCGGTTGACGATGCCTATGGCCTGCACGGCGAAGTCCATCAGATGTCCATTTCCATGAACAGCACCGCGAACAGCGCGTCGGCGAGCAGCACCATGAAGATAGCGAGCACCACCGCGGCGGTGGTCTTGGTGCCCAGATCGCGCGAGGAACCGCGCACCCGCAGGCCGCACCAGCAGCCGGAAATCGCGATCAGCACGGCAAATACCGGCGCTTTCATCATTCCTACCCAGAAAGTGGTCGGAGCGATCGATTCCTGCACGCGGTTGAGGTATTGCGCCAGCGGCATGTGCAGCAGCACATGGCAGAGCAGCCCGCCGCCGACCAGACCGATGACGTCGGCGATGACCGTCAGCAGCGGCAGCGCGATCACCAGTCCCAGCACCCGCGGCAATACCAGCACTTCGATCGGCTCGACCCCCATCGCGCGCAGCGCGTCGACTTCCTCGTTCAGCTGCATGGCACCCAGTTCGGCGGCAAAGGCGCTGCCGGAACGGCCCGCGACGATGATCGCGGTCAGCAGCACGCCGAGCTCGCGCAGCACACCGATTGTGACCAGGTCGACCACAAAAATATCGGCACCGAACTTCTGCAGTTGCTGCGCGCCCATGAAGGCCAGGATGACGCTGATCAGAAAGGCGATCAGCGAAGTGATCGGAATGGCCGTCACGCCGGTTTCGTAGATGTGGCGGGCCACCGAAACTGGGTGCAGACGCCTGAGATGCACGCTGGCGCTGCCTGCGGCCACGGTCAGGCGGCCGGCGAAATCCAGGGCCGAATGCAGCCGCAGCCAGCCGTTGACCACATGCCGGCCGAGGCCTTCGACGGCGGCCGCCGGATCGAGCAGCGGCTGCAACGGCGGTTCCTGCAACACTTGATCCGGAAATCCGCTCAAGGTGCGCTCCACGAGCGCGAGCGAGGCCGGCGGCGCGCCGTCGAATTCGGCGCTGATTCCGGCGCCGCGTACCCGGGAAAGGAAGTCATGCAGCAGCCAGGCGCCGGAGAGATCAAATTCGGCCGCATCGGCCTGGCAGTGCAGGGTTTTCAGCCCGGCCAGATCGACGGCACCCAGCTCGGCATCAACCTGCTGCAGTTCCTGGCTGCGCCATCGGCCCTGCAGCCGCAGGTCGAGGCGCGAATGATCCCGCTGCGCCTGAAGGTACATCCGCTGCCTTAAATCAGGTGAGCGACTTGTGCGAACCGTCGCACAATGGCGCTTGTCTCGACCGCTTGCAGCAACAGAAGAACACCTGCTTGTTCGCGGTGGCATGGTATGGGAGGGGTGAGAACTCGCTGCCCTTATGGGAGCCGTCGCAAAGCGGTTGGGTGGCCGAGCGGCCGCAGGCACACCAGTAGTAGGTCTTGCCGGCCTCGACGTTCATCGCGATGGGACCGCGTCCCGCGATCGCTGGTTCGGCCATGAGGGAACCGTCCCGGTTACATTGCAAAGGCGCTGCCTGGGCGGCTCCATGCTACCAGCAGGCGGGGAGCGTGAAGCCGCTGGCCATGGCACCACCCGGTCCCCATCGCTACGGATTTGCGGCAGGGGATAGTGACATTATGTTAAACAATACAAGGACATGGAGGATCTCGTGGCGACCCGGCCGGCCCGGCCCATTGCCGCACGGCCAATCCCCACTAAAATCTGCGTCCCTTTCCGACCCTCGCGCGCTCCGGAGCCCTCATGAACAGCCCCTGAATGTTGCGATCACCGGCGCCGCCGGCCAGATCGGCTATGCCCTCGCCTTCCGTGTCGCCTCCGGTGCGCTGCTCGGGCGCCGACACGCCCGTCAATCTGCACCTGCTGGAGATCACGGCCGGCTCTGCCGGCGCTCTGCCGGGCGTCGTGATGGAGCTCAATGACTGTGCCTTCCCAACGCTCAACACGGGTCATCGCCACCGATGATGCCAAGTGGCGCCTTCCGCGACTGCCAGGTGGCGCTGCTGGTCGGCGCGCGCCCGCGCGGACCGGGCATGGAGCGCAAGGATCTGCTGCTCGCCAACGCGCAGATTTTTTCCGCGCAGGGCAAGGCGCTCAACGCGGCCGCGCCGCGCGAAATGTGCACGTGCTGGTGGTCGGCAATCCCGCCAACACCAACGCGCTCATCGCGCGCGCCAACGCGCCGGATCTGAACGCGCGCAACTTCACCGCGATGACGCGCCTGGATCACAACCGCGCGCTGTCGCAGCTCGCCGAGAAAACCGGCGCGCACGTCAGCGACATCCGCCGCATGACGATCTGGGGCAACCACTCCGCGACTCAGTATCCGGACCTGAGCCACGCGCTGGTCGACGGCAAGAGCGGCCGGCCTCGTCGATCAGCCGATGGATCGAGGAGATCTTCATCCCGACCGTGCAACAGCGCGGCGCCGCGGTCATCAAGGCGCGCGGCTCCTCCTCGGCCGCCTCGGCCGCCTCGGCCGCGATCGATCACGTGCAACCTGGTTCCACGGCACCGCCGCGGGCGACTGGGTCAGCATGGCGGTGCCCGCGGACGGCAGCTACGGCATCCCGCGCCGGCGTCATCTATTCCTATCCGGTGACGGTGCGCAACGGCGAGTACCAGATCGTCCCAGGGACTTACCATCGATGAGTTCAGCCGCAAGCGCATGGACGCGACCCACGCGGAGCTGCTCGAGGAGCGCGACGGCGTGAAGAACCTGCTCGGCTGAAAAGGCTGACGCGGACCGGCTCCTAGCCGCATGCGCGGCCGCGGAAGCAGCGGCTCGATCGTCACTTAAGCGGCATGGCCTGCCGCGGCTGGCGGCTGACGATGTTCGGCGGCGTTATCACGCTGCTGTTCATCGTGCGCGGTGCTGTTCCTCGCCTACCGCCGCCTCTCGCTCCTCGCTTCACGGTCACCTTCACGGTGCTGCTGCCCGCCTATACCTGACTCGGCGCGCCGGCGCCGGCAGGGTGGAAGGGATTCCTGTGGGTGATGCTCGCGGCGCTGTGGCTGCTCAACGTGCGCCCGCTGCGCAAGGCGCTCATCAGCGGCCCGTTCATGCGCGCGTACCGGCGTCTGCTGCCCTCGATGTCCCAGACCGAGAAGGAGGCGCTCGAGGCGGGCACCGTCTGGTGGGACGGGGAGCTCTTCACCGGCGCCCCGGGCTGGAGCAAGCTGCTCAGCCGCCAAACCCCCGCGCTCTCGGTGGCCGAGGAGCAGGCCTTCCTCGACGGGCCCTGCGAAGAGCTGTGCCGCATGCTCGATGAGTGGAACATCACGCACGAGCGCGCCGACCTGCCGCCGGCAGGTGTGGGAGTTCCTAAAGGCGCGCGGCTTTTTCGCGATGATCATCCCGAAGCAGTACGGCGGCCTGGAGTTCTCCGCCTACGCGCACTCGTGCGTGCTCGCCAAGATCTCCAGCCGCAGCGCCACCTGCCTCCTCCACCGTCGCGGTGCCGAACTCGCTTGGGTCCCGCCGAGCTCCTGCACCATTACGGCACCGAGGAGCAGAAGAACCACTACCTGCCGCGCCTCGCGCGCGGCGAGGAAGTCCCGTGCTTTGCGCTCACCGGCCCGCGCGCGGGCTCCGATGCCGGCTCGATCCCGGACACCGGCATCGTCTGCCGCGGTCAGTGGCAGGGCCGCGAGGTCGTCGGGCTGCGGCTGAACTTCTCCAAGCGCTACATCACGCTCGCGCCGATCGCCACCGTCATCGGTCTCGCCTTCGGCATGTTCGATCCGGAGAAGCTCCTGGTCGGCGAGAAGACGGATCGGGGCATCACCTGCGCGCTGATCCCGCGCAACACGCCCGGCGTCACGATCGGCCGGCGCCACTTCCCGCTCAACATTCCGTTCCAGAATGGCCCGATCCACGGGCAGCGACGTGTTCGTGCCGCTCGATTGCATCATCGGCGGCCCGAAGATGGCCGGCAGCGGCTGGCGCATGCTGGTCGAGCAGCTCTCGGTCGGGCGCTGCATCTCGCTGCCCTCCAACGCCACCGGCGGCGCCAAGGCGGCCGTGTGGGCCACCGGCGCCTACGCGCGCATCCGCACGCCAGTTCAACATGTCCGGTCGGCCGGTTCGAGGGCGTCGAGACGGTGATCGCGCGCATGGTCGGCCTCACCTACACCATGGATGCGGCGCGCTGGTCACCGCTCGCGTGCGATCGACGGCGGCGAGCGCCCCTCGGTACCGTCCGGCATTCTCAAGTACCACGTCACCGAGATGGGCCGCCACGTCGCCAACGACGCGATGGACGTACACGGCGGCAAGGGCATCTGCCTCGGTCCGAATAACTACCTCGGGCGCGGCTACCAGGTCGATGCCGGTCGCGATCACGGTCGAGGGCGCCAACATCCTCACCCGCAACCTGATCATCTTTGGCCAGGGCGCGATCCGCTGCCATCCGTTCGTGCTGCAGCGAGATGACCGCGGCGCGCAACCCTGACCACGCCCAGGGCGTGGATGATTTCGACCGCGCGCTGTTCGCGCACATCGGCTTCACGATCTCGAACGCCGTGCGTTCGCTTATCATGGCGCTGACGCATGCGCGCTTCAGCACGCGCCGGTCCTGGCGCGACCGCGCCGCTACTACCAGCACATCGAGCGCTTCAGCGCCTCGTTCGCCTTCGCGGTGGACGTGGCGATGCTGACCTATGGCGGTTACCTGAAGAAAAAGGAGAACCATCTCCGCACGGCTCGGCGATGTGCTGTCGTGCGATGTACCTGGCCTCGATGGTGCTCAAGCATTATGAGGATCAGGGACGCCGCCGGAGGATCTGCCGATGGTGGAATGGGCCTGCCGTGAACTGCTGTACCACGCGCAGGAACAGCTGCACGGCTTGCTGCGCAATTTCCCGATGCGCTGCGTCGCCGCGTTCATGCGGCTGATGATCTTTCCGCGCGGCCTGACCTATTTCGCGCCGGCCGACCGGATGGGCCGCAAGGTCGCCGATCTGGTGCTGAACGCGGGCGCCCCGCGGGACCGGCTGTGCCAGGGCGTGTACCGAACGGTCCAGCCGGCCAATCCGCTCGGCCTGCTGCAGGCGGCATTGGAGCTGGCACCGCGCGCCGAACTGATCGAAAAGAAGATCCGCGTCGCCGGCGTCAAAGCCGGAACCGTGACCGCGCTCGATCTGCCGGGCCAGATTGACCAGGCGCTGGCGCAGAATCTCATCAGCGCCGAGGAAGGGCAGTTCCTGCGCAACTTTGACGGCCGCGTGATGGACATCATCAACGTCGATGACTTTGACAGTGCGGAGCTGGGTCACCAGGCTCCTTGAGCGCTGACCGACCATGTATCCAGCATTTTTCGGGCTGACAGAGCCGCCGTTCTCGATCACGCCGGACCCGCGCTACCTGTACCTGAGCACCCGGCACGCCGATGCGCTTGCCCATCTGCTGTATGGCATCAACGAGGCCGGCGGTTTCATACAGCTGACCGGGGAGGTCGGTACCGGCAAGACCACGACGATTCGCACCTTGCTGGTCCGCGCGCCGGAAAACGCGGTGATCGCGCTGCTGCTCAATCCGCACCTGACGCCCACCGAGTTCCTGCAAAGCCTCAATCAGGAACTTGGACTGGAGGTGGTGCCGGCGCCGGACCGCCACACCAAAGAGCTGATCGACAGCCTGAACCGCTACCTGCTGCGCGCCCACGCCGAGGGACGCCGGGTCGTACTGATCATCGATGAGGCCCAGAACCTCGCACCCGAGGTGCTCGAACAGGTCCGCTTACTGACCAACCTGGAAACCGAGTCCCATAAGCTGCTGCAGATCATTCTGATCGGCCAGCCGGAACTGCGCACGCTGCTCGGACGGAGCGATCTGCGCCAGCTCGCCCAACGCGTCACCGCCCGCTATCACCTGCAGCCGCTGTCGCGCGCGGAAACAGCCGATTATGTCCGTCATCGTCTGCGCGTAGCCGGTGCCACCAGCGAGCCGTTCAGCGCCGGCGCGCTGCGCGAGGTCTACCGCTTAAGCCGCGGCGTGCCGCGCGTCATCAACGTGATCTGCGATCGGGCGATGCTCGGCGCCTATACTCAGGATAGGCGCGTCGTGTCGGCAGCACTGGTGCGGCGCGCCGCCGGCGAGGTATTTGGCCGCAGTGTCTGGCCCCGCTACAGCGCCGAGGTCGCGGCGATTCTGCCGCTGCTGCTGTTTGCCGGCCTGCTATGGGTGTTTCACGACCATCGGCCAGGCTGGCTGGCGCGGCCGCCGGTGGCGGTTGCGCCGGTCAATCCCCCCGCGCCACCACCGCCGCCATCACTGGCCGAATTGCTGCGCCAGCGCGGCGCTGCCAGCACGCCGGATGTGGCCTTTGCCGGTTTGCTGCAACTGTGGAACGTGCCGTACACGTCAGGCGGCGCCACCGCCTGCACCCAGGCCAGTGAGCATGGGCTCGAGTGCGCGAGCCTGCAGGGATCGCTCGCCGAGCTTCGGGAACTGAACCGCCCGGCGGTACTGACCTTAAGCGATGCCACCGGCAACAGCTATTCGGCGCTGCTGCTTGGCGTCGGGGCCACGACCGTGAGCCTGCGGCTCGGCGATCAGCCGGCCGATGTCAGTATTGCCGAGCTGTCGCGCTTCTGGTTCGGCGATTTTGTGCTGCTGTGGCACCCGAGCATCCGGCCGGTCACTGATCTGGCCGCCGGTATGCAAGGGCCCGCGGTGCAGCAGCTGCGCGCACTGCTGACGCGCTGGAGCGGCAATCCGGCCGATGACGCGCCTGGCAGTAGCGGCGCGAAGTACGATCGCGCCCTGGTGCAGCTGGTCGAGCAGTTTCAGCGCGCGCATCATCTGGCGGTCGATGGCATTGCCGGACTCGACACGCAGCTGCTGCTCGATTCTTCGCTGCCCGCGCCGGCCACACCGCTGCTGCAGCCCGTTGCCGACTCGCGGGGATAGCTCATGTCCTTCATTCTCGACGCGCTGCGAAAATCAGAAAGCGAACGGCAACGACAGCTGGGTCCGGCATTGCTGAATCTGCCGGTGAGCGCGACCCGGCGTAGCATGCCGCTGTGGGTTTGGCTGGTCGCAGCGCTGCTTGGCATCAACGTGCTCATCCTGCTCTGGCTTGCGCTTCGCAGCACGGCGCCGGCACCGAAGCCCGCCGTTGCGCCAGCCCCGGCTTTGCATGCGCCGCCCGCTCCCGCTCCGAACCTGCAGGCGCCACCGATCAACACTGCCGTGCCCGAATCTGCGGCGCAGCCGGCACCGTTGCCGGCAGCACGTCCGGTGGCTGCGCCCAGGCTGCCGCAAGCCGCAAGCCGCGCGGCAGAGAATTCCGACAACCCGGCTGACCTTGAACCGGCGGTCGAGCCGCCGGCCGGCGCGATCAACCGCCAATCGATCCAAAGCTATGCTGCCGTCAGCGACCATGTGCCCGCGCTGCGGCTCGATCTGCATGTGTATTCGGCAGACCGCGCCAACCGCTATGCGCTGATCAACATGCACAAGGTCCATGAAGGCGACACGCTGCCCGAAGGCCCGCGCGTGCAGCAGATTACGCGCGACGCCGTCATCTTAAATTACCAGGGCGAGGATTTTTTGCTCGGCCGCGAATAGGCGGCGCACAGCCAATGCGGTCAAATCAGTGCGCCAAATCCCCGCCGGGCTGGGTGGGCGCGACCGAAGTGACGACGCTCCACTGGTCAGCGGTTGCCGCCTGCTGGAGCGATACGTGCACGGTATAACCGCCGACGTTCTGCCAGCTCACGAGGGACTGGGGTCCGCCCGCAACGCTCAAAAAGAGCTTGCGATCCGCTGCGTTCAATTTCCCGGAGTCAAAGTCCGCCGGACCGAGCCGCGCTGCCGCGACCGCCTTGGCCTTGGTGTACAGACTCAGGGCCCGCGCCTGCTCCGCGGTCCCGACTGTAATCGCATAGTTTGCGACCGCCGCCGGCGATCCGGCGCAGCCGTACAGGATCGCCGTGCTCTGGCCGGCCACGCTGTCATCTTCGAACAGCAGCACGCCTTTTTGCAGCATCAGATCGGCGCCAAACTTCGGTTGCGCGCCGAGCGCCAGCTCGGCCGGCGCAACGCCCTGGCAGGGCGTACCGATGTCAATGCCGCGCAGATCGAGTACGCCGGCCAGCACCGGGCTCGAAAACAGAATCAACAAAGGCAGCCAGCGCATGCAGTTCACCTGATTGATTTTCATTGACTATGGTCCTTAGCCGCGCAACAGGCTCGGCAATTCAAAATTGATGTCCGCGGCCTGCTCAGCGGTCGGCGACAATTTATTATCCAGCAATTTGCGCGCGGCCATGTGATCCTGAATGCGGCTGAGCGAATCGACTGCGATGAGCCTTCCCTGCCGATAATAAAATGCGGAAAACGCCGGCTTGTCGACATCGCCGCGGGTAATGACCTGATCGTACCCGTGACTGAGGCCGACCATCTGCAGCTTCACGTCGTATTGATCGGACCAGAACCACGGCGTCGCGGTAAATTCGCGCTCGCGCCCGAGCAGGGCGCTGGCCGCCGATTTGCCCTGCTCGATGGCGTTGTGGACCGACTCGAGACGCAGTAAGGAGCCGTCCGGACGGCGACGGGCGGTGCAATCCCCGGCGGCGACGATGTGCGGATCGGACGTGCGCGAAAATCCATCGACGATGATGCCCCGGTCGCAATCAAGGCCGGCGGCGGCGGCCAGCCGGTCCTCGGGGTGCACGCCGATGCCGACGATGACACAGCCGGCCGGGTATTCGATGCCGTCGGCCGTGCGCACCGCGCGGACTTCGGCATCGACACCGCTGATCTCGGTAATCTGGGCGTTGAAAACCAGCTCGACACCGTGATCGGCGTGCACGCGGGCTGCGGCCTGCGAGACAATCGGCGCGACCACCCGCGACATCAGCCGGCCGAGACCTTCGAGCACAGTGACTTTGAGTCCGCGCTTGGTCGCGGTGGCCGCAACCTCAAGGCCAATGAAGCCGCCGCCGATCACCACCACCCGTTCATTGCGCGCCGCGCAGCGATCCAGATAATCCCCGATCTGCTGCGCGTCGTGGATCGTGCGCAGCCCGAACACGCCGCGCAGCTGCGCTCCCGGCACCGGCAATTCGCGCAGCCGCACGCCAGTGCAAAGCGCCAGTCCCGCGTACGGCAGCCGCGCGCCATCGGCGAGCACCACCTCGCGCGCGCGCGCATCGATCGCGACCACGCGGGTATTGAGCTGCAGGTCGATCTGCCGCCGGCGCAATGCGTCGGGGCCGCGGATCGCAAGGCTGGCCGGATCGGGTCGATCGAGCATCCACTTCTTGGACAGCGGCGGGCGGTTATAGGGAATGAAGGCTTCTTCACCGATCAGCAGCAGTGGCCCGCTATAGCCTTCCTGGCGCAGGGACTCGGCCACTTGCCAGCCGGCCTGGCCGGCGCCAACGATGAGTATCGGGTGATCCATGCGAATCAGGATTGCCGCGGCGGCACGGTAAGCGTCAGCCCGTCGAGCGACGGGTTCAGCACAATCTGGCAGGACAGCCGGCTGCCCGGCAGGCGCGGCGCGAACACGTTTTCCAGCATCACCTGTTCATCAGCCGAGGGCGGCGGCAGTTTTTCCTGCCACGGGTCGGCGACATAACAGTGGCAGGTTGCGCACAGGCACTGGCCACCGCACTCGGCCTCAATGCCGGCAACGCCCTGATCGACAGCCGCCCGCATGGCACTTTCACCATCTTTGGCCTGCACTGCGACGCGCCTGCCGTCGGGCTCGATAAACACCACTTGCGGCATCGCGGCTCCACTGGCCGGTGACTCCCAGGTCCCGGTCTTCGAAGTGTACCGCAACGATTGAACGCTTCGGACGCGCTCTTGCCGTCGCGCACACCTGCCCGGAAAACCATGAGCAATTCCATGCGGCTACGCGGTGGTTAACTGGCCGGCCGGCCGCAGGTGAGCTGCATCACATTCCGGGCATAGCGACGCAAACCCACTTCACAAAATGCCCCGATAGGGGCGATCCGCGCTAGGTGCATACGGGTCAAGAAAGTACAGTCCTAGGGGTTACATGGCCCGCCATCCCGAGCCTGCCGGAGTCCGAAGAATTCGCGTGTCAAAACCGGTGCCAGAACCCAGCCCAGCGACGGCCGTTCCGGTTGCGGACGCGCTTGTCCGCGCCGAGCCTCTGGTGGTCGTGCTGAGCGTGGATCTGGCGCTGTTGCAATCCATGGATGAAGCGCGCTTCGCCGGTCACTTCATCGGTGTTGCTTCACTCGAGCGATTTGTTGATCAGCTGGTATCCGGCAGCGTCGCCGTGGCGGTCGTCGACTGTTCACTGGTGCCGGAACCCACCGGGGAGTTCATGCTGGGCCTGCGCGATCAGTTTCCGTGTCTGGCGCTCATCGCGGCGGGCGACGGCACCGATCAGAGCTCCATCAGCGCTTTGATCGCCGACGGCACGGTCTGCCGCTTTGTCCACAAACCGGCCTCTGGCCAGCGTCTGGGGTTGTTCATCGAGGCCGGGCTGCGCCGCCACGCGGTACTACTGCGCGAACAGCCGACGCCTGCCCCGGCTATGCCAGTCCCGGCCGCGCGCTCACCGCACCGACCGCTGCTGGCTGGGCTGCTCGCGACCGCGCTGCTTGGCGTGGCGCTGTATTTTTACTGGCACTATTACGAACGGCCGGTGGCGACGGGCGAACCCGAACCGGCGCCCGTCGACACTTTGCCCGCCACCGCGACCGACGCCGACGCGCCGGTCGCCGCACCGAGCAACAGCGAGCCGCTTTCACCACAGGCAAAACTGCTGGATCGGGCGCGTCAGCGCATGGACGATGGCGCACTGCTCGAACCGGCTGGCGACAACGCCCGCCAGTACATTGACGCGGCACATAAGCTCGCGCCCGATGATCCGCAGGTGCGCGCGGCAGCGCTCAAGCTCGGTGATCTGATCATTGCCGCCGCCCGTCGGGCCATCGCCTCCGGCAACAGCGACGATGCCAGGCACTGGCTCAGCGCAGCCGCTGACTATCAGATCAACCCGGCCACGCTTGACTGGCTGCGCCAGCAAGTCGATGCCCTGGACCCGCCGGCAGCGACGGCACCGGTGGCACCACCGGCTGCGACGATTGCACCACCGGCTGCTGCGCCGGCCGCAGCGGCCGTGGCGGAGCCGAACTGATGGCCCGCAAGGCGCCCGCCCGGCGCGTACTGATTGTCGAGACCGACCAGCAGTACCGCAGCTGGCTGCGGCTGCATCTGGAAACGCTGTGGCCGGATTGCGCGCCCGAGTGCATCGACCATGACCAGTTTGAACAGCGTTACCGGTCGTTGACGCAGCAGGATTTTGATCTGGTGCTGCTCGGTTGCAGCTTTGCCCAGTGGCCGAATGAACCGGCTGGCGGCATGAAATGGCTGCGGCGACTGCGGCATCTGCCCCAGCTGCCGCCGTTGATAGTCATTGCCTCCGGCGGCAGCGAGCTGACAGCGGTGCGCGCGTTGCGCCTTGGAGTGACCGACTACCTGCCGCGCGATCTGCTTACCGGCCAGTTACTGAGCAACAGCTTGCGGCTCGCATTGCGCCGGGCCAGACGCCAGCGGCGCGTTGCCCGCCTGGCAGGCGAGCTGCCGGCGCACGATGCAACGGAAGCGGCCGGCGCGGTCATCGAACGGCCGGTCATCCCGAACTACACGCTGCTGTATCCGCTCGGCGAATCGGGGCGGGCTTCCGTCTGGCTCGCCTACAGCAACGCGGTGGAGCGCCGGGTGGCGCTCAAGATCAGCACACCGGCTGCCGATGAAAAACCGCAGCTGCAGGCGTTCGAGCGCGAGTACGCCGCCATCGCGGCGCTGCGACACAACAGTATTGTCGATATTTACGACTATGGCGTGCAGGGGGATCGGGAATTTCTCGCCATGGAGTACTTTCCGTGCGGGGATCTGAAGCGCCGGCTGCTGAATCCGATTTCGTCCGCCGAATGCGCCGAATTTGCACTGCGCATTGCCGAAGCGCTCGAGGTCGTGCACGGCGCGGGACTGCTGCACCGGGATCTGAAACCACCCAATATCATGCTGCGCGCCGACTGCTCCATCGTGCTGATCGACTTCGGCCTGGCCAAACGGGTCGACGCCAACACGCAAAATACCGCGATCGGGGTATTGCGCGGATCGCCTTTTTACATGAGTCCCGAGCAGGTTCAGGGCCAGGTGCTCGATGCCCGCAGTGACCTGTACAGCCTTGGCGTCGTGCTGTTTGAAATGCTGACCGGCCGCAAGCCCTATCAGGGCACATCGGCCATGGATCTGATGCAGCAGCATGTCGCCGGGCAGCGGCCGCCGCTGCCGCCGGAACTGGCGCAGTTCGAGCCAGTGCTGGCACGGCTGATGGCCCCAAGCCGCGACGATCGGTTCCCGGACAGTGCGGCCGTGGTGGCGGCCTTGTCGGAACTTACCGGCAACATTCTCGATACCAGTGTCAACCCGGCGCTCAGCCATGCCGTCTGATACTACCCAGGTTTCCCAGCTGACCAGCCTGCAGCAGCTGCTGAACAACATGCGTGAAGAACGCGACTTTTACCGGGCCGTGCTGCTGTTGCCAGCCGCTGCGCTCGCTGCATTCACGAAGGGTGGCGCGGGCAGCGCGCGGCGCATTCGCCGCGTACTCGCCGAGCGGACCCGGGATGCGGCAGCCTTCAAGCAAAAGCTCCAGGATGTGCACAGCGAAATCGGCCGCTTCGGCAAGCTGGCGGCCGAAGCCGGGCTCGGCGAACTGCTGCGGCCCATTGAGGCGCTGTCGGGAGATCTGCAGCAGTTGCTTGGGCGCGAATCCGTATCCGGCAACGAGCTGCTGCCGCTGCTGCCGAAAATCGAGGACCTTTACACCCGGCTCTGGCCGCCGACGGCAGTGGATAAGGCCTCAACGCGGGCGGGACGTCCCGGGCGCCATCATCGCGACCGCAGGCGCCGGCACAGTGACCGTGAACCGCCGAAGCTGGCACTGGCACTGCGCGAACTGGCCGGGCAGCTGGCGGTGACGTTTGGCAGGCCGGTCAAGCTCGAAACCAGCGGCCTGGACCAAGTGCCGGCCGATTGGGAAGCGGCCCTGTTTGACATCTGCAGCCAGCTGCTGCGCAACGCCGTCGAGCACGGGATCGAAAGCGCGGAGCAGCGCGAGGCCCGCGGCAAACAGCCCACCGGCAATGTCAGCGTGGATTTCATCGGCCGCGATCACCATGGATTCGAGTTGTTGTTCCAGGACGATGGCGGTGGTCTGGAAGCCGCCGCAATTCTCAACAGCGCTGCGGATCACGGCCTACTGGAGCAGGATGACCCACGGCTGCGCGACCCGCGCAAGGCGCTGACCATGATCTTCAAGCGCGGCGTGACCACCAAAGGCCCGGACCGGGGCAATGGCATGGACATCGTGCGCACACAGGTGCAGCGGCTACACGGGCAGATTCAGCTCGCGACCAAGGCCGGGCGTTTTACCCGCGTGCGTATCCGGCTGCCGTCCCCACAGGCCGCTACCAAGGCCCGGGTCCGCAGCAAAGGCTAAAAGCGGCAGGCACCCGCGCGACATCAGCGCTCGAGTGCATACACTGACAAGCCGCCGTTGCGATCCGCAGCCGCCAGTTGACGGCCGTCTCGCGACCAGCGCAGCGCCACCACCTCCGCCGCCAGCAGATCGGCATCGACGGGCTCGCCGCCCTGTCCGGGCTGCCACAGCAGCAGGCGACAATCCCGCGACCCCGACGCCAGATGCGCTCCGACTGGCTGGCACGCGAGCTGGGTGACACGTTCACTGTGTCCGGCCAGCTGCAGCGGTTTGGTGCCCTCGGGCCCGCTGCCCGAGAAATCCCACAACACGATCAGCGCCTCGGCTGCCGTGGCCAGGTACCGGCCGTTAGCGCTCCAGCCGGTCAGCGTGACCTTCGAAGCATAGCCGCGCATCTGCGCATCGCTCCCGGCGTCCACGTACCAAAAATGCACGGCGCCGTCCTGCATGCCGGCGGCCAGCACGCGCCCATCCGGGCTCCAGCAGGCCGTCAGCCCCGCGCCAGGCCACGGCAAATCCCGCGGCGCGGCGGCCGCATTGGCTGCGTAAATCCTGGCGCCGCCGTTGAATACGGCCGCCAGCTCATCGCGGCGCGGCCGCCAGGCGAGCGCCGCCACCGTGCCCGGATGGGGGCCGAACACGTGCCGCGCCGCGCCCTCGGTGTCGAACAGGTGGAGCTGCCGGCCGCTGGCCACCGCGAGCTGCCGGCCATCGCCCGAGAACGCGAGCTGCTGCGGCCAATCGGCGCCAGCGTGGATCGGGCGCGAGGTGCGCGTGCGCGAATCCCACAGCAGCACCTGGCCATCCTGGCCGGAAGATGCAAACAGCGGACCGGCCGGTTGCCAGGCGACCGATAACGCGCCGCCGGCGTGCCGGCCTATCGGTTGCGGCGCCGCGGCCGGCTGATCCACTCCGTACCAGAAGATTGCGCCCTCGCCGCCGGCGATGACGAGCGCCTTGCCATCCGGCGCCCAGGCCAGCTCGACCGGATAATCACCCACTTCGGTCCGCGCGCGGCGCTGCAATCTGAAGCGGCGCGCACTCACGCGACGCACGACTCAAAGCCGGCTTCGATCTCATGCCGATCGAGTCCGCGGCCGATGAACACCAGACGGCTGATCCGGGGCCGGTTGCCCCACGGCTTCTCCAGCTTGCCGTCAAAGATCATGTGCACGCCGTGAAAGACGTAGCGCCGGTCCTCGCCACGAAGATTCAGCACGCCCTTCATCCGCAGGATGTCCTGCCCGCGGCTTTGCAGCAGATAGGACAGCCAGTCGTTGACCTTATTCGGATCGAGCGGCCGTTCATCGGTGATGCCGATGGAGCTGATCTTGGCATCGTGGTGGTGATGGGAGCCAAAATTAAGCACCGCCGCGGCTGCCGTTGCCGGGCCCTGCAGTGCAAATT
Source organism: uncultured Gammaproteobacteria bacterium (assembly GCA_963711435.1). Taxonomy (GTDB): domain Bacteria; phylum Pseudomonadota; class Gammaproteobacteria; order Steroidobacterales; family Steroidobacteraceae; genus FEN-1191. The sequence goes on along the minus strand of CAVQEB010000001.1, from coordinate 664,456 downwards.
CCTCCGGGGCGTGCTCGGTAAACAGCGCCCAGGCGCCGGTGCTCGGCAGCTGCAGATCAAATCGGGCTGCCGGACCTAACTGCAGCCGGTACAGCACGCCGGGCGCGAGCTCAGCGCCGCTGCCGGCATCGCGCGGCTCGCCGGCAAACAACTCGCTGGCCGGCTGCACCAGTGCATTCAGGCCATCGACGCTCGCCGCGGCAGCCGGCAGCACCGCGATGAGCACGGTTGCAAGCTGGCCGGGCTCATGCTCGTGGTCATGCTCCTGCTCATGGTCGTGGTTGTGGTCGTGGTCGTGGTCGTGGTCGTGTTGACCTGCGCCAGCGTGCGATGCGCCGCTGCGCAACTCATGCTTGCCCGCGTTGAGCGCGAAAACAGCGGCCCATTCGAACGGCCGCAACGGCTGCAGAAATGCCGCATCGTTCGCCAGCGCCCGATCCAGATCAAAGGCACCGATATCGAGCACCTGATCGAGCGGCAGCTGCGCCTGCTGCGTGCGCACGAGTCGCGCACTGCGGTTCATCGCGCGCAGCTGCTGCTCGATCCGCGCCAGCCGCGGCGCATCGACAAGATCAGTCTTATTGAGCACCAGTACGTCGGCAAAGGCGATCTGCTCGGCGGCGATGGCCGATTCGGCGACCTGTCCCAGCACGTGCGCGGCGTCGACCAGCGTCACGACCGCATCGAGAAGAAAGTCCTCGCGCAGCTCCTCGTCGACGAAGAACGTCTGCGCCACCGGCCCGGGGTCGGCGAGGCCCGTGGTCTCGATCAGCACATAGTCGAAGCGATCGCGCCGCTTGCGCAACTGGCCGAGGACGCGGATCAGATCGCCGCGCACGGTGCAGCAGATGCAGCCGTTGGCGGTTTCAAAGATTTCTTCCTGGGCACCGATTACCAGTTCGTGATCGACCCCGACCTCGCCGAATTCATTCTCGATGACCGCGATGCGCTTGCCATGCCGCTCGGTCAGAATCCGATTGAGCAAAGTGGTCTTGCCGGCGCCAAGGAAGCCGGTCAGCACGGTGACGGGAATACGCGCCGACATCAGGGTCTAGCTGCGCAGCCACTGCAACAGCCGGACCACGCCTGGCAGGCGCAGTGCCAGCAGCAACAGCCACCACCCGGCGCGCGTCGTCCAGGAAAGAGGCTGCGGCGGCAGCGCGCTTGCCAGCGCAAGCGTGGCATCGCGGTGCACCTGCACCGACGCGGCCGCCAGGCCGAAGCGCTGCGCACCACTGCGCAGGTTCCAGCCACCGGTGGTCGCGTCGGCCGATTCATAGACCTCCGCGTCGGCCAGCTGCAGAGCGGGAAGTGGCTGCGCAATGCCGTTAATCAGTACTGCAAGCGGGGTCTGCGGGCCGCGCTCGTAGCCGGAGAGCACCAGCCGCGGCGGCTTGGGCTCAAAGCGCCATGCGACCGGGCCGCTGAAGGCCGTTAGCAACCGCTCGCTCATTGGCCACGCACAACCTGGAGCTGCTGGTAGCTCCTGAAACTCATCACGCAGAGAAACAGCAACAGCAGGACGTAATAGCTGCCATAGCGTACGCGCGCCTCGAGCGGCACTTCGTAGTAGCGCGGATTGCCCGCCGGCGTTTCCCCGTGCCACGCCGACCGCAGCGCCGCCCAGATAGTCGGTGCGAGCAGCAGCAGGATGACCAGCAGCATCGGCGTGCGCACGTAGAAATAAACGATGATCAGCGCCGGGGCGCCGATAAACCACACCTTGGGAGACAGGATCGCGACGATACGGCCGCCGTCGAAGGGACTGACCGGAACCAGGTTAAACAGATTGATAATGAAACCCGAGTAAGCGAGCGCCAGCAGCAGGTGGCTGTGCTGATCGGCCGCGGCAAAGAACAGCGCGGTCGCGGCGATCGTTCCCCACAGCGGTCCGGCAAAGGCGATCCGGGCTTCATGCTCGACCGACAGTGGCTGGTCCTTCAGTGAAATCCATGCGCCGACAAACGGAATGAAAGTCGGCAGGCCGACGTTCAGGCCCAGTCGCCGCGCAGCCTCGTAATGGCCCATCTCATGAATGAAAATTAACAGTACGAAACCGACGGCAAACTGCCAGCCGAACAGCAGTGCGTAGGCACCGACCGACAGCAGCATCAGTGCGGCCGCCTTCAGGACTGGCCCGAACTTGGCGAATTTCAGCAACAGCATCAGCGAACTGAACATGTAATCGCTGCCGCTACCGTGCCGAATCCAGTTCCCAGACCGTCAGCGGCGCGCCGCGCCGCAACCACATGCCACAGCCGATCGGGCGAAAGCCGCGGCTCAGTTCCCGACGGTACCAGGCCGCGGGACGCAGGCTGACGAGCCGGTCGGTACGCGTGCGGTCACAATTTTGGCGCCAGTCTTCCACCGTCAGTGCGCCGAAATAAAGCGCGCCGCGGCAGACGCGGGTAAGACTGGCGATCGCCTGGCCGGCGGCAGCCGCATCGAGATACTGCAGCACGTCGTAGCAGACCACGAGATCAAAGCGCTCACGCGTGCGCAGCGCCTGAATCGTACCCAGGCGCCAGCCGTAGCGCTGGCACAGGTACGGGCTCGCATCGAGGCCGAGGTATTCGGCACGCTTGAAGTGCCGGCGCAGCGCTGCGCGCAGCAGCCCCACCCCGCAGCCCGCGTCGAGGATTTTGCGCACCGGCAAGCCGACATAATCAACGCAGGCTGCGATCAGCCTGGCGCGCCCGCGCATCTCCGCCCGCGAAGTCACAGCGGTTCGCGGATCGAAGTAATACTTCTGATAGTAGGATCGGTCGAAAGGCGAGGCTGAATCTGGCATCGACGGCTCGTGTACTATAGGCGCCCAGGGCAATTGTACCGGACCGACCTGGCCGGAGCCCGGTCACTTATGAGCGCTGCGATCCACTCGCCGCCTACGGCGGATGCCAAGTCCCCTGCTGTCGGCTTCGTCAGCCTGGGCTGCCCCAAAGCACTGGTTGATTCGGAGCGGATCATCACCGAGCTGAAGCTGCGGGGCTATGACATCGCTGCCGGCTACCAGCAGGCTGATCTGGTGGTCGTCAACACCTGCGGCTTCATTGATGCGGCCATCGATGAGTCGCTCGAAGCCATTGGCGAGGCGCTCGAGCAAAACGGCAAGGTGATCGTCACTGGCTGCCTCGGCGCCAATCCGGAACGCATCATGCGCCGTCATCCGCGGGTGCTGGCAGTCACCGGGCCGCATGCAACGGCGAGCGTTCTCGCCGCCATCAATGAACACCTGCCGCAGCCCCATGATCCGTTCCTTGATCTGCTGCCACCGCAGGGGATCCGGCTGACGCCACGGCATTACGCCTATCTGAAGATCTCCGAGGGCTGCAATAACAAGTGCAGCTTCTGCATCATCCCCACGCTGCGCGGTCTGCTGGTGAGCCGGCCGCTCGATGAGGTACTGCGCGAGGCTGAGCAGCTGGTCGCGGGCGGCGTCAAGGAGCTGCTGGTCATCTCCCAGGACACCAGCGCCTACGGCAGCGATATCCGCTACCGCCCGGTCAGCTGGCGCGGCGAGCCGCTCGAATCAAGGTTCATCGACCTGGCGCGCGCCCTCGGCTCCATGGGCGTGTGGGTGCGGCTGCACTATGTATATCCCTATCCGCACGTGGATGCCGTCATCGCGCTGATGCGCGATGGCGCTGTGCTGCCGTACCTGGACATTCCGTTTCAGCACGGCAGCCCGACTGTGCTCAAGCGCATGCGTCGTCCGGCGCACGCCGAGAATACGCTGGCCCGCATCCGCGCCTGGCGCCGCGAATGCCCGCAGCTGACACTGCGCAGCACCTTCATCGTCGGCTTCCCCGGCGAAACCGAACAGGAATTCGCCGAGTTGCTCAGCTGGCTGGATGAGGCGCAGCTCGACCGCGTGGGCTGCTTCAAGTACTCCCCGGTCGACGGTGCTGCGGCCAATGCCCTGGCAGCCCCGGTGCCGGAGGCGGTGAAGGAGGAGCGTTATGGGCGCTTCATGAGCAAGGCGGGCGAGATCAGCGCGCGGCGGCTCAAGAGCCGGATTGGCCAGCGCATGCAGGTGCTCGTCGATACCATTGACGGCAGCAGCGCGATCGCGCGCGGACCTGGCGATGCGCCGCAGATCGACGGCGTGGTGCACATTGGCGCGGCGGGCGGTTTGCGCGCCGGGGAATTTGCCGAAGTTAGGATCACCGGCGCGGATACCTATGATCTTAAGGCGAGCGTTATTCGACCGTGACGCTCTTGGCGAGATTGCGGGGCTGATCGACGTCGGTGCCGCGCAGAATGGCGACGTGGAAGGCGAGCAGCTGCAATGGCACCGTATAGATGATGGGCGCCTGGAAGTAGCTGACGTGCTTGGGCATGTGAATGACCTGCACGCCGTCACTTGATTCGATGCCGGCGTCCGGATCGGCGAACACGATACAGCTGGCCGCCGCGGGCGCGCACTTCCATCAGGTTTGATTTGAGTTTTTCCAGCAGGTCGTTGTTCGGCGCCACCGATACGACCGGCATGTCCTGATCCACCAGCGCCAGCGGCCCGTGCTTCAGCTCGCCGGCCGCGTAGGCCTCGGCGTGGATATAGGAGATCTCCTTCAGCTTCAGCGCCCCTTCCATGGCGATGGCATGCATGGCACCGCGGCCGAGAAACAGCGCGTGGCGCTTGTCGGCAAAACGCAGTGCCAGCTTGTGAATGATGCCGTCGAGCTCCAGCGTCCGCTCGAGCAGCGCTGGCAGCTCGATCAGGCGCTGCACCAGGCCGTGCTCACGCTCGGCGTCGGCACCATTGTGCTTGGCGAGCGCAATGACCAGCATCGCCAGCGCCGTCAGCTGCGTCGTGAACGCCTTGGTGGAAGCGACGCCGATTTCCGGCCCGGCGCGGGTGAGCAGCACCAGTTCCGACTCGCGCACCAGCGAACTCTCCGGCGAATTACAGATCGTCAGGATCGACAGGAAGCCGATCTGGCGCCCGAGGCGCGCCGCCGCGAGCGTATCGGCCGTTTCGCCGGACTGCGAGACCGTCACCAGCAGTGTGTTCGGACTGACTACCGGCTGGCGGTAGCGAAACTCGCTGGCAATCTCCACGGTGCAGGGCAGGCGGCAGATCTGCTCGATGAAGTAGCGGGCCACGATGCCGGCGTTGTAACTGGTGCCGCAGGCGACGATGTGCACGGCCCGGCAGCGCCTGAACACTTCGGTGGCGGCCGGCCCAAAGGCCGCCTCCAGCAGCCGGCCGTTGGCGACCCGCTCCTGCAGCGTATTGCCCACGGCGCGCGGCTGCTCGAAGATTTCCTTGAGCATGAAATGGCTGTACTGGCCTTTTTCCGCGGCGTCGGCCGACAGTTCGCTGTCCTTGACGATCCGTTCGGCACTGTTGCCTTCCCGGTCGATGATGCGCACGTTCTCGCGCGTGATATCGGCCACATCGCCTTCTTCGAGAAACATGAACCGCCGGGTCACCGGCAGCAGCGCCGCCACATCGGAGGCCACGAAATTCTCGCCGGCGCCGACGCCGATGACGACCGGGCAGCCCACCCGCGCAACAATGATCCGCTCCGGCTCATGCTGGCTGATGACGGCGAGCGCGTAGGCGCCTTCGAGTTCGGCCACCGTGGCACGCACCGCCTTGAACAGGTCGGCTAGCCTCGCGAAGTGATAATGAATCCGGTGCGCGACGACCTCGGTATCGGTCTCGGAGCTGAATTCATAGCCCTGCGCGAGCAGTTCGCTGCGCAACTCGGCGTAATTTTCAATGATGCCGTTATGGACCAGGGCCAGGCCGTCGCGCGAGATATGGGGATGAGCATTGCGCTCGCTCGGCACGCCGTGGGTGGCCCAGCGGGTGTGCGCGATGCCAAGCTGCGCGGTCAGCGGCTGCTCCTGCAGCGCCAGCTCGAGCTCGCGCACCTTGCCGACGGTGCGCAGCCGCACCAGCTGGTGGCGGGCATCGAGCACGGCGACGCCCGCCGAGTCATAGCCGCGGTATTCGAGCCTTTTAAGGCCCTCGATGAGCACCGGCACGATGTCGCGCCCGGCGGTGGCGCCAACTATGCCGCACATATCGCGCTATCCGCTTCGCCGTTCACTTGCGTTTGGTTGGCCGCTGCCAGTTATCGACGGTCTGCTGCGGCGAGCGGGCCAGCGTCAGTTTGCCAGCCGGCGCCGGTTCAGTGATAGTCGATCCGGCGCCGATGGTGGCATCCGCCCCAACGCTCACCGGCGCCACCAGCATGGTGCCGGAGCCGATAAACGCCCGCGCCCCTATCGTGGTGCGATGCTTGTCGGCCCCATCGTAATTGCAGGTAATGGTGCCGGCGCCGATATTGGTCGCCGCGCCGATATCCGCATCGCCCAGGTAGCTCAAGTGATTGGCCTTGCTGCCGGCCTGCAATTCGCTGTTCTTGACCTCGACGTAATTGCCTATATGGACGCCCGCGTGCAGGCGCGTGCCGGGTCTCAGGCGGGCGAACGGTCCGATCCGGCAACGCTCACCGACCTCGGCGCCTTCGAGCACGCTGTTGGGCTCGATGACGGTGTCGCGGCCGACATTGACCGCGCTCAGCACGCAGTTGGCACCGACGCGCACGCCGTCGCCCAGCGTCACCGGACCCTGCAGCAGCACGTTGGCCTCGATCACTACATCCCGACCGACGCTGATGGCGCCGCGCAGATCAATGCGCGCCGGATCGATGAGCGTCGCGCCGCTTGCCATCAGCTCGCGCGCGCGGCGCTGCCGGTAGACGCTCTCAAGGGCCGCGAGCTGCATCCGGTCATTGACGCCGAGCACTTCAGTGGCTGTGGGCGCCAGCAGCGGCCGCACCCTGATGCGGTCGCGCACGGCCAGCGCCACGATATCGGTCAGGTAGTACTCGCCCTGGCTGTTGCGGTTGTGCAGCCGCGCGACCCATTTTTTGAGCAGCCGGGCCGGTGCGACCACAACGCCGGTGTTGCATTCCTTGATGAGCCGCTCGCGCGCCGTGGCGTCGCTCTGCTCGACGATGCGCAGCACCCGGGCGCCGCTGCCGCGCACAATGCGACCATAGCCGGTCGGGTCGTCCAGCTTGACCGTGAGTACGCTCATGGCGCGCTCGCCGGCCAGCGCGCACAGCTCACGCAGGGTTGTGGCTGCGATCAGCGGCACGTCGCCGTACAAAATCAGCACCTGATGGTCATCGGCAATCGCGGGAGCGGCCTGCTGCACGGCATGCCCGGTGCCAAGCTGCGCGTCCTGCAACACCCAGTTAAGGCCAGGCCTCTGGATGGCGGCGCGCACCTGTTGCCCGCCATGGCCATAGACCACATAGATGGCAGCGGCGCCAAGCGCCGTGGCGGTTTCGAGCACGTGAGCAAGCAGCGGCTGGCCGGCCAGCGGCTGCAGCACTTTGGGCAGCTCCGAGTGCATGCGCTTGCCCTGGCCGGCGGCCAGGACCAGCACCGACAACGGAGCAGCCACGGACTTGCGGTTCATGAGCTTAAGCTAGCACATCAGTGCGGCGGCCTACTGTTAACGCCGTCGTAGCGAAACCCGACTAGGACTTGATCTTGCGCAGCCGCTGGATCAGCGCCAGCTGCGCGGCAGCACGCGCCAGCTCCGCCAGTGCCTCGGCCTGTTCGATCCGGTCGATCTTGCCGGACAGCGCTTCCTCGGCGCGCGCACGCGCCGCAATGGCCGCGGCCTCGTCCAAATCGCTCGCCCGGGCTGCCGTATCGGCCAGCACCGTGACTTTGTTCGGCTGTACTTCCAGCGCGCCGCCGCCGACATAAAAGGACTGCTCGGTGCCGTCGGCGCTCTGTACCCGCACCTCACCCGGCTTGAGCAACGTCAGCAGCGGGGCGTGACGCGGCGTGACGCCGATTTCACCCTCCGAGGCCGGCACAAACACCATGCTGGCCGGGCCCGAGAAAATCTCGCCTTCGGCGCTGACGATGTCAACCTGAATGGAATCGGCCATGCGTTATCCGGTGCGGATTATTGCAGCGTCTTGGCTTTCTCGATCGCTTCATCGATCGTGCCGACCATGTAAAAGGCCTGCTCCGGAAGCTGATCGTAATCGCCGGCGATGATGCCCTTGAAGCCGCGGATCGTCTCCTTAAGCGGCACAATCTTGCCGTCCTGACCGGTAAACACCTTGGCGACGTTGAACGGCTGCGACAGGAAGCGCTGGATCTTGCGCGCGCGGAACACCGACAGCTTGTCCTGCTCCGACAGCTCATCCATGCCGAGGATCGCGATGATGTCCTGCAGCTCCTTGTAGCGCTGCAGCACCGCCTGGACGGCACGCGCGGTGTTGTAGTGTTCCTCGCCGACCACCAGCGGATCGAGCTGGCGGCTGGTGGAATCGAGCGGATCGACCGCCGGGTAAATGCCGAGCGAGGCGATCTGCCTCGATAGCACCACGGTGGCATCGAGGTGCGCGAAGGTCGTGGCCGGCGACGGGTCGGTCAGATCGTCGGCCGGCACGTAGACGGCCTGGATCGAAGTGATCGAGCCGGTCTTGGTCGAAGTGATGCGCTCCTGCAGCACGCCCATCTCCTCGGCCAGTGTCGGCTGGTAGCCGACCGCCGACGGCATGCGGCCGAGCAGCGCCGACACTTCGGTGCCGGCCAGCGTGTAGCGGTAGATGTTGTCGACGAAGAACAGCACGTCGCGGCCCTTCCCGCCCGCCTGTTTCTCGTCGCGGAAGTACTCGGCCATGGTCAGGCCGGTGAGCGCGACGCGCAGGCGGTTGCCCGGCGGCTCGTTCATCTGGCCGTAAACCATCGCGACCTTGGAGTTTTGCAGGTTGTCCTTGTCGATGACGCCGGATTCGATCATCTCGTGGTAAAAATCGTTGCCTTCGCGGGTGCGCTCGCCGACGCCGGCGAACACCGACAGGCCGCTGTACTGCTTGGCGATATTGTTGATCAGCTCGAGCATGTTGACGGTCTTGCCGACCCCGGCGCCGCCGAACAGGCCGACTTTGCCGCCCTTGGCGAACGGCACCAGCAGGTCGATGACCTTGATGCCGGTGACCAGCAGGTCCTGGCCGCCGGTCTGCTCATCGTAGGCCGGCGCCGGCCGGTGGATGCTCCAGTGTTCCTTGGTGTTGACCGGGCCGCGGTTGTCCTGCGGATCGCCGAGCACGTCCATGATGCGTCCGAGCGTCTCGGCGCCGACCGGCACCGATATGCCCGCGCCGGTGGCTTCCACAGGCAGGCCGCGCTTCAGACCCTCGGAGGCGCCCATCGCGATGGTGCGCACCACCCCGTCGCCCAGCTGCTGCTGCACTTCAAGCGTCAGCGCCCGCTCGCCGTCCTTCAGACGCAGCGCCTCGTAGATCTTTGGAACCGCCTCGCGCGGAAACTCCACGTCGACGACCGCGCCGATGATCTGTGTGATCTTGCCCATTGCCATGACTTCACTTCCTTCCGGCGCCGCCGCAACGGCGGCGCATCAAGCCAAAACTAAAAATCGCTGCAGCTCTAAACCGCCGCCGCGCCGCCGACGATCTCCGCCAGCTCCTTGGTGATCGCCGCCTGACGGGCCTTGTTGTAGACCAGCTGCAGGTCCGCAATGATCGTGCCGGCGTTGTCGCTGGCGCTTTTCATGGCCACCATGCGTGCCGCCATTTCGCAGGCGACGTTCTCCGCCGCACCCTGGTAGACCTGCGACTCGATGTAGCGCATCAGCAGGCCGTCGAGAATCGAAGACGCGCCGGGCTCGTAAATGTAGTCCCAGTGGGTCTGCAATTCGGCCTTGTCCAGCGTCTGGATCGGCAGCAACTGCAGCACATGCGGCTTTTGCGTCATCGTGTTCACGAACTGCGCGCTGACCAGATAACAGCCGGTCGATCTTGCCGTCACGGTAGGCATCGAGCATGACCTTGACGCAGCCGATCAGATCCTTGACGTGCGGGTGATCGCCGAGGCCGCTACAGCTGCCTAAGATCGGCAGGCCAAGGCGGCGGAAGAACGCCAGCCCCTTGGTGCCGATGATGCAAAGATTCACGCTGGCGCCCTTGGCCTGCCACTCGCGCAGCAGCAGCAGCGCGGCCTTGAACACGTTGGTATTCAGGCCGCCGCACAGTCCGCGATCGGTTGACATCAGGATGATGCCGACGGACTTCGACTCGCGCTCGACCAGGAACGGGTGGTGCGAGTCCGGATTGGCTTCGTTCAGGTGGCCGATCACGGTGCGCATGCGCGCCGCATAGGGGCGCGCCTGACGCATGCGCTCCTGCGCGCGGCGCATCTTGCTGGCCGCGACCATCTCCATCGCCTTGGTGATCTTCTGCGTGCTTTTGACGCTGGCGATCTTGGAGCGGATTTCCTTGGTGCCGGGCATGGCTTTTAGTACGACCCGGTCGCCTGAAAGGCTTCGCAGATTTTCTTGAGCGTCGCCTCGTGCGCCTTGAGCTCCGGCTTGGCATTGACCGCCGCCAGATCCGCCGCATGGGCGCTGCGGGCGAAGGCCTGCAGTGCTGCCTCGAAGGCGACGATCTTCGGCCGCTCGACCTTATCCATGTAGCCGTTGTTGACCGCATAGATGGACAGCGCCATTTCGGCCACCGACATCGGCGCGTACTGCTTCTGCTTCATCACCTCGGTGACACGCTGACCGCGCTCGAGCTGGCGGCGGGTGGCCTCGTCGAGGTCGGAGGCGAACTGCGAGAACGCCGCCAGTTCCCGGTACTGCGCCAGCGCGAGGCGGATGCCGCCGCCCAGCTTCTTGATGATGTCGGTCTGGGCGGCGCCGCCGACGCGCGAGACCGAGATGCCGGCGTTCATGGCCGGGCGGATACCGGCGTTGAACAGATCGGTCTCGAGAAAGATCTGGCCATCGGTGATCGAGATGACGTTGGTCGGCACGAACGCGGTGACGTCGCCCGCCTGCGTTTCGATGATCGGCAGGCCGGTCAGCGAGCCGGTTTTGCCCTTGACACGGCCGTTGGTGACCATCTCCACGTACTGGGCGTTGACGCGCGCACTGCGCTCGAGCAGCCGCGAGTGCAGGTAAAACACGTCGCCCGGGAAGGCCTCGCGCCCTGGCGGGCGGCGCAGCAGCAGTGAAATCTGCCGGTAGGCGACCGCCTGCTTGGACAGATCGTCATAGATGATCAGCGCATCGTCGCCGTTGTCCATGAAGTACTCGCCCATGGTCACGCCGGAGTAGGCAGCCAGGTACTGCATGGCGGCCGGCACCGAGGCCGAGGCCGCGACGATGATGGTGTGCGCCAGCGCGCCATTTTCTTCGAGCTTGCGCACCATGTTGGCGATCGAGCTTTGCTTCTGGCCGATGGCCACATAGACGCACTTAATGCCCGAGCCTTTCTGATTGATGATGGTATCGATCGCGAGCGCGGTCTTGCCGGTCTGCCGATCGCCGATGATCAGCTCGCGCTGGCCGCGACCGATCGGCACCATCGCATCGATCGCCTTGTAGCCGGTCTGCACCGGCTGCGACACGCTCTGGCGGTAGATGACGCCGGGCGCGACGCGCTCGATCGGCGCCGTGGCGCTGGTCTTGAGCGGCCCTTTGCCATCGATCGGGTTGCCGAGCGCATCGACCACGCGGCCGAGAAGTTCTGCGCCGATCGGCACCTCGAGAATGCGGCCGGTGGTCTTGACGGTGTCGCCCTCCCGGATCGATTTGTAGTCGCCGAGCACGACCGCGCCGACCGAGTCCTGCTCCAGATTCAGCGCCAGGCCGAACAGGTTGCCCGGAAATTCGATCATTTCGCCGTAGCGCACGTCGGCCAGGCCGTGCACCCGGCAGATACCGTCGGTCACCGACACCACGGTGCCGACGTTGCGCGCCTCGCTGGTCACCGAGAACTTCTCGATGCGCTGGCGAATCAGATCGCTGATTTCAGAAGCCTTAATCGACATGGATCATTCCTTTTAAATTCAAATCGCGCGGCGGCCTAACTGGCCACCGACAACGCCAGTTCAGCCAGCGCGCTGCGCAGCGAGCCGTCGATCACCAGATCATTGGCCCTGAGGACGGCCCCGCCAACCAGTGCGGGATCAAGCTCGGCATGCAGCTGCACCTTGCGCTGCAGCCGTTTGCTAAGCGTCGCGACGAATCGCTGCTGCTGCTCGGCCGACAGCTCAGTGGCCGAGGCCACGGTCACGTCCTGGGTTTTTTCCGCCTCAGCCCGCAGTGCCGCATAGCGTTCGGCAATTTCCGGCAACAATCCGAGGCGGCGATAGGCCGCGAGCGTCGAGAACAAATTCTGTCCCTCTGCATCAAGCGGCACCGGAGAAACCGAGGCGATCAGCTGCGCCAGCTGCGCGGCCGTGATCCGCGGATCACCGAGCAGTTTCTGGATCCGCGCATCGCTGACGACCTGCGCGCCGGTCTTAAGGATCTGCGACCAGTCGGCCAGGCGCTTCTGGCTTTGCGCCAAACTGAAAATCGCCTTGGCGTAAGGGCGCGCGATGGTAATGCGTTCAGCCATGGCGGTAAGCGTCTAGACTTCGGCGGCGAGCTTTTCAAGCAGCTCGGCGTGATCGCGGGCATTGATCTCGCGCCCGATGATGCGCGTCGCACCCGCCACCGCGAGCGCGCCCACCTGGCCGCGCAGCTCATCGCGCGCCTTTTGCGTCTCAAGTGAGATCTGATCACGCGCGGCGACGAGCAGCCGCTGGCCTTCGGCCTGCGCGGTTTTCTTCGCAGCCTCGACCATCTCATTGGCCTGCTGCTGCGCCTGATGCTCGATGGCCAGCGCCCGCGTATGCGCCTCGCGGACGATTTCCGTGACCCGGGTTTCGGCCTGCGCCAGATCGCGCTGGCCCTGCTCGGCGGCCGCCAGGCCTTCGGCAATCCGCCGGCTGCGCTCGGTCGCCGGGCCCATGAACATCGGAAACACGACCTTCATCGTGAACCAGACGAGCAGGCCGAAGATCAGCATCTGCGCGATGATTGTTGCGTTCAGATTCACAGCGCTAACCTCACCGATCCAGCAGTGTTACTTGAGGAACGGATTCGCAAAGGTAAAGAACAGGGCGATGCCGACACCGATCATCGACACGGCGTCGAGCAGTCCGGCGACGATGAACATCTTGACCTGCAGCATCGGCACCAGCTCAGGCTGGCGCGCGGCGCCCTCGAGGAACTTGCCGCCCAGCAGGCCGAAGCCGATGGCGGTCCCGAGCGCACCGAGGCCGATCAGAATGGCAACCGCCACCGCGGTCATGCCGTTTACGTGCGCAATTTGAGTAAGATCCATGTCAACTCCTTGAAGAAATTCGCGGTATCAGAAAGCTAGTGGGCGTGCTCGTGGGCCAGGGCCAGATAGACGATCGTCAGCATCATGAAAATGAACGCCTGCAGCGTAATGATCAGCAGGTGAAAAATCATCCACGCGAGGCCGATGACAATCTGTACGAACCACCAGAGAGCCGGCCCGGCATGGGTCGGCCAGCCCAGCGACAGCGCCAACAGGCCGATCAGAATCATGATCAGTTCGCCGGCGTACATGTTGCCGAACAGTCGCAGGCCGAGCGAGACCGGCCGGGCCAGTTCCTCGATGCACTTGAGGATGAAATTAAACCAGGACAGCCAGATGGTATTGAACGGGTGAAAGAAAAATTCCTTCGCGTACCCGCCGACGCCCTTCATCTTGACGCTGTAATACTGCACCAGCACGAACACTGACAGCGCCATGCCGAAGGTGATATTCAGATCGGTCGTGGGCACTGACTTGAAGCTGTGCAGGCCAAGGCCACGCTCACCGACCAGGGTCGACCAGAAATCGACCGGCCACAGGTCGATCGAATTCATCAGCAGCACCAGACAGAATATGGTCAGCGCCAGCGGTGCGATCAGCGGGTTGGCGACGTGAAAGGTGTCCTTGACCTGTTCATCGACCCAGGAGACCACAAATTCGACAAAGATCCTGAAGCGCGAGGGCGCGTAAAGTGGATCTTTGCGCAGGCTCAGCGCGGCAATATAAAAACTGCCGACAAACAGCAGCCCGAGAGCCGCCGACCAGATCAGACTGTCGACGTTCAAGGTCCAAAAGGCGCTCTTGCCAAACTGCCACGTCCAGTGATCGAGGTGGTGCTTGATGTAGTCGGTGATTGTGGCGGGGGATTCGGCAACCATCATCTGTACCAGTGTCTCTACCACTTCCTACGGTCCCACAGGGCCGGCCGGACTCTTTGCCACAGGCAGCGCCTTCCGCGCCAGAGCCAACCAGTAAACTATAAAGGTCGCCACATATCCGATCAGCATGCCGCCACCGACGAAGCGGCCACTGCGCAGCGCAGTCACGAACAGCGCCACGGTCACGAGCACCTTAAGCGCCTCGCCGCGGTAAAACCCACGCACGACAGCCTTGGGTTCAACACCGGCTCCGAACCTGAACGCCATCGCCACCTGCGCCAGCGTCGCCACCGTACCGATGCCACCGCCTACCAGACCCGAAAGCGCCAGACGCGGTCCGGCCAGCAGCCAGCAGCCCACAGCCACCAGCGCCGTGATCAGCGACTGCCCGAGGATCATCAGCCATGCCTGGCGCCGCGCGGTCGAGAACTGGTACTGAGCCATGAATGCGCTTCACCCGCGGCCCATCGCAGTGCCCGTGAACCGGTATTCGGTTCTCCCTGGAAAGCACTGCTGAATTCGTCTGTTGGTGCGACTTAGGTGCGGTTGCGCCCCGGCCGCGAAGGCCGCGCATTATAGGGTGGCCCTTGCCGCCCTTCAACGCCGGGCCAGCCGCAAGTTAAGCCTATGATCGCTCAGTGGATATGGGCCAGGATTCCGTCCAGTTCATCGAGGTCGTGGTAACTGATAATCACTTTGCCGCGACCGGATCCGCCGTGCTGGATGGCGACCCGGGCGCCGAGCTTCTGGCCGAGCTCCTCTTCGAGCCGCGAAACATTGGGATCCTTGCCGGCCGTTGAGCCCGAATCAGCCCTTGCACCCTGCGGTTGGCTCATGCGGCGGACCAATGCCTCCGTATCACGGACAGATAGCCCCTTTTTCGCGACCATTGCCGCCACTTCGATCTGTTTTCGGCGATTTTCGAGGCCGAGCAGTGCGCGGGCGTGCCCCATGTCAAGCGCCCGCGATTCCACCAGGGCGCAGACCTCCGGCGCCAGTTCGAGCAACCGCAGCAGGTTGGTGACGGCAGCCCGGGAGCGGCCGATGGCAGTGGCCACCTGCTGATGAGTCAGGCCGAACTCGGCGATCAGCCGCTCGAGCGCCCGCGCCTCCTCCAGCGGATTGAGGTCCTCGCGCTGGATGTTCTCGATCAGCGCCACCGCGATCGCATCCTCGTCCGGCACGTCGCGGATCACCGCCGGGATATCGGCAAGGCCGGCCATCTGTGCCGCCCGCCAGCGGCGCTCCCCGGCGATGATCTCGTAGCGCTGGCCGTGGGCCTGCGCGATGCCGACCGGGCGCACGAGGATCGGCTGCACCACACCCTGGGCGCGGATCGATTCGGCCAGCTCTGCCAGGGATTCGGGCCGCATATCCAGGCGGGGCTGGTATTTGCCGCGCTGGAGCAGATCGAGCGGCACGCGGGTCAGCTGCTCGCCGGCCGGAACGGCGGCGGCACTGGCGGCGACCGCTGGGGGCCGCGCCTGGCCCAGCAGGTCGGCAAGCCCCCGGCCCAAGGTTGGTTTCTTCTGTGTCATGGGCCGATCATAACCAAGCAATCTCGCGATTACTGCACTGCCGCGGCCGCCGCAGCGGCAGCGTCACGCAGCTCATCCTCGCGCCTGAGCATCTCGCCGGCGAGCGCCAGATACGACAGCGCGCCGCGCGAATCCGGATCGTGCTGCAACGCCGTTATGCCGAACGACGGCGCCTCGGCGAGGCGGACATTGCGCGGAATGCTGGTGCGGTACACCTGGTCGCCGAAGTGCATCAGCAACTGCGCGCTGACCTCGACGGACAGGTTATTGCGCGGATCGAACATCGTGCGCAGGATCCCCTCGATCTGCAGCGACGGGTTGGCCGTGGCCTGGATCTGCTCGATGGTCGCCATCAGCGCCGACAGCCCTTCGAGCGCGTAGAACTCGCACTGCATCGGAATCAGCACGCTGTCGGCGGCCACCAGCGCGTTCAGCGTCAGCATGTTCAGCGACGGCGGGCAGTCGATCAGGATGGCATCGAAATTGTGACGGACCGGCTCGAGCCCCTGGCGCAGCCGCTGCTCGCGGCCGGCGCCCATGCCAAGCAGCCGGACCTCGGCGGCGGTCAGATCCTGGTTGGTGGGCAGCACGGACAAACCGGTTTTCTCGCTGACCACGATGGCTTCCACCGCCGTGCACTCGCCGAGTAGCAGTTCGCAGCTGCCTGCCCTGAGCGTCGACTTGTCGATGCCGGCGCCGGTCGTCGCATTGCCCTGCGGGTCCATGTCCACCAGCAGCACCCGGCGGCGGGTGGCCGCGAGCGAGGCCGCCAGATTGACTGCGGTGGTCGTCTTGCCGACACCGCCTTTCTGGTTGGCCACTGCGATCACACGCTTCATCGCCCAAGTCTAGGACAAAACGGCCCCGGCGGGCGCCGCCGCCCGATTTGGCTGCTGGCATCAGGCTTTCGGTACACTGAGCCATGATGAAATGGGTCTCCGCCGTGCTGGTCGCCGCGGTCTTTGCGGTGGCGACTTTTGCCGTGTGGGGCTGGCTCAACCGGCCCAGCACCGAGCCGCCCTGGCCGTCGCATATCCAGGGCGTAGCGTTCTCGCCCTATCGGGCCGATCAGAACGCGTACCTGCGCGAGTACCCGAGCGAACAGGAGATCGACGAGGATCTGACGCTGCTCGCGACCAGCGTGCACGCGGTGCGTACTTACGCCACCTCCGGCACCCTCGGCAAGATTCCTGAGCTCGCCGCCAAGCACGGCATGAGCGTCGCGCTCGGCGCCTGGCTCGACAAGGACAAGGCGACCAACGAGGTCGAGATCCGCCAGGCCATTGACCTGGCGCGCGCCAACCGCAATGTCGTGCGCCTGATCAT
The DNA here is from genome assembly GCA_963711435.1 of uncultured Gammaproteobacteria bacterium. GTDB lineage: Bacteria > Pseudomonadota > Gammaproteobacteria > Steroidobacterales > Steroidobacteraceae > FEN-1191. The sequence goes on along the minus strand of CAVQEB010000001.1, from coordinate 647,527 downwards.
CGGCAACGAGGTGCTGCTGCGCGGCGACCTGACCGTCGAAGAGCTCGGCGAGCAGCTCGACCGGGTACGCGACGAAGTGCGCCAGCCGGTTGGCACCGCCGAGACCTGGGGCACCTGGCTCAAGTACCCGGAGCTGGCCGACCACGTTGATTTCATCGCCGTGCATCTGTTGCCGTACTGGGAAGGCCTCGATGTCGATTCGGCCGTGGATTTTTGCGTCCGCAGCCTGCAGCTGGTCCAACTTCGCTTCCCCAACAAACCGGTGATCATCGGCGAAGTCGGCTGGCCGTCCGAGGGACGGACCCGCGGCAGCGCGGTCGCCTCGGTGTCCAACGAGGCACTGTTCCTGCGCCGCTTCCTCGCCCGCGCGGAAAAGCGCCGCCCGCAGCTGGTGTACTACCTGATGGAGGCCTTCGATCAGCCGTGGAAAGCAGCGGGCGAGGGCGGCGTTGGCGCTTACTGGGGCATCTACGACGTCAACCGGCAGCCAAAATTCGAATTCCAGCAGCCGATTGTGCGCATCCCCGAATGGCACATGCTGGCCGGCATTTCAGTCACCATCGCGCTGCTGTTGCTCGGCGTGTTCTACCTGCACAGCGACTCGCTCCGCACCCGCGGCCGCACGCTGCTCGCGGTAGTGGTGTACGCCGCGGCCACGACGGCGGTGTGGGTCATCTACGATTACACCCGCCAGTATCTGACGCCGACCAACGTGATTGTCGGTGCGCTGCTGATCTTAGGCATGCTCGGCGTGATCGCCGTGCTGTTTGCCGAGGCGCACGAGTGGGCCGAGGCGCACTGGATCGGCGCGCACGATCGGCTGCTGCAGCCGAACCGGATCAGTGCGGTTCGCCCCATGAAAGTCTCGATCCACGTGCCGGCCTACAACGAGCCGGCCGACATGCTGATCGAGACGCTTGAGGCCCTCACCCGGCTCGACTACCCGGACTATGAAGTGCTGGTCATCGACAACAACACCAGGGATGAGGCGGTGTGGCGGCCGGTGGAGGCCTGGTGCGAGCGGGCCGGACCGCGCTTCAAGTTCTTTCATGTCAGCCCGCTGGCTGGCTTCAAGGCCGGCGCGCTGAACTTTGCGCTGCATAACACCGCCGCCGACGCCGAGGTCGTCGCGGTCATCGACAGCGACTACCAGGTCGATGCGGGCTGGCTGCGCGACCTGGTCCCGGCATTCGGTGATCCGAAACTCGCCATCGTGCAGGCCCCGCAGGATTACCGCGACGAATACGACAACGCCTTCAAGGCGATGTGCTATGCCGAATACCGCGGCTTTTTCTACATCGGCATGATTACCCGCAACGAGCGCAACGCGATCATCCAGCACGGCACGATGACGCTGGTGCGCCGGCGGGTGCTCGATGCGCTGCGCGGCTGGGCCGAGTGGTGCATTACCGAGGACGCGGAGCTTGGCATGCGCGTTTTCGAAGCTGGCTACGAAGCCACTTACCTGCCGCGCAGCTACGGGCGCGGCGTGATGCCCGATACCTTCCTCGACTACAAGAAGCAGCGCTTCCGCTGGGCCTACGGTGCGATGTCGATCCTGCGCCATCACGCGGTGGCGCTGCTCAGCCCGGCGCACAGCGCCCTGACCGCCGGGCAGCGCTATCACTTCATCGCCGGCTGGCTGCCGTGGATGGCCGACGGCTTCAACCTGCTGTTCAACCTGGCGGCCATCGGCTGGTCGGTGGCAATGATCCTGGCGCCACAGAAAATCGATCCGCCGCTGCTGATTTTCTCGGTGCTGCCGCTCAGCCTCTTCACATTCAAGCTGGTCAAACTCGTGCACCTGTACACGCACCGCGTCGGCATGGGCATGCGCCAGACGCTGGCCGCCGCCGTGGCCGGACTTGCGCTCGCGCACGCGATCGGCCGCTCGATCCTCAAGGGCCTGATCACCCGCAGCGAGCCGTTTTTCCGCACACCCAAGCGCCAAAATCCGCATGCGCTGCTCGCGGCGCTCGGCGCGGCGCGCGAGGAGATGTTGCTGATGCTGGGTTTATGGGGCTCGGCCCTCGGGATCCGCATGATTCCGCGCGAACTGGCGAGCCCTGACCTGACGGTGTGGATCGTGGCGCTGATGATTCAGTCGATTCCGTACACCGCGGCCGTGCTGGTATCGATCATCAGCGCGCTTAACCTGCCGGCCCGCCTGCTGCACCGCCCGCCGGTTACGTCGCCCGCAACCCCAACGTAAGCACATGCCGCTCGGCCGCGACGCCCGGCAACTGCACCGCGCGGCTCGACAGCAGCTGCCAGCCGGCGGGCAATGCGGCCAGTTCCGCAGCGGGCAGCCGCCCTTTGAGCGCCACCACGCGGGTGTGGGTGCCGCACAGCGTGCGTACCGCGTTGAGCAATTTTGGCAGCGGCGCAACCGCACGGGCGAGCACCGTATCGAATGGCGCCGCCGGCTTCAGCGCCTCGGCGCGCGACTGCACGGCCTGCACGTTGGCAAGGCCCAGCGTGCGGACCGCGTGCGCCACGAAGCGGATTTTCTTGCCGTTTGAATCCAGCAGCGTGAACTTAAGCTTGGGGTGCAGCACCGCGAGCGGCAGGCCCGGAAACCCGGCGCCGGTGCCGACATCGGCGATGCGCTCGCCCTCAAGTGCCGCGCTCGCCGAGAGCGAGTCGAGCAGGTGCAGATTGAGCATCTCGGAGCGGTCAGTCACCGCGGTCAGGTTGTAGGCGCGATTCCATTGCTCGAGCTCATCGAGCAGCCGCAGCAGCATCGCGCCCTGCTGCAAACTGAGCGCAACGCCGAGCGCCCGGGCGCCGGCGTGCAGCCGCTGCGATTCATCGCTCATACGCGGGGAACCTGTGTCAGCGGCACGCGCCGCTCACGCGATTTGCACGACCGTGCGTCCGTGCACGCCGCCACTTAAGTAATCGCCGAAGAGTTCCGGCAGCTGCTGCAGGCTGACCGTACGGGTCACGATTTGCGCCAGGTGGCGCGGCCGCAGGTCGCCCGCGATGCGCGCCCAGGTGCCAAGGTACAGCTCCCGCGGCACCGATGAGGAGTTGACGCCGAGCAGGCTGACATTGCGCAGGATAAATGGCATCACCGTGGTGTGGAGCTCCGCGCTGCCGACCAGCCCGATGCTGGCGACACTGCCAAACGGCTGCGTCGTAGTGAGCAGCCAGTTGAGCAGCTCACCGCCGGCATTGTCGATCGCAGCGGCCCAGCGCGCACTGCCAAGCGGTTGCTTGCTGAAGGCCATCTGCGTACGCAGCAGCACTTCGGCAGTGCCGAGCGAGCGCAGCCACGGCTCGTTCTCGGCCTTGCCGGTGATCGCGGTTACCGTGTAGCCACGCGCGGTGAGCATGTCGATGGCCAGCGCGCCGACGCCGCCGGTCGCGCCGGTGACGGCCACCGGGCCCTGGCCGGGATGCAAGCCGTTGTGTTCGAGCCGGCCGATGGCGAGCGCCGCCGCAAAACCGGCGGTGCCAACGCCCATCGCCGCTGCCGCATCCAGCCCTTCCGGCATCGGCACCACGGCATCGGCCGGCACGCGGGCGAACTCTGCATAACCGCCGTCCCGGGTCTCCGACAGGCTGCAGCCGGTGACGAGCACGGCGAGGCCTTGCCGGTACGACGGGTCGGTGGAGGATTCGACCACGCCGGCCAGATCAATGCCGCCGACCAGCGGGTAGCGGCGCAGAATTTTCCCCGCCCCGGTGGCCGCCAGCGCATCCTTGTAATTGATGCCCGAGTGCGTCACGCGGATTACCACCTCGCCAGGACTCAGATCATCGAGCGTCAGGCGCTCCAGCCGGCCGACGATCTTGCCGTCCTGCTGATGAATCCTAAATGCAGCAAATGGCGACACGTGTTATTGCTCAGTTTTCCAAGGCAGAATGATCGACCCATTTACTTAAGCGCGGACCCACAATACCAACGTCATGAGCCATTTCAACTGCCGCCGGTTGTCGGCCGTGTGCGGCGCGCTGCTGCTCGCTGCCACCTCCGCACGCAGCGAACCCGCCGCGTCGCCAGCGCTTTACATGGACGGTGTCCCGGCCGATGAAGCTGCCGCGCCAGCAGCCGGCGCTTATACCGTTCCCCACGCGGCACAATGGCTCGACTGGAGCGCCGATGGCAGAGCGCTGATCGCTGCGCGCGACGGTCCGACCGAGCAGCTTGAGCGGCTCGACGGCCCGCTCGTGCCGGTACCGCTGGCGGCAGCGGGAGGCGCGCTGCTTGGCCTGGCGGCCCATCCGTACGTCGAGGGCGAGTATGCGTGGCTGCGCGAGAGCGGCAGCGGCGTAGCGCTGCTGCTGCAACCGGCTGCGCCCGGCGCGGTACGGTTGCTGGCCGAGGAGAACGCGCAGCCAACGCAGGCGGTCTGGGCGCACGATGGCAGCCGGCTCGCCTACACGGCCCATGCGCAAGGCAGCGCCGAAATCGATCTGTATCTGACCACCAATGCCGCGGACGCCGCACCCCATCTTTTGGCCGCATTGCCTCCCGGCGGCTGGCAGGTGCTCGACTGGTCGGCCGACGATCGCCTGCTGCTGCTGCGTCGCCTGGGACCGGACGGCGCCGTGCAGCTTTGGCTTGGCGCGACGGCGGGCGGTGATTTGCATGCACTTAAGGTCGCCGGCCAGCCGGCCGATGCCACCGAGCGGATCGGCCGGGCCCGCTTTGCACCTGACGGGCAGAGCGTGCTGTATCTGGGCGATCAGGGCGTCGAGTATCCGCGGCTGCGGTCGGTGCGCATCGCCGACGGCGTATCGCACGATCTGACGCCGCTGCTGGCACACGGTATCGAGGACTTTGACGTCAGCGCCGATGGCCACCGGCTCGCCTACAGCTATAACTTCGACGGCCAGAGCCGCGTGGTGCTGGTCGATCAGCAGGGCGGCAGTGAAGCCATCGTGCCGGACCTGCCGGCCGGCGTCGTCCATGAATTGCGCTTTGATCACAGCGGTACACGCCTCGCGATCAATGCCGAAGCGCCGAACGCGGCTCTGGACGTGTATGAGTTCGACAGCCCCTCAGGCCAGACGCTGCGCTTGACCAAAACCGCCACCGGCCCGGTGGCATCTGATCTGCAGAGCCTGCCGCAGACCGTGCGCGTGACCGCGCTCGATCACGGCGGCATCGGGCGGCGGGCGTTGCCGACGCTGGTGTTCAGGCCAGCGGGCGCCGGTCCGCACCCGGTGCTGGTGCTGCTGGGCGATATGGCTTCCGAGCAGCGCGCCAGCTTTGATCCGTTCATCCAGTATTGCGTCCGCGAACTGCAACTGGCGGTCGTGGTCCCGGTGCTGCGCGACGGCGCCGACTACGCCCGGGCGTTGCGGGCGCCGGACGACGATGCCGATGCCGACGGCGTGCTGCGCGATGTCGGCTCGGTGCTGGTGTGGATCGGCCTGCAGCCGGATCTTGACCGCAGCCGCGTGGTGCTGATGGGCGAGGGCCTGGGCGGGAGCCTCGCGCTGCAGACCGCAGCCGAGTATTCGGACCGGCTGCGGGCTGCGATTACCGCCGACGCCGCCGTCGCACCGCCGGCATCCGGGGTGCTGCGCCGGCCGGTGCTGATGCTGCGCGGGCTCAGCGCTACGCCGCCTTCGCCGAGTGCCGCGCAACTGCTGCTGTGGCGGCTGCGCAGCCGCGGAACACTGGTCTGGTACGCGAGCGTCGCGGGTAATGAGGCGGCTGATCCGGCCGAGCGCGCGCAGCTGTGGCAGGTCGCGGCGCAGTTCCTCAGAAATTATCTGGCCGAATAGATCGTCACCAGCCGCGGCACGGTCTTAAGCTCGGGCTTCTGTGCCCCGTAATACTCGGCCAGTTCCTGGATATCGGCGGCGGTCAGCGTGCTGACGAAAGTCGCCATCACCGGATTCTTGCGATCGCCCTTTTGATACTCGTGCAGCGCGCGCATCAGGTAATCGACGTGCTGTCCGGCCAGCGTCGGGTAATCGGGCGTGATGCCGACGCCGTCTTTGCCGTGGCAGGCCGCACAAAGCGTAGTGACCTTGGCGGGCGCCTCACCGGCAGGCGGTGCACCGGCCTTGAGCGGCTCACCGGCCAGATACGCGGCGACGTCCTCGATGTCCTGATCCGAGAGGGAACTGGCCTGCGCCCACATGGTCAGGTGCGAGCGTTCCTTGCCCCGGTACTCCTTCAGCGCTGCCGCCAGATAATCGGGGTGCTGGCCCCGCAACCGCGGCACGTTGTACGTCGGGTAGACATTCTTGTAGCTGTCGATGCCATGGCAGCCCAGGCAGGTATAACCGAGCTGCTTGCCGCGAACCGGATCGCCGGCCGCCTGCGCGCCCAGGCTGACCAGCAAGGCTAAGGCCAGTCCGAAATTGCGGACCCAGCGTGGAATCACCGGCGGCATAATTAAACTCCGCACTGACAGGCAAAATAAGCCGAAAATCGGCGGCAGAGTGTAACGGACTCAAAGACGGATTTGCCACTGCGTGATTGCCCTGCTCCAACGTGTCAGCAGCGCCCAGGTCCACGTGGGCGAGCAGCTCTGCGGCCAGATCGGGCCCGGGGTGCTGGCACTGGTGGCGGTCAGCGCCAATGACGGCCCGGCGCAGGCCGAGCGCCTGGTGCAGCGGGTACTGGATTTTCGGCTGTTCGGGGACGAGGCGGGACGCATGAACCGCAGTCTTCGCGACACCGGCGGCGGCCTGCTGCTCGTGCCGCAATTTACGCTCGCCGCCGACACGCGCAGCGGCAACCGGGCCGGATTTTCCGGCGCCGCCGCGCCGGACAAGGCGCTGCAGCTGTTCGATCTGGTGCTCGACATTGCGCGGCGCAGCCACGAGCCGGTGGCGGCCGGTCAGTTCGGGGCCCATATGCGCGTGGCGCTGGTAAACGACGGCCCGGTCACCTTCTGGCTGGAATCCTAAACATCATGGCCTGCGTCCAAGCCGCCAGCCGGCCCCCGGCGGGGCGTCGCCACGAGCTTTGCCCTATTATGGGATGGACCAGCCGGGCCCTGACCGGGGCTCCAGGCACGCTGGGCTAATGCGGATGCAGAGTGATGTTTGACATAGGCTTTTCCAAGATCGTGCTGATTTTCGGCCTGGCGCTGATCGTGTTGGGTCCCGAGCGGCTGCCGCGGGTGGCCGCCGCAATCGGGCGCTGGGTCGGGCGCGCGCGCGTCATGGCGCGGCAGTTCCGCGACCAGCTCGAGCTTGAATCCGAACAACTGCGCAAGAGCGCCGATCTGAGTGCCGAACTGAACCTCAACCCGGCTGCGGCGCCGCCGCCGCCCGCGCCGGCTGCACCGCCCACGCCCGCCCCGGCCGCAGCGGTCCCGGTGGCGGGCCCGGTCGCAACTTCGCCACCTTCCGAGCCGGTGATCAAGCCCGATGAGCGAGGAAGCTGAACCTTTGGCTGAAGGCACGCTGATTTCACACCTGCTGGAGCTGCGCACCCGGCTGATGCGGGCCTTTCTGGCCGTGATCATCGTGTTCCTGCCCTGCGCGTATTACATGAACCAGCTGTTTGGCTTCATCGCGCGGCCGCTGCAGAAACTGATGCCGGCGGACGGCTCGCTGATCGCGACCAGCATCACCGCAACCTTCACCACGCCGTTCAAGCTGGCCTTCGTCACCGCCCTGATCATCGCCATGCCCTACGTGCTCTACCAGCTATGGGCCTTCATCGCGCCGGGCCTCTATCGGCGCGAGAAGCATTTCGCCAAGCCGCTGCTGGTTTCGGCCATCGTGCTGTTTTATGCCGGCGTCGCCTTCGCCTACTGGGTCGTGTTTCCGATCATCTTCCAGTTTTTCATTCACACCGCGCCGCAGGGCGTGCAGCTGAAGACCGACATCACCAGCTACATGGATTTTGTGCTGTTGCTGCTGCTGTCATTCGGCGTGGCCTTCGAGGTGCCGGTGGCCGTCGTGCTGCTGGTCGTCACCGGCATCGTCAAGATCGAGAAGCTCACCAGCGTGCGAGGTTATGTGCTGATCCTGATCTTCGTGATCGCGGCGATTCTGACGCCACCGGATGCGGTCTCGCAGACCATCATGGCCGTGCCCATGTATCTGCTGTACGAAGGCGGCATCATCTTTGCACGGATCCTGGCGAAACGGACTCCGGCCGCGGATCCGAACGAGCGCCCAAGATAGGCTTAAGCGATCATCCCGTTGGAATCTCGCACTCCGCTACTGCGCGCGCAGGTGCTGGCCGCGTTCGCCACCATTTACCTGGTCTGGGGCTCGAGCTACATGGCGGGCCGGATCGCGGTGCATTACCTGCCGGCACTGCTGATGGCCGGTGTGCGCTTTGCGACCGCAGGGCTGATCATGCTCGCGCTGGCGCGCTTTGGCGGCGAGCGCATCTGGCTTCGGCCGCCGGAGCGGATCCAGCTGCTGATCCTCGCCCTGCTTGGCTTCGTGATCGCCAACGGCGCCGGCATCTGGGGCCTGCAGTACATCGCGTCGAACAAATCAGCGCTGCTCAACGCCACGGTGCCTTGCTGGATCGTGCTGCTCGGAACGTTTGGGCCGAAGGGTCACCGGCCGCGATGGCGGACACTGCTCGGCCTGCTGCTCGGTTTCTGCGGCGCCGTACTGGTGCTGCAGCCGCGCGCCGAAGTCGGCAGCACCGAACTGTTCCCGGAACTGATGATCCTGTTCGGCTGCTTCGCGTGGGCATGTTCGACCATGTGTCTGCGCCGCTTCGAGCTGCAACTGCCGATCAAGACGCTGATCGGCTGGCAGATGCTGCTGGGCGGCATTGGGCTGGCATTGCTCGGCGTCGCGGGCGGCGATGCAGCCCGCTGGCACTGGTCGTGGCCCGGTGTGGTGGCGCTCAGCTATCTGATCATTTTTGCATCGTGTCTCGCGCACACGGCCTATGCCTGGCTTGCGACCCGTACCACGCCGGCGCACCTCGGCACCTACAGCTATGTTAATCCGCTGATTGCGACCACACTCGGCTGGCTGATCCTCGGCGAGGAGCTGACCGCAACCCAGTTGCTCGGCATGGTGGTGTCGGTGAGCGGCGTGCTGGCGATCAACTGGCCCCGGCGCATGCAGCGGCAGCCAAAAAGCTGAAGCCGGCTATTTGGCCGCGGGTTTTACCTGCGCCTCGAGCGTCAGCTTCAACCGGCTCAGGGCAACACCCCAGCCACTGCGCAGGCGCGCATACAGCTGGTCCCATTCCGGAGTCTCCGGGAAGCCTGATCCGAGCAGCCGCAGCACCGCGGCGTCGCCCTCACGGCTGATGATGAAATCATCGACCAGCACCGCTTCGGTGGGTGGCATGGCCGGCATCGGCAGGTAAATCAGCCGCAGCCGGCGCCCGGGCTCAAACACATCGATCATGGCCTCGCGCTCCAGCGACGCATCGAGGCGGATGCGCACGCCCCCGCCCTGGCGGGGACTGAGGCGTACGCCAGGCACGTACCACTCGGCCAGCCGTCGCGGATCGATCAGCGACAGCCACACCCGTTCGCTGGGGGCGAGGATGTCGATGCGATGCGCGTAGCCGCGGGTCCGATCAGCCATGCTCAGCCCTTTTTTGCTGTGGTCCGCGGGCGCGGCAGCGCGAGCAGCAGCGGCACCAGCGATACCAGCACGATCAGCAATGTCACGATGCCGAAATTATCCTTGACCAGCGGCACGTTGCCAAACAGGTAACCGCCGATGACGAACAGCAGCACCCAGCCCGCGCCACCGAGCAGATTGAACACGCAAAAGCGCAGCCAGGCCATGCGGCCGACGCCGGCGACGAACGGCGCAAAAGTGCGCACGATCGGCACGAAGCGCGACAGCACGACCGCCCGGCCGCCATGGCGGGTAAAAAATTCCCGGGTGCGCTCCAGGTAGTCACGGCGCAGTAAGCGGTAATGGCCGCTGAAGGCCTGCTCGCCGAGCTGCCGGCCGATCGCGAAGTTCACCGTGTTGCCGGCGATTGCGGCCGCTGCGAGCAGGCTTGCCAGCGGCACCAGGCGCAAGGTGCCGCCGCGGTCGATCGCGCACAGCGCGCCGAGTGCAAACAGCAGCGAATCCCCCGGCAGAAACGGCGTAACCACCAGACCGGTTTCGGCAAAGATGACTGTGGCAACGATCGCGTACAGCCACAGGTGGTACTGCGCCAGCAGCTCGGGCAGGTGCCGGTCCAGGTGCAGCGCGTAATCGATGAACCACGGCATGGCGTGCATCAGGCGGCCAGGGCGGGCGCGCCGCGGGGAAAACCGTTGCCCGTCACGGCCGCGAGCCGGCCGGCACGCCAAGATGCTGGCGCAGATTCTTCAGTGCGGCGCCGATCTGCGGGTCACGACTGGCCAGCGTCAGGCTGTGGCCCGGTGCATCGAGCGGCAGCGGCGAAACATCATTGGCGGCCAGCACGATATCCGGGTTGATGCCAATGCCGTTGATCGATACGCCAAGCGGCGTGAAATAGCGCGAGGTCGTCAGCTTGAGCGCCGCTCCATCTTCCAGCGGCATGATGGTCTGCACCGAGCCTTTGCCGTAAGTGCGCCGGCCGATCAGCGTGGCGCGGCCATTGTCGCGCAGCGCGGCGGCCAGGATCTCGGCCGCCGACGCGGAGCCGCCGTTGACCAGTACCGCGAGCTGAGCCCCGGCGGATATGTCGCCGGGCTGCGCCTTCAGTGTGAACCGCGCCTCCGGAGTGCGGCCGTCGGCGCTGACGATGACACCCTGATCGAGAAAGTCGTCGGCGACGCGGGCCGCGGCGTCGACCACGCCGCCCGGGTTGTTGCGCAGATCGATCACAATGCCGCGCAGCGGCGCGCCACTGGCGTGCTGCAGCGTTTCGACGGCCGCTTCCAGCTCAGCGGCGGTACCGTCGGTAAAGCTGCTGATGCGCAGGTACCCGACATCCTGGGCCAGCAGCTGCGCGGCGACGCTCGGCAGCTCGACCTGCTCGCGTTCAATGGCGAAATTCAGCGGCTGCGGCGTGCCGGCGCGCCGCACGGTCAGGTGCACGACGGTGCCGGCCTCGCCGCGCAGGTGCGTGATCGTGCCATCCAGATCCGTCGGCACCACGTCGACGCCATCGATAGTGGTAATGATGTCGCCTTGCTGCAGGCCGGCCTTCGCGGCTGGCGAGGCGGCCATGCGCACGGCGACGACGATGCCGTCGGCCGAGGGCTCGACCTCGATGCCGATGCCGGCATAGGAGCCCGCCGTAGTCACCTTCAGCGCTTCGTATTCGGCCGGATCCAGGAACACCGAATGGCTATCGAGACTTGCGACCATGCCGCGGATGGCCTGGTGCAGCAGCTGGTGGTCGCTGACCGGGTCGACGTAATTGTCCTTCACGCGCTGCAGCACATCGGCCAGCAGCTGTACGTCGTGCCATGGCAGCGCCTGTGAGTCTTCGAGCGCGGCCGGCGCGGTGGGCGGCGGCGCGGCCGAATCGGCGATGCCCCGGGTCGCAATGGATACGCCGATGCCGAGCAACAGGCCGATGCCGAGCGCGAGGGCCAGACGTACGCGCGAATTCATGGGCCAGATATTACACGGCCCCGGTGCCGTAAGGCCGCCCTCAGGCGGCACTTTGCCCGGCGGCGACGTACAGCGGCAGCTGCTCGAGCACTTCGGCGAGCGGGATGGCCTGGCCGAAAGCAAAGCCCTGACCGTAGTCGACGCCGAGCGTGGCAATGCGATTGCGGATCTCTTCGGTCTCGACGAACTCTGCCACCGTGGTGAGCGACATCGCGCGTGCCAGCTGGGCGATGGCCTGCACCATCGACTCGGCCTTGGAATCCTTGAGCACGTCGCGCACGAAGCTGCCGTCGATCTTCAGCATCGTGATCGGGAGCGATCGCAGATAGGCCAGCGAACTTAAGCCGGTGCCGAAATCATCCAGTGCGATGCCGCAGCCGAGCTTGCGCAGCCGATGCATCAGCTTCTCGGCGTGGGCCAGATCGCCGATCGCGGCGCTCTCGGTCAGCTCGAAGCACAGCGCGGCCGGATTGATGCCGCTGTTTTCGATCAGTCCGGCCACGTGCTCGGTAAAGGCTTCATCCTTCAGCGACTGGCCCGAGCAGTTGATGGTAAAGACGACCTCGGCGTTGGCGAGCAGGGCGGCGTGCGGCTTGAGCTGCGCGAGCGCCTCGGCGATCACCCAGCGGTCGATCTCGGGCATCATCTGGTAGCGGTTCGCGGCGGAAAGAAAATGGCTCGGTCCGACGGTCTCACCCTCGGTATTGAGCATGCGCAGCAGAATTTCAAAATGCGGCGGATGCCGGCCGGCCGATAAGCCGACCACCATCTGCGCCACCAGCCGCATGCGGCCTTCGGCCATCGCGTCGCGCAGATCGCCCACTACGTTGATATCGGTAAAGCGCTTGACGATGCTCTCGTCCGCTTCCTGAAACAGTTCGACGCGGTTGCGGCCGCGGTCGTTGGCGGCCTTGCAGGCCATTTCCGCGGCGGCAAAGGCGTGATTGAACTCTTCATTGCGCGGCTCGACCGCGGCCACGCCGATGCTGATGGAGACCGACATCTTGCCGTCCCCAAGTCCGCTGCCGACCTGTTCGGCGCCGACGCGGAGCGATTCGGCAAAGCCGGCGGCATCCTGCAGCGATGCGGGCAGCAGCACGGCGTAGCGGTCACCGGAGATGCGCGCCGCGAGCGCACCGGGCGGCAGCCGGCGGCGGATCAACTCGCCGATCTGGGTCAGCACCCGATCACCCGTGTGCATGCCGTAAGTGTCGTTGATGACGTGCATGCGGTTGGTGTCGATGTACAGCGCACTCCACCAGCGCTGCGCGCTGTTGGCGCCGCTGAGCACGCCGCGCACCTTGTTCTCAAAGGCCGGGCGGGTCAGCAGCCCCGTCAGGGCGTCGTAGGAATTGTTGATCGCGGTGGCGATCCGCCGCGCGAGCAGCTCCGCCAGGCGCGAGTGGCGGGCCGTGAACTCCGGCGCCGATTCGGCCCGAAACAGCGCGAGCACACCCATGGCGCGCCCGTCGGCGCGCACGATCGGGCACGACAGCAGGCGGTAGATGCCGGCGCCGGTCTCGGCCTGAAACTTGATCCGGTTGACGATCACCGCGTCCTTCTGCAGCTGTGCCGTGGACAGCAGGTGACGGTGCGCCTTGGCAACGAGACTGTTGTCGAGCGGCTGCTCGGTGGCCTGCTGCACGAGCGCGAGAGCTTTTTCCGGCACGATCAGCGCCACCAGGCCGGCGGCAATATGTTCGGCGGCGCTGCGCAGGATGGCGCGCAGCTCATCGCCCGAATCCTCGCCCTGCGGCTGATCGGCGCCGGAGACGGCGAGCACCATGTCCAGATCATGATCCTGCGCCGCCAGTGAGTTGTGCAGGCCGAGGATCTCCTCGCGCGACTGCAGTTCGCGGCGCAGGCACTCCATCGCCGGGCGCACCAGCGAGAGCACGAAAGCAAACGAGCCGCGCTCGGTGTTCTGCACCGGCCGGCAGCGGAGCGCGACGATGGCGTACGGCCGGGCCGCAGCCTCCGGCGCGGTATCCCGCAGCCAGAACAGGTACACCGGCTCGTCGATATTGGCTTCGACCAGCTGGCCTGCCGACTCGAGGTCGGTCTCGGACAGCTTGAGCGATTCCTCGATGAGCTTGCGCATCTCGGCGTCGAGCGCCATTTCGCTCGACCAGCACATTTCGCCGTGGGCGTTGAAGACGCTGCAGCCGGTCATCCGCGGCAGCAGCACCCGCAGCAGCTGCACATAGGGCTCGAGGGAGGCCCAGCCGGACTGATCGGCCCCGTAAGGGCGCATCGGCGTTACGGCCGCTGCGCCTGGTTCGGGTGCTGTTCTCAGGGGTTGGGCCATGCTGGGGTTACCTTGGTGCAGCATGGGGGATCGGCGGGTCCGGAACTATGAACCGGGTCGCTATTTAGTCAAATCTCGGCCAGGGGGTCTAAGCCCCCGGATCAGGGGGGCTTTGGCTGGCGGAACCACTGCTGCGGGTCGACCGGCCGGCCGGCCCGGCGGATCTCGAAAAACAGCTCCGGCTCCGGCCGCCCGCCGCTGTCGCCGGCAGCCGCAATTACGTCCCCGGCCGCCACCATGTCGCCGGCCGTCTTGTGCAGCTCGTCGTTATAACCGTACAGGCTCAGGTACTCCTCGCCGTGGTCCACGATGACCAGCCGCCCCAGCCCCGGCAGCCAGTCGGCGTAGATCACCCGGCCGGCGGCCACCGCGCGCACCGGCGCGGACTGCTCGGTGGCGATCACCACGCCCTCCCAGCGCACATTGGCGGCGCGGGCCGAGTCGAATCCGGCCACGACATGCCCGGCGACCGGCCAGTCGAGGCGACCGCGCAAACGCCCGAATGCGGTCGCATTGTCTGGCGGCGGCGCGCTGCGCACGACCCGCGTCAGTTCCTTAAGCAGCCGCTCCAGATCGGCCTGCTGGTTCTTCAAACGCGTCAGACTTTGCTCGCGCGAGTGCGCTTCGGCCGCAAGGCTCGCCAGCACCTGCGCCCGCTCGCTGCGGTGCTGCTCGAGCTCATCGAGCCGCTCCTGTTGCTGGCGGTGCAGCAGCTGCAGCTGCGTTTCCTGTTCGGCGAGCTGTGCATCGAGCGCATCGAGCTGTTTGACCTGCTGCGCAATGCCGGCCAGCTGCGTGGCCCGCGCGCGGCCAAAGTAGCCGTAAAAGGTGAACATGCGGCTGACATGCACGGGATCTTGCTGGTTCAGCAGCAGCTTCAGCGGCTCGGTCTGGCCGATCATGTAGGCCACGCGCAGCTGCGCTGCGAGGCCGGCCCGTTCACGGTCGAGCGACTGCTGCTGGGTAGCGCGCTGCTGCGCCAGCGCCGCACGCGTGGTGCTGCGCTCGGCCTGCTCCTGCTGGACGCTGGCGAGCGCCGAGCGCGCGGCGCCCACCGATAGTTCAGCGGCGCGCAGATTCTTGGTCTGGCGGTCGCGCTCCACCGCATCGTGGCTGACCTGCCGGCTGACGGCATCGATCTTTTCGTGCAATTCACGCAGCTGCGCGGCCGTCTGGGTCGCAGTGGCCGCCCAGCCGGTGGGCATCACGGCCGCGCCAAGCGCGAGCAGACAGGCGAGGGTGGGCAGCCGCAGCATGGGAAAAGTCTAACCCAGCAAGGTTATAATGGGCGGCCCGCAACCGACCGCATACCAGCTATTTCCAGTTTAGGGATCCACGCCGCACCATGGACCGATTGCCCGAATACGGCCTCCACCACCCGCTATGGGCGGCGCTGGCCGTGATCAGTTTCCTGGCCGTGCTCGTCTATGAACTGCGGGCGCGCGGCCAGACGGCCGGCGCGCTCAGCCCCCAGGATGCCGTCCGGCTGATGAATCAGGGCGCAACGCTGCTCGACGTGCGCAGCGCCGAGGCCTTCGCAGCCGGCCATATCCGCGGTGCCCGCAATCTGCCGGCCGAGCAATGGGCCGAGGCCGGTGAATCGCTCAAGCGCCTGAAGGAACGGGCGATTGTCGTGTATTGCGAGCGCGGCGTTTCCGCCACGACGGCCATGCGCCGGCTGAGCGCTCAGGGTTTCAGCAAAGTGTTCAACCTGCGCGGCGGCATCAGCGCGTGGCGGGCAGCCAACCTGCCGCTGGCGCGCGAGTGAGCGATGCGGCAGCGATGGGC
The DNA here is from genome assembly GCA_963711435.1 of uncultured Gammaproteobacteria bacterium. Lineage (GTDB taxonomy): Bacteria > Pseudomonadota > Gammaproteobacteria > Steroidobacterales > Steroidobacteraceae > FEN-1191. Next base: position 631,974 of record CAVQEB010000001.1, on the reverse strand, counting down.
AACGGCGCCGTGCTGATGTACACGACTTCCTGGTGCCCTTACTGCGAGCAGGCGCGCGAGCTGCTGCGCAGCAAGGGCGTTGCCTTTACCGAACTGGATGTCGACGCCGAGCCCAAGCTTCGCGCCGAGATGATCGAGCGCAGCGGCCAATACACGGTGCCGCAGATCTTCATCGGCAGCCAGCACATCGGCGGCGCCGAAGAACTGCAGGCGCTCGAGAGCAGCGGCGGCCTCGGTGCACTGCTGGCCGGCCGTTAAATAACAGGCGAATTGAAGCGTAGTTTTTTTACTTGAAGGGAATTGCAACATGGCCAATGGACCAGAACTGACTGCCGGCGGGGCGGGCGGACAACTTGTACTGCAGGCGGTTTACCTGAAGGACTGCTCGTTTGAAGCGCCACAGGGGCCGCGCGCCACCGGCGAATGGAATCCGCAAATCGGGCTGGATCTGAACACCGCGGTCAACCCGCTGGAGGGGGATCTGCGCGAGATCGTGCTGACGGTCACCGTCTCGGCCAAGTTTCCGGATCGCACCGCTTTCCTGGTCGAGGTCAAGCAGGCCGGCGCGTTCACGATGCAAAACCTGACGCCGGAGGAATTTCGCCGTGCCGCCGGCGTGGTCTGCCCGGGGATCCTGTTTCCCTACGCGCGCGCGGTAGTCTCCAGCCTGATCAGCCAGGGCGGGTTCCCGCAGCTGCTGCTGCCGCCGGTGAACTTCGAAGCGCTGTATAACTCGGGCGTTGCGGCGGCGGCTGGAGCCGGTGCCAGTGCCGCAGGTGACGGCGGCTCGACCACGAAGAACTGAAGTTGGCCCCGCCCAAGGCAGCGCACGCGAAAATTGCCGTCATCGGCGCGGGCTCCTGGGGTACGGCGCTCGCCATTCAGTGCGTGCGGGCCGGGAGCGCTGCGCGGCTGTGGGGCCGCGACCCCGCACAGGTCGAGGCGATGGGCCGCGACCGGGTCAACCAGCGCTATCTGCCGGACGCGGCATTTCCAGCCCGGCTGCATATTTGCGCGACGCTGCCCGATGCATTGCTCGACGTTCAGGATGTGCTGGTGGCGGTGCCAAGCCACGGCTTTCGCGAACTGCTGAACCGGCTGCGCCCGCTGCTTCAGCCGCAGCAGCGGTTGTGCTGGGCCACCAAAGGCTTTGAGACCAGCACCGGTCTGCTGCCGAACGAAGTTGCCCGCGAAGTGTTTGGCAGCGACCGGCCGATGGCGGTGCTGTCGGGGCCGACTTTTGCCCGTGAGGTGGGCGCGGGCTTGCCCACGGCGATGACGATCGCATCGGCCGATGAGGCCTATGCCCGCACGCTGGCGCACGATATCTCCTCGGCAAAATTTCGCGCCTACTGGTCGGCCGATATCAACGGTGTGGAAGTCGGCGGCGCCGTCAAAAACGTGCTGGCCATCGGCGCCGGCCTGTCCGACGGCTTAGGGTTCGGCGCCAACTCGCGCATTGCGCTCATTACCCGCGGGCTCGTAGAAATGACGCGGCTCGGTGTCGCGCTCGGCGCGCAACGCGAAACCTTCATGGGCCTGGCGGGCCTTGGCGATCTGGTGTTGACCTGCACCGACGATCAGTCGCGCAACCGGCGTTTTGGCCTGATGCTGGCGCGCGGCCAGAGCGCGGAAGCGGCGCTGCAGGGTATTGGCCAGGTCGTGGAGGGCTACCACGCCGCCCGCGTAGTGCAGCAAGTCGCCAAGCGCAACGACGTTGTGATGCCGATCTGCCAGGGCATCCACGGCGTGCTTTATGAGGGTCTGGCGGCCGATCAGGTCGTGCGCGGACTGATGATGCGTCCGATCCGCTCCGAGTTCGACTAACTTCAGTTAGGCCGCTCTGAAGTAAAGGAGAAGTCTATGGCGAACATATTGGCCGTTGGCGGCCCAGGATCTAAGTACCAGCTTGCTGGGGCGAAGCCTGCCGGATTTTGGGCAGGCTTTTGGCACGGTGTCATTGCTCCAATTACATTTATTGTGAGTCTATTTAACCCGAACGTACGACTCTACGAGACGCACAACTCCGGCAGATGGTACGACTTCGGCTTTTTTCTGGGACTTGTGGGCTCCTTTGGCGGCAGCGCGGATAGTAGGACTCACCATCCTCTGTGAAGCGGCCTAATTTTTGGTTGGAACTGGCGCTCTAATGAATAAAGTGCAATTCCAGATGTGTCGGCGGCGCGCCGCTCAACCCGAGCGTTAGATACCATGAAATGCTTCACTCACCAGGCTGTCGACGCGATTGGCGCGTGTAAAAGCTGCGGCAAAGGGCTTTGCTCAACCTGCGCGGTGGACCTCCACTTCGCTCTGTCATGCCGCGGTGATTGCGAGTCGGAACTTACCGCTGTGCGCGCCCAGATTCTGAGATCTCGTAAGCTGTTGGACACGCAAAAGCGGTTCAGACTTCTGGGTCCCATTTTCTTCTGTGCTTTCGGCGTTGTCTTCATTGCCATGGACGTAGTGGAATCGCGCTTCTCCTGGTTTACTTTCAGTCTTGGAGTTCTCTTTATGCTGTTCGGTGTCGGCCTTTATCTGGCGTCCCGACGTTGGACCCGCAGGTAGGCAATTTCATGGCCTCTAACAATCGTTGGAAGGGGCCGTGAGGCGTGGTCTGTTTGGTGCCGCGGGCGCTAGGAAGGATTGTGCGCCCGCGTCGCCTGACCGATGCTTTTGCGCGGCCACCCAACTCTTGCGTTGGCCAACTAAATAACGTCTTGACGTTATAGCGTCATGCGGCTACAGTAGCGTCATGGAAAACGCTAAGCGCGCAACCGTCTACTTTGACCCCGACGTCCATAAAGCTCTCCGGCTCCGGGCGGCGGCTTCCGATCGCTCAGTGTCGGATATGGTGAATGATGCGGTTCGATTGTCTCTTGCCGAAGACGCGATTGATCTTGAGGCGTTCGCTTCGCGCCGGGCCGAAAAGAGTGTCTCCTTCGAATCGTTTGTGACCGGCCTCAAGCGGCGTGGCCAAATATAAGCTGCTCCTGAAGATTTCGGCCGCAAAAGAGATTGAAGCGGTCGACTCGAAGTCTGACCGACGATGGATTGTCGGGAAGATTGCCGCTCTGAGCGCCGACCCGCGGCCACACGGATCCGAGAAACTGGCGGGCTATGATGACCGGTATCGGCTGCGCCAAGGCAACTATCGCATTGTCTACCTAGTCGACGACACGCGCTGCGGACTCACGGTCGTTAAGGTCGGACACCGCAAGGACGTATATAGGTAGGTCGTCTAATTCGGACGTTTGGGGACTGCTGAGCCGACGCCTACGGCCTTAAGCATGGTTCGAAGCTCCGGCAAATCCCTGCTGCCGCCAGGCCTCGAATACCACCACCGCGACCGCGTTGCTCAGATTTAGGCTGCGATTGTTTGCGCGCATCGGGATGCAAAGCCGATTTGCCGGTGCGATGCGCTCAAGCAGCTGCGGCGGTAACCCTGAGGTCTCCTGACCGAATAGCAGCGCCGCCCCCGGCGCGAACCGCGCCTGCGTGTACGGCAGCGCCGTGCCGGTCTCGATGGCGTACAACGGTGCCGTGCCGAGCTGCGCAAGGCAGGGCTCGATGCCCGCATGGCAGTGAACCGCGGCCATCTCGGCGTAATCCAGCCCCGCGCGGCGCACTGCGGCGGCATCGATCTGAAACCCCAGCGGCTCGATCAGGTGCAGCTGGCAGCCGGTGTTGGCGCACAGCCGGATGATGTTGCCGGTATTGGGCGGAATCTGCGGCTGGTAGAGAACGACGTGAAAAATGGCGCCCGCCTAAGCGATAATCCAAGACCATGAATGGCCCCGCCGCGCCCCTGCCCGTCCCGCTGGGCACCCAGCTGTGCGGCCTTACGCTGAGCTCGCCGCTGGTGCTGCTGTCCGGCTGCGTCGGCTTCGGCGAGGAATACACCCGTGTGGCGGGCTTCTCCAACCGCGACGTCGGCGCCATTGTACTGAAAGGCACCACCGGGCAACCGCGCCTCGGCAACCCGCCGCAGCGGGTGAGCGAGACCTTCCAGGGCATGCTCAACGCGATCGGGCTGCAAAATCCCGGCGTCGATTTCGTGGTCCGGCAGATTCTGCCGACGCTGGATTTCACGGAGACCCGCTTTATTGCCAATGTCTGCGGCTCGACCATCGAGGAGTACGTCGAGGTCACGCGGCGTTTTGACGATTCGCCGATCGATGCCATCGAGATCAACATCTCCTGCCCGAACATCAAGGAAGGCGGCGTCCAGTTTGGCAATGTGCCGGAAATGTCCGGGCGGGTGGTCGCGGCCTGCCGGCGCGTGACCCAAAAGCCGCTGATCACGAAACTGTCGCCCAATCAGACCGACATCCGGGAAAACGCGCGCCATTGCATCGAGGCGGGGACCGATGCGCTGGCGGTCATCAATACGGTGACCGGCATGGCGATCGATCCGGTGAGCCGCCGCGCGATCCTCGGCAACGTGCAGGGCGGCCTGTCGGGGCCGGCCATCAAGCCGATCGCCTTGCTGAAAGTGCGCGAGGTGGCCGAGGTGGCCCGCAGGCACACGGATCCCAATCATCGGGCAGGGCGGCATCACGTCAGGTAACGATGCGCTTGAATTCCTGATTGCCGGCGCGAGTACCGTCGGCATCGGCACCGCGCTGTTCTACGATCCGCTGATCTGCCCGAAGATCAACCAGGCCATAGCCACTTATCTCGCCGCCGCAGCGCTTAAGTCGGTTGGCGAACTGGTCGATACGCTGCAGGGTCCGGCCGGCACCAGCTGCTGAGCGGCTTGAGTCGAATTCTGTTCCAAAGGAGCCCATCTCATGTCCGTTGCCGATGAACTTGAACGCCTCCAGACCCTGCGCGCCCAGGGCGTGCTCAACGATGCGGAGTTTGCCCAGGCCAAGGCCCGGGCGCTGGGACAGGGCACGCACGAGAGCGCGGCGAGCGCCTGGCTGCACCGGCTGGCGCGCTCCCGCACTGATCGCGTGTTCGGCGGCGTCTGCGGCGGATTGGGCCGGCACACTGGCCTGCCCGCATGGGCATGGCGAGTCATGTTCGTGCTGGCGGCGCTGTACCTCGGTATCGGATTGCTCGGCTACCTGCTGCTGTGGCTGTTCGTGCCGCTCGAACCCGCGATCCCGCCAGGCGGGAGCACCGCCAGCTAAGGCGCGCGGTTTTCCAACACCCAGACCGTGGCCGGCGGCAGATTGCCGAGGATGAACGCCTGGCGGCGCCAACGCAGGCTGCCCGGCGGCAGCGCAAAGGGCCGCTTCCAGGGATATAAATAGGTGTAATGGATCAGCCGCGTTTGCGGATGCGCAGCGAGCATCGCAAGAAATGCGCTCACGCAGCGGCGCACTTCCGTCTTTGGCATCGACAGCAGCGGCAGCGAGGAAACGATCGTAACCGGCTCGCTCTGCCCACCGAGCAACCGCAGCATGTCCGAAGCGCACTCGTTGCGGGTCTCGAGCCACGGATAACGCTGCCGCAGCAACTTTGCATAGCCGGGATCGCGTTCATAGACGATGAAGCGCTTGATACCAAACAGCCGCGCCAGCAATTCACTCGTGATGGCCCCCGTGCCGGCTCCGGCCTCAACAATGATGCGCCCGGGGGCCGCACTGGCCGCATCGGACACCGCCGCGGCAAGTCCATGGGATGCCGGCGCTATCGCGCCGACGCGACGCAGATCACGCAGCGCCCCGAGTGCAAAAGCGAGCGTGGTTTTCATTTGATGTCCTGCAAGTCGTGAATGCGGTAGCTCAGATAATCATCGACTAGGGCGCGGTCCGTGCAGGCAAACAACTGGCCGCGGCACGCCGCGGCGGTCTGGAGCGCAGCCTGGAAACCCGGATCCAGCGGCGTACCGGCGAACTCTAACAGCCGGACGCCCAGAAAGGCGATATCCATTGCATCGCGGTCCACGCGGGCGCCAGGCGGACCGAAATTGCTGCTGAGCTGGTAATAGGTCAGGTATTTGATCTGCGCGGCGGTGACGTTGGCCGGCACGCGCGCGGGATCCAGGTCCCGGAGCGTATCGATAAAGTCCCAGGCGATTTCCGGCTGATGGTCGCCGAACCAGCCGATCACGCGGGGTCGCGCGGCCGCAAGCCAGCGCTGGCGCAGCTGCAGAAAGTCAGCCGACGAATCATTGAGCCGTGCGAGGTAATCGGTAAGCCCGCGCCCGAGCTCGCGCGACAGCGCCGGGTAAGGGGCCACCGCCGGAATGGCATGCAGGCCATGCGGCCCGTGATTGCGGATCGTCAGCACAAAGACGAACAGCGGCCGCCGATCCTCGGCCGGCTCGCTGGCATACTTAAGTGCCCGGTCAAATACCATCCCATCACGTACCGCAAACCAGCTGTCCGGCAGCCCAAGATCCGCCGCAGCATGAAATTCCTCGAAACCATAGGCGCGATAGGCCTGTTGCGCATTCAGAAAATTGCCGTCGACCGGGTAAATCGCGATCGTGCGATACCCGAGACTGCGCAGATATTCGGGTAGCGGCCGGCGCAGCCGCGGCGCGAGCGTCACCGGTGCAAATGCCCCGCCGTGCCCGAAGATGCGCCAGTCAAATCCCGACATCACGGCGAATTCCGACAGCCAGGTGCCGCCGCCCGAGCTGTGCACCAGCAACGGCCCCTGCTCGCTGCGCGTGCCGGGCTTGGGCGCCTCCAGCATTTGCGGCCGACAGGGTGCCAGGCGGCATTTCAGAATCAGCCGCGTGTCAAAAGTGCTTTCTTCCAGCACCAGGAGAATGTCCGGGCGGACATCCCCGAGCGGCGATGCAGTGCCGTTGCCTGCAAAATTCGGGAAACGGCTCTGCGGGCGGACAATCGGTAAACTGGCATAAACCTCGCGATTGGCGAGAAAAACATTGAGCCGCTCGATCGGGCCGTGCAACTCGTCGGTCGCCTGCATCGACTGAAAGGCGTGCCACGCATCCATGTCGCCGACGGCGGCGGGCGCCGGTGCGGCGAGCCCCAGCACCAGCGATACCGCCGCGGCGGCGCCGAGGGCGGCGCGCAGCGCGACGCGCCACAGGCGCTGTCGCGGCCAGAGAAGCGGGGCTTCGCGCCTTATGCCGAACCAGGGGACCGTCGCCGCCAAAGCGAGCAGCACGATGAGCGCGAGGCCAAGCCACGGGTAATTGCGGAACAGGGCGAGGTTCTGCCGCGGCGCGAGCAGAAAGAACCAGACGTCCGCGAGCGTCAGCGGCACGCCGAGGTACACCTGCTTGATGTAAGAGGCGGTAAGCGCCGCCAACAGCAGCAGCAGCAGCATGGCAAAAGCGGTATAGGGACGGGCCGTCAGCGCAAACAGCAGTGCAAACACCGCCAGGCAGGTCAGCAGCAGTTCAGCGCTCGGCATCATCTCGGGGCCACTGTTATTCCCTGGGGCTGCGGGCGGGGCGCATTGTAGGCGCAATTACGCCGCGGGCGCCGCGGTGGCTACGACGGCGCACCGATCAGGTGGCGGGCTTTAGCCTGTCGGGCTGGCCCGGTCAGCGGCGAGCGCGTGCGAGATAGCGCCCACCGCGCTTCGATCGTGCACGTGAATCACGCGCATCGGGTGGGCGAGGCGCACGCCGGCCTGGTGGAACAGGCTCAGGATCCGCCGGTTCACCGCATCGATAGCCAGCACCAGGTCAAAAGCTTCGTGATGCTGCACCTGGAAATACACCTGGTAATTCAGCGCCGCATCGCTGATCTGCTGCAGCAGGCAATAGCCAAAGATCGTCCCGGGGTGCGAGCGCACCGCCGCCTCAACCAGCTTGGGCACCTGCTCGAGCAGCGCCGGCGGGTTTTCGTAGGAGATCGCCAGCGTAAACAGCGCACGCCGCTCGCTCATGCGGCCGAGGTTGTGGATCCGGCTTTTCAGCAGATCGGTGTTGGAGATGATCAGCTGCTCGCCAGTGACGCTGCGGATCCGGGTGCTCTTGATGCCGATCCGCTCAACCGTGCCCTCCAGGTCATCGACCCGCAGCCAATCGCCCACCGCAAACGGCCGGTCGAGCGCGATCGACAGTGATGCAAACAGATCGCCGAGCACGGTTTGCATCGCCAGCGCAATCGCGATGCCGCCGACCCCGAGGCCGGCCACCAGCGCCGTGATGTTGACGCCGAGGTTCTCCAGCACCAGCAGCGTGAGTACCGTCCAGACCAGCAGCCGCACCGTGAACATCAGCACGTTGAAACTGCCGGCGAGGCGCGGATCCTTGCCTGGCTGGCTGCGCGCGATCGCGAAACGCACTGCGGCCAGCAGCCAGATGCCCACCTGCAGGCCGATGCCGACGATGATGAGTACGCCGAACACCCGGTCGATCTGCGCCGGTAAAGTCAGGCACTTTTCGGCCGCAAACAGCGCTGCCGTCCACAGCACCACGCGGCTGGTGTGTTGCACCAGATAGGCAAACAGCGCGATCGCCGGCGGCTGATCCTCGCCCGCGTAAGTCGCGGCTTTGGCGCGCAGGTAGCGGCGCAGCAGCGGGATGAGCATGACCGTGAGCGCAAAAGCGAGCGCCGCGAGTGCCCAGTCGGATAACGACTGACCCCAGAGCGACAGGTTCAGGATTTGAAGCCAATGCGGCATGCGCAAGCCTTAAGCTTTAGGTGCCCGGCTCGATTATAGGCGAGCGCGGCGCGTGCCGATCTCAGGGCTGATCGTCGACGTCATCCATGCCGAGCTCTTTGAGTTTGCGCGTCAGCGTATTGCGGCCCCAGCCGAGCAGGCGGGCCGCTTCCTGCCGGTGGCCGCGCGTGTGTGCCAGTGCGACGCGGATCAGCGCCCGCTCAAAAGCCGGCAGCGCCGCATCGAGCAGCGGTTGCGGCGGATCAGCGCCCTGGCGCTGGGCCCACTGGGTAAGCGCCGTGGTCCAGTCCTGATCGCCCGTCCTGGCCGGCGCGGTCCCGAGCATCTCGGCCGGCAGATCCTCGGCGCGGATCTCGCTGCCCGGTGCAAGCACCGTCAGGCGGCGGCACAGGTTGACCAGCTCGCGAACGTTGCCGGGCCAGTCGTGGCCGATCAGCGCCGCGCGTGCCTGCGGCGTCAGCGTCTTGGGCTCGACACTCAGTTCCTGGGCCGCGAGTCCAAGATAATGGCCGATCAAGTCGGCGATATCTTCGCGACGTGCCCGCAAGGGGGGCAGTTCGATGCGGATCACGTTCAGCCGGTGATACAGATCCTCACGAAACTGCCCGAGGCGCACGCGCTCTTCAAGATCCTGGTGGGTCGCCGCGATGACGCGCACATCCACGCGGATCGGTGCCTGGCCGCCGACACGGTAAAATTCGCCCTCGGCCAGCACCCGCAGCAGGCGGGTCTGCAGCGAGACCGACATATCGCCGATCTCATCGAGGAACAGCGAGCCGCTGTCGGCCTGCTCGAAGCGTCCGCGGCGCAGGCTGTCGGCACCGGTAAAGGCGCCCTTTTCGTGACCGAACAGCTCTGACTCGAGCAGCTCGGCCGGAATCGCCGAGGTGTTCAGCGCGATGAACGGCCGGCTGGCGCGCGGGCTGTGCTCATGCAGCGCCCGTGCCGCCAGCTCCTTGCCGGTGCCCGACTCGCCGGTGATCAGCACGTTGAGACTGGAGCGCGACAACCGGCCGATGGCACGGAACACCTGCTGCATGGCCGGCGCGCGACCGAGCAACTGCGAAATCTTGGGCACCGGAGCCGGCGGCGTGCCCGCGCTTCCCGGGCGGATGCTCGCGGCGGCTGCGCGCCGCACCAGGTCGATGGCGTTATCGACATCAAAGGGCTTGGCCAGGTACTCGAACGCCCCCGAGCCGTAGGCCGATACCGCACTGCCGAGATCCGAGTACGCGGTCATGACAATCACCGGCAGATCCGGATGCACCGCGTGCACGCGCTTGAGCAGATCGAGGCCGTTCTGTCCCGGCATGCGCACATCGGTAATCAGCACGTCCGGCGCATCGGAGCGCAGCGCCGCCAGTGCCGGCTCGGCTGCATCGAAAGCCTGCGTCAGCATGCCGCCGTTACGCAGCGCCCGCTCCAGCACCCAGCGGATTGAGGCATCATCATCGACCAGCCACACGCGTAAGGCTTCAATATTCATTCCGCACCTTCGATTGGCAATAGCAGCGTAAAGACCGTAAGCCCCGGACGACTCTCGAATTCGATGATGCCGCGATGGCGGGCGATCATGTCCTGCGCCACGATCAGGCCAAGACCGGTGCCGTCACTTTTGCTGGTGACCAGCGGGTAAAACAGCGTGCTGTGCAATTCAGCCGGCACGCCCGGCCCGTCATCCTCGACCTGCACGCTGGCGACCAGTCGGTGCCGCACCGGCCCGATGCTCATATTGGAAAGCGCCCGCGTGCGCAGCGTGATCCGGCCGCTCGCGCCGACCGCCTGGAGCGCGTTGCGCGCCACGTTCAGCAGCGCCTGAATCACCTCGTTGCGGTCAAATTGCCCGCCCGGCAGGCTCGGGTCGTAGTCGCGCTCGAACTTGACCTGCGGCGGCGCCTCGCCCTGCAGCAGCCGCAATACGTGCTCGCACAGCTCGTGAATATTGAGGAACTGTTTGCGCGGCGGGCTCGATGGACCCAGCATCGTGTCGACCAGCGCGCGCAGCCTGTCGGCCTCGGCGATGATGATGGCGGTGTATTCCTGCAACTGGCCGCAGCCGACCTCCTGGCCGAGCAGCTGAGCCGCGCCGCGCAACCCGCCGAGCGGGTTTTTGATCTCGTGGGCCAGCTGCCGGACCATCAACCGGCTGCCGTCGACGCGCGACAGCAGTTCATTCTCGCGCGTGATGCGCTGCCGCTGTCGGGCGTCGGCCAGTTCGACCAGCAGGTGCGTGCCGGTGACCTGCCCCTCGAGCGGCGTCACGGTAATGTCGACGATCACCGCGGCGCGCAGGCCCTGCGCCGCCGCGACCGGCGTCAGCACGAATTCATGCCCGGCGCAGATCTCAGCGTGCTCGAGCGAGCGCCGCAGCAGCGCGGTCAGCGCGGTGGCTTCCGCAAACAGTTCGCCGACCGGACGGCCGCGGGCCTGGTTCAGGCCGACGCCGAGCAGATCCTGCGCGCCGACGTTGGCGTAGACCACGCACAGGTGCGCATCGAGCATGACCACGCCGGTGGCGAGCACGTCCAGCAGCTCGGCCGGATCAAAATGCGACAGCGGCGAGGCCACTTCCGCATCAGAAAGCATGGGGGCACTCCTGCCGCCCGCGGCAGGAATCGGCTGCGGCAGCTAGTGCGGCTTGGGCCCGAGCACCGAGGGCTGGTGCACGTAGAAGTTGACCACGGGGGACTGGCAGAGCACCTCGCCGCCTGCACCGCGAACGATCGCGGTGGCCGTATGCGCGCCCCGGTCGATCGGCGAGATCTCGTAACGGGTGCTGTTCAGGGGCGTCAGGTTCGTGCCGTCGAGCTGCACGGTCAGCTGATCGCCCGCGCGCAAGGTGGGCTGCATCTGCACAGTGACCGTCACCGAGTCGGCGTTCATCAGCGACTGATCGCCCCCGGCCCCGGGCACTGACACCTCGCAACTTTGATACTCGTGAGGCTCGGTCTGCTGTTTCACATTCGGCGCGGCCTTGCCGGTCGCCGGGGTTGGCGAAGGCGTATAGCTTTGCGGCTCGCGGATCTGAATCTTGACGGCGCCGGGCTGCGGCTGATCGGAGAAATGCACCACGCCGTCGGCATCGACCCAGCGATAGACGGTCGCCGCCCAGCACAGCGCTGGCAGGCACAAAAGCAGAAGTAAGCGGGTGGCCTGGTGCATCAGCGGGCAGCATAGACCGAACCGGGGCCCGGATACAAAGCCGCCAACTGCGGCGCGCCGGCCAGCAGGCCGGCGCGCGGCCTGGAACTGCAACAGTGCCGGCCGGGCGTCGATGGCGCTTCGTTGGCGTCCCGGACTTCACTGCACCGTCACCTCATGAGCTGTAGTACATGTCCAGTTCGACCGGGTGGGTCGACATGCGGAATCGCGTGACTTCCTGCATCTTCAGCGCCATGTAGGCATCGATGACGTCATCGGTGAACACGCCGCCTTTTTTCAGGAACTCGCGGTCCTTATCCAGATGCTCGAGCGCCATTTCCAGCGAACTGCACACCTGCGGAATGTTTTTCGCCTCTTCCGGCTCCAGATCGTATAAATCCTTATCGGCCGGATCACCGGGATGAATCTTGTTCTGGATGCCGTCGAGACCGGCCATCATCATGGCGGCGAAGGCGAAGTACGGATTGGCGCAGGAATCCGGGAACCGCACTTCGATGCGCCGCGCCTTCGGGTTCGCGACCCAGGGCAGACGGATGGAGGCGCTGCGGTTGCGCGCCGAGTAGGCCAGCATGACCGGCGCTTCAAAACCCGGCACCAGGCGCTTGTAGCTGTTGGTCGCCGGATTGGTGAAGGCATTCAGCGCCCTGGCATGCTTGATGATGCCGCCGATGTAATACAGCGCCGTTTCCGACAGCCCGCCGTACTTGTCGCCGGCAAACAGGGCGGTGCCGGCCTTTTGCAGCGACTGGTGCACGTGCATGCCCGAGCCGTTGTCACCGACCAGGGGCTTGGGCATAAAAGTGGCTGTTTTGCCGTGCAGGTGAGCGACGTTGAGCACGACGTACTTGAGCAGTTGTACCTGATCGGCTTTCTGCACCAGGCCGCCGGCGCCGACGCCGATCTCGCTCTGGCCGCCGGTGGCCACTTCATGGTGATGCACCTCAACGGTCATCCCCATCTGCCCGAGCGCCTCGCACATCGCCGAGCGGATGTCCTGGTATGCATCGACCGGTGGCACCGGGAAATAGCCGCCCTTGACGCCCGGTCGGTGGCCCATATTGCCTTCCGGATAAGCGGTATTGGTGTTCCAGGAGCCCTGCACCGAATCGATCTCATAACTGCAGCCGTGCAGCTCGTTGCTCCAGCGCACGCTGTCGAAAATAAAGAACTCGTTTTCCGGGCCAAACAGCGCCCCATCGGCGATGCCGGTCGATTTGAGGTAGGCCTCGGCCCGCTTGCCGATCGAGCGCGGATCGCGCTCGTAGCCCTGCATCGTGGCCGGCTCGATCACGTCGCAGCGCAGGATGATGGTGCTGTGCTCGAAAAAAGGATCCATCACCGCCGTGGAGGCGTCCGGCATCAGGATCATGTCCGACTCGTTGATGCCCTTCCAGCCGGCGATCGACGAGCCATCGAACATCTTGCCCTCGACGAAGAACTCGGGCGTCACGTAGCGCGCGGGGATGCTGACGTGCTGTTCTTTGCCGCGCGTATCGGTGAAGCGCAGATCGGCGTACTTGACTTCTTTTTCTTTGACCAGTTTCGCTACGTCGCTCGGTGTCATATCGCCTCCAGTAAAGGAATCTTCGCGGGCTGGGTCCGGGCTTATTGCAGGCCGCATGCCATGGCGTGAGCCGCCGTCTACAGCCTGTAAAATCCGTCGCTTACGGGCTTCGTGCGAGCCGTTAAGCGCTGCAGATGCACCAGTATAGGGCCCATTATTCGCCCCCGCCCCGATAAAGGGCAATGACCCGCGGCGGGCGCGTAAGCTGCAGTCAGTTGGGCCGGGCGCCGCAGCGGGCTGCCTGAGTCCTTTATACTCGCCGCGCTTACCGACCTCCGGGCAACTGCAGGGCCGGTCCTGGACGGCCCCGGCCGGATGGGCGCTAAGGTGCCCGGCCAACGTAAAGAGAGCCATGACCATCGCCAAGATCGGCAGCAGGCCGCGCACGTTCCAGGAACTGATTTTCGCGCTGCAGCGCTACTGGTCCGACCAGGGCTGCGTCATTTTGCAGCCCTATGACATGCCGGTCGGTGCGGGCACTTTCCACACGGCGACGTTCCTGCGCGCCATAGGACCGGAGCCCTGGAGCGCCGCCTACGTGCAGCCCTCGCGCCGGCCGACCGACGGGCGTTATGGCGATAACCCGTTCCGGCTGCAGCACTATTACCAGTTTCAGGTGCTCATCAAGCCATCGCCGATGAATCTGCTGGAGCTGTACCTGGGGAGCCTGCGGATGCTCGGTTTTGACCCGCTTATCAATGATATCCGCTTCGTCGAGGACAACTGGGAATCCCCGACGCTCGGCGCCTGGGGCCTCGGCTGGGAAGTATGGCTCAACGGCATGGAGATCACGCAACTGACCTATTTCCAGCAGGTCGGCGGGCTCGACTGCCGCCCAGTCAGCGGCGAGATCACCTACGGCCTCGAGCGCCTCGCGATGCATCTGCAGGGCGTGGACAACCTGTTCGATATCGTCTGGACCGACGGGCCGCTAGGACGGGTCAGTTACCGCGACGTCTTCCATCAGAACGAGGCGGAACAGTCGGCCTTCAACTTTGAACACGCCGACGTCGCGGTGCTGCTGCGCCGCTTCGATGAACACGAGCAGGCCTGCCAGGTGCTGCTGGCGGCCAAACTCCCGCTGCCGGCCTACGAACAGGCGCTCGGCGCTTCCCACACGTTCAACCTGCTGGACGCGCGCCGCGCCGTATCGGTGACCGAACGGCAGCGCTTCATCCTGCGGGTGCGCGCGCTGGCCCGCGGTGTCGCGCAGGCCTACTACTCGAGCCGCGAAGCGCTCGGGTTTCCGCTGCTTAGCGGGAGTGCCCGCCCGTGAGCGAGCGGCAGGATTTTCTGCTGGAGCTGGGCACCGAGGAGCTGCCGCCGAAGGCGTTGGCGGCGCTGGAGGCGGCCCTGGCCACCGGCATCGCCACGCGGCTCGAACACGCCCGGCTGACGCATGGCGCGATCGAATCCTTTGCCACGCCGCGGCGGCTGGCGGTCCGCGTGCGACGGCTGAGCGCCTCCCAGCCACCGCTGCTGGTTAAACGGCGCGGACCGCCGCTACGGGCGGCGTTTGATGATGCCGGGCAGCCGACGCGCGCGGCCCTGGCCTTTGCCGACAGCTGTGGCGCTACGGTCGCCGGCCTCGGGCGCGAGACTGACGCCAAGGGCACTGAGTATCTGGCCTACGCCGGCACGCAGCCGGGTGTGACCACCGTAAGCCTGCTGCCGGCCATCGTGCAGCAGGCTCTCGATGCGCTGCCGATCCCCAAGCGCATGCGCTGGGGCGCTGGCGCCGCCGAGTTCGTGCGCCCGGTGCACTGGCTGCTGCTGCTGTACGGCCGCGAGCCGGTGGCGGCGACCTTGCTCGATACCGTGTCGGGCACGCTGAGCTACGGTCACCGCTTCATGGCGCCCAAAGCGCTGCGCATAGCGAGTCCCGGCCGCTACGAGCAGACGCTGCTGACGCGCGGCAAGGTGATCGCAAGTTTTGCGGCGCGTCGCGAACTCATTCGGACCCAGACGCTCGCCGCGGCCGCAGGAACCGGTGGCACAGCCATCATCCGCGAGGCGCTGCTCGATGAGGTCACGGCGCTGGTCGAATGGCCGGTGACGGTGGTGGGCCGATTTGAGGAGCGGTTCCTCGCCCTGCCGCGCGAAGTGCTGATCGCAGCGCTGCAGGAACACCAGCGCTACTTTGCCGTGCAACGCGCCGATGGGCCGCTGCTGCCCTGCTTCATCTGCATCAGCAATATTGAAAGCCGCGATCCGCCGGTGGTTCGCCAGGGCAATGAAATGGTGGTGCGCGCGCGGCTGTCGGACGCGGCGTTTTTCTGGGCGCAGGACCGCAAGCAGCCGCTGGCGGCGCTGCGCGCCGGCCTTGAGACGGTGACTTATCAGGCGCAGCTCGGCTCGGTCGGCGACAAGGTGCGCCGCGTGCGTGCGCTGGCGCTCGCCGTCGGGGCACAGATCGGCGCGCAGCCGGAACTGACGGGGGCGGCGGCGGAATGCTGCAAATGCGATCTGATCAGCGCGATGGTCGGCGAGTTTCCCGAGCTGCAGGGCATCATGGGGCGCTACTACGCCCTGGCCGACGGGCTGGCGCCGGAAATCGCCGAGGCCATCGGCGAGCATTATCAGCCGCGCGGCGCCGGTGATGCGCTGCCGGCCACACGCGCGGGCCTCGCGCTCGCCATCGCCGACAAACTCGATACGCTGGCCGGCATATTCTCCATCGGCCAGAGGCCTTCAGGCACGCGCGATCCGTTCGGCCTGCGGCGCGCCGCCATCGGCATTTTGCGCATGGCGATCGAGCGGGCTCTGGAGCTGGATCTGATCGCGCTGATCGGGCAGGCGGTAGCGGCGCAGCCGCGCGCCGCCGGCGCGGCCAGCCCCGAGCAGATCGCGGCAGAAGTGTATGGCTACGTCATGGAACGGCTCCGGGCCCATTACCTTGAGCAGGCCAGCGGCATCAGCACCGAGATGTTCGAGGCAGTCCTTGCCACCGCGCCCGCCTCGCCGCTCGACTTTGATGCACGGCTTAGGGCGCTGCTTGGATTTCTGGCGCGGCCCGAAGCGCAGAGCCTCACGGCCGCCAACAAGCGGATCGCCAATATCCTGAAAAAATCCGCTGCCGAAGCGGCAGCGGGCGTTGACCCGGCACGACTGACCGCGCCGGCCGAGGCGCAATTACATGCAGCGATGGGCGCGCTCAGCGACCGCGTATTGAGCGCGCTGGCCGCGCGGCAATACGCCGCGGCCCTCGATCTGCTGGCGCAGCTGCGGCCACAGGTGGACGCCTTTTTTGATCAGGTGCTGGTCAACGACCCGGATCCGGCGCTGCGCGCCAACCGGCTTGGGCTGCTCGCGGCACTGCGCGCACTGTTCGCGCAGGTCGCCGATCTTTCCCGCCTGCCCGGCTGACCGCGATGCAATGGCTCGGCTCGGTGCTGTTTACCGTCTTCCTGTTTGTCTGGACCGGCACCTACGCCATATTTTTTTGCATCGCCGCCTCCCTGCTGCCGTTTCGCGGCCGCTTCGCACTGGCGCGCTTCTGGAGCCACGTGCTGCTCGGCGTACTCAAATGGAGTTGCCGGCTCGACTACCGCATTGAGGGCGCCGAACACCTGCCCGCCGGCAACCATGTCGCGCTCATCAAGCACTCCTCGAGCTGGGAGACGATCGCGCAGTGCGTCATATTGCCGCCGCAGGCCTGGGTCCTGAAACGCGAGCTCACCTGGATACCGTTTGTCGGCTGGGGCCTGCGTTTGATGCGCGCCATCGCCGTGGACCGCGGCGCCGGCGGCAGCGCGGTGCGCCAGGTGATCGATCAGGGCAAGGTACTGCTGGATCGGGGCGTGTGGATCGTGATCTTTCCGGAGGGCACGCGCGTGGCGCCGGGCGAGACGCGCAAGTATGGACTCAGCGGCGCGCTGCTCGCGCGGGAGGCGGGCCGGCTGATCGTGCCGGTGGCGCACGATGCCGGCTACTACTGGCCGCGGCGCGGCCTGCGCAAGCGGCCGGGCACGATCCGCGTTCGCATCGGACCGCCGATTAAGACCGCCGGGCGCGAACCGCGCGAAATCACCGCCGAGGCGCAACTGTGGATCGAGGCTAATGCGCGACCAGGCGAGCCCGCACCGGTTGCGGAGCCATCGCCCACGATCCGATAATGCCCGGCAAACATCCAGCGCCGCTGCCAGCCTAGCGGCAATTCACGGGGGCAGGTCATGGATCATCGGCTTTGGCGAGTGTGCGTCGGCGTGCTGCTGGGGGGCCTCGCAGCCGGCGGCGTGCGCGGCGAGGAGACCATCGGCGCCGCCGCTGGCGCTGACGGCGCATTTCGCGCGCTGGCCGACGATTATTTTGATAACTACTATCTGCCGGCCAATCCGAGCACTGCCACCGAGCTCGGCATTCACCGCTACGATGATCAGTTCGAGGATTTCTCGCACACCGCGCTGCTGCGCGAGATCGCGGCGCTGAAAGGCTATGCCGCCCGGGTCGCCACCGTTGATCCGGCCGCGCTCAGCGAGCCGGTGCGTGCGGATCGGGCGCTGCTGCTGGCCAGCATTCAAAGCGCGCTGCTAACCGATGAGCAGATCCGCCCGCTGGAGAAAAATCCGGACGTCTATTCTTCCAGCATCACCGCCAGCGCTTACCTGCTGGCGCAGCGCGACTTCGCCCCGCCGAACGAGCGGCTGCGGGCGCTGATCGCGCGAGAGAGACAAATGCCGGCGGCGCTGCAGTTCGCGCGCGAAAACCTGCGCAACCCGCCGCGGATCTTCACTTCGATCGCGCTTGAGCAGCTGTCGGGCGATGTCGGCTTTTTCGAGCACGATCTGCCGTTGGCCTTCGCCAAGGCCGATGATGCCGGGCTGCAGCAGCAATTCGCCGCCGCCAATGATGCCGTCATCGCCGCACTGCGCGATTACCAGCACTGGCTCGAGCAGCTGCTGCGCCGCTCGCACGGGGATTTCCGGCTCGGCGCGAAGGTATTCGCGGACAAACTCCGTTACGACGAGATGGTCGACACACCGCTCCCGCAGCTGCTGGCCATCGGCCTGGCTGACCTGCACCGCAATCAGCAGCAATTCGCCCGCGTCGCCAAGCAGCTCGAGCCCGATAAGACGGCGCGCCAGGTGCTGGCTGAACTGGCGTTGGATCACCCGGCTCCGGCGCGACCTGCTGCCAGCCTTCAAGGCTACCTTCGATGGGCTGGTGTCCTTTATCGATGCGCACCACATCGTGACGGTACCGGCTTCGACGCTGCCGATCCTGCGCGAAACGCCGGCGTTCATGCGGGCCACGACTTTTGCCTCGATGGATCCGCCCGGACCGTTCGAAACCACTGCCACCGAAGCGTATTTCAATGTCACGCCGACCGAGCCGGACTGGAATGCGGAGCGGGTGGCAGGTTTCATGGCGCAGTTCAATTACCCGGTGATCAGCAATGTCGCGGTGCACGAGGCGTTTCCGGGCCACTATGTGCAATTCCTGTGGTTCAAGCAGTTCCACGACCGGGTCCGGCAGATCATCTATGCCAACTCCAATGTCGAGGGCTGGGCGCACTACTGCGAGCAGATGATGCTCGATGAGGGTTTTGGCCAGACCGGCAGCAGTGCGGCCGAGCAGCGCGCGGCGGCACTGCTGCGCCTCGGTCAATTGCAGGATGCGCTGCTGCGTGATGCCCGCTTCATCGTCAGCATCCAGATGCATACCGGCAAGATGAGCATTGACCAGGCGGTGCAGTATTTTGTCCGCGAGGGCTATCAGAGCAAGGAAGTGGGGCTGGTGGAGACGCAGCGCGGCACCGGGGATCCGACCTATCTGTACTACACGCTCGGCAAGCTGCAGATTATGAAGCTGCGGGCCGATCTCAAGGCGCGTGAGGGCGAGGCGTTCTCACTGCAAAGCTTCCATGACCGGTTTTTGCAGCAAGGCGGCGTGCCGATCAAACTGGTGCGCCGGGCCATGCTGCAGGATGATTCACCCACCCTGTAGCGCATCGGTACCGGCGGTGCGACGCTTAAGCCGCCGCGATGCGTTATTGCCAGCAGGTGCTGGTGGTGTTCGCGCCGCCGCTGCTGAGCGCGGACTGCTGGCCGGTCTGCGTCACCGAAAAGCTGAAACAGGAACCATCTTTCAGCTGATCAGCGGTGATGGCGGTGGCGGTAATGACATAGGTGGTCGGCGCGGCCGCTGGCACTGTCACCGTAATGTTGTAGTAGCCGTTGCCGACGATCTGCGGAAAGGTAGCGCCGCTGCCGACCTGCGCGTAACCCAGCTGGGTCGGATCGGAGCTGTAAGCATTGGTCGTGCTGAACATGCGCTCCTCCCGCCCGGCCAGGTCCATCACCGCCGTCTTGGCGTCGGTGCGGCGCCCGTGCCGCACCTGCTGCATGTACAGCGGAATGGCGATCGACAGCAGGATCGAGGCGATCAGCACCACCGCCATCAGCTCGACCAGCGTGAAGCCCGCGCTTGGGCGCGGTCGGGCTACAGTATTTGCAATCATGGCTATCGCTCCAGGCTAGCGCAGTTCAGTCCAGGTCAGACGCGTCACAGTAATGTTGTTCGGCGGATTGACCTTGATCGGTCCGCCCGGGCCGCCCGGCGCATGCTGCTGAATCAGCCAGGTGCCGCTGCTCGAAGTAACGATATCCGAGCTGCCGGTCGCGTCGGCGTTGACGGCCACCGCCTGCGTGTCGTTGTACAGCGGGAAGAATCCCGGGACCACGCCGCCGGTGATCATCGAGATGCCATAAGTGAACCCACCGTTGACGTTCAGCACGCACGCGGTGGTGGAATTATTGGCCGGAACCACTGAATTGACTGTAAACACGCTGCCGATAAGTTCCGGGTTGTAGGTGATCTGCTCATCCGCACCGGCGACCAGTGGCAACATCCAGCCGAACTTGTTGTTGTTGTTCGCGCAGGTCGTCGAGCCTTCCCAGCAGATGACCGCCGAGCTGGCCATGTCGACATCACCGGTGGTGGCCGATAGCGTCGCGGTCTGCGCCGCGAGGTTAGCTGGCTTGATCGTATAGGGCGAGGCCAGTCCCGTGGTGTTCGGCGGGCCAATGCTCAGGCTCGCGTACTGCGCGGCCGACAGCGAGTTCCAGTGAGCCATGTTCCAGTCCCAGACGCCGTACAGATCCTGCGCCGCCGGGGCATAGGAGACCGGATTTGCGTTGGTGAACGACGTTTCCTGGCCGGTACCGAATGCGACCATCAGCTGCTGCAGCGGGCTCGCGTAGCCGGCGCCCGAGGCAATGACCGGCTTGGTGGTGATCGGCTGTCCGGCGCTCGCGGTAAACAGCGGCGCCGACCCCACGGCCCAATTGGTCTCCGTCTGGCTGGTGACGTCAAAGCGCCACATGTTGCCCTTGAGGTCGCCGGCATAGAGGTAATCGCTGACGTGGTCGCCATCCAGATCGGCCGCGGCCACATAAGCGATGCCGTTACCGCCCGCGGTGCCGGTGCTCAGATAGTAGAAAGTCTTAACAGCGGTACCGGCGTTGACCACCATGATGAACACGCCCGCATCGCCGGTGCTGCTACCCCAGCCGTTGCCGAAGATCACCGCCCAGTTGCCGTCGTGCATGCGACGGATCAGCGGGATGCCGTAGGTATTGCCCATGTTTTGGCCGCAGTTCGCGTTGCCGACGCAGCTGATCGTTGACGGCGTCCACTCGCCGATGACGGTGGTGGCCGCATTGGCTTCCGAGAACGTGCTGTCGTTGGTGACATCGAGCGCATAGATCGCCGCCCCGCCAGGTCCAAGGCCGCCGACCAGCCAGGTGTGCCACATGCCCTGGTAGAACAGGTCGCCGCTCGACGGCGATCCGTCCACGTAGAACTGATGGCCGTAATTGGTGTTGGCGTAGTCCACGTTGGCGGTCGTGCTGTGAATCGTATTGAGCACCGCGCCGGGCATATAGGCGATAACCTCTTGCCCGTCGTTCGGCGTGGTCACGTTGTTGACATAGGCGCCGGTGGTGGAGAACGAGCCGGTGCGGAAGCCGTGCAGCAGGCCGTCGTTGGCGCCGGCATACACGACGTTCTCACGGGTCTGCTCCGCGGTGACGAACTGCTGGTAGTTCTGCGAGCCGGTGTTCTCGGCCATGGCCGCGGCCGAATACAGCCGGTCCTTCCAGACGCCGGTGTACGGCGAGGTAGGCGGGCCCACCCAGTACGGGCTCGAATCAATGATGTCGGCCAGCACGCTGTCGCGGGGCCGGTACAGGCTCAGGCCGAGCGGCACTTCGTTGGCGCGCGCGCCGCGCAGGTAATTCAGGCGGTTGGTGTTTATGGGGGCAGAGTCGCCGTTATCCAGCACCGCCTTCTCGGCCGCGGTCAGGTTGGCCCACTCGAACGGAATGCCGGTGGCGCCGTTCCAGGTCAGGATGGTCCGGTTGGCCGAACCCTGCGGCAGGGTCGGCCCGGGCACCGCGGTCGTCGCGCAGGTACCACTGGCCGCGACACCGGTCAGCACGCAGGAAGCGTCCCAGTTGGCGGTAGCGTTGATTGTGACGTTGCCGAGCGCGTCGGTGTTGATCGTATTGGCCGTCAGCCGGCCGGTATACACAACCGGGTCGTAGTAGGCGAAGTACGCCTGCGAGCCGGTTTCGAGTTTGCCCGCTTCCTTTTCATTCGCGGTCGCGGAGCTGCCGGCCTCATCGCCGGGGCCGGCCTGGAAGCAGGCGATTTCGTGGATGTTATCGCTGCCGCCGGTCGAGCCGGCAAAGCCAAACAGGAAGGTCGCAGGCAGCGGCCCGTTGGACGCGGTAATGCTTTGCTTGGTGATGACCTGCTGGAACGCGGCGTTGTTGATCGCGTAGGACAGGCTCAGCAGGCCGTCAGAGGAAATTTTCAGCCGGTAGGTCATCGCGTTGGCCTGCGAGCGCTGGTTGCTGCCTTCGTTGGCCAGCTGCGTGCCGGCCGGCAGCACCACGTTGCCGCCGGGGATGATGCCGTAGTCGGGAATGGCGGTCGCCGTGTATACGCCATTCGGATTGGCCACCACGTTGGAAAAATTCATGATGTGGCCGCTCATACACGTCTGCCGCACAGCGTTCGCCTGCTGCCCGTTGTTCCCTCCGGTCAACGTCGACGGGTACTGCACCGGATAGTTGGCATTGAGCCAAGCCCAGCTCACATTGCCGGCGCCGCGCAGGCCGATTTCCTGGGGCGTCTGCCCGTTGGCGCCGAGGCCACTCGCGGTGTTGTCGTTCTGATTGAAGCCCCCGGAACCGTAGGCACCCGTCGAGCCATTGAGAAAGTTGCCATACTCATCGATACCGAGGCCAAGGTAAGCGCCGGTCAGACCCGTATAGGGCGGGTTCTGGTTGGAGCAGGTGTAGCCGAGACTACCGCCCCAGGAACCAATGTTCGGGAGTACCGAACCGTCCATCAAAAAGAAACTCATGCCGTCGGCGCCGTCGCCGCCCGGACCACCGCTGTCACCGTAGTAAGTGTAGGTCTTGAACGTCACCTGTACGCCGGCACTGCTGTTAAACGGTGAGGCGGAGATAATCGCGCCGTTCTGCGCGTAGCCGCAGCACTTGCCGTTGGTGAACCGTAACGCGCCCGACCCGATGTTGTCCGGCATCACGCCATTCTGGCCGCCGTTCAGCGGGTTGCCATTGTAGTAGGTGTTCTGGAGCGAAGAGCAGGACGGCGGCGAACCGGGGACCGCCAGCGAGGAGCTGGTGCCGGCGGTGAGGCAGGCGCCATTGATGAAGTACCAGTTGTTGATGGTCGTGCCATCGGTAAAGTTTTCCGTGACGATGGCCTGGGTGTGGCCCACCGCGGTCATCAGACAGGCCGCCGCGAGGACGCTCGCCAAACGGAGTAATTTACTGTTCATGACAAATCTCCTCGGTCCATTTCCAGCTATTCGCGCGAAGTCACGTTGGTCTTGACTTCAAAAGTGCTCTCGACTTCCGCCACGGCGTTGACCGTGCCGCCGTAGCCCACCGCATCAACCTGATACACCTCGCCCTGCGCGTCGGCACCTAAGCCGACGTCAGAAATATAGAAGCGCGGGATGTTGTAATAAGTGTTGACACCACCGTTGGCCGACACATTGATGTCATTGGAGGGGTTGTAAGTCACTGCGACCTCCGTGCCGCCGATGATCCACGGCACCGTCGCCGGCGTCGCAAGAACGTTGTTGCAGATCTGTCCCTGGTTCAGGTTGGCGCTCAACAGCGCGTTGCAGGTGGTATCGCCCCCGGCAATGTTGGCGGGCTGCGATAACCAGAATTCGGCAAAGGCCTGCGCCGTCTCGGCGGCCTGCAGGGCGCGCTGCTTTTCCCGCACGTTGCCGGAAATCATTTCCTGCACGCCATAGCTGCGAAACATCGCGAGCGCCATGATCGTCACCACCAGCAACAGCAACAGGGCCGAAATCAGCGCAATGCCCCGCTGCGTCACCATCCCATCCGTGTGCTTTGTATTCATATTCATACCGTCAGCGCCGCCCGCTGCATCACTGCGATGATCTGCGTGATCTGCACGGTCGCCGCCTGCCCGGGCTGCCCGAACAGCGGATTGGTGAAGGTGAGGCGGACCTTGACCGAAGTGACGTTCTGCCAGTTGGCGGCCGTCATGACATTGGCGCGCAGGTAGCTGTCAACATCGTTCGTAGTCACCGCACCGTTGGTCCTGACGCCGTACCAGACTTCAAGGTTAGTGACGCCGTTGACCAGGGTCTGCACCGCTGCGCCATTGACCGAGCACTGCAGCGCCGGATTGGCGCCGGCGGAGATGCTGAAGGCGTTGACATAGAGAAGCACGGCGCCAGTGGTATTGCTGCCGCCGGTGCAATTGATGTTGCTGTCGCCGGAGGCGGTCAGGAAACGTACCGACAGCGTGTCGTTCGGCGCCGCCGCGGCGTACACACCGGTGATCGGCTGTTTGGCTGCGAAGGCGCCGGCAGCCGGCAGCGCGGTCGTCGCCGTATACACGGTAGGGCTGGGGAAATAGCCCGCTTCCTGGACAACCTCGCCGATGACGGTGAGCGCAAAGCGCTCGTTATCCTGTAGTTGGGAGAGCTGGGTCTGATTGCCGTAGGTGCTGCGCATTCCCTGCTCGAGCGTGATCAGGCCGGCCAGCAGGAACAGCGAGATCAACAGCGCTACCATCAGCTCGATGAGCGTGTAGCCGTGCTGCCGATGTTGGAGTGCGCTCGGTTTCATGGCTGTACGTAAAGCGTATAGGTGGGGGTCTGCACGCCCGCCGGCGTCCCGGCGGCAAGATTGGCCGCGGCAGTCGCCGATTGCTGCGTATTGATGGCGACCGCATTTTCAGTCCAGCTGATCTGGATCGAGCAAATGATCGGATTGGCGGCCAGCGGGCAGGCGACAGTGACCTGCGGATTCGGCAGCACGTTATTGACGTCGGTAATCCAGTTATTAACATCGAAGGCCGCCATCTGCTGGTTAGTGCACGGCAGCGTGCCGCCGGTGTTGCAGTTGCCGGCGGCGGCCAGCTGGCCGGTCGGATCGGTCAGGACCGCGGCGCTCACCGTGAAGGAATCAGGGGTCGCCGACCAGTAATCGCGATTGGCGCGCATCGCTCCGGCAAGACTCGAGGCCTCGAGGGCCGCGAGCGATCGCAGCTTCGCCACGCCGGTGCTGGAGATGGCGAGCGCCTGCAGCTTTGCCACGCCCAGCATGCCGACGGCGATGATGATCAGCGTCACCATCACTTCAACCATGCTGAAGCCGCGCGCGGCGAGCGGTTGCGGCCGATGACCGTCGCGGACCATCACAGGCAGTTCCCCGTGCCGGAGAGCTCGGTGTTCAGCATGCCGGCCAGGCTGATCGCCAGGCACCGCGTAAAAGCCTTGGTGTTGGTGGGGTTATGAATGGTGACGGTGGTGACCGCTGCGAGCTGGGCGAAGCCTTCGCGATTGAACGTCACAGCCTTCGTGGCGTTATCGGCGGTCGCCGTATCGGTGCCGATAAAAGCCGGCTTGACCCGCCAGATAGTTTCGCCCGCATTGACCGTCTGGTTGTTATTCGTATCCGCAAACACAATCCAGCCGCTCGCCCAGTTGTTGGTGCCGAGGCAGCTCGTGCCGTTGGACGAGGAGCAGATCGTGACCCACGAGCCTTCGCGGATTGCCTCGATACGGGCGAACTGCATGTCACCGAGCAGGCCGTTAATCTCGCCCGAGACGCGGTTGGCCGACGTGATGTAGTTATAGGACGGAATCGCGAGGCTGATCAGCACCCCGGCGATGGCCATCACCACCAGCAGTTCGACCAGCGTAAAGCCCGCAGTTTTCAGCCGTTGTCTCATGGTGCCACCCTACTTCAGCAAGCTTGCGCGAAGCCTTCTGGGCCGGCTCAGACCCACAAACTGCGACGCAGATCACACCCAATCGGCGCCCGAGCCGTGGCGCGCCCGGCATGCTACCGCGTCGGCGCTCAAGGAGTGCGGCCGCCGGCACGGGCCGCTGGTGGATTAAGGGCTTACAATCATTGGCGCTGGAGCCGGCCGCGAGCCGCGCGGCGGACCAGCCAAGCTAAGTGAGCCGCGACTGCGGATTGGGCTGGCATGCGGATTCTGGTGGTTGAGGACAATGAGCTGATGGCCGACGCGGTAACCCGCGGGCTGCGCGCGGCAGGTTTCGCAGTCGACCACGCCTTAAGCGCCGAACAAGCTTATGTCGCCTGTGCCAGTGCCGCCTATGATGCCGCCGTCATCGACATCGGCCTGCCGGGCGACGATGGCTTCGCGCTGGTGGCCCATCTGCGGCGCGACGGCAAGCTCACGCCGATCATCATTCTGACCGCCCGCCAGGCCGTGGACGATAAGCTCCGTGCCTTCGACCTGGGCGCCGACGATTTTCTGATCAAGCCATTCGAGCAAGCCGAGCTGACTGCACGGTGTCGCGCGCTGATCCGCCGCGCGAATCTCGAAGCGAGTGGTCATGCGCTGATCGGACAGCTGAAGGTCGATCTTTATGGCAAGCGCCTGAGCATCGATGAGCGCGACGTGGCGCTGACCGCAAGCGAATGGGCGGTCATGGATTATCTGGTGCGGCATGCCGGCCGTATCGTGTCGAAGGAGCGGCTCATGGAGGCGCTCGCCTCGTGGGACAAGGACGTCACTGCGAACGCCATTGAAGTGCATATCTCGCGGCTGCGCTCAAAGCTCGGCGAGGCGGCGGTGATCCGCAGCATGCGCGGGCTCGGCTACCGCTTAGAGGAACCGGCCTAGGATGAAAGGCTCGATACGCCGGCGCCTGGTGCTGTTCCTCGCCCTGCCACTGGTGGCGTTGAAGCTGTGTGACACTCTTTATTATTACTACGCCAATGTCGCTGATGCACGCCGCGCTGACAGCGAACGGCTGAATGTTACCGCCAGGGTGCTGGCCGCGGGACTGACCGACAGCAGTGGCGCCGCGCCGTCGGCCACCGCCTTGCGCGTCGCCGCTCCGTTGATGGCCGATGGCGATCTACGTTACGGCATTATCAGCGCCAGCGGCACGCTGGTGGGCGGAGAAGCATCGCTGCCGACACTTGCGCCGGTGGCGCAGCAGAACCCGGTCTACGGCGATGCGACGATCGATGGGCAGCCGATGCGGCTTCTGACTTATCGCGTGAACTCGCTGGCCGGACCGCTGACGATCAATGTCGGCAGCCTGTCGCGCAGCACCGCAAGGCAGCTGAACATCCCGGTGTGGCGGCGCCTGCTCTGGGATTTTTTCGAACTCGATATGTCGCTGTTGCTGATCTGGCTCGGCGTGCATTTTGGACTGCGGCCGCTCGACCGCCTGCGCCGCGAGATCGACGCGCGTTCGGCCGACGATCTGAATCCGATCCGAGAAACTCCCGTACATTCGGAGCTGCGCCCGCTGCTGCAGTCGCTCAACCGCCTGCTGGACATGCAAAATTCCGCGGTTCGCGCGCAAAGTGAGTTCGTGGCCAACGCTGCGCACCAGCTGCGCACGCCGATCGCCGGCCTGGTGGCGCAGCTCGAGCTGCTGATCGCCGACAATCGGGACCCGGCCAGCGCCGAGCGTCTGGCACGGCTGGCGAGCGGCCTTAGGCAGCTGACCCGCTCGGCCAACCAGCTGTTGACGCTGTCGCGGGCCGAGTCGGGCATCAATCAGCTCGTCAACAAGGTCCAGGTCGATCTGAAGGATCTGGTAACCGACGCGGCCGGCCGGTGGGTGGACCGCGCCATCGGCCTTAACATCGAGCTGAGCGCTGAGGCCGAGCCGGCGGTTGTGCGTGCCGATCCGTCACTGCTCGAGGAAATGCTGGGCAACCTAGTCGACAACGCGCTCAACAACACGCCCTCCGGAGGCGAGATCACGATCTACTCGGGCCTCGATGACGGACAGCCGTTTCTGATGGTCGATGACACCGGCCCCGGTATCGCTCCGGCTGAGCGTGCGCGCGTGCTGGAGCGGTTTTACCGCACGCCGGGGTCCCGCGGAACCGGCACCGGACTTGGACTTGCCATCGTCGATGAGATCGTGCGCCTTTACGGCGCTACGCTCAGCATTAATGCGCCGCCCGGCGGGCGCGGCACCCGTGTGCGCATCGTTTGGCCGGCCACTGGCGCAGCCCCCGGCAAGCCACGCCGATAACAGACGCCTCCCGCACCCGGGGCGCGGCTGTCAGATATCGAGGTTCATCACCGCCAGGGCGTTTTTCTCGATGAACTCGCGGCGCGGCTCGACCTGATCGCCCATCAACGTCGTGAAGATTTCATCGGCCGCCACTGCATCGTCGATGCGCACCTGCGTCAGGCGGCGAGTCGCCGGATTAATAGTCGTGTCCCACAACTGCTCGGGATTCATTTCACCGAGGCCTTTGTAGCGCTGGATCGATTGCCCCTTGCGGGCCTGATCAAACAGCCATTTGATCGCGGCCTTGAAAGAGCCCACCTCGAGCTTGTCGGCGCCGCGTGACACGCTCGCCCCGGGGCCGATCAGGCCGACCAGTGTCCGGCCCAGATCCACGATGCGCCGGTACTCGGCCGAATCAAAGAATTCACGCGGCAGCTGCTTGTCGGTCGTGCTGCCATGCTCGGTGCGGTGCACGATCACCCGCGCCGAGTGGCCGTCAGTGGCGGGCCGCACTTCGACCCGGTAGCTGCGCTCGCCGTCATTGACGGCGTGGAGACTGCGCTCGAGGCCCGCACACCAGCCTTGCAGGAAGCTCGGGCGATCGAAATCCTGCAGCGACACTTCGGGCTGATAGATCAGCTGATCAAGCAGCCGCTCGTCATAACGTCGCGCCCAGCGCTGGATGATGGCCTGCACTTCCATGTAGCGCCGCGCCAGCAGCTCGAGCGACGAGCCGGTCAGCGGTGCAGCCGCCGCGCTCACCTGCAGCGATGCGTCATCGAGCGCGCTCGACAACAGCAGCGCATTCAGCTCGCCTTCGTCCTTGACGTAGACTTCCTGCTTGTTGCGCTTGACTTTGTACAGCGGCGGCTGCGCGATATAGATATGGCCGCGCTCGATCAGCAACGGAATTTGCCGGTAAAAGAAGGTCAACAGCAGCGTGCGGATATGCGAGCCGTCGACGTCGGCGTCGGTCATGATGATGACGCGGTGGTAGCGCAGTTTATCGATATCAAAATCGTCGCGGCCAATGCCGCAGCCGAGCGCCGTGATCAGCGTGCCGACTTCCTGCGATGCGAGCATTTTGTCGAAGCGCGCCTTTTCGACGTTCAGGATCTTGCCCTTGAGCGGCAGGATCGCCTGCGTGCGCCGGTCCCTGCCCTGCTTGGCTGAGCCGCCGGCCGAATCACCCTCGACGATGAAAATCTCCGACAGCGCCGGATCCTTTTCCTGACAATCGGCGAGCTTGCCGGGGAGCCCCGCGATATCGAGCGCGCCCTTGCGGCGGGTCATATCGCGGGCTTTGCGCGCCGCCTCGCGCGCCCGGGCCGCCTCAACGATCTTGGCGACAATCGCCCGTGCTTCCTGCGGACGCTCGAGCAGGAACTCGCCGAGCTTGTTGGCCACGGCGGTTTCCACGAAACCCTTGACCTCGGAGGAAACCAGCTTGTCCTTGGTCTGCGAGGAGAATTTCGGATCCGGCAGTTTGATCGAGAGGATCGCGGTCAGTCCTTCGCGCGCATCGTCACCGCTGGTGGCAATCTTTTCCTTCTTGGCGAAGCCTTCTTTTTCAATGTAATCATTCAGCGTCCGCGTCAGCGCCGCGCGAAATCCAGACAGGTGCGTGCCGCCGTCTTTTTGCGGGATATTGTTGGTGTAGCAGTACATGCTCTCCTGGTACGAGTCGTTCCACTGCAGCGCGACCTCCACCGTGGTGGTGCCTTCCTGAGTCCGAAACCAGAACACCGACTCGTGGATCGGCGTGCGGCTGCGGTTCAAATGCTTGACGAAGGCCTTGAGGCCGCCTTCGTGCGCGAACACGTCGTGCCGGTCCTCGCGCTCATCCACCAGCTCGATGCGCACGCCTGCATTGAGGAACGACAGCTCGCGCAGCCGGTTGGCGAGCGTGTCGTAGTTAAACTGGATGTGCGAGAAAATCTGCGCTGAGGGTTTAAAGCGGATGGTCGTGCCGCGCTCCGACGAGGGTCCGGTCGCGGCCAGCGGCGCGAGCGGCACGCCCAGGTGGTATTCCTGCTTGTGCATCATCCCGTCGCGGCAGACCGTCAGCTGCAGTACATCCGACAGGGCATTGACCACCGAGACGCCGACGCCGTGCAGGCCGCCGGAGACCTTATAGGAGCTGTCATCGAACTTACCGCCCGAGTGCAGCACGGTCATAATCACTTCAGCGGCCGAGCGGCCCTCCTCGGGGTGCATGTCCACCGGAATGCCGCGGCCGTTGTCATAAACCGTCACGGACTCATCGGCGTGGATGGTCACCAGAACCCGATCGCAATAGCCCGCCAGCGACTCGTCGATGGAGTTGTCCACGACCTCAAAAACCATGTGGTGCAGACCGGTCCCGTCATCGGTGTCTCCGATGTACATCCCGGGTCTTTTGCGCACTGCATCAAGTCCCTTTAAGACCTTGATTTTACTGGAATCATAGACGTCAGTCTGGGTCATGCGATGGCCTTCATATCCTGTGGATCATTATAGCCTTTCGACGCGGCCTTGTTCCACGTGAAACGCCCTCTGTACGGTCCCGAACCGGGTGCTTTCCGATTGCAGGGAAGTGACGATCAGCTGCCCTTGAACCGCCCTGACCTCCTGGATCAATGCATCGGTATGATCGGCATCCAACTCGGCCGCCGGGTCGTCAAGCAGCAGTGTCGGCGGACGCCGTCCGCGGTCTGCGACCAGTCGCGTCAATGCCAGAACCAGGGCTGCACCCAGCAGTTTTTGCTGACCGCGCGACAGGACTTCACGGGCTGCGCGCCCCTCCACACGAAGCAGGACGTCAAAGCGCTGGGGCCCGACGCCCGTCGTGCCGCGCTCCTGATCGCGAATCCGGTGCAAGGCGAGAGACTCGGCCAATGCGTGATCCTGGGCCCAGCCCCTGAAATGCCCCAGAGTCAGCGGCTCGCCGAGCAGGTTCTGTACGGACTGCTGCCAGTACGGCGCCAGGGCGCCCAGCACCCGGACGCGAGCCTCGGTCAGCGCCTCGCCCAGACGTACGAAACTCTCGTCCCAGGGCTCCGTGGGCTGCTGCTGCCGTAAAGCCGCGTTGCGCTGCTTAATGACCTTCGAGAACTCCGCCCAGGTGCGGCCGAACCCTGGTTCCACGTGGAACACGCCCCAATCCAGCCATCGGCGCCGGTAAACCGGTCCTTCCTCCACCAGGCGGTGGATGCCAGGATCCACCGCCTGCACCGGGAAGATCTCGGTCAGGTCAGCCAGCGACTTAACCGGCTCGCGGTCGATTCGGGCACTGACCCCAGAAATCCGGTCGAAACCAAATCCCAGGCTGTGGCCCGGCTCGCCGTCGGTTGTGCCCAATACCTGCAGCCGGCTGGCCTCATGGCGAATCAGTCGCTCGGTCAGCCGGGTCCTGAACGAACGTCCCCGACCCAGCAGGTAAATAGCCTCAAGTATGGACGTCTTGCCCGACGCGTTCGGGCCGACGAGAAGATTGACTGAAGGGTCCAGTTCGAGTTCGAGCTGCCTAAGGCAACGCAGATCCTCTACCTGCAGCCCGAGCAGACTCATGCCGCAAGGCGCCTCAAAGGCGCATCGGCATGACTACAAACTTGACTGAGCTGTCGCCAGGCGTGCGGATCAGGCAGCTGCTGTTGGCATCGGTCAGGCCAATCTCAACGGTATCCGCATCGATCGCAGCCAGTGCTTCCAGCAGATAAGTGACGTTAAACCCGATCTCCACTTCCTCCCCTTCAAAGCTGACCTCGACCTGATCCTCGGCTTCCTCCTGCTCAGGGTTGTGCGCCTGTACCGTCAGCAGGTTGGGCGCGAAGGTCAGCCGGACACCGCGGTATTTCTCGTTCGACAAAATTGACGTCCGCTGCAGGGCCTGGCGCAGGGCATCCCGGGCCCCGGCCATGGTCCGGGTTGGTTTGGAAGGAACAACCCGGCCATATTCCGGGAACTTGCCGTCAATTAGCTTCGAAGTGAAGCGAATGTCGCCGATCTGCGCCCGAATGTGATTGGAGCCGATCGTCAGCTCCAGATCCCCTTCGCCAACCAGGATCCGCTGCAGCTCCAGCACGCCTTTGCGCGGCAATATCACCTGCTGAGAGCCCTTGACCGCTTCAGTGAGCTCCGTTTCCGCGAGTGCGAGCCGGTGCCCATCGGTCGCCACCGCCCGCAGTTTTTTGCCCTCGGTCTCGAGCAGCGTGCCATTGAGGTAATAGCGGACATCCTGTTGCGCCATCGAGAAGTGCGTCTTGTCGATCAGCCGCCGTCCGGCCGCGCGCGTCAGACGCAGCACCTGCCCGGCATTGATGTCATCGATAACGGGAAATTCACTGGCCGGCAGCGTCGAGAGCGTGAAGCGGCTGCGCCCGGCCTTAAGCACGATTTTTTCCCCATCGCGCGCCAGCGTCACCGTGGCTTTCTCCGGCAGCGTGCGCACGATATCGAGGAGCTTGCGCCCCGGCACGGTGATTTCGCCGGGCTGCTGCACCGACACCACGCTTGAGGCCACCAGTTCGACTTCCAGGTCGGTGCCGGTCACGCTCAGCCGATCGTTGCGCGCGCTCAGCAGCACGTTCGCCAGCACCGGCATGGTTTGCCGGCGCTCGACCACGCCCATGACACTTTGCAGCGGTGCAAGCAGGTTTTCGCGGCTGGCCGAGAGTTTCATGGCGGGAGCATCCTTAAGATAAAAATCATAAATCTTTATAGAACTAGATAAGATTATTGTGATTATTAGACCTGTGGGAAACGGGGACAACCGCTTTTCGCATCGAACCGCTGCAGCGGCAACTTAAATTCTGCGCGGGCCAAACGGTGGATAGGTACGCCTCAGCCTGTGGAACGGTTGTGCGTAATCTTATCCCCAACTCTATCGACAGGATGCCCACCGTTAGCCGGCCAGGGTTCTTAACAGGTTGGTGTAATCTTCCTGGACACGCTGTTCGCTTTCCCGCAGTTCCCGGATCCTCCGGCAGGCGTGTATGACCGTGGTGTGGTCGCGTCCGCCGAAAGGCATCGCCGATCTCCGGCAAACTGTGATTGGTCAGCTCCTTGGCGAGCGCCATGGCGATCTGCCGCGGTCGCGCCACCGAGCGGCTGCGGCGCTTGGAGAGCAGATCGGCGACCCGCAGCTTGTAGTAATCGGCAACCGTCTTCTGAATATTTTCAACGGTCACCAGCCGCGCCTGCAGCGTCAGCAGATCCTTGAGTGCTTCCTTGGTAAATTCCAGCGTAATCGGCTGACCGGTAAAGCGCGCATTGGCGGTCACGCGGCGCAATGCGCCTTCGAGTTCACGCACGTTGGAGCGGATCCGCTTGGCGATGAAAAACGCTACTTCTTCCGGTAATTCCACACCGGCAGCCAGCGCCTTGCCAATCAGGATCGCGACGCAGGTTTCCAGTTCCGGCGGCTCGATGGCCGCCGTCAGGCCCCAGCCGAAACGCGACTTCAGCCGCTCCTCGAGCCCGTCGACCTCCTTCGGATAGCGGTCACAGGTCAGAATGACCTGATGCTGGCCTTCGATCAGCGCATTGAAGGTATGGAAGAACTCTTCCTGGGAACGTTCCTTGCCGGCAAAGAACTGGATGTCATCGATCAGCAGTGCGTGCAGCGAGCGATAGGTGTTCTTGAATTCGTTGATCGTATTGTGCTGCAACGCCCGCACCATTTCGCCGACGAAGCGTTCCGAATGCACGTAGCAAACGCGCGCCTGTGGATTGCGCTCGCGGATCACGTGCCCGATGGCGTGCATGAGATGCGTCTTGCCGAGGCCGACGCCGCCATAGATAAACAACGGGTTGTAGGCCAGCCCCGGATTTTCGGCCACCTGCATCGCCGCAGCCTTGGCAAACTGGTTGCTCTTGCCTTCGATAAAGCTGGCAAAAGTAAAATCACGGTTCAAGCGCACGCCGAGCGCTGCCGCCGGCGGCGGCTGCACGCCGCGGGCGGGCGGCACGAGTGCCGCCTCAGGGGCTTTTGAACCGACCTCCAGCACTACGCTCATGGGTACGGTGCTGCCGTCAGCAAGCAGAAATTCCTCGATTCGGCTCAGCAGGTGAGTGCGCACCCAGTCGACCGCGAAGCGATTGGGTGCAAGCAGCCGCAGGCCGTCGCTGGATTCGACCGCCTGCAGCGGCCGCACCCAGGTGTTGAACTGCTGTTCGGGCAACTCGCCTTCAAGCGCCGACAGACAACGAGACCACAGCGACGCCTCCATGAGGCCGCCCCCCTGACGATACGAACCTTTTATCCCCGCTTCCACGCCGCTGCAGTAACCGCAATTCGACGACGGGAAAAGGGGGGATGGAGTCTATACCCACCGCTGGCCGCCGTCGAAGCAGCCACGACCGAAATCCGGCCATGGCCCGACGTGCCGCAGAAGCCGC
The DNA here is from genome assembly GCA_963711435.1 of uncultured Gammaproteobacteria bacterium. Lineage (GTDB taxonomy): Bacteria > Pseudomonadota > Gammaproteobacteria > Steroidobacterales > Steroidobacteraceae > FEN-1191. The sequence goes on along the minus strand of CAVQEB010000001.1, from coordinate 597,769 downwards.
CGGTGCCGGTGGCGGCTCAGCGGTTCTCGACTAGACCGACGATCGCCACGCAGTCCGGCACGATGGGCGCAAGACGATCGCGCGGTCCTGCTTCAGCCCGGTCGCGGAAAGCGCGCCAGGGCTTCCTGCTCGCCGAGCGACTGGTCATTGCGGACGTATTGCCGGCTCGCGTCGCGCAGCGGCTGGAAATCCCAGGACTGGTAGCGACCCTGACGGAGCGCTGCGTAGACCAGGCGCCGGCGCTCCTGACTCGCAAGCACCGCCGCATGCAGCTCCGGCAGCTGCCAGCGCTGCGCCACCTCGGTGCGAAACTGTGCCACCAGCGCCGAGTGGCGCATATCGCCGGCCAGATTCGTCAGCTCGTCGGGGTCGGCCGCCAGATCGTAGAGCTGGTCCGGGTCGGCGGGGCAATGCAGGAATTTATAGCGGCCGCGGCGGATCATGACCAGCGGGGCGATGGCGCCCTCGGCGAGGTATTCGCCGATGACTTCGGTAGTGCCGGGCTCGCCGCCGGTCAGTGCCGGCAACAGGCTGTGCCCGTCGGGCGGCGCGGCGTAGTCCGGCGCGCGGCCGTCGCCGGCCAGTTCCGCCAGCGTCGGCAGGATGTCGAGGAGCGAGGCGCTGGCGGCCACGCGGCGCGGTGCAAACCGGCCAGGCGCGTGCACCAGCAGCGGGATGCGGCAGGCAGGCTCGAAGAAATTCATTTTGTACCAGAGACCGCGCTCGCCGAGCATGTCGCCGTGGTCGGCGAGCAGCAGCACGATGGTATTGGCCTCAAGCTGCGCCGCGCGCAGTGTGCCGAGGATCGCGCCCACCTGGTCATCGATGTACGAGACCGCCCCGAAATAAGCGCGGCGCGCCGCGCGAATCTGGGTTTCGGTCGGCGTGACCAGATCGAGGCCAATGACGTGCCGCAACCTTCGTGAGTGCGGATCTTCGCCGCTCGCGAGCGATGCGACGCGGGGCAGTCCGATGTCGCTGTCCCGATAGCGGTCCCAGTAGGGCTGCGGAATCACGTACGGATCGTGCGGGTGCGTCATCGACACCACGAGACAGAACGGACGCCGGTCGCTGCCGCGGCCGATGTCAAAGAGCTTGCGCCGCGCGGCGAATACCACCTCATCATCGAAGTCGATCTGATTGGTGCGTGTGCACGGCCCTGCCTGCGTGACCGAGTCCATGTTGTGGTACCAGCTGGGCCGTGCAGCAAAGCGGCTCCAGTCGGGCGTCCAGCCAAAGTCGGCCGGGTAGATGTCAGTCGTGAGCCGTTCCTCAAAGCCATGCAGCTGGTCGGGCCCGCAAAAATGCATCTTGCCGCTCAGGGCGGTCTGATAGCCGGCCTGCCGCAGATAGTGGGCGAAAGTCGGAACCTGGGCGGGAAACTCCGCAGCGTTGTCGTAGCCGCCGATCTTCGATGGTAGCTGGCCGGACAGCCACGAGAAGCGGGACGGTGCGCACAGCGGGCTGTTGCAGTAAAAAGATTCGAATACCACCGACTGCTCGGCCAGGGCATCGATGTAGGGGGTCTTGGCGACCTGGCCGCCGTAGGCGCGCAGGGCGCCGGCCGTCAGCTGGTCGGCCATCAGCACAAGCACATTCGGGCGGTCAGGCATGGCGCAATGGACTCCATTGGGTGGTGACAACGCCCGTTCGCACCGCGCGATCGGGCGCGCGGTGGGCCAATCGCCGGGGATACTACGTGCGCATTTGCGCGGCGGCCACCGGCCCGGTCAGGCCGCACACCGCAAGGTTGCCGATATCAGTTGACACCCCGCCCACCGATTCGTAACCTGCCCGGCCATTTTTCGGTCAATTTTCAGGCTCTTGAATCATGAAACGTACTTACCAGCCGAGCAAAGTGCGCCGCGCCCGGACGCACGGATTTCGTGCCCGGATGGCGACGAAGAATGGCCGCAAGGTGCTGGCCCGTCGCCGCGCGAAGGGCCGTAAGCGCCTGACGCCCTGAGCAATTTAAGTGGGCACCGGCACGCCAGCGTCGGCTCCGGTGCGCCGGTTGCGGTTCCAGCCGGGCCAGCGGATGCGGCGGCCGGCTGAATTCCAGGCCGCCTACCGGGTGGGGCAAAAATTGGGCAACGAGTTGTTCTCGGCGACCGTGCGCCCCAATGATCTGGCGCAGGCCCGGCTCGGCCTGTCGATCGCGGCGCGGACGGTGGGCAACGCGGTCGCCCGCAACCGCCTGCGGCGCCTGGTGCGGGAAAGTTTCCGGCTGCGCCAGCACGAGCTGCCGGTTGCCGATATCCTGATCGGCGCGCGCGGTGCGGCGCGCACCGCGGCGGCGGCGGAACTACGCGCCGGACTGGAACGTCTGTGGAAGAAGATCATTTCCGAATGCGTACGCTCATCCGCTATTTCATCCGCGCCTACCAGCTCGGCTTAAGTCCGCTGCTGGGGCCGCGCTGCCGCTTTTACCCCAGCTGCTCCCAGTACGCGCTGGAGGCCGTCGACAGCCATGGCGTGCTTCGCGGCTTATGGCTCGCGGCGCGACGCGTCGGTCGCTGCCATCCGTGGCATCCCGGCGGCGTCGACCTGGTGCCGCCGCCATGCTGTGCAAAGGCTCCCGATGCCCACCACATTTAGTCTTCGGTTTTTCCTCTGGGCGCTGCTCGGCGTCGCACTGCTCGTCAATGTCCAGATGTGGCTGCACGATTATCCGCCACCGGCCCCGGCTGCAACCGTCGCACCCACCGCCGCCAGCGGCACCGCGCCGAGCCTGGACGGCAGCGCGCCGAGTGCCGCGGCTGCCCCGGCCGCCGCCGCTTCGGCTGCCGCCTCGCCCGCCGTCGGCCCTGCGCCACCGCCGCTGGTGACCGAGCCGGGCGAGGGGATTGTCCGCGTGCGCACCGATGTCCTCGACCTCGACATCGGCCTGCACGGTGCGGAACTGCGGCGTGCGGATCTGCCGGCGTACCCGGTGCGAAAGAATCAGGCTGAAGTCATCCGGCTGCTCAATCGCGACAGCGCCAACACCCTGTTCGTCCTGCAAAGCGGGCTGCTTCCCGCCGGCGGCGACACCGCGCCAGCGCCCACGGCGCTTTTCAGTGCAGCGCAAAACCAGTACTCGCTGGCGCCGGGGCAGGATGAACTGCGCGTGCCGCTTACCTGGACCGACGGCCACGGCCTGAGCGTTACCAAGACTTTCGTGCTCAGGCGCGGCCGCTACAACATCGACGTCGAATTTGCGATCACCAACGCAACGGCTGCGCCCTGGAGTTTTGCTCCCTATGTGCAGATCCTGCGCAACAATCCGCCGGTAGAGCGCTCGTACTTCAACGTCGACAGCTACTCTTTCAAGGGGCCGGAGTACTACAACGGCACCAAGATCGACAAGCTCAAGCTGACCAGCAAGGACGACCAGGCGCTGGATCAGTCAGCCGCCGGCGGCTGGCTGGCTGCGCTGCAGCACCATTTTGTCGCCGCCATCGTGCCGCCCGCCGGCACGGTGTACCGCTATCAGCTGCGGACCCAGGGCAACCAGTTCCTGCTGTCGGCCACCGGCCCCGCGCAAACGGTTGCCGCAGGTGCCAGTGCAAAAATAACCGATCGCATGTTCGTCGGCCCGAAGCTGCAGAGCCAGCTGGATGAAACGGGACCGAAGCTGTCGCTGGTGGCTGATTACGGCAAGCTCACCATGGTGTCCGGACCGTTATTCTGGCTGCTGGACAAAGTGCACACCATTACCGGCAACTGGGGCGTGGCGATTATCTTTGTCACGTTCCTGCTCAAGCTGGTGTTCTATCCGCTGTCCGAAGCGAGCGGCCGCTCGATGGCCAAGATGAAGGCGCTGCAACCGCGCATCAAGGCGCTGCAGGAGACCTACAAGGACGAGCGCGAAAAGCTCAGCCGCGCGACCATGGAGCTGTACCAGAAGGAAAAGGTCAATCCGCTGGCCGGCTGTCTGCCGATGATTATCCAGATGCCGGTGTTTCTGGCCTTCTACTGGGTGCTGCTCGAGAGCGTGGAGATGCGCCAGGCGCCGTTTTTCTGGTGGATCAACGATCTGTCGTCGCGCGATCCGCTGTATATCCTGCCGGCGATCATGGCGGTGGCGATGTTCGTGCAGTACAAGATCAACCCACAGATGGGCGATCCGGTGCAGCAGAAGGTCTTCATGATCATGCCCATTGCCATGTCGGTGATGTTCGCTTTCTTCCCGTCGGGCCTGGTGCTTTACTGGGTGACCAACACCGTGCTCTCGATCGCGCAGCAGTGGAACATCAATCGCCGCATCCAGGCACGTCAGCGCGGCTAGCGCCGCAGACGATCGTCGCCGCCGCGACCCCGGCCGGGCGCGGTGGCATCGGCATCGTGCGCATCTCAGGTTTGCTGGCGCCGAAAATTGCCGAGGCCATGCTCGGGCACGTGCCGGATGCGCGCGTTGCGACCCACGCCCGCTTCACCGACGCCGCAGGCCACTGTCTCGATGAAGGGCTGGCGTTGTATTTTGCGGCGCCCGCATCGTTCACCGGTGAGCATGTGCTCGAGCTGCATGGCCACGGCGGCCCGGTGGTGCTCGAATCGCTTATCGAGCGCGCGGTGCAGCTCGGCGCGCGCCGCGCGCTGCCCGGCGAGTTTACGCAGCGCGCCTACCTGAACGGCAAACTCGATCTGGCGCAGGCCGAAGCGGTCGCCGATCTCATCGACGCGGGCTCCCAGGCCGCAGCGCGCGCCGCCATCCGTTCGCTGCAGGGCGAATTCTCCTCCCGCATCGACGCGCTGGCCGAGCAGCTTATGGACCTGCGCGCCTACGTCGAGGCGGCGATCGATTTCCCGGAAGAAGAAATCGATTTTCTGGCTGACGCCGCGCTGCACGCGCGCCTGGCCGCGGTGCGCGCCGACTTCGCTGCGGTCGAGGCCGCGGCGCGCCAGGGGCGTTTGCTGAACGAGGGCCTGACGGTCGTGATCGCCGGGCCGCCGAATGCCGGCAAATCGACGCTGCTCAATTGCCTGGCAGGGTACGATGCGGCGATCGTCACGCCGATCGCCGGCACGACACGCGACGTGCTGCGCGAGCGGGTGCTGATCGGTGGCGTGCCGGTGCAGTTACTCGATACCGCGGGCCTGCGCGACAGCGAGCATCCGATCGAGAGCGAGGGAATCCGGCGCGCGCACGCGGCGATCGCACAGGCCGACCGGGTGCTGTTCATCGTCGATGCCGCCACCGACCCGGCCGCAGCCGCGTTCAGCGCGCAGCGCGCGCAGCTACCGGCCGGCGTTGCGGTCACGCTGGTGCTGAACAAGATTGATCTCGCGCCGCAGGTCGTGCCGGTTGCGGGCCTCGACTGTATCTGCATCTCGGCGCGCACCGGGCAGGGCGTTGCGCAGCTGCGCGAGCACCTGCTTGCCGGTGCTGGATTTCTCGGCGCCGAGCAGGGCAGCTTGTCAGCCCGGGCACGGCATCTGGCCGCGCTGGCCGAGGCGAATGCACACTTGGAGGCGGCGGCCGCGCACCTTACCGTCGGGCGGGCCGGCGAGCTGGCCGCCGAAGAACTGCGCCGCTCACATCAAGCGCTTGGGCTCATCACCGGCCAGACGACGAGCGATGAGCTGCTCGGCCGGATCTTCGCCTCCTTCTGCATCGGAAAATAACTTGCAGGTTAGAGGCTCTGAACGGGCGTCGAAGATTTACCAGGCTTTGCAATGATCGTGTATCCATCAACGATGACTTCGAGCCAAGGATCGGACTTCTTCCCAGCCGACGCGCGGCTATCGGCAAATCCGGACACTCGCGTGAGCGCTGAACGCTACCAAAAACGCCCAATTAATGGCCCGTTGCACGGATTCCCACTGGATTGCTCCACCGCGGCGATTAACTGGGGTGGAGGACGCCTCAGTGCAGGCAAACACCCGATTTGAAAGCCATTACTTGGCCGTGCCTGCAGGTGAAGCGGCAGGAGCGCCATCGGAATTCCAAGTATCGCGCCAATACAGCCACTTGCCGTCTTTCTTCTTGGAAACGGACAGGTATTTTCCGGTGTCGACTATGTGTCCGGCGTTGTCCTTAACCCTGTAGGTACCCGAGACCCAGCCGAGATTGCCCGACACGCCTCCATCCGGATTCGGATCCAGAAAAAATGTGAGACCGGCCTTGGCGGATTCCGGAATGTCCTTGGCGAAAAAGGCGCGGATCGCTGCCTTGCCGTTGGCCGACGGGGCGCCAGGCGGTTGCAATCGAGCATGGTCGGCGTACAGCGCAGCTACAGCATCAATATCACCGCCGTTGTAGGCCGTAATCCACGCTTGATCCACGGCATGAAGAGCCGCGACCTCGGTCGCGGCATCAGACGCATAGGCGGAGCCAAAGGCTATGGCAAATGCGAAAGACATTCCAGCAAGTCGCAATCCATTGGAGAAACTGAACATCTGGTCCCCCAGGTTCTTTGAGTGAGGTGCTTGATCGCGTAGCGGACAGTGGCGCACGCATATGGCACTGTCAACCGGCCGAATGAGGCGAGAATGGGCAAACGAGCAGGTAAAGTGCAGTGACCCCCCGGAACCGGACAACGGGGGCGAGATCAGTTGACAGTAGCCGGTGCCGCATTGCGCCGCCGATGCAGACCAGTAAAATGGCGGCCCCGCGGACCGCCGCTGGCGTAACGGCCCAAGCAGCATGCGTTTTGCCGAACCCTTTGATGTCATCGTGATCGGTGGCGGCCACGCCGGCACCGAGGCCGCGCTCGCCAGCGCGCGGCTGGGCGCGCGCACCTTGCTGCTGACGCAAAACCTCGAGCAGCTCGGCGCGATGAGCTGCAATCCGGCCATCGGCGGCATCGGCAAAGGCCACCTGGTGCGCGAGATCGATGCGCTCGGCGGCGCGATGGCGCAGGCTGCCGACCGCGCCGGCATCCAGTTCCGCACGCTCAACGCCAGCAAGGGACCGGCCGTGCGCGCCACCCGCGCGCAGGCGGATAGGCAGCTGTATCGCCAACAGATTCGCGGCCTGCTGGAGAACCAGCCCAACCTGATGCTGTTTCAGCAGGAAGTGGCCGACCTGCTGATCGAGGGCGACGAAATCCGTGGCGCGGTAACCGCCACCGGGATCAGCTTCGGAGCGCGCGCCGTGGTGCTGACCGTCGGCACCTTCCTCGGCGGGCGGATTCACGTCGGCCTCGACAACTACGCCGGCGGGCGCGCCGGCGAGCCGCCGTCCAATCGCCTGGCCGAGCGGCTGCGCGAGCGCATGCCGCGCACCGGTCGGCTCAAGACCGGAACGCCGCCGCGCATCGACGGGCGCAGCATCGATTACCGTAATCTTGCCGTGCAGCACTCCGATACGCCGCTGCCGGTGTTTTCGTTTCTGGGCCGCGTCGCCGAACACCCGCGCCAGATACCGTGCCACATCACCCACACCAACGAGCGCACGCACCAGATCATCCGCGCCGCTTTCGACCGCTCGCCGATGTTTACCGGCCGAATCGAGGGGATCGGGCCGCGCTATTGCCCGTCGGTCGAAGACAAGATTCACCGCTTCGCGGACCGCAGCTCGCACCAGATCTTCATTGAACCCGAAGGCCTGTCGACCAATGAGGTCTATCCGAACGGCATCTCCACCAGTTTGCCGTTCGACGTGCAGCAGCAATTCGTGCGCAGCATCGGCGGTTTCGAGCGCGCACACATCACGCGTCCGGGCTATGCCATCGAGTACGATTATTTCGATCCGCGGGACCTGACGCCCGCGCTGCAGACCAAGACGCGTGCGCGGCCTGTTCTTCGCCGGCCAGATCAATGGCACCACCGGTTACGAGGAGGCCGCCGCGCAGGGCCTGATCGCCGGCATCAATGCCGCCCGGTTCGCGTCGCGAGCGCGAACCGTGGATCCCAGCCCGGAGCGAGGCTTACGTCGGCGTGCTGATCGATGATCTGGTCACGCAGGGTGCCACCGAACCGTACCGGATGTTCACCAGCCGCGCCGAGCACCGCCTGCTGCTGCGCGAGGACAACGCCGATGCCCGGCTGACACCGCGCGGGCGCGAACTGGGACTGGTCAGCGACGAGCGCTGGCAGCTGTTTGAACGCAAACAGGAGCTCGGCGGCGCTGAGCTCGAACGTCTGCAGACCACGCGCCTGCCGGTTGCAGCCCTGCCGCCGGCGTGGTGCGCGCGGGTGCTCGGTGGCAGGCCGCCGAGCCGTGATCTGACCGCCATGGAACTGCTGCGCCGGCCGGAAGTGCGTTACAAGGACGTGCTGGAATTGATCGGTGCGCCTGGCTGGCAGGACGAGGATGAGCGGCTCGCGCCGCAGCTCAGCCGCGATATCGAAGTGCAGGCTCGCTACAGCGGCTACATCGAGCGCCAGCATGAGGAGATCGAGCGCTCGCGGCGCCACGAGGCCACTGTGCTGCCGGCAGATTTCGATTACCGGCAGCTGGCGGGCCTGTCCAACGAAGCGCGCCAGCGGCTTGGCGAAATCCGGCCGGCGACGCTGGGCCAGGCCGCCCGCGTGCCGGGGGTGACGCCGGCGACGGTGTCGATCCTGCTGGTACATCTGAAGCGCCACGCGAGCCGCTCCTGATCCGCCGCCGGCGCCTTCGACCGGCCCCAAAAACCTGATATGTTGCGCCGGGAAGACGCCTTGAGAGCGTCTCAGGCAGAGGAGGGGTCATCATGACGACGGTAGCGCAGCTGCTCGCCGCTAAGCCGCGGGCCTTGTATGCGGTCGAACCTGATCAGCCAGTGCTCGAAGCGATCAAGAGAATGGCCGAGCACGGCATCGGGGCGCTGCTCGTCATGCAGGGCACGAAACTGGCCGGCATTGTTTCGGAGCGCGACTACGCCCGCAAGGTCATCCTGATGGGCCGCTCCTCAAGTGACACGCCGGTCAGCCAGATCATGACCGCTTCGGTCATTACGGTGACACCCGGGCAGAGCGTGCAGGAATGCATGGCGCTGATGACCAATCACCGTTGCCGGCATCTGCCGGTGGTCGAGAACGGCTCGGTCATCGGCATGCTCTCGATCGGGGATCTCGTCCGCGCCGTGCTCGAGGAGCAGCAGCGGGCGATCTCGGACCTTGAGCAATACATCCGCGGCTAGCGGCTGACGTCCGGCGGCGGCTGCAAGCCGCGTTTATTTGCGCCAAAACGCCGGCGTGAACAGCACCGCCACCGCGAAGATCTCGACCCGGCCGAGGAACATCGCCGCCGAGCAGACCCAGATCTGGAATTCATTGAGCGTGCCGTAGGTGCTGGCCGGTCCCACGGCGCCGAGGCCGGGACCGGCGCTGTTGATGCAGGCGACGACGGCGGAGAAGGCGGTGACGAAGTCGAGCCCGGAAAGTAGCATCACGAAAGTCAGCGCCATGATGGTGATGAAATACAAAAAGATAAACGCCAGCACCGAGAACACCACACGATTGGGCAGCACGTGCCCGCCGATGCGCAGCGGCGTGACCGCCTGCGGATGCACCAGCGCGAACATCTCACGGAGCGATTGCTTGGTCAGTACCAGCGTGCGGTACATTTTGATGCCGCCACCGGTCGAGCCCGTGCTGGCGCACAGGCAGCTCAGGAACAGCATCCACATCGGGGCAAAGATCGGCCACAACGCGTAGTTGGTGGTCACAAAACCGCAGTCGGTGGCCATCGAGATCAGGTTGAAGCTCACGTAGCGCAGCGTGGTCAGATAATCCGGGTACACGCCGCGCAGATAGACGTGTACCGAGACCACGATGATGCTGGCGCCGATCAGCAGCAGCATCCACTTGGCCTCCGAATCCCGCCCGTAAGTTCCCGGTTCGCCCTTTTTCAGCGCCAGAAAATGCGTGGCGAAGTTGATGGCCGCCACCAGCATGAAGGCCATCAGCACGAACTCGATCAGCGGCGAATGAAAATAGCCGATGTTTGCATCGTGGGTCGACATGCCGCCGAGCGACAGCACCGAAAAACCGTGGCAGATCGCGTCAAACAGGTTCATGCCGGCGGCCGCGAGCGCGCCGATGCAGGCCGCAGTCAAGACCACGTAGACCGTGCCGAGGAGCCGGGCGGTCTTGACGATGCGCGCCCCGAGCCCGGCGTCCTTGGCCGGTCCCGGCGCATCGGCAAGGTATTGCTGCATGCCGCCGATGCCGAGCAGCGGCAGGATGGCCACCCCCATGACAATCAATCCCATGCCGCCGAGCCAGCTCAGGGCCACGCGCCACAGGTTGATCGAGTGCGGCAGCGTATCGAGCCCGCTCAGTACCGTGGCGCCGTTGGTCGACAGCCCCGACATGGTCTCGAAAAACGCCTGCGTGAATGACAGGTGCGGCATCAGCAACAGGAGCGGTGTGGTAGCTGCGGCCGCCAGCGCCACCCAGCTCAATGACACCAGCAGATAACCGTCTCGCGGCTTGAGCGCAACGCGGTGACGGCTGCTGACGGCGCGCAGCGCGAGGCCCACCGCCGCGGTGATCAGGCCGCCGGCGGCAAAGGCACGAACATCCTGTTCCTGGTAAATCAGCGCGGTGACGATCGGCAGCAGAAAGTACAGCGCAAACAGCGTCAGCAGCGAGCCGAGCGCATAAATGACTGCCAGCAGCGGGCGCATAGGCTTTCGATCGACCTCGGGACTCAGTTATCGCTCTGAAACAGCCGCTCCAGGGCATCGACGTGCCGCCGGTCGGTCAGGAACAGGATCACGTGATCCTCGTTCTCGATCAGCGTGTCGTGGTGCGCCATGATCACCTGCTCGCCGCGCACGATCGCCACGATGCTCGCGCCTTCCGGCAGATCCACTTCGCCGACCTGACGGCCGACCACGCGCGAGCGCCCCGCGGTGCCGTGCACGACGGCCTCGATCGCCTCGGCGGCGCCGCGGCGCAGCGAGTGCACGCGCACCACATCGCCGCGACGTACGTGCGCGAGCAGCGAGCCTATGGTGATGGTCTGCGGGGAAATCACGGTGTCGATAGTGCGGTGTTCCATCAGCTCGCCGTAGGCCGGCCGGTTGACCAGCGCCATGACGCGGTGGGCGCCGAGGCGCTTGGCGAGCATCGCCGCCAGCACGTTGGTCTCCTCCGAGTTGGTGAGCGACGCAAAGACGTCGACACTGTCGATGTTCTCCTCCACCAGCAGCTCCTCGTCGGCGGCATCGCCTTGCAGCACGATGGCGCTGTGCAGCAGCTCGGAGGCCTTGCGGGCCCGGCGGGAATCGCGCTCGATCAGCTTGACCTGGTTGCTTTTCTCGAGCTTGGCGGCGAGGCGCAGGCCAATGTGGCCGGCGCCGGCGATCACCAGCCGGCGCACCGGGTCCTCGTTGCGGCCCAGCTCCGCCAGGACCTTGCGCAGGTCATCGGAGGCGGCGACGAAGAAGATCTCGTCGTTTTCCTCGATCACGGTGTCGCCTTCAGCATGAATCAGCCGCTCGTTGCGGTAGATGGCGGCCACGCGCGCGTCGGTGTCGGGCAGGTGCTCGCGCAGCGTGCGCAGCTGCTTGCCCACCAGCAGCCCTTCGCGGCGGGCGCGCACGCCGACCAGCTGCACCCGGCCGTCGGCAAATTCAGCCACCTGCAGCACGCCGGGGTACGACAGCAGCCGGGTGATGTGCTCGGTGACCAGCTGCTCGGGACTGATCCACACATCGACATGCAGCGCGCCCTCGGTAAACAGCTGGTTGCGGCTGGTGTATTCGGCTGCGCGGACACGGGCGATCTTGGTCGGCGTGCGGTACAGCGCGTAAGCGATCTCGCAGGCGACGATATTGACTTCATCGCTGCTGGTCAGCGCGATCAGAATATCCGTGTCGCGGATCCCGGCGGCCTCGAGCACCGATGGATAAGAGGCGTTGCCGGCGACCGTGCGCAGGTCGAGCCGATCCTGCAGGTCGCGCAGCGCCTGCTCGTCGGTATCGACCACCGTGACTTCATTGGCCGGCTCGCGCGCCAGATGGTAGGCGGCCGTGCGGCCGACCTGGCCGGCCCCGAGAATCAGGATTTTCATTGCCTCGCCCCGTCGCTGTCAGCCCGCAAGGCTACACCAGCTCCAGCTGCGCGTAGCTGAGCATCAGCCACTTGGCGCCCTGGTTTTCAAAATTGACGTGTACCCGGGCGTGCGGACCCTGGCCTTCGAGGTTGAGCACCACACCCTCGCCGAACTTGCCGTGCCGCACCCGGGTGCCGAGCCGCACGCCGCCGGCGGCCGGCGGCTCGCGCACGCCCGAGCGCTCCGGAGCCAAATGCAAGGCGGGCGCATGCGCCACCCTGATGCGCGGCCGCAGCTCCTCGATCAGCGCCTCGGGGATTTCCCGCATGAAACGGGACGGCGTGTTGTAACTGTCCACGCCGTGGAGCCGGCGCTGCTCGGCATAGCTCAGGTACAGCTGCCGCATCGCGCGCGTGATGCCGACATAGCACAGCCGCCGTTCCTCTTCCAGGCTTTCCAGGTCACTGACGGAACGCTGGTGCGGGAACAGTCCGTCTTCCATGCCGGTGAGGAACACCACGGGGAATTCCAGGCCCTTGGCGGTGTGCAGCGTCATCATCTGCACGCAGTCCTCCCACGCCTCGCCCTGGGTCTCGCCGGACTCAAGCACCGCATGGGCAAGGAAACTCTGCAGCGGCGCCAGTTGCTCATCCTCGGGCTCATAGCCGCGCGCCGCGCTCACCAGCTCCGCCAGGTTCTCAACCCGCGCCTCGCCGCGTTCGCCTTTTTCTTTGCGGTAATGCTCGATCAGGCCGCTGTTATTGATCACGTAATCGACCTGCTCATGCAGCGGCAGGCCGTCGATGTCGCGGCCGAGCCGTTCAATCAGCGCGATAAACCCCGGCAAAGCAGCGCCGCGGGCGCCCGGATCGGCGCCCACCGTCGCCGCGCGCCACAACGTGCTGCCCGCGGCGCGCGCCGCTTCGCGCAGCGTATCCATGCCGCGCGCGCCGATGCCACGGGTCGGCAGGTTCACGATCCGCTCGAAGGAGGCATCATCGTCGCGGTTCGCAATCAGGCGCAGGTAGGCGAGCGCGTCCTTGACCTCGGCGCGTTCAAAGAACCGCTGGCCGCCATAGACCTTGTAGGGCAGGCGTGCCTGGATCAGCGCCTCTTCGAACACGCGCGACTGGGCGTTGGAGCGGTACAGGATGGCGGTCTCGCGCCGCGCGCCGCCCTGGGCGAGCCACTGGCGGATCCGGCCGATGACGAACTCGGCCTCATCGCGCTCGTTATAGGCCGCATACAGCCGCACCGGTTCGCCGCGCGCGCCGCTGGTCCACAGCTGCTTGCCGAGCCGGGTGCTGTTGTTGGCGATCAGTGCGTTGGCCGCGTCGAGAATAGCGCCGCTCGAGCGGTAGTTTTGCTCGAGCCGATACAGCCGCGCCTGCGCATAATCGGCGCGGAAGCGCTGCAGGTTTTCCACCCGCGCGCCGCGCCAGCGGTAGATCGACTGGTCGTCGTCGCCGACGACGAACGGCAGGCCATCGGTGCCGACCAGCAGCCGCACCCAGGCGTATTGAATCGCATTGGTGTCCTGGAATTCATCCACCAGCACGTGCCTGAAGCGCGTCCGGTAGTGGCGCAGTAAATCCGGGTTGTCCCGCCACAGCTCGAAGGCACGCAGCAGCAGTTCGGCGAAATCCACCGCGCCGGCGCGGGCACAGGCCTGCTCATACTCGGAATACAGGCGCAGCAGCTGCTGCTGCGTCGGATCGCCGCCGTCGTGCAACTGGGCGGGCCGGCGGCCTTCGTCCTTGTGCTTGTTGATGAAGTACTGGATATCGCGCGGCACCCAGCGGCTCTCATCGAGCTGCGCCGCCTTCAGCACCTTCTTGATCAGACGCAGCTGATCCTCACCGTCCAGGATCTGGAAGCTCTGCGGCAGCTGAGCCTCGCGCCAGTGCAGGCGCAGCAGGCGGTGCGCCAGCCCATGAAAGGTGCCGAGCCACAGCGCGCCGCCGGAGATCCCCAGCAGCGCTTCGACCCGCGAGCGCATTTCCGCTGCCGCCTTGTTGGTGAACGTCACGGCCAATATGTTGTGCGGCGAGGCGTCTTCGGCCTTTATCAGCCAGGCAATGCGGTGGATGAGCACGCGGGTCTTGCCGCTGCCGGCGCCGGCCAGCACCAGCACCGGAACGAGCGGGGCCGTAACGGCCTCGCGCTGGGCCGCATTGAGGGGGTCGAGTATCGGCGAGAGGTCCATGAGGGGCGCGGATTCTACCGCAGGGCCGTCACCATTTATCGCGAAGTTCGCGCAGCCGCACGAACAGCTCGCGCGCGCCGGCGTCAGCGGCGAGGCGGGGACTTTTGGCCCGCACGCCTTCGCGGATGGCAGGCTCATCGAGGCGGAAAAAGCAATTGATCTGCTGCTCATCGGCGAGGCTTAGCACCGGCTGCGCCTCGGCCTCAAGCCCGGCGCAGCGCTGCCGCAAGTCGCTGGCGACCTTGTTGCCCGGCTCGATGTGCAACGTGAAGGCGAGATTGCGCAGCAGGTAATCGTGGCCCGGATATACCAGGGTTGCGGGGGGCAATTTGGCCAGCTGGCCGGCACAGGTGCTGTACAGCACCTGCGGGTCGCCGCCGCCGCTGCAGTTGCCGACGCCGGCGTTGAACAATGTGTCGCCGGAGAACAGCGCCGGTGCGCCGCTGCGCACGAGCAGGCACAGGTGGGCAAAGGTGTGCCCGGGCGTATCCAGGCACTCGAGCTCGACACTGCGGCCGACGCGCAGCCGCTCCCCGCCGGCGAGTGACTGATCGACGCCGCCAATGCGCGCGGCCGCCCGTTCGTGCGCCAGCACGCGGGCGCCGGTGGCGCGCACCAGTGCGGCATTGCCCGCGGTGTGGTCGGGATGTTCGTGGGTGTTGAGGATCTGACGGATGGTGAAGCCGCGGTCGCGGGCCCGGTCGAGGCAGATCTGATAATCGAGCGGATCGATCACCAGCGCTTCCCCGGTCTCGGCACAGGCGATCAGGTAATGATAATTTCGCAGCGCATTGGCCGCGAACAGGCGTTCTATAATCACGATGGCGAAAGCCTACTTCAATGCCCAGACGATGCAACCGGCGCCGGCTCAGACGCCTCAGGCGGCTTGCGCGTGAAGGACCCACCGCCAGCGGCGCTCGCGGCGGCCTACCTGCGGGCTATTTATCGGGTCGAGTCCGCCGAGGGGCCGTTTACGCTTCGCATCGGCGAGTATTGCGCCGATTTGCAGCGCTGGCACGAGCGCTGGGCCGTGAACCGGTCGGCCTTCATCAGCGCCGCCAACCCGTTCAGCGTGCCGACCGACGCCGAGCAAAACGCGGCGGCGCACGAGCGGCTGCGTAAACGGCTGGCAACGGCAGGCTTGCACGCGGTGCCAGGTACCGGCCTCGACCCGGACGGCCTGTGGACTCCCGAGCGCAGCGTGTTGGTAGCGGGCATCGCCTGCGCCGAGGCGCTTAAGCTCGCCGCGGCCTTCAACCAGTATGCCATCGTGTTCGCCAACGCCGACGCCGTGCCGCGGCTTTGCTGGACCGCGGAGATTAGCGCTGGATGATCTTGAGGTAATGATCGAGCAGCAGCGCCAAGAACAGCCACATCAGGTAGCTGATGGAGAAACGGAACACGCGCATCGGTGCCGCGTCGGGCCGGTTCAGCTTCATGCCCACCGCCAGCCACAGAAAGCGGCCATTGAGCACGAGCGCCGCGATCAGATACAGCAGGCCGCTCATGCCGGTCAGGAACGGCAACAATGTCGCCAGCGTGAGAATCACCGTGTACAGCAGCACCTGCAGGCGCGTGAATTCCACGCCGTGAGTGACCGGCAGCATCGGGATATCGGCCTTCGCATAATCGGTGCGCCGGGCAATCGCGAGCGCCCAGAAATGCGGCGGCGTCCAGGAAAAAATGATCAGGAACAGCAGCAGCGCATGCGCATCGATGCTGTTGGTCACCGCCGCCCAGCCGAGCACCGGCGGCGCGGCGCCCGCCGCGCCGCCGATCACGATGTTCTGCGGCGTCGCGCGCTTCAGCCACAGGGTGTAAATCACCGCATAGCCGATCAGCGAAGCAAAAGTCAGCACCGCGGTAAGCGCGTTGACGCAGGACCACAGCAGCAGCATCGATAAAGCCCCCAGCGCCACCGCGAAGGCCAGGGCGCGGGCGGGATTTAAATGCCCGGTCGGCAGTGGGCGGTTGCGGGTCCGTGTCATCCGGGCATCGATCCCCCGGTCGAGCACATGGTTGAAAGCCGCCGCCGAGCCGGCCGACAGGGCAATACCCAGGTTGCCGAGCAGCAGCGCATCCAGCGGTGGTGCGCCCGGGCAGGCCAGCAGCGTCCCGACCAGCGATGTCAGCACGATCAGCGCCACGACCCGTGGCTTGGTCAGCTCAAGATAATCGCGCCAGCCGCCGGCTGCGGGCAGGATCTCGGTATCGGGAATGCCGCTCATGGGTTGCGCTCAGGTGGGCCGCAGCACGCGGTTAAGTGCGACTGTGGCCAGCAGCAGCAGCGCGGCCCCAGCGGTGTGTGCGGTCGCCAGCCACAATGGAAAGCCGCGCAGCACCATCGCGCTGCCGATCAAAAGCTGCAGCACCAGGACCCCAAGCAGGACCCAGGCGGTCTGCCGCACTTCGGCCGGACCCCGGGCCCGCAGCGCGTACAAGGCGGCCCAGATCAGTGCCAGGGCGGTTAACAAGGCGCCCAGCCGATGCGTCAGCTGGATCGCGACACGCGCGGGAAGCGACAACACTCCCCCTTCGAAATTAACGACCGCGTCGCGCCACAACTGGAAACCGTTGCCGAAATCCGCCGGCGGCCACCACTGGTTCTGGCAGGTCGGCAGATCCGGGCAGGCGATAGCCGCATAGTTGCTGCTGGTCCAGCCGCCCAGGGCGAGCTGCACTGCCAGTACCACGAGTCCCACCAGCGCCCACCGCTGGGCGTGCCGGATGGCATGGCCACGCAGCGCGCCGCCACCGTGCCATGCGCCTTCATGGTGGGCCCAGAGCGTCAGTACCAGCCACCACAGCAGCGCCAGCGTGCAAAGACCGAGCAGCAGATGAGAAGTGACGATCAGCGGCTGCAGCCGCCAGGTGACGGTGAGCCTCCCGAGCGCGCCCTGCACTGCGACCAGCAGCAGAAGGCCTGCCGCAAAGGGAATGCTGAGCAGTCTGTCTTTTCGCCATTGTATCGCTAATGCTGTAATAACCACCATTAACGCACCTAATGACCCGGCAGCGTAACGATGAATCATCTCGCGCCAGGCTTTTCCTGTCTGCAGAACCACTTCGCCACCGTGCCGGTCGGCCGCGGCACGGGGGTCAGATGGCCGTAACAGCCGGGCCAGTCGGGGCAGCCGAGTCCCGCGGCGGACGATCGCACGTAGCCGCCGAGCACGACTACAAGCAGGCACAGCCCGAAAGCGGTCGCGGCAACCAAGCGAATCCAGCCTGCTCGGGACATGGGAAATCAGCCGATGTGTGACAGATCCAGGAGCCGCTGCAGGTCCTGACGCAGACCCTTGGGGTCCTGGCTCGAATCGTAGCGCATCATCAGATTGCCGCGCGGATCGACGATAAAAATCGTCCGCTCCGGGTGCTCGGCGGAAAAGACCGGCAGCAGCGTCAGGTCATCGCGGGTCTCGATGCGGATCAGGCCGGGATCCTCGGGGGGCAACGGCTGCGTGCGGGCCGGATCGGCACCGGCCAGCAGGACGCGCTGGATCCGTTCGGCGGACTTGCCCATCGACAGCCAGGTCTGCCTGGCATACCAAAGCGTATGGCGGCACCCGGCCTCAGTCTCGTCCCCAAGCACCAGCAGCGACCATTTGCCGCTGAAAGCGCTCGCGGGCGTACCGCTCGTGCTAAGGCCAAGCAAAGAGCGCGGCGCGATCAGCTCGCCGTGATTGGTGTGGCCCGCGGGCCGCCAGCCGGTGCCGTAATAAAGCCAGAACGCCGCCAGCAGCGGCAGGGCAAAGATCGCCGCGAGCAGCACCACGACCCGCCGGCCGGAGGCTCTCGTGCGGACCGTCTGCTTCATGGCTGCCGTGCCTTAAGGTTCACGACGATGAGCAGCACCATCGTGAGTGCGGCGAGGCCCCACCATTGAATCGCGTAGGCCAGGTGCCGTTCCGGTCCGAAGCCGGCGCTGCCCGGTTTCCAGTCGCGCCGGTAGCCCTGCGGCTGATCGGCATCGAGCAGCAACTGCCGCGCTTCGACGGGGCGGCCGAGCGCCGCCCCGAGCTGTGCTGAATCCGGGAAACTGGTTCGCTTGGGCCAGTCAGTGCCGCCATCCGGTGGGGCGCGGCCCATGGCAAGGCCCGTGACCGGCAGCTCATCGATTCTGCCGGCGGCGGTCACCTCGGTGGGGGCATCGAATCGCACATCCGGCAGCCGCGCCCGGCCCTCAGCCGGCAGCGGCAGCCAGCCGCGGTTGACCAGCAGTGCGCGCCCGTCGGCGAGCGTCAGCGGGGTCAGCACCTCGTAGCCTGCGCGGCCGTCGCGGATCATGTTGTCGAGCAGGAACTGGTGCGCCGGATCGTAGCGACCCACCACCTGCACGCGGGCGTAGCGCGGCAGCTCCGCCAGCGGGCGCGAGCCCAGGGCAGTGATGCGGCCCGCATCGCTGACAAAAGCGGCGGCCAGTGCGCGCTTATATTCGGCCCGGTGCCACTGCCAGCGCCCCAGCTGGATGAACAGCAGCGTGCCGGCAAGTGCCAGCAGCACCATGCCCCAAGGAGCCCTGAACTCACGCGATCCGCGGCTTATCTGCAATGGCAAAACCGCTCTCCCCAATAAGCCCTTAAGGGGCAGCACTAAAAATCGGGGCCGCATTGTGCCGTCCACCGTGCGGCTAAGTACAGGCTGGCGCGGCGCCGCGGGCTACTGGCGGGCCGGCGGGCGCCCGTATACTGCGGCGGACACCGTCAGCGCCGCCGCTGGCGCGGGGAATGCCATGGGCGCGATTCAGATTGTGATCGTCGTGGTGCTGGTGGCCATCGTCGCCAGTCTCGGCACGGCGCTTTACTTTCTGGCCACCGGGCAGCAAGGCTCGGACAAGCTGTTTCGCTCGCTGGCGATCCGGGTCGGGCTGTCGGTGGCGCTGTTTGCGCTGCTGATGCTCGCCTGGAAACTGGGGTGGATTCACCCGCATGCCCCGGGGCGCTGAACGCGCCGCGCCGGGGCGAGCGCTCGGCATACTTTTCGCGGCGCTCGGGGCGCTGGGATTCGCGTGCAAGGCGATCCTGGTCAAAATCGCCTATGGCCTGGGCGCGGACCCGATCACGCTGCTGGCGCTGCGCATGCTGTACGCGCTGCCGTGCTTCATCGTCATGGGCCTGGTTGCGCAGCTCAGCGCCACCGCGCCACTGCGCCGCGCCGATTATGCGGCGCTGCTCGGCCTCGGCCTGGTCGGTTATTACGCCTCCAGCTATCTTGATTTTCTGGGATTGCAGTATGTTTCAGCGTCGCTGGAGCGCGTGATCCTGTTCGTGTATCCGACGCTGGTGGTGCTGTTTAGTGCCTGGCTCAAGCGACGCGCGCCGTCGCGGCCCGTGCTCGCAGGCGTCATCGTCTGTTATGCCGGCGTCATCGCAACCTTCCTCAATCACCTGCAGCGGGGCGCAGGCGAGGTCCTGATCGGTGGCGCCCTCGTGTTCGCGAGCGCCGTGTGTTTTGCCGTTTATCTGCTCGGCAGCGCGCCATTGCTGCAGCGGCTTGGAAGCACGCGTGTGACGGCCTGGGCCACGGGCTTTGCGAGCCTCGCGGTGCTGACACAGTTTGCAGTGCTGCGTCCGGCAGCGTCGTTGGTACTGCAGCCCGCGCGGGTCCAGGGCCTCGCGATCCTGATGGCGCTGTTTTGCACCGTGCTGCCCATCTGGCTGGTTGCGGAAGCCATACGCCGGCTCGGTGCTGCACCCGCGGCGGTGATCGGATCGATGGGCCCGGTCTACACCATGGTGCTCGCCTACCTGCTGCTCGGCGAGGCGCTGGGGCCATGGCAACTGCTCGGCGCTGCGCTCGTGGTTTGGGGGGTCCGGCTGATCAGCCGTCCGACTGAGGCCGGGCCGACCGCGGCCGGCTGACCGATGTATCTTAGCGAGACCACCCCGGGCATGAACCATGAATGAGAATTCTCTGCCCACTACGATCCGGGACCGCCTGCTGCGCTGCCTGATCCTTGCGGCGCTGGTGCTGTGCTGGTCGCTATGGCTGTTCGGGCGGCCCTACTGGACGCCGGATGAGCCGCGCGAGGCGGCACTTGCCGCGTCGATGATGCACGCTGCGCAGCCGCTGCCAACGCTCCTTGGCCGCACCTTCGCCGAAAAGCCGCCGCTGACTTATTGGCTTGCGGGCGCATCGATGCGCGTGTTCGGTCCGACCCCCGCCGCCGCACGCGCCCCGCAGCTGCTGTACGCGCTGCTCGGCTATTTCGCGCTGCTTAAGCTGGCTAAGAGCGCCGGCCTCGGCCGCGAGGCGGGGCTCACCGCCGCAGTATTTGCCAGCAGCCTGCTGGCCTTTCAGGTGCAGATCTGGCTCGACTGCGATGCGCTGCTGCTCGCCGGGGTGTGCCTGGCGCTGTTCGGCCTGTATCGGGGACTGCTGGCCGATGAATCCGCACCGCGGCTGCGTGGCTATCTGCTGATGCACGCCGGGCTGACGCTGGCTTTCTTCGCCAAGAATTTTGCCGGGTGGCTGGTGCCGGTCACGGCGTTCATCGCGCTGACTGCCTGGGAGCGGCGCTGGCGCGAGTGGCTGCGCTGGGAGCTGTGGGCAGGCAGCGTGCTGCCGTTGCTTGCTATCGGCGGCTGGGTGCTGGCGGTGGCCAGCAGCAGCGGCGGTGCTGAAAATCTGCGCGTGCTGTTCTGGCACAACCTGGTCGGGCGCGCCGTCAATGTCGGGGCCGCGGCGCCCTACGCCTACGCGACGGCGCACCGCAACTGGCCCGGCAAATACCTGATTGAGCTGCTGCCCGATCTGCTGCCGTGGACCGGGCTCGCGATCGCGGCGCTGCTGCAGAGCTGGCAAGGCGCGCGCGGCGATGCGAGTCGCTCTCGGGCGTGGCGCCTGGCGCTTTGCGCCACCGTGCCGGCATTGCTGCTGCTGTCGCTCGCGGCCACGGCCCGCAGCATTTATCCGGCGCCAGTCATTGCGGGCTTCGGATTGCTGATCGGGCTGTGGCTGCACGAGCACGCCTCGCCCACGCGCGCCAGCGCTTGGGCGCTGCGCAGTGCGGCGCTGCTGATCGCAATTTTCGGCGCTGCGCTGTGCGCCGTGACGGTGGTGCTGGCCGGACCGCCACTGGGCGCGCCGCTCGCGCGGCTCGTGCCAGGCATTGCCGTCAGCGGCGGGGTCACTCTTTATGCCCTTAGCTGGCTGCGCCAGCGCGGCGCGGCGCCCGCGCTGATTTTCTCGCGCCTGTGCGTCGCGTACCTGCTGCTGCTCTCGCTCGGGACGCTGGCGCCGGTCCAGGTACTGAACTTCGCGCAGGATCTGTCGCGAATCGCCGCGGAAGTGCGCCAATCCCCCGGCTCCGGTCCGGTGCTGCTGTGGCATCCGGATGAGACCACGCTCGCGTGGGCCCAGCTGTACCTGCCGGCCGGTGGCGTCGTGGCGTTGCGCGAGGAGGATGCGGACAGCGACGCGGCACTGCCGCGTCTGCTTGCCACCGGCGCCGGCCCGGTCGTCTACCAGCCGCCAACACCGGCATGGCATGCGAGCACGTGGTGGGCGTACCTGCGTCACGGCACGATGCCGGCGACAACGGCCGTTGCGCTGCCCGCGCCGCTTAAGGCGCTGCACGTTACGCGGCTGATCGAGCGCCCCGGCGGGCGCAGTTACTTATTGCTTGGCCCTTAAGGGGCGCAGCACGGCAACGCCGTGCGCCGGCGAATCAGCTTTCGACGCGGTTTAAGCTCGTTTCGGTCACAGCGCCGATCGACTTGGGGTGAAAGCGCAGGGCCACGAGGTTGGTTTCGAACTGGCGCGTGCAGACGTCCCAGCCAAATCCCAGTGCATAGCTGCGGCAGGCCGCCGGGTCGATCGTTAGCGCGCGCTGGGCGGCGCGCTCCAGATCCTCATCAAGCGCGCCGGTAACGCCGTCGCGCACCACGTCGCGCGGACCGGTCACCGGGTAGGCGGCGACCGGCACGCCGCAGGCCATCGCTTCTAAGTTAACCAGCCCGAACGTGTCGGTGCGGCTCGGGAAGACTAGGATATCCGCGGCCGCCAGGTGCGCTGCCAGATCCTCGCCAAAGCGGTAGCCGGCGAACACGGCCGCCGGATATTTCGCGCGCAGCCGCTGCCGCTCCGGTCCGTCGCCGATGAGCAGTTTGCTGCCCGGCCACGGCATGCGCAGGAACGCCTCGACGTTCTTTTCCACCGCGATGCGGCCGACATAGGCGGCGATCGGCCGCGGCAGCGACAGGAACTGCTTGTCGCGCGGCTTGAATAATTCGGTATCCACGCCGCGGCGCCAGCGCGCGATATTGCAAAAGCCGCGCTTGGCCAGTTCCTCGCTGACGGTGTCGGTGCTGACCATGCAGCGGCTCGCGCGCCGGTGGAATTGCCGCAGCACGCCATAGGAAGCCCACAGCGGCACCGGCGCGCGCATCCGCAGATACTGCGGGAACTGCGTGTGATAGGAGGTCGTGAAGCGCAGGCCGCGGCGGATGCAGTAGCGTCGCGCGGCCCAGCCGAGCGGTCCTTCGGTCGCGATATGCAGCGCCTGCGGATGCCAGGCGTCGATACTGCGGGCCAGGCTCCGGTAGGGCAGGACCGCGACCCGGATTTCAGGATAAGTCGGGCACGGTACGCTGCGGAAATGATCCGGTGTGATCATCCGCACCTGGTGCCCGAAGCGCTCCAGCCAGGCGACGGTCTGCGTCAGTGTGTGCACGACGCCATTGGTCTGGGGATACCACGCGTCGCTGACCAGGATGATTCTCATGCGCTACGTGAATTTCGCGCAGTAACGTGACGCAGGCGTTAAATCTTTAAGAAGCTTGTATGACGACCGCCTTAAAGGGCGCGCTGTCATATGACTGCAATGCAACCGTTATATTTCAGTCAACCTTAAGGAATCCTCCTAAAGTCACGGGTTGCGCCATGCAAAGCTTTCTTGAGGCGTTGAAGACACAGCGCTGGGACGATCATCGCTACTATCACCACAGCCGGATCAACCAGTCGCTCCACCTGCTCAGTGCGCTGAGCTTTCTGACCGCCTATGCCTTTTTGTTCAGCAATCCGGCGCTGGCCGCGCTGATCGCCTGGCTGCTGGCGATGACCAGCCGGCAGGCCGGCCACTTTTTCTTCGAGCCCAAGGACTACGACGAGGTCAATCAGGCGACGCACGAGTACAAGGAGCAGATCAAGGTCGGCTACAACCTGCGCCGCAAAGTGGTGCTGCTGTCAATCTGGGTCTTGTCGCCGGCGTTGCTGTGGGTGAGCCCGACACTGTTCGGGCTGCTGCCCGCCACCAGCGGCCGCGCCGATCTGCTGCAGAACATCGGTCGCATCTGGCTCGCGGTCGGCGTCGGCGGATTGCTTTTCCGCAGCATTCAGCTTTGCTTCCTCAAGGACCTGCAGACCGGCGTGGTCTGGCTGACCAAGATCGTCACCGATCCGTTTCACGACGTGCTGCTGTACTGGAAGTCGCCTTTTTATCTGCTGCGCGGTGAACTCATCGATCCGATGAGCCACGAGCAGCGGGTCTGAAGCATCTCGCCAAGGACGCGCCGACGGATCAGCCGGTCGGTGAGGCCGGGGTGGGTCCACCACCACCCTGCGTCCCGCATCTGGACGGCGGCGGCGATGAAACGCTCGATGACATCGGCGAACTCGGCGTCGGTGTAAGCGAGATTAAAGATCAGGCGGCCGGTGCCCACCCAGCTCAAGGCCAGGCCGTGCGCGCGTAGGTAATATTGAAACATCCAGTTGTAGCGGGACGGCTGCCGGTAACTGACCGTCCAGACCGAACTGAGATTGGCGACCTGCACCGGCACGCCGGCGAGCCGCAGCCGCTCATTCATCTCTGCGGCGCGCCGGTTCCACACCGCATCGAGGTCCTGATACAGGGCGCGCACCGGTGCGGTCTCGAGCCGCTGCAGAAACTCGTTCATCGCCGTCATGACATACGGATGCGCGTTGAAGGTGCCGCGCGCAAAGCAGATGTCGGCCGGGCGATCCGCATCGAAGCGCTGCATCAGCGCGGCTTTGCCGCACAGTACGCCGACCGGCAGCCCGCCGGCCACCGTCTTGCCGTAGGTGACCAGATCGGCGCGGACGCCGAAATATTCCTGTGCCCCGCCGGGTGCCAGCCGAAAACCCAGGAACACTTCATCAAAGATCAGCACGATCCCGCGCTCGCTGCATACCTGGCGCAGCTGCTGCAGCCACTCGCTGTAGGCGGCGCGATCGAAGCCGGCGCTGCGGGAGCTATCGATGAGCGCACCATCGCTGGCCGCGCCGCGGTTTGGATGCAGCGCCTGCAGCGGATTGACCAGCACGCAGGCAATATCGCGGCGGCTGCGCAGAATGCCGAGCGCCGCGGGGCTCAGGTCGCGCAACGTGTAGGTATCGTGGGCGGTTGCAGGATTGCCGGCCCCAGGCTGAACGTCGCCCCACCAGCCGTGGTAGGCGCCGCAGAAGCGGACCAGAAAGCGCTTGCGCGTGTGGTAGCGCGCCAACCGCACCGCCTGCATCACCGCCTCAGTGCCCGACATGTGAAACGACACCTGATCGAGACCGGAAATCGCCCGCAGGCGCTCGACGTTGTCGGCCACGCACGGGTGGTAGGCGCCGAGCACCGGCCCGAGATTGGCGGCCCGCTCAACGCCGGCGCGGATGCAGTCCTTGTAAAAATCGTAGCCGAAGAGATTCACGCCGTAGGAGCCGGCCAGGTCGTAAAAGCGGTTGCCGTCGAGGTCGGTGAGCGTGCTCGCCGCCGAACTGGCGAGAAACGCGCCGCCTTTGAGCTGCTCGCGCACCAGCCGGCTGAACTGGAACGGCACGCGGTAGCGCGTCGTGAACTGCAGGTCGGCGGCGCCTGCCGCCACTTCCGTGGTCAGCGCGGCGGATTTGGCAAAGCGCGTCGCATACACCGCCGCCAGTTCGCCAAAGGCCGCGCGGCGCCGTGCGGCCACGTCCGTCGGCGCGTCGTCAGCGCTGAAGAACTGCTGCTCGTCGTATTCGTAATAGGGAACGAGGCGCGCCAGGCGCCGCGCCCACCGCGGGTGGCCCTCCAGGGACGGGTGCTTGGCGAGGGACAGCCGCACACGCGGCAGCAGGCGCAGCCACAGCAGCGCCAGCAGTGCCAATAAAACCAGAAGTATCAAGGCGTTCACGGGCCCGCTATTGTGACTAATTGTGTGACAGCGCGATGACACGGCCATGAGCGGACGCGATCTTGTCGGCCGCATCCTTGAGCTGCAGCGGCTGAATTTTCTGCTCACCAACCGCATTCCGCGGCGCCGGCTGACGCAGTTCATGGGCTGGTTCAGCAAGCTGCGCGGTCGGTGGATCAGCGTGCCGAGCATCGCCATCTGGAAATTCTTCGCCGACGTTGATCTCTCCGATTCGCGCGCGACGCACTTTCAGAGCCTGCACGACTGCTTTATCCGTGAACTTCGGCCCGGGGCGCGGCCGATCGATCCCGATCCGACGCTGCTGGTCAGCCCCTGCGATGCGCTGCTCGGCGCGCGCGGCACGGTGATCGACGGCATGGTGCTGCAGGCCAAGGGCAGCTCCTACAGTCTGGCCGGACTGCTCGAGGATCCGGCGCTCGCTAAGGCTTACGACGGCGGCAGCTACGTCACGCTGCGGCTGACGGCTGGCATGTATCACCGCTTTCATGCCCCTTATGACTGCACCGTCGAGCAGGTGACCTATGTGCCGGGCGATGCCTGGAACGTCAACCCGGCGGCGTTGGCGAGGATCGATCAGCTGTTCTGCCTCAATGAACGCGCGATCCTGCGCTGCCGGCTGCAATCCCAAGAGCTCATCACGCTGGTGCCGGTGGCCGCGATACTGGTGGCAAGCCTTAAGCTGCACTGCCTCAGGGAGACGCACCGGCTGCGCGCGCGCGGCCCGCGGACCGAGCCGTGCGCCGCCGTTTACGTCAAGGGCGAGGAGCTCGGCTGGTTTGAGCACGGCTCGACCATCATCGTGCTGGCGCCCGCCGGCATCACGCTGCTCGACGGCTTTCGCGATGGCGAGCGGATGCGCATGGGCCAGCCGCTGCTGCGCTGGCAAAGCGGGAGCGGGAGCAGCGCCTGAACACCGGCGGCTGCAGCGGCCGGCAACCGCGACTTAGCCGGCGGCGATATTGAAGGTGATGCCGAAAGGATCGCGCAGGTAGCAACGCGGCCGGGCCGGATCCTCTTCAATGAGCACGCAGCCAGCGGCCAGCAGTTGCGCCTTGGCAGTCGCCACGTCCGGCACATAAAAATCGAACACCGGAGCGTGTGGTGGTCCCTGCTCGACGTACAGGCAGAATGAGCCGGTCTCGAATCCGGCCATCCCCGGGCTGTGGTGCTTGACCGTCAGGCCGAGCGCCGACTGATAGAAGTTGATGGCGTTCTGCCAGTTTTCAGTTCGAATGATAACGTCGCGGCCTGATTTGATTTTTACATGCACGGACAGCTCCCAAAGATTGCCGTCAAATCGAGCCTCTGGTCAGCCGCGTCGCGGTATATTTTGCAACGAGCGAGTACAACACTGGGCGTATG
Organism: uncultured Gammaproteobacteria bacterium; assembly: GCA_963711435.1. GTDB lineage: Bacteria > Pseudomonadota > Gammaproteobacteria > Steroidobacterales > Steroidobacteraceae > FEN-1191. The sequence continues at coordinate 571,146 of CAVQEB010000001.1, read as the reverse complement.
ACTGACGATAAACCAATGCGGGGTAAGACTGTAGTCATCACTGGTGCCACCTCGGGCATCGGCGAGGTGGCTGCCATGCATCTGGCGAACCGGGGTGCGCGTCTGGTATTGGTCGCCCGCGATCCGGAGCGCGCAGCTCGCACGCTTAAGCGACTTACGCCGCCCGCTGGTGCAGCCGGCCATGGCGTCCACCTCGCCGATCTGTCGGTTATTGGCGAGATGAAGCGTGTTGGCACGGCGATTGCGGCGGCCGAGCCGCGCATCGACCTCTTGATTAACAATGCCGGCGCGGTGTTCATGGGCCGCGAGCGCACGGTCGATGGGCTCGGCGCGACTTTCGCCACCAACCACCTGCCGTACTTTGGGCTGACGCTGTTGCTGCTTCCCAGGCTTCTTGCAACGCCGTCGGCGCGCATTGTCTGCACCGCATCGAATGCACACACCTATGGAAAATTCGACCTGACCGATCTGGACGCCAATGGCATCGCCGGCTATGCCCGCTCCAAACTCGAGAACCTGCTGTTCGTGCACCGGTTGGCACAGTTGCTCGGCACCGGCACCGTCACGGTCAATGCGCATCATCCGGGCTTTGTCGCGACCCGCATTGCCGAAAACACCGCCTGGTTATGGCGCACGGCGATGCGCGTGCGCAAGGCCATGCGCGGCCTGACGCCCGAGGAAGGTGCGCGCACCCTGCTGTACCTGGCCGAGGCCCCCGAGCTCGCGCATAGCACGGGAGGCTATTACGTGCGCTGCGCGCTCACCCAGCCGGCCCCGCAGGCGCTAAGCGATGCCGACGCGATGGCGTTGTGGAAGCTCTCGGCGCAGTTGACCGGGCTGGATTTCCCGCCCGCCGGCTAACGGGGCCGGCGCAGCAGCATTAATCGGATCGCGGGAGCGACTGCCTGCGGCAAGCGACTGCCGCGGCTGCTGACGGCAGCAACATCAGCACCCAGATCCACCCCATCGCGCCGCCGCCGCCGCGGTTGACGACCTGCACGTTGGCCGTGCCGGCTTTGACGTCCTGTTGAAACTGGGTGAGCGCCACGTCGAAGTGCCCGATCATGTCATCGGTTGCGGCATTGAAGCTGGCGGCGCTGGCATTGCGGGTGTCGCTGGCGGAATCGATCAGCGTCGAGCTGCCGTGCACGGTGTTGGTGCCGCCGGCGCGCAGGATCAGCGACTTGGTCTGCGGGTCGACCACCGCCAGATCCACCAGCGTCGACACGTCGTGGGCGGTGCCCTTGAGTACATAGGCACCCACGATCGTTATGTAGCCGAGCGACAGTTTGTTGTCGTCCTGGTGCGTGACCTGGTCGTAGGAGACCAGGGCCATCACGTCGATCGTGTAAAGCCGCTGCACCGCCTCGAGGCCGGCAAAGCCGCGATTGCTGGCAAGGTAGTAATCGGGGATGGTTACGATCTGTGCGACAAACGGCCGGTCCTTGAACCGCTCGGTGATTCGATCCAGCAGCTGTGCGCGCTGCGCGGCGTCCAGTGTAGCGTTCGGGTTATAGCCGGTGGGCGGCAGGAACGCTAAACCCACGCGTAGTGGCACATGCAGCTGCGGGATCGTGTTCTGGGCCGGGGGCAGCTGGCCCTTCGGGTACAGGAAGTCGACCAGGCTCGAGGAATTGTGGGCCTGCGTGTGACAGTTCGGTGCGCAGAAAGCTTCGTTCAGCACCCCGCAGCCGGTGAGGCTCAGGCTCAGCAGCAGCACGCCGGCGAAAGTTATGGTTTTCATGTGAGCGGCTCCTGTGTCAGGCGACGGTGCGCGAACATTCGGCGAACCCGATATGGACGAGTACCCATTCAGCATGTCCCAAAGGCTTCGCAGGCCGCCGGCCCGCGCGCCGGGTGCTCAGACCCAGTAGACGAAAATAAACAGGCCGAGCCAGACCACGTCGACGAAGTGCCAGTACCAGGCCACGGCTTCGAAGGCGAAATGACGGTTCGGCGTGAAGTGACCGCGCAGGCAGCGCAGCCAGATGATCGTGAGCATGATCGCGCCGATCGTCACGTGCAGGCCGTGAAACCCGGTCAGCATGAAGAACGTCGAGCCGTAGATGCCGGTGGCGAGCTGCAGTCCCAGCGTCGCGGTAGGCCTCGCCGTACTCGTGCGCCTGCAAGGCTGACGAACGAGAAGCCGAGCAGGAAGGTCAGCGCGAGAAACACGTTGAGCACGCGCGCGCTTGCCGGGCGCAGCGCATGGTGCGCGATCGTCACCGTCACGCCGCTGAGCTCAGCAGGATCAGCGTGTTCAGCGCCGGCAGCCCGAACGCCGGAATCGTCTCGAAGGTGCCGTCGGCGCGCGGACCCAAGTGCGCCGGCCCGTTGGTCGGCCAGGTCGCATCGTAATTATTCCACAGGAACAGCTTGTTGAAGACCTTGACGCCCTCGCCGCCGATCCACGGCACCGACAGCTGCCGCGCGTAAAACAGCGCGCCGAAGAAAGCGCCGAAGAACATCACCTCGGAGAAGATGAACCACATCATGCCCATGCGGAACGAGCGGTCGACCTGCAGGTTGAAGACCCCGCGCTGGTTCTCGCCGATCACGGTGTAGAACCAGCCGAAGAACATGAAAATCAGCAGCACCGCGCCCGGCAGCAGCGCCCAGGCATTGGCCCACTCGTTGAGCAGGCTCGCAGCGCCCAGCATCAGGCAGAACAGCGCCACCGAGCCGATGATCGGCCACGGGCTGCCGTGCGGGATGTAATACTTGCCTGGATCTGCCGGTACCTGTGCCATCGCGACAACTTCCTGTATTGAGCCGCGGCGCGCCGCGGCTTCGGGCGCTGCTATTTCAGATCGTAAAACGTGTAGCTGAGCGTCAGCCGGTCGATGTAGGCCGGCAGGGTCGAGTCGATGAAAACCGCACCGTCATTTCCCGCGCTTCGCCGGTGCGGAACGACTGCGGCGAAAGCAGAAGCATTCAGTCTTGTGAAACCAGCCGGTGGCCCGCCCAGGCGAGATGTCGGGGATCGCCTGCGCCAGCACGTCATGCCCGGTCAGGTTGTGGGCATAAAAGCGCGCTTCGTACAGTTTGCCGGGATGCACCTGCATCGTGCTCACGACCGGGCGAAACTCCCAGTTGCCCACCGACGGCAGCTGCGCCAGAAATTCCATCGTCACCAGCCGATTGGGGTCGACCGGCGCCTCGCTTAAGGCCACGGCATGCGTGAGCCCCTGCTGGTTGCCGATGCCGGTCACTTCACAGAGCACGCTGTATAGCGGTATCAGGGCCAAGCCAAACGCAAAGGCGCCGGCGGTGAATACCGCGAGCTGCCAGGTCAGGCGCTTGTTCTCGCGCTGCGTGTGGACGGCCGGATTCATTTCATGCTCTTGCTGATCGACATCAGGATGAAGCCGAAATAGAACGCCAGCGCGATCAGGCTGAAGATCAGCGTGCTGCGGCGGACCCGCCGGCGCTGCACGGCGGCCCGCTCAGCTCACGCCTGCTGCTGCGTGTAGTGCGCCCATGCGGTGCCTTCAGTGCTCGGCCCCGTGTTCCAGCGTCGCCATCGACGGCGGCTGCTCCCAGCTGTGGTAGGGCGGCGGCGAGGGCAGTTCCCACTCCAGTCCGTGCGCGCCTTCCCAGGCGCGATGTCCCGACCTTTTCACCACCGCGCACGCACTGCCAGATGATGTACGGGAACAGCAGCTGCGACAGTCCGAAGGCAAAGCCGCCGATCGAGGAGACCATGTTCCAGTCGGCGAACTGCGTGGCGTAGTCGGGGATGCGCCGCGGCATGCCGGCAAGTCCCAGGAAGTGCTGCGGGAAGAACAGCACGTTGACGAAAATCGTCGACAGCCAGAAGTGCCAGGTGGCGAGCTTCATGTTGTACATGTGGCCGGTCCACTTGGGCAGCCAGTAGTACACGCCGGCCATGATGGCGAAGATCGACGCCGGGCACCAGCACGTAGTGGAAGTGCGCGACCACGAAGTAGGTGTCCTGGTACTGGAAGTCGGCCGGCGCGATCGCCAGCATCAGGCCCGAGAAGCCGCCGATCGTGAACAGGAACAGGAACGCCAGCGCGAACAGCATCGGCGGCTCGAAGGTCAGCGAGCCCCGCCACATGGTCGCGGACCAGTTGAACACCTTAACGCCCGTCGGGATCGCGATCAGCATGGTCGAGAGCATGAAGAACAGCTCGCCGGCCAGCGGCATGCCGACCGTGAACATGTGGTGCGCCCAGACGATGAACGACAGGAACGCGATCGAGGCGGTGGCGTAGACCATCGCCTCGTAGCCGAACAGCGGCTTGCGCGAGAAGGTCGGGATGATCTCCGAGACGATGCCGAAGGCCGGCAGGATCAGGATGTAGACCTCCGGATGCCCGAAGAACCAGAAGATGTGCTGGAACATCACCGGGTCGCCGCCGCCGGAGGCGGTGAAGAAGCTGGTGCCGAAGAAGTGATCGGTCAGCAGCATGGTCACCGCGCCTGCGAGCACCGGCATCACCGCGATCAGCAGGTAGGCGGTGATCAGCCAGGTCCAGACGAACAGCGGCATGCGCAGCAGCGTCATGCCCGGGGCGCGCATGTTCATGATCGTCACGATCGACGTTGATGGCGCCCATGATCGAGGAGGCGCCCATCAGGTGGATGGCGAAGATCGCATCGGCAGGCGTCGCCGGTCTGCAGCACCAGCGGCGGATACATGGTCCAGCCGCCGGCCGGCGCCCCGCCCGGGACGAAGAACGTCGACAGCAGCAGCGTGAACGCGAACGGCAGGATCCAGAAGCTGAAGTTGTTCATGCGCGGCAGCGCCATGTCCGGCGCGCCGACCTGCATCGGAATCATCCAGTTGGCCAGGCCCACCCAGGCCGGCATGACCGCGCCGAAGATCATGACCAGCGCGTGCATGGTGGTGATGGAGTTGAACAGGCTCGGATCCAGGAACTGCAGTGCCCGGCTTGAACAGCTCCAGGCGGATCAGCATCGCCATGCCGCCGCCGATGAAGAACATGATGCAGGAGAAGACCAGATACAGCGTGCCGATGTCCTTGTGATTGGTCGTCGACAGCCAGCGCCAGATGCCAGACGGCGGGCTGTGATCGTGGTCGGCGTGATCGTGATGCCCGTAGCCGGCGGCGTGCTCGTGTTTGGCCATGTTGAATGCTCTCTGATAGAATCCGATGAAATGGAGCTCTGTGGCCGCTGCGTCAGATGGGCGGCGGGGTTGGCGCGGGTGCGGCGGGCCGCCGCCGCGGCCTGCTTCTGCTCGGCCTGCTTGGCCTTGAGCCAGGCGGCGAAATCCTCCTTGCTGCTTGACCTCGACCACGATCGGCATGAAGCCATGATCGCGCCCGCACAGCTCCGCGCACTGGCCGCGATACACGCCGATCTTGTCGGCGTCGATCTTGAACCAGGCCTCGTTGATGAAGCCGGGGATCGCATCCTTCTTGATGGCCAGCGCCGGCACCCACCAGGAGTGGATCACATCCTGCGCCGGTGATCAGCAGCCGCACCTTGGTGTCGGCCGGAACGACCAGCGGATGATCGACGCCAGCAGGTAATTGGGCACCGTGAACGGATCGATTCCCGAGCCGAGCTGGCGCGCCGCGTTGCTGGCCCGATCAAGCGTGGACAGAATGCTGACGCCGGCATCGACGTATTCGTAGCCCCACCTCCACTGATAGCCGGTGACGCGGATCGTCAGCTCGGTGTTGCTCGCATCCTCGGTCTCGACCAGCGTGCGCGCTGCCGGCACCGCCATGCTGATCAGGATCAGCACCGGCAGGATGGTCCAGATGACTTCGAGCCTTGGTGTTGTGCACCAGCTTGGTATCGGCCACGGCGCCGCGCGATTTGCGAAACGCGACGATCGAATAGATCATCCACGCCGAACACAAAGATGCCGATGCCCACGCACCACCAGAACATCAGCATGTGCAGCGAGTAGACCTGTGCGAGATGTCGGTGATGCCCTCGGGCATGTTGAGGGCCCACTCGGCGTGGGCGGCCGGGGCGGTGAGCGCCGCGCCTATGGCTACGAGCGAGGCAAGCTTTTTGATCATCGTTTTCGGCCCCAAGGTTCCTAATTCCTGCCCGCCAGCGGTGGCGTTTCGTTGATGCGGCCAATCGAGCGGCGCAGCCGTCCGGCCAGGCCGCTTCGTTCCTCTTCGGTCAGGAACTTCCCCAGCTCATACGAGCGTCCATGCGATTCAATCAGCAGACGGCTGGGATGCAGAGGTGATCCAGCGCGGCGCAGTTTAACCTGAGCCCAATGCCGCGGGAACACGACCTGGTCATGGCCTTGCCGCGTGAACGCATCAATCTGCACCTGATTCTCAGTTACCGTGATCAGCTCGGCGCAGTGGCGGCGGCGCAGGCTGTCCCACAGCGCCCAGCCGAGCAGCAGCATCTCCCCGCCCGCGAACGGCAACACCGGCCAGAAACCGCGCGCCGCGCACAGCGCCGCGATCCCGAAGCTGGTCAGGCAAAGGCTCGCAAAAAACAGGGTCGCCGCCCGGACGCTGAGTGAACAGTTGGGGACCAGCCTGATTCGCTCGGCGGCTTCAACGTCCATGCCAGTTGATCGGATTTTATCCAGCGTTGGCGCGATCGCCGGATCATAGCGGAGAGATGTTTTTTTCTGCAACTCAACGACTTAGCGTCACCGCAGCCGCTGCCAGCTGCGCGGCCGCAGCAGCCATATGGCGCTCATCATCCGCGGTGCTGTCGCAATGAGGCAGAACAGCCAGGGCGGGCCCGCCGAGCACGTGCTCAAGAAGCTTCAAGTTTTCAGGCAGCGCCGGAAATTCACTCTGCAGCACGCTGCCGATCCAGCCGGCAAAATTGAGGCCGCTGGCGCGGATGGCCCGGTAAGTCAGCTGCGCGTGGTTCAGCGCCCCCAGCCGGATGCCCACCACCAGCACGACTGGCAGCTCGAGCCTGATGGCGACGTCTGCCATGGTCTCGCCAAGACTAATCGGCGCCAACCAGCCTCCTGCTCCTTCCACCAGGGTCAAATCATGATTGGCACGAATATCGTCAAAATGACGCCTTATGACCCCAGGATCAATGCTGATACCTGCCAGATCGGCGGCGATGTGTGGCGAGAGCGGATCCGGGAGACAGTAGGGGTTTAGCTGTTCATAAGGCGTCAACTGACCTGAACTGGACGAGATCAAGGTGGCATCTTCGTTGATCCAGTGATTATTGTGCCATTCCGCCCCGGCTGCGACCGGTTTCATGCCGGCGACCTTCAATCCGATCTGGCGCAAGCCCTTAAGCAAAGCGGCCGTCACCCGCGTCTTGCCGACCGAAGTATCGGTGCCGGCAATGAAATAGGCAGCACCCGGCGCGCTCACACTGTCCCCTCCCGTCGGCGCGGAATCGGCAGCGGCACGCGGTGTTCCCCCGGCGGCGGTTCTGCGGGCCGCGGTCCGCCGCCGAACGCGGCGCCATAAATAATCTCGTAGGTTGCCGGCAGCCCCGCTTCTTCGCGGCAGCTCTCGTAACCGGCCACGAGCTGCTGCAGTCGCCGCCGTCCTGTCAGCGCGCGGTGGCGCTCGGCGCTGGCATTGCGCGCACCGATCGATTGCAATTCGCGCATCAGCGTCATCGCGTCCGGGTAATGGGACACGATGCGCTCGACGTCCATTACCGGCTCCTGCAGGCCGGCGCGTTGCATGCCGGCGCCAAGCTGCGGCAGGTCCACAAACTGGCTGACGTGCGGGCGCTGGTCGGCAGCGGCCCAGGCCGCACGCAGCTCCTTGAGTGTCTCGGGCCCGAAAGTGCTGAAGCACAGCAGGCCCCCGGGTCGCAGTACGCGGCCCATCTCGGCGAAGGCCAGCTGCGGCTGATCACACCATTGCAGCACAAGATTACAAAACAGCAGATCGACCGTGCCGTCGCGCAGCGGCAGCTGCAGCGCATCGCCGCAGACACGCGCGAAGCGCCGCCACGGGCGCAGCCGCCTTGCGGCCTGACGCAGCATGCCCGGCGCAATATCCAGTGCCACGACCTGGGCGCGGCGATACCGGCGCCGCAACGCCGCGGCGCCGTCGCCGGTGCCGGTACCCACATCGAGGATGACGCGCGGATCCAGTTTAAAAAACTCGAGCCGCGCCAGCAGCTCGCCGCGCACGCTGCTTTGCAGGCGCGCGGCCTGATCGTACCCGCCACTGGCCCGCTCAAAGGCACGCACCAGTGCCCGCCGATCCAGCCGGTAAAGCGGCGTATTCAAGCGCTCACCGGCGCGGGCGCGGCGGGCGCCAGGAAAGCCTGCAGCGCTTCGAGGAACGGCGCGGGATGGGACAGGAACGGTACGTGCGCAGCGCGCGCCAATTCCAGCAGCCGGCAATCGGGCAGCATCTGAGCCAGTGCCGCCGCGGCCGCCGGCGGCGTCACGCGGTCGCGCGCACCGCTGATCAGCAGCGTCGGGACGCTGATGGTGGTGGTGAGTGGGCGCAGATCCTGCGTGGCGAGCCATTGCAGACCGGCCTTAAGCGCTGCCGGCTGCGCCTCGCCATGAATCAGCAGCGCCTGCAGCAAGGTTGCACGCACCGCCTCGGCGTTGCTGCTGCCGCGAACCTGCAGTTCGAGAAAATCGTGCAGCGTTTGCCGGTATTGTCCTTCAAGCCGCGCGGCAAACTCCGCCAGTACCGTTGCCGGCAGGCCATGCGGCCAGTCCGCGCTTTGCACGAAGCGCGGCGTCGCGCACACCAGCACCAGCCGGCGGACGCGCTGTGGCGCTGCCGCCGCCGCGCGCAGCGCCCACTGCCCGCCGAGCGACCAGCCGAGCAAAGTCGCGCCTTCCGGCACCGGCTCGAGCAGCAGCTGCAGCTGCCGCGCATCGTCCGCCTTCGCCGGCCAGGGGCTGCGGCCGTGCCCCGGCAGATCGGTTGCGATCAGCCGATACCGCCCCGCGAGCGCAGCGCGCAGTCCGTCAAAGACCCGAAGGTTCATGCCCCAGCCGTGCCACAGCACGAGCGGCTCGCCCTGGCCGCTGGTTTCGGTATACAGCGTCACGCCGCGGCCCGGCGCAGGAGCGCCGCGAGCGTCTCGAGCAAAGCGTCGATGTCTTCAGTTCGGTGGGCGGCCGACAACGTGATGCGCAGGCGCGAGCTGCCGGCCGGCACGGTCGGTGGCCGGATGGCGCCCACCCAGAATCCGGCCGCCGCCAGTGCTTCGGCATACGTCAGCACGCGCGCTGCATCGCCGACGATCAGCGGCTGGATGGGTGTTGCCGAGCCGGTAAGTGCGATGCCAAGCGCGGCCGCCCCGGCACAAAAACGCGCGATGTGCTGCTTAAGCTGTATGCGTCGCCAGCCCTCCTCGCAAACCAGCCTGAGCGCCACGCTCGCTGCCGCGGCCACGGCCGGTGGCAGCGCGGTGGTATAGATGTAGCTGCGCGCGTGCTGCAGCAGATATTCGATCGGGTCGCGATCCCCTGCTACAAAAGCGCCAAAGCACCCAAAGGCCTTACCGAGCGTGCCCACCAGCAGCGGCACTTCGGCGGCACCGAGTCCAGCCAGCTCCAGCGTGCCGCCACCATGTTCGCCCAGCGTGCCGAGACCGTGGGCGTCGTCGATCAGCAGCCAGGCACCCTGTTTTGCAGCGATGGCTGCGAGCTTTGCCACCGGCGCGAGATCCCCGTCCATGCTGAATAAGCCATCGCTCGCCAACAGGCTGGTGCGTGGGTGGGCGGCAAGCTGCGCGGCAGCCGCCGCCGCATCGGCGTGCGCATAGCGGGCAAGTTTCGCGCCGCACAGCCGCGCGCCGTCGAGGAGCGATGCGTGATTGAGCCGATCCTGCAAGATGGTCTCGCCGCGCCCTACCAGCGCGCTGACGGCGCCTAAGTTGGCCATGTAGCCGGTGGAAAACAGCAGCGCGCGCTGCCGGCCGGTGAACGCGGCCAGTTCCTCTTCAAGGCGGTGGTGCGGCGCCGAGTGGCCGCATACCAGATGCGCCGCGCCACTGCCGGTGCCGAACTCGGCGGCCGCTTGGCCGAGCGCATTGGCCAGCGCCGGGTGGTGGGCGAGTCCGAGATAATCGTTGCTCGCAAAATTACACAGCACCCGGCCATCGACCAGCACGCGGGTGCTGTCGCCGGGAACCGGGTAGCCGCGGATCAGCCGCCGCTGGCGGCGCCGGGAATCTGCATCCAGCGCCTCGAGCGCACCCTGCAGCCGCTCAGGGTCCCGCCGCATGCAACTTGGCCGCCGGCGCTGTGTCCGCGGCAGCCGGCACCGCCACGGCTGCTGGCAGTTCTTCAGCGTGCAATCCCAGTCGGGCCAGCAGCGCGCGGTCGCGGCTGACGTCCGGATTGCCCGTGGTCAGCAGCTTCTCGCCGTAAAAAATCGAGTTGGCGCCGGCCATGAAAGCCAGCGCCTGCAGCTCATCGCTCATTTCGGTGCGGCCGGCCGACAACCGCACCTGCGCGCGCGGCAGCATGATGCGGGCCACGGCGATCGTGCGCACGAAATCAAAAGTATCCGGCGGCGCCGCCTCCGCCAGCGGCGTACCCGGCACCCGCACCAGCTGATTGATCGGTACGCTTTCGGGATGTTCCGGCAGGCCGGCTAATGTGGCGAGCAGCGCCGCGCGGTCGCGCACGGTCTCGCCCATGCCGATGATCCCGCCGCAGCAGACCTTGAGCCCGGCCTCGCGCACGGCCTGAAGCGTATCGAGACGATCCTGATAGGTGCGGGTCGAGATGATCGTCCCGTAGAAGGCCTCGGAGCTGTCCAGATTGTGGTTGTAGTAATCGAGGCCCGCGTCCTTCAGCGTCAGCGCCTGCTCGGGGCTCAGCATGCCGAGCGTCGCACAGGTTTCCATGCCGAGCTTGCGCACTTCGCGCACCATGGCGCTGATCTGCTCCACGTCGCGCTTCTTCGGTGAACGGTACGCCGCGCCCATGCAAAAACGCGTGGCGCCGGCCGCCCGCGCCGCCTGCGCGCGCGCCACCACGGTGGCCAGCGGCAGCAGCGCTTCGGCTTCCACACCGGTGTGATAGCGCACGCTCTGCGGGCAGTAGGCGCAGTCTTCGGGACAGGCGCCGGTCTTGATCGACAGCAGCGTGCTCATCTGCACGGCGGCCGGATCGTGCCAGGCGCGGTGCGTGCGCTGCGCCCGATACAGCAGTTCGGTAAAGGGCAGCGCAAAGAGACTTTCAGCCTCGGCAACAGTCCAGTCATGCCGCGGCGCGTCGGCGGCGAGGTCGGCGATGGGTTGCATGTTTTGCTTAACTCCCGCTGGCCACCTGATGCGCGAATGCGGGCGGTGGCATAGCGCCATGTTCGGCAGCGGCACTGCGTCTGTCAACCTGAAAGCCAGGCCAAAGTTGACAATTGCCGGGGGGAACCTGCCAGCGCTTAAGCTTCGGTGCGGTTGGGGTCAGCGGCCGCCGCGGTATTGAATGATCAGGCCGATCAGGATCAGCAGTCCGAAGTAATTATTGAGCTTGAAGGCGCGGAAGCACGCCGCCGAATCGCGATTCCTTGCGATCCACAACTGCCAGGCGAGGCACCCGGCGCCGGCCAGCAGCGCCAGATAGTAAGGCGCGCCGAGCTGCAGGGTGCGACCGGTCAGCAGCAGCGCCGCCACCAGCATCAGCTGCATGCCGCCGATGATCGGCAGGTCCATATCGCCAAAGGCAATGGCGCTCGAACGCACGCCGATGCGCACGTCATCGTCCCGATCGACCATGGCATAGAAGGTGTCGTAGACACCCGCCCACACCATGGTGGCGAGCAGCAGCAGCCAGCCGACGCGCGGTACGCGGTCGAGCACCGCGGCAAAGGCCATCGGCACGGCCCAGCCGAAGGCCACGCCCAAGTACAGCTGCGGCAGGATGAAAAATCGCTTCAGCAGCGGGTAGGTGATGGTCAGTACACCACCGACAAAGGCCAGCCGGAAGGCGTAGGGATTGAGCTGCAGCGCCAGCACAAAGGCGATCGCCACCAGCACGGTGAAGGTCACGAGCGCCTCGTGGGGCGCGAGCCGGCGCGCGGCCAGCGGCCGGTCACGGGTGCGCCGCACGTGCGGGTCGAAATTGCGGTCCGCCAGATCGTTGATGATGCAGCCGGCCGAACGCATCAGCACGGTGCCGGCCACAAAGATCAGCAGCAGCGACAGGCGCGGCGGGCCGGCCGATGCGATCCACAGCGCCCACAAGGTCGGCCACAGCAGCAGCCAGATGCCGATCGGACGGTTAAGACGGGCGAGCCGCGCCAGATCGGCCGCGCGCTGCCAGCGCCACGAGCGCGGACGGACCGGCCCGGGGAGCGGCGAGGCGAGCGGCTGCTCAGCCGACGCGGCCATACTGCTCTGCCTGTCCAATCCAGCGGGCGCTGAGTGCCGCGATCCGCTCGGGGTGGCTGCGCATCATTGCCGTGGCAGTCGAGCGCACCGCACCGAGCAGATCAGCGTCCCGTACCAGGTCTGCCACCCGCAGCTGCGCAAGGCCCGTCTGCCGGGTGCCGAGCAACTCGCCGGGTCCGCGCAGTTCCAGGTCGCGGCGTGCGATTTCAAAGCCGTCGTTGGTCTGCCGGATGGCCGCGAGCCGCGCGCGCGCCATCGCCGACAGCGGCGCGCGGTACAGCAGCACGCAGCTGCTCTCCGCGGTGCCGCGACCGACGCGCCCGCGCAGCTGGTGCAATTGGGCCAGCCCCATGCGTTCGGCATTTTCGATCACCATGACCGAAGCGTTGGCAACATCGACGCCGACTTCGATGACGGTCGTCGCCACCAGCAGCTGGATCTGCCCGGCGCTGAACGCCTGCATCGCGGCGTCCTTCTGCGCGCTGCTCAGCCGCCCGTGCACGATTCCAACGCGCACCTTAGGCAGCGCCTCGGCCAGCGCCGCGGCAATTTCTTCGGCCGCCTGGCAGTCCAGTTCCTCCGACTCGGCAATGAGCGCACACACCCAGTAGGCCTGGCGGCCGTTGCGGCAGGCTTCCTCGACGCGCGCGACCACATCGGCGCGCCGCTCTTCGGGCACGATCACGGTGCGCACCGGCGTGCGCCCCGGCGGCAGTTCATCGATTACCGATACGTCCAGATCTGCGTAGGCGGTCATGGCCAGCGTGCGCGGAATCGGCGTCGCCGTCATGATCAGCTGATGCGGCAGGCGCCCAAGTGCACCGCCCTTCTCGCGCAGCAACAGCCGCTGCTGCACGCCGAAGCGGTGCTGCTCATCGATGATGGCGACCGCGAGGTTCTCAAACCGCATGCTCTCCTGGAACAGCGCGTGCGTGCCCACCACCAGCCGGGCTTCGCCGCTGGCGACGGCCGCCAGCGCGCTGCGCCGTTGCCGCGCCGGTAACGAGCCGGTCACCAGCACGACGGGCAGATTAAGCGGCGCAAACCAGCGAGTCAGCGCGCGCGCATGCTGCTCGGCCAGCAGCTCGGTCGGCGCCATCAATGCCGCCTGCGCGCCACTGCCCAGGGCCCGGGCGGCTGCCGCTGCCGCAATCACTGTCTTGCCGCAGCCGACATCGCCCTGGATCAGCCGCGCCATCGGCTGCTCGGTCGCAAGATCGGCATTGACCTCGGCCAGCACCCGCGCCTGCGCGCCGGTCAGCGCAAAGGGCAGGGCCGCCAGCAACCGCTGCTGCACGCCGGCGGCATCGTGCAGTGGCGGCGCGAGCTCATGGCGGATCGCGCGGCGCAGCTCCATCAGCGACAGCTGATGGGCCAGCAGCTCTTCGAACGCGAGCCGCCGCTGCGCCGGGTGGCGGCCGGCCGCCAGCGGCGCGAGCGCCGTGCCCACCGGGGGCTGATGCACGAATTCGAGCGCCGCGCGCAGCGTTGGCAGCTTCAGCGGCCGCAGCAGCTCGGCCGGCAGATATTCGGCCGGCGGCGCGCCGTCCCAGGCCGCGAGCGCACTGCGCACCAGTGCGCGCAGCCGCCCCTGCGTCAAACCTTCCGTCAGCGGATAGACGGGGGTCAGGGTCTGCGGCAGCGGCTCGGCGGGGTCTTGCAGCCTGCGGTACTCGGGGTGAATCATTTCCAGCCCCAGCGGGCCGCGGCGCACTTCGCCATGGCAACGGAGCCGCGTACCGCGCGCCAGGCCGTCGCGCTGGGCATTGGAAAAATAAAAAAACCGCAGCGTGATGGACCCCGAGCCATCGGCGAGCCGCACCAGCAGCTGGCGCCGCCGCCGGTAGACGATTTCTGCCAGTTGCACCTCGCCCTCGAGCTGCGCCCGCGTGCCGGCAAGCAGCGCGCCGATCGGCTGGACCCGGGTCCTATCCTCGTAGCGCAACGGCAGCACGAACAGGAGCCCGGCCGGGTCGTGCGCGCCAAGCCGCGCCAGCTGCGCGGCGCGTTGGCCCGCCCCTGCGGGCGCGCGTGCCGCCGCTGGGCGTTTCACTCGAGCGAGAGTATGCAATCCATCTCGATGCGCGCGCCGCGCGGGAGCGAAGCGACGCCGACGGTTGCGCGGGCCGGATACGGTTCCTGAAAGTATTCGGCCATGATCTGATTGACCTGCGGGAAGTGGCCGAGGTCGGTCAGATACAACGTCAGCTTCACCGCATCATCGAGCGTGCCGCCGGCGGCCTGGGCAATGGCGAGCAGATTGTCAAACGCCCGGCGGATCTCGCTGTCGATGCTGCCGGTGACCAGGGTCCCGGTGGCCGGATCGAGCGGGATCTGGCCGGAGACGTAAACCGTCTGGCCGACGGCGACGGCCTGTGAGTAGGTGCCGATCGCGGCCGGCGCGTGGTCGGTTCTGATTATGCGGGTCATGGCAGTGTGGCCTCCCTTTTTCGACCGTGGGTAGCAATTGTACGCACAACGTGCAGCACATCGGCCATGCGCCGCACCAAGCGCATGACATCGGCCAGCTGGTCGCGGTCCCGGACCTCCAGTACGAAGACGATCACCTGGGTTTCGCTGTCACTGTTCTCGATGGTGACGTGGCTGATGTTGGTCTGGGCATCGGCGATGGCGGCCGAAAGGCCTGCCAGCATACCCATGCGATTGCGCGCCTCGATGCGGATTTCGGCGGCAAACGTGCGCCCGTCAGTCTGCTGCCAGACGACCGGGAGCCATTTTTCCGGATGCTTGTGGTAGTCCTCGACGTTCGCGCAGGTCTCGCGGTGAATGACGATGCCGCGCCCGGAGCTGAGAAAGGCCATGATCGGATCGCCCGGTATCGGATAGCAGCAATGCGCGTAGCTGACCAGCAGCCCCTCGGTGCCGGCGATCGTCAGCGGCGTAGGCTCATCGGCGGCGCGCGCGTGCTCCTGTGGCAACAGGCGGCGCGCGACCAGCGGCGCGAGCCGCTCACCGAGACCGATTTTCTCGTACATTTCTTCGGCCGTGGCCAGGCCGAACTCCACCAGGGCATTTTTCACGGTCGCCGGCGGGATCGCATCGAGCTTGAGCTGAAACTCCGCCAGCGCCTGGCTCAGCAGGCGGCGGCCCAGCTCGCAGGCTTCGCTCTGGCGCAGGCTCTTGAGGTAGTGCCGGATCGCGCTGCGGGCCTTGGCCGAGACCACAAAGCTGACCCAGGACGGATTGGGGCGCGCGCCTTTGGCGGTGATGATCTGCACGGTCTGGCCATTGCGCAGCACGGTGCGCAGCGGCGTCAGCCGCCGGTCGATCTTGGCGGCCACGCAGCGGTTGCCAACGTCGGTGTGCACGGCGTAGGCGAAGTCCACCACGGTGGCGCCGCGCGGCAGGCGCAGGATCTCGCCGCGGGGCGTGAACACGTAGACCTTGTCGGGGAACAGGTCGACCTTGACGCTCTCGATGAATTCCTCGGAATTGCCGCCCTCGTGCATCTCGACCAGGTGCGACAGCCAGGCGCGGGCCCGCTCCTGCTGGGCCGAGCCTTCGCTCGTGTCTTCCTTGTATTTCCAGTGTGCCGCGATGCCGGATTCGGCGACCTGATCCATGTCGACGGTGCGGATCTGCACTTCAATGGGTACGCCGTTCGGGCCAAATAGCGTGGTGTGGAGCGATTGGTAGCCGTTGGCGCGCGGAATGGCGACGTAGTCCTTGAACCGGCCGGGCATCGGCTTGTAGACACTGTGCACGACGCCGAGCGTGCGGTAGGTGGTATCGACCTGATCGACGATGATGCGCAGGCCGTAGACATCCAGCATCTCTGACAGCGCGGCTCTTTTGCGCAGCATCTTGCGGTAGATGCTGTACAGGTGCTTCTCGCGCGCCTCGACCTTGGCCCCGAGGCCGTTCTTGGTCAGCGCTGCCGCCAGCTGCGCGCGGATTTTCTCCAGGAACTCCTTCTGATTGCCGCGCGCGCGCTTCAGCGCCCGCTCGATGACCCGGTAGCGATGCGGGTACAGCGTGCGAAAGCCGAGGTCCTCCAGCTCCAGCTTGATGTTGTACAGCCCGAGCCGTTCAGCCACCGGCGCGTAGATGTCGAGCGTCTCGCGCGCCACCTGGCGGCGCTTGGCCGGCGCCTGGCCCTCGATGGTGCGCAGGTTATGCGTGCGGTCGGCAAGTTTGACCAGGATGACGCGCAGGTCGCGCACCATCGCCAGCATCATCTTGCGGAAATTCTCGGCCTGCGCCTCCTCGCGGTTCTTGAAGCGGATCTGGTCGAGTTTGGTGACGCCATCGACGATCTCGGCCACATCGTTGCCGAAGCGCGCCGCGATCTCCTCTTTGGCGATCGGCGTGTCCTCGATGACGTCGTGCAGGATGGCGCTGACAATGGTGTCGGCGTCGAGTCGCAGCTCGGCGAGGATTTCTGCGGCCGCGACCGGGTGGGTGATGTACGGCTCGCCGCTGAGGCGTTTTTGTCCCTGGTGGGCGGCGGCGCCGAACTCGGCCGCGTCTTTGATCCGCGCCACCTGGTCAGGCGGCAGGTAGCCGCTAACGGTGCTGAGCAGTTCCTTCAGGCCCGCCGTGCGCCGGGTGCCGGGGAGTAATCCCAGGAGCGAGGACGCATAATCCATGGCGCCTCATTAACGCACGGGCGCCGTCAGTCGCCGAGACCAAACTGCGGTGCGCGGAAGGCAGATTCCAGCTCGACCTCCGGCATCGCCGGCTGTGGCTCGGGCTCCGGTTCCTTGAGCATCTCAGGGGTGATATTGCCGGCGGCGATCTCGCGCAGCGCGAGTACCGTCGGCTTATCGTTATCCACCGGGATGCTGGCTTCGGCACCGTTGGCCAGGCGGCGGGCGCGCTGCGAGGCCAGCAGCACCAGCTGAAACAGGTTATCCACGTTCTTGAGGCAATCTTCGACAGTTACTCTGGCCATGGCGGCGCCACATTCCTAATAATAAGAGAGGGTTAGACCTTCCAAGTGTACGGCATCCGGCGCCATTCAGGCCAGCAGCTTCGGCAGCAGTGCCTCGATTTCGGGCCGCGAGGCTGCCAATGCCTCGCCCCGGCCATTCAGGATCTGGCCCAGCTGCCTTAAGGCCTGATCGAACTGGTCGTTGACCACGGCATAGCCAAATTCCCGGCAGTGGGACATGTCCTCGGCCGCGTCGGCCAGCCGCCGGGCGATGACCTCGGGGCTGTCGGTCCCGCGGCCGATGAGCCGTTGGCGCAGCGCGTCGCGGGATGGAGGCAGAATGAAGATGCTCAGGCAATCCGGCGCGGCCGCGCGCACCTGGCGGGCTCCCTGCCAGTCGATCTCCAGTACCACGTCGTGTCCGGCCGCCAGTTTCTGTTGCACCTGGTCGCGGCCGGTGCCGTAAAAATTGTCAAACACCCGGGCATGCTCGAGGAACGCTCCGGCGGCGATCAGTTGGTTGAACTGCTCGATGCTGACAAAGTAGTAGGCCTGACCGTCGAGCTCGTGGGGCCTGGGTGCGCGCGTCGTGTGGGACACCGACAGGCTCAACCCCGGGCGGCTCGCCAGCAACGCATTGACGAGGCTGGTCTTGCCCGCCCCGGAGGGCGCCGATATCACGAACAGTCGGCTCGGTGGTGGCGTAGTGCTCATGGGCCTCACACCCGGTGCGCTCGCCGCTCAGCGGGCGGCAGGCTCCTCTTGTACCAAATGCCGCTGTCCCGGTCGCGTGGCGATTCTGCCGCGCAAGACAATAAACTGCAGCGGTTGGGCCCGGTACCGCTGCTAATCGATATTCTGCACTTGCTCGCGCGAAGTGCACCCCAGAGAATCAAAACTGCCTCCCAATACGAGCATATCGGCAGCCACCTCAGCGACTTAGCAGCCAAGAGGCAAATTTGAGCCAAGATTCGCTGGCGCTAATCAGCAAGAACGCCGGAAAAGACGCCATAAGCACAGCGCCGCCCCACCCGAATGCAGGATGCAAACGTCGGTGTTTGATCGTGTCATAGAGAATGCAAGTAAGCGGCGGGACTTCCGTGATGGCGACAAGCCCCCAAAACCCAACGGTGTGAAACAAGACTGTGTCAGCCAAGAACGGGATGCGCCCGATTGCCGGCAAAAGGATGCTGCAGCACGCCAGAACCATGATGCGCTTGTGATAGTCAGGACGCCGCCTCAAATACAGTGCAATCGCAACCAGCACGACGAACATCAGGGCGGTCCCGAAATCCATGGCGAGAGGTGCCCGGAAATTTGCAAGAAACGTCGGGTCAGCTAGAACTATTCTTCTACCCGCATTGAACGAGACTCGGATGGCCACGCAGGCGCACAACGGCGCCAATACTGCTCCCACAACGCCGAGTTTGCGGTGCAGATCGACATGATGCCGGGCAACGAGTCGAGCTTGAACAAAAAACAAGACGAACCAGGCGGTAAACAGGAAACCATGCAGGTGAAGCAGAAGCGGAAGCTTCTTGGTCTCGAAAACGAGTCTCAAGTAAAAGGTATGGGCGAACCCAGCAAAGATGATTAGGAAAGCGCAAACGGCGAACCACGTGTAAAAGTGCCGGTTGATCGCAACCGCTGTACGCGTCGCGATCACTTCCTCAGAAGAACTGTCCATCATTTTGTCGGTGCTACGCTTTCCGCATGGCTGAAACCTACGGTCAATGCGCCCGCAGAAAGCCAAGCGCGCGGCCTGTCAGTCAGTCCGATTGCGGCGCAAAGCCCGGCGAGCCCAGACAGCTCCGAAAGTTACTCGATGTTCTGCACCTGTTCGCGCGGGGTACGCGCAAACAATTGATTAATATAAGATATTGGCATCATGCTCTCTCCCTAGCTACAAGTATAGCTACAGGCGGGTGGCCAGGAATTCCGCAGACAAACGCTCGCGGAAATCGCCTTGGGGCCGCCGCCGCCGCCCGCCTCTGTGCTCGTCAGTTTACTCAATACGGTGAGTAAAAATACTCAAGGTCCTGAGTAAACCGTCTCTGATCGCACTGGCACCTCCAATCGCCACCGCACCGGATCGCCCGAGCGTACACTGACGCTTAGACGTCTAGGCGCAGCGATGGAGTGACCATGGATCAGCCGGTGAGGTGGACCGTCCGGGTTTCCAAGGACACGGATATGGCCGTGCGCATGTTCCTGGCACAGCGCGGCATGAAGAAGGGCGATCTGGCCAAGTTCATCGAGGAAGCCGTGCGCTGGCGCGTGCTCGATCAGACGGTAGCACAGACCAAGGCGCGCAACGCCAAAGTCCCGGTGCCCGACATCGAGGCCGCGATCAATGAGGCGTTGCACTCGGTACGCGCCGATCGCTTTGCCGAGCGGCAATTCCTCGGGCAGCCCGGCGATCAAACGAAGCGCTCCCCGAAGCGCAAGGTCGCGGCGGCACGCCGCAGAAAGCGCAAGACATCGCGGTAAGGGAGGGTGGCGAACAGCATGGCACTGAATTCGGAGTTTTCAGAAAGTCTGATTCCGCTCGCCGTGAAAAGAGCGTGCCCTCTATTAACAGTCAGCGCGACAGGCTCCAATGGATGGCGTGACAAATCTTTGACTCAGCAGGTTTCATGATGTTTGAACAAGCGTTTCAGCAATATCGATGACGTGCTGCGTAAGGAAGCGGGCTGCACCACCGAGCTGGATTACACCGAGCAGACGTCCTGGCTCCTGTTCCTGAAATATCTCGACGGGCTCGAGGAGGATAAGCGTCAGGAAGCGGCGATCGAGGGCAAAAAATACTCGTACATCCTGGAGAAACCCTATCGCTGGCTCACGTGGGCGGCGCCGAAGGGGAAGGATGGGACACTCGATCATCACAAGGCGCTCACCGGAGATGATCTGCGCGATTTCGTCAACAAGAAACTGTTCCCCTATCTGCAGGGCTTCACCCAACGGGCGACCGGGCCGAACACCATCGAGTACAAGATCGGGCAGATCTTCTCCGAGATCAAGAACAAGATCCAGAGCGGCTACAACCTGCGCGAGATCATCGACCACATCGACGAGCTGCGGTTTCGATCGCAAGCCGAGAAGCACGAGCTCTCGCACCTCTACGAAGCCAAGATCAAGAACATGGGTAATGCCGGCCGCAACGGCGGCGAGTATTACACCCCGCGCCCGCTGATCCGGGCCATGATTCAGGTCATACAGCCGACCATCGGCGAGCGCATCTACGATGGCGCGGTGGGCTCGGCCGGGTTCCTGTGCGAATCCTTCGACTATCTGAAATCGAAGGGCAAACTCACCACCAAGGATATGACGACCCTCCAGACCCGGACGTTCTACGGCAAGGAGAAGAAGTCCCTGGCGTATGTGATCGCGATCATGAACATGATTCTGCACGGGATCGAAGCGCCCAACATCATCCACACCAACACGTTGAGCGAGAATCTAGCCGATATTCAGGATAAGGATCGCTATGACGTGGTGCTCGCCAATCCGCCCTTCGGGGGCAGTGAGCGCAAGGAAGTGCAGGAGAACTTTCCCGATCCGAACCGGTGAGACCGCCTTCCTGTTCCTACAGCACTTCATCCGTATCCTAAAGGCCGGTGGGCGTGGCGCCATCGTCATCAAGAATACGTTCCTGTCGAACACCGACAATGCGTCGACCAGCCTGCGCAAGCTCCTGCTCGAGAGCTGCAACCTTCATACGGTGCTCGATTGCCCGGGTGGCACCTTTCAGGGCGCGGGAGTTAAAACCGTGGTGCTGTTCTTCGAGAAGGGCAGCAAGACGCGCAAGGTCTGGTACTACCAGCTCGACCCTGGCCGCAACATGGGCAAGACCAATCCGCTCAATGATGAGGATTTGGCAGAATTCGTGAAGCTGCAGAAGAAATTAGCGGACTCACCAAAAAGCTGGAGCGTTGACGCAAAGACGTTGGACGCAAGAACCTTCGATCTGTCCGTCAAGAACCCGAACGGCGGTGAGGAAGTGGCCCACCGCAGTCCGCAGGACATCATCGCGGAAATCATTGCACTGGATGCCGAAAGCGCGGAAGTGCTGGAAAACTTGCAGACGCTACTGAAATGAGGGCATACAAATTCAAAGGGGCGGCCCAAATACCACACGCATTCGACATCATATTTAATAGTCGTCTCTATTGTGCGGACTGGTCAACTCTGAACGATCCAATGGAAGGCATGTTTGCCTACTCGTACGAGTCTGCGGAAAAGCAAGTGGATGACATAAAGAACGTCGTCGCGCAGATAGTTCGCGAGAAGAAGCAACTACGAGTGTGTTCTCTCTCGGAAACCTTCGACTGCCACCTTCTTTGGTCACATTACGCCTCCGGCTTTAGCGGGCTGGCGATTGAAGTGGAACTCCCTGACAATTCCCCGGCGATACGCAAGGTGGGTTATCGCGGTGTATTTGCTGGTGTGACTTTGGATGGGCGTGTGAACGCTCAGGTCGCTGCAGAGAAAATTCTTAGCTCGAAATATAGCGAATGGTCGTATGAGCGAGAGATTCGGGTGCTCTACCGAGAGTCATATTTCCCTTTAACGGTGCCTGTTAAACACGTAATCGCCGGACACCGGATGGAGCAAGCGCTGTTCGACGCCTTGAATTTCATCTGTCACAAGAGGGGCATTCGCTTCAGTCGGACCGGTATTGGTGATGAGCGCATTGATGCGGATTCTGTTGAGCCACCGCGAGAAGGCGCATTTGCACTCCCAGCCCGGAACCCCAAGAAAAAGGTTAGCCCGACTGGTAAGCCATCATGAGGATTGGGTGGCAGATTAAAACTCTCGGAGACGTTTGCGCATTCGACAAAGCGCAAGGCATCCATCGCGATCTTCCCTACGTCGGGCTTGAACACATCGAATCTCACACCGCTCGTTTCATCGGGTCGACCGACCCGCAGTCCGTCAAAAGTGCAACGTTTCTATTTTCAGACGAGCATGTCCTATACGGGCGACTGCGGCCTTATTTGAATAAGGCCTTTGCGCCGGATTTCGAGGGTCATTGCTCGACCGAAATCTTTCCTCTCAAACCGAGGCGTGAATTATCGCGCGAGTTTCTGCTGTATTGGCTGCTAGCCGATGAAACGTGCGAGCGAATCAACGCGACTTGCACGGGCGCACGAATGCCACGCGCCCAGATGAACGAAGTTATGGGTTTTGAGTTCCTGCTGCCCCCACTTCCTGAACAGCAGCGAATCGTCGCCATCCTCGACGAAGCTTTTGCGAGCATCGCCACCGCAAAGGCCAACGCGGAGAAGAATCTGCAGAACGCCCGGGCCATCTTCGAAAGCTACCTCGACGCAATCTTCCGCCAGCGCGACGCGAACTGGGAAAACGTGACGTTGGAAGCGCTACTTGGGCGCGGGTGGATTGTGAGCCATTTGGATGGTAACCACGGTGGCGACTATCCGAGAAAAGATGAGTTCATCCAAGAAGGCGTTCCGTACATTTCAGCAAACTGTCTGGATGAAGACCGGATTGATATGTCGCGGGCAAAGTATCTTTCACCAACCAGAGCCGCCCTTCTTCGCAAGGGCATCGCGAAGCACAACGATGTGCTTTTTGCACACAATGCCACTGTCGGTCCGGTCGCCATACTTCAAACCGACGAGAAGAAGGTGATTCTCGGCACGTCGCTCACATACTACCGGTGCAACCCAAAGCACATTCTCCCTGAGTATCTCGCCCACTACCTGAGGTCTTTCGGCTTCCGGAAGCAGTATCTGCAGGTAATGGGCCAATCCACGCGCAACCAAGTTCCCATCACCAAGCAGCGCGAGTTCTTCCATGTCATCCCGCCGATTGAACAACAGAAACGGATTATCGTCGCGCTCGATGGTCTGCTTAAAAGCGGCCAAAGTCTCGCCCGCGTCTACGAGCGCAAGCTGGCTGCGCTGGAAGCGCTGAAAAAATCCTTGCTTCATTGCGCGTTTGCTGGGGAGTTAACGGCCAGCAAGACCACCAAATTGGTAGAAGCTGTGGCATGAACGAAGCCGAGACCCGCGCCGAACACATCGACCCCGCCCTGAAGGCGGCGGGCTGGGGTGTCGTCGAGGGCAGCCGCATCCGGCGCGAATATCCGCATCACACCGGGCCGGATCGAGGGCCACGGCCGGCGCGGTAAGCCCCTCACCGCCGATTACGTGCTCGAGTACCGCAATACCAAGCTCGCGGTGATCGAAGCCAAAGCCTGGGACGAAGAATTGACGGAAGGCGTGGCGCAGGCCAAGAACTACGCCGGCAAGCTTCAGATCCGCCACGCCTACTCCACCAACGGCCAGGGTATCTACGCCATCGACATGGAGACCGGCGTCGAAGGCCACCGTCCAAGGCTTTCCGACGCCGACTGAGCTTTGGAATTCAGCCTTCGCCGAGCCGAACTCCTGGCGCGATCGCTTCGCCGCAGTCCCATTCCCGGACAAGAGCGGACTTGGGTATCCGCTTCTACCAGGAGATCGCCGTCAACCGGGTGCTCGAGGCGCTCGAGGACGGACGCGACCGGATTCTGCTGACCCTCGCCACCGGTACGGGCAAGACCTCCATTGCATTCCAGATCGCTTGGAAGCTCTTCAAGGCCCGTTGGAACGTCAAGGACTGGAAAAGTGGTAGGAGCCGAGCGCCATCCCCGTATCCTGTTTCTGGCCGACCGCAATACGCTGGCCTCCCAGGCGTACAACGATTTCACGTCCTTCGCGGCCTTTCCGGATGACGCTCTGGTGCGCATCGCGCCGGAATCGATCCGTAAGAAAGGCCGGGTGCCCACCAACGGCAGCCTGTTCTTCACCATCTTTCAGACCTTCATGAGCGGACCACCCAAGGACGGGCATCCATCGCCGTATTTCGGCGACTACCCGAAGGATTTCTTCGACCTCATCATCATCGACGAGTGCCATCGCGGCGGTGCCAACGATGAGGGCAATTGGCGCGGCATTCTCGAATATTTCTCGCCGGCGGTGCAGCTCGGGCTCACCGCCACCCCGAAGCGCAATGAAAACGCCGATACCTACCGGTATTTCGGCGAGCCGGTCTACATCTACTCGCTCAAGGACGGCATCAACGACGGCTTCCTGACGCCCTTCAAGGTCAAACAGATCTCGACCACCCTGGATGAGTACGTCTATACCCCCGACGATCAGCTGGTGGAGGGTGAGCTCGAGGCAGGCAAGCGCTACGAGGAAGCGGATTTCAACAAGATCATTGAAATCAAGGAGCGGGAAGCCTATCGGGTGAAGCTCTTCATGAGCCTGATCAATCAACGGGAAAAGACGCTGGTGTTCTGCGCGACCCAGGAGCACGCCCTGGCGGTGCGCGACCTCATCAATCAGATGAAAACTAGCTCAGATCCAAACTATTGCCAGCGCGTGACGGCCAAGGACGGCGCCCTTGGCGACCAGCACCTGCGGGACTTCCAGGACAACGAGAAGACCATTCCAACCATTCTTACCACGTCCCAGAAACTTTCGACCGGGGTGGATGCGCGGAACATCCGCAATATCGTGCTGATGCGGCCGATCAATTCCATGATCGAGTTCAAGCAGATCATCGGACGTGGCACACGGCTGTATGAGGGCAAAGACTACTTCACCATCTACGACTTCGTGAAGGCGCACCATCACTTCAGCGACCCGACCTGGGATGGCGAACCGATCGATCCGGCGCCATCGCCGCCGCCGGCCGTACCGGGGCCTCACAGCCGACCCACAGCCCCCGAGCGACCCCGAAGGAGCCGCGAGCCCCAAGGCCGGTACGGGCGAAGGTCAAACTGGCGGATGGCAAGGAGCGCGCCATTCAGCACATGGTCGCCACCAGTTTCTGGCACGCGGACGGGACGCCGATGTCGGCGCAGCAGTTCATGGAGCTGCTGTTCGGCAAGCTCCCAGAGTTCTTCAAGAACGAGGATGAGCTCCGCGCCCTGTGGAGCGATCCGGAGACCCGCGCCAAACTCCTGATCGGGCTGGCCGAGAAAGGCTTCGGCAGCGAGCAGCTCAGCGAGATGCAAAAGATCATCGACGCCGAGAAGAGCGATCTGTTCGATGTCCTTGCCTACGTGGCCTACGCTTTACCGCCGTTGACGCGCGCAGACGCGCCATCCAGGCCAAACGCGGCGTTAGTGCGCAGGTCAATTACAAGCAGCAGGAGTTTATCGATTTTGTGCTGTCGCACTACGTCAACGTCGGAGTGGAAGAACTGGGCAGGGATAAGCTCACGCCGCTGCTGCGTCTGAAGTACCACGATTCCATCGCCGATGCTGTAGCCGAGCTCGGACGTCCCGAGGAAATCGGCCGAGTCTTTGCGGGCTTCCAGCGTCATTTGTACGAAAAAACTCCCGCATCTCAATGATCATGGCGTTTTCCGCAGGAAGGGCGACATGATTTCCATCGATCAGCCCCTCCTGCGTCCAGTAATGCGGGCAATGGTGGGGTAGATAGGTAAACGCTATGAGACGCGTCGCGTGCTATTCGGTTGCGTCGGTCACTACGGCGAGCGAAAGCGCCCTCGATGCACTGCGATCACTTGTGGCCATAGTAAGCGCGTGGCTTAAGACGAAGGGTCTTCGTGAGCTGCCGGACAGCGCCACGAACTTCAAATTGACGGACGGCCGGGAAGCGGTCATATCCGTGATGGAGTCGACGCTGCGCACGGATTCGGTTTGGGAAGTCACACTCACTGAGCCCACGGAGTCGGGATGGTTTCTGACTCGAATCTGTCTTGGCATACGAAGCGGTCGGATTTACCTCTTTTTAGAATTGCGAGCGGGCGGTGATGGGGCATTGGTGGCCCCTGTCGATACAGACGTTCGTAGTCCCCTGGTACTTCGCCAGCTGCTCCAGAGCCGAGCTTGGAGCGCCGGCCATACGCCGGCCAGGACGCAGCCTATTGACTGGCATGGAACGGATGCGGCGCGCCGATTTCTGGCGGTTGTACGACACAAGGACCGAAATCTCCCGGTCGTGGCGGTTTCTCAGAATTGTGGGCAGTTGCTCGTGCCCTCGTTGGCTGACGATTTGGCAAGGGATCTCTGTGGCTTGGCCGTCGTAGCAAATCTCGATGAGGCCGCGAGCTGGGAGGTCACGAACACCGCTGGAAAGGAGTGGTCCTGCTTCAATGGCGCCGTTCGGTTGTATTGGCCGATTCGTGGCACGAGCGGTAGCGCATTCGATCATCCTGTTTGGACGCGCTCACGGTTGATCGAGGGTTCTGGCAGCGAGCAAGCAGCCGCCGGAAGGATTCGCCATCAGTTGCGGCGGCGACTCTTAGAGGTCTCGACATACACGTTCGATGAGCCCGTGGAACTGCAGCAGGTGCGGGCTGAAGCAGCGCGGGCGCGATTCGATGCTCTGGTAGCCGAAGCGAGGGAGAAAGGGAATCAAGCAGAGCTCGCCGAACACTATTTCAACGAGTCAGCGCGATTAGAAAGAGAGCTGGGGCGGGAGCGGGAGCGCGCAGATCGCTTGCAGGAGCAGGTGGTGAATCTTTCCCAGGCACTCCAACATCTTCCGACCAGCGCAGTATTTGCAGACGAAATCGCCGCGGAACCGGCATTTACTGTCACTTCAATAGAAGATGCGGTGGTACGAGCGGCGGACGTATTCCAACAGGACTTAGTGTTTGGCGGTGATGTGTCCGAAGGGATTGCAACGGTCCTGGCCAATGCGGGCCCGCCAGACAAGATCTTCGAGTATCTCAAGACGTTGGCGGAGATGGCACAGCAGCGTCGTTCGGTCGGCCTCGGGAAAGACATGATCCTATGGCTCAAGGAACATGGGCTTAAAGCATCGGCAGAATCGCAAACGGTCCTAAACAGCGCGGCTGAGATGCAGAAGCGGACCTGGGACGATGGGCGTGGAACACGCCGGCGCTTCGAGAAACATTTGAAACCGAAGGACGGTACTAGCCCCGACCAATGTGTCCGGATTTACTTCGATTACGACGAGGCGATCAGGAAGGCGGTTGTGGGGTGGGTAGGTCGGCACCCGTGAATTGATCGATCCCTGGTCGCGCATCTGGTAATGCAATATAAAGGACGTTATTTTGCGCATGGTACTAACCTCGAATTGATTCCACCGGGAGGATGGAACGGTGACCATGAGCAACTGTCCGGTATGCCTGACTCCGGGGACACCAGTAAGCGGTCTTGTGACCGGCGATACGGATACCGATGCCATCGAATGCCCCCGCGACGCGGCTACCACCATCCACGCAACGACCGTGTCAAGCGCATCCTGATTTTTTATGGACTCCACTCCGTGAACCGAGACGGTCTGAAGAAATTTGTAGGCGGCAGAGTACAGCTGGTGCCCGTTGCTCACCGTATTGACCAGACAGGCCGTCTACTCGAACCCATCGACGATGATTGGGTTATTGAGTCCGTGACGGACCAAGGCGCGCGCATCAGTAATTCGCGCACCGGGCATTTCACTACGCTCGGCTTCGATCATATTTACGAATTCACATCGAATCCAGACCGGTCGCGCGGCGAATCACGATTTGGCTTCTTGACCCTCAAGATTCAAATATCACTGCAGGGCAATTCGCTGAACATAAGGCCAACTCCTCGGCCCGGCGAAACTGTGCCTTATGTTCCACCGCCACCGCCCGCCGATCTGCTTCAGATCGAGATATTGAAACGCCTACACGAGACCCCCGGTCGCCCCGTCCATCCCCATGATTTGAGCGGATACAATAGAGAGAATGTCGAGGCAGTGATCGTTCGCTGCCACCAGGCCGGCTTAATTGTCGGCCGGGTGCTCATGGACAATGGGCGCATCGCAGCCGCAGCGGCCCTCAGCCTCACGCCATCCGGTTATCGGTGGTTAACGCAGCAGACCGGGCACTAAGAAGCCGAATCATGAAACCCGCAAGCC
This sequence comes from uncultured Gammaproteobacteria bacterium, assembly GCA_963711435.1. Taxonomy (GTDB): domain Bacteria; phylum Pseudomonadota; class Gammaproteobacteria; order Steroidobacterales; family Steroidobacteraceae; genus FEN-1191. Next base: position 543,081 of record CAVQEB010000001.1, on the reverse strand, counting down.
CCTGATTGCGGCGGGCAGCGCGGTCTTTCAAACCTTTCGGTTTATGGAACCGGAGAGGGTTATTCAGCGAGCCGGCAACGCTGTACTTACCTCTAAGCGAATCAGCCCCAGCATCAGAATGAGGTGCACCATCCAGTTTGCAATGCCGCGATCATAGAGCTCCCGAGCCGCCAGACCGTGCGCGAACTCGTTTCGCAGGTTAATGCCGCGCGGATCTTGCAGCAGGACGCGAAGATGGAAACGCATATCCTCCGGAACTCGATCGCGAAAGCTGTCGTGGCTCAGCACTTCGCCGAGGCCAATGGCTTGGAACCCGCCATAGTGCCGATCCGGCTTCATCACTGGCGCGCCAAACTGGGATAATAGATCGCGCAGGGCGGCCTCTGCCTGGGGCAGCAGAATGTGGATGGACTTGATCCAGTCCTCGGTGAACCATGCGGCGAGCCCCTCGCGCAGGAGCTGGCGCCGACCGGCCGGGAACAATGGCGCGTCCTCAAGTGACGACATCAGCCGTTCGAGGTCCACGTTGTGTTTCTCGCGAAACCGTTTCAACGCTACGTTGAGGAATGGAGCGCTGTAGCCGAAAGCGTTCGCTGCGTGGTGAACGATGCGCCCGTCGAGGTCTTTTTCCACAGACCCGATCTCCGCACCGGAGAACCCGTCCGCACGCATCACACTGATGTTCAGGTGCGCATGTAGCACAGCCTCCTTGGCAAGCTCCCGCACGCTGGTCTCCGACTGCCCTTTGCGGATCAGGTTTGCAGCCACGACGCGGCGGAGGCCTTCCTGGAACGTGGCGCCGGCGACATGGTCGGCCCAGCGATCCAGTTCCTCTTTTGGGATCTCGTATCGAGACTCAATGCGCTTGAGCTCACCCTGCGCCTCGGGCGCGTGCTGCCGGATTGCCTGCTCGACGCGCGCGGCCGATTCCTTGTCGCCCGCCTTGCGGTATCTGACCGCCTGTCTTTCAAGAAGCGCTATCGCTGTCAGGCCCTTCGCCTGAGCGGCGGCGGCCTCGAATGCTTGGCCGGCGACGCTCGCTGCGTGCGGGGCATCTATCTGTGTCCCGATCTGCGTATGCCAGCGCGCAAGGCGGTCGGCGGCGTCCTGTGCGATGTAAGGGTCAAAGAGCGGAGGATTATTGATGTCCGAACGCCGTGCCAGAGCGCGCTCCAAAGAGCAAACCACCGTGAGCTTCTCCTCCTCCGTGAGGGCCAGAGAATCTCGATGATCCCAAGCGATCTCATCGAACAGCCAGAACGGGTAGTCAGCCTTTCCGGCCTCGCCGGCGGCACGGTAGCGGAACAGCGCTTCTTTTGCGCATCGAAGACGAGCGCTGTCGCGGACGGTTGCGGCCAGTTCGACGGCACGCCCAAGGTACCGCCACGCGTCAAAGACATCGTGAGCAAGCTTGTGATCGACCGCCTCGAGGTACGCATCGATGGCACGCCGTGCGTCATCGGCGTTCGGCCGTGCCGGCTTCGGCGCAGCGGGATTTTCCTGCCGCGCGGCGACGATACGATACTTAGCGATCTCCCACGCAAGGTCGGCGTATCGAGCGCGGAGCACCGGATGCTGCGCGGTACGGCCGCGACGACTCCACTCTTGGATCGTGTCATCCCCGGCGAGCTTGACGCTGGGCGAGTGGTGCTCCGTGCCATTGGCGTCGACCATCGTGCTAAGCGGCTGCCAGTGCATCTCCCAGACAGGATTGCCGTAGCTGCGCCGACTCTGGAAGTACAGGCCACCGACTACCGCGTAGGCGCCACGCCTCTCGCCGGGCGCAAGCTCTCGGCCCAGGTCGGCGAGCGCCTGCTGCAGCTTGCCAGCGAGTCCAATCTCGTCGAGCGGCTGGCCGCTGTCGTCAGCTGCCTCGTACGCCTCCTCAAGCTTGTCGGGAGTCGGAAGCACTGGCGGATCTGGCGGTACGCGAAGGTGTTGCATGTGCACGTCGATTGCGGCGCGACGACTGCTGTTAGCCTCCCGCAGCCGCGTCGCAGTGAGCTCGCCATCTGACGTGCTCATGGTGCCGTCTTCGAGCATCGCCAAGCTCTGGTCGTTCTTCTGGATCTCGGCGAGCTGCTCGAGCGCAAGGAATACAGTTGGCGGGACGGGGAGCTTTCCCGAGCAGAAATAACGCATCGAGCGATCGTCGACGCCAAGCTGGCGCGCAGCTTCGCGCTGCGAGAGCCCAAGCGCCTCTAGCCGGTGGCGGATAAGGTCAGCGTCAGAGCGGACGCCAAGGGCGCCCTCTGTTGAAGTGGTCATGTTTTGGATGCCTCGTCATGGTTACGGGAACACGCCTCAGTCCAGTGGACCGGGCACCAACATTTATACGCCAACACCCAATCAATTGCATGGCGCAGTGAGTGGGCGGTCGGAACGCAACTTGGTCGGCACGGTTTGGTGCGTGCCGGCGCGATGATGCTCGATGCGGCTCGCGAGCCAGAGCTGAACTTCCGATTCCACCCAACCCACGGCACGCAAGCCAATGCGCACACGCGTCGGGAATCTGCGTTCGGCTTCGAGCTGGTAAATCATGGAGCGACCGAGGCCGGTGACCCTGCAGACTTGCGGAAGACGGAGAATCTGTACGGCCGGTACAGAAGCAGCGGATTGAACGGGCATGGTTTCGATCCCAATGTGTGGTTCCGGTAGCGCCTGGGCAAGTTGTCACCGCCATCAAGGTTACCTCTCACGGAATCAAGATGGCGAGGCCGTATCTGGGGGCAAAACTGGGCAAAACCCGGGTGGTACCCTTGCAGTGCAGAGCTCCTTGCCTTCAGGCGAGCGCGCCGAGGTCTCGATCTCGGCGCTGCGGTCGGCGGATGGGTGCTGGGTTTTGCCGTGTTTTGGGGATAGATGCAGGATAGGCAGCTGGCCGCTGTTGTTAAACAATGTCGGCCATGTCTGCCGACCAATTCATCGCAGCGCGCGTCTCCTCAGAGACCAAGGATCGCCTCAAGTCGCTGGCGGCCAAGCGCCAGCTCAGTGAGTCCGCGCTGCTGAAGGACCTGTTGGAACTGACCCTCGGCGGTCCCGCCGTGCCGGCGCTCGACGACGCTGAACCGGTCGGCCAGGGTCGCCCGGGCGCGCGCCTCTATGTCCGGCTCCGGCCCGACGATCAGCTGCTCCTGGCAGAGCGTGCCGCCGCCCGGCGCATGGCGGCCGCCACCTACGTCTCGGTGCTGGTGCGTGCGCACCTGCGACACCTGGCGCCCCTGCCGCACGACGAGCTGCGGGCGCTCAATCGCGTCGGTCGCGGAGCTGGGAGCCATCGGCCGCAACCTCAACCAGATTGCTCGCGCGACCCATCAGGCGCGCTCCGGCATCCGGGCCCCACCGCGGGGATGTTCTGGCGATGCTCAAGGTCTGCGAGGCCCTGCGGGATCACGTCAAAGCCCTGCTCAAGGAGAACGCCGTGAGCTGGAAGGTCGGGTATGCCGAACCGAATCCCTGAAGTACCTCTCTTTGATCTGGTGAGCCATGGTCGACGCGGCCCAGAGCGGCGTGACCGCCTGTCGCCGGCACAGATCCAGCAGATTGCGCGCACCGTCGCCCGCACGCCGGAAGTCATGGTCAAGGTATTGCCGGCCGGCGCCAATTCGGTGGCGGCGGTGCGCCAGCACCTGGCCTACGTCGGGCGGCAGGGGGATGTCGAGCTGCTGACGGATGACGGGCAGCGGCTGCAGGACCGTGACGCCGCTGCAGACCTGATCGAGGACTGGGACCTCGACCTGGCGGAATGCCAGTCGGGGCTCGGCGGATTGCAGGGACGGCGGGCGCCGAAGCTGGTGCACAAGCTGGTGTTCTCGATGCCGGCAGGAACGCCGGCGGACAAGGTGCTGCTCGCGACGCAAGGGTTCTGCCGCGAGCAACTGGCTCTCAAGCACCGCTATGCGCTGGCGCTCCATACCGACGAGCCGCATCCGCACGTCCACGTGATCATCAAGGCGATCAGCGAGCAGGGCGAGCGCCTGAATATCCGCAAGGCCACGCTGCGCCAGTGGCGCGAGGAATTTGCGAACCAGTTGCGCCGCGTCGGCGTTGCGGCCAATGCGACGCCGCGCTTCGTTCGCGGTGAAACGCGCCCGCGGAAGTCCGATGGCATCTACCGCGCCGCTCGGCGCGGCGCGTCCACGCATATGCGCGAGCGGGTCGAAGCGGCGGCAGTTGCACTGCGGACGGCGGATCGAGTCGGTGAGCCCGCCAAGCTGCGGCTACGCGAGAGCCGGCGAGAACTTGAACGGGGATGGCTCGCCACCAGCGAAGCGCTGAGAAGCCAGGGACAGACCGCGCTTGCCGAGCAGACTCGGCACTTCGTCCGCAGCCTGCCGCCGGCGAGGACGGAGCGGGAGTGGCTCGTGGCGGGATTGGTTGAACAGGTCCGACGGGTGCCTGCACCCCGGGAGGTGGAGAGGACTCGGTGAAGGCCGTCGGGCCGGGTTGCAGCAATGAGTCAGATCCGCAGCCATGTGACGTGACTGGTGTAGGTGATCGCTAATTTAGGTTCACGGTTGAACCTAAATTAACGCTGGCGCTTGTTTTAGGTGCCTCGCTCGCGGTGATTCAATATTGTGTGCCAATACCTTAGCCTGACAGCTCAATCGAGAAACTCGCGTAGCCCATGCCCCCGAAGCCTCAACCTGTCGCCCTACGTATCGAGCTGCTCGACATTGCCCCCCTGATTTGGCGCCGCGTGCTGGTGTCCAATCAATGGACACTGACCAGCCTGCATAATTACCTGCAGTGGGTCATGGGGTGGATGGACACGCATGCGCACGAATTTCACGTTGGCGCCGGTGTCGTGGCGCCTGACTGGTGGATTCACGAAGTCGGCCTGGATTCGGACACGTCAAATTACCGCGATGAGCGCCGAGTCTCGGTGGCGGCCGTCGCGGCGGAGGTGGGGCTCGGCGGAGAAGTGGAATACCGCTACGACATGGGCGACGGCTGGCGGCACCGGATCGTCATCGAGTCAACGCCTGCGCAATGGTCAACCGGCGAGTTGCCGCTCCCTACGTGCGTGGCGGGTGAGAACGCCTGCCCGCCCGATGACGTCGGCGGCCCGCATGGCTACGCGCTGTTTCTGGAAATCATTGCCGACCGTGACCGTGAACAACATGAAGACATGATCCGCTGGATCGGCGGGGTATTCGATCCGAAAGAATTCGACCTGAACCGACTCAACCGCGACTGGAAGGCTGCAAGGGCTCGCCGCTCCAGGGGGTAGTCCATTGGACATTCGCGGGGTCATATGCTATATGCATACAGCATATGAACAGGCGTGCCCCTAAGAGTGACCCCGTCGCGCTGCGCCGCGGTGCTGCACGCCAATGGGTATTGAAACCGCAGGACATCGCGGTCGCGCTCAAGCTGGTCGTCCTCGGGCCGGAACGACTGGCCTATTCCGCCTTGGGCAAGGCCATGCATCTCTCACAATTCGAAGCGCACGCCGCCGTTCAGCGCCTGATTGCAGCGAAGCTGGCGGTGTCGATTGACGGCGCAATTCGACCGATCGCGGCAGCGCTGCGGCGCTTCCTGATCAACGGTGCTCCGTACGCCTACCCACCCATCCGCGGAGAGGTGGTCATTGGAACTCCCACCGCCTATGCGGTACAGCCCCTGAAAGACAAGTTCGGCCCAACTTCGGACCTGCCGCCTGTTTGGCCGGATCCGAACGGCAGTGTGCGAGGCCAGACACTCTTGCCGCTCTACCCCGGTTTGCCATCGGCGGCGAAAGAGGACAGCCAGTTCTATGAATTGGCAGCGCTGCTCGACGCTCTGAGAATTGGCCAGGCACGTGAACGCGAAATGGCGGGCAAGATGCTCGAGGCACGCATCAAGTGAACGCGAACGTGGGGCCGCACCCGAATACGGAAATGCTCGACACCATGGTCGGGCTACTCGGGGACCTTGCTGCTGACCTTGTGTTCGTCGGCGGCTGCGCAACGGAATTGCTCGTCACCGCGACCCGTGCTCAATCAGTGCGGGTGACCACGGACGTGGACGTCGTCGCCGAAGCCACCACAATCCGGGAATACCATATCCTCGAAGCGCGCCTGCGCGAAAAGGGGTTCGCTCCCGACCCGGAGGTCATTTGCCGCTGGACTATCGCGGGCATGCAGCTCGACCTCCTGCCTTCAGGCCCGGATGTCCTGAGTTTTCATAACTGCTGGTATCCACAGGCCGTTCAGGCTGCAGTGTCACGTCAATTGCCGAGTGGCCGCACGATCCGGGTTCTCACCAGCCCACTGTTTCTCGCCACGAAAATGGAAGCGTTTCTGGACCGCGGGAAGGGTGATTTTCTCGCAAGCCACGATCTGGAGGACATCATTACAGTCGTCGACGGTCGCCCAGAACTAACCGATGAGCTGGCAGCCGCGAGCCCGGAAATCCGTGAGTACCTGCACAGCCGTTTTGCCGATCTTATTCGCCAGGACGCGTTTATCACCGCGTTGCCAGGACACCTGCCGGGTGATGTCGCCAGCCAGGCTCGTTTGCCGGCCCTGATTGCAACTCTAAAGCGCCTCGCTACCGACGACTCCCAATAGAGTCGCCTGTAACGATGCGCTAAGTACCGACAATCCGGTGCAATCTAAACGCATGACCCAACATTCGAGAACGGCCCCGTGGATCGTCGACAACCAGAAATATGCGCTAGTCGGACTGAGCGTCAAAGTGGCAGGGGCCGTGCCGGACAAGCCAAGTCAGAACTTATGGGCTTTGAGCGATCTTGCATTTCAGATACCGACTACCTGGAAGGAATGGCTCGGGACAATACGCACTGAGGAAGTTGAGCAGTGCAATCTGTTCCTCCTCAGCCAGCTAACCTCACACGCTCCGGAGATCCTTGACGCAGAGGACCAGTTGCTGCAACGACGCGTCTGGAACTTCTACGTCGGACTCTTGCTAAGCAGCACCTTTGCGCCAGCGCACCGGCCCGTATTGATCACGGGATCGTGTCGTGGCGGAGAAATTGGCATTCGCCAGCAGCAAGACCTGGATTCCCCCATCCCTCTCATAGCGAATCACTATCCAGCGATCACTCGTGAGCACATCCAGCTTGCCGCACAGCTGGGAGAAGACCTCGAGGCCTTCGCGTCCGCACCTATTGCCGGCGGCCGCTGGCGCCTGTTTCGCACGCTTCAAGTCTATGTCGATGCGCGAGTCACTGCAGAAGTGGTCGATCGCATTCACCAATACTGCCGCTGCGTCGAAGGCCTTATCCTTCCGGCTGTAGGTAAGTCGCGGCAACAGTTCAAGAGCAAGACGGAGTTGTTCATCGGCAGTGGCCACCATGACCTTATGGGCGACATCTACGATGTACGCAGCGCCGTAGAACATTTGCACGAAAGCCGCTATCTCGAGAGCTTTGACCGAGTGAGCCGACTGGATCTCGTCAAGAAGGAAGCTATCGTCGAACGCATCGCGCGAGAGGCCATTCGACGCGTCATGGGCAACACAAATCTCTGGCCGCACTTCGCCAACACGGCGGCGCTCAGTAGATTCTGGAGCCTTGCGTCGACCGAGCAGAGGCGGCTATGGGGCGATACGATCGATCCCTTTGACGCTCTCGCCGGCTTCGATCCAACCTATATCAATGACGGGGAACTTGGAGGTCCGTGACGAAGCTGTAGCGACTGAATCCAACCTAACGGGCCACACGCACAGCAAGCTTCATGTTGGTTCGAATCCTCTTCTTCAAAATCGGTACGACCTTTGCCTGCCCACGTTCCGCTTGGACGATGAGCACGGACCAGCGCTCGAGTGCTGCGCGCCTTTCATTGAAATAGTCGTGGCGATCGTACGTCCCTTCCACACCTCTGAGCTTGTGACCGAGGCAACGTTCTGCCACTTCGCGGCGAACGCCGAGCGCGGCCAGGTGCGTGCGAGCGGTCCGGCGTAGATCGTGCAGTGTGAAATGTTTGCGCAAACCGTGCTTCACTCGCTTCAGTGCCACGTTCAGTGTGTCGACCCCGACGTGAGGGACGCGCTCGCGATGATCCCGGCGACGCTTCGGGAAGACGTACTCACTGCCCGCCGCGAGCTGCTTAAGCGCCGGAGCCACTCAACCACCTTCGGCACCAGCGGAATATCGAGACCCTCTGCGGTCTTCGTGCGTGATCCCGGGAGGCGCCACACCGCTCCGCCGGCGACAGTGCCTCGAGATCGAACTCCTCCCAGAGAGCGCCGAGCAGTTCGCCCTTGCGCACGCAGAGCGCGAGCAGCAGCTTGATGGCCAGAAAGTTGTCCCCGCCGAAGCTCGGTGTCTCCCGCATCTCCTCGAACAGCGGCGCCAGCTCGTCTCTGCTGAATGCGCGGCTGCGCGGCCGTTCCGTCCCTCCGGCGTCCAGGCGGGGCGAGAAATCGGCGGCGGGGTTGCCCAGGAGGAAACGACGCCGGACGCCGAACGCGAAGATCCGGCGAGCGAACCGCAGGAGGTCGTTGGCGGCGGTGGGAGCGCGGCCCTTCATCTCGTCGAGCAGCCGCGCGATGTCGGCAGCGTGATTTCGCGCGCTGGGATCACCGAACTTCGGCAACAGGTACTTGTCCAGATGCCGGCGCGGCACGGCAGGGTGCTTGAGCCTGCGGGCCAGGATTTCGACGCGATACCAGTCATCGCCGAGCTACTTGGACGATTCCTTCTGCCGCTCCTCCGCCGCGCGCACAACGGACGGCAGGGGTCCTGCCCTTATCGAGCAGCACGCGAGCCTGGCGCGCTTCGGTCCGCGCGTGCGCGAGTGGCATGTCGGGGTAGTTGCCGAGCGTGAGCCAATGCTGTTGCCCGGCGAACTGATAGCGCAGCGTCCACGAGGCGCCGTCGCGCGTTTGCTTGCGGAAGTACAGGCCGTCGCCGTCGCAGAGCACGATGGGCTCGCCCTTCGGTGTGCTTGCTTGACCCGAAGTGCCGTGAGTTTGCGTTGCCATTTTGCCCCCCTGTAGCGTGGTTCGCGGAGTGCTTCCGGCACTCCGCGACCACCTTGCCGTCTGGTGCTACAGTTTAGCTTCATCAGCTACCGCCTAGCTACAAGTGTAGCTCAGACTCAGTTAGCGGTCTATGGACGTTTCTGGTAACACCAAGTAACTGGATTTATCGGCGCTTCACTGCAGCTCCATGGACGCCGCTGGAAGTCACTCGATGTTCTGCACCTGCTCGCGCATCTGCTCGATGATCACCTTCATTTCGACCGCCGCCCGCGTGGTCTCCAGGTCCTGGGATTTGGAGGACAGCGTGTTGGCCTCGCGGTTGAATTCCTGCATCAGAAAATCCAGCCGCCGGCCCGCCGGCTCCTGGCCCGCCAGTACGCGTAGCGGTCTCGGCGATGTGGCCGGTGAGGCGGTCGAGTTCCTCGGCCACATCGAGCCGCTGCGCCAGCAGCACAATCTCCTGCTCGATGCGCTCGCGATCGAGTTCGCCGCCGAGTTCGGCCAATCGCTCCTCGAGCCGCGTGCGCATACGCGCGTGCACCTCGGGCAGGCGCGTGCGCACCTGTGCCACCAGCGCCGCGAGGGCCTGGCAACGCTGCTCGATCAGTTCGCCCAGCCTCGCGCCCTCGCGCGTCCGGGCGCCGGCCAGGGCCGTCACGGTCTCCGTGCAAAGTCGCGTCACGGCCGCGAGCAGCGCCGGCTGATCGAGCTGCGGCTCGCGCACCACGCCCGGCCAGCGCAGCAGCTCGAGCACATTCAGCTGGCCGGCGCCGTGGGCGGCGGCGAGCAGCTCGCGCGCCCGCTCGAGCAGCGCGCCGAGCACCGCCTGATCCACTTCCAGCGCGCCGGCTCCCTCTACTTTGAACTGATGATGCACGCTGCAATCGACCTTGCCCCGGCGCAGCTCGCGCGCGAGCAGCTGGCGCAGCTCCGGTTCGATGCTCCGGCAGCTTTCCGGCAGCCGGATCGACAGGTCGAGGAAACGATGGTTGACGCTGCGAATCTCGCACACCAGCGCGCCCCAGGCCCCGCTGCTTTCCTGCCGCGCAAAACCGGTCATGCTCGAGACCATGCTGCACCTTAAGCTTTGAACGCTGCCGCGGCGCAATTTGCCGGGTGAGCGACCCGGCCGGCGCTTACTTCACGATCGGCAGGATGATATAAGACGCCGCAAGTTTAATGGAATCGCCCGGAGACCGCTTGCGCGTTGAATCTGCCGAAATCAGCCTGCTGGGCGCGCGTGACAGTAATCAGGACCGGGTCGGCGTCGCCGTGGCGGAGCAGGCGTGCTGCTGGTGGCGTCGACGGCATGGGCGGACACGCCGAGGGCGAGCGCGCCGCGCAGATCGCGCAGGAGCTGCTGACCGAGCGATTCTGGCACACGCCGCAGCCGCTGCTCGATCCGCTCGGCTTCCTGCACCTGACCCTCGGCCAGGCGCACGAGCGCGTGGTGGCGCACGGCGCGTCGATGCCGCTCGAGCACCGGCCACGCGCGACCTGCGCGGTCTGCATCGTGCAGAACCGCGCCGCCTACTGGGCGCACGTCGGCGACAGCCGCGTTTACCACCTTCGAACGGCCAGCTGGTCACACGGACGCGCGATCACAGTCACGTGGAGATCCTGGTGCGCGAGGGCGTCATCGGCCCGGAACAGTGCAGACGCACCCGATGCGCAACTTCGTCGAGTCCTGCCTGGGCGGGGAGTCGTTGCTGCCGGAGATGAGCGTGAGCCGGCGCCAGCCGGTCAGGCCGGGCGATGTGCTGCTGGCCTGCACCGACGGCCTGTGGGGGAGCCTGGATGAGGCGGTGCTGGCCGCCGCGTTCGCGCCGCCGCAGACCCCGCTCGCCGAGGTGCTGGCGGCGCTCGCGGCGAAGGCCGTGGCCGCGGCCGGCGCCACCAGCGACAACACTTCGGCCGCAGCGGTACGTATTCTGGAGTAATGCCATGTCTGAGCGTCGCAATGGCCGGGCCGGGAACGCGCTGCGCCCGGTGCGCTTCACGCGCCATTTCACCAGGCACGCCGAAGGCTCGGTGCTGGTCGAATTCGGCGATACCCGCGTGCTGTGCACGGCGAGTATCGAGGACGGCGTGCCCGCATTTCTGCGCGGCAAGGGCCAGGGCTGGATCACGGCCGAGTACGGCATGCTGCCGCGGGCCACGCACACGCGCTCGGCGCGCGAGGCGGCACGCGGCAAGCAAAGCGGCCGCACGCAGGAGATCCAGCGGCTGATCGGCCGCTCGCTGCGCGCCGTGGCGGATCTGGCGGCCCTCGGCGAGCGCACCGTGACGCTCGACTGTGACGTGCTGCAGGCCGACGGCGGCACGCGCACCGCATCGATCACCGGCGCTTACGTGGCGCTGGCCGATGCCTGCGAGGCGCTGATCAGGCGCCGCGTCCTGGGCGCAAGTCCCCTGCACGGCCAGGTGGCAGCGGTCTCGGTCGGCATCGTCGGTGGCAAAACGCTGCTCGATCTCGATTACGGCGAGGACTCGGAGGCCGAGACCGACATGAACGTGGTGATGAATACGGCCGGGGCGTTCATCGAAGTGCAGGGCACGGCCGAAGGCCACCCCTTCCACCGCCACGAGCTCGACGCGCTGCTGAATCTCGCGGCCACCGGGTGCGATGAGCTGTGCGGGCTGCAGCGCGAAGCGCTTAAGCCCTGACTTTAAGGTTCACGGCGATGCAAATTGTGCTGGCCAGCGCCAACGCCGGCAAACAGCGTGAGTTCACCGCGCTACTGGCCCCCTATGGCATCGAACTGCTGCTGCAGACTACGCTTCGCATCGAGCCCATCGAGGAGACCGGCGCGACCTTCGCTGACAACGCGCTGCTCAAGGCCCGCCATGCCGCGCGCGCGGCGAGGCTCCCGGCGCTGGCCGATGACTCCGGCCTTGAAGTCGATGCCTTAGGCGGTGCACCGGGGGTGCGCTCGGCGCGGTTTGCAGGTGTTGCGGCCAGCGACGCGGACAACAATGCCCTGCTGCTTGAGCGCCTGGCCGGCACCGCGCTGCCCGAGCGCACCGCGCGCTACCGCTGCGTGCTCGCGCTGGTTCGTCGCGCGGATGATCCGGCGCCGCTGCTGGCCGAGGGGCTGTGGGAGGGTCGGATTGGCCTCGCGCCGGTCGGCCACGGTGGCTTTGGTTACGATCCACTGTTTCTGCCGGCGGGGATGATGGGTACGGCCGCTGAGCTGCCGATCGAAGTCAAGAACCAGCTGTCGCACCGCGCGCTGGCGTTGGCGCAGCTGGTGGCAAAAGTCGCCGCCGGGCTCGGCCCACCGCCATGACCGCCCCGCTCACGCTGCAGACGCCGCCGCTGTCGCTCTACGTGCATTTCCCCTGGTGCGTGAGCAAGTGCCCGTATTGCGATTTCAACTCGCACGCGTTGCACGGGGCGCTGCCGCAGGAGACCTACCTTCGCGCGCTGGAGCGCGATCTGGAAGTACAGGCGCCGTCGGCGCAGCAGCGGCCGATTGGCAGTATTTTTTTCGGCGGCGGCACGCCGAGCCTGTTTGCGCCCGCGGCACTCGCCCGGCTGCTGGAGAGCATCGGCCGGCACCTGACCGTGCAGCCAGGGGCCGAAGTGACGCTCGAGGCCAATCCCGGCACCATCGAGCGCGGTCGCTTCGCCGATTACGCCGCGGCCGGCATCAACCGCGTCTCCCTGGGCGCGCAGAGCTTTGCGGCCGAGCAGCTCAAAAAGCTCGGCCGGATACACAGCGCCGACGACACGCGCCGCGCGGTCGAAGAGCTGCACGCCGCCGGGTTGCCGAATTTCAATCTGGATCTGATGTATGCGCTGCCGGCGCAGCAACCGGCCGGTGCCGCCGCGGACCTGGAGGCGGCCCTTAAGCTTAAGCCCGTCCACCTGTCGCACTACCAGCTGACGCTCGAGGCCGGTACCGTTTTTGGCGGCCGCCCGCCGCCGGATCTGCCCGACGATGAAGCGGTCGAACGGATGCTGGAAGATTGCCAGCAGCGGCTCGCGGCGCATGGCTTTTGCCAATACGAGGTATCGGCCTACGCCCGCGGACCGACCGAGTGCCAGCACAACCTTAATTACTGGCGCTTCGGTGATTACCTCGGCATTGGCGCGGGCGCGCACGGGAAACTCAGCCATGCGGCGACCGGTGAGATCGTACGCACGGTGCGCGAGCGCGAGCCGCGCCGCTATCTCGAGCACGGCGCGAGCGCGGCGCCGACTGCGCAGCCGGTGTCGCCGGCACAGCGGCCGTTCGAGTTCATGCTTAACGCCTTGCGGCTGAAGGAGGGCTTTGTCGCCGCGCTGTTTCAGGAGCGCACCGGCCTGGCATGGTCCGCGGTGCAGGACACGGTCGAGCGATTGCAGCAGCGTGGCCTGCTGTCGCAGCACGGTGAGCGGTGGGCGGCGAGCCCGCAGGGCTGGCGCTTTCTCAACGATCTGCTGACCGAGTTTCTTCCAGCCGCCACCGAGTCACCTTTGACCGCAGTGCGAAAAAAACCTGAAGCGCCACGGGCTTAGCTCATTCGGGGCTGCGGCGTGCGCTTTATACACAGCCCGCAGCGGCCATCACCAGAAATGAGTGCATTACGTCTCAATTCATACCCGATCCGGAAAATGATGGGTCTAACTTATTGATTTTATATACTGTAATGCCGTGGTCACAAATTGCTCAACTCAGATTAAGGCGGGAATTTTCGTAATTTTGGTGCTTCGTCGGACCCCTTACGCACAGAGTTGTCCACAGATTCTGTGGATAATCATTCAGGGCTCCGCCAGCAAAATCAGGCCCTCTTGTGGGCTTTGGGTCATGCGACTAGACTGCGCGCCCCCAATTGACAATGCGGATCACGCAGGCGCCCTCGGGCCCTGCGCGGATGCAAGCAAGGCTGACACCCATGAAAGCGTCGACCCACCCGGACTACAAGCCGATCACGGTGACCTGCAGCTGCGGGAACACCTTCACGACGCGTTCGACCTTGGGCCAGGATCTGAGCGTCGACGTGTGCTCGAACTGCCACCCGTTTTACACCGGCAAGCAGAAAATCGTCGACACCGCCGGTCGCGTCGACAAGTTCCGCAAGAAATACGCCAGCGCCGGTGTCACGCGCTGAGCGCGCGCGTTCACCGCACCGCTCGCCATTTAAGTCATCGGCAGCACCGGGTCGCGCGGGCCTGAGCACGCGCGAACGCGACTGCCTTGATTCCGCCGCGAGACCATGTAAGGCTCCGAAAGCGCGTCGCGCGTGCGCATTTACGCTGCGGAAAACCAAGCTATTCGACGTAACGCAGGGGCTATGAGCAGCAGGGTCTTTGAACTGACCAATCCGGCCACCGGCACGAAATCCGAACTGCCGGTGCGTTCCGGGACAATTGGTCCCGATGTGCTGGACGTCAGCCACCTGGCGCGCGACCAGGGCGTGTTCTCGCTCGATCCGGCCTTCGGCGTGACCGCCAGCTGCGAGAGCAAGATTACCTACATCGACGGCGACGCCGGCGTGCTGCTGTACCGCGGCTACCCGGTCGAGCAGCTTGCGGCCAAGAGTTCCTTCATTGAAGTGAGCTACCTGCTGGTGCACGGCGAGCTGCCGAACGCCGAGCAGCTGGCCGCCTATGCCGGCAGCATTGGTCATCACACGATGATCCATGAATCGCTGCTGCGCTTCTTCAACGGCTTTCACCACAACGCGCACCCGATGGCGATGGTCTCGGCGGTGGTGGCCTCGATGTCGGCGTTCTACCACGACTCGATGGACATCTATAACCCGCGCCACCGGGAGATCTTCTCGCATCGCATCGTGGCCAAGCTCCCGACCATCGCCGCGGCCGCGCACAAGCATTCCGTCGGCCAGCCGTTCATGTATCCGCGCAACGATCTGGATTACTGCACCAACATGCTGCACATGTTCTTTGCAGTGCCGTGCGAACCGTACACGGTCGATCCAACCGCGGCCGAGGCGCTGGATCTGCTGTTCATCCTGCACGCCGACCACGAGCAAAACGCCAGCACCTCGACGGTGCGGCTGGCCGGCAGCACCGGCGCCAATCCGTACGCGGCCATCTCTGCCGGCGTTTCGGCGCTGTGGGGCCCGGCGCATGGCGGCGCCAATGAGGCGGTGCTGTCGATGCTCGAGCAGATCGGCACGGTGGAGAATATCCCCAAATTCCTGGCCATCGCCAAGGACAAGTCCGGACACTCGAAGCTCATGGGCTTTGGGCATCGCGTCTACAAGAATTTTGATCCGCGCGCCAAGATCATCCGCGAAATGTGCCACCGGGTGCTGGCGCGGCTCGGGCGCACCGACAGTCCGCTGTTCGAGCTGGCACTGCGGCTGGAGGAGATCGCGCTCAAGGACGAGTATTTTGTGTCGCGCAAGCTGTATCCGAACGTGGATTTTTATTCCGGCATCATTTACAGCGCACTGAACATCCCGCGCGCGATGTTCACGGTGATGTTCGCCATTGCGCGCACCGCGGGCTGGGTGGCGCACTGGCTGGAGATGATCGAGGATCCGGGCATGCGCATCGCCCGTCCCCGGCAGCTGTACACGGGACCTACCAAGCGCGATTTCAAGCCGCTCGCCGAACGCGCCTAAAGCTTAAGACCGGCTTGAGCCCGAAGCTTACTGGCGCTGACTTGCCGGCCGTTGCGCCGGACTGACCAGCAGGGTCAGTTCCGCGGCGTCGGCGCGGCGCATCGGCCGGCCATCGACCGGGCTCACCGGCGCCTGGCGGATCCCGTCCAGCGGAAACACCGTGACTTCAAACATCTGCTGATTGAGCGCGAAGCGCAGTCCCGGGTAGCTGCGCGAGCGCAGCGCGTCAAAGCGCAGGCGCCGCTCCGTCACCTCGTGGGCGATGCCGCGATCGAGCAGCTGCAGCGCCACTGACTCGGCGCGCTCGGCAAACAGGTGCAGCTGCACATCGGCGTAGGCGGTGGCCGTGCCGCTCAGCACCGGACCTACCAGCCGCGGCTCGAAGGCAGCCAGGTACTGCATCGCGTGCAGCGCCGCCTGGCGCTGCGCGAGCAGCGTCTCCGGATGACTGTCGGCGCGAAACAGCCGCTGGTATTCGATCAGCGCTGCCTCCACCTCGGTGTTGCGCGGCATCACCGACTCGTCGGTGACGCCCAGACGTTCACTCGCCTTGCGCTTGGCCGTCAGATAATCGTGGATACCCTGCTCGGCCATGATGCGCGCGGCTTCCTGCGCCAGGGCCCGGCGCAGGTTGTCGCTGCGGCTGAAGTGGCGGCGGGGCATCGGCTTCAGAACAGCGACTGGCCGCCCTCCGGGTTCTTGGCGGGCGGCGCCTGTGGCGCCAGCGCGTCGGCAGGCAGATGGTCGGCCAGAAACCATTCGTTGATGGCATCGGGCTCGTTGCCGCCGGCCACCAGGCCGGTGTGCGCCGAGACCTTGAGCGCGACCAAGCCATCCGGCCGCGGCCGCGGCACATCGGGTGTGCCGCGCAGTGCCTCGCGCATGAAATTGATCCAGATCGGCACCGCGGTATAGCTGCCTTCCTCTTTTTCACCCAAGGGCAGATCCTGATCGAAGCCGACCCAGACGGTGGCGACAATCTGCTGGTTAAAGCCGTTGAACCAGGCGTCGCGGTCGAGGTTGGTCGTGCCGGTCTTGCCGGCAATGTCATTGCGCCCGAGCACCCGGGCGCGCACGCCGGTACCGCGCTTGATCACATCGGCCATCATGTCATCCATCAGCCAGGCGTTCTGGGCCGTGATGATACGCGGCGCCCGCAGCGCTTCGGGACTCAGCGAGGGCAGCCAGTCCGACGGCGGCACCGGGCCGTCCGGCGGCGGCGGCGCTGCAGGTGCCGGTGCCTCGGGAGCTGCCGCCGCGGCCGGATCGGCGGCGGTGGGCGGCGCCGGCGGGCTTCCCGCCGCTGCCTCACAGTTCGCGCAGACCACCTTGGGCGTCGATTTATAGACGACCTGGCCGGTGTAATCCTCGATACGGTCAATGAAATACGGGTCGACCTTGTAGCCGCCGTTGGCAAAGACCGCGTAACCGGTCACCACCTGCAGCGGGCTTGCGCTGAGCGATCCTAAGGCCAGCGATTCGGTGTGCGGCATGCTGTCCGGGTCAAAACCGAACCGGCTGGCGTAGGCAATGACGTCGTCGGCGCCGACCGTGCGCAGTACCCGGATCGAGACCAGGTTGCGGGAGCGGACGAGAGCCTCGCGAAAGCGGATCGGACCCAGAAAATCCGTGCTGCCGCCGGAGTTTTGCGGTCGCCAGGACTGCTCGGCGCCCTTGTCGTCGGAGATATACGGCGGCGCGTCCATCCAGATGCTCGCCGTCGTGATGCCGTGCTCGAGCGCGTCCGAATACAGAAACGGCTTGAAACCCGAGCCCGGCTGGCGCTTGGCCTGGGTGATGCGGTTGAAGGCGTTGGCGTAGTAATCGAAGCCGCCGACCAGCGCGGTGATGGCGCCATCATTGGGATCGAGCGCGACCATGGCGCCCTGGACTTCCGGCAGCTGGGCGAGCTGCGCATTGCCGTGCTCATCGGCGATGACATACACGACATCGCCACGGTGCACGGCGGCGTCGGCCTTCGCAGCCGTTCCCGGCGCACGGGCCCAGTTCAGGCCGTCCATGTCGATCTGCGCAAACCCGCTCGAACGCACGTACACCCGGGCCGCGGTCGGCGCCACCGAAACGACGATCGCCGGGTGCAGGATGCCGACGTCGCTCAAGCCGGCGAGCAGCTGCTCGAAGCGAGCGGTCGGGGCACCGGCCTCGAGCGGCGCATTGCGGATCGGGCCGCGGTAGCCGTGGCGGCGGTCATAGGAGATCAGCCCGAGGCGCAGCGCCCGGTCGGCCACGGTCTGCAGCCGCCCATCCAGGGTCGTGATCACCCGGTAGCCGTTGTTGACCGCCGCCTCGCCGTAGCGGTTGATGATCTCCTGGCGCGCCATCTCGGCGACATAGGAGGCCTCGACGTCGATGCGCAGCGCGTATTCCCTCGCATGCATCGGCTCGGCATCGGCCTGCGCGGCGGTGGCCGCGTCCACGTAACGCAGCGCCACCATGCGCTGCAGCACGTAATGGCGCCGCCGGGCCGCTTCCTTGGGGTTGGTGACCGGATTGAAGCGCGACGGCGCCTGCGGCAGACCGCCTAAGGTCGCTGCCTCGGCCAGCGACAGATCGCTGAGCGGCTTGCCGAAGTACACCTCGGCGGCGGCGGCGACGCCGTAGGCGCGCTGGCCGAAGAAAATCACGTTCAGGTAGGTATTGAGGATCTGCTGCTTGGAAAATTCGCGCTCCATGCGCAGCGTCACGAACACTTCCTGGAGCTTGCGGCGCACCGTCTTATCCAGCGTCAGGAACATGTTGCGCGCCGCCTGCATCGTGATCGTGCTGGCGCCCTGCGAGAACTCGTGCGACGAAATGTCGACGAACAGCGCGCGCACCATCCCCAGGTAATCGATGCCGTGGTGCTGCCAGAACCGATCGTCCTCGGCGGCGACGAAGGCCTCGCGCACCAGCGGCGGGATCTGGTCGTAGCTCACCGGGATCAGGCGCTTGTCGCCGAACTGGCCGATGAGCTCGCCGTCGCGCGTATAGACCCGAAGCGGCACCTGCGTGGCCACTCCGCGCATGGCATCGAGCGTCGGCAGCGAGGGGTACAAGTACACGTAACTGCCCGCCAGCGCATATAAACCCAGCAGTGCGAGGCCGGCGGCTGTGGCGCCCAGGCCCAGGAGCAAGCGAAACGTGCGGGACTTCACGGATTTAACACTCCGGTTATTGCGCTAGGGCCCGAGCGCGTGTTGAAGTGCGCCCGCAGGGCTTGGCTCGAAGCCCTTAGGGTGAGCATGCCTTATTAGGGTGGGTCCGTGGCAGCGGGGTATCGGCCGGTTTCGTGAGCGTGCTCACGTTCAATTTAACTAAAGGCTGATATATATTTGCGGTGTTTATCAGTGTTAATTTCCACGCCATGTCGCGTATCTTACTGACAAGGAAGGGAAAAAGTGTTCCTGTTCTCGCGTAAGTATCGCCAGTTACTTGGCCTGGATATTACGACGTCGTCCATCAAGCTCATTGAGCTCGCCATGGCCGGCGGCCAGTATCGGGTGGAAGCGTATGCCGCCGAGCCTACGCCGCCTAACTCCATGAACGAAAAGAGCATTGTCGACCCGCAAGCGGTCGGCGATGCGATCAATCGCGCTGTCAAACGCTCGGGCGCACGCAGCACCGAAGTGGCCATCGCGATCAGCGGCGATGCCGCCATTACCAAGATTATCCAGATGCCGGGCGGCCTGCGCGACAGCGAGCTCGAATCGCAGGTCGAAATGCAGGCCGACCAGTACATCCCCTTCCCGATGGATGAGGTCAGCTACGACTTTGAACTGCTGGGGCCCTCCGACAAGGACGCCGATGCGGTGGACGTGCTGCTGGTCGCCTCACGCACCGATAACGTCGATCAGCGCCGCGCCGCGGTGGCCGCCGCGGGCCTGATTCCGCGGATCGTCGATGTCGAGGCCTTCGCGCTGGAAAACGCCTGCAAGCTGATGACCCATCAGATGCCCGACGGTGGCATCGACCGCAGCATCGCGGTGGTGGATTTTGGCGCCAGCAGCACCACGTTCAGCGTGCTGCGCAACCTTAGGGTCGTCTACACCCGTGACTTTACCTTCGGCGGCCAGCAGCTGACCGAAGAGATCATGCGCACCTACGGGCTGACCATGGAAGAGGCCGGCCGCGCCAAGAAGGAAGGCGGCCTGCCGGGCAACTACCAGGCCGAGGTGCTCGACCCGTTTATTGACGACATGACCCAGCAGGTCAGCCGCTCGCTGCAGTTCTACCTAGCTTCCGGGAGCGGTCGCGAGCAGCCGGACAAGATCCTGATCTGCGGCGGCTGCGGCAATGTGCCCGGAGTGGCCGATGTGATCCAGAGCCGCGTCGGCATCGCGGCCGAAAAAGGCGATCCGCTCGGCCAAATGAAACTTTCAGCCAAGGCCCGGGCTCAGGCCGTGCAGCGCGATGCGACGGCGCTGCTGACCGCCTGCGGCCTGGCCCTGCGGAGCTTCGACTGACATGCCAAGAATAAACCTGCTCCCCTGGCGGGAGACGCAGCGCAAAGACCGGCGGATCAAGTTCCTCGTGTCGCTGGGCGGCGCCGCGGTCGCGGCCCTGGTCGCGACCTTCGCCGGTTACCTGCTGGTCGACTCGATGATCAATGCGCAGAGCGCCCGCAACGACCGGCTGCGCGCGCAGATCAAGATCGTCGACAAGCAGATCGAGGAGATCAACGATCTGGAGTCGCAGAAGCAGCGGTTTATTTCCCGCATGCAGGTCATCGACAAGCTGCAGCGCTCGCGCTCCGAGGAAGTGCACCTGTTCGACGAGATCGTCAACACCCTGCCCGACGGCACTTACCTGACCTCGTTTGTGCAAAGCGGCCGGCAAGCTGAAATTCGAAGGCGTCGCCCAGTCCTCGACCCGGGTCTCCAACTTCTACCGCGCGATCGATGCCTCGCAGTGGATGCGCAACGCCGACCTGGAAGTGATCGAGAGCACCGCCAAGAATGACAACGCGGGGCTGAATTTCAAGCTCAATGCCGATGAGACCAGTACTGCGGCCGACGATGAGCAGGCCGCTGCCTCCGCCAAGCCCAAGCGCGCGGCGCACGCCGGGGGTGGCGCATGAAGCTGCTCGACGAACTGCGCAACCTCGATCCACGCGATCCCGGCCGCTGGCCGCTCGCGGTGCGGGCCGGGGCCGTGGGCCTGTGCTTCGTGGCCGTCGCGGCGCTGTGCCTGTATTTTCTGGTGTGGAATTCCCTCAGCCCGCAACTGCAGGCGCTGCAGGACCAGGAATCGGCGCTGCGCGGGGAATTCCGCGACAAGCACGCCAAGGCCGTGAACCTGGATCTTTACAAGCAGCAGCTGGCCGACATCGAGAAGTCCTTTGGCTTCATGCTGCGCCAGCTGCCGAGCAAGACCGAAGTCGACAACCTGCTGGAGGATATCTCGCAGGTGGCGCTCGCGCAGGGCCTGCAGCAGAAGCTGTTTCAGCCGATGGCCGAGGCCAAGCTCGACTTTTATGCCGAGCGGCCGATTGCGATCAGGCTGGATGGTAGCTACCACCAGTTTGGCCAGTTCGTCAGCGGCATCGCCGCGCTCGGGCGCATCGTCACGCTGCATGACGTTCAGATCAAACCGGTTGGCGGCTCGAGCGTCTATGACCAGCTGGAAATGAACGTGACCGCCAAGACCTACCGCTACCTGGATGATGATGAAGTAGCGGCCGCGGAGGCCGAGAAGCGCAAGGCCGACGCGGCCAGGAAAAAGGCCGGAGGTGGCGCATGAGGCACTTTGGCGCACGAGGCGCGGCGCTGCTTGGCGTAGCCGCCTTAACTCTGGGTCTGCTCGCCGGCTGTTCCGGCCGCGACGCCGAGCTCGACCGGTTTATCGATGAGGTCAAGCACCAGCCCGGCGGCCGCGTGGAACCGCTCCCCGAGGTCAAGCCGTTCGACACCTATGCTTATACGAGCTCGGCGCGCCGCTCGCCGTTCGTGCCTGGCGGCTCCGGCGCCGGCAGCGCGATGCGCAACCGGCCGGCCGATCGGCGCAATCACGAGTTCCTCGAACAGTTCTCGCTCGATTCGCTGAAGATGGTCGGCACGCTGAACCTCAACGGCCAGAACTGCGCGCTCGTGCGGGTCAAGGACGGGCGGGTGCAGCGCGTCATCGTCGGAAATTATATTGGGCAGAATGACGGCAAGATCACAGCGATTTCGCCGAACAAGATCAGTATTACGGAAGTCGTTCCGGACAATCTCGGCGGGTACCTTGAGCGACCCGCTGAACTGCCGTTGAACGAGTGATCGGCTGGGAGAAAATGCGAATGAACCGAAGTATTGCCGTTAAACCGCTGCGCCTGGTGCTCGGCATAGCCGCGCTCCTGACCGCCGGCCTGCTGTCGGGCGTTGCGGCCGTGGCGGCCGACGCGGCGGCCAATCAGCTGCAGTCCATCGACGTGCAGACCTTAAGTGACAAGCAGGTGCAGCTGACGCTGCATATGTCCGGGCCCGCGCCGGAACCGCTGTCATTCACCATCGACAAGCCGGCGCGCATTTCGCTCGATCTGGTCAATACGAGCCTCGCCCTGCCCTCGCGGCGCATTGACGTGCGGGCCGGCGGCATCGACACGCTGCTGGCCGCCGAGGCCAATGGCCGCTCGCGCATCGTCCTGAACCTCGACACGCTGCAGCCGTATACGACCCGCATCGACGGCAACGACCTGATCGTGACGGTCGGGACCGGCACCGTGGTGGCCGCTGCCCAGCCCAGCCAGGCCGCAACCGCCGCCAGCGGCGGCGCTCGCAGTATCCGCAGCATTGATTTTCGACGCGGCGAAGGCAATGTCGGCCGCCTGGTCGTGCGCCTGAGCGATCCGCGCACGCCGATCAACCTGCAGCAGCAGGGCTCGCAGATTTTCGTCAGCTTCAGCGGCACCGATCTGCCGAAGACGCTGCAGCGGCGCTATGACACCATGGATTTTGGCACGCCGATCACCGGCTTTGAGGCCGCTCGCCAGGGCGCCGATACCCGCATCGTGCTCGATGGCTCGGGCGATTTCGAACAGCTGGCGTACCAGTCCGACGATCAGTATGTGGTCGAAGTGCAGCCCCGCAGGGCCGCTGCGACCGCCGTGACGGACGACAAGGTGGAGTACAGGGGCGAGAAGCTGTCGCTGAACTTCCAGGACATCGAGACGCGCGCGGTGCTGCAGCTGCTGGCTGACGCCAGCGGCCAGAACATCGTCGTCAGCGATACCGTGACCGGCAGCGTGACGCTGCGGCTGCAAAGCGTACCGTGGGATCAGGCCCTCGATATCGTGATGCGCACCAAGGGACTGGACAAGCGCCAGCAGGGCAACGTCATCATCATTGCCCCGGCCGAAGAGCTGGCTTCCCGCGAGAAGGCGGAGCTGGCCTCCAAAAAGGACATTCGCGAACTGGTACCGGTGCGTTCCGAGTACCTGCAGATTAATTACGCCAAGGCCGCCGATATCGCCGGGCTGCTCAAGGGTGTCGCCGGCGGCGCCAGTGGTGGCAGCAGCAGTTCGGTACTTTCGAGCCGCGGTACGGTCAGCTTCGATGTGCGCACCAATACGCTGCTGGTCACCGATACCGTCGAGAAGCTGACCGAGGTGCGCAAGCTGGTTGCGACCCTGGACATTCCGGTACGGCAGGTGCTGATCGAGGCCCGCATCGTGATCGTCAATGACGACTTCGAGCGCGACTTGGGCGCGGTGCTCGGCGTGACCGCCACCAGCAGCGTTGGCGGCAACGGACTGTTTGAAACTACCGGCACGGCCGCCGGCACCGACCTCGGTATTGCCTCGGCGATCACCAATCTCGGCACCACCGGCACCGTCAATCCGGTGGCGGTCGGCACGGGGGCGGCCGCAGTGGACCGCTATAACGTGAACCTGCCGGTGTCGACGCCGGCCGGCAGCATCGCCTTTGCACTGCTCGGCAACAGCCACATTCTGGATCTGGAGCTGTCGGCGGCGCAGACCGAAGGCCGCGGCAAGGTCGTGTCCTCGCCGCGCTTCATCACCGCCAACCAGAAGCAGGCGACGATCAAGCAGGGTGTGGAAATCCCCTATCAGCAGTCGGCCTCGAGCGGCGCGACCACGATTTCGTTCAAGGACGCGGTGCTGGAACTGAAAGTCACACCGCTGATCACGCCGGACAACCGCATCATCCTCGATATGGATGTGTCCGACGACAGCGTCGGCACGGTGGTCGTGGCCAGCGGCGGCGTGAACGTGCCGTCCATCGACACGCGCGCGATCACCACGCAGGTGCTGGTCAGTGATGGCCAGACCGTGGTGGTCGGCGGCATCCTGCAGACCACTGAAACGGACAACGAGACCAAGGTGCCCTACCTGGGCGATATCCCGGTGCTCGGCAACCTGTTCAAGACCACGACCAAGATCAATAAGAAGGATGAGCTGCTGATCTTCGTGACGCCGAAGATCATCCGAGAAGGGGTCAATGTTAACTAAGGCAGCCATGGGGTTCCGCCGCCTCCACGATCCTTCATTTTTGGGTGACGAATATGCGCATTGCTAATTTCCTGGTGTTCCTGGCCGCGGTCGTGGCCTTCAACGCCTTTACCGGTTGCAGCGGCGGCAAAAACAGCTGCAGCGACTTTGCCACGTGCACCAGCGGATCCAGCTCTGGCGGCGGCAGCAACGGCGTCGCGAGCATCACGCTGACGACCTCAGTGGCCACGATCCCGACGGACGGCTCGGCCTTGGCGACCATTACCGCGACCGCGCTGGATGCCAACCGCAATGCGGTCACCGGCGTGACAGTAACTTTTGCGGCCACCGCCGGCTCCGTCGTGGTGGTTTCAGGGACCACTGATACCAACGGCGTGGCGAGCGCCACCGTGTCGGGTAGCGGGGTCGCCTCCGGCACCAATATCACGGTAACGGCCGCCTCCGGTGGCATCGACGGCACCATCGTGGTCCAGGTGATCAATGCGCAGCAGACCATCAGCCTGACAACCAGCGAGCCGCAGATGCCGTCCAACGGCTCGACGCCGGCTACCATCACCGCGCTGGTGCGCGGCGCGAGCAACCAGCTGCTGCCCAATGTCGCCGTGACTTTCTCGGCTTCCTCCGGTGGCCTGTCGGGCACCAACCCGGCCATCACCGGCAGCAATGGCGCGGCCACGATTCAGCTGGTGACTGCCAGCGATCCGACCGACCGGGTGATCACGGTGACCGCGACCGCCGGCAGCAGCACGGCGCAGATTACGGTGAGCGTGATCGGGACGAGCCTGAACCTGGCCGGACCCAACACCCTGATTTCGGGCAATCAGGGCACCTACACCGTTGCGCTGACTGACTCAGGCGGGGCCGGTATCGGCAATGAACCCGTCGTCATCAACGATTCGGCCGGCAACGCGCTGAGCTCGGCCAATCTTGTGACCGACGCGGCCGGCAATGCCAGCTTTACGATGACCGCAGGCCTAGCCGCCAGCGACACGCTGACCGCCACATCCCTCGGTTTGACCGCGCAGGAAGCGATCACGATCAGCAACCAGCTGTTTTCGTTTACCACGCCGGCGACCGGCACCAATATTCCGATCGGCACGAGCCAGGCGGTGTCGGTGACCTGGACGGCAGGCGGCGCACCGCAGGTCGGCCAGACGGTCACATTCTCGACGACGCGCGGTATTTTCGGCGGCGTTCCCGGTGAAGTCTCCACCACGGCCGTGACGGACGCGACCGGCACGGCGACGGTCATGATTTCCTCGACTTCAGCGGGTCCCGCGGTCATTACTGCGACCGGCACGGCCGTCACCGCGCAGGACAATGTGAATTTTGTCGCCACCGCTCCGACCATGCTGGTGCTGCAGGCGAGCCCCGATACGGTCCCGACAGAAGGCGAGAGCACCATCAGCGCCACGCTGACGGATGCGAACGGCAATCTGGTCGCCAACCAGACCATCGACTTTGAGCTGCAGGATGTAACCGGCGGATCACTGTCGGTCGGTACCGCGATCACCAACAGCCAGGGTCAGGCGCAGACGGTGTACACCGCCAGCGGGGCGGCGAGCACCAAGGACGGCGTGACGATTACCGGCACCGTGCCGGCGTTCCCGGCCGTGCCGGCCGGGCAGGTGAGCCTCACCGTGGGCGGTCAGACCGTGTTCCTGTCCCTCGGCACCGGCGCCTTCATCAGCGAAAACGCCGCCAAGACACAATTCATCATGCCGTGGGTCGTGACCGCGGTGGATTCGGCCGGCAATCCGGTGGACGGGGTGAACGTCACGATGGTGGTTTCCTCCGTGAATTTCGCCCTGGGCGATTGGGTCGCCGGCACGAGTCAGTGGACGCAGAACGTCAATTTAACCTGTCCGGCCACGACCAGTCCGGTCTTTCCGGGCAACATTGCCGCGGTGGCGCCAGCCACGGTCACCACGAATGAATCGTCGGAGCCCGGCTCAGCTTCGCTCAACGTGCTGTACCCGGAAGACTATGCCGACTGGGTGTACGTATCGCTGACGGCTACCGCGACGGTGACCGGCACGCAGTCCTCGAGCAGCACGAGCTTCTGGCTGCCGATGCTGGCCAGCTATGTCGACAACATCCAGGCGGCGATTCCAGGCGAGATCAGCCCGTTTGGCACCGACGTGCCGCCGGTCGCCTGTCCCTAAACTGACCTTAAGGTCCAAACCACAGCGGCCGCCTTCAGGGCGGCCGCTTTGTTTATGATGCCGGATACGCCGTATTCGGCCGCGCATGATTGGCAGCAGCAACATATTTCTGGTCGGCCCCATGGGCTCGGGCAAGACTGCCGTGGGTCGGCGCGTCAGCCGGCTGCTCGGCTACCCGTTCCTCGACAGCGATCAGGAACTCGAGCTGCGCACCGGCGCCGATATCCCGCTGATCTTTGAGCGGGAGGGGGAGTCGGGTTTCAGGCGCCGGGAGCGGGACATCATCGCCGAGCTGAGCGCCCGCGATCACATCGTGCTCGCCACCGGCGGCGGGGCCGTGCTTGACCCCGATAACCGCCGCCTGATCGCCGAGCGCGGCTGGGTGGTGTACCTGGAGACTTCCATCGCCCTGCAGGTGGAGCGGGCCGGGCGCACGCGGCACCGTCCGCTGCTGCAGGGCACCGATCCGAAAGTGAGGCTCGAGCAGCTGATGCTGATCCGCGAACCGCTGTACCGCGAGGTTGCGGACTTTTCGATTTCCACCACGCGCCGGGGCGTCGGGCAGGTTGCCGAGCGCATCGTCGCGGCGTTCCAGGTCGCCGCTGCCAGCGGTGTTACCCGCGCGTAAAGGCGGTCCGGTCACTATACTGAGCGCCGTCCGAAGGCCGCTGGCTGTCCGCATGGCGGCCCATGGCCACCCGAAACCGCCCATGCAAACACTGACGGTCAAGCTGCAGGATAGTGCCTACCCGATACTGATCGGGCCGGGATTGATTCAGCAGCCGCAGCTGGTCGCCGACCACGTGCCGGGCGCCGACCTGCTGCTGGTGAGCAATACCACGGTCGCGCCGGTATACGCCGCGCAACTGGTCCGCAGCCTTGCGGGGCGGCACATCGTTGAAGTCATCCTGCCCGACGGCGAGCAGCACAAGACGCTCGCCACCGCCGGCCGTGTTTTTGACGTGCTGGTGGCCAACCGCTTCGGGCGCGATGCCACGGTCGTAGCCCTGGGCGGCGGCGTGGTCGGCGATCTGGCCGGGTTCGTCGCGGCCTGCTACCAGCGCGGGGTGGCGTTCGTTCAGGTGCCGACAACGCTGCTGGCCCAGGTGGATTCGGCGGTCGGCGGCAAGACGGCGGTGAACCACCCGGGCGGAAAGAATCTGATCGGGGCCTTCCATCAGCCGCGCGCGGTGCTGAGCGACACCGAGGTGCTCGCCACGCTGCCGGACCGGGAGCTGCGGGCGGGGCTGGCCGAGATCATCAAGTACGGTCTGATCTGCGACGCGGCGTTTTTCAGCTGGCTTGAGCAGCAGCTGCCGGCACTGCTGCATCGCGACCCGGCGGCACTGGCGCATGCCATCCTGCGCTCCTGCCAGATCAAGGCCGAGATTGTCGCGCGCGATGAGCGCGAGCGTGCCGATCGGGCACTGCTGAATCTGGGGCATTCGTTCGGTCACGCCATCGAGGCGGCGACCGGTTATACCCAGTGGTTGCACGGCGAGGCCGTCGGCGCGGGGCTGCTGATGGCCGCGGACCTCTCGCACCGGCTCGGCCATATTGCGGCTGCGGATGTCGCCCGCGTCGAGGCGCTGCTGCGCCGCGCGGGGCTGCCGCTCGCGGGGCCGCAGATCGGCGCGGCACGCGCGCTCAAGTACATGGGCATTGACAAGAAGGCGCGGGCGGGGCGGCTGCATCTGGTGCTGCTTAAGCGCTTCGGTCAGGCGGAGTTGACCGGCGACTATCCGGACGATGCGCTGCGTGCCACGCTCGCCGCGTACTTTGGTGGCGCATGAATGCCGATGCGGACAACGGCGCAACGCTCGCGCCCTTCGCGGCGCACGAGTCGCGTTCGCGCGGCCGGCGCTTTGCCGAACCCGGCCCGAACTACCGCGGCGAATACCAGCGCGACCGGGACCGGATCATCCACTCCAATGCTTTCCGGCGCCTGGCCTACAAGACGCAGGTGTTCGTCAACCACGAGGGCGACCTGTACCGCACCCGCGTGACCCACTCAATCGAAGTGGCGCAGATTGCCCGCTCGATTGCCCGCGCACTGCATCTGAACGAGACCCTGACCGAAGCCATCTCGCTGGCGCATGATCTGGGCCACACCCCTTTCGGTCACGCTGGCCAGGACGCGCTCAATGAATGCATGCGCGAGTACGGCGGCTTCGAGCACAATCTGCAGTCGCTGCGCGTTGTCGATGAGCTCGAGGAGCGTTACCCGACCTTTCCCGGGCTGAACCTGACCTTCGAGAGCCGTGAGGGCATTTTGAAGCACTGCGCGCTGCCCAAAGCCCGGGCGCTGGGCGACGTCGGCGAGCGCTTTGTGCGCGGCCAGCAGCCGGGGCTGGAAGCGCAGCTGGCGAATCTGGCCGATGAAATCGCCTACAACAATCACGACGTCGACGACGGCATCCGGGCTGGGTTCCTGAGTCTCGATGAGCTCTGCGCCGTGGAGCTGGTCCGGCATCACGTTGAGGCCGTGCGGGCGCAATATGCAGGACTGGCGGAGCGGCGCGTCGTGCACGAGACCGTGCGGCGCATGATCAACGAGGTGGTCTCGGATGTAATCGAGGCCAGCGCCGCGCGCCTGCAGGCCGCCGCGCCGGCCGACATCGATGCGGTGCGGGCACAACGGGAACCGCTGATCGGCATGAGCGCGCCGATGCGGGAGCAAAATCTCGAGCTCAAGCGCTTCCTGCGGGAGCACGTGTATCGGCATCACCGGGTGCTGCGCATGACGAGCAAGGCCGGACGCGTGCTCAAAGCCCTGTTTGAGGCGTTCATGGGGGACATCCGGCTGCTGCCTGGCGAATACCATGCCGCGGCCGCCGAGGCCGAGGTCCGCGAGGGCGCGCCGGGCCGGGCGCGTACCGTGGCCGACTACATAGCCGGTATGACTGATCGCTACGCCATACTCGAGCACCGAAGATTGTTCGATCCCGGGGAGCGCACTTGAACCTGAAGCCGATTCCGGTCCGCGAGCGGTTGATCTTCGCGTTGGATGTGCCCGACGCGGAGGCAGCGCGACGCACAGTCAACCTGCTTGGTGATGCGGTCCTGTTCTACAAGCTCGGACTCGAGCTGTTCATGAGCGGCGAGTATTTTGGTTTGCTCGACTGGCTGGTGGCGCGGGATAAAAAGATTTTCGTTGACCTGAAATTTTTCGACGTGCCGGCCACCGTGTCGGCCGCCGTGCGTCAATTACAAAATCGCGGCGTCACGTTCACTACGGTCCACGGCAACCAGTCCATCATGCAGGCAGCTGGCGAAGCCAAGGGCGACGTCAAGGTCCTGGCCGTAACGGTGCTGACGAGCCTGGATCGCGGGGATCTGGATGATCTTGGCTTCGATTGCCCGATCGAGCAGCTGGTGCTGTCGCGCGCACGCCGGGCACTCGAAGCCGGCTGCGACGGCGTCATCTCATCGGGGCTGGAAGTTAAGATGCTGCGCCAGTTCATTGATCAGCGATTGCTGGTCGTCACCCCGGGCATCCGTCCGGTGGAAAATCGGCCGACCGATGATCAAAAGCGCGTCGTTTCCGTTCAACAGGCGTTTGAATATGGAGCCGACTACATTGTTGTAGGTCGGCCGATTCGGGACGCTGCAGACCCGCGGGCCGCGGCAGAGATGGTGCAGGGCCAAATTGTTAGCGTTTTAGGCGGCCAGCGCGATTAGAAATTAGCCAGCTCTAGGATAGATTTAGAACGAACCGGCGTTTTACGGTCGGTCAGAATGTCGACGTAGAATATTATAACTAATTGAATTATTTAAATAATTCAAATATCAGCCATAAAGAGTTCATTCAAGCCGTCCGATTATCTGATCTCGCATTTTGCGGTTACCTGGACGATAGCGAATTCATCAACCTAACCGAGCAGCTTGCGATCTTCCGCGTCGCACCAAAATGCTCGGCAAAAAACCACTCCAGACGAAGGCGGCGGGCTAGCTGTGGCGCTTACTCGCATTGCTAATAACTTATTGTAGGTCCTTCATTGACATAAGGTAATTCTCCCGATATTGTCAAATAAAATCAGCGGGAACTGAGACCTTCGTCGCTGAATAAGAGGGAGTTTTGTGAACCTCGATTCGCAGGAAAGCGCGGCGCGCGGTGCGTTTCTTGACTCCTTGGAGTCAACGATGCGCCCGCTTATGCCATTGGTTTTGCATTACGGGGTTGAAGCCGCGGACGTCGGCGAGGTTTTCAAGACGATTTACTTAGAGACGCTCGCAGAGCGGCTCATAGAACTAGGTCGGCCCGCGACAATACCAAGGCTCGCGTTGATGGCTGGTCTAAATCGCAGCGAGGTCGAGGCCCTTTTAACGCGGCGTGCTGAGCGGCGGGAACGTCGGTCGCACGGCACAGCAAAAATGACCGAGCTATCGCAAGTACTTTCAACTTGGCATGACGATCCGCGTTTTAGTACACCCTACGGCGCGCCGGTGGATTTGTCTCTCCAGCCAGAGCGCAACTTTAAGACTTTTTCGGATCTAGTTGACGCTGCTATTCCTGGCTCCGAAGCAAATTTGGTTCTGGATGAGTTGGCAGCGGCTGGATGCGTTGAGATACATGTAAATAAATTCGTCAGGTGCGTGAGCCGAGTGTTTGTCCCCGTCGGTATGGATGCAACGCGGGTAGTGCACATGGGGCGGATGCTTGGAGCGTATTCAGACAACCTCGCGCACAATCTGATGAGAAATCCGGAGGACGCGCGCTTTTACGACGTTGCAGTTGTTACTGAATCGACCGTGTCGACGGCATTTCGCGATGAAATGGACGCCTATCTCCGCACGCATATGCAAAAGAATCTCGAGGAGCTAGATCGATGGGTCGTGTCAAAGGAATCTGATTTTCAAGATCCGGCCGGCGCGCGATATGGCGTGTGCACGTTCTCATTTAGGGAGCGGGATTTCGGAGCTGCTGTCGTTGAGCCGACAAAAATTGAAAAAACGAATTAGTGATTAGTCTTTAAGAGGGTGAATAAAATGCGATCTCGAATTTTGTTGTCATTGGCGCTGACTGGAATCGCTGCGTTAGTTTCTGCGCCAGCAAGCCAAGCGGCATCCTATGGGGCTCGCCCCGCTGGCATGATTGGTGGTGCAGCCGGGATGATCGGTGGTGCTAGACCCGCTACCCCTGTTAGAGACGGGATGATCGGCGGTGCGGCTGGCATGATCGGCGGCGCAGCCGGGATGATCGGTGGTGCTAGACCCGCTACCCCTGTTAGAGACGGGATGATCGGCGGTGCGGCTGGCATGATCGGCGGCGCAGCCGGGATGATCGGTGGTGCTAGACCCGCTACCCCTGTTAGAGACGGGATGATCGGCGGTGCGGCTGGCATGATCGGCGGCGCAGCCGGGATGATCGGTGGTGCTAGGCCCGCTACCCCTGTTAGAGACGGGATGATCGGCGGTGCGGCTGGCATGATCGGCGGCGCAGCCGGGATGATCGGTGGTGCTAGGCCCGCTGCCCCCGTCAAAGACGGGATGATTGGCGGTGCAGCTGGCATGATCGGCGGTGCAGCCGGGATGATCGGTGGTGCTAGGCCTGCTGCTCCTGTCAAAGACGGGATGATCGGCGGTGCGGCCGGGATGATCGGCGGCGCGGAAGGCATGATCGGTGGTGCTAGGCCCGCTGCCCCTGTCAAAGACGGGATGATCGGCGGCGCGGGCGGCCCTTAATTTGTCGCGCGCCCGTTGATCATCAGGCAGCGGAGTTACGCCGGGCGTTTCCAAATAGCGCTTAATTCCTTCACGGTCCGTGGGATTGTCGTGCCTTCGACAAACCCAGGACTAGGCGCGATGAATTTGCCTAGTAGTTAAGATTTCACCAACGAATCTTTTGGTCTAGAGCCTCCCTCAATCAATTCCATTCTTAACGGGCGCGGCCAGTCGTAAAGATTGGCAATCTGCCGTCGCCAATCCTTAAAGCAAGTCAGTGCGCGAATCTGCCCCATGTGCACAATACGCAGCGCCGATTAAAAGCTGAGGATTGCGCAACTCCTTTGGCAATAACCCAAGTTGCAATCAAACTTGCACCTTCCATGGGATCGAGCAAGGATTCCATATGAAATTAACGTGATTTGCTCTCCTGCATGCAGACTACGTCTTGCTGTCCCGAAGCCAAGTCATATTAGGATTCGGCCGGAACACTGAATTTAACCCGATTGGCGAAAACCTGGAAAAAACATGCGGCGCGGACCAATACGTAACAAAAAAATTCGGCAACGCAATAGCGAGCAACCCGAAGTCGAAGCGCTGTTAATACCGATTTTTGCCTTCCTGAGAAATTCCGGCATGACGGATCGGCAGCTAAATAACACGATCAAAAACGCATTGATTATCGCACCTAGATCGAGGACCAAACTTAAAGTTGTCCGACAGACTGAGAGCTATAGTTATTCGCAACTAGTCGACAATTGGCTAAAGCACCCGTCGTACATTAACTCCTCCGGGCAGCCTCTCGATTTGCCGCTCAAGGGGAAAATTGGATTTAGCGGACTAATGAAGTTGACGGGAATTACTCATTCGCCAAAAGCCGTGATTTCCGTGTTAATTCGTTACGGAAACGTAAAGCGGACGGCATCTGGAACTTTTCGACTTGTGCGGCGACAGATGCAGTTCATAACCGAAGGGATAATTCCATTCGAGCCAAATTTTGCATTCCTAGTTGATGCCGCAACGGCAGCGACTAGGGGAATTGGTGCCGACGGTCGACAACCGGTCATGTTTTGGATTAGAGCTGAAAACACAGATATTCGATTACGAGATGTCGCTAATTTCAAGGCGTTTGCCTACGAGCGCGGTCGCGTTTTCCTTCACGAAATCGACGATTGGCTTGCTCAACACGCCGTCGATGCGGCGGCCGCAATCAGAAACCGCAAGCAACTTCGACGCGTAGGAGTCGGATTGTTCCCATTCTGCACAGACCGCTAAGGGGTTCGGTGTGGAATAATAATTTGTATCTGCAGCCTGACTTATTCATGGCGAAATTGCCCCTGATTGAAAGAGACCGAAATTCTGCCCACCAGGCAGCCCTAGAGTCGATTGCGCATGGACTGCAGCCACTGGCAAAGCTGTCATTGAAAGCCGGCCTAGGCGCCGGAGATCTCGCCGCGGCGGTCAAGTTGGCCTGCGTACGCGCGGCGGCCGAGGACAAAAAGGCAAACGGCCGTCCTAACCACTCCAGGATCTCAGCGATTACCGGACTGACGCGGAAGGAGGTTCGGGCACTGGCCGCGGCGATGGAGAATCGGCCCGTGCCGCTCATCAAAAGCGCGCCCCGGCAAAGAACCGCACGTGTAATCCAGGGATGGAAGACTGATCCGCTATTTCTGGACGAAGCCGGCGAGCCCGGCAAGCTCGCGATCGCAGGGAGCGAAGAGAGCTTCCACGCGCTGGTCAAGCGTTACGGGGGCGACGTTACGCCGGTGTCGGTGCTAAAGGAGCTGGAAAAAACCGGCGCAGTGAGGCGGACCCGGGCCGGCCAGGTGCAACTGCTCAAGGGCAGCACACGGCTACGCGCTTACAGCAACGATGTGATCTATGACCTCGCAAAGAAAATCCACGATCTGGCGGCAGCACTGGTGCAAAACGCAGAGCAACCCGATAACCCGACCTTCGTCGGTTCGCAGGACCTGCTGGCCCGTTCGCTGGAGGAAGCGGCGCTGTTTCAGACCACGTTTGCCGAACGGGCTGCCGCTTTGCTGGACGGTGTCGGCCGCTGGGCCGACATCCAAAAAAAGCTTCATAAGACCAAGCCGAGCGGCGCCGGCAGTAACGAACGGGTCGGCATCGGCGTCTATCTGATGCGGCAGACGGGCCACTCGCCAGCGGCCGCATCAAAGCCGAAGCGCCGATCCGCGCGCTAGGTCGTCGGTGGGTGTAGCAGCTCGTCTCGCAGCGCGCGCCTGAGAATCTTGCCCACGTTGGTCTTGGGCAGCTCGGTTCTGAAGTACACGTGGCGAGGGACCTTATAGCCGGTGAGAAACTTATGGCAGTGCTGGATCAGCGCCTCGGCGGTTATATTGGGATCTTTCTTGACCACAAATATGGCTACGACTTCGCCTGAGCGCTCATCCGGCTGCGCGACGGCGGCCACTTCCATCACGCCCGGGTAATTGGCCACCACGTCCTCGACCTCGTTCGGAAACACCTTGAAGCCTGAGACGTTGATCATGTCTTTCTTGCGGTCGCTGATGAACACGTAGCCCTGATTGTCCATGTGGCCGATGTCGCCAGTGCGGAGCCAGCCATCGGGCAGCATGACCTTGGCCGTTTCATCCGGGCGCTGCCAGTAGCCACGCATAACCTGCGGTCCGCGGACGCAGATCTCGCCGGTGGCATTGAGCTCAAGCTCCTTGCCGTCATCGTCACGGATGGAGACTTCGGTCGCGGCGATCGGCAGCCCGACGGAGCCATTGAAATCCGCGCCCACCAACGGGTTGACGCAGACGGCCGGGGAGGTTTCAGTCAGGCCCCAGGCCTGCGTGATGACGCAGCCGGTCAGCTGCTGCCAGCGCTCGGCCACCGCGCGTTGCACGGCCATACCGCCACCGAGCGTGATACGCAGCTTGCTGAAATCAATCGCCGTAAAGCCCGGTGCGTGCGTCAGCGCATTGAAAAGCGTATTGACGCCCATGAAATAATTGGGTGGATATTTGCGCAGGTCCTTGATGAAGGCCGGCAGATCGCGCGGGTTGGTGATCAGGAGCCCGGTGCAGCCCACCGTGGTAAACAGCAGGCAGTTGGCCGTCAATGAAAAGATGTGATACAGCGGCAACGCGCACACATAGGTTCCGTCGGCCAGTTCGACCTGGCTGAACCATGCTCTTGCCTGCAGCACATTGGCGACCAGGTTGCCGTGGGTGAGCATGGCGCCTTTAGCGACGCCGGTCGTGCCCCCGGTGTACTGCAGATAGGCGATGTCATCGTGGCCGAGCGACTCGGGCCGCAACGACAGCGTCGCGCCTTCCTGCAGCACGGCGCCGAGCCGATGCGCGTCGGGGATTTTCCAGGCGGGCACCATTTTCTTGACGTGCCGCACCACGAAATTGACCAGCGGGCCGCTCGGGAAACCCAGCAGATCGCCGAGACCGGTCACGATCACGTGGCGCAGCACCGTGGCCGGCAATGCCTGCTGGACCGTGGCGGCAAAGTTCTCCAGCACGATAATGCCGGCGGCGCCGGAGTCCTTCAGCTGGTGCTCGAGTTCCTTGACGGTATAAAGCGGGTTGGTGTTGACGACCGTCAGTCCGGCGCGCAGCGCGCCGAACATCGCCACGGGATATTGCATGCTGTTGGGCAGCATGATGGCGAGGCGATCGCCGCGCTTGAAACCGTGCGCCTGCAGCCAGGCACCAAAGCAGGCCGACAGGCGATCCAGCGTCGCGTACGTCATGGCCCGGCCCATGTGATGAAACGCGGTGTGGTCCGCGTATTTCTTGAAGCTGATCTCGATCAGATCCTTGAGCGAGGCGAACTCGTTGATGTCGATCTCGGTAGCGGTGCCCGGCGGGTACTGTCTGGTCCAGAATCTGTCCATCCCCCTGATCTCCTTCTTATCGGCCGCCTAGCGCAGTCCGCAGCAGCGGCTTGAGCCGTGGCCATACATTATCCAGCAGCAGCGGTTGCGCCTGCTCATTCGGGTGCAGACCATCAGGCTGCATCAGCGCGGGCTGATCAGCAACTGTTTCGGGCAGCAGCTGCGCCAGCGGCACGTGCTGCTGCGCGGCCAGCTGCTGGTAGGCCGCGGCGAATTCGCTCGTGTAGCGTGCGCCGTAATTGGCCGGCATCTGGATGCCGAGCAGCAGCACGCGACAATTCTGGGCGCGGGCGAGCCGGATCATCTGTGCCAGGTTCTCCCGCATCGCACTGACCGGCAGGCCGCGCAGCCCGTCGTTGGCGCCCAGTTCCAGCACCAGGATGCTGGGTTGCTGGGTCAGCAGGGCGCGCGGCAGGCGGGCAAGTCCGCCCTCGGTGGTCTCGCCGCTGATACTGGCATTCACAATGCGGAATCCGTACCCTTCCGTGGCCAGGCGCTGTGTGAGCAAGCTCACCCAGCCGCTTTCCAGGCGGATGCCGTATCCGGCGCTGAGGCTATCGCCGTAGATCAGAATGACCGGCGGCACTGTCGCCGGCGCGGCAGTGGCCGGCGCATTCGACAGTACACACAGCAGACTCAACAGGATGCCGATGGCCTTAAACATGGTGCTGCACGCGGAGGATTTGACCAAGGAGGTTAGCAGCCCGGAAGGCACGCTGACCATCGTTCGGCACGTGTCCTTCAGCATTGCCGAGCGCGAGACCGTGGCGATCGTCGGCCCCTCCGGCGCCGGCAAGTCAACGCTCCTGGCGCTGCTGGCGGGTCTTGACCTGCCGACCTTTGGGCGCGTCTGGCTCGCCGGCCAGGACTTAAGCGCTCTCGATGAGGATGGCAGGGCGCGGCTGCGGGCCGAAAATGTCGGCTTCGTGTTCCAGTCGTTTCACCTGATTCCTTCGCTGACCGCGCTCGAAAACGTGATGTTGCCGCTGGAGCTGGCCGGCCAGCGCGAGGCGCGGCGCCGTGCTGCCGATATGCTCGGTCGCGTCGGGCTGGCCGCGCGACTCGGCCACTATCCGCGCCAGCTCTCCGGCGGCGAGCAGCAGCGCGTTGCCATGGCGCGCGCCTCGGTAGGCAAGCCGGCGGTGCTGTTCGCCGACGAACCGACGGGTAATCTTGACTCGGTTACCGGTGAGCGGATCACCGAGCTGTTCTTCGAACTCAACGCCGACTCGAACACGACGCTGGTGCTGGTCACGCATGATCGGGGCATCGCCAGCCGTTGCCAGCGCGTGCTCAACATGGACGGCGGCGCACTGGTCCAAGCGGCCTGATGCTGCGCACGCTCGGCATCGCGTTGCGGTTGCTCGGCCGCGAATGGCGCTCCGGAGAGCTTGCGGTCCTGCTGGTATCGCTGACCGTGGCGGTCGCGGCGCTGAGCGGCGTGGGCTTTCTGGTCGACCGGATCGATCACGCCGTGCAGGCGCAGGCGCGCGAGGTGCTGGCCGCGGATCTGCGCGTCGAAGCCACGCGACCGCTGCTGCCGGATGAGGAGCCACAGGCCCGCCGTTTCGGCCTGGCCACGGCCACGGTGACCCAGCTGTTCTCGGTCGTGTTCAACGGCGATGCCAGTCAGCTGGCCAACGTCCGCGCGGCGAGCGCCGGCTACCCGTTGCGTGGCACGCTTCAGGTCGCCGATGAGCCCTTTGGCGCCGGACATCCGACCGCTGAGCTGCCGCAGCCGGGGGAGGCGTGGGCAGATTCACGGCTGGCCGCCGCGCTCGGTGCCCGGATCGGCAGCAATCTGACCGTCGGTGCGCGCACGCTGCGCCTCAGCCGGATCCTGATTTCACGTCCGGACCAGGGTTCGACGTTCGTGGACTTTGCCGCGGCACTGCTGATCAACGCCGACGATCTGCCCTCGACCCAGTTGCTGCAGCCCTCGAGCCGCGTGCGCTATCTGCTGCTGCTTGCTGGTCCGCGCGTGGCGCTCGATGAGTTTCGCGACTGGCATCAGCAGGCCCACCCGCTCGGCGAGCGGGTGATGGATGTCGC
Organism: uncultured Gammaproteobacteria bacterium; assembly: GCA_963711435.1. Taxonomy (GTDB): domain Bacteria; phylum Pseudomonadota; class Gammaproteobacteria; order Steroidobacterales; family Steroidobacteraceae; genus FEN-1191. The sequence goes on along the minus strand of CAVQEB010000001.1, from coordinate 505,358 downwards.
CGACGCGAGTCCCCAGATCGGCGATGCCGCGCGGCGTTCCGGCCGCTTTCTGGCGCTGGCCAGCCTGGTGGCTGTATTGCTGTGTGCGGTGGCGATCGCGCTCGGGGCGCGCAACTATCTGCGCCGGCACCTCGATGCCGTGGCGCTGATGAAGACCCTGGGCGCCTCGCGCCGACTGGTGCTCGCCGTGACCTTGCTGCAGCTGATCGCGCTCGCGCTCGTGGCGACGCTGATCGGCTCGCTGACCGGCTGGCTGACCGAGCAATGGCTGGTGCAGGTGCTCAAGGGGTTATTGCGCAGTGATCTGCCGGCGGCCGGCTTGCGGCCGGCGCTGATCGGCCTGACCGTCGCCGTAGCGATGCTGGCCGGTTTCGCCTTGCCGTCATTGTTGCAGCTCACCAAAGTGCCGGCGCTGCGCGTGCTGCGGCATGACGCGGGCCCGCCGACACCCGGGTTATGGGCCGCTTTTGCGCCGGCGGCGCTCGCGCTCATCGGCGTGATCTATGGCACGCTCGGGGAGCTGCGGCTGAGTCTGTGGTTCGCGGCAGCGCTGGCCGGTGCCGCACTGCTGCTCGCCGTCGGCGGGACGCTGCTGGTGCGGCTGGCCGGACGGGTACGCAGCGGTTCGGGCCTGTCGTGGCGCTACGGCCTCGCAAGTCTCGCGCGGCGGCGTGCCGAAAGCGTAACGCAGATTGTGGCCTTCGGCCTCGGCGTCATGCTGCTGCTGGTGCTGAGCATCGTCCAGCGCGACCTGGTCAGCGACTGGCGCGCAAGCCTGCCGGCCGATGCGCCGAATTATTTTTTCCTGAATATCCCGGCGGCGCAGCGCGATGAATTCAGCGCCAGGCTGAGCGGCCAGGGCGCGAAGCTCGAGCGGCTGCTGCCGATGATCCGCGGCCGGCTGGTGCAGATCAACGGCGAGGCCGTTGAGGCGCGTACCGAGCACCTGCCGGGCCGCGGCGGCAACGGCCGCGACGACCCGGACCGGGAACTTAATCTGTCGTGGTCGACGGAACTCGGCGACGATAATCGCATCACTGCCGGGCGCTGGTGGGATGCGCAGGATCAGGGCAAGCCGCTGGTGTCGCTATCGAGCGAGTATCAGCAGGCCCTGAAGCTCAAGCTCGGCGATCAGCTGGTGTTCGATATTGCCGGCGAGCGAGTCGCCGTCACGGTGGCCAGCTTCCGGCAGGTCAAGTGGGACAGCTTCCGGCCGAATTTTTTTATCATGTTCGCGCCCGGGCTGCTCGATGGCATGGCTGGCACTTACATGACCAGCGCCTATTTCGAACCGACGCACGCCAGTGCGCTCGCCGATCTGGCGCATGAATTTCCTGGTGTCTCGATTTTCAATGTCGGCGAACTGCTCGCTCAGGTGCGGGCGGTCATCGACAAGGCGATTGTGGCGGTACAGAGCGTGTTTGTATTTACGGTGCTGGCCGGTCTCACTGTGCTGCTGGCTGCGGTCCAGGCCAGTCGCGATGAGCGACGCCATGAGACCGCGGTGCTGCGGGTCCTCGGTGCCGGTCGCGGCATGATCCTGCGCGCGGTCATCACCGAGTTCTCCGCGCTCGGGGCGCTGGCCGGCATGCTGGCGGCGAGCGGCGCTGCAGTAGGCGGCTTCTGGCTTGCCCGCGAGCTCGGGCTCAAGTACCGGTTCGATGCCATGATCTGGATCGCAGGCGTTGCCTGCACGGTGGCCCTGGTCGGGCTCGCCGGCTGGCTGGCCGCCCGTTCGGTCATCAACCACCCGCCGCGGGCAGCGCTGAACTGAACGGGATTTTGGCGCGCGGCGGGGAGCGAGCTGCGCTTAGTGCGAAACGCGGATCGTGGCCCAGGCCTGCGGGATCGCGTCGCCGTGCAGCGTCATGCCTTCCATGGTCAGCTGGTAGATGCCAGGCCCGAGCGTGCTGGTATTGAGGGCAAGGCGCAGCTGCCCGTTTGAATCGCGCAGCATGTAATGCAGCACTGCAATGCGGCCCTGGTCGACGCGGTCAATGCTGACGCGGAAGGCCGAGTAGGCCGACCACGACAGGTCAATCTTAAGATCCGCCATCTCGCCGCTGCCGCCGAGCCCGACGCTCGGATTGCTCTGCGGCCCGGTGCGGCTCGGAATCAGGGTTACGGTGCGAGTGGTCGTCACTGGATCGATCGGCTGCTCGATGAGCCGCTGCTGGGCTGCGGTCAGCGCATGCTGCGTGCGATTCAATTGTGAGGCGACGTTCAGCGCCACTACACCGAGAGCCACGGCCAGCAGCAGCGCGCACGGCAGCGGCCACCATTGCTCCCAGAAGCGCCGCGGCTTTTCCTCCCAGGGCGGAGCGATGCCGCCCGCCTCGAGCAGCCGCAGACCGGCGTTGACCCGGGCAGCGAGCCCCAGGCCCTCGAGCAATTCGGGGTGGTCCTTGCAGAAGCGCTCGAAATCCTGGGCGCCCTTCAGCGGTAGTTTGCCGGCGAGGTAGCGCTCGATGATCTGATGGCGCTCGATGAACTGGAAGTCCATCACCGCGGTCGACGGTACGCCCGGCAACGCGATTGCCCCTGGCGCCGTACTGGCGGCCGGGCTGGTCACCGGGGTGGTCGAATAGGGGCCGGATTGCATGGGGTTCCTCGCCGGCTATCGTGCCCCCGCGTTGCGCCTAAGTGCCAGTGCCAGTTAGCAATTTTGTGACCGACTTAACCAGATTATGGTACAAGCCTCTGGTTTGCACCCGGTTAAGGCGCGAGTATCCTTTTCTGAACAATGAACACGGTCAAAGGTCTCTTGCCCGCGCGCCGCCCAGGTGGCTGCTCGGGGCAGCCTGGCGGCGGCCGGGCCGGCTGAACCGTGGCTAAGCACGATCCACCGGACCCGAACCGTAAGGCCCGGGACCCCGATCAGGGTACGGGCAAAAAGGTCGAGGATTCCCAGGGTCGTTCGGTGTGGAAATTTGCCGTCGACACCGGCAAGCATCTGCTGGATTCAACCTCCACGCTGCTGCGGCGGCTTGAGGTGCCGGGACTGAAGATCGACGACGAACCGGGTCTGGGCGGCAAGGCCTCCGGGCAACCGGGTGGCGGCTACGATCCTTACGGTTCCAACAGGGCGCTCAAACCCAAGCCCGCCGCGAAGCCCAAAGTTTACCTGTCGCGCCCGACCGCCCCGAAACCCCCGCCCGCCGAAAAACCATCGCCGCCGCCATCGCTGCTGCGGCGGCTGTTTCGCCGCGATTAACCGGCCCTGGTTTTTTCCGGCCGGGCGCGAGATTGCCGCCGGCACCGCGGCGACGGCGGCGCTGGAATTTTCGTAGACTAGAATCTCGCCGCTGACCACAGGATCGCCCCGGGGGAAGTCCCATGTATCGCGCCCCACTTAAGGAACTGCGCTTCGTGCTGAACACGCTGCTGCCCACCGGCCAGCTGGCCGCGCTGCCGCGCTACGCCGACTACTCGGCCGAGCTCGCCGAATCGGTACTCACCGAGGCCGGGCGTTTTGCCGAAGCAGTGCTCGATCCGATCAACGGGCTTGGCGATCGTGACGGGGCCCGCTGGACGGCCGATGGCGTGCGCATGCCGGCCGAATTTCGCCGCGCCTACGAGCAGTTCATCGCCGCCGGCTGGACTCAGCTCAGCGTCGATCCGGTGCACGGCGGCCAGGGCGCGCCGCTGGTGCTCGCCACCGCGGCCGAAGAGATCTGGTTCAGCGCCAATATCGCCTTCATGCTCTGCCCGCAGCTCGGCCGCGGCGCCATTGAAGCGCTGGCGCTGGCCGGGTCCGAGGCGCTGCGCGCGCAGTATTTACCGCGGATGATCAGCGGCGAGTGGAGCGGCACGATGAACCTGACGGAATCGCAGGCCGGCTCCGACCTGGCGGCGATCCGCACGCGGGCCAAACCTGAGGGTGATCAGTACCTGATCAGCGGCCAGAAAATCTTCATCACTTATGGCGATCATGACCTCACTGCCAACATCGTGCATCTGGTACTGGCCCGCATCGACGGCGCGCCGGCCGGCGTCAAGGGCATTTCACTGTTTGTGGTGCCGAAGTTCCTGCCGGGGCCGGACGGCGGCATAGGCGCCCGCAACGACCTCAAGTGTGTCTCCATCGAGCACAAGCTCGGCATTCACGCCAGCCCGACCTGCGTGATGTCCTACGGTGACGGCGGCGGGGCGCGCGGTTTTCTGATCGGCGAGCCCAACCGCGGGCTCGAGTACATGTTCATCATGATGAACTCCGCGCGCCTGGCGGTCGGCCTGCAGGGCGTAGGTCTTGCCGAGCGCGCGCGACAGCAGGCGACCGAATGGGCGCACACGCGGATTCAGGGCCGCCCGGTCGGCACGCGCAGCGAGACCGCGCTGCCGATCATTTACCACCCCGACGTACGCCGCATGCTGCTGACCATCAAATCAGGTGTCGAAGCGATTCGCGCCTTGTCGATGTATACCGCCCTGCAGCTGGACCTCGGCCGCGCGCTGCCCGATGCGGCGGCGCGCGCCGGCGCACAGGCGCGCGGCGAGCTGCTGATTCCGATCGCCAAGGCCTGGAGCACCGAGCAGGCGCAGGAGCTGATCTCGCTGGCGGTGCAGATCCACGGCGGCATGGGCTTCATCGAAGAGACCGGGATCGCGCAGACCCTGCGCGACGTGCGCATCACTTCGATCTACGAGGGCACGACCGGCATCCAGGCCAATGATCTGCTGGGCCGCAAACTCGGGCGCGACCGCGGCGCCGCGATGCACGAGCTGCTGGCCGAGATCCGCCAGGAACTTGGAGGCATTACCGATCCGGCCGTGGTGGCGCTGCGCGCGGCGGCGCTCGAGGCGTTGAGTGCACTCGAGGCCAGTACCACATCGCTCCTTGCGACGCTCGCTGCTACGCCCGCCGATGCCTATGCCGTCAGCGTGCCGTATCTGAAGCTGTGCGGCATCGTGCTCGGCGGCTGGCTCGCGGTGCGTGCCGCGGCGATTGCCGCTGACGCGTTGCGCGGAGCTCCGGATGATGCGCCGTTCCTGCGCGCCAAAGTGCAGACGGCGAGTTTCTACGCGGCGCACCGCCTGCCGCAGGCACTCGCGCTGGCGCGCGTGGTGCAGCAAGGCGCAGCGGCGGTCAACGGGAACGAAGCCGAGCTGATCTAGCATAATGACTCACCGCCGGGCGGCCAGCAGTGCCGCGCATCGTTCGCAATAAGATGCCGTGCAAAATCCGCCGCTTGGATCGCCGCCGGCAATTCGCAACGGATTATTAACAGCCTGCTAACGAGAATTTCGCTAGTGTGCCGCACCGCAAGGGCGCCTGCCCGCACGCGATTGGCGTGCATTCGGGGCTGGCGCGGGAGAGTGACTGATGAAAGTTCGCAAATTTTTGCGGGGCTGGCTGATCACGGCGCTGGCCGCGGTGCTGGCTGCGCCTGCGGTCCTGGCGGCAGAAAATCCACCGGGAGCTCCGGGGGCGATCGTCGGCATCGTGACGAATTCGACCAACAACCCCGTGGCGCGCGCGACCGTGACGGCGCGGCGAATCGACGGACATGGGATCCATGCGACGCTGTCTGGCAACGATGGCGTCTACAGCTTTGCCGACCTGGCGCCCGGCACCTGGTCAGTCACGGTCCACCTCGATGGCTATCCGGACGTGTCCGGATCGGCGCTTGAAGTTAGTGCCGATCAGGCGACCCGGTACGATGTCATCATCAACGCCCAGGCGGCCGTGGCTGCCGCCCCGGCCGCGCACCCGCAGCGGTAGCGGCAGCGCGCCAGGTCAACCGTACCGGAAGCGCTGCAAGCGCCGGCGCCTGCGCCTGCAAATGACACCGTCACACCGTGGGCGGATGTTGGCTACATCGGCTGGCTGAACGGTAACACGCGCGAAGCTGCGCCGATTTTCGATACCAAGTTTTTCACGCCGGAAATCCGCATGGACGTGAATTACCTGCAGGATTTCAATAACCCGAAGGATCACACGATTGCCGGTTCGACTGAGGAATTCCGCTCCGGTGAATTCCAGATCGAGCAGGTCAGCTTCGGCGGCGATTTTCACTGGGAAAATGTCCGCGCGCGCTTTCTGTCGATGATGGGACTGTTCGCGGTGACCACGCCGCGCGGTGATGCCAGCTCCGGCGTCGGGCAGTGGGACCTGCAGGGCGCCTACCGGTACATGTCGGAGGCCAATGCTGGCTATCACTGGGACGTAGCCCACGGCCTGAACGTTGATCTTGGCATTTTCGTCTCCTACATCGGCTTATTCAGCTACTACAATTTTGATAACTGGACTTACCAGCCCTCGTTCGTGTCCTCCAACACGCCGTGGTACTTCAATGGCATGCGCGTCCAGTTCTGGCCGACCCAGCATCTGAAGATCGAGCCGTGGCTGATCAATGGCTGGCAGTCGTATGCGAAGTTCAACAACCATCCGGGATTCGGCGGCCAGGTGCTGTACATACCGAACGACCGGCTGAAGCTGGTGTTCAACAGCTACACCCTTGGCCAGGATAATCTTGGCCCCTACAACAATCAGGGCGTCAATCCCTGCAACGGCGGCAATCCCAATGCCGATATCGGCAGCTGCAACGCCGTCTATCAGCCGGTGAACTTCGCCAAGGTACAACGCCTGCACGAGGATGACAGCGTCCTGGTCAAGTACTACGAAAACAGCGCCGCCGGCGCTGGTATTTCCAGGATGGCATTCAGCGTGACCGCCGATGTCGGCTGCGAATACGGCGGCGGCGTCAGCTGCACGCGCGGCCCCAACAAGGAAAACTTCATCGGCCTGATGGCCTACGACCGCACCTGGTGGGGTAACAATGTTTACGCGCTGACGCTTGGCGGCGGTTTCATGAACAACCCGGGACGGTACCTGGCGCTGCTGCCGCCCATCGACGGCGCCACGGCCGCCACGGGATCACCCTATTTCAACGAGAATCCCGGGCAGAAGCTTTATCAGTGGGACTCGCAGCTGAATTTCCAGTACATGCCGAAGGACTGGATCACCTGGTGGACCGAGGCGACCTTCCGGCACTCGGACGTGCCGTACTGGACGGGCCAGGGCGGCATCACCAGTCCTGGCGGCAATGCCGCCGTCGGTAATTCCAACCCGCCCACCAGCACCTATTGCAATAACGGCAGCGCCAGCGAGGGCATCGGCACTTGCGGCGCCGCAGGCGGCGATTGGTTCCCGGACCTGCGCAAGCGCGAGGTCATATGGGGCGCCGGCGTGATGGTGAAATTCTAACCAGTGGCGCGATGACTGCGGCTGGAGAGGCCGCGGGTCAAAAACCCCAGGTGAGGCCGAGCGACAGCATGTCCGGATCGCCGGTGCTCGCATCGATGCGCTCGTACTCGGCCCGGATCGCAATACTGGCGAACTTCAGCTGCGCCCCGGCGCCGTAGGCGAGGCGCGCATCGGTGCGGTTTAATGCAAACAAAGTGCCGCAGTGCTCGGCGCCGAGCGTGCACTGGACGCCGACGACGTCGGCGGTGGTCTGCAGGCGCGAGTAACCGGCCTTGCCGAAGACATCGAGGAACGGCACCGGCAGCGGCAGGTAAACCATCCCGAACAATGCTGCCGCCTTGGACTGCGCCTCGGTCTGCGTGGTGCCGGTACCCGAAGTGTTAGTGGTGCTGGGTTTCCCGAAATCGATATATTCGAGCTCGGCACCGATCACGGAGATCGGTCGGACGCCGACCATGGCTTTCCAGCCGCTGTGGTGCTCGTCAAAACTGGTCGCGGTATCCGAAACCGACTGATCGAGCCGGACATTGGCCTGGCCGATGGCCCCGCCTAAATAAAAGCCCAGAGGATCGTCGGCGCGGGCCGATCGGCTCGCCAGCGCAAGGCCGGCGGCGAGCGCCGCGATCACTGCAAATCGTGCGTTAATCATGCTGATTTATCCTCTATGGTGGTTTCCGGATCCATGAGAGCCCGCCTCAAGGCGATGCCCTTCCCACCCCGAATCGCAGTGAACCGGCTGCGCCCATCGTCAGGCCACTTTAGGCGATGGGCCGCGCTGAGGTAAATGTATGAAATTAGCGACAGTAGGTCGCCGCGCGGCGTGCAGAGGCCTGATTCTCAGTCAGAAGAGTTAATTATAGCGCGCGAATTATTGTTGTTTTACTACAACAATGACGGCCGTTGTATAGCCATTAAAGGGGTCAGGCAGGGCCGGCGAGCACGGGCACCATGTTGGCCCGGAGAAACTCGATCAGCGCTGTGACGGGTTTAGCGGCGACCCGATGCAGCTTGCAGACGGCATAGAGCTCAAGTCCATCGGCCGCCCACCACTGCGGCAGGATGCGAACGAGTTTGCCGAGCGCCAGGCCCTGACGGCACAGAAATTCCGGCAGCACGCCGATACCGGTCCCGGCCGCCGTCGCGGCATGCACGACCGCGGGGTCGTTGATCAGCAACCGCGGCGTCAGTGATATCTGCGCCAAGTGCGTGCCGCGTTTCAGGCGCAGTTCGCTTAAGGACTCGCCGACGACCAGGATCGCGTGTGTCGCCAGTTCGCTCGGCTGCTCTGGCGCCGGGTGCCGCTTCAGGTAAGTCGGCGCGGCGCACAGGATAACCGGCGGCGTGCCGAGCGAAGTGCACACGAGATTCTCTTCCGTCGGCGCGCCGTGGCACAACCGCACGTCCCAGTCATCGTCCGGGCCCAGCGATCCGTCGCTCGCTATCTCCACCTGCAATCCTGATTCCGGATACCGCTCGAGGAACCGCGGCACCAGCGGCCCGAGCAGCAATCGGCCGTAGACCGGATCGGCCAGTACGCGCAGCGCAGTTCGCTGCGGCGACAGCGCGCTCATCGCCTGTCGGGCAGCGTCGGCCTGCTCGGCGACGCGCTGGCAATAAGGGAGCAGGGCGCGGCCGGCCGGAGTGAGATTCAGGCGGCGTGTGGTGCGTTCGAGGAGCGGAGTGCCGAGACGTGCCTCGAGACTGCGCAGCGCCCGGCTCGCGGCGACTTTCGGCACCCCCAACGCATCGGCAGCCGCCGTGAATGAACCCAGATCCACGATGCGGGCGAACACCGCCATCTCCGCGGGGAGCCACATGTTTGTATCATAATCGAATCAATGACGGCGTCTACAGCCCCATTGATTCAGATAGTTGAATGAACCGACCACTCCCGCGACCGTTGCGCGGCTGGCGCAGAGCGGCCTAACGCTTAGCTGCCAATGCCGCCCGCGAGCCCGTTCAATGCAGACTTTCAGCGATCCTGAAGCCGCGATCGTTGGCCGATTCCTTGGGTGCAGCCCTGCCGCGACCGCCGGCGCTCCTGGGCACTGGCAGATTCCACGCGCCGCCACGCACGACGTGTTCGCTGCCGTCGCATTCTTTTTCCCACGCGGTGCCATTGGTCGGCACGCCGCGGTAGCTCGGGTGCCAGCAATCCTGCAATTGCTCGCGTACGTTGCCGAGCATGTCCTGCAGTTCAAAACCATTTGATCGATAGGAGCCGACCGGCGCGGTCTCCGCAAAACCGGCCGCGCAATGTGCGCCGCCGCCAGCCTCGCCCACGGGCGCGGCTTCGCTTCCGGCCGCGGGCGCCACGTGCTCGTACTCGCACGCCCGGGCCGGGTCGTCGCCCCACGGATAGACACTGGTGCTGCCGGCGCGCGCCGCATACTCCCATTCGGCCTCGCTCGGCAGGCGGAAGCTGTGCCCCGACCGGACGTTAAGCCAGCTGATGAATGCCTGAATGTCGTTGTAGCTGACGCAGACGACCGGGCTGCGGTCGGTCTGCGAAAATCCGGGATCGCGCCAGCTGCGACCGGCTACGTACTGCGTGCCGGCGGCGGTCGCTTGCGCGCAGCCGGGACCGGCGCCGTGATTCAACTCGGCGTCGGTCTGGTAGCCGCTCGCCTGCACAAATTCGGCGAACTGCCCATAGGTGATTTCATAGCGGCCGAGCCGAAATGGGCGAATGATTTCCAAGTGCGCCGGGCGCGCACTTTCCTCGCCGGCGTTGTCGCCGAGCCGGAAAATACCGCCGGGGATCCGCTGCATTTCCAACCCATGGAGCGGTGCGATCGCGTAACGCGGATCAGCGCCCTGCCGGATCGGCGGTGTCGCGCAGCCGACCAGGGCGGCGCCGGTCGCGCAGCACCACAGGGCCGCGGCCAGACGTGAAACCCCTGCAGTGCCTCGGTCCATCCTTATGCTCCGAAACCCCAACACCGGCATTAAGCGGCTGGCCAATCCCCTGCGCCCAGACCCTGTGGCATGATGCCACCGGGACGCTGGGCGGTCACCCACTCGCTGGCCGACCCGCACCGCTACGATCGGGGTTTTCCATGAAATTGCACCCTGCCTGTTCAGCGGCGAGCGTGCTGATCCTCGCCTGGCTGGGCCCGGCAGGCGTTGTTGCGGCCGATCAGCCCGTCAATGCCTCTGCCTGCCCGCGCCCGGCTACCGCCCCGGTCTACTTTCTGAGTTCCGAGATCGACATGGTGGCGTTGCTAGCCCCGCCGCCGGCTGCGGATTCGGCCGCGCAGCGCGAGGATCTGGACAGTGTCATACACGCCCAGAAGGCCGCGCGCGAATCGGGCGCGATCGAGCGGGCGGTGGCCGACGCGGTGCCCGACTGCGGCCGCATCGCCGAGGTGCTGGGTGCCGCGGCCCGCACCGATGCAGGGGCGCAATGCCATCGCGTTGCTGACCCGCGCCGCGCTGGAAGCCGATGCGGCGAGCGTCGCGCCCAAGCACTACTGGAAGCGGCCGCGCCCCTACGTCATGAGCGCACAGGTCGAGCGGCTCGCCGACGTGACACCCGAGGCCATTGCCGCGGCCAGCGTTGCCGGCGATTGCGACAAAACAACTCAGCGCCGAGCAGCGTCGCGTCATACAGCAGCGGGCCGCGTTCGATGTCGCTCACGGCTCCTATCCCAGCGGCCACTCAACATTCGGTACCGTCTGCGCAATCTTGCTGGCGAACGCGGTGCCGGAAAAGCGCGAGGAACTGTTTGCGCGCGGACGCGAATACGGCCGCTCGCGGGTGATTGTGGGTGCGCATTATCCGACCGACATCGAGGCCGGCCGCATCACCGGCACGGTGGCCGCCGCAGTGTTGCTGCAAAATCCATTGTTTCAGCGTGATTTTGCCGCTGCGCGCGCACAGCTGCGCGCGCAGCTGCAGCTGCCAGCCGAAGTCCCGCAGCTGGAGCCGCCGGCGGAGCAGCGCACTAGGCCCTGAGTGGCGTGTCGCCGCGGCCGCACGGCCGCCGCTTAAGTCATTGCGGGCCGTTCGCGTGCCCGCACCTGAAATGCGAGCTTGCGGGTAAACCGCAGCACCTCGACCTCGGCCAGCTTCTCGATCCGCCGCAGATCCAGCACCCGCAGCAGTTCATCGACGCTGCGAATCAACTCGCCGTCGTAGCGCACGATCAAATCGCCGCGCTCCAGTCCGGCCTGAGCGGCCGGACCGGCCGGATCGAGCGTCTGGATCCGCACTCCGGAAGCATTCGCCAATTCATGGTGCCGTGCCGCTCGTCGCGAAATCGGCGCGTTCGGCGCCCGCGATACCGATCCACGCGCGCTGCACCCGCCCCTGAGTCAAAAGCTGGGTGACGACCCACTGCGCGGTATCGATCGCGGTGGCAAAGCAGATACCCTGCGCCCCCGGAATGATGGCGGTATTGACGCCGATGGCGCGACCGCGGGAATCGACCAGCGGCCCGCCGGAGTTGCCGGGATTCAGCGCCGCATCGGTCTGGATGACGTCTTCGATCAACCGTCCGCTTTGCGCCCTCAGGCTCCGGCCGAGCGCGCTGATGACACCTGTGGTGACCGAATGCTCGAATCCAAGCGGATTGCCGAGCGCGATCGCGAGCTGCCCTGGCTGCAATTGGGCCGACCGTCCGAATTCGAGCGGCGGCAGTCCGCTGGAGGCGACTCGCAGCACGGCGAGGTCGGTGTCGGGATCATCGCCGACCAGGTCGGCGCTCAGGCGGTCCCCTTCAATGGTGGTGACTTCGAAGTTCTTGCCGCCGTGCACGACGTGGCTGTTGGTCAGCAGAAAGCCATCGGGAGTGAATAAAAAACCCGAGCCGCTGCCGCCGCGTTGCGCACCGCGGCCGGCCCGCTCCACGGCAACATGCACCACTGAAGGCGCAGCCCGCCTGACCGCCGCGACCACGGCGGCCGAATAGGCATCGAGCAGGTCTTGCGGATCGGGCTCGGCAGGCGCCGTGTCTGCTGCGGGTGATGGGTCGGCGGCTGCGCCTTCGAAGCCGGCCGGGCTGAATTGACCGTCCATCGACCGAGGATGGGGCCGCCAGGTTTCAATTCAAGCGCTTGCGGCGGAATGGCGGGGCCATGGTTATGGCGGATGGGCGCCTTATCCAGCTCTGCGGCAGAACCTAAGACTACGCCTTCAGATGCCTGGCCGCCGTCCGCTCAATCCTCCACCGCAGCAAATGCCCGCACCGGAAAGGTACCGAATCCCATGACTTTGGCGGGCACCGCAAAGAACTTTGCCGCGCGTTCGGGGACGGCTGACAGATCGCAGAGGTGTTCGACAATCGGAATCTCGGCACCCAGCAGCGTCGAGTGGACCGGGCGTTCGCCGCTATCGGTGCAATCGATGTTATGGGAGTCGATGCCGACCAACGCCGCGCCGCAATCGCGTAACCATTGCGCCAGCCGGCCGCTCAGGTATGGGAATCCTTCAAAGTAGGCGGTCGCGCGCCAGTGGCGGTCCCAGCCCGTATGGATCAGCACCGCCTTGCCACGCACGTCGGCCGCGGCAAAGGGCAAGCGGTCGATGGCGCGGCCCGCCCCCGGCGCGATCCGCGCCACCAAGCAGTCGAGGTTCGCGAGTGATCTGAGCGGCAATTGCGCCAGGTCCTTGCCGGTCGCATAGCGGTGAAACGGGCTGTCGACGTAGGTTCCGGTATTGGCGACCATATCGATGCGCCCGATCTGGAATTCCGTGCCCGCGGCGTACAGCTTGCGTGAGGCCTCGCGCGAAAGAAAATCGCAGATGACCGGTGCCGGCAGGCCCTTATAGGTCTGCATGCCGGATTCGATGGCGTGACTGACATCTATGAGTCTCATGGCTCTGGTCCCCAGGATTTTCGGCGCCGGCAATCATAATGCCGGGGTCGAGGATTCGAGACGAATCCGTGGCTCTCGACCCAAAGCTGGGGGATTTGCAGGCTACGCGGCCAGCTCCACTGCTCTGGCCTCAAGCAGATCAATCAGCACGCGCTCCACACGACTTCCCCCAACGCTAATGCGCTGATCTACCGATACCGATTTCAACAATTCGGCGACATCGGCGTACTGCCCCCTGGCAAATTGACCCACAGCATCAACCAGACAGAGTGAGAGCCGCGTCTGGTCGCTGGGCTCCGTGGCCGCAATTGCGGCCCTGCTTTTCTCCAGCGCGGCAAGATCGCCGGCTGATGCCTGAATGCCGGCAAGATGCAGCGCTATGAATGGATGCGAAAGCATGGAGCTGAAGCGCTCGGACAATGCAGAAACTGCAGCCGAGACCGGACGGGTAGTGGCTGATCGCAGATATTCACGCAATAGAAAACCGCCGCAATCGGCCAAGGTCAGCACCGGGCCACAGCGAGTGGTCTCGGGTGCACAGTAACGCTCGTAGCGCTGCCACGCCTGCTCGGCAAACCCCAACTGCCATTCCGCCAGCGCCAGATGCCACTGCACGTGACCATACATGGCGCCGCCTTCTGCCGACCGGCGGTGTTCGTTTAGCCAGTTGCCCAGCAAGTGAAGCGACTCTTCAGGCTTGCCCTGATCATGCAATACATGCGCATAGGCGTGGATGACGTAGGGCGCCTGCGGCCGCTGCCGCAGTGCCCGCTCGACAAGGACACGGCCACGGTGCCGATCGCCGGCCTCACTGGCCGCAAACCCGAGGCGCGCGAGACATGCCCAATCATCATGCAAACCGGGATCGACCGATTCCATGATACTTAGAACGCGCTCAAGCTTGCGCGCACCGCCGTAAAAGATCAGGTAACCACAAAGTTGCGAGATGACCAGCAGGTCACTGGGATTGCCAGCGATGTAGGCCTCGGTCGCCGCAAGATTGGAATAAGGGTCTTCAAGCAGGGCAAAGAGCGCGAGGATATGCGCACGCTCCCAGGGCAGCGCGGCTGCTGCCGCCATGAGTGCACGCTCTTTGAAAACACCGGCGTCCGCTGACCTAGCGTCTTTGGCAAGCATGTAGCGTGCGGCCAGGGCCAGAGCGAGATCGCTGTCCAGCGCCAAAGCCCGATCGAGGGCTTCTGCTGCGCCCGTCTCAGAGCCAAGGATGCGATCAACAGCCAGCTGATACTGTTCCGCAGCTTCAAGACTGCCGGTCGTGAAGGATTGGCCGGTACGCTCGGCGACGGTCGCAAGACTTCTGCGATTGCCCGAGTCGTCGACCTCGCTCACTCCTGGGCTCCGGCCCCGACGGCCACCCAGGCCAGATCCGCGTTCGATACGGAGTCGAGCTTGAAGCCCTTGGCAGAGGCCGTCATGCGCGTGAGCGCCTGGCCGATGGGCATGGCCGGTTTCTTCTCGCCGCGCTTCTGGATATGGAAGCGAACCGGATTGATGCGCGCCACGACGTAGTTGCGAAGATACGGGGACTTGAAGCCGCGGGCCTGCAGGCCGGCGATGATTTTCTTGACGTCGGCCTCGATAGCGAGGATCCGCGCGGCATAGCCTTCCCGCTCGCGCAGACTCGCGGGCAGCGGGCGGGTGCTGAAGCGATCGACCTTTCTGAGCAACGGACTGTAAGCGCCGCCAGCGAAGCGCGATAACTTTTCGTAAATGATGCCGAGCGTCAAAAGCTCGGCCGACTCAAACTGATCGGCAAACTGCGTCTCGCTGGCATTGGGCTGATGGCGCGCCAGGCTCCGTGCCATGCGGATCACCTCCAGACTCCGATCCTTGAGGTTGTGCGCCTTTTCGGTATTGAGCGCTAAAATCCGGTAGGCCAGCGTGTCATCCGGCGACGTGAGTACCGAGATCTGCTTAAGTCCGAGGATCTTGGCTGCGGCCAGACGATGCCGGCCATTGGGCGTCCAGAATCCGCCCTCATCGCCCAGCACGACGATCAATGGATCGAGAAAGGCACCGGCCTGATCGATCTTCTCGGCCAGGCGCTTGGTATGTGTCGGTGACAGGTCGCGCTGGAACGGTGTGGGTAAAATGGCGCGGATCGGCAAAGTGGCGAGCACCAGGGGGCGGCCACCGAGCGGATCGCGGTAGGCGCCGACGGTGACGCCGCCGGCCTGCCGGATCCGGGCCACCAGGCCCGCGATGGCCGCATCGTCCACACTCAGCGCGACATCGGCGGCCTCGAGGCCCCTTAAGCCTGCGGCCGGTTTGAGCTTGCGGCCGGCGGCGGTGCGGCTCGGGGATCGCTTGGCTGCTTTACGGGCTTGTTTTTTGGTGGCCATGGTCCGGAATTTCCAGAGTACACACGAGCACTGAGGCCAAGTGTGGCGCCTTGAAGCGGTACTCGTCTACCGCTTTGGCAACGAGCGCTCATCTCGGCAGGCCGGCACCTTGCGGTGCCGGCCTGCACGACCTGGACTTAACGTTGCGCCTGGATTCCTATTTCTTCGGACTCGGATCGTCGGCCGGATTGACGTAGGTTATCTGGAACGGCGCCATCAGATTTATCTGCACAATCGCGTTCGTCTTGGCCCATGCGAAATGGTGCATGTTGGCGGGAGCTACCGCATAGCCACCGGCCCTGAGCCGCTTCGAATGCTTTTTATCGAGCGTATCGCCCATGCCGAGCGCGAAAACGCCGGAGATTACGGTGACGTGCTCATCGGTGGGGTGCCAGTGCGGGGCGATCTGGTAGCCGGCGGGCATTTTCAACCGGATCGTGACCAGGCCCGTGCCACCCGGATCGCCGGCGAGCACGGCCATCTGCGCACCGGCCGGCAGTATCGGCGGCGCCGGGCCCCACTTGATGTCCTCGGGATTCATGGGCCCCGGCGACTGCGCAAAACCGATCGATGCGGCCCCCGCGAGGACGACCAGCGCCACCGCGTGAGCCAACACGTGCTGAATTTTCATGTGACCCTCGCTTTTTATTTATTGCCGTGAAGCAGTTTGCACCCGGGTATCTTGGCTTGGCAATCTATCGGACCGGCTGCTGCAATGGGTCTGAAAGGTTCATTGGCAAACGCTTCTTGCCAATCTCCAGTGCCTTCCAATGCGGTTCGACCAAGCGGTAATCGCCGGAGCGCAGTTCGCCCAGCAAGTCGGCACCCGTGTGCCCGTCGTGCGTCGAGCGGCCGAATCTCCAGTCGGCAGTCCCGATATTGGTCCAGCCGCCGGGACCTTTCTGGAATACCGAGGCCCGATAAGGTAGAAACGCGATGGCTTCCGGCTGCCCATCGCCGTCAAGGTCGATGAACAGCACCGGACAGGGAAGATCAACCGAGCACGACGCTTTGGCGTCTGTTTTTCGTACGTCGTTGCTGATCCCCGGTCCCAGAAAAGCCTCCGAATCCGCATCCGGCACAACTGACCGCACCGGCTGTGGCAGCAGATCGAGAATTTTCTGGCGCAAATCCTCATCGATCACGGCGCCCGGCGGGAAAGCTTCCAGTTCGACGGCAAGTGGCGGCACGGTCGTGTACTTGAATTGCCACCGCCCATCCCAGTCGCTGACTCGCAGCGCCGCTTCGGCGCCGAGGCGAATGCTCGCGGGCGTCTGAGCCTCGGTGGCAAGCCGCTTGAGCTCGGCGTATCCGTAACTGCCGAAGTCAAAGCGCAGCGCCATGAAGTCCAAAGGCCCCGCCACGCCGGCGGACCGGTTAAGGCGCGCGGCCTGACTTTTGGCGCTGAGGCGTTCAGCGGAAAGAACCGGCGTCAGCGCGAACGCCAGGACGGCAATGAGGCCCAGTGCGACGCAGATGTTCGCGCGACCCATCGTCGCCATCCACGGACCGGCGCGCAGCCCTGCCAGCGTATATCCCAGCGCATAGGCTAAGGCGATGGCGGCGACAAGCGTCGCCCAGAAACGCGAAGGCGTCAGGCCGTACTCGGCAATGCGGACCCAAAGATCGTAAGCGGCGAGGCCTGCGAGCAGCGGCAGCAGCGCTGCCGCAAAGCGCAGCAGCCGGCCGAGGCGGTTCGGGTACGGCTCGCCGTTGCTGCCATCCTGGTAGGCGGCGTTGTACAGATAGACGGACACCAGCACCAGCCATAGCAGCCAGACCGCGCGGATCACGTGGCGGTGCTCGGCCAGCAGGGCCGGTGCACGCATCACCAGTGCAATGGCAAAGGCGATGAGAATCAGGGTGGCAACCGGAGCGAGCCACTTCAGCAGCGAGAGCACCTGCTGACGCAGCGCCGACAGCAGCCGCTCGGAAGAACCTATGAGGTGATAACCGATACCGAAGGCAGGGGCGATGAGCAGCCAGCTGAAACCCGGGATTTCAAAGATCAGCACGTGTACTAAAGGCAGGCCGAGCATTTTAAAAAGCTCCGCCCAGAGCAGCAGCAGCAGGCAGAAGACGCCGGTAAAGAGCGAGGCCAGCGCCAGTTGCAGCACGTTTTGCCAGGCGTTCTGAAACAGCAGGCTGTAACCGAACCGAAAGCTGCCCTGCTGCAGATAGGCCTGCAGGAACGGTACCGCGTGCAGCAGCAGCAACAGCTGCAGGAACAGAAGCTGCACCGAATGGAACTTCGGTGCCAGGGGCGTAGCGCCCGACGCCCACTCGTGCGCGCCGAATTGCCAGCCGCTCGCCAGCAGGAACGCACCGATCAGGCCCACGAACGCAAAGGCGAGACGTCGCCGCGACGCGAACGCCAGACCGTAGATCAGCGGTCCGATGAAGAACGCACAACTTAGGAACGCCGCATAGGCCGCGTGGCTGCTGCCGGGCCAGCGACCGTAATCCCGCGAATGCTCGATCCAGTACAGCAGCAGGCCCTGCAGCATCGCCACCACCAGCACCGGTGCGCTGGAACGCCTGATGGTTGGCGCCGAGTCATTCATTCCTACCCCCTCCACTGCTCCCAATTGCCGCCGCCATGTTGGGTCTTGCGGCCTGAATCGCCGCTGAACGCGATCACCGGGTCAGCCAGAGCAGCGCCGGCGCACGGATTAGGCATCGGTGCGAACGCGCCTTTCAATGCGCCGGTCCGGCACCAGCCACATCAGCGCCACCAGCACGTAAAGCCCGAGGGACAGCCAGCGCGCGCGGAACGCGAGCGGTATGGCCACCGCATAGGCGATTAGCGATACGTTGCCCTTCAGGTCACGGCCGATGGCCGCCGCCAGCGGCGAATCGCGGCCCTGCTGGGCGATCAGTGCCCGAACCAGAATCGAGTAGGCGAAGCCACACATCAGCAGCACGGCGCCGTACAAGGCGACCGGCCAGGTGGCGAACTGATTATTGCCCATCCAGTCGGTGACGAACGGAATCAGCGACAGCCAGAACAATAGGTGCAGGTTGGCCCACAGGATCGCGCCGTTGACCTGCCGCACGAGCTGCAGCAGATGATGGTGGTTGCTCCAGTAAATGCCGATGAACACAAAGCTCAGCACGTAGCAGCCGAGCACCGGCAGCACCGGATCGAGCGCGGCGAGCGTGCTTTGCAGCGGCGCGTGCAGCTCCAGCATCATGATCGTGATCAGGATGGCGATCACGCCATCGCTGAAGGCTTCGAGCCGGCCCTTACTCATCAGTTGCACACCGAAGGTTGCTGCGGTGGTTCAGCCGAGCGGCGCGAGGCCGCGACCACTCGCGTACTGCTCGTCCCACTGGCGCCCGTTGAAGGGTTTGACGGTCATGCTCTGCACCGTACCCGAATCGAGGCAGCGCGCGTTGACGCTGAAGCCATCCGGATGCGAGCGCGGTACGTAAAAGGATTTGACGCCGCACACGGAGCAGAACAGGTGCCGCGCGACGCCGGTGTTGAACTGGTAGGTGGTGAGCACCTCGCTCCCGCGCGTCAGCGTAAAGCGCGTGGCCGGCACGAGCAGATGCAGGTAGCCGCTCATGGCGCAGATCGAGCAGTCGCAATCGACCACCTCGAGCGCCTCTTCGGCCTGCACTTCAAAACGGACCCGGCCGCAATGACAGCCGCCGCTGTGTGTGATCATCGCCATCCCCTCAACCGGCAGCGAGCTAGGAGCATAGCGCAATCCACGGTCGCTACCGGTAGGGCGACAGCTCGGCCAGCAGCGGCGCAGTGTCGGGCCTGACGCCGCGCCACAGCCGGAACGATTCGGCGGCCTGCTCGATGAGCATGCCGATGCCGCCGAAAGCCTGCCGGACCCCGTGCGCCCGGGCCCAGTGCACGAACGTCGTGCCGCCGTCTTGGTAGGCGAGGTCATAGCAGACCGAGTCGCGCGAAAGCAGCTGTGGCGGCAGCGCCAGGGCTTCGCCGGCCAGGCTCGCGCTAGTGGCATTGATGATCAGATCGAACGGCGGCGCCGACAATTTCCCAAACGCCACCGCGCGCACCGGGGCGGCGCCGGCAAACTGCGCGGCAAGTTCCTCGGCGCGCGCCAGCGTCCGGTTGGCAATGATCAGCTCGGCAGGTTTCGGCTTAAGCAGCGCTGCGAGTATGCCGCGCGCGGCGCCGCCGGCGCCCAGCAGCAACAGACGCCGGCCAGCAAGCTCAATGCCGAGATTGACGTCAAGATCGCGCGCCAGGCCGACACCATCGGTGTTGTCGGCGCACAGCCGGCCGGCCGGATCCGGCCACAGCGTATTGACGGCGCCGGCAGCGCGCGCCGCGTCGCTCAGCTGTGTGGCCAGCGCCGCCGCCGCTAGCTTGTGCGGCAGTGTGATGTTGAGCCCGCGGCCGCCGCCCACGAAAAACTCCCGCACGAACGAGGCGAGCTGCAACGGCTGCACATCGATGGCCTCGTAACTCATATCCTGCGCGGTCTGCGCGGCAAAGCGCGCGTGAATCCACGGCGAGCGGCTGTGGCTGACCGGGTGGCCGATCACCGCGTAGCGATCAGGCGGCTTCATGAACGATCCACCGCAGCGTCGTGCCGCCATGCGCCGCGGCACCGAGCGCCGAGCCGAGTTCGGGCAGCCATTCGCGCGCCGCCTGATCGAACTGGTATGGCGGATTGACAATCATCAATCCTGAGCCATTCAGCGCGACCCGCGAATCGCGCGGATGCAGCCACAGTTCGGAAAGCAGCACCGGCGCAGCGATGGTCTTTTCGGCTAAAGCGAGCCATGGCGCGAGCGTGCGCTCGTCCTTGATCGGATACCACAGCGCGGTGAGCGCATTGGCGAGCCGGCCGAGAATGCGCTGCAGCGCATCGAGTGCGGCTTTAAGTTCGGCGGCCGTGTCTTCGTAGGGCGGATCGATCAGCACCAGCGCGCGCCGCTCGGGCGGCGGCAGCTGCGCCTCGATGGCCGCCAGCCCGTCGCCGCACACGGCACGCGCGCGCGGGTAAGGGCCGAGGGCGCGGGCCAGGGCGCGCTCCTCGGGCGGTTGCTGTTCATAGCAAACGGCCCGATCCTGGGGGCGTAAACACTGCGCGACCAGCAGCGCCGAACCCGGGTAGCACTGTTGGTTGCCGCTGCGTTCGCGCGCCGTCTCGACGCCACGAAGATAGTCCCGCAGCGGTGCCGCCTGCGGCGCGGCGAGTGCCAGCGCGCCGATGCCGCCGCGCGCTTCGGCGCTCTGATGCGCTTCGGGACCGGCCAGGTCGTAAAGGCCGCGTCCGGCGTGCGTATCGAGGTACAGCAGTCCCTTGTCTTTGCGCTGCAGGGCGGCAAGCAGCGCCAGCAACGTTACGTGTTTGTGCACATCGGCAAAATTGCCGGCGTGGTAGCTGTGGCGATACTTCACGGCAGACCCGCGCTGGCGCGTCGAACGCTAAGCGCTGACTGCCCGCGGCTTGCCCTTGCTCACCGCCTTCGGCTTGGGAGCCGCGCGCTTTTTCTTCGCCACCGGCCGGCTGGCCGGCTTGGCGGCGCTGGCCTTGGCCGGTGCCGCGGCGCCAGCGCCGGCGGCGGGCGCGGCCGCAGCGCTTTTCGCGGCCGCGCGGGCGGGCGCGCCCTTGGCTCCTTTGCGGGCAAAGCGGCCGCGCGCGAGCGGCGCCGCGGCCAGCAGCGCCTGGCACTGCTCCAGTGTCAGGCTCTTCGGGTCGCGGTCCTTGGGGATGCGCGCGTTCTTCGCTCCGTCGCTGATGTACGGACCGTAGCGGCCGTTCAGTACCTGGATTTTTTCGGCGGCAAAGTTCTGGATGATGCGGTTGGCGTCGGCCAGCTGCTTGGCAGCGATCACGGCCAGGGCCTTCTCCAGCGTCACCGTGTACGGATCGTCGTCCTTGAGCGAAACGTACTTGCTGCCGTATTTAATGTACGGTCCGAAGCGCCCGATGCTGGCCGACACCGCCTCGCCCGCTGCGGTCGCGCCGAGCATGCGCGGCAGCTTGAACAGCTCGAGCGCCTCGGCGAGCACAATGCGATCCATTTTCTGTCCCGGGCGCAGGCCGGCAAAACGCGGCTTCTCGGCATCATCCTTGGTGCCGATCTGCACGAACGGCCCGAAGCGTCCCATGCGCACGCTGATCGGCTTGCCGCTGGCCGGATCGGTGCCGAGCTCCCGTGCCTGCGCCACCTGCTCGCGCGTGACATTTTTCTCGGTGCTGCGCACCTGGTTGATGAACGGCTTCCAGAACTTGCCGAGCGGCACAGTCCACGGCTCTTCGCCGCGCGAGACCGCGTCGAGCTCATCTTCCATCGCGGCGGTGAAGCCGTATTCCACGTAGCGGTGGAAATGATCGGTCAGGAAGCGGCAGACGATCTTGCCGATATCGGTCGGGGTGAAGCGGCGGTTGTCGATATCGACGTACTCGCGATCGCGCAGCGTCGAGATGATCGAGGCATAAGTCGATGGCCGGCCGATGCCATGCTCCTCGAGCGCCTTGACCAGCGAGGCCTCGGTGAAGCGCGGCGGCGGTTCGGTAAAATGCTGCTCGCCCTTGAGCTCGGTCAGATGCACCGTATCGCCTTCGCGGATCGGCGGCAGCACGTGGTCGGTATCGTCCTCGACGGTATCGTCGCGGCCTTCCTGGTACACGGCGATATAGCCGGGTTTGACGAGCGTTGAGCCGTTGGCCCGCAGCAGGTGCCGGTTTGGCGCAGGCTGACCCGCCAGCAGGTCGACCGCCACGGTGTCGAACACCGCATGCGCCATCTGACAGGCAACCGCACGCCGCCAGATCAGCGTGTAAAGCTTGTGCTGATCCGCGTCCAGGTATTTCTCGATGTCGGCCGGCACGATCGCCGCCGAGGTTGGCCGGATCGCCTCGTGGGCTTCCTGCGCATTCTTGGATTTAGTTTTGTAGACGCGCGGTTCTTCGGCGAGCGCCTCGGGCCCGTAGAGCTTGCTGATGGTGGCGCGCAGCTCCGCGACCGCCTCGGCCGCGAGACTCACGGAGTCGGTGCGCATGTAGCTGATCAGGCCGACGCTGCCTTCGCCGATGTCGACGCCCTCGTACAGCTGCTGGGCGATGCGCATCGTGCGCTGCGCGGAAAATCCGAGCTTGCGCGAGGCTTCCTGCTGCAACGTCGAAGTCGTGAACGGCGGGGCCGGGTTGCGGCGGCGCTGCTTGCGATCGATGGTCAGCACTTTGAGCTGCCGGCCCGGACCGGCCGCGCCAAGCAGCGCCTGTTCGGCGCCGCGGGCCGCGGCCTCGGTCGTAAAACTGAACTGCTCGACTTTCTGGCCGCGATACTCCACCAGCTTGAGCGGAAACTGGGTGCCGCTATGCTCGCCCTGGCCGTCGATGCTCCAGTATTCGCGGGCGACGAAGGCGCCGATCTCCTCTTCGCGCTCGCAGATCATGCGCAGCGCGGGACTTTGCACCCGGCCCGCCGATAGCCCGCGGCGCACCTTCTTCCACAGCAGCGGCGAGAGGTTGAACCCCACCAGGTAATCGAGAGCACGGCGCGCCTGCTGGGCGTTGACCAGATCGAGTGACAGCGTGCGCGGATGGGCGACGGCGTCGCGGATCGCATGCTGCGTGATCTCGTGGAATACCACGCGATGCACAGCCTTGCCCTTGAGCTCGCCGCGTTCGCGCAGGATCTCGTGCAGGTGCCAGGCGATGGCCTCGCCCTCGCGGTCCGGGTCGGTGGCCAGATACAGGCCACTGCATTTTTTCAGTGCCTTGGAGATGGCGGCGACGTGCTTTTCATTGCGCTCGATCAGCCGGTACTGCATCGCAAAGCCATTGTCGGGGTCGACCGCGCCTTCTTTGGGCACCAGATCGCGCACGTGGCCGTAGGACGCCAGCACTTCGAAGCCGCTGCCGAGGTACTTCTTGATGGTCCGCGCTTTGGCGGGCGATTCGACGATGACGAGGTTCTCTGCCATGGTTAATTCTTTGACGGAGCCATAAACGAAAAACCGCGGACGGGCCGCGGGTGCGCTTCAGGCCACGAGCGGGGAGTGTTCAGTGCGGCACCGTCTCGGGCAGTTCATAAACCAGGTCTTCCATCCGCGCACAGGCTGCTTCCTGGCCCGGCTGGCTGGATAAAACCATCAGCACGACCCACTTGACCTGCTCCAGATCCAGCTCCTCGGTGTCGAGCGCGAGCAGCCGCTCGATGGCTATTTCGCGCTGCCCCGGCGTCAGAATCCCGCCGCGCTCGAGCGACAGCAGCAGGCCGCGGCAGGCAGGCTCCAGGCGCGCGCACTCCTCGCTGGAGTAAACGCGAAAGGTCCGCGCATCGGCGGTCATGCCGGGCCGCTGGCGCTGTTCGGCGAGGTCGGCCAGCCAGTCGAGCGCCCGCTCGACGTTGGCGCCGCCAAAGCCGACGCTTTCGAGGTCGCGCGCTATGGTCTCGCGCTCGGCGCTGGCCGGCAGCTCCTCGAGCATGTAGTGGTCGAACACATAGACCAGGATGTCAAAAACGGTGTTTTCCATCTTGCCTTGCCGGGTGGGCTCCAGTCGGTGCGGGCCGGTGCCGGCCCTGCCATGCAGACGGCAGTGACCGAATCCGAAAAACAGCCTTACGGGGGTGTCAGCGGGCCCCGCGGGCCGGTTCAATCTGTCAGCCCCTGCAGGCCGCCAGATGCAAATTCCGGGGCATCTAACAGGATTTTGGAGTGCTTGTCCAACCGGACCCGGTCATGCCCGGGGCGCCTTGCCACCGTCGGACGCGGCACAACTCTTTGTTTTAATTCATGAATTATGGCTCTGTCACCAAATCGTGTTGGTGGCGTGGCTTTGCCGCCTGCAAGCGAAGGCGGGACCCTCGGCAGGCCTTGGCGCGCCCACCCGGCCGGCAAGGGCGACCGTACCAGGCGGGAGCGCATCTTGTATTGAATGGCCGCTTTAAAGGAGGACAACAGGCAGCAGACGGCCAGGACCGGCCACTCGATGTGCGGCCCGGGACCGCCGTATTGAGGTCAGTCAGTCGTTGCAATTTCTTGATGTTGACGACCGCTTCCATACTTGAGGCTTCCATACCGTGCTCGTTCCGCACCGAAACTGAGGCGGTTGTGATTAAAGTCGCTCTTCCGCTGCGTCTAGTGACCGCTGGCCTTGTGCTCGCTCGCTGCAGTGACGTTGGATGATTCCCATCGAGAAACGGAACCGTCTCTGATGGGTGAAGTCGGGGCACCCCGCAGCGGCCCTGAGGATCACCTTGATGCGAGGTGGGGCTGTTTGCAGAGGTTGCCGAGCAGTTGAGGGCGTACTGTAGGCGAACATGCGGATGGTCGCCGATCAAATCTTCAGACGAAAATGCGCCTGTATGCGTGAGACTTTATTTTGAAAGGCACTTCCCTATTCGATGCCATCGTCATCGGCTCAGGCATTGGCGGACTTGCCTGCGCCTGCGCGCTGACCCGAAGCGGCCTCAAGGTCCTGGTCCTGGAGAAGCATTTCGCGGCCGGTGGACTGACCCAGACGTTTAGCCGCGAGGGGTTCACCTGGGCCGTCGGGCTGCATTACCTCGGCGATATGGGCGAGGGCGGCTCGGCGCGCAAGATTATGGACTGGCTGTCGGGGGGCGCGCTGCGCTTCGCCCCCTCCGGCCCTGTGTATGACACGGTTCATCTGCCCGGCGGATTCGAGTTCCAGTTTGCCCGGCCGCAGGCAGCGTTGGTGGCCGAACTGAAGGAGCGGTTTTCGGCGTCGCAAGGACGAGATTGATGCGTTCTTTAGCGCCCTGCTTCAGGCCGAGCGCGCCGGTCGTCACCTGTTTGCGCAACGGGCGATGCCCGCGCTGCTCGGCAAGGCTACGAGAATTCTGCACCGCTCCCCTATCGATCGCTGGTGGGGCCGAACGACCGAATGCGTGTTGCAGGAGATGATTAGCGATCCATGCCTGCGCGCTGTGCTCGCCGCGCAGCGGGGCGATTATGGGCCCGACCCTCGGGAGTCGAGTTTTGGCTTGCACGCCGTCATCATGCGCCATTACATGGAAGGGGCCTACTTTCCGGTAGGCGGCGCCGATGCCATCGCGCGGACACTGGTACCAGTCATTGAAGAGGGCGGGGGCGAAGTGCGGACTCGGGCCGCGGTCGTTGAGATTTTGATTGAGAAAGATAGGGTCGCGGGTGTGCGACTGAAGAATGGGGCCGAGCTGCGGTGCCCGAAAGTGTTTTCCGATGCGGGAGCGCACAACACCCTCAATCAACTGCTACCGGCATCATTGCGCGAGTCCGACTGGGTCCGGGAAATCAACGCGCTGCGTCCCTCTGCGTGTCACATCGGGCTGTACCTGGGATTTGAGGGAGACATTCACAGCCGTGGCGCGACGGCGTCGAACCACTGGTTCTATGAATCGTTGGATATCGCCGACGGTCTGTGGCATGACCCGGTGCTTCAGACCACTGCACCGGCACTGTATGTAACGTTTCCATCACTGAAGGATCCCATGAGCAAAACGGCCGATCAGCGGCACACCGCCGAGCTCGTAACCTTCACCAACTGGGATGTATTCAGCCGCTGGGAAGGCACTTCACTTGGGCGACGCCCGGCCGACTACCAGGCGTTGAAGGCCAAAATCGCGCAGCATCTGCTCGCGCAGTTTGGACGTCATTTCCCAGCACTTGTTCCGCTCGTGGCTTACTCGGAGCTGTCGACACCGCTGTCAACAGTTGCCTTCACCGGCGCTGAACAGGGCGGCGTGTACGGATTGGAGCCGAGTCCGCGAAGATTCTTATCGACCAGCCTGCGCGCTAAGACGCCAGTGCCGGGGCTGTATCTGACTGGACAAGACGTCGGTAGCGCTGGTATCACCGGGGCAATGATGGGCGGAATGTTGGCCGCAGCAGCGCTCGAACCGAAGCTTATCGCAAGAATTGTCTGAAGCCAGGGGACGCGCGCCATTACCGCGTTTCGCCGGCGCATGCTGGAATCGTTCGTTGCAGTCGAATCGGTTCGGGTCATAACCGGCGGTGTTAGCAGCAACCGGCTGCCTGAAACCAGACATTGTCGAGTACCCGCTTTGGGTCATGAACGCCTACTGGTCCGCACACCTGTCACCGGCGGAGACTCGCGGCACGCACGATGTGGCCGCCACTATTGTTACCCGAATTACCGCGATAGTTTGGAAAGAATCGGGCTCTAATCTGATCGGGCCCGAGGTCTTCAACGTCCGCAAGGCCCAGCCTCACGAGTGTTGCCGATAACAATTCTGTCTCAAAATAGGTAACGAACGGCTCGCCAACGCTCGCCACACGCTCGGCAAGAACTTCGTGGTCCGTGGCGTCCCCAACTTGCGCCGATACGGATGGGGGATTCGCATAGTCGAATACGACTTCGCCGCCAGCCGATAGGTTCGCAATATAACGGAGTGTTTCTAGAACGGCAGGCCTCCTCAGGTAAGGCACGACGCCGAGCCAGGTAAAGAACGTGCGCTGATGTGGGTCGAAACCCGCGCGCTCAAGACCTGAACCGAGTGCCTCACGTTCAAAGTCCACGGGCGCAAAGGTCAGCGCGGTCGGCACAGGGATGGCCGCATCAGCCAGCCGCTTGCGCTTCCATTCCTGCGTTGCGGGGTGATCAACTTCGAAAATGCGAACGTGTTTCTGAACCGTGTGGCGATAGGAGAAAGTGTCGAGTCCCGCTCCGAGCACCACGATCTGGCGGACTCCGCCGGACAGCGCTGCCACCAGCGCGTCTTCCGCAA
Organism: uncultured Gammaproteobacteria bacterium; assembly: GCA_963711435.1. Classification (GTDB taxonomy): domain Bacteria; phylum Pseudomonadota; class Gammaproteobacteria; order Steroidobacterales; family Steroidobacteraceae; genus FEN-1191. The sequence continues at coordinate 478,271 of CAVQEB010000001.1, read as the reverse complement.
ATCGCGTCCGGACGGCAATAAATAGGCGCAACCGTCTGCGCGACGGGTCCGCCGCGGCTCTGGCAATAAATTTTTCGCCCGCATCGGCCAAAATTCGGACGGCAAGCGGATCAGCAAAGATGAATCCTCGCTCCAACACTTGATGTGCAGCGCGATGTCCGGCGGCGCGCAGTGCCGTTCGGCTGGGTTTTCCTGCTTCCATCCGGCTAACCGTACGCTACGTGCCTTTGGCGGGGAAGTTGTTCAGAGTTACTTGCCCATAACCCGACGTTCGGAGATGCCCGCAATGGGCCAACTCAAGTCGTTCAACTGGGACTGCCGTCGACGCGACGGCAGGGCTTCGAGCCGGTCCGCAACCATGCCGAACCGGCGGGATGGGGGCCGTTGAACCCTGACCAACACGATTTGGTGACAGAGCGTAAATTATTATCCGGCCGGTGCTATGCCGGATCGCGGCCACCTGGCCATGCCGCCCGCAGGTTCCCGCGCCGGTCGGCTAACTCCGCGGGCGACCGGCCTGTCTGCTTTAGGGGTTGGTCACCAGATCCAGCGTGTGGACGGGGCTGGTCTCGTTGATCAACAGCGCGTAGCTCAACCGGTCGTAGGTCTTGAAGACCAGCAGCGTGCCCGAGGACTCGCTCGGCAGCTTCTCGCTGAAATAGTGCACGCAGGTACCGAAACCATCGATGCGGGCGCACTCGTCGTCATTTTCCGTGGCGCCGGAATCAAACACCCTCAGGACGTGCCCGGGCTCTAAGCCATCGTGCGTGCCGCGATTGATCGCCACGATCTGGTACTGGCCTACGCGCAGCACGCCGTTGACCACTGCCAGTATCTGGCCCTTGATGGGCCGGCTCGGCGCATGCGGCTGAAAATCAGCCCGCGCCGGCGTGATGTCCGGAACCAGCACGTCGCCGGTGATCGTCTCCTGCTCGGAATTGGTCAGCAGCACCGTGGCCGGGTTGCCGGTCCGCGTGATGTCGCCACTGCCGCAATACACGGCCATGTAGCCGAGCACGTGGCCGCTGTCGGGATCCTTGAGCTGCTGGCCCACGTGCATCACGGCATAGCGCTCGCCCAGCCCGCCTTGCAGGTTCTTGACGTACAGCTGGTTACCGATCGCCGCCATCTTGTGCTCATCGCGCAGCGAGAAAACATAGGCCGCGCGCTTGACTTCCTCGCGGCTCAGCAGGCCAGGACGCGACAGGAACGCCGCAATCGTGTTGTACGGAATGGTGGCGATCGGGCCGGACATCGGGCTGCTGCGCAGCAACGGCTCGAGGCGCGTCGCCGGTCCGCCCATGGCGGCCGCGCTGGACGCCGCGCCGGGCGTCAGCTGGATCTGGGTCTTGCCGTCTGACCCCTGCGCCAGGCGCAGCGTGTCACCGGGATAAATGCGATGTGGATTTTTGATGTCGGGGTTCAGGTACCAGAATTCAGGCCACAGCCACGGATCCTTCAGAAACATGCCGGCAATGCCCCACAGGGTATCGCCGCGCTGCACGACGTAGCTCTTCGGTGCCGTGCTGCTGAGATTCGGGCCGGCGTCGGCTATAACGGTACTGGCGGCCGGGCCGGTGTCGGCCGGCGGTGCCCCGGTGTCAGGCAGCGGCGGCAGATTGTCGGTGACCGTCTGCGTTTCGGCTGGCGCCGACTGGGCGGCAGCGGTGGTGGTGGTAGCCGGGGCCTGGGCCTCCGGCGCCGCGGAATGGAAGTGCGAGCAGGCGCCGAGCAGCAGTGCCGCGGCGGTGCCGGCGATCAGCAGGACCTGCCGGCGGAAGCCAAATGACTGATTAAAGACCATCCCTTATTCCTCTATGGGACCGGGTGGGGTGTCGAGCCCAAGCTGTTATAAACTCATCGACCGGCAAACGCACACTGTTAAATGCCGACTTGTGCGCTGGATCACGTCTCCAGGTCCGCCCCAGGGCCGGCCCCGGGGGCGACCCCCGGTCAAGCGCTAGACATTAGCAGCATTTGGCGGCCGGTTGCACTGACGGACCTCATGTTTTGTAAAGGATTCTGCTGCCCATGGCTTTGCTGACGATCCTGGAGTTTCCCGACGTGCGGCTGCGTACGCAGGCCAAGCCGGTGGAGCGTTTCGATGCCGCCCTCAGGCAGCTGATCGACGACATGTTTGAAACCATGTACGCGGCCAAGGGCATCGGACTTGCCGCCACGCAGGTCGATGTGCACCGCCGGCTGATCGTGCTCGACATCAGCGATGAGCGGAACACCCGCGAAGTGTTCATCAATCCGCAGCTGCTCACGCGCGAGGGCGTGGAGGTTACCGAGGAAGGGTGCCTGTCGGTGCCGGATGTCTACGAGCCGGTCGAGCGCGCGGCCCGCGTGCGGGTGCGGGCCCAGGATCGTGACGGCCAGTTCTTCGAGCGCGATCTGGATGGCCTGCTGGCCGTCTGCGTGCAGCACGAAATGGATCATCTGGAAGGCAAGCTATTCGTCGATTACCTCTCGAGCCTCAAGCGCGGAAGGATCCGGCGCCGGCTGGAGAAGGGCCAGCGCGATCGCACCGTGGTCGCGCGGCCGGCGCGGTCGCTGTGACGGCGGCGCGCTCGGCGCGCGCCGGCGCCGCAAGGCGCTAAGCATGCTGCGCGTTGCTTTCGCCGGAACCCCGGCTTTTGCGCTGCCGGCGCTTGATGCGCTGGCCGGCTCCGGCCATCAGCTCGTCGGCGTGCTGACGCAGCCAGACCGGCCGGCCGGGCGCGGGCGTCACAGCAGCGCGAGCCCGGTCAAGCAACACGCAGTTGCGCTCGGTCTGCCCCTCGATCAGCCGGCCCAGCTGCGTTTGCCCGAGCAGTGGCAAGCGCTGCAAAGGTGGGCGCCGGACGTGCTGGTGGTGGTGGCTTACGGATTACTCCTGCCGCGCCCGGTGCTGGAGTTGCCGCGCTTAGGGGGCGTGAACATCCACGCCTCGCTCCTGCCCCGCTGGCGCGGCGCCGCGCCGATCCAGCGCGCGATTCTCGCCGGCGATACGGCCACCGGCATCTCGATCATCAAGATGCAGCTTGAACTCGATGCCGGCGCGGTGCTGGCGCAGCGCGCGGTGCCGATCGGCGCGCACAGCACGGCAGGGGCGCTGCACGATGAACTCGCCAAGCTCGGCGCCGAGCTGCTGCTGGCGAGCCTGGCCGAGCTCGAGCAGGGCACGGCGCGCCCGCAAATTCAGGATCCGGTGGGCGTCAGCTACGCGCCGAAAATCAGCAAGGAAGAGGCGCGGATCGACTGGCACGCCGATGCCGTGCAGATCGAGCGTCAGGTGCGCGCCTTCAATCCGCGGCCAATCGCCTTCACCGAACTGGCCGGGCAGCCGCTGCGCATCTGGCAGGCGCAGGCACTGGCCGATGCGGCGGTGCCGGCTCCCGCCGGCGCGGTACTCGGGCTCGGCGCGGGCGGCCTTCGGGTCGCGTGCGGCCGCGGCATGCTCGCGATCGGCTCGCTCCAGCTTGCGGGCAAACGCATCGTAAGCGCCGCGGATTTCGCCCATGCCCACGCGCTGACCGGCGTGCACTTCGGGTGACTGCCGACACCACGGCCGCTGAAGTGCTGGCCGAGGCCGCGCGCGCGCTCGAGCGGGTAGTTGGCGATGGCGCCTCCGCGGATGCGGCGCTCGCCCCGGTGCTGGGGTGGTCCGCGGCGAGTGCCGTGCGCGCGATCACCCTGGGCACGCTGCGCTGGTATTTGCGGCTCGAGCCGGCGGTGCTGCCGCTGCTGGCGCGCCGCGGTGATGGCACGGCAGGCCTGCTGCGCGCATTGCTGATTGTGGGCGCACATCAACTCGAGTACTCGCGTAACCGGCCCGAGATTACCGTGCATGCGGCGGTAGAGGCCGCGCGCCGGCTGGGACTCGAGCGCGCCGCCGGGATGGTCAATGCCGTGCTGCGCCGGTACCGGCGCGAGCGCGAAGCGCTGCTGGCCAAGGTCGATCAGGATCCGGCCCGCCGCGTTGCGCATCCATCGTGGCTGTACCAAAAGCTCGCCGAGCAATGGCCAGAGGACCTTGAGCGCATCGTCGCGGCCAATAATGAGCATCCGCCGATGAGCCTGCGCGTCGACCTCTCGCGCACCAGCCGCGAGGCCTACCTCGATGAGCTGGCCGCGGAAAATATCGCCGGCCGCGCCTTCAGCTGGTGCGCGAGCGCGGTGTTGCTCGAGCAGCCGCTGCCGGTGACGAAATTACCGGGCTTTGCCGACGGGCGCGTCTCGGTTCAGGACGCCGGCGCGCAGCTGGCCGCAGCACTGCTTGCGCCCGTGGCCAACGAGCGGGTGCTGGATGCGTGTGCGGCGCCCGGCGGCAAGACCGGGGCGCTGCTGGAGTGGTGCGGCGGCGCGCTTCAGCTGACCGCGATCGACAGCGACCCGGCGCGACTTAAGCGCATCGGCGAGAACCTTACGCGGCTGCGCCGCCAAGCGCGGCTCATCGCCGCCGATCTTACGGCGCCGTGCGAGTGGTGGGATGGGCTCGCCTTTGATGCCATTTTGCTGGATGCACCCTGTTCGGGAACCGGGGTGATCCGCCGGCACCCCGACATAAAATTGCTGCGCCGCGACACCGACCTGGGCCCGATGAGCGCATTACAGCTGCAGCTCCTTAAAAATCTCTGGCCGCTGCTGCGGTCGGGTGGGCGGCTGCTGTATGTGACCTGCTCGGTGCTTGCGCTTGAAAACGAGCGGGTAATTGAGAGATTTTTAGACTTGGAAGCGACCGCCCGGACCGGGCTCCTGCCGCCCGCCAGCGTGCCGGCCGGGCTGTTGCGCCCATGCACCAACGGCTGGCAATTGCTGCCAGGCGGGGAGGCGGGAGCCGATGGGTTCTATTATGCTTGCCTCACGCGCCAATGAGCGCTAAGGCAGGCCGCGACCGCGCGGCCGACGAAGGCAGATCGACCGCATGCAGCACTGTTGTTTCTTCGGCACAACGGCCCGGGCCCGGTGGCTACTGGTCGGCCTGCTCAGCGCGTGCATGGGCCTGGCGCGGGCCGACGGTCCGCTGGATGGACAGTTTGAAGTGCAATCGGCCTTCGCGGTCGTCAGCCACGGGGTGGTCGAGCTCAGCGCCCGCGTCCGCTACCCACTGACCGACAAGATCCGCGCCGCGCTCCAGGACGGCGTGACGCTCGCCTTTGACATGGAGATCGATCTCGAACAGCCGCGCCGGTTCTGGTTCAACGCCAGCATCGTGCAGCTGGTCGTACGGCGCGAGCTGTCCTATCACGTGGTCACGGAGCGCTACGTGCTGCGCGACGAGGATGGCACGGAGCTCGACAGTTTTCCGACGCTGGAAGCGGCGCTGCAAAAAGTCGGCCAGATCGACAACTGGCCGATCGCCGTGGAGCCGCAACTGCGCGGCGAGGGGCCGTGGGAAATCAGCGTGCGCGCCGGCGTGCGCCGCGGCCTGATGCCCGATGCGCTGCGGGCCGTGGTGTTCTGGTCCGACGCCTGGCATCGCACCAGCGACTGGTACACGTGGACACTGGTGCGCTGAAAACCTGGGGCTTTCGGGCCTTGAGCATGCTGGCGGTCGGCGCCGGGCTCGGCGCGCTGATCCTGCTGGAGCGCAGCGTCGAGAACTCCGCGGCCTTCAGCCGCTGGTATTCGTGGATCCTGCTCGCCAACGGCCTGGCCGCGCTCGCCCTCGGGGTGCTGCTCGCCCGCCAGCTGTTGCGCCTGTACAGCGATTTCAAGCACCACGTGCCGGGTTCGCGCCTCACGGTCCGCACCGTCGGCATCATGGTGGCGCTGGTGATCGTGCCGGTACTCACGGTCTACCTGTTCTCGCTCGAGTTCCTGTATCGCGGCATCGACAGCTGGTTTCGCATCGAGATCAAGCAGGGACTCAATGACGCGCTGGTACTGTCGCGCTCGGCGCTCGACCTTCGGCTCCGTGAGCAATCGCACCGCACCGACAGCTTCGCCCGCAGCATCAGCCAGATCCGCGGCGCCCAGCTGCAGATGCTGATGGATGCGGAACGGCGCAGCAGCGAAGCCGGCGAGATCATTGTCTACGGCAGTAATGGCCGGCCGGTCGCGGTCAGCGACGCCGCCGACGCGCCGCTCCTGCCGGGCCCGGCACCGGCCGAAGTGCTGTTGCAGGTCGCGGCCGGCCGCAGTTTCGTCAGCTTTGAGCCGGTGGCCGAAGGCCGCTACCGGATCACGACTGCGGCGCCGGTGCCGGGGCGCGCAGGGGACCCGGAGCGCCGCTATGTGCTGATCAACTATGACGTGCCGATAGCGCTCGCGGGACTTGCCGACGCGGTGCAACGCGCTTACTCCCAGTACGGGGACCTGTCGGTGGCGCGCCAGCCGGTAATGGCGGCGCTCGGGCTGACGCTGAGCCTGGTGCTGCTGCTCACCATTCTGGCGGCCATCTACGGCGCGATTTATTCGGCGCGACGCCTGACCCGCCCGGTGCAGGATCTGATTGCCGGTACACGCGCAGTCGGCAAAGGCGATTTCGACACGCGCCTGCCGCTGCCGTCGCGCGATGAAATGGGTTTTCTGGTGCACTCGTTCAACGACATGACCAAGCGGCTGCGGCGCGCCAGCGCCGAGGCCGTGGCGAGCCGCGAGGCGGTCGAGCGCGAGCGCGAGCGCCTGCAGGTCATTCTCTCGCACCTGTCCAGCGGCGTAATGGTCATCGACCAGTCGCTCATCGTGCGCAGCGCCAATCAGGCCGCCGGCGCGATCCTTGGCGCGGATCTGGCCGACGCAGCCGGCCGCAACCTGGCCTCGATCGGCGCCGAGCATTCGCGGCTCGCCAGGTTCGCGGCGGAACTGGCCGAGCGGCTCGCCGCCGGCCGCCGCGAGTGGCGCGAGCAGCTCAACCTGAGCGGCGAGCCATCGGCCTGCGTGCTGCTGTGGGCCTGCACGCTGCTCCCGGACGAAGGCGAGATCAGTGGTCTGGTGATCGTGTTCGAGGACATCACCGCGCTGCTGACCGCGCAGCGCAGCGCCGCCTGGGGCGAAGTGGCGCGCCGGCTGGCGCACGAAATCAAAAACCCGCTGACGCCGATCCAGCTGTCGGCGGAGCGGCTGCGCAGCAAGCTTGCGACCTCGCTGGACAGCGAAGGCGCACGGCTGCTGGAGCGCGCCACGCACACGATCGTCCAGCAGGTCGATGCGATGAAGCAGATGGTCGATGCGTTCAGCGAGTACGCGCGCACGCCGGACATGCAGATTACGCACTTTAATTTCAACCAGCTGGTCAGCGAAGTGGCAGAACTTTACCGGCTGCAGGATCCCGGCGCGCAGATCAGCCTCGAGCTGGACCCGGCCTCGACGCTGATCGCGGCTGACCGCGGCCGCATGCGCCAGGTGCTCGCCAACCTGATCAGCAATGCGATGGAGGCGGTCGCTGGCGTCAGTGCGGCGCGGATCCATATCGGCATCCGCCCGCGCCCCGGCAGCCAACAGCTGGAGATCGCGATCAGCGATAATGGGCCGGGCTTCCGCGAGGAGATCCTCGCCCGTGCTTTTGAGCCCTATGTGACCGGCAAGCCGCGCGGCACGGGCCTGGGGCTTGCCATCGTCAAGCGTATCATCGAAGAACACGGCGGCCAGATCGTGGCGGAGAATTTGGGCTCGGGCGGCGCGCGGATCACGATCCTGCTGCCGGCCGAGCCGGAACGACGCACGGAGTTGCGGAGGTAAAATAACATGAATGCGAACCGGATCCTCGTGGTCGACGATGAAGCGGATATCCGCCGCCTGCTGCAGGAGATCCTGACCGAGGAGGGCTATGAGGTCGACGTCGCGGCCAACGCCGAGCAGGCGCGCGCCGCGCTGGGGCGCCAGCCGCCCGATCTGGTGCTGCTCGACATCTGGATGCCGGACACGGACGGCATCACGCTATTGCGCGAATGGTCCGCCGACCCCGCCACCGCCTGCCCGGTGGTGATGATGTCGGGACATGGGACGGTCGAGACCGCCGTCGAGGCCACGCGCCTCGGCGCGGTGGATTTCATTGAGAAGCCGCTGTCGCATGCCAAGCTGCTGTTGACGGTCAATCGCGCGCTCGCCTCGCGGCGCAGCCGCTACGCCGATTCCGCGACGCGCCCGCGCGTCGCGGCGCCGTTTGGCCGCAGCCGCCCGGTGCAGCAGCTGCGCAGCGAATTACAACGTCTGGCGGGGCTCCCGCAGGCGCTGCTGCTGATTGGCGAGAGCGGCACCGAACCGGAGCTGCTGGCCCGCTTTGTTCACGAGTCCGGGCCGCGCGGCGCGCAGCCGTTCATCGCCTTGAGCGGCCGTGGCCTGCGCGACGATCAGGCGCTGGCGGCGCTCGATGGCAGCGCCAACGGCGCACCCGGGCTGCTCGAGCAGGCACGCGGCGGCACGCTGTATCTGGGCAATATCGAGGAGCTGCCGCAGAGCGCGGCCCGCTGGCTGAGCAGCGTGCTGGAAAGTGGCCAGCTGCAGCGTCGCGACGGCGGCGGCAGCGAGCGGCTCGACGTGCGGATGATTGCCTGTGCCCGGCCTGGCGTCGAAGGCCGGGTCGGCCAGGGCGCGCTGACACGGGATCTGTACGCGCAGGCGGCGGCGCTGGTGCTGCGCGTGCCCTCGCTGCGCGAGTATGCCGAGGACGTGCCGGATCTGCTGCGCCACTGCATCGATGAGCTGACCGAGTCCGAGCAGCTGCGTTTCCGGCGCACCAGCGTCGCGGCGCAGAACCGGCTGCGCAATTACCCATGGCCGGACAACCAGCGTGAGCTGCGCAATCTGGTCCGCCGGCTGCTGCAGCGGGGCGGCGCCGAAGAGATCTCGCTCGAGGAAGTCGAGCACGAACTGACCGCGCAGGCGCCGATCGATGCGCCACTGGTGCAGCAGGATCTGCTGGCGCTGCCAATGCGCGAGGCGCGCGAGCACTTCGAACGCGCCTACCTGCAGCAGCAGCTGCAACTGTGCAACGGCAAGGTCGGGCAGCTGGCCAAGCGCGTCGGCATGGAACGCACGCATCTGTATCGCAAACTGCGCTCGCTCGGTATCGAAATCAGCCAGAGCGCCGAAGACTGAACCGCGCGGCCGCGCTAATCGCCGACGCGGATCACGAGGCTGTCGATGTTGGCGCCGTGCAGCTGACGCCGGGTCGCGTTGAGCTTGTCCAGATCCTTGAGCGGGCCAATGCGGACACGGAACCAGGAGTCCGCATCCACGGCCACGTGCTGCACGGCCGCTTCGATCCCCTGCCGTGACAGCTGCGCGCGGACGCGCTCGGCGTCGGCCTCATTGTTATAGGAGCCGGCCTGCAGAAAGTAAGTGCCCGGACGCAAAATCGGCGCGGCCGGATCCACGTGGCGCACGTCGCGGTCCTTCTCCGGCAGCAGCGGCCCGGATTTCGGCAATACCGTGTAAAAGTCGTAGCGCGGCGTATCAGGTGCCACTGGCGACGGGTTGATGGGCTGGCCGGCAGCGCGGCGCGGGGTCGGCAGCTCCTCAGTGCGCTGCGCGCCGCCACGGTGATCACTGACATAAACCACCAGCGCGCACAGCAGGCCGAGGCCGAGTCCGCTGCCGAATTGCTGCCAGCGGCGCAAATCGAGGCGGCCACGGTGCGCGTCCTTGTAATCGCGGCTGGTCAGCGGTTTGCCGCTCACATGCTGTCCGGTGCGGAAACGCCGAGCAGCGCGAGGCCATTGCGCACCACCTGGCGCACGCCCCAGGCCAGCGCCAGGCGCGCATCGCGCAGGTCCGCATCGTCAACCAGGATGACCGAGGCGTTGTACCAGCTGTGAAAGGTGTTAGCGAGCTCGCGCAGGTAGTGCACCAGGCCATGCGGCGCGCGGGCGGTGGCGCATTGCTCGATGACTTCGGGGTAGCGCCCGAGCGCCGTCAGCACCGCCTGTTCCTGCGGACTGTCGAGCCGTTGCAGCCGCGTCAGTGCCGCGGCCGGATCGAAATTGAGCGCGCGCGCCTTGAGCTGGCGCATCAGGCTCGCCACGCGCGCGTGCGCGTATTGCACGTAGTAGACCGGATTGTCGTTGCTGCGCGATTTGGCCAGCTCCAGATCGAAGTCGAACGGTTGCTCGGCGCTGCGCATCAGGTAAAAGAACCGGCAGGCATCATTGCCGACTTCCTCGCGCAGCTGCCGCAGCGTCACGAACTGCCCATCGCGCTTGCCCATCGGAATCTTCTCGGCGCCGCGGTACAGGCTGACAAACTGGATCAGGCAGACTTCGAGGCAATCGCCGGGCTCGCCCATGGCCACCAGGCCGCCACGGACGCGGGCCACATAGCCATGATGGTCGGCACCCAGCACGTCGATGAGCCGCTCGAAGCCGCGCTCGCGCTTGTCCAGGTGGTAGGCGATGTCGGACGCGAAATAGGTGCGCTCGCCGTTGGCCCGCTCGACCACGCGGTCCTCGTCGTCGCCGAACTGCGTGGCGCGAAACCACAGCGCGCCGTCGCGGCGGATGAGCTGCTGTTGCTGCGTAAGGCGCGCCAGCGCCCGATCGATCGCGCCGCTTTCGCGCAGCTCCCGCTCCGAATACCAGCGGTCAAACGACACGCCGAATTCCTCCAGGTCGGCGCGGATGTCGGCCAGCATGGCGCCGAGCGCAAGTTCCAGCACCGCGGCAAAGCCGGGCGCGCCGAGCAGCGCTCTCATTCGGGCAATCAGCGCATCGATGTGCTTATCCTTATCGCCGGCCGGCGCATCCGGCGGCAGCTCGGCGAGCACGGCTCCCGCCGGCCGGCGCAGCTGCGTGCCCTGTGCCAGTTCGAGGGCCGCGCCGATGGCCTCGACATAGCCGCCGCGGTAACCGTTGCTCGGGAACGGCAGCTCTTCGCCTAAGCGCTGCAGGTAGCGGATCCACGCGCTGGCAGCGAGGATGTCGGCCTGGCGGCCGGCGTCGTTGACGTAATACTCGCGCTGCACGCTGTGACCGGTGGCCGCCAGCAGGTTGCCGAGCGTCGCGCCCCAGGCGGCCTGCCGGCCATGGCCGACATGGAGCGGTCCGGTCGGATTGGCCGAGACAAATTCCAGCAGCACGCGCTGACCGCCGCCGATATCGCTTTGCCCATAGGCGTCGCCGGCTTCGAGCACGGCGCGCAGCGCCGCCGTCTGCGCGTCGGCAGCGAGGTAGAAGTTGATAAAGCCGGCGCCGGCGACTTCCGCACGACGCAGCAGCGGGCTTGCCGGCAGCGCCGCGACGATGGCTGCGGCCAGCTCACGCGGCGGGCGGCGAAGCGGCTTGGCCAGGCGCAGGGCGATGTTGCTCGCAAAATCGCCGTGCTGCGCGTCGCGCGCGCGCTCGACGTTGATGAGTTCAGGCGCGACCGCCTCGTGCAACACCGTGCCCTGCAGTTCAGTCAGGGCAGCGGCCAGCAGCTGTTCGAGCTCGCGTTTCAAGTGACCGTGGCCCTGGCAAATAAAGTGAGCGCGCAGTCTACCGAAATTCGCGCTTACTGCGTGTCGAGCGGATCCACGTCAAGACTGAAGCGCACGCTGCGGGCGCCGGGCAGTTCGCCAAGGAGCGGTCGCCACTGGCTGAGCAGCCGATGCAGCGCGCCGCGACTGGTGCTCTCGAGCAACAGCTGAGCATGGTAGCGGCCGGCCCGCCGCGCCATCGTCGCGGCCACCGGACCCAGGATGCGCACCTCGGCCACGTTGGCGGCCGCGCTGCGGGCCGCCTGCAGAAAATCCAGCGCCGCGCGCGGTGCGCGGGCCGAAGCGCGCAGCAACGCCAGGCGCGAAAACGGCGGCCAGCCGGCAGCTTGGCGTTCGGCCAGTGCACCGGCGGCGAAGGCCGCATAGCCGCCGGCCAGCAGCTGCTTAAGCAGCGGATGATCCGGATAATCAGTCTGGATCAGCACCTCGCCGGGCCGCGCGGCGCGCCCGGCCCGGCCGGCAACCTGCACGATGGTCTGCGCCAGGCGCTCGGCCGCGCGAAAGTCCGTGCTGAACAGGCCCTGATCGGCGTTGAGCACGACGACCAGCGTCACGCCAGGGAAGTGATGGCCCTTGGTGACCATCTGCGTGCCGACCAGGATGCGCGCCGCGCCGCTGAGCACCGCGGCGAACACGGCATCGACATCGGCACTGTGTCGGGCAACGTCGCGGTCGAGCCGCACCAGCGTCTGCTTGGGAAACAGTTCGCGCAGCGTCTCGGCGACCCGCTCGGTCCCCTGGCCCACTGGCTTGACCGCAAAGCCGCAGCGCGGGCAATGAGCCGGCAGCGCCTGCTCATGGCCGCAGTAATGGCAGCGCAGCTGCCCGGCACTCTGGTGGACGGTCAGTCGCGCATCGCACTGACCACAGGGCGCGATCCAGCCGCAGCTCGTGCACAGCAGCGTCGGCGCATAGCCGCGGCGGTTGAGGTAGACCAGCACCTGGCCGTCGCTCGCGAGGTGGCGCTCGAGGCCCTGCAGCACCGCACCCGAAAGACCGGCGCGCATCGCCTGCGCGCGCAGGTCGATCAGCGCGAGCGTCGGCGGTGGCGCCTGATCCTCTCGCCGCGGCAGTTGCAGCAGCCGGTATCGGTCCTGCGCGGCGTTGTGCAGTGTCTCGAGCGACGGCGTGGCCGAGCCGAGCACCACCGGCGCGCCGAGCTGCTGCGCGCGCCAGACCGCAAGGTCCCGGGCCGAATAAGGGCAGCCACCCTCCTGCTGCTTGAACGAGCCGTCGTGCTCTTCATCGACAATGAGCAGCTTAAGATTCTGCAGCGGCGCGAACACCGCCGAGCGCGTGCCGATGACGATGCGGGCGCGGCCGCTGCGCGCCTCGCGCCATGCGTCCAGTCGTTCCGCGTCACTTAAACCCGAGTGCAGCACGGCGATCGGCACCGCCAGGCGGTCGCGAAAGCGCCCCAGCAGCTGCGGCGTCAGACCAATCTCCGGTACCAGCACCAGCACTGCGCCGCCGCGCGCGAGCGCCGCGGCGGCGCAGCGCAGATACACTTCGGTCTTGCCGCTGCCGGGAAGGCCCTGCAGCACGAAGCACTCGAACCGGCCATGGGCCCCATCGATGGCCTCGATCGCCAGCGCCTGCGCCGGGCTCGGTGGTGGCGCAGGCAACGCAGGCAAAGCGGGGAGCTCCGGCGCTGCGCCCGGCCCCGGCGCACGCCATTGCGACAGCAGCCAGCCACGGCGCGCGAGCTGTGCCGCCGCAGCGCGCCAGCCCGGGCCGAGCGCTGCAAGATCAGTGACCGGACAGTCGCCGCCTGCTGCGTGCAGCGCCGCCAGCACGGCGCTCTGGCGCGAGGCCCGCCGCGGCTCACCGGCAGCAACGGCCGCGACACCCGCCGCAGTGAGCTGCAAGTACTCCGCAAGCGCCTCGATCGGCGCGCCGTCGCGAAGCCTCCTCGGGAGCGCCGCGTCGATGAGCTCGGCCAGCGGATGGTGGTAATAATCAGCAGCCCGGCCCAGCAGTTCGATCAGGCCCGCATCGAGCAGCGGCTCGGCATCGAGCAGCGTGGTAATCGGTCTGAGCTTGGCGGTGGCAACGCTTGAAGTTGCGGCCTGGCCGACCACCATGCCGATCAGCTGCTGGCGGCCAAAAGGCACGCGCACCCGGCTGCCGGCGGCAATGGCGCCCACGTGCCCGGCGGGCGGCAGATAATCGAGTGGCGCCGGCAGCGGCCGGTCCACTGCGACCCGGACAATGTGCGGTGTGCCCGCGCCGCCGCTCAATGTGCATAACCCTGTGGATGGGGCATTGAAAACCGCTCCTCGCGGCCGGCTCCGGCCCCATTTCTGGATGCTGGATGGGCGGGAAAATTCGGGCAAAATCTCTTTAGAAACAACAAGTTGACATCCTGCTGCCGGGATGGCCGCCTGCGGCGCTCCGCCCCGGCCCGAATAAGTCATGTAAGTGGATGATTTGCAGCCAGTTCTCAATTGCTACGATCGATGTCAACCGGGACGCACGGGCGGCGTTTAACCAAGGGAGTGTGTCGCCACGTCCTGCGAGCCAGTACATCGTTATGAACGCCTTTGTTACGCTGTCCCTCGACGCTGCGGATTTCGCACGGCTCAGGAACGAACCTTTGCAGGATACGACGCACCCGGGTGCACGGGAAATGGACGCGTTCCTGGCCGGCGTGGAGCGCAAGGCGTTCCGCATCGCCCAGATTGCGCTGCGCCACGAGGACGATGCGCTCGACGCTGTGCAGGATGCGATGTTGCAGCTGGTGCGCAGCTACTCGCAGCGACCGGCGACGGAATGGCGGCCGTTGTTTTACCGGATCCTGGAAAACCGGATCCGCGACATGCAGCGGCATCGGACGGTGCGGGGCCGGTTGCTGTCGTGGCTGCCGTTCCGCTCCGACGAGGAGGATGAGCCGGCCGATCCGCTGGCCCAGGCGCCCGATCCGGGGCAGGGGCCGCTGGCGAGGCTTGAGGCTGAGCAAACGCTGGACGCGCTGGATGCGGCGATCAAGCGCCTGCCGGCCCGGCAGCGGCAGGCGTTTTTGCTGCGCAATTTTGAAGGGCTGGACGTGGCGGAGACCGCCGCCGCCATGGGCTGCTCGCAAGGCAGCGCCAAGACACATTATTTTCGCGCCGTGCAGGCTCTGCGCGGCGCACTCGGAGATTTCAGGCCATGAGTAGCAATGAGATGGAAGCCGCGGATACCGAATTCGCCCTGCGCGCAAAGGCGCTGCTCGGCGCGAGCGCCGATGAGCTCAGCGGTCGGGTGCGCTCGCGACTGACCCGTGCCCGCTATGCGGCGCTGGAAGCGGCGCGCCCGGCACCGGCCCGACACTGGCTCAATTGGGCGCCGGCCGGAGCGGTGGCGAGCGGCGTGCTGATAGCGCTGCTGTTCATCGGTCAGCAGGGTTCGGCACCGAGCGTCGTTGCTGCCAATCCGCTGGATGATGTGGAGCTACTGGCCGATGCGGATGCCTATGAGCTCGTGCAAGAACAGGAGCAGGAGCAGGCGCAGCCCGGCGATTATGAATTTTACGAATGGGCTGCCGGCCAGGCCGAAGGCGGTAGCAGCGAGCCGGTGGGTACGTGAAGCGAGGGGCCCTCGCGCTCGGCCTGGTGCTGGCGGCGGGTGGCAGCGCAAATTCGGCCGACAACGCACCGGCGCCGGTCGATCCGGCCTTGCTCGAGTTTTTAGGTTCAGTCGATTCCGATGATGCCGGCTGGAACGAGTATCTGGCCCACGTGGACCCGCAAAAGGTAGCGGCGGGCAAGACTCCGGTGACAGCACCGGCACCGAAGACGCCTGACAAGGTAGAAGGCACATGACGCGGATAGGGACGGTCACATTAGTCGCGCTGCTGCTGCTGGCGCCGCTGGCGCGTGCGGCCGACGACCCCGCGGCCGGTGTTGCCTGGTCGGGATTGAGCCCGCAGCAGCAGCAGACCCTCGGCGGCTTCGCGGCGGGCTGGGATAAACTGCCGCCCGCGAGGCAGCAGGCGCTGGCGCGCGGCGCGCAGCGGTGGCAGCAGATGAGCCCGGAGCAGCGCGACAGCGCACGCACGCGGTTCCAGACCTGGCAGCAGTTGCCGGAGCAGCGCCGCGAACTGATCCGTAACCGCATTGAGCAATTCCGGGCGCTGACGCCGGAGCAGCAGGCGGCGGTACGGGAGAATTTCCACGCCTTCAGGCAGCTGCCGCCGGAGCAGCGCCAGCTGCTGCGTCAGCAGTGGCGCAACGCGACTCAGGCGGAACGGCAGAACATGCTGCAAAAGCAGCGCGCGCGCCGTACACAGCGCGCCATGCAGGCCCCGCCGGCCGCCCACCGGCCGTAGCGGCCGATCGCCCGCGCCTTTAAACGGCTTTGACCGCCTGGATCAGCTGGCCGACCGCCGCCTGGCCGTCGCCGTACAGCATGCGGGTGTTATCCAGGTAAAACAGCGCGTTCTCGATGCCCGAGAACCCCGCTCCCTGGCCGCGCTTGATGACCACCACATTCTTGGCCTTGTCGGCGTTGAGGATCGGCATGCCGTAAATCGGACTTGATTTATCGTTGCGCGCGGCGGGATTGACGACGTCGTTGGCGCCAATGATGAGCGCCACGTCGGCAGTCTCAAACTCGGCGTTGATCTCGTCGAGATCGGCAATCAGATCGTACGGCACGCCGGCTTCGGCGAGCAGCACGTTCATGTGCCCCGGCATGCGGCCGGCCACCGGGTGAATCGCGAACCGCACCGTGACGCCACGGTCGATCAGCAGCTGGCACAGTTCCCAGACCTTGTGCTGCGCCTGAGCGACGGCCATGCCATAACCCGGCACGATGATCACTTTTTGCGCGAACGCCATCATCACGCCGACATCCGCGGCCTCGATCGGCTTCATGCTGCCGGCCACCGTGCCGCCCGCCGCCGCGGCGCCGGTATCGCCGAAGCCGGAGAACAGCACATTGCCGAGCGAGCGGTTCATCGCGCGCGCCATCAGCTGTGTCAGCAGCGTGCCGGCGGAACCGACCACGGTGCCGGCGATGATCATCGCCGCGTTGTTGAGCACGAAGCCTTCGAAGGCGACCGCCAGCCCGGTGAGCGCGTTGTACAGCGAAATGACCACCGGCATGTCAGCGCCGCCGATCGGCAGCGTCATGCTCAGGCCGAGAATCAATGCCAGCGCAAACAGGCCGGTGACCACCAGCGCGCTGTCGTTGGTGCCACTCGCCACCAGCGCGCCGAGCAGCAGCGCGCCGAGCAGAATCAGCACATTGAGCAGCTGCTGGCCGTTGAAGCGGATCGCACGCTTGATCAGGCCTTGCAGCTTGCCGAAGGCGATCAGGCTGCCGCTGAAGGAGACAGCGCCGATGATGCCGCCCACCACCGCCAGCGTCGCGACCGACATCGAAGCATGCTCGCCGCGATACAGTTCGACGGCGGCGATCGCCGCCGCGGCGCCGCCGCCCATGCCGTTGTACAGCGCAATCATCTGCGGCATGTCGGTCATCGCCACGCGCCGGCCGCTGACCCAGGCGATCACGCCGCCGATGATGATGGCGGTGATAATCAGCCCATAGTTGCTCAGGCCCGGGTACAGGAAGGTAATCAGCGTGGCCACGGCCATGCCGGCGCCGGCCCACAGGATGCCGCTGCGGGCCGTGACCGGCGAACTCATCCGCTTCAGGCCCATGATGAACAGAAATGCGGTGAGCAGGTAGCTGACCTGGATCACCGCGGCGGCATTCAGCATCATCAGTGCGCTCCCGGCTTGCGTCTGGCGCCGCTTGCTTTAAACATCTCGAGCATGCGCTCGGTGACCGCATAGCCGCCGACCGCGTTGCCCGCGGCCAGCAGCACGCCGACGAAACCGATGGCCAGTTCGAGGCGCGTGTGCGCCTGCCCGAGCGCCACCATGGCGCCGACCAGCACGATGCCGTGCACGAAATTGGAGCCCGACATCAGCGGCGTGTGCAGGATCACCGGCACTTTGGCGATCACTTCGTAGCCGGTGAACGCGGCCAGCATGAAGATATACAGCGCAACAATTCCGATCATGATCCCCCCTCGGCCGCCTGGCGCGTCGGCTCGTGTTTGATGGCACCGTCGCGCGTCAGGCAGGCGCTGGCAAACACCTCGTCCTGCCAGTCGATCGCCAGCGCGCCGGACTTGTCGATCGCGGGCCTGAGAAAATTAAACAGGTTGCGCGCATACATCTCGCTGGCGTGGTAGGCGAGCTGGGCGGGCAGATTGACGGGACCGACGACGCGCACGCCGTTGAGCTCAATGGTCTCGCCGGCCCGGGTCAGCTCGCAGTTGCCGCCTGACTCGGCGGCGATATCGATGACCACGGCGCCGGCCTTCATCCGCTCCACCGCCGCGCGCGAGATGATCCTTGGCGCGCGCCGGCCCGGCACCGATGCGGTCGATATGACCGCGTCGGCGACCGCGATGCGCGCATCCAGCACTTCCTGCTGACGGGCCTTTTCCTCGGCGGTCAGTTCGCGCGCGTAGCCACCCTGGCCTTCAGCCGAAACGCCGGTGTCAATGAACTTGGCACCGAGGGAGCGCACCTGCTCTTTGGTAGCACTGCGGACGTCGTAGGCCTCCACCACGGCGCCGAGGCGCTTGGCGGTGGCGATCGCCTGCAGGCCGGCGACACCGACGCCGATGATCAGCACCTGGGCCGGGCGGATCGTGCCAGCAGCCGTCGTCAGCATCGGGAAGAACCGATCCAGGGTGTTGGCCGCAATCAGCACCGCCTTGTAGCCGGCGACCGCGGCCTGCGACGACAGCGCATCCATTGACTGGGCGCGCGAAATGCGTGGCACCAGCTCCATGGCAAAGCCGGTGATGCGCTGTTGCTTAAGGGCGCGCACGGCATCGAGCCGCGCGTGCGCCTGCATGAAACCGATGACCACCGTGCCGGCGCGCAGCTGCGCGATCTGCGCCGGCTCGAGCGGCTGCACCGTGAGCACGACATCGGCTTGCGCCAGGACCGCTTCGGCGCTATCGAGCCACTCGACGCGCTTGTACAGGGCATCTGGAAAACGGGCGCTGAGGCCTGCTCCCCGCTGCAGCAGCACCCGGGCGCCGGCCGTGGCGAATTTTTCGGCGACCTCGGGCACCAGGCTGACGCGCGTTTCCCCGGGGGCATTCTCGCGAATGGCCCCAATTGTCACTGGCATGCAACATTCCCCTGGCGTCATTCCACGATGTGACGCTTATTCATTGAATTTTCGCACAAAGCTGCCTTATCTTACAGGGCATGAGCCTGCACCCGTTACGCAACGGCCCCTCGCCGGATGAGGTCCCGTTCCTCACCGTCCGCACCGCCGCGCATGGCCTCGGCCAGATGGTGCTGCGCACGGATGTTTCCGGCATGCCGGTCGAGTGGATCGATTACCGCGAAGCGGCGCGGCTCTATCACCAGCAGCAGGTCGCGTATGCCTGCGGCTCGCTGCTGTACCGGCTGCACGGCGGGCACAATGCTCATAGCGGCCGCCGCACGGTGCTCGAAGTCAGCTCGATCGTCGCGACGCTCGGGCAGACCGGCAATCCGGGCAATACCCGCCACGACTACGTGCCGCCACTGAATAATGAAACGCTGTTTCGTCGCGACGGCTTCATTTGCATGTACTGCGCGCAGCGGCACCCGGGGCGCGAGCTGTCGCGCGACCATGTCCGTCCGTTCATGCAGGGCGGGCAGGACGTTTGGACCAATGTCGTCGCCGCCTGCCGCAGCTGCAATAACTTCAAGGCCTGGCGCACGCCGGAGCAGGCCAAGCTGCAGCTGATCGCGGTGCCGTTCACGCCGACCTACGCCGAGTACATTTTCCTCAAAGGCCGGCGCGTGCTGGCCGACCAGATGGCGTACCTGCGCGCGCACTTCCCGCGCTCCAGCCCGCTGCATGAGCGGCTGGCGCGCTGGCTGAGCTGAAGCGCTAAGGTCCCGCAAAGCGTGCTGTACCTGGTCGACGCGTCGGTGTACGTGTTCCGGGCCTGGTACTCGATGCCGCCCGATATTCAGGACGCCGACGGCAATCCGACCCACGCGCTGTATGGCTTTGCGCGCTTCCTCGGCGATCTGATCGAGCGTCGCACGCCGGCCGAGCTCGCGGTCGCGTTCGATGAAAGCCACGGCAACGGCCACCGCCACCGGCTCTATCCGCCGTACAAGGCCAATCGCGAACCGGCTCCGCCGCCGCTGCACCGGCAGTTCGCGCTGTGCCGCGAGTTCTGCCGGCATCTGGGCGTGGCGGAATTCGCAAGTCCCGAATTCGAGGCGGACGACCTGATCGGCACGCTGGCCGCCCAGGCGCGCCAGCGCGGCATGCGGGTTACGATCGTGTCGCGCGACAAGGATCTTTCACAGTTGCTCGGTCCTGGCGATGTGTACTGGGATTACGCCACGTCAACCGAGTATCGCTACGAGCAGATCGCCGGTCGCTTCGGCGTGGCTCCGGAACGGATGGCGGATTTCCTCGCGCTCATGGGCGACAGTGTCGACAACATTTCGGGCGTGCCGGGTGTCGGCGAGAAAACGGCGCTGGCGCTGATGCGCGCCTTCGATTCTCTTGATGCGCTGTACGCAAACCTCGCGGCCTGTGGCCAGCTGCCAGTGCGCGGCGCCGCTACCTTGCCGAAGAAATTGGGGGAGCATCGGGAGGCGGCGTATCTGGCCCGCTCGCTGACCCGCATCTGCTGTGACGTTGCGATCGCCGATGCGACGCCCGAGCAGCTTACGCCCCGAACTCCGGATTTGGCCGCGCTCGGGGAATTCTGCCGCCAGCACGGTTTTGGACCGATGCTGGCCCGGCAAGCGGAACGGATTGCCACTCGATTGGGCACCGCGGCCTGACGGACCCTCAAAAAGCTCGCGCCGATCCGGTGCGCCGCTACCGCACCCGGAACCTGACACCAGCGCTCAGCTTTTCTTCACGTAGACCTTGCACCAGCCGTTGGCGTTGACCAGCTTGCCGGGGAACAGATTGCACGGCCGCCACGGATCGCCCACCTTGCCCTGCAGCTGCAGGCAGGTCGAGCACTTCTGGTCCGGCTTGTAACTCGGGAACGCCTTCACATCGACCTTGCTGGAATCTTCATGATACGCCAGCGCCACGGCCGTTGCGTCAGTCACTGACAAATGCGGCGGTGCGCCGGCATCGGCCACGGCCCGTTGCGCCCGGCTGGCAGCCAGCAGCGCGCCGGCGGCGAGCGTCAGGCCCTTCAAGGCATCCCGACGGGTTATGGATTCGCTCATTGTTCATGCTCCGCGTTGGATTCTGGCCTGCCATTATATGGTAGCGGACCGCTGCTACCCCTGTTGATACGTAGAACTGCGCATGATCGCCCGCGCACCCGGCACTTCGCGCTGCAGGTATAGTTTCGGCATGGGTCCCGCAGGTCTGATTGATCGCCCCGCCTTACGCGCCGCGTTGCCCCTACTGTGCCTGCTGACATTGCTGGCCAGTTGCGCCGCACCGCGGCCGGGTGCGCGGCTGCCGTCCGGCCCGCCGCTGGCGCCGGCTGGCGCGGGCGCTGCCTGGCAAATCGACGGCGCCCAGAGCCAGGTGCTGGTGTTCGTCTACAAGGAAGGCGCGATGGCGCGCATCGGGCACAACCATGTGCTCGCGGTGCGCGAGTTAAGCGGTGAGCTTAAGCTGGCCGCAGATCCTGCGCAGTCAGCGTTTGTGCTTCGATTCCCGGTCCGCGCCATTGTGGTCGATGATCCGGCGCTGCGCGGCGCACAGGGTCCGGATTTTCAAACGCCGATCACGGATGCCGGTGTTGCCGGCACGCGCGAACATATGCTGGCCGAGCCGCTGCTCGATGCCGCGCATTTTCCCGAGATCACGCTCGCCTCGGCCCAGGTCCAGCCTGCGGGCAACGACTGGCAGGTGCTGACCCGTATCACGGTGCGCGATCACACGGCCGAGGTGACGGTGCCGGTGCAGCTTGAGCGACGCGAAGGCTCGCTGCTGCTGCACGGGCAGTTCACCGTCACGCACACGCAGCTCGGGCTCACGCCGATGAGCGTAATGTTCGGGGCACTGAAGGTCGCCGATGAGCTGCGGGTGGAGTTTTCGCTGGTGGCGCGCCAGCCTCAGGGATCCGTGAGCAACAGCAACGCCGTGCCTTCCGGCGCCAGCAGCAGCGCGCTGCGCTCGGGCGACAGGCCGCGCGGCAGCTCGGTCGCAAACTCCAGCTCCTGATCGCGCAGCCGGCGGATGCGCTCGGGCATCTGCGGGTCGCGAAACACCAGCGCCGCGGTCTCGAGCGTGCGCGGCCGGTGCAGTTCGAGGTTCAGCGCGTCGGCGGTCAGCGGCACATACGGATACGGCTTTTCCTCGGCCTCGAGCGGTACCCAGCCGGCGCGCTCCCAGAATGCCAGCGTCGCGTCGTTGTCCGCTACCGGCATGCTGAAGGCGGAGAAATAGCCGCACAGCGATTCGAGCGCCCGCTCGTCGGGCAGTCCCGGCGAATAAGTGCGCGCCTCGAGCAGCGTGATCGGCTGGCCGCAGGGATCGCGCAACTGCGCTTCGTGAAAATCATCGTCGCCGAGCCGCGTGTAATGTGCCTCGAAGCCGGCGGCCCGCAGCACCGGCAGGTAGCGCGCGAGCTGCGGGCGCACAAAAGTCAGCGTCACCGGTGCGGTGGGGCGGGCATGCAGGCCGATGATGAGCCGTCCGTCTGTCAGCACACCGTACGGATGCGACCAGATGTCGCCGGTGGTCAGCTGTGCAAAGCCAAGCCGCTCGTAGAACTGCACCGACTCGCGGATATCCTGCGTGCTGACACTGAGTTCCAGAAACCGGCCGAAGATCATGTCAGTTCATTATGAGATCGGCGAGCGCCCGGGCGTGGTCGGGCCGCGCGTTAAGCGCCGCGACATAGTCAAACCGCTCGCCGCCGGCATGGCCGAACACTTCGCGCCCGGCGATGTTGATTTCCTCCAGCGTCTCCAGGCAATCGACCGAAAAGCCCGGGCAGCATACAGTCACTGATTTCGTGCCGCGGCCGGGCATTGCGGCCAGTTCGGCAAAGGTGGCAGGTTCCAGCCACCGCCCGCCGCCAAAGCGTGACTGGTAGCTCAGGGCCCATTGGCCCGCGCCGAGCTGCAGCGCCGCGGCCAGCAGCCGGGCGGTCGTCGCGCATTGTGCCGCGTACGGATCGCCGTGCGCCACGCAGCGTTGCGGAATGCCGTGGAAGGACATCAGCAGCAGCTGGCTGCGCCCGTACTGCTGCCAGTGCTCGCGCACGCTGGCGGCGAGCGCCGCGATGTAAGCGCTCTGGTCGGCGTAGCCAGGCACCAGGCGCAGATCGGGCAGGTCGCGCCAGCGGTGCAGCGCGCGTGCGACCGCATCGAAAACCGCGCCGGTCGTGGTGCCACTGACCTGCGGGAATACTGGCAGCACGATGAGCTGGCGGGCGCCGGCCGCGCGAAGACGCGCGATGGCCGATGGCACATCCGGATCCGAATACATGAAGGCCTCGGCCACCTGCGCCGCGCCGGCTGAGCGTGCGTCCAGTTCTGCTTGCAGCGCCACGCGCAGCTGCGCGGTGTACACAGCGTGCGGCGAGCCGTCCGGCAGCCAGATCTCGCGGTAGCGGGCCGCCGAGCGCGGCGCCCGGAGTGGTGCGATGACACCGTAAAGCAGCGGCCACCACAGTACGCGCGGCAATTCGACCACCCGCGGGTCGCTGAGAAAGCGCTGCAGGAAGCGGCGCACATCGCCACTGGTGGCCGATCGCGGCGTGCCCAGATTGACCAGCAATACACCCAGCATTGATTCGTGCTCCGCTGCGCCTGTCGCATCCGGGAAGCGGCCGCGCCGGTGCGGCCTGCGCCCGGGGGTGGCAGGTCAGCCAATATACTGCGCGAGAAATTCCTGGGTGTGCTGCCAGGCGAGCTGCGCGCTGCGTTCATCGTAGCCGGGGCGGCCCACGCCGTTAAAGCCATGACCGGCCGGGTACAGATAGTAAATGCCCTGTGGGAACGCCGCCCTTATTCGCTCGACATTCGCGGCCGGAATCAGCGGATCAGCCGTGCCGAAATGCAGCATCATCGGGCACTTGGGCAGCGGGTTCAGAAACTCCCAGATCCGCGTGCCGTAATAGGCTACGCTCGCATCCACGCCGAGCTCGCCGGCGCCGAGCCAGGCCAGTTGTCCGCCCCAGCCAAAACCGACCAGCGCCAGCCGTCCGGCGTGCCGCACGACCGCGCAGGCGGCTGACAGATCGCGCACCACCTGGCTGCGCTCGAGCTGCAGCACGTAGCCGCGTCCCTGCTCGCGCTGCTCCGGCCCGTAGCCAAGCTCGATATTGCGGCCGATGCGATCAAACAGCGCCGGGGCGATGCACAGGTAACCGGCGGCTGCATACTGGTCGACGACGGCGCGGATGTGCTCATTGACGCCGTAAATTTCCTGCAGGATCACCACCGCGCCGCGCGGCCGGCCGTGCGTGCCGGCGAGGTACGCGGCAAACTCGTGCCCATCGCGGGCCATCAGCGTCTCCCAGCGACCTGGCTCCCGGCTACGAGCGTCCATCAGCGTCCCGTGTAGGCATCGGCTTCAATCTCCACCAGTATTTCCGGCGCGATCAGCCGGCTGACTTCCACCATGGAGGTCGCCGGGCGGATGTCGCCGAATCGTTCGCCGTGTGCGCGCCCGATCTGTTCCCAGTCGGCAATATTAACGACATAGATGCGCGTGCGGATCACCTGCGCCAGCGTCGCGCCGGCCCGCTGCAATACGGTCTCGATGTTACGCAGGCACTGCAGCGTCTGGGCATAGGGATCATTCAGTCCGACGATTTTGCCGTTGGCGTCCGTAGCCGTAGTGCCCGAGACACTGATGTGATCGCCGTACTGCACGGCGCGCGAGTAGCCGACGATCGGCTCCCAGGCGGTCCCGGATGCGAAATTCTGCCGCGGCATCCTCAGGCGCGCTCGACGATCGCAGTCACGCCCATGCCGCCGGCGGTGCATACGGAAATCAGGCCGCGGCGGGCCTGCGGATTGCCGTGCAGAAGTTTGGCCAGGCCCGCCAGGATCCGCCCGCCGGTCGCGCCAAAGGGATGGCCGAGTGCGATGCTGCCGCCCTTGATGTTCATTTTGCTGCGGTCAATGCTGCCGAGCGGCGCGCTGAGCCCCAGGCGCTCGCGGCAGTATTCGGCCGACTCCCAGGCCTTGAGCGTGCACAGTACCTGCGCGGCGAAGGCCTCGTGGATCTCGTAGTAGTCAAAATCCTGGAGCTTCAAGCCAACATCGGTGAGCATCGCTGCCATCGCGTAGGCCGGCGCCATCAACAGACCCTCATGCCCGCTGGCAAAATCCACGGCCCAGCTCTTGCCGGCCCGCAGATAGCCGAGCACCGGCAGATTGCGGCTTCGCGCCCACGCTTCGGACGCCAGCAGCACGGCCGAGGCGCCGTCGGTCAGCGGCGTGCTGTTGCCAGCGGTCAGCGTGCCGGCAGCGCTGAAATCAAACACCGGCTTTAAGGTCGCGAGCTTTTCCATGCTGGTGTCGGGGCGCATGTTGTTGTCGCGCTTTAAGCCGTGGTAGGCGACCACCAGATCGTCATAAAAGCCTTCCTGCCACGCCTTGGCCGCATTCAAATGGCTTTGCAAGGCGAGGCGGTCCTGGTCCTCGCGGGTGATGTGCCAGGTCTTGGCCATCAGCTCGCAGCTTTGACCCATCGACAGGCCGGTACGCGGTTCGACCACGCCTGGCAGCACCGCTTTGAAATCCCGGGGCCGCAATTTAAGCCAGGCTTTCAGCCGCTCGCCGGTGCTGCGCGCGCGGTAGGCCTGCATCATCACGCGCCGGAATGAGTCGGGGAACACCACGGGCGGATCGCTCAGCGCCTCGACGCCTCCGGCAATACCGGCATCGATCTGCCCGAGCGCAATCTTGTTGCCGACCAGGATCGCCGCTTCGAGGCCCGTGCCGCAGGCGCGCTGGATATCCAGGCCCGGGGTCTGCGGATCGAGGCCGGAGGACAGCACCGCCTCGCGAACGAGATCAAAATCCTTGGAGTGCTTGACCACCGCTCCGCCGATCACATCGCCCAGGCGCACGCCTTCCAGACTGTAGCGCGACACCAGCGCCTTCAAGGTCACCGTCAGCAGCTCCGAATTGCTCAGGCTGTTGTAGGCGCCGTAGGAGCGCGCAAACGGAATGCGCAGGCCGCCGACGATGGCAACCGGTCGCAGAGCGGATCCGACCAGCATAAAGTCTCCGGGCCCAGTCCTGGGCAACGCACGGGAATGCGGCCGGTAGGATGCCATGGCCGCCGGTTGGCGACCATCAGTGCCAGCGGCAGTGCCCCCACCAAAGCCTGCCAGCCCGCAAGCGGCCCGGCGCGGCGGCTGGAACCCGACGACCCGCGTTGGTCCGTGTAAGCTTCGGATGCCAGCCCGCCGACGCTGCGCGCCAGTCGGGCAGCTCTTAAGTTTCATCAGGAGGGTGCCATGGCCGGCCGCGGGATTGATCGTGTACTGGAGCGGCGCATTGCCGCGCTGATCGCCAGCCGCGAGCGGGCGGCGCTGACCGGCGGTCGGCGCGGCGTGGAGCGCGAGGCGCTGCGCGTCAGCACGGCCGGTCGCATTTCGGCCCGGCCGCATCCGCTGGCGCTCGGCTCAGCGCTCGCGCATCCGCACATCACGACCGATTTCTCCGAATCGCTGATTGAACTGGTTACACCGACCTTCAATGACAATTCTGCGCTGCAGCAATACCTGAGCGACCTGCATCAGTTCGTGCACCAGCGCCTGGACGGGGAATTGCTGTGGGCGGCCTCGATGCCAACCGAACTGAGCGGCGATGCCGATCTGCCGATCGCCCACTATGGCGCCTCCCACCGCGGGCGTTTCAAGGAGGTCTACCGGCGCGGCTTGCTGACCCGCTACGGCGGCATGATGCAGGCCATCGCCGGCATTCATTTCAATTACTCCTTTCCCGACAGGTTCTGGCCGCTGTGGGCCGAAATCGAGCGCGTTCGCGACAGCGGCGCCGCGCTGCGGTCGCAAGCCTATATGGCCCTGGTGCGCAACTTCCGCCGCTACGGCTGGCTGGTTTCTTATCTGTTCGGCAGCTCGCCGGCCATGTGCCGTTCATTTCTGCAGGGCCGCTCGGCCCCGGATCTCAAGGCGCATGCTGACGGCACGCTGATCGCCGAACACGCGACTTCGCTGCGGATGAGTGATCTTGGCTACCGCAACCGCAGCCAGACCGCGGTGTACGTCTCGGCTAACTCGCTTGATGAGTACCTGCGGGATCTGGTCAGCGCGGTGCTGACCGTCAATCCGGCCTTCGAAGCCCTGGGAGTCAAGGTCGACGGCGAGTATCGCCAGCTCAATGCCGGGGTGCTGCAGATATCCAACGAGTACTACACCTACATCCGGCCCAAGCGCGTGCCGCGGGCGGACGAAAACATGTGCCAGGCGCTAAGCCGCGCCGGGGTCGAATACGTCGAGGTCCGTTCGCTCGACTGCAATTCGCTCGAGCCCACCGGCACGGAAGTGGCGACGCTGTGTTTCCTGGAGGCAATGCTGGCGCTGTTCCTGTTCAAGGACAGCCCGCCGATTGGCGCCGCCGAGCAGGAGGAGTTCGACCACAACCACGTGCTGGTGGCCCGGCGCGGTCGTGAGCCGCGGCTCACGTTGCGGCGCGATGGGCGCGACGTGCCGCTGAGCGACTGGCTGGCAGAACTGCTCGACTCCATGCAGGGCCTGTGCGAGGTGCTCGATGAAGCTCACCCGCACGCGCCGTATGAATTCAGCCTGCAGCTGCAGGAAGCCAAGCTCCGTGATCCGCAGCTGACGCCCGCGGCACGCCAGCTGCGCGAGCTGCGCGAACGGCAGGAGAGCTTTTTGGCCCGCGCGCTGCGCCTCTCGGCCCAGCACCAGGCGCAGCTGTTGAATCACCATCAGGCCAGCGCCGGCACCGCCGCTGCGCTCGCGGAAGAATCGGCCGCGTCGGTCATCGAGCAGGCGCGTATCGAGAAAAGTGACCGGGGCAGTTTCGATGCATACATCGGCCAGCAGATGGACAGGTACCGGACATTGCGCCTGACCGGTCGCTGAGGGGTGGCGGCGCGGATCCGGCGGCCACGCGCTCGTCCGTGTAAGCTTCAGCTGTTCCTAAAAATGTCTGGCTGCCGGCAACATGACGCGACCCATCCGCCGATTACTGATTGCCAATCGTGGCGAGATCACCATCCGGGTGATGCGCGCGGCCAGTGAATTGGGTATCGCCACGGTCGCGGTTTACTCGCAGGAGGACCGGTTCTCGCTGCACCGGACCAAGGCCGACGAGGCCTACCTGATTGGCGAAGGTAAAAGCGCCATTGGCGCCTATCTCGATATTGAGGACATCCTGCGCGTGGCGCGCGAAGCGCGCATCGATGCGATCCATCCTGGCTACGGCTTCCTGTCGGAAAATCCGGAGTTTGCCGAGGCCTGCGCCGCCGCCGGCCTGGTGTTCATCGGACCGTCGCCGGCGACCATGCGCACGCTCGGCAACAAGGTCGCGGCCCGAGAGCTTGCCATCGCCGCCGGCGTTGCGGTCATGCCGGCGACGCCGGCGCTGCCGGCCGATCCGGCCCGCTGCGCGGCCCTTGCCGAGGAAGTCGGCTATCCGCTGATGCTCAAGGCCAGCTGGGGCGGCGGCGGGCGCGGCATGCGCGTCATCGAGGATGCCGCGCAGCTGGCCGAGCTGTTGCCGGTTGCCAGGCGCGAGGCGCTCACCGCCTTTGGCAACGATGAGCTGTACCTGGAAAAGCTGGTGCGCCGCGCGCGCCACGTCGAAGTGCAGATCCTGGGCGACAGCCACGGCAACCTGGTGCACCTGTACGAGCGCGATTGCACGGTCCAGCGCCGCAACCAGAAGGTCATCGAGCGGGCGCCAGCGGTGTTTCTGCGCGACGCCGAGCGCAGCGCACTGTGCGAGGCGGCGCTCAAGCTCGGGCGTGCCGCCCATTACTGCAACGCCGGAACGGTGGAGTTCCTGCAGGACGCCGACAGCGGCCGCTTCTATTTCATCGAGGTTAACCCGCGCATCCAGGTCGAGCACACTGTAACTGAGTGCGCTACCGGGGTGGATCTGGTCAAAGCGCAGCTGCGCATCGCCGCCGGGGCCCGCATCGGCAGCGCCGACAGTGGTGTGCCGGCGCAGGACGGTATCCGCCTCAGCGCACACGCGATGCAGTGCCGGATTACGACCGAGGATCCGGAAAACAATTTCCTGCCCGACTACGGCTCGCTCACGGCCTACCGCTCGCCGGCCGGCTTCGGCGTGCGCCTCGATGCCGGCACCGCCTACGCCGGGGCGGTCATCACCCGCTCCTACGATTCGCTGCTGGTGAAGATCACCACCTGGGCGCCGACGCCCGAGGAGTGCATCGCGCGGATGCACCGGGCGCTGTGGGAGTTTCGCATCCGCGGCGTGACCACGAATCTGCGCTTTCTCGACCAGATCATCACGCACCGGCAATTTGCGCAGGCCGATTACACCACGCGGTTCATTGACCAGACGCCGGAACTGTTCAGCGCGCCGAAACGGCGCGACCGGGCCACGCGCATCCTGACCTACCTTGCTGAAACCATCGTCAACGGCAACGACGAGGTCAAAGGCCGCCGCCGGCCGGCGGCATATTGTGACGCCGCAGCTGCCGCGGCTCGCCGCCGCGGCCCCGCCGCCGGGCACCAAGCAGCTGCTCGATGAGCTCGGGCCGGAGCGCTTTGCCCAATGGATGCTCGCGCAGCGGCGCACGCTGTTTACCGACACGACGATGCGCGATGCCCACCAGTCGCTGCTGGCGACGCGGCTGCGCAGCTTCGACATGCTGCGCATCGCGCCGTACTACGCCGAGCTGCTGCCGCAGCTGTTCTCGATCGAGTGCTGGGGTGGCGCGACCTTCGATGTCGCGATGCGGTTCCTGAAGGAAGATCCTTGGGAGCGGCTCGGGCGCTTGCGGGCGGCGATTCCGAACCTGCTGCTGCAGATGCTGCTGCGTTCGGCCAACGCCGTCGGCTACAGCAATTATCCGGACAATGTGGTGCGCTATTTCGTGCAACAGGCCGCGGCGGCCGGCATCGACGTGTTCCGCGTGTTCGACTCGCTCAACTGGGTCGAGAACATGCGGGTGGCGATCGATGCCGTGCTGGAATCCGGCAAGCTGTGCGAGGCGGCGATCTGTTACACCGGCAATCTCAGCAGCCCCAGCGAGCGCAAGTACACGCTCGATTATTACCTGCGGCTCGCGCGCGAGCTCAAAGCAGCCGGCACGCACGTGCTCGGCATCAAGGACATGGCGGGCCTGTGCCAGCCGCGCGCGGCGTTCGAGCTGGTGCGGGCACTGAAGCAGGAGACCGGGCTGCCGGTGCATTTTCACACCCATGACACCAGCGGCATTGGCGCCGCCAGCGTGCTGGCCGCGGTTCAGGCCGGCGCCGACGCGGTCGATGCGGCGATGGATTCGATGAGCGGCCTGACCTCGCAGCCGAACTTCGGCTCGATTGCCGAGGCGTTGCGCTACGGCGAGCGCGATGCCGGCTTTGATCAGCGGCACCTGCGCGCTGATTGCCCACTATTGGGAACAGGTGCGGCAGTTCTACGCGGCGTTTGAAAGCGAGATCCGCTCCGGCACCTCCGATGTCTATGTCCACGGCATGCCAGGCGGCCAGTACACCAATCTGCGCGGACAGGCCCGCTCGCTCGGCCTGGATGACACGCGCTGGCCGGAAGTGGCGAGCGCCTACGCCGATGTCAACGACATGTTCGGCGACATCATCAAGGTCACGCCGACTTCCAAGGTCGTGGGGGATCTGGCGATTTTCATGGTCAGCAGCGGCCTGACGCGGCCGATGGTGCTCGATCCGCTGAACGAAGTCGCCTTCCCCGAATCGGTGGTGCAGTTCTTCCGCGGCGAGCTTGGTCAGCCCTACGGCGGCTTTCCGGCCGCGCTGCAGGCCAAGGTGCTCAAGGGCCGGCCGGCCCTGACCACCCGCCCCGGCGAGGCGCTGGCGCCGGCCGATCTGCCGTCGCTGCGCGCCGAGGCGCAGAAGGCGGTCGAGCGCAGCATCAGCGATCAGGAGCTGGCCTCCTATCTTATGTACCCGCGCGTGTTTACCGATTACGCGGCGCAGCGGCGCCGGTTGGGCGACGTTGCCGTGGTGCCGACGCCGGTGTTTTTCTACGGCATGGAGCCGGGGCAGGAGATCAGCATCGAGATCGAGCGCGGCAAGACCCTGATCGTCCGCTACGTGACGCGCAGCGAGCCGCACGAGGATGGCACGCGCACGGTGTTCTTCGAGCTCAACGGCCAGCCGCGCGCCGTGCGCGTCAGCGACCAGGGGCAGATTCCACGGCGTGCGCCGCAGCGCAAGATCGAGCCCGGCAATCCCCACCATGTCGGCGCGCCGATGCCGGGCACGGTCGCCACGGTTGCCGTTATCGTCGGCCAGCGGGTCAGCCGCGGCGACGTGCTGCTCACTCTCGAAGCGATGAAAATGCAGGCGGCGGTGCGCGCCGAAGCCGACGGTCAGGTGATCGAAGTGCTGGTGCGCCCATCGGCGCAGGTCGATGCCAAAGACCTGCTCATCGTGCTGGCCTGAAGCGCAGCGCCGCCGGCGGCTTTAGTGCTCGTAGCGAACCGCTAACTGCAACTGCGATTCGCGCGCATAACTCGGCAGGCCGATATAGGGCCTCGAGTTGTTGTCGCTCACTACCAGCACTTCCTCTAGCACCGCATTCCAGTGCTGATCGAACTGGTGCTGGTAGGCCAGCGTCCAGGCATGGCCGTCGTCGATGCCGTAATCGTCATCCGAGGCGACCGGCTGGTTGAGGTCAAAGCGATCGAAGCGCACGGAGAAGCGCTCGGCGCCGTGCTGGTAGCTGGCCAGGCCAAATTCTGAGCTGAAGTTGAAGATGTTCAGCTCCGGGCCCGCGCCGACCGCGGTCGAGCCACTCATGTACTGCGCGATGAAGGTCAGCGAATCGGTCGGCGTCAGGCGCACCCCGGCACTGTCGAATTTTGTCTGCCAGGCGTATTGCCACAGATTCTCGGAGTACGAGTTCGGGTTGGCGCGGTTATCGTAATGCAGCGCCCGCAGTTCAAGCCAGCCGCGATAGTGGGCATTCACGCCGAGGTCAAAGCCGGCGGCATGGTCAAAGCCGTCATAGAATTCAGTCGTCGGCGGAATCGGCGTCTGACGGATCGCGCCAAACGGGCTGAACAGCGTGCTTTGCCGGTCGGTGATATTCCAGCCCTGGACCACCAGCACCGTGCCGGCCGGCTCGTTGAAGCTGAATACGGCAGCGCTCGCGCCGACATCGAAGTCGTGGCCGCTCTGGCGGCCCAGCCAGTCGAGGTTGTACTGCGCGCCGATCGTGCGCAGCTCCTCGCCGACCCAGCTGTTGATGGCCGAATTTGACAGCGTGTAAGGCGAGCGCCAGCCCGCCAGCCGATCCTCGAGCGAGATATCCGGATAAAACGCGCCCAGCTTCAGGCGCGAACGCCAGCCATAGAACGGCAGCGGCCGCACTTCGGCATACGCCTCGGTCAGGTCGACCAGATTCTTGGCATGATCATCGTAACTGACCGCCTCGACGTCAAAATGCACGAGATCAGCCAGATCCGCGCGATAGCCGAGGCGCAGCAGGCCGAGGCGCAGACCCTGCTGGTTCGAACCAAAGCGCAGCGCGCCCATGCCACCGTCAAGCGCCGTTGGCTCGCCATCGCTCGCGACGGCGCGCACATCCACCGTCCAGTCAAGCTGCTGGTTGACCTCGGCCCAAACGAGGCCAGGCAGCAGCATGGCGCAGCCGATGATCAGTAATCGGACCATGACTTGTCGGCGTCATGGCGCACTGCCGGTGCGCGCATGGCGTGCTGCAGGGTGAAGCGCAGGCGATTGGCCGCCGGATCTTCGCCCACCGTGACCTGCTGGATGATTTCGGCCTGCCCCTCATTCATCAGCGGATGCCAGAGATGGATCCGGTATTCGCCGGCCGGGAGATCTGCCAGCTGCAACGCCCCGCCGGCGTCGGTGCGCCCGAACCAGGGCGAGTCGGTGACGTAGATATAGCCGAGCATGTCGTCGTGAATGTTGCAGCCGAGGGTCACGAGTCCGGGTTTGTCGAAGATCACCGGCGGGTAGGCGTGGCCGGCGTACAGTGACAGCTGAAAAGTTTTGGCCGGCGAGAACGAGTAGACCTGATGGCGCACCTGGTCGCTGTTCGGGAAGTTGACCGCCGTGCCGGTCTGCACCACCAGCACGTCGGGCACGAACTGCAGGTCGCGCTGATCCATGATGGCGGTGAGTCCGCTCTTCGGCCGCGGTGGCTTCTGCACCGGCTCGGCGACGATAACGGCGTCCCGCAGCACAGCACCGCTTGCGGTCGAGACCGTGACCGACAGCGCTGCCGCGGACGCCGGCGCCGCCGCCGCCGCCAGAACTGAGCAGGCCGTCACATATAGACCGACGATGACGCTTCTAGCATGCATATGGTGCAGCATTAGAGTGTCAAGCCTTGGGCAGCTTCAAGTATCGATTGCTCATTCTGATCGTCCTCCTGGTGGCAATGGCCGAGGGTGTGACGGTCGTACTGGCGCTCGCGTACCTTAATCGCAGTACGCAGACGCAATCGGCCCTGCAACTGCGGGCAACCCACGCAATGCTCGATGAGATACTCAGCGAGCGGGCGCGGCTGCTCAATTCAGCGGCCGACGTGCTGGTGGCGGATTTTGCGTTTCGCGAGGCAGTCGCCAGTCAGGATCAGCCCACTATCGTCTCGGCGCTGCGCAATCAGGCGCAGCGCGTCAACGCGGACCTCGCCATCCTGTACGGCACCGACGGGCGCGTGCTGGCCGCGACCGTTGAGCGCGCCGATGCCGCCAGAATCGTCGCTGACCTGCGCCTGCCGACGATCGAGCGCACGCAGGGCGCGCCGACTTTTGCCGTGATCGGTGACCGGCCGTATCAGCTGGTGACCGCGCCGCTGCGAGCACCGAACACGATTGGCTGGGTCGCGCTCGGCTTTACGCTCGATCTGCCGCTCGCCCAGCAGCTGCGCACGCTCGGTGGCACCGAAGTCAGTTTCATTTCGCACGGTGCGACCGGCGGTGGCGCCGTTATCTCAACGCTCGAAAGCCGGGATTCGGACTGGCTCGCCGCCAATATGCCGGCGGCTTCCGGCCAGCCGGCAGTGACCCGCGTCGGCGCGACCGATTACCTGACGCTGAGCGCACCGCTGCTGGCCAACAACGGCCGGATCGAGCTGATCCTGCAGCGCTCGCAAAGTGAAGCCGCGGCGCAATTCCGCCAGATGCGCACGACACTGCTGCTGATCTGCGCGGCGGCGCTGCTGGTTGCCGTCGCCGTAGCCTGGCGGGCCGGACTCAGTGCCGTGCGGCCACTCGGCGAGCTGGTGGTCGCGGCGCGGCGCATCGAGCAGGGCGACTACGAACAGGCGGTAAACATCGCCGGCGGCGGCGAGGAATTTGGCCGCCTGGCCCACACGCTCAATGCCATGCAGGAAGGCATCCGCCAGCGCGAGCAGCACATCGTGCACCAGGGCACGCACGATGCGCTGACGGGTTTGCCCAATCGCGTCGGACTGCGCGCGCTGCTGGCGAAACTGGCGCCGGAACTGCCGGCGCTGAGTGTGGCGCTGATCGACGTGCATCGCTTCCGCGACATCAATGCCTCGGTCGGGCACCACACCGGAGACTTGCTGCTGCAGGCCTTGGGTCGCCGGCTGTGCGCCCTCGGCGGCCCGCCGATCTGCATCGCGCGGGTCGGGGTCGACCAGTTCATGGCCGTGCTGTCAGCGGACGATGAACAGGCGGTCAGTATTCTGCAGGGCCTGGCGCTTGAACTGCGTCAGGGTTTGGTTATCGCGCCGCTGCAGCTCAGCCTGCAGATCTGCGTCGGCATCAGCCAGTGGCGCGCGCCGCAGTGCAGCGTGGACGATCTGCTGCGGCAGGCCGACATCGCGCTGGTGGAAGCCAAGGCCAAGGGTTGGGAAACGGTGCGCTACCAACCAAGCCATGATGCGGAACACCGCCGCCGCATCACGCTGGTCGCTGACCTGCGTCAGGCCATTGCCGGCGAGCAGCTGACGCTGGCGTTCCAGCCGCTGCTGCTGATGACCAACCGCGAAGTCATCGGCTTCGAGGCGCTGGTGCGCTGGACGCACCCGACGCTTGGCGCGATATCGCCGGCCGAGTTCGTGCCGCTCGCCGAGCGCGCCTCCGCAGTCTCGGAACTGACCCGCTGGGTGCTGGCGGCAGCAATCCGGCAGCTGCAGCGCTGGCGCGCGCAGCAAATCATCGCCGAAGTCGCCGTGAATCTTTCGGCCTCCGACATCATCGATCCGGCGCAGCCCGATTACATCCTCGGGCTGCTGGCCGAATACGACGTGCCACCCAGCCAGCTGATGCTCGAAGTCACCGAAAGCGCGATCATGCGCGATCCGGCCCGCGCGGCGATCGCCATGCAACGGCTGCGCGGGGCCGGCATCCGCTTCGCGATTGACGATTTTGGCACCGGGCACTCCTCGCTGGCGCAGCTCCATGCGCTGCCGGTCGATGAGCTGAAGATCGACCGCAGCTTCGTGCAGGACGTCGAGCGCTCGGCGAGCAATACGGCAATCGTGCGCTCCACGATCGAGCTGGCCCACAACCTCGGCTTGAAAGTGGTGGCCGAAGGCATCGAGACGCCGGAGGCCTGGACCATGCTGCTGCGCCTTGGCTGCGATGTGGCGCAGGGCTATCTGATCAGCCGGCCGATGCCCGCGGCGGCGGTGGACGAGTGGCTGCGCTCGCAGCGCGCGAAGCTGGCCCGTGCCTTAAGCGACGCCGAGCAAACCGGCACACTGACCGCGCTGCGGCCGCGCCTGGCCTGAATCCTCCGGCGGCGCCGCGGCGCTGCACCGAAGCTGGGCACAAGCGCACAGCGACCGCGCCAATTTGGTGCCCCAAATCACGACTGTTGCGGCCCTCCTCGGGCGCCCGCTGGCTGCTGTAATGGCGCGGCGTGGCATGAAAGGTGCACTTGCCAGTCCCGAATTGACCGACCCATAAGAACGGAGGCAGCAGGTGCGCGCATGAAACTGGTTACCGCCATATTCAAACCATTCAAACTCGACGACGTCCGTGCCGCGCTGTCCGACATCGGGGTTTCAGGCATGACCGCGACCGAGGTCAAAGGCTTTGGCCGGCAACGCGGCCACACGGAGCTCTACCGCGGCGCCGAGTACGTGGTGGACTTTGTGCCGAAGACGCGCGTGGAAGTGGCCGTGCGCAGCGAGCTGGTCGAACAGGTCATCGACGCGATCGTGAAGGCCGCCAAGACCGGCAAGGTCGGTGACGGCAAGATTTTCGTCAGCGATATCAGCCGCGCCATCCGTATCCGCACCGGCGAAATGGATGACGCCGCCCTGTAATTAGGTGAGCGGCCGCCAGCGGCGCGCGCCCGGATCGGCCGGGGGCGCACCGCTTACCCGACCGGATGCGAAGCGGCCGGGCCCCGCGCTTATAATGGGGCCACTATGAATCACGCCATCCTGGTCCGCGAACTGGGCGCAGCCGATGTGCTGCGCTGGGAACCTCATGAAATCGGGCCGCCCGAGCCCGGGCAGGTGCAGGTGCGGCACACGGCCGTCGGCCTGAATTACATCGATGTTTATGACCGCACCGGCCTGTACCCGCAGCCGCTGCCGTTCGTGCCCGGCCGCGAGGCCGCCGGCATCGTGCAGGCGGTGGGCCGTTCGGTGCGGGAGCTGAAAGTGGGGCAGCACGTGGCGTACGTCTCTTCGCAGCCCGGCGCCTACACCCAGCTGCGCAACGTAGCGGCGGACCAGCTGGTCAAGATACCGGCCGGTATCCGCGACGAACAGGCGGCGGCGCTGATGCTCAAAGGCCTGACGGCGCAGTTTCTGCTGCGCCGCACCTTCCGCGTGCAGGCCGGCCAGTGGCTGCTGGTCCATGCGGCGGCTGGCGGCGTCGGCCTGATCTTGTGCCAATGGGCCAAGGCCCTGGGCGCGCGTGTCATCGGCGTGGTCGGTCACGAAAACAAGGTGGCGCTCGCGCGCCGCAACGGCTGCCGGCACGTGCTGCTGACGGGCCGGGATCCGCTGGTCGATTCGGTCCGCAAGCTGACCCGCGGCACCATGGCCGATGTGGTCTACGATTCGGTGGGCCGCGACACCTTTATGGATTCGCTCGACTGCCTGAAGCGGCGAGGGATGATGGTCAGTTTCGGCAATGCCTCCGGGCCACCGCCGGCGATCGCGCCGGGGGAGCTTGCCAAGCGCGGTTCGCTGTACCTGACGAGGCCGACGCTGTTTCACTACATCGCGACGCGGGCCGAACTGGTGAGCGCTGCCCGCGAGTTATTCGCGCTGGTAAAACGCGGATCGGTGCGCGTGCGCATCGGACAGCGTTATCCGCTGGCCGACGCGGCGCAGGCGCACCGCGACCTGGAAGCGCGGCGCACGACCGGTTCGACCGTGCTGGTACCGTAGCCGGGACGGATACCGGCGATTTTGCCTGCCAACCATAGCGATGCCCTGATCATCGGCGGCGGCCATAACGGCCTGGTGTGTGCCGCGTACCTGGCTGCGGGCGGGCTCAAGGTGACGGTACTGGAGCGCCGCGCGGTGGTCGGCGGCGCCGCGGTGACCGAGGAATTCCATCCCGGCTTTCGCAACTCGGTGGCTGCGTACACCGTATCGTTGCTCAACCCCAAGATCATCCGCGACCTTGAGCTGCCGGCGCACGGCTTGCGGGTCGTCGAGCGGCGGCTGTCGAACTTCCTGCCGACCGAGGATGGCCGCTACCTTTGCATCGGCGGCGGCCGCACGGCCGCCGAGGTCGCCAAATTTTCACCAAAGGACGCGACGCGGCTCGACGGCTATGCGCACAAGCTGGATCGGATTGCCGACGTGCTGCGCGAGCTGGTACTGCAGACGCCGCCGAACGTAGTCACCGGCAGCTGGCGCCAGGCCCTGCCCGAACTGCTACGCGCCGGCCGCATCGGCGCGCGCATCAGCAAGCTCGATATGTCGTCGCGTCGTGACCTGTTGCAGCTGTTTGCGACCTCGGCCGGCGATTACCTGGCGGGCTGGTTTGAGAGCGACCCCATCAAAGCGGTGTACGGGTTCGATGGCATCGTCGGTAACTACGCCAGTCCCTACACGCCGGGGTCGGCTTATGTGCTGCTGCACCACGTGTTTGGCGAGGTCAACGGCAAGAAGGGCGTGTGGGGACACGCGGTGGGCGGCATGGGCGCAATCACCCAGGCAATGGCGCGCGCCGCTGCGGCGCGTGGTGCCGACATCCGGGTCAGTGCCCCGGTGCGGGAAGTGCTGGTCGAAAACGGTCGTGCCGTCGGCGCGGTGACCGAAAGCGGCGAAGTCTTCCGCGCCGCCGCCGTGATCTCCAATCTCAATCCAAAGCTCCTGTACCTGAAGCTGCTCGATCCGGCCGTTTTGCCGCACGATTTTCGCGAACGCATCGAGCAATGGCGTTGCGGCTCCGGGACCTTTCGCATGAATGTGGCGTTGTCGGAGCTGCCGGACTTTAGCTGCCTGCCCGGCAAGACCGTCGCCGATCATCACACCGCGGGCATCATCATCGCGCCAACGCTGGCTTACATGGAGCGGGCGTATTTCGACGCTCGTCTGAGCGGCTGGTCGAGGCAGCCCATCGTGGAAATCCTGATCCCCTCGACGCTTGACGACAGCCTCGCGCCTAAGGGTCAGCACGTCGCGAGCCTTTTTTGCCAGCACGTTGCGCCGCAGCTGCCGAACGGCGACAGCTGGGACCAGCACCGCGATAAAGTTGCCGATCTGATGATCAGCACCGTCGATGCCTACGCGCCGAATTTTAAAGCCGCGGTGCTGGGCCGGCAGATCATGAGCCCACTGGATCTGGAGCGGACCTTTGGCCTGGTCGGCGGCGATATCTTCCATGGGCAGCTGAGCCTGGATCAGATGTTCTCGGCGCGGCCGGTGCTCGGACACGGCAATTACCGCGGCCCGCTGCGCGGCCTGTATATGTGCGGCGCTGGCACGCATCCCGGCGGCGGCGTTACCGGCGCGCCGGGCCACAACGCCGCGCGCGAAGTGCTCAGTGATTTCAGGCGCCGGCGCTTGTAGATCCGGCCCGCCGCCCAGGCCAGTTTATTCCGTGAATGGATCGCGCCGGGTGCGGTCGTTAAACCGGTTCGACCAGACGCAAGGTGCGGTTTGAGCGGCTGATGCCGAGCGCGCCGCTGCGCACCACCTCGAGCAGTTCGCCGTGATTGGCGAGCTCGCGCATGAAGCCATTGATCTCCGCCTCGCTCCCCAGCAGCTCGACGATGAACCAATCCGTGGCCGGATCGAGCACCCGGCCGCCGGTGCGCACCACGTAGCCGCGCACGGCGTCGCGGCGGCCAGGCTCGATCTTCAGCTTGAGCAGACCAGCTCACGCTCCAGATGCTCGCCGCCCGTCATGTCCTCGACACTGACCACGTCGATGAGCTTGTTGAGCTGATTGGCGATCTGCTGGATGACCGCATCCGAGCCGCGTGTCACCAGCGTCAGGCGCGAGACCGTCGGGTCGTCGGTCGGGGCGACCGAAAGCGACTCGATGTTGTAGCCGCGGGTGGAGAACAGGCCGGCCACGCGGGTCAGGGCGCCGGCCTCGTTCTGCAGCAGGATGGCGATGATGTGGCGCATAGCGTGATCCAGCCAGATTATGGGGCCGCCCGCTGGCAGCTTTAAGACCCGAGCATAGCCCAAGTTTGCCGGCATCGCCCGACCTGTTAGGCTGC
The DNA here is from genome assembly GCA_963711435.1 of uncultured Gammaproteobacteria bacterium. GTDB lineage: Bacteria > Pseudomonadota > Gammaproteobacteria > Steroidobacterales > Steroidobacteraceae > FEN-1191. The sequence goes on along the minus strand of CAVQEB010000001.1, from coordinate 439,086 downwards.
CGAATCGTCCTTAGATCGATGACCCGCGAGCCATGACTGACACTGTCGCCACCGCCGCGCCACCGCGGCCCACCCGCTGGCAGGCAAGAGCCATGAGCGGCGCCCGCATGATCATGCAGGTGCTCGCGGATGAGGGCGTGACCGCGATCTTCGGCTACAGCGGCGGCGCGATCCTGCCGACCTACGATGCCGTCTTCCTCTACAACGAGGCAGCAGCGGCGAATCCGGCGGCCGCCAGATCCCGCTCATCGTCCCGGCGAACGAGCAGGGCGCCGGCTTCATGGCCGCCGGCTACGCCCGCGCCAGCGGCCGGGTCGGGGTGTGCCTGGTCACCTCCGGGCCCGGGCGCGACCAACACTGTTACGCCGGTGCGCGACTGCATGGCCGATTCGATACCGATTGTCGTGATCTGCGGCCAGGTGCCGCGTGCCGCGATCGGTACCGACGCGTTCCAGGAGGCGCCGGTCGCCGCCGATCATGGGCTCGGTCGCCAAGCACATCTTCCTGGTGACCGACCCGGAGAAGCTCGAGGCCACCGTGCGCACCGCCTTCGAGATCGCCCGCACCGGGCGCCCGGGTCCGGTCGTCGTCGACATCCCCAAGGACGTGCAGAACTGGGACGGGATGCTTCGCAGGGCGAGGGCCTGCTGCCGATCCCCGGCTACCGCCGCCGCATCGACGAGCTGACCGCGACCGCGCTCGATGAGCGCCGCAGCGGCGCGTTTCTTCGCCATGCTCGGCGAGTCCGAGCGGCCGCTGATCTATGCCGGCGGCGGGGTCATCAACGCCAACGCCGCCGGCGCGCTCACGCGAGTTCGCACGGCGCCTTCGGCATCCCGGTCGTGACGACCCTCATGGGCATCGGCGCGCTCGACACCACCGCTCCGCTGTGCGCTGCGCATGCTCGGCATGCACGGCGCCGCGTTACGCCAACTACGCGGTCGATGACTGCGACTTCCTGATCGCCGTCGGCGCGCGCTTCGATGACCGCGTCGCGGGCGTGCCGCGACAAGTTCGCGCGCAACGCCAAGACGCATCGCGCACCTCGACGTCGACCGCGCCGAGATCAACAAGGTCAAGCGCGTGCAGTGGAGCCACGTGGGCCTGGTGGCCGAGGCGCTGCAGGCGCTGACCGCCCACGGCGCGGCGCTCCAGTTTCGCGCGCGACTTTGGCGCCTGGCGGCCGCAGCTCGCCGAGCTGAAGCGCGCGCTACGCGATGAATTACGACCGCGCGAGCCCGCTGATCCAGCCCTACTACGTGATCGAGGAGATCAACCGCCACACGCGCGGCGAAGCCATCATCACCACCGGCGTCGGCCAGCACCAGATGTGGGCGGCGCAGTACTGTCGACTTCCGCGCACCGCGCCTGTGGCTCACCTCCGGCAGCATGGGCACGATGGGTTTCGGCCTGCCGGCGGCGATCGGCGCGCAGATCGCCAATCCGCGGCCGCCTGGTCATCGACATCGACGGCGACTCGAGCATCCGCATGAACATCGGCGAGCTCGAGACCGTCGACCACCTACGACCTGCCGGTGAAGGTGGTGGTGCTCAACAACTTCGGCGACGGCATGGTCAAGCAGTGGCAGAAGCTGTTCTTCAAGGGCCGGCTGTCGGCGAGCGACAAGTCGCTGCACAAGAAGGACTTCGTCCGCGCCGCGCAGGCCGATGGCTTTCGCTACGCGCGCGCGGCTCGAGCGCAAGCAGGACGTGCCGCGGGACAGTCGCCGAGTTCGCTCGCTTCAGCGGGCCCGGCGTTCCTCGAGGTCATGATCGACCCGGACGCCGGCGTCTATCCGATGGTCGGCCCCGGGCAGGGCTACGATGAGATGATCACCGGCGAATTTATTCCTGCCCGCGACCCGGCTGAAGGCGGCGAGGTCGATCCTTCCGGCATGTTCTAGAAGGTGGCCTGCGTGGAGACCAGCACCTGCAGCCGGCTCAGATTGCTGCCTTCGAGCGGCGTGGCCAGATCGATGTGGATGACATCACCCAGGCTCGAGCGGTTGTTGCCGAGCCGCAGGCCGATCCCCGCGTCCTTGAGCCAGCCCAGGTCCGGCACGCCGATCGGATTTCCGCCCCAGACGCGCCCGCCGTCAAAAAACACCGCGCCGCCGACGTCAAACAATCGCCATATCGACCACGGCGTGTACAGGCGTTCCTCGATCTTGAACTGCGCATCGCCGGTGCCCAGCTGGTAGCGCAGCGGATAGCCGCGCAGACCATCGTCGCCGCCCAGATCGATGTAATGATCCAGATCGAGCGCCTGGCCGCCGGCAGCGGCGACGCGCACGTTCAGCAGCGTGTGGGCAGAAGTCCGCCAGTACCAGGTGACGCTCGAGGTGGTGCGCAGATCGACCACCGCGCCGTTTTGCAACCGTCCGTCGATCGTGGCCGCAGCAAAAACATTTTGTGCCGGTGTCAGACGCCAGCCGTCGGCCAGCTGGCCGGAGAAAATTCCGGCCTCGCGGTCGGCACCGAAGGCGGTATTAATCCAGCCGAGCAGCAGCGTGCCGGCAAAGCCGAACTGCAGGTCCTCGGTGCGCTCGATCTGATCATAGTTGCGCGTCGTGTCATAGGTCGACGGCGCCCGCCCGAAGCTGACGTAGGGGAAATTCAGGTTGCGGTTGGCCGGCACCGGCCCGATCGTCGTGCCATCGGTCGCCGCAGCAAAATCATCGTGCTGCACGCGCCAGCCGACCAGCAGCCGGTCGGCATGATCGTCCACCAGTCCGCCCGACCAGCCGTTGTTCAGATCGTAAAACTGACTGCGGTGCTGGTAATCGTCGTAATAGGTGCCGAGGTCGTAACGCGAATCGGTTTCGACGATGTTGGTAGCGGTGAGTCCGAGGCTGTGGCGCGTTTCGAGCGAATAAAATGGCAGCCCGCCGGATACGCTGTGGACATAGCCATCGGTGTTTTCAGCCCAGGCCAAGGCGGCGGTCCAGCGTGAACCGAGGACGGTCGGGTCGTACCAGTTGACGTAAGTGGAGCTGCGATCCACATTGCTGCTGCGGCCAAGCTGAATTTTCTGTCCGGTACCGAGAAAATCATCATCGGAAAAGTCGAAGCCGCCGTTGTTGGCGCCACCGGCGCGGCCAAAGGAGGGGCCGATCTCCAGCGTCCAGACATCATGCGTCTCCACGACCAGATCGACCACCCCGTCGTGGTAGGCGATCGGCCAGATCTTCGGCTCGCGCACGAATTGCAGCTGCCGCATATTGCGCTCGGTCTCGCGCAGCAGTGCGGCCGAATACAGCTCGCCGCTTCGGAACAGCAGCTGCGCGCGAATGGCGGAATTGCGCGTGCGGTAATGCCAGCGATTGGCTTCGCGGTACAGCCATTTGTCCTCGCGCGGATCGCTCGTGTCGAAAATCTGGTGTGCCCGGATCTCGATGGTGCCGATACGGGCGTGCGCCGCCTCCAGCGCCTCATCGTCAGGGATAGTGGCGACAGGCTGGGCTAGGACCGGCAAGCTCAGTAGTGCAGCTGCCGCCGCGCTCCACCGATACACCGTGCGTCCTCCCATCGGAGCCATCAAACCTGAGCCCGCCGGCACCGTCAACGTGCAGCCATTCCCCACCGGGCGTGGCAAGGCGGCAACAACTTGTCATACCGGGGCCGCGGCAGTGGACAAGTCACCACCGGCTCCAATAATGTCGATGTGGATCCCCGAGCCGGCATCGCCGGGCGCTGATCCTCGCCGGCGACCGGCCAGATGTCAGGATGCTGCGCAGTCCAATGGAAAGCGTTTGAAATGGCCAAGAACACCCGTGCTGCTGCCGTCCGTCCGGTGGTCGATTCATCGGTCAGGCGAGCGTATTTCGACTGCCGGTTTGGTCAGCTGCACGTCCATTGCGCGCTGCCGGCCGGCGGCGGCTTTGACGAAGCCACGACCCTGATATGCCTGCCCGGGAGCCAGGCCAGCGGCCGGTATTTCAGTGCGCTGCTGCCGCTGCTGGGCCGGGACCGATCCGTTTATGCGCCGGATCTGCCAGGCGGTCCCGGCGAGTCGGATCGACCGCCGCCGGCGGCGACCGCGGCGCAGATCGCCGCTGCGCTGACCGATTTTCTCGATGGCATGCGCTTTCGGCGCATCGACGTGTTGGCGGTCGAGGAGGCGGCAGCCCTGGCGGCGGCGCTGGTGTCATTGCGTCCGCAGCTGATTGGCCGGATTGTGCTGGCGCCGCCGAGCGATGCCAACCGCACCCTCGCGGCCGGGCTTGGCATTCCGGCAGCGCTGATGCAGTTGGGGACAGCAGGGCAGCCGTTGAGTGCCGAAGCTGCCCGCCAGGCGCTGCCCGAGCTGCTGGCGAATCTGTCCGGAGCCTGAACTTGAGCGCAAGCTGCTGGTGGCCAGAGGCGCTTCGCATAAACTCAGACGCAGTATGAGCAAGAACCCGAGCAACCAGGGCACCGGAGCAGGGCCTGTCGACCCCGAGCAGGAAGATACGATCAAATTGCCGGGGCTGGGCCATCTGGAGCTGCCGGAACCGGCCGCTCCCGTGTACGCGCCGACGGCGACCGGCACTGGAATCGGCACCACGGTCTCGGCCGCGGTCGTCCAGGAAGCCCTCGAACAGCTGAGCAGCTTGCATAAACAGCTGGCCGGACTGCGCGCCGTCGTGCACGAACGCGACGAGCGGCTGCAGCTGCTGGAGCGAGAATTGGCCGGCCGCGACGAACTGCTCGGTGAATTGCGGGCCAAGACCCACAATCAGGAATTGCAGTTGCAGCAGCAGGCAGCCGCGCGCAGTGCGCCGCCGCCGGCCGCTGCGGTTACGGTGCAGTTCACAGCGGCCGATGAACGGCTCGAGGGGCAATTGCAGCAGCTGCGCGTGCGCGTCGAGCGCTACCGCGAAGCGCTGCAGCACGCTGACGGTTATCGCTTCATATTTGAATCAATGCTGCATGAGCACGAGTTGCGGGCGCAGCAGGCATGGGCGCGGGTCGCTTCGCTTGAGCGGCAGCTGGTCGGCCGGGTGCAGGCGGCCGAGACCGACACCGCCACGCTACTGATGACACGCGAGCGCGTCCGCGAGCTCGAAGAGCAACTGAACAAGGCGGCGGCGACGCCGCCGCCCAATCCGGCAGCGGCCGAGCCGCCGCCGGTGCAGCACGCACACGTGCGTATCGCCGAACTGGAAAGCGAGCTGCGCGACTGGGAAGCGGCGATCCGCGGCCTGTATGCGGAACGTACCGCCGCCGAACAGCGTGAACAACAGCTGCATCGCGAGGCGGCCGAACGCGAAGCGCAGCTGTCGGGTGCGCGCGCCTCCGAGCAGCAATTGCGGCTGCAGCTGGCGCGCGTCAATGAACAGCTGGCCGGACTGAAGCCGCCGGGCGGCAAGCCGGCGGTCGCCGAGCCGGCGTCCGGCGGGCCGGCGCGGCTACTCGTGCGCACCACGGGCAAGACCGGCATCGTGCATGTCCTCGCTCATCGAACCACTGTGGGGCGCACGCCTGACAACAGCCTGCAGCTCGACGCGGATTTCATCAGCCGCCATCATGCGGTGCTACTCGAATCGGCGGACGGCACCGTGATCGAGGATCTGGCGAGCACCAATGGCGTGTACGTAAATGGCGCGCGGGTTTCCCGGCAACTGCTCAAGCCTGGGGATCGGGTGACCATCGGCCGGACCGATTTTCGCTTTGTCATCAAGCCGCCGTCCGGACCGACAGACTGATCCGGCTCGCCTCTCACTTCGCCCGGTGGGCGATCACCGCCGTTTTGAATGGCCGCCTTGGGCAAGGCCGCAGCAATGCCGTAAGCTTCTGCTCCCATGATTGACGATTATCTGCAGCGGATTCTGAAGGCCAAGGTCTACGACGTGGCGATTGAATCGCCGCTCGATGCCGCGCCGCGGCTGTCCCGCCGGATCGGCAATCACGTGCTGCTCAAACGCGAGGATCTGCAGCCGGTTTTTTCTTTCAAGCTGCGCGGCGCCTATAATAAGATTGCTCACCTGTCAGCGGCCGTGGCGGCGCGCGGCGTGATCAGCGCATCGGCGGGCAACCATGCCCAGGGCGTGGCGCTGGCGGCGCGACGGCGCGGGCTCAAGTCCGTCCTCGTCATGCCGCAGACCACGCCGGCGATCAAGGTGCAGGCGGTCATCGACCTCGGCGGTGAAGTCGTGCTGCACGGCGATGTCTACGATGCCGCCTTCGAGCACGCCCTGCTGCTGGCACGCGAGCGTTCGCTGGTGTTCGTGCATCCGTTCGATGATCCCGATGTCATTGCCGGGCAGGGCACGATCGGCATGGAAATCGCCCATCAGACCGGCGGCGAGCTGGACGCCGTTTTTGTGCCGGTTGGCGGCGGCGGATTAATCGCCGGCATTGCCGTGTACCTCAAGACACTTTATCCGCGCATCAAAATCATCGGCGTGGAGCCCGAAGATTCCCCGGCGATGCACGAGTCGCTGAAGGCCGGCAAGCGCGTGACGCTCGATCGGGTCGGCAGCTTTGCCGACGGTGTGGCGGTGCGGCGTGTTGGCGAGGAGAACTTTGATCTGGTTCGCCGCCACGTGGATGAGATCGTGCTGGTCAACACCGATCAGATCTGCGCGGCGATTCAGGATATCTTCGAGGACACCCGCTCCATCGCCGAGCCCGCCGGTGCACTGGCGGTGGCGGGCATCAAGCGCTACGTGGCGCGTGACGGGCTCCATGATCAGCGCTACGTCGCCATCAACAGCGGCGCCAATATGAATTTCGACCGGCTGCGGCACATCGCCGAGCGCTCGGATCTAGGGGCCGGGCGCGAGGCGCTGCTGGCGGTGGAGATCCCCGAACAGCCGGGGAGCTTTCAGCGCTTTTGCGAATTGCTCGGGCAGCGCAATGTCACGGAATTCAACTACCGCTACCAGGGCGCGGATCAGGCGCGGGTTTTCGTTGGCTTCGAGACCACCGAAGGCGCGGTCGAGCGCGCGCAGGTGATCGAGCAGCTCCGCCGCGGCGGCTACCCGGTGCTCGACATGAGCGACAATGAAATGGCGAAGCTCCACGTTCGCTTCATGGTCGGCGGGCGCCCGGCGACGATTGAAAACGAGCTGCTGTACCGCTTCGAGTTTCCGGAGCGGCCCGGAGCGCTGGGACGCTTCCTGCAGGCTATCGGCACCGCGTGGAATATCAGCCTGTTCCATTACCGCAACCACGGCTCCGACTATGGGCGCGTCCTCGCCGGCATCCAGGTGCCGAAAGCCGAGCGCGCCGATTTTCTGCTGCACTTGAATGAGCTGCACTACCCGTACACCGATGAGACCGCCAATCCGGCCTATCGGATGTTTCTCGGCCAGTAGCCGCGGACGCGCATCGCTTGCTGCCGGCTGCAATCTCATCCGACGCCTACCAACCACGGCGGCCGGCGCGCGAGCGGCAACTTGAGACAGCCGAGGGCCACATCGGCGTCACGCAGTGGGGACCTGCTGATGCGGCGCCCATCGTCATGCTGCACGGCTGGATGGACTGCGCCCGTGGCTGGCAGCTGCTGGTTGACTGTCTGCCTGAGGACTGGCCACTGGCCGCGATCGACTGGCGTGGCTACGGCCAGAGCGAGCCGCGCGCCGACCGCTACTGGCTGCCCGATTATCTGGCCGAGCTTGAGTGCGTGCTGCAGCAACTGTGGCCGGCCGGGCACGCGGGGCGGATCATCGGTCACAGCCTGGGCGGTACCGTGGCGTCGGCCTACGCCGGCATCCGCACGCAGCGGCTGCGCTGGCTGGTGAACATGGAGGGCTTCGGGCTGCCGCGCCTCGATCCCAAGCTGATCCCCGAGCATCTTGGCCAGTGGCTTGATGAGTTGCGGGCACCGCCCGGCCAGCGCCGCTATGCCTCGATCGAGCAGCTCGCGACGGTGCTTACGCAACGCAACCCGCTGCTGCCGATGCCGAACGCCCGCTATCTGGCCGCGGTCTGGACGCGACCTGCGGCGGATGGCGTCGAGTTGCTGGCCGATGCCCGCCACCGGCTGAGTACGCCGCTGCGACTCGGCCGCGAGGAGCTGCAAGCGTGCTGGTCGCGCACGATCGCGCAGGTCCTGCTGCTGCACGGCGCCGAGTCCAGGGCCCTGGCGATGGCCGGCGGTGCCGCGGCGGTGGAACGCTGGCGGTCGCTCCAGCCCGGGCTGCAAGTGGTCCCGATTGAGCGGGCAGGGCACTTGCTGCAGCACGAGCGGCCCACCGCCGTCGCCGCGCAGATCATCCGCTTCGTGGCCGGGCTATCATGACGTTTCGTTGCGCGCGGCGGCACCGCGCTGCGGCACGCTTCGGAGACCGATGATGCAGACCAATACCGGCGCACCATGGCTGCGCAACGCGTTACTGATCTCGGCCCTGGCGCTGGTGCTGGTACTGGCCTTTGCGGTGATGCGTCCGTTCATTGTGGGGCTGATCTGGGCGGGCATTCTCAGTTATGCCAGCTGGCCGGCGTACCTGCGCGTGCGCCGCTGGTGCCGCAACAGCAGCATGGCCGCCTCGCTCCTCATGACGCTGGTGATGACCGCGGCGGTGATTGCGCCGACCGGGCTGCTGGTGCTGTTGGTGCGCGTCGAGCTGATCGAAGTGTACCGCGACATCGAACCGCAGCTCAGCCACGGCCTGCCGCTGCCGGACTCGCTGCTGCATGTGCCGCTGCTGGGCAGCTGGCTGCAGGGGCTCAACGCCCGCGTGGCCGCCGACCCGCAGGTGCTGGGTCAATGGCTGCGAACACTGATGAGTACTTCGGCCGGGCAGGTCGGGTCGGTGCTCGGCACGCTCAGCAAGAATCTGGGCAAGCTGCTGGTGACCGTCATATCGCTGTATTTCCTCTACCGCGACGGCGCGATGCTGACCGATCAGGTGCATACCGTGCTCGGCCGCTTTTTCGGCCCCCGCGCCCGCACCTATCTGGATTCCATCGGCCAGACGGTCAAAGCGGTGCTGGTCAGCCTGGTGGTAGGTGCGCTGGTGCAGGGTGTTCTTGGCGGCCTCGCCTACTGGGCGGTCGGGGTCAAGGCGCCGCTGTTCGCCGCCGTGGTCACGACGCTCGCAGCGCTGATTCCGTTTGCGGTCTGGATCGTCTGGGCTGCAATAATCGCCTGGTTATATGCCACCGGCCACACGATCGGTGCCACGGTGCTCGCGCTCTGGTGCCTGCTGCTACTCAGTTGGGTCGACAACGCGGTGCGCTCAGCGCTGATCGGCAATGCCACGAACGCGCCGTTCCTGGTGGTCATGTTCGGAGTGCTCGGCGGCCTGCTGGCCTTTGGCCTGGTGGGGCTGTTCATTGGTCCGGTGATCCTGGCGGTCCTGCTGGCAATCTGGCGTGAGTGGCTGACGACCCGGCGCGGAGCGGATCCGGCCGCGTGAGCCCGGCAGGCAGGCCGCCCGCCCTGGCGGTGCTGCGTTACCGTCCGTTTGCCCGTTATCTGGTGGGACGCGCAGCGGCGACGCTCGGCTGGCAGCTGTTCGGCGTCGCGGTCGCCTGGCAGGTGTATGGGCTCACCCACGATCCGCTTGCCCTCGGCATCGTCGGCCTGTGCGAGTTCCTGCCGTTCGCTGCGCTGGTGATGGTTGGCGGCCATGTGGCTGACCACGCCGACCGGCGGCGCGTACTGGCGCTGGCCTATCTGGCCGAAGTCGGCTGCGTGGCGGTGCTGGGGTGGCTGACGTTTGCCGGTCTGCGCAACGTCTGGCCGATCTATGCAGCGATCGGCGTCTTCGGCGTGACCCGCGCTTTCTGGTCGCCGGCGCTGCAGTCGATTCTGCCGCGACTGTTGCCGCGTGAGGAGTTCGCCGATGCCGTGGCGCTTAATTCACTGGTATATCAGGTAAGCGTCATCGGCGGCCCGGCGCTGGGCGGTGTGCTGTTGCTGTTCGGCGTCCCCTTTGTCTATGGCGTGTGCCTGGTGTTCTTTGCGCTGACCATGGTGGTGGCGATCGGGCTCAAGTTCACCACCGAGGCGCCGGCACCAGCCGCCGCGCCGGCAGCGGGGGCCTTTCTGGAAGGCGTGCGCTTCGTGCTGCGAAGTCCAGTGCTGCTCGGCCTCATGTCGCTCGATCTGTTCGCGGTGCTTTTTGGCGGCGCTGAAGCTCTGCTGCCGGTGTTTGCCAGCGATATCCTGCGCTGCGGGCCGGTCGGCTACGGCATGCTGCGCGCCGCGCCGGGTGCCGGCGCGGCGCTGGCCGGGGCAGCGCTGGCGCTGTGGCCGATCCGCAACCACGCCGGCAGCTGGATGTTCGGCGGCGTGGCGCTGTTTGGCATCAGCATTATCGTATTTGGCCTCTCCGGCAACCTGCCGCTGTCGCTCGCGGCGCTGCTGCTCGGCGGCTGCGGCGACATGATCAGCGTCTTCATCCGTGCGACCCTGATTCCGCTTTATACGCCGGATGCCATCCGCGGCCGCGTCAGCGCGGTGAGCTCGATGTTCATCGGCGCTTCCAACGAGCTCGGCGGATTCGAATCCGGACTGACCGCGCGCTGGTTCGGGGTGGTGCCCTCGGTGGTCATCGGCGGCGCAATTACGCTCGCGGTCGTAGGGGCATGGGCGGTGATCTTTCCGACACTTCGCCAGTTGAAGCACTTGCGTTAGAACTGTATATATGTACAGTATCCCCATGGAGCACCTGTACCGGGGTCGTGGGGCACTGGCCAACCCAGACAGCCGCTTTTTGCGCCACCAGACCGAGCCGCTCGATGACGGCTGGTACCAGGAGGCACTGAGCGACTCAATCGCCACCCAGGTGCGGCCCGAGGCCGCGCGAACCGTCATTACGCGCAACGACTCGCCGGATATCCCCTACGAGCAGTCGATCAATCCCTACCGGGGCTGCGAGCATGGCTGTATCTACTGTTACGCCCGGCCCAGCCACGCCTATCTTGACCTGTCACCGGGTATCGATTTTGAGACCCGGCTCTTTTATAAGGCCGACGCGGCGGCGCGGCTGCGCGCCGAGCTCGCGAGCCCCGCCTATCGCTGCAAGCCCATCATGCTTGGCGCCAATACGGACCCGTACCAGCCGATCGAAAAGCGGCTCGGCGTGACGCGCTCGGTGCTCGAAGTGCTGGCCGAAACCTCGCACCCGGTGATGCTGCTGACCAAGGGCGCGCTGATCCTGCGCGATCTGGATCTGCTGCGCTCGCTGGCCGAGCGCAATCTGGTCTGGGCGATGGTGACGCTGACCACCCTCGATGCCGACCTGAAGCGCACACTCGAACCGCGCGCCGCTTCGGCCGAAGCGAGATTGCGGATCCTGGGACAGCTCAGCGCGGCCGGCATCCCCTGCGGCGTGATGGCCGCGCCGATGATACCGGCGGTCAACGACGCGGAGCTCGAGCAGATACTGGAGCGGGCCGCGGCCGCCGGCGCGAGGCAGGCCGGCTACGTGCTGCTGCGCCTGCCGGGGGAAGTGGCGGGCCTGTTTCGCCAGTGGCTCGATAAGCATTTGCCGGACCGCGCCGCGCACGTCATGTCGCTGCTGCAGTCGGCCCGCGGTGGCCGGGACAATGACCCGCGCTTCGGTCACCGGATGCGCGGCAACGGCGCATGGGCGCAGCTGCTGCGCGACCGGTTCAAGCTCACCTGCCGCCGGCTTGGGCTTAACCGCTACCCGGGGCCGCAGCCGCGCACCGACCTGTTCAGGCCACCCTCGGCACATGGCCAGCTGAGCCTCGATATCTGATCGCCTCAGCGGGGGCGCTTGTCCGGCATCGGTCCGCGCCCGTAAAGTGCCGGTATGGCCGATCCACCCAAACCACGTATCGCGCTGGTCGCCGGCGCCAGCGGCATGGTCGGCCTGCAGCTGGTACGCGCCTTGCTCGCCGCGCCGGAATACCAGCGCGTCATTGCGCTGAGCCGCCGCGCGCTGCCGCTGGAGCACGCCCGGCTCGCCAACCGCATTGTGCGGTTTGAGTCGCTGGAAAAGGACATGGCCGGGATGAGCTGCCAGGATGCGTTCTGCTGTCTCGGCACGACGCTGAAGGCAGCCGGATCCCAGGCGGCCTTCGTTGCGGTCGACAAGGACCTGGTGGTGCGGTTCGCGCGCGCTGCCCACGCCGCCGGTGCGCTGTGCTTCGTCGCCGTCACGTCCGCTGAAGCGGTGGTCGATTCTAAAAATTTTTACCTGCGCGTCAAAGGCGAGACCGAGCGCGAGCTCGAGGCGGTACGCTTTCAGACGCTGCATCTGATGCGGCCCGGTTTGCTCATTGGCGACCGTCGCGACTGGCGGCCGGCCGAAGCGGCCGCGCGGCTGCTCGCACCGCTATTGAATCCGCTGCTGCAGGGCCGCTACAAGGCGTGGCGGGCGATACCGGCCGCGACAGTTGCGGCGGCAATGCGTGGCGCCGCACTGTCCGGCCGCCGCGGCCTGTTCCGCTACGGCTACAGTGAGATGCTGAAGCTCGCCGGCAAAGACTGAACGCCGACCCCGAATGTGACGCAGCTCACAGCCCGCGGGGCATTAAGTCACCCAATCAGTGAATTGGCCCACATTGGGGCGGAGGTGACTATCGTTAAATGACGGCATCTGGGCCGCGGTTTGGGCTTGCTCAATGTCGTTGACTGATTCGGTTCGACCCCTGTCGATGGCGCGGCGCGTTTTTGCTGTCACCGCGCTGTTGCTGCTGCTGATGCTGGCCGGTGCCGGCTGGGCCGGCCTGGTGCTGCTGCAGGACCGGACCGCGCGTGATGCTTCGATCCAGCTGCAGGAGCTGAGCCAGAGCTACGCGCGCGAGCTGCGCGCGCGGCTCGCCGAAGCCACGGCCACCGTCCAGTCCGTCATTATTTACGATGCGGGTCCCGGCGGCAGCTGGCTACAGCAGCGCACGCAGCGGGCCGAGTCGATCCGCGGCGTCGTGGTGGCCCGCACCGCCGGCGAATCGACGGGACCGCTGGGACAGCTGACGGCATCGGACCGTATGGCGCTGAGCGCCGGCAGCACGCTGCTGATCGCGACGCCCGGCAAGGGCGCCGCCCAGGTCTATCTGGTGCATAACGCCGGCATTGGCCCCGCGACCGAAGTCGCCTTATTCGAATTGTCACCCGAATGGCTCTGGCAGGGACTGCGCGACAGCTCGCATGGCGGCATTACGCTTGCAGTCATTGACAGCGGCGGTCTGCTGCTCGACTCGAGCAGCGCACTGAGCGACGAGGAACTGGCGCAGCTGGTGCGCGAGCGCGATGCGGTGGCCGAGCCGGCCGAGCATCCGGCGCCGCGCTCCTGGATTACCGGGCATCGCGCCTGGCAGGGCACGGTCGGGCGCGTGGTGCCGGGCTCGGTGCACCTGGTGGCTGAGCCATGGTCGGTGCTGGCCTACGCGCCGGCGCCGGCGCTCTCGTCGGCCGTGTTGACGCTGACCGAACGATTGCCGTGGTTGCTGTGCGTGGCGCTGCTGCTCGCGGCCATCGCGGCCTGGTATCTGTCCCACGGCTGGGAGCTGACGCTGCTCGAGCTGCGCCACTCGCTGCGCGGTCTGGCTGATGGCCGCTATGAGCGCATTGGCCTTGGCAGGTCGCGCGACGCACCGCGGGAGGTTGCGGTAGAGTTCAATCGCGCGGTCGGCCTGATGGAAGAGCGGGTGCGAGCGCTGAACAGTTTAAATGACATCGACCGGTTGTTGCTCGAATCCGGCGATCTGGAGCAATCGCTCGACGCGGTACTTGGCCTGATCCAGCGGATTACCGGTTCACACAGCGTATCGCTCGCGCTGCTCGATCAGGACGCGCCGGGCCACGCTCGCGCCTACATTGCGTCGGCGGCGACGGCACCGATTCCGGTCAGCCGCATCAGTGTTGATGTCGATCTGGTTGAAACGCTGCAGCAGCAGCGCTCCGGGCTCACGGTGATGCGCTGCGAGCCGATACGCCACAGTTTTCTTGAACCGCTGCGCGCGCTCGGCGCCGAATTCTTCTGGCTCTGGCCGGTCTGCTCGCAGGAGCGGGTAGTTGCGATTCTTGCCGTCGGCTATAAGAGCGCGCCGGAAGTGCCGCCGGAGCTGGCCAGTTACGGCACCGAATGCGCGACCCGGCTCGGCGTAGCGCTGTCTAACAGCGCCCGCGATGAGCAGCTGTACCGCCAGGCGCACTTTGACGCCCTGACCTCGCTCCCCAACCGGCTGCTGTTTCGCGACCGGCTGAGCCAGGAACTGACCAGCGCGACGGCGGGTGTGCAGCGCGGCGCGTTGCTGTACGTGGATCTCGATCACTTCAAGAAAGTCAACGACTCGGTCGGCCACAGCGCCGGCGACCAGGTGCTGACCATCGTGGCGCAGCGGCTGCGTTCCTGCATCAAGGACGGCGATACCGTGGCACGGCTTGGCGGCGATGAGTTCACCGTGATCCTGCGCAATGCCGGCAATCCCGATGGCGCGCTTCGGATCGCGACCAGGATCATCCAGTCGCTGCAGCAGCCGGTCAGCCTCGCCGGCCGCGATCACTTCGTGTGCGCCAGCATCGGCATCACGATGTTCCCCGATGATGGCACGACCATCGATGAGCTGATGCGCAATGCCGACCTGGCGATGTATCAGGCCAAGGCCGGCGGCCGTGCGCGCGCGATGTTTTACGACCGGCAGATGGAGCGCATGCCGGTGGCGGCCGAAAGCGGTCTGTACCGGGCGCTGCGGCGGCGGGAGTTTTCACTGTATTACCAGCCACAGTACTCGCTGCGCGATGGCAAGCTGGTCGCTCTCGAAGCGCTGCTGCGCTGGCAGCCGCCGCGCGAGAGCATGCGGTTTCCGGCCGAGTTCGTGCCGGCGGCCGAGCAAAGTGGCCTGATTGTGGACATCGGCGTGTGGGTGCTGGAGACGGCCTGCGCGCAGCTGGCCACCTGGCGCGATCAGGGCATAGCCCCGGAGCGGCTGGCCCTGAATGTCTCGGTCTACCAGCTGCGGCAGTTGGATTTTCCCGAGGTCGTGCGCCGCGCGCTCGAGCGCTTTGATCTGCCGGCTAAAATGCTCGAAATCGAAATCACCGAGTCGGTGTTTGCCGATGACGAGGCGCGCAGCGCCATGCGCCAGCTCGCGATGCTCGGCGTACGCCTGTCGCTCGATGATTTCGGCACCGGCTACTCTTCGCTCGGCTACCTGCGCCAGCACCCGGTGCAGGCCATCAAGATCGACCGCTCCTTCATCGAGGATATTCCGCAAAACGACACCGCCGCGACGCTGGCCGAAACCATGATCAACATGGCCCACGCGCTCGGCAAGGTGGTCGTGGCCGAGGGCGTGGAGACCAGCGAGCAGCTGGAGTTTCTGCGGGCACGACGCTGCGACATGGCACAGGGCTTCTTTCTGTCCCACCCACGCACGGTCACTGACGCTACGGAGCTGCTGGCGGTTCGCCAGCCCGCCGAGCTCGGATTGAGCCGCCAGACCGGGTGAGCCGGCGGGGCGCTGCCGCCCCTCAATAACTGCCGATTTAACGATGTTTTCCCGATGTTTTTGCCGCTGTGTACAGCTGTGATCTGATTCTCACTATTGCGGCTATCGCTACCTGCGTCTCAGTGGCACACTCGAAGCCGTTTCTGAAAGGCAAACCTGTCGCAAGACGGGGACGCAAAGCCTCCGGTCCCGGGCGGGAAAATTCGGGATAGCGGGGTTTCCACGCAAAAGCGCTGCCACGGCACGGTCTTTTGCGGTGTTGCGCGGTCGGTTTGCCCGACAGATGGCTTCGGGGAATCGGGGAAACTGCGCATGCAACAGGCCACTCAGCCGACGCTCGCGCCGGCACCAGAGGACGGCAGCCAATCGCCGCCCGTGCAGGGCGACGCGCTTTTCGTCATCAACCTGACCGCATCGACCACGCCCGTGGCGCTCACCAGTCCGGAGCGTCCGGAGTTAAAGCACTTTACGTTCTTCGTTTCCCGCCGCCGCGAGGAAGGCCGGGAGCGCTTTCGACTGCACATGGGATATTTTCAGACGCAGGCGGAAGCGGAAAAGCTGCTGGATATCGTCCGCGATATTTATCCCGGTGCCTGGGCCGGACTTGCCCCGGGCCAGCGCCTGCGCGGCGCGGCCAAGCCCTTGCCTTCCCGGGCCGGGCCGCCGCCCGCTACGCCTTTTGCTGAGCCGCGCCGCCAGCCCGCAGCGCCGCCGGCGCCGAGCCCGGCCGCCCCGCGCCTGCAGGTGATCGAATCACCGGCCGTGGCCGCGCCGGCCGCGACGCCGGCACCTGCGGCGCCGACTGTGCCGGCCGCACCGCGCGAGCTGCCAATCCTGCAGGCTGCGCCACAACCGCTGCCGGCCAATATTCCCGTGCTCACCGCCGCACCTAAAGTTGCGGCGCCGAGCGCGCCCGCCGCTGCCGCGTCGCACGGACGGGCCGTGCCAGTGCCCGTCAAGCCGGCGGAGGATACCGCCAGGCAACCGCGCCCACACCTCGTGCCGCCGTCGCTCATCGAGGCGCTGACCTCGCCAACCGATGAGACCGCGGCCTACTCGCTCAGCAGCGTGCGCGCTGCGATCGCATCGCTGGCAGAAGCCGACGGCCAGGCGCCGCCGGCGGCGCCCAACGCCAAGCCGGGCAAGTCGGCCAAACCGCCTGCCGCGCTGCAAGGCGAGGATGTCCTGAAGGTACTTGAATCCGGGAACAGCCAAGCGCGCGCGGCTGCGCCGCCGCCGCAGCAGGAGCCGACGCTGTATGCCGTGCAGATGATGTGGTCGGTACAACCCATCGACCTGGCGAAAGTGCCGCAGCTCGCGATCTTCAGCGCCTATACGCTGTATGGCGCCGAAGGCAACCGCGACGGCCGCCGCTGGTATGGTTTGCGGCTTGGCTTTTTCACGGACGCTTACTCGGCACGCCAGGTCGCGCTGTATGTCCGCCCGGAGTTCAGCGCTGTGTCGGTCGTGCCGGTGAGCGCGCGCGAGAGCGAGCGCGCCCGCAGCGCCGTCACCAAACCGCTGCCGGCGGTCAAGGCCGCGCCGGCCAGCATCAGCTCCAGCGGTGAGTTCAAGTTTCTGGAGCCGGCGCCGGCCAAACCGCGAACCGCGCAGCCTGCGACGCAAAAGCCTGCGGCCCGAGCCGCGGCTGGCAAGCGCGCCAAGCCGCGCGGCGCGCAAGGGCGCCCGGCGGCGCGGCCGCAGGCGATGTCGCTGGAGGAGACGCTGGAAATACTGGGCGCCAATACGCTCGAGATCGAGCAGGGCAACGGCCAGGTGCTGAACGACTCCGGCGTCCGCCATCTGCGCGCCGAAATCATGAAGACCCCGCGCGGCTCAAAGCTCGGCCGGCTGTTCGAGCGCCTCGGCGGCGCGCTGCGCGAGTAGCCGGGCCGCGAAGCTCCGCGCTCAGGATTTACCGAACAGTTTCTCCAGCTCGCTGCGGGCCTTGGCCTCCGCGGCGGTGTCGCGCGGCACGTAAGCGCCGGGCCGCGGCTTGAAATAATCGCAGAAGTTGGCCTTTTCCTTATCGAATACTTCCTCGGCAATCGGCTCGCGGCAGCGCTTGGCAATGCCTTCGGCGTATTCGACGCACATGCGGCACACGTGCAATTCGGCGCGGCAGCGCGGGCATTCGTCGCGACGGCTGAGCGGCAGGCTCAGCGCCGCAAGAGCCGTACCGCATTTCCAGCACACCAGATCGTGACTCATGAGCAGCCCCGGTTGTTGCTCAGGCGGCGCGCTGGCGCAGGAAACTGCGCAGCGCGGCGCCAGTATGCGAGCGCCGGTATAACGAGGCAATCCGCGCCGGCGGCCCCTCGGCCACGATCCGCCCGCCGCGGTCGCCGGCCTCCGGACCCAGATCTATGATCCAGTCGGCCTCGGCCATGATGTCGAGGTTGTGCTCGACAACGACCAGCGTGTGGCCGGCGTCGGCCAGTCGTTGCAGCACGGCCGTGAGCCGCTCGACGTCGGCCATGTGCAGACCCACTGTCGGTTCATCAAGCACATACAGCGTACGGCCGGCCGCCGCCCGCGGATGCCGGTGCGAGCCGAGCTTGGCCAGTTCGGTGACCAGCTTGATGCGTTGCGCCTCGCCGCCGGAGAGCGTCGGGCTCGGTTGCCCAAGGGTCAGGTACCCAAGACCCACTTCCTGCAGCAGCCGCAGTGGCCTGGCGATGTGCGGATGCGCGGCAAAGAATCCGGCGGCCTCATCGATGTTCATTGCCAGCACGTCGGCGATCGAGCGCGAACGCCAAAGCACCTGCAGCGTGTCGGGTTCAAAGCGGCGCCCGCCGCAGCGCTCGCACAGGACTTTGACATCGGGCAGGAAGCTCATCTCGACGGTCTGCTGGCCCTGGCCCTCACAGTCGGCACAGCGGCCCGCGCCGGTGTTGAATGAAAAGCGCGAGGGCTGGTAGCCGCGTACGCGCGCCTCGGTGCTCGCCGACCACAGTCGCCGGATGTCATCCCAGAAACCGACGTAGGTAGCCGGGCAGGAACGCGGCGTGCGCCCGATGGGGGATTTGATCGACTTCCAGTACCCGGTTGATGGGCTCGTGTCCGGAGACGCGCGCCAGTCCGCTGAGACTTACCTTGCCGTGCTGCCCGGCCTTGAGCGCATGCAGGTTGGTGTACAGCACGTCCCGTGTCAGCGAGGATTTGCCGGAACCGGAAACGCCGGTGATGACCACCAGCCGGCCGAGCGGAATGCGGACCTGAAGATGGCGCAGATTGTGCAGCCGGACATCATGCAGGGTCAGCGCCGGACTGCTGCGGTTCACGGCGCGGCGCGGCGCCGCGGCATGCCGCAAGGGTTTGGCGAGGTAGCGGCCGGTGACCGAGGCGGCGCTGCGCTTAAGCTGCGCAGCGGTGCCGCTGGCGATGACGAGTCCGCCGTGGATGCCAGCGCCGGGACCGAGATCGATGATGTGGTCAGCGCGCCGGATCGTATCTTCGTCGTGCTCGACCACTACCAGCGTGTTGCGCGCGGCCGTCAGCGAGCTCAATGCTTCGAGCAGGATGCGGTTGTCGCGCGGATGCAGGCCGATGGTCGGCTCATCCAGCACATAGCAGACGCCCTGCAGGTTTGAGCCGAGCTGCGCGGCCAGGCGGATGCGCTGCGCTTCGCCGCCGGACAGCGTCGGTGCGGCCCGATCCAGGGTCAGGTAGCCGAGCCCGACCCGGTCCAGGAACTGCAACCGCGAGCCGATTTCCGCGAGCGCGTCGCGGGCGATGGTCGCCTCACGCGCTTTGAGCTTGAGCTGGCCGAGGAGCTTTTGCAGCGCGTTCACCGGCAGTGCGGTAATGGCCGCGATGGAGCGGCCGGCCAGCCGGATGTTGAGTGCGACCGGGTTGAGGCGCGCACCGTTGCAACTTTCGCAGATTTTGGCGCCGTGTTCGGCCGCTTCAGTCCACTTTTGCTCCTCGCCGCTTTCCTCGCCCGAAAACTCCTCCAGCGCTACGCCGGTTCCGTGGCAGGCCGCGCACCAGCCCTGCGCCGAGTTGAATGACAGCAGGCGCGGATCCGGCTCCGGAAAGCCGCGGCTGCAGGACGGGCAGGAGCGCCGGGCCGAGTAGACCTTGACCGCGCCGGCCGCATCGAGGACATGCAGCACGCCGCGGCCGGCTTCAAGCGCCGCGGCGATGGCATCGCGCAGCGCAACTTGAGCGGCGGCGTTGACTGCGAGCTCGCCGATCGGCAGCTCAATGGTGTGATCCACGAAGCGCTTCAGCGACGGGAACGGCTCAGTCGGCACGAGCTTGCCGTCGACACGCAACTGCCTGGCCCCGCGCGCCGCGGCCCAGCGCGCCAGGTCCGTGTAGATGCCCTTGCGCTGCCCGACGAGCGGCGCCAGCAGCTGCACGCGCCGGCCGCGGTAGTGGCGCGAAATTTCGGCAGCAATACCGGATTCGGTCTGTGGCGCGATGGCCACGTCGCAGTCCGGGCAGTACTGCACGCCGGCCTTGACGTACAGCAGTCGCAGGAAATGATAGATCTCGGTCAGCGTCGCGACGGTGCTCTTCAGTCCGCCACGGCTGGTGCGTTGCTCGATCGCGACGGTCGGCGCGATGCCGGTGATGCTGTCGAGGTCCGGGCGCGCGGCCGGCTGCACGAACTGCCGGGCGTAGGCGTTCAGTGATTCCAGGTAACGGCGCTGTCCCTCGTTGAACAGCACATCGAAGGCGAGTGTCGACTTGCCGGAGCCGGAAACGCCGGTGATGACGGTAAAGCGGTCGCGCGGGATGTCGACATTCAGGTTTTTCAGGTTGTGCTCGCGCACGCCTCTGATGCGGATCTGGCCGCGTGCGGCGCGCTTCGTTGGTGGGGCCGGTTCCGCGACTGCCGCCAGCGGCGCCGGCGGGGCCGCGGCGGCGCGCGCCTGCCGGGCGAGCGCCTGTCCGGTATGAGAGATCGTCTCGCGCATGGCCTGTTGCGGAGTGCCGGTGAAAATCACCCTGCCGCCGCCGGCCCCGCCCTCCGGCCCGAGATCGATGAGCCAGTCGGCGGCCGCGATCAGGTCGAGGTTATGCTCGATGATCAGCAGCGAATGGCCCGCCTCGAGCAGCTGGCGCAGCGCGCCCAGCAGCCGCGCAATGTCCTCAAAGTGCAGCCCGGTCGTAGGTTCGTCGAATAACAGCAGCTTGCCCAATGCCGGCCCGCCCTGACCCTTGCGTTGCGACGGCCGCGCCGCTTCGGCCAGGTGCTTGGCAAGTTTCAGGCGCTGCGCCTCGCCGCCCGAGAGCGTCGGCACCGGCTGTCCGAGGCGCAGGTACTCAAGCCCGACGTCGGCCAGCGGTTGCAGCACGGCGGCAATTTTTTCCTCGGCGGCGAAGAACACCAGCGCCTCGGTAACCGTCATCTCGAGCACATCGGCAATGCTGACGCTGCGCCCTGAGCGGCTGATCCGCACCTGCAGTGTCTCGCTGCGGTAACGCCGGCCCTGGCAGGCGCCGCAACGCAGGTAAACGTCGGCCAGAAACTGCATCTCGATGTGCTCGAAGCCGTTGCCGCTGCAGACCGGACAGCGGCCGTTGCCGCTGTTGAAGCTGAAGGTGCCGGCGGTGTAGCGGCGCAGGCGGGCGTCGGCACTGGAGGCGAACAGCTGGCGGATCGGCTCGAAGGCGCCGACGTAGCTGACCGGATTGGAGCGCGTCGTCCGTCCGACCGGACTTTGATCGATGAGCAGCACATCCTCGATCAGCTCGGCGCCACTCAGCCGCGCGTGGCCGAGTGGCGCTGCGGCGGCGCGGCCCTTGGCCTGCTGCAGCGCCGGGTACAGAACGTGTTCGACCAGTGTGGATTTGCCGGAACCGGACACACCCGTCAGGCACACCAGCTGGCCAAGCGGGATGCTGACATCGATATGCTTGAGATTGTGGGCGTCGACCCCGCCAAGCTCGATCTTCCCACGCGCCGGCGCCGCAGCCGTGGCACGGAGCGGTGGCAGCCGGCGTCGGCCTGCCAGCCAGGCACCGGTCAGTGATTTTTTATCCGCGGCGACCTGCGCGGGCGTGCCATAGCTCACGATGTTGCCGCCGTGTTCCCCGGCGCCGGGCCCCAGGTCGAGGATCCGATCGGCCTGCGCCATGATCTGCGGATCGTGCTCGACCACAATCAGCGAATTACCGATGTCGCGCAACCGCTGCATGACGGCAATAACGCGGCCCATGTCCCGCGGGTGCAGGCCGATGGATGGCTCATCGAGCACAAACAGCGTGTTGACCAGCGAAGTGCCAAGCGCCGTCGTCAGATTGATACGTTGCACCTCGCCACCGGACAGCGTGCGCGACTGGCGATCCAGCGTCAGATAGGGCAGGCCGACATCGCACAGATACCCGAGTCGCGACCGCACCTCGGCCAGCACCAGGTCGCTGGCCTGATCGAGCGCACCCGGGAGCTTAAGCGCATCGATAAACCGGCGGCTCTCCTCAATCGGCAGTTGCATCAGCTCGTGAATCGCCAGGCCCTTGTCATGAGCTGCGCTCGGCCCCCCGAGGCGCCACAGCAGTGCATCGGGCTTGAGCCGGGCGCCGTGGCAGCTTGGACACTCGGTGTAGCTGCGGTACTTGGACAGCAGCACCCGGATGTGCATCCGGTAGGCTCTCGATTCCAGCCACTTGAAGAAGCGGTTGATGCCGTACCAGACTTTCTGACTCCAGCCGCCTTCGCCCTCGATAACCCACTTGCGCGCGCTGGCCGGCAGCTCGCGCCAGGGCACGTCGAGCGGAATTTCTCGGCGCCGCGCAAAGCGCAGCAGATCGTCCTGGCACTCCTTAAAGGATGGCGTCTGCCACGGACGGATGGCGCCCTGGCGCAGCGACAGCCCATGGTCGGGAATCACCAGATCGAAATCGATGCCGATGACGCGGCCGAAGCCGCGGCAGGTTTCGCAGGCGCCGATCGGCGAGTTGAAGGAAAAAGTGGCCGGTGAAACCTCGGCGTACTGCAGATCGCATTCGGCGCAGTGCAGACCGCTGGAGTAGCGCCACACGGCCTGCTCGGCGCCAGCGTCATCGAGCAGGTGGCAGCTGATGCGCCCGTGACCGGCGCGCAGTGCGCTCTCGATCGCCTCGTGCACGCGTGCCGGCTCGGCACTGCCGAGGCGCAGCCGATCCTGCACGACCGTCAGGCGGCCCGGCTCCTCGCGATGCAGCCGCGAATACCCCTGGCGCTCGAGCTCGGCGCGCAGCTGCGCGCTGCTCATGCCGGCCGGTATGCTCACCGCAAAGCAGATCAGCAGCCGCGGATCGGGCAACGAGGCGCTGCGCGAACGGAGCGATTCGATAATGCTCTGCGCGCTGTCGCGCCGTACCGGCTGGCCGCAATTGCGGCAGTACAGCTGTGCTGCGCGCGAGTACAGGAGCTTTAAGTGATCGTTGATCTCGGTCATCGTGCCGACGGTGGAGCGGGAAGTGCGCACCGGATTGACCTGGTCAATGGCGATCGCCGGCGGAATGCCTTCGATGCGCTCGACCTGCGGCTTGTCCATGCGGTCCAGGAACTGGCGCGCGTAGGGGGAGAATGTCTCGACGTAGCGGCGCTGGCCCTCGGCATACAGCGTGTCGAACACCAGCGAGGATTTGCCGGATCCGGACACGCCCGTGACCACAATCAGCTGGTGCAGCGGCAACGCCAGCTGCAGGTTTTTCAGATTGTTCTGGCGTGCACCACGGACGATGATCGCCTCAGGCGCAGAACGGCTCATAGTGGCTTGAAGACCGGACGTGGGGCTTAGTTTTGCAATCCGCAGCCGCCGCCACAGCAGGCAGGGCCGGCCGCGCAGTCGGCTGGCGCCACTTCGCGGCGCTGGCCGGTGAGGACCGCGGCGCCGCTGATCAGGCGGCGCACCGGCGTCGCCGCGCGCGTGCGTCCCGGCCCGATGCCGGCACGCGAGCACACCTCGCCCCAGTTTTGCAGCCGCTCGGCCATGCGGTGGCTGACCTCGACGGTGCGGCCGTTGGCCGCACAGAAGTACTCGTAAGTTGGCATGTGGCTATCTTACCGGACTTTGCTCCAAATGGAGCCCGCCGCCAGGGCCTATAATCGCGCGATGTCGACCCCGATGAATCTTCGCCAGTACGCCCGGCCGCCGCCTGCCGGAGCGGCCGCCCCGTATCTGCCTATCTCCCGCGCCGAGATGGCGGACCTCGGCTGGGAGCAGTGCGATGTCGTGCTGGTGACGGGTGATGCCTACGTGGACCATCCGAGCTTTGGCATGGCCCTGATCGGCCGCGTGCTTGAGGCGCAGGGCCTGCGGGTCGGGATCATCGCGCAGCCCGATTGGCACAGCGCCGAACCGTTCCGACAACTTGGCGAACCGCGGCTGTTCTTTGGCATCACTGCCGGCAACATGGATTCGATGGTCAATCGCTACACCTCGGATAGACGGGTGCGCAGCGACGATGCGTACACGCCGGGCGGCCAGGGCGGGCGGCGTCCGGACCGATCCGTGATCGTTTACTCGCAGCGTGTCCGCGAAGCGTACCGCGACGTGCCGATCATTATCGGGGGCATCGAGGCTTCGCTCCGTCGCATCGCGCACTTTGATTACTGGTCGGAAAAGGTACGCCGCTCGGTGCTGCTCGATGCCAAAGCCGACATGCTGGTGTTCGCCAACGCGGAGCGGCAGATCGCGGCGATCGCGCGCCACCTCGCCGACGGCGAGCCGCTCAGTACGCTGACCGACCTGCGCGGCACGGCCTTCGTGCGCCGCACGCGGCCTAAGGGCTGGATCGAAATTGACTCAACTCACCTGGATGCGCCCGGCCCGCTGCAACCGCCTATCGACCCCTACGCCGCGACGCCCGTCGCTGGCCGCAGCACCAGCCGACGGCGTACGCGAGCAGGTGGTGCGATTTGCGCGCCGCGTGCCGAATGCGGGCCGCGAGCACAGCGTGATCCGCATGCCGTCCTTTGAGGCGGTGGCGGCCGATCCGGTGCTGTACGCGCACGCCTCGCGCATCCTGCATCTGGAATCCAATCCCGGCAACGCCCGTGCGCTGGTGCAGCGTCACGGGGATCAGGACGTCTGGCTCAACCCGCCGCCGATGCCGCTGAGCACTGCGGAGATGGATTGGGTTTACGATCTGCCGTACCAGCGTCAGCCGCATCCGAGTTACGGCAAGGCGAATATCCCAGCCTACAAGATGATCCGGTTCTCCGTTTCCATTCAGCGCGGTTGTTTCGGCGGCTGCACCTTCTGCTCCATCACCGAGCATGAGGGGCGCATCATTCAAAGCCGCTCCGAGGCATCGGTGATCCGCGAAATTGAAACGATCCGCGATTCGGTGCCCGGCTTTACGGGGGTGATTTCCGACCTGGGCGGGCCGACCGCCAACATGTACCGGCTGGCTTGTAAGAGTAAGGAGATCGAATCGGCCTGCCGGCGACCCTCGTGCGTGTTCCCGGGCATTTGCCCGAATCTGAATACGGACCACAGCGCGCTGATTGGCCTGTACCGCCGGGCGCGGGAGTTGCCCGGCATCAAAAAAGTGCTGATTGCCTCCGGCGTGCGCTACGACCTCGCGGTCGAATCACCCGAGTATGTGCGTGAACTTGCGGCGCATCATGTCGGTGGCTACCTGAAGATCGCGCCGGAGCATGTGCGCGACGGACCGCTGGCGATGATGATGAAGCCCGGCGTCGGCACTTATGATCGCTTCAAGGAACTGTTCGATCGCTTCTCGCGTGAGGCGGGCAAGGAGCAGTACCTAATTCCGTATTTCATCGCGGCGCACCCCGGCACCACCGATACCGACATGCTCGAGCTCGCGCTGTGGCTCAAGCGCAATGGTTTTCGCGCCGACCAGGTGCAGGCATTCCTGCCGGCGCCGATGGCGACAGCGACGGCGATGTATCACAGCGGCAAAAATCCACTGCGCCGCATCACGCGTAGCAGCGCGGCCGTAACGGTGCCGCGCGGACTGCGCGTGCGCCGGCTGCATAAAGCGTTCCTGCGCTACCACGATGCCAATAACTGGCCGACATTGCGCGAGGCGCTGCGGCGGATGGGGCGCACCGATCTGATCGGCAACGGCCGCCACCAGCTGGTGCCCGCCTACCAGCCCATCGGTACCGGTCTTCGTGGCGAAGGCCGTCGCCGCGCCTCGGGTGCCCGCCCGTTCAGCACGCAGCACACCGGGCTCCCGGCAACGCCGCGCCCGCCGCGGCCGGCGTCCGCTACGGGGCGCGGCAAATCCAGGCGCTGATGCGCTCCGGGCCGGCGCGCATTTTTCTCGCGGCCGGCGCGCTGCTTCTGGCGGTAGCCACGGTCGTCGGCGCCGTCGCTGCGCACGCGCTTAAGGGAAGCTGGTCAGCCGATGAGCTCGCCGTGCTGCATACGGCGTTGCTGTATCAGTTCGTTCATTCGCTCGGGCTGCTCGCCATTGGCCTGTCGCTGACCCGATTTGATAGCGCCGCTGCGCGCGCCGCCGGGTGGCTCGTGACGGCGGGCATCATCCTGTTTTGCGGCAGCCTTTACCTGCTGGCCGCCGGCGTGCAGGGCATTGGGCTTGCCACACCGCTCGGCGGCTTGTTGCTGATCCTCGGCTGGCTGGTGTTCGCCGCGGGGCTCCTGCTGCGGCCACCCGCCGCCAAAGCATGAGCAGGGAGCACGGCCCGGTGCCCCGCTGCCCGCGGCGAAGGCGATCGCGGTGAAACTACCGGCCGAGATCGACGCTCATCCGCTCGTGCGAGCCGTGCGCGGGGCGTTGCGCAACCATCGCGACCTGGTGCTGCAGGCCCCACCCGGCGCCGGCAAGAGCACGGTGGTGCCGCTGGCGTTGCTCGGCGAGGACTGGCTGGCAGGGCGGCGGTTACTGCTGCTTGAGCCGCGGCGCATCGCCGCGCGCGCCGTTGCACGCCGCATGGCGCGCACTCTGGGCCAGGAGGCCGGCGATACCGTCGGTTACCGGATGCGGCAGGAAACCAAGGTTTCTGCGGCCACGCGTATTGAAGTCATCACTGAGGGTGTGCTAACGCGAATGCTGCAGTCTGACCCGGAGCTGCCGGGCGTTGGCGCCGTCATCTTTGATGAATTCCACGAACGCAGCCTGAACGCGGATCTGGGTCTGGCGCTGTGCCTGGATGCGCGGCGCGAGCTCGCGGCCTCATTCCGGATTCTGGTGATGTCGGCGACCATCGATGGCGTTGAGGTGGCCCGGCTGCTCGACAACGCCGGGCTGGTCGAAGTGCCGGGGCGCGCTCATCTGGTCGAGATCGTTTACGCCGGGCGCGGTGCACCACAGCTGCCCGGTGGCGCGGAGTGGCCGGAGCAGGCCGTGGCGCGGCAGATTCTGCAGGTTCTGGCTGAACCGGGCGGCGATGTTCTGGTTTTTTTGCCTGGCGGCGGTGAGATCCGGCGGGTGCAAAGACTGCTGCAGGAACGCGCCGTTCCGCCGGGCGTGAAACTGACCGCCTTATACGGGGATCTGAGCTCGCGGGATCAGGACGCAGCGCTCGAGCCCGATCCGCGGGGTGCGCGCAAAGTCGTACTCGCGACCAATATCGCCGAAACGAGCCTGACGATTCCGGCCGTTACCGTGGTCATTGATTCGGGTCTGGTCCGCCGTTCGCGCTTTGATCCGGTTACCGGAATGAGCCGGCTGCAGGTCATGCGCATCTCGCGCGCTTCGGCTGAACAGCGTGCCGGCAGAGCCGGTCGAATCGCGCCGGGCAAGTGCTACCGCCTGTGGAGCGAGGGCGCGCACGGAACTCTCGCCCCGCACACGCCGCCGGAAATTGCCGAGGCCGATCTCGCTTCGCTCGCCCTGGAGCTCGCGGCATGGGGAGTTGATGATGTGCAGCAGCTGGCATGGCTCGATGCCCCGCCCGCAGCGGCGCTGGCGCAGGCCCGTGATCTGCTGCGGCGCCTTGACGCCCTTGATGAGCGCGATCGCATCACGCCGGTCGGCCGGGAAATGGCCAGCTTCCCCCTGCATCCGCGTCTGGCGCACATGCTGCGGGTCGCTTCCGGCTCGGGTGCCGTAGGTCTCGCTGCGCAGCTCGCGGCGCTGCTCTCGGATCGGGATCCGCTGCGGGCCGGGCGCGACCCGGACCTGCGCACAAGAGTGGACGCCGTGGAGCGCAATGCAGACATAAAAGGTATGGACCCCGGTGCGGTGCAGCGCATCCGGCAAACCGCTGAACAACTGGCGCGACTGGCTGCGTCCGGCCGTAGTCACGTTGCCAAGGCCGGTGATGTCAATGACTCAAGCCCGGGACAATTGCTGGCCTGTGCCTTTCCGGACCGTATCGGACAACGTCGTGCAGGCGCGCCGGGTCGCTATCTCTTGAGCAACGGTCGCGGTGCGGCATTCGCTGGCAAGAGCTCGCTGGGACAGTCGGAATTCATCGTCGCCGTGGAGCTGGATGACGCCAACCGGGAGGCGCGCATCGATCTGGCCGCGCCACTGACTCGTGAAGAGCTCGAGCAGACGATGGCAGCGCACATCCGCACCACTGAATCGGTCAGCTGGGACGCGCGCGCTGGCGCGGTACTCGCCCGGCGCGTCAGAGGTCTCGATGCGCTGGTACTGGAAGATAAGCCGCTGACCGACGTGCCGGCGCAGCTCACGACAGAGGCGATGTATGCCGGCGTGCAGCAGCTCGGCTTGGCATCATTGCCATGGGATCCTGCGACCCGCAACCTGCAGGGGCGACTGGAATTTGTCCGCACGCTCGAGCGCACCGACTTAGGCGACTGGCCCGCAAGTGACAACGATGCCTTGCTGGCCAGTGCGACCGAGTGGCTCACGCCATGGCTTTTGGGCATGACGCGCCGGGAACATCTGTCGAGGCTGCCATTGGCTGAAGCGCTGCTGTCACGGCTGAGCCGTCCGCAGCGGCGGCAGCTGGAGGCGCTCGCGCCGCCGGAGTGGATTGCACCGACCGGCTCGCGCATCGCGATCGATTATCTGGACGACAGCGCGCCTTGTCTGTCGGTACGGTTGCAGGAGGTCTTCGGTCTTGCGGACACGCCGCGCATTGGCGGCGGCACGATCCCCATCACGCTCAAATTACTCTCGCCGGCACGCCGGCCGGTGCAGGTCACCCGTGACCTGGCCGGATTCTGGGGCGGCAGCTACGCGCAGGTGCGCAAGGACATGCGGGGTCGATACCCAAAACACTACTGGCCCGAAAACCCGCTGCAAGCCGCGCCGCAGCGCGGCCTCAAGCACCGCTGACGGCCGCGTGGGCGGCCGCTTTCGCTTCACTCTCGGTCTTAAGGGCCGTCTGCACTGCCTTGCGCGCAGCGATGCGCTCGAGGTAGGCTGGTAACGCCGGCCAGGGCGTCAAGTCAAATTTCAGGCGCCCGGACCAACCCAGCACGGTAAACAGATAGGCATCGGCGACGGTAAATGTCTCGCCGGTCAGGTAACTCCTGCCTGCCAGCGTCGGATTGATGAAGCCCACGCGGCGGGCGAGCGCGGCACGCTGGAACTGCGCCGTAGCCTCCGGCAAATCGGGGCGAAACAGCGGGCTGAAGTTTTTATGAATTTCGGAGCTGATATAGCCAAGCCATTCGCGCACGCGGAAATTTTCCATCGTTCCAGCAGGCCCGATCAGCTTTGCCGCCGGATTCAGTTCGCCGATGTAACCGAGCAGCGCGGAGTTCTCGGTCAACAGCGCCCCGCCCTCGAGTTCCAGTGCCGGCACATACCCCTTGGGATTGATCTGGTTGAAATCGAGGCCGTCGGCCGTCCGCTTTTGCTTCAGATCGACCCGGACAATCTGGTGCTTGATCCCGGCTTCGAGTAAAGCGATATGCGCGGCCAGCGCGCAGCTACCTGGTGAAAAATACAATTTCATGTGGGGCTTCTCTGGGCAGGGGACGGCCATGCTAGCGGGCGGTGCGAATTTGGCAAGAGCCCTTGACCTGCCGCGTGCAAGGCCGGAGAGTTCGAATCCATGTACCGAACCTGCATTGTCTCATTGGCCCTACTAGTACAAGTAGGCGCGCTGGGTGGTCAAGCCGCGGCAGATTCCGCAGCGCCGCAGCCGGTGAGCGCCGCGCATGCTGATACGCCGGGCATCGCCTGGTTTTCCGGCAGCGTCGAGCAGGCTTTCGCTTCAGCCAAGGCGCAGAACCGGCCGGTGTTCCTGTACTGGGGCGCCAGCTGGTGTCCGCCGTGCCAGCAGCTGAAAGCGACGGTGTTTACGCGACCGGACTTCATCCGCACCACGCAATTGTTTGTGCCGGTGTACCTCGATGGCGATGAACCGGGCGCGCAAAAATGGGGCGAGACATTCAAGGTGGTGGGTTATCCGACGCTGGTGGTGCTTGATGCGCGGCGCGCCGAGATTGCGCGCATTGCCGGCAGTATGGATCTGAGCCAGTTCGCCAGCGTACTGGACTTAGCGCTTGGCGATTTACAACCGGCGAACAAACTGCTGACGGAGGCGGCCCGCCGGCCGCTTAAGCTCAGCGAATGTCGCCGGCTCGCCTACAACGGCTGGATTCTGGAGCCGCCCGACCTGGTGTTGCCGGCGCGCCTGGCCAGACAACTGTCGAGCGCGGCTGCGCATTGTCCCGCCGACGCGCAGGCCGAGCGCGCCCGCCTGCAGGTTATCGCAGCGTACTTTGCCGCGGCCGCCGCGCACGATGCGGCAGGAAAACCCGCCGGTGCGGCGCTCAAAGCGGGAATCAGCGATGTGCTTGCCATCCTCGCACAACCACAGCTCGCCGACAGCGTCGCCGACGTTCTGCAATGGCTGGATGAACCGTTCTTTCGCGCGCTGGCCGCCGAGCAGCCGCGCCTCGTCCCGATGGTGCTGGCCGAGTACATCGCCGCGATGGACAGCCACGCGGACGATTCGCGTTATGCGGCTGCGGACCAGCTTGGAGCAGTCGCTGCCAAGCTGACCGCGATCAAGACGCTGGGTCCGGGCGATACCATTCCGCAATCGGCAGTTGCGGCGGCGAATGCGCGCATCGACGCTGCGCTGGCCGCCAACCAGTTGCCCTATCTGCGCTCCGGCATCATTAACTCGGCGCTACATATCTACGACGAAGCGGACGAAAACGAGCTTGGCTACACGCTGCTCAAGGGCGAACTTGACCACACGGCGACACCTTACTATTACGAAGCGGACCTGGCTGATCTGTGCGAGGCGCTCGGCCGCAAAGATGAAGCCGTGACCTGGCTCGCCCGGGCGTATCGCGAATCCCAGGGGACGGCGACACGATTTCAGTGGGGCGCGCTCTACGCCAGCGGACTCATGCGTATGCAGCCGGAGCGGGCTGATGAGATTGCCGCGGTCACGGGCCAGGTACTGGATGAGCTGGGCGGGCCGGACCGGATCTACCAGCGGGCCCGTTTGCGCCTCGGCAGACTGGATAAGGATCTGCAAGCGTGGAACGACGCGGCGAAGGGTGCTCATCGGGATGTGCTGCACACCTTGCGCGGTCGCATGCAGCAGATCTGCGGCAAAATTCCAGCCACCGAACCGTCGCGGCAAAGTTGCGATGCGTTTTTAACTCATGCGTGAATCACCGCTTGCCGGATAGCCGTCTCTAGCGGCCGCCCGGCGCCGTGTCGGCTGGATGCCTTCCAGTCGGCGACCGAGCACTTCTTTCCACTGTCTGCCGCCGAGAAGGCGCGGCTACTGGTCCTCCACCCGCTCAACTGGAAAGAGCGCTGAGCAGGCAAGCCCACAATCGGCTGTGTCGATCGGTTAGAATCATCGACTGGAATAATTCACGGGCCTGTAGCACAGCGGTCAGTGCAGGGGACTCATAATCCCTTGGTCCTTGGTTCGAATCCAAGCAGGCCCAGGCTTTTCTATGTTGTAAGGCCTGAAGACTTCGGGGTCAGATTAGCTGGCGACAAGGTGCCTCGGCGCGCCGTGGCTTGACTCGCGCGACCTGGATCTGCAGGCGTGCAATTAGTCTCGCCTTGATCACGCGGGCCTGCTCAGATGTCAGTTCCACGAGTACGCCGCGGCGATCGGCCGGAATGTGCGCCGCAGTGGCGGGGTCAGCTGCAAACAGGAAGTGCTGGAAATAGTGGCTCCATGCTGCGCGCTAACTCGCCCCCGTTTTGCTGCGTGGCATCCGATATTCAGCCTTTTGGCTGCAGACGGCCGGCGAGAAATGCGCGAGTGCGCGCGACGGCTTCCGGTCCGAGTTGCCCGAGCAGGCCGTGCCGTTCCGGTGGAATGTGATCGGTGACGCCGGCGCCCGGACCGAACACGTAATGCGCGAACAACGCGCCCCATGCGGCGCGCGTGGCTGGCGGCAACTGCCGCAGATTCAAAATGGCGTGCACCATGCTGTCGAACCCGGAATTGCCGCGGGTCGAATCGCCGCCATCCGCGTGCCACCAGTAATTGACTAGCAAATTAAATGATTCGAGTGATTCGACGTGATGCCACCAGAGCGGGGGAAGAAATATGGCATCGCCCGGTCCGAGCTCGGCAGTCACGGCCGACGCGAGTGCCGCGCGAAACAGCGGAAAGCGCGCGAAATCCGGCCGATCGAGACGCACCAGGCTCATCGGCGCGCCCGTAGGCGCAAAGTCGATCGGCCCGATGTACAGGTTGGTGATCTGCTCCGGCGGAAATAACGTAAAGCGGCGCCGGCCGGCGACGACGCAACCGATGTTATTCCATTCGTCCAGGTGAGTCGGGGTCGTCATGGCGGTGCCGAGCCAGATGCGCGGCTGGATCGACTCATCCAGCAGCGCCAGACGATTCTCGGCGCCGAAGCCCGGCAGGCACTCGGCGATCAGCGCGCTTTGAGCCGCGACGGCGGGGGCGCGGGGAAAGGTGCTGTAGCGCAGTACCTGTTCGGCGACTGCCGAGAGCGTCAGGCGGTTGCGGATGAAGTTAAACCCGCTCATCGAGTCGTTGTAGAACAGGCGCCCGGCGATTTCCGGCTGTGTCATGACGGCATCGACCAGCGCGCCGCTGTCAAATCTCCGCAGGTAGGCCACCGTGGCGGCGGGCGAGATGCGCGCCTCGCGGGTCACCGGCCATTGACTCACGAGACCGCGCAGCACGGCAGGCTGACCGGATTCCACCAATGCGCCGAGAGCCGGGAAATCTTCAGCTCCAGAAAATTCCCGAATCGGCTTCAGTGCCTGGGTCATTGCCGTCTCATGAAGGATCGCAACCGTTGGGCCGCTACCAGAAATAAACCTGCAAGGAATCTTCGCTGCGTCGCGGGGGAATCGAGGTCAGCACCGCGCCGTGGTCACGGAAATTGACGACGCTGCGGTCCAGCAGATTATCGATTTCAGCCATATTGTAACGCGCCTCGGCAGCGGTCGGCTCCCGCAACAGCTGCGGGTCCGGGAAGATGCCCATCCCGGCCATGATCGAATACCAGGAAAAGACCGGATAGCCCTTGCCGATCAGCTGCTGGCGCACGGCGGGCGCAATGCTCTTGCCGGCCATCCAGGTGGAAAACAGCTGCTTGAGTGCATCGGACAAATGCAGGTTGGTGGCGTTCGCGCGCCAGTAGTCCGTGTCTTTACGGGTGTTGGTCTTGTAATGCGTGACGATGTAATCGCGCGTACCCTCGAAATGTTCGTTGACCTGCTGGTTGAAGCGGTCATGCGCTTGCGGACTGAGATCGCCCGCGTCCAGGAAGCCGGCGAAGTTGACCGCGGTCTGCTGGATGAACAGCAGCGCCGTGGCCTCAAGCGGCTCGATGAAGCCTTGCGACAGCCCGACCGCGAGGCAGTTCTTGTTCCAGTGCTGCGTGACGCGCCCAATTTTCATTTTCAGGTGCCGCGCGGGCGTGTCCGCATCGAGCAGCCCGAGGTGCTGGCGGAGCTCTGCTTCGGCTTCGTCGGCTGTGCAGAACTGGCTGCTGTAGACGTAGCCATTGCCGTAGCGGGAGGTGAGGGGAATCCTCCAGGCCCAGCCGTGCTTCATCGCCGTGGAAACCGTTTCGGAGGCGATCGACTCATCAATCGGGGACGGCAGCGCGACCGCTGCGTCGTTGAACAGGTTCTCCGCGAAGCTGACATAGGGCGTATGCAGCGCCTGGTCAATCAGCAACCCGGCGAAGCCGGTGCAATCGACAAACAGATCGGCGCGGATGGATTCGCCTTCGCGCGTCTCGACCGAGGCGATCTCACCCTGCGCATTGAGCTTCGCGTGGGTTACGTGACACACCTTGTAGCGCACGCCGCGCTCCAGCGCCTTGCGGTGCAGGAACTGCCCAAGCAGCACGGCATCAAAGTGGTAGCCGTGCCAGATGTCGAAGGGAAAGCTGTCGGCCGGCTTTGGCGCGAGGCGTCGGGCGGCAAGTCGTGCCGCTATGAAAAACCGATCCGGGTGTGCGTAGACATTGGCGCCATTAATCCGGGCCTCGGTGTTGTGGACAAATTGCGTCATCGTCAGGTTGTCCAGCATCGAGGCGAAGGGGTGGAAATAGCGTTCGAATCCCGGCTTCGTCGACCAACCGTCAAAGGTGATACCGCATTTATAGGTCGCGTGGCATTCCGGCATCCACTCGGCTTCCTCGATGCCGAGCGTGTCGAAGAAACCGCGCAGCCACGGCGTCGAGCCCTCGCCGACGCCGATGATGCCAACGGCCGGTGATTCCAGCAGCGTGATTTCGACCCCGCGCGCAATCAGCGACCGCGCCAGAATGAGCGCAGTCATCCAGCCGGCTGTGCCGCCGCCGACGATGACGACGCTGCGCACCGGCGGCGGCCCGGCGGCCGGCGGCGGCGACGACCGCCGCGTCGCACTGTACGAGTAGTTAAACAGGGTCGCGGTCATCGACATCCCTCGAGCGAAAATTCATGGCGGGGGCGGTTGCCGCTCCTCGCGATCGAACCGCTGTAGCGCGGCTGCCCCGGCCTGCCCGTGGCCTTGCCTATTATGACCGCCGTTGCGGTTCTCGGACGAGCGCCGCCGATTTTGCGCACTTAAGTGCGGCGTTGCCACGCAACCCGTCGTCAGGCAATGGCGGTTGCGGCCTGATTTAGGTAGCCGTGCTCAATTCGGCGACGAAATCATAGATCTCGCCGCGATAGAACGACTGCGTGAACTCAACGGCGCGCCCATCGCGCAGCGAACCCAGGCGCTCAACCAGCAATCCCGGGTCGCCGGGTTTGGCCTTGAGCAGTTCAGCCTGTTCGGCCGTCAGCAGCATTGCGCGCAAACGCTGCAGCGCGCGCACCGGGCGGTGCCCGCTGCGTTCGAGGGCCTCGTATAACGATTCGTTGACGGCTTCCAGCGCAGGCAGCGCCGCCGCAACTATCGTTGCGTATTCAATCGCCATGGGCGCGTCATCGGCAAAGCGCAAGCGATGGAAGCGGTACACCGGAGTTCCGGGACTTAAGCGCAGGGTGAGCGATTCCTCGGGAGTTACCGTGCCGGCGGAACGTTTGAGCCAGACAGTGCGCGGACTGCGACCACGCGCACGCATGTCTTCCGAGAAGGAAGTCAGCATGGCGAAATTCTTTTCGACTCGCGCCGAAACGAAATTGCCGGAGCCCTGGCGGCGCACGAGCAGGCCTTCCTCGACCAGCCCATCGAGCGCCTTGCGCACCGTGATGCGCGATACATCGAAGTCAGTGGCGAGATCGCGTTCGGCCGGCAAGGCGTCGTCAGGCGCAAGAATGTGCTGATCGATCGCGAGCCTGAGCGCGCGCTGCAGCTGCTGATAAAGCGGCAGGCTGCTCAGGGCATCAAGCGGCCCAACGGATTTGGCGAGCGACGGCATGCAGTCGATCCCGGGACAGTGCGCGAAGACCTATAAGTAATACCAGAAAAGTACCATTTACAGTATAGCAATACCCGTTCATGAGTTTATCTAATTGATTTTATTACGTAAATTATACGAACAGACTATCCATTTAAGAACCAGTAGTAAATTTTAATAATTGGTACTATATTGGAACCTAAGTGGTGTGACGAACATTGGAACACACCCTGACGCCGAAGCCACGGGCACCGCCCGCAGCGCAATTGGCGCCAGCCGCTGGGGATGGGGCTCTCATCGATCGCCGCTTAGCATTAGGGGAATGCAATGAATTGGAAAATTAATTTAGCCGTCAAGTCTGCACTTGGCTTGTCGTTGGTCGCGCCGCTCGCCTACGGCCAAACGCCGCCGACCGCGCCGGTAGCCGATACCGGTGCGCCACTGGAGGAAGTGGTCGTCACCGGCATCCGCTACTCGCTCGAACAGTCACTCGAGAAGAAGCATGCCGCGACGACGCTCGTGGAAGTCGTCACGGCCGAAGACATCGGTAAGATGCCTGACAAGAACATTGCCGACTCGCTGCAGCGCGTGCCGGGAATGACGCTCAGCTCGGCCGGAGCAACCGAAGGCGGCTTCGACGAGAATGATCGCGTCAGCATGCGCGGCACCAATCCCAGCCTGACTCAGACGCTGGTCGATGGCCACAACGTCGCCGCCGGCGACTGGTTTGTACTCGACCAGACCAACACGGTGGGACGCAGCGTCAGCTATACGTTGCTGCCCTCTGAACTGGTCAGCCAGATCGTGGTGCACAAGAGCACGGAAGCCTCGCTGGTAGAAGGTGGTGTCGCCGGCACAGTCGACATCGTGACCCGCAAGCCGCTCGACATCGACAAGCCATTCACGGTTGAAGCATCGCTGGGCGCCGTCTACGCGGACTTGCCGAGCAAGACCGATCCTCAGTTCAGCGCGCTTGCCAACTGGCACAACGACGATCACACCTTTGGCGTGATGGTGCAGGGATTCTCCGAAAAGCGGCATCTCGAGCGCCAGGGCGTGGAACTGCTGGGATACGATACGATCAACCCCTGCAGCCAGATAGTGACCGGCGTCGCCGGTGGGGAGGCTGCGGCCGCAGGCGGCGGATGCACCCCCGGGACAGTGACTCTCACTCCGCATCCCGACCTGTCGGGCGTGCAGTATCCCACCGACATCGGCGCTGCGTTTTTCACACAGCAACGCACGCGCACCGGCGGGCTGGTCAACGTGCAGTGGAAGCCGAACGACGCTCTGGGTTTCGACCTGTCGGGATTTACCTCGCTGCTCAAGGCGCCCAATTACAACCGCAACTACCTCCTGTGGAACACTCACTACATCAACTCGGGCGCAGGACAAGCGCCGGACGCGGGCTATGTGGTCAGCAACAACACACTGGTCAATGCCAACTTCACCGGCGTGCCGGGCACGGCTTACGGCATTTACGACGAGATTTCGCGGCCCAATGAGAGCGAGAGTTCAAATTTCATCAATCTCGATGCCAATCTGAAGGTCAATGATGCGCTGTCGTTCATGGCCCAGGTCGGCACATCGCAGGGTACCGGCAAGACGCCCACCCAGGACGTGGCCGAGACCGAGTTCGACGTTGGCAATGGCGCCGGCTATTCGCTGAATGGCATCAGCACTGGCCCCAGCTTCAATTTCGCGAACACCAACAACTCGACACCGTTCCCGGGCGGCGTCGCCGTGCCTTTCGGATGGATCTTCGGCGCGCAAAACGTCGATGTGGTGGACAAGGAAAACTGGGGCAAAATCGACGGTACTTACCTGGCAAATAACAATGCCTGGCAGGACCTGAAATTCGGCGCGCGCCTGGAGGATCATTCCCGCAACTCGACCGGTGTCCTCGCGCAAGGCCCGTTGGGACCCGGCACATTGCCCTCGGCCTATCCGACCACCTGGTCGAACTACCCGCTTAACTTTGACCAGTTTGGCGGCAGCATTCCGACTGGCATGTGGTACTGGACGCCGGCGCAGCTTGCGGCCTACAACAGTCCGACCAACGTTAATCGTGACCCGATCGGGCGCGCTTACATCGATGATGGCTGGTTCGGTATCACCGAGCATACGGATGCCGCCTACGTGGAGGCCGATTTCAAGGGCAGCAACTGGAGCGGCGATGTCGGCGTGCGCTACGTCAGAACGGTTGAGGATGCGATTGTCTATGCGCAGGACAGCTCAGTCACCGCGATGACACCGGGCGCAATTACGACTTCGGCGTTCGGGCCTTACGTGGCGCGGCCGGTCAGCCACACCTACGATAACGTTTTGCCGAGTGCCAACCTCAAGATCGACCTCGACAAGGACCTGGTGGCACGCTTCTCGGTGGGCCAGACGATGACCCGCGCCGATTATTCGGCACTGGCCGGCGATACGTCCCTGGGGCAGCCGCCACAGTGTGTGGGTGCGGTTTGCACGCCCGGCAATGGCACGACCGGCAATCCTGACCTGAAGCCGGTCCGGTCCACCAATTATGACGCCGGCATCGAGTGGTACTTTGCCAAGCAGTCGCTGTTGTCGGCAACCGTGTTTTATATGGATCTGCAGAACTACATTGGCTACGGCACGGTGCCATTGAGCTCACTGACCTTCAGCAACCAGTTCCCGATGGGTGCAGTGCTGGACTATGACCTGACCGCGCCGATCAACACGTCGGGCCGCGCAGAGGGTGTGGAGTTTAACTACCAGCAGGCCTTCACCGATCACTGGGGCATGGCGGCCAACGTCAGCCTGACCGATGGCAAACAGACCAGCGGCGTCCCGGCTGGCGGCGATGACCGCCTCGTGGGAACTTCGAAGTCGGTTTACAACATCAACGGCTACTACGAGAACACGCACTTCAGTGCGCGGGTCGCTTACAACTACCGCTCCGCGTTCTACGACGGCCTGGATCGCAGTACGGCGTTTTCGATGGCGGGAGTTGGATATTTGACCGCCTCGCTGGCCTATATCATCAACGAAAACTTCAGCGTGACGCTGGATGGACAGAACCTCAACAACCCGACGCTCAAGTACTACGCACTCGATACGACTCAGCCGCGTGCGTTTTACACCAATGGCAGGCAGTACTATCTGAACCTGCGGGTCAAGTTCTGAGGTTGCCCTAAAGCAGGCGGCGGCGCATCGGCGCCGCCGCCTGCCGCTTCGCCGCGCGGTGGCACACCGGCCTAACAATCAGGTCCGATTTTGAGCGGCTGCTCAATCGTTTAATGCGCCCGCGTCCGTTAGCCGGCTGACCGGCCGCAGCGTCGCTGGCTTAATCATCCGCCCAGGTAAGCTTGCGATCCCATTGCGCAGATCGTAGATTCCAATCCTGTCGGGCCCGCCACTTTCCCAGATAGCCGGCCTCGCATTCGCAATCAGCCAGCGCCCACAACTTTGCGAATGAATTGGTTTGCCGTGTTGAAGGATCAGGCATGACACGCAGCAAAGGCGAAAAAAAGCGCTGTTATTGGGTTAATGGCGGCGACCCCGATTACCTCCGCTATCACGATCGGGAATGGGGACGACCGGTGCACGATGACCGGCTCCTGTTTGAGATGCTCACGCTGGAGGGTGCGCAGGCCGGCCTCTCCTGGTTCACGGTACTGCGCAAGCGTGCTCATTACCTGCGGGCTTTCGCCCGGTTCGATGTACGCAAGGTGGCGCGTTTCGGCAAGGCGAAAAAAGCGGCGCTATTGTCCGACCCAGGCATCATCCGCAATCGTCTGAAAGTCGACTCGACGGTCACCAACGCACGCTGCTTCATCGCTGTGCAGCGGGAGTTTGGCTCCTTTGACCGCTACCTGTGGTCGTTCGTCGATGGGCCGCCCGTGATCAATCGGCCGCGCACGCGCCACGGAGTGCCGACCCACTCTGCCTTGAGCGACCGACTGTCGAAAGATCTAAAAAAGCGGGGTTTCCGCTTTGTGGGCACGACCATAATTTATGCCTATCTGCAGGCGGTCGGCGTGGTAAACGACCACACGCGGGACTGTTTCCTGTGCCGCCCGGCCGGCGGCTTCGATCGATGATAAATGCCTTGTGAGGGCTGTCCGTTGTCGAACGATTACATGGCAGGCACGCTAACTACTTTTTGACGCGGTCCGGGAAATTGCTGGAAAATCCGTGCATCGATTATCTGCGCCTGCACAACGCAAAACCTGGCGGCTACGCCGCAGGCGTGGACCATGCCCGCTCGCTTTGAATCACCGGGTGGGATAATTATTGGTAATGCTGGCCAGCGATAAAGACCGCCAGCCCGGCTACCAGGCAGTAATAGCCGAATAACTGCCAGCGTCCGCGCTCGAGCCAGCGCGACAGCCATTTCAGTGCCAGCCAGCCGGCGGCAAAACTCAGAATCATACCGATGAGGCTTGGCCAGATTGATCCAACGGTCGCACCGGCCGTACCAAGTATCGCTTTGGCCTTGAACAGCCGGAGGCCCTCCCGCGCAATGACCGCCGGCGTCAGAATGACGGCGAGCGCGAAGCTGAAATCCTCGAGCAACCGCTGCTGCACGCCACGCAGCAACCCGGTCGAGATGGTGGCGCCCGAGCGTGAAAAGCCGCGAAATGGCAGGCACAAACCCTGCACTAATCCGATCCAGACCGCATCGGCGACGGTCACAACCTGCCGCCCGCCAACTACGGTCGCGCGCACGCCGGACAGAATGATCATGCCGCCCACGGCAACCAGCGACACCGCGATCAACGTCATGTTGCCGAATAATTGCTCAAGGTCCGCGCCCGGAGAGCTGCGCCGCAGCAGGTGTTCGATAACGCGCATCAGACCGAACCCTACCAGGCCGGTGCAGAGCGTCGCCACGACCGCGGTTCTGGCAAATGACCCAAATGCCGCGGCGGATGCGAAGTAGCGGCTGCGCCAGCTGTTCCAGAAATAAGCGATGACAGCGAGCATGGTTCCGGTGTGCAGCATCACCAGCAGGAAGGTCATTGCCGGCGTGGTGGGATCCAGCCCCATGAGTTTCTCGGCCATGATCACGTGAGCGGAGCTGGAAACCGGCAGCAATTCGCACAGTCCCTGCACAATTGCCAAAATGAAAATCTGCAGCACACCCGGCATACCGGCTAGATCCTCTTGCCGTGGGTCATGACAGGCTTCGCGGTGCGGCCGCGGCGCCGGTGCTGAAGCGGCGGCGCAGCGCCGCATCGCCAACCGGTGAGAAAATGACGACGCGGGAATTTCTGGCGCGACGCGCCCAGCCCAACGCCAGGATCCGCTGCAGCAGCGCTGCGCCCAGCGCGCCGCTCAGGTGAAAGCGGCGCGCACTCCAGTCGAGGCAACCGCGGCACAGCGGGCGGCGCAATTTCGTCAGTGCGCCGAGGTCGACGCCAAAGCTGCGGAAAAACTCTGCCCCGGCCGCCGTGAGTTCCAGCCGGTCCCCGGCAGCCCTGATCATCGCCTGCCGTACGAGACTGTCAAAAATCTGGACCCCCTTATCCCCCGCTAAATGATCGTAGCAAAGGCGGGCATGGCGTAACGCGGGTTCCCGTGGGCCGGTGCGCAGACGGACCGCGCCGGCCCGATAAGCGACGCCCATTAGGCTTTCGAGCAACTGAGCGACATCATCGTCCGCGAGTCGAAAGTAGCGGTGACGCCCCTGGGATTGCACCGCAAGCAGCCGCGCGTCCAGCAGTTTGGCCAGATGGACGCTCGCGGTCTGTTTGGTGATGCCGCCGACCCCGGCCAGCTCCGTGGCGGTCAGCGCCTGGCCGCCCAGCAGTGCCGTGAGGATCTCGGCACGCGCCGGCTCGCCGATCAGACCAGCAACGCGCGCGATATTGGGGCCATCGCTCATTATTCGATGGTAGACGAACCATTACCGACCCGCAAGCCAGTATCGTTGCCACGGTCCTGGTTGCCTGGAGATCTGCAATGACGCTCGCCTGTCTGATCCGCTACGAGATTGATCCGTTTCAGCGCGCTGCGTTTCAGCAATACGCTGAACGGTGGGGTTGCATCATCCCCCGCTGCGGGGGCGACCTGATCGGGTATTTTTTGCCGTACGAGGGCACCAACAACGTAGCGTGGGGGCTGATCGCATTTCCAAGTCTCGCCGCCTACGAAAGCTACCGAGCCCGGCTCAAGGCTGATGCTGAGGGGCTTGCCAATCTGCAGTTCGCGGCCCGCGACCGATTCATCGTGCGTGAGGAGCGTAACTTCGTCGAAATAGCGGATGGAACGCTGCACCAGCCGTCCGGCAGCCGCTAGACGGGCGAGCGCTCGGATTACAGCGAGCCCTCGCGGCCTTCGCCGACGGCTGGCGAGGTATGCGAAAATCCCGCCTCGGTGACGTGTTGGCATCGGACCGGCGGGAGCATGACTTATGGCAGTGACAGGTGGTTGCTTGTGCGGCGCTGTGCGTTATCAGGTGAGTGAGCCGCCGCTGGCGGCTCGCGTTTGCTGGTGTCGGGTCTGTCAGCGCATTGGCGCGGGCAGTGGCACGGTCAACGTGTGCTTCGCCCGCAACGCGATGCAAATCGAAGGCGAGCTGCACGATTTTGTCGCCCTGGCCGACAGCGGCAATGTGATGCATCGGCGCTTTTGCCCGTCATGTGGCGTGCACCTGTTCAGTGAGGCCGAGGCGCGGCCGCATCTGATCTTCGTGCGTGCCGGTACCCTGGATGATCCTGAAATTGCCAAACCAAGCGCCACAATCTGGACCTCCCAGGCACCCAGCTGGGCCTGCATTGATGAGCGGTTGCCAAAGTTCACAGCCCAGCCGCCGCCGGTCGCGTGAGGGCCAATGACCGTGCCCGCCATCCGGCAATTGAGGCAATGATCAATGCCGGCCCGCCGTGTGCTGCTGCTGCCGGGGTGGGGCAATTCCGGCCCCAACCACTGGCAGACGCATTGGGAACGGGCCATGCCGGAAATTGTGCGGGTCTGCCAGGACGAATGGAACGAGCCTGAGGCGTCGGACTGGGTGTGCCGCCTCGATGCGGCACTGAGGAGCAGCACCGATCCGGCCGTGCTGGTGGCTCACTCGCTCGGCTGCGCCCTTGTTGCGCGCTGGGCGTTGACACATTCCGGACCCGTGGCCGCGGCGCTGTTAGTGGCCCCGGTCGACGTCGACGCGCCGAGCCGCCCACCGGGCCCGCGCGGTTTTGCGCCACTGCCGCTGATGCGACTGCCGTTCCGAAGCATTCTGGTGGCCAGCGACAACGATCCCTATCTGACGGTGCCTCGCGGGCGCCAGCTTGCCGGCGCGTGGGGCTCGGACTATGTGCTGCTGGGATCACGTGGGCATATCGGGGATGCCGCGAATCTCGGCATGTGGGAAGAGGGACTTGCTCTGCTCGCACCACTACGAATGGGAATCGATTAAATATTCGTATTGCCATTTAGTCGCGAGGCGATGACAAGGACGCGGCCGAAGTGCTACAAAGCAATTCCTGCCGCCGCGAGGATTGCCGTCAGCCATGC
The DNA here is from genome assembly GCA_963711435.1 of uncultured Gammaproteobacteria bacterium. Taxonomy (GTDB): domain Bacteria; phylum Pseudomonadota; class Gammaproteobacteria; order Steroidobacterales; family Steroidobacteraceae; genus FEN-1191. The sequence goes on along the minus strand of CAVQEB010000001.1, from coordinate 396,577 downwards.
CGTCGTTTGACGCCGTCTCCAAGGTCGACATCCACGAGCTCACGAATGCGGTCGATCAAGCCAAGCGCGAGCTGGAGAACCGTTACGACCTGCGCGGCACCGGTGCGCGCTTTGAACTCGAAGGTTATGTGGTCACGCAGTTTGCGCCCAGTGAATACCAGCTGAACCAGCTGCTCGAGATTTTGCGTCTGCGCCTGACGGCGCGCCGCATCGATCCACGCAGCATGGATCTTGGCAAGGTGGAAGTTAATCTGGCCGAGGCGCGCCGCCAGATCACCATCAAGCAGGGAATCGAACAGGCGGCGGCCAAGAAACTGGTATCTGGCCTCCGGGAGGCTAAGCTCAAGGTCGAGGCGCAGATCAACGGTGACAAGCTACGGGTATCGGGCAAAAAGCGCGATGATCTGCAAGCTGCGATGGCGCTGCTGCGCAAAGCCGACGTGGAACTGCCACTGCAGTTTGAGAATTTTCGCGACTGACACCGGCCAACGGCGGCGCAGCGCTTAACGGATCAGAGAGGTAACGGTGCCTGAACCTTCACCTTCCGGCGACGACTGGCGGTCGGAGCTGAGAGCGAAGATCGGCTGGACGCTCGCGGCAAAATGCGCGGCCCTTATATTGCTGTGGTTTCTGTTCTTTCGGGGGCATCCGTAATGTTTGATCTGGACGTGGTGACGCTGTCGCGACTGCAGTTTGGGCTCACCGCGCTTTATCATTTTCTATTTGTGCCGCTGACGCTCGGGCTGTCGGTCATTTTGCTGATCATGGAGTCCGTGTTTGTGATGACCGGACTCGAGATCTGGAAGCGCATGACCAAATTCTGGGGGCTGCTGTTTGGCATCAATTTCGCGATGGGCGTTGCCACCGGCATCACGATGGAATTTCAGTTTGGTACCAACTGGGCCTATTTCTCCCACTACGTCGGCGACATATTTGGCGCACCGCTGGCCATCGAAGGACTGATGGCGTTTTTTCTCGAAGCGACCTTCGTTGGCCTGTTCTTCTTTGGCTGGGATCGGCTCTCCAGGCTTTCGCATTTGGTCGTCACCGCGCTGGTGGCGTTTGGCTCGAACCTGTCGGCGCTGTGGATACTGATCGCCAACGGCTGGATGCAAAACCCGGTCGGCGCGCACTTCAATTACCAAACCATGCGCATGGAACTTACATCGTTTAGCGCGCTGCTGTTCAACCCGGTCGCGCAGGCGAAGTTTGTCCATACCGTCGCTGCCGGGTACGTACTCGGCTCGGTATTCGTGCTCGCTATCAGTTCCTGGTATTTGCTGCGCGGGCGCAATGTTGAGGTGGCCAAGCGCTCAATGGCGGTGGCCGCGAGTTTTGGGCTGGCCTGTTCACTGTCGGTGGTGGTGCTCGGTGACGAGTCGGGCTACGTCGCGAGCGAAAACCAGAAAATGAAAGTAGCTGCGATCGAAGCGGAGTGGAACACCGAGCCTGCGCCGGCTGGATTTACGGTCTTCGGTCTGCCCGACACCGCTACGCATACAACGCGGGCCGCCATCAAGGTGCCGTGGCTGCTCGGGCTGATAGCGACCCGCTCGACCGACCAGCCGGTGGCTGGAATCGTCGAGCTGGTGAATCGTGCGCGGGCACGAATCGCAAGTGGCACGCTGGCCTATACGGCCTTGCAGCGCCTGCGCTCCGGGCCGCCGCAGGCGCCTGATTTTGCGGCGCTGCGGATATTGCAGGCGCATCAGGCCGACCTGGGGTACGCATTACTGTTGCTGCGCTATACCGACAACCCGGCCGAGGCGAGCCCGCAACAAATTGATGCGGCCGCCTGGTCCACGGTGCCGAACGTACCGGTGCTGTTCTGGAGCTTTCGCGTCATGGTGGGCCTGGGTCTGTTCTTTATTGCGCTGTTTGCCGCCGCGTTTTACCTGGCTACGCGCCATCACTTTGACCGGCACCGGTGGTTTCTTCGGCTGGCCTTTTTCAGCCTGCCGTTGCCGTGGATTGCGGCCGAGCTCGGCTGGATTGTGGCCGAATATGGGCGCCAGCCGTGGGCCATTGACGGCGTGTTACCGACGTTCATGGGTGCATCGCCGACCGCGGTGGGCAATGTCTGGCTGTCGCTGCTGGGCTTTGTTGTCTTTTACACCTCGCTCGCAGTGGTCGATTTCTTTCTGATGTCCCGCGCCATCCGCCGTGGGCCCGACGGTCTCGGCTACTGGCCGGCGCGGCCGGCAGTTCCGACCGGTCACTCAGCCATTTAACCTAAGGGCAGCCATGTCTGAGTACGCAGATTTAAGAGTGATCTGGTGGGCGCTGCTCGGAGTGCTGCTGATCGGCTTTGCAGTCATGGACGGATTTGACCTCGGAGTGGCAGCCAGTTTCCGCCTTCTTGGCAAAACCGACGCCGAGCGTCGCGCGCTGCTCGCCTCCATCGAGCCGGTCTGGGAAGGCAATCAGGTGTGGTTCATTTTAGGTGGCGGCGCGGCATTTGCGGCCTGGCCGCTGCTTTATGCCGCGTCATTCTCCGGTCTTTATCTCGCGATGTTCCTGCTGCTGGTGGCGCTGATCCTGCGGCCGGTCGGGTTTGGGTTCCGCAATCAGCTGGTCAATGCGCGCTGGCGCGCGGTCTGGGACTGGGCCCTGACCATATCCGGTGCCGTGCCATCTTTGCTGTTCGGCGTCGCCTTCGCCGATCTGTTTCTCGGTATTCCCTTTCATTTCGATAACCTGCAACGCGTGGTTTATACCGGCGGATTTTTCAACCTGCTGCATCCGTTTGCGTTACTCGGCGGTGTCATCAGCCTGTCGATGCTGGTGATGCACGGCGCCACGTATGCAGCGCTCAAAGTCGGCGAGCCGATGGGACAGCGGGCCCAGCGGCTCGGCCGCATCGCTTCAGCCGTGTTTCTGCTGGCGTTTATCGGCGCCGGCTTCTGGCTGGGTGCGGCCATCGGCGGCTACCGGATTGTGGGCGCGATCGATCACGGCGGACCCTCAGATCCGACGCATAAAACCGTGGCGCTCATCACCGGGGCATGGCTGAAAAACTTCCATGAAATGCCCTGGATGTGGCTGGCGCCGGCCGGCGCCGTGCTGGCGGCAGTTGCCGTACATGGCCTGCTGCATCTCGGGCGCCGCGGCGCGGCCTTCGTTGCCAGCGCGCTGGTTCAGGCCGGCACGATCCTGACGGCCGGCTTCGCGCTGTTTCCGTTTCTGCTGCCGTCTTCGGCGCGTCCTGACCACAGCCTGACGGTCTGGGACGCATCGAGCAGCGCGGCGACGCTGCGCATCATGCTAGCGGTTGCAATCGTGTTCGTGCCGATTGTGCTGGCCTATACGAGCTGGGTGTTCAAGATACTCAAGGGACGCATTTCGCTCGATGCGCTGCATGAGCACGACGGTCCATACTGACTGACGGAGCTTCAACCGATGTGGTACTTCAGCTGGATTCTCGGCCTCGGGCTGGCAATGACTTTCGGCGTGCTCAACGCCGTCTGGTACGAAGTCACCGAGCAGCAGCGCAGCGATGCGGACAAGCCCAAGGGCCTTTAGCGACCCTTGCGGTTGCGTTCCGCAAACATCACCGCTTCGTCAACTGGATTTGGCGTTGCTCAGCGCCCGATAAATGAAGGCGCCCAGCACTGCGCCAACAATGGGTGCGACCCAGAAGACCCACAATTGCGAGATCGCCCAGCCGCCCACGTACACCGCCACGCCGGTGCTGCGCGCCGGATTGACCGAAGTGTTGGTCACCGGAATGCTGATCAGATGAATCAGGGTCAGGCACAGACCGATAGCCAGTGGCGCGAAGCCGGCCGGCGCGCGCTTGTCGGTCGCGCCCATGATTACGATCAGAAACATCATGGTCATGACCACTTCGCAGACGATGGCAGCGTGCAGCGAGTAGCCGCCTGGCGAATGGGCACCGAACCCGTTGCTCGCGAATCCGGCGGCCACGTCAAAGCCGGGCTTGCCGCTGGCGATGATAAGCAGCACGCCGCCGGCTGCGATGCCACCCAGCACCTGGGCCACTATATAAGGAATGAGGTCACTGGCCGGGAAGCGCCCGCCCGCCCACAGGCCCACCGAGATTGCCGGATTGAGGTGGGCTCCGGATATATGCCCGATGGCGTAGGCCATCGTAACCACCGTCAGGCCGAAAGCGAGCGCGACACCCAGCAGACCGATACCGACCTGCGGGAAGGCCGCCGCCAATACCGCTGCGCCGCACCCTCCGAGTACCAGCCAGAAGGTGCCGAAAAATTCGGCGAGGTATTTATTCATGTTGTTCTCTCAGGTTATTGGCCGACGCGCTAGTTTGCCGCAAGCGACGCAGGATTTCAGCCAATCTGCCGGACGGCGGCCGCGCCGCGGGTGCGGCGCTAGAATTTTCCCGACATATTGATGAACAAACCCTGTCGCCGGTAGCTCAGGTCAGTCAGATTGTCGGAATAATTGGTGAAGTTATAGCCGACACCGATTTTTAAGTGATCGTTCACGTGGCGGTACCAGCCGAGGAGAATACCGGTGCGCTGATCATCGGTCTCATGAATGTTCAGGCATCGCAGTTCCAGCACGCCGTCCCAGGTCTTTCCGAACAGCACATCGGCACGCACTATGCCGAGCTGGGCCTGGCTTGCGTACCACGAACCCTCCGCGGGCAGCGTCTGCTTCAATACGCCGGTGCGAATGGCGTATTTGCCACCCAATGACAGCCAGCTGGTGGTCTGATACATAGAATCAATATCCGTCACCCGGCTTTGCTGGGCGAAGTCCACAGGGGTGCCGGATGAGCTTAGCTGCACGCTTGGCGGCTGATCGTCCAGGATCGTGAATTTGAATAGCGTGTTCCAGCGATCGTTATGGACCGGACGCCACGCGGCCCCGATCACGATCTCGTGGTAGTCGGCGTTCAGGGCCGCTGTACTGATGCCGTCGGTCTGCGACCAATTGATATTGCCGAGCAGGCGCCAGTCAGGGTCGATCTGGTAGGTAAGGCTATTGCGGGTCAGCTGCGTGTGCGAGGCGCCGGTCAGCGAAGAGTTGTCCTGGCGCCACTCGAGCGCACCGCTGTATTTGATCTGTCCGCTGGTATAGGCAAGCGTGCCTGCCACACTGGTGAGTTCCATGTCCCCTGCCAGCGGATCTGAAATCGTGCCGTGCTCTAGTTTCAGGCCGTAAGTCCACTGCTTGGAAGGAGCGAAATCCACGCCGTAGGCATGCGTGAGACTCAGCGGCCCGGTCCCGGTCTGCAGCCGCTCCTCGCCGTAGACGCTGGTGGCATCGTCGTACCGGTAGCGGACGCCGGAGGTGAGAGTGCCTTCGCGGCCGACATCCAGCGCATCGGGCTGATCCGCCGCCAGCGCGTAGGTCACATAGACATTGCTGCGGTCGTCGATCCGATAGTCGGTGGATGCCTTGGCGCCAAACCCAAGACTCCCGTCGCTGGCTTCTGCACCGAGGCGCATGGCATCCGTTACCTGATAGCTGCCGCCCACTCCGGCCCGATCGTTTTCGGTACGGGTATCGGTGCGATAGGCCGTTCCCTGCACGAATGCGTAGGAGTCCCAGTTGCTGCGGCTCGGACCCAGCACCGCCCCGGGTGCGGTCGCAGCAAGCTCGGGCGGAGGTGGCGAGCCCGCTGTCTGGCTGGCGGGCGAACCGCCGGCCGGAGGGGGCGCAGCGCCGGGCAGCGGCAGAAACGGCGTGCCAGCGGCCTGGGCAGGCGCGGCGGCGCCGCCTGGCGCGGCCGGGAGGCCGCCCGGCTGAAAGACGGGTAATGCGCCGGCCTGGGCGGGCACCACGGCGGTGGCCTGCGCGGCTGGCGAAGCACCGACCTGGGTGGTGGCAGCCGGCTTTGGCTGATAGCCGATGGTCACCGCCACGTCAGCCCGCGTGCCGTTCTGCGAAAGTATCGCGCTCTCGTTCGGCACGGCGTTCTCGCGCTCGTCGAGGCGGCCGCCCACCGCCACGCGCCAGTTGTCGTCGAGCTTGTGCTCGAGCGCAACTTCCCCGGTGTTGGCGGTCGCCGTTGCCGAATCGGTGCTGTCGAATTTGCCCACCAGCTGAGTCGCGCTGTCCAGCGGCACATTGAGCGCTCCACCACCCTGCCGGATGCCCACGCCCGGCGTAACTTGCCCGGGACCTGAGAACTCGGCATCGCGCTGCTCATAATAGGTGCTCACGCGCCCCTTCATCGAGTCGGTCACTTCGCTCAGATCCACCGCCGCCTCTACCCGTTCCGCTCCGGCGGCATTGCCGTTGCTGGTCAACGCATCGAAGTTAAGGCCGCCGGTTATCGAGGTAAGGGTCGGGCTGCCGGTGCCGTCCGAATAGGCATACTCGGCCTTGATGTAGGTGCCGGGCTTATAGCGCCAGGTGCCGTTGATTCCGAGCAGGTCCTGCTGCTCGCCTGGATCGCCCTGATGAAAGCTCGACAGGCCGAGCTGCAAGTGGTCTCCAAACCATTGGCTCGCGTGACCACCGAACGCGAGCGAACTCGGATTGGACAGATCGGGAACATATTCGTAGGTCACTACCAGGTAGACCGGATCGCCATCGAGTCCGCCGGTATGCACAAAGGTCGAGGTGTCGGCCGTTGCCGGCAGCGGGCTGTGCAGCAGGATTCGCCCTTCCAGATAATTGATGTCGTAATCCTGCGCCGGCACCAGCTGCGTGACCGACAGCACCAGGCCCGAATCCTGGTCGCGCACCTGTACCGAGACCTGCTCGGAGCCGACCGAGATATCCTGGTTCTGAAGGTAATAGAGTGATCCGCCGGTACCGCGAAAGTCCTGCCGGGATTCCACCGTACCCGGTTCGGCCCAGAAGGCATCTACGGTGCGCTGCTTTTCGCCGAACGTGGTGGCCTCTTGAGAGCGGTAGCGGATGTTCAGGCCGTAGAGCGTGCGCGCGTACTGGATGAATTCGGTCCCGGTCAGCTGGGTCTGAAAATCTCCCCACATGACCGAACTGTCGCCCTTGTCCAGGCGCAGGTAGAACTTGCCCGAGGTTGGCGCATCCTGCACGGTGGTGCTGTCATCGCCATACACCGGGTAATAGCGCGTCGGATCGATCCGCCGCAGCAGGTCCTGCGGGTCCTTGCCGGCAAAGTTACTGAACAGATTGTGCAGTGGCTGATCCTGCGTGTCCGCCGCGGCGGTCAGCAGCCAGTCACCTTTAACGAGGCCCTTGTAGTAAAAGGCCAGCTGGCCGTTAACATAGTTGCGGTGCGCAAGATCTGCATCACCGGTCACGAGCTCGATAGGACCGCTGACACTGCCGCTGCCGGCAGTCAGATCCGCGAGTCCGACGAAGAATGAATCATCGGTCGCGACCGACAGATTGCGGGTGAAGGTGAGGCCCTCGCCGTGCTCGTTGACGATCCGCACGGTCACCTGCTGCGGACCGCCGGGCAGAATCTGGCGGGCGACGAAATTCTGGGCGTCATCGACCGGGACGGCGATGCCCTGTACGAACACCTGATCTCCGGGTGGAACATTGCTGCCGCTGACGGTGACCGCCCCGCCATGCACCGGTATGTTGTGCAGCACCAGCGTATTCTCACCGTACGCCAGGCGTTCGGTGTCCTTGGCGAGCTTGGCGGGATCGACGCCGGCCTCCGGCGGGACATCGGTCAGGTCAAGACGCCGCGGACGGGTTTCATCGAAGTGGCCGTCGTGATCGTAGACCCGCAATACGTAAGTCAGGTAGTGCGGCTTGTCGAGCGACGTCGTAACCCGCAGCAGTGATTTGGCGATGGGCGGCGGCACCCATTCGGCCGCACCGCCGGCGCTCAGCGCTACTACCGCGAGCGGCGTCTGCTGAATGCTCTGCTCGGGCTCGAACAGCCGCACTTCGGCGCGCGCTATGTAGCGCGTATAATTCGTATAGCTGCTGAAGCGCACCGGCTCGCCGACCGTCACCCGCTGCGGGATAGCGATCACGTTCAGGAACGGCGCCTGCTCGAGCGGATCGTAACGAACCTGCACGTCGGCGCGCGCCAATGCGACGTCGACGCAGCGCTGCCGGTCCGCCTCATTGATTTTTTCACGCGGATCGAGCGCGACACCATCGACGGTAATCCGCACCGCGGCGATCTGGTCGGCGCCATCGCCGATACAGCTGGAGACCGCGGTCGCCACTTCAGGCGGCGGCGGCGGTGGCGAGGGTGGCGGGACGATGACGGGGGCCACCGGCACTTCAAACCACAGCGAGGCTTCCGCGCGGCGATTACTGGCGCGTCCGGCCAGCGTATGGTTGCTCGCGACCGGGCGGCTGGCGCCGAATCCCTGCGTGCTGAACAGTTCATCGGGCAGCTGCAGCGCTGCTTTGAGGTAACGGACGACGCTCGCCGCGCGCGCCTCCGACAGGCGCTGGTTGGTGCCAAAGCGCTGCAGCGCCTGGCGCACCAGGCGCTGTGAATCCGTATGCGCAGTTACCAGCACCTTGCGCACGCGCGCACCGCGCAGCGAGAGCACTAGCTGATCGAGCTTGGCCGTGGCCAGTGGCGTCAGTTCATCGCTTCCGGAGGCGAAATTTGCCTGCTGCGTCGTGTCGGTCAGCTCGAAAGTGACCTGGGGCGGCGCCGGCGGGCTGACGGTCGGCACAGGCTGAAGCCTGACGACCTCGGCATCGGACGGTGGCGCTGCCGGAGCGGCACGCTCCGTATTGGGCGGAGCGGCGCCGGCCGGGATCGCGGTACAGCTGATGGTGTCGCCGACCAGGCGGACGCAACCGGCCGCATCGGCCACTTGTGCCAGTGCGCGGGGCTGCGCGGCGGCCAGCAGCAGTGCCCAGCCGACCAGCCGGAAACTGCGCGGGAAGAGATGATGAGCCTTCATGGCGCATCACCTCCGGCTGCGGCGCCGGTGCCGGCGCTGCGCACGATGTCTTCCTCGGTCTGCAGCGGATACTGGCAGCCGTTGGACTTCCACAGCGAGGCAATGCTCGCCTTCAGCGCGGCCAGACGCTGTGCTACCTGGGCGTCGGACTCCGCGGCGGCACTGTAAGCCAGCCGCAGGACCGCGGACTGGTCCTTGAGTGAGGCCACCAGCTCATCCAGGCGCCGGCGAGTTTCGGCAGTTGGGTCATTGCCGGCGAAAGCGCGGTCGTTGACCTCAATGCGGACTACGTGGTGGATCGTCGCGCCAAAATTGAGCTTGGAGACTTTGCCGGCGGTCAGACGCACGGTTTGCGGATTCTCCGTGGTCAGGCGGTACCCTGATGGCAGCGTGCGCTCGTCAAGTTTGACGACGAAGTTCGTGCCCAGCTCGCTGTCCGGCATGATCGGACAGGCGATGTGATAGCGGCCGTGCGAATCAGTAGTGACCAGAAGCCCCTGGGCCGTCACCAGCCGGACTCCGGCGATGCCCGCCTCGCCGTCATCTTCGACGCCGTTGGCATTGGCATCGTCGAAGACCTTGCCGATCAGATCCGGGCAATCGAAGGTCGGGTCGCCGACGATGCGAACCGTCGCCGTGGCCAGATTCGAGATCGGGATGTTGGCGAGGCCGTTGTAGGCGGTGGCCTGGTTGACGTAATCACCGCCTGCGACACCGGCACCTGCCGTCAGCACGAGGGTGAAAGTCTTCTTTTGTCCCGCAACGAAATTCAGATGCGTCCAGCTCAACTGCCGGCCATTGACCGTCGGGTCAAGTTTCTGTCCGTCCACCGAACCACTGCCGGCACGGAACCGGAACCCCGCCGGCATCAGGTCGGTCACGGTTACGTTGGTGACCGGTGTGTTGAGGGAATTGGTGGCGGTAATCGTGTAGGGAACCGATTGCCCGGCGGAAATATTCACGAGCGCCGTGGTCTTCGTCAGCACCAACGCACCGACCGCGCTAGCCGGAATCTCGCCGAAATTGACCACGCTCGGCGCACCCGGACTGAGCGCGACGGTTACCGACGCGGGCGTATCGCTGACGTAGCCTGAAGATGGCGTGACTACGACAGAGTAGTTGCCAGCGGATTCGCCTGTGAACGAGTAGGAGCCGGCGGAGTTCGTCTGGGTACTGGCGACCTGATGACCTGCGAGCAACAGCTGCACAGTAGCGCCAACGATCGGGGTGTCGCCGGAATCGAACAGCTGGTCCTGATTGTTGTCCACATAGACGGTGCCTGAGAGTTCAACGGCACTGCCCGCGATGGTGATAGTCACGCTGTTGTTGTTCAGGTTCGGATCCGGGGTCGTGGCGCTGATGGCCGCGGTCACTGTCGAAGTGCCCGAGGGCGGCTGCGTGTAGCTGATACCGATCGGCCCGAGGCTGCTGCCTGAGGCCATGCTGGTGGGCATGCCGGTGAGCGTGATGACGCCGGTCGCCGCGTTGTAGCTGTAGGTGACGCCGGCGGGTAAGCCGCTAAGCGTAGGTGCCACGGCCAAACCGGCCGTGGTCGTCAGACTGTAGGTAGTGCCCGCCGCAATGCTAGACCCATTGTTAGTAGGAGCCACGGCCAGATTGGCCGAGACGGTCAGGCTGAAGGTTGTGCGGGTCGCAGTGCTGGGCCCGTAGTTGGTGAAGGTGACGGTACCCGACACGGTCTGGCCGGCATTGACGCTGGCCGGGAAACTCCCGCTGGCTGCCGCGTCGGCCGACGAATTTCCACCAATCGTCAGCGTAAGGGAATTGTTGTTCGGGTTTGGATCATTGGTTGTCGCTGCGATGGCTGCGGTTACCGTTGAAGTCCCTGAGCCTGGCTGGATATAACTCAGCGTGATGGGTCCGAGGCTGCTGCCGGAGGCCATGCTGGTGGGCATGCCGGTCAGCGTGATGACGCCGGTCGCAGCGTTGTAGCTGTAGGTGACGCCGGCGGGCAGTCCGGTCAATGTCGGCGCGACTGCAAGATTTACCGGCACGGTCAGACTGAACGTTGTGCCGACCGTAGTACTCGGGCCGTTATTGGTGAAGGTCACCGTGCCCGATACCGTCTGACCCGCATTGACATTGGCGGGGAAACTGGCCGTCACGGCGGCATCGGCTTCAGCATTGCCCGCGATGGTGACGGTGACGCTGTTGTTGTTCGGGTTCGGGTCCGCCGTCGTGGCACTGATGCTGGCGGTGACCGTCGAAGTACCCGAAGCTGGCTGTGTGAAGCTGATGCCGATCGGCCCCACGCTAATGCCGGACGCCAGGCTCGCGGGCATGCCGGTCAGCGTGATGACGCCGGTCGCAGCGGTGTAGCTATAGGTGACGCCGGCGGGCAATCCGCTGAGAGTCGGAGCCGCAGCCAGATTGGCCGGGACGGTCAGACTGTAGGTAGTGCCAGTCGCGGTGCTGGGCCCATTGTTAGTAAAGGTGACGGTACCCGATACGGTCTGGCCCGCATTCACGCTCGCAGGGAAACTCGCGCTCGTCGCGGCGTCAGCTTCGGCGTTGCCGGCGATCGTCACGGTGACGCTGTTGTTGTTCGGATTCGGGTCGGCCGTTGTAGCGCTGATGCTGGCCGTGACGGTCGAAGTACCCGTGGGCGGTTGCGTGTAGCTAATGCTGATCGGTCCGAGGCTGCTGCCGGAGGCCATGCTGGTGGGCATGCCGGTCAGCGTGATGACGCCAGTCGCAGCGGTGTAGCTGTAAGTGACTCCATTCGGCAGGCCGGTCAGGGTCGGAGCAACCGCAAGGTTAGCGGGTACCGTCAGGCTGAATATCGTGCCGGTTGCGGTGCTGGGACCGTTGTTTGTGTATCGCACCGTCCCCGAAACAGTCTGGCCAGCATTGACGCTGGCGGGGAAGCTTGCGCTCGTTGCGGCATCGGCTTCGGCGTTGCCGGCGATCGTCACGGTGACGCTGTTGTTGTTCGGGTTCGGATCGGCGGTGGTGGCGCTGATGGCCGCCGTGACCGTAGAGCTGCCGGAAGCCGGCTGCGTGTAGCTGATGCTGATCGGCCCGAGGCTGCTGCCAGAGGCCAGGCTCGTGGGCATGCCGGTCAGCGTGATGACGCCCGTCGCGGCGACGTACGTGTAGGTCACACCGTTGGGCAATCCGCTCAGCGTCGGCGCCACGGCTAGATTGGCCGGGACGATCAGGCTGAAGGTTGTGCCGACTGCAGCACTCGGGCCGTTATTGGTGAAAGTCACCGTGCCCGTTACTGTCTGACCCGCATTTATGCTCGCGGGGAAACTCGCGCTCGTCGCTGCATCGGCTTCGGCGTTGCCGGCGATGGTGACGGTGACACTGTTGTTGTTGGGGTTCGGATCTGCAGTCGTGGCGCTGATGGCCGCTGTGACCGTCGAGCTCCCTGTAGCCGGCTGCGTGTAGCTGATGCTGATCGGCCCGAGGCTGCTGCCGGAGGCCATGCTGGTGGGCATGCCGGTCAACGTGATGACGCCGGTCGCCACGGTATAACTGTAGGTCACACCGTTGGGCAATCCGCTCAGAATCGGAGCCATGGCCAGATTGGCCGGCACCGTCAGACTGAAGGCCGTGCCGACCGCGGTGCTCGGGCCATGGTTAGTGAAGGTGACGATGCCCGACACGGTCTGTCCGGCGTTGACGCTGGCCGGGAAAGTTGCGGTGGTTGCTGCGTCGGCTTCGGCGTTGCCGGCAATCGTCACGGTGACGCTGTTGTTATTCGGGTTCGGGTCAGCGGTCGTGGCGCTGATGGCCGCTGTAACCGTCGAGTTCCCCGCAGCTGGCTGCGTATAGCTGATGCTGATTGGCCCGAGGCTGCTGCCGGAGGCCAGGCTCGTGGGCATGCCGGTCAGCGTGATGACGCCGGTCGCAGCGTTGTAGCTGTAGGTGACGCCGGCGGGCAGTCCGGTCAATGTCGGCGCGGCCGTAAGATTCGCCGGCACGGTCAGACTGAAGGTCGTGCCAGTCGCGGTGCTGGGCCCGTTGTTAGTAAACGTGACGGTACCCGATACGGTCTGGCCCGCATTCACGCTCGCAGGGAAACTCGCGCTCGTCGCCGCATCGGCTTCGGCGTTGCCGGCGATCGTGACGGTGACGCTGTTGTTGTTCGGGTTCGGATCAGCCGTCGTCGCACTGATGGTGGCCGTGACCGTCGAGGTCCCCGCCGGCGGTTGTAGGTAGCTGATCCCGATTGGTCCCACGCTGCTGCCGGAGGTCAGGCTCGTGGGCATGCCGGTCAGCGTGATGACGCCGCTCGCGGCCGTGTAGCTATACGTCACACCGTTGGGTAGGCCGCTCAGAGTCGGCGCCACGGCCAGATTGGCTGGCACGGCCAGACTGTAGATTGTGCCGACGGCGGTACTGGGGCCGTTATTGGTGAAAGTCACCGTGCCCGATACCGTCTGGCCCGCATTCACGCTCGCAGGGAAACTCGCGCTCGTCACGGCGTCGGCTTCGGCGTTGCCGGCGATCGTCACGGTGACGCTGTTGTTGTTCGGGTTCGGGTCTGCTGTCGTCGCGCTGATACTGGCCGTGACGGTCGAAGTACCCGACGCCGGTTGGGTGTAGCTGATGCCGATCGGACCGAGGCTGCTGCCCGAAGCCATGCTGGTGGGCATGCCGGTCAACGTGACGACTCCGGTCGCGGCGGTGTAGCTGTAGGCCACGCCATTGGGCAATCCGCTCAGAATCGGGGCCACGGTCAGGTTGGCTGGCACGGTCAGACTGAAGGTTGTGCCGACCGCGGTACTCGGGCCGTTATTGGTGAAAGTCACCGTGCCCGATATCGTCTGGCCCGCATTTACGCTAGCGGGGAAACTCGCCGTCGTTGCCGCGTCGGCCGACGGATTTCCACCAATCGTCAGCGTGACGGAATTATTGTTCGGGTTCGGATCGTTGGTTGTCGCTGCGATGGCTGCGGTGACTGTGGAGGTACCCGAGCCCGGTTGCGTATAACTCAACGTGATCGGTCCCACGGTGCTGCCGGAGGCCAAACTGCTCGGCATGCCGGCCAGCGTGATGACACCGGTCGCGGCGGTGTAGCTATACGTCACACCATTGGGCAGACCAGACAGAATGGGTGCGACGGCCAGATTGGCCGGGACGGTCAGACTGAAGGTTGTGCCGGCCGCAGTGCTGGGCCCTTTGTTAGTAAAGGTGACGGTACCCGACACGGTCTGACCGGCATTGACGCTGGCCGGGAAACTCGCCGTCGTGGCAGCGTCGGCTTCAGCAGTGCCGGCGATCGTGACGGTGACGCTGTTGTTGTTCGGGTTCGGATCAGCGGTCGTCGCAGCGATGCCGGCCGTGACGGTCGAAGTCGCAGAGCCTGGCTGGATATAACTCAGCGTGATGGGTCCCACGCTGCTGCCGGAGGCCAGGCTCGTGGGCATGCCGGTCAACGTGACAACGCCGGTCGCAGCGGTGTAGCTATAGGTAACGCCGTTTGGCAATCCGCTGAGAGTCGGAGCCACGGCCAGATTGGCCGGCACGGTCAGACTGAAAGTTGTGCCGACCGCCGTGCTCGGGCCGTTATTGGTATAGGTCACCGTTCCCGACACAGTCTGGCCGGCGTTGACGCTGGCCGGGAAACTCGCCGTCGTGGCAGCGTCGGCTTCAGCAGTGCCGGCGATCGTGACGGTGACGCTGTTGTTGTTCGGGTTCGGGTCGGCCGTCGTAGCGCTGATGCTGGCCGTGACGGTCGAGGTGGCAGAGCCTGGCTGGATATAACTCAGCGTGATGGGTCCCACGCTGCTGCCGGAAGCCAGACTGCTCGGCATGCCGGTCAGCGTGATGACGCCGGTCCCGGCGGCGTAGCTATAAGTCACACCATTGGGCAGACCGGTCAGAGTGGGCGCGACTGTAAGATTGCGCCGGCACGGTCAGATTAAAGGTTGTGCCAGCTGCAGTGCTCGGGCCGTTGTTGGTAAAGGTCACCGTGCCCGATACCATCTGACCCGCATTGACGCTGACCGGAAAACTTGCGGTTGTCGCCGCATCCGCTTCGGCATTACCGGCGATGGTGGCAGTGACGCTGTTGTTGTTGGGGTTCGGATCAGCGGTCGTCGCACTGATGGCCGCGGTCACGGTTGAAGTACCCGAGGGCGGCTGCGTGTAGCTGATGCCGATCGGGCCAAGACTGTTACCCGAAGCTATGCTGGTGGGCATGCCAGTCAGCGTGATGACGCCGGTCCCGGCGGCGTAGCTATAAGTCACACCATTGGGCAGACCGGTCAGAGTGGGCGCGACTGTAAGATTGGCCGGCACCGTCAAACTAAAGGTCGTACCGACCGCGGTACTCGGACCGTTATTGGTGAAGGTCACCGTGCCCGATACTGTCTGGCCGGCGTTGACGCTGGCTGGGAAACTCGCCGTCGTGGCAGCGTCGGCTTCAGCATTGCCGGCGATGGTGACGGTGACGCTGTTGTTGCCAGGGTTCGGATCGGCGGTCGTGGCGCTGATGGCCGCGGTGACTGCCGAGTTTCCGGAAGCCGGCTGCGTGTAACTGATACCGATCGGTCCAAGACTGCTACCCGAAGCCATGCTGGTTGGCATGCCGGTCAGCGTTATAACGCCGGTCGCGGCGGTGTAGCTATAGGTGGCGCCGTTGGGTAATCCACTCAGAGTCGGAGCCACAGCCAGATTGGCTGGCACGGTCAGACTGAAGGTTGTGCCAGCGGCGGTGCTTGGGCCGTTGTTGGTAAAGGTCACCGTGCCCGATACTGTCTGGCCGGCATTGACGCTGGCGGGGAAGGTCGCACTCGTCGCCGCATCGGCTTCAGCATTACCGGCGATCGTGACTGTGACGCTGTTGTTGTTGGGGTTTGGGTCGGCCGTCGTCGCAGTGATGCTGGCGGTGACCGTCGAAGTACCCGAGGGCGGCTGCGTGTAGCTGACGGTAATCGGCCCAAGGCTGATATCGGAGGCCAGACTCGCAGGCATGCCAGTCAGCGTGATGACACCGGTTGCGGCGATGTAGCTGTAGGTCACCCCGTTGGGCAAACCGGTCAATGTCGGCGCGACGGTAAGATTGGCCGGCACCGTCAGACTAAAGGTGGTGCCGGCTGCGGTACTTGGGCCGTTATTGGTGAAAGTCACCGTACCCGATACCGGCTGACCCGCATTGACGCTGGCGGGGAAACTCGCGCTTGTCGCTGCATCGGCTTCGGCGTTGCCGGCGATCGTGACGGTAACGCTGTTGTTGCCAGGGTTCGGATCGGCGGTCGTCGCACTGATGGCCGCGGTCACCGTTGAAGTACCCGAGGGCGGTTGCGTGTAGCTGATGCCGATGGGGCCAAGGCTGCTGCCGGAAACCATGCTGGTGGGCATGCCAGTCAGCGTGATGACACCTGTTGCGGCGATGTAGCTGTAGGTGACGCCGTTTGGCAGTCCGGTCAGCGTTGGCGCGACGGTAAGATTGGCCGGCACCGTCAAACTAAAGGTCGTACCGACCGCGGTACTCGGACCGTTATTGGTGAAGGTCACCGTGCCCGATACTGTCTGGCCGGCATTGACGCTGGCGGGGAAGGTCGCACTCGTCGCCGCATCAGCTTCAGCATTGCCGGCGATGGTGACGGTGACGCTGTTGTTGCCAGGGTTCGGATCGGCGGTCGTGGCGCTGATGCTGGCCGTGACGGTCGAGGTCGCAGAACCTGGCTGGATGTAAGTCAGCGTGATGGGTCCGAGGCTGCTGCCGGAAACCATGCTGGTAGGCATGCCGGTCAGCGTTACAACGCCGGTCGCGGCGGTGTAGCTATAGGTCACACCATTGGGCAGACCAGTCAGAGTGGGCGCAACCGCAAGATTGGCCGGCACGGTCAAACTGAAGGTTGTGCCGGCTGCGGTACTTGGGCCGTTATTGGTGAAAGTCACCGTACCCGATACCGGCTGACCCGCATTGACGCTGGCGGGGAAACTCGCGCTTGTCGCCGCATCGGCCTCGGCATTGCCGCCGATCGTGACGGTGACGCTGTTGTTGTTGGGGTTCGGATCCTCGGTTGTGGCACTGATGGCCGCGGTCACCGTTGAGGTGCCTGAGGGCGGTTGCGTGTAGCTGATGCTGATCGGACCAAGACTGCTGCCGGAGGCCATGCTGGTGGGCATGCCGGTCAGCGTGATGACACCGGTCGCGGCGGTGTAGCTATAGGTCACACCATTGGGCAGACCAGTCAGAGTGGGCGCGACCGCAAGATTCGCCGGCGCGGTCAGACTGAAGGTTGTGCTGGTGGCAGTATTCGGCCCATTGTTGGTAAACGTGACAGTGCCAGCTACCGTCTGGCCTGCGTTGACGCTGGCCGGGAAGCTCGCGCTTGCCGCAACATCCGCCGGGGTAGTGGTGTCGGTGAACAGGCAGGAGACCGCATCTCCATACTGCAGGCTGGGAAAAGTAAAAGTGCTCGCCGCGAGATTTGTCGGCAGCGTCGTCGTCGATCCGCTGGTCTGGTTGGTGCAGGTCAGCGATACACCATATTGCGCGAGCGTATCGACGCTGCCTGCAGCCATGGTCTCGTTCACCACGAACGGGTAGCCCGCGGCGATCGGTACGCTGGCCGACGGGAAAGGTCCGAGACCAGCGCCCGTGGACGTCGCGGAGCTGATTACCACGCCGCCGGTCGATTTAATTCCATAGGTGAATTGGTCGGCTGGGTTTGCGCGCGCAGTCGCCAGCCGGGCACTCACGGAGATGGAAGCGTAGCGAACCGCAAACATGGCGCCCTGCAATCCACCACCGACCATGACCGTGGAGACAGCCGTCGGATTGTTGAAGGATGCAAAAGCGAAACTGCCGACCGTGCCTGCTACGCCGGTTTCGGTCACTGTCGCGGTGCCCACACCGCCTAAGGTTGGGTAGGCCGCGCCGTTCGGTATCTGCGCGACCTCGACCCAATTCTGGCCGTTGGTCGTAAAGCTGAGCGATTCGTTCTGATTGCTCGATTCGCCGTCCGCTGCGACGATGGCGTAAGTGACGGAAGCGCCACTGCCTGGAGGGGGAGCAACCGTGATGTTGGTAAGCTGCGCAGTGACGGTCGAACCGTTCTGTACCTCGTAGAGGACCGGGTTGCCTGGAATACCGTTAAAGCCGCTGTTGCCGATAGCGGACCCGCTCCACGATGGCACCGCATGCGCGACCAGCGCCGGATTGGTTGAGTTAGTGCTGACCTGAAGCGTCAGACTTAAGGTCGATCCATCGGGCAGTGTGAAACTGAATACCTGCCCGCCCGCCTGCGCCTGGACATCCGAGTAACCGGTGAAGTCCAGCCAGCAATACCCAAGATAGTTCGCAGGTGCGGTACCCTGCGTCGCCGCGGCATAGCAGCTGTTGGCGTGCGCCGGCCGCGCCAGCGCACCGATCAGCAGCACGACCAGACACATCGGCAGCGTCAGCGCGCGCGGGCGCGTTGGGTAGCGTCGTGCCCGTGGAACAGGCGATGACTCGCCAGCACCGCCGCGCGTTAAAAATGGCCAACGAAACCCTAGGACACACATACAAATGAATTTACATATTCACCTTCTTTTCGAATGTGTGACGGTGCGCTAATTGCTTGTTTGATCAGTGGTAATTGCTCAGAAATGAGCACTGCAGCATGTTCGGACTCCAGGGCCCGACGGTCCCGCCGGAGTAGCTCCGTCAAGGGGGGCGGTGGCCCGAGGACAGCGCGGCTGGCGGTCCTGGCGCGCCACTACAGATCAGGGGAGGGAGGCTGCACCCGTGAACGGGTTGTAATGCCGCTCGGCCAGCGCTGCCCAGGCGGTCGCACCAAGGTGCGGCAAGTGCAGGTAAAGCCGCGGCTTGCCCGGCGCGGTGTCAAGCTCAAAACCGGTCTGAATGCTGCTGGCCGACGTGGCGTAGTAGCCCTCTGGAGTTCGTTGGTGGCTGACCGCTGCGAGCAGCGCGGCCGCTTCGGCGTCACGATGCAGCAGAGCGAGCAATGTGCTGACCTGCGCGGTGCCTTCGGTCCACGGGCCGGTGCTCGCTGCGCTGTATAGATAGCCGTCACCTGATCGCAGCCGTTGCTGCACCGATGAGAGCACGGCGGCATAGCGCGTGGCCGCTCCCGGAATCGCCAGCAACGGCCAGACCTGTGCATCCAGTGCCAGCGCCGGGTTGCGGGTCACGCCATCGTTTCCCGTACCGGCTGCGAAGCACCGGCAGTTGGCATCGTACATGGCCGCGACCAGCTGTTCGGCGGCCACGGCGCGCCGTGTCCAGGTGGGCTCGCCGGTGAGCTGCGCCAGGCGGCGAAATGCGGCCGCCAGATCAGTGTTGTGCTCGGTAGATTTCCAGCGCAAAGACTCCGGCACCGGTTCATGCCCGAAGGTGCCGCCGCTGAAGCCACCCGCGCCGCGGGTATCGAGCTGCCTCGCGACCCAGGCACCGATTTGCTCGGCGCCTGTCAGGTAGGGCGATGGACCTGGCGCCTGATACACGGCGAGCAGTGCCAGCATGGCCCAGGCCATATTGCCGGTGTCGGTCGCCACCTGCGAGCGATCCTCCACCCACATCTGCTTGGTCTCGTCCCACCAGCCGGCGAGCTTAACGGTCCCGGGACCGATGGGCCCGGCGGCATAGCCATTACGCAGGCGACCATCGTGCCAGTAGCGGTCACGGTTCAGCGCCGCGAGCAGACCTTCGGCCACACTGCGGGCAAGCTCTGGTCGCCCGCAGCCGACCAAGGCGATGACCGCTGCAGCGTTGTCATAGGTAAATGCGGTCGCGTGCAGCGCGCCCTTGCTTGCGGTGGGGAAACTGGCCAGCAGCTGTGGAGCGCGGCTCCCGCCACTGGCCAACCCGGCAAGAGTGGCGCAGGCACCTGCTGCGGCGGCGGTTGGCGCCGTCACGTCCTCGGCCGCGCCGCCAGGCAGGCTTAAGCCAAGCAGCAAGGACGCAATGAGCGGCAAGACGTTGCCCGCTTTGCGATGCTTCTCGATCTTCGCCGTCGGCATCATACAAATTGAGTGTGAAAGCATCGGGCGGCTCTGGCAAGCTGCCGGCTGCGAATGCGCCTGGGAGCTGTGATGTCGGAACTGATCCTTGGGTTAGCGATTTTCTTGGGATCCCATTCGATCGGCATGACGGTGCCGCAGTGGCGCGCCGGCATGATCCGCCACATCGGCGACCGGACCTGGATGGGGCTTTATTCCCTGGTGACGATCGTGGGCCTGGTGCTGATGGTGCACGGTTTTGCGGTGGCGCGGCGCGCGCCGATTCTGCTTTATTCGCCGCCGCCGGTTTTCCACACGGTAGCCGTGTTGCTGATGGTGCCGGTGCCGTTGCTGGTGCTGGCATCGATGCTGCCCGGGAAGATCCAGGCCGCGACCCGACATCCGCTGCTGCTGGCGGTGAAGGTGTGGGCGGTGGCGCATTTACTCGCCAACGGCACTGCGGCCGATGTGCTGCTGTTCGGCAGCTTGCTGATCTGGGCGGGCCTCGTGCGTGTGTCGTTGCGGCGTCGGCCGCGAGGCCCGCGCGCCACGGTGACGCCTGGCCGCTGGAACGACGCCGTGGTCGTGGTGCTTGGCCTCGCGCTGTATTTCGTGTTTCTGCTGTGGTTGCACCAGTGGCTGTTCGGCGTAGCGCCGTTGGGCTGAGCGCGCCGGTCTGCCGGGCCGGCGCGACGGCAACGGGCCGCTTAAGGTAATCCTGCGATGCGGAGAAAGCTGAAGAAACTCAGCCAGCACGAGCGGGTCAGGCAGCTTGGGCCCGGCCTCATTACCGGCGCCGCCGATGATGATCCAAGCGGCATTGCCACCTATTCGCAGGCCGGAGCGCAGTTCGGCTACGGTCTGTTGTGGACTGTGGTGGTGACCTACCCGTTGATGGTAGCAATCCAGATGGTCAGTGCGCGCTTTGGCTGCATTACCGGCCGCGGGCTGGCTGCCAATATCAAGGTGGCCTTCCCGCGCTCGCTCCTGTATCTGATCGTCGGGCTGCTGGTGGCCGCCAATACCTTCAACCTGGCGGCCGACATTTCGGCCATGGGCGATGCGCTGCGATTGCTGCTTGGCGGCTCGGCGCATGTTTATTCCCTGACCTTCGGCCTGTTATGTCTGGTCCTGCAGGTGTTTCTCAGCTACCGGCATTACGTGCGCTACCTCAGATGGCTGACGCTGGCGTTGCTGTCCTACGTCGCGGTGATGTTCACGATCCGCGTGTCGTGGAGCCAAGTGTTGGTCGGTGCCCTGTGGCCGAAACTGTCCCTCAATCACGAACTGCTGACGATGATTGTCGCGGTCTTTGGCACGACCATCAGTCCCTACCTGTTTTTCTGGCAGGCCGCGCAGGAAGTGGAGGATTCGCGGTCCGCCGGGGTAAACGGCCCCAAGCCGCACGTGACCGCAAAGGAAAACGCCGAGGTGCGCCAGCACCTGCGACGGATCCGCTGGGACACACGCTTCGGTATGGGCTTTTCCAATATCGTCGCGTTCTTCATTATTGCCACCACGGCGGCGACACTGCACGCCGCCGGCATTACCGATATCCAGACCTCGGCGCAGGCGGCCGAGGCGCTGCGGCCGATCGGCGGCCAGTTCACCTTCCTGCTGTTTAGCATGGGCATTATCGGCACGGGCCTGCTGGCGGTGCCGGTGCTGGCCGGATCGGCGGCCTACGCGGTCGCGGAAAGCTTTGAGTGGCGCACGGGCCTGGATGTAAAACTGCGCGAAGCCAAGGGCTTTTACACCATCATCGCGGTGGCCACGCTCGGCGGCGTGGTGCTGGATTTTGCGCGCGTCAATCCGATCCGCGAACTGATCTGGAGCGCCATCCTGAACGGCGTCATCGCCGTGCCGATCATGGCCGTCATGATGCTGCTGGCCGGCCAGCAGCGGATCATGGGCCCGTTCGTCATCCGCCGGCCGCTGCGCCGTCTTGGCTGGGTGGCCACGGCGGTCATGGCCATTTCAGTGGTGGCGATGTTCGTGACTTTCTGAGGCCGCGGGCATAATCAGTACGCGGGTTGCCATAACGTTCCAGCGTGCATTTCTGCACCCGTAAACCGTGAGCGTCATCAAGGACCGTGCGAAATCTGCCCGGCATGCTGGAGCCATGGAATCAAAAGACACCTTCATGCGCATCGCCGTCGTGGCCTCAATCCTGGTCGTGTTCGCTTTTGCGATCCTGGTGCATATCCATTCCTGATTGACGAGGATGCGGTTAGCCGGCGCGCTGCGCCCGCGCTTCGACCGCTCCTGATAAGCCACGACCGATTCTCAGACAGTGAGTACGCTGGCCACATTGGCGCCCGCGGTATGGAGCCGCTCGCGGCCGCCAAGCGCCTGCAGTGACAGCAAGGCCAGGATGCCGCTGACCCGCCCGCCCTGCCGCTCGATCAGGCGCTTGGCCGCCAGTAGCGTGCCGCCGGTGGCGATCACATCATCGACGATGATCACAGCGTTTCCTGGCTGCAGCCGGTTGCTCTGCATCTCGAGTTGATCGTGTCCGTATTCGAGGCTGTATTTCTCGGCCGTTACGGGCGGCGGCAGCTTGCCCGGCTTGCGAATCAGAATCAGGCCGCGATTTAGCCGCACGCTCAGCGCCGCGGCAAAAATCAAACCGCGTGCCTCAATACCGGCCAGGCGGTCGACTGGCCAGCCGGCGATCAGTTCTTCCATGCTGTCGAGGGCCTGCGCAAACGCCCGCGGATCGGCCAGCAGCGGGCAGACATCGCGAAAGACTACGCCGGGCTGCGGAAAATCCGCGACGCACGGCAGGAAATCAAGCAGCTCGAGCATGGCGGTTCAAGATCCAGGGTGGGTGTGATAGCGCTGATCGTGGCACTTGAGTCCGACTTGTCAAGGCGCACGCTCCCGGCTGGCGGCACGGTGGGGCACTCGGATGTTGGCTAAGTTCATCTCCGATCAGGCCGACGAGCATGCGGCCATCGCGAGCGGATAACCTAACAGGCCCGGTCCGCGCTGCTCGTGTCAGTGATGCGGGCCTGCTGGGCGACCGGCTGAGTCTCGTTCAGCCGCGTCAGGTCAACGGTGGTGTGATCGTTATCGACGGAAATAATGTCGGCAAAGCGCCGGTCAAACAATATTTGGTCGGCCTCATACTGGGTGCGCGCGTGGACCAGCTGCTCAAGGGTATCGTCCATGCCACTGATGGAAACCGCGATGATCATGTTCGCGTCCTCGAGATCCTTGGTGCTCTTGCCATACAGCGGGCTGCTCTCGGTAATCTTGTGCATTACTGTCCAGCTCAGGGTAAAGGCGGCGGAGCGGTGGCGCACCAGCGCCAGATCATGCTGATGGCGAAAGCTTTCGCCCTCCAGGGTCCGCTTCTGGTAGATCAGCGTCATGTTCACCGTCGCTTCCAGTATCAGGTTATGCCGCTCGTTGGCGGCCCGCATCATCAGCGTTGGCACTCCATTGAATGGCGCGATGACCATCACGTTGCTGAACTGAATGCGGGCCGTCGGGCGTGAAAACCGCGCGAACACCAGGCCGGTGGTCAGGGCCAGGATCAGCAAGCCGACGAAGATCTCCACCGAAGCCAGAACGTGGGCGTAGATGGTAACCGGATACATGGTGCCGTAGCCGACCGTCGAGAGGGTCTCGATGCTGAAAAACAGCAGATCGAGAAAGCCCCGCGGCGTGTTGGCCACCGCACTGGGCGACAGCCAGTAGCCGACGGCAAACAGCAGGTTCACGATCGTGTAGCTGACCACCAGTACCGACAGGAAACCGAGCCATCCCATACCCAGTATCAGGTGGTAGGCGTCCCGCAATACGCCCGGCCGCACGCCAATCTTGGTGAATCGGCGGTTGCCGAGCTCCAGCCGGACCTTGCGTGGGCCGCGCGGTTTCACCGGCGCGGCACCGCAGCCGCAAGCTCGAACTTCAGGCGCATGGCAACTCCTTAAGACCGGCGCAAGGGCCGTACGGCGCAGTGTATGTGCCTTGCGTCGTCAAGGAAATAACAGCCGCCGATCATCGGCCATGGCGCCGGCCGCTTACCGGCGGGGCGAAATTGCCAGTATCATAAGCGGCGCAAGTGCGCCCGGGCGGCGCAACCTGGCGGCCGCGACGCGGTCAGGATGCAACTCCAGCAGGGGCTCGCAGGCCGATGCACTCTTTAGTCAGTACCGATTGGCTCGCCGGGGAACTTGGCGCCGCGGATCTGCGGGTCCTGGACGCCAGCTGGTACATGCCGCGCGAACAGATCAACGCGCGCGAGCGATTTGCGGCCGGGCACATCCCCGGCGCCGGATTTTTCGACATTGATGAAATTGCCGATCCGGAATCGACGCTGCCGCACATGGTGCCGACCCAGGCCCGGTTTGAGAAACTGGTCAGCGCGCTCGGCGTGTCGAACAGCGATCGCGTCGTGTTCTACGATCAGCGGGGAATATTCTCGGCCGCCCGGGGCTGGTGGATGATGGGACTGTTCGGGCACGACCGCACCGCGGTGCTGGACGGCGGCCTGCCCAAGTGGCGGCGCGAAGGCAGAGCCTTAAGCAGCGACGCGGTAGTGCCAAAACCCGGTGAGTTTCGCGCCGATTTGCGCGCCCAGCGGCTGCGCGGCGCGGGCGATCTGCTGGACAACCTCAAGGAGCGGCGCGAGACGATTCTCGATGCCCGCGCGGCGGATCGTTTCCATGCCAGAGTGGCCGAGCCGCGGCCCGGTCTGCGCGCCGGACATGTGCCCGGGGCGATCAGCCTACCGTTCACCGAATTGCTGAATGACGATCAGACGCTGAAATCGCCGGACCAGCTGCGGGCGCGTTTTAAAGAACTGCACATCGATCAGGCGAGCGCGGTCGTGACGATGTGCGGCTCCGGAATCACGGCGGCGGTGCTGTCGCTGGCCCTGTCCGTGGCCGGCTTGCCAAGCGGCGCCTTATATGACGGCTCCTGGGCCGAGTGGGGCGCCCGCGCCGACACGCCGGTGCAAAGCTAGAATCCGGCCTTAATCATCCATCAGGAAGCTGCGCAGCTGCTCGCTGCGACTGGGGTGGCGCAATTTGCGCAGCGCCTTGGCCTCAATCTGCCGGATGCGCTCGCGTGTGACGTCAAACTGCTTGCCGACCTCTTCGAGCGTGTGGTCGGTGTTCATGTCGATGCCAAAGCGCATGCGCAGTACCTTGGCCTCGCGCGGCGTCAGCTGCGCCAGCACCGAGTGCGTGGTCTCGCGCAGTGATTCCATGGTCGCCTGATCGATCGGCGAGGACACCGAAGTGTCTTCGATGAAATCCCCCAGGTGCGAATCCTCGTCGTCGCCGATCGGGGTTTCCATCGAGATCGGCTCTTTGGCGATCTTCAGCACCTTGCGGACCTTGTCCTCCGGCATCTCCATGCGCACCGCGAGTTCCTCGGGGGTCGGTTCGCGGCCCATTTCCTGCAGCATCTGCCGGGAAATGCGGTTGAGCTTGTTGATGGTCTCGATCATGTGCACCGGAATGCGGATGGTGCGGGCCTGGTCGGCGATCGAGCGGGTAATCGCCTGCCGGATCCACCAGGTGGCGTAGGTCGAGAACTTGTAACCACGGCGGTATTCGAACTTGTCGACCGCCTTCATCAGGCCGATGTTGCCTTCCTGGATCAGGTCCAGGAACTGCAGGCCGCGGTTGGTGTACTTCTTGGCGATCGAGATCACCAGGCGCAGGTTGGCCTCGACCATTTCCTTCTTGGCGCGGCGCGCCTTGGCCTCGCCGATCGAGACCTCCCGGTTGATGTCCTTGATCGCATCGATGCTCAGGCGGTATTGCACCTCGAGCAGCGTCAGTTTTTTCTGGCGCCGTTCGATCTCTTCCTTCAAGCGCCCGAGCGGGGCCGAATACTTCTTGCCGGCCTTAATGTGCTTGGTCAGCCACTTGGCGCTGGTCTCGTTCTTCGGGAACGTGGCGATGAAGTCCTTGCGCGGCATGCCGGCATCGCGCACGGCGATGACCATGATTTCCTTCTCGATCTGCCGGACCTCACCGATATGCGCGCGCAGCTGCGCAGTCAGCGCCTCGAACATGCGCGGCGAGAGCTTCAGCTCCATGAACTCTTCGGCCAGCCGCTTGCGAGCCCGGTGCGTGCGGGCATCCTCAATACCGTTCTTGGCGATCGCTGCCAGCGCCTGCTGCAGCATCTTGCTGATCGCGGCCATGCGCCGGGCCACTTCCTCCGGATCCGGGCCGGTATCGATCACGGTCTCTTCGCTGTCGGCATCCTCGCCCTCGGCCTCATCGCGGGCCTCTTCCGGCGGCGGCGCCTCGATCTCGAGCTTGGTCGGGTTCTGGGGCTGGGCAATCACGTCCGGCGCATTCGGATCGATGAAGCCGACGACCATGTCCACCAGCCGGGCCTGGCCGGCCTTGACCAGCTCATAAGTTCGCAGCAGGTGCTCATGCGTCGGCGGATAGTTCGCCAGCGCCCGCCGGACCGCATCGAGCCCTTCCTCGATACGCTTGGCAATGCGGATCTCGCCTTCGCGCGTGAGCAGCTCCACCGTGCCCATTTCGCGCATGTACATGCGCACCGGATCGGTGGTGCGCCCGAGTTCCGCGTCCAGCGCGGCCAGCGCTGCGGCGGCCTCTTCGATGGCCTCTTCGTCGGCCGGCGCGGTCGGATCGGTGGCGAGGAGCGACTCGGCATCCGGTGCCTTCTCGTACACCGGAATGCCCATGTCGTTGATGGTGTTGACGATGTCTTCGATCTGCTCCGGATCGACGATCTCGGAGGGCAGGTGATCGTTCACCTGCGCGTAGGTCAGATATCCCTGTTCCTTGCCGCGCGCGATCAGCAGCTTCAGCTGCGACTGGCGATCCTCGGGCAAACCGATCGCACGAGGCCCCGGCATGATCACTGGCGCCGATTTGCCCTTGGCAGCAGGCTTCGCCGCCGGCGACTTCGCGAGCGCCAGCGGCACCACAGTCTTGGCGGCCGGGGCGGCTGCGGCGGCGGGCTTGGCAGCGCGCGCGGTGGCAGCGACCTTGGCGACCTCGGCAGACTTTGCGGCCTTAGGCTTGGCCACCACCACCGGCGGCTTGCGGGCAGCGGCGAGCTTCTTTTGAGCAGCCGTCAGTTTGGCGGCTGCCTTCTTGGCCGTGGTCGGGGCGGATTTCTGTTTGGACGTCATTGGTTCGGCAGTCCTGTCAATTCAGGCAGATACGAGTCCGGTCCGGGAGCTGCTGGGGAGCCTCGGAAGCGGGATCGAAGGATTGCGGAAAAGCCCACAATTATACCAAATCTAGATAGCTCTTTACCAGCCTGAGCCCGGATGCTTTGGGACTCAAGCGCTCCGCCGGGCACCGGCTGAGCCGGAATCCGGTTGCGGGCCCGCCGCTCAGCGGGGCAGCGGCCCCGGCAGGATCTGGCGGGACAGGGATTTGCTCAGCACCTGCATCTCTGACCGCTCCTGAGCGGTGACGGTTCCCTCGCGCGCCTTCTCGATCAGCTGGTCCATCCGGCGGCGCAGCTGCTCATCGAGCAGCCGGGTGATCGCATTGCTCAGTTCGTGTACCGCGGCGCCGGTATCCGTGGCCAGTATCGAGGCTGCGGCCAGTTCCGAAAGCCGCTCAAACTCGGGCCGGTCGCGCCAGCGCTCCAGGATCTGCCCGGTGGTGGTGCCGGGCGCCGCGCTCTGCTCCTGCAGCAATTCGCGCAGTACCGCGATGCCGGGCTGCTCCAGCTGCTCGAGCGGCGCCCACAACGCGGCCGGAATTTCGCGGGCGGCGGTCGGAAATTGCAGCAGCGTCTGAATCGCCTGAGTCAGCAGTGCGCCACGACCGATGTGCAAAGCGGCCGTTCGGTGCTGGCCCTCGGCCGGCGCCTGCGGCGCCTGCTCCGGCAACCGCAGCAGCGCGCGCAACCGGTCGGCGGCCAGCCCAATCTCCTGGGCGATCCGCTCGATCAGCAGCTCGCGGTAGATTCCCGCCGGGATTTTCTCCAGCAGCGGCCGGGCGAGTGCCGCATAGCGTGCGCGTCCGTCCGCATGGGTCAGCTCCACCTGGCCACGCAGCTGGCCGGTCAGGTACTCGGACAGTGGCACCGACGTGCCGAGCCGCTGCTCGAAGGCCTCCCGGCCCTCGCGGCCGACCAGCGAATCCGGATCTTCGCCTTCGGGCAGAAACAGAAACCGTATCTCCCGTCCCTCGCGGACTTCCGGCAGCACGTTCTGCAGTGCGCGCCACGCGGCCGCACGACCGGCGCGATCGCCGTCGAAGGCAAACACCACCTCGCTGACCAGCCGAAACACCCGGCGCAGGTGCTCGGGCGTCGTTGCGGTGCCGAGCGTCGCTACGGCGTACTGCAGGCCGGCCTGGTGCAGCCGCACCACATCCATGTAGCCTTCGACGACGATCAGCCGTTTCAGATTCTGGCGGGCGAGCCGTATTTCATGCAGCCCGTATAACTCGCGGCCCTTGTGAAACAACTCCGTCTCCGGGGAGTTGAGGTACTTGGGTTCGCCGCGGTCGAGGATCCGGCCGCCGAAGCCGAGCACGCGGCCGCGCGGATCACGGATCGGGAACATGATGCGGTCACGGAACCGGTCGTAATAAGGCTCGCTTCCCGCCCGGGGCGTTTCGCGCTCAATGATGAGTCCGGCCGCCAGCAGCAGGGCGCGCGATTCGTCAGTGGCGCCGAAGCGGCGCAGCACCTCGTTCCAGCTCTCCGGCGCATAGCCGATCATGAACCGCTCGATGATGGCCGCATCGAGGCCGCGGTTGCGCACATAGGCGCTGGCCCGCTCGTTGCTGTGCAGGCACTCCTGATAAAAGCCGGCGACCCGGGCGAGCAGCTCGCTCTGCCCCTCGGTCGGTCCACTAGCGGGGCCTGCGCCGCCCTCGTGCGGGACCTCAAGCCCGATCCTCCCGGCCAGTTCCTCTACCGCCTCGGGGAACGGCAGCTGGTCGTACTGCATCAGAAAGCCGAGCGCCGTGCCGTGCGCGCCGCAGCCGAAACAATGGAAGAACTGCTTATCCGGGCTGACCCAGAACGATGGGGTTTTCTCGTCGTGAAACGGGCAGCAGGCCTTGAATTCACGGCCGGCTTTTTTCAGCGGCACGCGGCTGCCGATGATCTCGACGATATCGGATCGGCTGATCAGCTCATCGATGAAAGTTTGTGGTATCCGGCCGGCCATAGTGCCAAGTCTAGACTTCCGCCGCTTAAGCGGACCGCATTTACGCGACCTCGGCCGACCGCCGGCCGGCGAACTGATCAGCTTAGCCGGGCCTTGATGCGGGCGCCCACCGCGCCCATGTCAGCGCGGCCCTGCGCCTTGGCCTTGATCAGGCCCATGACCTTGCCCATGTCCTTGATGCTGGCGGCGCCGCTTTGCGCGATCGCTTCGCTGATCAGCGCATCGAGCTCCGTATCGCTCAACTGCGCCGGCCGGTAAGCCTGCAGCACTTCGAGCTCGCCGGTCTCCTTGGCCACCAGATCGGCGCGGCCGCCGGCCTGGAACTGCACAATCGACTCGCGCCGCTGCTTGACCAGCTTGTCGATGACCGCGAGCACCTGTGGATCGTCGAGCTCAATGCGCTCATCGACTTCGCGCTGTTTGATGCCGGCCATGATCATCCGGATGGTGCCAAGGCGATCCTTGGCGCCGGCGCGCAGCGCCGCCTTCATGTCTTCCTGGAGTCGGGCTTTGAGGCTCATGAGCCTGCCGAACGGTCGCGGGGTGGGCGGATGATCAGCGGGCGACGCGCACAAAATCCCGCGAAACGCGCTTGATATGGCGCTTGACCGCGGCGGCTTTCTTGCGTTTCCTTTCCTGGGTCGGCTTTTCGTAGAATTCCCGCCGCCGCAGCTCCGCGAGCACTCCTGCCTTCTCGCAGGCGCGCTTAAAGCGCCGCAGGGCGGCGTCAAAGTACTCGTTCTCGCGGATCCGGACGCTCGGCATTTAAACCTCAACCCATTGATTTAAAAACAGTTTCTGCTTCCCAGCCTCGCGGGCAGGGGGCGGGATTTTAATCAGCTGTGCACCAAAAGGCAAAACCCAGATCACGATCGCTCATTATTTGCCGATCCGGCCGCCGTTGGGTGGCCCGGTCGGGCATGCTGAGTGCGGCCCGATCCTACTCATTCTCATTCAAATCGAGCCCTACCGTTCATGCGCGTACTGGCCATTGAGTCTTCCTGCGATGAAAGCGCCGTGGCCGTGCTCGACGCCGGGCGCGGGCTGCTCGCGCATGAACTCTGGAGCCAGATCGATCTGCACCGGCTGTACGGCGGCGTCGTGCCGGAGCTGGCATCGCGCGACCACGTGCGCCGGTTGCTGCCGCTGGTCAGCGCCGCACTACAGGCCGCCAATACCGACGCCGCGCAGATCAACGGCATCGCCTATACGGCCGGTCCTGGCCTCGCCGGTGCGCTGCTGGGTGGCGCGGCGCTTGCCCAGTCGCTGGCCTTCGGCTGGGGAGTACCGATCGTCGGCATTCACCACCTCGAAGGCCACCTGCTCGCGCCACTGCTCGAAACTGCGGTGCCGAAGTACCCGCACGTGGCATTGCTGGTCTCCGGCGGCCACACGATGCTGATCGACGTGCGCGGGATCGGCCACTACGTGCTGCTCGGCGAGACCCGCGATGATGCGGCGGGCGAATGCTTCGATAAATCGGCCAAGCTCCTGGGTCTGCCGTATCCAGGCGGGCCGCAACTGGCGCAACTTGCCACCCGGGGTCGCGCCGGAGTTCATAGGCTGCCGCGCCCGATGCTCGACCAGGCCGGCTTTGAATTCAGTTTCTCGGGGCTCAAGACTGCAGTGATGCTGCTGGTGCGTAACCGGAAGCTGACTGAACAGGAACGGGCCGATGTCGCGCGCGCGGTGCAGGATGCGATCGTCGAGACCCTGTGCGCCAAGTCACTGGCCGCGCTCGAGCATACCGGCTACGACACTCTGGTCATTGCCGGTGGCGTCGGGGCCAACGAGGAGCTGCGGACCCGATTGAGCGGCCAGGCCGCAGCGCGCGGCGCGCGCGTTTATTATCCACGCGCCGAATTCTGCACCGACAATGCGGCCATGATCGCG
Organism: uncultured Gammaproteobacteria bacterium; assembly: GCA_963711435.1. Classification (GTDB taxonomy): domain Bacteria; phylum Pseudomonadota; class Gammaproteobacteria; order Steroidobacterales; family Steroidobacteraceae; genus FEN-1191. The sequence continues at coordinate 365,791 of CAVQEB010000001.1, read as the reverse complement.
ATCGCGGGCCTGCTTAGGCTGCAGGCGGGCGAGCGCTGGGACGAGCGGATCCAGGTCTGGGCGCGCTGGCCGCTTGCTGAACTGAGCTGGCCGGTCTGAGGGATACAGGTCCAATGCAGGTGGAAATCCGATGAGCGTGACTGAAACCGGCGACCGGATCTTTTTGCGCGGCCTGAAGGTCGATTGCATCATCGGCTTCATTGAATGGGAGCGCCGGCTGCCCCAGACGCTGGTGATCGACCTCGAGCTGCCCTGTGACTGCGCGCGCGCGGCGCGCAGTGATGCGGTGGCCGACACGATCGATTACAAGGCCGTGGCCAAGCGCGTGCTGGCCTGGGTCGCCGAGTCCCAGTTCCAGCTGCTGGAAACCCTGGCTCACCAGTTGGCGCTGTTGCTGCTGGCCGAGTTCAACCTCGCCTGGGTCCATGTTTCGGTCAACAAGCCGGGCGCCATCAGCGCCTCGCGCGACGTGGGCGTCAGCCTGACGCGCCGGCGCAGCGATAAACCTGCCAAGGGCGGCTGAAGCGGTGCCGCTGATCCATGTGGCGATCGGCAGTAGTATCGAGCCGCAGCAGCGCATGGTGCAGGCGGCACAGGGGCTGCGGCAGTGGCACGCCGGCGCGCGCTTTTCTCCCTGCTACCGGAACGCCGCCTTTGGCTTTACCGGGCCGGATTTCATCAACGCCGTGGTCGAGCTGAATTCGTCCGAATCCGTCGAGCAGGTGCTGACGCAGCTGCGCGAGATCGAGCAGCGCTGTGGCCGCCGCCGCGATGATCCGAAGTGGGCGCCGCGCGCCATGGATCTGGATCTGCTGCTGTATGGCGATCGCATCGCCAGGAAACCCGAGTACCGCATTCCGCGACCCGACCTGCTGCGCCGGCGATACATGCTGCAGCCGCTGGCGGACCTGGCTCCCGGCTTGCGCCATCCGCTCACCGGCCGGCGCATCGACGAGCATCTGGCCGAGCTGGGAGCGGATGCGCCGGCGCTGACGGGCATCGACCTTGACCTGAATCGGGTATGAATCTACCAGCCGACGCTGCGGCCGCCGTCGACCGCCAGGATCTGGCCGGTCACATAGGGCGCATCGGCAGCGAAAAACAGCACCGTGCGGGCGATGTCGGCCGGCTCGCCCATCCGATGCAGCAGCGTACTGCCAATGATGTGCTGCTTGGTGGCCTCATCCAGGCCCTGCTCGGGCCACAGCACCGGCCCGGGCGCGATGCCGTTGACGCGCACATACGGCGCGAGCTCCCGGGCCAGCGCCCGCGTCAGCATGATGAGTCCCGCCTTGGCGACGCTGTAGACCGTGTGCCCGGCCAGCGGCCGCAGGCCGTGGATGTCGACGATGTTGAGCACGAGGCCTTTGCTTCGCCGCAGCTCGCTGGCCGCCGCCTGGGTCAGCAGGAGCGGGGCGCGCAGGTTAGTGCCGAGCAGATCATCCCATTGGGCGAGGGTGATCTGCCCGATCGGGGTCGGATAGAAGCTCGAGGCATTGTTGATCAAAATGTCGAGCTGCCCGAACCGCCCGACGGTGGCATGGATGATCCCGGGCAGCGCCCCGGCGTCGAGCAGATCGGCGCGGACGAGTTCCGTCGAGCCGGCGCGCACCGCTTCGAGCTGCCCTGCCAGCGCCTTCGCGGCGGCGGCCGACGCGCGGTAGTGAATCACGACATTCGCGCCCTGCTCGTGCAGCGAGCGCGTGATCGCCGCACCGACGCGCCGCGCTGCGCCGGTGATCAGCGCGGTCTTGCCGGCCAGGCGCGGCCGGGCCGCCGGATCGGTGTTCATCACATGGGCCTTTGCGCCAGTCGCTACCGGACCTGCGATTATGACGCGAGCTGAGGCGGGCTCAAGCCCTTTGGCGCTGTCAGCCGACGAGCAGGCCCACGCGGCCCGGGTCCTGCAACGTGTGCACGATGCCATTGCCGCGCACGATGGCTGGCTGCCGTTTGATGAGTACATGAATCTGGTGCTGTACGCGCCGGGGCTGGGCTACTACAGCGCCGGCGCGGTCAAGATCGGGACCGGTGGGGACTTCGTGACGGCGCCGGAAATCTCGCCGTTATTCGGCCACTGCGTGGCGCGCCAGTGTGCCGAATTTCTGCACGGCACTGCCGGCGAGCTGCTGGAGCTCGGGGCGGGCACCGGCCGTCTGGCTGCCGACGTGCTCGCCGAGCTCGCGCGACTGGGCGCGCTGCCATCCCGCTACAGCATCCTCGAGATCAGTGCCGAGCTGCGCGAGCGGCAGCGGCTGACGCTGGCGTCGCTCCCGCCGGCAATGCGCTCGCGCGTGCAATGGCTCGAGTCGCTCCCCACGGCGCCGATGTCCGGTCTGATACTCGCCAACGAGGTGGCCGACGCGCTGCCCGTTGAGCGCTTCGTGGTCACGGAGGACGGCGTAGCGGCCGAAGGCGTCAGCCGCAGTGGCACCGGTGCGCTTGAGCTTAGCGTCCGTCCGGCGCCCGCAGCGCTGCGCTCGGAGTTCGCGCGGCTTAAGGCATCGCTTGCGGCGCCGCTGGCAAGCGGCTATCGCTCCGAGATCTGTCCGCGCCTGGATGCCTGGGTGCACAGCCTTGCCGACTGCCTGCGCGAGGGCGCGGTGCTGCTGTTTGACTACGGTCTCGGGCGCGCCGAGCGCTATCACCCGCAGCGCGATGCCGGCACGCTGCAGTGCCATTTCCGGCACCGGGCGCATGGCGACCCGTTGCTATATCCGGGCCTGCAGGACATCACGGCGTGGGTGGATTTCACACGCATCGCCGAGGCTGCGGCGCGCTGTGGATTGCACGTGGCCGGCTACTGCACCCAGGCGGCATTTCTGCTGGCGACCGGCATCGAAGCTGAGCTCGCCGCCATCACGGCGGCGCCTTCGCGCGCGCGGCGGGCCGCCGAGGCGCGGCAATTGCTGCTGCCGGGTGAGCTCGGCGAAACCTTCAAGGCGATGGCGCTGACGCGCGCTGCGCAGCAGTCCCCGAGCGGCTTTATGGTGCAGGATCTGCGCCGGCTTTTGTAAGGGCAGCGAGCCGTGCCGCGCGCAGCGCCGCCCCGAGTTCCGGCCCGGCCAGCCCGGTCAAACCAGCGCTGCTGACGCTGACGGCGGCTACACACGTGAGCGCCCGGCGCAGCGCGGCGCCAGGCGGCCACGGTGTCGCACCGCTGCCGGCGAGTGCCTCGCCGACCAGCAGCAGATGCGAGAACCGTTCCGGCCGGCGCAGCGCATCGGCCGCCTCCAGCAACTGCAGCAGGCCCTCGGCATCGAGCTGATCGGCGCGTCCGATGCGATCGCAGAGGCGGGCAGCCAGCGCGCACAGATCGCTGTACTCAGTCGGCAGCCGCAGCCGTGCTGCGAGAGCCGTTATTTGCGCGGGCGCGAGCGTCGCCGTCTGCGCGGCCAGCCGTACCGCGCCCTCGGTACTTAGCGCGGCAGCAGCCTTAAGCCGCCGCGCGGCCTCGGCCGCGGGACCGGCACCGGCCCACATCGAGGCCAGCTCAGGCAGCACGATGGGCAGCGCGCCACACAGCTCGAGCGTCTCGAAGAACCGCTCCGGCCGTTGTCCGCCGAGCGCGCGCTCGAGTTCCCGCCAGATGCGCTCGGCCACCAGCGCGGCCATCTCCCCGCTGGCGACCAGCTGGCGCATCAGCGCCAGCGTCGGCGGCGCAATCGCAAAGCCGAGCGCGGCGAAGCGCGCCGCAAACCGGGCCACCCGCAGCACCCGCACCGGATCTTCGCAAAAAGCCGCGGACACGTGGCGCAGCAGGCGGGCGCGGATGTCCCGCTCGCCGCCGTAAGGATCGATCAGCTCGCCCCCCGGTGCGCGCGCCATGGCGTTGATGGTCAGGTCCCGGCGCAGCAGATCCTGCTCGAGCGTGACGGTGGGGGAAAACTCGGTCACAAAGCCGCGGTAGCCCGGACCGACCTTGCGTTCCAGACGCGCCAGCGCGTATTCCTCCCGGGTCTTGGGGTGCAGGTACACCGGAAAGTCCTGGCCGACCAGCTGGTATCCGGCCTGCAGCATCTCTTCGGGCGTGGCACCGACGACCACCCAGTCGCGCTCCCGGACCGGAATACCCAGCAGCTCGTCACGAACCGCGCCGCCCACGAGGTAGACTTGCATGTGCGCATGTTAACCGAGGCCCGCGGGCAGCCCCCGCGACTTTACGCGACGCTGCTGGTGTCAATGGTGCTGAGCTTCCACCTGAGCGGCTGCGGTGTCGGGTACCTGGTGCAGGCGGCGCACGGCCAGTGGCAGGTGCTTAAGCGGCGCCAGCCGCTGGCTGCGGTCATCGCCGATCCCAAAACCGCAGAACCGGTGCGCACGCAGCTGAGCGTCGTGCTCGACGCGCGCGACTTTGCCTCGCACAGTCTTGGGCTGCCGGATAACGCCAGCTACCGGAGCTTTGCGGCGCTCGGGCGCCCGTTTGTCGTTTGGAACGTGGTCGCCGCCCCGGAGTTTTCGGTGCAGCCGCTGCGCTGGTGCTTCCCGGTGGTCGGCTGCGTCGCCTATCGGGGTTATTTCAAGGAGCCGGCCGCCCGCAAGTTTGCCGCGCGGCTGGCTCGCCAGGGCGACGACGTGCTGGTTGCCGGGGTGACGGCCTACTCGACCCTCGGCCATTTCGCCGATCCGGTACTGGACACGATGCTCCGCTACGGCGACGTCGAACTGGCCGGGACGATTTTCCATGAGCTGGCGCACCAGCTGATCTATGTGAAGGACGACAGCGATTTCAACGAGGCGTTCGCGATGAGCGTCGAGCAGGAGGGCGTCGCGCGCTGGCTCGCGGCCCGTGATCGTGGCGCCGAGCTCGCGGCCTATATTGCCCGGCGCAAGGTACAGGAGCAGGTGGTACGGCTATTTGTCGCCGGCAGGAGCGAGCTTGCGGCGCTCTATGCGCAGCCGCTGCCGCTAGCAGAGCGCCGGCAGCGCAAGCAGCAGATCCTGGCGCAGACCGGCACCGCCGTTCGCGAGTACGAGGCGCAGCAGGGCTTAACCTCGGGATACGACGAGTGGATCGATGAGGGTCTGAACAACGCTCACCTGGCTTCGGTCGCCACGTACTTCGAATGCGTTCCCGCCTTCCAGCGCGTGCTGGCCGAGAACGGCGGCGATCTGCCGCGCTTCTACAGCGCGGTTCGTGAGCTCGCCCGGCAGCCCGCGGCCCGGCGCCGCGCTCTGTGCACGCCGGACAAGACCGCGTCGCCGTCCCCTGCCAGCCGCTGACCGCCGGCGCCTAAGTGGTGGCGCCGGCCAGTCAGCGAGTCAGGGCGTTGGTCTTCAGTTGACCTCGACGTTGACCCGGCGCGGCTCCGGCACCGCCTGCTTCGGGATGGTCACCTCAAGCACGCCGTTGACATGGCGGGCCTTGATCGCATCGGCCTTGACGTTGTCAGGCAGTGTAAAGCGGCGCAGGAAAGAGCCGACCGAGCGTTCCAGACGCTCGAAGCCCTTCTGTTCCGTGCTGCGCTCAATCTGCCGCTCGCCACGAATCACCAGCACGCCGTTATCGGCGGTCACATGGATGTCCTTCGACTCCACGCCTGGCAGATCCGCATGTATCGTGAAGTGGTCCGGCTCCTCATGCACATCGACCGCCGGCGCCCAGCTCGCGACGCTATTGGCATCGGCGTCGGGGGCCGTGAAGTAGTCGCCAAACAGCTTGTCGATGTCCCGGTGTACGCGGCTCATCAGTCTCCAAGGTTCATATCGCACGATCGTCATAAAAATTCCTCCAGCCAAGGGGTTTGTGCCGGCCGCCGCTACCTGGCGGCCTATGCCTACCTATGTGCGGTCGCCCGGCCGGCTTTCAAGAGCGGTGCACCGGGAGCGGGGACGGGGCTTCTGTGGGCAGGCTGTGCGCGGAATGTGGACAGCGGGTGAACACTATATGTTGATTTTTACATAGTGAGTCCCAGGTGTGGGCGTTGTAAAAATTTGACGGGCGTAAACCCGCCTTTACAGTTAGAAGGTTTTGTTTTAAATAGTAATTTGTGGCGCGTTTTTTTTATTTCATTCTCTTGACCGAGCTTCGGTGCCTCATTAGTCTCCGTCCTCCGGTTTACTAGATGTTGTGTTGGTCGATGCGGTCATCGATCAGGCGCAGGGCCGGTATTTCGCCGTCGTTTGATTGGCTTTCTCTGGGGCGTTGGTAGGGGGAGTATTTTATAAAATGAATTCCGCGGTGAAGCTCGAAACCGTCGACGTTAATTCGGTTCCCTACCAGCCTGCTTCGCTGGATATCTGGGATAAGAAATACCGCCTGACGTCCAAGGATGGATCGCCCATTGACCAGTCGATGGACGAAACCTATCAGCGCGTGGCCCGCGCGCTCGCCGACGTGGAAGACGCTTCGCTGCGCGCGACCTGGTATGAGCGGTTTTTATGGGCGTTGCGCCACGGCGCCATTCCGGCCGGACGCGTCATTTCCAACGCCGGCGCGCTCGAGCACAAGCCGGCGACTTCGACCATCAACTGCACGGTCTCCGGCACGATCAGCGATTCGATGGACAATATTCTCGGCCGCGTGCATGAGGCCGGACTGACGCTGAAAGCCGGCTGCGGCATCGGCTATGAATTTTCCACGATGCGCCCGCGCGGCGCCTACGTAACGGGCGCCGGCGCCTATACCTCCGGTCCGCTGTCGTTCATGGATATTTACGACAAGATGTGTTTCACCGTGTCCTCCGCCGGCGGACGTCGCGGCGCGCAGATGGGCACTTTCGATATCGGGCATCCCGATGCGATGGAATTTATCCGCGCCAAGCGCGAAAGCGGCCGGCTGCGCCAGTTCAATCTCTCGCTGCTGATCACGGATGAGTTCCTGCAGGCCGTGCGCGAGGATCGGGAATGGCGCCTGGCTTTCCCGCTGACGCGGCGCGAGTTCGAGGCTGAACATCCGGATCTTAACGATGCCGAGCATTTCGTCTGGCGCGAGTGGCCGGTGCACGACGCCTACGTCGTCAACGATGAAGGACTGGTGGCCTGCCGCATCTACAAGCGCCTGCCGGCGCGGCGGATGTGGGACGTCATCATGACCTCGACCTACGATTTTGCCGAGCCGGGATTCATTCTTGTTGATCGCGTCAATGAACTGAATAACAACTGGTGGTGCGAAAACATCCGCGCCACCAATCCTTGTGTCACCGCCGATACTTGGGTGCAGACCGCGGCGGGACCTCGGCAGGTCGCGGAACTCATCGGTCGGCCATTTACCGCCCGGCTTGACGGCAACGATCATCCCAGCGCCGCGGAGGGTTTTTTCCCCACCGGCACGAAGCCGGTGTTGCAACTGCGCACCAGCGAGGGCTATTCGCTGCGACTGACGGCTGATCATCGCGTGCGGCGCATTTCCACGCTGACCCGGTGGCGGCGCGAATCGCAGTGGTGCGCAGCCGGCGAGCTGCAGCCAGGCGATCAGCTGCTTCTGAACGATCACCGATCGGCCGCGGCATGGACCGGGCGCTTCGGGCAGCAGGAAGGCTATCTGATGGGGCTGCTGATTGGTGACGGCACATTTGCCGGAGAGCGCGCGGAGCTGTCGGCGTGGCGCCCGGCAGCGGTGGCTAACGGTGCGGAGCAGGCCGTCGGCGTGGATGGCGTGATGCGCGCCGCCGCACTGGCGCTCGCTGACATGCCGCACCGGTCGGATTTTGCCGGCTGGCACGCGGTCGCGGGCCGCAATGAATGGCGCCTGCGTTCGGCCGCGGTGCGGGATCTGGCGGCCGAGCTCGGCATCGACGCTGAGCACAAGACCATCACGCCGGCAGCGGAGCGCACCTCCAGCGAGTTTCATTGTGGCTTGCTGCGCGGACTTTTCGATACCGACGGGTCGGTGCAGGGCAGTCAGCGGCACGGTTTGTCGGTGCGGCTTGCCCAGTCCGATTTGCCGCTGCTCGAGGCTGCGCAGCGCATGCTGCTGCGACTCGGCATCGTCGCGACGCTGTACCGTGACCGGCGCCCGGCGGGCACGCGGATGCTGCCGGACGGGCACGGCGGTACACACCCCTACGCGGTGCGCGCGCCGCACGAGCTGGTGATCAGCGGCGAGAATCTGCACCTGTACGCCGAGCGGATCGGATTTGCGGATACCGTCAAGGGTGCAAGGCTGCGTGCCGCGCTGCGCGGCTACCGCCGTGAGCTCAATCGCGAGCGCTTCATCGCCACGGTGTGCGCCATCGAGCCGGCCGGCGACGAGCCGGTCTATGACGTGCAGGTGCCCGGCATTAACGCCTTCGACGCCAACGGCCTGCACGCCCACAACTGCGGCGAGCAGCCACTGCCGCCGTACGGCTCCTGTCTGCTCGGCTCGGTTAATCTGACCCATTACGTCCGTGACCCGTTCACGGCGCAGGCGCGCTTTGACTGGGAGCAGTATCGAGAAGTGGTGCGGGTCTTTACCCGCATGCTCGATAACGTGGTGGAGGTCAATGGGCTGCCGCTGCCGCAGCAGCGCGAGGAAATCGTCCGCAAGCGCCGTCACGGCATGGGATTTCTCGGGCTCGGCTCGACCATCACGCTGCTTGGCATGAAGTACGGTTCGCCGGAGTCAATCAAGTTCACGGAGGATGTGGCGCGAGAAATGGCGCTCGCCGGCTGGGAAGCCGGCCTCGAGCTGGCGCGCGAGAAAGGCCCGGCGCCGATCATGAACGAGGAGTTTGTCATCACCCGCGAAATGCTGCGCAAGCGCCCCGAACTGGCGCGCGACGGCTGGAAGGCGGGCGCGAAAATCCCGGGCCGCCTGCTGCATGCACGCTACAGCCGCTACATGCAGCGGCTCGCTACGGTGGCGCCGCAGCTGGTGGATCAGTTGTCGCAAATCGGCGCGCGCTTCACGCATCACAGTTCGATCGCGCCGACGGGCACGATCTCGCTGTCGCTGGCCAACAATGCGTCCAATGGCATAGAGCCGAGCTTTGCCCATCATTATTACCGCAATGTTATCCGCGAGGGGCGCAAGTCCAAGGAGCAGGTCGACGTCTTCTCCTTTGAGCTGCTGGCTTATCGCGAACTGGTCAATAAACGCGCGATGCCGCAGGCGGGGACGGCCGGTGAGCAGCTGCCCGAGTATTTTACGACGGCGGAACACGTATCGCCGCGAGAGCATGTGGATATCCAGGCAGCAGCGCAGATCTGGGTGGATTCATCGATCTCCAAGACCGCCAATGTGCCGACGGACTTTCCGTATGAGAAATTCAAGGAGATCTATCTTTATGCTCACGAGAAGGGGCTGAAGGGCTGCACCACTTATCGGTTCAATCCCGATGCCATCGGCGCCGTTATCGTCAAGCCCGATGACCTAAAGAGCACTACCTACGTATTCACGCTGGAGGATGGCACCGAGGTCGAGGCACGTGGTGACGAGCAGATCGAATATGACGGCGAGATCCACACCGCCGCCAATCTGCACGATGCCCTCAAGAACGGTTATTACGGGAAGTTTTAAGCATGAACAGCATTCGGGTTGATAAGAAAATCGTCAAGTACCGGGTCAGCAAGCCCGAAGTGGCTGAAATCAAACCGTCCGGCATGCCGGCGGCGGCCAACGATCATATGGCCCCGGGTCAGGATGGCCGGCAGGCCAGGGCCGACGAGTTTGACGAGCGAGTGCAGCGCCCGGACGTGCTGGTCGGCTCGACCTACAAGATCAAGACTCCGGTGTCCGATCATGCGATGTACGTGACGATCAACGACATCATCCTCCACGAGGGTACCGACCGCGAACGGCGCCGACCCTTCGAAGTGTTCATCAATTCGAAGAACCTGGATCACTTTCAGTGGATCGTGGCGCTGACACGCATTATCTCGGCGGTGTTCCGCAAGGGCGGGGACGTCGCCTTCATGGTCGATGAGCTCAAGGCGGTGTTTGATCCGCGCGGCGGCTACTGGCAGCCGGGGGGCAAGTTCATGCCCTCGATCATCGCCGAACTGGGTTATGTGATCGAAAAGCATCTGCAGTCGATCGGCATGATGCGCAAGCCCGAACTGGACCCCCACCAGAAAAAGCTCATCAAAGAGAAGCGCGCGGAATTCGAGGCCCGTCAGAAGCAGCAGGATGCCTTCGCCAAATCGCACTTTCCGGACGGAGCGCAGCTGTGCAACAAGTGCAGCACCGCGGCAGTCGTGATGATGGACGGGTGCATGACGTGCCTGAACTGCGGCGAATCGAAGTGCGGCTGAGCCGCCGGCTCCATCCCTGAATTGCGCTGCGCCGCGGCAGTGTCAGCTGCGCTGACGGCCTAAGCCGCAATTTGCCGCTTATATCCTGCCTGCGCGCGGGCGATCCCGCCGCTGCCGGTCAAGGAGCTTGCGGCCTTGCAACAGTCAGCTGCGAACTCCTGCGATCTGCAGTGCTGCGGGGCGCACCTCAAATGTGGTATTCACTGCCGCCATGAAATATCTGCTGCCGCTGCCGATGCTGTTGTGCTGCGCTGCCGCCTGGGCGGCCGCGCCGGCCGCGGAAACCGCTGCCGCGCCGCCACTGGCGCTGCTGCCGGCAGCGGCGCCGTCGGCAAAGTCGCCGTTTTCTCGGCCGCCGGAGCTTGAGCCGGATGTGCAATTCTGGATCCGTGTCTACAGCGAGATTTCCACCAACGATGGCTTCATCCACGACCAGCACGACCTCTCGGTGGTTTACGAGACCGTGCATTTCACGGCCGCCGAGCCGCAGAAAGAGCGCGAAGCGCAGGTCGAGGCCGTCCGCCAGCGCTATCAGCTGATCCTGTGGCACCTTGGCAATGGCTCGCCGCCGCAGGACGCCGATGAGCGGCGCGTGCGCGCGCTCTGGGCCAAGGCCGATGCGGGCCGGTTGCTGCAGGCGAGCGATGACGTCCGTTTCCAGCTCGGCCAGTCCGACCGCTTTCGCGCCGGCCTGTACCGCGCCGGGGCCTGGGAAACGCATATCGCCGAGACGCTCGCCAATCTTGGCCTGCCGCCGGAACTGGCGGCGCTGCCGCACGTGGAATCCTCCTTTGATCCAGCCGCCGGCTCCAAGGTCGGCGCCGCCGGGCTGTGGCAGTTCATGCGTTCGACCGGCCGCCGGTTCCTGCGCATCGACCGCGCCGTCGATGAGCGCCTCGATCCATTCCGCTCGACCGAGGCCGCCGCCCAGCTGCTGGCCTTTAATTATCGCGTGCTCGGCACCTGGCCGCTCGCAATCACCGCCTACAACCACGGCGCTGAAGGCATGCGCCGCGCCTGCGAGCAGCTCAACACCAACGATATCGTCACGATCGTGCGCAATTATCACAGTCCGACCTTTGGTTTCGCGTCGCGCAATTTCTACGCCTCGTTCCTGGCCGCGCTCGCGATTGCACAGGCGCCTGAAAAATATTTCGGCGCGCTGCAGCGATCGGCCGAAAATCAGTTCCAGGAACTGCGCCTGACCGCGCCGGTCACGGTCGGCACGCTGCGCCGCCTTGCCGGCGTACCGGAAGATCAGCTGCGCTCGCTCAATCCGGCGTTGCTGAACCCGGTCTGGAGCGGGCGCCAGCCGGTGCCGCGCGGCTATCGCGTGCGACTGCCCACCGACGCCCGCGCCATCAGCAGCGAGCAGCTGATGACGGCGTCGGCGGCGCCGCCACCGATTCAGCCGACCACAACCCATGCGGTGGCAGCCACTGCGGGCTACATCGTGCAGCGCGGCGACACCCTCTCGCTCATTGCCGCCCGCACCGGCATCAAGGCCGGCGAATTGATGCGCCTGAACGGACTGCGCGACACCGACTTTATTTATGAGGGACAGCAACTGCAGCTCGCCGCCGCGCGCGAGACCGGCACTGCCGCCCCGGCGCAGCTCGCCGAACGGGAAAGCATCGAGGATGCACTGGCGGCGGTGCCGAGCACGCCGCTGACGGCGGCCGACCTCGCAGCGGTGGGCCAGGCCGTCACCTTAAGCCCGCAGCTGGCGCCGGGGCCGCCGGCGGCCGCCACGGCGGATGCCACCGATTATTCAGTGGCGGCGGACGATTCGATTCAGGTGGCCGCCGCCGAGACGCTGGGTCATTACGCCGACTGGCTGGAGCTCAATGCCGCGCGCCTGCGTACGCTCAACGGCCTCAAGTCCCGCACGCCGCTGGTGCTCGGGCGGCATCTGAAGCTCGATTTCTCGCGCGCGAGCCACGAGCAGTTTGAGCAGCGGCGGCGCAGCTACCACCAGCAGCTGGAGGCCACTTACTTTGCGACGCACCGGATCACCGGCACACAGATTTACATCGCCCGCAGCGGCGATTCGCTGTGGAGCGTGACGCAGCGCGGCCAGCTGCCAGTGTGGTTGCTGCGCCAGTACAACCCGGACCTGAATTTCGCCGATTTGCGCCCCGGCACCCAGATCGTGCTGCCGCAGGTCGAGGGGCCCGGCGGCTGAGTACCGGTGAATGTGAACTCCGCACATTCACGGCGCGCTCGGCGCCTGCTTATAATCCGGCCCATGCGTAAGCTGATCTTTGCCGCTCTCGCGCTGGCCGCTGCCAGCCTGGCTGGCGCTTCGGTGGGCCTTGATGGAACTACCGAAGACCGCGCGCCCGTGCAGCCGGGCAGCGCGGCATTGCCCATCGCCGATCAGGTGGTGGTGCACAAGGGCGAACGGCGCCTGTATTTGCTGCGCGATGGCCAGGTGCTGCGCAGCTACCACGTCGCGCTGGGCTTAAGGCCGCAGGGCTCCAAGGAGCGCTCCGGGGATTTTCGCACGCCGGAGGGCAGTTACCGGCTGACGCGCCGTAATCCGCACAGCGATTATTTTCTCTCCATCCAGGTTTCCTACCCGAACGCCGGGGATCTGCAGCGCGCGCGCGCCCGGCACTGGCAGGCGGGCGGACTGATCATGATCCACGGCCTGCCCAATGAGTTGCGCCATCCGGTCGATTACTACGAATCCACGGACTGGACCGATGGCTGCATCGCGCTGACCGATGCCGATATGATGGAATTCTGGCTGCTGACCCAGGACAACATCCCGATCGATATCGAGCCGTAAGCAGCGCTTTGGCGCTGCGTCCTCCTCAAGTCCACGGATCCGGTAGCTGGCATGGAATCGAGCATTGTAGTTCCCGAGGCCGTCGACGCCCGCGTCGGCCCGCGCGGCAGTCTTGAGAACCTGTCGCAGGCGGAAATCGACAAGCTGCTCGATCCCGGTGCGCGCGGCCTTTATCCGCTGTTTCGCAACTGTGCGCTGGCGGTGCTGAATTCCGGCAGCGACAGCGATAACGCCAAGGAAATTTTCGAGCGCTATCGCGGCTTCACGGTGCAGATCCTGCGCCACGCCTGGGGCATCAAGCTGCAGATCAGCAATGCCCCGCCGCAGGCCTTTGTCGACGGCGAGATGATTACCGGCATCAAGGAGCACCTGTTCGCGGTGCTGCGCGATGTGATTTACACCGCCAACGAGATCGTTGGCAGCGGGCGCATCGATCCAGCCGACTCCGGCTCCATCACCAATGCGGTGTTCCATATCCTGCGCAACGCGCGGCTGCTCGAGCACAAGGCCCGGCCGAACCTGGTGGTCTGCTGGGGCGGCCACTCGATCAGTGAAGCCGAGTACCAGTACACCAAGCGCGTCGGCTACGAGCTGGGGCTGCGGGCCATGGATGTCTGCACCGGCTGCGGTCCGGGGGCCATGAAAGGCCCGATGAAGGGCGCGACCATCGGCCATGCCAAGCAGCGCATCCACAGCGGTCGCTATATCGGCGTCACCGAGCCCGGCATCATCGCCGCCGAGCCGCCCAACGCCATCGTCAACCAGCTGGTAATCATGCCGGACATCGAAAAGCGGCTCGAGGCGTTTCTGCGTCTTGCGCACGGCATCGTCGTGTTTCCAGGTGGGGCCGGCACCGCCGAGGAAATCCTGTACCTGCTCGGCATCCTGCTTGATCCGGCCAACGCCGAGCAGCCACTGCCGGTGGTACTGACCGGGCCCAAGCACAGCGCGCCATGGTTCGAGCAGCTGGAGCAGTTCATCGAAGGCACGCTCGGCGCCGCCGCGCTCGCCCGCCTGACCGTGATCGTCGATGATCCGCCGGCGGTGGCCCGGCACATGGTCGGCAGCTTTGAGCGGGTGCGCGATTTTCGCCGCCAGCGGAGCGATTCCTACAATTTCAACTGGCTGATCAACGTACCGCACGAATTGCAGATCCCGTTTCCGGCCACGCACGCGGCGATGGGCTCGCTGAAGCTGAGCCGCGCGCAACCGGCGCACCGCCTGGCGGCGGACCTGCGGCGCGCGTTCTCCGGCATCGTCAGCGGCAACGTCAAGGAGAGCGGCATCGCGGCGATCGAGCGCTTCGGGCCCTTCGAGCTGCGCGGCGAAAAGCACGTCATGGGCCTGCTCGATGCGCTGCTGGAAGGCTATGTACGGCAGGGGCGGATGCGCCTGCCGGGCAGCGAATACCACCCCTGTTATCGGCTCACCGCCTAGAAAAACCGCCACCGGGGCACTTGCGACGGGCTGCGCATTCTGCAACGGAAGGGCTGTGACCTAGTTCCTCCGGCCGCCGCCGCTCCCGGCGTAGATTCGAGCTGAGGAGAACGGGCACAGCATGGATAAACCAGACCGGTTCGGGAAGGACGATCCCGCCAACCCGCGCGCCGCTGCCAGGACGCCGGCGACCCCACCGCCCCCCGGTGGCGGCGCGGAAGCCTACGCCCGCTGGATCGAGCACATGCAGCGCTCGCGTGGCCGGCACGCGGCCATCACCCGCAACCTCTACACCTGGTCGAATTACAAGAGCTGGACCGAAAAGGTCAAGAATTCCTGGGACCCTGAGCCCACGAAATAAGCTGCCTTTAGCCGGTGGTCCCCACCCCGGCCAGCCCCGCGGCGGCCATCGTGCGCGCCGCCTCGCCACTCGGTTCTGCCAGCCACTTAAGAAGCGATGCCCACTGCGGCAAATCCTCGCTGACCTGATAGGGCCGCATCTCGTGCAGGCCGAGGCCGAGCTCAGCGCCGCGGATGTAGTTCTGCGAGTCCCGAAGCGTCGCCACGATCGGAATATTCAGGGTCGCAAGGAAGCGCTGCAGCGACTGGTAGATCACGGTATTGCGCCGCACGCGGTTGGCGACGATCGCGAGGCGATTGTCATCGCGCCGCACCTTGGCCACCAGCAGCAGGCTTTCGATGCAGCGCGAGCAGGCGTGGATGTCGATGTTGGAGGGCAGCACCGGCACCAGGATCTTGTCGGCCGTGGCCGTAAGCTCCGGCATCTCGCGTGCCTCGATCGCCGCTGGCGTATCGACGATGACATGGCCGCATTCGGCCGGGATCCGCAGCTGGAAGGCGCGGGTCGTGCGCGCGTCGCGCTCGTAGGCGCAGATCAGATGGATCGGCAGCTGGCTCGGCACGCGTTTTTTGACCCAGTTGGCCGAGGATGCCTGCGGGTCATAATCCATCAACGTGGGCTTATCGCCCTGCATTGCGTAGTAGCTGGCGAGATTGATGGCCAGCGTCGTCTTGCCGGAGCCGCCCTTGGGATTCAGTACCACTATGCGCTGCATGCGCGGTCCCAAAAACTCCTCGCCGACGTTATGTCCGTTTACAGCGTACGCACGCTGCTCCCGCGCTGCAAGTTTGTGCGCCCGTGGCTTCGAGCTGTGAGCCCGCGCACGGACCTTGCGCGCGCCATTGTCTACGATGCCCCGGAAGCTTAAACAGGATGCGCCCGCTTGGAAGTACTGCTGCTGTTCTGGGACGAGGTCGATGACTTGATCAGTGCCTGCTGGCACGTCCTGCTTTCCTGACTTGAATTAATCCCGCGCTGACCCGATAAAGACGGCCTGGTCCGGCCCGACGCCGGCTGACCCAAGGACGTTACTTAATGTCGAGCGCGCGTGAAACCCACGGTTTTCAGGCCGAGGTGCGTCAGCTGCTGAAGCTGATGATCCACTCCCTTTACAGCCACCGGGAAATCTTCCTGCGTGAGCTGATCTCCAATGCCTCGGATGCCAATGACAAACTGCGGTTCCTCGCCTTAAGCGAACCAGCGCTGCTTGGCACCGACCCGGAGCTTGGCATCTGGATTGATTTTGACGCCACCGCCAAGACCCTGACGGTCCGCGACAACGGCGTCGGCATGAGCCGCGAGGACCTCATCGCGCACCTTGGCACGATCGCCAAGTCCGGCACCGCCGAGTTTTTTCAGCGCCTCACCGGCGATCAGCAGCGCGATGCGCAGCTGATCGGCCAGTTCGGTGTCGGTTTTTATTCGGCCTTCATTGTCGCCGACCGCGTCGAAGTGCTGTCGCGCAGCGCCCAGCTGGGCGCCGATACCGCAACCCGCTGGAGCTCGAACGCCGACGGGGAATTTACCGTCGAGCCGGCCGAACACCCGGCACGCGGCACCAGCGTCATCCTGCACCTCAAGGAGGAGGCGCTGGAATTTGCCGACCGCTGGCGGCTGCGCTCGCTGGTGCAGCGCTATTCGGACCACATTGCCTTCCCGGTGCGGCTGCCCAAGGAAGGCGCGACGCTCGAGTACGAGATCGTCAACCAGGCCAAGGCACTGTGGGCGCGGCCGCGCAGCGAGATCAGCGACGATGAGTACCGGGCTTTTTACCGGCATATCGCCCACGACGGCACCGATCCGCTGACCTGGAGCCACCATCGGGTCGAAGGCAAGCGTGAGTACACGAGTTTGCTGTACGTCCCGGCCCACGCGCCCTTTGACCTCTGGCATCGCGAGGCCGCGCGCGGCCTGAAGCTGTACGTGCGCCGCGTGTTCATCATGGACGATGCCGAGCAGTTTCTGCCGCTGTACCTGCGCTTCATCAAGGGCGTGGTCGATTCGGGCGACCTGCCGCTGAATATCTCGCGCGAGCTGCTGCAGCAGGACAAGGAGGTCGAGGCGATGCGCGCGGCGCTGGCGCGCCGGGCGCTCGAGCTGCTGGCCAAGCTCGCAACGGAGGAGGCGGAAAAGTACGCGACCTTCTGGACCGAGTTCGGGCGGGTGCTGAAGGAAGGCTTGAGCGAGGATCCGGCCAACCGTGAGCGGCTGCTGCCGCTGCTGCGCTTTGCCAGTACCGCCAGTGCCGACAATGCCGAGCGCGTGAGCCTGGCCGAGTACGTGAAGCGGCTTAAGCCTGGGCAGACCAAGATTTACTACCTGATTGGCGATTCGCCGGCCGCGGCCCGTGACAGCCCGCATATCGAATTGCTGCGCCAGAAGGGCATCGAAGTGCTGCTGCTCGCCGACCGCATCGATGAGTGGGTCATGGGGCAGGTGAGCGAGTTCGAAGGCCATCGCCTCAAGGATGCGGCCCGCGGCGATCTGGAGCTCGGCCCGCTGCTCGATGCTGCCGAGCAGCAACGCGGCGATGCGGCACTGAAGGAAAGCAAGGCGCTGCTGCGCCGTTGCAAGGAAGCGCTCGGCGACCGGGTGCTCGAAGTCAGGCCCAGCATCCGCCTGAAGGATTCGCCGGCCTGCCTGATCCGGGCCGAGTCCGAGCCCTCGGCGCAAATGCGCCGGATACTGGCCGCCAACGGCCAGCCGCTGCCCGCTGCGGCGCCGACACTTGAGCTCAACATCGAGCATCCGCTGCTGCGCTATCTCGATACGCTCAAGGACCCGGCGCAGTTTGCCGAGCTGACGGTGCTGCTTTTCGATCAGGCCTGCCTGCTCGATGAAGGTCAGGTCGCGCAGCCGGCGGAGTTTGCGCGGCGGCTCAACGGCTTGCTCGTCAGGCTGGCCGGGGTGCAATAATCATCATCATTGCGGCCGGCGGAGCTTAAGTCATGACCGATAAGGTACCCAGCGATGCGGAACTGCGCGCCCGGCTGACGCCGCTCCAGTATCACGTCACGCGCGAGCACGGGACGGAGCGGGCCTTTACCGGCCAGTACGTCAGCAACCACGATGCCGGGCAGTACCAGTGCGTGTGCTGCGGCGCCGTGCTGTTCAGTTCGGAGACCAAGTTCGACAGCGGTTCAGGCTGGCCGAGCTTCTGGCTGCCGCTGGCCGGTGACCGGGTCCGGACGGTGACCGATCAATCGCTTGGCATGGCACGCACCGAGGTGCGCTGCGCGCGTTGCGATGCGCATCTGGGCCACGTTTTTGACGACGGGCCCGAGCCTTCGGGCCTGCGTTATTGCATCAACTCGGCGGCATTGAATTTCGACCGGGGCCCAGCGCCGTCCAAATGAGCCCGCGGCCACCAGTGGCTGAAGAGGCGCAGCTGAGCGGGCCTGCCGGCACGCTGCAGGCGCTGATCGAGACGACGCCGGCTGCCCCCCGATACTTCGCCGTGGTCTGCCATCCGCATCCGCTGCACGGCGGGACCCTTCAAAACAAGGTCGTTTACATGCTGGCGCGCACTCTGCTGCAACAGGGCGTGGCCGCCATACGTTTTAATTTTCGCGGCGTTGGCGCCAGCACTGGTCAATTTGACGAGGGCCAAGGCGAAGTGGCCGACGCGCTGGCGGTGGTCGCCTATGGACGGGCGCGCTGGCCGGATGCCGGGCTGGTGCTCGCCGGATTTTCCTTCGGCGGCATGGTGGCAGCGCAGGCGACCGCCACTGCCGGGCCGCAATGGCTGGTGACCGTGGCGCCAGCGGTTCGCTTGCTGACCCGCCCGCTGCCGCAGCCCGCCTGCCCGTGGCTGCTCATCCAGGGGGATGCCGATGAGGTGGTGGACCCGCGGGAAGTCAGCGCCTGGGCGGCAAGCTTCGCGCGACCGCCGACGGTGCGGTTGCTGCCCGGTGTCGGGCACTTTTTTCACGGCCGGCTGCAGGATCTGCAGCGGGCGGTCGCCGCCGCGCTGCCCGCCGCCCTGAAATGAGCCCCGGCGGGCCAAAAAAACCGGGCCCGCGCTGAGCGCGATGGCTCAGCCGGGCCCTGTGAAAACCAAAAACTGTCTAATCAGAGTTCAGTTTACAAACGACTTGAGATTCTTCAGCGGCAGCGCGCGCACTTTCTTGCTGGCGGGCTTGGCCTTGAACGTGATCTTTTCGCCGGTGAAGGGGTTAATGCCTTCGCGCGCCTTGGTGGCGGGCTTACGGACGACCTTGAGCTTCAGTAAGCCCGGAAGCGTAAACAGACCATTGCTGCGGAGGCTCTTCTTGATGATGCCGTTGAGTGTTTCAAACACTTCATTGACGTTTTTGCGGGACAGTTCCGTATCCTTAGAAATCTGAGCCAGAATTTCCGATTTGGTCGGAGCCCCACCTTTCTTTGCCATTGCCGAATCTCCTCGAGTTGCGTACTTGGCTGATCAGCCGAATCAAAAACCGTTTACGGTGCGAAACCGGGCGCAACATAGCACAAGCGCGCTCGCGCGCAAATCCATTTTTGACTTCGTACTCGCTAAAAATGGCTTTTTTTATAGGCTTTGACGCAACCTAAGGTCGCGATGCCGAGTTTCACCGCAACGCTGTAGGTCTCGATTTGCCGTGCAAATAAGCGTCTAAACCACTGGAGCGTAACGAGTCGTGGCGCGCGCCGCGGGCCGAGCCGGCGCTGGAAAAATGCGCCGTAGCGGCCGTTGCCCGGCCGCGCCACAGCGCAAAAAATATTTTTATTTTTTTAAGCGAGCATGCGCACGATGGCGCTGCGTGGCCTGCTTTAGCGCCAAAGCGCTCAAACGCCCGTCAGGCTGGTGAGCCCAATCAGCGCCGCCTGAATCGCGATCAGCACCCATAGCGGCGACAAGTCGAGGCCGGCGATCGGCGGAATCAGCCGGCGCACCGGCCGCAGCACCGACTCGGCCAGCGGCGCGAGCACCGCGTTCGCCGGCGAATAGCTGCCCGGCGTCAGGAACGACAGCAGCACGTACAGGAAAACCGTAAACAGGTAGATCCGCAGCACCATGCGCACGATCTCGGCCAGCGTCAGCCAGCCCCATGGCACGGCCGGCGGCAGGCCGACCCCGCTTAGCATCGACGGCGCCGCGGCGTCGGCCGCGGCAAAGACCAGCACGGCGACCGCGCTTGCCGTGTCGAGCCGGCCGATGGCCGGCAGCACCCGGCGCAGCGGCAGCACGACCGGGTTGGTGATCTGCACCAGCGAACGGACCAGCGGCGCGCGAAAATCGGCCCGCGACCATTGCAATAGCAGCCGCAGCAGCACGGCCAGCAGGCACAGCGACAGCAGGGTATCGACCAGATAGATCAGCGCCGCCATCAACGCCCACTCCTAAAGCCGGGAAACACTCCGCTTATCAGGCCGATCCGAACTCATCGGCCAGCTCGGCGCTGCGCTGCGCCGCCGCCGCCACCGCGGCGTCGATCAGCGTCGCCATGCCGCCATCGTGCAGTACCCGCAGGGCGGCCTCCGTGGTGCCGCCTTTGGATGCGACGGCCGCGCGCTGCTCGGCCAGGTTCGGATCCGCGTGCGCGAGCTTGCCGGCACCGATAAGCGTCTCGGCCGCCAGCAGCTGCGCCGTGGCCGCATCGAGGCCCAGCGCCCGGCCGGCCGCCGCCAGCTGTTCGGCGAGCAAAAAGAAATAGGCCGGGCCGCTGCCGGATACGGCCGTGACCACATCCAGCAGTGCCTCCTCGCCGACCCAGACGCAGCGTCCGGTGGCCGTCAGCGCCTGCTCGGCCAGGGCCCGCGCCTGCCGGTCGACATCCGCGGCGGCAAAAAGCGCCGTGATGCCCGCGCCGACCAGCGCCGCGCGATTAGGCATGGCCCGCACCAGCGGCAATCCCGGCAACCAGGTGCGCAGCGCCGCCGTACGGACACCGCCGACGATGGACAGCAACACCGGCCCAGGCCGCGGCAGTACCGCACCTAAAGAAGCCGCGGCAGCGGCCAGTTGCTGCGGTTTGACCGCCAGCACCAGCAGCTGCACCCCGGCCGCGGCCGTGGCGTTATCGGCGAAGGTCGCGATGCCAAACAGGCGGCGCAGCTCCTCGCGACCGGCGGGGAGCGGCTCGCCGACCTGGATCTGGCCGGCCGGCAGCCCGTGATCGAGCAGGCCCCGGATGAGGGCGCGGGCCATGTTGCCGCCGCCGATGAAGCCGATTTTGAGATCACGCATCGCACGAGCCTGGCATGCCGTTGCCGGTCAGATGGCAGAAAATCAGGATTCTATGCGTTTTGTGCCGCAGCGGCAGCGGCAGCGGCGCGCGGGCCAAACAGCGCGGTGCCGATGCGTACCAGCGTCGCGCCGGCACTGACCGCGGCCTCGAAGTCCCCGCTCATGCCCATCGACAGCGTATCGAGTGCCGCGCCCTCGCGGTTCAGCCGCGCAAGCAGCGCGCGCAGCTCGGCAAAATGCTGCGCCGGCGCGCCTGGCGCCAGCTGCTCCGGCAGCATGCACATCAGGCCGCGAAGTTTCAGGCCGGCCAACGGTTGCACGGCCGCCACCAGGGCGCCGCAGTCGGCCACATCGACGCCGGCCTTGGCGTCGTCGGAGGCGATATTGACCTGCACGCAGACATTGAGCGGCGGCAGGTGCGCGCTGCGCTGCTCGCCAAGACGCGTGGCGATGCGCAGCCGGTCGACCGCGTGCACCCAGGCTGAAATTTGCGGCCACCTGGCGGGTCTTGTTCGCCTGGATGCGCCCAATGAAATGCCAGCAAAGCGGCAGGTCGGCGAGCGCCGCCATTTTCGGCAGCGCCTCCTGCAGGTAGTTCTCGCCAAAGTGCTGCACGCCGAGCGCGGCCAGCGTCCGCACGGCAGCTTCTCCCTGCCCTTTGCTGACCGCCACGAGCGTGACCGACTCGGCGGAACGGCCGGCAGCGAGCGCCGCCCGGCTCAGCCGGGCACGAATGCCGTGCAATCTCGCCTCAAGTTCGACCCCCAGTATCGAATTCTGCGGATCAATTAACATATTGGCACCAAACACCCTCCGTTATACTGGCCGGGCTTTTCAGCCGCCGGGCGCAACGCCAGGCGAGGGGCACGGATGGCGGTCGACATAGCTCAACTTTTGGCCTTCGCGGTCAAGAACAACGCCTCCGACCTGCATCTGTCGGCGGGCGTGCCGCCGATGATCCGCGTCGACGGCGACATGAAGCGGATCAACATGCCGGCGCTGACGCACAAAGAAGTGCACGGCATGGTGTACGACATCATGAACGACGGGCAGCGCAAGGATTACGAAGAGCGCTTCGAGACCGATTTTTCCTTTGAGATTCCAAAGCTTGCGCGCTTCCGCGTCAACGCGTTCAATCAGAACCGCGGCGCCGGCGCGGTCTTCCGCAACATTCCTTCGGTCATTCTCAGCGCTCGACGATCTGCAGTGCGCCGAAGATCTTCCGCGACCTGTGCATGCTGCCGCGCGGGCCTGGTGCTGGTCACCGGACCGACCGGCTCGGGCAAGTCGACCACGCTGGCCGGGATGATCGATCACTGCAACGACAACCGTCCCGATCACATCATCACGATCGAGGATCCGATCGAGTTCGTGCACGAATCCAAGCGATGCCTGATCAACCAGCGCGAGGTCAAGCGCGACACGCTCGGCTTCAGCGAAGCGTTGCGCTCGGCGCTGCGCGAGGATCCGGACATCGTCCTGGTCGGCGAAATGCGCGACCTGGAGACCATCCGCCTGGCGCTGACCGCGGCCGAGACCGGCCACCTGGTGTTCGGCACGCTGCACACCAGCTCGGCCGCCAAGACCATCGACCGCATCGTCGACGTGTTTCCGGGCGAGGAGAAGGACATGGTCCGCTCGATGCTGTCGGAGTCGCTGCGGGCGGTGATCTCGCAGACGCTGATGAAGCAGCACGGGCGGCGGCCGCATCGCGGCCCACGAGATCATGATCGGCACGCCCGCCATCCGGAACCTGATCCGCGAGGGCAAGATTGCCCAGATGTACTCCTCGATCCAGACCGGCATGGCCGCCGGCATGCAGACGCTCGACCAGTGCCTCGCCGACATGGTCGCCAAGGGGCAGGTCAGCAAGGAAGAGGCGCGCTACAAGGCCCAGAACAAGGACGCAATGTAACGGTCAGTCGACCGGCGGGACCCCTATGGATCGCGAGCAGGCAATCAAACTCATGCAGGACTTGCTCCGGCGGGTGGTGGAGAAGAAGGGTTCCGATCTTTTCATCACCGCGGCGTTCCCGCCCGCCGTCAAGATCGACGGCGAAGTGCGCCCGCAGATGGACCGCGCGCTGACGCCGGAGCAGTCGGCGCTGCTGGTGCGCAGCATCATGAACGACCGCCAGTCCAAGGAATTCGATTCCACCAAGGAATGCAATTTTGCGATCGCGCCGCAGGGCATCGGCCGCTTTCGCGTCAGCGCCTTCGTGCAGCAGGGCCATTCCGGCTGCGTCATCCGGCTGATCAACGCCAAGATTCCGTCCTTCGAGGAGCTTGAGCTGCCGCCGATACTCAAGGAAGTGGTGCTCTCCAAGCGCGGTCTGGTGATCGTGGTCGGCGGCACCGGCTCGGGCAAATCGACCACCCTGGCTGCCATGGTCGGCCATCGCAATGAGAAGACCCACGGCCACATCGTCACGATCGAGGATCCGATCGAGTACGTACACCAGCACAAGCGGCTGCGTCATCACGCATCGCGAGGTCGGCGTCGATACCGAATCGTGGCACATGGCGCTGAAAAATACCCTGCGGCAGGCCCCGGACGTGATCCTGATCGGCGAAATCCGCGACCGCGAGACGATGGAATATGGCATTCAGTTCGCCGAGACCGGCCACCTGGTGCTCGCCACGCTGCACGCCAACAGCTCCAACCAGGCACTCGACCGCATCATCAACTTCTTCCCCGAGGAGCGGCGCGAGCAGCTGCTGATGGACATGTCGCTCAATATCCGCGCGCTGATCGCGCAGCGGCTGATCCCGCGCGAAGCGGGCTCCGGGCGCATCGCGGCGATGGAAATCATGCTCAATTCGCCGCTGATCCAGGACCTGATCTTCCGCGGCGAAGTGGCGAAGATCAAGGAAGTCATGTCCCGCTCCAACCGCCTCGGCATGAACACTTTCGACCAGGCGCTGTACGAGCTGTACGAGCGCGGCCTGATCGGCTACGAGGACGCGCTGCGCAACGCCGACTCGAAGAACGAACTGCGGCTGCGGGTCAAGCTGGAAAGCAAGCGCGAAGGCCGGCCCGTGGAGGGCGACGGCGATCTGCACATTGTCGATGAATCCGAGGAGTGAGCACGGTTGAGTCCCAAGCCGCGCATGTCTACCTCTGACGAGAAGCTGGTCGCCACCGACACGCAGGCGGTCCTCGAATACCGCCCCGCTGTTCAAGCTGATGGTCGAGCAGAAGGCTTCGGACCTGTTTTTCAGCTGCAATTCGCCGATCAAGATCAAGATCGAGGGGCAGATCAAGCCGATCAACAAGCAGGTACTGTCGCCGGAGGCGGTGCGCTCGACCGCCTTTGCGATGATGAATCCGGAGCAGATCGAGACTTTTCAGCGCGAGCTCGAGATCGATTTTGCGATCTCCGAGCCCGGTCTCGGGCGCTTCCGCGTCAATGTGTTCTACCAGCGCGGCTACCCGGCACTGGTGCTGCGCTACATCACCGCCGACATGCCAAAGCTCGAGGAGCTCGGCCTGCCGGAGGCGCTGCGCGATCTTTCAGTGATGAAGCGCGGACTGGTGCTGATGGTCGGGGCGACCGGTTCGGGCAAGTCGACCACGCTCGCGGCGATGATCAACCACCGCAACGAGACCATGTCGGACCATATCGTCACCATCGAGGATCCGATCGAGTTCCTGCACAGTAACAAGCGCTCGATCGTCAATCAGCGCGAGGTCGGGCTCGACACCAACAGCTACGAGCGGGCGCTGCGCGGAGTGATGCGCGCGGCACCGGACGTGATCCTGATCGGCGAAGTGCGCGACCGCGACAGCATGCAGGCCGCCATTTCGCTGGCGGGCACCGGCCATCTGGTGCTGGCCACGCTCCATGCCAACAACTGCGCCGAATCGCTCGATCGGATCATCAACATGTTTCCGCACCAGCAGCACAAACAGATGACCCTCGACCTGTCGCAGTATCTGCGCGCCATCATCGCGCAGCGTCTGGTGCCGGGTAAGGGTGGCAAACGCGTCGCGGCAGTGGAAGTGATGATTAACACGCCGCACATCGCCGACCTGGTCAAGAAGGCCGATGTCATCGGGGTCAAGGAAGCGATCGTGCTCAGCACCGAGCGCGGCGTGCAGAGCTTCGACATGTCGCTGCTGAAGCTGTACAAGGACGGGCGGATCGATCTGGACGAGGCGCTGACCAACGCCGACTCGCGCAGCAACCTCGAGGCGCAGTATCAATTTCGGCTAAAGCGAGCTCAGCCGAACACCGCGGCGGCCTCAAATACCGGCCCATCGACGCACACCCGCTTCATCGCCGGGCCCGCCTCCGTCTGCACCCGCACCGCACAGCCGGCGCAGCCGCCCACCGCACAGGCCATGAATTCCTCCAGGACACCTGAGCGGGCAGCTGTACTCGGCGGCAAGCTTGGCCGCCGCGCGCAGCATCGGCGTCGGCCCGCAGGCAAAAAGCTCCACCTCGGCGCGTTGCGCCGCCTCCAGCCCGGTAAGCCACTGCCCTGCCAGTTCGGTCACCAGCCCGTCAAAGCAGCCAGGGTACCCCTGCCGGCTCGCGAGCCTCGCGGCGATGCCCCCTCGCATCGAGCTCGGGCATGCAGCCGATCGCACCGGCTTCGATGCCCGGCACCAGGATGCGTGACGGGCGGGCGCGGAACGGAAACGGGATCTCCGAGCCCATCAATACCAGCGTTTTCCAGTGCGCCGCGTCCTCACTCTGCAACTGCTCGGCGAGAAACACCATCGGCGGAATGCCGACGCCGCCGCCGATGGCGAGCACCCGCGGCCGCGCCCGGTGCGCGGTAAAGCCATGCCCGATGGGTCCCAGCACGGCAAGCTTCTCACCGACGGGCTGCCGGGCGAGCGCCGCGGTGCCGCTGCCGACCACCTTGTAGAGCAGCTCGATCCAGCCGGCGCTGCGGTGCACGCGCATGATCGACAGCGGCCGGCGCATCGGCAGCTCGGCCGCGCAGCACAAATGCACGAAGCTGCCAGGGGTCGCGCGCTCGGCAATGCGCGGCGCGAGCAGGCGCAGCACGTACTGAGCCCCCTCGTAGCTGGTATGGGCGACAATCGCCGCGGTCTCGGAATAGATCGTGCCGCGCGTAGCGGCCGCTGGCGCCGGCGCGCCGCTCAAACGCCTAACCGCCGCGGCCGGGCTACGGTTTCGAGCACTGCCATGCGGACCGCGACCCCGTTACGAACCTGGTCGCGGATCACCGACTGCGGACCGTCGGCAACCTCGGAGGAGATTTCAATCTCGCGGTTCATCGGCCCCGGATGCATGACGATCGCATCGGCTTTGGCGCAGCCTCAAGCGCGGGGCCGTCAGCCCGAAGCGGGCGAAGTATTCGGCGCCGTCCGGAATCGATCGCCTGCAGCATGCGCTCCTTCTGGATGCGCAGCATCATCACCACGTCGGCCTCGGCAAGCCCATCCGCCGGCGCGTGGAAGCGCCGGCAACCCGGGAATTCCTCCGCAGGCGGCATCATCTCGGCTGGCGCGATCAGCCGCAGCTCCCCGACGCCGAGCGCGGTCAGCACTTCATAGGCCGAGCGGGCGACGCGCGAGTGGCGGATATCGCCCACCAGCGCCACCGTCAGGCGGCCAAAATCCGCGCCCTTGCGCTGGCGGATGGTCAGCGCATCGAGCAGCCCCTGGGTCGGGTGCGACGACGTGCGCTTCGCCGCCCGACAGCACGCTGACGTGCGGGGCCACGTCGCGGGCCACTTCTTCGATCACGCCGGGCTCGGAGTCACGGATCACCAGTACGTCGATATGCATCGCTTCGAGCGTGCGGATCGTATCGAGCATGCTCTCGCCCTTGGCGCGCGAGGACAGCTGCACCTCGATGTTGAGCACGTCGGCGCCGAGGCGCCGCCCGGCCAGCTCGAAGCTGACGCGCGTGCGGGTCGAGGGCTCGGTGAACATGTTGGCGATGGTGATGCCGTTGAGCGAGCGGTTGCTCGGCGGCCTGGCGCCGGCATCGCTCACGTAGCGCGCCGAGTGGTCGAGGAGCGCTTGGATTTCGGCGCGGGACAGATCCGCGAGGCTGATCAGGTGGCGCAAGCTGCCGTCGGCCCGTCGTTGCTCGAGCATGTCCGTCCTCAGTTCAGATCCCGGCCGCGGTTCAGCGCGGCCCATGGCCGCCTGCATCCCGTTCCCCCTGCAGCCAGCGCCTCAGCAGTATCGCGGCCGCGGTGCTGTCGACGTCGGCACGCGCCACCCGCCGCCGTCGCGTACCGGCGGCACGCTGCGCCTTGAGTTCGGCGCTCGCCTCGAGCGAGGAGAAACGCTCATCGACGCGTTCGACCGGCAGACCCGAGCGTGCGGCAAGCTCCGCGGCGAACCCGGCCGCCGCGGCGTGCAGGCTCCCCGGCGTGCCGTCGACATTATACGGGGTGCCGACCACGAGCAGGTCCGGCCCATAGCGCTTGAGCTGCCTATCGATGGCGATCCAGTCCGGGCCGCGCGGGGTGCTGAGTGCGGCAGTGAGTGGGGTCGCAGTGCCGCTGATGGTATCGCCGCTCGCGATGCCGATACGGCGGGTTCCGAAGTCGAACGACAGGATCAGGCGCGCGAGGCGCTCAGGCATGACCGGCGGTCAGGCTGACCCGCGAGCTGTGAACGCCGAGGGATTGCCAGGCTGCCTGCCAGCGCTCCTCATAAGGCAACTCGAACACGATGCGCTCATTCATCGGCACCGACAGCCAGGCATTGTCGAGGATCTCGCGCTCGAGCTGCCCGGGCTCCCAGCCCGCGTAGCCCAGCGCGATGAAGGCATCCTGGGGACCGGCGCCGCGCGCCATCGCCGCCAGCACGTCGCGCGAGGTGGTCACCTGAATATGATCGGAGACCTTGTGCGTCGAGTCCCACTGCCCGCCCGGACGATGCAGCACAAAGCCGCGGTCGGTGTTGACCGGTCCGCCCTGCAACACCGGCAGGCCGCCGATGGCCTCATCCTGCGGCGCGAGTTTCATCTGGGCGAGCACGTCGCTTAAGGTCATCTGCAGCGGTTTATTGAGCACGATGCCGAGCGCGCCGCGGTCGCTGTGCTCGCAGATCAGCGCCACGCTGTGCGCGAAATTGCCGTCCTGGAGCGAGGGCATTGCGATCAGCAGCTGATTGGCCAGATAGGAGTTATCGCCCATGCGGGCCAGTATGGGGGCGGCCGCAAACCCTCTCAAGGTCCGGACGCACCGTTCGCGCCGCTGATCACGCTGCCGGCGCCGCCCGGCTGCCCGGCCACGAATTCCCACTGGTAACTGAAGCGCAGCACCCGGTACCGGCCCGCCAGCTGGCGCGGGAATGGGTTAAATGGACTGGCCAATTTCAGGATGCCAAGGGCCGCCTGGTCGAGCTCCGCCCAGCCGCTGCTGCGCTGCACCGAAGCTTCCAAAAGCCGCCCTGCCGAATCGATCACCACCTCGATCACCGGGCTGCCCGATAATCCGGCCTCGCGGGCTTCCGACGGGTAGTTGAGCGACCCCAACCGCTCGATCCGCCGCCGCCAGGCATCCATATAAGGAGCGAGGTCGGACTCGCGGGTATCGGGGCTCAGCCACTGGCCGGTGCGGATGTCCCCGCGCAGTACGAGTTCGTCCGCATCGCCCCGGCCGGTCTGGGCCCACTGCCGGCCGGCAGCCGAGCGGTAGCGGTCGGAAAGGCCATTGCCGGCCGCTCCCCAATACGAAATAAGCGGTCCTGCGGCACTGCTCGCGAGCGCGGCCTCGGCGCCAGCTGCGCCTTGCGTATCCTCCTGATCGGTACCGGTGTCGCTCGCCTCAAGCGCGGCGAGCTGGGTTTGCGGGCTGCCGGTCGGCAGCTCGTGCGTGTTGCCCGAGCCGAGCTGCGTACGCTGGGCGAGGTAGGCCGCCTGATCGTTGCGGTCCGCCGGCGGCAGATCCTCGGTGACCAGCAGCACTTCGAGTCCCGGCGCCTCATGGCCCGGCCCTGAGGTGCCGAAGGTCAGCCCGAGGATCACAATGGCATGCGCCAGGGCGACCAGCAGCAGCATCGTGATCAGCCGCTCGCGCACCGGCGCGCGGCCCTCGCGCCGTCCAGCCCACCCGGGCAGGGCGGCCGTCGGCCGGACCGGAGCTACCGCATTCACGGCGAGTTTTGCTTTGCGAGGCGCGCGGCGATCGCTTCCATCAGCATGTCCGCGACGTTGAGGCCGCACTGCTTGTGCAGTTCGCGCACGCCGGTGGGGCTGGTCACGTTGATTTCGGTCACGAAGCCGCCGATCACATCGAGCCCCACAAACAGCATGCCCTGCTCGCGCAGCGCCGGCCCGATCCGGCCGGCGAGCCAGCGGTCGCGATCGGTCAGCGGACGAGCCACGCCCTGGGCTCCGGCGGCCAGATTGCCGCGGTTGTCGTCGGCGGCCGGTATGCGCGCCAGCGCGTAGGGAGCAGGCTCGCCGTCGATCAGCAGCACCCGCGCATCGCCACTTGAGGCGATCTCCGGCAGGTACTTTTGCACGATGGCGAAGCGTCGGCCGTAATCGCTTTGCGACTCGAACACCACGTGCCGGTTCTTGTCGCCGCGCTCGAGCACGAACACCGACTGCCCACCCATGCCGTGCAGCGGCTTGCAGACGATGGTGCCGTGCTGATCAGCGAAGGCGTCCATCGCGCCCATGTCGCGGGTCACCAGCGTCGGCGCGCAGCAGTCGGCGAACCATGCCGTGTAGACCTTCTCGTTCATGTCCCGCAGGCCGCGGGGCCGGTTCACCACCAGCGCGCCGTCGAGCTCGGCGCGCTCGAGCAGGTAGGTGGCGTAGATATATTCCATGTCAAAGGGCGGGTCCTTGCGCATCAGCAGCACATCGAACGCGCCGAGGCGGCCGTGCTGGCCGGCGCCGAGCTCAAACCAGTTGTGCGGGTCGGCGCGCACGGTCAGCGGCCGCGTGCGCGCCTCGGCGACGCCGTCGCGCAGCGCCAGGTCGGCAAGCTCGGCGTAGTGCAGCGACCAGCCGCGTGCCTGGGCGGCCAGCAGCATCCCCAGCGTCGTGTCCTTCTCAAATTTAATGTGGTCGATCGGATCCATGACCACAGCGAGGCGCACGCCTTTGCTCATCGGAAGCCTTCCCTTTGCCTGCTGCTAGTTATGGCATGGCCGCTCGGATTATGTCCTGCTTCAGGCCCGCCGGTTTCCAAAACCGTGACGCAGGTGGCATAGCCCCGGTTGTGCCGATATGTTAAAACAACTGATACTTTTCAGGTGTGCCGGTTCCGTCTCGGCACGGGCACCCGAAGGTATCAGAACATGGAAACCACCGCGCAAAGGAGCCCTGAGAACGTGAGCGCCGACGCCTCGCCGTTCAACGGTCTGAAAGTGCTGGTCATCGATGACAGCAAGACCATCCGCCGGACGGCTGAAACCCTGCTCGCCAAGGAAGGGTGCGAGGTGTTCACGGCGGTCGACGGGTTCGATGCGCTGACCAAGATTGCCGACCACCAGCCCGACATCGTGTTCGTGGACATCATGATGCCGCGCCTGGACGGCTACCAGACCTGCGCGCTGATCAAGCACAACCGCGTGTTCCGCGCGATCCCGGTGATCATGCTGTCGTCCAAGGACGGGCTGTTCGATAGGGCCCGCGGCCGCATCGTCGGCTCCGAGCATTACCTCACCAAGCCGTTCACCAAGGACGAGCTGCTGGGCGCGATTGAAGCGCATATCGGGAGATGAGCATGCCGCTGATCCTGATCGTCGACGACTCGCCGACCGAGGTGCACGTCATGCGCAAGGCGCTCGAGCGCCACGGCTTTCGCATTGCGGTGGCCGCCAACGGTGCCGAGGGCATCAGGCTCGCCAAGCAGATGCACCCGGACCTGATATTCATGGATATCGTGATGCCGGGCGTCAACGGCTACCAGGCGACCCGCACGCTCAACGGCGATCCGAATACCAGCATGATCCCGATCGTGATGGTCACCTCCAAAGGCCAGGAAACCGACCGCATCTGGGGATTGCGGCAGGGCGCTATCGACTATCTGGTCAAACCGGTCTCGACCGACGAACTGGTTGAGAAGGCGCAAGCCGCGCTCGCCGCCTGAACATGCCGGAGAGCGTAACGCTCAAGAGCCTGCGGGACCGTCCGTTCGAGTTGCTCGCCGAGATGGAACGGCGGGGCCGCGCTGTGACTGCCGCACCTGAAACCGATCCGGCCGGGGCGCCGGAATGGGTTGGAGTGGCCCTGCGCATGGCCGGGGAGCTGTACCTGGTGGCCCGCGAGGAGACCCGCGAGGTGCTCGGCGTGCCGAGCCCGCTGACGCGCGTGCCGGGGGCCAAGGCTTGGATTCTGGGGCTCGCGAGCATTCGCGGGCAGCT
This sequence comes from uncultured Gammaproteobacteria bacterium, assembly GCA_963711435.1. Classification (GTDB taxonomy): domain Bacteria; phylum Pseudomonadota; class Gammaproteobacteria; order Steroidobacterales; family Steroidobacteraceae; genus FEN-1191. The sequence goes on along the minus strand of CAVQEB010000001.1, from coordinate 334,512 downwards.
GCTGCCGGTGATCGATCTGCGTCAATATCTGGGGGGAGGCGTGACGCCCGCGTCGCGCAATACAAGACTGCTGGTGGTCAATTTCCGCGACATTCCGGCCGGCCTGCTGGTCGATGAAGTGCTCGGCTTTCGCCGCTTTGCAGAATCGGAGTTCACCGGCCAGACACCGGCGACGATTGTGCAGTGCGGGCAGTACCTGGCCGGCAGCTTCAGCCGCGATGGCGAGCAGTGGCCGGTGCTGAGCCTGCGCAAGCTGGTCGAGGATCCGGCTTTCTGCGGAGCGTCCGCGTGAGCGAGGCCGAATCCGCCGTGGCTTCCGGCTGGCCGCGCCGGCTGATCGGCATGAGTGCCGCGCTGATGGTCGCCGCCGCCATCATCGCGCTGCTGCCGCTGGCCGGCATCGCATCGGTGCCGGGATGGATCGGCGCGGCGGTAGCGCTCGCAGCGCTGCTGCCGCTCGGCCTGCTGCCACGCCAGCTCGCCAGGCTCAATGCCGCGGCCGCCGAGCAGCGCGAGGCGGTCGAAGCACAGCGCGCCGAGACCGAGCGCAACCAGCAGGCAATCCTGCGCCTGCTCGATGAAATGGCGAGCCTCGCCGATGGTGACCTGACGGTACAGGCCACCGTGACCGAAGATATTACCGGTGCGATCGCCGATTCGGTCAATTACGCGGTCGAGGCGTTGCGCAAACTGGTCGCGACCATCAACACTTCGGCGATCCAGCTCGATAGCGCGACCCGTCAGACCCAGGCGCTTGCCTCGCACCTCGCCAAGGCGAGCGGCGCGCAGGCCAAGCAGATCGGCGGGGCGACAGAATCGATTGCCGCGATGGCCAGCTCGACCGAGGAAGTTTCGGGCAACGCCGAGCGGGCCGCGGATGTGGCCCGCCATTCGGTCGACGTCGCCCACAAGGGCGGCGAGGCGGTCCGCCGCACCATCGATGGCATGAACACCATTCGCGAGACCATCCAGGAGACCAGCAAGCGCATCAAGCGCCTGGGCGAAAGCTCACAGGAAATCGGCAACATCATCGAGCTGATCAGCGACATCGCCGAACAGACCAACATCTTAGCGCTCAACGCTTCGATCCAGGCCTCGATGGCCGGCGAAGCCGGCCGCGGCTTTGCCGTGGTGGCCGACGAGGTGCAGCGGCTGGCCGAGAGGGCCGCGACCGCGACCCGGCAGATCGAAGTGCTGGTGCGGACCATCCAGACCGATACCAACGAGGCTGTGGTCTCGATGGAGCGCAGCACGACCGACGTCGTCGGTGGTGCGCTGCTGGCGGAAAACGCCGGCGCGGCGCTGCAGGAAATCGAACAGGTGTCCAACCAGATCGCGAGCCTGGTGCAGAATATTTCGGCCAGCGCCCGCAGCCAGTCCACTGCCGCACAGAGCATTGCGCGCAACACCCAGGTGCTGCGCGAGATCAGCGCCCAGACCGCCGATTCGACCGGCGCCACCTCGCAGGCGATCACCAAGCTCGCCGACCTGTCGGCGGCGCTGCGCAAATCGGTGGCCGGCTTCCGGCTGCCGGGGCCGCCGGAGTCGACCGGGCTGCACCGCGTGCTTGGCGAGACCGTCGGCGCGACCGGCACCCACGGGCGCATCAAGGCGCTCGGCGGCTCCTAGCAGAGCGCGACATGAGCGAGCTGGCCACACAGACACTACATTCGGTGACCCGCGAGGTCGGCGTGGCGCTGAACGATGCGCGCACCGCCCTTGAGGCGCACGTCGAGCAGCCCGACAACCGCGCCCTGCTGGACCGCTGCGTCAGCGAACTGCACCAGGTGCAGGGCGCGCTGCGGGTGCTCGAGATCTACGGGGCGGCGCTGCTCGCAGAGGAAATGGAGCAGGTCGCGCGCTATCTGCTGGTCTCCTTCGGTGAACAGAAGAACCAGGCCGAGTCGCTCGATGCGCTGATGCGCGCGATGGTGCAGCTGCCCGGGTACCTGGAGCGCGTGCTGGCCGGCGGCCGTGACCTGGCCCTCGTGCTGCTGCCGCTGCTCAATGACCTGCGCGCGGTGCGCGGCCGCGCGCTGCTGTCGGAAGGCACGCTGCTGCTGCTGAATCTGAAGTCCGACCGCCAGGCGCAGCCGACCGCGCCGACGCCGGGCGAAACACCGCTGTCGGTGGCCCAGTGGGCGCGGCGCCTGCGGGCACGCTTCCAGACCGGCCTGGTCGGCTGGATCCGCGGCGAGCGCCAGGACCAGAACCTGGAAATCCTCTCGGCGGTGGCCACGCGACTTGAGCAGGTGGCCACGCAGCAGAGCGTGTTTCAGCTGTGGTGGGTCACCGGGGCATTGCTCGAGGCGCTGCGCGAAAACGGTGTCGAGGCGGGCGTCTCGGTCAAGCGGCTGCTGGGCCTTGCGGACCGGGAGATCAAGCGCCTGTTCGAGCAGGGCGAAGCCCGCTATGCGCAGAGCCCGCCGATCGAATTGCTGAATAACCTTCTGTACTACGTCGCCCGCTCCTCCACCGCCGGCCCGCGCGTGGCCGCGGTGCGCGCCAGCTTTCGGCTCGGCGAGCTGCTGCCGGCCGACGAGACCATCGAGCAGGAGCGCGACAATCTGTCGGCCCCTTCGGTCAAGCTGATGCACACCGTCGCGGCGGCGATCCGCGAGGACCTGACGCGGGTCAAGGACGTGCTGGATCTGTTCGTGCGCCGTGCCGGTGGCCAGCTCGAGGAGCTGGCGCCACAGGCCGAATTATTGCGCAAGATCGGCGACACGCTCGGGGTGCTGGGCTTAGGCGAGCTGCGCACGCGGGTGCAGCAGGCGACCGCGCGGCTGGAGGCCATGGTCGCCGGGAGCGAAGCGGCCGATCAGCCGGCGCTGGTGCAGGTAGCCGCCATCCTGATCGACGTTGAGGATCATCTCGAGAACCAGCTGGTCAGCCTGATTCTGCCGCACCTCGGCGGCGAGGATGAGCAGCCGGAGCCGCAGGATCAGGATTTCCAGCAGGTGCAGAGCGCGGTGCTGCGCGAGTGCGTGGTCAACCTGGCGCGGGTCAAGGAAAGCATTGCCCAGAACGTCAGCGGCACGCTCGATGCGATCGGCTTCGACACCTGGACCGAACTGATGCGCGGCATCAAGGCCGGGCTGCTGATGCTCGGCAAGAGCCGCGCCGCCGATGTAGTCGATAGCGTGAACGGGCACTTAAAGCGCGTCATGCAGCCGGGCGGCGCGGTGCTGTCGGCCGAATACCTCGACCGGCTGGCCGATGCCATCGTCAGTCTCGAGTACTACATCGAGACGCTGCAGGCCGGACGGAACGATCCGTGGTACATGCTCGACAATGCGACCACCTGTCTGATGACGCTGTCGAACGAGCCCGAGCAGGTCGTTCCGACGGTGCCGCCGGTGGCGCCGGGCACTTATGAGCGCACGGTGCGCATCGCACCGCTGCCCAAGATCAGCGGCACCGTGGACCTGGTCAGTACGGATAGGCACTTATCCGAGCCGCCGGTGCTGGTGCCGGCGCAGCCCCCGAAGGCGCAACAGCCCGATCCGGAGCTGCTGCGGTTGTTTACCGAGGAGGCACAGGAGGAACTGGCGAAGATCCAGCACCACTTCCCGCTGTGGGACCAGAACCCGCTCGAAGTCGACTCGCTGGCGACGCTGCGCCGCTCCTTCCACACGCTCAAAGGCAGCGGGCGCATGGTAGGCGCCCGCGATCTTGGCGAATTCTCATGGTCGATCGAAAACCTGCTCAACCGGCTGATCGAAGGCACGCTGGCGCGCTCGCCGGCACTGCTCGAGATTCTGCGCGATGCCATCCGGCTGCTGCCGCTGCTGGTGGCTGACCTGCATGACGTGGTCGATGGCAACCGGCCGCAGGCGGTCGAAATCCTGGGCCGCGCCTACGCGCTGGCCGCCGGCCGTGACCCGCCGCCGCCCAATACCCCAACCGGCACGACGGTGTTGCCGACGGCGCGGCGCAGCACGCTGCCCGGTGCGGCCACCGCACCGGCGCCGCCCGGGGACGAGCCGCAAGCGCCCGCCGCGGGCGCTGATGAGTCGCTGCAACCCGACATGGCGCTGCGCGAGATCTATGCGCGCGAGACCACCAGCCACGTGGCCGCGGTCCGTGCCTGGCTGCAGCGCGAGCAGCGCCATCCGGCGCCGCACGTGCTCACCGAAGAGGTCTACCGCGCCTCTCATACGCTCGCCGGCAGTTCGCGCATGGCCCAGTCCCGCCATGGCATGCGCCTGGCCGAGCCGCTGAACCACTGGCTGCGCAAGGCATTCGACTCAGGCATTGGCCTCGATGATTCATCGCTCCTGCTGCTCGACGACTGCATGGCCGCGATGCTCGCGGTGGCGCAGAACCTCGAGGAATCGACCGGCTTTTTCATGCTCCATGACACGCTTCGGGCGCGGATTGCGCGCGCCGAGGTGGAGCTGGACCGGCGGATCGCCGAAGCGACGGCACTGACCGAGCGCACCGGCATGCATCTGGCGGCCCAGGCGGCATCGCCGCCGGCCGCGCCGCGCGCGCCGGAAATGTCCGCCGAAACGCAGCCGGATTACGATCCGGAGGTCGCCGGAATTTTCTGCGAGGAGGCGACCGAACTGCTGGAAGCGGCCGGCACCGCGCTCGAAAGCTGGAACAGCAATCCCACGGACCGCCAGGCGGTCGGCGCGCTGAAGCGCCCGCTGCACACGCTCAAGGGCGGCGCCCGCATGGCCGGCGTCATGCCGATGGGCGATCTGTCGCACGAACTGGAGAGCCTGGTCAGCCTGATCGATCAGGGGATTGCGAACGCCGATGACCGCGCCCGCGGCATTGCGCAGGAAGCGATCGATGAGCTGGCGCGAATGAGAGAGCTGATTGCCGCCGGCCGCCCGGTGGCACCGGCTTCAGCGCTGATCGCCCGCATTCACGCCCTCGCGAGCGGCAGCGCACCTGCCGCCGCGCCGGCGCCGGCCGAATCCGCAGCGCCGGTTGTGCTCGCACCCGCGGCCCCGGCACCGGATCTGCCTCCGCCGCCGGCCGCACCCGCGGCCGCTGCACCCGATGCCAGCTTGGTGCCGCAACCTTTGGCGACGCCGGGCAGCGAATTTGCCTGGCGCCCGGGTACCGGACCTGCGCCGATGCCAGGCCCGACCGAGACCTCAGTACTGGTCATCGCGCCGGCGCTGGTGCCGCCGGGGCGGGAACCGGGGGCGCAGGGTGAGCGCGGCGAAATGGCGCGCGTCAGCGCGGAACTGCTCGACAAGCTGCTGAACGGCGCCGGCGAAGTCAGCATCTCGCGTGCGCGCCTGGAGCAGCAGCTCGGCTCGGTCGATTTCAATCTGGCCGAGCTCGCGCGGACGGTCACCCGGCTCAAGGAGCAGCTACGGAACCTGGAGCTCGAGACCGAGGCGCAGATTCTCAACCGCCACAGCGATGAATCCGGGCACCGCCAGGACTTCGATCCGCTGGAGCTCGACCGCTACTCGAGCATGCAGCAGTTCTCGCGCGCGCTGGCCGAATCGGTCAGCGACGTGGCGAGCCTGCAGCAGCTGCTCGAGACCCTGATGACCGAAGCGCAGAACCTGCTGCAGCAGCAGGCCCGCACGGTGACCGAACTGCAAAACGGGCTGATGCGCACGCGCATGGTCTCGTTCCAGCGCCATGTGCAGCGCCTCGCACGGATCGTGCGGCAGGCCGCCGCCGATTCCGGCAAGAATGCCGACCTGGTGGTCGAAGGCGCGAGCGGCGAGCTCGACCGGCAGGTGCTCGAGCACATGCTGCCGCCGTTCGAGCACCTGCTGCGCAACGCCGTGGTCCACGGCATCGAACTGCCCGAGGAACGGGTGGCGCGCGGCAAGCCGCCCGTGGGGCGCATTCACATGAGCCTGCAGCGCGAAGGCGCCGAGGTCATCGTGCGGGTCGCCGATGACGGTGCCGGCATGGATCTGGCGGCCATCCGCCGCAAGGGCCTGGCGCTTGGCCTGATCCAGCCGCAGCAGCAGCTGTCGGACGATGACGTGATGCAGCTGGTGCTGGAGCCTGGCTTTTCCACCGCCGATGCGCTGACGCAGCAAGCCGGACGTGGCGTCGGCATGGACGTGGTAGCGACCGAAGTTAAAAAGCTCGGCGGCGCGCTGCACATGGAAAGCACCGCGGGGCAGGGCACCTCCTTTACCATCCGGCTGCCGATCACGCTCGCGATCAGCCATGCGCTCGTGGTCCGCACCGGCGATGAGTACTACGCGATGCCGCTGCCGACCGTCGAGGGCGTCGTGCGCCTGCCGCGCGATGAAGTGGCCGCCCAGCTGCGCAGCGACAGCGCCACTTTCCTCTATGGCGAGCAGAAATACCGCCTGCAGCCGCTGGCGCTGTACGTCGGCATGGAAAGCGCGCCGCTCCCGGAGCACGACGCGGCCATTCCGGTGATCCTGGTGCGCGCCGGCGAGCATTCCACGGGCCTGGTGGCCGATGAACTGGTCGGCAGCCGCGAGATCGTGGTCAAGCCGGTCGGCCCGCAGATCTCCTCGATCCGCGGCATCTCCGGCGCCACCATCCTCAGTGACGGCCGGGTCGTGATCATTCTCGACATCGGCGCACTGGTGCGCGCCGAATGGCGCGGCCGTGCCCCGCCGACGGTGCTGCGCGAGCGCGGCGACCAGCGCACACTGGTGCTGGTGGTCGACGATTCGATCACGGTGCGCCGCGTGACGCAGCGACTGCTGGAACGCAACGGCATGCGCGTGCTGACCGCGCGCGACGGCCTCGATGCGGTCGCAATACTCCAGGAGCATACGCCCGACATCATCCTGCTCGACATCGAAATGCCGCGCATGGACGGCTACGAAGTCGCGGCCCACGTGCGCGCCGATCCGCGCCTGCAGGGCACGCCGATCATCATGATCACCTCGCGCGTCGGCGAGAAGCACCGGGCGCGGGCGATCGAGCTCGGTGTCGATGACTATCTCGGCAAGCCCTACCAGGAAAGCCAGCTGATCGATGCGATCCTGCCCCTGGTTGCGCGGCACCGGGCCGCCGCCGCCGCTGCGGGCGGCGGCTGATGAACGCAACGGGCAGCGAGATCTATTGCCTGCTGGTACCGCTCGCCGAAGGCCGATTGCTGATTCCGCGCACCTGTGTGGCCGAAGTCGTGGGCTACCAGGTGCCCACCGAGATGGGCGGGGCGCCGCCGTGGTACTTAGGCATCGTCGGCTGGAGCGGCCGCCAGCTGCCGCTGGTGTCCTTCGAGGGCCTGTGCGGGCAGCCGATCCTGCCAGCTTCCTCGCGCACGCGGATCGTGCTGCTGCATGCGCTGGGCTCGCGGCTCGAGGCCGGGGCTTTTGGCCTCATCTCGCAGGGCTTCCCGCAGCTGCTGCGCCTCAACGCCGAGGTGATCCGTCCCGATTCGCTGCCGAGCCAGATGGAGCGCTGGCCAGTGCTGTGCCGCGCCCGCATGCTCAACGACGCGCCACTGATTCCCGACTTTGAGCGCATCGAGACGCTGATCGCCGAGGAAACCTCAGTCGGCGCTAATTAATGGCCGTGACTCAGTCTGACTCCTTCTGGCCGCTCAACAATGTCGCCTCTTTAGGAATCCAAACGGAACTGACGGCTCAGCGCCGAAGCAACGCATGAAAAAGTTCAAGACTCGGCTGACGGCACATGGACCGGGTGGAGCATGGACGTATCTTCAGGTTCCCTTTAGCGTCCAGAAGGCTTTTGGCACCAAGGCCCGCGTCGCCGTGGCGGGAACGATCAACGGCTTCGCCTTTCAGAATTCATTGATGCCAACGGGCGACGGCACACATTCGATGATGGTTAGCAAAGCCTTGCAAGCGGGTGCCAAGGCGAAAGCCGGAGACATCGTCAAAGTGACTATCGCTGTCGATCACTCTGAGCGCATAGTCACTATTCCGCAGGAGCTAAAGAGTGCGCTGGCGGCGAACAAGGTCGTAGCCATGGCATTTAAGGCTCTGGCCTATTCTCATCGCAAGGAATTCGCAGAATGGATTGCGACGGCGAAGCGCGGAGAAACGCGCACCCGCCGCGCCGAGAAGGCCCTTGCCATGGTAATCAGCAAACAGCGCGTTAGGTAGTCGTCCGCCAGCCCCTTAGCGGCCCAGATCCCCGGCCAGTAGCTGCAGCGCCACGAGCGCAGCGAGCGGGGCCGTCTCGGTGCGCAGTACCCGCGGACCGAGGCGGCACGGGACAAAATCCGCATCCAGGGCAGCTTCCACCTCAGCATCGCTTAAGCCCCCTTCAGGCCCGATGAGCACTGCGACCTCGGTGTGGCCGGACAATGCGCCAGCCAGCGTCTGGCGGCCCTGCGGCTCAAGCAGTAGCCGGGCGCCTGAAAGGGCGAGCGTGCCCACTCGCTGAAGCTCAGTCAGTGGTCCAATCTGCGGCAGCCGGTTGCGGCCGCACTGCTCGCAGGCGCTGATGGCGATGGCCTGCCAGTGCGCGAGGCGCTTTTGAATCTGTGCCGCATCGAGCCGCACTACGCTGCGCTCAGCCGTAAGCGGCACGATGGCCCGCGCGCCAAGCTCGGTCGCCTTCTGCACAATCAGGTCCATGCGCTCGCCGCGGGTAAGGCCCTGCAGCAGCGTCACGGCCAGCGGCGATTCGCGCTCGATCGGCACATGGGCGCCCACCTCAACCCGCGCGGCGCCACGCTCGGCGCCAATCAACCGCGCCGCATATTCGCCGCCCCGACCGTCAAACAGCGTCAGCTCCGCGCCCGGCCGCAGCCGCAGTACCTTAAGCAGATGGTCGGCTGCGCCGCGCGGCAGGAGCTGTTCCGTGTCGGGCGCCAGCGCGCCGGCCACGTAGATGCGCGTCAGTCGCACGTGGCGCGCTCGATGCCCTCGGCGGCCACTGTTCCCAGCAGCGCGATCTCCGCGGGACTGATGACGTAAGGCGGCATGAAATACACCACGTTGCCGATGGGACGCAGCAGCACGCCGCGCGTGAGGCCATGACGGTAGACGCGCAGGCCGCGCCGCTCCTGCCAGGGGTAAGGGGCGCGACTTTCCCGGTCAGAAACGAGCTCGATTGCCAGGATCATGCCGCGCTGGCGCACGTCGGCGACGTGCGGGTGGTCCCGAAGCGGCGCCGCGCAGTCGGCGAGCTGCAATGCGAGCTCGCGATTGCGTTCGAGCACCGGCTCGCCGGCGAAGATATCGAGCGTCGCCAGTGCCGCGGCGCAGGCCAGCGGGTTGCCGGTGTAGCTGTGGCTGTGCAGGAAGGCCCGCTGGGCGGCGTAAGGCGCATAAAAAGCCGCGTACACCTCTTCGGTGGTCAGCGTCACCGACAGCGGCAGATAACCGCCGGTCAGACCCTTGGACAGGCACAGGTAGTCGGGGCGGATGCCAGCCTGCTCGCAGGCAAACAAGGTTCCGGTGCGCCCGAAGCCGACGGCAATCTCATCGGCGATCAGCTGCACCTGGTGCCGGTCGCACGCCTCACGGAGCCACCTTAAGTATTGCGGCTCGTACATCCGCATGCCGCCGGCGCACTGCACCAGCGGCTCGACGATGACGGCGGCAAGCTCATGAGCGTGCTGCGCGAGCGCCGCCTCCATCAGTTCAAACCGGCTTTGCGTGTGCTGCTCGAGCGATTCGCCCGGCCGGCATTCGTAGCTGTCGGGAGAAGGTACCGTGACGACCGGCAGCAGCAATGGCCGGTAGGTCTGGCGGTACAGCGGCACATCCCCCACCGCCAGCGCCCCCAGCGTCTCGCCGTGATAGCTGTTGCCGAGCGTCAGGAACCGCGTCTTGCCGGGCCGGCCGCAGTTTTGCCAGTAGTGAAAGCTCATCTTGAGCGCGACCTCGACCGCGGCCGAGCCGTTATCCGCAAAGAAGCAGCGCGTCAGGCCCGGCGGTACCAGCGCGGTCAGCCGCTCGGCCAGTTCAATCGCCGGCTCGTGGGTAAAGCCGGCCAGCAGCACGTGCTCGAGCGTGCGCGCCTGGGTGGCCACCGCCTCGCTGATGCGCTCGTTGGCGTGGCCAAACAGGTTGGTCCACCACGAGCTGATGGCATCGAGGTACCGCTTGCCGGCGAAATCCTCGAGCCACACGCCGCGGCCGCGCCGGATCGGAACCGGCGGCAACTCCTCATGGTCGTGCATCTGGGTACACGGGTGCCAGACATGGCGCAGGTCGCGGGCTATCAGCGCAGCGTTATCGGGCTTTGAGTCCATGCGGCCCGAAGCTTACACGGACTTACGCCGCGCGCTTAGCCGCCGGCTTAGTGAAGGCTTAAGCCGTCAGGCGCGGGGCCGAGCCGGTATCGGCCGCAGGCGTCGCGGTGCCGACCAGGGCACGGATGACTTCGTTCAGCGGTTTGGGGTGGCCCAGCGCATAGCCCTGGCCGTAGGTGATGCCTAACGATGCCAGGTAGGCGCGCAGCTGCGGGGTTTCGATGCACTCGGCCGTGGTCTGCAGATCCAGCTGCTGGGCGATCTGCACGGTCGCGCGCACCAGCGAATCGGTGCGTGGGTCCTTCAGCACTTCGCGGATGAAGCTGCCATCGATTTTCAGCATGGAGACCTGCAGGTCCTTAAGGTAGGACAGCGAGGACAGGCCGGTTCCGAAATCATCCAGCGCAAATTCGCAGCCCAGTTCCCGCAGGCGCGAAATAAACTGCTTGGCGATCTGCAGATTGCCGATCGCGGCGTTCTCGGTAATCTCAAAGCCGATCAGGCCGGGCGGGAGCCCCGCGCTCTTGACCGCGGTGCGGGCGAAGTCGCCGAAATCTTCCTGGCCCAGGCCCTGGCCCGACAGATTGATCCAGAACCGTGTCGGGCTGATCTTCAGGGCCTCGCGGTGCGCTGAAAGCCGCGACAGCGCCTCCTGCACCACCCACTGATCGAGCCGCGCCAGCAGCTGGTAGCGGGTCGCGGCCGAGAGGAAATTATCCGGCGAGATCAGGTGATTCTCACCGTCCAGGAGCCGTACCAGGATTTCGTAGTGGGTCGGGCGCGACGGATCGCCGAGCGGCACCAGCGGCTGGGCCAGCAGTTCGAAGCGGCCGGCGTCCAGCGCGCGGATGACTTCGCGGAACACGTGCAGGTCTTCGTGCCGGCGCATCAGGCTCGCGTCGGTCGCGGCAAAAAGTTCGACCCGGTTGCGGCCGCGGTCCTTGGCGGCTTTGCAGGCCGTCTCGGCCGCCGCCAGCGCGAAGGTCAGCGTCTGGTCGCCGGCCAGGCCCGCGACACCGAAGCTGGCGGTGACGTGCAGGCCCGCGCAGCCTTCCGGCGGCTGGCTCACTTGGATGGACTCACGCAGCCGCTCGGCCCAGCTGCGGGCCTGATTGAGCGTGGTGTGCTCGAGCAGGGCGACGAAGCGATCGCCCGAGAGCCGGCAGACCAGGCTCCCGGCCGTAAGCTCCGTGCCGCGCCACAGGTTGGCAACCCCGCGCAGCACCGCGTCGCCCAGGCTGAAGCCGAACAGTTCGTTGACCGAGTGCATGCGGTCAAGATCGCCGTACACGACGCAGCGCGACTTGGCAGGCGCCGCATCCAGGTTTTGCCGGGCGAGCAGTTCGAAATGCTGCCGGGTGAGCAGGCCCGTATGCTCATCAAAACTGGTCGTGAGCAGATCATGCAGTCTGGCCGGCAGCCGCTCGAGTGGCCGGGCGTTTTCGGGGCGGAACTGCGGCTGCTCGCGGCGGCGGAACACGGCCAGCATGCCGACCACCACCTCGCGGTTCTTCAGCGGCAGCGCGAGGATCCGGTACGGCAGCAACGGGCCGCCGGCGGTCTCGCGCAGTTTATTGGCGACCAGCAGCTCGCCGCTCGCGGTCGCGAGTCCGAACAGATGCCGGCGCGTCAGCTCCTCGATAAAGGTGCGTTGCTCCGGCGTGTCAGCCGGCTGGGTCTTTAATTGCCTGAGGCCCCGCGCTGGCAGGTACAGCAGCGCGCTGTCGCACGGCAGCTGGGTCAGGAGCGATTCAAGTTCCTGGTCGATGATGTTATCCCACACGGTGTCATCGGCCGCGATCTGCTCACCGGTTGGCGTTTCCTCGGCGGGCGGTTCCGCCTCGGGCGACGTTTCTGCGCCCGCGGCGCTACGCGTCGATAACTCGCGCGCGAGCAGCACCAGCGCGGCCTGCGCAACCTGCGCAACGTCGTCGACCGCCGGCGTGCGTGCCGTCAGCGGCGTGGGTGCGCAGATGAGGCCGACCGCGCCGACCGTCGCCTGCTTGTCATCGCGCAACACCAGCACGTACGCTGGCGCGCCGCCAATTGTGTGCCGCGTGCCGCGACGCGGCGGCGCATCGGGCGAGCTCATCGCAACGAGTAAATCTCTGGCGCACAGCTGCAGCTCTGCAAGACTTTCGCTGTCGGCTTTGGCCAGCGGCTTGCCGTTCGCCCAATAAACGGCAATCGACTGCGCGGCTGGCACCAGCGAGCGCAGGATCAGCAGGTAGGGATCGATGTCGACCGGGGCCATTGGACTCAAGGATTTCTCCTTGAAAATCCGTGAGATGGGGAGATTGGCAATTTGCCGGCAAGCGGGCTGCGATCCGGCTCACATTGTGGTGCATTGAGGCGCTTGGGCGGCGCGCGAAGCGCCCGGCACCCCGGCACTGAAACGCCAACTGTGACGCAATCGTGGTTTTGATCCCGCATCCGGCCGACCGTCTGCCGCTGGTCGGTCGGGTCAGCCAGGCCTCGCCGTGCATTAAGATACGGGCGTGAGCTCAAGCCATGACAGCTGATTTTTCCATCGACCGCGCCACCGGGCTTTTGAGCGGCGTGCGCCAGGTGCTCTCGACGCATTTTGATGCGCGGCCGGCCGGCGTCGCGCTGGAACTGATCGTCGTGCACGGCATCAGTCTGCCGCCAGGAGAATTCGGCGGGCCATGGATCGAGCAGTTATTTGCCGGTAGTCTCGAGGGCACCGCGCATCCGTATTTTGCGCAGCTCGCCGGCGAGCGCGTCTCGGCGCACGTGCTGCTGCGCCGCGACGGAGAGGCGATTCAGTTCGTGCCGTTCGGCCAGCGGGCCTGGCACGCCGGCGTCTCCAGCTGGCGCGGGCGCAGCGCCTGCAATGATTTTTCGGTCGGGATCGAGCTCGAAGGCACCGATCAGCTGCCGTACGAGGCTGCGCAGTACCGCTCGCTCGCAGCGCTGATCAGAACTCTGCGCAAGGTTTACCCGTCGCTTGAGCCGGACGGACTTGCCGGCCACGCCGACATTGCGCCGGGTCGCAAGACTGATCCCGGCGATGCCTTTGACTGGAACGGCCTAGCGGCGCTGCTTGCCTGAGGGTTTGCGCTCATGCCGCCACAGCGGCTCGGTGCCGCCGCGGGCGCGCGCCAGCACGCGCGCAAATACAAACAGCAGGTCTGAGAGCCGGTTCAGGTAGCGGAGCGATTCGCTGTTGACGGCCTCGAGACGCGATAACGCCCAGCAGCGCCGTTCGGCGCGGCGGCAGACGGCGCGGGCCACGTGACAGGCGGCGGCCGCAGCGCCGCCGCCGGGCAGCACGAACTCCCTGAGCGGCGGCAGTGCTTCATTGGCGGCTTCGACCGCAGCTTCCAGGCGCAGCACGTGCTCACTCGTTAGCACGCTCGTGCCGGGAATGGCCAGCTCCCCGCCGAGATCGAATAGCTCGTGCTGCACTTCGAGCAGGCAGTGCTTGAGCGGCGCCGGCAATCCTTTGGCCGCGAGCAGCACGCCGATGGCGCAGTTGAGTTCATCGACGCTGCCGCCGGCCTCAATGCGGGCCGATTCCTTGGCAACGCGCTGGCCATTGGCAAGGCCCGTCGTGCCGTCATCGCCGGTGCGGGTGACGATCTTGGACAGCCGGGGCGACATCGCGATGATTCCTTGTGGGAAGTCCCAAGCCCGCCAGCCTAATGCCATTGGTAACGCATCGCCAGCAGCGCACTGCGCTGGGGCGTGTTGTAGCCCACGGCCTCGACGTAGTTTCTGTTCAGGGCATTGTTGAGCGCGGCCTGCACCGACCAGCCCTCGGTCAGCTGATAATTGGCCACGAGATTGACCAGCGCATAGCCGCCCATCGAAAGGTCGGCCGGATAACCATAATCGCTGCGCTCGCCGACGACCGCGAAAGTGGCCGCGAGCTCAAATCCGTGCGCATCGTAGGCCAGCATGGCGCTGTAATAATAATGGGCGCGGCGCAGCAGCGGGCCGGCCGCGTCCTGGCTGTCGGCAAGCTGCTGCGGATCCTGCACCGTGCCGTCGAGGCGCGTGTGCCAGCTGCCAAATCTGGCGTCGTAAGTGGCCTCAATGCCGCGGATCCGCGCGCGTCCGATGTTCTGATCCTGATTGGTGAAGTTGTCGTAGATAATCAGATCATCGACGTTGTTGTTGAAGGCATCAACGCGCAGCCACTGGCCGGCGATCGGCCTCCAGTCGAGGCCGACGTCCACCTGGTGCGAGAATTCCGGCAGCAGCGCCGGGTTGCCGCCGAAGCCGAACAGGTCAGTCGCAGTAGGCGCATGAAAGGCGCTGCCGGCCCCGGCATTGAGCCTGAATCCCGGGGCGAGCTCATGGCTTAAGCTGCCGTTCCAGATCAGCTGGCTCGCCGAGCGGTCAAAATTCACGCCCGCGAGGTCGCTGGTGATCTGGAAACGATGGTCGCCGACGCCGAGCACGGCGACGTCGTCGCCCAAGCGCAGCTCATCCTGCAGAAAATACAGCTGCGTGGCCATGCCATCGTCGTACGGCGCTCCAAAGGAGACGCTGTTGATCACTTCGTGGCTGATCGTGGTGCCCGCGGTAAGCTGGTTGGCGTCGCCGAGCTGCACGGTGTCCTGCAAATCGGCGGCGTTGCGCACCGTGCGCGCAAAATCCGCTGACTGCAGCTGCTCCAGCGTATCCTCGGCGCGGCTCAGCACCAGGTGGCCGTCGCCGGCAGCGCTTTTGGCCCAGTCGGCTTCGGCCGCGTAGGTGTCGGTGGCGTAGTTTTCAGTCAGGCCGACGATGTTGTATGGGGGATTTTCGCTGTAGCCGATGTAACCGCTCTGCCCTGAAGCGCGCCACATCTTGGCGCGCAGCGTGAGCTCATCGTTGAGCGCCACGTGCACCTGAGCGTTGGCGCTGACATTGCTGTAGGCGCTGTCGGTGTCCGGAATGCCGGCGCCGCTCTGGCTCGGGAAGTCGTCGGATTTTTCAACCGACAGGTTCGCGCCGCCGCCGACCGTATCGTTCAGATCCCCGCTGCCGCTGGCCGCGTAGTCATAGGTGCCGTAGCGGCTGACCGAGGCGTAGACCGAGGCGCCCGGCGGGCCGCTCGCCCGCGTCGTCACGTTAATGACGCCGCCGATCGCATCGGTGCCGTACAGGTAGGAGCGGGGCCCTTCGACCACTTCCACGCGCTCGACGGACTCGGGCAGGATGTTCTGCAGGTTCGGGCCGCCAATCGTGCCCAGGCCGATGCTGACGCCATCGACCAGCACCGCGACCTGATCGCTGTCGGCGCCGCGCATGAACACCGAGGTCGTCTGTCCCGCACCTCCCAGGCGCGTGACCTCGACGCCGGCATGGCCGGCGATGAGATCGGCCAGATCGGAGGCTACCGACAGATCGATATCCGCGCGGGTGATCACGAAGGCCGGCGCCGCAAAATCCTCGATCCGCATCGGCGTGCGCGTCGCGGTGACCACCACTTCCGAGAGGTCCTCATCGTCGGCCCGCGCCGGGGCGCAATAGCCCGCCAATAGCCACAGCGTAACCGCAGCGCTTGCTGCAGAGCATTTGAACGAGAGCATCCCTAAGACTCCTCCATGCACGCCCGCATGGCATCCGAGTTAAAAACCCGGCGACCTGGGGCAGGAGGCAGCGCAGCGCGACAGCGCCAGACTGACGCCCGCCGCGTCACTGGGAACAGTGCCGTCAGATCGGTCTCCGGGCTTGCGGGCTTGGTCTGAAATCAGACCGGCTGCGTCGCCTTCCCACGACGAGCGGGCTTCAAAGCCCGATCATCGCAGTGGCCATCCACTCCAAAAGACGCAGTTACAGCTCGCTTACCGTTGCGGGGGCAGCGCCGGAATGATCCGTGGCGGCCAATGGATGGCCACCTTGCGGATGTCACCGGCTTCCCATGCACCTGACGACGCCGGCACTGTAAAGTTGCGCTTGGCCGGCTGTCAACGGCAGGCCGAAAGCGCCACCCTCAAGGAGCTATCCGATGCCGTCTGCTGAACTGAAAGCGGCCCTGGACGCCGCCAGCGCGGCCGCCGAAGTCATCCGGCCCCTTTACCGGCAGCCGCTCAGCGTCCAAATCAAATCCGACCTCTCGCCAGTGACCGAGGCCGACCTCAAGGCCGAACAGGCGATCCGCCGGGTGCTCGAGAGCCGCTTTCCCGATTACGGGATTTACGGCGAGGAAGGCGGGAAGCACGCCATGGAGGCCTCGAGCATCTGGCTCGTCGATCCGCTCGATGGGACCAAGTCCTTTGTGCGCGAATGCCCGTTTTTTTCCACGCAGATTGCGCTCTGGCGCGAGGGCCGGGCGGTGCTCGGCGTGTCGCTGGCGCCGGTCTACGGGGAGCTCGCGTGGGCCGAGGAGGGCGCCGGCGCCTTCCTCGATGGCGTGCCTATCCGCGTCAGCGCGACCGCGCGTCTCGATCAGGCGGTCTTATCGACCGGGAATCTTAAGACGCTGGCGGCCTCCTCCGGCTGGGCGCGCTTCGGCAAGCTGGTCGGTAAGCTTAACCGGCTGCGCGGCTATGGGGATTTCCTGCACTACCATCTGCTCGCGCGCGGCGCGCTCGATGCCGTGATCGAGTCCGACCTCAACGTGCTCGATATTGCAGCCTTGAGCGTCATCGTGCGCGAGGCGGGCGGGCAGTTCACCGAACTTGATGGCGCGCCTATCAGCCTTGCTACCACTACCGTGCTCGCGAGCAACGGCGTGCTGCATGCCCCGGTTCTCGCGGCTATGCAGGGATAAAGGCGCGCCGGCCGCCGCCCTGCAACTCACAGATCGGCGTCAGATACAGTGCCGACAGCTCGGGGGCATTGAGCAGCTCTGCGGTCGCACCGAGCCGCCAGCGACCATCGCCGTACAACAGCAGGATCCGGTCGGCGAACCGATCGGCCAGCGCCGGATCGTGCAGCGTGGCGATCACGGCGGCGCCGTCGGCGCACAGGCCGCGAAAAATCCGCAGCACCTCGAGCTGATGGTGCGGATCTAAGTGGTTGGTCGGTTCATCGAGCAGATAGACGCGCGGGTTCTGCACCAGCAGACAGGCCATCGCCGCGCGCCGCTGCTCGCCGCCCGACAGCGAGGTCAGGATTCGCCGCGCGTGCTCGGCCACGCCAAAGCGGCGGAGCGCCGCGTCGGCCAGCTGCCGGTCCGCAGCCCCTTCCTGTCCGAGCAGGCCTAAGTGCGGATGGCGGGCGGTCACGGCCGCCTCGAGCGCTGTCAGGCCGAGGGATTCCTCAAAATCCTGCGGCAGCAAACCGAGCTGCTGGGCGATCGCCCGGCGCCGCAGCGTCGCGAGCGGCCGACCGCCCAAGCTGACACACCCGGCCGCGGGCTCGCGCAGGCCGGCCAGCGTGTGCAGCATCAGCGATTTGCCGGAGCCATTGCGGCCCAGCACCGCGATGAATTCGCCGGCTGCCACCGTCATCGACAGCGCCTCGATCAGCCGCCGCTCCCCGGCGTGCACGTAAAGTTCCGAAGTTGCGAGCAGCATGGCCGCGCTCACCGAGCGCTTCCCCAGCCGATCTCGCGCGCGGTCAGCGGACCGATCAGCGTCTGCGAAAGCGAATCGGGCATCACGGCCTCATCGGCCGCGAGCGGCGTGCGCCCGGCCATGATCTCGGCGCGCAGCTGCGGATAGCGCGGCTGCTGTTGCGGATCGGCAAAGCCATCCGGGTAGCCAGGTTGGCCGGTTTGCGGATCGTACTTGTCCGTGGCGCCGAAGGTATGCAGCAGTTCATGGGCGATGACGATGTTGTTCTGGGCATTTTGTTCGCGCGTGGCAAAAAGATGCGCCACCACGCTCAAGCCGCGCTGCAGGCCGGCCGAATGCGGCAGCGTGTCGGCCCGCGCCGGATCGTGATAGAGCAGGAACAGCACGATCTGCGGCGGCGCGCGCTCAAATTTTGCCAGCAGGCGGTGACGAAACCAGCGCAGTTCAAGGCTCCACCAGGCGCGCCTTAACCACGAGGCGCCGGGCGGCAGCGCAGGTGGCGCGGCCTGCTCGGGATACAGGCTCAGCTCGATCGGCTGAGCGGCCGTGATGCCGTAATGGCGCGCCTGCTGCTCGATGTAGGTCTGCACCTCAAGCAAATCGGTCAGTCGTAATCGGGCGATGTAGCGGCCGGCCACGTCGCTGCCATCGGCGTTGACCGGAAACGCCCCGACCGTGACGGTCTGTCGCCAGCTGGTGGTGCGGACCCGATCGAGCCAGGCCTGGGCCGCCACGATCAGCAGCACCAGCAGCAGCACCGTAACGCGCAGCGTTTTCCACATGCTCAGTGTCGCTCAGGGCTGGAGCCGTAAGACCGACCAGGCACCGGGGATGAAGCCGTCCGCCGCAGGCTTAAGCGTGCGGCTCCAGCGCGCCCGGTCGTGGATGCGGGCGCTGCCTTCGACCCACAGCTCCACGGTCTCGGCCCACAGCTGATAGCCGCCCCAGTACGGCGGGCGCGCAATGGCCTGTCCGGGGTCAGGGGCCTGCTCATCCTCCGGCGGCGCCGGCAGCGCGAGGCGCAGGGCGGCGCGCGCGACCTGCTGGTACAGCTCGCGGCGCGAGCCGATGGGCTGGCTTTGCCGGCTGGCCCACGCACCGAGGCGGCTCTGCCAGTTACGCGTGGCGAAATACGCATCGCTGTCGCTGCCGCTGGTGCGCAGGATCGGGCCTTCAACGCGCACCTGCCGGTGCAGCGTGTCCCAGTACATGACGATGGCGGCGCGCGGCTGCGCCGCCAGGTCCTGTCCCTTGCGGGATTCGTAATTGGTAAAAAACACCAGGTACCCCGGATCGGGCACCAGCTGCTTGCAAAGCACGACCCGTGCCGAGGGCTGCCCCGCGGCATTGACCGTGGCCAGCACCATGGCATTGGGATTTGGCTGCACGGCCCGTTCCGTGGCCTCGGCGAGCCAGCGCTGCGCCAGTTGCAGCGGCCCGGCCGGAAGCGGATCCGGCAGATGTTCGCGATGCCATGCCATGGGTGGCGAATATTACGCCATGCAGCCGTAGGGCTCGGGGCCGGTGCAGCGGTTTTGGCCATTCAGGCCCGGTTCAGTGTCGCTTCATTAGATTCGTATCCGAAGGCTCGCATACCCGCGCCGATTTGGCGCCGGCCGGTGAGATTCGGTTCTGACGGCAACGGAGCAAGCACATGAAAACGCGAATCGTAGTGATGACACTGCTGCTGGGCTCACTTGGCATCGCCACCGCGCAGGCCCACGACGGCTTTGGCTTTCGGCATGATGCCCGTTGGGACCGCGGCCACTTCACAGGTCGCGGGCCGTGGCCGCGCCTGGGCTACCGCGAGCCGTATCGCCGCGGCTTCCTGCCGGCCTGGTGGGTCCCGCCGCTCCCGGTGCTCGCCTACCCGGTCAACGGCGGCGTGTCGGTCAGCTTAAACCTCCCGCTGCGCTAATTTTCGACCTGCGGCGGATTTGAGGCGGCGCGGGCCGGGCCTTTGCCCCGGCCCGCGCACTTGCGCGGGCGGCAGCGGACCGATAAAAAGGTGACTCACTCCGCCGCATAGGCTGAATTTCCATGACCCTTGAGGAGCTAAGAGCCCAGCTCGACGGGCTCGATCGCCGGCTGCTCGAACTGATTGCCGAGCGCCAGCAGACCAGTCGCGAGATCGCCAAGGTCAAGCGCGCCACCGGCCACCCGGCGCGCGATTATGCGCGCGAGCGCGACGTAATCCTGACGGCGCGCGCACTGGCCCCCGACCTCGGCCTATCCGCCGAGGTGGCCGAGTCGCTGATGCGGCTGCTGATTCGCTCATCGCTCACCACCCAGGAGCACGCGAGCATGGCGGCGCACGGCGCCGGCAGCGGCCAGCGCGTGCTGCTGATCGGCGGCGCCGGCAAGATCGGCGGCTGGTTTGCGCAGTTTCTCGCTTCCCAGGGCTACGCGGTGCAAATAGCCGACCCGCTGGCAGCTCCGGGTCCCGGCGTGCTCGCCGACTGGCGCTCGAGCGACCTTGCGCACGATTTCATTGTCGTGGCGACGCCGCTGGCGCAGACCAACGGGATCCTGCAGCAGCTCGCCGCCCGCCGTCCGAGCGGCGTCGTGTTCGATGTCGGTTCGCTCAAATCGCCGCTGCGCAGCGGCTTGCAGCAGTTGCGCGAGGCCGGTGTGCGCGTCACCTCGGTGCACCCGATGTTCGGCCCCGACACCGCACTGCTGTCCGGCCGGCACGTCATCTTCATCGACCTGAAGGCCGGCGACGCGCTGGCGCGCGCCCGCTCGCTGTTTGCGCCGACCATGGCCGAACTGGTTGACATGGGGCTCGATGAGCACGACCGCTTGATCGCCTACGTGCTGGGGCTGTCGCACGCGGTGAACATTGCCTTTTTTACTGCGCTCGCCGAAAGCGGCGAAGCGGCGCCGCGCCTGGTGCAGCTGTCGAGCACGACCTTCGATGCGCAGTTTGACATCGCGAGCGATGTGGCCGAGGAGAGCCCCGAGCTTTACTTTGAGATCCAGCGTCTCAACGACTATGGCGCCGCCTCGCTCGACGCACTGGCGCGGGCGGTCGAGGCGCTGCGCACTGCGGTGGCCGAAGGCGACCAGCGCCGTTTCACGGCGCTGATGGCGCGCGGCCACGAGTACACCCGCTCGCGCCGGCTCACGGCCGAGAAGCGCGCTTAGAGCCACCGAGCGCCGCTTGGCCTCAGCGGCGGCGCAGCAGCAGGATAAACATCGGCGTGCCGATCAGCGCCATGACCGCGCCGACCGGCAGCTGCCGGGGTGCGGCGATGGTGCGGCTGACGATATCGGCCGCGCACACCAGCGTGCCGCCGCACAGCGCGGCACCCGGGGTAACCACGCGATGATCAGCGGTGCGCAGCGCCAGGCGCACCAGGTGCGGAGCGATCAGTCCGACGAAGCCGACCGGGCCGGCCGACAGCACCGCCGTCGCGGTCAGCGCCGCGCTGATCAGAAATACCGTCAGCCGGGTCGCGCGGCCGTCGAGCCCGAGCGTGGCGCTGCGCAGCTCGCCGCTCGCGAGCACGTTCAATACCCGGCCAAACAGCAGCGCGGCCACGAGTGCGACCGCGGCGGTCAGCAAATCCCGCCCGGGGTGCTCGGCCCAGCTTAAGTCCCCGGCGAGCCAGAACACCATGCCGCGCACCTGGCCGGCGTCGGCCAGCGACAGCAGCACGCTGGTCAGCGCGCCGCAGGCGCTGGCCAGCACCACGCCGCACAGCAACAGCCGGGTGCTGTCGCCGCTGCGGCCGAGGGCCAGCACCGTGAGCCCCACGGCAAAGGCGCCGGCGGTGGCGTACCAGTGCAGCAGGCCGATGCCGGCGCCCACCAGCATTCCGCACAGCGCGCCCACCGCCGCACCGCCCGACACGCCGAGCACGAACGGATCGGCGAGCGGATTGCGAAACAACGCCTGCAGCAGCACGCCGGCGATGCCGAGCAGGCTCCCGACGGCAAACGCCGACAGCGCGCGCGGCAGGCGGACCTGCTGCATGATGCTGCGCGCGAGCTCATCGCCGCCGCCGCCGAGCGCGGCGAGCGCGCGTGCCGGCGACAGCCCGGCGGTGCCGATCAGCAGTGCGGCGCACAGCACGATCAGCGCGGCGAGCGCAAAACCGGTGAGCCCGAGCCAGTGGCTTCGTTGCATCATCACGCTACCAAGCCTAAGAGTGTGAGCCAGCTCTCACAAGGAGAATCGGCCTTGAGGACGGGCGCGGCTCAGAGTACAAATCCATTTATGAGTGACGTGATCGACCGCGACGGGTTCAGGGCCAACGTCGGCATCGTGCTGATGCACGCCGACGGGCGGCTGTTCCTCGGCCGCCGCAGCGGCGGGCGCGGCTGGCAGTTTCCCCAGGGCGGCATGCGTCGCGGCGAGGAGCCCGAGGCCTCGCTTTACCGGGAGCTGAAGGAGGAGATCGGGCTGGCCCCGGCCGATGTCACCATTCTCGGCCGCACCGAGCACTGGCTGCGCTACCGCCTGCCGCAGCGCTTCATCCGCGCCAACCAGCTCCCGCTGTGCGTCGGCCAGAAGCAGCGCTGGTTTCTGCTGCAGCTGCAAGGTCCGGAAGACGCGCTGCGCTTCGATACCACCACCGAGCCGGAGTTCGACCGCGGCCGCTGGGTCGATTACTGGCAGCCGATCCGCGAAGTCATTTATTTCAAGCGCACGGTGTACACGCGCGCGCTGCACGAGCTCGGCCACCTCGTTTTCCCGCGCGGGCTGCCGCCGTACCCGTCCTGGTGGCGCCGGGCGCCTGCCAGTGATGAAGCTGCCGCGGTGCCGCAGCCCTGAAGGGCGGCGGCCCGCACTGAAGCTGCGATGCGTATCCCCGGCAATCTCGTGATTCGTACGCACGCGCCGCTGCGTCGCGGACTGGCGCTCGCCACCTGGGCGCTGTTCATGCTGATGGCGCTGGGCCTGGTGTTTGAGCTCGGCCGCTACAAGGCCGGGTACGATGCGATCCTGGCCAGCAAGCAGCGCGCGGCGCTGCAGGATCAGATCGATGACCTGAAGGCCGAGCAGCGGCAGCTGCGCGTGCAGCTCGCCGCCGCGGCCGAAGCGCAGGTGGCGCTGACGCGCGAGCGCGCCGAAGTGGCCCGCACCATCGGCGAGCTGGAATCGCAGGTCTCGGCCCAGCAGCGCGACCTCGACTTCTACCGCGGGCTGGTCGCGCAGCCGGGTGTCAAGCTGCAGACTATCGAGGTCAAGGAATTTCACATCATCCAGCTGGCGGACGCCGGACGCTTTGAGCTGCGATTTTCCCTGACCCGTCCGACCCGCGCCGACGGCCTGGTCAGTGGCGCCTGGACGGTGCGTCTGGATGGCGAGCGGGCGGGCGCGGCCTCGAGCCTTGAGCTGCCGGCCCTGGCGCCCGGAGTGGCCGCGGAGGTGCCGTTTAGCTTTCGCTTCCTGTCGCAGATCGATCAGGCGGTTACGGTGCCGGCGGATTTCAAGCCGGAGCGGGTGACCGTCGAAGTTCGACCTGGGCGGCGCGGCGTGGCACCCTATCTGCAAACTTTTGTCTGGATTCCAAAGTCCAACTGAGAGCGGCCCTAAGCGCCCTCGGACGGCCATTGATCTGTCAGGACCTTAATCCATGTTTAATCGACGTGAAAAAGCCGCAGAACGTATTGATACCCTGATCGGCAAGGGCGCCAGCGTCCAGGGGGATATCGAATTTTCCGGCGGCCTGCATATTGACGGCCACATCACCGGCAGCGTGAGCGCCACGGCCGGGGCGGCCGGGGCGCTCTCGGTGAGCGAACATGGCGTCATCGAAGGCTCGGTGCGCGCGCCGCAGGTCGTGCTCAACGGCCGTATCAATGGCGACATCATGGCGACCGAGCGCGTGGTGCTCGGCGCCAAGGCGCGCGTGCAGGGCAACGTGCACTACGGGGTGATCGAGATGGCGCTCGGCGCCGAGATCAACGGCAAGCTGTTCCCGGTCGGCGGCGCTGAGGCTGATGCCGGCGAGGCCTCGGGCACCGCCCCGCGCTGATGGGCGGCCAGCCGTTGCGGGCGTGCCGCAGCGGATGACGGCACCGGGCCCATCCCGTAATCTAGCGCCCCTGGCGCCGTTGAACGCCGCACCAAAAGCCACGACCCGCGGTTGACCGAAAGCATGGCCGAGTACCAATCCGAGTTGCTGCGCACGCTGAGCGAGCGCGGCTACATCCACCAGCTAACCGACGCCGCCGGGCTGGATGTGCACGCCGCGGCCGGCACCGTCACCGCCTATATCGGTTTTGACGCTACCGCCGACAGCCTGCACGTCGGGAGCCTGGTGCAGATCATGCTGCTTCGGCGGCTGCAGCAAAGCGGCCATCGCCCGATCGTGCTGATGGGCGGCGGCACGACCAAGGTCGGGGATCCGTCGGGCCGCGATGATACGCGCCAGTTGCTGACTGAAGCGCAGATCGACGCCAACATTGCCAGTATCCGCGAGATCTTCGGCCACTTCCTGCGCTTCGATGACAGCCCGAGCGGCGCGATCATGGCCAATAACGATGACTGGCTCGCGACGCTTGAGTACATCCCGTTCCTGCGCGACATCGGCCGGCACTTCTCCATCAACCGCATGCTGACCATGGACAGCGTCAGGCTGCGGCTCGAGCGGGAACAGCCGCTGACGTTCCTGGAATTCAATTACATGATCCTGCAGGGCTATGACTTTGTCGAACTGAACCGCCGCTACGGCTGCACGCTGCAGCTCGGCGGCTCGGATCAGTGGGGCAATATTTTGCAGGGCGTGGAGCTCGGGCGGCGGGTGCTCGAGCGGGAGTTGTTTGGCCTGACCTCGCCGCTGATCACCACGGCCGCCGGGGCCAAGATGGGCAAGACCGCAAGCGGCGCGGTGTGGCTGAACGCGAGGCGCCTGCCGCCATACGATTACTGGCAGTTCTGGCGCAACACCGAAGATGGCGATGTCGGCCGCTTTTTGCGGCTGTTCACCGACCTGCCGCTGGCCAGAATCGCTGAGCTTGAACAGCTTTCGGGCGAGCGTATTAACGAAGCCAAGAAAATTCTCGCCACCGAGGCCACGCGACTGTGCCACGGCGATGCCGCCGCGAACGCGGCGGCCGAAACGGCGGCGAAAGCCTTCGCCGGCGCCGCCACCGCAGGCCTGCCGACGCTGATCCTGCGGGCGGGCGAGCAGCCGCTGATCGTGGACGTCGCGCTCTCGCTTGGCATGGCCGCATCGAAGAGCGAGGCGCGGCGGCTGATCGAGCAGGGCGGCGTGAAATTAAACGATCGGCCGGTCACTGCCATTACCGCAACCGTCTCGGCGGTGGACCTCGATTCCGACGGCATGGCGCGCCTGGCGGTCGGCAAGAAGCGCCACGCGCTGATCAAGCGCGGCTGAACCGTCCGCGGGCATCCGCGCTGGCGTCGACAGGCGGGCAAGCGGCCCGTCAACCGGGCACCCAGCCGGGCCGTCGCCGTGACCGTTCTGTGACTCACCCGGCGTCCCGCGGCGCGGGTTTTGACGTGCCCGCTGGCGACGCCTAGACTCCCACTCACTATGGATGATCACGTCAGACACGACCCGGTTGAACCCGGTCCGCTGGTTTTTACCGATGCGGCCGCCAGGAAAGTCGGCGACCTCATTCGCGGCGAAGGCAACCCCAAACTGATGCTGCGCGTTTTTGTGCAGGGTGGCGGCTGCTCGGGATTGCAGTACGGCTTCGAATTTGACGAGCAGCTGCAGGACGGGGACCTTTGCATCGAGAACCAGGGCGTGAAGCTGCTCATCGATCCGATGAGCGTGCAGTACCTCGGGGGTGCCGAGATTGATTTCAGGGACGGCGTCGATGGCGCGCAGTTTGTGATCCGCAATCCAAGCGCCACGACTACCTGCGGCTGCGGCTCCTCCTTCTCGGCCTGATTCCGCGTGGCGCGTACGGCGCGTGCCGTTCCCGAGGTTCTGGCGGCAGTCGACCTCGGCTCCAATAGTTTTCACATGGTGGTGGCCCGTTATACGCACGGGCAGCTGGTCGTCATCGACCGGCTGCGCGAGATGGTGCGCCTGGCCGGCGGCATCAGCGAGGATGGGCGGCTGAACAAGGAATCGGCGGCGCGCGCGCTGGCCTGCCTCGAGCGCTTCGGCCAGCGGCTGCGCGATATGCACGCCCGCGACGTGCGCGTGGTGGGCACCAATGCGCTGCGCATCGCGCGGCGCAAGCAGGCCTTTCTCGAGCGCGCCCGCGAAGCGCTCGGCCACCCTATCGAAATCATCTCCGGCATGGAGGAAGCACGCCTGATTTATTCCGGCGTCGTGCACACCCTGCCGGCCGAACCGGGGCGGCGGCTCGTGATCGATATCGGCGGCGGCAGCACCGAGATGATCATCGGCGAGGGCTACGAGCCGCAGGAGATGGAAAGCCTGCATATCGGCTGCGTCAGCCTGAGTCAGAGATTTTTCCCGGATGGGAGGCTCTCGGCCAAGCGGGTCGATAGGGCGCGGCTGGCCGCGCGCATGGAAATCGAGCCGGCCCAGGCCCGCTTCCTGCGCCGCGGCTGGGACAAGGCCTATGGCAGCTCCGGCACGGTGCGTGCCATCAGCGAGAGCATCCGCGAGCTCGATCCACAGGCGCCGGGCATCACCGCCGAGGGGCTCGACCGTCTCATCGGTGTGATTGCGGCGGCCGATCACACCCGCGACCTGAAACTTGAGGCAGTGACCGATGAGCGCCGGCCGGTATTTCCGGGCGGGGCGGTGATCATGGCCGAGATTTTCGATGCGCTCGGCATCGAGACACTACGCGTCGCCGAAGGCGCGCTGCGCGACGGGCTGCTGCGCGACATGGTCGGCCGCCTGACGGCTGAGGATCCGCGTGAGCGCACCGTGGTCTCGATGCAGCGGCGCTACCACGTGGACCTGGAGCAGGCCGGGCGTGTCGAGGCGACGGTGCTGCAGTTTCTCTCGCAGGTCAGGGATCCGTGGGGGCTCGATGATCCGCTGGCTGAGCTGACGCTGTCGTGGGCGGCGCGATTGCACGAGATCGGGCTCGACGTGGCGCACAGCGGTTATCACCGGCACGGCGCCTACCTGCTGCAGAACGCCGATATGCCCGGGTTTGCGCGCGAAGAGCAGTGGCTGCTGTCGCGTGTGGTCGGCGCCCACCGCCGCAAAGTCAATCTCAGCGGCGTCGAGGATCTGATCCCGCCGTGGGATTCGCTGGCACTTTACCTGATCGTGCTGCTGCGCCTGGCGGTGCTGTTGCATCGTGGCCGCAGCGCCACGGCGCTGCCGCCGGTCGAGCTGTCAGCCAGGGGCCGGACGCTGGAACTGCGGTTTCCGGGCCGCTGGCTTCGTGAACATCCGCTGACCGTGGCCGATGTTCAGCAGGAGGTCGAGTTCCTGCGCCCGCACGGGCTGCGGGTCAGGATTTATTCGGGCAGCCGCGCGGCGGCCGCGTAATTTTCCAGCAAGCGCGCCTGCGCGTCGGCCGCGGTGCTCGGATCGGTGACCGCGTGCACATAGGTGCCGTCCGGCTGCAGCAGCCAGGCGTTGGCGTTATCTTCCAGGTAGATATCGAGATCGGCGCGGATCCTCGCCCGCAGCTTGGGCGACAGCACCGGGAAGGCCACCTCAATGCGGCGGAAGAAATTGCGCTCCATCCAGTCGGCGCTGGACAGGTAAAGCTGCGGCCGGCCGGCATTCTCGAACTAATACACCCGTGAGTGCTCGAGGAACCGGCCGACGATCGAGCGGACCGTGATGTTCTCCGAGACGCCGGGAATGCCCGGACGCAGCGCGCAGACGCCGCGCACGATCAGGTCGATCTTCACGCCGGCGGCTGAGGCGCGGTACAGGGCCTCGATAATCTGTGGCTCGACCAGTGCGTTCATCTTGGCGATGATCCGTGCGCTCTTGCCGGCGCAGCGCGTGGTCGGTTTCGCGCTCGATCATCCCGATCAGCGCCTCGTGCAGCTTGAACGGCGCGAGCAGCAGCCGGCGCAGCTTTGGCGTCTGCATCAGGCTGGTCAGCTGCAGGAAAATCTCGTGCACGTCGGTGCCGATCGCCTCATCACAGGTGAACAGCCCGTAGTCGGTGTAAGTGCGCGCGGTTCGGGGATGGTAGTTGCCGGTGCCCAGATGGCAGTAGCGGCGGATGCCCTCGGGCTCGCGGCGCACGATCAGCATCAGTTTGGCGTGAGTCTTGTAGCCGACCACGCCGTACATGACGTGGGCGCCGGCCTCCTGCAGGCGGTTGGACAGCTCGATGTTGGCTTCCTCGTCGAAACGCGCACGCAGCTCGATGACGACCGTGACGTCCTTGCCGGCGCGGGCGGCCGCCACCAGCGCATCGACGATCTGCGAGTGATCGCCGGTGCGGTACAGCGTCTGCTTGATCGCCAGCACCTGCCGGATCGGCCGCCGCCTGGCGCAGCAGATCCATGACCGGCTTGAAGCTCTGGTAGGGGTGATGCAGCAGCAGGTCGCGCTGGCGGATCAACGCGAACATGTCGGTCGCGCCCGCCAGCGACTCGGGCAGGCCGGGCGTGAACGGCGGGAATTTCAGGTCCGGGCGCTGCACCAGCTCGTAGATGGCCGAGAAGCGGTTCAGGTTGACCGCCCCGGGCACGGAGTAACAATCCGCGCGATCCAGCGCGAACTGGTTGACCAGGAAATCGGTGAGGTCGGCCGGGCAGTCGGCGGAGGTCTCGAGGCGCACGGCGGCGCCGTAACGGCGCTGCGCCAGTTCGCCCTCGAGCGCGCGACGCAGGTCCTCGACTTCTTCCTCGTCGACGAACAGGTCGCTGTTGCGCGTGACGCGGAACTGGTAACAGCCGAGCACCTGGATGCCGGTGAACAACTGTGCGACGAAGGTCTCGACGATGCTCGACAGCGCAACGAACCGGCGCCGGCCGCCGGCATCGGGCAAAGGTACGATGCGCGGGAGGGACCGCGGCGCCTGCACGATGGCCAGTTCGCTGTCGCGGCCAAAGCCATCCTTGCCGGACAGCTGCACGATGAAATTCAGGCTCTTGTTCTGGATGCGCGGAAACGGCCGCGCCGGATCGAGGCCCAGCGGGCTCAACACCGGTTCGACCTCGGCCTTGAAGTGATGAGCAAGCCACGAGCGGGCCGATTCATCCCATTGCTGCGGCGGCAGCAGGTCGATGCCGGCGCTGGTCAGCGCCGGCAGCAGCACATCGTTCAGGCAGGCGTACTGATCGCGCACCAGTTGCGCCGCGCGGACGTGGATCTCGGTCAGCTGTTCGGCCAGGCTCAGGCCATCGGGATCTGTCTGTGTCGAGCCCAGTTCGAGCAGCTGCTTGATGCCGGCGACGCGGATCTCGAAGAACTCATCGAGGATCGCCGACGAAATGCACAGGAACCGCAGCCGCTCGAGCAGCGGAATTTTCTGATCGAGGGCCTGCACCAGCACCCGCTGGTTGAACTCGAGTGCCGAGAGTTCCCGGTTGATGAAATGCTGGGGAAGGCGAAAGACGGTCTGATCCACGGCGGTCGGGGCCTGATGATGCTCGCAGGGGGCGCTAAGCCGATTCTACTTTGGGAGGGGGACCTAAACTATGACAGTGGTCCCGCAGCCGGCGGCCCGGCTGCTCAGGCGGGGCGCTTCCCGGGGTAACGGGCGCCTAAAACGACCGCGTGGCGGGCGCCGGTGACGGTCGGTACGTTGCCGGCGAGCCCGCTCAGGTGGCAGTGCGCCAGATAAGCAAAAGCGGCGCCTTCGACATGCTCGGGCGCAATGCCGCAGCTGCCGGTTGTGCCGAGCTCGATGCCGGGCAGGGCCACCGCCAGGCGGTTCATCAGGTGCTGGTTGTAAGCCCCGCCGCCGCAGACCAGCACCCGGTCGGGTGACGGCTTGCCGCCGCCCTTGAGCAAAGCTCCGGCAATGCTACGGGCGGTCAGCTCTGCCAGGGTCGCCTGGACATCCGGCGGCTCGACGGTGCGCCCGGCGAGTGCGCGCTCGAGCCACGCGCTGGCAAACAGCTCCCGGCCAGTGCTCTTAGGGTGTGGCAGCGAAAAATAGGGCTCGGCCAGCAGCACCTGCAGCAGCGCGGCATTGATGCGCCCGCTCCCCGCCCAGCGGCCGTCCCGGTCAATCGGCTGCCCGAGATGGCGCCTCGCCCAGCCATCGAGCAGGCAGTTGCCAGGTCCGGTATCAAATCCCGTCACGGTGCCGTCGGCGGCGAGCAGCGTCACGTTGGCTATACCGCCAATATTGACCACGGCCTGCGTGCGGCCCGGCTGCCCGAATGCGGCCGCATGAAAAGCCGGCACCAGCGGCGCGCCCTCGCCGCCGGCGGCGACGTCGCGGCGGCGAAAATCGGCAATGACGTCAATACCCGTGCGCTCGGCAATCAAATTTGGATCGCCGATCTGCATCGTAAAAGGCGTGAGCCCGCGCGGCCGGTGACGCACGGTCTGGCCGTGGCTGCCAATGGCCCGAATCTGTCCTGCATCGAGTGAGGTCGCGCCAAGCAGCTGGGTTGCCGCCGCCGCAAACTCGGCGCCTACCGCATGATCGAGCTCGCCGAGCTCGTCAATAGCCACTTCGCCCGGCCGCTCGATGAGCTGATGCAGCCGCTGGCGCAGGGACTCCGGCCAGCTGCGCTGTGCCGCGGCCCGAAGCTGCAGCCGTTGCGGGCCAACATCGAGCAGCACGGCGTCAATTCCATCGACACTGGTGCCCGACATCAGGCCGACATACAGCGTCATGGGTGGCGGGAATTGTGCAGGTGCACAAAAGAGCTGGCCGGCGGCTGCGGTGAATCAGTCATAACGGGGCGCCAAGCTCACATCGGGGAGGCAGCGTCGGACCGTACCTGACCGCAGCTCAGCCGGTCAACGTACGGGCGATGCGGCTAGAACTGCCACCTGGATCGAGCTCAGGCCGTCCCGGGTCCCTCTCCTTATTAAGGGGGAAGCCAAGGTCTGGGCCTTCGATCGCCCGCTGTGGCCGCTTTCAGTGGATCCAAGGCGACCGGGGCGGAGCGTCATTGTGCGTCGCAATATGGAGGCTCTGGGGGGCTGGGGCGCCGAGCCAGGC
This sequence comes from uncultured Gammaproteobacteria bacterium, assembly GCA_963711435.1. Taxonomy (GTDB): domain Bacteria; phylum Pseudomonadota; class Gammaproteobacteria; order Steroidobacterales; family Steroidobacteraceae; genus FEN-1191. Next base: position 303,873 of record CAVQEB010000001.1, on the reverse strand, counting down.
GGCCGGCACCCAGGTCCCGATTCCCAATGCGCCAGCCGTGCACAGCATCGATGCCGACCGCTTGGGGCCACCTGAAAATCGATTTTCGGTAGGGGCTTGAAATAGGGCGCCAAAGCATTCAAAAACAAGCTGCTAGTAGTTCGTCAAACAATCGGATCGCGTTTCGTTGACAGGACGCGGCCCGCCTCTATAATGCGCGGCCTCAGCTCGAGCCGCCCCGCGGTTCTCGCGGTAGCGCGGATAGCGATCATTTGGCGTGTTCGTATTGACGGGATAGGCCGCAGGGCTATACTTCCCGGCCCTTTCCTCGGCCTATGCGGTCCGGGGTGTTTTTTAAAAATTTGGCAGGTAAATTGTGTGGGAACTCGCGTCAATGCGTCTTTTGGATGCAATGAACGAGTGACCAAGAGTCCAGCGATGGGCAAATGGATGCACTCATCACGTAAAGCTGAGAGTCTTTAAGTGAAGAGTTTGATCCTGGCTCAGATTGAACGCTGGCGGCGTGCCTAACACATGCAAGTCGAGCGGTAACGCGGGAGCAATCCTGGCGACGAGCGGCGAACGGGTGAGTAACGCTTCGGAATCTGCCCAGTAGTGGGGAATAACCAACCGAAAGGTTGGCTAATGCCGCATACGTCCTGAGGGAGAAAGCGGGGGATCGCAAGACCTCGCGCTATTGGATGAGCCGAAGTCGGATTAGCTAGTTGGTGGGGTAACGGCCTACCAAGGCGACAATCCGTAGCTGGTCTGAGAGGACGACCAGCCACACTGGGACTGAGACACGGCCCAGACTCCTACGGGAGGCAGCAGTGGGGAATATTGGACAATGGGGGAAACCCTGATCCAGCGACGCCGCGTGTGTGAAGAAGGCCTGCGGGTTGTAAAGCACTTTTAGTGGGGATGAAAAGCCCAGGGCTAATACCCTTGGGTCTTGACCTTACCCAAAGAAAAAGCACCGGCTAACTCTGTGCCAGCAGCCGCGGTAATACAGAGGGTGCGAGCGTTAATCGGAATTACTGGGCGTAAAGCGTGCGCAGACGGTCTCTTAAGTCGGGTGTGAAATCCCCGGGCTCAACCTGGGAATTGCATTCGAGACTGAAAGGCTAGGGTGCGGAAGAGGGAAGCGGAATTTCCGGTGTAGCGGTGAAATGCGTAGATATCGGAAGGAACATCAGTGGCGAAAGCGGCTTCCTGGTCCAGCACCGACGTTCAGGCACGAAAGCGTGGGGAGCAAACAGGATTAGATACCCTGGTAGTCCACGCCATAAACGATGAGAACTAGACGTTGAGAGGGTTAGCCTCCCAGTGTCGCAGCTAACGCGATAAGTTCTCCGCCTGGGGAGTACGGCCGCAAGGTTGAAACTCAAAGGAATTGACGGGGACCCGCACAAGCGGTGGAGCATGTGGTTTAATTCGATGCAACGCGAAGAACCTTACCTGGCCTTGACATCTGTCGAATCCTACAGAGATGTGGGAGTGCCTTCGGGAACGACAAGACAGGTGCTGCATGGCTGTCGTCAGCTCGTGTCGTGAGATGTTGGGTTAAGTCCCGCAACGAGCGCAACCCTTGTCCTTAGTTGCCATCATTAAGTTGGGAACTCTAAGGAGACCGCCGGCGACAAGCCGGAGGAAGGTGGGGATGACGTCAAGTCATCATGGCCTTTATGGCCAGGGCTACACACGTGCTACAATGGTAGGTACAGAGGGAAGCCAACGCGCGAGCGGGAGCCAATCCCAGAAATCCTATCGTAGTCCGGATCGGAGTCTGCAACTCGACTCTGTGAAGTTGGAATCGCTAGTAATCGCAGATCAGCATTGCTGCGGTGAATACGTTCCCGGGTCTTGTACACACCGCCCGTCACACCATGGGAGTTTACTGCACCAGAAGCAGGTAGCCTAACCGCAAGGATGGCGCCTACCACGGTGTGGTCAATGACTGGGGTGAAGTCGTAACAAGGTAGCCGTACGGGAACGTGCGGCTGGATCACCTCCTTTAAAAGTAGAGCGCAAACAATCGACAAGTTGGCGCGAGTTCCCAACACAATTTACCTGCCCGTATATCCTTTTAAGGTAGCGGCCTAAAAGCCAGCTGAAGTCGCGCTTGATTGATTAGGCTGCAGAAACAACATTGGGTCTGTAGCTCAGTTAGTTAGAGCGCACCCCTGATAAGGGTGAGGTCGGGGGTGCAACTCCTCCCAGACCCACCAAGCCGATGTTGGGGGCCATAGCTCAGCTGGGAGAGCGCCTGCTTTGCAAGCAGGAGGTCGCCGGTTCGATCCCGGCTGGCTCCACCAGATCCGGTGCAAACCTTAAGGCAAAGGATCCGACACAGCAGTGCGATGGCAGGATCGCTTTCGAGCGCGAGAGTGATCCTGGGATCGCACGGCGGCAATGAGGCCGTGTCGCTCTTTAAAAATCTGGAAGATTCTTTATTGTTTTGACGCTAATTTTCAAGCGAAGTGTTTTTTTTGATTCTCAAGCTTGAAGATGTCGCGTTCGCAAATGTGAAGTTGAATCAGCTCCATATCCCCAAACTCCTTGGGGTTATATGGTCAAGTGAATAAGCGCATATGGTGGATGCCTAGGCGGTAGAAGGCGATGAAGGACGTGGTAGCCTGCGATAAGCGTCGGGGAGCTGGCAAACAAGCTTCGATCCGGCGATTTCCGAATGGGGAAACCCAGAGCTTCGGCTCTATTCCATACTGAATACATAGGTGTGGAAAGCAAACCCGGTGAATTGAAACATCTCAGTAACCGGAGGAATAGAAATCAACCGAGATTCCCTCAGTAGTGGCGAGCGAAAGGGGAACAGCCCAGTTGTGGTAATCCGATGAGGTCTAGTGGAACAGCATGGAAAGGCTGGCCGTAGAGGGTGATAGCCCCGTAGACGAAAGACCAAGTCGGTGAGCAACGAAGAGTAGGGCGGGACACGTGCAATCCTGTCTGAACATAGGGGGACCATCCTCTAAGGCTAAATACTCTCTACCGACCGATAGTGAACCAGTACCGTGAGGGAAAGGCGAAAAGAACCCCGGTGAGGGGAGTGAAATAGAACCTGAAACCGTATGCGTACAAGCAGTCGGAGCCCCGCAAGGGGTGACGGCGTACCTTTTGTATAATGGGTCAGCGAGTTATTTTCAGTGGCAAGGCTAACCGAATAGGGGAGCCGTAGGGAAACCGAGTCTTAATAGGGCGCCACAGTCGCTGGGAATAGACCCGAAGCCAGTCGATCTATCCATGGCCAGGATGAAGATCAGGTAACACTGATTGGAGGTCCGAACGAACCACTGTTGCAATAGTGCGTCGATGAGCTGTGGATAGGAGTGAAAGGCTAATCAAGGCTGGCGATAGCTGGTTCTCCCCGAAAGCTATTTAGGTAGCGCCTCGGATCATTACTCGAGGGGGTAGAGCACTGTTTAGAGACGGGGGCCATCTCGGCCTACCAACTCTATGCAAACTCCGAATACCTCGAAGTACAGTCCGGGAGACACACAGTGGGTGCTAACGTCCATTGTGAAAAGGGCAAAAACCCAGACCATCAGCTAAGGTCCCAAAATTTCGGCTAAGTGGTAAACGATGTGAGAAGGCATAGACAGCCAGGAGGTTGGCTTAGAAGCAGCCATCCTTTAAAGAAAGCGTAATAGCTCACTGGTCTAGTCGGCTCGCGCGGAAGATTTAACGGGGCTCAAGCCGAGTACCGAAGCTATGGGTGTGCAGAAATGCACGCGGTAGGGGAGCGTTCTCTACGCCTGTGAAGGTGTGTTGCGAGGCATGCTGGAGGTATGAGAAGTGCGAATGCTGACATGAGTAACGTTAAAGCGGGTGAAAAACCCGCTCGCCGTAAACCCAAGGTTTCCTGAGCCACGTTAATCGGCTGAGGGTGAGTCGGTTCCTAAGGCGAGACCGAAAGGTGTAGTCGATGGAAATCAGGTTAATATTCCTGAACCAGAACCACTGCGATGGGGTGACGGAGAAGGCTAGATCAGCGGCAGCAGTGCCGTTCAAGGTCGTAGGGGACATCTCCTGGAAAATCCGGAGGTGTGCTATCCCCGAGATCCGAGTACGAGGGGACTTCGGTCCTCGAAGTGATTGATGCCACGCTCCCGGGAAAAGCCTCTAAGCTTCAGGTGAATTCTGACCGTACCGTAAACCGACACTGGTGGGTGGGGAGATAATCTCCCAAGGCGCTTGAGAGAACTCGGGTTAAGGAACTCTGCAAATTGATACCGTAACTTCGGAAGAAGGTATGCCTCCTGTGGTGACCGGACTTGCTCCGGAAGCTGTGAGAGGCCGCAGGTAATTGGTGGCTGCGACTGTTTACCAAAAACACAGGACTCTGCTAACACGTAAGTGGATGTATAGGGTCTGACGCCTGCCCGGTGCCGGAAGGTTAATTGATGGGGTCAGCCGCAAGGCGAAGCTCCTGATCGAAGCCCCGGTAAACGGCGGCCGTAACTATAGAAGTAGTAGGCAACAGTTGAAAATGCAGAGTGTTTGAAAGGACCAAGAGTTGTAGTTACGTTAATAAACTTGGCTATATGCTGGAAACTCCGAGAATCCCCTGGTACTCGTCGCGGTATGCGGCAGTGAAAAACTGAGGGGTGCGGACAATCAGCAGGAAAGGCCGGCGATCGCCGGAATCCTCAGAGACTATACGCCAGGCTCTCTATTCGGAGAGATGAGATAGTCCGAACTGCATGGCGACATGCAGGGGTAATGTGCAACGCATTACTCCACAAACACCGCAGATATGGGTGTTGGTGTAACCGTAAGAACGGTCCTAAGGTGGAATAGCTGCCTTAGTAAAATTTGGCTATATGCTGGAATCCCCGTGAATGCTGCAGTACTCGCTTTGCAATGACCTTGCACGGCAGTGACAAACTGGCAGCTGCGGACAATCAGCAGGAAAGGCTGATCAAGATCGGCTGGATCACTGGTTTCGTCGACGGAGAAGGATGCTTTTCGATCCACTTCGTGCGACAGCCGCACCGGCAAAGACGGCGCGGATACAGGACCGGTTTCCAGGTTGGGCATGAGTTTGCAGTGGTGCAAGGCGCGCGAAGCGTCGAGTGCCTGTACATGCTCAAGAGGTTCTTTGGAGTGGGCGAGGTCTACTTAAACCGTAGATTCGACAACCACAAAGAACATCTGTACCGATTCAGCGTGGTGAGGCGGGCCGACCTCCTTCAGGTGGTCATCCCGTTCTTTCAAATGCACCCTCTCCGAACTTCGAAGAAGGACGACTTCTCGAAATTCGTGAAGTGCATGCGAATGATCGAGGCGAACGCGCATCTCACGGTGAGTGGGTTGCTGGCGATCGTCCAACTCGCGCAAACGATGAATCACCGCAAACCGCGCACCGAGATGATCAGAATCCTCAGAGACTACACGCCAAACACCGACGATCAGGTCGGTGAAGATATAGTCCCATCTGCATGGCGACATGCAGGGCGAGTTGAGAGCTTGCCGGGTTTTCGTAAGAAAATCAAAGACTTAGACCAGAGCGAAATTCCTTGTCGGGTAAGTAATATTGCCCGGGGCGGTGGCAACACCGCGCCACATAACCGGCTCAAATCGGTGGAACCCTAACGACGGCTCTTGCAGGTACGTCGTGGGCAATACCGAGGGTAAGAACGAACGCAAGTTCGTTCCCCGTAACGACTCAGGGGTTGAGATCCCTGGATGGCCGCAAGGCCATAACACGCCGGCCCTGACGATCAAAAGCGATAGGCACTCTCAGCTATCGTCGTCAGGTGAACGTATAGTCTATGCCACGGGTAACCGTGGAAGCCCATGAAGTTCCGACCTGCACGAATGGCGTAACGCTGGCCACACTGTCTCGACCCGAGACTCAGTGAAGTTGAAATCGCTGTGAAGATGCGGCGTAGCTGCGGAAAGACGGAAAGACCCCGTGAACCTTTACTATAGCTTTACACTGAACTTTGACTTTGTCTGTGTAGGATAGGTGGGACCCTTTGAAGTGGGGGCGCTAGCTCTCATGGAGGGAACGTTGAAATACCACCCTGATAAATTCGGAGTTCTAACCTTGGCCCGTAATCCGGGCCGGGAACAATGTATGGTGGGTAGTTTGACTGGGGCGGTCTCCTCCCAAAGAGTAACGGAGGAGTGCAAAGGTACGCTCAGCGCGGTCGGTCATCGCGCACAGAGTGCAATGGCATAAGCGTGCTTGACTGCGAGACTGACAAGTCGAGCAGGTGCGAAAGCAGGTCATAGTGATCCGGTGGTTCTGTATGGAAGGGCCATCGCTCAACGGATAAAAGGTACTCCGGGGATAACAGGCTTATTCCTCCCAAGAGTCCACATCGACGGAGGAGTTTGGCACCTCGATGTCGGCTCATCACATCCTGGGGCTGTAGCAGGTCCCAAGGGTTCGGCTGTTCGCCGATTAAAGTGGTACGCGAGCTGGGTTCAAAACGTAGACAACACTGCGTTGCCAGGAAGTAATTCCTGGAGCAATTTAACTGGCTCATATCGGTGAAACCCTCCTGGAGTTGCAAACTGACTCCAAAGGGCAATACCGAGGGAAGGCTGGTAACGATGGATTCCTACAATCCTTGCTTTTGTTGTCGATGGTGGAATCGCTGACTGATAAGCAGTCACATGGTTACCTTGCCCCTGTAGAGACTGATCCTTAAATGGAGAGAGTCGCTGGGACTAACAGCGGCTAAGACGCCAGTCCCCTCTGTTGCAAGCGGAGGGTGAAGGTATAGTCCATGCCACCCGAAATGGTGGACAAGCATGCGTGAGACAGTTTGGTCCCTATCTTCCGTAGCCGTTGGAGATTTGAGGGTGAGCTGTCCTTAGTACGAGAGGACCGGGATGGACGCACCTCTGGTGTTCCGGTTGTCACGCCAGTGGCACTGCCGGGTAGCTATGTGCGGACGGGATAACCGCTGAAAGCATCTAAGCGGGAAGCCCCCCCCAAGACTAGATCTCCCTGGGAGCTCGACTCCCCTAAAGGGCCCACGAAGACTACGTGGTTGATAGGCTGGGTGTGTACGCGCAGTAATGCGCTCAGCTAACCAGTACTAATTGCCCGTGAGGCTTGACCATATAACCTCAAGGTGGTTTGATCCTTGAGTTCGACCGATGCGATGGAGCTGATCAATCGTCGCGACAGCGTCGGACAGCGACAATCAGCGAACGCGACAGGCGTCAAGGCGCATAAAGAATCTTCAAACAGTTTGCCTGGCGGCCATAGCGAGCGGGAACCACCCGATCCCATTCCGAACTCGGAAGTGAAAACGCTCTGCGCCGATGGTAGTGTGGCCTTAGCCATGCTAGAGTAGGTCACTGCCAGGCTTCTCATTGCAAGAAGGCCCCGGTGTTTCGACACCGGGGCCTTTTTCTTTTTCGCTCCGGGAGCGGGGAGGTCAGCGCCTTAGCGGCAATGCTCGTCCTCGCGTCCGCAATCCACCCACGCGTGATTATGCCACCAGCGGGCGTGATCGCGATCCCAATAACCCTCTCGCGCCTCCGTCACGACGCAGCCTGCGACCAGCGCGGTCAGCAAATAAAGACCCAGCACAATGCCCGCCTTGGTGGCGACCGTAAGATGCTTCATGACCGCTCCTCGTTAGATGTGAATCCGAGCGCAACGTTAGCGCTTGTCCCCGAGCTTGAACAGTCGGCGAAATCCCACAGGTAGGCGGCATTGCATCTGGCTCATTTTGACCATGATGGCGGCGAGCACCATCGTGCAGCGCATCAGATTATTGCTGTGATGAGCGATACGTATCGTCGGTCGCTTTGGGTCCAGTCTTTCTAATCAATGCTTTATACGCAGCGCCGCATGCACCATCCTCCCCAAAGCCTGAGTCATCCAGGCCCAGCGGCCTGCCCTCGCTTCTAACTAGAGAGCGCAGGAGTAAGATCCGCCCGAATAAGAACTGGCATGTGCCGTCGCACCAACCAGCGCGATACAGCACAGGCGCAGTCAAGCGTTTGCTAATCCCGAAGAGTCGCGCTGTCGTGCTGAATTCCCTCACGATCCTTCAACCTCTTGGAATTTCAGAGCGGGTGACCGTTCGAAGTCTATTTACTAAATCCCCCACTGGAGCACGAGTTTCATGAAACGCAGGTCATTGTGGGTCGGCGGAGTGGTGGCGATACTCGTCGTAAATGTCGCGGTTTTTGGCTACTTGAGATTCGACGCGCTTATCCCCGTCGCAGCAATGGGTGTCAACTGGGTGCGCTATCTTTCCGCGCCGGCCGGCACGCTCGAGACGGAGAACGCCCCGGGTTCTTCAGCAGTCGAATCATCGTCGGCACCCGACACCGGCAAAGACTGGCCAAGCTACAACAAGACGCTTAGCTCCAATCGCTTTGCTTCGCTCGATGAGATCAACCGCTCTTCAGTCGGGCGCATGAAGGTACTCTGCACTTTTGATACGGGTACATACACTGGCTTTAATACCGGGCTCATAGAAATCGGCGGTCACCTGTTGTTTTCGAGTGAGTACGACACGTTCGCGATCGATGCCAACGACTGCCACCTTCTGTGGCGTACACATGAGAGCTACACACCGGCGACCCCTCAAGGCGTCAGTCGTGGCGTTGCGGTGCTGGACGGCCGGGTGTTTCGCGGCACACAGGACGGCCGCGTTATCGCTTACGACTTTGCGACCGGGAAGCATCTCTGGGAGACGGTCATCGCTTATCGCGAAAAAGGCGAAACCGTACCGGCCGCACCGATAGCCTGGAACGGCATGGTGTTCGCTGGCAACGCCGGCGGCGACATCAAGGGTGTCAAGGGACGCATGTACGCACTTGATGCTGCGACCGGCAAGATCCTTTGGGAGTTTTATCTGGTGCCGAGATCGCCCGCAGATCCGAGGCGCGGACCCGAGGGCGCCTCGCCCCTCGACAGCTCGAGCTGGAGCACGCCGGCGGGCTCGCCCATCACGGGCGGTGCGACCTGGACCTCTTACACGCTCGACTCCGATAAGGGGCTGCTCTATGTGCCGGGAGGCAACCCCGCGCCGGATTTCGCCATCGATGTCCGGCAAGGCGCAGATCTCTATTCCGGGTCGGTGGTAGTGCTCGATGCGAAGACAGGCGACTATCGCGATCACTACAAGATTGTTGCCCGCGACTGGCACGACTGGGACGTCTCGAGCGCGCCGGCGCTTATTCGGACCGCCGGCGGCCTCGACATTATGATCGAAGCGCCCAAGGATGGTCATCTATATGGTTACAATCTCGCGGACCATACCCTTCTTTATCATCCGGCGGTAACGCGCGTCGAAAACGCTGAGGTGCAGTTCTCGCCCGACAATCCGGTCCATTTCTGCCCCGGCTCCGTGGGCGGCGCGGAGTGGAACGGTCCGGCCTACGATCCGCAGACCAATTTGATCCTTGTCGGCGAAGTCGAGTGGTGCACAACGGTTCGGGTCAAGCCCGAAAACAGAGTCCTGAAAACGAACCCGGGCCAGCCGTGGTCCGGAGAGGACTCGATCAATCCCTATAATGTTTGGGGCAAGCCCGATCCGTTTGGTCATTGGGCCGGCTGGGTCTACGCCGTTGACGCAGATACCGGCCAGTGGAGCTGGCGCGCAAAATCCAACTATCCTGTACAGAGTGGCGTCACGCCTACCAAGGGAGGCTTGGTCTTCTTCGGCGACATGGGCGGCAATTTTTACGCCCTGGACGCTAAGGACGGCCATAAGCTCTGGAGCGTGCAGTTTGGCGGTGCGGTCGGCGGCGGCGTTATCGCCTACGACGCCGGACGCGGAGAGAGAGTCGCTGCGGCAACGGGCCTTACGGAAATACTGTGGCCCACCAGGATCACGACTGCCAAAGTGTCAATCCTGGGTCTTGGCGATCGCTAACGCGACGGGGCCGGCAAGGTGCGGCAACGCAAAAAGGCCCCGGTGCTTCGGTACCGGGGCCTTTGTCTTTGTGCGCCCGGCAGGGCGCACGCACTTGGAGGTGGACTCTTGTTTGGACGTATGAGTCCTGAAATCCACGTCCCTGGCCCTATCAACCAAAATTGCGCTGAAATCAGAGCCCGGCTCGAGCGCCTTCTATGTAGCGGTAATCCCTTATAGCGGCCGTGAACCTCAATCCTTACTCTGATTTCGGGAATTTAAGGCCAGCAGCAAGCGGTCGAACCGACCGCAGCCCCGGAGCAGGAGGGCACATGGAAACTCGACGCACAACCTACCAAGATCTGCGAAATTCAACTTGGCGCTCGACGCTGGCGGGGCAGCAGGTTTCTGATTTGGGCTCCAGTCGCCCGCGCATTCGAAAACAATCCGCTGTCGATGTTCCTGGTGCTGTTCCCCTGCTCTCGGCGATGGACTGTTATGGCTGCGTAGATTGGTACGCCTACGATTCGGCCGCACCCGCATTCTGCAATCCCTCCAGAAGCCAGCGAACGCATATGGACCTCGGGTCCCAGGCGCACAGGCCAAATGTGTAGTTTCCGAGTCGCGGCTTCGACAATCCGGCATAGCCTGCCCGCATCCATTGGACGCAAACGCAACATTCAATCTTCCGTTGGAGAAACCGCCGTGACCACAGCTAGCGTCCAATCAAAAATTGTGAACGCACCAGTGACCATAAGACCTCTGAGTCTGGCCGACAGTGGGATGGAAGGGGATTTCATTAAAAACCTTTCAGAGGAGACCAAGCACTTTCGCTTCTTATGTGCCGTGAAGGAACTGCCGAATGCAGAACTGAAGCAATTGTGCACCGTCGATGGCACCCGCAGCATGGCCTTCGTTGCCACGGTACCCGCCAATGGGCGGGAAACAGAAATTGGTGTTTGTCGTTATGCCGCGAGCGATCGGGATAATGTCCGTGAGCTGGCGATCACCATCGCGGACTCGTGGAAGCACAGGGGATTAGCTCAACTGCTGCTCAAGCGCCTGATCGATTACGCCAAGGGCCATGGAGTAACGCAGCTGTACTCCGTGAACCGCGTTGATGACGAAGCAATGGCCGGGATCGCCGCGGAATTTGGCATGACCAAGAACCCGGATCCGGATGATGCCAGCCAAGTCGTCTATTCCATGAAAATATAGCTACTTCCGGCCGGTCTTGGTTCGACGCCGATTCCGGGCAAAACCTGGTCAGTCTTCCGCGCCCGTTCGCACTCCTGCCGTTTGCGGTCGTGGCAGCGCCGATGCGTCGACCGAGTCGGGCGATTCAATGATGAGAGCACGCGACTTGCCGGCCTGCTCTGCAGCTCGCAAGGCGAGCGCCACGCGGGCTTCGCGCAGATATTGGTAGTTCTTGCGGCTGGCAGCAATGCGCGAAAGATCAAGCTCAACGGCAAGCTGCGTCTCCTCGCCTTCGGCTGATCGTACGATTTCACCAGACGGGTCGATAAGTGCCGACTGCCCTGGGAAAGCCAGCTGCTGATCGCCGCGTCCGCAGCGATTGGCCATCACGACATAGACCTGGTTCTCCATCGCTCGTGCGGCGATTGCGCGCCGGTGAACAGGACCGTAGGGATCCATGTTGCCGTTGGTGACGATCAGCAGCTCGGCGCCCAGCCGTCCGAGCGCCCGGGCCGTCTCAGGAAATTCAATGTCGTAGCAGATCAGCACACCGACGCTCAGGCCCTGCCAGTTGCAAACTTCGAAGCGATCGCCGGGCGTAAAGATGCCCTCATCGGATGCCCACAAGTGAGTCTTGCGATAGCGCTGGATAATGTGGCCGTTGGCGTCGATGAGCAACGTCGTGTTGAAGTAGCGCGTGCCATCCCGCTCGGCCAGACCGACAGCGACCGCTACCCCGGCGCGGCGGGCCGCCTCGCGCACGGCGACGAGCGCCGGGCTGTCGACGGGCTGGGCCACAGCAGCGAGGTTTTCCCGAGTCGGAAATCCCGACAGCGTCGTTTCGGGGAACACGACCAGCTTCGTGCCGCCCGCCACATCCGCGCGGCGAATGGATTCCAGCACCTTGTCGGTGTTGTGCTCAAGGTTCCCGTCCACGAGCGCCAGCTGGGCGAGTTCTACCTTGATGGGATCTCCTTCACACGAGAGCCGCGGCCCATAGGGCCGCACTGCGGAACATTGTACGGTGTCTTACGGTGCTCCGGGCGCGAGTGCCCGGCGCGACCCAACCCGTCCAGGTTCCGGGCAGCGTCGGACACTTAAATGTGGTGCCCTGTGCCAATGGGACTGTGGGGTTTAGCCCACAAGCCGCCTGGAAATTCAGATCCTGAGGGTTTCCCGGGCAAGGAGCTGTTGCTCAACTGCCGCGTCTATGGCACCGTCATCGCTACCTGCAGCCGGTGAGTAAACCGGAACAGGATTTCGGCGAGTCACTATAGATTCAAGAAGAGGCTCTGCCAGTGGCCTAAAGCGATGAGTCGGGGGACCGGAATTAATAACTTGGGGAGTAGCAGGGCGATGCGTAACGGAAATCTGGCCGCGATGGGGATGAGTCTCCTGATCCTGGGCCTGCAGCCAACCCTGGTCTGCGCCGCCGACGCGGACAGCGCGGCAGCGGCACCCGCTGAGGGGGCCGTCATCGAAGAGATTGTGGTCACGGCCGAGAAGCGGGCTTCAACCGTGCAGAATACGCCTATCAGTTTGACCGCAGTCTCGGGAGCGGACCTGGCTGCGCGTGGCATTGTCGATTTCGCCACTCTTGCCGCGGAGACCCCGGGAATCTCCATGAGAGACAATGGTCCCGGCCAGACGGAATTCGAGATGCGCGGCATGACCAGCTCGGGTGGCAACTCGCCCACGGTGGGCTTTTATCTGGACGATGTGCCGATGACCTCACCGGCGCAGGCACAGAACGGCAAGGTGGTCATTGATCCTTCCTTGTATGACCTCAACCGGGCAGAAATGCTGCGCGGTCCCCAGGGCACACTGTATGGGGCCGGCTCCATGGGTGGCACGGTCAAGCTGGTTACCAACCAGCCGGATACCCAGGGCTTTCACGTCTCAGGAGACGCTATCGCTTCGGAGACGCAAGGCGGAGGGTTTAACTACACCGTCAACGGCATGCTCAACCTGCCGTTGATCGACAACCAGTTAGCCGTGCGCCTGGTGGGCACCGACAGCCACACCTCCGGCTGGATCGATCGCATCGTACTCTCTGATTTCCCACTACCGGTGCCTGATGGCGCCGCACAAACTGGAAATATCCGCGGTAATGTACTGGGCGCTGACGTCGAGAACGACTACAAGCGATCAAATGATACGCATCTGGCGGGAGCCCGCGGCACGCTGCTGTGGCAAGTCTCCGATAGCTTCACGCTCACGCCGACCGTTTTCTACCAGCGTGTGACGCAGGACGGGCCGAGCGCCTATGACTCGGTCCCGGGTACCCTGGCGCATTACCAGCCGTTTGACATTGCCGAGCCGTACTCGGATGAGTTTACCCTCGGAGCGCTTACCGCCAATTACCACGCCCCGGATTTCGATCTCACGTCGGTCACCGCGCGCTGGACACGGACCTCCACACAGACCCAGGACACCAGTGAGTCCTTTGAAAATCCCTTCACTTGCATCACGGTCGCCGATAATGCCGCTGCGCCGTATTGCACCGCAGAGATGCCGTTCTACGGCGCGAATGGCGTCGGAACCGGGCCCGTGGTGGGGACGGAAACCGACCCATCCAGCCAATTCAGCGAGGAGCTGCGCGTCGCTTCCAATGGGGATGGCCCGCTCAGGGGCGTTGCCGGCGTGTTCTACTCTGACTTCAAATCCCAGTGGCAACTCAACACGCAGAGCCAGAATAATCTTTCCTACGTGGACTTCTCGGATTTCGCGACACCTGCCGCCGTCACGACGGTGTGGGGGTTGAATGAGCCGGCGAATATCCGCCAGTGGGCCGTGTTCGGAGAAGGCACCTGGGCCATAACCCCCGCGTTCAAGGCGACCGCCGGCCTGCGCTTGTTCTCCTACACCAGCGATCTGTCCATGTACTTTGCAGGCTGGGGCTCGCCGCTGGGCGGTGCGACGCCTTCAACCACTGACGTTTCGCAAAAAGAGACGGGGGTGGATCCGAAGCTGAACCTCTCCTATGAATTCAGCAGCGATCTGATGGTGTACGCCACGGCTGCGAAGGGGTTTCGTCCTGGCGGTGGCAACCAGCCCTTGCCGAATTTCCCGCCCCCGAATGCACCGGCAAATTTTGGCTATACCGCATGGCCAACCACCTATAAATCCGACTCTCTGTGGAGTTATGAGGTGGGCGAAAAGGCCCGCTTCTTTGAGCGCACGCTCACCGTCAATGCCAGCGTGTACTACGAGGACTGGACACAGATCCAGCTGGAGGAGCTGCCCTTCGGCTATCCGCTGTTCGATAACTCTGGCGATGCCAAGATCTATGGCGGCGAACTTGAAATGAAGGCCTTGGTCGGCGGCGGCTTCGCGCTGTCGGCGTCAGGCGCCTACACGCATGCCACACTCACGCCGGGAGTCCACTACACCATCGTCTTGCAGGGTCAGCCGGTGGTGGGAACGACAACACCGTCGTCTACGCCGGCTACGGTGGTGCCGGATGTACCCGAATACACCGCCAACATTGGTCTGGACTACGACCACGCGCTGGACGATTCGCTGTCGCTGGTCGCGCACGCCGACTACACCTACACCGGACAGCGTTATGACCTGGTGGCCATCAACCAGGGGCAAATGTGGAGTCTGCCGGGCTACGGCCTCGTCAACTTGCGCCTCGGCGTCAAATCCGGCTCTAACTGGAATGCCGCCCTGTTTTGCACCAACCTGGCCAACGATCACGCGGCGCTGGAAAACATGACGGCGCTCAATCTGGCTAACCCCGATTTCAACCGTGTCCTCACCAACCAGCCGCGTACCATTGGACTGGAGTTCAGTTTCAGGCGTTAGACGGACGCTGGGACAGGGGGCTACATCGGCGCCCATCAGGGAGGGGCTGAAGCAGCAGCCGGCGGCGTTGCAGGGGGCGGCGTGCCATGGGCTCGCTTTTCGTGGCCCGTGCGCTCAGGTGCCGCGCACGATCAGGTGTGTCGGCAGCATTTCCGGTTCGGCGCTGGCGCCGCTGATAAGCGCCAATACCTTGCGTGCCAGCAGCCGGCCGCCCTAGGGAGGATTGTTCGTCCGCAGAAAGTCTATCGTGGCCTGCAGCGTTTGCGTTCGGGTCGCGCTGCGCGACAGCCAATGATCTTCAGCCTTCAAATCCACCTGTTGATAGGCCTTGTGGGCATTTTTTAGGGCCGTGGCCATTTCCGCCGTCTGTTCATACGGCACCACAACGTCATCGCGCCCGTGAATCAGCAGGATTGGTGCCCGGATAGCATCGACATGCTTGATGGGAGAGATGGCGTCCAGCGCCGAATCGCCAGGTCCCTTCACACCCATTAACTGCTCCCAATAGCGCAGCGTCGAATTGCTGTTAGCGGTACCGGTTGCGAGCTTGCTGATGTGACCGAGGAAGCGGCTAAGGTCAGAAATTCCAGCCACCGACACCGCACACCGGTAAACATCCGGCTCTAGTGATACGCCGGCCAGGGCGGCGTAGCCGCCATAACTTCCGCCGACTATACAGACGCGCGCGGGATCAATAAGGCCCTGGGCGGCCAGGTACCGCACCCCATCCGATAGATCGGTCTGCATTTTACGGCCCCACTGGCCGTTGCCGGCATCACGAAAGGCCGTCGTGAGCGTGGAGCCACGATAGTTCGGCTGCAGCACGGCGTAACCTTGCACAGCCATGGCCTGCGCCCAATAGTCAAAGTCTGGCGTGTCCCGAATCGCGGGACCGCCATGCGGGAAAACAATGAGCGGCAGAGCTTTGGCAGGGCGGTTGGGTGGCAGCAGCAGGTAGCCGGGAATATTCAAGCCATCGGCCGCCGGATAATTGATCTGTCTGATCTCGGCCACCGCGGGCAGGTCTTTGTATTGCAGTCCTACGGATGCGACATGGGCCGTATTCAGATCCACGAGCAGGAAACGCGGCCCGTTTTCGGGCGTAGCGGCCAGTACTACCAGCTTTGAGTAATCGTCACTTTCCGACACCAGCGTCAGCTGCGTACTCTGTGAGCTCCTTGCGATCGTGTCCCAGCTTTTTCGCAGCTGCGGATCCAGAAAGTAGTAATGCGGATAGTCCCCGCCAATGATCCCGCCAATCACCTTATCACCTTGACGATTGTTCAGGACATCAGTCCAGCCCGCGGCCTCCGGTATGTCCTCACCCAGCTTGCGGTCCTGCAGCCCGAGCCGCTGCCAATGCACGGCTGCGCCCTCATGCGAATACACCCAGACGCTGTTGCCATCCGGCGCAATTCCGGCAATGGTTGGATAGTTCACCGCTGCATCGCCCGACAGGGCTTCCTGCAGGTGGCCGCCGGAGCGCACTTTGATGTTCCAGCGCCGGGTCTCTTCCGAGTAGCCTTCGCTGGCCACCACCTCGCCTTGTTCGTCCATCAACCAGGTGTTGCTGCCATTTTCACCCACCTGAAGTACTGAACCGGTGCCATGCAACAGGTTGACCTTAAACAAAACGGGAAAATATCGGTCGGGGGCCACCCCGAAGCCGGGAATCATGACGATCGGCTCGCCCTGAATACTTCGCGCTCTGGGGTCACCGGCAATGAACGTCTGCTTGGTAAAATTAGCGGCTGCAACCAGCGTAAAATTCATCACATCACTCAGCTTCTTGGTGGTCAGATCACAGGCCATGAGTCCAAAGATCTCGGCTTGCTCGCTGAACAGGTCGTAATCCTTGCTGGTTTTCGAAACGGTTATGAGCAGCCGGTCGTTATCGGCCCAATCCACGCTGCGTAATTTGTCCGTGCCCGCGCGAAACGAAGTCAGCACCTGGTGATCGGTTAAGCTGGTTACCGCAACCACCCGTTCATCGCCGACGGTCGTTACAAAAGCGAGCCGTGTACCGTCAGGCGATATGGCGACATTTTCGAGGTTTGGCAGCCGGCCGTAGGCTTCCACAGACGGGGCGCTCGGCGTCGCCGGAGCCTGCGGATCCGCCGCTGCGACCCCCGCGATCAGGAATGGCAGCGCGAACACCGCCAGGCTGTGCATGTACTTAGTCATACGCCCCAATTGATCTGAAGGTTCGGCAGGCTACTGCGCAATCCAGGCCGGATCATCCGTAGCTATCCGAAATCTGTTGTCGTTATCTTCTGCGCGAGCATAGTCCAAGTTGAGTAATACCGCACCCTTCCGCCGCGAAGATGGCCGCGCAACGGGGCCGGTACGGTCCGGCCACTATCAGCCCGGGATCTTGATACCCCGGAGCACTGCCGGGCGGTGGAGGAACCGATCAAGCGAACGGGTAACATTGGCAAATGCGCTGATGCCCACTAATCCGCCGGCGCCGTAATAGTCGATGAGGTTGTTGACCCAGGGCAGGATGGCCATGTCCGCGATGGTGTACAGATCCCCCATGATCCATTGCCGATCGGCGAGCCGGGCATCGAGCACGCCGAGCAAGCGCTTGGACTCTGCGACATAACGGTCTCGTGGGCGCTTGTCGTCCCACTCTCGGCCGGCAAACTTGTGGAAGAACCCCACCTGGCCAAACATGGGGCCGACGCCCGCCATCTGCCACATCAGCCATTGCAGGGTCTCGTAGCGAGCCGCCGGATGCTGAGGCATGAATTGCCCCGTCTTGTCGGCCAGATAGATAAGGATTGCCCCGGATTCAAAGAGCGCGAGGGGCCGCCCCTCCGGACCCTGCGGATCGAGAATGCCCGGGATCTTGCCATACGGGTTGAGCGATCTGAATTCAGGCGATCCCTGGTCGTTGGACTGAAAGTCCACCCGATGCGCTTCGTACGGCAGTCCCGTCTCCTCGAGCATCACCGAGACTTTCACCCCGTTGGGAGTCGGCAGGGAATACAGCTGCAGCCGCTCCGGATGCCGCGGCGGCCATTTTGTCGTAATTGGAAAAGCGGACAGATCACTCATACGATTTTCCTCGGCGGGCGCGCCGGCCGGCTACGTCTACGCCTTGATATTCAGGTAAGCCGCAACAAGGCAGGCCGCCACCAGGGCGGCTGAAATGATCGGGGCCCAGAAGAAATAAGTAATAGTCGAGTACCAAAGCCGCCAGGTACTGAACCGCAAACAGGCCCGAGAAAAATTTGACGACCGCCGGCTGGGCGCCAAGAAGCGCTGCCAGCTGCCACACGACAATGGCCTGCACGAGAAAAAAGATCGAGATGAACCAGCCGAAGCCGACGTGAAAATCGGCGTAGCTACGCATGAATCCCATAGTCACCGCCGCGTTGGCCTGAATGGCATTCATCAGGGCGGCCTGCTGGGCCTCGGTGACGTTCCCCACCCACGGGTAGCCGAGGCTGTGACCGACGCCGAACAACAATGTCAACACCGCCGCGATTCTTAACAGTACCGATGCGTTCATAATGGATCCCGTGGCGGCCTGGCCGCTCATTTGGCCTCCGCTATCCGCGAAAACGCCCTGTTAGCGTGGCTAACGGCGCAGAGCTGATGCCGACGCGGCGACAGTTTAATCATTGCAGTGATTTAAGCACCCGGCAGGCGATGAGCGTCCGCACGCTGAAAATAATTTATCAGAATTCGATAAGCGCCGCGCCCGACGCAGTGCCGGCTGGGCATGGCGCGCACCGGATCTTGGTAAGATCGCGGGCCGGCGGTGAATTCGCGCCAGCCGAAGCTACCGGAAGCCGCAATGGCCGTTGAAATCCGCGCCGCTTATTCTGCCGCCGACTGGTCCCAGGCGCGGCAACTGGTGCAGGCGTACGCCCGCTCGCTCGCCATCGATCTGTCGTTTCAGGACTTCGAGCAGGAACTCGAGCACCTGGAAACCGTTTACGGTCCGCCGGGAGGCGCCTTGCTGCTGGCGGCCGAGGCCGGCCATTGGCTCGGCTGCGTCGGCATCCGGCATCGGTCGGAGCACGACAGCGAGATGAAACGCCTGTATGTGGCGCCTGAGGCGCGGGGCCGGGGCGTCGGACAGCATCTCGCGCTCACCGCCATTGAAGCGGCGGTGCGGCTGGGATACCGGCGGATGCTGCTCGATACGTTGCCGTCGATGCTGGCGGCCCAGGCGTTGTACCTGCGGCTTGGATTTTCGCCGATCCCGCCTTATCGGTTCAATCCGGTCGCGGGCACGGTCTTTATGGCGCTCGAGCTGCCGCCAGGGCAGCTGTCGTAGTTTGACTGGCAGGGCTGCCCCGCTGCGCGCTTCCCTCGCGTCCGGGGACAGTGCAAACTGCCGCAC
Organism: uncultured Gammaproteobacteria bacterium; assembly: GCA_963711435.1. GTDB lineage: Bacteria > Pseudomonadota > Gammaproteobacteria > Steroidobacterales > Steroidobacteraceae > FEN-1191. The sequence continues at coordinate 284,679 of CAVQEB010000001.1, read as the reverse complement.
ACGGCGCTCCCGGGATAGCGGGCCTTGTCAAATAAAATAATTATCAATACAGCTGCGGTGTTATTGAGCGCGCTCGGCGTCGCATCGATGGCGCGCGGCCAGGAGGCTGGTTCTTCTGCCATCATCGACCGCATCGGCGACACGGGATTTCTGCGGGTTGATGTCAATGGTTTTGACGGCCTCGATGCGCGCCAGCAGCAGCTCGCCTACTGGCTCGCGCAGGCAGCCATTGCGATTGACCCGATTGCCTACGACCAGTTCTCGCGCTTCGGATTGCGACAAAAGCGGCTGCTGGAGGGCATCGTCGCCTTCGCCGGCGCCGATCCTGCCAACCGGAAAATAGTCGAATTTGCGAGGCTGTTCTGGGCCAACCGCGGCAATCACAATCTGACGACTTCGCAGAAATTTCTGCCGGCATTCACCTTTGCCGAGCTGTCGCGGGCGGCGCATGCCGCCCGCGAGCGCGGCGCTTTTGCCACCGGAGTGGCTACGCTCCCACCGCTGCTGACCGATGCGCGACTCGATCGCGAGCTTAAGGACCTGCGCGCGTCGATTTTCGATCAAAATTTCGAGCCGATGCTCACGGCCAAGAGTCCGGCGTCCGGGCGCGATATCCTGCAGGCCAGTTCCAACACGTTCTATCAGAACGTCGCGCTCAAGGACCTTGATGGATTTACCGAGCACAATCCGCTCAACTCCCGCCTCATCAAGGCCGCCGACGGCACTTTGCACGAGCAGGTTTATCGGGCCGGCACCCGCGATGGTCGGGTGCGGCCGGGCCTTTATGCCACGTTTCTGCGGCGTGCCAATGATTATCTCGCCAGGGCTCAGACAGTGGCGGAGCCGGCGCAGGCCAAAGCCATAGGCGATCTGATGGTCTATTACCAGACCGGACGGTTTGCGGACTGGCTTAAGTTCGATGCCGACTGGGTGCAGAACGATGCCGTAGTCGATTTCTCCAACGGCTTTGTCGAAATCTACCGTGATGCCCGCGGCGCCAAGGGCAGTTCGGCCGCGTTCGTCAGCATCACTGACCGGCCGCTCTCGGCGCTGATGTCCCGCCTGTGCGATAACGCCGGCTACTTCGAGCGGCAGGCGCCCTGGGATGCGCGGTACAAGCGGCAGACGTTCAAGCGCCCGATCATCAAGGCGGTCGAGAACGTGATTGAGACCGGCGATTTTTCGGTTAATACCATCGGCGATGACCTGCCCAATGAAAATGCGATCCACGATCAGTACGGCAGCAAAAACTTCGTGCTGGTCAATGTCACCCGGGCCGACAACCAGGCCATCGGCCGCGAGGGTTTTAGGGAATTTTCCGCCGACGCCGAGGTCACGCAGCGCAACGAACGCTATGGGGACGAGGCCCAGGATCTGATGACGGCGCTGCACGAAGTGATCGGCCACGGTTCAGGGCGGGTCAGCGAGCGCCTGGCGGCGGGCGCCGAACCCTATCTGAAGGAATATTACTCGACGCTCGAGGAAGCGCGCGCCGACCTGATGGGGCTATGGAATACCTGGGACCCAAAGCTCAAGGAGCTCGGCCTGATCACCGATCAGGAGCAGGTTTCCAGGGCAATGTACGACCTGGCGGTGCAGAGCGTGCTGACCGAGCTGCGCCTCAATCCCGTCGGCGATACGGTCGAGGAGGATCACGAGCGCGATCACCGGCTGATCGTCAATTTCATCAGCGACCGGGTGCCTGGCGCCATTGTGCAATTCGATCGCGACGGCAAGCGTTATATCCAGGTGGGCGATTACCAGAAGATGCGCCAGGGGGTCGGACTGCTGCTCGCCGAACTCATGCGCATCAAGGGCGAAGGCGATTACCGCGCCATCAAGGCACTGGTCGATCAGTATGCCGTGCACTTCGATACAGCACTGCGCGACCAGATCGTCACCCGCTTCCGGCGCCTCGACCAGCCAACCTACTGGGCCGGCATCTTCGCGCGACTGACGGCGCAGCTGGGGTCGGACGGCAGCGTGCAGGCCGTGCACCTGAGCTACCCGCGCTCGGTCGATGAGCAATACCTTAACTTCGCCTCGATGTATGACCGGTCGCTGCTCCTGGCGGGCCTGCAGCGCCGTTGACGTCGCCGGGCATCGGCCAGTCCGATTGTCGCGTTGCAGCCCACCGTGGCTTCGGGTTATATCAATGCCCGGGCCAGATTCGCGCCGCAACCACGCCGCTTAGGATCCCGTCATGGAACTGAAGAACATTGCTGCAATCGTCACCGGCGGGGCGTCGGGCCTCGGCGCGGCGACGGCGACGCTGCTGGCCGCGCACGGCGCGCGGGTGACATTGTTCGATCTCAACGAGCAGCTGGGCAAGGCGCACGCCGGGCGGATCGGCGGGCAGTTCGTTGCCGTCAATGTCACCGATGATCAGAGCGTCGCGGCGGGCCTCGCCGCTGCGGCGGCGGCGCACGGCGTCGCGCGGGTGCTGGTCAATTGCGCCGGGATTGTGTTTGGGGCGAAAACAGTTGGCCGCGACGCGACGCCGCACCCGCTCGAGCAGTTCCGCAAGGTTATCGAGGTCAATCTGATCGGCGCGTTCAACGTGGCGAGCAAATTTGCGGCGCGGCTCAGCCAGGCCGAGCTGCTCGGCGAGGAGCGCGGTGTCATCATCAACACCGCCAGTGTCGCCGCCTTTGAGGGGCAGGTGGGGCAGGCGGCCTATGCGGCGTCCAAAGGCGGCATTGTCGGCATGACTTTGCCCATTGCGCGTGACCTGGCGCAATATGGCATTCGTTCGATGAGCATTGCGCCCGGCATTTTCTGGACACCGATGATGGAGTCGCTCCCGCAGGCGGCGCAGGAAGCGCTCGGCAAGCAGGTGCCGTTTCCAAGCCGCTTCGGCAAGCCGGAGGAATTTGCGGCACTGGTGCACAGCATCATTTCCAATCCGATGCTCAATGGCGAGACCATCCGCCTCGACGGCGCCATCCGGATGGCGCCGCGTTAGTCCCGAAGGCCTGATCCTGCTTGGGAGGGACGCGAGAATGACCAGGGCAGCGGTTTCCCGCGCGCCGCGGAGCATGCGCCGCAAGCTGCCGGCCGGCGGGCCCCGTCGCGGCAAAAACCCGCCGTTGCCGTCAGCCGTGCCGCTGACCTCGCTCCCGGGCGCGGTGGTGACGACGGATCAGGCGGGCCTCATCACCTTCGTCAGCGCCGAAGCAGCGCGGCTGGCCGGATGGACGGCAAAGGCGGCGCACGGCCGTCCGATCGGCGAACTGCTCAAGCATTTTCCGCCGCGCCGCGGCCAGCGCGCCGTATCATTCCGGCAGTGGCTCAGCTCCCGGAAAGCCTGGAACACGCTGTGGCGTTGCCAGTTGACGCCCCGTCGCGGCCGGATGGTCCCGGTGCAGCTGCGGGCGCAGCCGCTGACCGGCGCGGCCGGCCGAACCGGCGGCGCGGTCCTATATCTGCAGCGGCGCCGCCCGGTTGCCGCGCACGCCAGCCGGGTACCGAGCCTGAGCGCCATGTTCCGTCACGGCCAGCCCTTTCGGGCCGCATTCGAGAACACCGCGATCGGCATGGCGCTGGTGGATCCCGCCGGCCAGTTTCTGCGGGTCAACCAGGCGCTGTGTGCGATCGTGGGCTACACCAGCGCTGAGCTGCTCGGCCTGACGTTTCAGGCACTGACGCATCCTGACGATCTCGGCGGGAGCTTGCAGGTTCGCAACCAGTTGCTGGCAGGGGCGCCCGACCAGCATTGGGAGAAACGCTATATCCATAAACACGGCCACATCGTCTGGGTGCGCCTGTCGGTGGCGCCGCTGCGGGATAAGCGCGGCAAGATCCGGTACTTCGTGTCCGGATTTCAGGACATTACGGCACTTAAGAATGTCGCCGAGAGCCTGCGCGACAGCGAAGCGCTGTTTCGCAGTGCCTTCGATGCCAGCGCAGTAGGCATCGTGCTGACCAGCCCGGACGGCCACGTTCTGCGCGCCAACCAGGCCTTGTGTCGGTTCGTGGGGTATGCGGCCGAGGAACTGGTTGGCCAGCATGTCTCGCTGATCAATTTTCCGGACGGTGACGCGGAAGGGATTGCCCGGCGTCAGCAGATGATTGCGGGTCTCGACGGCATCTACCCGATCGACAAGTGCTACCGGCACCGCTCCGGGCAGGAGCTTTGGGGGCGGCTGTCGGCGGCGCTGGTCCGCGACGCGTTCAACCGGCCGAGTTACTTCATTGGCTTCATCCAGGATGTCACCGAACGCCACCGGGCGGAGGTGGCCCTGCGCGAGAGCGAGGCGCTGTTTCGCAGCGCCTTTGATGCCAGCGCCATCGGCATGGCGCTGGTGTCCCTAGAAGGGCGGTACCTGCGCGTCAACAGGATGCTGTGCGAGTTCGTGGGATTCCCGGCCAAGACTTTGCTGAGCAGCGATATCTCGCTGATCAATGAGCCGGAAGAATACGCCAAGATTGTCGACCAGCGTCAGCAGATGCTCGCAGGCGGGGGCACGCAATTTCGCTCCTACGAGCAGCGGTTCCGCCACCGGTCCGGACGCATCTTGTGGGGGCAGAAGACGGTAGCGCTGATTCGCGATGCGGCCGGCCAGCCCAGTTACTTTGTCGTGCTGATACAGGATACGACCGAACGGCACCAGGCGGAGACCGCGCTGCGCGAGAGCGAGCAGCGACTGCGATCAATGATCGATGGCATGCCGATACTGATGGACGCCTTTGACGAGCAGGGGCTGATCGTGGCCTGGAACAAGGAGTGCGAACGGGTGACCGGCTACAGCGCCGAGGAGATGATCAGAAACCCTAAGGCCATGGAGATCCTGTATCCGGATACGGTCTACCGCGACGCCATGATTGCAGAGTCCATCAAGCTGCAGGATCTGCCACACCGCGGCCAGATGCTGGACCTGCGCTGCAAGGACGGCTCGATCAGGACCATCGCCTGGAGCAATGTCGGTCCCGAAGTCAAGATTCCCGGCTGGCGCGCCTGGGCCGTCGGTATCGACATTACCGAGCGTCGGCGACTCGAGATCGCCCTGCAGCAGGCGAGCGAACACGAGCAGCGGCGGCTCGGCCAGGAAATGCACGATGGCCTGGGGCAGGAGCTGGCCGCGCTGGCACTGCTGGCACACGTGCTGGCGAGCAAGCCGGAACTCGCGGAGAACCCGATCCGGCGGGAACTGGATCGCCTGGCCCAGATCGCCGGTCACGCGGTCCGCAGCGGCCGCGCGATTGCCCATGGACTCGCGCCGCTTGAAGATTCTGAGGACGGACTCATTCAGGCTTTGCGCGGATTGACCGAACGGCACTTGAGCGAAGCCGGCGGCGCCGAGGTCAGCTTTAAGGACACTGGCAGCGCAGAGCTTGCGATCCCGGCTTCGGCGCGCAGTCACCTGTACCGGATGGCTCAGGAAGCCCTCAACAATGCGATCCGGCACGCCGAGGCCCGCTCGGTGCGGATCCACTTCGCGGTGGATGCCAAGACGGTGCGACTGACCGTGACCGATGACGGGCGGGGCATGACGGCCAGGTCCCAGCGGGCCGCGGGAATGGGCCTCAAAACCCTGCAGGATCGGGCCACCGCCATTGATGGAACCTTATTGGTCGAAGCGGCCGAGGGCGGCGGCACGCGCGTGACCATTGAGTGCCCGAACATCGCGGCGGCCAAGGAGCCGGCGCAGCAGCGCGCTCAAGGTGCGGCATGAGCACAATGGGCCCCAACCGCTTAAGCGACCGACGTCGGGGCGGCGCTGCTCAGGGTGCAGCAAGGGTACCGATCACATCAGGATATTGATGCGATTTGCCGCACGCATCAGCCGGCAGGACGAACGGGCGTCTCGGCAGCTTTGCCCACTACCGTAGTCCAGGCGCGAATCCGCCATTGCTTGACCAGTCCGGCGGTCACATACGGATCGGCTGCGACAAAGCGTTCAACCACACCGGGCGAATCGCATCGAAACAGCAGCAGCGCGCCGTCGACCGGATCGGCATAGGCTCCGGCCAGAATCAATTCGCCACGCGCCTCGGCGTCCCACGCCGCTCGCAGATGCCGGTCCCGATAGGGGGTACGACGTTCGACATAGTTCGGTCCGAATTCGTACAGCAACAGGTAATGCATTGCGCCTCCGAACTATTGAGTGGCCGCTTCCCGCGCCGGCTGCCGGGCGTTTCATGACGATTGCCGGCGCGAGAAGTCAGGCGGACCCGGATTTGCAGCCGGCGGATTTCACGAGCCGCAGGGTCGACGGCGGATACTTCGCGACCAGTTGCTGGGACCGGGTCGGCCGCCGTTGCAGGACGCCAGAACAGTTTGGACATTTGCCGCCCAGGACCTCCCTTTTGCAGCGACCGCAAAAGGTGCACTCGAAGGAACATATCCAGGCATCCTCGGCGGCCGGGCCGAGATCGGTCCCGCAACACTCGCAACTGGGCCGCAGCTCAAGCATGAATCCGCCTCCCGCGCTCAAAACCTACATGCAGCGTACCTGTCTTTTGGCCTGGCGCTCGACCCTCGATGCTTATGCCAGCAAATGGCGGCCGGCCCGCATCTTGGCTGGGACGCTTAGCTGCGCTTTTGCAGGAATACATGGGTCGCCCGTTCCCCGGCGATGACCTTGGAGCATTCATACCCCAGGGCATGAGTATCGATGCCATCCAGGAGTCGCTCGCCGGCACCGAGCAGGACCGGTCCAAGCGCCAGATGCAGTTCATCGATCAGCCCGGCGCGAAGATACTGCCGGACCGTGTTCACGCCGCCGCCGAGGCGGACTTCGCGCCCGCCCGCAGCGGCGATCGCCTGCTCCAGTGCCGCGTGAATGCCTGCCGTTACAAAGCGAAACTCCGTGCCGCCGGCCATCTGCAGCGGTGCGCGCGCATGCTGCGTCAGCACGAAGACCGGCGTGTGATACGGCGGCTCATCGCCCCACCAGCCTTTCCAGCTGTCGTCCAGCCACGGGCCACGAATCGGGCCAAACATGTTGCGGCCGATAATCCAGGCGCCGATTCCGGCAAATCCCTGCTCGGCGATGCCATTGTCGATTCCAGTCTCGCCATCGTTAGCGCCGCCGTGCATGGTGCCCCAGACCCGGGTCTTGAAGAACCACGTCATCAATTCCATGCCCCGGATACCGAGCGGATTGTGCAGATCCTGGTTCGGCCCGGCGCTGTAGCCGTCAATGGAGATGCCAAAGTTCAGTACGCGAAGTCTGGTCACGAAATTTCCCGCTGCCTGATCAGTGAAAGGACAGTCGATGTCTACACGGTATAGGGCTGTCAGATGGCGTTACGGTAGCGCTCTTGCGGCAAAGATAAAAGCGCAGCGCGCGATTCCAGCCACAGCCGAAATATCTCCGGCAAGTATCAGCTGCGCGGCGCCCTTGGCGCTGCGAAGTAGATCCGCTCAGACAGGAACACTGGGTGGCGGCTTGCGGAAAAAGCTCGTCATCCAGCCCAGGTAGCCGATGCCTACCGCGAACCAGATGGTGCCCAGCACCAGCGCCGCCCGATCCAGGCTGGCGAGCAGCCACAGGTCTGCCACGGCGCCGAATAGTGGCAGGACCAAACCGCTCCAGGCGCCAATTTTTTCGCCGCCGCCGTGGCGGCCAGCCAGGTACAGGCGTACGACGCACAGGTTAACGGCGGTGAAGGCGAGGAAGGCGCCGAAATTGATGAACGAGGTTGAGGTCGCCACATCGAGCAGCAGGGCGATCAGGCCGACGGCACCGGCGAGCGCAATGTTGAGCGCTGGCGTCTGAAAGCGCGGATGAATGTATCCAAAAACTTTCGGCGGCAGGATTCGATCGCGACCCATCGCATACAGCAGCCGCCCGACGCTGGCCTGCGCCGAAATGCCGGCGGCAAACTGCGCGAAGATCAGGCCGGCCAGAAATACGGTGACGAACATGTCACCGCCGATGGTCTTGGCCACCTCGAACGCCGCCGAATCCGTATCGTGAAAGACTGTGCCCGGGTGCGCCAGCTGCATCGAATAGGAGGCCACCACGAAGATCACGCCACCGATCAGCGCGATCAGCAGGATCGCGCGCGGCATGATGCGTTGCGGCTCGATGGTTTCCTCGGTCAAAGTCGACACCGCATCGAATCCGAGATAGGAATAAGCGGCGATCGCGGCACCCGACATCGTCGCCGCCAACGGCACGCCCGGCTTGAACAGCGGTGCCGCGAGCGCAAGCCCGCCGGGGGCCGCAGCCGCCAGTGCGTAGTGCCAGCACAGCATGACGAACAGTGCCACGACCAGCAGCTGCACCGCCATCAACGCAATGTTGAACCGTGCCGCCAGTTCAATGCCGGCAATATTGACCGCACTGGTGATCACAATAAAAGCCACGATCCAGATCCACACCGGGATCAACGGGAAAGCGGCGTGCAGATAGGCCGCGCCGATCAGCCAGATCACCATCGGGATGAAGAAGTAATCCAGCAGTGTCGCCCAGCCGATCATGAAGCCGACGTGGGCGTTAAAATTCCGGCGCGTGTAGGTGTAGGCTGAACCCGCGACCGGATACATCCGGGCGAGCCGCCATAACTCAAGGCAGTGAAGATAATCGCCATCAGCGCGAGCAGATAGGCGAGTGTTGCGGTGTCGTCGCTCGCCTTGGCGAGTACCCCATAGGTGCCGTAGACGATGAGCGGTGCCATGTAGGCCAGGCCAAACAGCAGCACGGCGGTCAGGCCGAGAGTGCGCTTCAGATGCGAGCCGTGGGACTGCGTGCGAGTAACCATTTAGCCGGCTATCGTACAGGTTGAGCGGGCGCGCGGCCATGAGCGGCTGGCGCCGTGCGCGCCACGGACTCTCACGTCCCCCTCGAATGATTGTCAGGTTGGCTCACACAAATCTGACAATAGCCTCAATCGGCTGCGCTGCTGGTCTTTCGACCGAGCCAGTCAACCAGCAAGAACGTGCAGACGAAGAATGGGAACACACCGTAGAAGGTGTCACTCACCGAGTGCGAGTGCCTGTCAACAGCGCGAAATACCGTCACACAAAACAGCACGGCGAGGACGTACACAACTATTCCGCCGAGTGATACTGGAACATAAAGCCAGCCAGCGCGCTTGAACCATTTCGATGTCATAGCTAATCTCCCAATCGCAGGGTACTTTGTGATGCGAAGTTCAGCCTAGGCCCGCCGCGCGGCGTTATCCAAAGCGACGGCCTAACTTGAATTAGACAGCAGCAAGAGGGGACTAGTCATCCTTATCTCCCCAACGCCACTTCGGAGGCGGGCCTTTCAAATAGCAGATAAGAAGCTGGACAGCGGCCAATAGCCAGACATACGCAAAATACATCCCGAGGTGGCCGGGCCGAAGGAACCAGGGGGCTGGAATCACCACTGCGGCGATGAGCAACACCAAAACTACCCAGCCCTGCCAACTAGTAGGGGTACCCCAGCCCCAACCGTAGCGTTTTGGTGCGTACCAGTACTGAGGCTTATCCACCATGCTGCTGTCTAACGCTCCGCTTGAGCGGCGTGCCGCCGACACATTTGAAATAGCAGTTTATTCATGAGAGCACGCGCTCCAACCAAAAGTTAGGCCGCTTCACAGAGGGTGGTGAGTCCTACTATCGGCGCTGCCGCCGAAGGAGCCCACAAGGCCCAGAACAAAGCCGAAGTCGTACCATCTACCCGAGTTGTGCGTCTCGTAGAGTCGTACCTTCGGATTAAACAGGCTGACAATAAATGTGATTGGAGCAATGAGACCGTGCCAAAAGCCAGCCCAAAATCCAGCAGGCTTCGCCCCGGCAAGCTGGTACTTAGATCCTGGGCCGGCAACCGCCAATATGTTCGCCATAGGCTCCTCCTTTACTTCAAAGCGGCCTAACTTAAATTAGACGGCGGTCTTGCTGAGCGCGTCCAGGGCGTCGAGAACGCTCACTGCCCAGCCGGTGGCTGCCAGAGCTCGACCTTGTTGCCTTCAGGGTCCATGACCCATCCGAACTTCCCGTACTCGGAGTCGTCTGTCTTTTCAAGCACGTTGCAGCCTTCTGCGCGTAGCGCTTGAAGCACCGCGGCCAAGTCCTCGACTCGATAGTTGACCATGAAGGTCGACTTGCTTGGAGCGAATTGATTGCCGTCCGCTGCACCGATGGACCAGACCGTGGTGCCCTTGGCCGGGTTTCCGTCGGCATCGGTCCAGGTGAAGGCTGCACCACCCCACTCCTGGACGTCAATCCCCAGGTGCTTCTTGTACCATGCACATAGCGTCTTCGGATCCTTGGCCTTAAAGAAGATGCCGCCGATGCCCGTGACTCTCCGCATTTCGACCTCCCGCGTTGGCAAAGAACTGGCGTGGCGCGTCCACCGTCTAGCGTTTCGCATGAGCGCCGCCGGTGCTCATGCTGCGTGAATAGTGCTCAATACTTCATGCGCGCGATCGATGCGGGCGTTTGACGACGGACTTCACTTAGGCCACGCTCCAAGAACCGCACCCATGAGCGTGAATAGGACAATGTTGTAGCCGCCGTCGATAAAAAGTGCACTCCATGGTCGATTGGCAAATTGATAGTTGATTCCGAAGCTGCTCGCGACAAAGCAAGTGCCCACGAGTGCGCCCAGGCGAAGCCCATCCGTTGGTGTAGCTCCGGGGGGCATCAAAGCCGCCAGCAGCAATGCGGCGATGAAGCTAAAGGCATAGGCCAGCCCAAATACTTTCGCAGGGTGACCGGGCTTTGTTGCGGAATCCCCCATGGCCTTATTCCAGCGTTTTCCAAAGAGGGCCGCAGAGTACCAGGGTCCGCCCACGAGAAATGTGGTAACGCTTGCTACCGCGACCGAAAACCAGTTGATGTGCTCAAGCACTGTGCTACCTCAACGTCGTCCAACGCGCGCCTTGGGCGGCCGGCCGCCGCGCCCCCAATCGCGAGGACGGCAATCCGGGCCGCTTGAACGCGTTGTTAGGCTTCATCGCGATTACGGAACCTGAAATCGATCTTGCATTGCGCTGAGCCAATCTATCAGTGGCTTTAGCTGTCCTGGGGGTTTCCCCTTTTCGAAGGTAATTCGTCTTAGGTGACCGCCTCCGGGTATTTCAATCCACTCGGCGCCACTGTCATCACAATCGGGGCAACCTATTCGGTCGGGAAGTCCTTCTGCGGAGGAACTGGAGACTAAGCGCCGAATTTCAACTTGCTCCGGGCGACTTAGCGCGATTCCGCTACTGACAGGAGCGCGTCCTTGCCCCTGGGCAAAACCGGTTGCTACGAACTCCACATGCGTAGAGAACACTTCAATGCTCCTCGAGCAATAGGCAATGCATTCGCCGTACATTGTGCCGTAACGCACCAGAGCCGCAGGCTCGCCGGCTTCCGTTGAAACGCCCAGCGACAAGAAACCGATAAGGACTGCAATAGAAAAAATGCGTGCGATGCGATCACTCATAGTGATGCCTAACAAAGAAGTTGAAGGGCCGCACACTGGCGCCCAATTGGAGCCGCGGGTGCACAATGTCTTCCGGCACCCGCGGCGACACTACCGACTCTCACGGCCCCCCTCCAACGATTGTAAGCTGCCATTTACGATGCCTTGCTTCTCCCGGAAGCAAACACCAGATAGCAGACACTTACCGCAAGTGGCAACGACCACAGCAAAGCAATGGCCATCAAGATATACGGAAGGTGCGGGGCGCTGGCATTTCTATTGAGCTCAAAAAAGAAAGCAAAAACAAATACAACAAGAAGCAGCAGATTAGCAGTCAGGAGCCCTCGCGCCTTGCCCTGTGCCGAAGCCCGGAGGCGTTGAATATTGCGCCAATGAGTGGCTGCAACTAGGAGCCCCAGCATAACGGGGAAAATGTAGTCCGCGGGCGAACGCCCGGGAGTTCCAAACACAAACGGACCAAGAGCAAAGAGTAAGCCTGATGCTACGCCGATGACGCCAAATATGAATGCGATGTTTTTCATGGGAGTTAACGAATGAGTTGAGCGGACCGCGCGCCGCGGCTCTGAGGGCGAGGCGAGCGCACACTCTCGTTGGCGCTCGCCGAGCCCTTCGCTCAATCCGTCATGGTCCGCTCCAACGCAAGTTAGGCTGCACTAGGCCAGCGTCTTGAGAAAAGATTGTAGATCCACGCAAATATGGCGCCACCACCTGCGCCATCTACTAATGCGTAGAGCGTGCCCGTCATAACGGAACCTAATCCAGACGCCGGATGGTACCCGGGATAAATAGAGGCAGTCATGTCAAGGAATGCTCGACCGTAGTGCGGCCAAGTGAGATTCGCCACGGCGACGATAAGGACCGCGCCGCCCCATAGTACCCCGATTGTCAATGCCAACGCGATGACGCTAAGTCTCATAAAGCCTCCATTGAGCCAAGGACAATTCGCTCACCTCACGCATCCAGGGGACGACACGTCGCTGTGCGGCCTAACGTATAAATTGAGGGGCCGCGCGACCACGCCGGACAGGCGACGCGGGCGCACACTGTCCCCGGGCGCCCGCGGCGCTAAACAGCAATCGCATCACGGCCCTTCCAACGATTGTTAGACCTCACGCCTTTCACCTTTGGGTGGGCTCTTCATCGTACGGCAAGTCGTCAGGATTAACACCAACGAAGTCGGGTTCTGGATCAGTGAGAAAACGCACTGCTCGAATATGGCTCTCGCCCTGCATCAGCGCCTTCAGTACGCGGTGCATCCCGTCCATGACGCGGCCATTGCTCGAAAGAATGATGGGATAACCGAGATCGGCGTCCTCAATGAGGCGTGCGTGTTCGGCGATGCTCCGGCACGTCATCGACTCCCCCCAAAATGGCTCGTCTACCTCGCGAATGCTCGCAACTGGCACAAGCTGCGCCGCCAGGTGCTTGGCCAGCGCAACGAGGCGATCAATGTCCCAAGCCCTCAATCCGGCAGCGCTTGGCCTGAAGTGATACTGTTTGCGCATGCACTGCCCAACGCGTGAGGTCTAACGTCCGAGTTGAGCGAACCGCGCGCCGCGGCCCTGTGGGCGAGGCGGGCGCACACTTTCTTCGGCGCACGCCGAGCTCTTCGCTTTATTTTTCACGGTCCGCTCCAACGCATATTAGCGGTCATTGCTAGCCTCACTTTCCAATGCCGCTTCGCACTTCTTTCGCACTAACGCCAGTTCTGGCCGCGACACCGTTTGTATGGCCTTTAATCGGGCACGGGTCTCAATCGCTCGTGCCTCGTCTCTGTCAACGAAGATGTCACCGGCTGGAAAGGCGTCTGAACACAACGGTTCGTTCACCACCGCCCTAAGAAACGCCTGAGGATTAACGCGAACCGAGCGGCCCAGTATTTGAGATAAATACTCGGAGAGGTCGGCCGCGAGAGCGTACTGGTGCAGAAGACGCACTGCCAGATAGATGGACTCGGCCTCTCCCGATGCGACTTCATTTGCCAGTACGTTGAGTTAGAAGTCAGCCCCATGGTGTCTCGCGTACGTGTCCAGTAAACTGCGGATCATCTTTTGGTATGGGACCTTTGAGTGTGCTGCGTGGCGCTTGAAAAACTCCACGCTGCGTTTGCTAAGAGAAATGGTGACCTTCACGCCATCGTCGCGCAGCACCAGCTGATCCGGCGGCGGCAAGAAATCCTTGACCATCTCCAGACGTCCGAGAGGCTCATCTCGGTACTTTCGATTGTGCTTCATATATCGTCCTTCCTCGGCGCCAGTAGCCGGCGCCAAAAATCCGAATCACTTTGCCACGGTACGTAAACCGTACTGTCAGTACGCCATCCGCCACCTCTCCGAAGCAATAGAACCGTTCCTCGCCCTTGCTGTGTGAGAGATCCCTAGCGATGACGCGCGCAGGGTCCAGGAAAGCGAGCTGCGCATCCGCAAACGCCACGCCGTGCTTACGCTGGTTCTGCGCGTCCTTAGCCGGATCCCACTCGAAGCTTGGGTTCGCCGCGGAAAGTATAGCCGACGTATGGCGAAAACGCCATAATTAAATATGGGCAACGGCGTCACGCCGGCTGACCTCTAACGAAAGAGTTGAGCGAACCGCGCGCCGCGGCCGTGCGGGCGAGGCGAGCGCATACTCTCTTTGGCGCTCGCCGAGCTTTCTGCGTCATCTCTCACGGCCCGCTCCAACGCTTGTTAGGTCCGAATTGCTATAGACATTAAATGCATATACAATAAATACAGCGATGACTTATGATCCAGCGAAACGTCGGTTAAACCTGCGCAGGCACAGGATTGACCTTGCGGATTGCGACGAGATCTTCGATGCGCCAATGCTTACCCGCGAGGATGCCAGCCAAGAGCACGATGAGCAACGGCTGATTAGCCTGGGCTGGCTTAAGGGTCGGGTGGTGGTGTTGGTATGGACGGACCGCGACGATGGCCCTCGATCGATATCGTGTAGAGAGGCGAAACCCCATGAACAAGAAGCGTACTACAGGCAATACCCGAAAATCTGACGTTCCCTACAATCCAAGTGACCGCAGGGAGGTGTTGTCATTTTGGAAGGGAGCTACAGCGCACCGTGGCGTGGCGGAGCTACGCGCCAAGCGTGGGCGTCCGAGAAAGGCCCCGGAGGAACGCAAGGAGCAGATTGCGCTGCGGCTGGATGCAGATGTGCTCGCTTGGTACCGTGCACTGGGGAGTCGATGGCAAACGAGAATGAACGCTGTACTTAAGGCTTACCGCGACGCAACCCGAGGAATCTGATCGGACCTAACGGATGAGTTGAGCGGACCGCGCGCCGCGGCCTTGTGGGCGAGGCGAGCGCATACTCTCTTTGGCGCTCGCCGAGCACGTCGTTTTATCCCTCACGGTCCGTTCCGACGCATGTTAGATCCCGGGACTTCGGCTAGAGATATTTCTGCAGTTCGTCGCGGGTCAGTTTCGCATCGCGAAGAATGCGGGTCATGAGCCCAACGCCGATGGTTTCGCCGGCGTGGACTGGTATCACCGTGCTTCGACCGTCAATGTGGCGGACGAAGTGATGGCTGCCTTTGGTGCGAAATCACCGAAAAGCCGGCGCGACGTAACGCGGCGAGAAGATCCTTCCCGTTGAGCGCGGGGTATGAGGTCACGCGCCAACCGTGACGCGCTGCACTCCTACAAAGTCCAGCGATGTACCTGGTGCTCCCTGCACTTCAAGGCAAAGCTCTATAGCTTCCTTGATACGTAACATAAGCTCGTCCAGTGAGTGCGCCTGTGTGTGGCACCCGGGCAGGGCAGGCACTGAGGCAACAAAGAACCCGTCAGGGTCCTTTTCAACTACAACGTCGAATTGGCGCGTCACAAATAGTGCCTCCTATCGCAATTGTACCCGCACCACCGAAAAGGACGAAATAGCGTCTTCCGGGATCTAACGTCGAAGTTGAAGGGCCGGCCGCAGGCGCCGGATTGGAGCCGAGGGCGCACAGTATTTACCCGCGCCCGAGGCGACACCACCGACTCTCACGGCCGCCTCCAACGATTGTCAGCCGTCACGCTCAAGCCCTCCGCGGCTAAGGGCCCGGTGCCTCTGTTGCGGTGAATGCGACGACGCGCCAATTTCCGTTTCGCCTGGCGTAAACCTTCATGAACTGCCACCGGTCCTCATGGAGTGTGGCCCCCAGGGTCCGCGACCGAAATAGATTCCCGCTAACTATAACCGTGTCTCCAAAGCTTCGTACCTTCAAGTCGGTGGTCTCGTAGCGCGAGAATTTCATGCGACCGGATTTCACAAACGATAGGACGTCGGACTTACTCATTGCCGCCATGCCAGGAACCATCACGGTCAAGTCGTCCGCCCACAACGTTTCGAGCGCCGCCGCGTCGTTGTTCAGATGCGCTTGGTTCCAAACCTGCTCGAGGCGCATGAACTCCTGCTCCGTATCGGGTTGAGCGACTGCCTCGACATTAAAAAGCAGAAGCGAGAGAAGGGGAATCATCGACGCTAGAAACGAACTTTTGCGCATGAAGTGCCTCCTTGCGCAGCGTGACGGCTAACGAATGAGTTGAGCGGACCGCGCGCCGCGGCCCTGTGGGCGAGGCGAGCGCACACTTTCTTCGGCGCTCGCCGAGCCCTTCGCTTTATACCTCACGGTCCGTTCCAACGCATGTTAGCCGTCCGACCTCCGTTTCCTGGGAGTCGAACGCTCTAAGACCTCGGCCATTCGCGTTTGCCACTTAGGGCCTGAAGCCTTCCAGCGCGAAATGATCTCGGGTGGAAGGCGTAGCGAGAGGAGTCTTCGAGGGTTCGCCAACTTAGGCCTCCCCCGGCGAATCAGCTTTGTGCCCTCGTAGAGATCGGCACCGGCAATCCAGGCTTCATCAATCTCAGGCGGTTCCGTTCGTTCAGCCGAAGTGCGGCCAGAGTTTTTTCGCTTCGCGTTCATGGCAATGCCTCATACTAATGATGCGTCGGGCTGATCCCCGTGGAGTCCAAGTAAAAACAACGAGACGAGCGTCGAGTGGCCCTACAGTAACGAAGCGAGGCTCGCCATAATCACGTCGGTCGTCGACGCGCGTGAAATGCAGGCCGGCAAATACCTCACCAGCTCGGCGCATATCGAGCCCGCGTTCCCGCAACGTCCAAGCACGTTTCATTGGATCGCAGGTAATGCGCATTAATTATTGTAGCTACGGTAAATCGGGGTGTCAACGCCGGAAGTGGCGCAAACCAATTGGACGGCTAACGAATAAGTTGAGAGGCCGTACGACCACGCCAGACAGGTGCCACGGGCGCACACTGTCTCCTCGCGCCCGCGGCGCGTAACCATTGACAGTTCACGGCCCCTTCCAACGATTGTTAGAACGCACCGTTTACTCGACATCTTCCAGAGCCACGCCGCGACCCGCGCGAAGGCTCGCCCGAGCCTTCGCGATGCGCTTCAAAAACCGCGGATCGTTTTCAATCCGGTACTCCAACCAATCATCCTCGGACTCGAAGCCAATGAGAACGCCCGCCGGCTTGCCGTGGCGCGTAATCACAATCTCCCGAGCCGCGGCCTCCTTGAGATAGCGTGAAAAATCGTCCTTCACCTCCGCCAGAGGTACTTCCTTCAAGGTTTTCCGAATTGCGCGAGCCATGATGTCGTCTCCGATTTCGGCACTATAGCCAGGACTTCAACCACCCCATCCACCACGTCATAAAAGATGCGCACATCCGCAACCCGCAACCGATATTGTGGTCGGGAAAGGCCACGCAGCCGCTTGATGCGACTACGGCTGGTCTTTTGAGGCTCGTGGCGCAAATGCGTCTCCAGAGCACCCTTCACGGCTGAGCGTACAGTGACCTTGAGCCTAGCGAGGTCTTCAATCGCTTCCGGGGCGAGAACTATGGCAAATGGCATTCTGGCCAGATTATAGCCAGAACGCGGTCGCCAAGCTACCGGTGCGTTCTAACGGATAAGTTGAGGGGCCGCACGCAGGCGCCCGATTGGAGCCGCGGGTGCACACTGTCTTCCCGCGCCCGCGGCGACACTATCGACTCTCACGGCCCCCTCCAACGATTGTTAGATCCCCGAGCTAGGCAACTTCTAGCAATGCCTTGGGATTGCGATCCGCCACCAGCAGAAGAGTTCGAGCAGCACCCGAGGGCGCGCGACGACCCTGCTCCCAATCCTGCAGGGTACGCACCGATACCCCAAGAAGGGCCGCGAAGTGCGGTTGGGACAAGCCAGTTTTTGCACGGATATGAGAAACGTCCGGAACATTAATCACGCGTCCGTAGTCCGCGCGCTTCAGCTGACGCAAGCCCTCCAGAATCTCGTGACCGATGTTTCGCTTAGCCTTAGCCATCTTCGACTTCCTTAGCTATCTGTCGGAGCACATGTGCGGGAATGTTCTCTGAGACGTTCTTCGGATACATCGTCAACATCCAGATAACGCCGTGGGCTCTCCGCACGTAGTAGATCACGCGGTAACCACCGCGCTTCCCGCGGCCAGGGGCGGCCCACCGTAGTTTCCGAACCCCGCCAGAGCCAGGAATCACAGGCCCTGAATCTGGTTGTTGCATCAAGGCCACCTGAAGCGCGGCGTAATCCTCGTCACTGAGGTAATCAAGAACCAGCTTCGTGAACAAGCGTGTTTCAATGAAGCTGAACATTGCGATAGTATACGGCAGTGCCGTATGGTGTCAAGCAAAGTCGCAGTGCCCGATTTAGGGGATCTAACGAAGAAGTTGAGGGGCCGTACAGAAGCGCCCAATGAGCGCCGAGGGCGCACAATATCTCCCAGCGCCCGAGGCGCCAAACCGCTTACGCATCACGGCCCCTTCCAACGATTGTTAGAGGCCATGCTATCTGTAAGCCTCGCGACGGTGCCGAACCACGGATACCTCAATGAGTAAACGCGCGTCATCGACCGAGTAGACGACCCGCCAGTCACTGATGCGAATGCGCCAGAGATTGTCAGTGCCTTCGAGCTTTCTGCAGCCGCTAGGGCGAGGGGCGCGCGTCAGCGCTTCGACGCGCTTGAGGATACGGCCGGCTACAGGGCGGTCAAGCGCCTGCAGCTCCTTACGAGCAGAGCGCACAAAAACGACCGTGTACTCACGCACGGCGCCGAGGCTTGGTCGAGCGCTGCAGCAGGCGCTTGACCTGTGCCAACGATTCGCGGGGCTCCCTGCGACGCGCATTCACCAAATACGCGTCGTACAAGTCTTGCCAAAGCGCCCCGTGCTTTTTTAGGTCAATGAGCACGGCGCGTCTTTGGCCGCGGTCATTTACAAGAAATTCCACACCAGGCATTTCGACGGAGTGCTTCGTATCCATGGGCACTAATTATACACCGCGGCCAGTTTGGCCTCTAACGAATGAGTTGAGCGGACCGCGCGCCGCGGCCCTGCGGGCGAGGCGAGCGCACACTCTCTTTGGCGCTCGCCGAGCCTATGGTCTTATCCTTCATGGTCCGCTCCAACGCATGTTAGAGGCCGATCGGAGTAACGACGCCCTTTTTCGCGGTGGGGAGGGCGGCTACTAGATCGGGAACTAGAACCTCCAGATCGGCAATCCGATTCGTTTTGGTCCGCAGCAGAATTACCGCAATATCAAATTTGGGCAAATGCTGCTGAAAGGGCAAATTTCGGTCGACGGTAACGAATACGTCGAACTCCGCTGCGGCCAAGCCCAACAACCGGCCGTTCGATATTCCTACCCAGCCCTGATCCGCGACCGTGCGAACTTCAAGAGTGCAGAGGCTGGCTGCCAACCGAGCATCAACGCATTCGTCGAGAAGGACTCTCAAGCGGCATCAGTAACAGCAAGCGTGGTGGCACGCTCTAGGAAATCCACAACTTGCGATCGAGATACAGAAGGAAAGCCCGCTAGGAAATCGTCGATGGAATCACCAGCCTCAAGATACTCGAGCAGTGTTTGAACGGGCACGCGAGTACCTGGGAATACAGGAGTACCACCCATTATGTCAGGAGAAGCGCTGACCACAGAATTGCCCATAACGGATACCCTAAACCAGTACGCTGCCGGTGTCCAAAACGGCCTCTAACGGATAAGTTGAGGGGCCGCACGCAGGCGCCCAATTGGAGCCGCGAGTGCACAATCTCTTCTCGCACTCGCGTCGACACCGCCGACTTTCACGGCCCCTTCCAACGATTGTTAGCGGACCAGCCTGTCGTAGTCAGCGTGCGTGCCAATCCAAAACCAGAGCACGCCTCCTTCGATGTCTTTGCCAAGTACCCGGTACTGATCTCCAACCCGGGCTGACCACATTGGTCCGATTTTCTTGAAATGCAGCGACGGGTGGTACGGATTGTCCCTGAGAAGTGCGAAATTCTTGTCGGCGGTACCGCGGATCTGTTCAGGTAATGCACCATAGAGCGCCCAGAACTTGGCCGATGCAAGATGTTTCAAAGCGGCCGAGTCCGCCCCGTCGAGTAGTCGGCCTGGCCATCGGCAATGAGTTTGTCGAGCTTATTGGAGCGGGCGTCAGACTCGATCTGTGAGTCCCAAGCTTTCCAATCCTGCTCAAGCACCCAATCACGCAGCTCTGAGAACTCACCCGCAGAGAGCTCGCGAATCTGCTGCTCAATTTGTTCAATTTTGCGCATGGGTGCTACCTCTGGCGAAGTATACCGCGGACTTCAATACCAGCGAAAACGATTGAATCTGGAGGTCCGCTAACGGATAAGTTGAGGGGCCGCACAGAAGCGCCCCATGGCGGCGAGGGCGCACAATTTCTCAGCACCCGAGGCGCCAAGCAAGAAGCGTATCACGGCCCCTTCCAACGATTGTTAGACGTCAGACAGCCCATTCCATTTTCAGCCGCTTGCGCTCGGCCGCGCAATCGCGCAGATAGAGATTGATCAGATTTTGGTACGGGATGCCCGCGCGAGCAGCCATGCCCTTGAAGTAGACAATTGTTCCTTCATCGAGACGAATTGTCACTTGGCGTTTGGCTTTCCTTATGTAGGGGTTGGGTTTGGAATTTGAGAAGTCGTATTGCTTTTTCATGGCAGGTAATGCGCGTATTGCGCCCTTTCAGATGGGTCCGCCTTTCGAGCGGAGATGATACGAACGGTGTGCTCTTTTTCAAAGTAGCAGTGACAGACGACCAGGACGTTCAGCTTGATGCTCATACCGAGGAGGATAAGGCGCTCCTCCAGTTCAGAATGTTCTGGGTCGGCAATTACCCGGGCAAAGTCATCAAAGAATGCCGTCTTGGCTTCGTCGAAGGAAATTCCGTGTTTCGCCTGGTTCGCCGAGTCCTTTGCCGGATCCCAAACGAAGCTGAGGTCGTCCATACCTACAGTGTACTTACAATGTAGGCGAGGTCAAGTCTGACGTCTAACGGATAAGTTGAGGGGCCGCACGACCACGCCGGACAGGCGCCGAGGGCGCACACTGCCTCCCCGCGCCCGCGGCGCCAAACCGTTCACACATCACGGCCTCTTCCAACGATTGTTAGGAGTCAACTCAGCACCCAACGTCGCCTGTGCCTTGGACCGTTTGGGTTTCTGCGCCACGCTTTATGTTGAAAGTAACCCGAAATTTTGTGTCCTCACACTCCTCGTCATTGGCACGGCAAGCAGAAGTAACTTTGAAGATCGCATCAACGCGGATGCCAGGGGAAATATACACCTCCGACAACTGCGACCCGACCGTAGCGAGTTTTCCTCGCGTTAGAGAAGGGTCCCGCCTAAGAGTCAGGTCCGCGCCGCCAATATTCATCAGCACCCGCGACTCATCGTACTCTGCGAGAAATATAAAACCACTGCCAATGGATGGCGCGGATGCTGACCAGCTACACCCATCAATAGCGTGTTGATTCTTTAGCACCCCAAGGATCCCTGCAGCGTCGGCGGGAAGGGTCGCAGAGAGGACCAAGGCTGCCGCGACAAGCCCTACGCAAGAGGTGACGCGCACTGGGTTGACTCCTAACGGATAAGTTGAGGGGCCGGATGACCACGCCGGACAGGCGCCGCGGGCGCACAATTTCTTTCTGCGCCCACGGCGCTAAACAGACCACGCATCACGGACCCTTCCAACGATTGTTAGGCCGCTGACTGTTGTTCTACGTCCCAACCCGGGAACACCAGCACCGCAGGATGGCACCGAAGGGCGCGAGCCAGAATCTTAGCTCTTTCCACTCCTAAGCGAACCCGCTCGTTCTCTATCGCGGAGATGGTCGTTTGCGGGATACCAGTTAGCTCGCTGAGTTGATTCTGGCTCAGTTCCTGAAGCTCGCGAAGAATGCGTACAGACTCCCCAACTGAGACTTCGATGCGACGCTTAGCGGGACGAAACTGGCTCATATCAGCGTTTCCTATAGTCGTGTGCCGTTACTTCAACGACCTGAAATAGCTGCCCCTCAAACAGGGCGCGATATATGACCCGGTACTGAATATTCAACCTAGACGAGCGATAACCACTCCAAGTACCCGACAAGGCCTCGTCGTGAAATCCGCGGATGGCTCTCAGACCAGGAGGGCCTGAGATCGTCGCGATGTCCAACCACTTCTCATACCGCTTTTGGATCTCTAATGGCACCGAAGCGAGCTGCTTACCAATACGTCGGTGCTCTTCAACGCGCCACATGCCATATGATGCCTATACTAAATATAGTCTGTCAAGGCGTGGTGACCCCGACCCTTGGCGTCAGCGGCCTAACGAATAAGTTGAGGGGCCGCGCAGAAGCGCCCGATTGGAGCCGCGGGCGCACACTTTCTTCGGCGCTCGACGAGCCTTTCGTTTTATCCCTCACGGTCCGTTCCAACGCATGTTAGAGGTCACTCCCGGCCTAGCCAATAACCGGGTAGCTGGCGGCGATGAGCAACGGCAAGAATTCGAATGAGGTCGCCATCGATGCGATAGATGAAGCCGAATGGGAACCGGGTAAGCGGAAAGCGCCTGAGACGGGAATCTAGAGGTCGGCCGATCCATGGCACATCGCTTAGTAGTATTGTGACGCGGCGGGCTTCTTCGAGAAGCTGTCCGCCGAGGCCGGGATCCTGATCTTCGCCAAATTTCACCGCTGCGGCGAGTTCTTGCGCCGCCGCCGGATGAAACTCAACCTTCATTTTTTCAACGAAGCGTCAATCTTTTCAAACACCGCATCAGCCGGAACTGTGACCACTTGTCCCGCGTCAATCTCCCGGCCTCGGCGCTGCGACTCTTCGAGCCACGCCGCGTCGTTTTGTGGGTTGAGCGGAGAATCGAGTTCTTCCACCAAGGATCGAAGCAGCAGCTCCTTATCAGCGGAGCTAAGTGTTCGAATTTCCTCGCGAATTGTCTCAATGCGACGAGCCATAAGGAACAACCTAGCAGGGCAGCAAGATCCATGCAATGAGGCCGCTCTTATGACCTCTAACGAATGAGTTGAGCGGACCGCGCGCCGCGGCCCAGTCGGCGAGGCGAGCGCACACTTTCTTCGGCGCTCGCCGAGCCCTTTGCTTTATCGCTCACGGTCCGTTCCAACGCATGTTAGGCCGCCAATTCATTCGATTTCCGACTAACCCGATAGCAGAAGTGGAGGGCAGTTCCGCTGCTCAGGCCAATGCCGGCTATTACCCCTATCCACCAGTGCCCAAATGACATCTGGACAGAGCGGAACGCTACCAAAGTGAAGAGAGCGGTTATAAGCGTCAAGGCCATGAGAATAAGATGCTCCAAATTCGGTGTTGGGTTGCTCCCGCGACGGGGCAGCAACGTGATGGTTTGACGGTGAATGCGATTATACGTTTCAAGAGCCTTCGCGGAAGGCCCAAAGAAATACGGGGCCCACCAAGTCGCACATTCCACCGCGAAAAGAATGAAGTAATAGATCACCCCGAACTTCATCAACCATGGAACGCGCAGCAAGAAGCCCAACAGCGGTAGGGACATGAGCAGAAGGTTAATTCCGGCTTCAAGCAGCCTCTCGCGGCCAGAGTAGAACCTAGCGCCGTTGAACGGAAAGAAATCGAACGAGGTGGTGACCTGGTGATACAGGACTAGAGCAATTTGAAATGCAACAGCCAACGTAACCATAGCCGGTGATGGCGGCCTAACGGATAAGTTGAGGGGCCGCACGCAGGCGCCCGATTAGAGCCGCGGGTGCACACTGTTTTCCCGCACCCGCGGCGACACTACCGACTCTCACGGCCCCTTCCAACGATTGTTAGACGGCATACCTACCACTGTGGACCCTTACGGGGGAAGGTGTGTACAACTAGCACCACCCCATCCAGCAATGCTTGTTCGAAGTACTCGAGCCCCTCAACGTTATCTTCGTAATCCTCGCGCGTGTGTCGCGTGACTCGCTGGACTTTCAAACAACGCCAACCTGCTGCGGCCAGCTCGGTTACGGCGATGCTCGTTGCCTCGGCTTCGGACGAGACTGTCGCATAGACGTTGAGGTACGCGCCATCTGAAGTCGGCGAGGTATCCGCGCTGATCGAAACGCACTGAGCGGTGACGACGAATACGCTGGTCATGCCGTCTAACGGACGAGTTAAGCGGACCGAGCGCCGCGGCCCTGCGGGCGAGGCGAGCGCACACTCTCTTTGGCGCTCGGCGAGCCTATGGCCTTATCTCTCATGGTCCGCTCCAACGCTTGTTAGTCGGCGCGACGAAATGCTTCGTATAGCAAAAAGATCCCCGCACCAAGGTAAGCTGATACGCCAATCCAGTACTGCAGCGGAAAGCTGTCCCTCCGGACCACTCGCCAAGATCCCCACGTCATTACGCCCGTGCGAAGTGAGTTGCTCCCGAATCCAAGCAGGACCAGGCCCGCAATGATTAAGAATATGGCAGATGGCGTCATGTGACGACGTCTAACGGATAAGTTGAGGGGTCGCACGCAGGCGCCCGATTGGAGCCGCGGGTGCATACTGTCTTCCCGCACCCGCGGCGACACTACCGACTCTCACGGCCCCTTCCAACGATTGTTAGAACCCATCAGCACGGACCTCTTAGCAACGTGTTGAGGGCCAGCTTCCAATAGTCACCGGAAAAGATGGCCTTCGCAAATAAAACGGGCGCAGTAAGTGCCTCGACGAGGAGGAAAATCGCCACGAACGCCGTGACTAATCCGAGAGACGCCAAAAAGCGGTGGCGATGGGGCTGCCAAAATATCAAAGCTATGGATAGGACTACGACCGAAAGGAGTTGGAACGCTGGCCAGTGCCACGCGTAGCCACCGCATGAGAATAGCCCGAAGAATGAGCCGCCCAAGACAGCTACAGCGAACGCCGCGACCAAGCTGATCGAGGCGACTCTTGCGCTGATGCTAACCATGGGTTCTAACGCTTCGGTTGAGCGGCGCGTCGCCGACTTAACTGGAATGGCACTTTATTCATGATCGCGCCGTTCAAACCGTTTGTTAGAAGTGCAGGCCGCACGCCCTCACGAAGCCACGTAAGCCGCTCGCCGAAGAGGCTCGTGCTGGTATACCACAGTGGAGCAAAGGGAGGAGCTGCGGCCGCAGTGAGGCAAAGTTCTTGCCACTGTCGCAGCGGCAAAAGCTGCAACGGCTTTCCGCCAAGCGCACCGAGTTTCTCTCGAAGCCCGCGACATCGGGAGGCTGTCAGCGTCACACAACGGTGCTTGACTGTCGCACCCACCTGTGTGGGCAACCGCAACACAAACGCCGCGGACTCGAAGGCGCTGAATTCTTGAAGCAGCATAGTTCATGAGCTTTGGCACCCGAACCTGCCTTCTAACGAATGAGTTGAGCGGTCGCCTGACGCGGCGCGATTGGCGGCGCGAGTGCACAATTCTTATCGCACTCGCGCCGCAGCTGAATACCGTTCACGGTCCGCTCCAACGCTTGTTAGGTTCCTGCCAAGCGACGTCTAGCGCGAATCTCAAACGCTTTGCCAATAAGCGCCGACTGCTCCTTATCTGACGCGTTGTACAGAAAAATTACCTCCCCGTCGTCCGATACTCTACTGGGGCCGTCAGATTTCTTGGAAAGAAACACGATCTCCAGGGTATTCGGGTCGCCGTCGGATTTGTACTCCGATGCAGGCACAGATAATCCCATAACGGCCACTACCTTCGTCTCCTCCATGAGCTTCACCACCATGTCATGAAGGGTCTTCGGATCCAGCTCAGCGGCGCCAACCGCAGCGCAAAGTACCAGAGACACAGCGAGCGTTCGAAAGAGCATGTTGACCCCCAATTTAAAGGAACCTAACGGATGAGTTGAGGGGCCGGACGACCACGCCAGAAGGAGCCGAGGGCGCACCATATCCCGGCTCCCGAGGCGCCAAACCGATCACACATCACGGCCCGCTCCAACGCATGTTAGGCGTGTTTGCCCACAAGTCATATACGTGTCGCATTCAGTTAGCCGTCGGACTTCCATCAACTCCGTAGATACCCCGCGCGATGTTTCGAAGGCGGTCCGGCCCGTAGAGGCGTCGGATCCAGTCAGGAAATCGGT
The DNA here is from genome assembly GCA_963711435.1 of uncultured Gammaproteobacteria bacterium. Taxonomy (GTDB): domain Bacteria; phylum Pseudomonadota; class Gammaproteobacteria; order Steroidobacterales; family Steroidobacteraceae; genus FEN-1191. The sequence goes on along the minus strand of CAVQEB010000001.1, from coordinate 258,905 downwards.
CGAAGCAGCAGGGATAGAGAATGTACGGGGTAATGGATATCGCAATGAGAATTAGTACCAGCCCCAATTCGCGAGTAGTCAGGGACGATAGAAATAATCGCGCGGGATTTGGCGGGAAATTGCTCGGAGCGAAAATACAAAACGCGCCAACGATGTACATCCCGAGGTTCAACAGGGCACCGGCAACCCGCCGCCAAATAGTGATTCCAAGGGTTTCTACCGACACGTCAAAACTCGCCTAACGGATAAGTTGAGGGGCCGCGCAGAAGCGCCCGATTGGAGCCGCGGGTGCACACTGTCTTCCCGCACCCGCGGCGACACTACCGGCTTTCACGGCCCCTTCCAACGATTGTTAGGCGTCATTTGAGCCGCCTCCCGAAGGTTGACCACCGAAGATGACTTTCGCCATCGCAATGAACAGATAAATGGTGCCCACCACTAACAGCAACACAAGCGGCCCGGCAACTACCACGGCGCCGAACCAGGTGTCCGGTAGATACTTTATCCTTACTGCGTATTCCCCTGAGGCCGCCCAGAGCATCGCCGCAGCAAACGCGCCGATAGCCTTTATGAGAGCCACAGCGCTCGGTCGAAGCGAATAGTCGCGATTTTCACCCATTGGGTTCGGGGCGAGTTTGCTGCGGATGGTGCTACGCGCGATCCAGGCTCCAGCGGCACCCAACAAGACTGTGCCCGGGCCCGCAATGGGAAAACGCCATAGCATGTAGAGGGCGGCGAGACTAACGGCAATCACTAGAACGCGCTGCCAGAGCTTCATATGACGCCTAACGAATGAGTTGAGCGGTCGCCTGACGCGGCGCGATTGGCGGCGCGAGTGCACAATTCTTATCGCACTCGCGCCGCAGCTGAATACCGTTCACGGTCCGCTCCAACGCTTGTTAGGTTCCTGCCAAGCGACGTCTAGCGCGAATCTCAAACGCTTTGCCAATAAGCGCCGACTGCTCCTTATCTGACGCGTTGTACAGAAAAATTACCTCCCCGTCGTCCGATACTCTACTGGGGCCGTCAGATTTCTTGGAAAGAAACACGATCTCCAGGGTATTCGGGTCGCCGTCGGATTTGTACTCCGATGCAGGCACAGATAATCCCATAACGGCCACTACCTTCGTCTCCTCCATGAGCTTCACCACCATGTCATGAAGGGTCTTCGGATCCAGCTCAGCGGCGCCAACCGCAGCGCAAAGTACCAGAGACACAGCGAGCGTTCGAAAGAGCATGTTGACCCCCAATTTAAAGGAACCTAACGTAAAAGTTGAAGGGCCGCACGATGCAGCCCGAATGGAGCCGCGGGCGCACAATCTCTTCCCGCGCCCGCGGCGACACTACCGCACATCACGGCCCCCTCCAACGATAGTTAGACCCCCAAACCGTGGGTTTACTTGCTGCCGAAATACTTGTCACAGATGTCTTTACTGGCTAAGCATCGTACGTCGGTGACGAATGAGGCACCGTCGGGCCCGTTCACCAACGTGCGCTTCACCATGGACGGATAAGCGGGATGGCCGGGCGGTGTGAAGAGCCACACCGTATGGGCCTGTAAATCTTCAGCAACCAACCACCCGTTCTGATTGCGGAATGTAACCCCCGGCTTAGCGCGAAGCGCCTTAATAGCTTCATCAAGCGTTGCATAGGCGATGGAGGATTCTTCCGGGTGTTGATTCGGCTCGGCACTCTGCGCCACAACCGACCAAACGGAGCTTACAGCGAGAGCCACGAAAAGGACTGAGTGCAGGCGTCTCATTGGGGGTCTAACGGATAAGTTGAGGGGCCGCACGACCACGCCAGGCAGGCGCCGCGGGCGCACACTGTTCCTCAGCGCCCACGGCGCCAAACAAATCACGCATCACGGCCCCTTCCAACGATTGTTAGGCACTTGCGTTGCGTTTGCCGAAGTTAATATTTTGGCGCGAATAGAATAATCCCCAAGCAAACGACCGTCATCCCAACGATATATACAGTAGAGATGCCGAGTTTCCACCATCGACTAGCGGTGGCGCGCACTAAGGGGCGGATCGCATCCAGTCCGGCGCCGACGCACAAGATGAATACCACAACAAGTGCGATCAAAGGAAAAACAGTGGTGTGATACGTCTCCGATACGATTATTGCGAAGGCGCCGGCGATTGCGCACGTTAACGGCACGCCGATAAGTGCCCAGAGTGAACGAAGCAGAATCGGTATCGTCATGTGCCTAACGAAGAAGTTGAGGGGCCGCGCAGAAGCGCCGGATTGGAGCCGCGGGTGCACACTGTTTTCCCGCGCCCGCGGCGCCAAAACCGCTCACACATCACGGCTCCTTCCAACGATTGTTAGGGCACATTAGAAATGGATGCGCGCGCATATGCCTGTTCGATCTGCCGGCCTGCGCGACCCCGGACGAAGATTATGGGCCACTGCTCTCGGAGTTTAATCACCGTGTATGAAAAAAATAGGAAGCGCTTCGGCTCGATGGAGGCTACAGAAGTCCAAGGGATGAATAGTGGCGGGCTGAGTACCCTGAAAAGGAAAAGAATGGAGAGGCGGAAGCCAGTGTCGGTGACCGTAATGAACAGGCAACTGCCGTAATGGACCGGGAAGAATCGGATGCCCATTGAGCCGGAGGCGTAGCGGAACCGCACACCATCGACATTGTCCCCAGCACGGAAGTAGGTTGCGAGACTGGCCCAGCCGCCGAGAATCGCCAAAAGCCCGCAGATACCAGCCCAGAAAAGCACAAAGAACAGGAAGAACCACTGAGGTTCTGAGAGCCAAGATGGTAGCGGCTGATTCATCCTTGTGCCCTAACGAATGAGTTGAGGGGCCGCACGACCACGCCAGAAGGAGCCGAGGGCGCACCATGTCCCAGCGCCCGAGGCGCCAAACCGATCACGCATCACGGCCCGCTCCAACGCATGTTAGGTGCCCGCATATTACTGACCCCAACTCTACCCCAACGTCGGGAGCACTTTTGAGGAGTAGGTTGGCATGATCCTTCGAAGTTGCTCGACAGTTAGGGTAGAGGCGTCAACAAAGCGCCAACTTCTTCCGTCGTCCCGCGAGATCGCTACGAAGTACCCGCGCGTGGCTTGCGTCGGCTTGTCGCCGCCGCTCATGGAAAAGCTGAACGGGACAATCTGGTACTGAGCTTCTCCCTGTGCAGAGGTGGTCGTTGGGGCACCGATGTCAAAGCGCGAGTAGCTGATGCCCTTGGCCCTCAGCGCATTGTACATGCGGGTCTGCGCGGCCTCGAAATTGAACCCTGGAGAGTTAAGCTTCTGGTACGCGTCCATGTCAGAAAGCCGAACGACGCACGACGTGTCCATCGCCTGAATGCAGGCGGCGAGCTGCTTGGCGTCCTGCGCTGCGCTAGATTGCCCGCCTGCGAGTGCGTTCGCGACGGCTACTATCGACCCGCATGTAAGCGCTAAAACCACTTGATGACGCACAGTAATACCCTCCTGTTGTGTGGGCACCTAACGGATAAGTTGAGGGGCCGCACGCAGGCACCAGATTGGAGCCGCGGGTGCACACTGTCTTCCCGCACCCGCGGCGACACTACCGACTCTCACGGCCCCTTCCAACGATTGTTAGACGTCGCCAAGTGATCCAGCGCGACCTTTGAATTGAAGTGGTGCAGCAAAAGATAGTTGTCCCAGCCGTTAGTGCCTTCGCAAGTGACGATCGTAGATCGTCTCAGGCGGGCCCCGATGCGCCGATGCTTGAGCAATGAAGTAGATACGGCCCGCCAAGTCTTGGCGGGAGAGCGCGTTTCAAAGAAATAGTTCACGTACAGGCCGCGATCATTGCCGCCACGAAAGTAAAAGCTGCGAACGCTTGGAACGCTCGCGGCGAGGTCAGCCAGCGCAGACGCAACCTCGCGCCGGGAGAGGCCAGGGGCCCGCCGAGGCTGGAATTGAATGGAGAGCGTTCGCATGCCGACGTCTAACTCAAAAGTTGAAGGGCTGCGCAGAAGCGCCCAATTGCGCCGAGGGTGCACAATTTCTTAGCGCCCGAGACGCCTAGCAGTCTACGCCTCACGGCCCCTTCCAACGATTGTTAGAGGACCAAATCTGGAAAACCCACACCGCGGCAGGCAATGCTGCTAGCTGAACCGCTGCCTCGATGAGCCAGATGCTCTGTGTCCACGGCCCCACAGCGCGGAAATTGTCGAACATCGCTGGGATCTCGATTAGGGCCAAAATTACCGCAGTAATCGCAAAAGCGAGCGGCACTCCAAGGCGACCGTAAAAGTGACCGATTGTCCAAGCAAATGGAAGCGAGACCAAAACGATCGCAACCGCGTCTAGCAATACCGACCACATCAGCATCGATGCGGTGGGCTTCAAGAACGGCAGGAGCAGCCACCTGGGTACCGCGAGTGCCGCCGCGCCGCCGACAGCTAGAACAAATGCGTAGATATAAATGTATCCAAGCGCTAAAGCAGCAAGCAGGAGCAGAATTCGGCGGCGCACTTACGGTCCTCTAACGGATAAGTTGAGGGGCCGCATGCAGGCGCCCGATTGGAGCCGCGGGTGCACACTGCCTTCCCGCGCCCGCGGCGACACTACCGCGCTTCACGGCCCCTTCCAACGATTGTTAGACGATCGATCAAACGCAGTCGCCCATGCCGCACGCTGTGGCAATCATACTTCCGAGCCAAAGGCCGAGCCAGCTGGCTGTGGCTAGAACGCCAATTAGCACTTTCGCACCGATGGAGCCGGACACACGCAAGAGCGCACGCACAAGTAGCGCGAGAAAGATGACCGCTGCGATGAAGTGCGGAAACAGCGAGCCGTAGCTGAAGGGAGTCCAGTTCCAATGGCGGTATCCGTTTCCGTTGAAAAGAACCAGGGCGATAAGTGGCACCAGAACGGCGACGGCGACGTCGAGCACTAGTCCACGCTTCGGCTGGAGGGAAACCAGAAATAGCGTAAGAGCGAGCGCTGCGGTTGGCACGACACTGGCGAGGACGATGCCACTGAGTAAAGTCATAGGATCGATCGTCTAACGAATGAGTTGAGGGGCCGGACGAGCGCGCCAGAAGGAGCCGAGGGCGCACAATGTCTCAGCGCCCGAGGCGCCAAACCGATCATGCATCACGGCCCGCTCCAACGCATGTTAGATGCCCACTAGCGGTTCACGACGAGCAGGTTCTTTACGGCTGCCACACACACCAATCGCATCTTGTTCTGCAACGGCTGCTCGAACGGGCAGACCGTGAAATCACCAAAAAAATAGCTTGCATCAAATGCGGTTGGCGTTGGAATTTCCCGCGGCAATAGGTCGTAGCCCCTCGGGGCGAACATGCCTTCACTTACACCTAGGAGGCGCTTAGTACCAACTATCCAAATTCTATAGGTGGGAACTCCGTTCCATGCGCTTAGTCTGCCATGTACGGTGTAACACGGAGCGACTAGGCGCGGATCAGTGGCGCAGCTCTTCGGCGGTTCGGCACCTGCTGCGTCGATTGCGAGGGCAGACATCGCAAGCGCCAAGAGCAGGCATTGGAGGTGCCGCGACTTTTTCATACTGGGCATCTAACGGTTAAGTTGAGGGGCCGGACGACCACGCCAGATTGGAGCCGAGGGCGCACAATTTCTCAGCGCCCGAGGCGCCGAGCTGCAGGCGCATCACGGCCCCTTCCAACGATTGTTAGATGGCGCAGTCACGTAGTTGCGGCTCTCTGTAGCAGTAATGCAAGCTTACGAGCCTCATCCTGAGAAAGCTTGAACGGTGTAACACTGGCGGCAAAGGCAGCCTTCGACGTTATTACCAGCGCCACGTCCAGAGGCCCGCCACCCGTTGGCTCAAGAGTCTGTACCCGCAGCACGCGTGAACCGAAGCCTCGTGCCTGAATAGGGACCTCACCCACTGTCTCTTTGATGCGGCCCCCAAGGAGGGCACCAACAAGGCTGCCAGTTTGGAAATATCGCCAAGCGAAGTAACCGAAACCAGCGAGTGGAATCAGCGCTGGCCATAGTGCGTCGAAACTTTGCATTGCGCCTCCCGCGCCATCTAACGGATAAGTTGAGGGGCCGGCCGCAGGAGTCTGAGAGGCGACGCCGGCGCACAATGTCCCCGCGCCGGCGGCGCCCAACTGCAGGCATATCCCGGCCCCTTCCAACGATTGTTAGAAGGCATACTTCCACCTCAATCCCCAAGGTAACTCGCGGGGACCGAACACGTAATGTAGAACTCGGCGTGGCGCATCCGAGCTGGACTTCGACGACGCGTGGAGCAAGAGCGGGCGCATCGCGACAATACTACGCCGAGGCGCAACACACGCTACTTCTCCCAGACGATAACGATGCGCTGCGACCTCGCGGGAAGCGATGCGCCCGAGCCGATGCGACCCCGGAACGACGCGCAGGGGCCCGTTCGCTTCAGTGCTGTCGTCAAGATGAACGCGGACAGCAACTAGCTGAGCTAAGAGTTCAGCGGGTGGCTGGCAAAACCACGTGCCTTCCTTTTCCGACCAAGCCTTGCAGGGAGCATCGGCGGCTCTTTTCGCCACGGGGATGCTCAGGTCTTGGTGCAGGGTGACAAGCCAGTTGCGGGACGACAATTTCGCGAAGTAAGTGCACTGAATTGCGGTGCGGCTGTCTCCGAGCAGCGCCGCAAGAGTCGGTAGTTCCCGCAACTGCCGGGCGAATTGCTGCGCCCAATCGAAACTGAGAAGCTCGCGCGTACCGGCGCCGTGTAAGTCCAAGGCGCCGACGCGACCCTCAAGCCCTGCGCATTGAGCGTCTGACAGAACCTGAGGCGCCACCGCAAATCCACGTGCCTCAAATGTGACAGCTTCTTTCATGCCTTCTAACGAATGAGTTGAGCGGACCGCGTGCCGCGGCCCTGTAGGCGAGGCGAGCGCACACTTTCTTCGGCGCTCGCTGAGCCCTTCGCATTATCCCTCACGGTCCGTTCCAACGCATGTTAGAAGGCATTAACGCACATCTGGATTTCGAAGCTCCACCCGGAGAGTTGCATTGTTCTCTAGCACCCATGGCTTGCACCTTTCCATTAAGTCGAAGATAAGCGGGTCGCTAGCGGGATGACACAAGACAATTATCGAAGTGTTTTCCGGATTGGGCGCTCCAACTTCGGAGTGATACTCGTCAGTCTTTAGGAAGCGTAGGTATAACTCAATCTTTTCAATGAGCCGGCGCTGGGACCGCTCGTCGCCCTTAAGGGTAGACGCAACTACGACGGTAAGATCGCAGCCTCCGGTCTTCTTCGGTGCGTAAATGTCGACGGCGGACATCGAAGGTATCGGGTGAGCAGGATCATCGTAGTTGTCCTCCCACTCCCCGTGCTTAATGATGGGCGTCGACACGTCTTTGCCTTCTAACGCAAAAGTTGAGGGACCGTATAACGACACCGGTCAGGCGACGCGGGCGCATACTTTTTGTCAGCGCCCGCGGCGCCAAACGGATTACTCATCACGGCCCCTTCCAACGATTGTTAGAGCACTGCACTATTCTAACCTTGGGTTGTTTTCGGTAAGCCTAGCGCCAAAGCTCGAGCTCAGCTCAGTACGAAGGGCTGCACCTGTGGCGGCAAAACCTGGCACTTTGGGACCGAAAGGGCCCGCTAGATCGACCAGAACGTCGCCATGGAAGTACCGCGCGGTTAGATCCAAGTACAGAGGTGACTGTAGATGTGAGGAAAACGAGATAAACGTCTCTTCTGCGTGGTACTTCGGGCTGGAAGGTGTCATGTGCTCTCGAGACGCCACAGACCCCAAAACCTCGGCGATTCGTTTCGCATCGTCCGCAGCGGGCGAGACACCGGCAATTCGATACTGAGACCAGTTCAACGTGTCGCAGCCGATCAGCGCCACTGTGGCAGTAAACAGCAACGCGACGATATGGGGGCGCTTCATGCTGTGCTCTAACGCATAAGTTGAGGGGCCGTACGACGGCTCCCCAAGGCGCTGAGGGCGCAATATATCTCAGCGCCCGAGGCGCCAAACAACAAGAACATCACGGCCCCTTCCAACGATTGTTAGACGGCGAGACTTGTCTATTCAACGCGGAAAAGGCAGCCGCTGCAATCCCGAGCGAGCCTGTCGACGCTCACCGCAAAAGACGCCGCCGCCTCGTATGGCGGGAATCCGCTCATCGCCACGAGGCGCTGAATTAGGAAGGCGAGCAGACCGGCGAGCGCGCCATAAAACAGAACCAGAGCGATAAATGTGTGAATAGACCGAGTAAAACGCAAAAACATCAGAAGCACACCGTAGGTAAAAAACCCGCTGGCGATGCCGTAAATCACGAAGATTGGCATGAGGGCGCGCTCGCCGAGCGTGAGACCGGGCCAGGATGAAGCAATCAAAAACGCAACAACACAGCCAAGGACCAGAATCGAAATCCCGTGTGGAAAGTGTTGCTGGTGAGGCCAAACCATTGCCGTCTAACGAATGAGTTGAGCGGACCGCGCGCCCAAGCATAGGGGGCGAGGCGAGCACACACTTTCTTCGGCGCTCGCCGAGCCCTTCGTTTCATCCTTCACGGCCCGCTCCAACGCTTGTTAGATACCCGCCGGTTTGACGCAACTGCAACATAGCCTCGCGGAGCGTTGGGTACCTTGCCGCACACGCTTCATAGGCGCGGCAGATCCACACGGGATCCGTCTCAACTGTAAACTCCGGCACTTCGTTCCAAGCCTGGTTGGAGTGGACACGTAGTACTTCGCCATTCGGCTGAATTAGGAGGGCACCTCCAATATCGGCATATACAGGGAGCGCGCCGAATGTGCGCGCAAGTATCGCGAGGTCTTTCGTCAGTCCGAGCGGACGTGGGTCAGCAAGATACGCCGACAGTGCCACCCGAATCTGTTCGTCAACGTTAAGCATTGCGTCTCTATGGGTATCTAACGAATAAGTTGAGGGGCCGTACAGAAGCGCCCAATGAGCGCCGAGGGCGCACAATATCTCCCAGCGCCCGAGGCGCCAAACCGCTTACGCATCACGGCCCCTTCCAACGATTGTTAGAGGCCATGCTATCTGTAAGCCTCGCGACGGTGCCGAACCACGGATACCTCAATGAGTAAACGCGCGTCATCGACCGAGTAGACGACCCGCCAGTCACTGATGCGAATGCGCCAGAGATTGTCAGTGCCTTCGAGCTTTCTGCAGCCGCTAGGGCGAGGGGCGCGCGTCAGCGCTTCGACGCGCTTGAGGATACGGCCGGCTACAGGGCGGTCAAGCGCCTGCAGCTCCTTACGAGCAGAGCGCACAAAAACGACCGTGTACTCACGCACGGCGCCGAGGCTTGGTCGAGCGCTGCAGCAGGCGCTTGACCTGTGCCAACGATTCGCGGGGCTCCCCTGCGACGCGCATTCACCAAATACGCGTCGTACAAGTCTTGCCAAAGCGCCCCGTGCTTTTTTAGGTCAATGAGCACGGCGCGTCTTTGGCCGCGGTCATTTACAAGAAATTCCACACCAGGCATTTCGACGGAGTGCTTCGTATCCATGGGCACTAATTATACACCGCGGCCAGTTTGGCCTCTAACGAATGAGTTGAGCGGACCGCGCGCCGCGGCCCAGTCGGCGAGGCGAGCGCACACTTTCTTCGGCGCTCGCCGAGCCCTTTGCTTTATCGCTCACGGTCCGTTCCAACGCATGTTAGGCCGCCAATTCATTCGATTTCCGACTAACCCGATAGCAGAAGTGGAGGGCAGTTCCGCTGCTCAGGCCAATGCCGGCTATTACCCCTATCCACCAGTGCCCAAATGACATCTGGACAGAGCGGAACGCTACCAAAGTGAAGAGAGCGGTTATAAGCGTCAAGGCCATGAGAATAAGATGCTCCAAATTCGGTGTTGGGTTGCTCCCGCGACGGGGCAGCAACGTGATGGTTTGACGGTGAATGCGATTATACGTTTCAAGAGCCTTCGCGGAAGGCCCAAAGAAATACGGGGCCCACCAAGTCGCACATTCCACCGCGAAAAGAATGAAGTAATAGATCACCCCGAACTTCATCAACCATGGAACGCGCAGCAAGAAGCCCAACAGCGGTAGGGACATGAGCAGAAGGTTAATTCCGGCTTCAAGCAGCCTCTCGCGGCCAGAGTAGAACCTAGCGCCGTTGAACGGAAAGAAATCGAACGAGGTGGTGACCTGGTGATACAGGACTAGAGCAATTTGAAATGCAACAGCCAACGTAACCATAGCCGGTGATGGCGGCCTAACGGATAAGTTGAGGGGCCGCACGCAGGCGCCGGATTGGAGCCGCGGGTGCACACTGTCTTCCCGCGCCCGCGGCGACACTATCGACTCTCACGGCCCCCTCCAACGATTGTTAGATCCCCGAGCTAGGCAACTTCTAGCAATGCCTTGGGATTGCGATCCGCCACCAGCAGAAGAGTTCGAGCAGCACCCGAGGGCGCGCGACGACCCTGCTCCCAATCCTGCAGGGTACGCACCGATACCCCAAGAAGGGCCGCGAAGTGCGGTTGGGACAAGCCCGTTTTCGCACGGATATGAGAAACGTCCGGAACATTAATCACGCGTCCGTAGTCCGCGCGCTTCAGCTGACGCAAGCCCTCCAGAATCTCGTGACCGATGTTTCGCTTAGCCTTAGCCATCTTCGACTTCCTTAGCTATCTGTCGGAGCACATGTGCGGGAATGTTCTCTGAGACGTTCTTCGGATACATCGTCAACATCCAGATAACGCCGTGGGCTCTCCGCACGTAGTAGATCACGCGGTAACCACCGCGCTTCCCGCGGCCAGGGGCGGCCCACCGTAGTTTCCGAACCCCGCCAGAGCCAGGAATCACAGGCCCTGAATCTGGTTGTTGCATCAAGGCCACCTGAAGCGCGGCGTAATCCTCGTCACTGAGGTAATCAAGAACCAGCTTCGTGAACAAGCGTGTTTCAATGAAGCTGAACATTGCGATAGTATACGGCAGTGCCGTATGGTGTCAAGCAAAGTCGCAGTGCCCGATTTAGGGGATCTAACGGATAAGTTGAGGGGCCGGACGACCACGCCAGAAGGAGCCGAGGGCGCACAATTTCTCAGCGCCCGAGGCGCCGAACTGCAGGCGCATCACGGCCCCTTCCAACGATTGTTAGATGGCGCAGTCACGTAGTTGCGGCTCTCTGTAGCAGTAATGCAAGCTTACGAGCCTCATCCTGAGAAAGCTTGAACGGTGTAACACTGGCGGCAAAGGCAGCCTTCGACGTTATTACCAGCGCCACGTCCAGAGGCCCGCCACCCGTTGGCTCAAGAGTCTGTACCCGCAGCACGCGTGAACCGAAGCCTCGTGCCTGAATAGGGACCTCACCCACTGTCTCTTTGATGCGGCCCCCAAGGAGGGCACCAACAAGGCTGCCAGTTTGGAAATATCGCCAAGCGAAGTAACCGAAACCAGCGAGTGGAATCAGCGCTGGCCATAGTGCGTCGAAACTTTGCATTGCGCCTCCCGCGCCATCTAACGGATAAGTTGAGGGGCCGGGCAGAAGCGCCCGATTGGAGCCGCGGGTGCACACTGTATCCCCGCACCCGCGGCGACACTACCAACCCTCACGGCCCCTTCCAACGATTGTTAGACAGCACGCAGCCACACCTCTGCGGACAAATGAAGGTACGACGGCACAAACAGCGCCCCGAAACCAATGATTCCCAGGGGCGACGTCGCCATCTCTGAGCCACTGATCCAAGATTGAGCGACAACGGCTACAGACGCCAGCGCATACGCCGATGCAGTAACCCACCACCACCGGGGCAGCTTGCGCGTACTGAGGCTACCGGAAAAGATGAAAGAGAGGGCCAAGCGCCAGGCACAGATGAGCCCCAGGAGAACAGTAAGTCCAACGGCTGCGTCAGCAATGTAGGGACGTCTCCATGCGCCCGTGAGAACGGGGGCGACCGAACCGGCGACAAGTAGTAGCCCTAAGAAGGTCGGATACGCCAACAACAGCGCCTCAATGATGAAGAGGTAGCGACTACTGCGCTTCACGTGCTGTCTAACGAATGAGTTGAGCGGACCGCACGCTTCGGCCCCACGAGCGAGGCGAGCGCACAATGACCGAAGCGCTCGCCGAGACTCTTGCTTTATCTCTCACGGTCCGTTCCAACGCATGTTAGATCCCGGGACTTCGGCTAGAGATATTTCTGCAGTTCGTCGCGGGTCAGTTTCGCATCGCGAAGTATGCGGGTCATGAGCCCAACGCCGATGGTTTCGCCGGCGTGGACTGGTATCACCGTGCTTCGACCGTCGATGTGGCGGACGAAGTGATGGCTGCCTTTGGTGCGAATCACCGAAAAGCCGGCGCGACGTAGCGCGGCGAGAAGATCCTTCCCGTTGAGAGCGGGGTATAAGGTCACGCGCCAACCGTGACGCGCTGCACTCCTACAAAGTCCAGCGATGTACCTGGTGCTCCCTGCACTTCAAGGCAAAGCTCTATAGCTTCCTTGATACGTAACATAAGCTCGTCCAGCGAGTGCGCCTGTGTGTGGCACCCGGGCAGGGCAGGCACTGAGGCAACAAAGAACCCGTCAGGGTCCTTTTCAACTACAACGTCGAATTGGCGCGTCACAAATAGTGCCTCCTATCGCAATTGTACCCGCACCACGGAAAAGGACGAAATAGCGTGTTCCGGGATCTAACGGATAAGTTGAGGGGCCGCGTGATGGCGCCCGATTGGAGCCGCGGGCGCACACTGTGTTCCCGCGCCCGCGGCGACACTACCGCACATCACGGCCCCTTCCAACGATTGTTAGACAACCGCATACTTCTCCTTGAGCTTTCTGGCTGCCGAAAAAGCTATGTCGCGGCATCGTGCTTCAAACTCAGCGATCTTGGGATCCTCACGCGCAAGCGCCGCAGCCGACCACCGCTCTCGCTCGGGACCTACCGGTAGGGTGTCACTTTCGGAATAGATCCCTGTGAACGTCACAAAGTTCGGATCGTCTGTGGCACGAACTTCATGTCCCAGCGGGAAGAGAATCCGGGACGCAGCAATCACACCCACGCGGCCTGTGAGTAGGTCGTCAGCGCATTTCACGATCTGACCGCATACCTGACGCCAGTACCACTCGTTCAAAAACCACGAAGGCCTTTCCATGCGGTTGTCTAACGGATAAGTTGAGGGGCCGCGCGATGGCGCCTGATTGGAGCCGCGGGTGCACACTGTCTTCCCGCGCCCGCGGCGAGACTACCGACTTTCACGGCCCCTTCCAACGCAAGTTAGGCGTCTTTGCACGTGCGCTCATTGACCAGTCTCCTATCTCGAATGTAGGGATGCTGGCAAGTGTTTGTAGTGGCGAATGAGTTTGTAGGTCGCAGTCACCGATGCAATGGCAAATAGACAGAACACCGCGAATGAGCCCCCAGCCCATAGCGCAGCTCGTTCGTAGGTCCAAGCACCTGACGCCTCTAACCACGCGTAGAAGACAACCGACATCAGGGCATACGAAGCAGCGAGCGGCGACACAATTGCACATGTCCATAGGGTGAGCAGCCTGGCGCGCGGTTTCATGAATGGACGCCTAACGAAAAAGTTGAGGGGCCGCGCGCAAGTATCGGCCAAGCGACGCGGGCGCACAATCTTCTCCAGCGCCCGCGGCGCCAAACAGATCACGCATCACGGCCCCGTCCAACGATTGTTAGGCCATGTGCGTATTCCGGCGATGGCGGTCCGCCATTCCGGCTGAAGCCGGTCCAGCATTCCGGATGATGCCGGGCTGGGCGTGACGCGGTCATGGGACTGTCGTTCAGAACCTGGTGACGGTCAATGTTTTTTTGATTTAGGCGCATCGAGCGGCTTGCCGCCGACGGTCTTATGCCGGCGCATGGACTCGCCTTTGAGCACGAGCCGGTAGCTGTTATGCACCAGACGATCGAGGATCGCATCGGCCACGGTCCGATCACCCAGATAGGCGTGCCACTGATCGAGGGGGAGCTGGCTGGTGATCAGCGTTGATCGCCGGTCGTAACGATCATCGAGGATCTCGAGCAGGTCGCGTACGGTCTCAGCGCTCAAGGGGGCGAGACCAAAATCATCGAGCACCAACAAATCGGCTTTGGCGAGTTGACGGAACAGCGCGGAGCGCCGTTGCATGGCGCCGTAACGAGCGAGTTCCTCAACGAGACGTGGCAATCGGAAGCAGCGCACGGAGAAATCGGCCCGACAGGCGGCGTGGGCGATGGCGGCGCCGAGAAAGCTCTTGCCCACCCCGGTGGGCCCGGTAATCAGCACGTTCAGGTGCTCGCGAATCCAGGCCAGATCGGTCACCTGGGCGAGTTGATGCGCATCGATGCCTCGTGGGGTGCGGGTATCGAGATCCTCGATGCAGGCGGGCACCGTCAACTTGGCCCAGCGCAGGCGCTGAGCGAGACGAAAACTCGCCCGCGCGGTGATCTCGTGCTGGATCATCAGGCCCAATCGATCCTCGAAGGAGCGGCTGGCCCGATCGGGGGATGCGATCTGCTGCTCGAGGGCGGCAGCCATCCCCTCAAGGCGCAGCTGGTGCAGTTGTTGGAGCAGCGGTTCGGTAAGCATAAAACTCCTGGGTGGTGGTTACTGGAAATACTCGGCCCCGCGCACGTTCTCGTGCGCCAGATCGAGGGCGGGTGAGGCGGCAGGGGCAGCCGGGTTCTGGATCAGCGTGCGCACCGCGCGGTAGCTCAAGGCGCGAAGGGCGAGCGCCCGCTCGCAAGCCGCTTCGAGCCGCGCCGGGGAGAAGTCGTGGGCGAGGCGCAGGATGCCCTGGGCGCTGCGCAGGGTCTCTTCCGGGTGTTTACGAGCGGCGGCCTGGGCTTGCACGACGCCGAAGGTGGCAGGGCCTACGACAAAAGCGCGCTCCAGCACCCGATCCAGATGCTGATCGATCACCGCGAGGTGCTTCTCGGGGCGATGCACGCGACGGGTCAGGCGCTGGGCGCGCTCCAAAGCGCGCGGATGGGCGGCAACGAGCTCGCCGGCATGAAAGATCTCAACGGCACGGGCGGTGAGGCGCACATCCACGCGCTCACCGATCAGGCGGTACGGGACCGAGTAATACGCGCGGGCCACCTCGATGTGATAATCGGGATGGACCTTGGCCTTCTTCCACTCGCCGAACTCGTAAGGACGGTTAGGCAAGGCCTTGAGCGCCGATCGCTCGAGCTCCTCGAAGCGCGAGCGGCGGCAACCTGCGATCTTTTTAAACGGGCGGGTGTTGAGCCGCTCGAGGAGCTCGCGGATGTGGCCGTTGAGCTCGCCGATCGAGAAAAAGGTGTGGTTACGCAGCCGCGCCAGGATCCAGCGCTCCACCACCAACACCCCGGTCTCCACCTTGGCCTTGTCGCGCGGCTTGCGGACCCGTGCGGGCAGGATGGCGAGCTCATAGTGCTCGGCAAAGTCCTGATACGCGCGGTTGATATCCGGATCATACCGGTGCGCCTTGGTGATGCCGGTGCGCAGGTTATCGGGCACGATCGCACGCGGTGCGCCGCCGAAGAACTCGAGGGCTCGAACGTGGGCGCCCAGCCAATCGCCCGCCCCCTGCGTTAAGGTCGCTTCGGCATGCGTGTAGTTGGAAAAGCCGAGCACGGCGACAAAGACTTGGGCGTTACGGATCGCGCCGGTGTGCTGATCCACGATCGGCACCGTCTGGCCGGCGTAATCGACAAAGAGCTTATCCCCAGGCGCATGCTCCTGGCGCAGCACCAGCTCCTGCGTTGCGAGCCAGCGCCGGTACTGATCGCAAAACACGCTGTACTGCCAGCCGTCCGGATGGGTGCTCTTGTACTCCTCCCAGAGCAGCAGGCGGGTCACGCCGCGGCGGCGCAGCTCGGCGTGCAAATAGGCAAAATCCGGTCTTGGCGTGCGCGACAGCGGTACTGCGCGCCGATACATCCTCTCGTGCAAGGCCGCTTCATCGAGCGCCGGGCCAAGCGGCCAGGTGATGCCCGCATCGCGCGCCCGGCGCACACACTCCTGCACCGTTGAGCGGGCGCTGCCGATCGCAGCGGCGATCTGTCGGTCGCTGAAGCCCTCGGCCTTCAGCCGCAGGACCTCACGAATCTTGCGCACGGGTAACCTCTCTTGCCCCACTGCAGCTCTCCTTCCCACTGGAAAAAGAGACCACAGTAATGGCGGTTAACCCGCGTCACACTCCCCCGGCCGGCATCAACCGGAACGGTGGCCCGGCATGGACCGGAATCCTGGCCCGGCATGCTCCGGAACTGGTGGCCGGCATCGACCGGAATACGCAGCCATGCCCAGTCGATCTCGACCCTATTTGCGATCACCAAATTGTGCACGGAGTAGAGCTAAGACAAGGAACCACATACCTAAGATAATCATCACTGAGAATGGTATTAGGAACAGACCATAAGCCGTAAATCGGTTGTCAGGCAAGACGCGATAACGGACGGCTAACCCGAAAGCAACGGTCCATAAGAGCGCAAGAGCGAAGCACCCCGCTCCTTTTAGCAGCCCAGTTACGACGGGACGAACAGAATAGTCTCGCTCCTTACCAAATGGGTTACTGACAAGGCGCGATTTGAGGATAGATCGAGAGAGAAAGAGCATCAGTACGCTGAGAATAACTAGAGCGGGACCACCAAGCGGGGTGCGCCACAGTGAGTACACTACTGCGGCGCCCAAGGCGCCAAGCGCGATACGGAGTACTAAACTGCGATTCATGGCCTAACGAATGAAGCTCAGCGGCGGCCGCAGGCCGACCGCTGCAGCGAATGTTAGGTTGCCCGGCTCCGTCAGCGAGTCGAAGAGCAACGCATCACTGGCTGACCACGGGTCGCGAAGCCGCAAGGCGCCAGCGCGAAGTGCTGGCCCAACCGAAGCCGCGAGGCGTCCGAACCAAGCTGCGCTTGATCGGCGCCTTGCGGCTTCGTTGTAGCAGAAATTTCGGATTCTGGTTATTCCGAGTTCGACACCAAGATCACTAATTTTGCGTGTTGACTTCGTACTCACCTGTCGTTCTTCCGGGTCAAACTAACGAATGAGTTGAGGGGCCGGACGACCACACCGGACAAGCACCGCGGGCGCACACTGGCTCGCGGCGCCCGCGGCGCACAACCACTCACGCATCACGGCCCGCTCCAACGCATGTTAGACGACTGTCCATCCTGCGCGATTCCATCACAAGTGTCATGGAGTCCTCCGATTTCGGAGATAAGCGCGACGGGACACAGCGCCGAGCCAGACTGCAGCCGCCGGAATGGTGAATGCGAGGACGAAATAGATGTTGGCCCACCAGCGAGGCGCCCATTCGCACATGGCCACAACGCCAGTAGCCATACCGAGGAATATGTATGCAACGTACAGGCCAACCGCACCGGCGATGGTGCCAAGCGCGGCAATCAGCCAAGAGCGTTTTTGGTACTGCGCCATATCTGGATCTGTTGTCTAACGGATAAGTTGAGGGGCCGCACGCAGGCGCCCAAATGGAGTCGCGGGCGCAAACTGTCTTCCCGCGCCCGCGGCGACACTACGGCGCATCACGGCCCCTTCCAACGATTGTTAGAGGGCGGCTCGGGAAAAGTGTGACGGCCAGCAGAACCGCCAGGCTGATCGACAAGAACTGAAATATGTCGACTACCCACCATGCGGTATACCTCGGCATCCCGTACGCGACCATGCCCCTGCCCATCCAGAAAAGGCTGGGCAGCACGCCTACCAGTAAACTCAGAGCCAGCCTATGCGTCCTCGCAAAGAGGGCTATGCCCAGAGCGACAGGTATAGCTGCCATTACGGCACCCGCAGCATTGATCAGTACAAACCAAGACGCCGGTGTGACAGGCCGCACGGGCAAGTGATCGCGCCACCACTGCGGCGGAATGTAGCTGTCTTCAAGGAGCCCATAACTAACCTGCAACAGGGCCAAGTAGGCGCTCGCCCCCACTAGTGCCACCAAAATGAACCGCCATCGCATGGGGACCATCACAAGCCGCCCTCTAACGGATAAGTTGAGGGGCCGCCCAGAAGCGCCTAATAGCGCCGAGGGCGCACAATCTCTCAGCGCCCGAGGCGCCGAACTGCAGGCGCATCACGGCCCCTTCCAACGATTGTTAGGCCATCCCATGCTGCGGCATTAGCGCTACTTATCTGCAAGCGTGGATCCAACCTTATACGCCGCCATATCCCAGTCGTGAATTGCCCCGGTGCTCCGGCGTACGGCGTACCACCCCATTAGATTGCTGCAGATGCCATCGCACTTCCGATTCGAGCGAAGCGCAATTAAGTACCAGCGCTCGTCATCGTAAGTGGCAAAATCGCAATACCACCCCATCCCAACGGGGCCCGTCTCCGGCAGGCCATCCATTTTAGCTATGCGCTTCTGTAGCAAGGCGCAAGCGGCGACCTTTCCGATCGGTTTATTCTGAGGCGTCGCACGGCCTGGCACCAGCACCATAGCGCATAGGAAGATTGCAAGTGGCGCCGCCGTACGCATCTGGGTGGCCTAACGAATTAGTTGAGCGGACCGCGCGCCGCGGCCCTGCGGGCGAGGCGAGCGCACACTCTCTTTGGCGCTCGCCGAGCCTATGGCTTTATCCCTCATGGTCCGCTCCAACGCATGTTAGAGGCCGATCGGAGTAACGACGCCCTTTTTTGCGGTGGAGAGGGCGGCTACCAGATCGGGAACTAGAACCTCCAGATCAGCAATCCGATTCGTTTTGGTCCGCAGCAGAATTACCGCAATATCAAATTTGGGCAAATGCTGCTGGAAGGGCAGATTTCGGTCGACGGTAACGAATACGTCGAATTCTGCTGCGGCCAAGCCCAACAACCGGCCGTTTGATATTCCTACCCAGCCCTGATCCGCGACCGTGCGAACTTCAACAGAGCCGAGGCTGGCTGCCAACCGAGTATCAACGCATTCGTCGAGAAGGACTCTCAAGCGGCATCAGTAACAGCAAGCGTCGTGGCACGCTCTAGGAAATCCACAACCTGGGATCGAGATACAGAAGGAAAGCCCGCTAGGAAGTCGTCGATGGAATCACCAGCCTCAAGATACTCGAGCAGTGTCTGAACGGGCACGCGAGTACCCGGGAATACAGGAGTACCGCCCATTATGTCAGGAGATGCGCTGACCACAGATTTGCTCATAGCGGATACCCTAAACCAGTACGCTGCCCGTGTCCAAAACGGCCTCTAACGATCAGCTTGAGCGGCCGTCCGCGTCATCAGACTACGCGGTATGCGCGCACAATAATCCTCGCGCGCATAGCGCGCCCCCCTAGTTCTCACGGCCGCTCCAAGCGTTTGTTAGACAACATGCAACTCAACATGGTGAGTGCTCCCCCATACTTTGAAGGGAAATGTCGACCTCAGCGTATTTCGTCATGTGCAGATTCACAAGGGTGCATGCGCGGTCGACATAGGTTACGCGTAGGTGCGTCGGCGTTTCCCATTCCATAGTGAGACCAATCGAGCCGCCCTTATTCGCTACGTTGTCGAGCACATAGGGGTGTGGAATGGGGCCCTGAGAATCGATACCCAAAATGTCTACCGGCGCCGAAGTGTCGCCCACTCGCTTTAGGTGAACGGTGGTGTAGATATCCGCTGATCCAAAGCCGCCGTTTTGGACGGTGTCGGCACTGGCAATCCAAAGCCCATCTGGGGAGGGAGATTGAGCTTTCCAAACCATCAATTCCTCGAGCTTGGGTTTGCAGCCAGTGGTAACGGCAAGGGCGCCGAGGACGAGAACAATGAGTGCGCTTCGCTGGATATAGCACCTTTGCAGCGAGGCGGCGATGCTGCTCTTTAGCATGTTGTCTAACGAATGAAGCTCAGCGGCGGCCGCAGGCCGACCGCTGCAGCGAATGTTAGGTTGCCCGGCTCCGTCAGCGAGTCGAAGAGCAACGCATCACTGGCTGACCACGGGTCGCGAAGCCGCAAGGCGCCAGCGCGAAGTGCTGGCCCAACCGAAGCCGCGAGGCGTCCGAACCAAGCTGCGCTTGATCGGCGCCTTGCGGCTTCGTTGTAGCAGAAATTTCGGATTCTGGTTATTCCGAGTTCGACACCAAGATCACTAATTTTGCGTGTTGACTTCGTACTCACCTGTCGTTCTTCCGGGTCAAACTAACGGATAAGTTGAGGGGCCGGCCGCAGGGTCTGAGAGGCGACGCCGGCGCACAATTTCCCCGCGCCGGCGGCGCCCAACCGCAGGCGTATCCCGGCCCCTTCCAACGATTGTTAGAAGGCATACTTCCACCTCAATCCCCAAGGTAACTCGCGGGGACCGAACACGTAATGTAGAACTCGGCGTGGCGCATCCGAGCTGGACTTCGACGACGCGTGGAGCAAGAGCGGGCGCATCGCGACAATACTACGCCGAGGCGCAACACACGCTACTTCTCCCAGACGATAACGATGCGCTGCGACCTCGCGGGAAGCGATGCGCCCGAGCCGATGCGACCCCGGAACGACGCGCAGGGGCCCGTTCGCTTCAGTGCTGTCGTCAAGATGAACGCGGACAGCAACTAGCTGAGCTAAGAGTTCAGCGGGTGGCTGGCAAAACCACGTGCCTTCCTTTTCCGACCAAGCCTTGCAGGGAGCATCGGCGGCTCTTTTCGCCACGGGGATGCTCAGGTCTTGGTGCAGGGTGACAAGCCAGTTGCGGGACGATAATTTCGCGAAGTAAGTGCACTGAATTGCGGTGCGGCTGTCTCCGAGCAGCGCCGCAAGAGTCGGTAGTTCCCGCAACTGCCGGGCGAATTGCTGCGCCCAATCGAAACTGAGAAGCTCGCGCGTACCGGCGCCGTGTAAGTCCAAGGCGCCGACGCGACCCTCAAGCCCTGCGCATTGAGCGTCTGACAGAACCTGAGGCGCCACCGCAAATCCACGTGCCTCAAATGTGGCAGCTTCTTTCATGCCTTCTAACGCAAAAGTTGAGGGGCCGCACGGAAGTATCGGGCGCGCGACGCGGGTACACAATATTTTGCCGCGCCCGCGAGGGACCGATCGGATTACGCATCACGGCCCCTTCCAACGTTTGTTAGGGGGCAAGCCCGCTGACGCTGACTCCTGCGCCGCCGCGCGGCACCTGTTCGTTAGTGCCTCGCGTATGAGCTTTGGGCGGCGACGCCCGGACAGAATCGAGTATGGCCACTTGACGCTGCCCGTTGTAAGCGCAAGAAACTAGCACGGCGAAGCAACCCACAGAACCCGAAAGGACCACCGGCCGGGCGGCGTCCAATGAGAGCGCGCCTTACATCCATAGCTCCTCGAGCGCCAACTAGTTCGGCAGGCGCGCGTTGAATTGCTCGCTACTGTAGAAGGCCGAGCGTAAGACCGATACCAATTCCTACTGCGTCCGAAGGGACGCACATTGACCATGACAGTACGCGACCAGCAACATGCGTCGTGGCCCCAGATGATGAGTACGCGAATTTGAATCGGTTGTGCAGCGAGAAATGCATTGCGAGCCTTTACTGCCCTCTAATAAGTTGAGGGGCCGCACGCAGGCGCATTGGAGCCGCGGGCGCACACTGTCTTCCCGCACCCGCGGCGACCCTGCGAGCATCACGGCCCCTTCCAACGATTGTTAGACGTTACCGTCACTCGAGCACTTCGAAGTGTCAACCCGTCGGTCGTATTCAATCATCATCTCCGCGGCTTTGGCAGGCAACCGCCGCCTCTGGACGAGCCGGCGAACTTGGCGATAGCGTCGAGCGACTCCCACCTCGTTACGACCAGGAATTCAACCCCGGTCCCAAGCGAGCGAGAAAGGAGTGAAGCGTCAACGAACGCCGGAGATTCCGCGCACCGCCGGAAAGGTTTCAGTGCGGAGGTGCCTGACGTAGTCCTGAGCCGGATTCGGATAAGCCAAACCTCGCCACTGCCTCGAAATCACGTTGCCCTCCTGTGTGGCACAACGCCACAGTGACGTCTAACGAAAGAGTTGAGCGGACCGCGTGCTGCGGCCCTGCGGGTGAGGTGAGCGCACACTTTCTTCGGCGCTCGCCGAGCCGTCCGTTTTATCCCTCACGGTCCGTTCCAACGCTTGTTAGAAGGCACGATGCTAGTCCTCGCGACGGAGGTAAACCACAGGAGGGTCCTGCGGCCAGTTCCAGGGACCCTGCACGGTCACTTGCCGAGGCGTTTCAATGAAGCGGAAGACCGCTGCACCAATGAACGCCAAAGCCGCTAAGCCGATGGCGCTGAGGCCGACCAACCGTAGCCAAGTCGAGAGGCTGGCATCGACCTGAGAGCTGACAAGAAACGCCGCGGCGGCGAGCAGGCTAAACGCGATGCAGCCCAGTGCGCATCGGTACATTTTCACGCGGCGCAAGACTTGGCGCTGGGTACGCGTTCGTCGCGGCGGAACAATGGCGGTCACGAGGTTGTGCCTTCTAACGAATAAGTTGAGGGGCCGCGACGCAAGCGCCCGATATGCAGCAGCGGGCGCACACTTTCTTCCCGCGCCCGCGGCGACACTACCGCACATCACGGCCCCTTCCAACGATTGTTAGGAGGCTGGCTTGGTCGCACGCGTCATGGTCCCAGGGCAGTAGGTCAGATCGGAATTCACACAATACCTAAATCGATCTCCCGGTAGGGGCACCAGAAAGGCGGCTGCAAAGTCTCCAATCGGTGTGATTTACCGCTGCGGTCGGGTTGCCCTTTGGTGCTTCGTTATTCGGTCCGTAAGTATGTAATAGCCGCCTTTCGTAAGAGTGGCGGAGACTCGGTATTCGGAAAAGGACTCCTCGGAACCGCTGAAGTTGGGAGTTGTGCCATCGGCACGAAATTCCCAGGTCTCGACACAGTCTGTGTTCGCAGCGTAAAGATTCCAAGTCCCAATTACGGGGTGCCCAGGCGGCGGCGGCACTGCGGCAAAAATACCGCCGCAGAAAATCGCACAATTCAAGGAAGCACACCACCAGGGCTTCATGCCAGCCTCCTAACGAATGAGTTGAGCGGACCGCGCGCCGCGGCCCTGTTGGCGAGGCGAGCGCACACTCTCTTCGGCGCTCGCCGAGCCTACGGCCTTATCCCTCACGGTCCGTTCCAACGCATGTTAGACGGAGCTCCAGTCAGTAGTCGCCCGATCGGATCATATCGATCATAGCCACCGCAACAATTACGACGTAGGCAATCACGAGAATGAGCGAGCCAAGGAATACAAGACGATACCGCGACGCAAGGGCTTCTCGCACTCCAACGCGAGGTGTAACCAAGGCTACCAAATAGAACGCGCCGAGCAGCCAAACAACCCCAGCAAAGACAAGAGTGAACTCTTCGCCGCCGCCAGAAAGCCGGAGTCTTGTAGGGAAGTGCTGAGGCAGTAACAGGCCTGAGAAGGCGACGGTCGTCAGGAGTGCGACAGCAATCGTGACACGAACGAATATAGGCACTCGCAGTCTCCGTCTAACGAATGAAGCTCAGCGGCGGCCGCAGGCCGACCGCTGCAGCGAATGTTAGGTTGCCCGGCTCCGTCAGCGAGTCGAAGAGCAACGCATCACTGGCTGACCACGGGTCGCGAAGCCGCAAGGCGCCAGCGCGAAGTGCTGGCCCAACCGAAGCCGCGAGGCGTCCGAACCAAGCTGCGCTTGATCGGCGCCTTGCGGCTTCGTTGTAGCAGAAATTTCGGATTCTGGTTATTCCGAGTTCGACACCAAGATCACTAATTTTGCGTGTTGACTCCGTACTCACCTGTCGTTCTTCCGGGTCAAACTAACTTGAACTAGACGACAAATTGTGAAAACGGGACAAAAAGGTCGCTTTAAATTGCGACAAGTCGGTCCCATAACGTAATCGGTTCCTTCTAATCATTTGATGGCACTTATACACCGGTCACCAATGGCGTCAATCAGAGAGGGGGTTGTCATGGCAGAGCGTCGCTTACTGGACGTAATCCGGGAACAAATTCGTGTAAGGCACTATTCCTATCGCACCGAAAAGTGTTACGTGGATTGGATCAAACGATTTGTGGTCTTTAATAAGAACCGCCACCCCAGGAGTATGGGCGCCACGGAGGTCTCGGCTTTTCTGACTGACCTTGCGGTGAAACGACACGTGACGGCTGCAACCCAAAACCAGGCCTTAGCGGCGCTGCTGTTCTTGTACAAACAGGTTCTGAGTGTGGATTTGCCCTGGATCAATACCATGGTTCGGGCGACCAAACCCCAGCGATTGCCAGTCGTTCTGTCGCAGGAGGAGGCGCGTGCCGTTGTCAGTAATCTTTCGGGTGTCTATTGGTTGATCGGAAGCTTGTTGTACGGCAGCGGTCTTCGATTGCTCGAAGCATTGCGACTTAGGGTCAAAGACATCAATCTTGAATACCGGCAGTTGCTGGTCCGCGACGGCAAGGGCGCCAAGGATCGCGCCACCATGCTGCCCGAGGCGCTGGTGGCGCCGCTTCGAGTGCATCTGGAGCGGGTGCGCGAGCGGCATACGCTGGCGGTAAAGGCCGGTTACGGCGGTGTCGAATTGCCCTATGCGTTGGACAACAAGTACCCGAACGCCCAATTTGAATTCGGCTGGCAGTACGTATTCCCTGCGCCCGGCGCCAGCGTGGATCCGCGCTCCGGAGTTCGGCGCCGCCGCCACATACACGAAAAATCAGTTCAGCGGGCGGTGCAAGCGGCTGTGCGTGCCGCCGGCATACTGAAGCCGGCATCGCCTCATACTTTTCGTCACAGCTTCGCCACGCACTTGCTTGAACGCGGCTATGACATACGCACGGTGCAGGAGCTGCTGGGGCATAAGGACGTGACAACGACGCAGATTTACACGCACGTGATGCGAAAGGGCGCCAACGCCGTGCGTAGCCCGATGGATGCCACGTAGTCACGTTATAGAGGCCGGGACTGGAACTCCGAAACTGCGGCAATGCGCAATTAAGCCCTCCGGCCGGGCGCCGCATGGCACCCGCATTTTTCGCAGCGGGCCGCCATTTCAGGGCAATTTGACTGTAACTTTTTGGCCTTCGTGGTGTTTTCCCAGTAGTGCAACAAGGTGCGAAAAAGGAGTCACCATGAAGACGCAAGCCAAGCCCGCTGTTATTCGTTCGTTCCTGGCCAATCAGAAGCGCTCCATTGGGGCGGCTCTCCTGATCCTGGCGCTGTCATTGGTCGCTACCGGCGCGATGGCCGCGTCGATACTGACCAGTGTTTGAGCAGTGCAGGTGTCACGGCGCCTGGGTCGCCGGCGCAATGTGTATCGGGGTTACTGCGGCGAGTCCGCGGGTTAGTGCCCGCGGATTCGCCTCGGAGCCGACAAGCGGCTTAAGTGCGCAGACATTTGAGATGACCAGAGAGGGACAGGTCAGGGTTTGACCTGGCGCGTGTTGCTCCAGATAATCTGGGCGATGCCAAACAGGGCCAGGATCGCGCCGTAAAGGGTCCAACGGCGGTCGCCGACCATGAACCCTACCCGGAACGCCAGGTTAAGACCCTGCAGTATCCAAATCACGCCGACGGCAGTCATCGCCAGACCGATCAGGCTGCTGACGATTCTCATGATGGCATTGAATGCGTTGCGCACCGTGCGGTCTCCTATTAATCTACGGCGGTAGAATAGCGCGCCGACGCGTACAGATCGTTACTAATCAAACTTCCTGGTGTGGGATTGGCCGCTTGCCAGGCGACCGGTGGTGCGACCGGCGGAGGGCGAAACCAGGCGCGTCGCGACCGGCCGTTGAATGCCCGGCGGTCGCGTTATCGGACTTAGTCATTGGAGGAAGCAGCAATGTACAGTCACAGCCTGTTGGGCTTGCTCGTCTTGATTGCGGACGTGTGGGCCATTGTCAATGTGGTGCAAAGCGCCGCTGACACCGGGAAAAAGGTGCTCTGGGTTGTACTGATATTGGTGCTGCCAGTGCTCGGCGTCATTCTGTGGTTTTTTCTGGGCCCGAGAACCGGGAAGACATAAGTGTTCCGTCACGTCCGGGCAAGGCTGCCTGGCGGCCTGACACCTTGACCTCAAAGGCGGCTCCGCGCGGCGCGAGTATCGATGCATGGACAATATCAGTAGCCAAGATTCCAGGAAGGCGTTGCCGGCGATGCTTGCCGTTGCCGCTGCGTTTTCCGTCGCGGCCTTCTCGCAGGGCTCGATGAATGCCGCCAACGTGCCCCCGGCGCTGCGGCCTCCCGCCGAGCAACTGCTGCTGCTTGAGGTCAAAGGCAAGGGCGTACAGATCTACAAGTGCGCTGGCGATGGCAGTCCGGCAGCGCCCTTCGGTTGGAAATTTCAGGGTCCGGAGGCCGAGCTGCTGGACCACGACGGCCATGTCATTGGCAAGCATTATGCGGGGCCTACCTGGGAGTCCGCCGACGGCAGCTCAGTGGTCGGCGTAGTCCTGGCTCACGATGACGGCCCGGATCCTGCCGCGATACCCTGGCTGCTGCTGAGCGCGAAAGCCACCAACGGCACCGGTGTGTTCGGCAAGGTGCTGAGCATCCAGCGGCTGCACACGGCGGGCGGCCAGGCGCCGTCGGCGGCGTGCGACGCGACCAACGCCGGCCAGGTCGCACGCGTGCCTTATTCGGCGGATTATTATTTTTACGGTTCCAGGACCTGAGCTTGCGGCCCGGCAGCGCTGCGGTCGGCAGCGCGTGGCACGGCAACCATGCTAGTCATTTTGACCGACGCAGACGCTCAGATTCCCGCTCTTGGAATCGATATGCACCTTGGACTTGCCGTCGCCGGTCGTGAAGGTCAGGTGCGAACCGGGGCCATGTTGCGCCTCGGTGGCTTGATGTCCTGAACAGTCCTTTAACCGGCCGCTTAAGCTCTGCAGGTCGAAATCCACCCCCGGCGTACCGCTGAACTTCGCATTGACATCGCCGCTGACTGATTCGGCGTTAAATTCCGCGGCCGCCGCCAGGCTCGCGCTGATCCGGAAATCGCCGGAGACTGTTTCCAGGTGGAAATTTTTCAATTCACCCAGCGTCAGGCGGCCATCGCCACTGACCGTTTCGATTGACACTTCCCCGCCGGCGCCCTTAAGGGCCAGATCGCCGCTGATCGACTTGACGCTCGCCGCAGCCCCGTTCGCAACTCCCAGCCGCACTTTACCGCTGATCGTATTGACGCGGGTCGAGCCGCCGCCGTCGGCGGTAATATCGCCGCTGACCGTGCGCAGCTGTTGCGCTCCGGTCACGCCGCCGACTGTCAGATCCGCGCTGACCAGCGACGCATCGATCGCGCTGCCACGCGGCACCTGTACCGTCAGATTGGCGGCACCGTCACCGCCCCAGGAATTGCCGTTGGGCAGCACCACGCGCACCGTCGTGTGTTTGCCCGAGCCTGTCAGTTCCACGCGGTCGACTTTCTCGCCGATGGTTCCGCTGACCGCCACCTCGGCCTTATCCCAGCCGCTGACCTGCACGGAGCCTGCGACATTGATGATTTCCACTGTGCCAGCCGGATCGGCGGCCTGGTGCTGGTCGACACTGCGCGTCGCGGCGCTGGCGCCGGCACAGCCGAAGGTGATGATCAAGACCGCGGGCCAGGCGCGCAGTGATCCAAAAATGCTTCTGAAATTCATCATTTAACTACTCCTCAAAGCGGGTTCGGTATTGCGGGTGACACTTCGGTACAAATCAAATTCCTGCTGCTCGGTGTCTTCCAGCAGTTGCAGCAGCAGCGGGCTGGCCGGATCAGCGTCCAGCGCACGGCGGATGTCGGCGGTGGCGGTCTGGATGAGCTGCAGATTGGCTTCAATTTTGGCGCGGCTGTCCGGACGCAGAAGTTGCAATCGCTCGCGAAACAGCTGCTCAACCGACTCGCGCGCCTTCAGATACTGCAGCTGGTCCGGGGCCGCGAAACTTACCGCGGTTACTGGCCGCAGCGCCGCGACCGGCGCTGGCGGCGCAACGCTCCGATCGCGCATCAGCGACCAGGTCAGAACCGCCGACAGCGCAGCCACTGCCACGCTGGCAGCAAGGCTTAGCGGCCACCGCGCGCGAGGTTGCGGACCGGTGGCGGCGGCAATGGCCGGCCACAGATCACGCGGCGGTTCAACCGTGCGAGGCAGTGCCGCCAGCTGTTGATCAAGCGACTCGGTGACCGGCTTCATAGGGCCTCTCTTGGCAGGCCGAGCTGCCCGGACAGCAACGCGCGTGCCCGGTGCAGTTGTGCCTTGCAGGTTCCGCTGGCGATGCCGAGCATGGCGCCGGCCTCTTCATGGCTGTAGCCGTAGATCCCGACCAGTACCAGCACTTCCCGCGCACCGGTCGGGAGCCGTGTGATAGCCCGCTCCAGGTCGATCGGTGGGGCCGCATCGGCTGGGCCGGCAACGTCCTGCACTTCGGCGAAATGCTCTTCGGCGCTGAGCACTCCAGCAATTCCCGGCTGGCGGCGGCGCGCCAGCACAGTGTTGACGGCAATGCGGTGCAGCCAGGTCGAGAATTGGCTTCGCTGCTCGAAGCCAGGCAGGGCCCGCCAGGCCGCAACGAATGACTCCTGGGTGCAATCCTCAGCCTGCTCGCGCTGGCCGCTGAGGCGCAGACATAATCCATAAACCCATCCAGCGTGCATGCGGTACAGCTGCTCGAAGGCGCGGCGGTCACCCCGGCTGGCCTGCGCGAGCGCGCGGGATTCCTCGCCGGGGAGTTGTTTGACCTCAGGGAACGCCATCAAGCGCGCAAACGGCATGGAACCTGATCCTCTGCGGAGGCATTCATACTGATTAGAGGGCCCGAGGGCGCCAGGGGTTTAAAGTCCGGGCGATTTAAGTTCCAGCCGGCCATTGGCCGCCCTGGGGCCCGGGCCGGCTCATTTCAGCTTTAGCTCTTACCGGCAACCAGCCAGGCCTCCAGGCGGTCGGCATAAGTACGACTGGATCGATGTTCGGTGCCGTCGGTCAACTTGACCCAATACTCGCGGTTATCGATGCCGCGCAACTCGAGGATGCAACCACTGCGCACGATTCGTGAACGATGAATACGCATAAATTTCGAGGGGTCAAGTCGCTGCTCGAGCGAACGCATCGTTTCACGCAACAGGTGCGTGCGGCCGCGGACATGGAGCTCCGAGTAGTCCGCGGCGGCGCCAATCCAGTCGATTTCCTCCACCATGACGATCTGAATGCGCGAGCCTGAGCGCACCACGATGCGGGCTGGATAGCGGTCGGCATTTGCGCCCAGCATCTGCAGTACGCGCTCCGCCATCCGGCTCTTTGTTGCCGCATCCATAAGCCTGGCCGCCCGTTCGACTGCCGCAGCGAAGCGCGAGTCATCCACCGGCTTGAGCAGATAGTCCAGCGCATGAACCTCGAACGCCCGCAGGGCATGCTGCTCATAGGCGGTGAGGAAAATGACACCCGGCAGATTCTCCCGCGGCAGCGCGCGCAGCACTTCGAAGCCATCCATGCCGGGCATCTGTACATCCAGAAATACGACGTCGGGTGACAATTCGATGATTCTTTCCACGGCCGACAGCCCATCGCCGCATTCGCCGATGATCTCAATGTCGCCAAACTGCTGCAGCCGCAGCAAAACGCCCCGCCGCGCTAAGGGCTCATCGTCGACAATCATGACGCGCATGGTCAGCCTGCCTGTTGCGGCATGGACTTTCGGAACGGCAGTTGCACCGTGACCTCGCAGCCGCCGGCTTCGGGCCAATGCAATACAAAGCTGTGCTCGGCGCCGTAGAGGGTCTTCAGGCGTTCCATCGTGTTGCTGAGCCCGATGCCGTTGGTATGCGCTCCCGATCGCGTCTGGCTGTGATGCGGAGCACCGGAATTTTTTACGGTGATCTGCAGTTGGGATTCATGCAGGTGACTTCGAATGCGGATGCTGCCGCCGCCGACCAGTGGCGCAACGCCGTGGCGCACCGCATTTTCCACCAGCGGCTGCAGCAACATGCTCGGCACCAGCGCGTTTAAAGTTTCCGGCTCGATGCTGACTTCGAGCCGCAGCCGGCCGCCAAGCCGCGTCTGCTCGATGGCCAGGTATTGCTCGGTAAAGGCTATTTCCTGGGAGAGCGTGGTCTCGGTCACCGCTTCGTTATCCAGGATCGTTCGCAGCAGCTCGCCGATCTGCGCCAGCATGCGGGTGGCAGCGGATGCATGGCCGTCCAGCACCAGCGTTGAGACGGCGTTCAAAGAGTTGAAGAGAAAATGCGGATTGAGCTGATAACGCAACGCGCTCAACCGCGCGTCGCGCGCCTCAGTCTCGACCCGCAGCAGCCGGGTTTTTTCCCGCGCCGACTGCTGCCATTGCTTGACGCTGAAATAAAGGCTGACCCACAAAAACAACGTTATCGCCGCGTTTCCCGCCTGCTCCAGCCATTCGGCCCAATTCGGACCCCAGTGGCTGTGAGCGGTAAACGGCCAGACGACGGCGGCGAGTGCTCCGGCCAGCAGTGACCAGCCAAAGCCGCGCAGCTCGAGCGAAATCCACGGCAAGCCGCGGCCCAGCAGTGAGCGGCACACGGGGCGCAGCAGGCAGCTGACAATAAACATTGAAATGATCAGCGCGCTGTTGGCCCATACCACGCCGGGCTTTTGCAGATAAGGCAGGAGCGATGCCATCGTCACGAGGTAATAGCCGCCCCAGCCGATGATCTGCAACGGCCAGAACGCCGGAAATCCGAGCTCGTCGCGCTTCAGCTCCGTGCGCACTCTCACCCACATGCCGGGCCGTGCTTGCGTCCTGGCGTTCAATTCCTTCGCCTCATCGTCAAGGTCCTTCGCACTGCATTTTAAGCATGCCGGCAATGTCCGGCCG
This sequence comes from uncultured Gammaproteobacteria bacterium, assembly GCA_963711435.1. Taxonomy (GTDB): domain Bacteria; phylum Pseudomonadota; class Gammaproteobacteria; order Steroidobacterales; family Steroidobacteraceae; genus FEN-1191. The sequence continues at coordinate 228,272 of CAVQEB010000001.1, read as the reverse complement.
AATTTACATTTCCTCGGGAGAGAACAATCTCGACTCGCGGGACGATTGTCAAGCCGACCGGTTTTATGCCGCCACGATATTCGCGGTGTTGCTCATCGTTGCCCTGATGGCCGGCAAGCGGATCGGTTGTGCGCAGGGTAAATCGGGCTGGGCGCGCCGGTGCGAATGCTAAGGATGAGCGCATGGCGATCAGTGAGCGATGCAATACGTAACAGCCGTTATCGCCTGCGTGCTGTCGATCGTGCGCCGCCGCGGCAAGGTGACGACGGTGACAATGTAACTTTCGGCCGGCGGAAAGTGTAATGGCAAGAATGGCGATATTCATGAGCGCAAGACCGATGTTTTCATGTGGCTCGATGCGCGCTGGCCGGCGGTCTCAAGCCACGCGACAGAGATTGCAGATGACTGATCACGGTACCGGTTTAAACCTCGGGCGGCTGCGGAGCATCAAATGCAAGCAGGCGCGTTGTTCCGAAGTGGTCAATAAAAAGTTTGCGCGGCGATTGAACCGGAAACGTCGCGATGGGTCGTAGCTGCAGTCCTGGATCCGACGTGGCGCAGGTTGAGCGGGCTTAGAGGAATGGCAATGTTGAAGAGATCTTGTTTGGCTGTCGCGCTGGCCCTGCTCGTGCCGGTATCCCCTGCCTTCGCCCAGCATGCCGATGATAATCCGGTGGTCTCGGCCGACGATGCTTTTGGCCTCACCGTAGGCCTGGAAAGTACCGGCATCTACAATCCGCAAAGCATTCGCGGCTTCAATCCGCAGGCCGCGGGCAACGCCCGTATCGACGGGCTGTACTTTGACCAGCAGGGCGGTCTGTCCAATCGGGTGGTCGAAGGCTCGACGGTGCGGGTGGGCATCAGCGAGATCGGCTACGCCTTCCCGGCGCCGACCGGTATCGCAGACTATGATCTGCGACATGCCACCGGTGACGATGCCACGGCATCGGTGATTGCCGAATCCGGTCCGTTCGATATCCGTCAGATCAGCGTTGACGGCAGCCTGCCGCTGATTTCCTCGCAGCTGCAGCTGCCGATCGGCGTCAGCTATATGACGGGCGCGCCGGTCAATGTCGCCAACTTTGGTTACGGATCCAGGGTCGCCAACATTGGCGCGGTGCCCCAGTGGACGCCTAATGAGCGCATCACGGTGCGCTTTATTGCCGACTGGCAGAGCATTACCCAGGCACAGACGATGCCGATCATCTTCACGGCCGGAAATTTTCTGCCGCCGCGGATTGGTCGCGGCTACCTGGGGCAGGGCTGGGCCGAAAGCCAGTACCTGCAGGAGAATTTTGGCGCCACGATCAAGGCCAAACTGACCCAGCACTGGTCGCTGGCGGCCGGCGTATTTCGCTCCATATCCGACGCCCCGGTCAGCTACGCCGATCTGTACGTCAATACCGAGCCTAATGGCACCGCCGAGCACCTGATGGTCGGCTCCCCCGATCAATATTCCGCATCGACTTCAGGCGAGGTTCGCCTCACCGGGGATTACACGATCGGGCGGTGGTATCACGAAATTGTCGTGATGGAGCGGGGCCGCGACGAAACGTTTCATTACGGCGGCTCCGATGTGATGGATGTCGGGATGGGGAACATCGGTCTGGATGTTCAGGTGCCGGAGCCGGATTTCGTCTATACCGCCCGGACCGCCGATCACACCGAGCTTTGGAGTACCGGCGTCGCCTATCAGGTGCGGCCGGACGGCTTAGGTCAGCTCGCCGTCGGCGTGCAGAAGGAGGAATATGAGAAAACGGTTGATACACCCGGCGAAGGGCAATCGCATCTGACCGACAGCCCGTGGCGCCTTTACACCACTGCCGCTGTGCCGGTCGGGCATGCCAGTTTTTACGCCGGCTACACGCAGGGCCTGGAGGATTCCGGGACTGCGCCGAGCACGGCCGAGAATCGCAACACGATATTGCCGGCCACCCGTACCTGGCAGGTCGACGCCGGAGTACGCCTGCCACTTGCGGCCAAGCTCAATCTGATCGCCGGGCTGTTTGAGCTGAATAAGCCATATTTTGATCTCGATACCGACAATGTCGATCGCCAGCTGGGCGAGCAGCGCGCCTCCGGATTGGAATTATCGATCGCCGGTCAGCTCGCACCGACGCTGAACGTCAATGCGGGCGCTTTGATTGGCGAGGTTCATGTGATCGGGCCCGATCTGGCCGCCGAGGGCGTGGGCAGCGCAGCGTTCGGTCAGCCGCGCAACCAGTATCTGATCAATATTGACTATGGCTTGCCGAAATGGCCCGCCTTATCGACGGACCTGTCGCTGTATCACTTTGGCCTGGTGCCGGCGAGCGTCAATGATGCCTTCTATGATTCGGCGGTCACTGTGCTCAATCTCGGCGCCCGCTACCGCTTCAATATCCTGGGGGCGCCGGCGACCCTTCGCGTCCAGATGCAGAACGTCACCAACGTCTACTTCTGGAATGTGCAACTGAGCCCGGGATTTCTGCAGTTTGCGCCGCGCACGGTCATTGCCTACCTGACGGTCGACCTGAAGAAAAAAGCGGCCTCCTGAGGCACGGCGCGGCCGGCGCCGCCGGACCGCGCTTCCCGCTTGGCCGACCTGCGCTCAGCGCCCGTACAGGGCCGTGACTTTGGCCGATGCCATCGCGTTGGCATGGATCATGAAGCCAACGTAAGCCGCGGTTGAACCCGCCGGAATATCGAGCTTGTCAGTCTTGAGCGCATACACCGTAAATTGGTAGCGGTGCGGCTTGTCGCCGGCCGGCGGGCAGGGGCCACCGTAGCCGGGAGTACCAAAATCGGTTGGACCCTGCATCGTCCCGGCCGGCAGCAGCTTGCCCGCAGCCGCGCCCGCCCCGGCGGCCAGATCGGTCGTGCCGGCCGGCAGGTTGTACACCACCCAGTGCCACCAGCCCGAACCGGTCGGCGCATCCGGGTCATACAGGGTCAGCGCAAAGCTCTTGGCGCCGGCCGGCGCGCCGCGCCAATGCAGCGCCGGTGACAGGTTCTTGCCGCTGCAGCCAAAGCCGTTGAACGCCTGCTCATCGGCGAGCATGGCGCCGGCCTTGAATGCCGGACTGGTGAGCTGAAATGTTTCGGCCGCGGCCGCGGTGCCGAGCAACGCCAGTGCCGCAAGGCTGAGCAGTGTGATTCGCATGGTGAGCCTCCTTCTGAATTGGTGCAAAAAGGTTAGCGCCGCGACCTGCAATTCACCAGCCCCGCGAGCGGCGCGGCTGCCGGCGCTGCCAGTGCCCAACCCCGGCGCAATTGCGTTAGGATAGCGCCACCGGAAAAACGATGCCGCCGGATAGGTGCGCCATGAAACTTGTTACCGCCATCATCAAACCGTTCAAGCTCGATGAGGTCCGCTCAGCGCTGTCGGATCTTGGTGTTTCCGGCATGACCGTCACTGAAGTCAAGGGTTTCGGGCGGCAGCGCGGCCACACGGAGCTTTACCGCGGCGCCGAGTACGTAGTGGATTTTGTGCCGAAAACCCGGGTCGAGATCGCGGTGCGCAGCGAACTGGTCGATCAGGTGGTCGATGCGATCGTCAAGGCCGCCAAGACCGGGAAAGTTGGCGACGGCAAGATCTTTGTCAACAGCATCGACCGGGTCGTGCGCATCCGCACCGGGGAACTCGACAACGCCGCGCTGTAGCGGCACATCGCCCGCCGATGAGCTAAGGGGCCGGCGCTCACCCGCAGTCAGTGACTGCCCGGCGGCCCGCTCTGGCGCCGATAGCGGCTTCGCACCTGCCATTTGCTCACGACCTCGTCGTGGACTAACAACGTCACCAGCAACTGCCCGGTCGCCGCATCGATTTCATAGCGGTAGGCATGCAATTCGCCGTCGGCATACTTTGCCTGGACTTCGAAGCCTGAATTTTTCCAGCCGGCGTCGATTTTGGCGGCGCCACTGGTGTCGATGCGCGAGACCCGTTGCAGCGGCGTGTAGCTGCGCGCCGGCTCGCCGTCGGCATCGATATCCACGTCGCTGTCGGTCTGCTCAATGTGCAGCATCGTGGCGGGCCGCAAGGTTTCGTTGAAGCGGGCGCGGATCTTATCCGGCGCCTCGGCTGGCAGCAGGCCGTAATAGCCGAGACCCCCCTGGTCGTTTTCGCTCGGCAGCGGGCCACCGCCACCCCGGCTCTTTAGCGCCTTTTGCCGCTTCAGCTGCTGCGCGTTCATCCACTGCGTCACCTTGAGATCGAAATCGTCGCTGTGCGCCGGGTCGAGCAGCCAGTAACCGCTGATCATGACCGGGTGCGGCGGCTCCGCAGTCAGCGATGTGCAGCCGGTCAGGCACAGGATGCAAAGCAGCAGCAGAGGCCTTCGGGCAGACGGGTTTGGGACGTTGGCTGGCATAAAGTGCCAGGTTAGAGGCCACCGCCCGCGAATTCGTTCACGGCTAAGCGGGGCGGTGGGGGCAGCGGCGCTTTCGTTCAAGGTGGTGTCTTTTGGCTTTGCGGCGTGACCGATGGGGGCGAGCCCGCGACGCGCGGGCCGCCCGCCGATCTGTAAACGCGCGGCCCGATGATTCGTTAACCGCCGCCGGCCGGATTTTGCGGCAGGGCCGCGACCGCGGTCCGCAGCTGGCGTAATTTGTCTTTGATGATGGCCCGGTCAGTGCGGCCCATGCGCAGCAGCAGTTTCTGGCCGGCCGAGCGCGCCTCGAGCTCCGGATCGGCGAACTCGTAAAACACCTTGGGCCGCACCAGCGCGATCGGTTCGGGTGGGTCCGGAGTTGCCAGCAGATCATCGATCACCTTCACCAGCCGGTCGTTGAAGTAGCCGTTGGGGTAGCCGAGATCCTGATAGGCGCGCTGAAACAGCGGGTAATAGCGCAGATAAACCCCTGCCAGCTGTCGAACATCAACGGCGCCGAGCACGTGCATCACTGCGGTATAGCGCGCGGCGTTGCCTGCGGCCACGGTGGCGTGCTGGTCATCGCCATCGGCCAGAAACGGGCCCGCCGTCGCACGCACCGGACGCTGCTCGACCGCGAGCTTCGGTCGCGGCAGATTGTCCACGGTCACCACGATGCGGCGCACCAGGTTGTCGGTCAGCAGATACTGGCTGACCGCGCCGGCCCCCATCAGGTCGGCCAGTGCGCCGGTCAGGGAGGCGTCGCTCTGATCGAGCGCCGGCAGCGCCCCGCTGGCGGCGGGTACCGGATTGGCTATCGCGGCGGCAGGCGGTCCGGCCGGCGCGGCCGCCGGGGCAACGGCGGGCTGGCGGTACACCAGCCAGTACCAGGCGCCCACCGCAGCGACCGCCAGCACAGCGATAAACACGGGCAGTAACTTTTTCAAGCGCGTTCTCCTGCCGCGACCGGCACCAAAGGCCTGCCGCCAGCGTATGATTTGGTTACCACGGCACGTGCAAGAATAAGCTGTGGCAGGCCCGTGCGTCATCAACGGCGCGCTCCCCCCGCGGTTCGCTGCGCGCCCGGGCCCCATCCCGGGCAGGACCAGGCCGGATCGCAACCAGGACACATTTAAGGAACCGATTTTATGAACGCGCAGGACACACCGGGAACGGCCGATTGGGCGGCGGCGATGCAAAAGACGCAGGATGAGATGATGCGGCAATGGTCCGCCATGGCTACTGCCTGGTCCCGGGCCACGACCGGCGCTCCCGCGGCAGGCTCAGGCCAGCCGGCTGCCGCCGGCATCGACCCGGCGGCGATCAGTAATAAAGTTCTCGCTCAATTTGAGCAATATCTCGGCGTTTCGCGGGCGCTATGGGATCTGCTCGGCCAGGCGGCGCGGGCCAGCGAGCCGGCCGAGCGCGCCAAATTATTTGCCGACGGACTGAGCGCGCTGCAGCAGCAGTTTTCCGGCGCGTGGGCGGCGAGCGCCTTCGGCGCGCCGCTGGCCGGTGCGGCGACACCCTTTGGCTTCGGTGCCATGCCGGGCGCCATGGGTGGCGGCTTTGGCGGCATGAACCCGTGGGCTGCCATGGGCGCGCCATTCGGCGGCGGCCAGAGTTTCGGTTTCCCCGGCGGCGGCGCCGGCCCGTTCGGCCGGATGCCTGCGCTGGGACCTGCCCGCGAGCAGCAGGAGTCCATGCAGCGGCTGGCTGAACTGGCGCAGCGGTGCTGGCAGGCGCAGCTGCGCCTCGGCGGCCAGTGGAATGAAATTATTTCGCTCGGGCTGAAGGATCTCGGTGAGAAACTGGGACCGCGGCTGCAAAGCGGCGCCATGCCGGGCTCGGTCAAGGAGCTGTACGATCTGTGGGTCGAGTCGGCCGAGTCGGCCTACAAGCGCGTGGCCCACGGCGCGAGCTTCATGCAGTCGCAGGCCGAGCTGACCAATACCATGAGCCAGCTGCGCAGCGCGCAGCGCGAGCTGCTGGAGGAATGGGCGCGGCAGTTCGACCTGCCGACCCGCGCCGAACTCAATTCCCTGCACCAGCAGGTGCGCGAACTCAAGGCCGCGCTGCAAAAGCTCACCGGCGGTTGACCCGGAAAGGCGCATCACTATGGCCAATGATCCTGTGCTGCCCGGCGAGCCGCTGTTTCGCGAACTGGAGTCGATGCAGCGCAAGCTGATCGCGAGTTTCAAGCCGCTGCAGGACGCCGCCGACGTGACTTTCGGCTGCTCGGAGAAGCAGGCCGTGTATCGCGAGGACAAAGTCACGCTGTACCGTTACCGCGCGCTCGCGCCGAGCGCCAACCTGGCGCCGGTACTGATTGTTTATGCGCTGGTGAACCGGCCCTACATGATGGATCTGCAGCCCGATCGCTCGCTGATCCGCCGGCTGCTTGAGCTCGGGCTGGATGTCTATCTCATCGACTGGGGCTATCCGGACGGCGCCGACCGCTTTCTCGATCTGAACGACTACATCAACGGCTATCTGCACCGCTGCCTCGGCGTGGTGCTGCGCGAACATAAGATCCCGTCAACGACCGTGCTCGGCGTATGCCAGGGCGGCACCTTCAGCCTTTGCTACACCGCGCTGCACCCGGAGCGGGTCCGCAACCTGATCACGATGGTGACGCCGGTGGATTTCTCGACACCGGACAATCTGCTGGCCAAGTGGGTGCGCGGGCTCGACATCGACGCGCTGGTGGACTCGTGCGGCATTGTCTCAGGCGATGTGCTCAACGCGGCGTACGTGTCGCTGATGCCGTTTCGGCTGCTGCAGCAAAAATACGTCAACCTGCTCGACCAGACCGAGGATCAGGCCCAGGTCGAGAACTTCATGCGCATGGAAAAATGGATTTTCGACAGCCCCGACCAGGCCGGCGAGGCGTTCAGGCAATTCGCGCGCTGGCTGTTTCAGGAAAACCGGCTGATGAAGGGCACCTTGCAGATTGGCGGGCAGACGGTGGATCTGAAAAAAATCACGCAGCCGGTGCTCAATATCTTCGGCCAGCAGGATCACCTCGTGCCGCCTTCCGCCTCGACGCCGATCGGCGATCTGATCGGTACGACCGAGTATCTGCCGCTGCCGCTGCAGGTTGGCCACATCGGCATGTATGTCAGCGGCAAGGTACAGCGCGAGCTGCCGCAGGCGATCTGCAACTGGCTTACGCGGCGCTGATCAGCCGTGCACGTACTCGCCGGGCGCATCGCGCAGTGGCGCAAGCCCCGCAGCGGCGTTGCCGATGGGCGGCGGCGCCTGGCGTGTTGCAGAAGAGTGCGCGGCGAGCCAGCGCTCCCAGGTCGGCCACCATGAGTCCTGCTGGCGGGTGGCCAGCTCCTGGTATTGCGCCGCATCGAGCGCCGCGTGCGCATCCGACCAGTGATAGACGCGGTGCCGCCGCTTGGCGTTTACCGGCCCACTGATGATACCGGCGTTGTGACCGCCGCTGGTCAGCAGGAAAGTGTAGTCAGCCGAGCGCGTCAGCGCGCGGGTCTTGTAAACCGATTCCCATGGCGCGACGTGGTCGGTTTCGGTCCCGACAATGAACATCGGCAGCGTCAGATCTTCCAGATGGACCGGCTTGCCGGCCACCGTGAAGCCGCCTGTGGCCAGGCGGTTTTGCAGATACAGCTGATACAGGTACTCGCTGTGCATCCGGCACGGCATCCGGGTGCCGTCCGCATTCCAGGCCATCAGATCGCTCAGCAGGTCGCGCTTGCCGCGCAGGTAGCTGTTGACGATCGGGTTCCACAGCAGATCGCCGGGCCGCAGCAGCGCAAAGGCCGCGCTCATCCGCTCGCTCGAGAGCACGCCCTGCTGCTCCATGATTGAGCGCAACATCGCCAGCTGGCTCGGCGTAATGAACAGTGACAGCTCGCCGGGCTCGGAGAAGTCAGTCTGCGCGGCCAGCAGCGTCAGCGAGCCGAGCCGCGTATTGCCGTCGCGCGCGAGGTCAGCGGCGCCGATGGCGAGCAAAGTGCCGCCGATGCAGTAGCCGACGGCGTGAATGGGCTGCGCCGGCGCGATCAGGCTCACGGCATCGATCGCGGCGCGCAGCCCGAGACGCAGATAATCGTCCATCGCGAGGTTCCGGTCGGCCGCGGTCGGATTCTTCCACGACACCATGAAAACCGTGTGGCCCTGCTCAACCAGGTAGCGGACCATCGAATTGGCCGGCGACAGATCGAGGATGTAATACTTCATGATCCAGGCCGGCACGATCAGGATCGGCTCGGCATAGACGTCGGCAGTCTGCGGCGAGTACTGGATCAGCTCCATCAGCTCGTTTTGCATCACGACTTGGCCCCGCGTGATGGCCACTTTTTCGCCGACCGGGTAGGCGTCGCTGCGCACCGGCACGCCGGCGAGCGCGTTCTGCAGGTCTTCGATGAAGTTCTGGGCGCCGCGCAGCAGATTCTGTCCGCCTTCGTCGCGTGTCAGCTGCAACAGTTCGGGATTGGTCAGCAGGTAATGCGTCGGCGACACCACGTTGAGCAGCTGGCGCAGCACGAACTCGAGTCGCTTGGCGTTGGCGGGGGTGATGCCTTTGGCGCGGGTGATGAGCTCGTGTGACCAGTGGCTCAGGTGACCGAAAGCGCGGGCGTAGATATTAAATGGCCACTGATCCCAGGCCGAATTACTGAATTGCTTGCCCGGGTTGCCATGATCGTGCTGGCGGCCAAGCGCTGCGAGCAGCGCAAACTGCCAGGTATCGATGCCCTTGAGCGCGGCGCTGCGGGCGAGCGCCAGTTGCTGTTCCGGGAGCGAAGCTAAGGATGCCCACAGATCCCACCAGGCCCGCGCGTAGTCATCCGGCGCCAGCCCGCCGCTGAACTGGGCGAGCTCGGCGCGCATCGTCTGCGTCAGCTGGTGTGCCAGCGGCTCGGCTGGATGCGGCGCAGCGTTGGTCAGTGCTTTCAGCTCGGCGTTCACGCGTTGGTCACCTAAAGATCCTGGTGCTCACTTAGCAAAAGCCCCGGGGGAGCATCGCTCACCCGGGGCTGGCCGATCAATTAAGCAGAGGGGGGTCTTGCTTTAAGCGGCCTTCTTCGAAAACTCGGCAACCTTCGCCGTCGCATCGTTGAACAGCTGCTTCATCGTCGCTTGCGCGTCGTTGGCCAGTCCGGTCAGTTCCTGCACGCGGCCCTTGAGCTGGTCGGTCAGCTGCGTGCTGAGTTCAACCTGCTTGGCAACCAGTTCGGAAGGCGACTTGGCAGCGAGCACGGCCTTCGCGTGGGACAGGGTCCACTCGAGGTAATCGCCAGCCAGCGCGTACTGGTAGTGAGCGAAACGTTCGGCAGCCTTGAGGCCTTCCTGCTGGGCGCGCAGTGCCGGGGCAATGGCGTCGTGGAAAGCTTCGAGGGCAGTGTTCGGGTCGAAATTCGGGATATTCATTGCAGGGCTCCAAAAATTTGAATGGGGTGCTTGCGTCATTGCGAGGAGCATAGTAATCCAATCTTGTATGCACTGCAAGAGATTTTTATGCGGCGCGTTAAATTTGGATCTAAAATCTATATCTTATTGATATTATTAATATTTAAATATTTTTAGCCCAACTATCACAGAAAATAGGACTCAAGATTTTCGCGCCGCATACTAACAGGGACACCCAACGGCGGAATTCAAAGGCGCAGGCCGCCATCGACTTCGAGCACCCGCCCGGTGAAGAAGTCGTTTTCAAAGATAAAGCGCGCGGCCTGGGCGATCTCGTCGGGCTGGCCGAGCCGGCCCAGGGGCACTGGCGCGATCATTTTGGCGAGGATCTCGGGCTTCATCGTATCGAGGATCGGCGTCTGGATGAACCCGGGCGCGATGGCGCCGACGCGGATGCGGTGGCGCGCGAGTTCGCGCGCCCAGCACACGCTCATGGCGGCGACGCCGGCCTTGGCGGCCGTGTAGTTGCTCTGTCCGGGATTGCCGGCGCGCGAGATGCTGGAGATGTTGACGATGACGCCGCCCTGGCCAAAACCGATCATGTGGGCCGCGGCTTCACGGCCGCAAAGGAACACTCCGGTCAGGTTCACGTCAATCACGCTCTGCCACTGCTCAAGGCTCATCTTGCCGACGAGCGCGCCGTCGCGGAACTTGACCAGCATCGCATCACGCACAATGCCGGCGTTGTTCACCAGGCCGTCGAGCCGGCCAAAATCCTGGCTGATGCGGGCAAAGGTTGCCTCGACCTCTGCTTCACTGCTGACCGTGGCGCCATAGGTGCGCACTTCAACGCCAGCGCTTTGGCAGGCCGCGCGCGTTTCGGCCAGATCGCCTTCCTTAAGGTCTACCAGCGCCAGATTGGCGCCGCGCGCCGCAAACCCTTGAGCCATTGACCGACCGATGCCGCGAGCGGCGCCGGTGATGACCACCGTCTTACCTCTCAGATCCATGCGAAATTCAACTCCCAGAGCTTGGCGATTGGTCCGGATCCTGCCCCGGCTCTTCGTCCGGTGGGCGATCCTCGTTTGCGGCGGGCTCGGCCGGCGGCTTAGCAGATTTGGCGGCGCCCGGCGCAAAGGCCGAGAGCATCGAGGCCTGCATGCGCGCCCACATTTCCATGTTCTGGCGTGTCAGTTCCGCCAGCGGCGACATGCGCGATTCCAGCGCCTTGGTCATGTCAGCTTGCACGCTGTGCTGCTGGCGCAGCAGCGTGCCGAGACTCTGCTCGAGGTAGCGCGACAGCATCTCCTGTACCGGATTGCCGTAGAAGCGGATGATGCCCTCGAGCAACTCGACACTGAGCACCGGCGCACCGAACTGCTCCTGCTCGGCAATGATCTGCAGCAGCACCGAGCGGGTCAGGTCCGCGCCGGAGCGATCGTCGATGACCTGCACGCGCAGCCCGGAGGCAATCAGCTGTCGGATATCATCGAGCGTGACGTGCCGGCTGTCGGTCGAGTCGTACAGGCGGCGATTGGCGTATTTGCGGATGACTCGGGGTTCGGGCACGCGTGCATTACCGGGACATGACAATTCGGACCCGCATGCTACCTGAGGCTTCATGCGATGCATAAATATTTGTGCGGAAGGGCGGTGAGGCGGCGAACCCGGCTGTCAGACACTCGTTTAAATACAATAAGTTGCGATAAGATGACCCGACTTAAAAAACATCAAATCACCTGAATTAAGTCTGATGCAGCGCATAAGGCACGTTCCGAAATCGGCTTCGTCGCAGACCCGGGCACGCAAAAAAGCGCGCCGGCGCGTGGCGAGCGGCGGCGCCGTGGCGCGGCCGGCGCGATCCGAGCCACTCGCGCAACAGGTCTGGCGCCAACTGGCTGATGGTCAAACCCATTCCGGTGAGCAGCTGGCGGAAAAATCCGGCGTCAGCCGCAGTGCCGTGTGGAAGGCGGTCAGTCGGCTGCGGGCGCTCGGCACGCCCATCAAGGCCCTGCGGCATCGGGGTTACCAGCAAAGCGGCGCCCCGGCGCCGCTCGCGCTCGCGGCGATCAACACCCAGCTGACCGGCGAGGCACGCGCAGCGCTGCGCAGCGGGGCGGTGCACTGGTCGGTGCTCTCCACCAACGATGAATTGCTGGCACAACCCGCACCGCCTGCCGGGCAGTTTGATTTCCTGCTGGCCGAACATCAGCAGGCCGGCCGTGGCCGGCAGGCACGCCGGTGGCTGTCGCCACCCGGTGGCGGCCTTTGCCTGTCGCTCGCCTGGACGTTCAAGGCTTTGCCGAGGGATGCCGGCGCATTGAGTCTCGCCATTGGCGTCTGCGTGCTGCGCGCGCTGCACCGGTTCGCGCCGCTTACCGTCAGCCTTAAGTGGCCGAACGATCTGGTGAGCGCCGGCGGCAAGCTCGGCGGCATCCTGATCGACCTGCGTGCCGAGGCGGCCGGGCCGGCCGTGGTCGTCATCGGCGTCGGCCTGAACTGCACGCTGGGCGCGCCGCTTTCGATGAGGGTACGCGCGACCGGTACCGAGCCTGTGGATCTTGCCGGCCTCGGCGTCGGCCACTGCGACCGCAACCGGCTCGCAGCGCTGTTGATCAGCGACATTGTCACGGGCCTGCTGCAGTTCGAGCGCGATGGTTTTGCGCCTTTCGCTGCGCCGTGGCGCGCAGCCGACGCGCTCGCCGGCCGGGCCGTCACAGTCAGCGGACCGCAGGGCCAGACCGTCGGCCATGCCCGCGGAATTGATGAAGATGGGGCCCTGTGCGTGCAGACGCGCGATGCGCTGCTGCGGTTTCGGTCGGGCGATGTGTCGGTGAGGCCCGGTCATTGAACACTTTGCTGATCGATGCCGGTAACTCACGGCTGAAGTGGGCGCGGCTTGCCCGCGGGCACTATCGCCGTGGCGGATCGCTCGATTGGCAGGCGGCGCGGCTGCCGGCGTTGCTGAAGAAACTGCTGCGACAGGCCTCGCCGATCGGCGCGGTGTGGTTCGCAAGCGTGGCCGGAGCGGAGTTCGAGCAGGGGTTGCGACGCGCGGCGCGCGCCGCTTCGCTGCCAGCGCCACGCCGCGTGCGCACGAGGCGCCGCGCCGGCGGCATCCGCAACGGCTATGCAGAGACCTGGCGACTCGGCGTTGACCGTTGGGTAGCGCTGATCGGTGCGCGCCAGCTGTTTGGAGACAGCGCGCTATGCGTGGTCGACGTCGGCACGGCGCTGACCATCGACCTGCTGGATGAGCGCGGCTGGCACCGCGGCGGGGCCATTATTCCCGGCCCGGCGCTGATGGCAGCGTCCCTGATCAAGGCGACCGCGGGCATTGCGCGTCGCGCGCGCGGCGCTGCCGGTGGCGGTGGCCGCGGGCTGTTTGCGCTTAAGACCAGCGCGGGACTCCGCCAGGGGGCGCGCTACGCCTGTGCGGCGCTGATCGAACGGGCGGCCGAGGAGGCGACCGCGCTGCTGGGCGCCCGGCCGCTGGTGGTGCTGGCTGGAGGTGCCGCGCCGACCGTTGCACCGTTGCTGCGGGCGCGCCACCGGCGCGTCGACGATCTGGTATTGCGAGGCCTGGCGGTGCTCGCCGGCCAGCACACAGGGTAAAATCCTCTGATGCGCTTACTGCTCTACGTGTTGCTGCTGCTCAACGTGCTGTTTTTTGCCTGGGCGCGATGGATTGATGTGCCGGCCAGACCCAGTACCGGCCTGCAGGGCGTCGCGCCGCTGCAGCTGGCCGGCTCGCAGCCGGCGGGCGCGGCCGCGCCGACGAGCTGTCAGAGCTTTGGTCCGCTCACCGATGCACAGCTGGCTGCCGCCGTCAGTAAATCGCTCGCGGTGCGCGGCGTGGCCACGCGCGAGCGGCTGGTCGAGCGCACGGTGGATGATGGCTTCAATGTTTTCATCGGTGGTTTCAAGAACGGCACGTCCCAGCAGCTGGCCTTGCGCCGGTTGAGCCAGGCCGGGATCAATGATGCCGTCGCGCTGAGCGGGCCGGGCCCGGAGCTGCAGGTCTCGGCCGGATTGTTTGCCGACGAGAGCAATGCCGAACGCCGCGTGCAGGATGTGCTGGCCGCCGGCTACACGCCGAAGATGGAGCCGCGCCATCATCAGCTCACGGTGCACTGGCTCGACGCCGAAGGGCCGGCAGGCCGGCAGCTGCCAAAGGCGACCGAGTTGTCTGCGCCGGCAGCGGCCTGGATTGACTGCCCGAAACCCGGTAGCTGATAAGATCCGCGTCGGGTATCTGGCCCGTATGCCGGCATAGCTCAGTTGGTAGAGCGGCGGTTTTGTAAACCGTAGGTCGGGAGTTCGATTCTCTCTGCCGGCACCAGCGTCAGCTCATCGTATAATTTGCAGGCACGCTACCCGATCTTACCGTCAGCGTGGAGCCTGATCACAATGCGCGGCCGACGTGATTTTTTGGTCTTTGCGGGCCAGGCAGCGCTCGTCTCGTTCCTGGCCTCACGCCGGGCGCTCGGTGCGGACGGCTACGCTGACGCCGATTACGAGCGTGCCGTAGTCATCGACGGGCTCGGCAGCCCTGGAAGTTTTAGCTCCGCAGCGGGCGCACCGCTCACGGCTGCCGAAGTGCAGGACACGCGCGATTCGGGACTGACCTGTGTGCACCTGACGATCCTGCCGGTCGGCACGACGGCCCCGGACACCGCCTTTGCGATGGCCGTGCAGGGCGTGTTCCAGTGGGAGCGCGAGATCGACCGGCATCCGGACACGTTCCTGCGCGTCAGGTCCGTCAAGGATATTGTCGCCGCCAAGCAGAATCACAAGACCGGGCTGATCTATGGCTTCCAGGACGCAGTCGCATTCGAAACCGATCTTGCGCGGCTGGATGATCTGCATCGCCTCGGCCTGCGGGTCATTCAGCTGACCTACAATCGCCGCAATCTGCTTGGCGATGGGTGCCTTGAGCCGGCCAATGCGGGCTTAAGCAGCGCCGGCATCGAAGCCGTCGAGCGCATGAACAAGCTCGGCATCCTCGTTGATCTCAGTCACTGCGGACGACAGACCGCGGCGGAGGCCATCCGTGCCTCAAAGCGCCCGGTCGCGTTCACTCATACCGGGAGCTTTGCGATCGCCGAGCACCCGCGCAACCGCACCGATGCAGAGCTGCGTGCCGTTGCCGACCGGGGCGGGGTTTCAGGCATCTACTTCATGCCCTATCTTTCGGGCGGTCACCAACCGACCGCTGCTGACGTCATCCGGCATCTGGAGCACATGATCCAGGTGGCGGGCGAAGATCACGTGTCGATCGGCAGCGACGGCAGTATTTCAGCCACGGTCATGGACCAGGCCTTCAAGGATGCGTTCGCGCGCGACGAGCACGAGCGAGCCGCGGCCGGCATTGCGGCGCCACAGGAATTTGACGATGGCTACCTGTTCGCGGCTGATCTGAATACGCCGCGGCGCCTAAAGACGCTCGCCGATATGCTCGCCGGCCGCGGTCACGGCTCTGCCCGGATCGAGAAGATACTGGGCCAGAACCTGCTGCGGGTATTTTCCGACACCTGGGCAGCGTGAAGGCGCCGCCGTCCTTGAGGCCGGGGCGGCCAGCCATGACAGTCCGATTACCAAAGGCCAATTGCACCGGCAACGCCGCGGCTGAGGGATTAGTATCAGCGCGTCATCAACGGAGGTAGCCCGTGTTCAAATCGTCGCTCGTGATCGCATTCGCGGTTCTGTTTGCCCAGCCACTGTCTGCTGCGGATCAGCCGGCCAGCGGCGCGTCTGTGAAAGAGTTGGTCTCCCTGATGCAGGGGCGGAAGACCTTTGATGATGTGTTTGCTCAAATGGACAAAATGATGGACGCGGCCATGAAGCAGGCCGCGGCGGGCAGACAGCTCACCGCGGAGCAGCAAAAAATCGTGGACGACATGCGCGCCAAAATGATCGCGCTCCTGAAGGAAACGCTGAACTGGGACACATTCGAACCCAAGATGGAAGAAATCTACCGGAAATCATTTTCCCAGTCGGAAATTGACGGCATGCTCAAGTTCTACAAAACCCCGGCCGGCAAGGCGGTCATCGCCAAGATGCCAGTGGTGATGCAAAACACGATGCAGGTCATGCAGGGGGAGATGGCTGACATGATGCCTAAAATGCAGAAACTGATGGCGGACACCGCCAGCCAGATACAGGCACAGGCACAGGCACGGACAGGACAAGCCGTCGCCGGACAATCAAACATCGGGCGGCGCCGACGCGGGCAGCCAGAAGTAGCGGTTACCTATCCGGCGGCCGATTGCCGCGCGTCAGCCGGCTTCAGGCCGACGGCGGGGTCTTGCGCACGATGCTGGTGGCCATCGTCACCACCGAGGCCAGGTCGCTTAAGTTGCCCGGGACAATCAGGGTCGTGCTTTCCTTGGCGAGCTTGCCGAACTGGCGCACGTATTCCTCGCCGATACGCAGTTGCATCGCCTCGATGCCGCCGCGATCGCTCAGCGCGCCGCCGACCTTGCGCAGGCCCTCTGCGGTAGCGGTCGCCACCGCCAGTATCGCCGCTGCCTGGCCGTCGGCCTCGTTGATCTGCTGCTGCTTGTTGGCTTCCGATGCCTTGATGACGCGCTGCTTGTCGCCCTCGGCCTGATTGATCTTGGCGTCGCGTTCGCCTTCGGAAGTCAAAATGACCGCACGTTTTTCCCGCTCGGCGCGCATCTGCTTTTCCATCGCCGACAGCACGTCCTTGGGCGGCGTGATGTTCTTGATCTCGTAGCGCATGACCTTGACGCCCCAGGCCACGGAGGCCTTGTCGAGCTCGGCGACCACGTTGGCGTTAATAATGCCGCGGGCTTCGAAGGTCCGGTCCAGCTCGATCTTGCCGATCTCGCTGCGCAGTGTCGTCTGCGCCAGCTGCGAAATTGCAAAGTTGTAGTTGGTAATGCCGTAGGAGGCCAGGTGCGGATCGAGCACCTGCATATAAAGGACCGCATCGACTCCCACCTGGACGTTGTCGCGCGTGATGCAGATCTGTTCGGCGACATCGAGAGCCTGCTCCTTGAGGCTGTGGCGGTAGGCCACGCGTTCAACGAACGGCACCAGGATGTGAAAGCCGGCGGAGATGGTGCGGCTGTACTTGCCGAGATTCTCGATGACGAACGCGCTCTGCTGCGGCACCACCGTGGCGGTCCGCGCCACCACGATGACTGCCAGCACGGCGAGGAAAATGACGACCATCGTTGAGGTTTCCATAAGCTTGTTCCTGGCAGTCGGGTTCAGCGGTGAGGGTGCACTAGCAAAGTCAGGCCATGCACCTTGACGACGCGGGCGCGGGCACCGGCGGCAATCGGCCCATCACTGTCGTTGCGCACGGTCCAGGAGCTGCCGCCGTGCTCGATCCGGGCGCTCTCACCGGGAGCCAGGGCCGAAGCCAGGGTCAGCACGGTGCCGGCAGGTCCGGTTTGCACCTCGGGCAGGTTGCCGCGCAGGCGCCGGTAGATGCGGTTGCGGAACGCGAGCATCGAAATGACCGCGAGCAGCGCAAACCCCGCCCACTGTGCGGGCGGGGAAAACTCCGGCATGACCGCGGCGATAAGGCCCGTGATGATGGCCGCCGCGCCGGTGAACACCAGATAGAACTGTGCGTCGATGAACGCGAGTTCCGCGCCGAGCATGATGGTGCCGGCGACCACCCAACCCCACCATTGCATGGCGTTCGCTCCTTAAAGATGGCAAGCGGGCGTTGCCCCCGCCGGCGGGATTATACGCGCCGGCGGCGCGCTAAAAGCCCCACAGCAAACCGAGCGAGTACAAATCCTGGCTGCCATCGGTCGCGGCGACGCGCTCGTACTCCAGGCCCACCGACACCGGACCGAACTTGACGCGCGCGCCGGCACCAAAGGCGCCGTGCTCGTTGTTGCTGCTGCTGGCAAAGTTATTCGCCGGAAACTCGGCGTTGGTCGAAGTCTGCAGGCGTGCGACGCCCGCCTTGGCGTAAAAGTCGAGCACCGGCACAGGGATGGGCAGATAAGCGAGGACGTACAGACCCTCCGCGCTCGCCTTGACCTTCGCATTGACCGTGCCGCCATCAAAGGTCGTGTGCGGCTGGCCGAAATCGACGTACTCGACTTCCGCGCCGAGCACCGATATCGGCCGCATTCCGGCGAGCACCTTCCAGCCGGCCAGGCCCTGATTGAACGACAGCGAAAACTGGTCGGACCGTACTTCAGCAAGACCGACCGCGCCGCCGACATAAAGGCCGAGCGGATCATCATCGGCCCGCGCCGCCGTGGTACCTGCCAGCGCGAGCAGCGCGCCGGCCAGCGCGAGCCACTGCCTTGGGCGGCTGGGAGTTGTTCGGCGAGGGCAGGCTTGGGTCATTTCATTAAGCTCCCAAAGGGATTTGAGTTCCGGCGCCGGGCGGATCGGGCCGCCCTTAAGCTATCGCATTAAACAATGGGACCTGTGGCCCGCGCCCAAGTTTCATCGGCAGGCGGCCCGGAACCTGCCGGGCGCGTCAGCTTCGGTGTATCGGGTCGATCCAGGCGACCGACTCCGGTGGCTCGATCGGCGCGATATCCAGGTTGATGACCGTGGCTTCGCCGTCGCTGCGCACCAGCACGCACTCCAGTGCTTCAGTGGGACTTGCGTTGATCTCCTGATGGGGCACGAACGGCGGCACGTAAATAAAGTCCCCGGGACCGGCTTCGGCCATGAACTCGAGGCGCTCGCCCCAGCGCATCCGGGCCCGCCCCTTGATCACGTAGATGACGCTTTCGAGCGGTCCGTGGTGGTGCGCGCCGGTCTTGGCGTTCGGATGGATATGCACCGTGCCGGCCCAGAGTTTTTTCGCGCCGACGCGCGCGAAGTTAATGGCGGCCTTGCGATCCATGCCGGGCGTCTGCGCCGTGTTCGCATCGAGCTGGTGGCCGGGCACCACGGCCACACCGTCGTGTTTCCAGCGTTGCTGCGATTTTGCGTCCATCGATGGCTCCTTGGCGCACTGCCATGCTACGCGCCCGCGGCGCGACGGAGCAATTGGCGTTCAGGCCAGGGCCGGCTGCGGCACCGGTCTGGCTTCGCGGATCGGCAGGCAGATCAGCGCCGCCGTCAGCGCCAGCGCGATATCAATCAGCCACATCCACTGATAGGAGCCAAATTGCGCCACCACCACGCCGCCGAGCCACGCGCCAAGGAACCCGCCGATCTGGTGCGACAGCAAGGTCAGGCCGAACAGCGTGGCCAGGTACCGGGTACCAAAAAGTTTACCCACGAGGCCCGCCGTCGGCGGCACGGTCGCCAGCCAGGTAAAGCCCAGCGCCGCGGCAAACAGGTAAACGTTCACAGCCGTCTTCGGCATCCAAAGGTAAATGACAATCAGCAGCGCCCGGCTCCCGTACATCAGGGCCAGCAGATTTTTCATGCGGTATTTCTGGCCCAGCCAGCCGGCGGCAAGACTCCCGCCGACATTGAACAGGCCGATGAGCGCGAGCGAATTCGCGGCCACCATGGCCGGCAATCCGCACAGCCGCACTTCGCTCGGCAGGTGAGTGACCAGGAACGCGATATGAAAGCCGCAGGTGAAAAACCCGGCGTTCAGCAACAGGTAGCTGCGATCGCGAAGCGCGACGGCGAGCTGCCCGCGAAGACTGTATCGGCCGTTCACGGTCGATGCTGCCGTCTCGGCCGCGGGCGAGTCCTCGCGCCCGGACTTGCCGACCGCGCGAATGACCCAGGCAAGCGGCACCGTCAGCAGCGCCGCCGCCGCGAGGGTGAGCAAACCGCTGACCCAGCCCGAGCGGCTGATAATCCATTGAATAAGCGGTGCGAACAGAAATTGCCCGAGCGATCCGCCGGCATTGATCAGGCCGGCCGCAAAGGAGCGCGCATGGGCCGGCAGGTGTCGCGCGGTGGCGCCGATCAGAATGGCAAAACTGCCGGCGGCAGCCCCGGCCGGCGCAAGGATCCCGAGCGTCATGACCAGCCCGAGTTCGGAGCTGACGAACGAAGTGAGCACCGCTCCGGCGGCGATCAGGCCGGCGCCGCCGATGATGACCCAATAGGCGCCGATGCGGTCGGCCAGCATGCCGAGAAACGGCTGCGCCGCGCCCCAGACCAGCTGCCCGACCGCGAAGGCAAAGCTGACCGACAGCACGCCAAGGCCGGTCGCGGCAATGATGGGCAGCAGGAACAGTCCGGTGGACTGGCGCACGCCCATCGTGATCAGAAGAATGGTAGCTGCGACCAGCAGCAGCACCCGACGGCTCCGTGTCGATGATGGCGTGGCGCCTGGCATGCTTTAAGTTTCGCGTGTCAGGTGAGGCACGGTGATCTTCGGATTGCGTCGCATGCGATGAAGCGCCAGCGTGCCACAACCGCCTAAGCTCGTGCCGCTATTTGCTCATAGCGGCAAAGCGCGGTGCGGGATCAATGCAACGGCCGCTTCAGCGAGCGGCGTAGGCGTCCATCATCAGTCCGGTGCCGCCGCCCGAGACATGCGCGACGATTGCGGTACGCCGATGAATTTTTGTGATGGCGCCAAGGTCGATAGCGAAGGCAAGTTCCACTTGCTGGCCCTTGCGAAGTCCCAACGCGGTCGTATGCACGAACACGCCGTTGGCACTTAAGTTGATTGCCCGGCACAACCGGCGCCGCCCGGGACCGAGCAGGATGTAGACCGTAGTGCGGGCACGGTGACGCGTATGAATGCGGCGTTCCATTTAAGCTCGTTATTCTCCAGGCCCGGCCAACCTGTTCCCCGCCAGGCTGCCTTCAAGTTACGGCAGCGCTCCAATTATGCCAACTCCGTCACACTTTTCGTCCGGCATTGAACTTAATGACCAGCTAATCCCGTGCTGCTGGTTCACGGTGCAATAACGTGCATACCGGTGTCGCGCACGGCATTTCCCGCCCCGACCGGCATGCGCTGGCGATTGGCATTGTAAAAGAACCCCACGGCGCAGCCCACCTCGATTCGGGGCGCGCTGTCGCGTGGGGGTTGGATAGCCCTTAGGGCGCGCACACTGGTGTGGCGCCGCAGGCGATGGCTTGAAGGCGCTTAAGCTCAGTGAATCCGGAACAAATGAAATCCGCCGTCACTGAACTGCGAACTTGCCACCGACCAGCGGCTGCGCGAAGTGCGGCCACTGCTGCCCTGACGCAGCGCCTGGCCGACCGCATCGCCGTCGGCGAGTGCCGGGCTGAAGGGGGCCCGCAAGCCGGAAGGCTCCTGGCCCTCGGCAGGTTTTTGTACCAGGTCGTTCATAACTACTCTCCTCGTCTAACCGATAATCAGACCGAACCACGAATGGTTCGTTCCACGTACGATATCTTATCAAAAATGTATGCACTGCAAATGAAAACGCTTCAATTGAGCCATTTGGGCGTCTAAATTCATGACGCAGCGCACACTTCCGGGCCTGGGAGGGCCCGGCGTCGGCGGTCAAGTCAGGGGGGCAGTCAGCTCAGGAAAGCGCGCACTTCGGCATCGAAGCGCGGCAGGTCGACCAGGAAGGCGTCGTGGCCTTCGAGCGAAGGCAGGCGGGAAAAGCGGGTCGGCACGCCGGAGGCCGTCAGGGCCTCGGCGATCGCGGCCTGCTCGTGAATCGGAAACAGCCAGTCGCTTTCGACCCCCAGCACCAGGGCCGCATCGAGCTTCGAGCCGGCGAGCGCCGCCGCATAGGAGCCGCCGTGCTCGGCAAGATCATAGGCATCCATCGCCCGCGACAGGTACAGGTAACAATTCGGATCGAAGCTGCGCACGAACCGCTCGGCCTGCGCCTCCAGGTACCCTTCGACGGCAAAGCGCGGCGCAAAGGGACTGGCCCGAAGCGCATTGCCGGTGAGCGGTTCGCGGCCAAAGCGCTGGCGCCATTCGGCGGCCGAGCGGTAGGTGATCGTGCCGAGTTTGCGCGCCAGCCGCATGCCGTTGCGCGGCGGGTGCTCAGGCGCGTAGTTGCCGCCCTGCCAGTCCGGGTCGCGCAGGATGCACTCGCGCTGCACGGCGCGCAGCGCAATCGCATAAGGCGATGCGGCGCCGGTGCCGGAAATGCTGATCAGGCGACGCGCGCCGCCGGGGAACTGCGCGGCAAAGGCCGTGACCACCATGCCGCCGAGCGAGGCCCCGGCCACGGCCGCCAGTTGCTCGATGCCGAGCGCGCGCACCGCCTCATGGCCGGCGCGGGCAATATCCTCAACGGCGAGCTCCGGAAAATTCAGCCGATAGCGCTCGCCGGTGGCCGGATCGAGTGAAGCCGGGCCGGTCGAACCGAAGCAGCTGCCGAGCGAATTGACGCAGATGACGAAGTAGCGGCCGGTGTCAAAGGCCCGGCCAGGACCGATCATCTTCTGCCACCAGCCGCTCGATGGGTCGCGCTCGGTGGCCGCGGCGTGCGCCGATGGCGAGAGGCCGGTGAACAGCAGTACCGCGTTGTCGCGGGCGCTGTTGAGTTGTCCCCAGCTCTCGTAGGCGATCTGCGCGCCATAGAGCTGCCCGCCGCGGTGCATCGGGAACGCCGCCGGCAGATTCACCGCAAGCGTATCTCTCGAGCCCGTCGCGGCTTGCGCCTCGAAGGCGCGCATCCTACGGCTCCGGGTCCGATCCATCGCTGATGCCCTCGAACAGCGGCGTCGACAGGTAGCGCTCGCCAGTATCTGGCAGCATCGCAACCACCACCGCACCGCGCGGCAGCCCCTGTGCGAACTTCACCGCCGCCGCAAACGTGGCGCCCGAGGAGATGCCGCAGAAAATGCCTTCGCGGCTGGCCAGGTCGCGGGCCGCCTGGATCGCTTCGGCGTCGGTGATCTGCAGGATCTGATCGGCGAGCGTGCGGTTGAGCACGGCCGGGATGAAATCCGGTGTCCAGCCCTGGATCTTGTGTGGCGCAAACGGCTTGCCCGACAACATCGCTGCCGCGGCCGGCTCGGCCACCACGATTTTCACTTCCGGCCGCGCCAGGCGGATCATTTCGCCGGCGCCGGTCAGCGTGCCGCCCGTGCCCCAGCCGGTGACGAAGGCATCGAGCCGCTCGCCGACGAAGTCCTGGATGATCTCCGGGCCCGTGGTGCTGCGGTGATAAGCGGGATTGGCCGGGTTTTCGAATTGCCGTGCCAGGAACCAGCCGTGCTTCTCGGCCAGTTCGGCGGCCTTGGCCACCATGGCCGTGCCGCGTCCGGCCGCCGGCGTCAGGATCACCTTGGCGCCGAACATGCGCATGATCTTGCGCCGCTCGATGGAGAAGGTCTCGACCATCACGGCGACGAACGGATAGCCCTTGGCGGCGCACACCATCGCGAGCGCAATGCCGGTGTTGCCGGAAGTAGCCTCGACCACCGTCTGGCCGGGCTTCAGCGTCCCGCGCCGCTCGGCATCTTCAATGATGCCGATCGCCAGGCGGTCCTTGACCGAGGAGGCCGGGTTGAAAAATTCGCACTTCACATAGATCGTCGTGCCTTCCGGCGCCAGGCGCTGGATGCGGACGGTGGGCGTGCGGCCAATGGTTTTCAGAATGCTTTCGTAGCGCATTTGGCCACTGTAATCCGGCGTTTTGGGGCAAGCGATAAATAAAAAGCCATTCTTTGATAACCTATTGTTATGATTTGGCGGTTGCGGGTTTAGCGCCACTGGAATCCCAATGAATTTTCATCAGTTGCAATATGCCGTCGCGATTTCCCGCCACGGTCTGTCGGTCACGCAGGCGGCGGCGGCGCTCGGGACCTCGCAGCCGGCCATCAGCCGCGCGCTGAAGGCGCTGGAGCGGGAGCTGGGATTTGATCTTTTCGTGCGCGAAGGGCGCGCGTTCTCCCGCGTCACGCCGCAGGGCACCAAGGTGCTTGAGTATGCCGCCCGCGCGCTGGCTGAAATCGACAGTCTGCAGGCGGTCGCGGCGGACTTAAATCAGGACAATCGCGGCACGCTCGCCCTCGCCACGACCCACACGCAGGCCCGCTATGTGCTGCCGCCGGTGGTGCAGGCATTTCGGGAGCGCTACCCCGACGTGGAATTGCATCTGCACCAGGGCACCTCCGAGCAGATCGCCGAGATGGTGGCCACTGACCGCGTGCAGCTGGCGATCGCCACCGGCTCGGACGGGCTGTTTCCCGGCCTGGTGTTGCTGCCGGTTTACCGCTGGCACCGCCAGATCATCGTGCCCAAGCACCATCCGCTGGCCGCCATCGAGCATGTGACGCTGCAGGAGCTGGCCAAGTACCCGCTGGTGACTTATGTATTTAGCTTTACCGGCGCCTCATCGCTCCACACCGTGTTTGCCCGCCAGAATCTGGTGCCGAAGGTCGCGCTGACGGCACGGGACTCGGACGTGATCAAGACTTACGTGCGCTTAGGGCTTGGTGTCGGCATCGTCGCGAGCGTGGCGCTTGAGCCGACGCAGGATCCGGATCTGGTGGTGCTCGATGCGTCGCATCTTTTTCCGATCCACACCACCTGGATCGGCTTTCGCCGCGGCACATTGCTGCGTAACTTTGCCTACGAGTTCATTCAGCTGTTCGGGCCGCACCTGACGCACCGGCTGGTGGATAGGGCCATTGAAGCGCGCGACCTCGATGACCAGGCCGAGCTGTTCAGGCGCATATCCCTGCCGGTGCGGTAAATCCTAAGGTGAGCGAGCGGCTGCAGAAACTGCTGGCCTCCGCCGGACACGGCTCGCGCCGGCAGACAGAGAACTGGATCCGGGCCGGACGGGTCACGGTCGATGGCCGCATCGCCGTGCTCGGCGAGCGCGCGACGGCGGACGCCGACGTGCGCCTCGACGGGCAGCGCCTCACGCTCGCGGGGCCGTCGCTGCGCGAGGTGCTGATTTATCACAAGCCGGCCGGCGAAGTGACCACCCGCGCCGACCCGCAGGGCCGCCCGACCGTGTTTGAGCGGTTGCCTGCGCCTTCGAGCGGCCGCTGGATCGTGATCGGGCGGCTCGATGTGAATACCACCGGATTGCTGCTGTTTACCAACGATGGCGAGCTCGCCAACCGCCTGATGCATCCGTCCGCTGAAGTTTTACGCGAATACCTGGTGCGGGTGCATGGCCAGCCGGATGCCGACTGCCTTGAGCGACTTAGGCAAGGCTCAGTACTGGAAGATGGTCCGGCGCGTTTTGAAACAATCGAGCCCACCGGCCGCAGCGCGAGCCACAGCTGGTTTAATGTCACGCTGCGCGAAGGCCGGAATCGGGAGGTCAGGCGGCTGTGGGCGGCGGTCGGGTTTGAGGTCAGCCGGCTGAAACGGCTGCGCTACGGAGACGTTTCCTTACCGGAGGCGCTGCCGCCCGGTCAGTGGCTAAGGTTGCCTCCCGAGCAGGCCCTGGGCCTTTAAGTAACTGACATCCATGATATTTAGCAACATGAAGCGGCTAATTGTATTGATCATGCTGGCAACGGCGTCGAATTTCGGCCAAATGGTCCATGCCGATGCCAATCCTGCCGATCCGGTCCGTATTACCAGCAGTTTCGAGTACAAGTACACCGGCGCGGTGCTGAAAAAGGTGGCCAAGCTGTTCAGCAAAGGTTTCGTGCGCGCCGACGCCGAGCGGCTGCTGCGTGACATTGCAGCGCTCCCTGCCGAGCAGTCCAAGTACTGGGATTACCAGGTGCTCTACAAGGGCAAACCCTATGACCTGCAGGTGCGGGTGCTGATCGACGATCTGGGCACGCTCGACATGGACTTTGTCACCGCCCCGGCTCTGGCCCCTGCGGTTAGGGACGCGGTGGACGGCTACCTGAACGGGCGCGGTTTTTAAGACACCCAAATATTGCCAGTTGGCCCGTTATATGCATTGACACTCGGGCGGCCGCGAAATCAATATACGCGGCTCGTTTTTCGCGGAGGGGTACCCAAGCGGCCAACGGGAGCAGACTGTAAATCTGCCGGCTTACGCCTTCGTAGGTTCGAATCCTACCCCCTCCACCAGCGGATGAGGATCGGGGGTCAGCGATCGAGTCCGGCAGATCTGGTGGAGCGGTGCGATCGAAGTCGGCGCCTACGTCATCGGCGGGTGTAGTTCAATGGTAGAACCTCAGCCTTCCAAGCTGATGACGTGGGTTCGATTCCCACTACCCGCTCCAGCGTGGCTGGCGCGCGGGCAGTGGGCTTAGCGCGCCAGCGCTTGATGAGGGACCGTCGCCCATGTAGCTCAGTTGGTAGAGCACGTCCTTGGTAAGGACGAGGTCACCGGTTCGATCCCGCTCGTGGGCTCCAGCCACTGTTGGCTGGAGCCTGTCAGGTTTTTTAGTTGCGCTAGAGCATCTATATAGAGGAACGCCGTCCGTGTCGAAAGAGAAATTCGAGCGCAACAAGCCGCACGTGAACGTGGGGACGATTGGTCACGTGGATCATGGCAAGACGACGCTGACGGCGGCGTTGACGAAGGTGATGGCCGAGACCTACGGCGGCACGTTCATGGCGTACGACCAGATTGACAAGGCGCCGGAGGAGAAGGCGCGCGGGATCACGATCTCGACGGCTCATGTGGAGTACCAGAGCAAGAGCGCGGCACTACGCGCACGTGGACTGCCCGGGGCATGCCGACTACGTGAAGAACATGATCACGGGTGCGGCGCAGATGGACGGGGCGATCCTGGTGGTGATCGGCGGCGGATGGGCCGATGCCGCAGACGCGCGAGCACATTCTGCTCGCGCGCCAGGTGGGCGTGCCGTACATCGTGGTGTACATGAACAAGGCGGACATGGTCGATGACAAGGAGCTGCTCGAGCTGGTGGAGATGGAGGTGCGGGAGCTTTTGACGACTGTACAAGTTCCCCGGCGAGAAGACCCCGATCGTGATCGGCTCGGCGCTCAAGGCGCTCGAAGGGGAGCAAGAGCGAGATCTGGGCGTGCCAGTCGGTGGTGAAGCTGGTCGAGGAGATGGACGACTACATCCCGGTGCCCAAGCGCGAGATCGACAAGCCGTTTCTGATGCCGGTGGAGGATGTGTTCTCGATCTCCGGGCGCGGCACGGTGGTGACGGGGCGTATCGAGCGCGGGATCGTGAAGGTGAACGATGAAGTGGAGATCGTCGGGCTGAAGCCCACGGTGAAGACCACCTGCACGGGGGTGGAGATGTTCCGCAAGCTCCTCGATGAGGGGCAGGCGGGGGACAACGTCGGGGTGCTGCTGCGCGGCACGAAGCGCGAGGAAGTGGAGCGCGGCCAGGTGCTGGCCAAGCCCGGCTCGATCACCCCGCACACGCAGTTTGAGTGCGAGGTGTACGTGCTGACGAAGGAAGAGGGCGGCCGGCACACGCCGTTCTTCAAGGGCTACCGGCCGCAGTTTTACTTCCGCACGACCGATGTGACCGGGCTGATCGAGTTGCCGGCCGGCACGGAGATGGTCATGCCCGGGGACAACATCAAGATGACGGTGGAGCTGATCAGCCCGATCGCGATGGAAGCAGGGGCTGCGCTTTGCGATCCGTGAGGGCGGGCAGCACGGTCGGCGCCGGCGTCGTGTCCAAGATCCTGAAGTAAACGCGGTGTTGAATACAGGCCAGTAGCTCAATTGGCAGAGCGGCGGTCTCCAAAACCGCAGGTTGGGGGTTCGATTCCCTCCTGGCCTGCCAGCCCCGGAAGGTGGGGCGGACTTCAGGATTCAGATACGGACACGCGATGAACGAACAGGAACAGCAACAGGAAACTGGCGGCGGCGCCGATCGGCTGCAGCTCGACGGCTGCGGTCGCGCTCGTGGTCGCCGGCATCGTCGGTTACTACCTGCTCGTCGGCCGAGCCGGACTGGGAGCGGTGGCTGCACGATGTTCGCCGGCCTGGTGCTCGGCGCGCGCTGGTGTTTGCGGTCTCGCCGACCGGCCGCGGCTTCTGGCGCGTTTGTGCTCGACTCGCGCATTGAGCTGCGCAAGGTCGTCTGGCCGACGCGGCAGGAAACCATCATGACGACGGTGGTGGTGTTTGTCTTCGTGACGCTGGCCGGGTTCTTTTTCTGGGTGCTGGACCTGTTGCTCGCTGGGCCACGCAAGCTGCTGACCGGACAGGGGAGCTAGAACCGTGGCGCTGAGATGGTATGTCGTGCACGCCTATTCGAACTTCGAGCACCGGGTGGCCGAGTCGCTGCAAGGACCGCATCACGCGCGCCGGGCTCGAGGCGCGCTTCGGCGAGATCCTGGTGCCGACCGAGGAAGTCGTCGAGATGCGCGACGGGCAGAAGCGCAAGAGCGAGCGCAAGTTCTACCCGGGCTACGTGCTGGTGCAGATGGAGATGGACGAGGAGACCTGGCACCTGGTGCGCGATGTGCCCAAGGTGCTCGGCTTCATCGGCGGCACGCCGGAGAAGCCGGCGGCGATCACCGACAAGGAAGCCAACCAGATCCTGCGTCGCGTCGAGGAAGGCGTCGACAAGCCGCGGCCGAAGGTGCTGTTCGAGCCCGGGCGAGGTGGTGCGGGTCGTGGACGGGCCCGTTCAACGACTTCAACGGCGTGGTGGAGAGCGTGAACTACGAGAAGAACCGCCTGCAGGTGGCAGTGCAGATTCTCGGGCGTTCGACGCCCGTGGAGCTGGATTTCTCGCAGGTCGAGAAGGCCTGAGAGCGGTGTGGGCCCCGTAGCGGGCGCGATGGATGCGGCGCAAGCCGCGAGTGTGGTGGCAGTGAAGCGAATGGGGAGCCTTACGAGGCGCTTAGCACCCAGGAGTTGTTACTCATGGCCAAGAAAGTACAGGGCTATATCAAGCTGCAGGTACCGGCAGGCTCCGCCAACCCCTCGCCGCCGATCGGGCCGGCGCTGGGTCAGCAGGGCGTCAACATCATGGAGTTCTGCAAGCAGTTCAATGCGCAGACCCAGAAGCTGGAGAAGGGCCTGCCGATCCCGGTGATCATCACCGTGTATTCAGCGACCGCAGCTTCACCTTCGTCATGAAGACGCCGCCGGCGCCGGTGCTGCATCCGCAAGGCGATCGGCATTGAAAAGGGCAGCGGCATCGCCCAATACCGCCAAGGTCGGCAAGATCTACGCGCAAGCAGCTCGAAGAAATTGCCAAGATCAAGCATGCCGGATCTGACCGCCGCCGATCTGGACGCTGCGGTGCGCACCATTGCGGGCAGCGCGCGCAGCATGGGCGTCGATGTGGAGGGCGTGAGTCCATGTGCGTAGCCAAACGCGTCAAGGCCTGGCAGGACAAGCTCACCCCGGGCAAGCAGTACCCGGTCGAAGAGGCGCTGAAGCTGGTCAAGGAATTCGCCACCGCCAAGTTCGCCGAGTCGGTCGATGCGGCGGTGAATCTCGGCATCGATGCCAGCAAGTCCGACCAGCAGGTGCGCGGCTCGACCGTGATGCCGCACGGCACCGGTAAGACCGTGCGCGTGGCGGTGTTCACCTCCGGCAAGAACCAGGAGGTGGCCAAGGCCGCGGGCGCCGACATCGTCGGCCTGGAGGACCTGGCCGCCCAGGTCAAGGCCGGGGAGATCAACTTCGATCGTGTCATCGCCAGCCCGGATGCGATGCGCGTCGTCGGCCAGCTGGGCCAGATCCTGGGTCCCCGCGGGCTGATGCCGAACCCCAAGGTCGGCACCGTGACGCCCGGATGTGGCCACGGCGGTGAAGAACGCCAAGGCGGGCCAGGTCACGCTACCGCGTCGACAAGGCCGGCATCGTGCATTGCACGATCGGCAGGGCGAATTTCGAAGTGAGTGCGCTGAAGGAAAACCTGCAGGCGCTGATCGCCGACCTGCAGAAGGCCAAGCCCGCAGCGTCCAAGGGCATTTACCTGAAGAAGCATCACGGTCTCCTCGACCATGGGTCCGGGCATCATGGTGGATCAGTCGACGCTCAGTTGATCGCGGGCTTTAAGGAGCGGAGGCAAGAGTTTTTTAAGTTTGGTGCGGGCCGGCGTACCGATGGCGGGCGCTGGTCATCATCGAAGACCGCAGGCGGGCTGATCGGCGCCCTTAATGGGCGCCTGCGCAGATGGTGGAACCGTCGCGTTTAAGGATTTGTCGCGCGGGCCCAACCGGCCGGCGCGGAACTCCTCGAGGCGTGGATCACCGTCGATGGGTGGGGGCTTGGCGTCAGAGGCGGGCCCTAGTCGTGTGATCTGAAGCGCTTCGGAGGTGTTGGAACTATGGCACTTAACCTAGATGGCAAGAAGGCGTTGGTAGCGGAAGTCAGCGAACTGGCGGCGCAGGCCCAGTCCGTGGTGGCCGCGGAGTACCGGGGACTGACGGTCGGCCAGATGACCGAACTTCGCTCCAAGGCGCGGGCCCAGGGCGTCGCCATGCGTGTGGTCAAGAACACGCTGGCGCGCAAGGCCGTCGCCGGAACGATTTTCGAGAACATCGGGCCGGCGCTGAAAGGGCCGCTGGTGCTGGCGTTCTCCAAGGACGATCCAGGCGCTGCGGCGCGCGTGCTGAAGGCCTTCGCGAAAGACCACGAGAAGCTGGTGGCGACCGCGGTGTCGCTCGGCGGGCAGCTGCTGCCCGGCAAGGACCTCGACCGGGTGGCGGCGCTGCCGACCCGGGCACAGGCCTTGTCACAGCTGATGGGCGTGATGCGCGCACCGATCCAGAAACTGGTCGGCACGCTGGCGGCGACGCCGTCGAAGCTGGTGCGCACGCTCGAAGCGGTCCGGGTGTCGCGGGCCGCTGCGGCTTAGCGCGTAAGCAAGCAGGTTAATGGAATTTTTAACGGGTTTTTGAGGAGACAATCATGGCGGTTTCTAAGGACGAGATTCTGAATGCGATTTCGAGCATGTCGCTGATGGACGTGGTCGCGCTGATCGCTGACATGGAAAAGAAGTTTGGGGTCACGGCGGCAGCCCCGGTCGCTGCGGTGGCCGCGGCCGGAGCGGGCCCGGCGGCAGCCGCGGTCGAGGAGCAGACGGAGTTTGCCGTCACGCTCAAGGAATATCCGGCCGACAAGAAAGTGACGGTCATCAAGGTGATCCGCGAGATCACGGGCCTCGGGCTCAAGGAAGCCAAGGACCTGGTCGAGGGCGCCCCGGCACTGGTCAAGGAGGGCGTCTCCAAGGCCGACGTCGAGACCATCAAGAAGAAGCTCGAGGATGCTGGCGCCAAGGTGGAGGTCAAGTAACCTCCGTGCGCCATCCGGGACCCGTTAAGGTCCTGCACCGCGCAGCACGCGGCAACGATCGCCGGTCCATTGGGCCGGCGCTCGCCCGCGTGCGCACTTTCGCTTTTTAGAGGATTTTCACGATGGCTTATTCCTTCACCGAGAAGAAGCGCATCCGCAAGGATTTCGGCAAGCAGCCGGGAATTCTTGGGGTGCCTTACCTGCTGGCCATCCAGCTCAACTCCTATCGCAGCTTCCTGCAGGCTGACCTGGCCGAGGACGGGCGCAAGGAGATCGGACTGCACGCGGCTTTCAAGAGCGTGTTTCCGATATCGAGCTATTCGGGCAACGCGGTGCTCGAATATGTCAGCTACCGGCTCGGCGAGCCGGTGTTCGAAGTCAAGGAATGCCAGCTGCGGGGACTTACCTACGCGGCGCCGCTGCGGGTCAAGGTGCGCCTGGTGGTGTTTGACAAGGAAGCGCCGGGCGCGAAGAAGCCGGTCAAGGACGTGCGTGAGCAGGAGGTCTACTTAGGCGAACTGCCGCTGATGACCGATAACGGCACCTTCATCGTCAACGGTACGGAACGGGTCATCGTCTCCCAGTTGCACCGCTCCCCGGGCGTGTTCTTCGATCACGACCGCGGCAAGTCCCATTCCTCGGGCAAGCTGTTGTTCTCGGCCCGCATCATCCCCTATCGCGGTTCCTGGCTCGATTTTGAGTTCGACCCGAAGGATTGCCTGTTCGCGCGCATCGACCGGCGGCGCAAGCTCCCGGTGACGATCATCCTGCGCGCGCTCGGGATGGCCGAGACCGAGATGCTCGACGTATTCTTCGAGAAGAACACCTTTGACATCGACAAGCACGGCGCCGCCATGCGCCTGGTGCCGCATCGCCTGCGCGGCGAGACGGCGAGCTTTGAGATCCGCATCGGCAACCAGGTCATCGTCGAGGAAGGCCGGCGCATCACGGCCCGTCACGTCCGCCAGCTCGAGGACTCCGGCGTCAAGCAGCTGCCGGTGCCGCGCGAGTACCTGTCCGGCAAGATTCTGGCCGAGGACATCGTCAACAAGGACACCGGCGAGATCATTGCCAAGGCCAACGAGGTGCTGACGGCGATCAGCATCGAGAAGATCCTGGAAGCGGGCATCACCCAGATCAATACGCTGTACGTCAACGATCTGGACCGAGGCCCTTACGTCTCCGATACGCTGCGCATCGACCCGACCAAGACGCGGCTCGAGGCGCTGGTGGAGATTTACCGCATGATGCGTCCCGGCGAGCCGCCGACCAAGGATGCCGCGGAAAACCTGTTCAACAACCTGTTCTTCAACGGCGAGCGCTACGATCTGTCGGCGGTCGGCCGCATGAAGTTCAACCGCCGCGTCGGCCGCAAGGAAATCACCGGCTCCAACGTACTGTCGCGCGAGGATGTGCTCGACGTGCTCAAGGTGCTGATCGATATCCGTAACGGCAACGGCTCGGTCGACGATATCGATCACCTGGGCAACCGGCGCGTGCGCTCGGTCGGCGAAATGGCCGAGAACGCCTTTCGCGTCGGCCTGGTGCGCGTCGAGCGCGCCGTCAAGGAGCGCCTGACGATCGCCGAGTCCGAGCCGCTGATGCCGCAGGAGATGATCAACGCCAAGCCGGTGGCCGCCGCCGTCAAGGAGTTCTTCGGCTCCTCGCAGCTGTCGCAGTTCATGGACCAGAACAACCCGCTGTCGGAAGTCACGCACAAGCGTCGCGTCTCGGCGCTCGGCCCCGGCGGCTTGACCCGCGAGCGGGCCGGCTTCGAGGTGCGCGACGTGCACCCGACGCATTACGGCCGCGTCTGCCCGATCGAGACGCCGGAAGGCCCGAATATCGGCCTGATCAATTCGCTGTCGGTGTATGCCCGCACCAACCAGTACGGGTTCCTCGAGACGCCGTACCGGCGGGTCGACAACGGCAAGGTGACGGATAAGATCGATTACCTCTCGGCTATCGAAGAGGGCGAGTTTGCGATCGCGCAGGCCAACGCCCGCATCGATGGCAAGGGCGTACTGACCGATGAGCTGGTCTCCTGCCGCTTCCAGAGCGAGTTCACGCTCATGCCGCGCGACAAGATCAACTACATGGATGTCAGCCCCAAGCAGATCGTCTCGGTGGCCGCATCGCTGATTCCGTTCCTCGAGCACGATGATGCCAACCGCGCGCTGATGGGCTCCAATATGCAGCGCCAGGCCGTGCCGACGCTGCGCTCGGAAGCGCCGCTGGTGGGCACCGGCATGGAGCGGCCAGTGGCGATCGATTCCGGCGTGACGGTCGTCAGCCGCCGCGGCGGCAAGGTCGATTCGGTCGATGCCTCGCGCATCGTGGTGCGGGTCAACGACAGCGAGACCGCGGCGGGCGAGCCGGGTGTCGACATCTACAACCTGACCAAATACACGCGCTCGAACCAGAACACCTGCATCAATCAGCGGCCGCTGGTCAGCGCCGGCGACACGATTGAGCGCGGCGACGTGGTGGCCGACGGCCCCTCGACGGACCTCGGCGAGCTCGCCCTCGGCCAGAACATGCTGGTCGCGTTCATGCCGTGGAATGGCTATAACTTTGAGGACTCGATCCTGATCTCCGAGCGGGTGGTGCAGGAAGACCGCTTCACGACCATCCATATCGAAGAGCTGACCTGCGTGGCCCGCGACACCAAGCTCGGCCCGGAGGAAATCTCGGCCGACATTCCCAACGTCGGCGACGCGGCGCTCGCCAAGCTCGATGAGGCGGGCATCGCCTTCATCGGCGCCGAAGTGCGCGCCGGCGACATCCTGGTCGGCAAGGTCACGCCCAAGGGCGAGACGCAGCTGACGCCGGAGGAAAAGCTGCTGCGGGCGATCTTCGGCGAGAAGGCCTCGGACGTGAAGGACACCTCGCTCCGCGTGCCACCCGGCATGGACGGCACGGTCATCGACGTGCGCGTGTTCACGCGCGACGGCGTGGACAAGGACTCGCGCGCCCAGGCGATCGAGAAATCCGAGATCGAGCGGGTCCGCAAGGACCTGCAGGATCAGCGCCGCATCCTCGAGGATGACCTGTACCAGCGCATGCGCGGCATGCTGCTTGGCAAGGCCGCGAGCGGCGGGCCGAAGAAGCTCAAGGGCGGCACCAAGGTGACCGAGGAGTACCTCGAGTCGCTGACCCGCGATGAATGGTTCCAGATTCGCCTCGACGATGAGGAAGCCAACAGCCAGCTGGAGGCGGCCGCCGAGCGGCTGCGGGCCCAGCACGCGGCCTTCGACAAGCGCCTTGAGGAAAAGCGCACCAAGATCACCGCCGGCGATGACCTCGCGCCCGGCGTGCTGAAGATGGTCAAGGTGTACCTGGCAGTCAAGCGCCGGGTGCAGCCGGGCGACAAGATGGCCGGACGCCACGGCAACAAGGGCGTGATCTCAACGATCGTGCCGGTCGAGGACATGCCGTATCTGGAAGACGGCACGCCGGTCGACGTCGTGCTCAATCCGCTCGGTGTGCCGTCGCGCATGAATGTCGGACAGGTGCTCGAGACGCACCTGGGCTGGGCCGCCAAGGGCCTGGGCCTGAAGATCGGGCGCATGCTGCAGGCACAGGCGAGCACGCAGGAACTGCGCGGCTTCCTCGACAAGATCTACAATGTCACCACCGGCCAGAAAGCGCGCCTTTCCGAGCTCAATGAGGCCGAAATCCACACGCTGGCGGGCAATCTCCGTCACGGCGTGCCGATGGCCACGCCCGTGTTTGACGGCGCGGCGGAATCGGACATCAAGGGACTGCTGCAGCTCGCCGAGCTGCCGTTGAGCGGCCAGACCTGGCTGTACGACGGCCGCACCGGTGAGCGGTTCGATCGGCAGGTGACGGTCGGCTACATGTACATGCTCAAGCTGAACCACCTGGTGGACGACAAGATGCACGCGCGCTCGACCGGACCGTACAGCCTGGTGACCCAGCAGCCGCTCGGCGGCAAGGCACAGTTCGGCGGCCAGCGGTTCGGTGAAATGGAAGTCTGGGCGCTGGAAGCCTACGGCGCGGCCTACACGCTGCAGGAGATGCTGACGGTCAAGTCGGACGACACGATTGGCCGCACCGCCATGTACAAGAGCATCGTTGATGGCAATCACGAGATGAAGGCCGGCATGCCGGAATCCTTCAACGTGCTGGTCAAAGAGATCCGCTCGCTCGCCATCAACATGGAACTCGAACAGGATTGAAGCGCTAGCTTCAAGGTAAACTCATGAAAGACTTACTCAAGCTCTTCAAGCAGCAAGCCCCGCTCGAGGTGTTCGACTCGATCAAGATCGGGCTCGCGTCGCCGGAAATGGTGCGCGCCTGGTCGTACGGGGAGGTGCGCAAGCCCGAGACCATCAACTACCGCACCTTCAAGCCGGAGCGGGATGGCCTGTTCTGTGCCAAGATCTTTGGCCCGGTCAAGGATTACGAGTGCCTGTGCGGCAAGTACAAGCGGCTCAAGCACCGCGGTGTCGTCTGCGAGAAGTGCGGCGTCGAGGTCACCCAGTCCAAGGTGCGCCGCGAGCGGATGGGGCACATTGAGCTGGCGAGCCCGACCGCGCACATCTGGTTCCTCAAATCGCTCCCCTCGCGCATTGGCCTGATGCTCGACATGACGCTGCGCGAGATCGAGCGGGTGCTGTATTTCGAGGCTTTCGTGGTCATCGACCCGGGCATGACGCCGATGCAGCGCGGCCAGCTGCTCACCGACGAGATGTACCTCGAGGCGATCGAGGAGCACGGCGATGAGTTCGATGCGCGCATGGGCGCCGAGGCCGTGCACGAGCTGCTGCACTCACTCGACCTTAAGGCCGAGATCGTCCAGATCCGCGAGGACATGGGCAACACCGCCTCCGAGACCAAGCTAAAGCGCCTCTCCAAGCGCCTGAAGCTGGTCGAAGCGTTCATCGAGTCCGGCAACAAGCCGGAGTGGATGGTCATGACCGTGCTGCCGGTGCTGCCGCCGGATCTGCGGCCGCTGGTGCCGCTCGATGGCGGACGCTTCGCAACGTCAGACCTGAACGATCTGTACCGCCGCGTCATCAACCGCAACAACCGCCTGCGCCGGCTGCTCGAGCTGTCGGCGCCGGACATCATCGTGCGCAACGAGAAGCGCATGCTGCAGGAAGCGGTGGATGCGCTGCTCGACAACGGCCGCCGCGGACGGGCGATCACCGGCACCAACCGCCGGCCGCTCAAGTCGCTCGCCGACATGATCAAGGGCAAGCAGGGGCGTTTTCGCCAGAACCTGCTTGGCAAGCGCGTCGATTATTCCGGCCGCTCGGTCATCGTGGTAGGTCCCACGCTGAGGCTGCACCAGTGCGGGCTGCCAAAGAAAATGGCGCTCGAGCTGTTCAAGCCCTTTATTTTCCACAAATTGCAGATCCGCGGCGAAGCCTCGACCATCAAGGCGGCCAAGCGCCTGGTGGAGCGCGAAGGCCCGGAGGTCTGGGATATCCTTGAAGAGGTGATCCGCGAGCATCCGGTGCTCTTAAACCGCGCCCCGACGCTGCACCGGCTCGGCATTCAGGCCTTTGAGCCGGTGCTGATCGAAGGCAAGGCGATTCAGCTGCACCCGCTGGTGTGCACCGCGTTCAACGCCGACTTTGACGGCGACCAGATGGCCGTGCACGTGCCGCTGTCGATCGAGGCCCAGCTCGAAGCGCGCGCGCTGATGATGAGCTCGAACAACATTCTGTCGCCGGCCAACGGCGATCCGATCATCGTGCCCTCGCAGGACGTGGTGCTCGGGCTGTATTACCTGACGCGCGAGAAAGTGGGCGCGACCGGTGAAGGCATGTTCTTCAGCGACGTGGCCGAAGCACATCGCGCCTACGAGAGCCGCACGGTCGACCTGCAGGCGCGCGTCAAGGTGCGGCTGCGCGAGTACGTACGGAGCGAAGACGGTGAACTCACGCCCAAGATCCGCCTGGTGCAGACCACGGTCGGTC
Organism: uncultured Gammaproteobacteria bacterium; assembly: GCA_963711435.1. Lineage (GTDB taxonomy): Bacteria > Pseudomonadota > Gammaproteobacteria > Steroidobacterales > Steroidobacteraceae > FEN-1191. Next base: position 191,585 of record CAVQEB010000001.1, on the reverse strand, counting down.
GCGCGCTGCTGTCGGAGATCCTGCCGCACGGGCTGTCTTTTGACCTCGTCAACATGGACATGACCAAGAAGGCCATCTCCGCGATCATCAATGCCTGTTACCGGGCACTGGGGCTGAAGGAAACGGTGGTCTTCGCCGATCAGCTGATGTACATGGGCTTTCATTACGCGACCCGCTCGGCGGTCTCCTTCGGCATCGACGACATCGTCATTCCGGACCAGAAGGTCAAGCTGGTGGCCGCGGCCGAGCGCGAGGTCAAGGAAATCCAGGACCAGTATGCCTCGGGCCTGGTGACCAACGGCGAGCGCTACAACAAGGTGGTCGACATCTGGTCGCGTGCCAACGATCAGGTGGCCAAGGCCATGATGGAGCGCTTGGGGAGCGAGGATGCGACCGACTGGCGCGGCAAGAAGCAGCGGCAGAAGAGCTTCAATTCAATCTTCATGATGGCAGACTCCGGCGCCCGCGGCAGCGCGGCCCAGATCCGCCAGCTGGCGGGCATGCGCGGCCTGATGGCCAAGCCCGACGGCTCGATCATCGAGACGCCGATCACGGCCAATTTCCGCGAGGGCTTAAACGTCCTGCAGTACTTCATCTCAACGCACGGCGCCCGCAAGGGTCTGGCCGACACCGCGCTGAAGACGGCGAACTCCGGATACCTGACCCGCCGGCTGGTGGACGTGGCGCAGGACCTGGTGGTCACCGAAGTCGACTGCGGCACCACCAATGGCCTGGCGATGGCGCCACTGGTCGAGGGCGGCGATGTGGTCGAGGGCCTCGGCGAGCGCGTGCTCGGCCGCGTCACGGCCAGCGACGTGCACAAGCCGGGCAGCAAGGAAGTGCTGGTGCCGGCCAACACGCTGCTCGATGAGCATGGTGTGCGCACGCTCGAGCAGGAAGGCATCGATCAGATCAGCGTTCGCTCACCGATTACTTGTGATACCCGCTACGGCGTGTGCAGCAACTGCTACGGGCGCGATCTGGCGCGCGGGCGGCTGATCAACATCGGCGAGGCGGTCGGCGTCATTGCCGCCCAGTCGATCGGCGAGCCGGGCACGCAGCTGACGATGCGCACCTTCCACATCGGCGGCGCGGCCTCGCGGGCCGCGGCGGCGAGCAACGTGGAAATCCGCAACAAGGGCAACCTGCGGTTCCACCGCATCAAGACGGTCGAGCACGAGAAGGGGCACCTGGTGGCGGTGTCGCGCTCGGGCGAAATCGGCGTGGTCGATGATTTCGGCCGCGAGCGCGAGCGCTACAAGATTCCCTACGGCGCGACCATTACCGCCCGGGAAGGGGCGCGCGTGGCCGGCGGCCAGATCGTCGCAACCTGGGATCCGCATACCCACCCGGTGGTCACCGAAGTGGCCGGCTTCATCAAGTTCCAGGACTTCGTCGATGGCCTGACAGTGGCCTCGCAGCTCGATGAGGTCACCGGACTGTCCAGCACCGTGGTGATGGACTCCAAGCAGCGTGGCGGCAAGGATCTGCGGCCGACGATCAAGCTGGTGAACGGCAAGGGCAAGGAAGTGACCTTCGCCAACACCGCGATTCCGGCGGTCTATACGCTGCCATCCGGCGCCTTGATCAACCTCGAGGACAGCGCCAAGGTCTCGGTGGGCGACATCATCGCCCGCATCCCGCAGGAATCCTCGAAGACCCGCGACATCACCGGCGGTCTGCCGCGCGTGGCCGACCTGTTCGAAGCCCGCAAGCCGAAAGACCAGGCGATCCTGGCCGAGAAGACCGGCACCGTCAGCTTCGGCAAGGAGACCAAGGGCAAGCGGCGCCTGGTGATCATCGATGAGCGCGGCGAGAAGTACGAGGAGCTGATTCCGAAGTGGCGGCAGTTGAACGTCTTCGAGGGCGAGCAGGTCGAGCGCGGCGAAGTCATCGCCGACGGTGAGCCAAACCCGCACGACATCCTGCGCCTGCAGGGCGTCGAGCCGCTGGCCAATTACCTGGTGCGCGAAATCCAGGACGTCTACCGGCTGCAGGGCGTGAAAATCAACGACAAGCACATCGAGGTGATCATCCGGCAGATGCTGCGCAAGACCGAAGTGATGGCGATCGGCGAGACGAGCCTCCTGCGCGGTGAGCAGCTGGACCGCTCGCGGGCGCTGGATATCAACGACCGCATCGAGACGGCCGGCAAGCAGGCGGCGCGCCTGCAGCCGGTGCTGCTCGGCATCACCAAGGCCTCGCTCGCGACCGAATCGTTCATCTCAGCCGCCTCGTTCCAGGAGACCACCCGGGTGCTGACCGAAGCGGCGGTGAGAGGCCTTAAGGACGATCTGCGCGGACTGAAGGAAAACGTGATCGTCGGCCGGCTGATTCCGGCCGGGACCGGCTTTGCCGCCCACGAGCATAGCCGCCGCAAGCACGATGCGGCCGGACGGCGCAGCTTCATGGATGTCGGTGGCACGGTGGGCGATATCGACGAGACCAGTGTCGGCGAGGAGGAGAGCGCCGCCACCTGACGGGCATCGTGCGGCGCGATGATGCGCCGCACAATTCCGTTGACTTGGGGCAGGGCGCTACCTAGAATCGCGGGCCTTTGCCGAACTGGCCGCCCAACCGCCAGAGCGCCAAAATTTACGATTGAGCTACCGGGCCGCCCGATGAGGGCGGCCCGGTGTTTCTTGATCGGTCGTGTCCTTATATATGGAGTTTGCATGGCCACTACAGGTCAGCTGATCAGGCAGCCACGCCGCCTGAAGGCTGAAAAGACCAAGGTGCCCGCGCTCGGGGCTTCGCCTCAGAAGCGCGGCGTCTGCACGCGCGTGTACACCACGACTCCGAAGAAGCCGAACTCGGCGCTGCGCAAGGTCTGTCGCGTGCGCCTGACCAACGGCTACGAGGTCACCAGCTACATCGGTGGCGAGGGCCATAACCTGCAGGAGCACTCGGTGGTGCTGATCCGCGGCGGCCGCGTCAAGGACCTGCCGGGCGTGCGCTATCACACGGTGCGCGGCTCGCTTGACTGCGCCGGCGTCGGTAACCGCAAGCAGAGCCGGTCCAAGTACGGCGCCAAGCGGCCGAAGAAATAACGAGGTAAATCAACATGTCCCGTCGTGCCGCCGCGCCCACCCGGACCATTTTGCCGGACCCGAAATTCAAGAGCGACATGCTCGCGAAGTTCATGAACGTCGTGATGGAGAGCGGCAAGAAGTTTGCCGCGGAACGCATCATTTACGGCGCCCTGGACCGCATTACGGAAAAGACCGGCCGCGGTGGGGCCGAGGCGATCGAGGTTTTGACCCAGGCGCTGGAGAACGTCAAGCCGGTGGTCGAGGTCAAATCCCGGCGCGTCGGCGGCGCAACCTACCAGGTGCCGGTTGAAGTTCGGGCCAGTCGCCGCCAGACACTGGCTATGCGCTGGATGATCGAGGCGGCGCGCGAGCGGACCGAAAAGTCGATGGCGCACCGCCTGGCGCACGAACTGCTGGATGCGGCCGAGAACCGCGGTTCGGCAGTGCGCAAGCGCGAAGACACACACCGCATGGCGGAGGCCAACAAGGCCTTTGCGCACTACCGCTGGTAATTGCCAGCGGCTTAACTTCGACAGTCTGCAAGGAACATATCGTGGCACGCGTCACGCCCATCGAGCGTTATCGGAACATCGGCATCTCGGCGCACATTGACGCCGGCAAGACGACGACGACCGAGCGCATCCTTTTCTATACCGGCGTGTCGCATAAGATCGGCGAAGTGCACGACGGCGCGGCGATCATGGACTACATGGAGCAGGAGCAGGAGCGTGGCATCACGATCACCTCTGCGGCGACCACCTGCTTCTGGAAGGGCATGGACAAGAACCTGCCCGAGCACCGCATCAACATCATCGATACGCCCGGGCACGTGGACTTCACCATCGAAGTCGAGCGGAGCCTGCGCGTGCTCGACAGCGCGGTGGCGCTGTTTTGCGCGGTCTCCGGCGTGCAGCCGCAATCCGAGACCGTCTGGCGGCAGATGAACCGCTACGGCGTGCCGCGGATCGCCTTCGTCAACAAGATGGACCGCGCCGGCGCCAACTTCCTGCGCTGCATCGAGCAGATCAGGACCCGGCTCCGTGGCAATCCGGTGCCGATCCAGCTGCCGATCGGCGCCGAGGAAAATTTCGAAGGCGTGATCGACCTGATCCGCATGAAGGCCATCTACTGGGACATGGAAACCCAGGGCATGAAATTCGAGTATCGGGAGATTCCACCCGCGTTGCGGGCCGATGCCGAGGAGTGCCGCGCCAGAAGATGATCGAGGCGGCGGCCGAAGCCAACGATGAGCTGATGCACAAGTACCTGGAAGGGCACGACCCTGAGCGAGGACGAAATCCGCCTGGGGCTGCGGCAGCGCGCGATCAAGAACGAGATCGTGCTGTGCATGTGCGGCACGGCGTTCAAGAACAAGGGCGTGCAGGCGCTGCTCGATGCGATCATCGAGTACATGCCCTCGCCCGCGGAAGTCGCGGCCGTCAAGGGCACCGACGAGGACGGCGAGCCGGCCACCCGCAAGGCGACCGACGATGAGCCGTTCGCGGCGCTCGCATTCAAGATCCTGACCGACCCGTTTGTCGGCAACCTGACGTTCTTCCGCGTCTACTCCGGCACGCTCAATTCCGGCGACTACGGTCTATGTGCCGACCAAGGACAAGAAGGAGCGCATCGGCCGCCTGCTGCAGATGCACGCCAGCGAGCGCACCGAGATCAAGGAAGTCCGCGCCGGCGACATCGCCGCGGCGGTCGGGCTCAAGGACGTGCACCACGGGCGACACGCTGTGCGACCTGAAGACAAGATCATCACGCTGGAGAAGATGGTGTTCCCGGCAGCCGGTCATCTCGGTGGCCGTGGAGCCCAAGACCAAGGCCGACCAGGAAAAGATGGGCGTCGCGCTGCAGCGGCTGGCCAAGGAAGATCCCTCGTTCCGGGTGCATACCGACCAGGAGTCGGGCCAGACGATCATCTCCGGCATGGGCGAGCTGCACCTGGAGATCATCGTCGACCGCATGAAGCGCGAGTTCAACGTCGAGGCCAACGTCGGCAAGCCGCAGGTCGCCTACCGCGAGACCATCCGCGGCACGGTCGAATCGGAAGGCAAGTTCGTGCGCCAGTCGGGCGGTCGCGGCCAGTACGGCCACGTGTGGCTGAAGATCGAGCCCAATGCCCAGGGCAAGGGCTACGAGTTCGTCAACGGCATCGTCGGCGGCAGCGTGCCGCGCGAGTACATTCCGGCGGTCGACAAGGGCATCAAAGAAGCGGTGGAGACCGGCGTCATCGCCGGCTATCCGGTCGTGGACGTGAAGGTCACGCTGTTCGACGGCTCGTACCACGATGTCGACTCGAACGAAATGGCGTTCAAGATCGCCGGTCAGCATGGGCTTCAAGGAAGGCTTCCGCAAGGCCAAGCCGGTGCTGCTCGAGCCGATCATGAAGGTCGAAGTGGTCACGCCGGAGGATTACTTGGGCGATGTCATCGGCGATCTGAACCGCCGCCGTGGCCAGATCATGGGCATGGACGACAACGCCGTCCGGCAAGATCATTACCGGTGAAGTGCCGCTGTCCGAGATGTTCGGCTATGCGACCACCGTGCGTTCGATGAGCCAGGGACGCGCCACGTTCACGATGGAATTTGCCAAGTACGTGGAAGTGCCGCCGAACATTGCCGAAGGCATCATCAAGAAATAGCCCGTCGGGACCGTCCGGGCACTGATAAGAGGAACGCCGTCGTGTCGAAAGAGAAATTTGAGCGCACCAAGCCGCACGTGAACGTGGGGACGATCGGACACGTGGATCATGGCAAGACGACGCTGACGGCGGCGATGACGAAGGTGATGGCCGAGACCTACGGCGGCACGTTCATGGCGTACGACCAGATTGACAAGGCGCCGGAGGAGAAGGCGCGCGGGATCACGATCTCGACGGCCCACGTGGAGTACCAGAGCAAGGCGCGGCACTACGCGCACGTGGACTGCCCGGGGCACGCCGACTACGTGAAGAACATGATCACGGGTGCGGCGCAGATGGACGGGGCGATCCTGGTGGTGAGCGCGGCGGATGGGCCGATGCCGCAGACGCGCGAGCACATTCTGCTGGCGCGCCAGGTCGGGGTGCCGTACATCGTGGTGTACATGAACAAGGCGGACATGGTCGATGACAAGGAGCTGCTCGAGCTGGTGGAGATGGAGGTGCGGGAGCTGTTGACGCTGTACAAGTTTCCCGGGGAGAAGACCCCGATCGTGATCGGCTCGGCGCTCAAGGCGCTCGAAGGGGAGCAAGAGCGATCATGGGCGTGCAAGTCGGTGATCAAGCTGGTCGAGCAGATGGACGCCTACATCCCGGTGCCGAAGCGGGAGATCGACAAGCCGTTTCTGATGCCGGTGGAAGATGTGTTCTCGATCTCCGGGCCGCGGCACGGTGGTGACGGGCCGTATCGAGCGCGGGATCGTGAAGGTGAACGACGAAGTGGAGATCGTCGGGTTGAAGCCCACGCTGAAGACCATCTGCACGGGGGTGGAGATGTTCCGCAAGCTCCTCGATGAGGGGCAGGCGGGCGACAACGTCGGGGTGCTGCTGCGCGGCACGAAGCGCGAGGAAGTGGAGCGCGGCCAGGTGCTGGCCAAGCCCGGCTCGATCACCCCGCACACGCAAGTTTGAGTGCGAGGTGTACGTGCTGACGAAGGAAGAGGGTGGCCGGCACACGCCGTTTTTCAAGGGTTACCGGCCGCAGTTTTATTTCCGCACGACGGACGTGACCGGGCTGATCGAGTTGCCGGCGGGCACCGAGATGGTGATGCCGGGGGACAACATCAAGATGACGGTGGAGCTGATCGCCCCGATTGCGATGGAGCAGGGGCTGCGCTTTGCGATCCGCGAGGGCGGGCGCACGGTCGGCGCCGGCGTCGTCTCCAAGATTCTGAAGTAAAATTGCGGTTACCAGACCGCGCAAGCATAGGCATTATTTATGGCTAACCAGAACATCCGCATCCGGCTCAAGGCGTTCGATCACCGGCTGATCGACAACTCGGCCCGGGAAATCGTCGAGACCGCGCAAGCGCACCGGCGCCACCGTGCGCGGGCCCGGTACCGCTGCCGACCAAGATGGAGCGCTTCACGCTGCTGGTGTCACCGCACGCGGACAAGGATGCGCGCGATCAGTTCGAACTGCGCACGCACAAGCGGCTGATGGACATCCTCAACCCGACCGATAAGACGGTGGATGCGCTGATGAGTCTGGAATTACCGGCCGGCGTGGACGTGCAAATCAAGCTCAATTGATTCGCCGCACGTCAGGCGGGGCGTTGGCTGCAGCCGGCGGCTGATTGAGTGGCCTTGAGCGCCCGATCCGGGCTCAGCGCATTGCTGCTAAATCTCGGACTACGATAGAATCAATTGCGGGCACGGCCAGCGACGGCGTCGCGCGCAGGGGAGTCCGACCGATCAGTAAAGCGCTGCCTGGACCGGCCAGGCGCCAGTCAATATGATCACCAAGCTCGCATCGGCGCCCACAACGGATCTTTGCACCAAAGTGCCTAGCGACGCGAACCACAATCGTACCGACGTGCTGATCATTGGCGGCGGACCGGCCGGGTCGACCGCCGCGACGCTCCTGCGCGGCCTGGGACACCAGGTCACGCTGCTCGAGAAGTCCCGGCATCCGCGCTTTCACATCGGCGAATCGCTCCTGCCATCAAACCTGCCGCTGCTTGAGCGGCTCGGTGTGGGCGAACAGATTCGCGCCATCGGCATGCAAAAGTTCGGCGCCGAGTTTGTCTCCAGCGTGCACGGGCGCAGCGAGCTGTTCGAATTCTCCCAGTGCTGGAACAAGGATAGGCCCTTTGCCTATCAGGTCAGGCGCTCGCAATTCGATGAGATTCTGATCCGGCGTGCCGCCGCACAGGGAGCCGACGTCATCGAAGGCTGCCGCGTGACCGACGTTGAGCTGGGCGGTGCCGGTGAGGACATTGAAGTGCGCGCCGAGCACGAGGACGGCCGCAGCGAGAGCTGGCACGCGCGCTTTCTTATCGACGCCTCCGGCCGCGATACTTTTCTGGCAGCGCGGCTCGGCGCCAAGCGGCGCAACCCCAAGCACAACAGCGCGGCAATCTTTGCGCATTTTGCCGGTGCGCGGCGCGATACGGGCAGGGGCGCCGGCAACATCGTGCTGTACTGGTTTGATCACGGCTGGTTCTGGTTCATACCGTTGACGGATGGCGCCAGCAGCGTCGGGGTCGTCGTCTGGCCGTATTACCTGAAATCCAGGAAATCGCCGCTGCAGGATTTTTTTCTGGCAACGATTGCGCAGTGTCCGCCGCTGGCCGAACGGCTCGCCGGCGCCACGATGATCACGCCGCCCGAGGCAACGGGCAATTACTCCTATACGGCGACATTGAGCCACGGCGACAATTACCTGTTGCTTGGCGATGCCTATGCTTTCATAGATCCGGTGTTTTCCACCGGCGTCTGGCTCGCCATGAACAGCGCGGCCGCGGGAGCCGAGGCGGTCGATACCTGTCTGCGTCAGCCGGCGGCTGCGCCGCGGGCGCTGCGGGTGTTCGACCGCTTGATGCGCCATGGCCCGCGGACCTTCTCCTGGTTCATTTATCGGGTCACCAGCCCGACGATGCGGGACATGTTCATGCATCCGCGCAACACGCTGCGGATCAAGGAGGCGCTGTTATCGGTGCTGGCGGGCGACATATTCGGCCAAACTCCGATCTGGCAGTCGCTGCGCGCTTTCAAGGGCGTCTACTATGTGCTGTCGGCGTTGAACCTGCGACGCACGATCCAGGCGAGCAGGCGGCGCCGGCAAAACATCAGCGAGCAGGCTGGACAGTTGGCGAACTGAACATGTACGAGCAGTCCGCATTTGAGGTGCAGTACCTGGGGCTGCCGGAGCTCGCCGGCAGGGCCGAGTCGTGGTGGGACGACGTGCTCGGCGTCGCGCATTTCAGCGCCTCGCCGGCCGGCCGCAGTTTTGGCTCGGTGCCGGTAGCGGAAATATTGATCTCGCCGCTCGGTGACGCCGCCGGCGTGTGCGAGGTGTGGCGGACACCGGGCCCGTTGCGCAGCGGCCGGGTCGGATCGGTGCACTACCGCGCCGGGCGGCACCTGCTGTTTGGCTGCATCACGGTGCCGGAGATCGCGGCCCCGCATCGCAATGGCGGCGATGTGCCAAGTCCGCTGCGGCAGGCGACTACCCAGGCTTATGCCGGCATTTTTTCGGTGCTTGACTCGCTCGGTTACCCGCATTTGATGCGGGTGTGGAATTACCTGTCGGATATCACCGCCAATACGGACGAAGGTGAGCGCTACTGGCAGTTCAACAGCGCGCGCCAGCTGTCCTTCCGCGCGCGTAATCGCCCGGTAGCGGACAACGTACCGGCGGCCTCGGCGCTCGGAACCCGCAGCGGCAATCCGCTGGTCATATATTTCCTGGCGAGCCCGGGAGCTGCCAAACCGATCGAAAATCCACGGCAGGTCAGCGCCTTTGACTATCCGGCAAGATATGGTCCGCACAGCCCGACCTTTTCGCGCGCTACGCTGCTGGATCAGCACCTGGGATGTCCGCTGCTGGTTTCCGGCACCGCCAGTATTGTGGGACATGAAACCATGCACACCGACGATGTGGTGGCGCAGACCCGCGAATCGCTGACCAACATCAGCCTGGTCATCGACGAAGCCAACCGCGTCGTTGGCCACCGCCAGTACGCCCCCGAGTCGCTGGCTTACAAAGTCTACGTGCGCCATTCCGGGGATCTGGCGGCCGTCACCGCCGAAGTCCACCGGGCGGTCGGTCATGCCGCGATCGTTACCTATCTGCAGGCCGATGTCTGCCGCCGCGATTTGCTGGTGGAGATTGAGGCGACCGGTGCCGGGGCCGACAGGCAGAGGGCCTGATCCGTGCCGCGCGTTGCTGGCCGGCCGCTCGCCGCCGCGGTTCTGTCATTGTGCCTTGTGACACCGCTGCGCTCCACTGCGGACATGGCGCCGCTGTGGGAATTCGGCCTCGGCCCCGGAGTCGTGCTGTACGATAATTATCCGGGCTCGGCGATCACGCATGTCTACCCGGTGCCAGTGCCCTATCTGCTTTACCGAGGCACTTTCCTGCGCTCTGACCGCGATGGCGTGCGCGGTATACTGCTGGAACAGCCGGCGGTGACCATCGATCTGAGCGCGGCCGGCTCAGTGCCGGTCAACAGCCGGGATGATCCGGCGCGCGTTGGCATGGCAAATCTCAGTGCCACAGCAGAAATCGGCCCTTCATTTGACTGGCATGTGTGGCGCTCCGCCGATCAGCAGATTCGGATCGACCTGCGCGCGCCGATACGCGCGGCATTTACCGTCAATTCCTCGCCGCAGTCGATCGGCTGGTATGCCTCGCCGAATATCAATGTCGATATGCTCAATGTCGCCGGGCAAACCGGGTGGAATCTCGGATTGCTTGCCGGACCGCTGTTTGCCAGCCGGAGCTACGATCAGTATTTTTACTCCGTGGCACCACAATTTGCGACCGCCGAGCGCCCCGCCTACAGTGCGGCGGGCGGCTACTCGGGTGCCGAGGTCACGGCCGCGCTGTCGAAGCGATATCCGAAATTCTGGATCGGTGCTTATGCGCGTTACGAGTCGCTGGCGCACGCGGCCTTCGCGAACAGTCCGCTGGTGCAGCGGGACGGGGATTTCAGCGCAGGCATTGGCTTTGCCTGGATCATCGGCCGTTCCTCGCGCATGGTCGAGACCGACCGGACACCTGTAGAACCATAAGCGGGATTGCCGTGAAAAGGCTGCGTGAAAGCTTGGCTATTTACCTCGGCGTGCTGCTGTTTGTGATCATTTGCCTGTGCTGGTCTGTGATTGCGCTGCCGGCATACTATGTGTTGCCTCGCCGCACCGGTGCTGCCTTTGGCCGTCGGGGCATCATGAGCGGTTACCGGGTGTTTACGTGGGGGATCCAGGCCCTCGGCGTATACCGGCCCGACCTGCGCGCGATCCGCGAGTTGCGCCACGAGCGGGCGCTGATCCTCGCCCCCAATCATCCACAGATCATCGACGCGATCCTGATACTCGGGCAGCATCCCAACGTCATCTGCGTGATGAAAGCCCAGCTGATGAGCAATATTCTGTTTGGTCCGGGCTCAAGGCTCGCGAGATTTATCGCCAACGATGCACCGCGGCGCATTATTCTGCAGGCCGTGGAATCACTACGGGAAGGCGGCATGCTGCTGCTGTTCCCGGAGGGAACCCGAACGGTGCAAGACCCGGTCAATCCGTTTCAGCATACCGTCGGCGCCGTGTCCAAGCATGCGCAGGTGCCGGTGCAGACTTTGCTGATCGAAACCGACTCGCCCTACATGAGCAAAGGCTGGTCGCCGCTGCGGTGGGCGCCGCTCCCCGTGACCTACCGCGTCAGGCTCGGACGGCGGTTTGAGCCGCCCGCCAACGTGCGCGCCTTCACCGAGGAGCTGGAGCAATATTTTCGCACCGAATTGCAGCACTCCCTGCAGTCGGGCTGGCTCGCGCGCCGCGCCGCAGACGCCGGCAAGCTTCGGGCCGATACGTGAGCGCTGGCTCGGGCACCCAGGTGGTGCTGATCCCAAGCTACAACCCCGGTAAAAGAGTATTCGATACCGTGGCGGCGGCCCGCCAATACTGGAATCCGGTGTGGGTCATCGTCGATGGCAGTACCGACGGCAGCGGGCCAGCGCTGCAGGCGCTTGCGGCGGCCGATCCGGGACTGCGCGTGTTTATCCTGCCGCGCAACCGCGGCAAGGGTGCGGCATTGCTGTACGGCATGCGTCAGGCGCTGCAGGAAGGGTTCAGCCACGCCCTGACGATGGATTCGGACGGTCAGCATCCGGCCGAACTGATTCCCGCGTTCATGGCCGCTTCACGGGCAGCCCCCGGCTGCATGGTGCTCGGCGAGCCGAAGTTTGACGCCAGTGCCCCGAGCCTGCGCGTCAAGGGCCGGCGCATTTCCAACTGGTGGGCCAACCTCGAGACGCTGTGGATGGGCGTGCACGATTCGCTCTACGGTTTTCGGGTCTACCCGATCGCGCCGCTGGTGGCCATCATGAACCGGCAACTTTGGATGCGCCGCTTTGATTTTGATGTCGAAGCGGCGGTGCGCCTGTGCTGGCGCGGCGTGCGGCCGATCAACCTGCCGGCGCCGGTGCGCTACTTTCGCGTCGACGAAGGCGGCGTTTCGCATTTTCGCTATGTGCGCGACAACGCGCTGCTGAGCTGGATGCATTTCAGGCTGCTGGCCGGATTTGGGCTGCGCTTGCCGCTGCTGCTGAGCAGGCGCTGGCGCAGCAGCTAATGGACGGGGTTCAGCCGGCGGGCTTCTGGGCCCGGTACTCGGAGAAAATCCCGAGTTCCACATGGCGGGATACGCCGACGAAACCGGCCTGGCTCACGGCGTCCATCACCACCTCAGGGCTCACGCAGCTGTCAATCGTGTCCCAGTAATAGCGCATCAATTGCGGCGTGTCGCGATGGCGGCCGACCAGCCGGGCCAGCAATGGCACGGCGCCGCCGAGGTAGACCCGGTTCACCGCATGCCAGAAAGCGTTTTTCGGTCGCGTGATTTCCAGCAGGCACAGCAGGCCGCCGGGTCTGAGCACGCGGTAAAACTCGCTGAAGGCGGCCGACAGGTCGCTGATATGGCGCAGCGCGAATCCCATGCTCAGAAAATCGGCCACGCCGTCCGCGGCGGGAATATGTTCGGCGCTGCCGCTGAGCAGTCTCAGCCCTTGCGGTACCCGGGCATGCTCGAGCATGCCGGGACTTGGATCGATACCGGTGACCAGGCGCGCATCGCCGACGATGGCGGCCGCCTCGCGGGCGACTAATCCGGTGCCGACACCGATGTCGAGCACCTGCATGCCCGGACGCAGGCCGCTCGCGATGAGTGCCCGCCGCCGGTACCAGGAACCGGAGCCGAACGCCATCGTGGATTCGACGCGATCGTAATCGGCTGCAGTCCGATCGAAAATTCCGCGCACCCAATCGCGCCGTTCCGCCTCGCTGCGATAATAATTTTTCAGTGGCGGGTGCGGCGCTGGCATGAGTGCTGGTCGGTTCCTTAAACGCAGCGCCTGGCTGAGGTTTCCGCCATCGGATCCGCGCTGCCGGCGCCGCATTCATCGTGGTGTGATCGGACCGCCATTATCAACCAAATCCGGCGCCCGGGGACAGCCGCTTTACCTTGATTTGGTTGGGTTTTCCAGGGCACGCCTTGGTTGCAGGATCGTGCGCTCACTATATAATCCTGCCGCGGAAGGTCTTGGCGTCATTAATTGAACAAACTGACCGGGCGGCCCTTTAGGGCGCAGCGCCGGCGTGAACACTTGGCTGCGGCAGATCGCGGCGCCCGATCGAAAATCTGGGATTCCACGAGAAGCGCGATGTTAGATATTGGTGACGCAAAACAGCTTGGGGCGGCGACGCAGGGCGCCGATGTGGCAGCGGTGCTGCCGGAACTGGCGACGCTGATCACGCAGGCCATCAATCTGCCGATGGCCCCCGAGCAAATCGATCCGGACGCGCCGTTGTACCGCGAGGGTCTGGGACTGGACTCAATCGATATTCTGGAGATTGCGCTGGTAGTCGCCAAGCGCTACGACCTGCAGCTCAAGGCCGACAGCGAAGAGAACCATCGCATTTTCCGCTCGCTGCGGGGCCTTGCGGAGTACGTGGCGACGCACAGGAAGAAGTGAACGCGCTTATCGGGGGCAAATGGCGCTGGGTGGCGCTCGGCGCGGGCCTGCTCAGCTACGCGGTCCTCGCCCACCTCAGCAATTCCGTCGCGCAAGCCAAATCTCTCGGTGTGGTCCTCGCCGTGGCTCCCGCCCCGATCGGCTGCATCCTGCTTCTCTGGCGGACACGTTACCGCGTCGCGGCGCTGGTGGCGGGCGGACTTCTCGTCCTGCTGGTGGCATTGATCTGGCCGCTGCTGGAGCGACATTTTTCGTGGCTGTTTTTGCTGCAGCAACTCAGTATCTATGGTGTGCTGGCGGCGTTGTTCGGCCGCTCGCTCGCGGCGCCACACACGCCGCTGTGCACGCAATGGGCCGACGCGCTGCATGGGCCCTTGACGCCGGAGCTGCAACGCTACACGCGGCAGGTGACTGCGGCATGGACGCTGCTCTTTGCATGCATCGTGGCGGTGCTGCTGCTGCTGTTCTGGCTGGCGCCGCTTAAGATCTGGTCGGCGTTCGATAATTTTTGCACGCTGCCGCTGGTGGCATTGATGTTCCTGGCCGAGCATTGGGTCCGAAGGCTGCGGCTCCCGCAGCTGCCACCGATGAGCTTGAGCTCGACGGTGAGTGCTTATCTGCAATGGTCGCGCAACCGCGCCGCGGCACCGGGCGGCTGAGCCCCAGCGGCAGCCGGCAAGCCCATGTCCGATTCGATTCCATTTTTCTCCCATGCCTCGGCGCAATCGATCGTCGCCTACCGCGGCGGTGAGCCGATCGAAGCCTGGCGGTTCCTCGCCGATGTCGCGCAGGTGGCGGCGCTGCTGCCGGATGGCGGCCACGTGCTCAACATCTGTAACGACCGCTACCGCTTTGCCGTAGGTTTCGGGGCGAGCCTGCTCGCCAATCGCGTGAGCCTGCTGCCGCCGACTTACACGCCGGAGGTCATACGGCATCTGCGCGTACTGGCGCCTGATGCCTTCTGCCTGACCGATGACCCGCAGTGCCGCGTCGATCTGCCGCAGCTGCGCTTTCCCGATACGCCAGTGCTGCGCACGGTGCCGTTCAAGATCCCGCAGATTGCTGCCACCCAGGTGGTCGCCTACGTATTTACTTCCGGCTCCACCGGCCTGCCAGTGCCGCATCGCAAGCACTGGGGCAATCTGGTGAGCTGCGTGCGCGTCGAAGCCGATCGGCTCGGCCTGTCGGCCCGCGCTGCCAGCATCGTTGCCACGGTTCCGGCGCAGCACATGTATGGCTTTGAGACCTCGTTGCTGGTGGCGCTGCAAAGCGCCAGCGCTTTTTGTGCTGAACGGCCGTTTTACCCGGCCGATATCAGCGCCGTACTGGCTGCCGTGCCCAAACCACGGGTGCTGGTGTCGACGCCCGTTCATCTACGGGCACTGCTGGCCAGCGACGTCGCGGTGCCGCCGCTGGAAATGGTGGTGTCGGCGACTGCGCCGCTCGGCGAGGGCTTTGCCGCCGAAGTCGAAGCACGCCTCGGCGCGCCGCTCATGGAAATTTATGGCTCAACCGAGACCGGACAGATCGCCACCCGCCGTCCGACCGCGCTGCCGACCTGGCGGTTGTGGCCCGGCGTGCGCGTCAGCCGGCGCGCCGACCGCTTTTGGGCTGAAGGCGGCCATATCGAGGAGCCCACGGCACTCGGCGATGAACTCGAAATTACCGGGCCGGATGCTTTCCTGCTGCACGGGCGCATTGGCGATCTCATCAATATCGCCGGTAAGCGCACGTCGCTGTCGTATCTTAATCACCAGCTGATCGCGATCCCCGGGGTCAGCGACGGGGCGTTCTTCTTTCCCGATGACGAGAGCGCCTCGCCGACCGGCGTAACGCGCCTGGGGGCGCTGGTCGTGGCGCCACAGCTGGATGCGGCGACCGTAGTGCGGCAACTGCGCGACCGCATCGATCCGGTGTTCCTGCCCCGGCCGCTGCTGTTTGTCGATGACATCCCGCGTAATGCGACCGGAAAGCTGCCGCTGCATGTCCTCAGTTCGCTTATCACCCGGCGCTGAGGCCAAAGGAGCGGTCAGCCTCGCGATGAGCAGCGAAATTTCACTGACGATTCCGGCCGATCATCCGGCGCTGGCCGGGCATTTCCCTGGCAACCCGATCGTGCCGGGCGTGGTGCTGCTGGCCGAGGCCTTGCGGGCGATCGAGGCCGCGAGCGGTATCAGTCTGGCCAGCTGCCAGATCGGCAGCGTGAAATTTCAGAAAACGGTGGCCCCTGGCGAGCGGCTGGCCGTGGAATTTACGGTCGATACGTCGGGCGGCATTGCCTTCGCGCTGCGTTCGGCCGAACGGGTCGCTGTGCAAGGCGTGGTGACGCCGCGCGCGATGGTGGCAAAATGACCGACAGCGGCGGCAGCGTGCGGCAGCCCGGCGCGCCCACTGCGGCGTGGGCCACGCAGCGTGAACGCGGCAGCGTCGTGATGCTGCGGATGTATCGACGGCTGTCGCTGGCCGTTGGCCGGCCGGTATCGCGCATCATCCTGTACATCATCGCCAGTTATTTCTTCCTGTTCGCGCCGACCGCGCTGCGCCACGCCCGCGTTTACCTGCGGCGCGCGCTCGGCCGCGAGCCGACCGCGCGCGAGCGCTTTGTCCACGTGCTGAGCTTCGCGACCACCATTCACGACCGGGTGTTCCTGCTCAACGATCGTTTTGAAGTCTTCGACATTGAGGTTGACGGGATCGCGCTGGTTGAGGCGGCGCTGCGGCGTGGCGAGGGGTGCTTTCTGATGAGTGCGCATCTCGGGAGCTTTGAGGTCATGTACGCCTTTGGCCGTCAGCATCCCGAGGTATCGCTGGCAACGGCGCTTTATCAGGAAAATGCCCGCAAGGTCGGCGCCGTACTGAAAGCCGTTAACCCCACGGCCGCGCCGGAATTCATCATCCTCGGCAACATCGATGCCATGTTGCGGCTGCGCGCACGGCTCGACGGCGGCGCCTTCGTCAACATCATGGGCGACCGCACTCTGGTCGAGCAGCCAGTCGAGCTGGTGAATTTTCTCGGCGTGCCGGCGCCGTTTCCGGTAGGCCCGTGGCGCGTTGCGGCGCTGCTGGGGCGACCGGTGCTGTTCATTGCCGGGCTATATTGCGGCGGCAACCGTTACCGGGTGGTTATCGAGGAAGTCGCGGATTTCTCCAACACCACGCGCGAGCACCGCCACCAGGCGGTGCACGAGGCCATCGAGCGCTATGCGGCGCTGCTTGAGCGCTACTGCCACCGCTACCCTTATAACTGGTTCAACTTCCTTGATTTCTGGCAGGAATCGTCCGCCAGCGGCAAGCGGGACTGAGCCGCGGCGAGCCATGATTAAAGCCACCGCAACGCGGCGCCGCCGCAGGTACTCCGCACTGGTGATGCTGCTGCTGCCGGCGTTGCTTGCCGCCAGCGCGCGGGCGGCGGCGGGCGACGCCGGGCTCGATCAGCTCATGCAGCAGCTGGCGCAGCGCCAGCACGGCCACGCGACTTTCCTTGAGCTGACTTACAGCCGCCTGCTCAAAGGCCCGGTGCAGTCCACCGGCGAGCTGTGGTTCGATGCCTCCGGGCGCCTCGAGAAAAAGGTGCTGACACCGCAGCCGGAAGACCTGCAGCTCAATGGTGATCAGTTGCAGCTTTCCCGCGGCGGCCGGCAGCGTACCGCCAGCCTGCAGCAATTTCCGCAATTCGCGCCGCTGTTTGACGGTCTGCGCCAGACGCTGGCGGGCGACCGCGCCGCGCTTGAGCGCTCGTTCGATCTGAGCTTGGATGAGCAGTCGGGTGGCTGGACGCTGACGCTTAAGCCACTTGAGCCTGCGCTCGCGCACTGGATCGAATTCATCCGCATCGGTGGTGAGGGCGGCACCGTGCGCGAGGTACTGACGCAGCGGCGCAACGGCGATCATTCCATCATGAAGCTCACACCGGTGGACTGATTCTGATGCGCCAGCGCATGGTAGTGCTGATGATCTGGCTGGCGGCCATCAGCGTGGCAGGCTTGCTGGTGGCGCGGGCCAGGTACACGGCGGATCTCTCGGCATTTCTGCCTTCGGCACCGACCGCGGCGCAACGCATGCTGGTGCGGCTGCTGCGCGAGGGACCGACCTCGCGACTGATGCTGGTGTCGATCCAGGGTGCGGATGCGCCGACGCGGGCGCGGCTGTCGCAGCAACTGGCCGCAAAGCTTCGTACCGAAGCGGCCTTCCGCTCAATCGCCAACGGGGAGCTGAGTGGCTTGCAGGCCGATCAGGATTTCATCTTCAATCACCGCTATGTGCTGAGCCGCGCCGTGACCGAGGATCGGTTCACGGTGGCCGGCCTGACCCAGGCACTGCGCCAGAGTGTCGAGCTGCTGGCATCGCCGCTCGGCCTGCTGAGTGAGGATCTGCTGGCGCGTGATCCGACCGGCGAGGCGCAACAGGTGCTCGATCAGCTGGATAGCTCCTCGCACCCGCGCGCCGAGCAGGGCGTGTGGGTATCAGCCGATGGCGAGCGCGCGCTGCTGCTGACCGAGACCCGCGCCTCTGGATCGGACACCGACGGCCAGCAGCTGGCCATCGATACCATCCGCCAGGATTTTGCCGCGCTGGCCGCCTCCCCGGCAGGCGCGGCAAAACCCACCGCAACGCTCCTGCTCAGTGGGCCCGGCGTGTTTTCCGCCGAGGCGCGCGCGACCATCGAGCATGAAGCCGTGCGCTTATCGACGTTAAGTCTGTTGCTGATCGCAACTTTGCTGCTGCTGCTATACCGATCGGTGCCCGCCTTGCTGCTGGGTTTTCTGCCCGTCGTTTCCGGGATCCTCGCCGGCGTAGCGGCCGTCGCACTCGGTTTTGGCGTGGTGCACGGACTGACCCTCGGATTTGGAGTGACGCTGATAGGCGAAGCGGTGGATTACTCCATTTACCTGTTCATCCAGGCTGAACGCAGTGGTGCCGGCGCGGATGCAGGCTGGCGCCGCCGGCTTTGGCCGACCATCCGCCTCGGCATGTTGACCTCCGTAGTGGGCTTCGCATCGCTCCTGTTCTCGGATTTTCCGGGCCTGGCGCAGCTTGGTTTGTACTCGATCGCAGGGCTCATCGCCGCGGCGCTGGTGACCCGTTTTGTCCTGCCGCATTTTCTACCGAGACACCTCGCCGTTAAGTCGCTGGCCGCACCGGCGCGTATTGTCGCGGGCGGGCTGCGCGCCGTGCGCCGCTGGCGCGCGCTGTTATGGCTGCTGCCGCCGGCCGCCTGCCTGTGCCTCATCGCGCATCGCGGCCAGTTGTGGAATCGTGAACTGAGCGCCTTAAGTCCCGTGCCCGCGGCCGCTTTGGCGCTCGATGGCCAGCTGCGCGCCGATCTGGGCGCACCGGACGTGCGGCATCTGGTCGTAACCAGCGCACCGGATGCCGAAGCGGCGTTGCGCGCTGCCGAGCAGGTCAGCGCGAAGCTCGACGCACTGATCGATTCCGGCGTGATTGCGGGATTTGAGAGCCCGAGCCGGTATCTGCCCAGCCTCGCGACGCAAGAGGTGCGGCGCGAGGCGCTGCCGCCGCCCGCGCGGCTTAAGGCGAATCTGGCGGTGGCCAGTCGCGATGCGGGCATCCGCGCCGAGCAGCTCGGCCCGTTTCTGGCCGATGTCGAGGCGGCGCGCACGGCCTCGCCGCTGACGCCAGCGGACTTTCACGGCACGACGCTGTCCTCGGCACTGGATGCGCTGCTGATTCACGATGGCAATCAATGGAGCGCCTTGTTGCCGCTGCGCGCGCCCGCCAACGGAGCGCACGCGCAAACCATCGACGTTGAAGCGGTGCGAGGCGCACTGGATTCGGTCCGGCTCCCCGGCACCTCGGTGCTGTTGCTGGATCTGAAGCAGCAGGCCGATGCCTTATACGATGGCTACCTGTCCGGTGCCATGCGGCTGTCGCTGCTCGGGCTGGCCGGCATAGCGCTGCTGTTGCTGCTGGTGCTTCGCTCGGCTGCCCGCACCGCCAGGGTGCTGGCACCGCTCCTGCTCGCCGTGCTCTGCGTGGTGGCCGGCTTCGCGCTGCTTTCGCACCCGCTGACGATATTGCATCTGATCGGCCTGCTGCTGATCGTCGCGGTCGGCTCCAATTACGCGCTGTTTTTTGACCGCACGACCGAAGCTGCCGACCCGGACGCGGGCGAGCGTACGCTCAGCTCGCTGCTGGTCGCCAATGCGACCTCGGTCATAGGCTTTGGCGTGCTGGCCACTTCCAGCGTGCCGGTGCTCAGTGCGCTCGGCTCGACCGTCGCTCCCGGGGCAGTGCTCGCGCTGCTGTTCTCGGCGGTCATGGCGCGCGGCGCGGCCGGCGCGCCGTCGGGTCAATAGCCCATGCAGGTATTGCTTGAGCCGGCCATGGCCGGCGAGCTCGCGCCGCAGCGCATCGCGCTGCTGCCGGGCGCCTACGAGGGACCGCAGGATTTCCAGCGGGCCGGCTTCGCGCAGGCGGTGCGGCGCCGCGGCCTTAAGCTCGATCTTGCGCTCGTGCATCCCGATCCGCAGCACCTCGCGGACCGCTCGATACTTGAGCGGCTGCGGCGGGAGGTCGTGCTGCCGGCCCGTGCGGCCGGCTGCCAAAGCGTCTGGCTCGCCGGCATCTCGCTGGGCGGTTCTATGGCCCTGGCCTACGCCATGGAGTTTCCCGGGGAGGTCGACGGGATATGCCTGCTGGCCCCTTACCTTGGCAACCGGATCATCGGTGGTGAAATTGCCCGGGCTGGCGGGTTGGGTGCCTGGCAGCCGGGGCCTATCGGCGCTGACGATGAGGACCGGCGCATCTGGCAGTTCATCCGCAACCTGCGCCACACGCCGCTTGCCGTGTACCTCGGCTACGGGCGTGCCGACCGCTTTGCCGATACACTGACTCTGATGGTTGAGATGTTGCCGGCAGCTTCCGTCGATGTGGTGGAGGGCGGCCATGACTGGGCGGTCTGGACTGTTCTGTGGGGCAATTTTTTGGATCGACAGTTCCGCGACGCGCCAGGCGTGCGGCCCGCCTGATCGCCCATGCTGCAACCCTTACCTGTTAATGCCCTTGCACGCCGCTGGCGGCCGGCTGCGGCCTTCTATGCAACGCTCGCCCTGCACCTACTGGCTTTGGGTCTCGTGCTCGCGCGACTTTCATGGTGGCCATGGTCCATCGCCCTGATCGTGTGCAATCACCTGTGGCTGACAGCGCTTGGGCTTTGGCCGCGCAGCCGGCTGCTTGGCCCGAACCAGACGCGCCTGCCGGCCGCGGCGGCGGCGGCCGGGTACGTGGCCATTACCATCGATGACGGCCCGGACCCGCTCGTGACCCCGCAGGTGCTCGAGCTGCTCGCCCGCCACCGCTGCCACGCGACGTTTTTCTGCATCGGCGAGCGCGTGGCAGCGCACCCCGAACTCGCCCGCCAAATCCTCGCCGCCGGTCATGACATCGAGAATCACACCCAGCACCATCGTCATCAATTTTCGCTGCTCGGCCCGTGGCGCATGAGCCGCGAGATCGAGCAGGCCCAGCGCAGCATCGCGGCGCTCGGCGTTGCGCCGCCGCGGTATTTTCGCGCCCCTGCCGGTCTGCGAAATCCGTTCCTTGAGCCGGTGCTGTGCCGGCTTGGCCTTAAGCTGGTGAGCTGGACCCGCCGCGGCTTCGACACCGTCACCGCCGATCCGCAGAAGGTGCTTAGGCGCCTGACCCAAGGGCTGCAAGCTGGCGACATTTTGCTGCTGCACGACGGTCATGCTGCGCACACGGAAGCCGGCCGGGCGGTCATTCTCGAGGTGCTGCCGCCGTTGCTTGCGGCCTTGCAGCGGGCCGGACTGTCCAGCATTTCCTTGCGAGGCGCGCCTTGAAGCCGCTGGCGTTGAGCCGGATGACAGCCACCAGCTGCATCGGGACCGGGCTTGCCGCCACGCTCGATGCGCTGCAATCCGAGCGCGGCGGTCTGGCTCCGTGCCACTTCGAGACCGTTGAGCTCGATACCTACGTCGGTGAGGTGCCCGGGCTCGAGCACGAGCCACTGCCGGCGCATCTTGCGCAGTTCGAGTGCCGCAACAACCGCCTCGCCTGGCTCGGACTGCGGCAGGATGGCTTTGTAGAGGCGGTCGCGCGCAGTGCGGCGCGCTTCGGTCCCCGCCGGATTGGCGTATTTCTTGGCACCAGCACTTCCGGGATCCTGGAAACGGAAATCGCCTACCGGCATCGCGATCCGGTAAGCGGTGCGTTGCCGGCCGGATTTAACTACGCGGGCTCGCACAACTGCTATTCGGTGGCGGCGTTCACGCGCCAGGTGCTAGGCCTCGAGGGCCCGGCCGCCGTGATATCGACGGCCTGCTCCTCCAGTGCCAAGGTATTCGGCGCCGCGCAGCGCATGATGGCCGCCGGCGTCATCGATGCAGCGGTGGTCGGCGGCGTCGATTCGCTGTGCCTGACGACGTTGTATGGATTTCACTCGCTGCAGCTGACCTCACGCCTGCCTTGCCGGCCGTTCGATGCTGCGCGCGACGGCATATCGATTGGCGAGGCGGCGGCCTTTGCACTGCTCGAGCCGGTCCCGCCGGATAAGCCGCAGCTCGGCATCGGCCTGTTCGGTGTCGGTGAGTCGAGTGATGCCTATCATCTGTCCTCACCGCAGCCGCAGGGGCAGGGCGCGCGAGTGGCCATGCAAAGGGCGCTTAAATCAGCGGCCATCGATCCGGCCGCCATCGACTATATAAACCTGCACGGCACTGGCACCGTCAGCAACGACAGCGCCGAGTCGCTGGCGGTCGAGGCGGTATTCGGCAGCGATATCGCCTGCAGTTCGACCAAAGGCGCCACCGGCCACGCGCTCGGGGCCGCCGGCGCGGTGGAGGCAGTGATCTGCGCGCTGGCGCTGCAACAAGCATTCATCCCGGGCGGGTTGAACCTTACGGTGCTCGACCCGGCCTGCCATCTGCGCTACCTCGCTCACAACTGTCCGGCCATCGTTCAGTATGCGGTCAGTAACTCGTTTGGTTTCGGCGGCACCAACTGCAGCCTGATCTTCGGATTGCTGGATTGAAGATGGGTGCACCTTGAAGCCATTGTCAGCCTACATCGACGGCATCGGACTGCTTGGCCCTGGCCTGGCAAACTGGCCGGCTGCCCGCGAGGTGCTGAGCGGCGGGGGCGCACTTGAGCCGGCGGCGACGCAGATTCCGCCACCTGCGCTGCTGCCCCCGGCGGAGCGACGCCGTACCGGGCGCGTGGTCAACCTAGCGCTCGCCGTCGGCCTCGAGGCTGCGCAACAGGCAGCGGCGAATGCCGCCGCGCTGCGCGGCGTGTTCGCCTCCTCCGGCGGCGATGGCGACAACTGCCACGCGATCTGCGAGACGCTGGCGTCGGCTGACCGGCAGATCTCGCCCACGCGCTTTCATAACTCGGTGCATAACGTGACCGCGGGCTACTGGAGCATCGCAACGCGCGATACCGAATCATCGACGGTGATTTCGGCTTACGACGCCAGCTTTGCCGCGGGCCTGCTCGAGGCGCTGACGCAGCTGGCGGCCGAGCCGGCCGACATCCTGTTAATTGCCTACGATCTGGACTACCCGCCGCCGCTGCGCGAGAAGCGGCCCATTCCCGCGGCCTTTGGCGTGGCGCTGCTGCTGCGCCCCGCACGGACCGCTAGGTCGCTGGCCGGGATCAGCGTGTCGATCGGCAGCGGCGCGACGGAGGCTCCGGCAAGGCCCGATCTGGAGGGGCTGCGCCGCACGATCCCCGCGGCCCGCGTTTTGCCGCTGCTTGAGCTCATAGCGCGCGGGCAGTCCGGGAGCGTCGCGCTCGAGTATCTGCAACCGCTACAGGTACAGGTTAAGGTAGTGACATGTCCATGAATCGCCAGTGGATCGCCGCGCACATCCCGCACCAGGGTGACATGTGCCTGCTCGAAGAAGTGCTCGACTGGTCGGCCAACGGCATCCGCTGCCGCTCCGGCACGCATCGCCTGCCCGATAATCCGCTGCGCGGCCGTGGCCGGCTTGATGCCATCTGCGCCATCGAGTACGCGGCCCAGGCCATGGCGGTGCACGGCGCCCTGATCGGGACTCTGACCGGCGCGGCGCCGGCCGCGGGGTACCTCGCGAGCGTTCGCGAGGTGAGCCTGTACCGGTCCCGCCTCGATGACCTCGCGGCCGATCTGGTTGCGGCCGGCACTTACTTGGGCGGCGATGAGTCGGCGGTGCTCTACCAGTTTTCGGTCACGGCGGCGGATGAAGTGATTGCCAGCGGCCGCGCCACGATCGTCCTGAACGCCGCCCGCCGGGCACGGAATTCATGAATCAGCCGCCCAAATGCGCACTGGTCACGGGCGGGAGCGGTGCCATCGGTGCTGCCATCTGCCGGCGGCTGGCCGCGGCCGGCCACCGCGTTTACGTGCATGCGCATACCAATCCGGCGGCAGCCGAGTCCGTGGCGCGCGAGCTGACCGGCCAGGGATTGCAGGCCGAGTCCTTAAGCTTCGATGTCACCGATGCGGCGCAGGTCCGCCAGCACCTGGAGCGGCTGCTCGAGCGCGCGCCGATCCAGATATTGGTGAACAACGCCGGCGTGCATGAGGACGCGGCCTTTCCGGCCATGAGGCCTGAGCAGTGGCAGCAGGTGCTCGATGTGAGCCTCAGCGGGTTCTTCAATGTCACGCAGCCGCTGACGCTGCCGATGATCCGCACGCGCTGGGGACGGATCATCAACATCTCCTCGGTCGCCGCGCTGATGGGCAATCGCGGCCAGGTCAATTACGCGGCCGCCAAAGGCGCGCTGAATTCCGCGACGCGCGCCCTGGCGCTCGAGTTGGCGACGCGCGGCATCACGGTCAATGCGGTCGCGCCCGGTCTGATCGACAGCTCCATGACCCGCGATCAGTTCGACGCCGAAACCATCGCCCGGCTGATACCGATGAAGCGCGCAGGGCTCCCTGAGGAGGTGGCGGCGCTGGTCGCGTTCCTGGCCTCAGAGGACGCGGCCTATATCACCGCGCAGATCATTTCGATCAACGGCGGCATGACCTGATCGCACCGGCACGCGTGGGATCTCACCTGCCATGGCCCTGAACCTGCCGCTGTTGCGCGGCATCCTGCCGCTCCGCTGGCGCAGCGCGATCCGCGATGCGATGGCCGGCGTGACGCTCGCCTCGATGAACATCCCGCAGGTGCTGGGCTATGCACGGATCGCCGGCATGCCGCTGGTCACCGGCCTGTACACGGTGATCCTGCCAGTGCTGGCCTTTGCCATCTTCGGCTCCTCGCGTCACCTGGTGGTCTCGGCCGATTCGGCGACCGCTGCCATCTTCGCGGCACGCCTGTCGGCCATGGCGCCGAGCGGGAGCGCCGCCTACGTGGCCCTCGTCGGCCTGGTGGCACTGCTGACCGCGGTGCTGCTGCTGCTGGCGCGCCTGTTCAAGCTCGGCTTTCTCGCCGACTTCCTCTCGCGCACGGTACTGGTCGGATTTCTCGCCGGTGTCGGCGTTCAGGTCGGCATCGCCATGCTCGGGGACATGCTCGGCATCGTCGTCAGTTCGTCGCATACGCTCGAGCAGCTGCAGCAGCTGGCATCCGGCTGGCGGCTGATTCATCCGGCCGTTGCTGAGATCTCACTGCTGGTGGTGGCGCTGATCCTGGTTTTTCGCCACTGGCTGGCGCGCGTGCCGGTGTCCTTCGTGGTGGTCATCGTTGCGGTGGCGCTAAGTTACGGCTACGACTGGGCCGGGCACGGGATTGCGGTCATCGGCGCGGTGCCGGGCGGTCTGCCTGCGCTTAGCCTGCCCCGCGTAACCTTCCGGGAGCTGCTCGCGCTGTTGCCGGCCGCGGGATCGTGCTTCGTGATGATCATCGCGCAAAGCGCGGCAGCGGCCCGCTTCTATGCCGAACGGTACGGGGAGCGCGTCGACCCGGACGCCGACATTCTCGGCTTGTCCGCCGCCAACGCTGCGGCGGCCTTCAGTGGCGCGTTCGTGGTCAATGGCAGCCCGACGCAGACCGCGATGGCCGACAGCGCCGG
Organism: uncultured Gammaproteobacteria bacterium; assembly: GCA_963711435.1. Classification (GTDB taxonomy): domain Bacteria; phylum Pseudomonadota; class Gammaproteobacteria; order Steroidobacterales; family Steroidobacteraceae; genus FEN-1191. The sequence continues at coordinate 165,890 of CAVQEB010000001.1, read as the reverse complement.
TGCGCGCAGCCAGCTGGCCAACGTCGTGTTCGCGGCCATGGTGGTGCTGGTGCTGCTGTTCCTGACCGCACCGCTCCGCTATCTGCCGCACTGCGTGCTGGCGAGCATCGTCTTTACCATCGCCGTGGGCCTGATTGATATGCGGAGCCTGCGCGACATCCGCCGCGAGAGCCCGGGCGAGTTCGCGCTCGCGATCCTGACGGCCGCGGCGGTGGCGATCGCAGGCGTCGAGCAGGGGATCTTGCTCGCCATCGCGCTGTCATTGCTCAGACACGTGAACCACAGCTATCGGCCGCACACCAGCATTCTGATGCCCGCCGCGGCTGGCGGCTGGCAGCCGGAGCCGCCCATCCCGGGCACCGAGACGGCGCCGGGGCTGATTCTGTATCGCTTCAGCGCCGATCTGTTCTATGCCAACGACTACCACTTTGCCGACGAGGTCCGGGCGCTCATCGAGCAGGCGCCGACACCGGTCCACTGGTTCGTGATCGAGGCCGGCGCCATCACCGATATGGATTACTCGGCGGCCCGTACGGTGCGGGATCTGGCCGTGGAGCTTAGGCGACGCAAAGTGGTGCTGGTGTTTGCGCGGGTCAGTCCCTTCCTGCGGGCCGACATGGACCGTCACGGCGTGACCAAAGTGCTCGGCGAATCAAACCTGGTGCCGACCCTGCACGAAGCGCTGGCGCTGACCGGCAATGAGGGCGCGCCGATCGCCGGCGGCGGACGCTGAGCGGCGCGCAGCGCGCGCGGCTGCATGCGATCCGCGCGGGCGTGTATCCTCAACGCCAAGGCAGCCCCAAGGGCAAATCTGCGGGAGATGATCATGCGCCGATCGCTATGGATGAGCGCCCTGGCAGCGCTGGCGCTGAGCGGGCAGGCCTCGGCCAGCGAGCTGGTCGTGCACGCCGGCACACTGATCGACGGCTCAGGCGCACCGCCGCAGCAACGGGTTTCCATCCTGATCAGCAATGATCGCATCACGGCCGTGGTGCCCGGATTTTCGACTCCCGCCGGCGGGCAGGTCATCGATCTTTCGCGTGAGACGGTGATGCCGGGGTTCATTGACTGCCACGTGCATATCTCAAGTCGCTTGCCGGGTCACACCAACCGCACCGAGAACTGGCTGACCCGCTCGGACCTGAACCGGGCCTTTGACGGCGCGGTGTTTGTCCGCCAGATGCTGCAGCAGGGATTTACCAGTGCCCGCGACGTCGGCGGCGGCGATGAGACGACCGCGATCCGCGACGCCATCGCCCAAGGCCAGATTCCCGGCCCGCGCCTGTGGGTGTCGCTCGAACCGCTGGGTCCGACGGCCGGTCATGGGGATCCGCGCGATGGCATCGATCAGGAGCTGATGCATCCGGGCTGGGATAACGGCCGGGTCGATACGCCCGATGAAGCCCGTATCCGGGTGCGCGAGCACAAGCGTCGCGGTGCCGACCTGATCAAGATCATGCCCTCGGGCGGCATTGCCTCGAGCGGCGATGCGCCTACCCTGCAGCTGATGACCAACGAGGAGATGCGGGTGGCGGTGGAGACCGCGCATGCGCTCGGGCTGAAGGTCGCCGCTCATATCTACCCGGCCGCGGCGATCGAGAACGCTGTACGTGCCGGGGTAGATTCGGTGGAACACGGCTCCTTCGCCACGGCCGAGACCTTCGCGCTGATGAAGGCGCACGGCACCTATCTGGTGCCGACCCTGACGGTCTATGAGGTCTATTACGTGGCGGCGCGCGATCATCCGGAGCTGCTGACCCCCGGCACGCCTGCCAAGGAGCTCACTTACGATCCGCTGCCCAAGCGCAATCTGCCGCTCGCGATCCGCTCGGGAGTCAAAATCGCCTACGGGACGGATATCGGCGAAGGCGATCACGCCATGGAATTTGGCCTGCTGATCGCCAACGGCTTGGCCCCGGCGGATGCCATTCTCGCCGCGACGCGTAATGCCGCGGATCTTATTGGCGCCCCCGACCGGATCGGGGCCGTAAAGGCCGATCATTTTGCTGATCTGGTCGCCGTCACCGGCGATCCGTTGCAGGATACCAATCTGCTCGAGCACGTCGATTTCGTGATGAAAGGCGGCGTGGTCTACCGCCAGAATGGGCAGGCCACGGCGCAACCTTAAAATCGTGCCGGCGCCGTCCATGGCAGATGACCCGGCGTAGAATCCGCGGCCTCAAGCGGGAAACCCAAGGGTACCTCTATGAACAAATTCCTAGGTATCGCAGTTCTGACTGCCGCCGTCGCCATCGCCTGCCAGATGGCGAGCGCCGAGGACAATCCGACGCCGGCCGCGCAGCCCGAGGGCGGCGCCGGGGTCACCGATAAAATCAAGGAAGACGCCAAAGCGACCGGGGACGCCATCAAGCGTGACGCCAAATCGGTCGGCGAGGCCGCCAAAGCCGATGCCAAGGCGGCCGGCGATGCGGCCAAGCGCGACGCCAAGATCGTGGCCGACAAGACCAAGACCGAAGCCAAGGCTGTGGGCGAAGCGACCAAAAAAGTGGCCAAGCAGACCGCGGATGCCACCAAAACCGAGGTCGACAAGCTCAAAAAGAGCCCGCCCAAGACCGACACGCCGACCGAGACGCCGACCGAGAACAAATGACTGCAGGCCGAAGCCGCCCCGTGGCGGCACGGCGGGCGCGCGGAGCCTTAAAAACAGGCTAAGCCGGCGCCTTGATCGGCTAGGATTTGCTGATATACTGCGCGGCCTTTTGAGCCCCCGGCAATCGCCGGGCGGACCCCACGTGTAGGCGTGGAATCGGGCGAGGTTGGCGGCCGCGGGGCTGCCAAGACCACTCGAGAGCCTTAACAGCCCTCCTGTGATCCTGCCTATTGGATTTGTGTGCGGCGTCTGCCAATCGCAGCGGGCGCCCATTGTGAGGAAATAGAGATGGCCATTGGTCTGGTCGGCCGCAAGTGCGGCATGACTCGCATTTTCACGGACGCCGGGGAATCGGTGCCCGTTACCGTGGTTCAGGCGCTGCCGAACCGCGTCATCCAGGTTAAAACCGTCGAAAAGGACGGCTACCGCGCCGTGCAGGTCACCTACGGCGAGAAGCGCCCGCAGCTGCTGTCGAAGGCGGCCGCCGGCCACTTTGCCAGCGCCAACGTGCTGCCGGGCCGCGCGCTGCTGGAGTTTCGCCTCAAGGACGCCGAGGGCGCCGAATTGAAGGCCGGGAGCGAGCTGAAGGTGGATCTTTTCAGCGAGGGCCAGGCCGTGGACGTCACCGGGGTGACGAGCGGCAAGGGCTTTGCCGGCACCATGAAGCGGCACAATTTTGCCGGTGGCATGGCCACCCACGGCGCCTCGCTCGTGCATCGCATGCCAGGATCGATCGGCCAGCGCCAGACGCCCGGCCGGGTCTTCCCGGGCAAGCGGATGTCAGGGCACATGGGTGTTGTGCGTCGCACCACGGAGAATCTTCGCATCGTCGGCGTCGATGCCGCCCGCAACCTGCTGCTGATCCGCGGCGCGGTGCCAGGCGCCGAAGGCGGCCAGGTGGTGGTGCGCCCATCGGTCAAGGCGGCCCGGCGCGCGGCCCGCAAGAAAGTGACCCCGAACAAGAAGCAGTAAACGATCATGAAACTCAAAGTCGCCAATGGCGGGGCTGCACTGGACGTGTCCGAAACCACTTTCGGCCGCGATTACAATCCGGCGCTCGTGTTTCAGGTGGTGCAGGCCTACCAGGCTGCGGGACGTGCCGGTACCAAGGCGCAGAAGACCCGCGCCGAAGTGCGCGGCGGTGGCCGCAAGCCGCGGCCGCAGAAGGGCACGGGCTCCTCGCGCGCCGGCTCCATCCGCAGCCCCATCTGGGTCGGTGGCGGCCGCACCTTTGCCGCCGTACCACGCGACTTCAGCCAGAAAGTGAACCGCAAGATGTATCGTGGCGCGCTGCGCTCGATGCTCTCCGAACTGATCCGTCAGGACCGCCTGCTGGTCACCAGCGCGATCGCGCTCGAGGCGCCGAAGACCAAGCTTTTGCTCACGCAGCTCAAGTCCCTCGCGCTCGATGACGTGCTGATTATTGTCGAGGCGCTCGATGAGAAGCTGTTTCTCGCGGCGCGTAACCTGCCGAATGTCGAGGTGCTGGCCGCCGCGGCGGTCAATCCGGTGAGCCTCGCGCGCCACGAAAAAGTGCTGGCGACGGTGGCGGCGGTCAAATTGCTCGAGGAGCGCCTGCAATGAGCCGGGAGCGACTGATGGGCGTGCTGCTCGCGCCGCACGTGACCGAAAAGACTTCCCAGGGCCTGCAGGAGCGCAACCAGTATGCGTTTCGAGTGCGGCCGGACGCGACCCGCACCGAGGTCAGGCAGGCGGTCGAGCTGATGTTCGACGTCAAGGTCGCCGCGGTGAATGTGCTCAACGAGCCGGGCAAGACCCGCCGCTTTGGCAAAACCCGCGGGCGCACGCAGGACTGGAAGAAAGCCTACGTGCGCCTCGAAGCCGGCCAGAGCATCGATTACGAAGCCGCTGGCAAGGCCTAAAGAGCGACAGGCAGCAACATGGCACTGATCAAACTCAAACCGACTTCGCCCGGCGCCCGCTTTGTGGTGCGCGTCGCCCGCGGCCACCTGCATAAGGAAGGGCCGTTCGAGCCGCTGACCGCGCACCAGAACAAGACCGGTGCGCGCAATCACTTCGGCCGCATCACCACGCGCCACATCGGCGGTGGCTCGCGGCAGAAGTACCGCCTCATCGATTTTAGGCGCGACAAGGACGGCATCAAGGGCGTCGTCGAGCGGCTCGAATATGATCCGAACCGCACCGCCCATATCGCGCTGGTGCTGTACACGGACGGCGAGCGCCGCTACATCCTCGCGCCCAAGGGAGTCAAGGCCGGCGATGAGATCCGCTCCGGCGCCGATGCGCCGATCAAGGCCGGCAATGCCATGGCGCTGCGCCACATTCCGGTCGGCTCAACCGTGCACAACGTCGAGACTGAAGCCCGGCCGCGGCGGCCAGCTGGCGCGCAGCGCCGGCAACTCGGCGATGTTCACGGCGCGCGAAGGCAGCTATGCGTATTTGCGCCTCAAGTCCGGCGAGACCCGCAAGGTGCACATCGAATGCCGCGCGACGATCGGCGAAGTCGGCAATGACGAGCACAACCTGCGCAGCTTACGGCAAGGCCGGCGCCAAGCGCTGGCGCGGCATCCGCCCGACGGTGCGCGGCCTCGCGATGAACCCGGTCGATCACCCGCACGGCGGCGGTGAAGGCAAGTCCGGCCAGGGCAATCCCGCATCCGGTTTCACCGTGGGGCTCGCAGACCAAGGGCTTGAAGACCCGCCGCAACAAGCGCACGGGCAGCATGATCGTGCAGCGCCGCAGGAAAGATAGTTGAGGAGCGTCGCACATGCCACGTTCATTGAAAAAAGGTCCGTTCGTCGATCTGCATCTGGCGAAGAAGGTGCAGCTCGCTTCCGGCCAAGAACGACCGCGAGCCGATCAAGACCTGGTCGCGCCGCTCGACGGTCTGCCCGAGATGGTCGGGCTGACGATCGCCGTCCACAACGGCAAGCAGCATATTCCGGTGCTGATCACCGAGAACATGGTCGGCCACAAGCTGGGTGAGTTCTCGCCGACCCGCACCTTCAAGGGCCACCGGCGCGACCGTAAAGTCAGCGGTAGGCGGAGTAAATCATGCAAGCCACAGCCATATGCGCTACGCGCGCATCTCGCCGCAGAAAGTGCCGGCTGGTCGCCGACGTGGTGCGCGGCAAGCCGGTCGGCAACGCGCTGGCGACGCTGAAGTTCATGCCGAAGAAAGGCGCCGAGCTCGTGAACAAGGTGCTCGAGTCGGCCATCGCCAACGCCGAGCACAACCACGGCGCCGACATCGACGAGCTGAAGGATGTCGAGCATCCAGGTCGATACGGCCCCGTGCTCAAGCGCTTCCCCGCGCGCGCCAAGGGCCGCGGCAACCGCATCGTCAAGCGCAACAGCCACATCACCGATCAGCGTCAGCGACGGGAAGAAGGACTAACGCATGGGTCAGAAAGTCAATCCGCTGGGCATTCGCCTGGGTATCACCCGCGACTGGACCTCGCGCTGGTACGCCAGCAAGAAGCAGTTTCCGCCGCTCGTGCTACACCGACTTCCGCGTGCGCGAGTTCCTGAAGAAGAAGCTCGCCGAAGCCTCGGTCAGCCGCATCTTGATCGAGCGGGCGGCGAAGAAAGCCAGCATCACGATCCAGACCGCGCGTCCCGGCATCGTGATCGGCAAGAAGGGCGAGGACATCGAGAAGCTGCGGCCGAGACGGCGAAGCTGCCTCGGTATCGCCGGTGCTCGATGTGCGGCTCAACATCGCTGAGATCCGCAAGCCCGAGCTCGACGCGCAGCTGGTCGCCGATTGCATCGCGCAGCAGATCGAGAAGCGCGTGATGTTCCGCCGCGCGATGAAGCGCGCGGTGATGAGCACCATGCGCAGCGGGGCGCTCGGCATCAAGGTGCGCGTGTCGGGACGCCTGAACGGCGTCGGAGATCGCGCGCACCGAGTGGTACCGCGAGGGCCGCGTGCCGCTGCACACCTTCCGCGCCGACATCGACTACGGCCTGGCCGAGGCGAAGACCACCTACGGCGTCATCGGCGTCAAGGTGTGGATCTTCAAGGGTGAAGTGTTCGACGCCGCGCAGCTCGAGAAGCAGGCGCGAGGCCGCGCGCCGAAGGCGCCGCCGCTGCCGCCGCAGCGGCTGCTGCAGCGACGAGCGCGGCTGCCGCGCCGGCCGTCGCGGAAGCGCCGGCCCCGGCGAGCCCGGCGGCCTGAAGGACTGAAAGCGTCATGCTGCAACCCAAACGCACCAAGTACCGCAAGCAGTTCAAGGGCCGCAATACCGGCCTTGCGACGCGCGGCAACACGTGTCGCCTTCGGCGAATTCGGCCTGAAGGCGACCGACCGCGCGCGCATGACGGCGCGCGAGATCGAGGCCGCGCGCCGCGCGATGGCGCGCTACGTCAAGCGCGGCGGCCAGATCTGGATCCGCGTGTTTCCGGACGTGCCGATCTCGAAGAAGCCGCTGGAAGTGCGCATGGGCAGCGGCAAGGGCAACGTCGAGTACTAGTCGCCAAGGTCAAGCCCGGCAAGGTGCTGTTCGAGATGGAAGGCGTCGACCGAAGTGAGGCGCGCGAGGCGTTTCGCCTGGCGGGCGCGAAGCTCTCGGTGTCCACCACGTTCGTGAAACGACAGGTGCGCTGATGAAAGCCAGTGAATTACGCAAAAGGCGCCGGCGGAACTGGCCACCGAGACTTTTCAAGCTGCGCAAGGAGCAGTTCGCGCTGCGCCTGCAGCGCGCGACCGGCCAGGCCTCAAGCCGACCAGTTTCGGCAAGGCGCGCAGGAACATTGCGCGCGTCAAGACCGTGCAGCGCCAGCAACCGCCGCCAACGCGGCCGCCGGAGCGAAATGATGAACGAGTAGCCAGGCAGCGGCAGAGACCAAGGGCGCCCGCACGCTCACCGGGCCGCGTGGTCGAGCAACAAGATGGACAGAAGACCATCGCCGTGCGAGATCGAGCGGCTGGTCCGTCACCCGACCTACGGCAAGTTCATGCGCCGCACGACCAAGCTCCTGGCGCACGACGAGACCAACGAGGCGCGCGAAGGGCGATCGTCGTGACGGTCACGCCGTGCCGGCCGATTCGCGCCCAAGTCGTGGCGGCTACTGGCCGTGGTCGAGCGGTCCGCGCAGCAGCAGTAACTGCCGGCACTTAAGCTCGCAAATATGGAAATGAAGTCATGATTCAGATGCGCACCATGCTCAATGCCGCTGACAACAGCGGCGCCCGCACGCTGATGTGCATCAAGGTGCTGGGCGGCACGCGGCGCCGTTACGCGACCGTGGGCGATGTGATCAAGGTCAGCGTCAAGGACGCGATTCCGCGCGGCAAGGTGAAGAAGGGCGAGGTCTACGACGCGGTGGTGGTGCGCACGCGCTTTGGCGTGCGCCGCGCCGACGGCTCGCTGATCAACTTCGACGGCAATGCGGCGGTGCTGCTGACCAACAAGCTCGAGCCGATCGGCACGCGCATCTTCGGGCCGGTGACGCGTGAGCTGCGCAACGTGCAGTTCATGAAGATCATCTCGCTGGCACCCGAAGTGCTGTGAGCGCTGGCGGTGAAGTCATGGACAAGATCCGTAAAGGCGACAGGTGGTGGTGCTGTCGGGACGCGACAAGGGCCGGCGCGGCGCGGTGCTGCAGCGTCTGCCGGGCCGCGCAGTGCTGGTCGAGAGCATCAACCGCGTGAAGCAGCACCAGAAGCCCAACCCGCAGGCGCAACCAGCCGGGCGGCATCGTCGAGAAGGAGATGCCGCTGCCGACGCTCGAAGGTCGCGCTGTGGAATCCGGCCGCCAAGAAGGCCGACCGCGTCGGCATCAAGACGCTCGCCGACGGCAAGAAGGTGCGCTTCTTCAAGTCCAACGGCGAAGTCATCGATGCCTGACAAGCAAGTGAGTGCACAGCGCCCAAGCGCAGGTTAAGAACATGGCAAGGTTACAAGAGTTCTACCGCAAAGCAGGTCGTGCCGAAGCTGACGGCCGAGCTCGGCCTTAAGAACCCGATGCAGGTGCCGCGCATCACCAAGATCACGGTCAACATGGGCGTCGGCGAGGCCGTCGCCGACAAAGTCGATGGACGCGGCGGTCGCCGATCTGACCAAGATCACCGGCCAGAAGCCGATGATCAGCAAGTCGAAGCAAGGCGATCGCGTCCTTCAAGATGCGCGAGGGCCTGCCGATCGGCTGCAAGGTCACGCTGCGCGGCGCGCGCATGTACGAGTTTCTCGACCGCCTGATCAGCATCGCGATGCCGCGCATCCGCGATTTCCGCGGCGTGTCGCCGCGTGCCTTCGACGGCCGGGGCAACTACACGCTCGGCGTGCAGCGAGCAGATCATTTTCCCGGAGATCCAGTACGACGCAGATCGATCAGATGCGGGGCATGGACATCACCATTACCACGACGGCGCAGCGACAACAAGCACGGCCGGGCGCTGCTCGAGGCTTTCAACTTCCCGTTCCGCGAAGTAACTCGGACTAAGGAAACGGCTATGGCCAAGACCAACATGGTCGAGCGCGAGAAGCGTCGCGCTGCAGATCGTGAAGAAGTACGCGCGCCAGGCGCGCGCAGCTGAAGGAACTGATCCGCAGCCCGAAGTCCTCGCCCGAGGAGCGCGCTGCCGCGCAGGCCAAGCTTGCAGGCGCTGCCGCGGGATGCGAGCCCGACGCGCCAGCGCAATCGCTGCGCGATCACCGGCCGCTCGCGCGGCGTGTACCGCAAGTTCGGCCTGGCGCGTGTCGAAGATCCGCGAGGTCGCGACGCGCGGCGAGATTCCGGGCCTGACCAAAGCGAGCTGGTGAGGAGCGCTATAAGCATGAGCATGACCGATCCGATCGCCGATCTGCTGACCCGCATCCGCAATGGGCAGACGCGCGCGCAAGGCCGAGGTGCACGCTCGCCTCCTCGAAGCTCAAGACTGCGATCCTCAAGGTGCTGAAGGACGAGGGCTACATCGCCGATTTCAGTGTCGACGCCGAGCGACGGCAAGCCGCAGCTGACGCATCGGACCTGAAGTATTTCGAGGGCCGGCCGGTGATCGACCGCCTCGAGCGCGTGAGCCGCCCGGGGCTGCGCATCTATCGCGGCAAGGACGAGATGCCGCAAGGTGCTCGGCGGCATGGGGACGGTGATCATCTCGACGCCGCAGGGGCGTCATGACCGACAAGGCGGCGCGGGCCATCGGCCAGGGCGGCGAAGTGCTGTGCATCGTGGCTTAAGCGCCGCCGCAGTCATACAGGTATTAGCGAACATGTCGAGAGTTGCCAAACGCTCCGGTCGATCTGCCCGCAGGCGTGACCGTGACCGTCGCCGCCGAGGCGGTGATCACGATCAAGGGCGCCAAGGGCTCGCTGAGCCTGCCGCTGGGCGAGGGCGTCTCGGTGGTGCAGGAGGACAAGCGGCTGCAGGTGAAGTTTACCGGCGACGATGCGGTGCGCATCCGCGCCGGCGCCACGCGCGCGCACCTGGCCAACATGGTCAGCGGCGTCACCAAGGGCTACGAGCGCAAGCTCGAGCTGGTCGGCGTCGGCTTTCGCGCCGCGGTGCAGGGCAAGACGCTGAACCTGACGCTCGGCTTTTCGCACCCGGTGGATTATCGCGATTCCGGAGGGCATCATCATCGAGACGCCGAGCCAGACCGAGATCCTCATCAAGGGCACCGACCGGCAGAAGGTCGGTCAGACGGCGGCCGAGATCCGCGACATCCGCCCGCCCGAGCCCTACAAGGGCAAGGGTGTGCGCTACGCGGTGAGAAGATCACCCTCAAGGAAGGGCAAGAAGAAGTAATGAGTCAGCGATCACCAAGAAGGAGCGCCGCGACTGCGCCGCGCAGTCAGGACCCGCGCGCAAGATCCGCGAGCTCGGGCGTTGCCCGCCTGACGGTGCATCGCACGCCGCGGCATATCTACGCGCAGCTGTTCGATGCGCGCCGGCGCCAAGGTGCTGGCGCGCGCCTCCACCGTGCAGAAGGACGTCGCGCGAGGGTCTGAAGGGCACCGGCAACGTCGAGGCGGCCAAGGCCGTCGGCCGCGCCATCGCCGAGCGGGCCAAGGCCGCGGGCATCACGCAAGGTCGCCTTCGACCGCTCCGGTTTCCAGTACCACGGCCGCGTCAAGGCGCTGGCCGATGCGGCCCGCGAAGCCGGTCTTGAAGTTTTAAGCAGGTACAGAGCATATGGCAAGAATGGAAAAGATCAGCAGAGCGCCGACGACCTGCAGTCGAGAAGCTGGTCGCGGTCAACCGCACCGCCAAGGTCGTCAAGGGCGGCCGGCAGTTCGGCTTTACCGCGCTGACGGTGGTCGGCGACGGCGCCGGTCGCGTCGGCTTTGGCTTTGGCAAGGCCCGCGAAGTGCCGGTGGCCATCTCCAAGGCGATGACCCAGGCGCGCAAGAACCTGGTCAACGTGAGCTTGCGCAACGACACGCTGCACTACGCGGTCAGCGGCACGCACGGCGCGACGCGCGTGTTCATGCAGCCGGCCTCGGAAGGTACCGGCGTCATCGCCGGCGGCGGCATGCGCGCGGTGCTCGAGTGCGCCGGCGTGCGCAACGTGCTCGCCAAGAGCTACGGCTCGCGCAACCCGATCAACGTGGTGCGCGCGACCATCAAGGCGCTCGCCAACGATCCGCTCGCCCGAGGACATCGCGGCCAAGCGCGGCAAGACGTCTCGAAGAGATTCTCGGGGTGAAGGTGATGGCCGGCAACAAGCACAGTCAAGGTGACGCTGCATGCGCGAGCCTGTGCACGGGCAGCTCGGCAACATCGCCGCCTCGGTGCGGGGCCTCGGCCTGCGGCGCCGGCACCAGAGCGTGACGGTCGCTGACACGGCCGAGAACCGCGGCATGATCAACGCCGCGACGCACCTGCTGAAGGTGAGAGGCAGCTCTGATCGATGCGTCTGAATACACATAAAGCCGCCGGGGCCGCTCGCGACGGCCGCGCCTGCGCGTCGGCCGCGGCGCCTCGGCCGGCCAGGGCAAGACCTGCGGCCGCGGCGTCAAGGGCCAGCGCGCCCGCAAGGGCGGCTACCACAAGGTCGGCTTCGAAGGCGGCCAGATGCCGCTGCAGCGGCGTATGCCGAAGGTCGGCTTCCGCTCGGCGATCAAAGCGGCTGCGCGCCGAAGTGCGGCTGCATGAGCTGGCACTGGTCACCGGGCCGGTCGTCGATCTGGCGGCGCTGAAGCTGGCGCAGCTGATCGCCGGATTCGCCGAGCAGGCCAAGGTCGTGCTCTCGGGCAAGCTCGAGAAGGCCGTGACGCTCAAAGGCATCGGCGCCACCAAGGGCGCGCGGGCGGCCATCGAAGCGGCCGGCGGCAAGGTCGAGGACGCTAAGACGTGGCCAACGCCGGCAAATCCGCAATCCGATGCGCCTCGCATTCGGCCGAGGCTGGCTCGCGCTCGGCGAGATCCGCAGCCGGCTGCTGTTTCTGCTCGGCGCGCTGGTCGTCTATCGCATCGGCACGTTCATTCCGGTGCCGGGCATCAATCCGGGAGCCGTGGCGCGCTTCTTCAACGACCAGTCGAACACCATCCTCGGCATCGTCAACATGTTCTCTGGCGGCGCGCTGCAGCGCCTGTCGATCTTCGCGATGGGCGTGATGCCGTACATCTCGGCCTCGATCATCATCCAGATGCTCTCGATGGTCGTGCCGTCGCTGATGGAGTTGCGCAAGGAAGGCGAGGCCGGCCGGCGCAAGATCACGCAGCTGACGCGCTACGGCGACCGTGGGCCTGGCCGCTGTTCCAGTCCTTTGGCGCAGCGTCGCGCTGCAGAACGGCGGCCTGACGCTGTGACCGGGTTCTGGCACGTGGCTGTTTACCGGCCACCGTCACGATGACGACCGGGACGCTGTTTCTGATGTGGCTCGGCGAGCAGATCACCGAGCGCGGCATCGGCAACGGCATCTCGATGCTGATTCTCTCCGGCATTGTGGCGGGGCTCCCGGGCGCGGTCGGCCGCACCGTTCGAGTCGGTGAGCACCGGGGAAATGCAATCCGCTGTTCGCCATCGCTGGTCATTGCCCTGGTGTTCGGCGTGACCGGCTTTCTGCGTTTTCGTCGAGCGCGCGCAGCGGCGTATTCCGGTAAATTACGCCAAGCGCCAGGTCGGCCGGCGCATGTACGCCGGGCAGAGCAGCCACCTGCCGTTCAAGCTCAACATGTCGGGCGTGATCCCGCCGATCTTCGCCTCGAGCCTGCTGCTGTTCCCGGCGACGATGGCGAGCTTCTTCGGCAACCGGCTCGCAGACCGGGTTCCGGCTGTCGCTGCAGGGCGGTCCAGGCCTCGCTCGGCTACGGGCAGCCGCTGCACCTGGTGCTGTATGCGGCGCTGATCTTCTTCTTCTGCTTCTTCTACACGGCGCTGGTGTTCAACGCCCGCGAAACCGCGGACAACCTGAAGAAGTCCGGGGCCTTCATTCCGGGCATCCGGCCGGGCCAGCAGACCGGCGAGTACATCGACAAGGTGCTGACCCGCCTGACGCTGTGGGGCGCGCTGTATGTGATGGCGGTGTGCCTGATGCCCGAGATCCTGGTCCTCGAGGGCGTGCCGTTCCAGTTCGGCGGGACCTCGCTGCTGATCGTGGTGGTGGTGGTGATGGATTTCATGGCGCAGCTGCAGGCGCACCTGATGTCGCACCATTATCCGGGTCTGATGAAGAAGGCGAATCTGCTCGGCCGAGCCGTGGCGGTGCCGGGGTCGCTGGGTCCTGACACGGTTAGGTATAGGTGAGCGATGAAAGTGCGTCCATCAGTCAAGAAAATCTGCAAGAACTGCAAGATCGTGCGTCGCCGCGGGGTGGTGTATGTGATCTGCACCGATGCGCGGCACAAGCAGCGGCAGGGCTGAAGTCTTGAATCTTAGCAACGGCGCCGCAATGCATAGTGCATTGATTGGCATGGAAACTCGAGTAGAATGCCGCGCTTTTCGCGCGGGCATTTAGGGCGGAAACATGGCACGTATTGCCGGCATCAACATTCCGATGAACAAGCACGTGGGGATCGGTCTGACCCACATCTTTGGTGTCGGTCGCTCGCGCGCGCTCGAAACTCTGGCTGCCGCGGGCATCGACCCGAGCACCAAGGTCAAGGACCTGACGGACGCGGAAGTCGCTGCCATCCGCAGCCAGCTGGCCCGCTGGGCGGTCGAAGGTGATCTGCGCCGCGAAGTGTCGATGAATATCAAGCGGCTGATGGATCTGGGCACCTGGCGGGGCATGCGCCACCGCAAGGGGTTGCCGGTCCGCGGTCAGCGCACGCGCACCAACGCCCGCACCCGCAAGGGGCCGCGCAAGCAAGCCGTGAAGCTCAACGCCCCGCCGGGCAAGGTCTAAGCCCGGCGCGACACTGGCAAGCCTTTAGCGAACAGGAAGGATATGGCTGAACAGAAAACAGCAGAGAAAGCACCACCAGCAGCCGCAGCAGCGGCGGCGACTCCTGCCGCAGCCGCGGCCGCGAAGAAGCCGAAGAAGGCGCGCAAGAACGTGCTGGACGCGATCGCTCACGTGCACGCATCGTTCAATAACACGATCATCACCATCACGGATCGTCAGGGCAATACGCTGTCCTGGGCAACCTCCGGCGGTTGTGGCTTTCGTGGCTCGCGCAAGAGCACGCCGTTTGCGGCGCAGGTGGCCGCCGAGAAGGCCGGCCTTGCCGCGCAGGAGCATGGCGTAAAGAATGTGGAAGTGCGGGTCGGCGGCCCGGGCCCGGGGCGCGAGTCGGCGGTCCGTGCGCTCAACGGCTGCGGCCTGAAGATCACCAGCATTTCGGACGTGACGCCGATTCCGCATAACGGCTGCCGCCCGCCCAAGAAGCGTCGCGTTTAAGCGGCGAAGGAAAGCAGTAACACCATGGCGCGTTATCTCGGTCCAACATGCAAGCTCGCACGGCGCGAGGGCACGGATCTGTTTCTCAAGAGTGGCGTGAGGCCGCTCGAGGGCAAGTGCAAGTTTCAGGTGCCTCCGGGCGGCGTCAAGAGCGAGCGGCGCACGCGCCTGTCTGACTACGGTCTGCAGCTGCGTGAGAAGCAAAAGCTCCGCCGCATGTACGGCGTGCTCGAGCGGCAGTTCCGCGGTTATTACCACAAAGCTGCCGGCCGGCCCGGCGCCACCGGCGAGACGTTGCTGAAGTTGCTCGAATGCCGGCTGGACAACGTCGTGTACCGCATGGGTTTTGCGGCCACGCGCTCCGAGGCCCGCCAGCTGGTCAGCCACAAGGCCATCGAAGTGAACGGACACATTGTCACCATTCCTTCGTGCCAGGTCCGCGCCGGTGACGTGATTCAGGTCCGCGAGAAATCCCGCAAGCAGTTGCGGATTCAGGGCGCGCTGGCCATTGCCACCCAGTCCGGCTTGCCGGAGTGGGTCGAGGTCAGCGACAAGGAAATGCGCGGTGTATTCAAGGCGGTCCCGGGTCGCGACGATGTCCTGCCGGACATCAACGAGAACCTGATCGTCGAGTTGTATTCGAAGTAAGGGTGAACGGCTATGCAGTCCTCCGTATCAGAGTTTCTTAAGCCCCGTGTGGTCAAAGTCCAGCCGGTCGCCCCGCGTCAGGCGCGGGTCGTTATCGAGCCGTTTGAGCGCGGTTTTGGCCATACGCTCGGCAACGCGCTGCGCCGCGTGCTGCTGTCTTCAATGCCCGGCGCCGCCGTAACGGAAGTTGAAATCGACGGCGTGCTGCACGAATACACCAGCATCGAGGGTGTGCAGGAAGACGTGGTCGAAGTGCTGCTGAATCTGAAACTGGTGGCGCTGCGGATGCACTCGCGCAATTCCGCGGAGCTGCGGCTGCACAAGAAGGGCCCGGGCCCCGTGACGGCCGGCGACATTCAGACCGATCATGACATCGAAGTCGTGAATCCCGAGCTGGTGATCGCCAATCTGACCAAGGCCGGCGAACTGAACATGCAGATGAAGATCGAGCGTGGCCGCGGCTATCGGCCGGCGGCGCAGCGCGTCGTGTTCGAGGAGCAGAGCCGCCCGATCGGCCGGCTGCTGCTCGACGCCTCCTTCAGCCCGGTGCGGCGCGTCACTTACTCGGTCGAATCCGCCCGCGTGGAGCAGCGCACCGACCTCGACAAGCTGATCATCGATATCGAGACCAATGGCACGATTGAGCCGGAGGAAGCCATCCGCCGCGCCGGCGCGATCCTCAAGGATCAGCTGTCGGTGTTCGTTGACCTGCAGGGCGAGGACGAAGCGGTAGCCAAGATCACCGAGATGCAGTTCGATCCGATCCTGCTGCGCCCGGTCGATGAGCTGGAACTGACGGTCCGCAGCGCCAACTGCCTGAAGGCCGAGAACATCCATTACATCGGCGATCTGGTGCAGCGGACTGAAGTCGAGCTGCTGCGCACGCCGAATCTTGGCAAGAAGTCGCTGACCGAAATCAAGGAAGTGCTGCAAAGCCACGGCCTGATGCTCGGCATGCGCCTCGATGGCTGGCCGCCGGTGGGTCTGCGTCACGATGAAGAAAGCGGGCTGATCTGAAGCGACCGCGGAATTATCTATGCGTCACAAGCTCTCCGGCCGCCAGCTCTCGCGCAACAGCCCTCACCGGCACGCGATGCTGCGCAATATGGCCACTTCGTTGCTGCGTCATGAGACGATCCGCACCACGCTGCCCAAGGCCAAGGAATTGCGCCGCGTGGTCGAACCGCTGATCACGCTGGGCAAGACCGATACCGACGCCAACCGGCGCCTCGCCTACGCGCGGCTGCGCGATGTAGCGACGGTCACCAAGCTGTTTGCCGACGTGGGTCCGCGCTTCAAGATGCGTCCCGGCGGCTATACGCGGATTCTTCGCATGGTGCCGCGCCCTGGCGATGCAGCACCGATGGCGATGATGCAGCTGGTCGATGGGCCGGTGCCGGTGACCGCGCCCGGTGAGCCGCCGCCGAAGGCCAAAGCCAAAGCCAAAGCAAAGGCCAAACCGAAGGCGAAGGCCGCCGCCAAGGCCGAGCCGGCGGCAGCCGAGCCCAAAGCCAAGCGCGCCGCCAAAAAGAAGCGCGCGGCGAGCTGATCCGGTCGGATGGGGCGCTAAAGCCTGCTGCAGCGGCCGGTTTTAGGGTGCTGGCACCCGGCTGCGGCAGCTTGCAACAGGCGCTAACCGGCCGTGGCGCCCGTGGCCGGGGTCGTCACGGGCGTCGTCGCCGCGCGACAGATCGGCAAAACCACCCCCGCGGCGGTTCCAAATATTTCAAGGCTTCTATAGAATCGGGCGGCGCGATATGAAATCGCGCGACAAACTAGTTTGATTTTAATATTGTCGCTTCTAACTACTCTATATCTCTGGGGATTCATCGATGAACACTAAGCTTATAATTGGCGCCCTCGCAACGGCGCTCGTGCTGTCTGCCTGCAGCAGTTCGGAAGCGCCAGCTCCGGCTGCGGCTCCTCCTGCTCCGGCCGCTCCAGCCGCTGACGCCGCTGCTCCGGCTGCCATGCCGGCGGCTCCAGCCGCTGATGCCGCTGCTCCGGCCGCTCCGGCCGCTCCGGCTGCACCGGCCAAGTAATCCCGAATTCGGGTTTGCTTTGGGAAAGCCCGGCAGGCCGTGACCCGGCCTGTCGGGCTTTTTTGCCTGTTGGAGTTATATGACCGTCAGCGTGCGCGATACCCGCCAATCACGCCAGGATCGGCGCTGGATTGAGACGGTTTATCGTGACTATCTGAATGACCTGGCACCGCTTGGCACCGGGGTATTCCCGGTCCTGGGTGAAATTGGGCATCGCGAGCCCGACCAGCTCGCCAGCTGGTTTGCCGATTCCAGCGCGCAGATTCTGACGATTTTGCAAAACGACCAGCCGGTCGGCTTTGCCATGGCCCGCATCGCCCATCCGATGCCGGGTCAGCCGCTGGCCGATTTTTCGATGGCTGAGTTTTTTATCGGCCGCAGCTGGCGCCGCCGTGGCATCGGCCAGGAAGCGGTGCGGCTGATTCTGGACCGCTTTTCCGGCCGCTGGCACATCATGGAATACCTGCGCAATCCCGGCGCCGTCAGCTTCTGGCGGCGCGTGGTGGCCGGCTACACCGGCGGCCGCTACCAGGAGCGCGTCGTCAACGGTGAAGTGCACCAGTTCTTTGAGTCAAACACCCGCCGCGCGCGCCAGTAAGGGCTTGAGGTAACGGCCGGTAATCGAGTCGGGGTGCGCGGCGATCTGCTCGGGCGTGCCGGCCGCCACCACCCGGCCACCGATCTCGCCACCGCCCGGGCCAAGGTCGATGATCCAGTCGGCCGTCTTGGCGACATCAAGATTATGCTCGATGACCACCACCGTGTTGCCGGCCTCGCACAGTTGCTGCAGCACGCCCAGCAGTTGCGCGACGTCGTGGAAGTGCAGCCCCGTGGTCGGCTCATCGAGAATATACAGCGTGCGCCCGGCGGTGCGCTTGGCGAGCTCGCGCGCGAGCTTGATGCGTTGTGCTTCGCCGCCGGATAAAGTCGTGGCGCTCTGCCCAAGTCGCAGGTAGCCGAGCCCGACGTCCCACAGCGTGCGCAGTTTGCTCATCGCGGCCGGAACATTTTCAAACATCTTCATCGCATCCTCGACGGTCTGCTCGAGCACGTCATGAATGTTGCGGTCGCGGTAGCGGATCTCGAGCGTCTCGCGGTTGTAGCGGCGCCCGCGACAGACGTCGCAGGGGACGTAAACGTCGGGCAGAAAATGCATTTCAACGCGGATCAGGCCGTCGCCCTGGCAGGCTTCACAGCGCCCGCCGCGGACGTTGAAGCTGAACCGGCCGGCGTCGTAGCCACGGGCACGGGCCTCCGGCACCTGCGCAAAGAGCTCGCGGATGATGGTCAGCAGCCCCGTGTAAGTGGCCGGATTGGAGCGCGGCGTGCGCCCGATCGGATTTTGATCGACGTCGACCACCCGCTCGAAGCGCTCCAGGCCTTCAATGGCTTCACAGGCTGCGGCCGCGCCCGTCACCGCGCCGTTATTGAGGCGCGCGGCGGCAAAGGGGAACAAGGTATCGTTGATCAGCGTCGATTTGCCGGAGCCGGAAACGCCGGTAATGCAGGTCAGGCGCCCCACCGGGATGCTGACGGTCAGGTTCTGCAGGTTGTTGCCCGTGGCGCCGCGAATCGTAAGCTGTGCCACCGCCGGGCCGCGGCGGCGCTTGGGCACTTCGATGCGCGCGGTGCCGGCAAGGTACTGGCCGGTGAGCGAGTCGGGGCAGGCCGCGATTGCCGCCGGGCTCCCCTGGGCGATCACCTGGCCGCCGTGAACGCCGGCGCCAGGGCCCAGATCGACGACAAAATCCGCCGAGCGGATCGCATCCTCGTCGTGCTCGACGACGATGACCGTGTTGCCCAGGTCGCGAAGGCGCCGCAGCGTCACGAGCAGCCGCTCGTTGTCGCGCTGATGCAGGCCGATCGAAGGCTCATCGAGGATATACATGACGCCCGTGAGCCCGGAGCCGACCTGGCTGGCGAGGCGGATGCGTTGTGTTTCACCGCCCGACAACGTATCGGCCGACCGATCCAGCGACAGATACTCGAGGCCGACGTCGGCAAGGAATCGGAGGCGTTCGGCGACCTCGCGCACGATCCGGGTCGCCACCGTGCCGCGCCAGCCCGGCAGCTGCAGGGTGCTGAAGTACTCGAACGCCCGCGCCACCGTGAGGCGGGTCAGATCCGCAATGTTGTGCCCTTCGATGCGCACCGAGCGGGCGAGCTCATTGAGTCGTGAGCCGCCACAATCCGTGCACGGGCGCATGGCGCGGTACTTGCCCAGCTCCTCGCGCACGGTGGCCGAGTCGGTTTCGCGGTAGCGTCGCTCCAGGTTCGGCACGATGCCTTCAAACGCGTGGCGCCGCCGCTGGCTGCCGCCGCGCGCATCCTCGAACCGAAAGTCAATCTCCTGCGTACCGCTGCCCTTAAGCAGCAGCGTCTGCACCGCCTCGGGCAGCTCGGCCCATGGCGTCTCGAGGTCAAACTGGTAGTGGCGCGCGAGCGCCTGGATGGTCTGAAAGTAGTGGCTGTTGCGCCGGTCCCAGCCGCGAATGGCCCCTCCCGCCAGCGACAGGTGCGGCTGCGAGACGATGCGTTGCGGATCAAAAAACTCCTCGATGCCAAGGCCGCCGCAGCTCTGGCAGGCGCCGGCGGGATTGTTGAACGAAAACATCCGCGGCTCCGGCGTCGGCACCGCAAAGCCGCACACCGGGCAGGCGTGGCGGCTGGAAAACACCAGCGGCGCGAGCCCGGGCTCGTCCGGAAAGTCCACGCGCGCACTGCCGTCGGCGATGCGCAGCGCCGTCTCGAAACTCTCGGACAGTCGCTGCGCGAGGTCGGGGCGGACCCGGAACCTATCCACCACCGCTTCAATCGTGTGCTTGCGCCGCGCATCGAGCGTCGGGACCTCTTCAATGAGGCGAATCTCGCCGTCCACGCGCACGCGCGCAAATCCCTGCCCGGCGAGCGAGGCGAGCACCTGGGCGTGCTCGCCCTTGCGCGCCACGATCACCGGGGCGAGCAGCAGCGCCGCGTGGCCGTCGCCGACCTGCAGCACCTGATCGACCATCTGACTGATGGTCTGCGCCGCCAGATCGATGCCGTGATGCGGACAGCGTGGCACGCCGCTGCGCGCGAACAGCAGGCGCAGGTAATCGTAAATCTCCGTGACCGTGCCAACGGTCGAGCGCGGATTGTGCGAGCCGGCCTTTTGCTCGATGGCGATCGCCGGTGACAGTCCCTCGATGCTGTCGACGTCCGGCTTATCCATCATCGACAGAAACTGCCGCGCGTAGGCCGACAGCGACTCGACATAGCGCCGCTGGCCTTCGGCGTACAAGGTGTCAAACGCGAGCGAGGATTTGCCGGAGCCTGACAGCCCGGTCAGCACGGTCAGCCGGCCGCGCGGCAGATCGAGGTCAATATTGCGCAGGTTATGCGTGCGCGCACCCCGGATGCGGATCGTGGCGGCGCCGCCAACGGCCGGCGCCGCCGTGCCGGCCGGCTCCTCGGCCAGGGCGGCGGGCAGTTGGGGCTTTGGGGCTGTGCTGACGCTCATCGGTGTACCGTGGCCGGGACGATCGTGCCTCGCGCTAAACTGAACTGCGAAGCTTGCCGCGTCGCACCGGTCTTTGGCCAGCGGCATCGGCGATCAGCGCCCGCCTGCCGGCCTCTGGGGGCCTCATTCATGGGGGCGAGGGGCCGATACTGCAATGCCGCATTGGATCCGCTTGGGGCACGCTGGCGCTTGTCAGGGGCGGTCCGGTCAGGCGGCGCCTATCCCTGGGACAGGCCGCAGCGCTCCTGCCGGGCCTGCTGCCCCAAATCTGCCGCCGCCGGGGCTCCAAATGCGCAGTTTTTGCGCGATTGCGGCCGGATGTTGAGGTGCTCAAGGTGCCGGCGCCCGTCTACAATAGCGGCCCGATAAAATAAGGTGACCGGGCAGGGGATCGAATATGGCGCGTGGAATAAATAAAGTGATTCTGATCGGACATCTGGGTGCCGATCCGGAGACCCGGGCCATGCCCTCAGGCATGACCGTGGCCAACCTGCGGCTGGCCACCAGCGAGAACTGGAAGGATAAACAGTCAGGCGAGCAGCAGGAGCGGACCGAGTGGCACAACGTCGCGCTGTTCGGGCGCCTGGGCGAAATTGCCGGCGAGTACCTGCGCAAGGGCTCACAGGTTTACATCGAAGGGCGGTTGCGTACGCGCAAGTGGCAGGACAAGAGCGGCGTGGACCGCTATACGACCGAAATCGTCGCCAACGACATGCAGATGATCGGTGGTCGGGGCGGCGGCGGCGGCGGTGGCGGCAGCCAGGCGGCGAGTGCGCCCGGCGGCAGCGAATCGCGTGAGCGGCCGCCGGCGGCCGAACCGGCGGGCGCCGCGACTGAAGACTTCGACGACGATATCCCCTTCTGAAGGCCTTAGGCGCATCAGCAGCGACATGCCGGGCCGGTATTACATCAAGACTTTCGGCTGCCAGATGAACGAGTACGATTCCGCCCGCATGGCGGACGTGCTGCGTTCATCGCTCGCTCTGGAGCCGACGGAGGATCCGGCCGCCGCCGACGTGCTGCTGGTCAACACCTGTTCGGTGCGCGAGAAGGCGCAGGAAAAAGTGTTCTCGCTGCTCGGTGAGTGGCGCCAGCATAAGCTCGCGCGCCCGGAACTCATCATTGGCGTCGGCGGGTGCGTGGCGAGCCAGGAAGGCGCGGCGATTGCCAAGCGCGCGCCGATCGTGGACCTGGTGTTCGGTCCGCAGACCATCCACCGCCTGGCCGAGATGATCGCGCAGTTGCGCCGCCAGGGCCGCGCGGTGGTGGACGTGAGCTTTCCGGAGATCGAGAAATTCGACCACTTGCCTGCCCCGCGCGCCGCCGGCGCCAGGGCCTTCGTCTCGGTGATGGAAGGGTGCAGCAAGTACTGCAGCTTCTGCGTCGTGCCGTACACGCGAGGCGATGAGGTCAGCCGGCCGTTCGAGTCGGTGCTTAAGGAAGTGCGCACGCTGGCCGAGCAGGGCGTGGGCGAAATCACGCTGCTGGGCCAGAACGTCAACGCTTATGCCGGGGTGCTCACCGATGGCGGCGTCGCGGATCTGGCCACGCTCATCCACCATGTGGCGGCACTGCCCGCGGTGCAGCGGATCCGCTTCACCACTTCGCACCCGCTGGAATTCACCGACAGCCTGATCGAGGCCTACGCCAACGTCGGCAAGCTCGCCAATCACCTGCATCTGCCGGTGCAGAGCGGCTCGGACCGGATCCTGGCGCTGATGAAGCGCGGCTACACGGCGCTCGAATACAAGGACCGGGTGCGCCGCCTGCGTGCGGTACGCCCGGACATCGCGGTGTCGTCGGACTTTATCATCGGGTTCCCGGGCGAGACCGAGCGGGACTTTGCGGCAACGCTCAGGCTCGCCGAGGAACTGGAACTTGACCAGTCTTTCTGTTTCATCTACAGCCGCCGTCCCGGCACACCGGCCGCATCGTTTCCCGACGAGGTGCCGCTGGCGGTCAAGCAGCAGCGCCTGGCGACGCTGCAGGCGCAGCTCGATGCCCAGGCGCTCACCATCAGCCAGCGGATGGTCGGCACGACGCAACGGGTGCTGGTCGAGCGGCGCGCCAAGAAAGATGCGCGCGAGCTGGCCGGTCGCACCGAGAATAACCGCTGGGTCAATTTCACCGGGCCGGAGTCGCTGTTGCAGCGATTCGTGGAGCTGCAGATTACCGAGGCGCGGCCGCACTCGCTGCGCGGCCGGGTACTGCAGCCTGGCGGCCCAACCGTCGCCGTGCGGCGCCATGAGCCAATGCTGGCCGGGACCTTCGCCTAAGTGAATACGCCGGCTGCGCCAAGCGCGCGCGAATTTACCCTGCTGCCGATGGACAATGCCCTGCTCGCGAATCTTTGCGGCCCGCTGGATGAGAACCTGCGGCTGCTGGAATCGCGCCTCACGGTGCAGATCAGGCGGCGTGGCAATGTTTTCTGGACCCAGGGCGAGCAGGCGACCGCGGCTGAATCGCTGCTGCGCACCTTGTATCGGCAGGCGCGCGAATCCCAGGTGACAACCGAACAGGTGCACCTCGGACTGATCGAGCAGCATGCCGAGGCCAACGGCGGCGAGAGCACCGCGCCGGGCGATGGCGGTCCGCACCTGGCCCACACGCCGCAGCTGCAGGTGCGCCCGCGCGGCCCGCATCAGCGCCGCTACCTCGCCAGCATCCGCGACTTTGATCTGAGCTTCGGTATCGGTCCGGCCGGCACCGGCAAGACTTATCTGGCGGTCGCCTGCGCGGTCGAAGCGCTGCACGCCGAACGGGTGCGGCGACTGGTGCTGGTGCGCCCGGCGGTCGAGGCCGGCGAGCGGCTCGGCTTCCTGCCCGGGGATCTGAGCCAGAAGGTCGATCCGTATCTTCGGCCCATGTACGACGCGCTGTATGAAATGCTGGGCTATGACCGGGTGGCGCGGGCGATTGAGCGCAACGAGATCGAGGTCGCGCCGCTCGCCTTCATGCGCGGCCGCTCGCTCAACGATTCGTTCATCATTCTCGATGAGGCACAGAACACTACGGTCGAGCAGATGAAAATGTTTCTGACGCGCATCGGCTTTGGGTCGCGCGCGGTGGTCACCGGCGATGTGACACAGACCGACTTGCCGGCCGGCCGCATGTCGGGCCTGCGCCATGCGGTCCAGGTGCTGCGCGGCGTGGTCGGCGTCGCCTTCACCTATTTCGACGCCGGCGACGTGGTCCGCCATCCGCTCGTGCAGCGCATTGTGCAGGCTTACGAATCCCATAGTCCGCAGCCCAATGACGGCCATGGCCAGTGAGTCGGCACGTGGGCTGGTTAGCCTGACCCGCCGCGAGCGCTCCGGCTGGGTGCCGGGCCAGCGCGAGCTCGCGCGCTGGGCCAGCACCACCTTAGGCACGCGCGCGCGCGACGCGCAGATCTCGGTGCTGCTGGTCGGCGCCGCGCGCAGCCGCAGTCTGAACCACCGCTACCGCGGCCGCGATTACCCGGCCAATGTCTTATCCTTCGCGCCGCCGGCGCTGCCGGCCGGCGGGCCGCGCCTGCTCGGCGATCTGGTGATATGCCCGCAAGTGCTGCGGCGCGAAGCGCGCCAGCAGCACAAGACCGAGCGCGCCCACTGGATGCACCTGTTCGTCCACGGACTGCTCCATCTGCTCGGTTACGATCACCAGCGCGCCGCCGAGGCGCGCCGCATGGAGCGGCGCGAAGTGCGCACGCTGCGGCGCCTGGGCGTTGCCAATCCCTACCGGAGCCACTGAAAGCGCATGGCCAAGGCCAAAGGCAAGGCAGTGGCGCGCACCAGCTGGCGCTCGCGGATCACGCGGGCGCTCGCCAGCGGCCTGAAGGAGCGCGCGCAGCTGCTGGAGCTGATGCGCGAGGCCAATCAGCGCGGCGTGCTCGATACCGACGCCTTCGCGATGTTCGAGGGCGCGATGGCAGTCGCCGAGCTGCAGGTTCGCGACATCATGGTGCCGCGCGCCGAGATGATCAGTTTGCGCCGCGGCGATTCGGTGGAGCAGATCCTGAGCGCGGTAATCGCCTCGGGACATTCGCGTTTCCCGGTGGTCGACGGTGACCGCGACGATGTGGTCGGCATGCTGCTGGCCAAGGACCTGCTGCGCATCGCCGGCGCGGGCCAGAGCGATGGCTTTGACATGCGCGAATTTCTGCGGCCGGCGGTGTTTGTTCCCGAAGCCAAGCGGCTCAATGTGCTGCTCAAGGAATTTCGCGGCAACCGCAATCACATGGCCGTGGTTGTCGATGAGTACGGTGGGGTGGCCGGCCTGGTCACGATTGAGGATGTCATCGAGCAGATCGTGGGCGAGATCGACGATGAGTTTGACATCGAAGACGATGTCAGCATCCGCCCGGACGGCGATCGCCAGTACCTGGTGAAGGGTGCGACGCGCATCGATGAGTTCAATGAGTTCTTCGGGGCGCGGCTGGCGGCCGAGGAGTTCGACACGATCGCAGGCCTCGTCATGAAGCAGCTCGGGCACGTGCCGCGTCGCGGCGAGTCGGTGAATATCGACGGCTTTGAAATCCGCGTGACGCGCGCCGACCGGCGCCGCATCGACAGCCTGCGCGTGATCACGACCCGCGACCTACCGTCGCGCACCGGCGAGTGATGGACCGCCACCCGGCGCTGGCGCCGGCGCTGGCGCTGCTGGCCGGTGCGCTGCTGGCACTGGCGTTCGCGCCGTGTGGCTGGTGGCCACTGGCGGTGGTGTGCCCGGCCGTGCTGATGCAGCTGTGGCAGGATCAAGCGCCGCGGCGGGCCGCCTGGCTTGGTTTCTGCTTTGGCGTTGGCACCTTCGCCACCGGTACCTGGTGGCTGTACATCAGCATTCACACCAATGGCGAGGCCCCGATCTGGCTCGCGCTGGTGCTGATGCTGGCCCTGGTGCTGATCATGGGTGCCTACCAGGCGCTGGCGGGGTTCCTCGCCTCCCGCATCCTGCCGCGCGATGGCGCGCGCCGCTGGCTGCTCGGCCTGCCGGCCCTGTGGCTGCTGATCGAGTGGTGCCGCGGCTGGTTGCTGTCGGGCTTTCCGTGGCTGTCGCTCGGCTACTCGCAGACCGACACCTGGCTGGCCGGATTTGCCCCGGTGCTGGGCGTTTACGGCATCTCGGCGCTGCTGCTGCTCGGCAGCGGGGCGCTGCTGGCGGTGTGGAACGGTCGCGGTGCGCTGCGCCTCTGGGCGCTGGTGCTGCTGCTCGCCCCATGGCCGGCAGGCTGGCTGCTCACCCGCGTGCAATGGACGCAGCCGCACGGCGCGCCGGTGACGGTCGCCATCGTCCAGGGCGCCATTCCGCAGAATCTCAAGTGGCTGGAGAATAATCGCGACACGACGCGGCAGCTGTATTCGGCGCTGACCGAACAGGTGCTCGGTGCCAAGCTGATTGTCTGGCCCGAATCGGCGCTGCCGGAGCTTGCCAACGACATTACCCCATACCTTGACAGTCTGCGGTTGCGCACGGCGGCCTACGGCTCGGATCTGGTCATGGGTATCGTGCGCGAGGCGCCGGGTCGCGAGGTGTATTTCAATTCGGTCATGTCGCTGTCGGCCGTGTCAGGCAACAGCGGCCACCCGGTGTTCTACGACAAGCGCCATCTGGTGCCATTCGGCGAGTACTTTCCGGTCCCGGACTTCGTGCGCGAGTGGCTGCGGCTGATGAGTCTGCCGTATACAAATATCGATGCGGGCGCGGCGCAGCAGCCGCCACTGGTCGGCGCCGGCCTGCCGCTGGCGACGACCGTCTGCTACGAAGATGCCTTCGGCTCCGACCAGTTGGCGAGCTTAGGCAGGGCCGAGCTGCTGATCAACGTGACCAACGATGCCTGGTTCGGCCGCTCCTCGGCCCGCTACCAGCACTTCCAGATCGCCCGCATGCGCGCGCTGGAGGCGCAGCGCTACATGGTGCGAGCCGCCAATGACGGGGTCTCGGCGCTGATCGGCCCGGAAGGTCAGGTGCTGGCCCGCATCCCGGAATACCAGCCGGCGGTGCTCAGCGGAACCGTCCAGCCCCGGGACGGTCTACCCCCATACGCCCGCATCGGTAACTGGCCGGTCATGAGCGGCGCCCTGGTGGCGCTGGCCGCGGCTGTCGGGCGCCGCCGGCGCAGCGGTTGGCTGCGCTAATCTAAGGGGCGCCGGCGGCACGGTTTATGATGGATCCGGCGACCGCCGACCGGTTGTGGGCGCTGGATTTTGGGCAAACATTCAAGTCAAGGTTGGAGCAGAGCCATTATGTTTTATCAAGACTTCCGATCGCGGCTGGCAAGCACCCTGCTGATGGCGGTGTTGCTGGCCGCCTGCAGTGCGCATTCGACTGATGCGGTGGCGGCCAATCCGCCCGCCCCGGCCGCCGCGGCGACACAGCCGGCACCGGTTGTGGTGCGCGGCCTGCCCGATTTCACCGGCCTGGTCGAGTCGGTCGGCGCGGCAGTCGTCAACGTGGCGGTGGTGGAGAAGGCGCGCAGCAACGCGCACGTCAATCCGTTCGGCGATGACGATCCGTTCGGAGATTTCTTCCGCCAGTTCCAGAACGTGCCGCAGCGAAACATGCCGCCGGTGGCCGGTGAAGGCTCAGGCTTTATCGTCACTCCCGACGGCTACATCCTCACCAATGCCCACGTGGTCGACAATGCCACCAAGATCACCGTCAACCTGACCGACCGGCGCGAATTCGTCGCCAAGCTGGTCGGCATTGATGAGCGCACCGACGTTGCGGTCATCAAGATCGACGCCAAGAATCTGCCGACCGTGCGGATCGGCGATCCGGGCCGGCTCAGGCCGGGTGAATGGGTCATCGCGATCGGCTCGCCCTTTGGCTTTCAAAACAGCGTCACGGCCGGCGTCGTCAGCGCGGTGGCGCGGGACCTGAACGAGGACAGCAGCAAGTACGTGCCGTTCATCCAGACCGACGTCGCCGTCAATCCGGGCAATTCCGGCGGTCCGCTGTTTAACATGAACGGCGAAGTGGTCGGCATCAACTCGCAGATCTACAGCAACAACGGGCAGTACGCCGGCCTGTCGTTTGCGATTCCGATCGATATTGCCAATGGCGTGCGCGAGCAGCTCATCAAGACCGGTCATGTCACCCGTGGCCGCATCGGCGTGCTGATTCAGGAGGTCAACGCGCTGCTGGCCGACAATTATGGCCTCGATCGCCCGCGCGGCGCGGTCATCACGACGGTCGAAGCGGGGGGGCCTGCCGACAAAGCGGGACTTAAGCCCGAGGATGTGATCCTCAGCGTCAACGGCAAGATCATCGAGCACTCCAACCAGGTGCCGGCGCTGATCACGGCGCTGCGGCCGGGCCAGACCGTGGATCTGGAGGTGTGGCGTGGCAAAAGCTCGCGGCACTTTACCGTGACCGTGGATGAGGCCAAAGACACCAACACGGTGGCGTCCAACGGCGAGCGCAGCGGTGGCGATGCGATCGACCAGATTGGGCTGACGGTGCGCGAACTGAGCAGCAGCGAGCAGCAGCAGCTCGACACCAAGGGCGGACTGATGATCACGGACGTTGACGGTGCGGCGGCCGAAGCCGGGTTGCGCAGCGGCGATGTGGTCCTCGGCGCGAACCGGACGCGGGTCAACACGGTGGCGGAACTTCGTGCGGCGGTGCGCGGTTCTACCCGCTCGGTCTCGCTGGTGGTGCTGCGCAATCACGTCCAGACCATCGTTACGATCCGCCTGCCTTAATCACAGCGATTTGCAGCGGCGCATGGCGTCCGGCCCGATAAGGGCCGGGCGCCGCCCCGTTGCTGCGGGTGAGCGGCCCGCGCCCTCAAGCGGCTGCCTGGCCGGCTCTCGTGTATCCTTTGAACCCTGATGCAAGAACACTATGAACCGGCCGCCGTTGAGCGGGCCGCGCAGGATTTCTGGACTGAGCAGCGCTCCTTCGACACGGTCGAGGATCCGTCGCGGCCAAAATATTACTGCCTGTGCATGTATCCGTATCCGTCGGGCAAGCTGCACATGGGCCACGTGCGCAACTACACCATCGGGGATGTACTGACCCGCTTCATGCGCATGCGGGGCTATAACGTGCTGCAGCCCATGGGCTGGGACGCTTTCGGCCTGCCGGCGGAAAACGCCGCGATGGCCAACGGCCTGCCGCCGGCACAGTGGACCCGCGAGAACATCGCCCATATGAAGGGCCAGTTCCAGTCGCTGGGGTTTGCGTTCGACTGGCGGCGCGAGCTCGCCACCTGCGATCCGTCCTACTACCGCTGGAACCAGTGGCTGTTTCTGCGCATGCTGGAGCGGGGCATCGCCTACCAGAATACCGGCGTCGTCAACTGGGATCCGGTCGATCAGACGGTGCTTGCCAACGAGCAGGTCATCGATGGCCGCGGCTGGCGGACCGGCGCGCCGGTCGAGAAGCGCGAGATCCCGATGTACTACCTGCGCATCACAGCCTATGCCGAGGAACTGCTGCAGGCTTTGCAATCGCTCCCGGGCTGGCCGGAGCGGGTGCGCGTGATGCAGGCCAACTGGATCGGCCGCAGCGAAGGTGTGGAAATTGCTTTCCCGTACGCGCCCGACACGGAAGCGCTGCTTGGCGCCGGCGGCGTGCTGAAGGTCTTCACGACGCGCGCTGACACGCTGTTTGGCGTCACGTTCATGGCCGTTTCGGCCGAGCATCCGCTGGCTGCCGCCGCGGCGGCGCGCGATCCGGCGCTGGCGGAATTTGTCGAGCAGTGCCGTCGCGGCAGCACCATGGAAGCTGACATCGCGACCGCCGAAAAGCGCGGCCGCGCGACCTCACTGCATGTCTGCCATCCGCTCACCGGGCAGCAGGTGCCGGTGTGGGTCGCCAACTATGTGCTCATGGCCTACGGCGAGGGCGCGCTGATGGGCGTGCCGGCCCACGACGAGCGCGATTTTGAATTTGCCGCGCGCTACCAGCTGCCGGTGCCCACGGTCATTGTGCCGGCCGATGGCGCTGAGCCGCCGGCCTCAGGGCGGTTCACCGATTACGGCGTGACCGTCAATTCGGGCGATTACTCCGGACTTGGCTCCGCTGAGGCGATCACGGCCATCGCCGCGGCACTCGAGGCGCAGGGGCTCGGTCGCCGCGGGTGCAATGGCGGTTGCGCGACTGGGGCATCTCGCGCCAGCGGTACTGGGGCTGTCCGATACCGCTGATTCACTGCCCGGCTGCGGCACGGTGCCGGTGCCCGATGAGCAGCTGCCGGTGGTGCTGCCGGAAGACCTGGTGCCCGACGGCACCGGCAATCCGCTCACGCGGGCCGAGGAATTCGTGCAGTGCCAGTGTCCGCGCTGCGGCGGTGCCGGCGCGGCGCGAGACCGACACCATGGACACTTTCGTGGATTCGTCCTGGTACTTCCTGCGCTTTGCCTGCGCCGATCAGCAGTCGGCCGCGGTCGATGAGCGCGTCGACTACTGGATGCCGGTTGATCAGTACATCGGTGGCATCGAGCATGCCATCCTGCATCTGCTGTATTCGCGCTTCTGGACGCGCGTGATGCGCGACCTGGATCTGGTCTCGCTGTCCGAGCCGTTCAGCAACCTTCTGACCCAGGGCATGGTGCTCAACCACATTTACTTCCAGCACGGCAGCGACGGCGCCGGCGTTCTACGTCCGGCCCGAGACGTCAGCCGCAGACTTCGACGCGGCCAGGCGACGGCGCATCGGTGCAGTGTCGCTGCTGGATGATGCGCCGGTCGAGTACGGCGGGCTCGGCACGATGTCCAAGTCCAAGAACAACGGCGTCGATCCGCAAACGCTGGTGGATCAATACGGCGCCGATACCGCGCGGCTGTTCACGATGTTCGCCGCGCCGCCCGAACAGTCGCTGGAGTGGTCCGATGAAGGCGTGCAGGGACAGTATCGGTTCCTGCGCCGGCTGTGGAAGGCGGTTTACGAGCACGCGCCGCGGGCAGCCCGGCGCGGCTCGACTGCGCAGCGCCGGCGCGTCATGCCGTCGGATCGGAGGCCTGGCAGCAGTCTGCGACGCGCCGGCGCACCAGACGCTGGCCAAGGTCACGGTCGATATCGGCCGCCGGCGCACCTTCAATACGGCCATTGCCGCGATCATGGAGCTGCTTAACGCCCTGAGCCGCAGCGAGCGGCGGCGAGGTCGGCGAGCGCCGGCGCGGCACGAGGCGCTCGAGATCGCGGTGCTCGCGCTCGTCGCCGATCGTGCCGCACATCTGCCACGCGCTGTGGCAGGCGCTCGGCCATGAGCGCGCCATCATCGATGAGCCTGGCCCGAGCCGGACCCGGCCGCGCTGCTGCAGGCTACCGTCGAGACTGATGGTGCAGGTCAACGGCAAGCTGCGCGGCAGGCTGCGCTGCCGGCCGGAGCCGAGCGGAGCCGTGGCCCTCGAGCGCGGCGCTGGCCGATCCGGCGGTACAACGCTTTCTGCCGGCAAGCCGCCCGCAAGGCGGTCCACGTGCGCTGCAAGCTGCTCAATCTGGTGGTCTGATGCGCCGACCGCAGCCGCGTTTCCGCTCCGCCCGCCGCTGGCGCTGGCGCTGCTGGCCGCGGCTTGCTGCTTGGCGCGGCTGCGGCTTTCATCTGCAGGGCAGCGCATTCATTGCCGAGTTCGCTGGCGACCGTGTGCGCATCGATGACCATGCGACACCGCAGTCGGATTTTACGCATCGGCCTGCGCAAGGCGCTGCTGAGCCGCCGGAACCCGCTCGATCGAGCCGCCGGGCAGCGCCGACAGCGGCCACGATCTCGCATCTGCTTGACGACTCGGCCTCCGATACGCTGCTCTCGGTCATGCGGCCTTAACGTCCCAACCGAGTACGGCTCACCTATGTCGCTGAAGTTCTCGGTCATGTCGCATGGCCGCGAGCTGATCAGTGCCGAGGAACATAAGCTGGTGCGCGATTACACCTTCCGAGAAGCACGCTGCTCGCCAAGCAACACGAACGCGCATGCTCAGCGCCGCGCTGGCCCAGCGAGCTGGTCGACGTCGTGATGCGGCGCCTGGCAAGCCTCGGAGCCTGTCAGAGCCTAAACATGGCTCACGTTCATTGCTCAGACAGGCTCCTGACCACGGCGTCGCACGCAGATGCTGCGACTAGCCGCTACCGACCGCCACGCGCTGCTGCGGCTGCTGGCGGGCTATGGGATCGACACGCGCGGCATCGCGCCCGTGCGCCCATTCGAGGGCTCTTACTGGGGCGAGAGCGAGGCGGGCCTGAAGGGCAATACGCTGTTCGCACGCCACGACACGCCGCTGCACTCGATCCTGCACGAGGCCGCGCACTACTCTGCATGACGCCGGAGCGGCGCGCCGGTTCGCTGCGCGATGCCGGCGGCGACGACGCCGAGGAATGCTGCGGTGCTGCTACCTGCAGCTGCTGCTGGCCGGATTGCTCGTCGGCAGCAGCCGCGAGCGGCGTGCAGCGACTCGATGCCTGGGGCTACAGCTTCCGGCTCGGCTCGAGCCGGGCCTGGTTCGAGCGGGATGCGGCGGATGCGCGGCTCTGGCTGCAGCAGCACGGCATCATCGACGCGGCACGGCGCTCTGACCGGCGCCGTTGCGGCTCTAGGAGCTGCAGGGGCGAAGCGATCGGTGGCGGCGACCAGTTCGCTCGCGTGATGCCGGGCTCGAACGCCGAATGGCCGGCATCGCGGACGATGCTGCAGCGCGGCCTCGGGCCAGGCGCGATGCAGATCCCAGGCGCTGCGCATTGGGCACACCATGTCGTAGCGGCCCTGCACGATCACGCCCGGAATGTCGCGCGGATGCGCGCGACGTCGCGCAGCAACTGATCGTCGTGCTCGAAGAAGCCGCGGTTGACGAAATAGTGCACTTCGATGCGCGCGAACGCGGCGGCGAAGTCCGGATCATCGAACTTGGCGCGTAGCTTTGGATTGGTGCGCAGGTAGCTGGTCGCGCCCTCCCAGTGGACCAGGCGCGCGCCGCCCGGCGCGCACGCGTCGGCGTGGTCGAGGTCAGGCGGCGATAGTAGGCCTGCATCATGTCGCCGCGCTCGGCCGCGGGAATCGGCGCCACGTACTGTTCCCAAAGGTCCGGAAAGATCGAGCCAGCGCCCAGCGGATCCTGGTAGAACCAGTCGAGCTCGGAGCGCCGCAGCAGGAAAATGCCGCGCAGCACCAGCTCGGTGACCCGTTTCGGATGCTTGCTCGGCGTAGGCCAGCGCCAGGGTCGAGCCCCAGGAGCCGCCGAACACCAGCCAGCGCTCGATGCCGAGTCGCCGCCGCATGGCCTCGATGTCGGCGATCAGGTCCCAGGTGGTGTTGTCGCGCAGCGCCGCGTGCGGGCGGCTCGCGCCGCAGCCGCGCTGGTCGAACAGCACGATGCGATAGCGGCGCGGGTCGAAGAAGCGGCGCATCGCCGGATCGGTGCCGCCGCCCGGACCGCCGTGCAGGAACACCGCCGGTTTGCCGTCCGGATTGCCGCTCTCCTCGTAGTAGATGCTCGTGCAGCGGCGAGACTGCAGCAGCCCCGCCGGTATGGACGGATCGGCGGGTAGAGCGGACTCGCCGCGCGGGCCGCGGACTTGTGCGGGCGCTTCGACGTGCGGTCATCACACCGAGACCATGGGTCCCATGCGGCCGCCCGCCCAGCAGGTGCACGTGCAGGTGGTAGACCTCCTGGCCGCCGTGCGCATTGCAGTTGATGATCAGCCGGTAGCCGTTGTCGCGATGCCTTCGCTGCCGGGCGAGGTCGGCGCGACCGTGAACAGGTGCCCGATCAGTGCTTCATCGGCGTCGGCCACGTCATTGCTGGTCGGTATCGGCTTGTTCGGCACGATCAGGATATGGACCGGTGCGCGCGGATGGATGTCCCGAAACGCCGTGACGCGGTCGTCCCGGTGGACGATCTGGGCCGGAATCTCCCCGGCAATGATGCGTTCGAACACGGTCGCCATGCCTTAAAGCCTAGACCGTGGCATTACCGGTGGCAAGTCGCAGATAATAGGCGCATGGAGCTCTACGCGTTGAAACTCAGCCCCGACGACCTGCCCGATCACCTCGCCGCCCAGCTGCTGCCCGTATACCTGGTATCGGGTGATGAGCCGCTGTTGGTCGGCGAAGCGGCCGATGCGATTCGCGCCGCGGCCCGCGGCCGCGGCTTTGCCGAGCGCGAAGTCTTCTTCGTCGAGCGGGCGACGGCGCTGTGGGAGCAGATCCTGCAGTCGGCCCAGTCGCTGTCGCTGTTTGCCGAGCGCCGGATCGTGGAAATCCGCCTGCCGACCGGCCGCGCGGGCAGCGGCGGCGCGATGCTGGTGCGCCTGATCGAGGCGGCCGGCGCCGATCTGCTGGTGCTGATCATCACCGGCCGGCTGGAAAAAGATGTGCTGGACAGCGACTGGGTCGCCGCCGCGCAGCGGCGCGGCGCCACCGTTCCGGTGTGGCCGGTTGAACTCGCGCGGCTCGCCGGCGTGGATGCGCGGGCGGCTTAAGCGCGCAGGTCTTGAAGCCGACGCGGCCGCCGCTGACGCTGCTGTGCGAACGCACGGAAGGCAACCTGCTGGCGGCCAAGCAGGAGATCGACAAGCTGTCGCTGCTGGCGGCGCCGAAGACAACGATCGGCATCGCCGAGGTGGAGGCGAGCACGACCGAGAGCGCCCGCTTCAATGTGTTCCAGCTGGCGCAGGCCTGCGCGGAGGCCGATGCCGCCCGGGCGCTGCGGATTTTGAGCGGGTTGCACGCCGAAGGCGTGGAACCGCTGGTGGTGCTGTGGGTCCTGTTGCGCCGGCTGCACAGCGCGCAGCGCGACCGGGACACGCCCGGCGCGCGGGCGCCGGCGGCGCGAGGTCCGTCGTTCGCACGGCTGACCGCGCGGGCGGCGCGGGTCGATCGGGTGGCCAAGGGACTGGCGGTGGGCGAAGAGTGGGATGAGCTCGCGCTGCTGACCGTTGAGCTTTGCGGCCGGCGGGTGCTGCCGATGCCGCGCTGGCGCTCGGTGGCCGAGGAGCGCGCGTGAGCGAGCCGATCGGCCTGTTCGGCGGGGCCTTCGATCCGATCCATTACGGACACCTGCGCACGGCGTTCGAACTGTGGCAGACGCTGCATCTGGCGCAGGTCCGGTTCCTGCCCACGGGCAGTCCGCCGCACCGCGACCTGCTGCTCGCGTCCAATGAGTTGCGGCTGGAGATGGTGCGCGCCGCGGTGGCGGGCCAGAGCGCCTTCGTGGTCGATGACCGCGAGCTGCGGCGCAGCGGCCTGTCCTACTCGGTCGATACGCTGCTCGATCTGCGCGGCGAGTATCCGGACCGCTCATTGTGCCTGCTGCTCGGCATGGACGCGTTTCTCGGCCTGCCGAACTGGCACCGCTGGCGCGAGATCTTCGATCTGGCCCACGTCGTGGTGGCGCACCGGCCCGGCTGGAAGGCGCCGATCACCGGCCCGCTCGGCGAAGTGATGGTCGACCGCGGCACCGGCAGCGTGCGCGAGCTGCACCAGCAGCGCGCCGGGCGGATGCTGGTGCACGCCGTCACGCAGCTGGAGATTTCCTCCACCGAATTGCGCCAGCTGGTGCTGAGCGGCAAGGATTTACGTTATGTAGTGCCCGATGCCGTGCGCGAGATCATTGTGCGTACCGGATGCTATGCTCCTTCCGGTCGCTCACCCATGCATACCAAGGAAAACCGCTAGCCACATGCCAATCGCCACTCGGGCGCGCCGTAAACCGGCCCGCAACCCGGCACTGATCGACCTGGAAAAACTCGCGCTGGGCGCACTCGAGGACATGAAGGCGGTGAACATCCGGGTACTGGATGTGCGCGCCCTGACCGACGTGACCGACACGATGATTGTCGCCTCCGGCACCTCGGATCGGCACGTGCGCTCGATCGCCGAGTCGGGTGATTCAAAAGGCCAAGGAAGCCGGCCGGCGGCCGCTCGGCACCGAAGGCGCGCGCGATGCCGAGTGGGTGCTGGTGGATCTGCAGGATGTGCTCGTGCACGTCATGCTGCCCCGCGTTCGCGAGTTCTATGCACTGGAGCAATTATGGGAAGTCCCCGCGGCGGCGCGGCGGGCGAGCGCCGCGGGAAGCCCGCCGCGGACCCGCACCCAGCGCGGCACTCGCGGGCCTGCCCGCCGCAGCGCGGCCGGGCGCGGCCAAGGGCGCTGACGCGCCCAGCCTTTTGGGGGGTCGGGCTGTCATGAAGGTGCGCGTGATCGCCGTAGGCACGCGGCTGCCGGCCTGGGTCAACGAGGGGTTTGAAGATTATGCGCGCCGGCTGCGCGGCGATATGCCGCTGCAACTGCAACAGCTTGCGACCGCGCGGCGCAGCGGTGGCGGGGATGCCAAGCGGGCCATGGCGGAGGAAGCACGTGCGATGCTGGCTTTGCTCGGTCCGCGCGATCACATCGTCGCGCTCGATGAGCGCGGCACGCAGTACAGCACGACGCAGCTGTCGGCCTGGCTGGCCAAGCGCCGCGCATCGGGTCAGGATCTGGCGCTGCTGATCGGTGGCCCGGACGGTCTGGCTGAGGCGGTGTTGGCGCGGGCCGCCGAGCGCTGGTCACTATCGGCCCTGACCTTGCCGCATGCCCTGGTGCGCGTCATCGTGGCCGAGCAGCTGTACCGGGCCGCCACGGTCCTGGCCGGCCATCCGTATCACCGCAGCTAACGCGCCATGAGCACCGCATCGGCCCCGGTCGGCATGACACCTGCGCTGATTCTGGCTTCGGCCTCGCCGCGCCGGCACCAGCTGCTTGAGCAGATTGGCGTGCCGCACCGCATCGTGCCGGCCCACATTGCCGAGGAGCAGCA
This sequence comes from uncultured Gammaproteobacteria bacterium, assembly GCA_963711435.1. Lineage (GTDB taxonomy): Bacteria > Pseudomonadota > Gammaproteobacteria > Steroidobacterales > Steroidobacteraceae > FEN-1191. The sequence goes on along the minus strand of CAVQEB010000001.1, from coordinate 129,595 downwards.
GCCGGGTGAGCGGAGCGAAACGTGCGTCGAGCGCCTGGCGGTGCAAAAGGCGCGTTGGGTCTGGGAGCAATCGGACAAGACACTGCCGGTGCTGGGGGCCGACACGGCGGTAGTGATCGATGAGCGCATGCTGGGCAAGCCGCGGCACCGTTCTGAGGCGCTCGCGATGCTGGCGCAGCTGTCCGGACGCACGCACCACGTACTGTCGGGCATCGCGCTGGTAACCCCCGCCGGGGCGGTGCAGACCCGCTTGAGCGTCAGTCAGGTACGCTTCCGTCCCGTGGCGGCGGCCGAGGCCGCCGCCTACTGGGACAGCGGCGAGATGCAGGATAAGGCGGGTGGTTATGCCATTCAGGGGCGGGGCGCGGTATTTGTCGCCGAGCTGCGCGGCAGTTATTCAGGCGTGATGGGCTTGCCGCTGCTGCAGACCGCAGAGGTGCTGCGCGCCGCAGGTGTTGCTGGCTGGTGGGGAGGGGGCGCGTGAGCCGCGAAATACTGGTCAATGTGACGCCGCGTGAAACGCGGGCAGCGCTGGTGGAAAACGGCAGCGCACAGGAGCTGTACATCGAGCGCTCGGGACGGCGCGGTATTGTCGGCAATCTGTATAAGGGCCGCGTCTCGCGCGTGCTGCCCGGCATGCAGGCCGCGTTCGTCGATCTGGGGCTCGAGCGGACCGCATTTTTGCATGTCGCCGACATCGAACAGGGCGTGCCGGCCGAAAGCGAAGCGCCCGCGCCGACGGTGGAGGACATCACGCGGCTGGTGTCGCCGGGCGCTGACATCCTGGTGCAGGTGCTCAAGGATCCGCTCGGCACCAAAGGCGCGCGGCTGACGACCTTCATATCGCTGCCCTCGCGGTTGCTGGTGTACCTGCCGCGCGGCAGCGGCGTCGGCGTCTCCTCGCGCATCGAGGATCCGCTGCTGCGCGAACAGTTGCGCGAGCGCGTGCGCGAACTGGCGGCCGATGCCGGGGGCGGCTACATCGTGCGCACCGCAGCGGCCGACAGCACGCCGGAGGCGTTGCGCGCCGACATGCTGTATCTGGCCCGCCTGTGGGAACACGTAAGGCAGCAGCAGCTGCGCGTGCCATCAGGCGCTCTTGTTCACGAGGATCTGCCGCTGTCATCGCGGGTGCTGCGCGATGAACTCGGCCCCGACGTGCGTCGCGTGCTGGTCGATGCGCCGCAGGAGCACGCCCGCATGGTCAGCTTCGCCGAAGCGTTCATGCCCGAGGCGGCAGCGCGGATCGAGCTGTACAGCGGCCCGCGGCCGCTGTTTGACCTGCACGGCATCGAAGAGGAGATCACCCGCGCGCTGGATCGGAAAGTCACGCTCAAGTCAGGCGGCTACATCGTCATCGACCAGACCGAGGCGATGACGACGATCGATGTCAACACCGGCGCCTACGTTGGCCACCGCAACCTTGAAGAAACCATTTTCCGCACCAATCTAGAAGCGGCGGTGGCGATTGCCCGGCAGCTGCGGCTGCGCAACCTTGGCGGCATGATCATTGTCGATTTCATCGACATGGCCGACCTCGCGCATCGCGAGCAGCTGCTGGCGGCGTTCGAAGCGGCACTGGCCACCGATCGGGCCCAGAACCAGATCGCCGGCGTCTCGGCGCTGGGGCTGGTGCAGCTGACGCGCAAGCGCACGCGCGAGAGCCTTGAGCACCTGCTGTGTGAGCCGTGCCCGACCTGCGCCGGGCGCGGTTTCGTCAAGAGTGTGGAAACGGTGTGCCATGAGCTGTACCGCGAAGTGCTGCGCCAGTCCCGCCAGTTTAAGGTGGAGCGGCTGCTGATTCTGGCGCATCCGGAAGTGGTCGAAAGGCTCCTGGATGAGGAGGCCCCGGTGCTCGCCGACCTCGAGCAGCAGGTCGGCCGGCCGATCCGGCTGCAATCGGAGGCGCTTTATTCGGTCGAGCAGTACGATGTCGTGCTGGCCTGAGGGCCGCTTAGGCTACGGGTAAGGATTAAGGAGCATGAGTTCAGCATTGCAGGTCGCGGCGATACAGCTGACTTCCGGCGCCGAGGTGGCCGCCAACCTTGCCACGGCCGGCCGGCTGCTTAAGCGCGCTGCCGCGGCAGGCGCCGCGGTGGCGGTGTTGCCGGAGAATTTTTCGGTCATGGCGCGCCGCGACGCCGACCGCCGTGCGCTGGCCGAGCGCGACGGGGCCGGCCCGGTGCAGGATTTTCTGGCGAGCACGGCGGCGGCGCTTGGGCTTTGGATCGTCGGCGGCACGGTGCCTTTGTCCAATGGCCCGGGCGAGCGGGTATCGCCGGCCTGCCTGGTGTACGATGCCGGCGGCCGGCGCGTCGCCCGCTATGACAAGATCCACCTGTTTGACGTTGAGCTGCCGGATAGGGCCGAAAGCTACCGCGAGTCGGCGCATTTCGTGCCAGGCGTGAAGCCGGTAGTGCTGGATACGCCGGTCGGCCGGCTCGGTCTGTCGGTGTGCTACGACGTGCGCTTTCCGGAGCTTTACCGGCGCCTGGCGGCCGACGGCGCCGAGTGGTTTTCCGTACCGTCCGCGTTCACGGTACCGACCGGCGGTGCGCATTGGGAAACGCTGCTGCGTGCCCGGGCGATCGAGAATCTGTGTTATGTGGTTGCGAGCGCCCAGTGGGGCGAGCACCCGAGCGGCCGCTCGACTTACGGGCACAGTCTGATTGTTGATTATTGGGGCCAGGTGCGCGCCATGCAGGCCGAAGGCGAGGGCGTCGTGATCTGCGCGATCGACCGCGCCGCGCAGGCCGAGGCGCGGCGCAAATTCCCGGCGCTGCAGCACCGGGTGCTGGCTTCGTGAGCGTCCTGATCAATTGCCGTGATGCGAGGTTAAGCCGATGAGCACCCCTGCTGCCCTGGTTCCCATCGATCCGCTGCAGCTGGCGCGCAGCACGATCCTGGCACCCTCGGGCATGGATGACGGGCACCTCGGCCGCGCACTGGAGCTGATGCTGGGCCACGCGGTTGATGCGGCCGATCTTTACTTTCAGGTGTCGCAGGAGGAGTCCTGGTCGCTTGAGGACGGCATCGTCAAGGAAGGCAGTGCCAGCATCGAGCAGGGGGTCGGCGTGCGCGCCATGGCTGGTGAGCGCACCGGCTTTGCCTACTCCGATGAAATTGTGGTGCCAGCGCTGGAGGAGGCCGCGCGTGCGGCGCGCGCGATCAGCGGCCGCCAGCAACCCGGTGCGATGCAGGCCTGGCGGCCGGTGACCGGCCACCGCCTGTACCTGCCGGATGATCCGCTGCACAGCCTCACCGATGAGCAGAAGGTCGGCTGGCTCGAGCGCATCGACCGGGAGACCCGACGCCTCGATCCGCGCATCGTGCAGGTGATGGCGAGCATTCACGCCGTGCACGAGCTGGTGCTGGTGGCATCCAGTCACGGCGTGCTGGCTGCCGACGTGCGGCCGCTGGTGCGCATGAACGTCTCGGTGATTGCCGAACAGCAGGGCCGCCGGGAGCAGGGTTACGCCGGCGCCGGCGGGCGCTGCACGCTGGCGCAGTTTGTGGCCGCGGACCGCCCGCTTGAGCTCGGCCGTGAAGCGGTGCGCCAGGCGCTGGTGAATCTGGAGGCGATCGGCGCGCCGGCCGGCACGATGACGGTGGTGCTCGGTTCGGGCTGGCCGGGCATCCTGCTGCATGAGGCGATCGGACACGGCCTGGAGGGCGACTTTAATCGCAAGGGCACCTCGGCGTTTTGCGGGCGCATGGGCGAGCGCGTTGCGAGCCCCGGCTGCACCGTGGTCGATGATGGCACGCTGCCCGGCCGGCGCGGTTCGCTGAACATTGACGATGAGGGCACGCCGACGCAGTGCACGACGCTGATCGAGGATGGCGTGCTGCGCGGTTATCTGCAGGATAAGCTCAACGCGCGCCTGATGGGCAGCCACTCGACCGGCAACGGCCGCCGCGAGTCGTTCGCGCACGTGACCATGCCGCGCATGACCAATACCTACATGATGCCCGGTCCGTATGCGCCGGAGGAGATCATCGCCTCGGTCGAGCGCGGCATCTACGCCGTCAATTTTGGCGGCGGCCAGGTCGATATCACCTCGGGCAAGTTCGTGTTTTCAGCCAGCGAGGCCTATCTGATTGAAGGCGGCAAGGTCGGCGCGCCGATTCGTGGGGCGACGCTGATCGGTAACGGGCCGGACGTGCTGACCCGGGTCAGCATGGTGGGCAACAATCTGCGCCTGGATGATGGCGTTGGCACCTGCGGCAAGGAAGGCCAGAGCGTGCCGGTCGGAGTCGGTCAGCCTACCCTGCGGATCGACGGCCTGACGGTTGGCGGCACAGCCTGAGTGCAATGAATTCCCAGCGCCGCTACCTCGCCAAACCGCTGTATGAGAGCCTGCCGGCCCTTTACGGTCTGGGCGGAGCGGTGGCGCTCGCCATCGGCTATCGGCTCGGTCACGGCTGGCTGAGCGCCGCCTGTTCACTGCTCGGCCTGGCCGGATTGCTGGTGGCGGTCGTGTTATGGCTCCACCGGCGCGACTACCGCTCAAGAGGCAGCGAATACCAGCGGCGCGGCGCGCCGCTCGATCAGCCGGATCGCGATCAGCTTTGAACTGTTGGCTTTAGCTATCCGAATCGGGAATCGGCTCTGCATCCGGCTGCGGCTCCGGTTCTGGTTCGAGCGCTTTGAGCACTGGATGGCTGTCGGTATGGCCGGTGCCCGACGGATCCTCGGATGTTCTGCGCCCCGGCCTATCGTCGATATAAATCAGCTCGTGCTGACCGAGCGTGACGACGTCGCCGTCGTTGAGGTTGTGGCGGCGCACGCGCTTGGCTTTGATGAACACACCGTTGGTGCTGTTGAGGTCCTCCAGCACGCAGAATTGCTCGTTGGTCAGAATCTGGCAGTGATGGCGGCTGACGAAGCGCGTGTCGATCTGCAGATCGTTCCCGGGCGTGCGCCCGATAATCAGCCGGCCCGGTCGCAGCGCGCACTCGGTCACCGTGCGTCCGCCGCTCGAGACGACCAGCCGCGCAAGCGGCGGCGCGTCCCCGTGCACCTCGGCGGCCAGGCTTGAGCTCACCGCCCCGGTCAGGTTCGTCGTGCCGACCGTCGGGATGATCTGTCGCTGCGAGTACTCGCGCCACTGGAGCTCGGCGACCGCAGCCATGATGTCTTCGCTCTGGACATGGTCGCGGCCGGCGTTGAAGGCTGCCAGCATCGCCGTGTCGCACAGCGAGTTGATCAGCCGCGGCACGCCGCCGGTATAACGCTGGATGATGGCAATGGTGTCCGGCCGGAAGATCTCACGCCCGTGTGAACCGGCAATTTCCAGCCGATGCCGGATGTAGGCCCGCGTGTCGTCCGCGTTCAGCGCGGTCAGGTGAAAGCGCAGCCGGATGCGCTGCGACAGCTGCGGGGCGTCGAGTTTGGCGGCGAGCTCGGGCTGCCCGGCGAGGATGATGCGCAGCACTTTTTCCTTGCTGGAATCGACGCCGGCGAGCAGCCGGATCTCCTCGAGCACCCGCGCCGAGAGGTTCTGGGCTTCATCGATGATCAGCACCACCTTGCGACCGGAGCTGAACTGCTCGGCCAGGAACTGACTCAACGTGGCGAGCAGCTCGGCTTTTTTCATCCTAAACGGCGTGAAGCCAAACTGCACCAGGAGCGATTGCAGGAACTCGACGGTCGACAGTTGCGTCTGGTTGATCTGCGCCAGCAGGATGTCGGGGCTGAGCTCGGCGACGAAGGTCTCGATCAGCGTGGTCTTGCCGGAGCCGATCTCGCCGGTGATGCCGACGAAGCCGTCGGAAAACCAGACCGTCGATTCCATGTAAGCCTTGGCGCGGGCGTGCGCCTTGCTCAGGTACAGGAATTGCGGATCCGGCGACAGCCGGAATGGCAGATCCGTGAGTTTGAATAATTCCAGGTACATCCGGCTATCTTAGGGGCGCTCGCGCCGCTGCCGCTGTGCCGCGGTCGCAAAATACTAAGGGATTAACGGCAGCTGTGGATAGTAACCCCGAAGCAGCCGGCGGGCCCGTCCGTCCCGGGCCTTGGCGGTGGCCTCGACGATTGTGCAATGCCCGACTTTACGGCCGGCGCGCGGCTGTTTGCCGTAATCATGCAGGTGCACGCCCGCTGCCGCCAAAAGCCGCGCGCGCGCCGGCACCGAGCCGATCAGGTTGATCATCGCCGCATAGCCGCGCGGGCGGGTACTGCCGAGCGGCAGATCCAGAATCGCGCGCAGATGGTTTTCAAACTGGCTGGTTTGCGCCCCTTCGATGGTCCAGTGGCCGGAGTTGTGCACGCGCGGCGCCAGCTCATTGGCCACCAGCTGCCGGCCGCGGACAAAGAATTCGATCGCCAGCACGCCGACGTAATCGAGCTCGGCCAGTACCGCGCGCAGGTAACGTTGCGCGAGGCGCAGCAGCGCCGGTTTGTCCCACGGCGCCAGCGTCAGGCGCAGGATCCCCTGGTGATGGAAATTACGGCTGAGCGGGTAAAGGGCCAGCGTACCGTCGCGCGCCCGCGCGCCGATCGCCGACACTTCGCCGTCAAAGTCGATCCATTCCTCGTACAGGAGCGGTGAGGCGCCCAGTTGCTGCCAGGCGCCCGGCAGCTGCGAGGCGGTGCGCAGCACAATCTGGCCCTTGCCGTCATAGCCGAAGCGGCGCGTCTTGAGCACGCCCGGCAGGCCGATCTGCCGCACCGCCCGCTGCAAGGCGGCGTAGGAATTCACCGCGGCGCAGCGCGTGGTCGGAATGTGAAGTTTGTTGAACAGTTTTTTTTCCGCGACCCGGTCCTGGCCGACAGCGAGCGCACGCAGTGGTGGCGCGATGCGCACGCGGCGGTGGCGGCTGGCTTCGCGCAGCGCGCTGACCGAGGCGTTTTCCCAGTCAAAGGTGATGACGCTGCAGCGCGTGGCGAGCTCGCGCAGCAAGCCCGGATCGCCAAGCTCGCCGACCAGAGTCGGCGCGAGCTGTCCGGCGGGGCTGTCGGCGGTGCGGTCCAGAAAAAGAAAATCCACTCCGAGCGGATAACCGGCCAGCGCCAGCATGCGGCCGAGCTGGCCGGCGCCGACGACGCCAACGGTCATGCCGGCTTGGGCCTGGGATCAGGTTGTTCGAGTATCCGTTCCGTCTGCGCGTCGCGATAGCGCTTAAGCGCGGTCGCGATCGGCGGGTAGCGCGCCGCGAGGATCGCGGCGGCAAACAGCGCCGCGTTGGTTGCGCCGGCCGCGCCGATCGCAAAGGTCGCCACCGGGATCCCGGCCGGCATCTGCACGATCGACAGCAGCGAGTCGAGCCCGTTCAGTGCGCGCGACTGTACCGGCACGCCAAGGACCGGCAGGTGCGTCTTAGCGGCCGTCATGCCGGGCAGGTGCGCGGCCCCGCCCGCGCCCGCAATCAGCACTTCGAGGCCCCGCGCCGCCGCTCCCGCGGCGTACTCAAACAGCAGATCCGGTGTGCGGTGAGCCGAAACGATGCGCGCTTCATAGGCGATCGCGAGCGTATCCAGTGTGTCGCTGGCGCCCCGCATCGTTTCCCAATCCGAGGCCGAACCCATAATGATTCCGACGAGCGGTTTCATTTCGGTATTTTAGCACGGGGCTGCCAGTCACCGGCCCGACGGTCAAGCGCTTGTTCGAGCGGCGCCGTATCGATGCCGCGCATCAGCTTGCCGATGTACTGGTAATGGCGCGCCAGGGCTGGTCCCGGTTTAAGGCGCCGGGCTTCGATAATGGCCTCCAGCAGTGTCTCGGGCAGCTCCAAGGCCAGCAGTTGTGCGTCCTTTAAGGTGAGCAGGCGCACGCCGAGGCGCTGCAATTGCTCGGCCGCTCTTTTGCGCGCCGAACGGCTGGGCCGGGCGTCCGGATCCATCTCATCGTCCGGCGGGTCGATCGGTGGCATGTCAGTGCGGTGATCCTGTGCAGCGCTGCTATGATTCTGCCTGATATCCATTATCCGGACTTAGTTCATGCAGCAGGAAGTTGGCCCGGGACGCATACCCGAGCTCGAATCGGTGGTGGCCGCCGCATTGACGGGCGCCAAGCAGGCCGGTGCCAGTCAGGCTGAGGCCGACGCGAGCCTGCAAAAAGGCCTGAACGTTACGGTGCGCATGGGCGAGGTCGATACGATCGAGTATCACCGCGACCGCGGCATGGCGGTGACCGTTTATTTCGGACACAGCAAGGGTTCGGCCAGTACCGCCGACCTGCGCGCCGAGGCCGTCAAGGAGACGGTCGCCAAAGCCTGCGCCTTCGCGCGGCACACCGCGGCTGATGAATGCGCCGGGCTTGCCGATGCTGAGGCGCTGGCTCACGAAATTCCGGATCTGGATCTCGATCACCCGTGGGGCATTGAACCGGATGAGGCGGTGCTGCTCGCCCGCAATTGCGAGGCGGCGGGACTTGCGGTCAGCAAGCAGCTTAAGAACTCGGAGGGTGCCACGCTGACGAGCCATCGCGGCGTGCGCGTTTATGGCAACAGCCTTGGATTTCTGAACGGCTATGCCAGCACCAGTCACAGCTTGAGCTGCGCGCTGGTGGCCCAGGATGGCGCCGACATGCAGCGCGATTACTGGTATTCGGTGGCGCGCCGTGCCGGTGCGCTCGAAACCGGCGAGACCATTGGCCGGCGCGCGGCGCAACGGGCGCTCGCGCGCCTCGGTGCGCGTCGCCTGAGCACGCGCCGCGCGGCGGTGCTGTATTCGCCGGAGACCGCCCGCGGCATGTATGGCCATTTTCTCGGCGCGATCCGCGGCTCGGCCCAGTACCGGCGCTCCTCGTTCCTGCTCGGCGCGGCCGGCGAGACGGTCTTCCCGGCGTTTGTGCAGCTGCAGGAGCGCCCGCATCTGCCGCAGGGGCTCGCCAGCGCGCCGTTCGACGGCGAGGGGGTGGCCACGCGCGACCGGCAACTGGTGCGCGACGGTGTGCTCGATGGCTACCTGCTCGGCAGCTATTCGGCGCGCAAGCTTGGCCTTAAAACCACGGGCAATGCCGGCGGCGTGCACAACCTGCTGGCCAGCAGCACCGCTCCCGCGGCTGATTTCGATCAGCTGCTCGCGCGCCTCGGCACGGGCCTTTATGTCACCGAGCTGATGGGCCAGGGTGTCAACGGCGTGACCGGCGATTATTCGCGCGGCGCGAGCGGCTTCTGGGTCGAGGGCGGCCAGATCGCCTATCCGGTGCATGAGCTGACCATCGCCGGGAACCTGCGCGAGATGTATCGCAACATCGTGGCGCTCGGCACCGATATCGACCGGCTCGGCACCGTGCAATGCGGCTCGATGCTGCTCGCTGATCTGACCATCGCCGGCGAGTAAAGCCCGCCGCCTCTGGCGCCGTTTTAGGAATCGATCAGCTCGCGCAGCGTGCGTCCGGCAAGATACGCACGCCCGGTCTTCTCGAGAGAGCCGCACAGCTGCGCCACCTGCGGCGGCACGTGCGCGTGCAGGCCCTCCCAGGTGCCGGTGCGGGTGCGCGCGATCGCCAGAATTTCCTCGAGTCGGATCTGACCAGGATCGCGGCTTGGCATCACGCGTTCCTGAGCCGATTCAATCACCAGTCCGCCCGCTTCAAGCGCGGCGGTCATGCGGGCCACCGCAATGGCGGGCAGCTGCATCGTTTCGGCCAGCGTGCTGACGGTCGGTGCCGTGCTGCCGGTGAGCTGGTAACGCCCCACCAGCACCATGATGCTGAGCGCCAGCTGTTCGCTTTCGGCCCCCGACAGGCGCATCTCGCGCAGCCCTAAGCGCAGGTAGGTCGGATTTTGCACATAGAAGGACAGCCGCGCGCCGAGCAGCAGGATCAGCCAGCCAAAGTAGGTCCACACCAGAGCGCTGATCACCAGCGCGAAGCCGGCATAGACCAGCATCATGTGGCCCGCGCCGATTACAAAACGGGTGAAGATGCGGCTTAGGGCCGCCCACAGCGCGCCCGCGACCAGGCCGCCGACCAATGCCGGCCACCAGCGCACGCGGGTATTTGGAATGAAGGCATAGAGTGCAGCAAACAAGCCGCCGATGAAAAGGTAAGGCATCAGTGTCGGCGCGACATGCAAGGCCTGGCCAAGCAGCGGCACGCCGTCATGCGCTGGCGCGCCCGGCTGCGCCAGGCGCGACATATACAGCACCGCCGCGATCAGCAGCGGGCCGACTGCCAGCAACGCGAGGTACTCGGCGGTGCGCCGCGCCAGGCCGCGGGGCTTTTCCACGTGCCAGATAAAATTAAAGCTGTTCTCGAGCTTCATCAGCGTGCTGAGCAACGTCCAGATGAGCAATACCCCGCCGAGTGATCCGACCAGGCCGCCGCGGACATGATCGGCAAAATCCAGGACGCGCTGGGTCAGCTGCGGCGCTGTAGGACCTAGCGGCCGGAAGAATTCCAGCACCAACGGCCCGAGCACGCGGTGGATATCGAACAGCCGCAGAATCATGATGCTGAGGGCCAGCAGCGGGATCAGCGCGAGCAGCGTCGCGTACACGAGGCTCATCGCATGAAGATTGAGCTGACCGCCGAGCAGATCGCGGCCAAGTGCATACGGATAGCGGGCAAGGCGGCGCAGCCGCTCGGGGGCGCTGCCGCCCGCGGCCGGAGCGAACAGCCAGTCTTCAATTGCTTTGCGAGCCTTAAGCCACATGCGAGGAGGAGCTTCCTTGGCCGGCGCCGCCAGCGTGCGACCGCAGGCCGTCAGGATCCGGTCGGCGGTCCGGTCAGGCGTGCGAGCGCTTCACGATACTTGTCGCCGGTGCGCGCGATGACCTCGGCCGGCAGATGCGGTCCCGGCGCGGTTTTGTTCCACGGCAGCGTTTCCAGATAATCGCGCACGTATTGCTTGTCAAAGGACGGCGGGCTGCTGCCGACCTGCCAGGTTGCCGCCGGCCAGAAGCGCGATGAATCCGGCGTCAGCACCTCGTCCATGAGCGTCAGGTGGCCGGCTTCATCCAGGCCGAATTCGAATTTGGTGTCGGCGATGATGATGCCGCGCGCGCGGGCGTGAGCCGCGGCGAAGCCATACAGCGCGAGCGCTGCGGCGCGCATCGCGGCGGCGATCGGGGCGCCGATCAGCCGGGCGACGCTATCGAAGTCGATATTCTCATCGTGCTCACCGGCTGCCGCCTTGGTCGCCGGCGTGAATATTGGCTCGGGCAGCTGCTCGGCCTGGCGCAGTCCCGCCGGTAGCGCAAGGCCGCAGATCTTCCCCTGCCGCTGGTAGTCCTTCCAGCCCGAGCCAATCAGATAGCCGCGCACCACCGCCTCGATGGGCAGCGGCTTGAGCCGGCGTACCACTGAAGCGCGACCCGCGAGCATGGCCAGCTCCTGCGGATCGGAAATGACCTGCTCAAGTGGGATGTCAGTGACGTGATTGGGCACCAGGTGCCGGGTTTGCGCGAACCAGAATTCGGAAATCTGGTGCAGCACGATGCCCTTGCCGGGTATCGGATCGGGCAGTATCACATCGAATGCGCTCAGCCGATCGGTGGCGACCATCAGCAGATGGCCGGCATCGAGTGCGTACATATCACGCACCTTGCCGCGATGGAGCAGCGTTGCTGAGCGCAGCGCCGTTTCAAACACCGGTGCGGGAGGGCTGGCCAAGGCTTGGGTTACCATATCGGGAGGACCGCAAGGGCGCGCATCTTGCCGTCCGTTCAACGGCGCGGTCAAGCGCCTCACAAGAGTCATCATGAGCTGGATTGGCAAGATCATCGGCGGCCTGATAGGTCTGTGGCTGCTGCGCAGTCCGCTTGGCGCCTTGCTCGGTGTCCTGATCGGGCATCAGTTCGACAGGGGCGGGGCTGCGCGCGGCGCCGACAGCGCTTTGGTGCGCGAGCGGTTTTTCCCGGCCCTGTTTCGCGTCATGGGGCACGTCGCGAAAGCCGACGGGCGCGTCTCGGAGCAGGAGATCGCCGCGGCGCGGGCGATGATGGCGGCGCTGCGGCTGACGCCGGAACAGACGCAGCAGGCGATCGGTTTTTTCACCGAAGGCAAGCAGCCGCAATTTGACCTGGACGCCGCCATCGCATCGGTGCGCCCGGCGCTGCGCGGTCACCCGGAGCTGGCGCAGTTTTTCATCGAGGTGCAGTTGCAGGTGGCGCTCGCCGGCAGCGGCCTGGGCGCGGTGGAGCGGGCGCGCCTGGCGCGCGTCGCGGCGCTGCTCGGCATTTCGGCGACGGATTTTGCGCGCCTGGAGACCATCATGCGCTGGCGCGCCGACTTAAGCGGCGCCCATACCGGCGGCCACCCCGGCAGAGGCCCGGAGGAGGGTGCGGGCCAGGCCCTGGCCCGCGCCTACACGTTGCTCGAGCTGGCACCGCCGGTCACCGACGAGCAGGTGGTCAAAGCCTATCGGCGGCAGATGAGCAAGCACCATCCGGATAAGCTGCAGGCCCAGGGACTGCCCGAATCCATGCTGGAGCGGGCCAAGGAGCGCACGCAGCAGATTCAGGCGGCCTACGAGCGCATCCGCACGGCACGCGGCATGCGCTGAGCGGCGCGGGCCCGGGGCTGCGCGGTGGCAGGGGCTCGCGTAGACTTCGCGGCCATGAGCAATGTGTGGCTGGCCCCGTCGATCCTTTCGGCCGACTTTGCGCGCCTCGGCGCCGATGTGCAGGCGGTGCTCGACGCCGGCGCCGATATGATTCATTTCGACGTGATGGACAACCACTACGTGCCCAATCTTACGATCGGGCCGCTGGTGTGCGCGGCGCTGCGCCGTCACGGCATCAAGGCGCCGATCGACGTGCACCTGATGGTGCGCCCGGTGGACCGGATCGTGCCGGATTTTGCCAGCGCCGGCGCCACGTTCATCAGCTTTCACCCGGAAGCGAGCGACCACGTTGACCGCACCATCAGCTTAATCCGCGAGCACGGCTGCCGGCCGGGGCTGGTGTTGAATCCGGCCACTCCGCTTGACTGGCTTGATTACACATTGCCGAAGCTCGATCTGGTGCTGCTGATGTCCGTCAATCCGGGCTTTGCTGGCCAGCACTTCATCGACAGCGTGCTGCCGAAGATCGCCGAGGTACGGCGGCGGGTGACGCAGCTTGGGCGGGAGGTGCGCGTCGAGGTCGACGGCGGCGTCAAGATCGATAACATCGCCGCGGCGGCGCGTGCCGGGGCCGATACCTTCGTGGCCGGTTCCGCGGTGTTTGGCAGCGCCGACTATGCGGCGACGCTGCGCGCGATGCGCCAGGCGATAGCCGCCGCGCAGCGCTGATTATTCCTCTTCGTCGTCCTCGTCTTCGTCGGGGTCGGCGACCGGACGCGGCTTGCCGGCGGGCCCCGGCTGCTTGGCCGGCACGATAACCGGGCGGGTCTTCATCTTCGGCCGCGCATTGAACACGACGATCGTCTTGCCGGTGGCGCGCAGCAGCCCCTGCTCCTCAAGTACCTTCAGCACCCGGCCGGCCATTTCCCGCGAACAGCCGATCAGGCGCGACAGCTCCTGACGCGAAACCTTGATCTGCATGCCCTCCGGATGCGTCATCGCGTCCGGCTCATTGCACAGATCCATGATGGCGTGCGCCACGCGGCCGGTCACATCGACGAAGGCCAGGTCGCCCAACTTGCGGTTGGTGCGGTCGAGCCGGGTGGCGAGCTGGGTGGCGAGTTCAAAAATCAGTCCCGGGCTCTCTGTGGCGACCTGACGGAAGCGCGGATAGGTCATTTCGGCCAATTCGCAGGCGGTGCGGGTACGCACCCAGGCACTGCGCGTGGGCTGCTCGTAGAACAACCCCATCTCACCGAAGAACTGACCCTTATTAAGGTAGGCAAGCACCATCTCGTTGCCTTCCTCGTCTTCAATCATCACTTCCACCGACCCGCTGATCACGTAATACAGCACGTCGGGCAGATCGCCGGCGTGGATCAGCACCGTCTTGGACTGCACGGTGCGCACCCGGCAGTAGCTGAGGAAGCGGTTGATGGCCGGTATATCGTTCAGTGCGCGGACTGTCTCTTCCATGGGTACGCTACTTTGTCCCGATGTCGAGGAGTTCATCGGTACTTTTTATTACATAACTCCCTGTCGCCGCAAGCTAAATCTGGTTTCACTCAAATCCAGTAGGCCGTGGCAGTCATAACCTGGGAGGTCGCGCGCATCAGTTTGCGCACCGGCACCGGCAATTCCACCGCGCCGGCAGCCGTGGCCGCCTGTGCGTGGCCCGCCTCGTCGGCCTTCATGGCTTCCAGCATCCGCCGGCTCCGTTCATCCTGAGGCGGCAGACGCTCCAGGTGCTCCTGCAGGTGTCCTTCGACCTGCCGTTCGGTCTCGGTGACGAACCCCAGGCTGATCTTATCGCTCAGTGCCGCGGCGACCGCGCCAATGGCAAAGGAGCCGGCGTACCACAGCGGGTTTAGGCGGCTGGTGTGCTCGCCGAGCTCGCGCAGCCGCATCTCGCACCAGGCGAGGTGATCGCCTTCCTCGCGGGCGGCACGCAGCAGAAATTCCCGGGTCTGGGGCGATCGCGACAGCAGGGCCTGGCCGTGATAGAGGGCCTGGGCGGCGATTTCCCCGGCGTGATTGACCCGCATCAGGCCGGCGACATGCCGGCGTTCGGCTTCCTCCAGGGGGGCCGGCTGCGGCAGCTGAGGCGGCACACGGCTGGCCTGGGCCGGGGCAAACAGGGCCCGCAGGGCGTTATCCGCGGCCTGGAGCAGGGTATCGATCGTAAGGGCGCCCGCCATGCCCCTATTATAGGAGAGTCGCCCAGGCTCCGGGGGCCTCAGGTTTTGCAAAGTCCGGGGCCCTTGAGTAAACTTCCGCGCCCTTTTTCCCGGACATCCCGCGGCCGGACCCGACCGTCCAGGCCGGATCCCGGTGGAGCATTTGGTCAATGAAAACAGAGTTTGCCAAGCCCGCTACGGTGCGTGGCGATTGGTACGTCGTCGATGCCAGTGGCCAGACGCTGGGGCGTCTGGCCTCGAAGATTGCCCACCGCCTCAAGGGCAAGCACAAGGCCGACTACAGCCCGCACGTGAATATGGGCGACCATATTGTGGTGCTCAACGCCGAAAAGGTTGCCGTCACGGGCAATAAGCTCGACGACAAGTTCTACCATCACCACACCGGGTACCTGGGGAACCTCAAGTCCATCTCGCTCGGCAAGCTGCTCAAGGAGCATCCGGAGCGGGCGATCGAATTCGCGATCAAGGGCATGCTGCCGAAGAACACGCTCGGCCGCAGCATGTTTCGCAAACTGCATGTCTTTGCCGGCGGCAAGCACCCGCATACGGCGCAGCAACCCAAGCCGCTCGAGCTCTGAAGCAGGAACAGTTAATCATGGCAACGTCCAATTACGGCACGGGCCGGCGCAAGACTTCCACCGCACGCGTGTATATGCAAAGCGGCACCGGCCGCATCACGGTCAACAACCGGCCGCTCGATGAGTTTTTCGGGCGCGAGACCGGCCGCATGATCGTGCGTCAGCCGCTGGAGTTGGTGCAGATGACCGACCGCTTCGATTTTGCGGTGCAGGTCAGCGGTGGCGGCATCACCGGCCAGGCCGGCGCGATCCGTCACGGCATCGCCCGCGCGCTGATGCGCTACGATGAAGCGCTGCGCACGCCGCTGCGCCAGGCCGGGTTTGTGACCCGCGACGCCCGCGAAGTCGAACGCAAGAAAGTCGGACGTCGCAAGGCCCGCCGCGGACCGCAGTACTCCAAGCGGTAAGTTTGCACCCGGGCAGCCGGCGCGAATGCCGCCGCTGGCTCGTGGGACGCCGGCTTAAGACGGCACCATGCTGGGGGATCGTCTAGTGGTAGGACTACGGACTCTGACTCCGTCAACCTAGGTTCGAATCCTAGTCCCCCAACCAGCGGCGTCTGACCCGTTCGGGTCAGACCGGCCGGCGTATCCGGCCACTGGCCTTCAAACCGTTTGCACGCCGGCGTCAGAACCGATGATCAGCTTGTCGGCCGGTCGCGCCGCGAACAGCCCGCAGCTGACCACGCCGGTCATCTGATTGATCGCTGCTTCCAGCTGCACCGGATCGGTGATCCGAAGTCCATGCACGTCCAGAATCTGATTGCCGTTATCGGTCGTGCACCCCGCACGCCAGACCGGCCGGCCACCTAAGGCTGATAACGCGCGGGCCACGAGGCTGCGCGCCATCGGGATGACCTCGACCGGCAACGGGAAGCGGCCGAGCACCGGTACCAGCTTGGAATCGTCGATGATGCAGACGAAAGTCGTAGCGGCAGCCGCGACGATCTTCTCGCGCGTCAGCGCGGCGCCGCCGCCCTTGATCAGCTGGCGCTGCGGGTTGGCCTCATCAGCCCCGTCTATATAAAGGCTTAGCTGCTCAACCTCATTTAAATCCATAACCGGTATACCGAGCGCGCGCAGCCGGCCGGTGGACGCTTCGGAGCTTGAGACCGCACCGCGCAGCCGCTGCTGCCAGGGACCGAGCAGGTCGATCAGTGCATTGACAGTCGAGCCGGTACCGACGCCGAGAATCATCTGATCCTCAAGAAAAGCGAGCGCCGCCTGCGCCGCGAGCTGCTTCTTCGGCGTTACCTCCGGACCCATAAGATGCGGCCTCCTGAGACGATTGTGCCCGCTTGCGCGGGCACAATCAGAGCTTCGAAGTCTGGCAAGCGAAGAAATGAATCCGCACTCGCCTGACTGCAAGAACTATTTCTTCTTAGCAGCCTTCTTCTTCGCCTTTTTCTTTGCCTTAGCCATGATCAATCTCCATATGTCAAGTTAGTCCGGGGCCCGAGTATACGCACGCGAAATAAAAATACAAGCGAGCTACTTGCATTGGAAGCGATTGTGAGTTACGTCACGGCTCGCGACAGCGCGAGAATGAATCGCCAGTGTGCCGCATCGACGGGTGATACCGAGAGCCGATTGCCGGTACGCAGCAGCACCATGCCGCGCAATTTTTTATTCGCGTGCTGGCGCAGTTCTTCGAGGCTGACGAGCCGTCCGAAGCGCTGCTCGAACTGCACATCGATCGAAAACCAGCGCGGCTGGCGCGGATCGCTCCCCGGATCAAAATGCGGATCCTTGACGGCAAATGCCGTGCGATCGGGATAGCCGGCGCGCACCACGCGCGCCGTGCCGGCGATACCCGGCTGCGGGCAACTGGAGTGATAGATGAACGCTAGGTCGCCGAGTTTGATGGCATCGCGCAGCAGGTTACGCGCCTGATAATTGCGCACGCCATCCCAGCCACTGGTACGGTGCGGGGCCTTGGCCAGATCATCGATGCCAAACGTATCGGGCTCGGTTTTCAGCAGCCAGTAGTTCATGCCGCGGACCTGGGCGATGGGATCATGCATCCAGGCGCTATGGCCGGGACGTGCGCTGCGGGGAGCGCCGTCATGCGCGCCGCATCAGCTAAGAAAAGAAAGGGCGCCACCCGAAATGCCGGTGCGGACCGTTGCTCTCGGACCGGAGCAACAAGTGGGACCTCCTGCGGCAGGTAAGGCTTTCTGCTCGGGGCAGACATGCACAGTGCTGTCAGCAAGGATAATGGTCCCGGGGTGTTTCAATTAGGGTCCAGAGGTAACCCGGCCCGCTGTCGCACACCTCAGGCGACGCCGCGACCGACTCTACACTAAAGGTCCAGCTGCTGTCCCTTTTCCAGGGCCGATTCCACGCGTTCGCGCAGCGCCTTGATCCGCACGCCCAACTCGGCCTGCGAACCGTGATCGAGATCACGGACCTTGAGGAATTCATTGGCAATGTTCAGCGCTGCCATGACGGCGATCCGATCGGCCCCCAGCACTTTGCCGGAGTCGCGGATTTCCTTCATGCGCGTATTGAGGTAAGTCGCGCTTTCAAACAGGTCATTGCGCTCCGCCGCGGGGCACGCAATAAAATATTCCTTCTCCAGGATCCGGACACTGACCCGGGTCGAATCGGCCTCGCTCATGCGCTCTGTTCCATGGACTTGAGCCGTCCGACCATCGCCTCGACCCGCGCCCGTACCTGTTCATTGCGGCTCAGGAGCGAAGTGCGCTCGCCCGCCAGCGATTCCTGGCGCTGGCGCAACGCGCGATTCTCGGACTTGAGCTGATGGACCGTGGTCACCAGTTCGTCGAGTCGCTTTTCAAGTCGCTTGAGTTCCAGGTCTGCGCCTGATGCTTTATTCGATTCGCCCATGGCAAAACTATAGTTCCGCGCCGCTTGCGCGGTCAATGCGTGGAACAGCAGTTAAACACTTTTTTTCACTCCCGGTGCAACTGCCGCTTGAGCCGGCGGGCTGTTTCAGGCGCGGTTGCGGCCGCTGGCGCCGCTGACCTACCATTCCGGCAGGTTCTGCCACGCATTGGATCGAAGTTGGCCAGTTATGCCAGTTACGTCGAGCTGCAACGGTTGTTGAGCGACTGTCACGCCGTTACCGAGCCGGCCGAGGCACACGGCACACTGACGGGTGCGCTGTGCGCCAACGGCCAGTACGCGCTTGCCGACTGGGTCAACGAGGTGCTGCCGGAAGGCGTGGATCAGGGCCAGGCCCTCGCCGGGCTTGCTAGTCTTTATCAGGCGACGGCCGACGCGCTGGCCGGGCAGCTGATGGAATTTGATCTGCTGCTGCCCGATGACGCGCAGCCCATCGAGGCGCGCACCGAAGCGCTGACGCTTTGGTGCAATGGCTTCCTCTATGGCCTCGGAACTGGCGGCGCGCCGGATCCGCAGGGCCTGCCCGGCGATACCGGCGAGATCATCCGCGATCTGAGCCATATCACGCAGGCTGGAGTCGATACGGCGGAGGATGCCGAAGCCAACGAGTCGGCACTGGCCGACCTGGTGGAATTTGCGCGGGTCGGCGTGCAGCTGGTTTACGAGCATTTTGCCGCGCAGCGCGCGCCGCACCGGCGGGAAACTGTTGCGTTGCATTAACCGGATACCGATGCCATGACCAACTCGATGAAGCAGGAATTTTCCAAGCGCCGCCGGCAGTTGATGCGCCTGATGGGGCGCGATGCGATCGCGATCGTGCCTGCAGCGCCGGTGCGGATGCGCAACAGCGATGTGGATTATGCGTTCCGCCAGGACAGTGATTTTCACTATCTCACCGGCTTTGGCGAGCCCGACAGCGTCGCGGTGCTGATGCCCGGCCGGCCGGCCGGCGAGTATGTGCTGTTCGTGCGCGACCGCGACCCGGCGCGCGAGATCTGGGACGGCAAGCGCGCGGGGCCTGCAGGCGCGGTGGCCGACTTCGCCGCCGACGATGCCTTCCCGATCAGCGATATCGATGAAATCCTGCCCGGCATGCTCGAGCAGCGCGAGCGCGTCTACTACACCATGGGCCTGAATCAGGAGTTCGACCAGCGGGTGGTCGGCTGGGTCAACGAACTGCGCGCGCAGGCGCGCGCCGGGCGCCACCCGCCGCAGGAGTTCGTGGCCCTGGATCACGTGCTGCATGACATGCGGCTGTTCAAGAGCCGTGCCGAAATTGGCCTGATGCGCCGCGCCGGCCAGATCGGCGCCGGCGCGCATATCCGCGCCATGAAGTTCTGCCAGCCGGGCAAGAATGAATTTGAAGTGATGGCCGAGCTGGTGCACGAGTTTGGCCGCTTCGGCGCCGATACCTCCTACCACCCGATCGTCGGCGGCGGCGCCAATAGCTGCGTGCTGCACTATCGCGACAACAACGCGCGGCTCAATGACGGCGATCTGCTGCTGATCGACGCCGGCTGCGAGTACCAGTTTTATGCATCTGACATAACCCGCACGCTGCCGGTCAACGGACGCTACAGCCCCGAGCAGCGGGCGGTCTATGAGGTGGTGCTCACTGCCCAGCGCGCCGCCTTTGCCAAAGTGAAGCCCGGCAACCATTGGAATGAGCCGCACGATGCGGCGGTACGCGCGGTCACGCAGGGCCTGGTGCGCATCGGGTTGCTCAAAGGCCCGGTGCCGGCGCTGATTCGCGACGAGGCTTATAAGCGCTTTTTCATGCATCGCACCGGGCATTGGCTCGGCATCGATGTGCACGACGTGGGCGATTACAAAGTCGGCGATCAATGGCGGGTGTTCGAGCCTGGCATGACCTTGACCGTCGAACCGGGCGTTTACATCGCCGCCGGCACCAAAGGGGTTCCCAAGCGGTTCTGGAATATTGGCGTGCGCATCGAGGACGATGTGGCTGTGACCCGCGACGGCTGCGAAGTGCTGACCGCCGGCGTACCCACGGATCCGGATGCCATTGAGGCGCTGATGGCCCGGACGTGAAAGCCGCGCCGCCGACTGCGGTCGATGTGGCGATCGTCGGTGGCGGCCTGGTCGGCGCAAGCCTGGCCCTCGCGCTCGCCCCGACCCGCTGTAAGGTCGCGCTGATCGAGGCCGTGCCCCCCGGTGATGCGCATCAGCCGAGCTTTGATGAGCGGACCACCGCACTGAGCAACGGCAGCTGCCAGATCCTCAAGGCCCTCGGCGCGTGGCCGGCCATGGCGGCCTCCGCCAGCCCGATCCGCGAGATCCATGTCTCCGATGCCGGCGGCTTCGGCGTTGCGCGGCTCAGCGCCGCCAGGCAAGGACTCGATGCGCTCGGCTATGTCGTGCCCAACCGGGTGATCGGCGCGGCGCTGTGGGAGCGGCTGCGCGCGCTGCCGCAACTTGCGATCCATTCGCCGGCGAGTATCGGCTCCGTTGAACTTGGCGAATCGCAGGTGCGCCTGCGCCTCGCCGGCGCCTCTGCCGCAAGCCTCACAGCGCAGCTGGCCGTGGCCGCCGACGGCGCCGCTTCGGCGCTGCGCGAGATCGCCGGGATTGGCGCCGAAGTGGCCGACTATCAGCAGGTGGCGATCGTGGCGGCGGTCGGCACCGACCGCCCGGCCGCAGGCACAGCCTATGAACGGTTCACGGCCACCGGCCCGCTCGCGGTGCTGCCGCTGGCCGATGGGCATTACACCGTCGTGTGGACCGTCTCGCCACAACGGGCGGGCGAGCTGATGGCTGGCGACGATGCGCATTACCTTTATGAGCTGCAGCGCAGCTTTGGCTGGCGCGTCGGTCGGCTGCTGCGCGTCGGGCGCCGCAGCGCCTATCCACTCGCGCTCAGCCGCGCCAGTGCGCTCATCGGCCGGCGCTGCGCACTGGTGGGCAATGCCGCGCAAGCGCTGCATCCAGTGGCCGGGCAGGGCTTCAATCTCGGCTTGCGCGACGCGGCCACCCTCGCCGAATGCGTCGCCAGCGCTGCGGACCCGGGAGCTCCGGCGTTGCTGGCGCAATACGCGGCCGATCGCCTCACGGACCGGCGCGGCATGATCGGATTTACCGACGGCCTGGTCCACCTGTTCGCGAGCCAGCAGCCCGGCATTGGCGCGCTGCGCCGGCTGGGGCTGGCGCTGTTTGATCTGTCGCCGCCGGCCAAGCGCGCGATGTCACGATTAAGCTGGGGATTTTCCTCCCGCGCGCCGCGACTGATGCGCGGTCTGCCGCTCGCCTGAGAAATCCATGCCCACGACGACCGAGTTTGCAGTGGCGATCATCGGCAGCGGCCCTATCGGCACCTCCGCTGCGGCGCTGCTGGCCCGGCAATCGGGACTCGCGCCAGCGCGCATCGCGCTGATCGCCCCGGAATTGCAATCGCCGCCGGTCCCCGCGAGCGGCGCCGCGCCACTGCGGGTCGCCGCGCTGGCGCGCACCAGCGAGCACGTGCTGCAGCACGCCGCGGCCTGGGAGCGCCTCGATACCCAGCGCGTCTGCCGCTACGAGCGCATGCGGGTGTGGCATGAGTCCATGCCGCCGGATGGCATTGGCACACTGCAGTTCGATGCCGCCGAGCTCGCGCAGCCGGACCTCGGCTGCATCGTCGAAAACTCAGCGGTACTCGGCGCAAGTCTGGCCAGTTTTCGCGAGGCCGGCGGCACTTTGCGGCCGGCCAGCCTTGAGTCCCTTGAAATCACCGCCGATGCGGCCACGCTGCACTTAAGCGATGGCGTGGTGCGTGCGCAGCTGGTCGTGGGCGCCGACGGCGCACACTCGGCGGTCAGAAAGCTGCTGGGACTTGAAGTGCGCGAGCATGATTATCACCAGCAGGCGATCGTCGCGACCATCAGTACCGCGCGCCCGCACCAGCACACGGCCTGGCAGCGCTTTCTCGCAACCGGCCCGCTGGCGCTGCTGCCGCTGTTTGACGGCAACGTATCCATAGTCTGGTCCGCCGACGAGCAGCTCGCGAGCGAGCTGATGGGCCTGAGCGCCGATGAATTTGCCCTGCGCCTCGATCAGGCCTCGGACCTGGCGCTTGGGGCCACGCGGCTGCTGAGCGCGCGGCTCGCGGTGCCGCTGCGCCGCTCGAGCACCGCGCGCCTCATTGCGCCGCGGGCGGCGCTGCTTGGCGATGCCGCCCATGTGGTCCATCCGCTGGCCGGCCAGGGCGTGAATCTCGGTTTGCTCGACGCCGCGGCGCTGTGCGAGGCGCTCAGCGCTGCGCTCGCCGAAGGCGAGGATCCGGGCGCTGCCCGCGTGCTGCGCCGTTTCGAGCAGCAGCGTCTGACGCACGATCTGTTCATGGGCTGGGCCATGAGTGCATTCAACGAGGCTTTCTCGCGCAGCGGTGCGCTGGGGTGGTTGGGGGCACGGGCGCTTGCCGTGGCGGCTGCCAACGCCGGCATACGCCGTGCCTTTGCCGCGCGCGCGCTCGGCTTAAGCGGCGAGCTGCCGCGTTATGCGCGGCGTGCGGCCTGACGCGAACGATCAGGCGAGCGGCAGCTGATCGATCTTCGCGGCGCAGATCAGATCGTTGTCCGACAGGCCGTGAATCGCATGCGTGCTGTAACGCACCCGGCAGTAGTTGTAGCCCACTTCCAGGTCCGGGTGATGGTCTTCGATGTTGGCGATGTGCGCCAGCGCGTTGACGAAGCTCATGGTGCGGTAAAAGTCGCGGAAGCTGAACGCGCGCGTCAGGCTCAGGCCATCGGCCGACAGCTGCCACCCACTGTTCAATTGCCGCATCTGCTGCTCAGCCGCCGCGCGCGTCAGCGGCGCGATGCCGCCCTCGCAGGGCACGCAGCGTCGCCCGGCCAGCTCGTTCATGTCAGTTCCCTGCGCGCAAAGCGGCGCGCGACGTACAGCTCGACCAGCTCCTGAAACTGCTCGGCAATCTGCTCGCCCTTGAGGGTCACGGTCTTGGCGCCGTCCTCGTAAACAGGAGCCACCGGCCGCTCGCCGGTGCCGGGCAGGCTGATGCCGATATTGGCCTGCTTGCTCTCCCCGGGGCCGTTGACGACACAGCCCATCACCGCCACCGTCATTTGCTCGACGCCGACGTAGGCGCGGCGCCACTCCGGCATGCGCTCGCGCAGGTGCTCCTGTATCTGCTGTGCCAGGCTTTGGAAGTAGGTGCTGGTGGTGCGCCCGCAGCCGGGACAGGCAGCCACCAGCGGCGTGAAGGAGCGCAGTCCCATGGTCTGCAGGATTTCCTGGGCGACAATGACTTCGCGGGTACGGTCGCCGCCGGGCTCCGGCGTCAGCGAAATCCGGATCGTATCGCCGATGCCCTGCTGCAGCAGCACCGCCAGCGCGGCGGTGGAGGCGACGATGCCCTTGGAGCCGAGCCCCGCCTCAGTCAGGCCGAGGTGCAGCGGATGGGCCGAGCGCGCCGCGAGCTCCCGGTAAACACTGATCAGATCCTGCACGCCGCTGACCTTGGCCGACAAAATGATCTGCTGCGGCGCAAGGCCGAGCTGCACTGCGCGTTGCGCGCTGTCGAGCGCGGAGCGCACCAGCGCCTCTTTCAGCACCTGCTGGGCTGAAGCCGGCTCGGCCCGGCCCGCGTTCTCGTCCATCAGGCGCGCCAGCAGTTCCTGGTCCAGACTCCCCCAGTTGACGCCGATGCGCACCGGTTTGTTGTGACGACAGGCGATCTCGATCATTTCTGCAAATTGTGTGTCGCGTTTGCTGCCGCGGCCGACATTGCCCGGATTGATCCGGTACTTGGCCAGCGCTTCTGCGCAGCCTGGCTGCTCACGCAGGAGCTTATGCCCGTTGAAATGAAAATCCCCGATCAGCGGTACCGCGCAACCAGCTTGATCGAGTCGCTCACGGATCTGCGGCACGGCCGCGGCCGCCTCGGCGGTATTGACCGTAATGCGGACTAACTCCGATCCGGCATCGGCCAGCTGGCGCACCTGCGTGGTCGTGCTCTCGACGTCGGCCGTGTCGGTGTTGGTCATCGACTGGACGACGATGGGCGCACCGCCGCCGATCCTAACCTCGCCCACCTGCGCCGGCAGGGTCGGATGTCGCATAGAGAATGTCGCCGGGCCGGCCATGGGCAGCAATTGTAGTGGCGAAGCACTCCGGGCTGGTATGATTTGCCACCCGACTAGTAAACCTGTTCGGAGAGTTCCGGTTTGGGGGGCGCCTGAGCGCTGCGAACCGGACGCCGAAGGCGCAATTTCCGCCCGGAAACGCTCAGGCACCAGGAACGGCAGGTTGGATCGGGCTCTGGAGAGTGATAGGCCGCGCTTCGGTGCGGCGTATCTACCGAAGGGGTGCGGCGCGCTGCGGTTTTTCCGGCGCGCCCGATCTCTCAGGTCCAAGGACAGAGGGGCGGCAGGCGCGGTGCGCCTGTCGCCCTATTTTTTTGGGGCGATGGGGACCGCAGCGGGAACGGGCAACGACCACAGCTACGGGTGGGCCTTTGGGACGACATACGCCGTTATTTGAGCTGCACGTCGGGCTGGGCGCCAAGATCGTGGATTTCGGTGGCTGGGACATGCCGCTGAACTACGGCTCGCAGATTGAAGAGCACCACGCCGTGCGCCGCGCCGCGGGCGTGTTCGATGTCTCGCACATGTGCGTGGCCGATACCACCGGGGCGCGCAGCGAAGAATTCCTGCGCCAGCTGCTGGCCAACGATGTGGCGCGCCTGACCGATGCGGGCCAGGCGCTTTACAGCTGCATGCTCAATCCGGCCGGTGGCATTTTGGATGATCTGATTGTCTACCGGCGCCACGCGGGTCAGTTCCGTGTCGTGGTCAACGCCGGCACCCGCGACAAGGACCTGGCCTGGATGCGGGCTGCAGCAGGCGCGTTCGATGTGCAGATCAGCGAGCGCAGCGATCTGGCCATGCTTGCCGTGCAGGGTCCGGAAGCGCGTGCGCAGCTGGCCGAGCTGCTGCCAGCCGCTGCGGCCGATGCAGCGCTGGCGTTGCCTGGCTTTTGCGGCACTCAACAGGGCGAGTGGTTCATCGCGCGCACCGGCTATACCGGCGAGGATGGCTTTGAAGTGATGCTGCCGAACGACGCGGCCGCCGGACTGTGGCAGCAGCTCAATGCGCGCGGCGTGCGCTCCTGCGGCTTGGGTGCGCGCGACACGCTGCGCCTCGAAGCGGGCATGAATCTTTACGGCAGCGACATGACCGAAGCGACTCACCCGCTTGAGTCAGCGCTCGGCTGGACCATCGCGTGGGACCCGCCACAGCGACAGTTCACCGGTCGCGCGGCGCTCGAGCCGATCCGGCTGAGCGGTTCGCCACGGCGTCTGGTAGGTCTGGTGCTGGATGAGCGGGCAGTGATGCGCTCGCATCAGAGCGTTGCAGTGCCCGGCGCCGGCGCCGGGGAGATCACCAGCGGCAGTTTTTCACCGACCATGGGCTGCTCGATCGCGCTCGCTCGTGTGCCCGCTGCCACCGGCGCCACGGTGACCGTCGATGTGCGCGGCAAACCATTGCCCGCCCGCGTGGTCAAACCTCCCTTTGTGCGGCACGGCCGGGTGCTGGTGCCGCTTAAGAATCAACAGCACGGTTAAGGAGCAGCTGTTCATGAGTAGTATTCCGACGGATCTGAAATACGCCCGCAGCCACGAATGGGTGCGCCAGTTGCCGGACGGTTCAGTGGAGGTAGGCATCAGCGACCATGCCCAGGAAGCCCTGGGGGATCTGGTGTTTGTCGAAGTGCCCGAGGTCGGTCGCACGCTGGCAGCGGGCGAAGCGTGCGCGGTGGTTGAATCGGTCAAGGCCGCATCCGATGTCTACAGCCCAGTGGCGGGCACCGTGCTGGCGGTCAACTCGAAACTCTCGACCGCGCCGGAGCTGATCAATCAGGAACCGTACGGCAACGGCTGGCTGATGCGGCTCAAGCCCGCGGGCGCGCCGGCGGGTCTGCTGAACGCGGACGAGTACGCCCGCGTCGCGGACGAAGGCTAAAGGCGCCCATGCCGTTTATTCCGCATACCGATGAGGACGTGGCCGAAATGCTCGCGGCCATCGGGGCGCCCAGCATCGAGACGCTGTTCGAGGAAATTCCTGCGCAGCTTCGCGTCGCCTCGCTCCCCGGCGTGCCGGCCGGCTGCAATGAGCAGCAGATCCTGCGGCTGATGAGCGAGCGCGGCGCCCAGGACGGGCGGCCGCTGTGCTTCATCGGCGCCGGCGCCTACGACCATTTCATTCCGTCGGCCGTCTGGGCGGTGCTGTCGCGGGGCGAGTTTTACAGCGCCTATACGCCGTATCAGGCCGAGGCCAGCCAGGGCACGCTGCAGACGATCTATGAATTCCAGTCGATGATCACCGCCCTGACCGGCATGCCGGTCGCCAACGCGTCGATGTATGACGGCGCCAGCGCCGTGGCGGAAGCCTGTCTGATGGCGGTGCGCGCCAACCGTCGCTCCAAATCCGCGCGCATCCTGCTGCCGCGCACGATGCATCCGTACTACCGCGCCGTGGTGCGCACCAGTGCCGGGCAGCAGGGCCTGAAATTCGAGGAGCTGGCTTACGAGCGCGCCAGCGGCCAGACCGCGCGGCAGGCGCTGGCCGCGTACGTGGGCGAGGACCTGACGGCGGTGGTGATCCAGCAGCCCAACTTCTTCGGCGTGCTCGAGGAGGTCGATGAGCTGACTGACTGGGCGCACGAGCGCGGCGCGCTGGTCATCGCGGCGGTCAACCCGACGGCGCTGGCGCTGCTCAAGCCGCCCGGACAGTGGGGCGGGCGCGGCGCAGACATTGTCGTCGGTGAGGGTCAGCCGCTCGGCTGTCCGTTGTCCTCGGGCGGTCCGTATTTTGGCTTCATGGCCGCCCGCATGGAAATCGTGCGCCAGATGCCGGGCCGGATCGTCGGACGCACGGTCGATCTCGACGGCCGGCCGGGATTCACGCTGACGCTGCAGGCCCGCGAGCAGCACATCCGCCGCGCCAAAGCGACCTCGAACATTTGCACCAATCAGGGCTTGCTGATGATGGCGGGCACCGTGTACATGGCGCTGCTCGGCGCCGAGGGGTTGGAGCGGGTGGCCGCGGCGTGCCTGGCCCGCACCGCCGAGCTGGTCGGCGCGTTGTCGCGCCTGCCCGGAGTGCAGTGCGCGTTCTCCGGCCCGCGCTTCCATGAGGCCGTGCTGCTGCTCGAGCGGCCGGTTGCCACGGTGCTGCAGCTGCTGGCGGCCCGCGGCATCGAAGGTGGCTTTGATCTGACCACGCACTACCCAGAGCTCGGCCCGGCGCTGCTGGTGTGCGCCACCGAGCAGCGCAGTGCCGCGGACATCGCCGCCTA
Source organism: uncultured Gammaproteobacteria bacterium (assembly GCA_963711435.1). Classification (GTDB taxonomy): domain Bacteria; phylum Pseudomonadota; class Gammaproteobacteria; order Steroidobacterales; family Steroidobacteraceae; genus FEN-1191. The sequence goes on along the minus strand of CAVQEB010000001.1, from coordinate 102,184 downwards.
CGCCAAGGCGCTCGGCGAGATTTTGCCGAGTGTGCGGGCAGCCTGATGTACCACTTCGATCCGCCGAAGCCGTTCATGCCATGAAGCTGGCCACGATGCGAACATTCATAACTGGATTGCTTGTCGTTCTGATTCTCGTCGCAGCCTTTATTGCGGCCGTCAACTTTGGCTGGATTTCACCATGATGAAGCGCTGCAAGATAAAAGTGTTTGTTCCGCGGCATGCTGGAAATCTTTTCAAGGAATACCGACGATGACCCTGCCCATGCGCGAAGCGCTGATATTTGATTACTCCCGCCCCGGGCGCGGTGCACGCGGGCTGTGGCCGGCGGCGGAGAGCGCCGTGCCAGCGCTGCCGGCCCGCTTCAAGCGCAGCCGCCGGGTGGCGTGGCCCGAGGCGAGCGAGCTTGACGTGGTGCGCCACTACACGCGCCTCTCACAGCTGAATTTTTCGATCGATACGCACTTTTACCCGCTCGGCTCTTGCACGATGAAGTACAACCCCAAGGCCTGTCACGCGGCGGCGATGCAGCCGGAGTTTCTCGGCCGTCATCCGCTGGCCAGTGCCGCGCACAGCCAGGGGTTTCTCGCCTGCATGTTTGAGCTGCAGGAAATGCTCAAGGCGGTATCGGGCATGCAGGCCGTGGCGCTCTCGCCGATGGCCGGCGCGCATGGCGAATTTGCCGGCGTGGCGATGATCCGCGCCTACCACCGCGCCCGCGGCGATCTGGCGCGCAGCCAGATCATCGTGCCGGAGGCGGCGCACGGCACCAACCCGGCCACGGCCAGCATGTGCGGCTTCACCGCGCGGGAAGTGGCCACTGGCCCCGATGGCGATGTCGATCTGGCGGCGTTGCGCGCCGCCGTCGGCCCGCAGACCGCCGGCATCATGCTCACCAACCCGTCGACGCTCGGCATTTTTGAGCGCCAGATCGTCGAGGTTGCCCGGATCGTGCACGACGCCGGCGGCCTGCTGTATTACGACGGCGCCAACCTCAACGCCATCTTGGGCAAGGTGCGGCCCGGCGACATGGGGTTCGATGTGCTGCACATGAACCTGCACAAGACTTTCTCGACGCCGCATGGCGGCGGTGGCCCGGGAGCGGGCGCCGTCGGCGTGGGCCCGCGGCTGCTGCCGTTCCTGCCGGTGCCGGTGGTGGCGCAGGAATCCGGCCAGTACCGCTACCTGACCGAGCAGGATCTGCCGCAGACCATCGGCCGGCTGTCGACCTTCATGGGCAATTCCGGCGTGCTGCTGCGCGCCTACATCTATATGCGCATGCTCGGCCAGGAGGGCATGGCGCGGGTCGGCGAGTTTGCGACGCTCAATTCCAATTATCTTTCCGCACGTCTCCAGCAGGCCGGCTACATAGCCCCATACGCCAAGCGCCGGGCGAGCCACGAGTTCATTCTCAGCCTCAAGGCGCTGCACCAGGAGTGCGGTGTGACGGCGATGGATGTGGCCAAGCGCCTGCTGGACTATGGCTTCCACGCGCCGACCACTTATTTTCCGCTGTTGGTGCCGGAGTGCCTGCTGATCGAGCCGACCGAGACGGAGAGCCGCCAGACCCTGGATGCCTTCGTTGAGGCGATGAGCGCCATCTTCAGGGAAGCGCGCGAGCAGCCGCAGCAGTTGCGTCTCGCGCCGCACAACCTGCCGGTCAAGCGGCTCGATGACGTGCGCGCCGCCCGCGAACTCGATCTGGCGTATCAGCCTGCGGCGCCGGCATGAACCGCGAAAAACTGCAGGGCCTGAACCGACTGGTGCGCGCGGTCGGCTCGAGCATGCGCGGTGTCAGGGGCGCCTATCGCGACGAGGCCGCGTTTCGACAGGAACTGGCGCTCTCGGTGGTGGCGCTGCCATTGGGCATCTGGTTGGGCCACAATGGTGTTGAGCGTGCACTGCTGGTGGCGCCCGTGGTACTACTGCTGATCGTGGAGCTGCTCAACAGCGCCATCGAGGCCACGGTTGACCGGATCGGGCTCGAGCGGCACGTCCTGGCGGGACTTGCCAAGGACATTGGCTCCGCGGCGGTGCTGTTCTCGCTGGCGCTGGTGGCGCTGATCTGGGTGCTGGTACTGACCGCCCACTGAGCCGCGCCGTTCCTAACTAGGAGAGAATCGATGACCGAACCCCTTGGCGGCCGGGGTGGGCTGCATTGCCGGACCAATCGACCGCTACCGGTTGCGGCGCGGCGCTGGTGGCTGGCTGTCGCGCTAATCGCTGCCACCCGCTGCGCGATCGCCGAGGACGCGGATGCTGACTGGGCGCGGACGCTGGAGCGCATCGCCAGCAGCGTCGTGACCATCCAGGTCGATCAGACCCGGGCTTTTGACACCGAACGCAATACTTCGGCGCAGGCCACCGGCTTCGTGGTCGACGCTGAACGGGGCCTGATTCTGACCAACCGCCATGTGGTCACACCCGGGCCGGTGACGGCCGAGGCAATCTTCCTCAATCGTGAGGAAGTGCAGCTGTACCCGGTGTACCGCGATCCGGTACATGACTTCGGGCTGTATCGCTACGATCCGGCCAAGCTGCACTTCATCGCACCGAAGGCGCTGCCGCTCGCGCCGGAAGCGGCCCAGGTGGGCCGCGAGATCCGGGTCGTCGGCAACAACGCCGGTGAGCAGCTGTCTATTCTGGCCGGGACCATCGCGCGGCTGGATCGCGAAGCGCCGGATTATGGGCTCGGGCGCTACAACGACTTCAATACCTTTTATATCCAGGCCGCCTCCGGCACTTCCGGCGGCTCATCGGGCTCGCCCGTCATCGACGTGCACGGTCGCGTGGTGGCGCTGAACGCCGGTGGCGCGACCGGCGCCGCCTCCAGCTTTTATCTGCCGCTGGGCCGGGTGCAGCGGGCGCTGCAGCTGATCCGGCAAGGCCTGCCGGTGCCGCGCGGCACGTTGCAGACCGAGTTTCGATACCGCCCGTACGATGAGCTGCGCCGGCTCGGACTCGATGCCGCGACCGAAGCGGCGGTCCGCGGCGCGCACCCGGATAACACCGGGATGCTGGTAGTCGATAACGTGCAGCCGGGCTCGGCGAGCGACGGCATTTTGCAGCCCGGCGATGTGCTGGTGCGCCTCAACGGCCAGCTGCTGACCAGCTTCGAGCCGCTCGAGGCCGTGCTGGATGCGGCGGTTGGCAAGCCGGTGACGCTCGAACTGCAGCGCGGCGGCCAGACCTTCAGCACGCAGCTTACGGTTGATGACCTGGATGCAATCACGCCATCGGCGTACCTGGAGATGGGCGACGCGGTGCTGCACACGCTGTCTTATCAGGAGGCACGGCACTTTCATCTGCCGATCCGTGGCGTGTTCGTCGCCTCCGCCGGCTACAGCCTCGATGCCGCCGGCGTGCCGCGCGGGGCGGTGATCACCGCGATCGATGAGGCGCCGATCAATGCGCTGGCGGATTTGGAGACGGCGGTGGCGGGCTTAGGCGACGGCGCCCGCGCCGCGGTGCATTTTGTGACTCTGGATGACCCGAGCCGCACGCAGGTGCGATCCTGGATCATCGACCGGCGCTGGTTCCCGACGCGCCACTGCCAGCGCAACGATACCGAAGGCTTGTGGGACTGCACCGATTTGCCGGCCGTGGCGAGCGCCGTGGTGCCGACGGCCGGCTCGGCGCAGTTTCCGCAGACCGCCGATCGCAGCGCCGCGCGGCTCGCGCCTTCGCTGGTGTCGATGAGTTTCGACATGCCCTACGCGCTCTCGGGCATCACCGAGCGCAACTACCACGGCACCGGCCTGATCATCGATGCCGAACGCGGGCTGATCATTACCGATCGCAATACCGTGCCGGTCTCGCTCGGCGACGTGCGCCTGACTTTTGCCGAGACGCTGGAGATTCCCGGTGAAGTGGTCTACATCCATCCGCTGCACAATCTGGCGGTAGTGCATTACGACCCGAAGCTCATCGGTACCACACCGGTGCAGGCGGCACGCCTGTCCACGCACGGCCTGCGCGCCAACGACGCGATCGACGTGATCGGCCTCGACGGGAACGGTGAACTTAAGTCCCGCTCGACGGCGGTCGCCGGCGTCGACCCGTTGCTGTTGCCGCTGTCGCGCTCGGTCGGATTTCGCGACGATAACCTCGAAAGCGCCACCCTCGTCAATCCTCCCGACGACATTGTCGGCGTGCTGGCCGATCCGTCCGGAGAGGTGCGAGGGCTGTGGGCGAGCTTTGCCACCGATAACGGCCGCGATCTGGTGCAGGAGAGCCGCGGCATTACCGCCGATCTGGTCAGCGAGACGCTGCAGATCGTGCGCAGCGGCGCGCCGCTGTACTCGCTCGAGGCCGAATTTGCCCCTGAGTCGCTGGCGACCGCCCGCGAGCTGGGGCTGTCCGACCCGTGGGTGCAGCGCATCGAGCGCAGCGATCCGGCGCTGCGCCAGGTGCTGAGCATTACCCGCCTGGTCGGCGGCAGTGATGCGGCGCGGGTACTGCACGATGGCGATCTGCTGCTTGCCATCGATGGCCGCCCGGTAACCCGTTTCCGCGATGTGGAACGGGCGGTTGCCGGTCATCAGCAGGTTGCGGTGACCGTGTGGCGCGGCGCTGCCGAGCGCACGGTGAACGTGACGACTGCGGCGCTCTCCGGTCGCGACCTGGATCGCGTGCTGTTGTGGGCCGGGGCCACGCTGCAGGCGCCGCACCGGGCGATCAGCGCACAGCGTGGCATCGCGCCGGTTGGCGTTTACGTCGCCACCTTCGCCTTTGGATCGCCCGCCACACGCTACGGACTGGCGCCGGGTAGACGCATCGTCGAAATTGACGGGGTCGCGACCCCGGATCTTGACGCCTTCGTCAAGGCGGTGGCGGGGCGCGCCGACCGCTCCTCGGTACGCATTAAGACCGTCAACTGGAACGGCGCGGCGGAAGTCATTACGTTAAAACTCGACCAGCACTACTGGCCCACCTACGAATTGCGGCGCACCACTGCGGGCTGGGAGCGACATCCCATTGTGTGATGCGGCGGCAGTCCAGCCGCCGGCTCCAAGGTAGAATCCCGGCATGGTCAGAGCAGTCCGCGCCACACAGCTGGAACTGGATACGGCGGTGCAGGCGCTGCGCGACGGCGACGTCGTCGCGTTCCCCACCGAAACCGTTTATGGCCTGGGCGCCAACGCCCAGGATGTGCGCGGCGTACTGCGCATCTTCGAGCTCAAGGGCCGGCCCGTGACGCACCCGCTGATCGTGCATCTGGACAGTCCGCGGTTCCTGCCGCGCTGGGTGCGCGAGATGCCGGCGGCAGCCACGAAGCTGGCCGCACGCTTCTGGCCCGGACCGCTGACCCTGGTGCTGCCGCGCGCCGAGGGCGTCCCGGATCTGGTGACCGGTGGCCAGGACACCGTGGCCGTGCGGGTGCCGGCGCATCCGATGGCCCAGCAGCTGCTGACCGCTTTCGGCGGCGGCATCGCCGCCCCGTCGGCCAACCGTTTCGGGCACGTCAGCCCGACGCGCGCCGAACACGTCCGCGAGGAATTCGGCGAGGAAGTGCGCGTTGTTCTCGACGGCGGTGAGTGCAAGCTCGGGCTGGAATCAACCATCGTGGCCTGCGTACAGGACACGGTGCAGCTGTTGCGGCCCGGGGCCATCACGCTGAGCAAGCTGCGCCAGACCGTCGGCGAGGTGCTCGGCGCACCGCTCCCGGACGCGCCGCGTGCGCCCGGATCGCAGCCGGCGCATTACGCGCCGGCGACGCCGCTGTCGATCGTCAAGCCCGGCGAACTCGATGCCGTGGTCGCCTCGCTGTCGGAGGGCGGTCAGCGCGTGGCGGTGCTGGCACAGCGCCCGCCACTCGGCACCTACCGGCACGTCACGTGGGTGAATGCCGGCTCACGCGTCGATGGCTACGCCCACGACCTCTACGCGCACCTGCGCGGACTGGACCGGTCCGGGTGTGTGCGCATCCTTGTGCAGGCGGTGCCCGAGGAGGAGCGCTGGGATGCGGTGCGCGACCGGCTGACCCGCGCCGCGGCCGGCAGCCTGCTGTGAGCAAAGCCTTCATTGACCCGTTCGAGCCGGCTCACATCAAGCGGCTCGCGGCCGAGTTTGGTTCACCGCTCCTGGTGCTTGATTGTGCGCGCGTGCGCGAGCAATACCGGCGGCTGCAGCGGGCACTGCCGGGCGTGGCGCTGCATTACGCACTCAAGCCGCTGCCACACCGCGCCGTGGTGCAGACGGTGCTCGAGGCGGGCGGCTCGCTCGATCTGGCCACGACCGGTGAAGTGCAGCTGGTGCGAGAGCTCGGCGTTGATCCGGCCCGCTGCCTGCACACACACCCGATCAAGCGCGACGTTGATATCCGCAATGCGGTTGCCTTCGGGCTCGGCACTTTCATCGCCGATAACCCGGACGAGGTACGAAAGCTTGCCGCTTATCGGGCGCGGATCAGATTGCTGCTGCGCGTATCCTTTCGCAGTCCCGGGGCCGTGTGCGACCTGTCGCGCAAGTTTGGCTGTGATCCGGAGGACGCCGTGGAACTGGCGCAGCTGGCGGCGGGCTTGGGACTTGACGTGCGCGGCTTTGCGTTTCACGTCGGCTCGCAGGCCGCCGATGCACTCAAGCACGTCGAAGCCATTGAATCGTGCGCTCAACTGCTCGCCGCGGCGCGCCGGCGGCGGCTCGGGAGCCTCGACACGCTCGATATCGGTGGCGGCTTTCCGATCGGCTACATCCAGCGCGTGCCCGACATCGGGCGCTTCTGTGCGCCGATTCGCGCGGCGCTCGCCAAACTGCCGGCCCGCATCAAGGTGCTGGCCGAACCGGGCCGCTTCATCGTGGGCCCCGCGGCCGTGGCGGTCGCAACCGTCATGGGCCGCGCGCGGCGCGAAGGGCGCTGGTGGTATTACCTCGACGACGGCCTGTATGGCTGCTACAGCGGCCAGCTATTTGATCACGCGCGCTATCCGGTCGAGGCGCTGCGCGGCGGCGAGCCGCGCCTGCCGTCGGTGCTCGCCGGCCCGACCTGCGACAGCATCGACGTCATCGCCGAGAACATCATGCTGCCGGAGCTGCGCGCCGGTGATCTGGTGGTCGGCCGGGCGATGGGCGCCTATACGCTCGCCAGCGCGACCGATTTTAATTTCTTCCCGCGCGCTACCGTGGTGGCGGTTAACCGCCACCGCGCTGACACCGGCGGCGTGCAGTAAGATGCCGCGGCGATGAGCACCGCCGAAAAACTGCAGATCTGGTTCGGACCCGCTGGCGCCAGAATCGTGCTGCTCGTGGCGGCGGTGCTGCTGGCGGCCGTCATCGTCGGCGACGGCACACTCATCGTGATCGAAGCGCTGCGGGCTGGGTTGCCATGGTGGGCGCTGCTGTGGGGCGTGCTCGATCTGCTGGCACTCGGCTTGTGGCTGCGGATCGTGCGCACGCGCTGGCGGCAGCTGCGTGAGTTGCCGGCGCCGCCGGACAGCGCCGGCGATCCGACCGGCATCTGGGGTGTGGGCGGCCCAGGCGTGCGGGTGCCGGGCGGCACCGGAAATTTCAAGTTCGACCGCCGCAAGGCCGCGGACGACGAAACGGAAAGCGGCACCGGGCCCTGAAGCGATGAACGCGGCGGTCGCTGCCGCTGGCCTCGCGCCGCCGCATCCCTTGCCTCAGGGCGCCACGCGCCCTTGCCGCAGGCTACAGGGAGTGGCCCTTAAGCCCCGAAGCTGCTATACCAGTCGGCGAGACCGGCCGAAAGCCGGCGTATGCCCTGATAAATAACAACTAATTGAAGAGGCAATAACAGTGAACCTGAATAAAATTCTGGGCCTGATCGGTATCGCTCTGGCCGTCATCGGGGCGTTTGTCGCCAGCCCCTACATCGCCACGGCGCTGGTCATCATCGGCCTGATTGTAGGCTGGTCCATCCTTCCCGATACTCATGTGCGGGTGATTGTTTCAGCCCTCGCGCTGTCGTCGCTGGCCGGCGTCCTGACCAGCATCCCGAGCGTCGGGCAATACCTGACCGCCATCGTGGCCAATCTTGGCGTCATGGCCGCGGGCGCGGCGATCATGATCATCCTGTGCAATATCTACGGCCGCTTTAAGCCCTGATTGAGCTTGCGGATGCGGGGCAGGCACCAAGCCTGCCCCGCATTCCGTACCGGACGCATTCAGGCACAGGCCAGCTGCAAAGCGGTGCGCACGTTAGGCGCGGCGGCAGTGGCCTGTTGCATGGTGCGCCACCAGGCCGGTGTCAAAAGTTCGCCGTGATGGCGCACGAACACTTCCCGCAGCGGTTCGGACATCGACAGGAACTGCAGCCACTGTTCCGGGAACACGTCGTGCTCGCCGACGTAAAACCACGGCTCGGCGCTTAACGCTTCTTCCTCGGTCGCCGGTGCCGGCAAGGCGCGAAATTTGCAATCGGACACCAGGCACAGCTCGTCGTAATCGTAAAAAATGACGCGGCCGCCGCGGGTGACGCCGAAGTTCTTCAGCAGCAGATCGCCTGGAAAGACATCGCTGGCCGCAAGGTCACGCAGCGCCTGGCCGTAATCGATCACGGCCGCTTCCGCCGCCGCGGGATCGGCGTCGCGAAGGAACAGGTTCAGCGGCCGCAACCGCCGTTCCATGTAGCAGTGCTCGATGATCAGGTCCTCGCCTTCGATCCGGCAACTCTCGCCCGCTTCGTGAAGCAGCTCATCGACCAGCGCCGGCATGAAGCGCGACCGCGGCAGCCGCAGGCGGCGAAATTCCTGGGCGTCCACCAGCCGTCCGGCGCGGTCGTGATGGAAAACGAACCGGTAGCTGGCCATGACCTCGGCGCGGCTGCTGTTCTTCGGCGCGCCGAAGCGGTCGCGGATGACCTTGAAGACCAGATCGTGCGAGGGCAGCGTGAACACGATCATCACCAGCCCGCGTTCGCCGGGGGCATGTACAAAGGAATCTATCGACGCATCCAGGTGGCGGCACAGCGCGAAGTAGCGCTCGGTCTTGCCCTGCTTGGCGCGGCCCAGCACCGTATAGAGCTCATCGACCGGCTTGTGCGGCAGGAACGAGCGCAGCAACGTGACCGCGGCGCTGACCACCGGCAGGTCAACGTGGAAATAGGAACGCGCAAAGCCAAACAGCGAGCTGACCTCGCTCCGGGTCAGCAGCGCCGGTTCGACGCGCACGCCTTCCGGCGTGCGGCGCAGCGCAAGGATCAGCGGCGTGATGGCCCCATCGCCGATCATGCGGCCGACGATGAAGGCCTCGTGGCCGCGGTAAAACGGCGGCGCAATCATCTCGATGGTCTCGGGCCGTGCGCTGTCGCGGCCACTGTCGAGGTAGCGGCCGACCTGCGTGCTCAAGGTGCGCACCGCTGACTCGAGTTCCACAATGGCGTCGGCGAAAGGCTGGTCGGCGAGAATCTCGCGCAGCGCGCCCGGCAGCGCCGCGCCCACCGGGTAGACATTGATCGGCACCATGCCGGAGGCGCGGCCCATGCTGGTAGCGCAGAACTCGACCTCCGGATTGACGCCGACGGTGGCGTGCAGGTCGCGCGTTACCGAATTAAAGAAAGTGCGGTAGAAGTCCCCATCCGGCCGGCGCTGGATCTGCTGCTCGTAGGCGTTTTTGATCTGCACCCAGAGCGCAAGATGCTCGGCGCCGCAAGGTACCGCCTCGCGCAACCGCTCAACGCACTGACGCACCCGCTCCTCGTACAACTCGATGCGGGCGACGGCATCGTGGTGGGCGGCCTGCCAGTCACCGCTGCGAAAGTGGCCGCCGGCCCGCCGCGTAATGCGGCCGAATTCCTCGTTATAGGAGCTGAAATGCTCGGCGATGCACTGCGCGACGGCCGCTGCCGCAAACGGCGCACCGGCGTCGGCCTCGATAGCGCTTCCGTTCAGATGTTGCACTGCCATAAGCTTGTTTCTGCTTGCCAGGATCCGGGCTTAGAGCCTAAAGTATAATTGTGAATATTTACACAATAGAAATTTCACACTGTGAATTTCACTCATGCCGGGCCTGATCCGGCAAGGCCATTTTCTCGGCGCGAAGCTGCGCAATCTGCGCAAGCGCAATGGCCTGACGCTCGATGAGCTATCGGCGCGCTGCGTGCAGCTGGATGCCGAGAGTGCGCCGTCGGTCTCCTACCTCAGCATGGTGGAGACCGGCAAGCGCGTGCCGTCAGCGCGGATGCTCGAATTGCTGGCCGGCATTTTCAGCAAGGAGCCGCGCTGGTTCCTCGATGAGAATACCGAGCTCGAGGCGGCGCCGGACCGCCCCTCGCGTGGTGGGCTTGAGGCAATGCCGCTCGAGCCGGCGTTCCTGTTTTCCCACGAATTGCTGCAAAACGCGTTGCCGGAGCTGCTGTCGCAGACCGGCACCACAGGGCGCCAGTTCGCGCAGCTGCTGATCCGGGTCTGGCAGGAAACGCGGCACAATGATTTTCCGGATATCGAGCGCGCCGCCGAGGAAGCCGGGCAGCGACAGCTCCCGCTGCGGCTCGAGGCGCTGCTGGCCATCTGCAAAACGCATGCGCTGCAGATCAAATGGTCCGACGCCAAAGCGCGCCGGGACGGTGAGCCGCTGGTGCGTTCCCACTACGAGCCGCCCGGCACGGTGGTGGTCAACGAGCGCCTGCGCGATCAGGAGGCGCGGCTCAAGTATGAGCTGGCGTTTTACCTCGGCCACAAGATCCTGCACAACGGCGATGGCATGATCCTGCCGCACCATGCAACGCAATCGGTGCAGGCCGACAACGGCGCGGGACCGGCGCCGATGGGCGCGCAGGACGTGCTTTACGCCTGGCGCGATTTTGAATGCAGCGTTTTCGCTGGCGCGCTGCTGTGTCCGCGCCAGCCGTTTAGGCGGTTTTTGGTCCGCGAGGCGCACCGGATCGATTCCTGCCAGAAACTTGGGGTCACAGCGGCGGTCGTCATGCGGCGCATGACGGCGGTGTCGCCATACCGGCACTGGCACTTTTTTGATGCTTATCCGCCCGGCTACCTGCGTGCCGTGTATCGCGGTAACGGCATTCCGCTGCCGTGGGGCAACATGACGCTGGTGCCCGATCCGTGCCCGCGCTGGGCGGTATTTCGCATGCTGCATCTGCCGCCCGCGCAGCCGCCGGCGGCGCCAAGACCCAAGTCGCAGATCTCGGTCATGAACGACGGCAAGCGCGACCGCCTGTATTGCTGTCACTCGCTGGTGACGCACGATGCGGCCGACGCCGTGCACGTGCTCTCGGTCGGCGTGGACCTTGAGCCGGCGCTCGATGCGCAGGGGTTTGACGGCGAAGCGGTGGTTGCGGCCATTGCGGCTTCCTGCCGGCAGCGCGGCGGCGACGGCCCGATCAGCGCCGAGGCCGCGCGGCAGATCCGCGCCGTCTCCCAAGTGCTCAACATTGCCTGGATCAGCGAAGCACTCGAGTCCCAGGCGAGCGTGATCTGTCCGCGCAGCGGCGCCTGCCCGCGGCAGCCGAAGCACTGCGGCTGAGCGGCGCCATCACCTGAGGCCGCGACTTAGCGCGCGGCGCTGCCGGTCGGGTGCGCCGCCACGATGTGCACCGGTGTGCCATTGACCGCTGATTCCGGCGGATTGAGCACCACCCGATCCCCGGGGCTGAGCCCGCCGACGACTTCAACGAAAGTGCCGAAATCGCGCCCGACGCTGACCGGCTTGATCAGTAATTTGTTGTCGTTCGTCACCGTGACCGCGTTCATGCCATCGCCCTGAAACAACAGCGCGTTGGCGGGCAGCTGCAGTATCGGTATTGCGGAACCGACCTTGAGGTGCACTTCCACGTAGGCGCCGGGCAGCAAGGTACCGTGGCTGTTGTCGAGTTCCAGCTGCGTCAGCAGCGTCCGGGTCGTCAGATCGAGCGCATCGGCAGTGCTGACCACGGTGGCCGGATAATCACGAATCAGGCCTTCGCTCAGCTGCACGCGCGCGGTAAGTCCCTTGCGGATCGTCGGCGCAAAGGATTGCGGCACGCTGATATAAACCCGCAGCTTGTCGGCAGAGGCAATGTGGAAGAGCTCGGTGCCGGCGCTGCCGCTGGCGATCAGCGCGCCGATGTCGGTCTTGCGCTCGGTGATAATGCCATCAAAAGGCGCGGTGATGATCTTGAAGGACTCCAGGTCGCGCAGCCGATCGACATTGGCGCGCGCCGAAGCTTCCGCAGCAGCTTTGGCCTCGGCGTCGCCAACGTAGTTATCGACATCCTGCTGCGCCACCAGACCGCTCGCGAGCAGGCTCTTCCAGCGGGTCGCGGTGATCTGCGCCAGGCGGTTGTTAGCCTCCGCGGTCTTCAGATCGGCCTCGCCCTGGCGCAGCTGCTGGTCAACTTCGGGCGTATCGATCTCCGCCAGCAGCTGGCCTTTCTTGACGCGCGTGCCGATATCGACCAGCCAGCGCTTCAGGTACCCGTCGGTGCGCGCATAGATGGGCGCATCGATAAACGGCAGCAGCGTGGCCGGCAGCACCAGCTCCTCCGATGCCGGAGCGCTGTCCGGGGTGATGACCGCGACGTTGGCTACGGCCGAGGCCAGGGTCTGGCGGGACAGCTCGTTGCGCGCATGCAGGCGGGTGAAGACACCCCAGCTTGCCAGCAGCAGCGCCACGATCAGGATCACCGCGCCGAAGCGGCCGAGGTGGAAGCCCGAATGCTCATCGCTCATACAGCGTCTCCCGGCGCCGGGGCCTGCTGGCCGCGGCCGTGAATCAGCGTAAATACGGCCGGCACGAAAAACAGGCTGGCAAAAGTCGCAAACACCAGTCCGCCGATCACGGCGCGGCCCAGCGGCGCATTCTGCTCGCCGCCTTCGCCCAGTCCCAGCGCCATGGGCACCATGCCGATAATCATCGCCAGTGCCGTCATCAGCACCGGGCGCAGTCGCGTGTAGCCGGCCTGCAGCGCGGCGTGCATGGCATCGTCGCCGGCGTTGAGCCGCTCACGCGCAAAGCTGACGATCAGGATGCTGTTGGCCGTGGCGACTCCCATGCACATGATCGCGCCGGTCAACGCCGGTACGTTGACCGACGTATGGGTGAGAAACAGCATCCACACGACGCCCGCGAGTGCGGCCGGCAGGCCGGTGATGATGATGAACGGATCAAGCCAGGACTGGAAATTGACCACGATCAGCAGGTACACCAGCACGACGGCGCCGACCAGCCCGAGCAGCAGCCCGTCGAATGACAGCTGCATCGTCTGTACCTGACCGCGCACTTTGACGTTTGAACCGCGGGGGAGCGAGCTCTTGGCGGCGCTGATCAGGCCCTGCAGGCGGTTGGCCACAAAGCCCAGATCCTCGCCGTCGACCGAGCCATAGATATCGAGCGTATCGAAGGAATTGTAGTGACTGACGACGGCCGGACCCGCGCTGCGCCTGAAGACCGCGAGGTTGCTCAGCAGCTGCGAGGCGCCGCCGTTGCCGGCGCTGATCGGAATCGTCTCGAGGCTGTCGAGCGTTGCCAGCGAATACTGCGGCATCTGCGTGGTAACGGGGTAGGTCGTGCCGGTGTGCGGATCAATCCAGAATGACGGTGCCGTCTGAAAGCTTCCCGACAGTGACAGCAGCATGTTGTTGGCCACGTTTTGCTGCGACAGGCCGAATTGCTCGGCGCGGCTGCGGTCGACGTCGACCTGGATCTGCGGGGAATCGAAGGCCTGCTGCACGCGCAGATCGACCGCGCCCGGAATCTTCCGCATGTTCTGCAGCAGCGCGTAGGTATAGGCGCGGTTGCCAGCCTGGTTGCCGCCGGTTACCTGCACGTCAATCGGTGCCGGCAGGCCGAAGTTGAGGATCTGATTGACGATGTCGGCCGGCAGGAACGCGAACATGACCGACGGGAAGGCAGCGACGAGTTTGGCGCGCAGCGCGCGCACATATTCGTTGGTCGGTCGATGGCCCGGGTTCAGTGAAATGAGGACGTCGGCATCGGCCGGGCCGATCGGCGCCGAAGTGCTGTAGGCGAGGTTGATACCGCTGTAGGGAATGCCGATATTGTCGGCCACCGCGTCCAGGTCCCTGGCCGGGATCGTGTCGCGGACCACGGCCTCCACGGCGTCGCATAACGCCGCGGTCTCCTCGATGCGGGTGCCGGTGCGGGCCCGCAGGTGCAGCTTGATCTGACCGCCGTCCACGGCCGGGAAGAAATCCTGACCCAGTCCCGGCAGCGGCCCGAGCGGGAAGGCGAGCAGGGCCGAGGCGGCCATGCCGCCCAAGAACAGCGCGATAAAGCGCGGGCCGAGGCGCAGCGCCTGAGTGAGCAGCCGGTGATAGTTCTCGCGCAGCCGCTCAAAGCCACGTTCAAAGCCGAGCTGGAACCGTGCCAGCGCATGCGCCGGACGGACCGCTTCCCGGTGCGCGTGCGTGCGCAGCCAGTACTTGGACAGCGTCGGCACCAGGGTGCGCGACAGAATGTAGGAGGCCAGCATCGCAAATACGACCGCCTCGGCCATCGGCACGAATAGGTACCGGGCGATACCCGAGAGGAAAAACATCGGCACGAAAACGATGCAGATGCACAGCGTCGAGACAAAGGCCGGCACCGCGATCTGGGCCGCCCCGTCCATGATGGCCGGCTCGACTTCCTTGCCCTGTTCCAGGTGGTAATTGATGTTCTCGATCGTGACCGTGGCATCGTCGACCAGGATGCCCACCGCGAGCGCCAGCCCGCCCAAAGTCATGATGTTGATCGTCTCGCCCAGTGCCGACAGGCAGATGATGGAGGTCAGCACCGACAACGGGATGGAAATGGTGATGATCAGCGCGCTGCGCCAGTTGGCGAGAAACAGCAGGATCATCAGGGCGGTCAGGGCCGCGGCAATGGTCGCTTCGCGGATCACGCCGTTGACCGCTGCCCGCACGAATATGGACTGGTCGGTCAGCGCGATGATCTTCATGTCACCGGGGAGCGATGCGCGGATGCCCGGCAGCCGCTGATTGACCGTGTCGATGACGTTTAAGGTCGAAGCGTTGCCGGTTTTCAGGATGCTCATCAGCACGGCGCGCTTGCCTTCGACGCGCACGATGTTGGTCTGCGGCGGATAGCCGTCGCGCACGTGCGCAACGTCGCGCACGTAGACGGTCGAGGCGCCGCTGACGCGCACCGGGATGTTGTTCAGATCATCGGGCCGCACAAAATCCGAGTTGAGTTTGACGAAGTACTCGAAGCCGCCGATTTTCTGCGTGCCGGCGGGCAAAATCAGGTTCTGGTTGCCGATGGCGGTGGAGACATCTGCCGCCGACAGTCCGTTGGCGCGCAGCGCCTGTGCGTCAAGGTCGACCTGAATCTGGCGCTGCTTGCCGCCATAGGGGTAGGGAATGGCGGCTCCCTGGACGGTGGCCAGCCCGAGCCGGACAATGTTATTGGCATCGTCGAATATCTGCGCCTCGGTCATCGTGTCGCTGGATAAGGCAAGCTGGATGACCGGCACGGTGGAGGCATCGTAGGCCAGCACAAACGGCGGCGTGGTGCCCGGCGGCGCAAAGCGCAGCAGCGTCTGCGATACCCCGGTGATCTGTGAATACGCCAGATCCTCGTTGACCGACGGCTGGAAAAAGTACTTGACGACCGACAGGCCGATCAGCGATTGCGATTCGCTGTGTTCGACGTTGGTGACCGTGGTCTGCGCATAGCGCTCGCTGTTGAGCACGATGCGCCGCGCCATATCCTCTGGCGGCAGTCCGGCGTAATTCCACAGCGTCGCCACGACCGGTATACGAATGCTCGGAAAGATGTCGACCGCGGTGCGCACGATCGAAAAAACGCCGAGCAGCACAATCAGCACCGCCAGCGCGATGAAGGTGTAAGGCCGTTGCAGCGCGATCCGGACAATCCACATCTTCTTCAGACCCTCACTGCGCCCTTAGGCGGCGGCTATGCGACCTTCGGACGCAGCGGTTCGGTTATGCGTGATGCAGGCCGGTTAAGGCCCGACGCCGCTCACAGTGGGGGCGCCACGGAAGCAAATGCGACCGCGATTACCCAAGCGCAGTCACTGCCCGATTTTAGGGTCCTTGCAGGCTCGAGGCCAGCCCTTCGAAGGTCGTGACCGGCTCGGAGCAGACACTGCCCCGGCAGACGTAGGCGGTGGCGCCGCCCGGCCGCGCCGGTTTGCTCGCCAGCGCCGCGGGCAATCCGCTCTCCTCGCTGCTGATGGCCAGCACCAGTTGGTGCGGTGCGTAGACGGCGGCCAGCTGCTCTCGCCAGGGCTCGATCTGCCCCAGGGTGCCGCGCAAAATAACAATCTGTGGCGGCGTCAGCTGCTCCTCCAGGGCTCGCAGCATGGCGCAATGCGCCTGCGGGTAGCGCAGCAGCACCGGCCAGGCCGCTTCGATGGCGCGCTCGGCGGCAGCAAGATAACGGCTCTCCCCCAGCAGATAGCCGAGCCGCTGCAGCGCGTAGGCGGCGACGCCATTGCCGGCCGGCAGCGCATCGTCGCTGTAGGACTTGGGACGGCTGATCAGCGCTTCGTGATCACTGCCGGTGAAGTAAAAGCCGCCGTTATCGGCATCGGCAAACAGCGCCAGCACCGCGTCGGCCAGCTCGGTCGCAAAGCGCAGTTCGGCGGCGCGAAATCGCACCGTCTGCAGCTCCAGCACCGCCTCGATCAGGAACACGTAATCGTCCAGATAGGCCTTCAGTGGCGGCCCGCTGCCGGCGCCGGTGGCGAGCAGCCGGCCATCGCGCCAATGGCGGGCCCGCAGATTATCGAGCGCGGCGCCCGCAGCCGTGGCCAGTTCGGGTCGGCGCAGACTCCTCGCGGCCACCGCCAGCGCGGCAATCGCCAGCGCGTTCCAGCTGGTCAGGACCTTCTCGTCGCGCGCCGGGCGCACCCGCATCGATCGCAGGCGCAGCAGCGCCGCGCTCGCCTCGCGCAACCGGCGCTCGATCGTCGCTTCATCCACGCGCTCGGCCGCGGCGATCGCATCGATGCTCGCGCTGACGCGCAGGTGGTACCAGCGCTGCTCGAAATTGGGCGGCCGATCGAGGCCAAAGCGCGCCGCGAAAGCCGCGTACTGCTCCGCCGGCAGCGCCGCGCGCACGGCCTGCTGCTCCCAGACATAGAAGCGGCCTTCGTGACCTTCCGAATCGGCATCGATGCTCGAGTACAGCGCACCGTCGGGCCCGAGAAGTTCGGCCAGCATCCAGTCGGCCGTGCGCCCGGCGACCTCGGCAAACAGCGGCTCGCCCGTCGCCTGCGCGGCCTCCGCATACACGGTCAGGAGCAGCGCGTTGTCGTACAGCATCTTTTCAAAGTGGGGAATGTCCCACCGCGCGTCGACCGAATAGCGGCAAAATCCGCCGGCGAGCTGGTCCATGAGGCCGCCTTCGGCCATCCGCGTCAGGGTCAGCGTGGTCATGTACAGGGCCTGCAGGTCCGGCACCGCGGCGGTCGCGCTGGCGCGCCAGTCGCGCAGCAACCGCAGCAGGCTCCCCGGGGCCGGAAACTTAGGTGCCGGGCCGAAGCCGCCAAAGCGCGCATCGAAGCTGTGCTCGAGCGCCGCGCGGCACTGCCGCAGCGGCTCTGCCGTCAGCTGGGGCGGCGTGGCCGGCGCCGGCGGATTCAGATCGCCGAGCGCGGCGACAATGGCGGCGCCATTTTCGCGCAGTTCAGCCCCGTGCGTGCGGTAGTACGCGGCGACCTCGCGCAGCAGCGAGGCAAAGCCCGGCAGACCGTGGCGCGGCTCGGGCGGAAAATAGGTGCCGCCAAAAAACGGCCGCTGATCGTCGTGAGTGAGGAACATCGTCAGTGGCCAGCCGCCGCCGCGGCGCGTGAGCATCTGGTGGGCCAGCTGGTAAATGCGGTCCAGGTCCGGCCGCTCTTCGCGATCGACCTTGATGCTGACGAACAGCTCGTTCATGACCGAGGCCGTGGCCGGATCCTCGAACGATTCGTGGGCCATGACGTGGCACCAGTGACAGGCCGCATAGCCGATGGACAGCAGGATCGGCCGCTGCAGCGTCCGGGCCCGCTCGAGCGCCTCGCTCCCCCACGGATACCAGTCGACCGGATTGGCGGCGTGCTGGCGCAGATACGGGCTGCTCTGCGCCGCGAGTCGGTTCAGCGCTTCAGCGCCGCGGGTCGGTTCCATGGGAAATGGGGCGCGCTTTGTCGATACAATGGCCCGCCATTATAACGTATACCCCCCCAGGCCCATGAGCACGATGCCGGATCAGAGTTCCGCGGCCGCTGCCGCGCCGTTGCCGGTGCTGCGCCTCAAGCACGGCGAAGACCGGCGCCTGCGCAGCGGCCATCTGTGGGTGTTCTCCAACGAGATTGACAACGACGCCACGCCGCTGACCGACTTCGCCACGGGCGCGCTGGTGCAGGTGCAAAGCGATCGCGACCAGTTCCTGGGCTATGCCTATGTCAATCCGCACGCGCTAATCTGCGCGCGCATCGTGAGCCGCAGCGAAGCGGGCCACCCCGATGCATCGCTGTGGCGACATCGAATCAAGACCGCGCTGGCACTGCGTGAGCGCCTGAGCAGCGAGCCCTATGGCCGGCTGATTTTCGGCGAGGGCGACGGGTTGCCAGGGCTGGTGCTGGATCGATATGGCGCAGTGCTGGTCGGCCAGATCGCCACGGCCGGCATGGAAAAGCTGCGCCCCGAAATCGAGCAGGTGGTGCAGGAGCTGCTCGCCCCTGAAGTGCTGGTCTGGAAAAACGACGGCAGCGCGCGCGAGCTCGAGCAGCTGCCGAGGCAAGTGCTGACGCCCATCGGCAAAGCGCCTGAGGAGCTGTCGCTGATCGAAAACGGCATCCGCTTCGTGACGCCACTGCTCGCCGGGCAGAAAACCGGCTGGTTTTATGATCAGACCGCCAACCGCGCGCTGCTGCCGCGGTTTCTGCCGCCGAAGGCCCGCGTGCTCGATGTCTGCAGCTACAGTGGTGCCTGGGCCGTCACCGCGCTGCGCGCCGGTGCGCGCGAAGCGGTCTGCGTGGACTCATCCGAGACGGCGCTTGGCTTCGCGGCGCGCAACGCCGCGGCCAATGGCGTAAGCCTCGGCACCCGCAAGGCCGATGCGTTCGATGCCCTCGATGAACTGCAGCGGGCCGGGGAGCGGTTCGATGTGGTGATACTGGATCCGCCGGCATTCATCAAACGCAAGAAGGATCTGCCGCGCGGCCAGGCCGCCTACCGCAAGCTCAATCAGCTGGCGATGCGGCTGCTCGAGCCCGATGCGCTGCTGGTCAGCTGCTCCTGCTCGTTTCATCTCGGGGCCGATGAGCTGACCGGTCTGATCCAGTCCGCGGCTCGCAGTGCCGGGCGCTTCGTGCAGCTGCTGGCCGCCGGCGGCCAGTCCCCGGATCACCCGGTGCATCCGGCCATCCCGGAATCGCGCTATCTGAAGGCATTTTTCTGCCGGGTCACGCGCGAATAGCGCGGTGGGCCGGCTATTGCTGGAAAATCCCGATAGAATTGCCGCCCGCATGCTGACCTACCCGCACATCAATCCCATCGCCCTGTCGCTTGGGCCGATTCGTATTCATTGGTACGGCATCATGTACCTGCTCGGCTTTGCCGCGGCTTGGTGGCTGGCGCGGCGCCGGGCGGCAGCGCCGAACTCAAGCTGGACGGCCGCTGCGGTCGATGATTTCCTGTTTTACGCGATGCTCGGCGTCATTATCGGCGGCCGGGTCGGCTACGTGCTGTTTTACGGCCTGCAGCTGTGGCATGAGGACTGGCTGTACCCGTTGAAGATCTGGCAGGGCGGCATGTCCTTCCACGGCGGCCTGCTCGGCGTCTTCGGCGCCACGGCGCTTTTTGCCCGCGGCCACGGCCGCCGCGCTTTCGACGTATTTGATTTCACGGCACCACTGCCTGGCATCGGCCTGTTCGCCGGCCGGATCGGCAACTTTATCAATAACGAGCTGTGGGGCCGCCCGACCACGAGCCGCTTTGGCATGCTGGTGCCCGATGACTTAGGCGGCCCGCCGGTCGGTCGTTACCCCTCGCAGCTGTTCGAGGCGGCACTGGAGGGTCTGGTGCTGTTTACGATCCTGTGGCTGTTCACCGCCCGGCCGCGGCCACGCTACGCGGCCACCGGACTGTTCCTGGTGGTTTACTCAACCGCCCGGATCCTGATTGAATTCGTCCGCGTGCCGGATATCCAGCTCGGCTACCTGGCCGGCGGCTGGCTGACAATGGGCCAGGTGCTGTCATTGCCGATGTTACTCGGCGGCGTTGCGCTGCTGATACTGGCCTACCGGTGGGGCGAGCCGTCGGGGAATTATCAGCTCGCACGATGAACGAGTACCTGCGGCTGCTGCGGCACGTGCGCGAGCATGGGGCGCCCAAGAACGATCGGACCGGCACCGGGACGCTGTCAGTATTTGGCATGCAACTAAGGTTCGACCTCAGCGCCGGCCTGCCGCTGCTCACCACCAAGAAAATCCACGTGCCAGCCATCGTGCACGAGCTGCTGTGGTTCCTGCGCGGCGACACCAACGTCGCCTACCTGCGCGAGCATGGCATCACGATCTGGGATGAATGGGCCGACGAGCACGGCGAGCTCGGCCCGGTGTACGGCCGCCAGTGGCGTGCCTGGCGCACCGCGGATGGGCGCAGTATCGACCAGATCAGTGCCGCGGTGGCGCTGCTCAAGAGCAACCCCGACTCGCGCCGGATCATGGTGAGCGCCTGGAATGTCGGTGAGCTCGAGCAGATGCACCTGCAGCCGTGTCACGCGCTGTTTCAGTTCTACGTCGCCGCCGGCCGCCTCAGCTGCCAGCTGTATCAGCGCAGCGCGGATGTGTTTCTGGGCGTGCCCTTCAATATTGCATCGTATGCGCTGCTCACGCATATGATGGCGCAGCAGTGCGATCTGGTGCCCGGGGAGTTCATCTGGAGCGGCGGCGATTGTCACCTGTACCTCAATCATCTGCCAATGGCCGATCTGCAGCTGGCGCGCACGCCCTATCCGCTGCCGACGCTGCAGCTGCGGCGGCGGCCGCCGACGATTTTCGATTATCAGTACGAGGATTTTGCGATCTTGAATTACCAGCACCATCCGGCGATCAAGGCCCCGATTGCGGTATGAGCAGCGCGAAAAAGCCACGCCCGGGCGGCGCCGGCCGGCCGGCGCCGCAGCCCTTTGAAGTGCGCCGCTCGCGCGTGCACGGGCACGGCGCTTTTGCGATCCGCAAAATCCGCAAGGGCGCGCGCATCATCGAGTACCTGGGCGACCGCATTTCGCACCGCGAAGCGGACCTTCGTTACAGCCAGAAGCTGACCGACGCCGATCACACCTTTCTGTTCATCGTCGATCGCGGCGTCGTGATCGATGCCGGCGTCAACGGCAACGATGCGCGTTATATCAACCACGGCTGCGATCCGAACTGCGAATCGGAGATCACGGGCCGGCGCGTGTTTGTAAAGGCGATCCGCACCATTCAGCCGGGCGAGGAGCTCACCTACGATTATCAGATCGGGCGCGATCGCGACGATCCGGACAACATCGATGAGATCTTCGCCTGCCGCTGCGGCGCGGTGAGCTGCCGCGGCACGATGCTGTGGCCGGTCAAGCGGCCCAAGCGGCGGCGGGCCGCGCCGGCGGGGAAGCGGCCTGCATGAAGCGCGGGCGGATCACCACCGCTGCGGTTTTAGGCGCCACCGGTGTCGTGTACGGCGATATCGGCACCAGTCCCCTGTACGCGCTGGAGCAGTCGCTCGATGCGGCCGGTGGCACGGCGCAGGGTCCGGCCGCGGTGCTCGGCGTGCTGTCGCTGGTGTTCTGGAGCCTGCTGATCGTGGTGACGATCAAGTACATCGTGCTGATGCTGCGCGCCGACAACGATGGCGAGGGCGGCATCCTGTCGCTGTTCGCGCTGGTGCAGCGGCGACTGGAAGATGGCTTTCGCTGGGGCCGCGTGGTGGTCGCGCTCGCGGTGCTGGGCGCGGCGCTGTTTTACTGTGATGCGCTGATTACCCCGGCCATTTCGGTGTTGAGCGCGGTCGAAGGCCTGGAGCTGCTCAATCCGGCGGCCAGTCGTTTCGTCGTGCCGATCACGCTGGTCATCATTGTGGTGCTGTTTGCGATCCAGAGCCGCGGCACCGAGCGGGTCGGGCGCCTGTTCGGGCCGGTGATGCTGGTCTGGTTCCTGGCGCTTGCCATTACCGGTGCACGCGCCATCGTGCGCGCCCCGATCGTGCTTCAGGCCTTGGATCCCCGGCTCGGCGTGCTGCTGCTGTTGAAACACCACACGGCGTCGCTCGCCGTGCTTGGCGCCGTGTTCCTGTCGCTCACCGGCGGCGAGGCCCTGTACGCCGACATGGGCCATTTCGGCAAGGGCCCGGTACGGGCCGCCTGGTTCATCATTGTCTGGCCGGCGCTGGTGCTCAGTTATTTCGGTCAGGGCGCGCTGATCCTCGGCGACCCGAGCGCGGCCCACAAGCCGCTGTTTGCGCTGGTGCCGCTCGCGGTGCTGCCGTGGATGGTGCTGCTGGCGACGTTCGCAACCATCATTGCCTCGCAGGCAACGATCACCGGCGCGTTCTCGGTGACGCGTCAGGCGATCCAGCTCGATCTGCTGCCGCGGCTGCGGATCCTGCAGACCTCGGCGCTCGAGCACGGCCAGATCTACGTGCCAGTGGTCAACACGCTGGTATTCGTGGCGGTCTGCATGTTTGTCATTGGGTTTCGCTCCTCGGATGCGCTCGGCTCGGCCTACGGCGCGGCCGTGGCGGGCACCATGGGCATAACGACCATTCTTGCCATTGTCCTCGCGCGCACCAAGGTGCACTGGAAGCCCTGGGTTGTTGGCCTCGTGTTCGGGCCGCTGCTGCTCGTTGATCTGGTGTACCTGGTCAGCAATCTGACCAAGATCTGGGACGGCGCGTGGGTGCCGCTGCTGCTGGCGCTGATCATGTTCGGGATTTTCATGACCTGGAGATACGGGCGCCGGCTGCTGCGCGCGGCGCTGCGCAACATGGCGGTGCCGCTCAAGGAGCTGCCGGCGCTGCTGGCCGGCAATACCCGGGTGCCCGGCACCGCGGTGTTCCTGGTCAGCGAGCCGCGCTTCATCCCGACCGCGCTGCTGCGCAATCTCGAGCACAATCACGTGCTGCACGAGCGCATCGTGTTCCTGAACATGGAATTTGAGCGCACGCCGCGGCAGGATCCGGCCGACCGGGTGCGCATCGAAACGCTTCCGGGCGGCGTGCATCTGGTGACCGCGCGGTTCGGGTTCATGGAAACGCCGGATGTCGGTGAGGCGCTGCGCCAATGCCGCAAGCGCGGCCTGAACCTGTTTGCGCAGGACTGCTCGTTCTTCCTCGGCTGGCACCTGGTCACGCCGCGGCCGCGGGGCGGCTATCAGGGATTGCGACTGCGGATATTTGCCTGGATGCAGCGGCGCAGCACCCAGGCGGCGGAATTCTTCCGCATGCCGGAGCGGCGCGTGATCGTGCTGGCGACCCAGGTCGAGCTGTAATGCAAATCGCGCTGGTCGTCGCCGTGGCCGACAACGGTGTCATCGGCCGCGACCAGCACCTGCCCTGGCATCTGCCGGATGACCTGCGGCATTTCAAGGCCGTGACGATGGGCAAACCGCTGCTGATGGGCCGGCGCACGCTCGAATCGATCGGGCGGGCGCTCCCCGGGCGGCGCAATCTGGTGCT
The DNA here is from genome assembly GCA_963711435.1 of uncultured Gammaproteobacteria bacterium. Lineage (GTDB taxonomy): Bacteria > Pseudomonadota > Gammaproteobacteria > Steroidobacterales > Steroidobacteraceae > FEN-1191. The sequence goes on along the minus strand of CAVQEB010000001.1, from coordinate 78,602 downwards.
GACACGCGGCCCGGCGCCGGGCATCGCCGGCACCGAGGCGGTGTCGACGCTTAATGCGGCGATCGAACGCTGTGGCGCGGCGGCGGAGTTGTGCGTGATCGGCGGCGCTGAGGTATTCGCATTGGCGCTGCCGCTTGCTACCCGCGTCTACCTGACGCAGGTCCACGCGATGGTGCCGGGCGATGTGTATTTCCCGTCACTCGATATGAAGCTGTGGCGCTGCCTCGAACGGCAGGAACATCCGGCCGATGCGCGCCATGAGTACGCGATGAGTTTTATGACGCTGGAGCGCACCGCGCCGCAGCTTGCAATCCCGGTCGGCTAGTATCCGGCTCTTGGCTTCAGGCGCCCGCCTGTCCTTTGGCAGCGCTCGCACCGGCTCGGGCTGCGACCTCGGTGGCAGCGCGGTGCGCCTCATCAATGGCCACCTGCGCATAAGCCTCCCAACCGGCATCGGAACCTGCGAGGCTGATGCGGCCGACGGCCTGGCGCGCGATGTCCGCCAGGGAATCGGATACCTCCGGTTCGCCTGGCGCGCTCGCCTCGCAGGCATAACCGTGGCCCCAGCGATTGACCGTGATCGCGGCAATGTCCCGGTCCGCGTCGAAGCCGCCGGCGCCGAGCATGCGGGTCAGCTGGTCGCGCACCGCGGTCTCAAAATCCGCGAACGGCCGCGCATACAGCACGGCACGCGCGGCACGGGCGGCAGCGCGCCGATCGCTGATCGGCACGGGCGGCAGCGGCGTGTGGGTCAGGTGCACCAGAATCGCATCGTCCGGTGTGCGGGCGAACTGGTAGGAACCCAGACTCACGGGGTAATCGAGCTTGGCTTCGCAGTAAAAACTCCCCGGACAATTGATGTAATGCGCCCCGGCGCGCACCCACGAGCGCCAGTTTCGCAGCGCGACGTTGACATACACGAGCGGTAGGCGCACAGCCGCTGCAACGCCGTCGCGTTGCGCTGGCGGCAGGTCCTGGCACACATACGGCAACATGGCGAAATAGCCGGCGTAGATCACGTTACGGCAATGGCAGCGCTGCACCTTGCCGTCCCGCACGTAAAGTGCGTCCACGTGCGTGCCGGCATTGCGAAGCAATACGACCGTGCTCGACAGGCGCAACCGAACGGCGCGGCCGGGTTTGTCCAGCTGCTCATAATCAAACGCGGCGGTGACGATGTCCTCCATGGAATGGCCGGGCGCGACCGGCGGAATCAGCCGGCGAACCAGCAACCGCGCGATCGAGGCATTGCCATCCGGAAAGTGATGGATATAAGGCTCGCGCTCGGCCCGCCAGTCCTGCCACGATGGCAGTGCGAGTCCCTGAAAACCCGGGTAACCCGCGCCTGCGGCCTCGAGCGCGCTGATAAAATTGGCAGGCTCGCCGAACAGGTCGAGGGTCAGGGCCGTGTAGATCGCCACGACCGCAGGCTCCGTGTGCCAGTATTTTTCCAGATACTGCGGGTAGGAAATGCCGGCCAGCAAATTGAGCTTCTCCGGCCCGCTCATGCCGGCCAATGGGTCGCGGTGGTCGGTAGCTAGGCGAACCATGCTCTGCCGTTCTGATGGCGTCAGCGGACAGTCGGCAGCAAATTCGGCGATCGGGCGGCCACGATGCAGGGCGGCCGGAATAGCCGTCGGCAATGAACGTTGCGGGTCGCCCGTGACGAGCTTGTCTAATCCGTAGATCTCGCGCGAAAAAAACAAGCCGGAGGACAGGCCCAGGCCCGGGTAAAGGGCAGTATCCATGGCCGTTTCGAAACGATGCAGATCAACGCCAAGATCGGTGAGCAAGCCGCGAGCTGCCGGGCTCCACAGATTCTTCGGTGACTGGATCGACTCGCTCCCCCCGTAGCCGATCAGCTGCCGGCCATCCACCTGAAATTCATTGCGGCGCGCATGGCCGCCAAAATCGTCATGGTTGTCCAGGATCAGGATCGAGGATTCCGGCAATTTCTGGCGCAGGAAGTAGGCGGCCGACAGGCCGCTGAGCCCGGCACCCACCACCAGACAGTCGATGTGCTCGCTGACCGGGTAGTCCTCAAGGTGGTATTTCTGGCCGTCGCGCAGCGCGTGAGCGGCCGCATAATCGGGCTCCCGGCTGCCGCGCATCCCGCCCAGGCCCGGCGGATACGCAACGGCGCCGGCGGACTGCGACCAGCCGGGCAGCGCCGCGCCGGCGACGATGGCCGTGGCGACGCCATCGATAAAGTCTCGGCGGGTGATGCCGGCGCTCATAAAACTCCTTCGGATAACTTATGAATGCATTCGTCAGTCCCGGCGATTGACCGTTTCAAATCATCGGTCGTGTCGAGCCGGTTGAAGTTGCTGTAGACCCCAGGCTCTTTGGCCTGGATCACGGTCGCGCCGGGAGAGGCGGGGCCTGCGAGCGGCGCTACTCGGCCTTCGGCTTCGGAATCGGACCCCCCCACAGGAAGATTCTGCTCTGTCCCTGCAAGTCTGTCCTAAGCCTGATCGGGATGAGCGGCTTCGTACCTGGCGATGACGCTGGCACAGGCGGCGTGTCGAGCTTCTCGGGTGTCTCCGCCGAGGAATTCGCCTCTGCCACGGCGCTGTCCGAGGCTTTCTTCCCCGAGGTCTGTGGCTTCTCTGTGGAATTTGTCACTGGCCTGACTCCCGGCGTCGCAAATCTGGAAACGGGTGTCTTCCCACCTTCGCATACAACGATCTGAATTTTACACCTTGCTGGTCCAATTCGGTACGCACTTGGGCCATGTCCTTACGAGGCACCGCGCCGCGGCGCGGATCATTCTAGTACGGCCGCAAGGCGCGGGCGGTACTGCCGAGGATCTGTGTGCCCTCTGGCTAGTTGTGACAGAGTATGAGTGTTCTGCTGGCAAAATCCCGGGACGGCGCCGCATCGTGAAACCCATCGGACCTGGCTGGCCGCATCGATTGGCCCTGATCAGCGCGCTGCTGATCGTGGGCGGCTGTGCCAGCAAGGCCGAGCAGCGGGTGCAAGCGGAGCAGCGCGCGCAGCAGATTCCGCAGCAGCTGATTCGCGCCGGCGACCCCGACTCGCTGGCAGCCGCGGCCATGCTGTATCGCGACCCCTTGTGGCGCCGATCTGAGTCGGCCGCCCTGACGCTGCTCGACCGGGCCGTGCAGGCCGCGCCATCGCGCGCGGACCTGGCGTGGCTGCAGCTTAGGGTCTGCGCCGAACTCGATGCCTGCGATGCAAGGCCCATTGAGGCGCGCCTTCGCCTGTTGGATCCGACCAATGGGGCCGGCTGGATGCAATCTCTGGCCGTGGCACGGAACGCCAGTGACGCCGCGGCCGCGCAGGCGGCCCTCATCGCCATCGGCCAGTCGGGCCAGATCCGTTTTTACTGGACCACGCTGGTGTCGCATCTGGCGCGCGCGATGACCGGAACCGGAATGTACGAATCGCGAGAGGCGCTGAGTCGGGCCATTGCGGAGCTGGCCAACACGCAGCTGCAGCTGCAGCCGCTCGCTCAGGCGTGCAGCCGCGAGGCCGTTGAAGTGCCCGACGTCATGCAGAACTGCCGGGCGGTGGCCAGCGCCTTCTTGCATAGCGATACCGTGCTGACCGAACTGTTCGGCATCAGCCTGGCCCGCTACCTCTGGCCGCCGGAGGCAACGGAAAATCAGCAGGCCGTGGATTCGCTCCGACAGCTCCAGTACCAGAGCAGCGTGTTGGCCGGCATCGAGCGGCGGCCAACGTGGTCGAGCACGGCCGGTCAGCTCGCGGTGCTGAAGCTCTGTTCGACTTTGCCGAGTGAGCAGGAAGTCATGCGCGCGGAGATCAAAGCCGCTGGCCTCGATCCCAAGCCGCCAGCTGGCTGGACGGCGCCGGCCGCGCCAGCGGCCGGCCCGACCGCCAGCCACTAGGCCGGCGGCCGGTAGGCGCCGTCAAAGCCCGAATTCATCCAGCAACGCGCCGGCCTGGGCGGCATCGTCCGTACCTGTAGCCAACAGCCGATCCAGAATTCGCTCCTGCAGCGCGCCGCGCCGTTGCGCCTCGGCATAGCCGATCTCGGTGTGAAACATCACCATCGAGTAACGGGGAATGAAGCGATTCGGAAACTGCCGCTCGAGCTCGGCGGCCAGTGCCTGCCGGCGCGCGAAGGCCGGTGCCCGCACCGTGTCGCGCATTTCGCGGTAATTTTGAATCGAGATGGACGCGATCGCTTCGGTGTCGGGGCGGCGCAGCCGTTCGAACCGCGCGAGCGCCGCTGGCACGGGCCCGCGCTGGGCAATCAGCTCATCGAGCAGCACGCAATCCTCGAAGCCGCTGTTTAGCCCCTGGCCGTGAAACGGCACAATGGCATGTGCCGCATCGCCGAGCAGCACCGCGGCGCCGACCTGCCAGGGATGGCAATGGAGCGAGGCCAGTCGGCCCTGCGGGTGGCTGGCAAACTGCGCCGCAAGGTCCGGCAGCAACTGCAATGCATCCGGAAAATGCGCGGCAAAAAAAGCGCGCTGTGCCACGCCGTCCGGCAGGCTCTGGAAACTGACTGGCCCGGTGCGGGGCAGAAACAGCGTGGCGGTGAAGCTCTCGTCGGCGTTCGGCAGCGCGATCAGCATGAATCCGCCGCGTGGCCACAGGTGCAGCGCGTGCGGCTCCATCGCATAGCGGCCGTCGACGGGCGCGATCAGCAGCTCCTTGTAGTCGTGATCGAGCGGCGATTCGGTGAACTTAAGTCGCTGCTGTGCGGCGAGCGCGTGGCGTATTGCGGAAGCTGCCCCGTCGGCCGCGACCAGCAGTTCGTACGGCTCGTCGCGCTCGGCGCCGCCAAGCTCATCACGCAGGCGCACCGTCTGGCCCGCCGGATCGATGCCGACGCAGCGCTGATTGAATTGCAAGGCAATGCGCGGCTGCTCGCTGGCCGCCTGGATCAATTCTACCGTCAGCCGGTTGCGCTCGATGGCGTAGAGCACCTCGCGCTCGTTCTGACCGTAGGGCAGGAAGCGCTGCTGGCCGTCTGCATCGTGCAGCTGGCGGCCGCGCATGCTCACCATGTGCGCGCTGACCCGCTCGAGCACGGCCGCCCGCTCGAGCGCGTGGCGGCCGCGGTCGGCCAGTGCAAGATTGATTGAGCGGCCCGACTGCTCGGGGCTGGTGCGCGGATCCGCGCGTCGCTCGAAGATCCGCACGGCGTGTCCGCGCCGCGCCAGCAGCAGCGCCAGCAGTACGCCGGCGGGACCTGCGCCGATCACCGTCAGCGGCGGTGCGCGGGCGATCTCAGGGTTGTTCACACAGCGCCACGGCCAGTACTTCAGCGGCCTGCAGAACTTCGGTAAAAGTGTTGTAGAGCGGGACCGGCGCCAGCCGGATGACATCCGGCTCGCGCCGGTCGCCGACCAGGCCGCGTTCGCTCGCGGCCGCATAGACACGCTTGAAGCGCTTTGCATCGCCGGCGATGCGCAGCGACAGCTGGCAGCCGCGCTGCGGCGGGTCGAGAGGCGTCAGCACTTGCAGCTGCGCGCCGCACAGCTGCCTGAGCGACCGCTCGAGGTAGCCGGTCAGTGCCAGCGATTTGGCCCGCAGCGACGGCATGCCGGCGGCCGCCAGGTCCTCGAGCGATGCCAGGAGCGGTGCGCAGGCCAGAATGGGTGGATTGCTGAGCTGCCAGCCGTCCGCACCGGCAGCGGGCTGAAATTGCGGCGCCATGCTAAAGCGCGTGCCAGGATCGTTACCCCACCAGCCACAGAGCCGCGGTCGCGCACCCGGCGCGCTGTGGCGCTCATGGACAAACGCGCCGGCGATCGCGCCGGGTCCGCCGTTTAAGTACTTGTAGCTGCACCAGACGGCGAAATCCGCATCCCAGTCGTGAATCTTGAGCGGCACATTGCCGATCGAGTGCGCGAGGTCAAATCCCGCCAGCGCTCCGCAGCGGTGCGCCGCGCGCGCAATCGATGCGAGCTCAAAGGCCTGACCGGTCAGATATTGCACGCCCGGCCACAGCACCAGCGCGAGCTTGGATCCTGCCGCCGCGATTGCCGCCTGGATGTCCTCGCTGCGCAACAGCGCCTCGCCCGGCCGCGGCGCCACCTCGATCAGCGCCTGCCGCGGATCGACGCCATGCCACTGCATCTGGGAGATCACCGCATAGCGATCCGACGGAAACGCCCCGGCCTCGATCAGTACGCAGTCGCGGCCGGCGGCCGGCCGATAAAAACTCGCCATCATCAGGTGCAGGTTCACCGTCAGCGAGTTCATCGCCACGACTTCGTGCACACCGGCGCCGGCCAGTTGCGCCAGCGCGTTGCTGAACTGCTTTGAATATTCGGTCCAGGGCCGGCGCGCGTGCTCGTGACCGAGCACGCCGAGCCGCTCCCAGTCATCCAATTCCTCCAGCAGCAGCTTGCGTGCCCGCAGCGGCGCCAGACCGAGCGAATGCCCGCACAGGTACAGCAGCTGATCGCCGGCGGCATTTCGCGGCCGCGCGTAACGCGTCCCGAAGGTGGCAAGCGGATCGGCCGCATCGAGGCGTTGTGCGTGAGCGCGACTCAGCTCATCGCTCCCGCCCGCGGCGCCTAGCAGTGGCTTATTGCTGGGCATCGGCACGATGGCCCGAGGGCGCGGGAGGAGCCATGACCGCGTGGCAGTGTTTGCAGGTGCGCAGCGAGAGCGATCCGAAGAAGCGCTCAAACACCGGCGGGAACTGCCGCTCGATATCGGTGAGCGCGAAGAATTCCTCGTACAGCAGCTGGCCGCAGTTCTCGCAGTACCATTGCAGGCCGTCGAGCTCGCCCGGGCGCCGGCGCCGCTCGATGACCAGGCCCACGGTGCCGGCCGGGCGCTGCGGCGAGTGCGGTGTTTGTGGTGGCAGCAGCAGGACATCGCCCTGGCGGATCGGCAGCTCGCGGATCTGCCCCTGCTCGACCACGCGCAGGCTCATGTCGCCTTCGAGCTGATAGAAAAATTCCTCGGCCGGATCGACGTGAAAATCGCGGCGCGCATTCGGGCCGCCGACCACCATGATGATGAACTCGGTGTCCTCGAACACCAGCTTGTTGCCGACCGGCGGGCGCAGCAGCTGGCGGTGGCTGTCAATCCACTGCTGGAGGTTAAAACTGCGAAGTGGGCTCATGTCGATGAATCCAGACACTTAGTAGAATACGGGCCGGTATCGGTATGGTACTCATTATGAGCCGGCCGCTGCGACCGCAGCCGGTGGCTTGAAGGATAGGATCCGTGCTGCATTTGCCGCGACATATTCTGCGCCGAATCGACGGCTGGCCGGCGCTGCTTTCGGGCCTGGCGCTGCTGACCGGCGGCTGCAGCAGCCTGCACTCTGCTACCGGCTCGCATTGGTACTGGCCCTGGCATCATGCGGCCAGCCAGGGGCCGCAGGCGGTGGCGGTGCTTGGCTTTACTGCACCGGATGGTACGGCGGGCAGCGCCTTGCCGCCGCAGTACTGGGACCGCAACGCACTTAGGATTGATCTGACCGGATTGGCCGGGCAGGGCGAGTATCGCGTGCAGCCATTGCCCGGCCATCACTGGCCGGTGCGCCTGGAACTGACCGCGCAGCCGGGACGGTTTGCCACGCTCGAGGTCAGCGGCGAGCAGCGCATCGTACTGCAGGTACCCGCGAGCGGCGATGCGCTGACCTTTAAGCTCGAACCCGGCGTGTACACGCCCAGGAGCCAGGCGCTCAGCTTGCGCTGGGGTCCGTGACGCTCACTCATCCTGCAGCGGCACCGCTGAACGGGCGGGCACGCTGACCGGCGGCCGATCGGGCTCATCAAGATCGACGGCGGTGAGCGAGCCGCCCCAGACGCAGCCGGTGTCCAGGCACAGCACGCCATGCTTGCGGTAAAACCCGAGCGCCGACCAGTGGCCAAAAATGATCCGGGTTGCCCGACTGGCCCTATCAGGCAACAGGTACCACGGCAGCCACGGGGCGCGGGCTGAGTCGGGGGGGCCCTTTTGCTTCAGATCGATGCGCCCGTCAGGCGCGCAGAATCGAAGCCTGGTGCAGACGTTGATGATCAGGCGCAGGCGCCCGGTGCCCTTGAGATCCGCGTCCCAGCGGTCTGGCTTATCGCCGTACATCTCGCTAAGCAGCGCACGCGGGTCGTGGCGCAGCGCCGACTCGACCTCCGCAGCCAGCGCGCGGGCGAGCGGGGCGTCCCATTGCGGCAGCACACCGGCGTGTACCAGCAGATCAGGGTGACGGGGCGAAAAATGCAGCAACGGCCGCTCCAGCAGCCAGGTGAGCAGGGACTCGCGGTCGGGAGCGGCCAGGATTTCATCGAGCGTGTCGTGGGCGCGCAGCCGGTGTCCGGGTACGAATGCGGCCGCCAGCAGATGCAGATCGTGATTGCCGAGCACGACGATGGCGTTGGCATCGAGACTGCGCACCAGCCGCAGCGCCGGGAGCGATGCGGAGCCGCGATTGACCAGATCGCCGGTGAACCACAGCTGGTCGCGGTCAGCCGAATAATCGATGCGCACAAGCAGCTCGCGAAGCTCGGCGCAGCAGCCCTGGACGTCGCCAATACCCCAGCGGGCCACGCGGCCTTGGGCGCTTAGTGCAGGACGCCTGGTATGGCCAGGCGGAACGCCGGGATGGCGGCATCGAAGCGCTCGCCGTCGTCGCCGAGCATGTGGTAGCTGCCATGCATCGCGCCGACCGGCGTTTCCAGCACCGTGCCGCTCGAATATCGGAACCCCTGGCCGGGCCGCAGGTGCGGCTGCTCGCCGACCACACCCTCGCCCCGCACTTCTTCGGTGTGCCCGTTCGAATCGGTGATGATCCAGTGCCGCGACAGCAGCCGGGCCGGCACTTCGCCGTCATTGCGCAGCGTAATAGTGTAGGAAAACACAAACCGACCCTCAGCCGGCTCGGACTGCTCCTCCAGGTAGGAGGTCTGCACTTCGACGCTGATGCTATGGCGCGGCGTGTTCATCGGCGGTGGTTATCGTACCCGGATTGCCAGCAAGTCACACGGCGCGCCGTGCAGCACCGTGTCCTCGGTCAGGTTGACGAGGATCGACAGGCCGTGGCGCTCGCGGCTGCCGAGTACGATCAGGTCGGCGTTCAGTTCACGGGCATAACGCAGGATTTCGGCTTTGACGTTGCCACTGGTGACGCGGTAATGGTGGGCGGGCAGGCCGACCGCAGCGGCCAGCGCCTTGATCTGCTGGTGGGCACGTGCCACCACCTGCTCGTCGATCTGCATGACCGGCACCAGCGCATCGCTCATCGGCTCGATCGGCACGAATTCCACGACGTGCAGCAGCTGCACCGTGGCGCCCCATTGCCGCGCCAGCTCGACGCTCTTGGCGGCCACGGTGTGGCTGTCTTCGGTCAGATCAACGGCGATCAGGATGTGCCGGTAGGCGGCCATGAGAAGTCCCCTGGCATGCTGGCCCTAGTGAAGCACAGCGCTGGCGGCCTGCGCCAGTTGTCCGAACTGCGCGGCGCTTAGGGTCTCGGCGCGGGCCCCGGGATCGATGCCGGCGGCCCTGATTTGCTCGGCCGACAACAGGGCGGCCAGCGCATTGCGCAGCGTCTTGCGCCGCTGCCCGAAGGCGGCCATGACCACCGCCCCGTAGTGTGGGTTGGCCGCCCACAGCGGCGGCGCCGGCCGCGGCGCGAGCCGCACCACGGCCGACCAGACTTTCGGCGGCGGCTGGAAGGCGCCCGGCCCTACGCTCAGCAGTTCGGTGGCCTCGACACGGGGCGCGAGCATGACCCCGAGGCGGCCATAGCTTGCCGTTCCCGGGGCCGCGACAATCCGCTTGACCACTTCACGCTGCAGCATGAAGTGCATGTCCTCAATGCTCGCGGCATGCTCCAGCAATCTGAACAGCAGCGGGGTGGAAATGTTGTAGGGCAGGTTGCCGATCAGCCGCAGGGGCACGCCGCGAGCTCGCGCCAGCGCCGGCCAGTCAAACTCCAGCGCGTCGGCCTCATGCACCACCAGGCGGGACTCGGCCGCGTAGCGCTCGCGCAGGCCCTGCGCCAGGTCGCGGTCGATTTCGACGACATCGAGGCCGGAGCCAGCGGCCAGCAGTGCGCCCGTCAGCGCGCCGCGCCCCGGTCCGATCTCCACCAGCGCCTGCCCCGGCCGTGGGTCGATCGCCGCGATGATCCGCGCAATCACGGCCGGGTCGTGCAGGAAGTGCTGGCCGAAGCGCTTGCGCGCCCGCATCAGCGCGCCTTGGCCATCTGCACTGCCAGTTCCACGGCGGCTTTTATACTGCCGGCCTCGGCCCGCCCGCTGCCGGCGAGGTCCAGCGCCGTGCCGTGATCGACCGAGGTGCGCACGATCGGCAGACCGAGCGTAACGTTGACCGCCTCGCCGAAGCCCGCGTGCTTGAGCACCGGCAATCCCTGATCGTGGTACATCGCCACGATGGCATCGAAGCGCTCCAGGTGCCGCGGCAGAAACACGGTGTCGGCGGCAAACGGCCCGAGCGCGTTGATGCCCTGTGCCTGCGCCCGCGCGATGGCCGGCGCGATGACGCGCTGCTCCTCATCGCCAAGATGGCCGCCTTCGCCGGCGTGCGGATTTAATCCGCACACGCCGAGGCGTGGCGCCGCGATCGAAAAATAGCGCCGCAGGTCGTGGTTCACGATCTGCAGCAGTCGCACCAGCCGGTCCGGCTGCAGCGCGGCACTGACTTCGCGCAGGGGCAGGTGCGTGGTGGCGAGCGCGACCCGCATCGAGCCGCAAACCAGCAGCATCACCGGCAACGGCGCGCCGCAGCGGGCGGCGATGAATTCGGTATGGCCGCTGAAGGCCACTCCCGATTCGATGATGATGCTTTTCTGCACCGGCGCCGTGACCATGGCGGAAAATTCGCCGCTCAGGCACCCGTCGACCGCACGCTCGATCAGCTTGAGCACGTACGGCGCATTGCGCACTTCCAGCTGCCCGGGCGTGCACGGCGCGGTGAGCGGCTGGTGCGCCACGCACAGGGTTTGCGGCGCCACGCAGATCGCCTCACCTTGCTGATAGGCCTGCAGCCGGCAGCTAAGGCCGAGTGCCCGGGCGCGCTGGGCCAGCAGCTCGGCATCGGCCAGGCAGATCAGCGCACAATCACGCTCTTCCTGCGCCAGCGCCAGGCACAGGTCCGGGCCGATTCCGGCCGGCTCACCGCTGCTCAGCGCGATCCGCGGTGGCGATGTGGATTTCATGCCGCCCGGCCCGCGCGGGCCGGAACATCAAAGCCGGATTTCGACGTAGGCTTCATCCCGCTGCTGCTGCAGCCAGGTGTCGAGCGCCTCATCGACGCGGCTGCCGCGCAGCTGGTTGTATGCCTGCTCGCGCACCGCGGTGTCGGTGTTGTCAAAGTCGCGCCGGCCCAGCATCTGCACGATGTGCCAGCCGAAACTTGACCGAAATGGCTCGCTGATCTCGTTGGTGGCCAGGCCACCGGCGATCTTGGCAAAGGTCTCATCGAAGACCTGCAGCGGCTGCCAGCCGAGGTCGCCGCCGTTGACGGCCGAACCCGGGTCTTCGGAAGTGGCCTTGGCCAGTACCGCAAAGTCTTCGCCGGCGAGGACCCGCGTGCGCATCGCCTCGAGTTTTTGCCGCACCGTGGCGTCGTCCTGAACCTCATTGGTCTTGATCAGAATATGGCGCAGGTGCACCTGCTGGATGATCTGCGGTCCGCCGGCCACCCGCACCTCGTTGAGGCGCACCAGGTGAAAGCCGCTCGAGGTCTGGATCAGTTCGCTGATGTCACCCGGCTTCATGCGGGCAATGACATCGGTCAAAAAGGTCGGCAGCTCCGGTCCCTTGCGCCAGCCGAGCGCTCCGCCTTCGAGCGCCGTCTGGCTGTCGGAATAGGTGACTGCCAGCTGGTTGAACGCTTCGCCTTCGCGGGCCCGCTCGGCGACTTCCTGCGCTTTTTTCTGCGCTGCCGCGAGCTGCGCCGGCGTCGCATCCTGCGGCACGGCGATCAGAATGTGCGAAACGTTGTACTCATTGATCGAGGAGCTGGTGTGCTTCTGCTTTTCCAGATACTGATCGAGCTCCCGCGGTGAAATGGTGATGCGCTGCACGACGTCGCGCTGCTGCAGCATCTGGCGCTGAATCTCGCGGCGCAGCCCGGTGCGGTAAGCGGTGTAGTCGTACCCCTGCGCGGTCAGTGTTTCCGGCAACTGCGCGAACGGCACTTTGTACTGCTTGGCGATCGTTTCCAGCGCGGCGTTCACCTGCTCGTCGGAAACCTTGATACCCGCCCGGTCGGCGCGCTGGGACTGAATTTCCTCCGATACCAGCCGGTCCAGCACCTGCTCACGCAACACGGAATCCGGCGGCAGCTGAACTTTTTGTATCTCCAGGTGTCGCTTGATTTCAGCCGTCTGCGTCTCCAGTTCGCTTTCCAGCACCATGCCGTCGTTGACGATCGCGACGATACGGTCGAGCTGATCACCGTGACTGGCGGTGGCGCGGGTCGGCGCCGGGGTGACAGGGGCAGCCGCCGCCGGCGCAGTGGTGGGCGCAGGCGTCGCGGCGCCGAAGGCGCCCGCAGCGCCAAGCAGTGCGAGCACCGGCAGTAGCCCGGGTAAGCGACGTGTCATCAGTTTTCCTTTTGCTCTCAATGGGTTGGGGTATTTGCAGAGTATCCCTGAATCGAGCTCTGCAGGAAAGCACCGGCTCCGTTTCCGACACTGGAGAGCCCGTTGAGTTCCAGTTCCAGGAATTCGGAGGTGTCGTAGGCGCCGATCTGGTGGGTCGGCGTGGTCGTGACCGCTTTGCGCACCAGCAGGCGCAGCCCCCAGCAGGAGCCGTGGTACTGGAATCCGGCGAAATTATCGAGCGCCTGATGGTCCAGCATCGAATAGACGCTGCGGGCATACACGTCCCAGCGGCGACTTACCGGCCAGGCGACTGAAGCATCGACCTGCTCCATGCTGCCGCGGTTGAAACGGTAGCCGAGATTGATCACCTGGTTGCCGGCCGGGCGGTACTGCAGGCTGACTTCGCTCTGGTCGGTCTGCGACAGCTCCGGGTTCCAGGCGAGGTTATAAAGCACGGTCCAGTTCTTGTAGGCGGTCAGATCGATGTCGGCCACGGCGTCCGAGCGCAGCCCCGGGGTCAGCGGCGCAGTCGGCAGATCAACGCGCGGCTGCTCGAAATAAAATCCTTCACCCACCGTGGCGCTCAGATAGCGCAGGCCGGTGCTCGACTGGAACATGTGCGTGGTCAGACCCAGCGTCAGCTCGTTGGCATCGCCGATGCGGTCGAGCCCGACGTAGCGGTTGGGACGAAACAGCGTCACGGTGTTGGCATCGGGCAGGCCGCTGTCGAATACCGGGAGCGAGGACTGATCGCGGTAGGGGATATAGACGTAATACAGCCGCGGCTCGAGCGTGATCAGCAGGCTGCTGCCGATAGGATCGCGTACGAACTGCAAGGCGCTGTCGACCGTCACGATCGGCAGATTGCGGGTCGGCTCGTCGCTGCTGCCGGGGACAGTATTTTCCAGCCGGTAGCCGGTCAGCTCCCAGGCGACGCTCGGCCGCAGATAGTAGCCGGGCCGCGTCAGATCCCAGGACAGCGTCGGCATGACATCGGCGCGCCAGCCGGTCACGCCGACATCGTGCGTGAAATCGACCAGCTCGCCGCTCACATCGGCGCGCAGCCCGCTCGCTGAACCGAAGGTCGCAATCGTATCGATGCGCGGCAGCTGCGCGTAGGGCCGCTCGTTGTCGGGCAAGGTCAGATCCAGGGTCTGGAATTGCAGCATTGAAATTTCGGTCTGCCAGCGGTCGTCGCGGTAGCCCGCGCTCAGCAGCCGCGGCAGGTACACCGTGCTGGTCGGCTGCGTGCCCTGCGAAAAATCGTCGAAATAGGCGGTGTCGCTGACATTCATGGCATGCAGCTGCAGGCGCCAATCGGCCGGCAGATTCAGCACGTCATCGACTTTCTGGTAGCTGCGCTCGGTGCCGGTGGTGCGGTCCTCCGGCATGTAATCGACCTGCAGGGTGCCCTTGTTCTGCTCGCTCAGCGTGCGGTATTCGACGCCAAGGTCCTCGCCACGGTCGGTGAAGATCGTGGGTTCAAGCGTCAGGTCCTGGTTCGGGGCGATGTTCCAGTACCACGGGATCGTCAGGCTGGGACCCGAGCGCGAGGAGTTGCCGATGGTTGGAAACAGAAAGCCGCTCAGACGGGCGTCGCTGAGCGGAAAGGAGATCCAGGGCAGGTACATAATCGGTACGCCCTCGAACTCGATCCGCGCATCATGGCCGACGCCGCGCTGGGTGTCGGTGTTGAGCTCAACCTGCTTGGCCCGCAGCAGCCAGTCGCTGGTGCCTTTGCGGCAGGTGGTGTAAGTGACCTGCTGCAGCTCGATCAGGCCCGGATGCGGTACCTCAATCTTAAGCGCCTCGCCGCGCCCCAATTGCTTCAGCAGCTCAAATTGCGTGTTATTCAACTGGGCAAAGCCGGTCGACTGCACGTAGCGGCCGGTCTGGCCATCAATGCGCGCCAGCGAATCGGCAAACACCACTTCGCCATCGAGGCCAAACAGATTACGGGTCGGATCGACAGTGGCGTGGTGTGCCGTAAGCAGCCGATCGCCCGAGTGCACGATGACGTCGCCGTCGAGTTCCAGGCTCCCGTCGGACAGCAGATGGGCGTCGGTCGAGCTCACATCGGTCGGCAGCCCCGACAGCGGATGGCAGCTTAAGCGGCTGGGCGGTCGCGCCGGGCGCCGCGGCGGCCAGCCGCAGGGGCGCGGGTGCGAGCTGGCACGGGCCGTCCTCCTGGGAGCGGGCCGCCGCTGCTGCCAGCAGCAGGCTCAGGCCCGCGGCAGCGCGCCAGTACGTGAAGGCAACCATTTGTGCGGGCATTATAATGATTGGCAGCGACGCGGCGGCCCCATCTGATGTGTCTGGCGCGCGACGTTTTGCCCGCAACCTTAAGGATCTTCACACCACGATGAGCACTGCCGACCCGCGCCGGGCGCTGATCGAGGAGTGGCTGCGCGATGAGCTGCACTGGCCGGCGGTACGACTGGAGCCGGCCTCAGCGGATGCCAGTTTTCGGCGCTATTTTCGCGTCTGGCGGGCCGACGGCGCGACCCGCATCGTCATGGACGCGCCGCCGGGGCAGGAAGACATCGGCCCGTTCCTCAAGGTCGCGGCTCTGCTGGCCGGCTGCGATGTGCATGTGCCGGAGGTTGAGGCCGCCGATCCGGTCCGCGGCCTGGTGCTGCTCGAGGATCTGGGCTCCGAATCGCTCCTGTCGCGGCTGCAAGAGGGCGCTGAGCCGGGACCGCTGTACGCCGATGCGCTCGCAACGCTGGCCCGCATTCAGCTCGGCGGCGTGGCGGCGAGCGCCTCGCTCCTGCCTTACGATCGGGCCGTGCTCGAGCGCGAGATGGCGCTGCTGCCGCAGTGGTTTTGCGCCCGGCATCTGCAGTTCGAGCCCGACCGCGAAGAGCGCGAGCTGCTCGCCGAGGCGTTCGAGTTCCTGGTGCGCGAAGCGCTGGCGCAACCTATCGTGCTGGTCCACCGCGACTATCACTCCCGCAATCTGATGCTGACGGCGCAGCGCAGCCCCGGCGTCATTGATTTTCAGGACGCGCTGGCAGGTCCCATCGGCTACGACCTGGTGTCGCTGCTCAAGGATTGCTACATCGCCTGGCCGAGAGCGCAGGTGCTTGCGTGGGTCGAGGGCTACCGCGAGCAGCTGCGCCGCGGCGGCGGCGATGGCGGCGCCGATCTGGCGCAGTACCTGCGCTGGTTCGATCTGATCGGCTTGCAGCGGCACCTCAAAGTGCTCGGGATCTTTGCCCGCCTGTGGTACCGGGACGGCAAGCGCGGCTATCTCGCCGATCTGCCGCGCACGCTGCAGTACGTGCGCGAGGCGGCGGCAGAGTTTGCACCGCTGCGGGAGTTCTCGGCCTGGGTGGAGCGGCGGCTGGTTCCGGGTCTCGCCGCTGCCAACGCGCGGGTGCTGAACGGAGCTGGCCCATGAAGGCGATGATTCTGGCAGCGGGCAGGGGCGAGCGGATGCGGCCGCTGACGGCGCTCACGCCAAAGCCGCTGCTGCTGGTGCGCGGACAGCCGCTGATCGTCTGGCACGTGCAGGCGCTGGCCCGTGCCGGCATCAGACAGATCGTGATTAATCTTTCGGGTCTCGGCGGGCAGATCCGGCGACGCACTCGGCGCGGGCGCGCAGTTCGGCGTGCAGATTGAGTACAGCGACGAGGGGGCCGAGCCGCTGGAAACCGGCGGCGGAATTTTCCGGGCGCTGCCCAAGCTCGGCGCCGCCCCGTTCCTGGTCGTCAACGGCGACACCTTCACCGACCTTGATTTTTCGACGCTGGCGCTCACCCACGATGCGCTCGCCCACCTGGTGCTGGTGCCGAATCCGCCGCACCATCCGCACGGCGACTTCGCGCTCAAGGACGGACTGCTCAGCGACAGCGGCGCACCGCGCTATACCTATGCGGGGCTCGCGGTATTTACCCCGCAGTTTTTCGCCGGCTGTGTGCCGGGCAAATTTCCGCTGTTGCCGCTGCTGCTGCGGGCGATGGCGCAGGGCCGGCTGCGCGGCGAGCTGTACCAGGGCCTTTGGTCCGATGTGGGCACGCCGGAGCGGCTCGCCGCGCTCAATGCGTAAGGCCGCAATGCGCTGCGGCAAGGGGCGGGACTGGACCGGCAAGGCCCGCTCGATCAGGATGGGCATCTTGGCGGCCGGCCGTTCGGGCCGGCCGCTTTCATCGCCTGGCGGCGCAAGGTGCGGCGACGGATATGAGCGTATTTAAGGGCATTCCGGTCATCAACGCCGGCGCGGTGCGCAGCGGCGAGAAATACCTGACGCCCAATGGTTTTACGGCGATCAAGGACGGCATCAAGGCCGGCGCGCCGGCCGACCGTCGCGGCCTCGGCGGCAAGCCGGGCTGGCTCAAGGCCCGCCTCGGGGCCGGTGAGGGCTACGATTTCGTGCGCCGCACGGTGCGCGAGCATTCGCTGGCGACGGTCTGCGAGGAAGCCAAGTGTCCCAACATCGGGGAGTGCTGGAATGCCGGCACCGCGACCATCATGCTGATGGGGGCCGTGTGCACGCGCGCCTGCCGCTTCTGCGCGGTCGATACCGGCAATCCGCGCGGCTGGCTCGATGCGCAGGAACCGGAGCATGTCGCCGACAGCGTCGCGCTGATGAAGCTGCGCTACGTCGTGCTGACGTCCGTGAACCGCGACGACCTGCCCGATGGCGGCGCCGCTCATTACGCGGCCTGCATCCGGCAGATCAAGCAGCGCACGCCTGAGACCGCGGTCGAAGCGTTGACGCCGGATTTCCAGGGTGTGCAGGCCGACGTGCAGACCGTCATCGATTCCGGGCCGGAGGTGTTTGCGCAAAACCTGGAGACGGTGCGGCGCCTGACGCACCCGGTCCGCGATCCGCGCGCCGGCTACGAGCAGACGCTCACCGTGCTGGCTTACGCCAAGGCGCAGCGGCCGCAGCTGCTGACCAAGAGCAGCCTGATGCTGGGACTCGGCGAGACCGAAGCGGAGATCCTCACGGCCATGGACGACCTGCGCGCCGCAGGCGTTGACCTGCTGACGCTCGGCCAGTATCTGCGCCCGACGGCCAATCACCTGCCAGTGGTGCGATTTGTCGCCCCGGAGCAATTTGATGAACTGCGCCAGGCGGCGCTGGCGCGTGGCTTTCGCGAGTGTGTCGCCGGCCCGCTGGTGCGCTCCAGTTACCGGGCCGAGCAGGCGCTGGCCGGCAACAACGCCGGCCTGAACAACCGCGCCACCGTCCTGCAAGCCCCGTGAGCATCGCTCTCAAGTGGCTCGGCCGCGTGCCGTATGAGCCGACCTGGCGTGCGATGCAGCGCTTCACCGACGCGCGCGACGCCGATACCGCCGATGAAATCTGGCTGCTCGAGCACGATCCGGTCTACACGCTCGGCATGAACGCCGATCCGGCGCACGTGCTGGCGCCGGGAGACATTCCGGTGGTGCGCATCGATCGTGGCGGCCAGGTCACCTACCACGGGCCGGGGCAGCTGGTCATCTACCCGCTGATCGATCTGCGGCGGCGCGGCCTGGGCGTGCGGGATCTGGTCAGTGCGCTGGAGCAGGCGGTCATCGATTGCGCGGCCTCCTACGGCATCCGTGCCCGCGCGCGCGCCGACGCGCCCGGCGTCTACATTGAGAATCACAAACTCGCGAGCGTCGGTCTGCGGATCCGCCGGGGCGGGAGCTACCATGGCCTCGCCCTGAACGTGAATATGGATCTGGCACCGTTCGGGCGGATCAATCCCTGCGGCTATGCCGGCTTGCAGATGACGCAGCTCGCCTCCCGTGGCGGCCCGGACTCGGTCGCGCAGGTGGGGAACTTGCTCGGGCCACTGCTGGTGGCCGGCATTGAGAGGCGAAGCCGCCTGGTTACAGAACCAGCATGACCTCGGGACACTGCATGAGGTCGGCGAACATGGCCGCGATCTGCGCTTCGCTCTCGGCCAAAATCAGGTAGGTCACGCCGATAAAATTGCCCTGCGAGGAGGGCCGCTCGCTGATCCGATCGGCTGCCAGCGGCCCGGCGTGGCGCGCCACAATGCCATCGAGCTGCGCCCGCAGTTCCGGGCCGGTGCGGGCCATGACCTTGATCGGATATTGGCACGGAAATGTCAGGCGGGGCGCATCGCTCACGGCCTGCACATTATCTCATGACAGCTGGCATTCAGACCCCGGGGTCGGCCGCAGCAGGCGGCCCGCCCGGCTTAGGGGCCGTTACCGCTGGCGCGTACCCCCTCGGGAGAGGCTGTGCTACAGTGGCCGGCGATCGTCGGCGACGGATTTGCCCATGTGCCCCTCGGCAGCTGAGCTCGAGCCTAATTGCCTGCGATCAGGTGACAGGAACTACGGTTCGACGGCTCGTGAGAAGCTCTCTCCCTGACCTCGCTGATGCTCCTGCCGTGTGGAGTGGACCTTGGGCTTTTGACCCGTTAAGCGGCCCGGGACTGCTCGAGTAGCTTGGAGAGTGTTATCAATGGCGAAGATTTATGTTGGCAACCTGCCCTTTACCGCCACGGAGGCGGACGTGCGCACGCTGTTCTCGCAGCATGGTACGGTCGAGTCCGTGTCGCTGCCGACTGACCGCGAGACCGGCCGCCCGCGCGGTTTTGGTTTCGTGGAAATGAGTCAGTCGGATGCGGCCAAGGCCATTCAAGGATTGAACGGCTACAACATGGGTGGGCGCCCGCTGCGCGTCAATGAAGCCCAGGACAAGCCGCGTACCGGTGGCGGCGGCCGTCCGGGTGGCGGTGGTGGTTACCGCGGCGGCGGTGGCGGGGGCGGCGGCGGTGGTGGCGGCGGCGGCGATCGCTGGTAAGCGCGCGGCCTCGTTTTAAGGTCACTCGTTAGCGTCTGAAGAGAAGGCCCGGAGCGATCCGGGCCTTCTCGTTATGGATCGGTCTCCGCGGCTCCGGCGGCCCGGTCTGCGGGCAGATATTGGGGGGGCGGATCGTGCATAAAAGCAAACTGGCCGGATTCATCATCGATTGTCAGACCGACGATCTGGCGGCGGCGACGGCATTCTGGTCCGCCGCGCTCGGCATGCCGGTCGGCGAAATCAGCAGCGACGAAGCCAGCGCCTATCAGCGGCTGAATGATCCGAACGATGCGCTGCATGTCGAAGTGCAGATCGTCGATCATCCGAGCCGCGTGCACCTCGATATCGAGACCGACGATCTGGAAGCCGAAGTGCGGCGGCTCGAGGCGCTCGGCGCCCGACGCCTCAACAAGGTGAAAACCTGGTGGGTCATGGAGGCGCCGACCGGCCAGCGCTTCTGCGTCGTGCGCCCGCAATCCACGCATTTTGCCACGCAGGCCAATCGCTGGACTTAGACGTGCGGCGCGCGCGGTCGATTTTGCACCGATCCGGCCGCAAGGCCGGGCACTGCCGATGAATCCGCTTCCACTGCTTAGGCAGTTGTTTGCGGCGGCCATCGCCGCCGCCGATCCCGAGCGTTGCCTTGCCGCGCAGCTGCCGCCGCTCCCCCGTGGTCGCACGCTCGTCATCGGCGCCGGCAAGGCGGCGGCCAGCATGGCCAAGGCCCTGGAACAGGCGTGGCCCGCACCGCTTTCCGGGCTGGTCGTGACCCGCGATGGCTATGGATTGCCCACCCGCCACATCGAAGTGCTTGAAGCCGGTCATCCGGTACCTGATGAGCGTGGCGAGCGGGCCGCGCGGCGGATGCTGTCGCTGGTGCAGGGATTGCAGCCGGATGATCTGGTGCTGTGCCTGTTATCGGGCGGTGCATCGGCGCTGCTGAGTCTGCCCGCGCGCGGCCTGACGCTTACCGACAAGCGCTCGATTACCCTGGCGTTACTGCGCAGCGGCGCGACCATTGCCGAGATCAACTGCGTGCGCAAGCACCTCTCGGCCATCAAGGGCGGCAGGCTGGCGCTGGCGGCCCGGCCCGCCAGGGTGGTCAGCCTGATTATTTCCGACGTGCCCGGCGATGATCTGACCGTGATCGCCTCGGGACCGACGGTGGCCGATCCCAGCACCCGCGAGCAGGCGCTCGCGATCCTTGAGCGCTACCGCATTGAGATCTCGGCGGCGGTGCGTGACTGGCTGCAGCATGCCGATGCGGAGACGCCCAAGCCGGGCGATGCGCGGCTCGCGGCGGTTGAAAACCGGCTGATAGCGACGCCCGCGCATTCCCTGCAGGCAGCGGCCGCGGCGGCCCGGTCGGCGGGAATTGAACCGCTGATTTTAGGCGACGCCATCGAAGGCGAGGCACGCGAATGCGGCCTGGGCCACGCGGGCATCGCGCTGTCCTGTGCCCAGCGCGGCCAGCCCATCGCGCCGCCTTGCGTGCTGCTGTCGGGCGGTGAGACCACGGTGACGGTGCGCGGCGCCGGGCGCGGCGGACCGAATACGGAGTTTCTGCTCGGGCTGGCGCTCGCCTTGCGGGGCGAGCCCGATATCTGGGCGATCGCCGGCGATACCGACGGCATCGACGGCACCGAGGACAATGCTGGCGCCTGGATCGGGCCCGACACACTGGCCCGCGCGCAGGCGGCTGGGTGCGATGCGCTCGCGGCGCTCACCGACAATGATTCCTACGGCCTGTTTGCGCGGCTCGGCGACCTGGTAATCACCGGACCGACCTATACCAACGTCAGTGATTTCCGCGCCGTATTGATTGCCCGGCCGACGGGCTGATTGCGAAGCTGGCCTGCGGGTATGATTCAATTCCAGCGCCTGGGCAGCGGGAGCGGCGGCAGCGATGCATGAGCGCGTGGTCATTCGCGGCGGGTGCCTGTGCGGGCGGATCCGCTTTGAGGCGCGCGACCCGGTCACCAACCTGTGCTTCTGCCACTGCGAGAGTTGCCGCCGCGCGGTGGGCGCCGCGCCGGTGGCGTGGGGCACGGTCGAGGATGCGGGCTTTGCCATCACGCGTGGCGAGCTGGCGGTGTTCCATTCATCGCCCAACGTGAGCCGGGGATTTTGCCGGCATTGCGGTACGTCGCTGACCTATAAAAACAGCGAGCGCCCAGGCGAGGTGGATATCACCCTGGCGTCACTGGATGAGGCAGCGGCGCTGGTGCCGGTGCGCCACATCTGGGTGCAGGATGAGCTCGCATGGCCCGTCGGCGCTGACGGCTTGCCGCGGTATGCTACTGTGCCGCACGCTTCGGATCCGTGAACCGGCGGGCAGGCTGAGCGCACCGCAGTGGATCATGACAACACTGACCAACAAGCAGCAGCTACTTCGCTCCCGACCCCGCGGGCAGGTCGCGGCCGATAATTTTCAGCTGATCGAGGTTGCCATACCGGGTCTGAAGGACGGACAGGTACTGGTCCAGCACCACTACCTCAGTCTTGACCCGTACATGCGCGGCCGCATGGACGATGCCAAAAGTTACGCCGCGCCACAGTCACTCGGCGAGGTCATGATCGGCGGTACCGTCGGGCTTGTCATCGGGTCGCGATCAGATCGCTTCGCGGTCGGTGATCCGGTGGTCGGTATGGGTGGCTGGCAACAGTACCAGCTGCTCGATGCCGCGCAACTCAACCAGCTCCGTAAAGTCGATACCAGGCGCGTGCCCTTATCAGCGTACCTTGGGGTCGTCGGCATGCCAGGCGTCACCGCCTGGTATGGTCTCAACAAGATCATTGCCCCGTTGGCGGGTGCGACGGTTGTGGTCAGTGCCGCCAGCGGCGCAGTGGGCGGTGTGGTCGGACAACTGGCCAAGGCCCGCGGCGCCCGCGTCGTAGGGATCGCCGGCGGAGCGGAAAAGTGCCACTACGTAACCGCCGAGCTCGGCTTTGACGCCTGCCTTGATTACCGGCAATACGGTGAGGTGCAGTCGCTGGCGGCGGCGCTGCACGAGGCCTGCCCGCACGGCATCGACGGGCATTTTGAAAACGTGGGCGGCTATATTCTGGACGCGGTCATGCTGAACACAAACGCGTTCGCGCGCATCGCGCTGTGCGGGATGATTGCCGCCTACGGCGGTGAGCCGATCCCGATGGCCTCGCCGCGGCTGATTCTGGTCAATCGGCTGAAGATCGAGGGCTTCATCGTCAGCGAACACCTTGAAGTCTGGCCGCAGGCGCTGACCGAGCTCGGTGAATCAGTGGCCACCGGTCGCCTGAAATATCGCGAATCCGTAGCGCAGGGCATTGAAGCTGCGCCCGAAGCCTTCATCGGACTGCTCAAGGGCCGCAACTTCGGCAAGCAACTGGTCAAACTGGCCTGATACGGCGCCGCGCGCCGCGCTACCAGGCCTCGCGCACCAGCGCGTACGTCTGCTGCCACAACGGGCCCGGCCGGCCATTGCCGATAGGCTTGCCGTCCAGGCGCGTCACCGCAAGGAACCCGCGCACCGTGGCGCTGAGCCAGATTTCACTGGCGCCGCGCAACTGTGCCTCGCTGACCGGCCTTATGCACCACGGCAGGCCGTGGCGCTCGGCCAGTTCCTCGATCAGTCCGCGCGTGGTCCCGGGCAGCAGCTGATGCGACAGCGGCGGCGTGCAGATCTGCCCGTCGAGAACGACGTGCACGGCCGAACTGGTCGCTTCGGTGAGCCACCCGTCGCGCAGCAAAATGGTCTCGGCCGCCTGCGCTTCCACCGCGACCTGACGCAGCAGCGCATTGGCGAGCAAGGTCACGGCTTTGATATCGCAGCGCCCCCAGCGAAAGTCCTCCGCGGTGACGCAGCTGACGCCGTGCTCGAGCGCTTCGGGGCTTGGCGGCGGGAGCGGAGCGCAGAACGCAAACACGGTCGGCTCGAGCTTCGGCAGCGGCGCGAGATTACGCCCCCACTCGGTGCCGCGCGAGACCTGCAGGTAGATGTACTGATCGCCGCCGCCATTGGCCGCGATCAGCGCGGCGATCAGCGCCGCCCAGTGCTCGGGGTCGTGCGGATTCGGAATGCGCACGGCCGCGAGGCTCCGGCTCAGGCGCGCCAGATTGGCCGCCAGGCGTTTCGGGCGGCCGCCGCGCGCCGCAATGACTTCATAAATGCCGTCGCCGAATAAAAAGCTGCGATCCAGCGGCGAGATGCGCGCCTCGCGCAGCGGCAGCAGCGCGCCATTCAGGTGACAGACCGGCAGGGGCTCGCTCATGGCTTGGTCACCCCTTTAGTGGTGGATCCACAACATTAAGGTGTCCCACAGCCGCGTCCACCAGCTGCCGGCGGCCACGGGCTTGAGCACATACAGCGGCACCTGCGCGAGCAGCTTGCCGTCAGCGGTCACCTGCAGCTGCCCGACCGGCGCCGAGCCGTCGAGCGGCGCGATCAGCGGCTGGCGCACCGAGGCACTGGTGGTGACCGCGCCGCCCTGGCCGCGCGGCACGGTAATCTGCACTTCGCCCACCGTGCCGACCGCAACGTAGTTCTCCGCACCCTTGTAGATGCGTGGCTTGAGTACTGTTTCGCCGGCTTTCTTGAGACTGACAGTCTCGAAGAAATTAAAGCCGTAAGTCAGCAGCGCCGCGCTGTCGTCCTCGCGCGCGTGGATGCTGGGCTCATTCATGACCACCGATATCAGGCGCATGTTCTGTCGTTTGGCCGACGTCACCAGGCAGTAGCCGGCCGAGTCGGTGTGCCCGGTCTTCAGGCCATCGACCGTCGGATCGCGCGCCAGCAGGCCATTGCGGTTTTCCTGCCTGATGTTGTTCCAGGTGAAATCACGCAGCGCGAACAGCCCGTAATATTCCGGGAAGTCGTGGATGATGGCCCGCGCGAGCTTGGCCAGGTCCGCGGGCGTGGAGTAGTGATCGGGCGACGGCAGTCCGCTGCTGTCGGCATAGCGGGTGCCGGTCAGGCCGAGCCGGCTCGCCGTAGTGTTCATCATCTGCACGAAAGCCGGCTCCGTGCCGCCGACCCGCTCGGCCAGCGCGATCGAGGCATCGTTCCCGGACTGCACGATCATGCCCTTGATCAGCACGTCGACCGGAATGCGGGTGCCGACCTGCGCGAAGGTGCGTGAGCCTTCGGCCCGCCACGCGTGCTCGCTGATCGGCACCGTCTCGTCCATTTTCAGTCGGCCGCTGCGCAGCGCGTCAAAGACCACATAGGCAGTCATCAGTTTGGTGAGGCTGGCAGGCTCGAGGCGCTGATCGGCAGCTTTGCCGGCGAGCACCTGGCCGGTCGCATAGTCGGTCAGCACGTACCCCTTGGCGTTCACCGCGGGCGCATCCGGCACCGGGGCGGCAACGGTTGGCAAAGTTGCGGCGAGCAGCAGCGCGGCGCTGAGCGGGGCAGTGACTTTCATCGATTTCTCTCTCCACGGGGTCATGACGGCCAGGGCAGGCAAGTTTAAGGGCAGTGGTCAGTCGGTGGCGAGCCGCGCCTCGGCAAAGCCGAGCGTGCCAAGCTGCGCCACGAGCTGATCAAACTGATCGACCGTCGCCACGGGACCTACCCGCACGCGCTGCAGCGGGTGGGCGGCATCCCCGGTCGGCAGCACGAAGGCATTGGTGATCTGTGCGCTTTGCAGCCGCGCGAGCACTCGTTGCGCGTTGGCCGGATCAGCAAAGGCGCCGACCTGAATATAAAGCGCCAGTGGCGCCGCAGGCTCAAGCGGACCCGGCGCGCTCACCGCAGGCGGTTGTGGCGCCGGTGCCGGTGGCGGCTCAGCCGCCGCCGCCACCGCTTCGGTCAGCGTGCCGACCGTGCGCAGTTCAACGAATGCGGTGCCGGGCCGCACGATGTCGAGCTTGGCCGCGGCGCTGTAGGACAGATCCACGATCCGGTTGGAGGCAAACGGACCCCGGTCGTTGATGCGCACGATGACACTGCGGCCGTTGCCAAGATTGGTGATGCGCGCATAGCAGGGGATGGGCAGCGTGCGGTGCGCCGCCGTCATCGCGTACATGTCGTAGCGCTCGCCGCTCGCGGTATTTTTGCCGTGGAAATCCGGTCCATACCAGGAGGCGACGCCGCGCTCAACGAAGCCATCGGCGCTGGCCAGGATGACGTAGCGCTGCCCGTTGACATCGTAAAAGGGCGGATTGCCGTGGGCGCTGCGCGCTTCGGGCTGCGGCACGGCATCGGCGATGGCGGCGTTGTTGGGCGGCGGCGTGGCAGGCCGAAGCGGCACCTCGCGGCGCGGCGGGCCGGCGCAGCCGGCCAACACGGCAAGCAGCAACGGCAATAGCCGGCGCATCAAAGCGGCTCCGGGTTTTGCACCCGTGCCAGCAGCGCGGCCGCCAGGTCGTTGACGGCCATCGCATAAAGCGGACTGCGGTTATAGCGCGTGATGACGAAAAAATTCTGCAATCCGGCCCGGTAGCTGATGCCATCCTCAAGCGGTGCCGCCAGCAGCACGCAGCGCGTGTCATCCGGCAGGGAGCTGTCGGGCGTGAGGCCGCGGGCGCGCAGCGCGCCGAGCGTTTCATTGAGTGTCACGCCGCCCGATACGCCCGGATCGCCCGGCTTGGTGGCGCTCACCTCGAGCAGCACCGCCTCGCCGTAGCGCCAGCCGTTGGCGTGCAGATAATTGGCGACGCTCGAAAAAATATCGGGCCAGCTGGTCCACAGATCGGCGTGCGAGGCGCCCGCGGCGCTGACCGCAAAGTGCCGGTAGCTCGAGGGCATGAATTGCAGGGCGCCCATGGCACCGGCGTAGGAGCCGTAGGTCTCCAGCGGATCAAGATGCTCTTCACGGCACAAGAGCATGAACTGGGCCAGTTCGCTGCGGAAAAATTCGCTCCGCGGCGGGTAGTCAAAGGCGAGCGTGGCCAGCGCATCGAGCACCCGGTAATGCCCGGTGGTGCGGCCAAAATACGATTCGGCGCCAACGATGGCGAGCAGGTACTGCGGCGGCACCTGCCAGCGCAAGGCGATCTGATCGAGCAGCTCGCGATGCTCGAGCCACAATCGGGCACCGGCATCGATCCGCTCGCTGGTCAGGAAGCGGGCGCGGTATTCCCACCATTGCAGCGTGACCTCGGCGGGCTTGGTGATGGCGTCCAGCACCCGCTGCTGCGGCTCGGCCTGGGCGAGCGTTGCGCTCAGCTGCCCGCGATCAAACCCTTCAGCGACCAGCTGGTCGATAAAGGCGGCCACGTCCGGGCGCGACACATCGAGGTGCGAGCCGGCGGTGAGCTCATGGGCGCCAGCCTGCGCGCCGCCCACCAGCGTGGCGGCGATCAGCAGCGCGCGAAGGGACCGCACACGCGCGCGCATTCAGGTGCCGACCAGTTTGCGGTGCGAATAAAGGCCCATCAAAATTCCGAACCCGGCCAGCAGCGTGACCATGGAGGAGCCGCCGTAACTGACCAGCGGCAGCGGCACGCCCACCACCGGCAGCAGCCCGCAGGCCATGCCGGCGTTGATGAAAATGTAGACGAAGAACGTCAGCGCGATGCTCGAGGCGAGCAGACGCGAGAAGGTGTCGTTGGTCTGTGAGGCAAGGTATACGGCGCGCGTGACGATGAACAGGTACAGGCCCAGCAACACGATGACGCCGAGCAGCCCGAATTCCTCGCCGATGACGGCAAAGATAAAATCAGTGGACCGCTCGGGCAGGAAATCGAGCTGGGCCTGGCTGCCGTTCATCCAGCCCTTGCCGAACAGGCCGCCGGAGCCGATGGCGATCTGCGACTGGATGATGTGGTAGCCCGAACCCAGCGGGTCGGACTGTGGATTGAGGAACGTGAGCACGCGCTGGCGCTGGTATTCGTGCAGGTGCAGGAACCGCCAACCGATGAATGCCGCAGCGACGCCCGACAATCCCAACCCGATCACGATGCGCAGCGACAGCCCAGCCATCAGCACCACCAGCGCGCCGCTCGCGAGAATCAGCAGCGCCGTCCCCAGATCCGGTTGTGCGGCCACCAGCACCGCCGGCAGCAAAATCATGCCGGCGAGGATCAAAAGCGTGCGCCAGTCGGGCGGGAGTGGGCGCTCGTGCAGGAACCAGGCCGCCAGCATCGGCACCGCCAGTTTCATGATTTCCGATGGCTGGAAACGCAACAACGGACCGAGCGCGAGCCAGCGCTGCGCGCCTTTGCCGACGTGGCCGAGCACGAACACCACCAGCAGCAAGACAATGCCCCCGGCGTACAGCCACGGTGCCAGGCTCTTGAGAAAATTAGGCGTGCTGCGCGCCAGCATCAGCATTATTACTACGCCGAACGCCAGCCGCATCAGCGTGCGTAACACCGCCTGCAGGCTTTGCCCCGAGGCGGAAAACTGCACGAACAGCGCGAAGCAGCACACCAGCCCGATCCCGACCAGCAGCGCGCCGTCGAGCTTCAGCGCGGCCAGCAGCCGTGCGGTGGCCGACAGCGTGCGGCGCGCGGCCCCGCCCTGCAGTTCCTCGCGCATCATAGGGTCGCGCCGCCGGCCGCAGCGGAGGTGTGGCCGAGCAGATAAGCGTCGATCACCTTGCGCGCGATCGGTGCGGCGACGCTCGCGCCGAAGCCGCCGTTCTCCACCAGCACGCACACGGCGATGCGTGGCGCCTCGACCGGCGCAAAGGCGATGAACCAGGAGTGATCGCGCAGCCGCTCCGGTTCCGTCTTGGCGTTGTATTTGGCGTTAGGCGCGAGCGAGAACACCTGCGCCGTGCCGGTTTTTCCGGCCATGGTGTAGGCGGTCCCCTTGCCGCTCGCGGCCGCCGTGCCGTACGTCATCGCGCCGACCATGCCGCGGATGACGAGGTTCCAGTCGGTATCGCTGATGCCTTCTACGGACGGCTGCGGCATCGGCGCGATCGGAATGGCATCGCCTTGCCCGACTCGCCAGGCCGTCACCAGCCGCGGCTGAAAGCTGCGCCCGCGCTCGGCCAGCACGCCGGCGACGTGTGCCAGCTGGAGCGGTGTGACCAGTAAATAACCCTGGCCGACACCGAGATTGACGGTGTCGCCGGGAAACCAGACGTCCTGCGGTTTCTTGAAGGTCCTGCGCTTCCAGTCGGTCGAGGGCAGCAGGCCGGGCTTTTCGCCGCCGATATCGATGCCGGTGACCTGCCCGTAGCCGAAAGGGGCCATGAAGGAGGAGATCCGGTCGATGCCGAGTTTGGCGGCGAGGCCATAAAAGTAAACGTCGCAGGATTTCGCAATCGCATCGACCAGAGCTATCGGGCCGTGCTTTTCGTGCAGCGCCTCGTGGAATTCATGGCTGCTGCCCGGCAGGTGGAACACACCATTGCAGTACTCGAGGTGGTCGGGATCGACCACGTGATCGGTGAGCCCCGCCAGTGCGATGACCGGTTTGATGGTCGAGCCGGACGGGTAGGCTCCGCGCAGGGCGCGATTGAGCAGCGGCTTGTCCTCATCATCCGACAACTTCGCATATTCGTCGCGGGACAGCCCGCGGGCGAACAGCGCCGGATCGAAACCCGGCAGGCTGGCCAACGCCAGTACATCGCCGTTGCCCGGATCGAGGGCTACCACTGCGCCGCGGTGGTCGCCGAGCGCGGCCTCCGCGGCCTGTTGCGTCGCAAGGTCAATCGAGAGAATCAGATTCTCACCCGCGGTGGCCGGGATCAGATGCAATTCCGGCCGATAGGCGCCCTGCTGATCCACGGCCCGGCCCGCGGCGTTGACCAGCACCTCCTGGCTGCCGTTGCGGCCGTGCAGCGCGTACTCATAGGCGCTTTCCACACCGAGCTTGCCGATCAGCGTCGTACCGGCGTAGCTGGCCACATCGATCTTTTCCAGATCATCGGCGCTGATCGCCGCCACATAGCCGAGTGCATGGACACCCAGTTCGCCGTACGGGTAGTGGCGGGTCTGGCGGGTCTGCAGATCGACCCCCTGAAACTCAAACCGGTGCACGGCGAAGCGGCCGATCTCCTCGTCGGTGAGCCGCAGCCGGATCGGCACCTTATCGAAACTGCGGCGCGACATGATCGTGCGCCGGGTCTGATCCAGATCATCCGGCGTGAGCAGCCCGATGCGGATCAGCCGTCGCAGCGTGTCCTCCAGATCCGGCACCTGGCCGCGTTCGAGCTCGAGCTGATACGCCGGTTCGTTATCGACCAGAATCTGCCCGTTGCGGTCCAGAATCAGGCCGCGGCTGGCCGGAATCGGCTCGAGCCGCACGCGGTTGCCCTGCGACAGGCCGACGTAATACTCGTGACGCACGATCTGCAGATACGAGAGCCTGCCGATCAGGACCACCGTCAACAGCGCGATGATCACCATCGCTGCGAACGTGCGGCCGATGAAAATCCGCTGCTCGTTCCAGTGATCCTTGATGCGTACGCGCCCTGGCATGTGCGGTGCTGCGCTACTGTGGTGTGTGGAAACGGCCCAGCAGCCCGACCGCCAGCGGCCACAGCAGCCCGCCGGTCAGTGCCTGGACCCACCGCGCCCAGCTGGACAGCGCATGCCCGCTCCAGCCGTCAATGCCCCAAAGGAAGGACTCGTAGACCACCAGTCCCGCGACCACAAACAGCGACTGCTCGAACAGCGGCTTGGCGCGCATCAGCAGATGGAGCCGTACGGCCAGGTAAGTCACAAACGCCAGCGCCAGGGCGTGCTCGCCGAGGAGCGAACCGTCAAATACGTCCAGGCACAGGCCACCGAAGAAGCCGAGGGCAATGCCGCCGGCGAACGGCGCCATCGTCGACCAGTACAAAACCACCAGCACCAGAAATGACGGACGCACGATGGCGAGCCAGTGCGGCAGCGGCACCACCGTCAGCATCAGCCCGAGCAGCGCCGTAATCACGATCGCGAGGAAATTCTCGCGACTGCTCACTGCTCGTCCCCCTGATTGGCCGGCGCCTTGGAACCGGCGGGCGCGGGCGGCCGCGCCAGCGGCGCCGGCGGTGCTGGCGCCGCGGGGTGCGTGGCGTCAAATTCCACCAGCATGACTTCGCGGGCATCTAAAATCCGCGCCAGCGGCGCCGCGCGCACCTGCGCCAGCGGCTGATTGGCCGCGCGGCTCACGCCGATGATCTTGCCGACCGGGAAGCCGGCCGGGAACACGCCGCCGAGGCCGGAGCACACCAGCAGATCGCCGCTTTTGACGTCGGAATTCGCGGCCAGATCGCGCAGCAGCAGCTCGCCGGAGTTGCCCGAGCCGATCGCAATGGTGCGCAAACCGTTACGCGTCAGCTGGACCGGAACGGCGTGCTCCGGGTCGGTGATCAGGATGACTTCGGCGCTCCACGGACCGACGCGCGCGATCTGGCCGAGCACGCCCTGGCCATCGATCACCGCTTCATTGACGAACACGCCCGCGGTACTGCCGCGGTTGATGATCAGGCGCTGGCGCAGCAGGTCGGTCTCAACGCTGATGACTTCGGCCAGCTGCCATTTCTTGATGAGCGGCGGCAGCGCCTGGCGAAGTTCCCGCAGCGTCGCGTTTTCACTCTCCAGGGCCTGCTCGCGCAGCACCGCAAGCTCAAGCTCGCGCTGCTGGGCGCGCAGCTGCGCGTTCTCGGCCTGCAGCGAAGCGCGCGAGCGCCAGCTGTCGGTCAGCCAGCGCCAGGCGGAGCCCGGCGAGCTGACCATCACCTGGATCGGATAGGCAGCGCCGAGCAGCCCGTAGCGGATGCGCTCGGACCAGTGTCCGCGCTGGTCAAAGTACATCAGCGCCAGCGCAATCAGGGCATAAACGCTGAAGCGCAGCCCCGGCGAGGGCCCGCGGCCATAAAGTGGCCGGTTTACGGCTGTGCCAAAGCCGGCCAAATCAACCTGCCCGAGCTATCGTTTGCACAGAAATCGAGTCCTGCAGCGCGATCGGCGCCGGCCCCAGAACTAAGGGGGCAACGCCGAATCAGCCAATTGCCAAGCGGCGTCACTCCAGACCGAAGTGCCCGGGCCCCATCTGATCCATCAGCTCCAGGATGCGTCCGCCGCCGCGGGCGACGCAGGTCAATGGATCGTCGGCCACCACGACCGGCAGACCGGTCTCCTCCATCAGCAGCTTGTCGATATCGCGCAGCAGCGCGCCGCCGCCGGTCAGCACGATGCCGCGTTCGGCCACGTCCGCACCGAGTTCCGGTGGCGTCTGCTCAAGCGCCTGCTTGACGGCGCTGACGATGCCCTGCAGCGGTTCCTGCAGCGCCTCGAGAATCTCGTTGCTGTTGAGCGTGAAGCTGCGCGGCACACCCTCGGAGAGGTTGCGGCCCTTGACCGACAGCTCGCGCACCTGCTGGCCAGGGTAGGCCGAGCCGATTTCGATCTTGATGCGCTCGGCCGTGGCCTCGCCGATCAGGATGCCGTAATTGCGCCGCACGTAATTCATGATCGCCTCGTCGAAGCGATCGCCGCCGATGCGGGCCGAGTTGGCGTAGACGATGCCATTGAGGGACAGCACCGCGACTTCGCTCGTGCCACCGCCGACGTCGAGCACCATGGAGCCGCGGGCTTCCTGCACCGGCAGGCCCGCGCCGACTGCGGCGGCCATCGGCTCGCTGACGATGGCGACGTTGCGCGCGCCGGCGCCCTCGGCCGATTCGCGGATCGCGCGTCGCTCGACCTGGGTGGAGCCAAACGGCACGCACACCAGCACCCGCGGCGATGGCTTGAGGAAGCGGTTGCCGTGCACCTTGTTGATGAAGTACTGCAACATCTTTTCGGTGTAGGTGAAATCCGCGATCACGCCGTCCTTCATCGGCCTGACGGCGTTGATATGGCCCGGCGTGCGGCCGAGCATGCCCTTGGCCTCGACACCCACGGCCACGATGATCTTGCCGCCGCGGGTCGGCTCGTCCTGGACCGCGACCACCGAGGGCTCGTTCAGCACGATGCCCTTGTCGCGCATGTAAATTAGGGTATTGGCCGTTCCGAGATCGATGGACAGATCGCTGGAAAAGTAGCCGCGGAGGCGTTTGAACATGGAAGGTCGCGGACCTTTATGGCAGCCGGAAAAAACGTTCGCTAATCTAGCAACCGACAGGACATAGCACAAGGCGAGGTGTATGATTTCGCGCCCATTTTTCCGCACTCGGATGACTCACCATGAGCCTGACCCGCAGCGAAATTGAGAATGTTGCTCACCTGGCGCGCCTGGCACTTAGTGAGACCGAGATCCCGGTTTATTTGAGCAGTCTGTCACGCATTCTCGATCTGGTCGGACAGCTGGAGCGGGCCGATACCGCCGCGGTTGAGCCGATGTCCCATCCGTTGCCGGGCCAGGTGCAGCGCCTGCGGCCCGATGCCGTAACCGAAACCGACCAGCACCGGCTCTACCAGCGCAATGCTCCGCAGGTGCAGGCCGGTTTGTACCTCGTGCCGAAGGTTGTCGAGTAGCACCGTATGCATTTGCAGACACTTTCGGAGCTGGCAGCGGGCCTGAAGGCCCGGCGGTTCTCGGCCGTCGAGCTGGCTGGCGCGTTTCTGCAGCGCATTGAGCGGGCCCAGGCGCAGCTCAACGCCTTTATCACCGTCGAGGCCGACACCGTGCTTTCGGCAGCGGCGGCGGCGGACCGTGCCCTGGCCGACGGCTCGGCCGGGCCACTGACCGGCCTGCCGATCGCCCACAAGGACATATTCTGCACGGCGGGCTCGCGCACGACCTGTGGCTCCCGGATGCTGTCCAACTTTGTATCGCCCTACGATGCGACGGTGGTGGCGCGGCTGCGGACCGCCGGCGTCGTGATGCTTGGCAAGACCAATATGGATGAGTTCGCGATGGGCTCATCCAACGAGACCAGCCACTTCGGCCCGGTCCAAAATCCGTGGGATCGGTCGCGGGTGCCTGGTGGCTCATCCGGCGGCTCGGCCGCCGCAGTGGCGGCGCGGCTGGCGCCCGCGGCGACCGGCACCGACACCGGCGGCTCGATCCGCCAGCCGGCGGCGCTTTGCGGCATAACCGGGCTGAAGCCAACGTACGGCCGGGTGTCGCGCTACGGGATGATAGCCTTCGCCTCGAGCCTCGATCAGGCCGGCGTGCTGACGATCAGCGCCGAGGACGCAGCGCTCCTGCTTGGCGCCATCGCCGGGTTCGATCCGCGCGATTCGACCAGCGTCGATCTGCCGGTGCCCGATTATTCGGCAGCGCTTCACGAACCGCTGGCGGGACTTAAGGTCGGGCTGCTCCGGGAGTGCTTCGACAAGGGCCTTGATGGGCAGGTCGAAGCCCGGGTGCGCGCCGCCGTCGAGGTGCTGCGCCAGCAAGGCGCGCAGGTCACAGAGGTGAGTCTGCCGAACCTGCCGCTATCGGTGCCGACCTATTATGTGGTGGCGCCGGCGGAATGCTCCTCCAACCTGGCCCGTTTTGACGGCGTCCGCTACGGCTATCGCTGTGAGCAGCCGCGCGACCTGCGCGATCTGTACGAGCGTTCACGCGGCGAGGGCTTTGGGGCCGAGGTCAAGCGGCGCATCATGACCGGGACCTACGTGCTCTCGGCCGGTTATTTCGATGCCTTTTACCTCAAGGCGCAAAAAGTGCGCCAGCTGATCGCCGGCGACTTCAACCGCGCCTTCGAGCAGGTCGACCTGCTGCTCGGCCCGACCACGCCGACCGCAGCATTCGAGCTCGGCTCCAAGACCAGCGACCCGGTGACCATGTACCTGAACGACATCTACACGATCGGCGCCAACCTCGCCGGGTTGCCGGGCATTTCCGTGCCGTGCGGATTTGCCGGCGGCCTGCCGGTCGGGATGCAGCTGATCGGCCCGCATTTTGCCGAAGCGCGGCTGCTTAGGGCCGCGCACCAGTACCAGCTCGCGACCGACTGGCACCGGCGTATCCCGGAGGGCTACGCCTGATGGAATGGGAAACCGTCATCGGCCTCGAGATCCACGCGCAGCTGGCGACGCAGTCGAAGATTTTCTCCGCGTCCGCAACCGCCTACGGTGCGCCGCCGAATGCCCAGGCCAATCTGGTGGACTTAGGTTATCCGGGCGTACTGCCGGTGCTCAACGGCGAGGCGGTGCGCATGGCCGTGCTGTTCGGGCTCGCGATCGGTGCCAAGGTCGCCGAGCGTTCGGTGTTTGCGCGCAAGAATTATTTCTACCCCGATCTGCCCAAGGGCTACCAGATCAGCCAGTACGAGCTGCCGATTGTCAGCGGCGGACACGTTGACATCGTGCTCGAGGACGGCACCGCCAAGCGGATCGGCGTGACCCGCGCGCATCTGGAGGAAGACGCCGGCAAGAGTCTGCACGAAGGCCTCGCGGGACTGACCGGGGTGGACCTGAACCGGGCCGGCACGCCGCTGATCGAAATCGTCTCCGAGCCGCATCTGCGCTCGGCCAAGGAGGCGGTCGCCTATCTCAAAAAAGTGCACACGCTGGTGCGCTACCTGCGCATCTGCGACGGCAATATGCAGGAAGGCTCCTTTCGCTGTGACGCCAACGTCTCGGTGCGCCGCACCGGTGCCGAGAAATTAGGTACCCGCGCCGAGATCAAGAACGTCAATTCGTTCCGCTTCGTGGAGAAGGCGATCAACTTCGAGGTGGCGCGGCAGATTGAAGTGCTCGAAGGCGGCGGCAAGATCGTGCAGGAAACGCGCCTGTACGATTCCGAGCGCGGCGAGACGCGCTCGATGCGCTCCAAGGAAGAGGCCAACGATTACCGCTATTTCCCGGATCCGGATCTGCTGCCGGTACTGCTCGACGCCGCGTACATCGGCGCCGTCGGCGCGACGCTGCCGGAACTGCCGGATGCGAAGGCGGCACGCTTTGTCGAGCAGTACGGTCTGACGCATTACGATGCGCTGGTGCTGACGGCGGGCGCGGAACTGGCCGATTACTATGAAGCGGTCGTGCGCTTCCTTGGCGGCGAGCCGAAGCTCGCGGCCAACCTGGTGATGGGCGATCTGGCCGGATTCCTCAACCGCGACGGCCTGGAAATCGGCGCCAGCCGGGTCTCGGCCGAAGCGCTCGCCGGCCTGCTGCGCCGGGTGGCCGATCAGACCATCTCCGGCAAGATTGCCAAGGACGTGTTCGAGGCGATGTGGACCGAGCAGTTGCCTGCCGATGACATCATCGCCGCGCGCGGACTGCGGCAGATTACCGATGATCCGGCCATCGAGCAGGCGATCGAGGCGGTGCTTACCGCCAATCCCGGGCAGCTGGCCGACTATCGCTCGGGCAAGGACAAGCTGTTCGGGTTCTTTGTCGGGCAGGTCATGAAACGCACCCAGGGCAAGGCCAATCCGGCGCGGCTGAACGAGCTGCTGAAAAAGCGCCTCGGCAGCCCCTGAGCTGAACCGTGGACGAGTCCGATCAGCTGCGCCGGTTTATCCTGGAGGAGCACCCGGTGCGCGGACACTGGGTGCACCTCGGTGCGGCGTGGCAGCAGCTGCGCGCTCATCAGCACTATCCGCCCGCGATCGAGGCACTGCTCGGGGAAACGGTAACCGCCGCCGTGCTGCTGGCTGCGACCTTAAAATTCGACGGCCGTCTGACGCTGCAGCTGACCGGGTCCGGGCCCGTTGGGCTGCTGGTGGCGCAATGCACGCATGATTTCAGGATTCGCGCGGTCGCGCAGCACGAGGCGAAAGGAAGCGGCGACGGCCCCTTTCGCGCCCTCGTCGGTGACGGCCGGCTGGTGGTGACGATTGAGACCGGCGAGCGCGCCTCGCGCTATCAGGGCATTGTGCCGCTCGACGGCGCGAGCATGGGCGAATGCATCGCGCGCTACTTTGCGACCTCCGAGCAGCTGCCGACCCGACTGTCGCTGGCCGCCGATGCCATGACTGCGGCGGGCGTGCTGATTCAGAAATTGCCGGAGCGCGACAGCGGCGAAGCGAGGTCGGGGCGCCTGGAGCAGGTCTGGGATGATCTGCAACAGGGCCTTGAGGCTCTCAAGCCCCAGCAACTGCTGGCCGGATCCGTGAATGAATCGCTGCAGCGGCTGTGCGGCGCTTATGACTGCCGGTTGTATGCCGCCACGGACGTACGCCACGCCTGTGGCTGCAGCCACGAGCGCGTGGCCGAATTGCTCCGCTCGCTCGGGGCCGAAGAGGTCCGCTCGGTGCTGGCCGAGCAGGGCGCCGTGAGCGTGACGTGTGAATTCTGCCAGCGACCCTATCGCTTCGATGCCGTGGACGTTGAACGGTTGTTTGCGCCGGGCGCAGTACCGGCAGGTCCCGCGTCCATCAATTGAGCCGCCGCGCGCTGAAGGGCTCAGGTCTTGAGCGAGAACGGCGTGAAATCCGTGTCCCGATCGTAATAATCCTCGCGCTCGGCACGCTTGAGAAAGCCGACGACGCGGTAAGTCACGGGAATCATGACGATCTCCCAGCCGCATTTGAGGCAATACTGGGTCAGCGTATAGGTGAGCAGCATGCTCGGCCGCCATATGCCTAAAAAGGCGATGGTGTAAAACAATCCCGAATCGACCGCTTCACCGCAGAGCGTGGAGCCCACCGCACGCGTCCACAGCCAGCGGCCCCCGCTCCACAGCTTCATCTTGGCCATGACAAAACTGTTGACGAATGAGCCGCACCAGAAAGCAATAATTGACGCGGCGATGATCCGCGGCGTGTTGCCAAAGATGTATTGGACCGCCGGCTGGTGCTCGCGCCAGTCGGCAGCCGGTGGCAGCGCGACGATGACGTAGGCCATCAGCGCAGCGAAGGCGAGTGCACCGAAACCGGCCCAGACGACGCGCCGATCGCGGGCGTAGCCGTAAACCTCAGTGAGAATGTCCCCGAAGATATAGGAGAGCGGAAAAAACAGCACCCCGGCCAGAAAGCTGATGTTGCCGATCAGCGGCACGTGCACGGTCGTGGCTTTGCTCGGCCCGATAAGGTTAGAGCACAACACGATGCACACATAGGCCGCCATGATGAAATCGTAGTAGCGAAACTGCCGGCTGTGATCGACGTTGGCCATTCCAGTGGTGCTCCAGCAAAAAGTATCCGTGTATTGTCGCCGCGTTCAGGGCGTGCGCCGCGCCGCCGAATCCAGCTCATCCAGGTAGCTCGCGCCGCCGAGCGCACTCATTTGCCCCAAAATCCAGTCGCGACGGGATTCGACGTAGGCGCTGGGCGCCTGCACCTTGAGGCGCTCGGGACTCGGCAGCACCGCCGCCAGCAGCGCCGCCTCGCTCCGATCCAGATGCCGCGCGCTCGTATGGAAAAAACGCTGCGCCGCCGCCTGCACCCCGTAGACGCCATGACCGAACTGGGCGATGTTCAGGTACATCTCCAAGATCCGCTCCTTGGGCCAGGTCCACTCGATCAACAAGGTCAGCCCCGCCTCCAGCCCCTTGCGGAAAAATCCGCCGCCGGACCAGAGAAACAGGTTCTTGGCCACCTGCTGGGAGATGGTGCTCGCGCCGCGCACATGGCGGCTCCGCGCATTGTGGCGCACCGCTTCGCGGATCGAGGGGAAGTCAAAGCCCATGTGAAACGGAAACTGCTGATCCTCGGAGGCGATCACCGCCACAGCCGCCTGCGGCGAGATGTTTTCCAGATCAACCCACTGATACTGGGTGCGGTAGCCGTGTTCGCCATCGCGCAGCGCCTGCAGCCGCGCCTCGAGCATGAAAGCGCTGGTCGGCGGGTCAACCCAGCGCAGCGCGCCGACGGTCAGCACAATGGCAATGAACAGACCGAGCCCGGTCAGCAGCAATAACCGGCCGGCGCGGCGCAGCAGCCCGGGATGGGCCATGACGGCTTATTTCGCCGCCTCCGTCTGGCGCGCCGAGCGGATCAGGACATCTTCGGTCGGTGCATCGGTATAGCCCTTGCGCCGCCCCGTTGGCACGGTGGCGATGCGGTCGATGACTTCGATGCCGTCGACCACGCGCCCGAAGACCGCATAGCCATGCCGGCCCGGGCGGTAATCGAGAAATTCGTTGTCGGCCAGGTTGACGAAAAACTGACTGGTAGCACTGTGTGGCGCGTCGGTCCGTGCCATTGAAAGCGTGCCGCGCTCATTGCGCAGGCCGTTGTCGGCTTCGTTGCGTATCGGCGGCTCGGTTTTCTTTGGCGAGAAGTCCGCGGTCAGGCCGCCGCCCTGAATGACGAAGCCCGGCACGATGCGATGAAATATCGTGCCGTCAAAAAAGCCGCTGTCCACGTACTGCAGGAAATTCTTCACGCTGAGCGGCGCTTCCTCCGGATACAGCTCAATCGTGAAGGCGCCGTGGGAAGTTTCAAAACGTACCATCTGCTGTGCCTCTTGCTAGCCTTAGGCGGCTGCCAGCTCCGGGGCCTGGCCCGCCGTGACCCGGGCGTGTCCGGCCAGATCCTGATGGCAGCCTACGTGAGCGTACCCCTGCGCGACAAGCAACTTTGCCACCCAACCGGCCTGCGCAGCGCCATGCTCGAGCAGCAGCCAGCCGCCCGGCAACAGGTGCGCACGCCCGCCGACGATCAGGGTCCGCAATGCATCGGTCCCGTCGGCGCCACTGGCCAGCGCCTCGCGCGGCTCGTGCGTAAGCGGCGGTGAACGCAGTACCGGGTCGGTTTCGGCCACGTACGGCGGGTTGCTGACCAGCAGCGCAAAGCGCTGCCCGCGCAGCGGCTCAAACCAGCTGCCGGGCAGGAAACTTACGTTGTGCAGTTTAAGCCGCCGCGCGTTGGCAGCGGCCACTTCCAGTGCCGCAACGGACTGATCGGTTGCCGTAATCTGCCAGGAGGGCCGCTCGCTGGCGAGCGCCAGGGCGACCGCGCCCGAGCCGGTTCCGAGGTCCGCCACTGCGGCGGGCTCAGCGGCAAGCAGCACCAGGGACCGCTCGACCAGCAACTCGGTCTCAGGTCGCGGGATCAGCACCGCGGGACTGAGCTTAAGCGGCAGTGCCCAGAATTCACGCTCGCCGGTGAGGTAGGCCAGCGGCTCGCCGGCTGCCCGGCGGCCAACCAGAGCCGCGAAGCGTTCAGTCTGTGCCGGGCTGAGCGCAACGTCCGGCTCGCTGAGCACGTAGCTGCGCGGCCGGTTCAGGGTGTGTGCGAGCAGCAGCTCGGCATCGAGGCGGGCTGAGTCGCTGCCCCGAAGCCGCCCCGTGGCGGCGCGCAGCAGCGGCCCGATCTGCGCCGGTAGTTGCCCTTCCGTCATGAGCGGTCTGCTAAATTGAACGGGTGAATCTGCCCAGACGGAGAGTGTCTCATGCCGAGCCCTTTGCCGCTGCCACCGCATGCAGCGGCCGTCAGTGAGCTGCTGAACGCCGCCGCGCGGCTGTTCCGCGCGACGCTGGCCAAATGCCTGCCGCTCGCGATGCTGGCGGCGCTCGCCATTGAGCTGCCGGTGTTGACGCTGCTCGCCCGCAGCCAGACCCTGGACATCTGGCATCCGCCGACCGATCCGCAATTCTGGATACTTTATTCCGTTGGACTGCTGACACTGCTGTGGCTGATGGGAGCGGCCATGCTGCGCCAGGGCACCATGGTCAGGGGGCAGCCGGTCAACCTGGCCGGCGAATTGCGTCAATCGGCCTGGCGATTGCTGGTGCTGGTGCCCGCGCTCTTTCTGGTGCTGCTGGCGCTGGCCACGATTGTCAATCTGTTCCAGATCGCGCCGGCGTGGTACTTGCGCGTGCTGGCGCTGCTACCGGTGCTTTATCTGGTGGTGTGCTTCTGGGTATTGATGCCGATCGTACTGTTCGAATCCGGCGGTGCCGTGAACGCGCTGGTTCGCAGTCTGCAGCTGGTCAGGCCGCTGTGGTGGAAATGCTGCTTCTGTGTGGTCATCGGCCTGGGGATAGCCTTCGTGTGCCTGCTCGCCGCCATGGCCGTGCTGGGTCTGGTGCTGGGGCCGGGCGCGGTCGTCGCCGGATCGGTGCTCAACGCGATCAGCACCGTCCTGATCATCGGTCTGACCGGCGCGGTGTGGCTGTTTTTCAGTGCGCTCGCGATCGTGCTTTACTCGGCCGCCAGCTCCTCGGCCTGATATTCCTGCTCCAGGGCGTCGAGCAACTCCTGCAGCGCACCGTTGAGGATTTCATCGAGTTTATAAAGCGTCAGGTTGATGCGGTGGTCGGTGACCCGGCCCTGCGGATAATTGTAGGTTCGGATCCGCTCGGAACGGTCGCCGCTGCCGATCTGGAGCTTCCGGGTCTGTGCCTGGGCCGATTGGCGCTTATCCTGTTCCGCCGCCAGCAGTCGCGCCTGCAGCAAAGATAACGCGCGGGCGCGATTCTTGTGCTGCGAACGCTCGTCCTGGCATTCGACCACAATGCCGGAGGGCAGGTGCGTGATGCGCACAGCCGAATCGGTCTTGTTGACATGCTGTCCGCCAGCGCCCGATGAGCGATAAGTGTCGATGCGCAGCTCGGCCGGATTGATTTCGATCCGATCGATCGCCTCGATCTCGGGCAGGATCGCCACCGTGCAGGCCGAGGTGTGGACGCGGCCCTGGGCCTCGGTCTGCGGTACCCGCTGGACACGGTGGGTGCCCGATTCGAATTTCAAGCGGGAGAACACGCCGCGCCCGGCAATGCGACAGATGATTTCCCGATAGCCGCCGTGCTCGCCAGGATTTTCGTTGAGGGTCTCGACCTGCCAGCCCTGCTGCTCGGCAAAGCGGCTGTACATGCGCAGCAAATCGCCGGCGAATAATGCGGCCTCATCGCCGCCGGTCCCGGCGCGGATTTCCAGAAAGATGTTGCGCTCATCGCGCGGATCCTTCGGGATCAGCAGCTTCTGCAATTCCTGCTCGCGCAGCTGCAGTTGCTTCTCGGTGCGCGCCACCTCTTCGGCGCCGAGGCCGCGCAGGCCGGCATCCGCATCGCCAAGCAGTCCCTGCGCCGCGTGCAGATCGGCCTCGATTCGCCGGTATTCTTGCAGCGCATCAGCGGTCGGCCGCAGACGGGCATATTCCATGGACAGCTCACGGAACTGCTCCGGGCGCGCCAAAACCTCCGGATCGGACAGCAGCTGGCCGACCTCTTCAAAGCGCTCCTGGGCGCGATCCAGTTTTTGGCGGATGGACGCTTTCATCACTGCTATAGTCGCATGATCATGTCAGTGCGACACCTTGGATCTGCGCGTTGGTGCGGCATCGCAGTCGCCGCGTTCGCCGGCGCGGTCGCCCCGTGGGCGGTCGGGAGCGAGGATCTGAAGAGCCCGAACGCCGCGATGCTGGCGGCCGAGATCAATCTGCAGCGCGGCGATTGCGATCAGGCCAGCCACCAGTATCTCGCGGCCAGCGAGAAGTTCACCGACACCAAGCTCGCCGCCCGCGCCGCCGATGTGGCTTTGCAGTGCGGCCAGTATTCGCTGGCCGAGCAGGCAGCGGCGCGCTGGCAGACGCTCGCTCCGGGGGCGAGCGAGGCGGTGCTGGCGAGCGTGCGCGCGCAGCTCGGCCAGTTTCACATCACGGCCGCGCGGGCGGAATTTCTGGGCTGGCTGCTGCGCTCACCGGCGCCGGCCGATGCCGATGTAGCGGCCGCCATTGATTCGTTGTCGCAGCGTGCCGGCGCCGAGCCAACGCTGGCGATGCTGCGCGGCTCGCAGGCCAAGCAGCTGGCGGCCGGCGCGGTCGAGCGGGCGCTGGCCGCGGTGGCGCTGGATGGCTGGGATTTTGCGCTGTCACTGCGTTATTCGGCGCAAGCCGGCGGCGAAGGTACCGATGCCGCGGTTACGGCCGCGTTGCGCGGGCGCGCCCACGCCGGTCTCGGTCAGGCCGATGAGGCCCTCGCCGCGGCGCGCGCGGCGGCGGCCGATCACGGTGCGCCGGAGCGCTTTGCGCTGATCGACGTGTTGTTGCTGCTCGATCGGGACGATCAGGCCGAGACCGAGCTGATGAATCTGCGCACCGATCAGACGGCAGGTGCCGAAGCGCGGCGGCGACTGGCCGTGCTCGCCTACACCCGCGGCAATTACGTGCTGGCCGAGCAGCGGTTTCGCGAACTGCTGAGCAATCCGGAATCCCAGGCCGCCGCGGTCTATTACCTGTCGGTGCTGGCGGCGCAGCGTGGCGATAACAGCGCCGCGCTGCGCGGCTTTTCCGCGCTGGCAGGCACGTCGCTGGATCGGGTGGCCCGGCAGCGCATGGCCGAGTTGCTGTATCGCGATGGCCAGCAGGAAAATGCGATTCAGCTGCTGGCTCCTGCCGAGGGCGCCGACGTCACGCAGCGGCTCGATGCGGAACTGAGCATCGACGAGCTGCTGGCGTCGCACGGCGCGGCTGACCGCGCCGTCACCCGCATCGAGCAGGCGCTCAAGCACTACCCGCAGCACCCGGAGCTGCTGTACCAGCACGCGGTGTTTCTGGAGCGGGCCGGCAAGACCGACCGGGCCGTTGCCGCGCTCGATGCGATGCACCGCGACCGGCCGCAGGATGCGGGCATCACCAATGCGCTCGGTTACACGCTGGCCGATCATTCCCGTGACCTGCCGCGGGCCGAACAGCTGATCCGCGAGGCGCTGCGCGATGAGCCGGACAATCCGGCGATGCTCGATAGCCTCGGCTGGGTGCTTTACCGCCGCCACGAGGGCCGCGAGGCGCTGCCGGTGCTGGAGCGCGCGTTTCGCTTATTTCACGACGGCGACATCGGCGCTCATTGGGGCGAGGTGTTGTGGTCGGTAGGCGAGAAAGAGCAGGCGCGCGAAGCGTGGCGCCGCGCACTCGCGGCCGATCCGGATAACGAAACGCTGCGAGCCGTCGTCAGCCGATTCGCGCCGGATCTGAAGGTCCCGCAAGGCGCGCCCGGCCAGGTCAGGCCCGGTGCCGGTACCGCAGTGTAGAGCCGTCGCGTGCGGCCCAGGCCGCATGTTCGCCGTCGCGGTCTCTGGCGTCCTGCTGCTGCTTGCCGGTTGCGCCAGCCTGCCACCGGCCAAGCCGAGTGCGCCGTGGCTGGAACGCCGCGGTCAGTTGCAAGCCATTGAGAGCTATACGCTTTCAGGAAAAATCGCGGTAGCCAGCGCAGACCAGGGCTTCAACGCCGGCATGGACTGGGCCGCGCGTGGGTCAACGGCCAGCGTCGTGTTGCGCTCGCCCCTGGGCAGCGCGATCTCACGGCTTACATTCGATGGCCGGCAGCTGCAGCTCAACAGTGGAGATACCGAGTGGAGTGGCGATGAGGCGGCGACGCGGATCGCCAACCTGGTTGGCTTTGTGCCGCCTATCGGGAGTCTGCGTTACTGGTTGCTTGGCTGCCCCGATCCGTCCGGCCCAGCGCAGGAAACGGTGGACGACGCGCAGCGCCTGAGTGCCCTCGTGCAATTCGGCTGGCAGCTGACCTATACCGATTATGTTGAGTGGCAGGGCCAA
Source organism: uncultured Gammaproteobacteria bacterium (assembly GCA_963711435.1). Lineage (GTDB taxonomy): Bacteria > Pseudomonadota > Gammaproteobacteria > Steroidobacterales > Steroidobacteraceae > FEN-1191. Next base: position 35,090 of record CAVQEB010000001.1, on the reverse strand, counting down.
TGGCTGCCAAGGCGGATCAACGCGCAGCGCGATACCGTGCGGCTGCGGTTGCTGATCAGTCACTGGCAGATCCCATGACATTAAAGTGGTGGCCGGCCCCGGCCAAACTGAACCTGTTCCTGCACGTCACGGGCCGGCGGCCCGATGGCTATCACGACCTGCAGACCGCCTTTCAGTTGCTCGAACTGTGCGACGAAGTGGGCCTGGAGGCATCCGTCGATGGCGCCATAGAAAGGCTGGCAGGCCCGGCCGGCGTCCCGGCCGAGGCGGACCTGACGGTGCGTGCCGCCCGTGCGCTTAAGCCCTACTGCAAAAGCCATTTCGGCGTCAAAATCCAGCTCCGCAAGCGCATTCCGGCCGGCGGCGGGCTCGGCGGCGGCAGTTCCGATGCCGCCACGGTGCTGGTGGTGCTGAACCGGCTTTGGGGCACGGGCCTGGCGCCCGGGCAACTGGCCGATCTGGGCGCAACGCTAGGCGCCGACGTGCCAGTATTCGTGCTGGGCGATTCGGCCTGGGCCGAGGGGCGCGGCGAGCGCCTGCAGCCGATCATGCTGCCGGATCGCTGGTTTCTGGTGATCTATCCGGGGGTGGCGGTGTCAACGGCAGAGCTATTCCAGGCCCCTGAATTGACACGAAATTCCCCCGTCATCACAATACGCGCCCTTTTCGAAGGGGCGACCCGGAATGATTTCGAGCCGATCGTGCGCGCCCGGCAGCCGGCGGTGGCCGCAGCGATCGACTGGCTGAGCGCTTATGCGCCGGCGCGGCTGACCGGCACCGGCTCATGTGTGTACGCTGCGTTTGCCGAGGCCGCGCAGGCGGAGCGGATCGCGGCACGGGTACCGGATGAGTGGCACTGCTTCGTGGCGCGCGGCGTGAATCGCTCACCGCTCCATGCGGCGCTTGAGGCCGCCGGCGGCAGCTTGGGCGCGGACCGCGCGACGCTTGAATGAATTTGGGGTGTCGCCAAGTGGTAAGGCAGCGGGTTTTGATCCCGCCATTCGGAGGTTCGAATCCTTCCACCCCAGCCAGTGTTCTGATGAGGTAGATCGTGGATACCCAGTCGATGGCGCTGTTTTCGGGTAATGCGAATCCGACGCTTGCCCATGATATTGCCCGGCACCTGATGGTGCCCGTGGGCCGCGCCGCCGTGGGCCGCTTCAGCGACGGCGAAGTGAATGTCGAGATCATGGAAAACGTCCGCGGCCGGGACGTATTCATTGTGCAACCGACCAGCCCGCCGGCCAACGATCATCTGATGGAGCTGCTGGTGATGGCCGATGCCTGCCGCCGCGCCTCGGCGGCACGGGTCACGGCGGTAGTGCCGTATTTTGGCTACGCGCGGCAGGATCGGCGGCCGCGCGCAACGCGCTCGGCCATTACCGCCAAGCTCGTGGCCGACCTCATCAGCACCGCCGGCGTCAACCGCCTGCTCACCGTGGATCTGCACTCCGAGCAGATCCAGGGATTCTTCAATATGCCGGTGGACAACGTGTATGGTTCCCCGGTGCTGCTCGGCGATGTCTGGCGCCAGCGCTATCCGAATCTGATCGTGGTCTCACCCGACGTCGGCGGCGTGGTGCGCGCCCGCGCGCTCGCCAAGCAGCTCGACGATGCGGAGCTCGCGATCATCGATAAGCGCCGCCCGCGCGCCAATGAATCCAAGGTGATGAACATCATCGGCGACACCAAAGGGCGCAGCTGCGTGCTGATCGATGACATGGTCGATACCGCCGGCACGCTGTGCCAGGCCGCGCAGGCCCTCAAGGACGAAGGGGCCGTCAAGGTGGTCGCGTACATTACGCACGCCGTGCTGTCGGGCACGGCGGTCGAGCGCATCAGCAAGTCGGCGCTCGATGAGCTGGTGGTGACCGACACCATTCCCTTGTCCGAAGCGGCCAAGAAGTGCGGGCGCATCCGCCAGCTGTCGGTCGCGGCGCTGCTGGCCGAGACCATCCGCCGCATCCGCGACGAGGAGTCGGTCAGCTCGCTGTATATCGACTGAGCCAGTTTTTTAGGTGGGCCGGCACTGGTCGCGGTGCGGGCCTTTGTTAATAGTCTGTTAGGAGCAAGGTCTATGCGTATTGGTTTTGAACTCAACGCGGAGCCACGGGATGATCAGGGCAAGGGTGCGAGCCGCCGCCTGCGTCATGCCGGTAAGGTTCCCGCGATTCTCTATGGCGCCAAGGGTGAGCCACGATCGCTCGCCCTGGATCACCGCAAGATTCTCGGACTGGTCGGGGATGAGCGGTTCTTCTCATCAATCATCAGCATCGTCGTCGGCGCTGAGAAACAGGCGGCGATTGTCCGCGACGTGCAGATGCACCCGGCCCGCAACGCCGTCGTGCATCTGGATCTGCAGCGCGTGGTCGAGAGCGAGAAGATCCGCCTGCACCTGCCCATTCACTTCAAGGGCGAGGCGGCAGCCCCGGGCGTCAAGACTCAGGGCGGCGTGGTCTCGCACATGATGGCCGATGCCGAGATCACCTGCCTGCCGAACGATCTGCCGGAGTTCCTCGAACTCGACCTCTCGGGCATGAACCTGAACGACACGCTGTTTTTGGCCGACATCAAGGTGCCGTCGGGGGTCAAGCTGTCGGGTCTGGCTCACGGCCATAACCCGCCGGTCGTGTCCGTGCACAGCCCGCGTGCCGCGGAGCCGGAGCCGACTGCCGAAGTGGCTGCGACACCGGCCGAGGGTGAGGCCGCGGCAGTGCCGGCCGAAGGGGCCGCGCCGGTGGCCGGCGAGGCCAAGAAGGAAGAAGGCAAGAAGGAAGCCGCGCCGAAGGGCAAGGAAAAGGAAGCTGCACCGAAGAAGGAAGCGGCTCCCAAGAAAGAAGGCGGCAAGAAGTAGGCGCAGCACCGCTGCGTGTCGGGGACGGGCCGCCCCCTCAGGCGGCCCGTGCTTTTCAAGCGCGCTGGCCTGGACAACCTAGGTGGCAGAACCGCAGATCAGACTCATCGTCGGACTCGGCAACCCCGGTGCCGAGTACGCGCGCACGCGCCACAACGCCGGCTTCTGGTTCGTGGATGAATTGGCTGCGGGCGCCAAGGCCACATGGAAGCGCGAGACGCGATTTCAGAGCGCGCTGGCCCGGGCGGACATTGCCGGGCAGGAAGTGTGGTTGCTCAAGCCGCTGACCATGATGAATGGGAGCGGTGCCGCGGTCGGTGCCGCAGCGCGCTTTTACCAGTTTACGCCGGATGCGCTGCTGATCGTGCACGATGAGATCGATCTGCCGGCCGGCGTCGCCCGGCTCAAGCACGACGGGGGCCACGGCGGCCACAATGGCCTGCGCGATGTGATCGCGAATATTGGCGCGCAGTTCTGGCGCCTGCGCTTAGGCGTGGGGCACCCGGGCAACAAGGACGAGGTCATTGATTACGTGCTGAAGCGCGCCAGCTCCGCAGATCAGGCGCTCATTGACGCGGCGCTGCAGCGGTCGCTCCAGCTGGTGCCGGAGCTGCTGCGCTCGGGCGCGCAGAAGGTCATGAATCAGCTGCACCGGCGCGACGAACCGGATCTGCCGGCATGAGCGGCCCATGAGATTAAGTCATGGCCATTAAATGCGGCATTGTCGGCCTGCCGAATGTCGGCAAGTCGACGCTGTTCAACGCGCTGACGCGCGCGCAGGTCGCGGCGGAGAATTATCCGTTTTGCACGATTGATCCGAACGTCGGTGTCGTCCCGGTTCCGGACCCGCGCCTGGCGCAACTGGCGGCGATCGCCAAGCCGCAGAAGATCCTGCCTACCACGGTTGAGTTTGTCGATATCGCCGGACTGGTCGCCGGCGCCTCGCAGGGTGAAGGGCTCGGTAATCAGTTTCTGGCGCACATCCGCGAGACCGACGCCATCGCCCACGTGGTGCGCTGCTTTGACAATGATGACGTCGTGCACGTGACCGGGAAGATCAATCCGCTGTCGGACATCGACACCATCAACACCGAACTGGCGCTGGCCGATCTGACGGCGATCGAGAAAGCGGTGGACCGCTCGGTCAAGGCCGCCAAGAGCGGTGACAAGGAGGCGATCCGGCGGCGCGAGCTGTTTGAGCGCGTGCGCGCCGCGCTCGATGCGGGCACGCCCGCCCGTGCCTTGCGGCTGACCGACGAGGAGCGGCGCGAGGTGCGCGAGCTGCAACTGCTGACCGCCAAGCCGGTGATGTATGTCGCCAACGTCGATGAGCCGGCACTCGCCGATGGCAACGACTATCTGCTCGCGCTGCGGCGCCGCGCCGACGAGGAGCATGCCATCGTCGTGCCGGTGTGCGCCGCTATTGAGGCCGAGATCGCGCAGCTCGAGGAGCCGGAGCGCATCGAGTTTCTGAAGGATCTGGGGCTCGCCGAGCCGGGACTGAATCGCGTGATCCGCGGTGCCTATCAACTCCTGGGTCTGCAGACCTACTTCACCGCCGGACCGAAAGAGGTGCGCGCATGGACCGTGCGCGCTGGCAGCACCGCGCCGCAAGCCGCGGGCGTCATCCATACGGATTTCGAGCGCGGCTTCATCCGCGCCGAAGTCATTGCGTTTGAGGATTTCATCCAGGGCAAGGGTGAGGCGGGGGCCCGCGAAGCCGGCCGGCTGCGCCTGGAAGGCAAGGATTACATCGTCCGCGAGGGCGACGTCATGCATTTCAGATTCAATGTGTGAAGCGTTTAGGCGGCCGGTTTCATGAGTTTGACAGCGCCGGGCCGGCCTGACGACAATGCGCGCCCGCTGATGGAAAGGTAGCTCAGCTGGTTAGAGCACGGCACTCATAATGCCGGGGTCGAGGGTTCGAGTCCCTCCCTTTCCACCAATCAAGCAAGGCCGGTAAATACGCTATTCACCGTGATCGGCCGTAATCCTGGGCAGGTGCTCAGAGCTTTGGCCGTATCGGCTTCTCGCGGAGGCCTTGCCGAGAAAGTATGCGATCTGGCGTGTATCCTTTTTCAATTACTTTGATTGCTCGCGGTGAACTGACTCACCCGCAGCTGATTGAAATTAATGGAGAACGCGCAGTCTGGGCGGCTCGGCTCCGCGTGCTGCGGCCGCTGACCCGTCTCGGGTAACCCACGTATGCTAGTGTTCTCAAAACAGAAATTCGCCGAACAAGGCGGCATTCACGCGGTATAGCCAAGGCGTAGGCGATGCGAAGCACGATGAAATCGACGGGCAGGAACCACCGCTCGATAGCGCGTTATCTCGTGTACCCAGCGATGCTGCTATTGCTGTACGTTGCCGGGTGCGGCGGCGGCGGCGGTGGCGGTGGCTCGCACTCCGGGCCCGCGCCCGTAGAGATTTTCTCGCTGACGCCAGCGTCTGCTCTCGCCGGTGGACCGAGTCTCGTGCTGACCGTGAGTGGATCCGGCTTCGTTTCCGGTTCGGTCGTGCAATGGAATGGACAAGCACTGCCAACTCAGTACGTTTCTGGGACTGCGCTCACCGCAACGGTATCCGCGGCCGACATCGTCACCGTTGGTACCGCGAGCATCACAGTTTCCAACGCGGCCGCGGGTGGCCCCGGATCATTGGCGGCGAGCTTCCCGATCAATGAAGGTCCATCCCCGGCGCTGACCGCTCTTGCACCTGCAGCCGTCCCGGTCGGTAGCGGCAATTTTACGCTCGTCGTCACCGGTTCGAATTTCACTCCGGAGTCCCTGGTGTTGTGGAACGGTCAGCCGCAGCCGACGACGTACGATTCGAGCAGCCAGCTGTCGGCGTCGATCGCCGGGACAGAGCTCGGCGCTGTCGCAACGGTCGCTGTTACCGTGATGAATGACGACGCGGCGGGCGGCGTGTCGAACCCTGAAACATTCAATGTCCTGGCGTTGCCGCCTGCACCGACGCTAGCGAGCATAACGCCGACTGCCATCCCGTCGGGCAGCGTAAACGTCACGCTCACGGCGACGGGTACGAACTTCACGAATACGGCGCTTATATATATCGACGGCAACGCCATTCCCACGACGTATGTTTCGGCGACTACGTTGACCGCGACCTTGCCGAGCACCTATCTTGCCAGCCAAGGCGAATTGTCGATTACTGTCGCCGACATCGCATCCGGCGACGTGCCGACCGGGGCGCAAACGCTCGCAGTGCCGCCGGCCCTGCAATCCATTTCCCCGTCGTCCATCACTGCCGATTCTGCGGCATTCACGTTGACTGTGAACGGGACTCAGTTTTCGGCCGCGACAGTCGTTTACTGGAATGGGACCGCGCTGCCGACAACTTTCCTGAACTCTACCTCGCAGCTCGTTGCCCAGGTTTCGTTACAGGATGTAGCGAACCCAACCACCGTGACGGTCACGGTTGAGGATCCCACCTCCGACGATGCCCCATCCAATGGGCTTCCCTTCACCGTGCAGGTGAATTCCAATCTCGCTCTCGCCTACGTATCGCCGACTTCTGTCGTGACCGGCGGCCCCGCTTTTACGCTAACCACCGGGGGCTCCGGCTTCATCTCGGCGTCCGTGGTGACACTCGGGGGCACTTCGCTGCCGACGACTTACGTCAGCTCGACTTTGCTCACCGCGCAAGTTTCCGCGGCGCAGATCGCGTCGGCAGGGACTCTGCCTGTCGCCGTAGTAAACCCGGCGGGCGCGGGTGGCACATCCAGCACCCTTCCGCTTGTGGTGGGGCCTGCTTCGAAGGACGCCGTATCCTTCCAGATCACTACGACGCACGCGGGCGCGATCAGCTTCGATTCGGTGTCATTGCCCGTCACGAGTGCCTGGACCGTCAACCTCGGTGGCCAACCCTCGTACGCAGTAATCTCCGGAGGCAAGGTGTTTTTCACAGTGGGTGTCGGCAGCAACTGCCAGTTGGTAGCCCTGGATGCCGCGACTGGCGCCACACTCTGGGGTCCTATCGCAATTGCCGGTGGAGCGAACGCGACGTACGACAACGGCGGCCTTTTTGTACTCAGTTCGGTTGACGGCAGCCCCGGACTGATGCAGTCCTTCGATCCAGCGACAGGAAACGTTCTATGGAGCACGTCGCTGGGGCCGCAGTGGTCGTTCGTTGATCCGCCAGTGGCAGCGCAAGGGATCGTCGCCACGCAGGGCGCCGGTGATGGCAGTACGATATATGCACTGAGCGAAAGTGACGGTACGGTTTTATGGACGCAAAATACCGTGGCAGGAGGGTACGGGACCGTAACGCTGTCGGTCGACGGCGTTTATGAGTCGCAACCATGCAACACCTATGATTTTGCACTTCCAACCGGCCTGCCCATCTGGCACGAGGATACAGGCTGCGATGGTGGCGGTGGCGCTACCCCCGTTGTCGCAAACGGCACCGTCTATTCGCCGATAGCCCCAGCGCCATACGGCGGAAATCTTTACGCAGCCGAAACCGGGGCCCAGCTTGGCACATTCAACGCGGATGTGGCCCCCGCCATAACGGCGACGACGGCATACATGCTGCAGAGCAAGACGCTCCGGTCAATTGCGGTCAGCAACAATCTAGTCAACTGGAGTTTTTCCGGAGACGGCGATCTCGTGACATCGCCGATCGTTGTCAATAATTACGTTTTCGTGGGCTCCTCCAGTGGCAACCTTTACGCGTTGGACGCAACGACCGGTGCTCAGGTCTGGACGATTACGCTCGGTGCGGCGATCCCAGCCAGCCCTGCCTTCCTCGCGCAAATGCCCTATAGCGGACTTGCCGCGGGCGACGGCCTGTTGGTGGTTCCGAACGGCAACAGTGTCACCGCCTTCGTGCTGTCGACCAGCCCATGAGCACGGGCCTGCCGGTGCAACTGCGGCACGGCCGAGTCGGGGTCGAGTATTGCACGCGTTTCCCATAAATTGAGATCTCTTGGGAGGCGGACTAGCGCAAGTAGCCCTATAAATTCATGCCGGGAACCCAGCCTGCTCGATGTCGTGGGTTCGAGTCCCACCCTAGCCACCAATCAATTCTAGGTCCTTCCCGAGCACATCGTCGATCGATGTAATGAGCCTAGATGCCTAGTTCTCGCATCGCCAGTGCTGAATTCCTGAAAGCCTGGCTGCGCGGCTGGTGCACCGTCCGTATGTGTCATCCTTGCGTCGATGCCTAAATTTCAAACGCGCGGGCGACGGTGGTTGACCGGAGCGATTGCCGCGGCGCTGCTCGTAAGCCTGGCTGCGCTATTGCTGAGCTCCATGCTCGAGCATGCGGTGCGTGCGCGGATCGAGTCCGCCGCCTTACGCCACGGCATGGTTGCCAGAATCGGTCAGGTGCGAGTCGGCATATGGCCCTTGTTGCGACTCGACGGATTTGATCTCGACTTAGGTCATGGATTGCGAGTGCATGCCGACATGATCGCGGCGACGTGGCCCGGTCGTCTGCGACTTGCAGTTTCTGCCGCCGCTCTCGCGGGCCCAGCAGGGATTCAGCTCAGCTCGCCACCCACTGTCTGGGACATCGCCGGAATTCACGGCGGGGATCTCCAGCTCACACTGGTGAAACCACAGGGCGGCCTGTCAATCCGCAAGCGACAGGATCCGCTGGGCAGCGCGTGGAACGTCGAGGCACGTGGATTCGATGTCGGCCATCTGCTCGGCGTACGGCGCGCGACCCGCCCGCTGTTCGATGGTGGTATCGCGGACGGCCGTATGGATCTTCAGGCGAGCAGCGATGCACTCCGTTTCCACGTGGACATCGGCGCGCGCGGCGCGCGCCTGGGAGCGTTGGCGGATAACGGCGCGGACGAACCGCAGTTCGGCGATCCGACGGACGTGACCGCACAATTCGACGGTGCCTGGCAGCGGGCCGGGGGTACGATCGAGATTCCCGAGATGCACGCGACGGTGGGCGGCGCAGACTTGACGGGTTGGATCGCGCTGCACGGTCTCTACACTGATCCGATCGTCGATCTCGCACTCGGCGTAAAGCGGCTGGACTTCGCGCAATTGCTGAGCACATCGGGGCTAGGGACGCCCGATAACCTGGGAATGGCGCCCGGCGGTGGCCAAGACCTTGGCTCGGCCAAGATCGACGTGCGGATACTCGGGCGCCTGTCAGACCCCGCGTCGCTCTCGGTGAGCCAGAAGATCGACTTTACGCCGCCGCGCCGGATGCCGCCGGCGATAGCGCGTCTGCGCGGTGATTTCGTGTTCGGCTCCGATGAAGGCGCCGGCCCGCACGGACCGATCGATGTCTCGCCTGCATCCGCGGACTTCATCGCCCTGCGCGACGTTCCGCCGTTGTTCGTGCGCGCTCTGCTGCTTGCCGAAGACGCCGGTTTCTACGGTCATCGCGGCATCGATCTGCGCGAACTAGCAACTGCGCTACTCACAGACTGGTCGCGCGGGGGCGCAGCGCGCGGCGCGTCGACGATAACCCAGCAGCTGGCCAAGAACCTCTTCCTTTCGCGCGACAAGAAGCTTGGACGCAAGCTGGAGGAACTGGCGATCACGTTCCTGCTCGAGTCGGCGCTCCGCAAGGATCGCATCCTCGAGATCTACCTGAACATCATCGAATGGGGGCCGGAACTGCGTGGCCTGCGGCCCGCAGCGCGTACCTATTTCGGTTGCGAACCCCAAGCCTTGACGCCGGCCGAGATGGCTTTCCTGGTTGTGATCATCCCAGGGCCGATCAAGTACCAGAGTTCATTCGCGCACGGCACGCCAGGACCCGGCCTGCGCTCGCTGATTGACGATCTGTTGGGGAAACTTCGCTCGGTGAATGCGATTAGCGAGGAGGAGTATCGGCGAGCGCTCGACGAGCCTGTCGTCATCTCCGGCGGAAGGCAGCCCGGATGATTGGCGTCGATCTCAATCTACGTAACGGATATTCAATCTTGCGATTGATGTGGTGGGCCGCGATCCTGTCGACCATAGTGCATAGACGCCTTTCGACAGAATCCACTGATGCGCCCAGGAACGTCGCTACCGGCTGGTACCGGCAAGGCCACCGCGCATGATTTCCATCTGGGTGATCACGGTCTTTACACCGGGAACCGAAGTTGCGTCGCGCCGAGCCGTTTGAAAGTCATCGTCCTCCCAGACATACCCGCCGAGGTGAACCACACCCCGGTCAACCGCGACGTCGATGTGCCGCGCATAGATAGTCGGGTCCGCGAGCAGCGCGGCCTGTACTCGGCCGGCAAGGTCGGCATCGGCCACCCGTTCCGCCGTAGTCCTGGGTGGGGCCGTCGAACACGCAGCGACTCCGTATGCGGCCGTTAGGACCACCAGTGCCTGCAAAACACCGTTTGGAAACCGCTTGAGCATGCAAGATTTCCGATGACTATCGGCCCGAATCTGCAGTAGGGCTGCTACTCAGGATCGACCGTCGGCGTTAGCGGGAGTTCCCATTTGGAGCAAGGATGCGTCAACGGATGATCAATTGACAGGATTTTAATAATTGCGCAATGCCACCGCGTCGAGCCGGGTGATTCGCTTGCCGGCGCCAATGGAGTCTGGAGGGCCAAAGACGACACGATGGCGCAATTCATAATGCCGAGGTCGTGGGCTCGAGTCCCACCCTAGCCACCAATCGATTCAAAAACTTGGCGGCGCGATCGTTGAATTCACGAAGCGACGTAAGCGCAGAGTCGAGCAAGTCCTGCGCCTGCGCAGCTATGTATTCCTCGATTCGATCCCGGCCTCCCGTAGCGTTTGCCTGTCCGACACGGCTGGATAGAGGGTCAGGCTGTTGTGCTGGATTGTCTCCAGCGAGCCGGAGAGACACCAAACTCCCGCTTGAATGCGCGACCGAATGCCGCGATAGACCCAAAGCCGGCGTCGCTTGCGACTTTTTTCATGCCGCGATCGGACGATGCAAGTGCATCAGCTGCGAGGTGAAGCCGCCACTGCCAAAGGTATTGCATCGGTGCCTGGCCCATGATGCGAATAAACCGCTCGGCGAGTGTGGATCGCGACGTGCCGCTGCGCGCGGCGAGCATCTCGAGCGTCCATGGCTCGCCCGGCTCGCCATGTATCAGCGCCAGAGCAGCGCTGACATACCGATCCTTGAGGCCGGCCAGCCAGCCGCTTGAAGGCTCGTGAAGCGCGGCCACGTGCGAACGCACCGCCTCGACGAAGAGCAATTCGGAAAGCTTGCAGAGCACTGCTTGCATGCCTGGCTTTGCCGCTCGCCCAGGGCGCGAGTGCGTATCCCGCACCGCGCCGGAAAGCAGCATGGCGGCGCTGTCGACTCCCGCCCGAAACTTCAGTGCACGCGGCAGCTGCATGATTAGGCGTTCGGAAAGTGCGCGGTCGCAGGTAAAGAACCCGCAAACGAGTTTCGTTTTACCTCCGCCGCCACCATAACTCACCCGGGAAATCTCGTCGGCGCGTGTCAACGCAATCAGCCCTTGCGTCGTGATCGGTTCGGGTTCGAGCTCCGCATCGCTGGCGAGCCGGTGTACGTCGCCGTGCGGAAAGCAGACGACTTCGGGCGCCTCAACGACGAGCGGTGGCTCCGCTCCCACCCGGACCGTGCAGGCCCCCTCGACGATGAGATGGTAAGGAATGATCCTACCGGCATGGGGCGCGAGACGGCGGGCGAGGTCGGCGACCGTCGGAGTCTGGACGGACCATGGTGCCGACAGATCCGCGTCGATGAAGGCGGAGCCGGTAAGCCGAATTCCCCTCAAAATTTCGGACAGTGCATCCATGTGGAACGGCGCCCGATCTCCTTCGTGACGCCCGATGCCGCTCACGAGACGCCCATCAGGTAGATCGATCAAATCTTTCGGCAAGTGAATCATAACCCAATGCGGCTACGCCGCGCGGCCCCGGTTAGCATGCCTGCAGGTCGATTCGACATGCGATGGGCCCATAAATCCTGGAGCTGCGCCGCACCGTGTTGACCATTGCGATAGGAGACAACGATGAGCAAACCCCGTGTTTTCGAGATCCAGATCCCATTACGCCAACGATACAAGGCTGAGCCCGAAGCGGCGCTTGTAATCGATCGTGCCCGCGCCCTCGGCAACGATCCCGACGATCCCTTTCACTCCATCGTGATGCCGATGCCACAATGTGGCATTGCGATTCCGGTGGGTGTCCACCAGGCCGTTGGCGGCTTGCACGATGCGCCCACGCCTGGCGACATACTTTGCGCGGCCCTCGCCGCGTGTCAGGACTCAACGGTGCGTATGGTGGCGAACACCCTCGGCATCACGCTTGAGTCCCTCGAGGTGGAAGTGACCGGGGACGTCGATGTCCGGGGAACGTTAGCGATGAATGCGGAAGTGCCGGTGGGTTTCGAGGCGATGCGATGTGCGGTCCGACTCAAGGCGAGGGCGGGCACGGAGCCTCGGCTGCTGGAAAAACTCCGGATCGCTTCGGAGCGAAGCTGTGTCGTGCAGCAGACACTCCTTCATCCCCCGCGCGTTGAAACAACGTTCGACATAACCGGGGGCGGCACCGAGGCAGCAGGTTGTTTGCAAGTTGTGTCCGGGCGGAACGCGGAAGCGATGTGATCGTTGAAGTCCTGCTCAACCGTTGGCGCCGGTACGAGGAGATCTTGACAGTACGATAAAAGTCGAATTATCGTAGGGTCATGAAAGCAACCGCCGCCGTCAATGCTTTAAGTGCCCTGGCCCACGATCATCGGTTGGCCGTATTTCGACTGCTGGTGGAAGCCGGTCCCGAAGGCCTTTCCGCCGGAACCATTGCAGAAAAGCTCGGCCTGGTCCCGTCCTCGCTGACCTTTCACACGCAAGCACTGCAAAGAGCCGGAATGATCGGCTACCGACGGGTGAGCCGCCAGGTTTTTTACGCCGCCGATTTTGAGTCGATGAACGCTTTGGTCGGATACCTGACCGAGAACTGTTGCGGAGCAGGGCAGGCCTGTGGGCCGGTCTGCCAACCCGTGGCGGTGAAACCTGCAAAATCCCGGAGACGCGCATGAGGCGATTTCACGTTCATGTGTCAGTCAGCAACCTGCAGGAGAGCATCCGGTTTTATTCGACGCTCTTTGGTATCGAGCCGGCGCGTGTTGAGGCCGATTACGCCAAGTGGATGCTCGAGGATCCCTTCGTCAACTTTGCGATCTCCCAGCGTCAGGCCAAAGTTGGCCTCGACCATTTGGGCTTTCAGGTAGCAGAAGCGGTCGAGTTACACGCCGCGCACGGTCGGCTGCAGGCCGCCGATGCGACGATGGTGAAGCAGACTGACGCCGCCTGCTGCTACGCCAGATCTGACAAATACTGGGTCACCGACCCATCCGGAATCGCCTGGGAGACCTTCCGCACGCTGAACTCGATTCCGGTCTTTGGGGCCGATACTCATTCGGGGACCCCTAAGGCTCTGCCGGAATCCATCGCGCCATCAGGCGAACGTGCGTGTTGTGCGCCCGCATCAGGCAATTCCGGCAATCCGGGATGCTGTGCGTGATGCGAATCGAGCAGGCGACAGCAGCCGAGGGGCCAGAGATTCAGGCGATGCTGAGGGCAGCGGGACTTTCTGTTGAGGACCTGTCGACTGCCCCAGTGAGATTCTGGCTGGCTCGCGCAGGGCGGACTCTCGCAGGCGCCATTGGTATCGAGCGATATGGCAACGCCGGGCTATTGCGATCACTTGCCGTCGATCCAGGTCATCGAGCGCACGGGATGGCAACAGCTTTGGTTCAGGCGCTGGAGCTGGCCATGCGTGCTGAAGGCCTTAAGACAATGGTGCTACTGACCGAGACGGCGGAAGGTTTCTTTTGGAAACGCGGCTACGTCCTGACACCACGCGAGCAGATTCCTGAGGCGATACGGCAGACCGCGGAGTTCCGGGCTCTCTGCCCCGCGACCGCAGCATGCATGTCCAAGGCACTGTAGCTTCTCCTTTTCCTGAGAATGCTGATGACTGACTCCAAGTACAACGTACTCTTCCTATGCACGGGCAATTCCGCACGCAGCATTCTTGCCGAGAGCATCCTCAACCATAAGTGGGGCAGCCGGTTTCACGGTTTCAGTGCGGGTAGTCATCCGGCGGGCAAGGTGAACCCAGGCGCCATAGAGCTTCTGGCGCGGCTGGGCTTTCCTACACGCGGTTTACGCAGCAAATCCTGGGACGAGTTCGCGCAGGCTGGCGCCCCGGCGCTGGATTTCATCTTCACCGTCTGCGACAACGCGGCCGGAGAGATGTGCCCCATCTGGCCTGGAAAGCCGATGACGGCGCACTGGGGTGTGCCGGACCCGGCACACATAGAGGATCCGGTGGCTCGTTCGCTCGCTTTTAAGGAGGCATTTCGGCTCCTCTCGAGACGCATCGAGCTATTCGCCAATCTGCCGATCGCGTCGCTGGACCAGATGACCCTGGGCGGCAAGCTGCGCGAGATCGGCAAGGTCAGCGAATGATTGGCTTGCCGCGGCGGCTGCTTGCAGAGGGGCTGGGTTCTCTCCTGCTTGCCGCGACCGTGGTGGGTTCGGGTGTCATGGCCGAGCGCCTGGCACAAGGCAATAGCGCCGTCGCGTTGTTGGCAAATACCGGTGCTACCGTTGCGGTGCTCGCGACCTTGATTGCGCTGCTGGGTCCTATCAGCGGCGCACATTTTAATCCCGCGGTTTCCGCGACCGAAGCCGTACGCGGCCGCTTGCGGGCGTGGGATGCCCTCGGCTACTGCGCGATTCAGGTGCTGGGTTGCTGCGCGGGCGCGTTGCTGGCCCACGCTATGTTCCAGCTCCCCCTCATCCAGGCATCAACTCACATCCGGGCGGGAGCCTCGCAGTGGCTGTCCGAAGCAGTGGCCACATGCGGACTACTGCTTGTGGTCCTGGGCCATCGCCGGAGCGAAGATGTGCCGTGGATGATCGCTGCCTGGATCGGCGCTGCCTATTGGTTCACGGCTTCAACGTCGTTCGCAAACCCCGCGATTACTATTGCCCGGTCACTGACGGATACGTTTTCCGGGATCCGGCCGGCCGATGTCCCTGGATTTATCGCCAGCCAAGCCGCCGGGTGCGTAGCCGCCGTGGCCATAGCGCGGATCCTGTGGCCCAAAACCGCCCATGCCTTTAAGTGAATATCCGGAGCGGGTGATGTTGAGAACGATAGGGCCGCTACTGGCTACACACCCTTCGGGCTAAGATGGAGCGGGCCCGAACTTTACGTGCCGCAATCGTAGCCGCCGAGTTTGGAAAACAAAGTCATTATCGACTCATTGCCGGCTCCCAGAGGTGCTCCGGGAGAAGTGCTTTGGGCCGCCCTGAAACTGGGGCTCATCTCTTTCGGCGGACCGATTGCTCACCTCGGCTATTTCGAGCGGGCCTACGTCCGGGATCGACGGTGGCTGAGCGCCGAGCAATATGCTGCACTCGTGTCGCTGTGCCAACTCCTTCCGGGTCCAACGAGCACGCAGGTCCATTTCCTTGTTGGGCTTCAACGTGCGGGCTGGAAGGGCGCACTCGCCGCGTGGTCAGGCTTTGTACTTCCCTCTGCGCTGCTCATGTACGCCTTCGCGGTCATTGCGCCGATTGCCCCGGGTCCCCGAATGCAAGCCGTGCTTCACGGCCTGATGCTGACGGCAGTAGTCGTGGTCGCCCAGGCGGTTTGGAACATGGCTCGCTCGCTCACCCCGGACCTGCCGCGTCGCGCGATCGCCGTGGCGGCCTGCGTGGCTCTGCTGTTTCTGCAGGGAGGCCTTATGCAGGTCGTGATCCTCACAGGCGGCGCCGCTTTTGGCGCGATCCTTTGCAGGCCTGCAGCTCAAACCTCGCACAACCTGCCGCCGAGACTGAATACCCGGTCAGGCTGGATTGCGTTCGCGACATTTCTTGTGCTTCTTGGCGGCCTGTCGACTACCGTCATATTTGCAACCCACGGGCCTTTCGCGCTCGCGGGCATCTTCTATCGTTCGGGCGCCTTCGTGTTTGGCGGCGGGCACGTGGTTCTGCCACTTCTGCAACAAGCGCTGGTACCCACGCATTGGATTTCAGCTGACCGCTTTCTGGCTGGCTATGGCTTTGCGCAGGCGATGCCGGGACCGCTTTATTACCCTGGCCGCCTATCTCGGTGCCGCAAGCGCCCCGCCGCATCAGTCACTACTCTGGGCGGTGCTGGCATTGATTTTTATCTTTCTGCCGGGATTGCTGCTGGCCGTGGCAGGTTTATCGCTGCTGGACCGCATTGCAAACAGCCAAATGGCGAACGCCATGCTGGCCGGAATCAACGCCGCGGTAGTCGGCCTCCTGGCCTCCGCTCTTTACAACCCCGTCTGGATTGGCGCTGTGCGTTCTGTTCTGGACGTCGGGATCGTCCTCATCACCTTTGCTTTATTGATCCGGTTCAAGAGTCCTCCTGTCCTCATTGTCGTGCTTTGCGTTGGCGCGAGCTTCGTCGGATCGGCGTTCAATGGGTAACTATGTGGCAAGTGATTGAAATTAAAGTCTCTAGATATTCAAAAGATGCCCTCATATTGCCGAGGCCGTGGGTTCGAGTCCCACCCTGGCCACCATCAGAACTTACCCGTGGGGCCGTGCAAGGGCAGAACCCCGCAGACGCCCCCATTTTTGGCAGAGAACGCTACGACTTGACGCGCCGGCGGGCTCGAGCTTTATTGCGGCCCTCAGCCTGAATCTGATTATTTTTTTAAGGAGTAGCCCATGCACAAGTTCATCGTGGCTCTCGGACTATGCGGCATGCTGGTCGGCATTGGCACGGCCCACGCCGATGAACCACTGGCGCATTTCGACGGGGTTTGGACTACCGTCATCTCTTGCACTGCGTCGGTCGGTGCCTTGCCTTACTCCTATGAATTCCCATCAACCGTTACAAATTCCGTCCTGCACGGTGAAAGAGGCATCAAGGGCGCGCCCGGATGGCTGCAGCTGGACGGCAGCATACTGCCGGACGGCTCGGCCGCCATCTCCGCTCACGGACTTGTCGGCAAGGAGCGAGCCGCGATTGGCGAGCGCCCGCCGGGCACGCCCTATCGCTATCGGATTGAGGCCAAGTTCTCAGAGAACTCTGGGAACTGGACATCGGGCCACGGGAAGGACCTGTGCGGTGTCCTTCAGCAAGAAGGGCTCCTGATATCTTGCCGGCTGCACCCATTATTACTGGCCGAAATTAGAGGAGCTCTCGCCATGCGCTGGTATCACTACGTCGCCTACTTTTTTGGAGGCGCATTCCTGGCCAACGCAGTGCCCCATTTCGTAAATGGCATCTCGGGCAATGCCTTTCAAAGCCCTTTCGCGTCACCGCCGGGCCAGGGCCTGTCCTCCTCAACGATCAATGTGCTTTGGGGCCTGTTCAACCTTGCCATCGCCTACCTGCTCATCGGTCGCGTCGGCAGCTTCAACCTGCGCAAAACCACGCACGTGCTCACACTCGGCGCCAGCCTCCTGATCATGTCGCTGATGCTTGCCCGCGCATTCGGACGTTTCCACGGCGGACTGTGAGGGGTGCCCTCAATAGCGCAACAGTGTGCCGCGGTGGCGGTAGAGTTTCGGATTGTCTTTGGACCGCAGGTGCTCTCCCCAATCTGGCGGTAAATGAGAAGGCTCGGCGCTGCGCCGAGCGGCCGCTTAATCCCAGCCAGATTTCGCCGCTACAGTCCATATATATTCGCCCAGTTTCGCAATCCGCTAAAAAATATGCGATCCATTTGGGTTGCGCTTGACGCTTGAGCCCGGCAAACATGGATTCCGTTTCGGTGACGTATCTAACAGGCATTCCGATTGGTCACAGAATCCCGTAGGCTCGTTCCAGGGCTTTAGGATCGATTTCCCGACGCAGGAACCCCATGGATAACCCGGCAGCACGCGCCCAAGTTCCGATCAAGTTCTCGCGGTACGAGAAAGTCGTTATTGGCATTCTGGGATTTCTGCAGTTCACGATCATATTGGACTTCATGATCATCTCGCCTCTCGGGGCGATTGTGATGCCGAGCCTGCACATCAGCCCGCAGCAGTTTGGCCTCGCAGTTTCTTCCTACGCCTTTAGCGCCGGAGTGTCGGGATTTCTTGCGGCCGGTTTCGCTGACCGCTTCGACCGAAAACGGCTGCTGCTGTTCTTCTATTTTGGATTCATGCTCGGCACGTTGCTGTGTGCTTTGGCCACGACTTACCCGCTCCTTTTGCTGGCGCGCATCGTTACCGGATTGTTTGGAGGGGTGATTGGCTCCGTCGTAATGGCCATCGTCACGGACCTTTTTCCCCTGGAGATGCGCGGCCGGGTCATGGGCGTGATGTCTACCGCCTTTGCCGCGAGTCAGGTGCTCGGGCTCCCCGCCGGACTGTATCTGACCAGCCATTGGGATTGGCACGCGCCATTTTTTGCCATCATTGCCGTCGGTGTGCCGGCGGGTGCCATCATCATGCTCGTCATGCGGCCCATTATCGGGCACCTCGCGCTCAAGCAGGAGCACAGTGCTCTGAAGCATCTTATCAGCACGATCACCGAGCCACGCTATCGCCTCGCGTTCCTCCTCGTCATGTTGATGCCAACCGGTGGCTACATGCTGATGCCGTTCGGCACCGCCTTTATTGTGAATAATGTCGGCTGACCTTCGCCGTGCTGCCGGTGATTTATCTTGTGACTGGGCTGAGTACCATTTTTGTAGGCCCACTGGTCGGCAAGGGCAGCGATAGTCTCGGGAAGTTCCCCATGTTCTGCGTCGGGAGCATCGTCACGCTGCTGATGGTGCCGATCTGGACACATATCGGCCACGTGCCGCTTGCCACGGTCATAGTGATCAACGTAATCCTATTCGCAGGCATCTTTTCGCGGATGATCCCGGCCCAGGCCCTGATTTCGGCTATCCCGGAACCCGCCAAGCGCGGGGCCTTCAATGCGGTCAGCGCTTCATTGCAACAATTCGCGGGCGGGGTGTCGGCCGCAGTGGCGGGCTGGCTCATCGTTCAGAGGCCGGATGGCTCGCTGGCTCATTTTGATTGGCTGGGCTATGTCGTGATGGCTATTGCACTGGTGACGTTCGCGCTGATGTATCAAGTGCACAAGCAAGTGCCCGAGGCCGCACCGAGATAGAACACGCTCGCGCTCCAGGATTTTTCTGGAGCGCGGTGTTCGATTGATCGCGAAGCGAGGAGGGCAGCGATGCAACTCCAGAGCATGATCACCGGCAGTGCTGGTGCTGGCTCGATCTAGTGGAAATGAAAACCGCCGCTGCCGAACAGCCCCAAAAGACCGATAACGATCAGATAGATCGCGACGATATAGTTCAGCAGTCGCGGCACCACAAGGATCAAGACACCCGCGATCAGCGCCACTAACGGTCCGATTGTCAGATGGAGATTCATTTACACCTCGCGCAAGTGGTTAACAACGTTTCGCATGCAACGCTCTCGTCAGCCATGCGGTGCCGCCTCGTCCCTGCTTTCTGGCTTCTCCGCTTGGGTATCTCGTGGCGCTTTCTGCTCCGTTGCCGCAACTGGTTTCTCGGCTCTCGAAGTCACAGCGGGTTTCGACTCTTCCTTTACCGCAGCTGGTTTCTCGGCTCTCGAAGTCACAGCGGGTTTCGACTCTTCCTTTACCGCAACTGGTTTCTCGGCTCTCGAAGTCACAGCGGGTTTCGACTCTTCCTTTACCGCAACCGGTTTTTCGGCTCTCGAAGTCACAGCGGGTTTCGACCCTTCCTTGGCAGCAACTGGTTTCACGGCCTTCAAGGTGTCAGCTGCTTTCGAGTCTTCCTTTGCTGCAGCTGGTTTCAAGGCTCTCGAGGTCATAACTGTTTTCGAGGCTTCCTGTTGTGATCCGGCCGCGCTCGCCTTGACGGTGCCTGCACCACTGAGTTGGGCCGGCTTGGACGTGGCTGCTATCGGCGGCTTACCGTGGTTGACCGATGCCAAGAGAGCATGATTAGACATCGCCGATTGGCGATGCTGCATTTGCATTGCTGTTGCCGGCTGATGCGGGGCGCTCGCCGCAGCTTGTTCCGCGGCACTTGGGCGCGCGGTGATGCCGCCGGTCCCGCCGTTGTAGCTTACGCGGTTGACCGTGATGTTATTGACTACCGTCTGCTTATACGTGTTGTGAATGTTGGTGACATTCACCCGGCTCACGGCGGTGTTGTAATAAAACTGCTGACCTTGCCAGTGTCCGCCTGAGTATCCGTTGCCGAAATAGCCGAACCCGTAGGAAATGCCGCCATAAAATCCGACCGTTGGGCCCCAGTAGCCTTCGTTCCAGGCATACGAGCCGTTGCCCCATCCCCAATACCCAGGCGTCCAAAGTAGGCCGACTTCGGGTGGCTGCACCCAAGTGCCGGGTACCCAGAAGTAGCCGTCCGTCTGATCGTAGTCCCAGTAGCCCGGGGCCCAAATCCCACCTTCTTCAACGAGCGCCGGCTGTGCATACACAGGCAGTGCGGGCGGTGCGAGCGTTATGGACACCGAGATCTGCGCCACCGCGTTCTCGGGGGCAGCAATTGTCAGACCCAGCGCCAAGGCGCACGCGGAGAGGACGAAAAGTGAATGGGATATCTGTCTCATGGTGATTGCTTCCCCCGGAACGGGCGTCACGCGCAATTGCAGACGCTCATCGCCGATAAGCAACCAAAACACGGATGCCACTCGTGTGTCGGGGCGGTACCGCACACAGGACGCGCCATCTGGAAGGAAGCGACGCGTTTCTCGACCAGGACTTTAATCCCCGACCTTTTGCGTGAGGTAAAGTCCCATTACGCCGCGAGGGCTAGGACCAAGGGTAAGCAGGCTGGGACCTGAGTGCCAAAAAGACACGACTGACAAACCGTTACTCCCCAAATTACGCGCGATGCGCAACACATAAGGCTTGCGCTGCCAGCGAATTATAAATATGGACTTCGGACGAGGCATCCCGTCAACGTCGGTATTCGCGAACTGACGCGTCGACACATCGGGCGTCGCCGATGATGAACACGCCTGATCGAGTCGCAGCGGCCGTCCCTGTAGGTTCACAGGCCCTAGTCGCGGGGTGGAGAACTCCAGCATGTGCGGGCAGAAGATCAGTCCCTGTTCGTTCGCCGGCGGCAAACCGGCCGGCGCCTCCGCGCCCGCAACTGTCGCAGCAAGCGCCACGAGCACCGCGGACAGGACGTTGGCGCTATCGGACTGGCTCTTTGATCGGCACGACACCGGCAGATCATGACGCGCGGCGCTGCAACGATCTGTTCGGTGAACCACTGCTTGCAATCCAGCCAGAAGTGCAGCGGAATTGTCAGCCGCTCGCGCACAGGATGCAGGCCCGCGACAGTCAGGCTTGGTCTACCTCGCCATCAGTAGAGTCGCTATGCCCGCGAGGAGCCGCATGATCGCGGCAGGCCGCTGAGTGACAAAGCGCATGGTGTGGCTGCGCGGGTAGCTGCTGTGCATTGCAGATTCAGGTCCAAGCTGCAGGGCAATCAGCAGGCGCTGTGCCTGCAACTGCCGGCACAAGCTTTGCCGCTGTTCGACGAGAGAAATGGCAGTCGTCGAGCTCAAAGCTTGCTTCTGATCAAGGCCAGATCTGCAGCAAGTTCCACGCGTGTTGCCGCAAAGCTCTGGCCGCTAAGCGCCGACAGCGCGGTAAAGTGACGCCACGCCCAGACTGCTCCGAGTCCGTACAGTGCCACTACCGCCGCAGCTGCCGGGATGCGATATACCGTCTCCCAGTAAAACGCCAGCAGCAAGGCACCGACAGAAAGCAAGAGGCACAGGAAGCAAGCAAAGCCCAGGATTGCACCGACGAGCATCTGCATCAGTCGATTTCTCTCCTCGATCCATTCAACCTGTGCGAGTTGTCCATGCAAGGCGAGCTGATCGAACAGGGCTCCGCCGGCCGAACGTAATACGCGAAGTGCGCCCAGCGCATTGATCGCTGGGGAGTCGGGCCTCATGGTCGGCAACACCTCACCGCCCACGGCGACCAAGCAGAAAGCCGACGAGCAGTCCGACCGCCGCGGTAACACCTATGGTCCGCCATGGCTGCTCGCGCACATAGCCGTCAGCAACGTTGGCTGAATTACGGACTTGAGCGGTGATCGCGCCAGGCAGCTCTTCGACGAACGCCCGTGCCGCGGCGACGCGGGCTTTAAGGCTGGCTTTGGCACGATTCATATCGTCGCCGGTCAGCGAGGTGCTGGCTTTGATTAAGTCCTCCATATCCGCGACAAAATCCTGAAACTCCTGAGCAATGCCTGACGGTGCAGAATCGGCGCCCGCGCTTTCGGCCCTTGAGGCCGCGCTCTGCCCGTTCGAAGCTGGCTCTGTGAGCAGCGGTTTGGTTTGCATGAATGGTTGCCCCTGTGTTGACCGTCGTTGGTCCCGCTGACGGGCCAGAACCGCTTCCGCGACACGGGCGTTGGGGCCTACCTGCGGGGTAGGGCGTGATCCTGCGAGCTGCGGCAGCGGAGGTCTGTTCGATTGCGCGCTTAGCGGAAGTGACTGCGACCGCCAAAGTGCCAATGCTGGCAGTTCTTTCCTGAATGACTTGCCCGGGCATGCAGCACCCGTCGGCAGGCGATGCTCGCTGACGCGCAGACCCGCTTAGTGGACGCGCTGGCTCGCTAACGTGCTCTGCGTCTGTTGCCGTACAGACAACGTTGCGTTCTCGTGCGACTTTCTCTTGGAACAAAAATCGAATGGTGATAGCGAGGTACATTTATGCTTGGATTTAGATTTCTAATGTTCGGCGCAGTGGTCGCAACGTGTATTGGTATTGCGGCACCCGCCCCCAGAGCAGAGGCTCAGGTCACTCTCAGTATCGGTGTAGCCCCTGTATGCCCCTACGGTTACTATGACGTTGCTCCTTATAGCTGTGCTCCTTCTGGCTACTACGGCCCGGAATGGTTCAGCTCGGACATCTTCATCGGCGCTGGCCCGTGGTTTCATGGTCGCAGCGAATTCCGCGGCCACGTGAATAACGCCTACCATCCCGAACATGGTTACACCGGCGCATTTCCCGGCCGTGGCGAGAAGGCCGAGCCGGCCAAGCGCGTCGATAAAGAGCACTTTAAGGGCAACGAAGAGCGGGATGGGCGTGGCCACGCAACCGACGCCAACCGCTAGTCCAAGTCCCGATCCAATAGAGCTTCCGATGACGGCAATCGAACTCGCGGGTGGGTGCCCCACCCGCGAGCGTGATTCGTGATCGAGCGCCACATGCTCATTCCCGGGGATCGCACCGGCCCCGGCCGCTGCGCGCCGAGTGGCGTTGCGACACACCTGGCTTTGCTCGCGACCCTCGTCTTTTCACTCGGCGGCTGCGTGTCGCTTCAGCCTGGTGCGGACTTTCCGAAAGCAGTTTCCGTGGCGCTCGTTCATCCGGAGGAGACCGGCCTCGGCGCGCGGTTTGACGCGTCGGCGCTCGCACACGGAGGTGATTCAGCGTTTCGCATCATATCCGTGGGAGTCGACGGGTTCCTGATGCGCGCACAATTAATCGATGCCGCCGAGAAAACCCTGGATCTTCAATATTTTATTTTTCGCGGCGACGAAACCGGCCGGCTCCTGACCGACGCTCTGTTGCGCGCCGCCGACCGTGGAGTGCGCGTGCGGGTGCTGGTTGACGACGGGGACACCGTGGCCGGCGACGAGCAGATCATGGCCCTGGATGCTCATCCAAACGTTCAAGTGCGAGTCTTCAATCCGTTCGCCTATCGCGGACACAGCACCCTACGGCGCGCCTTGGAATTCAGTTTGCACGCCTCACGGCTCGACTACCGCATGCACAATAAACTGCTGGTTGTTGACAATGCGGTCGCGCTCGTTGGCGGCCGCAATATTGGCAATCAGTATTTCCAGATGGACCCGCAGTCGCAGTTCGCGGACGACGACGTCTTTTCCGCCGGTCCCATCGCTGTGCAGTTGTCGGCAACCTTCGATGAATTCTGGAACAGTCCGTTTGCAATTCCGGCCGCGGCATTGGATCGTCACCAAAGGTCGGCGAAAGCTCTGACGGCGCGGCGCGGGCGCGCTGCCGAACGATCGGAGCAGCAGTTGCAGACGCTGAACTCGGACGGCATCGACTACGCTGCCCGCGTGGCAAGCGGCGAGCCCTACGCCGGGGTGCTCGCGGGCCGACTGCCGTTGGTATGGGCGCAGGCCGAAGTGGTCAGTGACAGTCCGGACAAAAAGAACATTGAAAGCGGCGATCGGCGCGGCCGTTTGATGGCCCGATCGGTACTTAAAGCCGCTCGCGCGGCACAAAGCGAAGTGCTGATTGTCACACCGTACCTGGTACCGGCCGCCGATGAATTCGCGTTATTGCAGGATCTGCGCAAGCGCCAGGTGCAAGTGCGCATCCTGACCAACTCCCTGGAGTCGACGCCCGACCCGATAGCACAGGCCGGCTATGTGAAATACCGCATTCCGCTGCTTAAGGACGGCGTCGAGCTTTATGAATTACGCGCGCTGCTGGGAAACACCCGGGGAAGCGGCCAGACCGCCGTAGTCTCCCGCTATGGCAACTACGGGTTGCACGCGAAACTGTTCGTGTTTGATCGCGAGAAGCTCTTTATCGGTTCGATGAATTTTGATGAGCGCTCGAAGCACCTCAATACCGAGATCGGCGTGATCATCGACAGCCCGGAGCTGGCGCAGCAGGCTGCGATGCGTTTTGAAAACATGGTGCAGCCCGCCAATGCCTACGCACTGGCGTGGCCTACGGTGGGCAGCGGGAGTTCGCAGTTGGTATGGGATTCCCAGGAGAACGGAAATGCGGTCGAGTACACACGGGAACCGGCACGAAGCGAGTGGCAAAGGCTGGAGCAGAGCATGCTGTCCTGGCTGCCGGTTACCGGGGAGCTATGAGAGCTCGCCGCCCGCGGCGTGGTGTGACCCGAAACGGACGCATATGACGAGCCGGTTGTTGGCGGTACTGTGCCTGGTGCTTGGACTGGCGCCTGCAGCGGTGGCGCGCGCGACACCGCCGGCGATCGCGCAGACGGAGATCAACTATTTGCTTGGATCCGTAGAGAACTCCGCGTGTGAGTTCTTTCGCAATGGCAGCTGGCACGACGCGAGATCGGCCGCAGCGCATCTGCGCGACAAGTACGAATTCCTGGCAAGGGAGGATCGAATTCAAACGGCTGAGGACTTCATCGAGCAGGCCGCTACGAAAAGCAGCTTGAGCGGTCTGCCGTATCAGGTCAGGTGTAGCGGCGAAGCGGCGGTCACGAGTAACGAATGGCTCCGGCATGTGTTGGCGCGCTATCGCGCACACACCGGGTAAACGCGCACCACGCCCTAGGCGTGGTGCGCGTGGGATCAAAATATCCGGTCGGGACTCTCAGTCGTCCTGCCTGATCTTGATGTCGCTGTGAACCTCTCGCACGTGTTCGGTTTCACGCGCAATGGACACAGCCTTGTCCGCGGCTTCTTGGGTTCGGGCGCTGCCGCTCAACCATACGACTCCATCCTTGTCGGTGTCGACATGGATCCGCCCCAAGCTGGTTAGATGCTCCGCAGCGAGCTTGGTCTTGATCGCCGTCGTGACGGCCGAATCCTCTACGAATGCTACCGGGTGCGAGCGGTCCGTATCGGAGTCCTCGGCGAACACGACCGCCGCGGGCGCAAGCAACGTGCCGAAGAGCACGCAGCTGATTGCAAATGATGATTTCATGAGCGTTCCTTAGGTTAATGAGCCGTAATCGTCTCGCATGCCGGGTTTATTCTCCGTTCGCTGCCGTACCTAGCGGTTCACTTAGTCCATAACGTGGGTCAGGCCAAGGCCCATGGCCGCAGCCACTATCAGTGGCACCAGCCAGATCCCGTAGCGTCTCTGGCATGGGCCTGGGGAAGGGGATGCTTTGTTCGCAACCGCACAGATAGTCTGGGGCGGCGGCGGTTACGGTTAGCTTCCACGGTGCTCGGGGCAACCCGATGCATCTCGATGAAGTAGCTTACGGGCGGAGCGCCTGACGTGACGACGCCGGGCTTTATCTTCGGTGGAAAGGTTCTGATCGGTGACCGACTTGGTCGCCGGGGCGTTGAAATAAGGAAAGGCACCATGCTCTACACCATTGCAGTCATCCTAGTTGTTCTTTGGCTTCTCGGTCTTGTTACCTCCTACACCATGGGCGGATTCATTCACGTGCTCCTGGTAATCGCGATTGTCGTGATTCTGGTGCAGGTGATTTCAGGTCGACGCGCGTAACGACTCTGTACTGGTGCTGAACCGCGGCTGCCTCATCAAACGGGAGCGGTGGACATGAGCGCTATCAAGATCGTGGCAATCGCGCTGATCGTGGCCGGCGCCCTGGGATTGGCGTACGGCGCCTTTAGCTACACCGAGACTACCCATCAGGCCACGGTAGGGCCGTTCGACCTGTCGGTTAGGGACAAAGAGACGGTCAAGATCCCAGTTTGGGCCAGCTTAGGCGCGATTTTGGTTGGCGGCGCGCTCGTGCTTCTGGGAAGTAAGAAGGGCTAGGTGCACGTCGCAATTGACCCCTAAGGCGATTGCCTAGTTGCGCTTTTGACGTGCTGACGGGCGGGAGAATCCCCGACAGCCGTTGAGGAACAGATTGACGGCGTCGTCGGCCCACGCGTCGAGCTCGCGCGGCGTCATCGGCACGCCCAGACCCATGATGCGCCGCTGCGGCAGGGCAACGACCATGTGCAGAAACTGGGCAGCTGCAAAGTTTCGACGCTCGATGGTCAGTCGCGGATCACGCAGCTCGCGGCAAAGCAGATCGCCGATCAACACCGTCGCCTCCTGTGCCCAACCATCGTCGTAAACTGCACGAACCAAATTGGGGAAGCGCGCTGACTCGGCCGTGATGAGGCGGTGCAGCGCGATCGCCTGAGGGGAGAGCGCCGCGCGCAGGATGAGTCCGGCGAGGCGGCGCAGGATCTCCTGCAATGTCGCGCCCTCGAGGAGCGGAACTTCGGGTGGTGGACGGATCTGCTCGATGATTCGATGGACGACGGCGGCGAACAACGCCGCCTTGTCGTCAAAGCGGTGATAGAAGGTCCGCTTCGAGATGCGGGCGCGCACAGCCACCGCTTCGATCGATGTCGACCCATAGCCCTCGGTCAGGAACAGCTCTGTAGCGACTTCCAAGATTCGATCGCGCAGCTGCAGCGCGGCGGCGCGTGACGGCCTGCCGCCACGCGCCTTGCGAATCGGCGAGCTGCGGTGAGTCTTAGCGGCCCCGACGGGCGACGCCGGCCGCTTGATGGAAAAAGCCTCTGGCACCATAGGAGCCAGAGTAAGGCATGCGCGGCCGATAGTAACCTCGCGGCTGCGCGTAGAGCTGCGGTATCGGGGGTGCATACGCGACCGCGGGCCGGTAGTAGGCCTGAGGTGCAGGGTAGTAGCCTGGGGGCGGCGGGTAATACGCCGGGGTCTGTGGATAATAATTGGGCGTCGCAGGGTAGCCGGTCGGTCCCCCGTAGTAACCGGGATTAGATGGGTATTGGGCCGGTGACTGCTGTGCGGAGGCCGCGGCCGACGCCGCCACCAACGGCAGGGCAGCAAGCCTTGCCCCGGCAACGATGACTCTCCCCACTACCCAAGGGGCAAAGAACAACGGGTCTGGCAGCCGCGGGCTTGACCGGTAGCCAAAGGAGCGCGGCAGTGGCCGCCGCGGCAAAGACCGTCTGCTTGAGTCCGGGCATGGCTTTTCCCCTTACTGCTAGCTGGGTATGACGCGACGCGCCCACGGATGCTACGCGCTGCACGGCAGAAACGCAACGGTACCGTTGCGTTACACTAAATCATCGAGCGCGAGGCAGGACTTCTTCGTATGCGTGGCCGGGCGGCGACGAAGGCGTGTAGTCCGTCCTCTGGCATTCGCGCGCAAAACGAAAGCCGCTGCGGTCAGGAGCAGGCCTGCAATGGCAGCTAGGGTGCCCACAGCGATCAGGATGATTTTCGACGATTTGGATATACGGCGAGGCCGTACATCTCGCCCTGTCTCGCATCCCGCTAACAAGCATACGATCCATCTGGGTTGCGGGTGACGCTGAGCCCGGTAAGCATGCGCTCCATTTCGGTGACCTTTGCACGGGAACCGGAAACCGGCATCGCGGCGGCCGGTTAAAGGGCAATTTAGCAGCGCTTGACTCCGCAGGGCCGAGGCGTACATTTACCTGATAATTCGAAAACTCCCAAAAGAGCGGCAATTCCGGGGTGCACTTAAGCTTTTTACTCGCGCCGAGTTGCGGGTGCTAGCGATGCGCTCTGGCGCGCGCATTATTTTTTCAACAAAACCAAATTGGAGCGGTTTTATGAAACACCTACTGACCATGTCCCTGATCACCGTCGCAGCGCTGGTGCTGACCGACACGGCCGCGGCTCAAGCAACCGTGACTGGCCCAGTCTCCAACGACGGCGGCTGTGCGGACACCTGGGCGGGCAATGGCGCGCTGATCAACAACCTCAACCAGTCGAGTTCAACCGATTGCGCCGGTGTCCAATACCTGTCAACGGAAGGCGTCGCGAACACAGCTTTCGGCGACGTGGCGCTGTTAAACAACACGACCGGTTCCTTCAATGTCGCCATCGGTCCGTATGCGGCCTACGGCATTACAAGCGGCGAGGCGAACGTTGCCATCGGCTACGCCGCGTTAACCACCCCTGGCACAGTCATCTTCAACACGGCCGTCGGGCATGACGCGATGGAGTTCGTCGGGGAAACCAGCTCCTACAACGTCGCGATCGGGCCTTACGTGTTGCTATACAACGATGGCCAGAACAACGTAGCTATCGGGTTTCAGACTATGATTTCGAATACCGACGGGTACAACGATACGGCTGTCGGAACAAAGGCGATGTGGCTTAATACGACTGGCTTTAACAACACAGCGCTCGGCAACAATGCGCTTTATTCCAACACGACTGGCAACCGTGACAACGCCATCGGCGAGGGCGCACTGCAGGCCAACACCACCGCCAACGACAACAACGCTATGGGCGTCAACGCGCTGACTGACAACACCACCGGCTCCCTGAATAATGCCGTCGGCAACTTCGCGATGGAATACAGCACTAGCGGTAACAACAACAACGCGATGGGCTACGGCGCGCTGTTACGTAACACCACCGGCTCCGATAACAGCGCTCAGGGCTATGAGGCGCTCGCCGGCAACACCAGCGGCAATCTCAACATCGGCGTGGGCTACAAGGCCGGCTCGAGTCTGACCACCGGCAGCAACAACATTGATATCGGCAATGTGGGGGTCGCCGCGGAGGCCGGGAAGATCCGGATCGGGACCCAGGGCACGCAGTCGGCGGCGTTCATCGCGGGAGTTGCCGGCACCAATATTAGTGGCGGTGCCGCGGTGGTAGTGAGCTCGAGCGGGCAACTGGGTGTCGTTTCCTCGTCGCGCCGTTACAAGGAAGACATTCAGCCGATGGGAGCGGCCAGTGAGCGTCTGTATCAGCTTAAGCCGGTCACCTTCCGCTACAAGCAGCCGGAGGCGGACGGCCAAAAGCCGGTTCAGGTCGGCCTGATTGCCGAGGACGTTGCCGCGGTCATGCCGGAACTGGTCGTATACAACCAGGACGGCCAGCCCGAGTCGGTCGCCTACCATTTGCTGCCGACGCTGTTATTGAACGAGGCGCAGAAGCAGCACCAGGCCTTGCAGCAGGCTCGCGATGTCATCCAGGCGCAGAATCGGACCCTGGAGGATCAGACGCGTCAGCTTAAATCCCAGGATGAGCGGCTGGCTGCCTTGCAGGCACAGATGACCGACGTCGAGACAATGCGAGCGGAGCTGATCGAACTGCGCCACATCACCGCAAATCTGGCCGCAGTGCACGATGGCGAAGGAACCAAGGCAGCGCCGACCGCCTTGGTTGCCAAGGCGAATTAACAGCTGCAGCATTGACAGTGGAAACACCCGCGGCGATGCGGGTGTTTTCTTTTGAACTTCTGATGCGCTCTGGCGCGCATTCTACTTTTCAACAAATTCAGATTGGAGCGGCTTTATGAAACACTTACTGGCCACGTCCTTTATCACCGTTGCAGCGCTGGTGCTGACCGACACGGCCGCGGCTCAAACACTCGTGAGTGACTACGTCTACTATGACAGCACCTGTGCGAACACTTGGGCGGGCTCTGGCGCCCTGACGAACAACTTAGACACGTCGAGTTCAAACGATTGCGCCAATGTCGAAAATCTGTCAACGGAAGGTGTCGCGAACACAGCTTTTGGCTACGAGGCGCTGCTCAACAACACCACAGGTTCCTTCAATGTCGGCATTGGTACGTTTGCGGCCTTCACGATTCAAAGCGGTGAGGCGAACGTCGCGGTCGGCTACGCCGCGTTGGGCACCCCCACCACTGTCAGCTTCAACACGGCCGTCGGGCATGACGCGATGGAGTACGACGGGAACGGCAGCAACTACGACGTCGCGCTCGGGGCTTACGCGATGCAATACAACGATGGCCAGGCCAACGTAGCCATCGGGTATGCGGCGATGACTACGAATACCAGCGGGACCGCCGATACGGCGGTCGGAACCGAAGCGATGGGCCTTAATACGACCGGTTATTACGACACAGCGCTCGGCTATTTTGCGCTTTATTCCAACACGACCGGCTTTAATAACACCGCCAGCGGCTACTACGCGCTGTATTCCAACACGACCGGCAGCCGCAACAATGCCTTCGGCGAAGGCGCACTGGAGATTAATACCTCGGCCAACGACAACAACGCGATGGGAGTCAGCGCGATGGCCGACAACACCACGGGCGCGTTGAACAACGCCATGGGCAACTACGCACTCGAATACAACACCAGCGGGAACAACAACAATGCGGTCGGGTACGGAGCGCTGTTGCATAACACCACCGGCTCCGATAACAGCGGCCAGGGTTATTTTTCACTCGAGGGCAACACCACCGGCAATCTCAACATCGGCGTGGGCTACAAGGCCGGTTCGACTCTGACCACCGGCAGCAATAACATCGACATCGGCAATGTGGGCGTCGCCGCCGAGGCCGGTAAGATCCGGATCGGGACCCAGGGCACGCAGTCGGCGGCGTTCATCGCGGGCGTTTCCGGCACAAATATCAGTGGCGGTGCGGCGGTGGTGGTGAGCTCGAGCGGGCAACTGGGTGTGGTTTCCTCCTCACGGCGTTACAAGGAAGACATTCAGCCGATGGGCGAGGCCAGTGAACGGCTGTATCAGCTTAAGCCGGTCACCTTCCGCTACAAGCAGCCGGAGGCCGACGGCCAAAAGCCGCTTCAGGTCGGCCTGATTGCCGAGGATGTTGCCGCGGTCATGCCGGAGCTGGTCGTCTACAACCAGGACGGTCAACCCGAGTCGGTCGCCTACCATTTGCTGCCGACGCTGCTGCTAAATGAAGTGCAGAAGGAACACGAACTGGTTGTGGCGCAGGCCCGGCAACTGACACAACAGGACCAGCGGATCGCAGAACTCACGGCGCAGGCGGTCGATGTGCAGTCGATGAAGACGCAGCTGGCCGAGCTGCAGCGCTTGACTGCGCAACTGGTCGCTCGAGAGGATGTCGCCGGGGCCAAGCTGGATCAGGTTGTCCAGGTGGCTTCCGCCAAATAGCGGCGACACACTGCGACCACCCGCAAAACCGAAGCGCCCGCGATAACGCGGGCGCTTCGGCGGTCGGCGCGAGCTTAAGGCCGCGAGTCTGGCTCGAGAGCGAGTGAATGCGGATGAGCGAAACTGCGGGTGGGCGTGTACCGCCGCTGTCCATTTTTAAACCGAGGGCACCGCCGATGCCGAAGATTCTGAATTCCCTGATGGTGATCATCGGTTTGCTGGGCGCAGCGGTGCTGCCGGCGCAAAACAAGCTGGACCTGTCAGCGATCACCAAGGATGTGCAGCAGGAACGCACCGGGGACCATCGGATTACAATTGTGATGTGGATTCCCGAGCAGTTTTGGCGTGCAGCGATCATGAATTCGGGCAAGGTCCCCGACGATCAGGCCGAACAATTTTTAAAGACTGTTCGCCCCTACACGCTGGTGGCGGTTGTCGATGCCAAGGTCGGCACCTTCGCCGGGCTCACGTTTGTAGATCGCAGTACGTTGGCCGCCGGGGTAACGATCGAAGATGGCAGACACAACACTTATGCTCCGCTTGGCGATGATGCCGTTAGTCCGGATCTCAACAATCTGCTGCATATGTTGACGCCGTTGCTTAGCAATATGATGGGCGCTACCGGTGCTCACTTAGAATTTTTCGCGTTTCCGGCTGACGCCAAAGACGGCGGCCGTGTGGTCGACCCCGAGCGCGACGGGTCCTTTGCCGTGCACGTACTCGATTTAACGTTTAACTACCGGCTGCCGCTCGGTAGTCTGTTGTCGCCGCAGATCGACCCGAAGACTGGCGAGTCTTTCCCTGGTAATTTTCATTTCAACCCGTTCACGGGCGACAAGCTCGCACCGCAACCTGCCGCCAGCCCACCGGCCGCCGGCAAGACATAACGCAGTCTGGAAGCACCAGCCGCGGGTAGCGCACCCGCGGTGGGGCCTTTGGCATTTCCTTGCCAAGTGCGGCGGTCAACGCCTGCGCCCGCCCTTCGTTTACCAAGCTGAGTTGCGGTTTGGCTGGGTGGAGGAGTCTCGTCAGGGCTCATTCCGGAAGCGAATTTCGGGACGCAGGCGCCGGAATTAGCCGGGGGCGCTCGGTAATATTCGGCCGTGGTCGATGCAGCCGCTGCCTGGGAGAAGGACTGAATGATGTCTGCCGGGATCCGCGAACTCGGTTTGCCAATGGGCGCGGCCGCAGGCCGGTTCCGGCTGTGGCTGGCGTTAGCGGCGCTCGTTATCCAACTTTCCTATGCGCTTCCGGCAAAGTCCGATGTCCTCTCGGTGGTCAATGCCGCGCGGCTGCACAGTTGCCCCGGCGGCGCGGGGCGGGCGCCGCTGCGGGTCAATACCAGCCTGAGCGCCGCGGCGCTCGCGCTGGCCCGCGGCTTCAGCCTCGACAATGCCACGCTGTCGGTCGGTTATCGCGCGTCACAGGCCACTGCCGTGCACCTGACCGGCGCCGCATCCGATGAGGTGCTCGCGGCCATGTTGCTAGCGCACGAATGCCCGGCCCTGAGCGATGCCTCGCTCAGCCAGCTGGGTGCAGTGCGTCGCGGCGCAGAACTTTGGATCATCGTCGCGGCGCCTTTCGCGCCGCCGCGCCCGCAGGACGCCAGCGCTGTCAGTCTGCGAGTGTTGGAACTGGTCAATCAGGCGCGGAGCGAGGGTCAGCGCTGTGGGAGCCGCACTTTCGCTCCGGCAGCCGGTCTAAGTTTGGAGGCGACACTAAGCGAGGTCGCGCTGCGACATTCCGAGGATATGGCGCGACGAAGCGGACTGTCGCATGAAGGCCCCGACGGCAGTACGCCGGCACAGCGCGTGCGCGCCGCTGGGTTTCAGCCACGCGGTGTCGTAGGCGAAAACGTCGCGGCGGGCGCCGCGAGCGCCGACGAGGTGGTGCGCGGCTGGCTGGCCAGCCCGGAACACTGCGAGAATCTGATGGATGGAAGGTTCTCGCAGATGGGTGTGGCCTATGCGGTCGATCTGGAGAGCTCATCGGCGATTTACTGGACGCAGTTGCTGGCCAGCTCGCGCTGAGCCGATTGATAGCTGCGCGGCGCCGTCGCCGCGTTGGCGTGCACAGCGCGGGCGGCGTACGATGCATCAGGGCGATGGCAGCATGGAAGCAGGCGCAAGAAGTAGGCGATTATGATTAACAAGGGCAAGATCAGTAGCGTCGCATGGACCGGCTGCTGGCTGCTGTTGCAAGTCAGTGTCGCATCGGCATCAGACGTTCCGACGATCGGTGCACCGGTGGCTCCGATCGAGGAACCGACGCCTGAAGTGCAGGTGCAGGCACCCGAGCCGCGCTACGTGGCGCCGACCCGGCGCGATAAGATCGGCCGCATCTGGGCACCGGTCTTCATCAACGACAAGGGGCCGTTTCGGCTGGTTCTCGATACCGGCGCATCCCGTTCCGGCGTTACGCGCGACGTCGCTGCGGCACTCGGCATTACTCCCGATCAATCCGAGCAGGTGACGCTGCGGGGTGTCACTGGTTCGGCAACCGTACCGACGATTCCGGTTCAAACGGTGTTGGTCGGTGACTTGCTGGTACACGCGAGCACACTGCCGATCATCACCGATGCACTGGGCGGGGCGCAGGGAGTGCTCGGTACCGAAGGGCTGACTGACCGGCGCATTTTTATTGATTTCCGGCACGATCTGATCCGGATCAACCGCTCCCACAACGAGCATGCGCCGCTGGGATTTAAGACCATTGAGCTGCGACAGTCCGATGAGCACCTGCTGGTGGTTGACGCCCAGGTCGGCAACGTACGCTGCAAGGCAATCATTGACACCGGCGGGCAGGTTTCGATCGGCAACCTGGCGCTGCGCGATGCCCTGACGAGCATGCGCTGGCGCCGCCATGAGACGCGGGATGAGATCGAGGGCGCCACCGCCGATGTGCAGTCGGCCGAAGGTTACCCGGCGCCGCCCATTAACCTAGGTGGCATCCAAATCGTCGGCGCGCACGTATCGTTCGGCGACATGCGCATTTTCGAGCACTGGCACCTGACCCGCGAACCGGTGATTCTGATCGGCATGGATTGCCTGGGGCTGCTCGATGTGCTGATCATTGACTACAAGCGGCGCGAAATACAGATGGAGCTGCGCCAAAGCAGCAGCTGACCGGAGCGGCGCGCCGCTGCCGCAGCGGCCTGCCGGGGTGAGCGGTTCAGGCCGCCCGTTCGAATCCGGCGATCGGAATACGCAGCTGCTGCTCCGCGCCGGCGGCAGCCCAGTTCCACAACTTAAGCTCGCCCGCGTCATCTTCAATCAGCGCGGTGCAATTTTCCACCCAGTCGCCAATGTTGCAGTACATCGTGCCATCGAGCTTGGCGATCTGCGGCCGGTGGATGTGGCCGCAAACGACGCCGCCATAGCCGCGGCGACGCGCCATGTGGGCGGCGGCCTGCTCAAATCCGTGCACATACTGCATGGCGTTGCCGACTCTGGATTTGAGATAGCCGGCGAGCGACCAGTAGCGGTAGCCGAGCAGGCTGCGGATCGCATTGAAGTAGCGGTTCAGGATGACCGTGAAATCGTAGGCACTGGTGCCGAGCGCGGCGAGCCAGCGGCTGCAGCGTACGGCACCGTCAAACTCATCGCCATGCAGTACCAGCAGTTCGAGCCCAGTGGCCGTGATGTGCGTGTATTCGCGGTGAATCTCCAGGTTGCCGAAGCTCAGGCCCGTGAACTCCCGCAGGTCGATATCGTGATTGCCGGGTATGTAAATGA